>CAVZTQ010000007.1:0-50105 GCA_963778235.1 uncultured Acidobacteriota bacterium | reverse complement strand
CGCCCGACGCATCGCGGCAGTCGAGACTCTTCCTCCGCCAAGTCCATCGCGCTGCGCCTGTTCCGGAACTGGCGCCACGCCGTGATCGGCGCTGAACGCCACCACATAATTCCCTCGCCCAACTTTCGCGTCCAGATGTGCAAACAGTTCTCCGAGGTCTTGATCGAGGTGCGCCAAAATATCCTGTACTTCGCGGCTATGCGGACCGGTCCCGTGGCCGATTTCATCCAGCGCTGAAAAACTTACGGCGAGAAAATCCGTGGACGCGCCTTGGCCAAGATTCAATGAATCCACCGCGGCGCTTGCCATGCGCGCCATGTATGCATCCGAAAATGGACTGGCATCCCATTGCGTATAAAACGCGGGACCGGGCGCGGTATCCGTCGGCAATCCGCGCAAAGGATGTGGGAAAGATGTCGTCCATCCGTTCGGCGCGCGGCGTCCGTCAACGGGATCGTTATAAAGGTAGGCCGATTCGGGCAGAAGCAGCGTCCAGGTTTTTCCGTAGTCCGCGGAAACAGGATGCGCCGTGACATATTGCGTAAGAAATTCCGGCGCGGTCGCACCGTAAAATGATGACGTCGCCCACGCGCCGGTTCTTGCATCATGCCACGCCACAGCATCCGCGCGATGTCCAGCAAGTGTTACCGCCGCGCGCGCCTTCAGTGAAAACGCCACCACGCGCGTGCCTCCGCCGGATTGTTCGCGCAGCGCGTCAGAAAAAGTGTCTACGCGGAGCCGTGCCGGAGAATCGCCGCCGGAAGTTTCTCCTCCGATGCCAATATCCTTCACATGCGAATCCGCCGTGCAGGCCACGGATTTCGCGCCGCCTTCTTCGTCGCGGTCATACCAACTATTACCCACCACGCCGCTCGTCGCGGGAAATGCGCCGGTGGAAATTGTCGAGTGGCCCACGCAAGTCACGGTGGTCATGTATGGATACGCCGCCTGCCGAAACCACGCGCCCTCATTCACCAGACGCGCCAGGCCGCCCGTCCACTGTTGCCGAAAATGTTCCACGTAGTCCGCGCGCATTTGATCGACCACTAAAATTACAACCAGCTTCGGTCGCGGATTCACTGTGCCCGCTTTAGTTGCGTGGACAGGAGGCTTCGCCGGAGTTGCGGCTGGCTTTGTCTGTGCGACGCACGTCATCGAGACCGCTAGCGCCATCGTCAAAACTGAAAGAAATATTCTTCCCCGGGCAATCATTCCGTTTGCTCCTCGAAATTAATCCTTCCTACGGTTCGCGCGCCGGATTTTAGCACGCGAATTCGCCGCGAGTGCGAGTGAACAGCGTAAATCCCTACAATCTGGTGCACAGCTGCGGCCCCACACGCGTATATGTTAGAATCCTGCACCAATGCGCGTCGTCGAAAAATCGCAATTAATGTCCGCCACTGAAATTGACCGCACGCTTCAGCGCGTGGCCCACGAAATTGTGGAGCGCAGCGGCGGCACCGCAAACCTTGCGCTAATCGGAGTGCGTCGACGCGGCGTGCCTTTGGCGAATCGCATCGCGAAGGCCATGCGTGAAATTGACCGCGTGGAAGTTCCCGTCGGTACGCTGGACATCACCCTTTACCGCGACGACCTGAGCAAAGTTGCCGCGCACCCGGTTATTCAGTCCAGCGACATTAATTTTTCTGTGGACGATAAAGATTTAATTCTTGTGGACGATGTGCTCTACACCGGCCGCACCGCGCGCGCCGCGATGAACGCGCTTTTCGATCTTGGCCGTCCGCGCTCGCTTCGTCTATGCGTGCTGATTGATCGCGGCCACCGCGAAATGCCTATCGAAGCAAGTTTTGTGGGACGCATGGTGCAGACCAGCGACACAGAAATTATCGAAGTGAAGTTGCGCGAAATTGATCAGGACGAGCGCGTGATTCTGGTGGATCGCGTCGAATGAACCCGGCAGCGGCAGCGCCACCACTGGGCGCCTCCGCCGCTGGCGAAAATCTTTTGGGGAATTCCGTGTCCTACCGCTTCAGCCATTTGCTCGGGATTGAGGCTCTTCCCGCCGAACAAATTACATTTCTACTGGATCAATCCAAACCATTCCAGGAAATTCAAAAACATCCGCTGAAAAAATTGGCGACGTTGCGCGGCAAGAGTGTGGCGCTCGCATTCTTTGAACCATCCACGCGCACGCGAATTAGTTTCGCAACCGCCGCGTCTCGGCTTGGCGCGGACACGATGAACCTGCAAGCCGAATCGAGCAGCCTGAAAAAAGGTGAATCGCTCCTCGATACTGTGCACACGCTGGACGCGATGAAGCCCGACTGCATCGTGATGCGCCATGCGAGTTCCGGCGCTACCGATTTCGTCGCCAAGCATTTGCAAATTCCGGTGATCAACGCGGGCGATGGCACGCACGAACATCCCACGCAAGCATCTGCTGGACGCGCTGACGATTCGCGATCACCTCGGGCACATTGAAAAACTAAACGTCACGATTCTCGGCGATATTCAGCACAGCCGCGTGGCGCGTTCCAATATTCAATTGCTCGGAAAATTCGGCTGCCATTTTACTTTGTGCGGCCCGGCAATGTGGTTGCCGCGCGAGATCGAACGCATCGGCCCCGCAGGTTGCGAAATTCGCCGCACATCGCGCATGGACGAAGCGTTGACCGACGCCGACGTGATTATTGTTCTGCGAGTGCAATCCGAGCGCATGAACGAACCATCCCTGCCGACCGATGAATATGTTTTGCAATATCAACTGAACGAAGAACGTCTTGCGCTTGCGCGGCCCGGCGCGCTGGTGCTGCATCCCGGCCCGATGATTCGCGGATTGGAAATTGATTCCGCTGTTGCCGATGGGCCACAGTCCTGCGTGCTTGAACAAGTTACCAACGGAGTTGCAGTGCGCATGGCGCTGCTTTATTTACTGACCGGAGGAGAGCCTTCGGTTGAAGCAAAGAAAGATTCGCCAACAGCGGGCGATTGATTTCATAAATTCCAAGGAATCGTAAAAATGCTCTGGATTAAAAACGGGCGCGTAATCGATCCGGCAAGCGGCATGGACGCTGCGATGGACGTGCTCATCGACGGCGAGAACATCGTTGCACTTGGCGTGCCAGCTGATATGGAGCAACTCGCGCGAAAAAATCGCGGCGCGGCGAACACAACATTCGACGCAACTGGTTTGATCGTCGCGCCCGGCTTCATTGATCTGCATTGCCACCTGCGCGAACCGGGCGGCGAAGCTTCCGAAACAATTGTTACCGGCACCAGGCCGCTGCACGCGGCGGATTCACGGCGATTTGTCCGATGCCGAACACGCAGTCCAGTGAATGACAATGCGAGCGTCACGCGTTCCATTGTAGAACGCGCAACTTTCGGCGCAGGTGTTCGCGTATGGCCCATCGGCGCGTGCTCCGCGGGAAGTAAAGGCGAGTCGCTCGCAGAAATTGCCGCCATGAAAAAGGCGGGGATCGTCGCCGTAAGCGATGACGGCAAGCCCGTCGCAAACGCAAAACTCATGCGCCAAGTAATGGATTATTGCGGCGCGCTCGGATTGCCCGTGATTGATCACTGCGAAGATGCGTCGCTCGCTGCCGGAGGCGTGATGCGCGAAGGCGAAACTTCCGTGCGCCTCGGCCTGCGCGGAATGCCCGCCGCCGCCGAATCCATTTGCGTGGGACGTGACACGCAAGTTGCCGCGCTGACCGGCGCGCGCCTGCACATCGCACATCTTTCAGCGAAAAGTTCGCTTGAACTTGTGCGCGACGCAAAAAAACGAGGCCTCGCCGTCACCTGCGAAGTTACTCCGCACCATTTCACTTTGATTGACGAAGACGTCGCGTACGACACAAATTTCAAAATGAATCCGCCGCTCGCGTCGCGCGAAGATCGCGATGCGCTGCTCGCCGGACTTGCCGATGGCACCGTGGACTGCATCGCTACCGATCACGCGCCGCACGAACCCGCCAGCAAAGCCGTGGAATTCGATAAAGCGCCATTCGGCATTACGGGATTTGAAACCGCGCTGCGCTCGGACTGAGTGAACTCGTCCACACAGGACGAATCAAACTCATGCGCCTCGTGGAGCTTTTCACCACAGGTCCCGCGCGCGTTCTCGGCATGGAACGCCGCATCGCCGCCGGACAGCCTGCCGACCTGACACTTTTTTCGACTGATCACGCCTGGACTTTCCGCGCCGCCGAATCCGCCAGCAAATCGCGCAACACTCCATTCGACGGCCGCGAATTCAAAGGCGCGCCCATGGCAACGATCGTGGCGGGAAAAGTTATTTACCGCAGATAGGGACGCAGAGGACAAATCAATTGCTGGTTCTGACTAAGGCTGAGGTCGAGAAGTGGTTCACCTCATTCCCGAAAGATGAGGAATCTGTCCGCTGCGAAGACTCTCAACTTTTCTATACCCACCCTGAAGCGAATTGCATAGATCTTGAGTACCCCGCAAAGCTAGAAAGGCTTCCGTTTTTTGCTCGCTGCGTGGCCACCATTGGGTACGAAACGATTCATTTCAGTGGCGCAATGATGTGGATTACTCAGTGGGGAGTTTGGAACGAATTCGACGAGAGCACTGGATATCGGATCATCGAGGCAATTCGGACCGCATCTGGCCAACCAAAGTCATTCGAGGCCGCTGCTGCGCACAAATTTCGAGCCGACGAATTGCATCAAGCAATCGGATCCCTTTTGCAACCGATGGTTTTTGGCTGGGACGCTACTTATTATCCCAGTTGGTCTTACGGCGGGCAGAGCGAGTTCTTTGTTCACGTAAGCCACGATTCATTTGTGAGCGTCGTCACACGTACAAAGGAGTTTTACGACAGGACTTTCCGGCAACTGAAGGAGCTCGATCTAAATCCTAAGCCTAGCTCCGAGCATCGGCGAAGCCGTTTCTGCCGGCCGATTTAGTTCGAGTTCAAAGTTGTCCGTCGCTCGAAATAGAAATCGCGCGGCGAGTTAGAATTTCCGCCGCGCGATTCGTTTGTTTCCCGTGAATTAATTCCCTCTTCGTCCGCCAGCACCTGCTGCGGCAGCGGCCGTCGAAGGCGGCACCAAATTCGCCGCGCGGAAATATCCCACTAAATTTCCGTACTCTTCATTGTTGTGTCCGACGTTGCGAATCAGAATCGCGACACGAAGTTGCGCACGCGCCGGGCCGGCTGGTCCTGCCGGCGGAGTGACCATCTGCATGGCGGTCGCGTCGGTCAGCGTGTCATACGCGGTGCTGCAATATGTGAGCGCATCGTGCATCGCTTTCACGAGCTGATCCTTCGTCAAATCTTTCGTAGTTTCGTAGCGCATCGTTGCGGGGCTGGCTTCACCTTTTGCTTGTGAGCAGAAAAGATAATTCGCGTCGATGATGTGTCCAAGCATTGAGCCGAACGTGCGCACTTCCGGCATCGTGCCGATCTTCATGCCGTAATTTGCTTCCGGCATTTGTTCCGCGGAACCATTTAGATTCCTGCTGATTTGATTGAACGAACCCTTCACAAATGTTGCGAGTGGATCCGCGGTAACCACTGCGGGAGCTTGCGGTGCGCCGGCGACTGGTGCTGCTCCGCCTTGTGCAATCGCAGGAATTGCGGCGACGCCACACAGCAGGACACTACACAGAAACTTCTTCATCGTGATTTCCTCCTTGAAGGTTGCGCCATTCCGCAATGAGCGAGCCGATAGCTTGACCAAAGCGTTGACGCGGAAATTGTATTGAACGCGAAGCCCGTTTCCGACGGCTTCTGCGGCTAACCGACTGCCAGAATCATAGCACGACCGATTCCTGATATTCGCCGAACACGCGGCGCAATGTATCTGAAATTTCGCCAACCGTTGCAAACGTTTCCACGGCGGCGCAAATGGCGGGCATCAAATTCGCACCGGAACGCGCGCACGATTCCACTTCTGCGAGTGCTTGTTTTGTTCGCGCTGCATCACGACGCGCGCGCAATGCCTGGACGCGTCTAACCTGCTCGCGCTCCACTTCCGGATCCAATCGCAGCGTGGGAATCGAACGCGCCTTCGTCACTTTGAAATTTATTTACGCCGACGACGATTCGTTCGCCGCGCTCAATCGCGCGTTGATATTCGTACGCCGCTTTTTGCACTTCGCCCTGCACGTATCCGGTTTCAATCGCGCGCAGCATTCCGCCATTGGCATCGATGCGTGAAATGTAATCGCGCGCTCCGGCTTCGATGCGGTCCGTCAAATTTTCAATCGCGTAAGATCCTGCAACAGGATCGACTGTATTCGCCACGCCGGTTTCGTGCGCCAGAATTTGTTGTGTGCGTAACGCAATCAGCGCGGATCTTCCGTCGGCAACGCCAACGCTTCGTCCAACGCATTGGTATGCAACGATTGGCATCCGCCAAGCACGGCGCCGAGCGCCTGAATCGCGGTGCGCACAATATTATTTTCCGGTTGCTGTGCTGTGAGCGAAGAGCCCGCCGTCTGCACGTGAAATCGCAGCAGCAGCGAGCGCGGATCCTTCGCGCCAAATCTTTCGCGCATGATGTGCGCCCACAATCGGCGCGCCGCGCGATATTTCGCGATTTCCTCGAGCAGTCCATTGTGCGCGTTGAAGAAGAACGAAAGCTGCGGCGCGAAATCGTCTACGGAAAGTCCGGCGGTGCGCGCGGCTTCCACATAGGCAATCGCGTCGGCCAGCGTGAACGCAACTTCCTGCACGGCCGTCGAGCCTGCTTCACGAATGTGATAACCGGAAATTGAAATCGTGTTCCATCGCGGCAATTCCGTGCGGCACCACGCGAAAATATCCGTGACAATGCGCATCGCGGGGCCAACTGGATAAATAAAAGTTCCGCGCGCGATGTATTCCTTTAGGATGTCGTTTTGCACGGTGCCGGAAAGTTTTTGCAGATTCGCGCCTTGCTTCCGCGCAACGGCAACGTACAACGCGAGCAGAATTGCCGCAGTCGAGTTGATCGTCATCGAAGTGGAAACTCGCTCTAGCGGAATTTCCGCGAAGAGCGCTTCCATATCTTCCAGCGAATCGATTGCCACGCCAACCTTGCCGACTTCGCCTTGCGCGAGAGCGGCGTCAGAATCCATTCCAATTTGTGTGGGCAAATCAAATGCGACGGAAAGTCCCGCTTGTCCCTGGCTTAACAAATATCTATAGCGGCGATTGGATTCCGCGGCCGTGCCGAAACCCGCGTACTGGCGCATCGTCCACAAGCGCCCGCGATACATGGTGGGATAAATTCCGCGCGTATACGGAAATTCGCCGGGATATCCAAGCTCGGCTTCCGAATCCCAATTCGCCTGCGAATCAGCGCCGTAAAGTTGGTCGAGGCTAATGTCCGTAACTTCGGTGTGGCAGCGGTGTCGAAGTGGAATTTCCCGGATTGTCGATGGACTTCGTCATGATGAAATCGATCGTGTTACGGAACTCTTCGCGCATTGCGGAATGATGTGAACGAAAAATAAATCATCAGCAACGCGTAAACAATCGGCACCGCGATAATCCAGCGCGCTACGCCGTGCTGCCACGCGCGAACGCCGAACGTAACGTGACCACCGCGAGCACCGCGAACATTGCGCCGGTCATTTCGTGAAACAGTTGACGCAGCGCGCGCCAGAGCCTGCCGAAAAATCCTTTCGGCGCAAGTTCGCGCGAAGTTCGTGACCGGGAAACGGAAGCAACGCTCACGCTGGAATTGTAATACAGCAACGCGCGCGTGCGACGATGGCTGAAAATTGGCCCATAGGCAGTTAGACACGACTGTACTGAAGTGCAGGCTTGTCAGGCGCGGCTCGCGGCCATACAATTTAAGGAGCGTGGATTATTCAGGAGGGTGCGCGTGCAACTTGACGATCATCTGAGGCAACTGTTGCGTGAGTTGGGTCATGCGATCAATGACACGGTTGGCGATTCCGACCGCATCACTGGCGCGATTTCCAACGTGCGTTCCGCAGGCTATGACATTGTGCTGAAACTTGACGCGACGATCGGGCTTGCGCGGCGCGACGCTGATTCCGCGCATCTTTCCAATCAGGATCGCCGTTTTCTGGAGTCGCTGAAAATTCAGGTTGATGAAGACGAGATGGAAGAAGAATCGCCCGAGCCGAAATTTGATTTGACGGCGCAAGATGTGCGCTTTCTAAAATCCCTGAAAATTTCGATGGAAAATGAAGCTTAATCCGCGAATTTTCATTCCGATACTGGCGATCGCCGCAGGTCTGACTTTCTCTTCAGGCCGCGCGATGGCGCAGGCTCAACCAGTGAGTACGAATCTTCCGGTTTCCACGAAGCCCGCGACGCGCGAAACCGCTGAAATTCGATGGGCAAGTAATCGCGTCAAATTCCGCGACGATCACGGTGCGCAGCAGAGAAAACGCAATGCTGACGCAAACTTTTTCGTACAGCCCTGAAGTACGCGATCAGATGATTAAGATTCTGAACAAGGGCGGCTACCAGTTCGGCGATAAAGTTGTAATTCATTACAAGCCCGGAACCACGACTGCCATTAAATTACAGGGCAAACCTTCGAAGCCACGCGTTTTTACTTCACCCAATACTTCGCAAAAATAAAAATCACCTTTACTGACATGATTCGCCAGCCCGCAGTCGCCGGAACTTTTTATCCGCGCGAACCGCGCGAGTTATTGGCGCGCGTGGAACATTTTCTCGCCGAAGGACGCTCGGAGGTTCCCAAGAGTTCGCCAGTGCTCGCGTGTCTTGTTCCACATGCTGGCTACGTTTTTTCCGGTGGAGTTGCCGGCGCCGTTTTCGCGCGAATTCAAATTCCGAAACGCGTCATCATTCTGGGGCCGCGACATCGTCCGGGCGGGGCGAATTTCGCGATCAACCCCGAAGGCGCTTGGGAAACTCCACTGGGCCGCGCGGCAATTGATTCTGAGTTAGCTCGCGCGCTGATGGCTGCGTGTCCGCTTCTGGTCGAAGATGAAGTTGCTCATCGCCGCGAACATTCGTTGGAAGTCCAGTTGCCGTTTCTTCAAGTGCTCTCGAAAGAATTTCAATTTGTGCCGATTGCAATCGGCACGCTTAATTTCGATGAGCTTGACGAACTTGGCCACGCGGTGGCAGCAGTGATTTCAAATTCCGCGGAGCCTGTGCTGATCGTCGCCAGTTCGGATATGAATCACTACGAATCCGAAGAAATTACGCACGTGAAAGATCATCGAGCGATCGATCAATTGCTAGCGCTAAATCCGCGCGGACTTCACGAAACCGTCCGCCGCGAAGGCATCACCATGTGCGGATGCGGGCCAGCCGTGTCCGCGCTTGCTGCAGCTCTGGATCTAGGCGGAACCCACGCTGAGCTTGTGCGCTACGCTTCATCTGCTGATGTGCTGGGCGACCGCGATGATGTGGTCGGGTACGCGGGAATGTTGTTTAGCTAAAACCGCATAACGCAATCCAATTGATCATCCCGTCATTCTAGTGATGGATAGGCGCTACGCTCGGCGCAGGTGCAGGTGCAGGGTGCGGTTGAACAGCCGGCGCGGCTGGCGCGGGCGGTGGTGAATAGTGCGGAGCTGGTTGCGCCGCTGGCGGAGAGTAGTGCGGATGCGCAGTTGGTTGTGCTGGCGGCGGAATGTAATGCGGTTGCGGCGCTGGCTGCTGTGGAGCTTGATGCGGCTGAGCAGGCGGAACGTAGGTCGGCCGCTGCATTTGAGTTGGTTGCTGCGGTTGTGTTTGCACCGGCGCAGGCTGCGGCGTTGGAACAGTGTGTGGCGGAGGAACACCAGCTGTCGGCTGCGCAGGAGTCGTGGTCGGAATTGTGGGACTGCGCCATTCGTTGAGTTGGCGGCGCTGGTTTCGGATTTGCCGGCGATTGCTGGCCGAATTGACGTTCCACCGGAGCGTCGATGCCGCGACCGTCATTCGACGCGCGGACGGAATGGAGGAACTGGTTTTTCCGGTGGGTGCGAATTCACGTAAGTGCGCGTCGCCGGATCGAATCGGACTACGCCTTCGGCCGGAAAATTTATTGGGCGCGACGGATGAACAGTTTCCTTCGGCCCGTCATTCGGAAATTCGCGCGTTCGCAGAATTGGAGCAGGCGCTGGCGCGGGAGCTTTTGTTGGCGTGACTGTGCCGACTAATTCCGACGCGAGTGGTGTTCGCACTCCCGGCTGAATCTTTATTCCGCGTTCCCCGTGAACGCCGGCGTTCGCGCGTGCCCACAACAATTCCAGATGCGGGCGGCTGGCCGTGCGAATTTAATGTTCCTGCAGGCGCCCATCCGAGTTGATTGCCAACGTTGAACCAGTGAACGGGCGCGGGATTCCATGCGCGAATCGGACCGGGCTGCCACATCCATCCGCCGACCGGGACGCGTGAACCAATGGCCGGTGTGAAATGGCAGCCAGCCCCAAGGCTCGGAACTAATCCACGTCCAACCGGCGCCCGCGGAAAAATTCCCAGCGGCCGAAAAAGAATGGACGCCAGTGATCGGGCACGCCATACGGTTCCCAGCACAATCCTGAACCGGCGACGACGACCCAATGTCCGTAACTGGAAAGATCGGACATGCCGTAATTATATTCGGAATAATCCGGTGCATAATTCGCAACGTACTGCACGGCGTCGCGATATCCCTGCTGAATTGAATGGTCGCGATCGGCGGCCCATTGATCGAAATCGTCGGGCGCAGCGTTCATATCGATGCTTACCTGATTTGTATCTGCGCCGCTGATGTGAAAAGTGTGGCCCTTCGTGACTTTCGTTTCGCCGGTTTCGGTTTTCATCATCACGTCGCCGGCGAAAATTCCAACCCAGCTATCGCCTTGCGTGGTATCCACTCGGAAACGACTCGGCTGGAAAACTGTTACCTGGACGTTCGGCGCGTCCACCGAAAATGAATCCGTCCGACGAAGATCGGCGGTGACGATGATGGTTCCCTGCGTCAAATTTAATTTTGTGATTCGGCCGGAATTCTGTCCGTTATCCAATTCGGTAAATTCCAAAATGCTGTCTTCCGCGAGACGCAGAGTCAGTCCGCTTTCAAATTGAATTTCGGCGCGGCCATCGGTGGTGGCGATGCGGAATCCCTGCTGCAGGGGCATATTGATAGAGGCAGATTGCCAGTCTTCATCGGGCCTCTGCACTTGCACATCACCCTGCGTGAAACTTAGGCGCGCAATTCTGGAGCTAACGGTCGCGGGTTGTTCTATCTGGGCCGCTTGTAATTGGAGATTCGGCGGTTCTTCTTGCGCGAAAGCCGATGAAGGAATCGAAAGGGCGAAGCTCGCCCCAATTAATAATGTCGTGACGAGAGAGGAGACTGGGCGATTCATTGGGACCTCCCTTTCGGATGGCCCTGCTACTCGCTACTGCATAGTCCGCTGAAACCGTTCCTACCCAATTAGACGCACCGGGTAGATATAAGGTTCATCGTGCCACTGAGGAAATAGTGCTCCCATTCGGAGGGGCGTGTCAAGCGCTTTGTAAGTGAACACTTACAATTTATGGAATTAGCCTCGGGGCAGTACCAGGACTACTTCGGGTTGCGGATTCTGGCGGTGATTGCACGTGCCCGGGAACGCGCGATTTCAATTACATGTGTGTCGTTCGCGATTTGTTCGAGGACGGGAAGCAAATGTTCAGGTTCTGGGATGACACCGTTATCGAGATCGCTCTCGAAATATCCCAGCGCGTCGTACAAACCCAAACGGTCATACTTCAGAGTTCGTTGCAGCGTTTGCAGGTGATCCTGCTGGTAGCTCAGACCTTCAAAAATCTGCTGCAACTGGCTGGCGGGAGTATTCACCGTGTAGTTGTAGGTCACTTCGTTTGTGACGCCGTCTTTTTCGTAGCGAAAAGTTTTCGCGCCGAGATTCGCAATCTTCCGGTGCGTATCCAGATCCAGCTTATTGAAATAATTCAGTTCTTTCGCAAGCGAAAATATTTTTTCCCGAATCGGCTGGCCGACTTCAAATTCCGCGGCTTTGGGATCTTCGGCGAGTTGGCGGATATCGTAGGTACATTTGCCGGTTTCGCGAATGATCAGTTCCACGGATTCCGGAACGCTGCCCTTAAAAATTTTGGTGTAGGTGATGACGGCTTCGCCAGCGGCACGCGAAGGTACTGCTATCGCAAATGCGGCAAGCGCGAGAACAAGATAGAACCACCAATCGTGGAAACAATTTCATTTTGCGTTTCACCGGACTGAAGCAACGCGCACGAGCGGCGGCACGTTGCGGCGCGTTGACCGCCGGGCGGAACAGGGCGCGGCCAGCAATTGCGCGGCAACGCCGAAGCGTTGCTGCGATTGCGCGAACTGAATGTGACATAACGCGACGGCCAGGGCGTCGGCGGCGTCGGAAGGCTGAGGAATTTCCTTCAGCGAAAGAATTGCGCGCACCATCTGCTGCATTTGCGCTTTATCGGCATGACCATATCCGGCGACGGCGGCTTTCACTTCGCGCGGCGAATAACTGTGCACGGGAATATTGCGTTGCGCGGCGGCCAGAAGAATCACTCCGCGAACTTCGGCGAGCCGCAGCGCGGTTTTGATATTGAGTGCGGTGAAAATGGATTCGATCGCGAGACATTCAGGAGAAAATTGATCAATGAGAGCGGCAATGCGTTCGTGAATCTGCTGCAGGCGCATAGGAATATTAGATGCGCCGCGAGCCGCGGGGATTGTATCGAAATGAATGGAAGTGGAAGACGCGCCTAACGCGTCAACAATCGCGAATCCGGTGGCGCCGGCTGAGGCGGGATCAATTCCCAGCACGCGCAATGCGAACGGCTTGCGGACATCAGCAGGCATGATTGGAAGTGTAAAGCCGCTTTGGCGAACGGGCCAGTGTTTTCTGATGCAGTGAGAAAAGAATGACAAGGGCGAGTTTTGCGCGGCAGGGGTTAAAACCCCTTCTTTCCGACGTTACGGCACGGCTAAAGCCGCGCCCTGTTACAAACCATTTCCGCCCGGTTGCAAACCATTTATGAGAAAAAACTTAATTTCCGACGGCAGCCTGCAAATTCTTTTTCGTCGATATCGAAGTTGGCGTAAACGTGCTGCACGTCGTCCTGCTCTTCGATGCTCTCCATCAGGCGAATCATTTGGCCGGCCTGCGGCCGGTCAATTTAATGTAGCTGTTTGGCACCATTCCAATTTCGGCGGATTCAGGCTTCATTCCGGCGTTCACAAGCGCATCACGCACCGCTTCAAAAGCTTCCGGCGGCGTGACGATTTCCCACACGGCGCCGCCATCCTGCAAATCTTCGGCGCCTGCGTCGAGCACAATTCCCATAATTTTATCTTCTTCGGCGAGTTCCTTCGGCACGGCAATTTCGCCTTTGCGCTTGAACATCCATCCGACGGCGCCGGCTTCGGCCATGTTGCCGCCATTTTTTCCAAACGCGTGGCGAATTTCTGCGACGGTGCGATTGCGCGCATTGGTTACAACTTGCACCAGCATGGCGACGCCACCGGGGCCGTAACCTTCAAAGGTGATTTCGTCGAGCTGCTCGCCTTCCAGTTGGCCGCTGCCGCGCAGAATTGCGCGCTCGATATTATCGCCGGGCATATTTTCACCCTTGGCGGCGGAAATGGCAGTGCGCAGACGGGCGTTGGTGTTCGGGTCAGTTCCGCCACGGGCCGCGATTGCAATTTCGCGAATCAGCCGCGTGAAGACGCGGCCGCGCTTGGCGTCAGTCGCCGCTTTCTTGTGCTTGATTGTGGCCCACTTTGAATGCCCGGACATGCGTTCGCCTCGATCAGCAAGGATTGGGTTTCGCTAACGACTTGGTGTTTCGCCAGAAAATTCGCTAGGACGGCTTGAAGCCGTATACCCTGATTTTTCCGCCGTAGTCTAACATATCCACGAGCGCCCGCGCTCTATCCGGCCGGGCAGCTTCTGCAAACTTAGTATTTCAGTGGGGGCGCTGAATTCATAAACAACCAGAAATCGCGGAAGGAAGAAAGTTGGTGGACGTGACAGGGATCGAACCTGCGACCCCCTGGTTGCAAACGAGGTGCTCTCCCAGCTGAGCTACACGCCCACAGCAGAACTCTATTCTAAAGCACTTGCGGCTATTCGCAAACTCTGAAAGTCCACTTGTTGCGCGATTCGCAACAGCTCGGCGAAAAGCATACGAGCGCAATTCGTTTCCGGCATCCGGCGGAAATCCCGCCCGAAGAATCTGTTATAATTATGCTTCCCACACTGCGCCGGCCAATGACCAAACTACGAATTTCCATTGTCGAATATCTGAACACCGCGCCCTTGGTGTGGGGATTCACCGATGGCCCGCTGGCCGGGCGCTACGATCTTTCGTTCACCGTGCCCAGCAAATGCGCGGAAGCACTGCGCGCGGGCGACGCGGACGTGGCGATTATTCCTGCGATCGAATATCAGCGCATGGAAAATGTAGTGCTGCTGCCGGAAATGTGCGTGGCCGCAAAGGGCGAAGTGCGCAGCATTCTGGTAATTGCGCGCAAACCAATCGAACTTGCCAAGCGCGTCGCGCTGGATACCAGTTCGCGCAGCTCCGCGGCGCTGGTGCAACTTTTGTGCCGGAATTTCTGGGGAATTTCGCCGGAATTTGTTCAAGCGGAACCCGATCCGGCGGCGATGCTGGCGAATGCGGATGCCGCGCTGGTGATTGGCGATCCGGCTTTGCGCATCGCCGTGAAACTGGAACAGCTTGCCGAGAAAAAACCGAACGGCGAATTCTGCTGCGGCGGCGATCCCAGCGATCAGGCAGTTCCGGGAGTGGATTCGCTTTACGTTTACGATGTGGCGCATCAGTGGCGCGAAATGACGGCGCTTCCCTGTGTGCTGGCGGTGTGGGCCGCGCGGCGGGATGCTGTGACGCCGGAACTTGATCGCGGATTTTGTGGCGTCAAAGAAATTCGGGATGGCAAATATTTCGGATATTGCCGAAGGCGCCGCACTGAAACTAGATTTGCCGGCGCGTTCGCTGGAGCGCTATCTGCGAGAAAACATTGACTTTCATCTCGACGCAGAAAATATTGCAGGGCTTGAACTTTATTACAAGCTTAGCGCCGAAGCTGGATTGATTGAGCGCGCGAAACCGATTGAGTTTGCCTTAATGAAGAACATTGGAGGCGGTTCCAATTCACAAGGCGCCGAAACTGGAAAAGTGATTCAAAGCAGGTAAAATGCGAAATTGTATTTTTCGAAAACTGACTTAGAATTTAGTGGACGCCACTCAATAAGGACCGCCGAAACGAAGATGCCGAAAGCTCCGCAACCCGCTGGAACCATTCGAGTTATGCGCCGATTTCCGGTGAAGGGGATGGCCGGCGAAAAGCTGGGCGAAGTTTTTGTGAGCTTCGCGGGACTGGTCGGCGATCGCGTTTACGCGTATTTTGATCCGCAAAACAAAACCGATTTTCCGTGGATGACTCCGCGGATTTGGGCGAAGATGCTGCTGCTGAAACCGAAATTTGTGGAACCGGCGGTGGCGCACGCGGATCGTCCTTCGCCGAAAAATTATCGCGTGGAAATTACGACGCCGAAAGGATCGGTGTTCGATATCGGCGATCAGAATTTGTTGAAATACATGGAACAACAATTTGGACGGCCGATTATTTTGCGATTCTCCGAGCGCAGCATGCACGACTCGCGTCCGGTTTCGATTTTCGGACATAAAACTTTGGAGGCGCTTTCCACGGAAACCGGAATGAAGCTTGATCCACAGAGATTCCGGATGAATTTTGAAGTGGATTGGGCGAAAGGCGGCGCGTTTTTTGAGGATGAATTAATCGGGAAGCAGATTCGCATCGGAGAAAAACTAACTCTGATGGTTGCGAAGAAAAATATGCGCTGCAAAGTGATTACGTCTGGATCCGGACACGGCGGAAGCGTCGCCGGAAATTCTGCAAGTGGTGGCAGACAAACACGAAAGTTGTGTGGGAATTTACGCGACGGTATTGCGCGAAGGAATTGTTCGGCGCGGCGATCCTGTTTTTATAGACTAGTTGTGGTGGACGATTGAAGCGGGACGGAAGAGAAAATGTCACTGACCATTGAAGAAACGCTGGATTTATTTGCCTCCGATGATCTGATTGGCATCGGGATGGCGGCGACGGCCGTGCGGAACAAGAAGAATGATCCGCATGTGGCGACGTATCAGATTGACCGGAACATTAATTACACAAATTTCTGCACAGAATATTGTTCCTTCTGCGCGTTTTACCGTCCACTGGGCGCGAAAGATGGATACCTGCTTTCGTTTGAATCAATCTACGAAAAAATTGACGAGATGCTGGAGCTTGGCGGCACCGGAGTTTTGTTGCAGGGCGGGCTGCATCCGGATTTGCGCGTGGAATATTACGAAACGCTTTTGCGTTCGCTGAAACAGACAATATCCGCAGGTGCATCTGCATTGTTTTTCAGCGCCGGAAATACTTTGCATCGCGGAAGTTTCGGGACTTTCCGTGCGCGATACGATCGCGCGATTGCAGGATGCTGGACTGGATTCGATTCCCGGCGGCGGCGCGGAAATTCTGGACGACGAAATTCGCGCGCGGATTTCCCGTTTGAAATGCACCAGCGACGAATGGGAAAACATGCACCGCACGGCGCATTCGCTGGGCATGCGCACGACGGCGACGATGATGTTCGGATGCGGCGAAGAGCCGCGCCACCGCGCGAATCATTTGGCGCGAGTGCGGCGCATTCAGGAAGATACGGGCGGATTCACGTCATTCATTCCCTGGATTTTCGCGCCGGAAAATACTCCGCTGGGCAAAAAAGTTCCTGAAGCGACGGCCGTGGATTATCTGAAGACGCTGGCGATTAGCCGGCTTTTTCTGGACAATATCGATCACATTCAATCCAGCTGGCTGACTCCGGGAATTAAAGTGTGCCAAGTGGGATTGCAATTTGGCGCGGACGACGTGGGCAGCATCTTGATTGAAGAAAATGTTGTGTACGCGGCGGGAGTTCGCAATCGCACGAATGAAGAAGAATTGCGGCGAATTATTTCCGATGCAGGGTACATGCCCGCGCAACGCGATACGCTTTATCGCGCTTACTACCTGAAGTAAATCCCTTTTAAGAGCTTTCAGTTCTGGTCACGGAAATGAGACCGACGCAAAGTGCGCGAAGGGTCGTGACTAATCGTGTCTCAGCGCGACCATTGGATCTACGCGCAAAGCGCGACGGGCGGGGATGTAGCAGGCCGCGATGGCGACGAGAATCAGGAGACACGCGACAGCGGCGAATGTTAGCGGATCGTGCGCGCTGACGCCGAAAAGTTGGTTGGTCATGAGACGCGTCAGTCCGAGTGCGGCGACTATTCCGATCGTGACTCCGATGAGCGCCATTTTTGTCCCGTAGCCGATCACGAGGCGCAACACATCGTTGCGTTGCGCGCCCAAAGCGACGCGTACGCCGATTTCGTGAGTGCGCTGGCCGACCAGATACGAAATCACACCATAGATTCCGACGCATGCAAGTAGCAGCGCGAGCGCCGCGAACACTCCGAGAAGAATCATTGAGAGTTTGCGGGCGGCAAATGAATTGGAGACGACTTCGTCCATGTTTGGACGTTGTAGATTACTTCGCGAGAATCAATTTCATTCACGGCGCGGCGAACGGACGACATCACAGCAGTAGGATCGCCTTCGGTGCGCAGAACTACCGCGACGGAATCTGCCACAAGCGGCATAAGCTTTTCGGGGAGCTGCATGAACGGATAATCGAATTGCGCTTCGATTGCTGATTTCGCATCGGTATCAAGTCCCCACTGTTTTACGTGCCCGACGACTCCGACGATTTCGGCTTCCACATTGAAAACCGCGAGATGGATGTGTTTGCCGACGGGATTTTCATTCGGGAAATAAGTGCGCGCAAAAATATCGTCAATATCGACGACGACCGGCGAGTGCTCGTCATCCTGTGGCGAGATGAAGCGGCCGCGCTCGAGCGTGACACCCATGGCCGGCTGGAATCCGGATTCTACGAGATAAAACATTGACTGGTGCATGTCCTGAAGTTGGCGGGCTTTGGGTGGCCTTCGATCCAGAAAGGCTCAGAAGAATTATGAATCATGGGACGGGACCCGAGAGTGACGGATACGGCTCTGACCCCGGTAATGCTCGCATTTTTTCGTCAAAGTGACGCAGACGAGCGCGGGTTTCGGCGGAAGTGGTTTTGGAGTCGGCCGGTAAAGCCAAAACGAAAGTAATCGCATGGCTGGGATTGAAGCCGGGATCGACGCGCCAAAGAGCGGAGAGGCTGCGAAGCATTAGTCCGGCACCGACGAGCAAAACCAAAGCCAGCGCTACTTCGACAACGACGAAAATTCCCTGCAGCCTTTGACGGACTCCGCTTGGACCCCGGCCGCTTTCTTTTAGAATTTCGTGCAAATCCACGCGGGAAGTTTTCAATGCGGGAGCGAGACCAAAAATAATTCCGGCAAAAAGCGAGAGCGCCATTGTGAAGAGCAGGACGTGGAAGTCGAGGGAGACTTCGTTGGCGCGCGGTAAAGCTCCGGGCAAACTGGCGAGAATAACTTTCGTTGCCCACACGGCGAGCAACAGTCCGAGCGCTCCGCCTATACCAGCGAGCAAAATACTTTCAGTGAGAAGCTGGCGAATCACGCGTATGTGATTTGCGCCAAGCGCCGCACGAATTGCGAACTCGCGGGTGCGGCCCATCGCGCGTGCGAGAAGAAGATTGGCGACATTCGCGCAGGAAATCAGAAGCAAGAAACCGACGGCAGCGAGAAGCACGATAAGAAATGGCTGAACATTTCCGACGATGTCTTCCTTCATGGAAACGAGCGTGATGCCTACACCCGTATCGGCTTCCGGGAATGCAACGGCGAGATTTTGCGCGACGCGATCCATATCGGATTTCGCTTGTGACGAGCGTTACGTCCGGTTTCAGCCGGCCAATTGCGTGAGCGCTCAGATCAATACGGCGGTCGCGAAAAGATTTGTCGTTCCATTGGCCGATGGGAGTGTAGACGTCGCGGTCGTGACCATTGAAGGTGAAGTCCGTGTGGAATTACGCCGACGATTTCGTAGGACGTGGCATTCAGTGTGATTGTTTTTCCGACGATTTCGCGCGAAGCAGCCGAAATTGCGTTTCCAAAATCCGCCGCCAAGAATCACGACGGGTGCGGCGCCAATCTGATCGTCATCGCCGCGAAAAGTGCGGCCAAGAACGGGAGTCACACCGAGCGTCGAGAAAAAAGTCCGCGGAAATCATGTAACCGGTGACGCGTTCCGCTTCGCCCGTGCCGGTGAAATTGAGATCACGATTGCGATACATGGCCATGGATGAAAATGTTTGCGTGTCGCGTTGCCAATCGAGGAAATTCAAATAGGTAATCGGGCCTTTATCGACGCCGGGAGTATTTCCGTAAACGGCGACGAGTTGGCTGATAGTTCGGGTATGCGAGCGGATTCAGGAGGACGCCGTTAACCACGGAAAATAGCGCGGTGTTCGCGCCGATTCCGAGCGCGAGAGTGAGAATTGCAATCGCAGCGAACGCTGGCGACTTCGCGAGCATGCGAAATGCGTAACGCAAATCCTGAAGAAGCGAATCCATGCGGCCCTCCCTTTTTTCAGGCAAGGACAGAACGGAGCAATCCTACCGCAAGATGATATGCCGTCCGAAACTAGTCGTGTCTTAGGGCGACCATCGGATCTACGCGCATCGCGCGGCGGGCCGGAATGTAGCAGGCAGCAACGGCGACGAGAACCAACAGAATTGAAACGCCGACAAAAGTTAGCGGATCGGTAGCGCTGACGCCGAAGAGAAGTGTTTTCATCAGACGAGTGAGCGCGATTGAGGCGGCGATGCCGATTGCGATTCCGACTAACGCGAGACGCGCGCCGTGTCCGACAATTAAGCGGACAATATCCCGCCACTGAGCGCCCAGCGCCATGCGCATGCCGATTTCCGGACGTCGCTGTGTCACGGAATATGAGATGACGCCGTAAATTCCGATCGCAGCGAGCGTGAGTGCCAGCGCCGCGAAAACTGCGAAGAGCGCGACGGTTGAACGCGGTTCTGAAGCAGATTTCGTCACGATGCTTCGCAATGTAGAAACTTCACTCACCGGGGCATTGGGATTTAAGCTTGCGACGACGTGTTGGAAAGACTCGCCGTAGTTCATCTGGTTTGTTATCACTTGAACTACGAGCATCATGCTGCCCGGCCCGCGGCCGCCCGGTTGCCTGGTGCACGCCGTAAGGCTCGTAAATCGCGCCATCGATAAAACTGGGAAATCGTGATGCAAGAGTTTCTTCATGAACGTCGCCCACCACACCGACGATAGTTGTCCACTCTTTCACAAAAGTTCGTTTTAGATGCTTGCCAATTGGATTTTGGTTTGGCCAAAATCGGTTCGCCGTCGATGCCGTGACCAAGGCAACAGGAGCAGCGTCGAGCGCAGAGTCCGCGAGTGTAAGTTCGCGTCCGCGCAGCAAGGGTATGCCCATGATATGGAAATAGTTCGCGGTAACGAGGCTTTCAAAAATCACCGGAGCAGGATCGCTGGGATTTCTGGGATGATCTTCCAAGTCGGCGGCGAATGCAGCGACGCGGCCGTCGAGCGGCAAGACATTCACGAGTGCTGAGTTCTTCACACCGGGAAGGGCGTGGACACGGTCATTCAATTCATCATAAAAATTGCGAGATTTGACTGCGTCGGCGGTAAAAGATCTGTTGGGTGTAATTCGCGCGGTGATGATTGATTCCGACTGAAATCCGGGATTCACATGCACCAGTTGCCACAGACTTTTTACAAGCAGGCCGGCGCCGATCACCAGGACAAACGCGAAAGCAATTTCAGCGATGGCGAGTGCGCTCCGCAGACGATGGCTAGAACTCAGTTGTGGCGGAACGCTGGCCGCCTTTACCGAGCGATTCTGTCAAGTCAACCTTCGCGGCGTATAACGCAGGCGCGAGGCCGGAAATAATTCCAGTGATGAGTGCGATGGATGCGGTGAATGCGAGAACGCGCCAATCAATCGCAATGCTGCTGAGACGCGGAGTATTCGCGGGAAGAATTATTTTCAGAAATTTCAGGCCGTAGAACGCAAACAACATTCCGAATGCGGCGCCACAAATCGCCAGAAGACCGCTTTCGGTTAGCAATTGTTGGACAATTCTCCGGCGATCGGCGCCCAGCGCCGCGCGTACTGCGATTTCGCGCTGCCGTGTGACGCCTCTTGCCAACATAAGATTCGCCACGTTAGCGCAGGCGATCAAAAGTACGAGACAGATTCCGCCGAGTAAGATAAATAATTTTGTTTGTACTTCACCTGTGATTTGCTCCTGCAAAGGAACTACGTTTGAGTCGGCCCACAAGAGATCCGGCATTTTCCACGGGAACATCGCGCGAAGTTGCGGGAGCGCGGCGCGAAGCTCCGCTTGCGTGTGTGCGATGGTCGCGGCTTCGCGCAGCCGGCCAATCACTGGCATGAAGCCCCCGCCCCAGTAGTTACCAACATTTCGCGGGTCAAGCCGCAGCGGAACCCAGAGCTGAGTTTTTTGCGAACCAAATTTAAAGTCCGCGGGCATCACTCCAACGATTTGGCGATTCACACCATCAAGGGCGACGGTTTGGCCGACGATATTGGGATCGCTCCCAAAGGCTGACTGCCACAACGCGTTACTGAGGATCACCACATTGTCCTGACCAGGGTGATCTTCGCCCGTTACGAACGCTCTGCCTAAAGCCGGTGGCGCACCGAGGATTGAAAAGAAATCGGCCGAAACGCCGGTGCCATAAAGACGCGATGCTTCGCCCCGGCCGGTCAAATTGAATTCCATGCCTCCAAAATAGCCGGCGACATCTACAGTTTTCAGTTTCAATGGCATCGCTGCGATCGCGCCTTGCGGATAGGAATCCGTGATGGCGACTAGCCGATCCGGTTGCGAATACGGAAGCGGGCGCAGCACAACTCCATTCACCAAACTGAAAATGGCGGTGTTTGCACCAATGCCAAGAGCGAGCGTGAGAACCGCAACCACGGTGAAGCCGGGAGATTTGCGCAGCATCCGCGCGCCGTAGCGAAAGTCCTGAAGAAATTGTTCGATCCAACGGAAATTCCAAACGCTGCGGCTATCTTCACTGAGCAGCATGACGTTACCGAATTCGCGTTGCGCGGCATAACGCGCTTCTTTATCGGACATGCCGGCTCGAATGTTTTCTTCGGTCTTCAGTTGGAGATGGTGCTGCATTTCTTCTGAGAGACCTTGCGCAAATTCAGAGCGTTCGCGAAGATGAAAAACCCTTCGGAACACTTCGGCTATTTTCTTCATGACGATTCCCTTCTCCGAGCGTTATGCCGGTTGCACTATCCGTAGAATTGCTTCCAACAAATTTTCAAAGGCTGCTACTTCTTCGATGAGTTGCTTGCGGCCCGCGCTGGTGAGCTTGTAATAGCGAGCGCGGCGGCCGGTGTCCGATTCACGCCACGCGCCATTGATCAGCCCCTTCACGGCCAAACGCTGAAGCGCCGGATAGAGCGAGCCTTCTTCGACGCGCAGCACGTCGCGCGAAATTTGTTTGATGTAGAGCGCGATACCGTAGCCGTGCATCGGCTCATCGTTGCGGTCGAGAGTTTTGAGGATGAGCATTTCCAGAGTACCGGGTAGGAAATCGCTCTTGCGGGATGTGATGTCTTTGACCATAGCCGCTCCATCCATAGATTGTCTATGCTTCTGGTGCTGAAGGATAAGACGCGGGACAAAGGAAAAGGTAACGCGGTTTTGTGAAAATATTTTATTAGAGGGGCTATTTCTTGGGGCGGATTTCGATTTCTACTTCTGAGCCTTCAGGGAGATTGAGGGGTTCGTTTGGATAGAGCGCGCCATTTTTGACGTGCGCGCGGATTGTGCGGCCACTCTGGCCGGAATGCGATGCCGTCGAAGTTGGCGTGGCGTTGGAGGAATTTGGACGAGACGCCCCAGCCGCGTCAGGCGTGGACGTGATTACGCGCGCCGAGGAACTTACTTCGCCGGTACGATCGAGAGCGATGTTGGCCAGCGCGTCGGCTTCGGAATTTAATTCGCGGGGAATATGTTCGATCGCGAAATAGGCGAGTCCTTTGGACTGGCGAATGGCGCGTTCGTGGAGCGGCTTGAGCGATTCGCTTTTTACTTTGTAACGGCCCTGCATCTGGCGCACAAGAAGTTCGGAATCGCTGCGCACGCGAAGGCGGGAAATATTGGAAGTGGCGCAATAATCGAGCGCGGTGATGAGCGCGAAATATTCGGCGACGTTGTTGGTGGCGCGTCCGAGATATTTTCCAAGTTGGTAGACGACCGAGCCGTCGGGACGGTGAATAATTACGGCGTAGGATGCCGGGCCGGGATTGCCGCGCGATGCACCGTCAACTTCGGCGGTGAAAACGTCGGTGGGCTTTTCCGGTTCGGCGAACAGGCGCGAGTGAATCTGGGGGCTGCGACGTACTGTCATTTGTGCGATGGAGCGGCGCCGTTTGCGCTGGCTGCTGCGCCGGTTTCGGCTGGAGTGCTGGACATTTGCGGCGCGGAGACTTCGTAATACAAAATTCTACCGCAGGATTCGCAGAACTGAACTTCTTCATTTTCGGGAGTGCGGAGAAGTTGATAAATGTGCGGGCGCATGCGCACGCCGCACTTCATGCACATTTCGTTCAAGGCCTGCGCGAGCGCTCCGTGCCTGTGAGTGGCGATTCGATTGTATTCCTTCAGCAAATCTTCGGGAATTTCGGCGACGATGGTTGCGCGTTGCGCTTCGGCGGCGGAAAGTTCCGTTTGTTTTTCCGCGCGCTCTTGTTCCAAAACTTTTCGCTCACCGGCGGCAACGCCTTCCGCTTCTTTCAGTCCCGCTTCGCCGACTTTAATTTGACGATCAAAATCTTCTCCGGCCACCATGCGTTCGAGTAAGCGATCTTCGGCGCGCGCCATTTCGGCGTCCGCATTTGCAATTTCATGTTGGAGGGCGCGAAAGGCTTCGTTGGTTTTTACTTCGTAGCTCTGGTCGCGATATCTCTTGCCCTTTTCGCGCCACTGCTCCACGTCGAGTTCATATTTCTTGCGATCCTTCAGAGCGGTGGTGTGCGCGTCACGTGCGGCGGCGAGTTTCGCTTTTGCGCCGCCGAGGCGCGATTCAATTTCGGCATTGCGCGTAGGAATTGCGGCCATGAATTTGCGCAACTCTTCCAGATGCAAATCGACGGTCTGAAGTTCGAGCAGGCGCTGAATCTGTGCTCGCATTGGAAAGTTATTCTATCACACGCCGAGCGGCGAGCTAACGCTCGAAGCGGGACTCAACGAAGGCGATAGGTGTGCCGACACAGATGATGTGAGTGATGATGGCGATGACTGTGTTGAAGAGTGAAAATTTTCCGGGTGGGCGCGCGGAAAGCGGCATTACCACCCAATACATGAAGGTGTAAACGAGGATGCCGTAGATCGGGCCATAGATGAACGGTTGGCGCACCATAAATGGAAGTTTGCGACTGGCGAGATAGAAAACTGTGGCGGCGCTGAATGCGATGAAAAAATGAATCGCGAGACCAAGCGCAGCCGTCTGCCATCCACCGGTCATTGATTTCGGGCCAAGGGCCCCTGCGGCAACTCCGCGCAGGATTCGCGCGGGCATGATTCCTTTTGGGTACCAGGTGATGAAGGCGGCGGAAATGTCCATGCATCCGCAGAGCAGGCCGGCGTAGAAAATGGCGGCGCCGGGTCGGGGTGGTTGGATAGAGGCGGTGGATGATGTGTTCACTTTGTGAGCCTTGGCGCCTTCCTATGTGGAATTGCGCGCTATATTTTCACACTTCCATGGTGCGAAGCACTTTATTTTTGGCCCTGGCATGGCGATTCCGGTTGTGCTGAATCTGCGGGATTAGAGCATGGAAGCGGGCCGGGAGTTGCCTGGATGCGAATCGCAAAAAAACCAGGCCCTAAGATTTCAGGGCCGGGCGGTGATTTCCAGAGTTTGTCGAATCGGTCGGGAAAGGCTCGTTACGCCTTCGCCGGCGCTGCGGCAAAGCGCGCCTGCATTTCGCGAGTGAGATGCGGCACGATGCCGATGATTCGTTCGATCAGCATCAACTGGCCGCGGTGATGCATTTCGTGTTCTTTCACGCCAAGGATCATTTCAAAGCGGCTTTTTGGCGGCGCGTTCATCATCGCCGGCATGGCAACTTGCTCGCCCAGAAAATTGTCCGTCAATCCTTCGACGAATCCTGCCCATTTTTCACCAGAAGATTTGAGCATTTCGATAATTTGTTCTTTAGTGTGCGGAGCTTTTTCCTCGGCCATCAGACGCTGCATCATCTCAGGAAAGTTAAATCCTTCGAGTGTAGTGCGGCGCTCCACGGCCTGAATCTGATACTGAAAACTGTGCAGTAAGGAAATGTGCGAAAGCAATTCGCCGACGGAGCGGGTGTTTTCTGCCGCCCGGAAAGAATATTTCTCGGCAGGAATTTCATTGGCGATTACGAGCGTATTTTTGCGAACGACGCGACAGCTTGCGGCTAGTTCTTTGGGGCCGTAGTAAGTCATGGGAATTTCTCCTTGATGGGCGAAGCGCAGTATTGGATTTGTGGAGCGAATTGGAAGTTTAGCACGGTGCGCGCCAAAGCTCCGACTCCCGAAAAAGCGATGAATCCTTTTAACCGGGTCATCCGTATGACAGAGTGTGATGCTAGGGATCGCGGCACTTTCGTGGGAGGAACCGGTGGCGGTGGATACCGAGGCGGTACGGCTACATCGCGGCGATCCGCAGGCTATGGTGTCGTTGCTGGAGCGGTACCAGCACCGTCTGTACCGGTTTTTGGTGAGGATGGTGCACGAGCCGGCTACAGCAGAAGATCTTTTTCAGCAGACCTGGCTGCGCGTGGCGGAAAATGCCAAGCGGTTTGATCCGAGCCGCGGATTTGAGCCGTGGTTATTTTCGATTGCGCGAAATTTGACGATGGATTATTTCCGCCGCGTGCGGCCGGAAAGTTTGGACGAGCCGCTGCCTTCGGGCGATTCACGCGCGGAACTTCTGCCCGACGTACACATGAGCGCGGTAGAAGTACTGATGCGCGAGCAACGCACGAATCGATTGGCGCAAGCGATGTCCGAACTCGGTCCAATTTATTGCGAAGTGCTGACGCTGCGATTTGAGGAAGAAATGAAGTTGGAGGAAATTTCAGAAGTGCTGAGCGTGCCGCTTTCGACCGTGAAGACGCGGTTGCGAAGAGCGTTGGAAGCGATGCGCGGAAAATTGGAAAAGCGTTTGCCGGGTGGCGAGTTGCCGGGTTGGGGGCAGCAATGAAAAAGGATCAGAACATGAGCGACCACAAAAATATCCGCGAGCAGATGCCGCTGGCAACGGCTGGCGCGCTGGACGCGAACGAAGAGCGCGAACTTTCCGGGCATTTATCGGAATGCAGTGATTGCTCGGCGGAATTTGAACAGTGGCGTGAGTTGGGCGCGGGGTTGCGAAGAATGCCGACTCCGCAAGCGCCTTCAGCAATGGTGGAACGCGTACGTGCGAGCTTGATGGCGCAAATGATGGCACGCGCTCAGCAACGCGCGAATCGAAGGACGATTGTATGGCTGGTGCTTTTTGGTTGGACAACGACGCTGGCGACGTGGCCGATTTTGCGGTTGATTAGCCACGGCGCGGAAACCTGGCTGAATGTGAGTTTCGTGCATACGTATCATATTTTGATCGGCTTCACGGTTCTGAGCTGGCTGGCCGCGGCCGCAGCGGCGGGAGTTTTAGGCGTGCGGCATCGGTTTGAAAGGAGCATCGCATGAACACTTATAACGAAAGAATTCCGGGAGATCCGGTAAGCGGAGTGAGCGTGGCGCCGGCGGGTGGATTTTGGGCGAACGTGAAATTGATTCGTCCTGCCGCGTGGGTGGTTGCGTTCACAGTGTTCTTCGGAATGCAGGCGATATTCTGGCTCGCAATCTGGCCGAACGCGCATCCCGATGAAATGGAAAAGCTTCCTGATGTAGCCAAGTTCTGCTTGCCGCTAATGGCAGGCGCATTCCTGGCTATCTATGTGCTGCTGATTGGATTTGTTTACGTGGACTCGAAGCGGCGCGGAATGCGTTACGTTATGTGGACGCTGCTGGCAACATTTATCGGGAACGGCATCGGGATAATTTTGTATTTTCTGATGCGCGATCCGATGCCGACGCCGTGTCCGAAGTGCAACAGACTTTCGGCGCAGTCGTTTACGTTTTGCCCTTCATGCGGCACTGAATTGATGCGGACATGCCGCGTGTGCCATAGGAAGCTGGGGACAGGATGGTCGAACTGCGCGTACTGCGGAACGTCATTGGCCGCGCAGGCGGGGAGTTCCGCGCCGAGGGCGTAGAACTTTATCGCGCAATATCTGAAAACGAAACCCTGGAGCTGAAAGGCTCTGGGGTTTTTGTTTTTTCGGTGTGGAAGATTAGAAGATTTGGTCGGACCGACCTCAGAGTCCCCGATAAAAACCACCGGGGCGCCCTGAGCTACAGCTTTTGCGTGGTGTGTTAGCATCGAAATATATGAGCCGAGAAGTTTTTATTGTCAGCGCGGTGCGGACTCCAATTGGGAAGTTCGGCGGATCGCTGGCGGAAATGACCGCCGCGGATTTGGGCGTGCACGTGGTGCGTGCGGCGGTGGAGAAGGCGTTTGGCGCGGCTCCGCCCGAGCGTGTGCCCGGCGAAGCGGCCGGTGACGCGGTGAAAAAGTGGAACACCGTGAACGATTGGCGCGTTGATGAATTGATATTTGGAAACGCGCGTCCCGCAGGGGTTGGGCCAAACGTAGCGCGGCAAATTGCGTGGCGGGCGGGCTTGGGCGATAACGTGCCGGCGTTCACCGTTAACATGGCATGCGCTTCGGGATTGCGTTCGATTCTATTGGGATGGCAGCAAATAAGATTGGGCGAAGCGGAAATAGTTGTGGCCGGCGGAGCGGAATCCATGAGCCGCGTGCCATTTCTGGTAGAGGCGCGCTGGGGATTTCGATTGGGAAATCAGCCGCTGGTGGACGCGATGTACCGCGATGGATTTATGTGTCCGATGGCGAGAATGTTGATGGGCGAAACGGCGGAATTGCTGGCCGAGAAATATAAAATATCGCGCGAGGAACAGGATCAGTTTGCGCTGGAGAGTCAGAAGCGCGCCGCAGAGGCAGCGAGCACCGGAAAATTCCGCGACGAGATTGCAGCGGTTTCGCGGACGGACAAAAAAGGCAAAACCACTTTGTTCGATGCAGACGAACACATGCGCGCGGACACTACTCCCGAGTCTTTGGCAAAATTGCCGCCGGTATTTTCCAAAACGGGCACAATCACCGCGGGAAATTCCAGTGGCATCACCGACGGCGCTTCGGTTGTGGTGTTGATGAGCGGCGAGCGCATGCGCGAATTGGCAATAACGCCTTTAGCGCGAATACATGACGCGACCGTGACCGCCGTTGATCCGCGCGAAATGGGAATTGGCCCAGTGCCCGCAATCCGGAAATTGGAACAGCGCATGGGATGGAAATTGGCTGACTATTCCGCGATTGAATTGAATGAAGCGTTTGCCGCACAGGTAATTGCCTGCGATCGCGAGTTGGGATTCGACCGCGCGCGATTAAATCCGAATGGCGGAGCAATCGCGCTAGGCCATCCGATTGGCGCGACGGGCGCACGAATCATAACAACATTAGTCCACGAATTACGAAATGCCCCAGCAACAGCGGGGCGCAGGGGTCTTGCCACATTGTGTGTATCGGGCGGGATGGGCATGGCCCTTGCGCTGGAAGGCGTGTGAAAATAAGGTATGGCTGAAGAACTGGAAGAACTGTCACTAACGGCTTCGACGAAGCTGATGAGTCCCGAAGCGTTCAAGTTTATCCGCTTCAAAGTGGATGGCGAAGTTGTGCGGCTGACGATGGCACGGCCGGAGCACAACTTACTGCACGAAGCAATGCTGCTGGAGTTGGCGGCGTCATTTGAACATGTGGCTACATTAAATGAAGTGAAACTGGTGGTGCTGGATTCGGCGTACCGGGTTTTCTCCGGCGGAATTGATTTGGGCGAATATACGCGGCTCCGCGTGTTCCAGGTGCTGAACGCATTTGAGGCGGCATTTCTTGCGATGCTTTCCACTTCAAAGCCGCTGTTGGTTGTAGTGAACGGGCCGGCGGTGGGTGGCGGATCGGAACTCGCGTCGCTGGGCGATATTGTAGTGGCGACTCCTCGCACCAAATTTGCGCAGCCGGAAGTTACAATTGGAGTGTTTCCTCCTTTCGCCGCGACGGTGCTGCCGCATTTGATCGGACCGAAGCGCGCGCTGGAAATGGTGTTGACCGGAGAAGCGATCACCGCGGAACGGGCATTGGAATTGGGATTGGTGAATCACGTTGTCCCTGAAGCGAGACTCGAAGAAACAGTGAATGCGCTGATTAAGAAGATTACGGCGCAGTCGGGACCGGTGCTGAGCATGGCCAAGCGCGCCGTGATTGACGGCATGGGGATGTCATTACGCGAGGCGCTGCACAATTCGCTGAAAATTTTCCTGAATGAACTTTATGGATTGGAAGATTCACAGGAAGGCGTCCGCGCGGTGGTGGAACAACGGAAGCCCCTATGGAAGAATCGCTGAAGGATCGGTAAGGCGTAATTTTTTCGCGCATCGCTAGTGAGTACGGCTTTTGCGCTACTGTATTGAGGATACCTGATGGGCGTGCCTCCGCAATTTCCTCCAGTCGATCGGCATGAATCGGATAACGTCCCGGAGCAGAACTCCGCGGGCAGTGAATTTCTGCATGCGGAGCCTTCTGCTTCATCTGCAGAAGAACTTTTGCGGCGAGATGGATTCCGCGCCGAACTATTTGCGGCAAACGACCGGCAAAAATTCCTACGTCGGCTGGGCTGGCTGCTGGTAGCGGGGCTTGCGTCCTTCGCGTTAGTAAGTTGGATGTTAGTGCGCAGCGCGCGAATGATCGGCATTGCCACGCGTGATGCAGATCCGATTGCGGTTGTGAAATTGGAGCTTGGCTCACTGGCGCGCGGAAATATGGAAGATGCTTACGCGCAACTTTCCGAACGGTATCGCAAGGAAGTGCCGTTTGCGAATTACAACGCACTGGTTACTTCGCACCGCAGAATGTTTTTGACGCGCGAATATCGCGTGACGCGGCATGAAGTCCATGGCGGACAAATGCAGATTGACGCGCAACTAGTTTCGGTGAACGGGAAACATTATCTGGCGCGGTTTATTCTGGTGGAGCTGGCCGGACGCTGGTGGATTGACGATTTGCATTGGCGCGAAGAGGCGGATCAGCGGACGGAGCATACGTAGGGTTCCGCGCCGCAGGCAGCTCCAAAAATTGACAGGCTCAAGTTCGCGGCATAAACTTTCTCTTCTGATTCCGCAGGCGCGGAACAATTTGGGGGAAGGCCGTTAGAATCGGCCGCGGTCCCGCCACTGTGATCGGCCTTGAGCAGAATGGGTCGTTAGCCAGGATACCCGCCGCGCCATGTAAGCCGGCATTCTTCGCGAGAGGGAATGCGGTGCGCAGCCCCATCTTTCTCGTGGGGCTTTTTTATTTGGTTCGATGAACTTTGAATTGAATGAACTCGATGCCAATTAGATTTCACTATCGGATGAAACGTGCGGACGCGCTCTACGCGCTCGCGGTGATTTTATTTTGCGCGTCGGCAGAACTTCGCGCGCAAACTGCGCCGCCCGCCCAATCGAATGGCGACACTACAAAATCCGGCGCGCCGCTGATCGTCAAAGACGAAGTGGGGCGCACAGTAGAAGTACCGCAGCCACTGAAGCGAATAATTTCACTCGCACCGAGTGTGACAGAAACAATTTACGCACTAGGCGCGCAGGACCGGCTGGTGGCGGATTCTGATGTTTGCAACTATCCGCCAGCGGCGCAGAAATTACCGAGGATTGGCGGGCCTTTCACTCCCAATTTGGAAGTGATCGTTTCGCTCAAGCCGGATTTAGTGGTAGCGGCGGCAAATTCGGGGAATCGCAAAGAGTCTGTGGACGCGCTGGATTTGCTGCACGTGCCGACGTACGCGACGAATGCGAAGACGGTTGATGATGTGCTCACTTCGATTGTGAGATTGGGAGATGTACTCGGTGTTGGCGAACAAGGTAAAGCGCTTAGCGATTCTTTGCGCTTGCGTTTGCAGGATTTGCATCGTCGATTGGAAAACGTGACGCCGACGCGTGTGTTATTTGTGGTGTGGCAGGAACCACTGATCTCCATCGGACAGGAAACATATATTGCAGACGCGCTGCGCCGAGCGGGCGCGGAATCTGTGATCCAAACGAAACAGGATTGGCCGCACATCGGCTGGGAAGAAGTGGTCCGCTTGCAGCCTGCATATCTGATTTTCGCTTCGGCGAAGCCCGAAGAAATTACGGCAACGATGAACGGGATGCGAAATCTTCCCGGTTGGCGCGATTTGAAAGCAGTGGAAGAAAACAAAATCGTGATTGTGAGTGAAGCGATTAATTTGCCTGCGCCACGGCTCGTGGATGCGATTGAAGAATTGGCGAAGCGTTTGCATCCGGAAGCATTCACGGAGACGCCGCATGTTCCGGCGAGCGTGGTGCATCTGGCAAAGCGCACTTCGATGCGAACGCACGCGCGCGCAGCGGAGAGCGCTCGATGAAAGCGCTAACTCTTAGCAGGCTGTTCTGGATTTGCGGATCTCTACTGGCGGTTTTATTTGTGGTTGTGGTAGTGGCGCTGAAAGTTGGCGCGGTTCCGATTTCGATTGCGGATCTCGCCGTGAATTTGGGTCGCGTGATTATCGGGCGCGCCTCGCAAATCCCGTCGGAATATCAGGTGATTGTTTTCGGACTGAGGCTACCGAGAATTGTTCTGGCGATGCTGGTTGGCGGCGCGCTGGCCGTTTCGGGAACAAGTTTTCAGGCGCTTCTGCGAAACCCACTGGCTGATCCTTATGTGCTGGGAGTTTCGAGCGGCGGAGCAGTCGGCGCAATTGTTGGACGTATTTTCGCACCGCAACTTCCGCTGGTCGCGCCGCTCGCAGCATTTCTGGGAGCGATCGCAACAATCGCGGCCGTTTATTTTCTTGGGCGTCGCAAAGGACAGCTGGATAGCACCACGCTTTTGCTGGCGGGAATAATTTCGGCGTCATTTCTTTCCGCCGTGATTAGTTTTCTCGTGACTACGCTGGCCGGACGAGATTTGCGTGGAATTGTTTTTTGGTTGATGGGCGATCTTTCCACTCCGTTGCTGCCGTCACTTCATTGGGTATTGCTCGCCGGACTTATTTTGGGCGTCGGCGCAATTTACACGACAGCCGCAGACCTAAATGTGATTACAACGGGCGAGCGCGAAGCGATTCACCTGGGCGTGGACGTAACGCGCGTAAAATTAGTTGTGTACGTCTCGGCATCACTGCTGACGGGACTTGCCGTTTCGGTGAGCGGCGCGATCGGCTACGTTGGATTGCTGGTGCCGCACGCAATGCGAATGTTATTCGGTTCCGATTACCGCGTGCTAATTCCATCGTCATTAATTGGCGGAGCGATTGCCGTGGTGGCCGCGGACACTCTTGCGCGAACAGTGATGAAGCCGACGGAATTACCGGTGGGCGCAGTGACGGCGATTCTTGGCGCGCCATTTTTTATTTATTTGCTGCGGCGGAGATTACCGTGAGCTCTCCAGATAATCCGATCGTCGGAACGTCGGCATCGCAAAGTGGCGGACTACAAGCCGGCGAGCCAGTGCGCTTGAGCGTGGAGCAGGCGAGTTACGCGTATCACACTAAAGGAAACACCGCGCCGGTGTTTACGTTGGCGGCAACGTCATTTGAAGCGCGGCAACGGGAAATAGTCACGATCCTTGGGCCGAACGCGAGCGGAAAATCCACGCTTTTAAAATTAATTGCGGGATCGTTGGAGCCGCTTTCGGGCCGGGTGGAATTGGAAGGTTTTGAAATCTCGCGATTGAACCCGCGTACGCGCGCGCAACGAATTGCGATGGTGCATCAGGAAAGTCCGCTGCTGTTTCCAACGCGCGCGGGCGAATACGTTTTGCAGGGACGGCACCCGTACTCGCGGATGATGCGCTTTGAAACGGATAACGACGTTCAGATTGCAGAAAATGCGCTGGCGCAAGTGGGCGCCACTCATTTGCGTGATCGCTGGATGCATGAAATTTCCGGCGGCGAAAAACAGCGCGTAATACTGGCTCGCGCGCTTGCGCAGCAGCCAATTTTATTACTGCTCGATGAGCCGACGTTGCATTTGGACATCGGCGCGCAAGTGGAATTGCTGGAGCGGCTGCGTCAACTGGCTCTGGAGAACCGCTATACGGTCATCGTGGTGACGCACGAGCTAAGTTTGGCGGCGGAATTTGCCGATCAAGTTGTTTTGATGCACAACGGAAAATGTTTGCGTGTGGGAACTCCGGCGGAAGTTTACCGCAGAGATTTGCTGGAACAAGTTTTCGAGGCACCGCTGGATGTGGATATTGGGCCGGAAGGTCGTCCGCGCGTACATATTCGCGCAACAAAAACTGTGCGTCCTTCGACAATTTTGATGCAGGACAAGTTGCTTTAATTTTTTTGCAGCAGATTTATCCGGCGGCGTGGAAACATTCATTTCGGTTTCGCGCTGCATTCATTCATCGCAGACCCCGCGCTCGGGAAGACGGTGCAAAGCCGTCGCCGCCGCGCGACTGTATGCGGCTTTTTGGGGCCGCGCCACTTTGCGGACCGGTGGATTTTTCGCTGGCCGACATGGGAAGGCGCCGCTTGCAAGCTGCCGCTAAGCCAGGAGACCGGCGGGGTCAGCATCCCAAGTATGTGGCAGCCATCGCGCCGCCATGACGGGGAAACCTTAATCTCCCGCGCGAGAGGGGGACTAGGAGAGACCATGAAAATCCGCCGTGCCGTTCTGTTTTATTCCCGTTATGTAATTTCGTTGCTGATTTTTTCTTTGATGGTTTCTGGAAGTGTGTTTGGAAAGCTTCTTCAGTGCGAAACTCTAAGTGGAAATCTTACGGATGCAAGTCATCGAGTGATCGCCGGTGCGCATATTGTCGTAACGAGCCGTGGTGCAGCGTCGAGTACGCCGCCCGTCGCAGAAACTGATTCGCACGAAGATGGAAGCTTCAAGCTCAGCGTAGCACCCGGTCAGTATCGCGTCACAATTACGCGCGATGCGTTTGTGAAAGTGGAACGCGACGTCACGGTGACGGCCGATAAGCAGACGGAAATAAATCTGCAGCTAGAGATTGCGCCGCTCTCCGCAAGCGTCGTGGTTACCGCGCAACCGTTTCCAATAGAGACCACGTCCACCCCGGCGCGCGTTGATGTGGTGACTCACGAGCAGATCGTAGCGCAGGAAACACTTTCACTTCCCGATCTGCTTTCCACGTTCCCCGGAATTAGTTTGGCTCGTACCGGACGCGAAGGCGGTCAGGCGACGCTTTTCATGGACGGAGCGAAATTCCAATCACGCAAAAGTTTTGATCGACGGAGCACCTGCAAACGATTCTGGTGGGTTTATCGATGTTTCCAATTTGATGCTCGATAACGTCGAAAAAATTGAAGTCGTGCACGGCGCAGAAAGCGCTCTGTATGGATCGGACGCGATGTCCGGCGTGATTCAGATTCTCACAAATCGCGGCGACACGCGGACTCCGGAATTGGATTTGAACTGGAGACGGCGGGTCATTCGGCACCGGACACGGCGCCGCAGAATTCGAGCGGACTGCTGGGGAAATTCGACTATGCAGCGGGCGCAACCTCCTTATCCATCGACGGGGCCAGGGACCGAATGACTTCTTTTACAATCGCGCGCTGAATTCGGAAATTTCGGCTGGAAGATCTCAGACACAAATACCCTTCGCTTGTCCCTCGAAATAACACGAGCGACGCAGGAATTGCCGGCCAAACTTTGTTGTGCAGCCGTTGGCGGATCTGTATTGCGGAGACAATCAATCAGCACGATTTCAGCATGAATGCCGCGTGGAATGCGCAAACGCGGCACTCACTGGCACTGGCAACTGTATCCGTGAACGAAGCGAATTTGCGCTCGAATGACACTCGAAGCGAACTGCCCGACCCGAACTTCGTCGTTTTCTTCCATAGCCAATTCAATCGTGCCAGAGGCATCGCGCAGGCAAGTTATTTATTGCGAACGGGTTTACGCTCACCGGCGGTTATCAATACGAAGTGGAAAATGGATTTCCGAGCGCGCTTTTCGGTGAACATGCGCGGAGAAATAATCATGGCGGGATATTTTGACGCTGCTGGCAAACCACGAAACGCCTTAACCTGACGGCCGGCGTGCGCGCGGAAGATAATTCCAGTTTTGGAACGCGATGCACTTCCCCGCGTCGGCGCGGCATATTTGTTGCGGGCAGGCAATGGCGACATTGGCGACACACGACTGCACGCATTTTACGGCCAGGGAATTGACGAGCCGCGGCTGGATCAATCCTTCGGCTCCGACCCGTGCTTTCCGGGAAATCCGCTTTTGCTCCCCGAAGAAAGCCGGACGAGCCAGCGCAGGACTCGATCAAAGTTTTGCGGCAAATCGCGTTCATTTGTCAGCGGATTATTTCTACAACAGACCTTCACAATGTAATCAGTTTTGGATTTACCTTTCCCCCGCCGGCGCCGCCTGCGGATCTGTCCTTTCGGCGTGGGAACATATTTCAATACGGATTTGGCGATCGCGCGCGGAGTGAATCTTTCCGGAGAAGTTCGCCTGATGCGACGGCTGACTTTTTCCGGCCACTATTCGTATGACAACACGTTGGTGGTGAAAGCGCCGAACGCATCGGACCCTTCTGAAATTGACCCGGTAATCATTTGCTGCGCCGTCCGGTGAATTCCGGCGTGGCCGCCCTGAATTATTCAAGAGGCCGCTTCAGCGGAAATATCCTTGGATATTTTACCGGCAGCGAACGGATAGCGATTTTCTTGGACTGGGGCTCACGCACAATCCGGGATACGCACGAATTGATGTTGCGGCGTCCTATCAAATGCAGCGGCACGCGACAATTGTTTGTGCGCGTCGGAAATCTTTTCAACAAACAATATCAGGATGCGTTGGGATATCCGGCGCTCGGCCGCGAAATCCGCGTAGGACTGAAGTTGAGATTCGGCGGCGAGTAACGACTTGGAGGGGAGTGACGATTTGGAAGTAAACAGCACTGCGGCGAAACCTGTGCTTTTTTGTTGGAGCGGCGGCAAAGATAGTTGCATGGCGCTCCATCAACTGAGACGCGATCCACTGCGCGAAGTGGTCGCGCTGCTGACGACGGTCACGGAAGGCTACGACCGCATCAGCATGCACGGAGTTCGCCGCATTTTGCTCGAGCGGCAGGCCGCGGCACTGGGCTTGCCGCTCGAGATCGTCACAATTCCGCCGCAATGTGTAAACGCGGAATACGAATCGCGAATGGAAGCGATGCTATTGACGTGGAAGAATCGCGGCGTTACGGAAGTGGCATTCGGCGATATTTTCCTGGAAGATTTGCGCGAGTATCGCGAAAAAAATTTAGCGCGAGTGGGAATGAAAACGCTGTTTCCAGTATGGAAGCGACCGACGCGCGAACTGGCTCGCGAATTTATTGCGCTTGGATTTCGTACGGTGACAGTCTGTGTCGATCCGAAAATATTGGACGAGTCCTTTGTAGGCCGGAATATTGACGCCGACTTTCTGGCAGCACTGCCGGCAAAGCTAGATCCGTGCGGAGAAAATGGCGAGTTCCACAGTTTCGTTTATGACGGGCCGGGGTTTTCCGCGCCAGTGAAATTCACTCGTCGGCGAAAAAGTGCTACGCGATGGATTTCATTTTTGTGATTTGTTGCCGAGAGACCCCGACGTGAACCGTCGCTCGTGCGCCGAACCGAGCTTCGCGCTTAAATAAAGCTATTTCCGCCCTTCGCGCTTTTGCGCGATCACTAATCCGCGCGGGGTGGGCAGCAGCACCACGGAAATCAATCCTTCAGCTTCCAGGCGTAACGCCGCTTCCCTAACTGTTTTCAAATACGAACTCGCGTCGTGCATCAGAATAATTCCGTTTGGACTCACCAGCGGCAGAAATCGCCGAACTTCTTTCTCGCGGATATCAAGTTCGCTGTCGCTGAAGAGAAGGTCGATCTGCCCCTCGACCACAAGATCGAGACTGGAACCGAGGCGGACAATCGATCCATGGACGCAAGACCCGATTTCTCAAATTTGGTTTTCGCGGCTTCGTGAATTTTCGGATCGAATTCGATAGTGATCACGCGGCCGAAACCATTTTCCTTTAACCCTTCGGCAATCCACAACGTGCTGACACCCATGAATGTTCCGGTCTCCACAACCAGATTCGGCTTCAGCGTGGTGACGAGAGTTTTCAGAAATTCCAAGACTTCCACTTCGGCAGTCATCGCGTCATACATTCGCCAGCGCTCGGGGTGCGGACATTCCGGAGTTGGCGACTTTGATTCCGGCTGCGTCACAAGTCCGTGCGTTTCCGCGTGCTGCACAATACGATGGTGCTTGTCCGTATTGTGAAAGCGCGTTTTCACGGCAAGAAACAGCGCCGCACCGCCAATCACGCAGAGCGAGCTGGCGATTAGAGAGGAGTGGAGTTTCAGTGCGTGTGGTTCCGCGTTGAAATACGAAATTGCGACGCGCGCACCGCCGAAGCAAACCAAATAAGTTGCGAACACTTGCCCGTGCGGCATCGGCTTGCGCAGAGAATCGCTGCCCAACCGCCACAATATCCAAAAAATAATTACCGCCGCCACCAATTCATGAACAGGCCGGAGTTGCAAATGAACTGCTTGTGCCACCTCGGCGTATTCGCGATTTCTGCGAAATAAATCGCCGACGCGAAAAATTCCATAGCCGAGGGCGGCTGCGGAACATGCCGCGTCCAAAAGAATCAGCACCGGAACGCGCTGCTGTTTTGCGAGCAACGCCAGCACCCCGATTCCAATCAGGAACGCGCCGTCGTATCCGAATCCGAAGGAACTGAAAAGAGCCGCTCCTGCAGCACCGGCAAGGCACGCGGCCGCAAGAACAAGATACGGATTGACTGCCAGTTTGCGCCGATGCAATTCCTGTCGCACCGCGAAAAATCCGAATACGAGCGCGCCGGCTGAGAAAATAATGTAGCTGGCCAGCGTTTCCGGATCGGAATGGAGGAAGTCGGGCACGATGATTCGCGGCGTAAGTATACCTGAAGCGATTCAGCAACGGACGCGCACCTCGGCGAGAGGCTTCACAAACGAATCGAATGTATAATTGTAAGTGACATGAGTGTGACCGCGGCAAACTCGGTGACGGATGTGATGAGCGCTTACGAGCCCGTAATCGGACTTGAAGTGCACGTACAACTTCTCACGGCATCAAAAGCATTTTGCGGATGCTCTGTGCGATTCGGCGATCCGCCAAATACCAATGTCTGTCCCGTGTGTTTGGGATTGCCGGGCGCATTACCGGTGATGAATCGCCGCGCATTGGATTTGGCGATGCGTGCGGCCCTGGCGTTGAACATAAATGTGAATGAGAAATCGATTTTTGCACGGAAGAATTATTTTTATCCGGACTTGCCGAAGGGATTTCAAATTTCGCAATCGGATATGCCGCTGGCTCTGTGCGGATCGCTGGAAATTGAAGTCGGAGGCGAGCGGAAACTGATTGGAATTACGCGGCTTCACATGGAAGAGGACGCCGGGAAATCCATGCACGAAGGATTCGCGGATTCCGCCACGAAGAGCTATATCGATTTGAATCGCTGCGGCACCGCACTGGTGGAAATTGTTTCGGAGCCGGACATGCGTTCGCCGGCTGAAGCATATGCGTATTTGACCGCGATCAAACAGGTGCTGCTCTACACCGAAGTGAGCGATTGCAACATGGAAGAAGGCTCTCTGCGTTGCGATGCAAACGTGAGCGTCCGCCGGCGCGGCGCGGAGAAATTCGGCGCGAAAGTGGAAGTGAAAAATCTGAACTCGTTCCGGTATTTGCAGAAGGCGCTGGAATACGAAATAGAACGCCAAGTGGCGGCGCTCGAATCGGGCGAACGAGTTTCGCAGGAAACGCGGCTGTGGAATGTGTCGAGCGGAAAAACCGAGCCGATGCGTTCAAAAGAATTTGCGCATGACTATCGTTATTTCCCCGAGCCGGATTTGGCGCCGGTGCATGTCACAGACGAAATGATCGCGCAGGTGCGCGACGCGATGCCGGAATTGCCCGCTGCAAAACGCGCGCGATTTGTTGCGAAACATGGATTGACTCCGTACGACGCAGGCGTACTTACGGATTCGCGCGCGCTGGCCGATTATTTTGAGGCGACAGTCAAAGCGGGCGCGGCGCCAAAAACATCGGCGAATTGGATTTCAGTTGAGTTGTTGCGCAGGTTGAATGATGCGGGGAAAGAAATCGGCGACAGCCCTGTGAAGCCCAACGCGCTGGCGTCCCTTCTGCAGGAAGTAGAAGCCGGAAAAATCACAGCCGCGAGCGGAAAGAAAGTTTTCGCGACAATGTTTGAAACGGGGCGCGCACCCGCGGAAATTATTGCGGCCGAAGGTTATGCCTCGCTCGTGGATTCGGGAGAAATTGAATGCGTATGTCGCGAATTAATTGAAAAGAATCCCGAGAACTTGGCGAAGTACCGCGCCGGGAACGAAGGAATGTTTAAGTTTTTCGTGGGACAGGCGATGCGCGCAACAAAAGGGCAGGCTGATCCTAAAGCGATTAACGATACGTTGCGGCGTTTGCTGGCGTCCTGAAAGGAATTGCGATGGCTGAACTAAAAGTAGGAGATGCGGCTCCGGAATTTCGTTTGAAGGCCGATGACGGCCGCGAAGTGACCCTGCAAGGTCTGCGCGGAAAGCGCGTGGTGCTTTATTTTTTTCCAAAAGTGCTGACGCCGGGTTGCAGCACGGAAGCCGCGGAATTTCGCGATGCAAAGCCGGAGTTCGACAAACTGGAGACATTGGTATTCGGTTGCAGCGCCGATCCCGTGGAAAGCCAGGACAAGTTCAAGTCAAAGTTTAAATTGAATTTCACTTTACTGAGCAATCCGGATTTCACTGTGATTGAAGCGTACGGCGCGCGGCGAATGAAAAGCTTCCTCGGCAAATCATTTTTGGGAATTGTGCGAAGTACCGTCCTCGTTGGCCCGGATGGGCGCGTTGAAAAATTGTGGCCGCAGGCACGAGCGAAAGGACATGCGGCGGAAGTTGTGAAGGGAATTACCGAAGTGCGCGGCTAGGCGCTTCGACTCCGAAATGAATCCGCGTTACAGCGTTACCTGAAATTTCCCCGCGGCATCCTGCGTGACGAGAAGATTGTCGATCAACCTTGTTGGCGGCTTTGCTTCTTTGGAATTTCCCACGCTCGCCGCAATTAGTAGCAAACAGTTTCGACCAAGCAGCGTAACCGGCTCCAAATTTTCCTCGTTCACCAATACCACATAATCTGGTTTCACCAGCGACTCTGCTGCCAGCACACTCTGCGCGGATTGCACGATAGCACTCGCGTTTCGTTCGCCAGACTTAATGGTATTTGCGACAGCAGTAAGCGCGCGAGATAGCGACGTAGCTGCTCGGCGTTCTTCGGCGCTCAGGTACGCGTTTCGCGAGGACATGGCGAGCCCATCAGATTCGCGAACGATTGGCTGCACGGAAATTTCGGCGTCGAGATTCAAGTCATGCGCCATCTGCGTGAGGAGACGCGCTTGCTGGGCATCCTTTCGTCCAAAGAACGCGGCTTGCGGCTGCACGATTTCCAGCAATTTCAACACGACAGTAGTCACGCCGCGAAAATGTCCGGGTCGAATGCGGCCTTCGAGGCGATCGCCGAGGCCTTCGACATCCACGTGCGTGCGGAATCCAGTTGGATAAATATCGGAAGCTTCTGGCGCGAATAAATAATCTGCCCCGGCGGATTCAAGCAGCGCGGCATCTTTTTCCAGTTGACGCGGATAGCGCGCAAAATCTTCTTTGGGACCGAATTGCGCAGGATTCACGAAAATCGAAACGACCACCGGCTTGTGCGCGGCCACCGCGGCGCGAACGAGCGACAGATGGCCTTCGTGTAGCGCGCCCATCGTGGGAACAAATCCGATACTGCGTCCCTGATCCCGCGCCGCGCGAGATGTCTGCTTCATCCAATCGATTGTGCGGATGATTTCCATTTTTATTTTTGCGCGCGTTTCAGGATGCGGCTTGGGCGGAACGTTCGCGATAGAAAAGCAGCATGTCAGATGCGTGCGCGGTGCCGCCGAGTTGACGAAGAAGAGTGGTGATCTGTCCGCGATGGTATGTACTATGATTCACCATGTGCTGCATGGTCTCCCACAGCGGATGAGTCAGCACGACACCTTTTATGTTTCGGAATTCGAGTACCTGCGAAATATCTTCCGCTGAAAGCGCTCGCACAAAATAATTCACATCAGCGTCAATCGTTTTCCAACGCGCTTTAATTTGCGAAAGGTCGCCATAATTTTCCGCCTTTGGAAACGCGGAAGGTGAGCGGCCATTCCAGCGCTCATGGTAAAGCCATTCCACGTCCATGATGTGCGCAAGCGTATTGCGAAGCGATCCGAAGCTGCCGCCCACGTGCTGAAGAAATTGTTCGTTCGAGAGCGTTTCGCATGCGGCGACGGTGCGTTGATTGGCCCAGGCGTTGTAATCGAAAAGCTGCTGTATTGTTTCGAGATCCATTTTTCACCTTTGCAAGCACGATAATTATAGACGCAATGCGTCGCAGCGATTCGCGAATGTGCGCGAAATTTATTTCCGGTCTTTCGTTTGGGTTCCGGCCACCGCGGGCAAATGAAATGATTCCGCGTCCGACGGAAAAGTCCCAGCCTGAACATCGTCACAATATTCGCGCACAGCGCGCTTCACCTCCGCGCCGAGTTCGGCATAGTGACGCGCGAATCGGGGAGTTGGTCCGGCAGTCAGGCCCAGCAAATCATGATAAACGAGCACCTGTCCGTCGCAATCAGGACCGGCGCCAATGCCGATGGTTGGAATTCTCAATTCGCGAGTGATTGCGGCGCCGAGCTCGCGCGGAACGGATTCCAGCACGATGCAAAATGCTCCTGCGGCTTCCACTGCGCGCGCGTCGCGCAATAATTGTTCAGCTGTATCGGCAGTGCGTCCCTGCACGCGGAATCCGCCAAGAGCATTCACTGATTGTGGAGTCAATCCGATGTGTCCCATCACAGGAATTTCCGCTTCCACCATTCGCGAAATTACTTCCAGCCGACGCTCTCCGCCCTCAAGTTTCACCGCTTCCGCGCCGCCTTCTTTTACAAGACGAAGCGCATTCGTAAGCGCAACGCCCGCGCCGGTGTGATAACTGCCGTAGGGCATGTCGGCGACGAGCAGCGCGCGCCTCACTCCGCGGCGCACCGCGCGCGTGTGATGCAGCATATCTTCCATCGTCACAGGCACGGTATTTTCATATCCAAGCACGACCATGCCCAGCGAATCGCCAACGAGAATCACGTCAACGCCGGCTTCGTCCACTAATTTCGCGGACGGAAAATCGTATGCCGTTAAACAAGTGATGCGCTTCTTATCGAGTGATTGTTGAAATGGTGCGGAAGAAGAACTTGGCGCAGGATGTTGCTTGCGATTCAGAATGTCAGGCACGGTAATTTTACCGTTGCCCGCAACGGACGTGACGCTCATTTTGACCTCCGGTGCCGTTCCCTTCCGGCTCCGAATTTCGGAGCGGGGTTAGGGATACAGCCCAACACAGTTATTTTAGCAGATTCGTCCGGATGTAAAGCGCGTTAATTTCAAATGGCACGCTTCAGAACTGAAACTCCTGAGCGTGTTAGAATGCCGCGCGGATTCGATTACATGTTCAAAAAGATCCTAATCGCCAATCGCGGAGAAATTGCGGTGCGCGTGATTCGCGCTTGCCATGAAATGGGCATTCGCGCCGTCGCCGTATTTAGCCACGCGGATCGCGCGAGCCTTCACGTCCGCTTGGCAGATGAAGCGTATGCGATCGGCGCTGCACCGTCGCGCGAAAGTTATCTGCGCATCGATAAGCTAATGGACGTTGCTAAGCGCGCGGGATGTGACGCTCTCCATCCCGGATATGGATTCCTGGCGGAAAATCCTGCATTGCCGCGTGCATGCGCAGCGGCGGGAATCACCTTCATCGGGCCCAGCGCGGAAGCAATGGAAAAATTGGGATCGAAAACGGCCGCGCGCCAACTTGCCAAGCGCGCCGAAGTGCCTTCCGTGCCCGGAGCGCTCGAGCCGATTGCGGAAATTGCAGAAGCGAAGAAAATCGCCGAAGGAATCGGCTACCCGGTTTTGCTGAAAGCAGTGGCGGGCGGCGGCGGAAAAGGAATGCGATTGGTTTCGCGCGCGAATGAATTTGATTCTGCTTGGCGCGACGCTGGCTCCGAAGCCACCAACGCATTCGGCGACGAGCGGCTTTATCTCGAAAAATATCTGGAACATCCGCGTCACATTGAAATTCAAATTCTGGCGGACAATCACGGAAACATCGTCTATCTCGCGGAACGCGAATGTTCAGTGCAACGCCGCCACCAAAAAGTGATTGAAGAAGCGCCTTCGCCGGTGATGGATCCCGAGCTGCGCCGCAGAATGGGCAAGGCGGCGGTGAACTTGGCGCGCGAAGCCGGATACACAAATGCCGGCACCGTTGAATTTCTGGTGGACGCGCAGCGCAAGTTTTATTTTCTGGAAGTGAACACGCGTTTGCAGGTGGAACATCCCGTAACCGAAATGGTTTCCGGATTGGATCTGGTGCAATTGCAGATTCGCATTGCCGCCGGAGAACGATTGACCTTCGCATGGCAGGAACTTCATCCGCGCGGACACGCGATCGAATGCCGCATTTACGCCGAAGATCCCGAAAATAATTTCTTCCCTTCGCCAGGAAAAATTCTGGCGCGGCGAACACCCTCAGGCCCCGGCGTTCGCATGGACGAAGGCGTCTACCCAGGATTCGTTGTGCCTATGGATTACGATCCGCTTCTCGGAAAATTAATTGTGTGGGCTAGCACCCGCGAAGAAGCGATCGCAAGAATGCAACGCGCTCTCGACGAATATTATGTAAGCGGAATTAAAACGAATGTGGATTTGTTCCGCCGAATTCTCGTTGACCCGGCATTTATCCGCGCAGAGTTTCACACGCGCTGGCTGGACGACTGGCTTCAGAAGGAATTCAAGTCCGCCCCGATTCACGTCACCGATAGCAATAGCGCGCCAGCGGAAGATGCCGCCCTGCTCGGTGCACTCGCGTGGCATTTAGCGCAAAGCGGCGTCGATTCCGCGAACGCGCCCGCTACTGCCGAAGCCCCGCAATCGCGCTGGAAATTACAGGGACGCGCCGAGCAAGTCGAGCGCTTCCCGGAGAAATAATCGCAGATGAAACTCGAAATTCGCATCGGGGCAACGCGAGCAAACGCGCCACATGACGCGCATGCAGCAATTCCCGCGCAAAATATTGACGTGGCGCGCGACGGAAACCGCATTCGCGTGGAGATAGCCGGCAAAATTATTGAAGGCGACACGGTAGAAGTTGCGACGGGAACTTATTCCATTTTAATAGGCGGACATTCCTACGAAGTACGCGTGGAACCGGCGCACGGCGGATTACGCGTCCACTCTGGCGCTCAGGAATTCGCTGTAGCAATCGACGATCCCCGTGCATGGCGCAAACGTCGCGGCAACACAGCGGAAGCCGAAGGCCGTCAAGAAGTAGTTGCTCCGATGCCTGGCAAAGTTGTTCGCGTACTAGCGAAGCAAGGCGACGAAGTCGAAGCCGGCCAGGGACTATTCGTCGTGGAAGCCATGAAAATGCAGAATGAAATTCGCTCGCCGAAAAAAGGCAAGCTCGAGAAATTATCAGTTACCGAAGGTCAGGTAGTTAACGCCGGGGAAACTCTGGCAGTCGTGGGCTAGTTCTTCAAATCAAAACTACTTCTTCGGCGCAACCGCACCAGCAGGCAACTTCCCGCCGGATTCCATAATCTGTTGCGCAAGATAATTTGAAATTTTCGCATTGCCACGCACCACGGTAAGAAACGCCGCGCGCAATAGCTGATCCTTGCGATCGTGCAACTTGCTGCGAATCAGTTGCACAACTTGCGGGTCGGAAAGGTCGCGCTGCCCGGTTCCTTCGCGCGCCAGCAGTTTAATAATGTTGTAGCTGCCGTCCTTCAGCGCAATCACTCCGCTAACCTGCCCGGCCTTCAGCGACATAACCGCCTTCTTCAACGCCGGATCCACGGGCGGTTTATCCAACGCTGATTCCGGAATGTATCCAACGTTCCCGCCGTCTTTTGCGCTCGTAGGATCTTCGGAATAATCCATGGCCAGTGTCGCGAAGTCAGCGCCTTCGTTCAGTTTCTGCAACAGCGCCGCGGCTTTTCGCTTTGCTTCCGCGTCGGTCGTCGCATCGTCATTCTTGCGATTCGTGACCTGCGCATCTTTTCGCGGCGTCACCAGAATTTGCGCCAAATTATATTGCGTTTCAGAAACATTGAACTGTGCGCGATTCTGGTTGAAATAGTCGGCGATATCCTGATCCGTCACAGTAATTTTCGCCGCCACTTCCCGGTTATAAAGTTTCTGAATGGTCAGGCCGCGCCGGATTTCCTGTTTGAAATCGTCCACGGAAAGTCCGCGATCTCTCAATTGCCGCTGGAATTCTTCTTCCGTGTAGGGACTCTTCGATTCGGTGAACTTATCTTCCACTTCGCCGTCAGTAGCGACCATCGATTGCTTCTGCGCCAGCTCCATCAAAATCTCATTGTTGATGAGCTCGTCCAGAACGTTCAGTTTCAGCGCAAGTGCTTCTTCCTGCGAAGGCGAGGGATTTTCCGACGTAGCGCTGCTGCGATAATATTTTTCAACTTCATCGCGCTTGATGTCGTGCCCGTTCACCGTCGCCCACACGTCTGGCGAAGGCGCCGTGTCCTTCTTGCATCCATTCGCGCACACAACAACAGCTACAATTCCCACAGCGGTCAGCCAACGTTTCACTGGTCATTCCTCCGCTGTGCGCAGTTGTATCCCATGTAGTGGTGAAATTTCAATGTGCTTCGGCTTCGTGCTTTATGCCGCGGCTTTCTTCGCGACGATTGCAGGCTTCGGATGTCCAGAACCGGCTTTCGTGATGCGGCCCGAGCGAATGCAGTCAGTGCAAACGCGCAATTGCTTCTTCACACCCTTCACCACCGCGCGAACGCGTTGCAAATTCGGATTCCAGCGGCGCCGGCGCGTGTTATTCGCGTGGCTGATGACGTTTCCGTACTGCGGACCCTTGCCGCAGATTTCACACTTTTGAGCCATAATCACTCCATCTTGGAAATAAAGGCTTGAGGCGAAGGGGCAAGTGTACCAGAGAACAGGCCCAGCCGGAAACTCCCGTTGGCAGCAGGTGCCGCACCACTCCAGTGAGGCGCCCAGTAGCAAGCCCGTAGGGGACGTTCAACGCTCGGCGCACCGTGCAACAACTCCATTTTCACCAATGTGAACGCAGCATAAAAGATTCCGCCATAGCCATTGAAAGATTCGATGTTTGCTACAAATTCATTGCGTTGGACGCGAACCTAGACATAGTGCAATCTGGAATCGTTACGGCGAATAGAATTTTAGCCCCGCCGTAACGGGTGGTGAACCGAACCCCGACGTTCTTCTCACCTCTGTTGGTTCTGATCGCAAACAGCTGTTCCCGGACCGCGCCGTCTTCAACAGCCAGACACGCAAACGTGCAAGTCACGTCTGGCATTTGTGTTTGCCGAAGGCGAAGTGTCTCCGGAAGCGAAGTGTTTTTCGGAACAACGTTTGCGCCAGTCCACTAACGGGCCATCTCACGCAGTAAAGGAGAATGGATATGAGAGTACTTCGAGGTTCTTTTTTAGTTCGCGCATTCCTAGTCGGTCTGGCAATTCTGGGAACGTATTCGCAACCAGCAAACGCGCAGACCGTGCAGGGAAAATTCACGCTCACTCAGGTAACACGCTGGGGCAGCACTGAACTTCCCGCCGGAGAATATGAGTACTCCATCGAGGACCGCGCAACGGTTCCTTTAATTTTCATTCATGGAACCGCGAAGGGTTCAAAATCCGGAATCATTCTTTCGCCGAATTGGGATGCGACCGGTGATTTCAACGCCAGCAAGCTCGAGCTGGTGTCCAACGGTAAAGAGATGACGGTGCAATCGTTTTACGTAGCGGCGCTCGGCCGGGTGTTTCATTACTACTCGAACGACGTGAAGCCGCTGCGCGCAGAAAAGAAAACTCAGCCGTTGCAAACGGCCGTGGCTCGACCGGCGAACGCACGATGAGCTGGTAGCGAGCCGCTGCCACCCCAAGAGGAGCGGGCTTCTCCCCAGGAGCCCGCCCACTTTTCATAACTGAACGAGATTCGGCGATGACGAACACTGAATTTATAGAAGGGTGAAAAAATGATGACCGTAGCTTGGAGTCCTGAACACGCGGATATCGAATTCCTGCACGAAATCGGCAGCCGCATGGCTGCGCCGGGATCGCTCGACGATGTCTTGAAACGCATCGTCACCTTCGCGTCCACCGTCGTAAAATGTGATTCGTGTTTCGTCTATGTGCTGGAAGAAAACGAACTTGTTCTTCGCGCTTCGCGAAATCCCCATCCCGATGAACTCGGAAAGCTGCGCCTGCAGGTCGGACAAGGCATCACCGGCTGGGTCGCGGAACATCGCGAACCGGCGGCCGTTGGACGCAGCGCGTTCCAGGATCCGCGATTCAAAGCGCTCCGCGAATTGCAGGAAGATAATTACGAAGCATTTCTTTCCGTGCCCGTACTCTGCCGCGACCGGCTCGTCGGCGTAATTAACTTGCAGCATCGCAAACCACACGCACATACCAAAGGCGAAATTCAATTGATGGCCACTATCGGATTTTTGGTCGGCGCGGAAATCGAATTGGCGCGATTGGAAACCGAGAACACCGAACTCTCGAATCGCCTCGAAACTCGCAAGGTCGTAGAACGCGCCAAAGGAATCTTGCAGGAAGAATTGCGCCTCACCGAAGAAGAGGCCTACCTCACCTTGCAGCGCCAAAGCCGGCACGAACGCCGGACGATGAAAGAAATCGCGGAGGGAATCGTAGCGAACCGTGAAGCTCAGACTGCGCGCACGCAGTCCGGCCCGCGTCGAAAGCGTGCTGGATAATTCAGACTACAAATCCGGCCCTTGCTTCGTGGACATCTTAGAAATATCGAACGTAACCTTCAGCGGAAGATTTCCGGCCTTCGCGGAAAACTCCACGGACTTTTCGCCCGGCGCGATCTTAGCTTCACCGGCTGCGGATTTTTGCGGGAAATCGAAAAGAATCGCCACCAAATTTCCGCTCTGACTTGTCTGCAGTACGACCTTACCCGGCGCGATCTTTTCTTTTGAGTTTTTCGGCATCAGGTAAGAATGCGCTTTCAAATTTTCCGCGCCTTCCTTCGCGAACATTTTCAAATTCGCGCCCGAAATGGAAATCTGATACGCATCGTATTTCGCCGCCAGGTCTTTGCGCGCTATGTCCGGCAGCGCTCCAGTAAGTTCTTTCTCGCGAACAAGCGCTTCGCGCACCGTGCGCGAAGAATGCCAGCTCACAGTAAATTTTGTTATCGGCCCCATCCCCGGCGATAAATCACTCGAACCCGGCCCTGGCGGCGCAGGCAATGCCAGCGGGTCGTTCCCCGATCCCGGATGCGCGGCGCTTCCCACGGTCGTGCTGGACGACCCAAGGGCACCGCCCGTCGCCGAACCGATTTGGAATTGCCGCGACCACGGAGAATCCGTCAGAATTTTCTGCACATCTTTCTCGTCCCAATCTTGCGGGTCTTTATCCTTCCAGGGATCATTCCCACGAGCAGTAACACCAATCACTGAAAGCATCGCGAAGAATATCGCGAAGTAAAACGTGAAAGTTGGACAGCTAATCGTTCGCTTAGACATAACTACCCCCGGCATTTTTCCGTGCGGCTGAATTATTCCCTCCAGATTACCACGCGTCACGGGGTTTGTAGCGCCGGCATCCTGCCGGCAGTATTTTTCCTGAATTCTCGATCAAAAAAAAGCGCGAGTGAAGGTGGGAGCTTCGCTCGCGCGGTGAAAAACAACAGGGCCAATCGGTCGCCAAATCCGGAGGAATGAAATTTGGATTAGAGCGGCTCCTGTTGCTTCAAAACGACTTTGTTCGCGCCGCTTCCGGGATTGTTGATCGTGTATCCCGGCGGAACCGTGAAGAGTGACGGATTCGGTTCGTTTCGCGAAAGATTAGTCAGCGTGGTAGTTGTCGTGCCCGTCCGCGGATCGGAATGAACCATCTTCACTTCAATTTGTAAATCCTGCGAGTACCACTTGTCCGTGATGATAAGAATCGGCTGCGCATTTCCGATTTGCCCCTCGGGAATCGTGCGCGTAACGCGCGTGCCGAGGCACGAAAGGCCTTGCATCGTCTCCGCACCAAGCGATTCAGTGGTTACATTAGCCGCGGAAACTTCTCCAGACGCTATCGAAAATGTTCCCCCACCTCCTCCTCGACCGCCTCCAACAGCCACGCCATCGCCGGACGAAAAATATGTGATCGACACGTTGCTGCCATCGTTGGAAATCACTTTTTTAGGCAGCGTGCCGCTGGAAGCGGTCGACGCTGTGCCCGACATCGTTCCCGAAGTCGTAATTTCCGTCGCGATCATCTTGCTCGGATTCAGCGTGTAGTGAACGCCGGCAACCGGATCATCAATCGTGATGAACTGAATCGGTGAGCCCGACACCTGCGAAGGGCCGACAACATTAATATTCTGCTCGCGGCGCGTCCGGCCCATCGAATCACGATAGACCGACGACGTGGACGTGTGCATGATGGAATTTCCATCGACAAAGGGCTGCACGGTTTCCGTCACAATCTGCGCGGAATAGGGCGCGCCCGTAACCGGCTTCAATTGCGACGCGACCATGCTGCCGCCGAAAGCAACCGCACCGCCAGCGCCACCGCCGCCCTGCGCCGTTTGTGTAAGCATCCGAGCAAAACTTGCCGCATTAGCGGCGACATCAGAACTCGACTGCGCGGAAGCGCCACCCGCAACCAGCAGTAACGCCAGCGCCGACGCAATTCCGATTCGCCAATTCAAATTATTTTTCATCACATTCCCCTTTTCCATTC
>CAVZTQ010000006.1:0-196899 GCA_963778235.1 uncultured Acidobacteriota bacterium | reverse complement strand
CATCGGCAATCGCTACCCGGAAAGCAACGTCCGCGTGGTAACAATTCCAGACGCCGCTTCTCCACGCGGATTTTTCAGCAAGGAACTTTGCGGCGGCACGCGCGTGAAGCGTTCCGGCGACATCGGCATTTTCAAAATTATCGGAGAAAGTTCGGTGGCCGCAGGAGTTGCGCCGAATTGAAGCAATTTCCGGCGTGCGCACTCAAGAAGAGATTCAACGCGCCGCTGACTCGCTGCGTTCCATCGCCACCACTCTGAATGTTGGCCCCGGAAGAAATCGAAGCCACAACACAGAAATTAATCGAAGGTCGCCGCGAGTTGGAAAAGCAACTGAACACAGTTCAGAAGAAATCCGCGCAAGGTAGCGCCGATGAATTTATCGCCCAGGCTCGCGAAGTGAAAGGCGTCAAAGTAGTTGCCGCCAGAGAGTGCCCGACATGCCCCGCGAAGCCCTTCGCGGCCTGGTGGATACGCTGAAGCAGAAGCTCGGCTCCGGCGTTATCGCGCTTGGGAATGGTGGAAGACGAAAAAGTGACTCTGATTGCTGGTGTTACCAAAGACCTCACCGCTAAGTGCAATGCTGGCAAGATCATACAGGCCATCGCCAAGGAAGTAGGCGGCTCCGGCGGCGGAAGGCCCGATCTAGGCCGGGCTGGCGGAAAAGACACAGCTGCCCTGATACGGCCCTCGATACCGTTCCAGCCATCCTAGACCGGATGCTATAGTTCCCCTGCGTCCAGAAACCGCCTTGCCGGGTGCCTTATCCGTCGGGCCTTTTGTCGCGGCATGCTCAAGTCGTGGATTACTGAACGTATGCGACTCTGCCCTTAATTAGGTCGGTTCCCCCAGAAAAATGAATATACGCGCCAAATCGCTCATGGCTATCTTACTGACAGGACTGGTGTTGGGCTCGGGACTTGCGCTGATTTGCGCTCCGGCCTCCGCGCAGATTGTTTATCTGAGCAGGGTGGGCACGGCCAGCGCGTTTACATCAATATGGCTCCGCACTCCACCTCGCATACACTGCTTCAATCCAAGAACGGCACGCAAAGTTCCAACGCAACCAAAGGCAATCAATTTCAGCGTCTGGATTGAGTGGGGCGTCGGCATCAGAACAAATGGCGAATGCTACTCAAAGTGCGGCGAATGGCGCATCGCATGGACTGACTTCCGCGCGGCTTGAAGAACTTGTGCAAAGCACCGCAGCGCGCCACGGCGTGAATCCCCAATTTGGTTTTCGCGGTAATCGAAACGGAATCAGGCGGAAATCCCAGCGCGGTTTCACGTAAAGGCGCCGTCGGCTTGATGCAACTTATGCCGACCACCGCTTTGAAGCTAGGCGTGTCAAGAATATGTATAGTGCGGCGGAAAATCTGGAAGCCGGGAGTGCGGTTGCTATTGCACACGTTTCTTGATCGGTACAACGGTGATCTGGATTGGGCCCTTGCGGCGTACAATGCAGGAGCAGGCGCTGTCAATAGCGCCGGTGGCGTGCCGAAGTATCGCGAGACGCGCCCGTACGTTAAGAAAGTTACCAGCAATTATCTTGCGGCCGATGCGGGTATGCCGATGAGCGCAAGTGGCGCTCCGCACTCGGGTTTGACGGGAGCTGCGTCGTCGAACACGGCGCTGAAACCAAACGCGCAAGCCGCGCCGAAAGCGCCGGTAGTTGTGTCCGCCAGCGCATAAGATTTTTCAGACGACGGACGCGGCAAGAGGCCCACGTCGTTTGGGTAAACTGAATTTTTGGGGGGAACGTGGAGGAGTTTGGCGGCGAAAATCGCTGCACTCCGCGCAGCAGTATGAAAGAAGTGAGTCGGCCCAGTCATAGTGGATATTAAGATCAAAATCGTGCTTACGCAGGAATCGCCGGCTTGGCTGCGCCTTTGGTGCCGCGCTCTTCTTACTTCCCTGCCCACCTTTCGCCAACGATCGATCCGCAAAATGCGCGCGACGCTGCCGAAGCTCAATTTGATCGCGCGCAAGCACAACGGGCTTCGGTGGAAGCCACGCCGGAATCGAATCGCACACTTGTTCAGTATCAGGAACTCGTAAATCCTATCGTAAAGTCTTATTTACTTTCGGCCAGCGCCAAAGATGTGCCGCAGGCGATCATGATTGTCGGCGACTTGAATCGGAAAATGGGCGACTTTTCGATCCGAAATATTATCAATCGCGATTGAGGCTTACGAATATTTGCAGCACGAATATCCGACCAGCCGTTGCCGTGAAGACGCGCTTCTGGCCATCGCAAGATTCAGAATGATGATTTGCATGACGCTGCAGCCGCAGAAAAATCTTTCGAGCAATTCCTGCAACTTCATCCACATTCAGCGCATGCCGCCGAAGTCCGCGCGGCGCTTGAGGAAATTAAGTCCGGCAATCAATCCGCAAAGAATGTTGTACGCCACCCCGTCAGAGCTTCGCCGACTCCGCATGCATTCGTATCGCCAGCAGCTCAACCACCGCGCAGAAGCCAACGCGAAATGTTCCGGTCGCCTGATTCCGCGCCGCCGACACAATTGATCTCCACTCAAACCCTGACGCAGGTGATGGAGCCGCCGACTCCGGGAAGAATCGCGGAGCTTCGCGACATTAAGACTTATACGACGCCGGACTATACCCGAATCGTGATCAGCCTGGACGGCCCGGTGAAATATCAAGCCGCGCGGGTGGGAAATCCGGAGCGAATTTATTTTGACTTGACTCAGGCGCCTTGAGCCGCGCGGCCATTGGCTCAGCCACAGGCCCACGGCGATTTATTGAAGAATATTCGCGCCGGACAAAATAAAGATGGCACAGTTCGCGTCGTTCTGGAAGTCGGACACATCAAAGATTATTCCGTTTTTCTGCTGCGCGATCCGTATCGCATGGTGATTGACGTTTACGCGCAGGCAGATCCATCTGCCGCCACGATGACCGCGAAGAATTCCGCGCCGCCGCAAAATCAAAGTGCAGACTCGTCATCGAAGAAATCCGCGAACTCAAAAGATTCCGCCGCGAAAACCCCGGCGCCGAAAGAAACTCCGATTATTTTTCAGCCGGCGCTCCACTTTCGGGCCGTCACGAATCGGCTGAAGAACAAGCCGCAGACGAAGCACTGGCCGCGGACATCGCCAAACGTGAATCACTTGCCGGACAGCCGAACTTTACCGAGCACCACCGCGAGCAACGCCAAAATTCCTTAAGGCTCATTTGCGTATGGGCCGACTCGGCGCCACCAGCGCCGGCAACTGCGATCCAAATCCACTGCCCAGCGCCCAGCAAAGCAAATTATCTGAAGGCCGGACACGGTGGCGGCGCGAATCTCGCCTGCGCCATCGCCTTCGCTTCCCCGCGACGGCCAACAATCGCTGAGCCGCGCGCTGGGACTGAAAGTTGGGCGCATCGTGATTGACGCAGGCCACGGCGGACATGACACCGGCACAATCGGCCCGAACGGATTGATGGAAAAAGATTTGTGTCTGGATGTGGCGCTTCGCCTCGGCAAACTGATTGAAGAAGGTCTTGCCGGGCGCGGAAGTTATTTACACGCGCAGTGATGACACTTTCATTCCGCTGGAAGAACGCACGAATATCGCGAATCAGGCGAAGGCCGATCTATTTATTTCCATTCACGCGAACTCCAGTCCCGATTCCAGCGCGCGCGGGGTCGAGACTTACTACCTGAATTTTTCGCCGTCTTCGGAAGCGATGGCCGTGGCCGCGCGAGAAAATGCGACCGCGCAAAACAATGTCCACGATTTGGAGAGTCTGGTGCAACGAATCGCGCGCAACGAAAAAATTGAAGAATCCCGCGAACTCGCATCTGACATTCAGGAATCTCTTGCCAAGCGCCTGCAGCGCACCAACAAGAGCATCCGCGATCGCGGCGTGCGCAAAGCGCCTTTCGTCGTTCTGATTGGCGCGAACATGCCGTCAGTGCTGCCGAGATTTCGTTCATCAGCAATCCGGCCGACGAAGTTGCCCTGGCGAAACCCGACGGGCGCGAACACGTGGCCGAAGGACTGTACAAGGGCATTGAAGCCTATCTGCAAAGCACGAACAGTCTTGCCGCGAACCAAACCAAGCCGCTCCCCAACGGAACTTCCTCCGCACTGGCGCATTCCGGGAACCAAAGATAAGATTAGTGTGTCTAATGTAGTGAGAGGTTACCCGTGCGCAGAACTCTATTTGTGTGTTTGCTTGCCGCTGCGGCGCTGATACCCTTCCAGAGCGCTTCGGCGCAGACGGTACTTCCTATCCTTTGACGACTGGCTGCTACGCCACTAAGAAAAGTTTCACTTGCTCAGCTATTCCGACAAGAGATGCTGCGGTCATTCAGGAATTCGGATTCAAGTGCCGAGTGAGTGCCAGATGGATATAAGCAGCAAAGACTTTTGTCAGTCACCCTCTACCAAATGGTCGACCCTACTGCCGCCTATGGCGCATTTACATATTTGCGCCCGGAAACATGCCGTCATCAAAGCTGACGCAATACGCTGCCGTGTCGCCAACTCGCGCGCTAATCGTGGTCGGCAATTTTCTTCTGGACGTAACCGGCCAGCGGCTCGATCAATCCACGGAAGCGCTTCAAGCGCTAATTGCCAGCGTGAAGCCGAAATCCGATCCGCGCCCGTATCCGACCATTGCCGAACATCTTCCGCAAACGGGTTGATTCCCGGTTCGGAGCGTTACGCCTTTGGCCCACTCGCGTTACAGAAATATTTGCCTGTCGGCAGCGGCGACTGGATCGGATTCTCGCAAGGCGCGGAAGCGGTTCTGGCGCGCTATCGTAAAGGCGGGGAGGAAGTTACCATCCTGATCGCGGAATATCCCACGCAGCAAATTGCAGCGAAGCGTTTTGACGCGATGACGCCGGTCGTTCATCCGATCCGCCGACCGCCACTAAATGAAACTCGCGTGGTCGGCTCGCTGCGAGAAGCCGACCTGATCGGCCTCGCGATTGCGCCGAAGTCCGGCGAATTTCCGGACGGACTCTTGAAGCAAGTCAATTTTGGCCATTACGTCACGTCGAACGAAGGAAAGTTCAAAGCCACGGAACCGAGCATGCCCGTTTACATTGTCGGCGCATTCGTCGGCGCGGGCGCAATCATGTTGATGGCAATTTTCAGCGGACTTGGCTTCGCTGTGGTTCGCATCGTGGTGAAAAAGTTTTTCCCGGAAAAGTTTTCGACCGCCGAAAGACCATGGAAGTTATCCAACTGGGACTTTCTAAGCGCCCCGTGGATATGAAGGATTTCTACTAATTCGGCCGATTTGCACTGTGGGAAATCGGTGCAAAACCCCTGTATTTCTGTGGATTTCCTCGTAAGCCATTGGAAATAAACAGGTTTAAGTCCATTGTTTCAATGCGTTATTCGCTTGACGCTCAAACTTGCGCTCTTTTACACTCGCCTCGAGGAAATTGGTTCTGTGCCTTCCGCGCATAGGCCCGGAACGATTCTCCCCTCCCGAGAGCCTGCTCTAACGAGCGGGCTCTCTGCTTTTTGCAAAGTTCTCCAGCAATTCGATCTCTCCAATGGCTTCATGTAAATAAACGATCTCTCCGATGAGTCTTAATTCGGTTTTGGCGTGTAACAGGACACGAGTTCACTCGTGCTGTTCCGCCGAGAGTTAAGCGTCGGCTTTAGCCGCTGCGGAAATCATCCCAACTAACTAAATCCAATTTCAAACGTCTTACCTGTTGACATTCAACAGAACCAGCCGTACTCTCCTGTTGAATTTCAACATGTGATGACTTTCGCAAGGAGGCACGCCATTTCCGACCCACGCACTGAAGTCTTGCAAGGCACTCTGGACCTGATGATCCTGAAAACGCTCGACACTATGGGCGCGCAGCACGGTTACGGCATCGCGCGACGCATCGAGCAACTTTCCAATGACCTGCTGCGCATGAATCAGGGCACGCTCTACCCTGCCGTCCTGCGGCTTGAACAACGCGGGTGGATCAGCTCCAAGTGGGGCCTTTCCGAAAATAATCGCCGCGCGAAATTTTATTCCATCACCCGCGCCGGACAACGACAACTCGCCGCCGAAACGGAAAACTGGGAACGCGTCGCAGGAATTATCGCGCGCATGTTGGGCCAAACGCAGGGAGCTTGAACTCGATGGCGCAATTCACCTCAACTCTTCGCGAAATCGCCGCCCGCATCCGCGGTGTATTTGCGAAGCAACATCGCGACGCAGACCTGGACGATGAATTCGCCGCGCATCTCGACTTGCTGGCGGAAGAAAACATTCGTCGCGGCATGACGCGCGAAGAAGCGAGTTACGCCGCACGCCGCGAATTTGGCGGCGTTGAACAGATCAAAGAAACCTATCGCGATCGGAGGGGTTTGCCAATGCTCGAAACTTTCCTGCAAGACCTGCGTTACGGCGCGCGCATGATGCGCAAGAATCCCGGCTTCACCGCCCTCGCTGTACTTACGCTCGCGCTTGGCATCGGCGCGACTAGCGCGATCTTTAGCGTTGTGAATACTTTGCTGCTCAGTCCGCTTCCCTTCGCAGATTCCGATCGAATCGTGCTCGTACAAGAATCAATTCCCAAACTTGTATCGGGAAGCATGCCGGTTTCTGCGCCAGATGTTGCCGACTTTCGCCGGATGAATCACGTGTTTGAAGACCTCGGCGCATACTACAGCCCATCAGTAGATCTTTCCGGAAACGGATTACGCCGAGCTCGTAATCGGTCGCGGCCTCCGCATCGATATTTCGCATTATTGGAGCGAAGCCGCTGATTGGCCGAACATTCACCGACGACGAAGATGCGACGGGTCACAATGTGGCGATTCTGGAATTCGGTTCTGGCAAAGCCGATTTGGCGGAGACTCCAATATTCTAGGCCGCACAATTCTGCTGGATCGCCAGCCATTCACCGTGATTGGCGTGATGCCGGCCGACTTTCGAGTTCCCCATTCAGGGCATGCCAAATTCTCGTCGCGTCGCAGTTGTGGGCGCCAATTTCATTTACCCGTAGCGAACTCGCCTTGCGCGGAGATAATTTCAACTTCGGCGTTCTAGCGAAATTAAAGCGGGGCGTGGGAATCGCCGCGGCGAACGCCGACGTTGCGCTTGTGGCGCATCAGATTTCCGCCCAATTTTATCCAGCGGACTTTAACGGTACGGCCACCCTTACTGCGAGCGTCACCCAGTTGCGCGACATTGTAGTTGGTCCGGCGAAAACTCTTCTGTACCTGCTTCTCGGAGCGGTAGGTCTGCTGCTGCTCATTGCGTGCGCAAATGTCGCCAATCTTTTGTTCGCCCGCGGCGCCGAACGCCAAAAGGAAATCGCCGTGCGCATCGCGATGGGTGCGGGACGTTCGAGATTGGTGAGACAACTACTCGTTGAAAGCGCCCTGCTGGGCATTTGGGGCGGCGGCATCGGAATCGCAGCCGCGTATGCATTTCTGAAAACTTTATTGTTATTTGCTGGACAGACGTTTCCTCGCACGAGCGAAGTAACAATTGACGCGCGCGTCCTATTGTTTGCGTTCGGAACTTCGGTTCTGTGCAGTCTGATTTTTGGAATGGTGCCCGCATTGGCAGCGACGAATACTTAGTTGAGCGAAACATTGAAAGAAGGCGGCCGCAACTCGTCTTCGACTAGCGGACATCGCCGGATTCGCAGTGCATTTGTAGTTCTCCAGATGGCCCTAGCGTTGTTGCTGGTCACAGGGTCTGGCTTACTGATTCGCAGTTTCGTCCGAGCGCGAGAAACCGATCCGGGATTCCAGTCTGAAAATGTAATTGCAACAGCAATTTCTCTACCACGCGCACGATACTCGCACGCATCGGACGTGCAAACTTTTTATGGCACTTTGGCGGATCAAGCCCGAGCATTGCCCGGAGTTATTTCTGTGGGATTCTCGAGTGATCTGCCTTTAAATTCCACCTGGACGCACTTGTTCATCGCCGAAGGCCACCAAGCGGAAAATGAACTCGCGGAAATCCAAACGCACACACGCTTGTTGATGAGAATTACTTCACGGTTCTGGGAATCCCACTGGTCCGCGGACGCTTTTTCAACGAGGACGAAGTTCGCGGAAAATCTCATGTCGTGATCATTAGCGATGGAATGGCCCGCCGTTTCTGGCCGGACGAAAATCCCGTTGGGAAGCGGCTGAAATGGGGCGGCTCGGGTTCCGACAATATCTGGCTGACCATCGTGGGCGTAGTCGGAAATGTTAAGCAAGGTCCGCTGGACGAAGCCACGTCACCGCACACCTACGAACCTTTCGAGCAGCTTTGCCAAGGCACATCAAGATGTGGCGGACGAGCATCTGCTAATGCGATCCGTAATTCCGCCAACGAAGCTAATCGCAGCAGTGCGCGGAATCACTCAGCATCTTGATTCAGATCAACCGGTTGGAAACGTAATTCCGATGAAGGACATCATTTCAAAATCGCTCGGGCCGCGCCGCTTCAATACTTTTCTTCTCGGCGTATTTGCGGCTGGTGCGCTAGTTCTCGCCGCCATCGGAATTTATGGCGTATTGGCATATAACGTTGCGCGACAAACGCAGGATTTGGGCGTTCGCATTGCGCTCGGCGCGCAAACCGGCGACATTATGCGTCTCGTGCTGGGGAATGGACTGCGTCTCGCGCTAATCGGCCTGGCCATCGGGCTCGCATTTTCATTGGCATTGACGCGTCTGATGAAAAGCCTGCTTTATGACGTGAGTGCAACTGACCCGCTCACGTTTGCCGGTGTGGCATTCTTGTTTTTGATTGTGGCGATTATTGCGTGTTGGGTTCCCGCGTTGCGCGCCACGCGGGTAGATCCCGCAGTCACACTGCGCTGCGAATAATCACGCTCGGCCCAATTCTTTCTAATCTCCGGCGGCCGAATTCGCTTGCACGCTCCACTTGTGCCACATCGCTGGATCAGCCAGCATTTTGATAAACACCCCGCCTACCACCGACCGCGCCTGAAATCCCTGCTGCTTCGCATCCACTGTGTCGTACCAATCCGAAAGCGGCACGCGCGTCGGCGTCTGGTCCGCATATTTGTACAGCGGCGCAATCAGCGCGCTGAAAATCATTCGGATCCTCCGCGAGTGTCGCCGTCCACACAATCCAATCCAGCTTCGTATACGTTTTGCGATTATCCAGCGGCAATCCAAATTCATTCTGATGCGCCAAATAAAACGCCATCTCTTTGCGCGCGATTGCTGGCGCAAATAAATTCAGTCCCAGCACTTTGTCCCACACCAAATTGTATTTCTGGCTCCACGTTCCAGTTTTGTCGAACGCCAGCTTGTAGTGATCGCCATCCGCCGCCATTCGCTCCCACTGTTCGGCCATCTGCTTCGCTGAATTTCGATAATCCGTAGCGCGAGCGGAATCACCAATCAATTTCGCAAGTTCCGAGTAACTCGCCACCGCCTCAATCGCTTTGATCGAAAGATTCGAGTTGTGCGCCAAGTGCCCCGCGAAATCGTCCGTGCTCAATTGGTTTTCCGGATCAAGTCCCTTAGCGCGCAAATAATCCGCCCACTTCGTCAGCAGCGGCCAGTAATTTTTCGCAAGATTCGCATTCCCTTCGGCACGCGCCAACAGCCAGCGCAAGAATCAACATGTTTCCGGTTTCTTCCACGGGCATTTGATCTTCTTCCGTGCGCTCGCCGCCGCCGTACACCTGTCCATTCGCCAGCGGATAAGTTCCCAAATCATGCGGAGCAAACGGCCATCGCCATCGCGGAAGCGAAGCGTAATCCAAAATCGGCTTCATCTGCCCTTCCACCAATTTCGGATTCAACAGAAGAAATAATCGGCGCCGACGGATAAAAAACGTCCACCGTATCGATGCATCCGTTGCTGAAATTCTCCTTTGAAAAAAACAGCGGTGTTCCGTCCGCATCCGCCACAAGTTTGTGCGCGCCAATCGCCTGCAGATAAGCCAGCACGGAAAGTTCCGCATAATCGCGCCCACCCGCCGACGTCAAATCCGCCGTCAGCTCCTTATCAAACGCGATCGCGCGCTGCAAAAGCGATTCATATTCACTCACCGCCTTGCGCAACAAGTCCGCAAAGTTCGCGCCATCCTTGCGCCAGTAAGGACGCAGCTTCCGATTCAAATATTCAATCGAATAAACATCGTCATACGCCACAAGTACGTGACGCGAAACAACTGACGCTCCGACATTTCCAAAATCAATCGCGGCCGCCAGCACTGGCGCTCCGCTTCGCGGCGTCGCAGGCATATCCAGCAAATCCGTGTCCGGCAATCCGCCGCTCGTAAAAAACTTATTCCGCGCTTCCCTGCCATTCACCGCCGCCAAAAGCTCATTCGCCGAATCCGGAGCCGCCAAATAAAAATGGCCCCAGTTAATTCGCAGATCATCTCCTGAAACGCCCAGAACTTTTTGCTCCACGGAGCCAATACTCAGCAATTCCGTATTGCCAACTTTCGCGCGCGACCAAACCACTTGTTCCAGCGCCGTATTCACCGCCATCAAACTGCTGCAATCGAAATAAACCGAAACAGCGTGCGCGCCCGAATCTATGCTTTTCACGTCCCAGGAAATGTAGGTCACTGGACGCGACAATATCGCCAGGTCCCCAGCCAGCGCCGGAGTGAAAAACGTCAGCGTCAAATGAATTCCACTTTTTTCAAATTCATAAATCGTTCGCGTCGGCGTCACCAATTTAGAAAGTTGCTCCATCGCAGGAACGCTCGCGGGCGCATTTCCCATGAAGCGAAAAACATTCCCATCCACACGCACCAATCCCGCCATCGGCTGCGACGCGCCCGTCCAGTGCTTCGTCTCCGAATCCGTCAAATTGTCCGTCGACGACCACACACTAAAATAAGGGTCGTGCACGATCAGCGGAGTCGATGGCGGCCGCAATTGTGCAAACGCGCCCGGAACTCCCATCGCAAAGCTCAAAATAAATAACGCACCTAACATCACGATTCGTTTCATCAGGCGTTCCTTTGTGAAAATCCCACAATCCAAATCCCTAAACTCGGCGTAATCATACTGTTAGTTTCAGGAGGTTCAACAAAGAATTGTGCGCAGAACCGCGCCCCACAGTGTGCTCACGCGGCATCACTTTTTTGCGGCAGCTTTCATTGCTCCCAAACCCACTTTCAATTAGCATTCGGTGGACGTTACTAACGCTTCTGCCTTATCTATTATTAAGGGAGACGATTCATTGGGTCGCGCCGGCTTGCTACTGAAACTTGAGCTGACCAGCAATCCCGAAATTCTTTCGGTGGTGCGCAGCGCGGTCACACGGCTTGCCGCGAACCTGGGATTTACGGATGAGGACAACAGAGCCTTAACGCGCGCCGTCGACGAAGCGCTGGCCAACGTAATCCGCCACGCGTACAGCAACCGACCCGGCCAGCCAATCGAATTGCTCTGCCGGCGCATCGACGCGCGAAGCGCCAAGAAGTGCGGCGCTGCTCTCGAAATTATGTTGATGGATCGCGGCCCTGCCGCAAATTGCAAATCGTTTTGTGGACGTTCACTTGACGAAGTTCGTCCGGGCGGCTTGGGAATGCATTTCATTCAAAATGGTGCGGATATCGTGCAATATTCGCGGCGACTGCGCAAAAACCGGCTTCGTCTGGTGAAATTCTTGCCTGCGCAGGAACCTAAGAGCACCAGCGTCAAAGGAGAATCGTAATGGTAAAAATTGCAACGCGCCGCCTGGAAAAAACAGCCATCCTGGATATTTCCGGCGATATCGATCTCGCGCATTCCGGCGAAGTTCGCCGCACGATGCTCGTCGAATTCCGTGAAAATCGCACGCCGAAAGTAATCTTGAATCTCCTCGAAGTGAATTACATCGATAGCTCCGGCGTCGCCTCGCTGGTCGAAGGACTGAAAGCCTCGCGCGATGCGGGCGCGCGCATGATCCTTGTCGGACTCAGTCCCAACGCTTACGAAGTGCTGCAACTTTCCAAGCTACTAAAAATGTTTGAAATTTACGACACGGAAGCCCTGGCGCTCGAAGCATGAAGTTGTCCTTCCGAAACAAGTTGCAGGTCGGTAGAATCGCAAGCGCGTTCCGTCCATGATCACAAATTTGCTCGCGCAAATCGGGAAAATAGTCATCGACTCGCTCGCGTACCTCGGCGCGATTGCCTACCTGACGGCGCGCGCAGCTTTCCTCGTTTTCGTCGGCCCATTTCAGAAGAAACCAATTCGCTGGAAACGTGTAGTCAATCAAGCCGCTGAAGTCGGCGTTCGCGCGCTTCCCATCCTTTCGCTGATCACATTTTTCATCGGGTTGATTTTGGCTCTGCAAAGCGCTTACGAGCTTCGCAAATTAGGCGCGCTCAGTCTCGTTGCCACGGCCGTTGCCATCACTGTTACCCGCGAAATTGGCCCGCTCATCACCGCCATTCTTGTGATCGGCCGCTCCGGCTCAGCATTCGCCGCGGAAATTGGCACCATGCGCGTCACCGAAGAAATTGACGCGCTCGAAACCATGGCCATCGATCCAACGGAATTTCTGGTCGTGCCGAAATTTGCCGCCATGATTATCATGATGCCTTGCCTAACGCTCTGGTCGAACGCGATGGGAATTCTCGGCGGAGCATTATTCGGCGTCACCGAGGCGGGCTTCACCTGGAGCCGTTATTTGCACGCGTCGCTCGACGCGCTTCTGCTTCATGACATCACAACCGGCCTCATCAAGAGCATAATGTTTGGCATTGCGATTACTGCCGTGGGTTGCTACGAAGGTCTTTCCACTACGGGAGGCGCCGAAGAAATCGGCCGTTCCACAACACGCGCCGTTGTGTTGTCAATTTTTATGGTAATTCTCGTGGACCTAATCTTCACCGCGGTTTTCTTCGCGGGCAATCAGTAGCCGTGAAAGGTTGAACTATGGCGGAAATTCAAAGCCCGGAACGTGAAGACAAAGGCGCGAAGCCGGAAGGCCCGATGATTTCCGTGCGCGATTTGCGCGTGAAGTATGGCGAGCGCGAAATCTTGCACGGCCTCACCTTTGACGTGCCTCACGGCGAAACTCTCGTGATTCTCGGCGGCTCCGGCTCCGGAAAAAGCACTCTGCTGCGCACTCTGGTCGGATTGGAAAAACCCAGCGCCGGGCAAATTTGGATGAAGGGTCAGGACATCGCCGCCATCTCCACAAAGGAACTAAACGAAATTCGCAAGAAGCTCGGCATGTCCTTTCAAGGCGGTGCGCTTTTCGGCTCGATGACCGTCGGTGAAAATGTTGCGCTCCCTTTGCAAGAACATTCCAATCTCGAAGAATCGACCATCGACATCATCGTCCGCCTGAAACTAAATCAGGTAGGGCTGCTGGGATTTGAAGACTACATGCCCTCTGAATTAAGCGGCGGAATGAAAAAACGCGCGGCGGTAGCTCGCGCGATGGCCATGGACCCCGAAATTTTATTTTTCGACGAGCCTTCCGCCGGACTCGATCCCATCATCGCCGCCGGAATCGATCATTTAATCCTGCAAGTGAAAAAAGCATTTCAGATGACCATCATCGTTGTTACTCACGAACTTGCCAGCGCATTCCTGATTGCCGATAAAATGTTGCTCGTCGACAAGGGGCACATCGTGGCCTACGGCACCCCCGAAGAAATGAAGAACAGCACGCAGCCGCGCGTCCGGCAATTTCTGGATCGCGTGGCCGAACCGGAAGTCGCGCAGGAATTGGATTATCTGCAGATGCTCACCGGCGGCGCACAAAGTACCGGACAAGTGACCGGATGGAAGCGAGGAGTATGATGCAATCAAAACGCGAGCAGGCAATGGTCGGATTTTTCGTGCTCGTTGCAGCGGTGCTTTTGGTGTACACCGTTTTCGCCCTCAGCGGAATGTCCGCCAAGAACGCAAAAACTTTTCACACTTACTTTCCGTTCGCGGGCGGCGTTGAGGCCGGCACCGAAGTGCGCTACTCCGGCGGCCCTAAAATCGGCCGCATCGAAAAAGTGCAAATCGATCCGCAGGATCCCTCGCGGACCGAAATAGTTTTCACCGTTGACTCCAACCTACCCGTGAAAACGGATAGTCACGTGAAGATAATGAGCCTGACTCCTCTCGGCGATAATCACGTCGAAATTTTGCCGGGCTCCGCCAATGCATCGCTCGCGCAACCCGGCGCGCTTCTGCCTTCGGACGCCTACGTCGACCTCAGTTCCGTCATGGCGTCCGTTCAGGAAATTACTCCGCAAGCGAAACAACTCTTGGCCACTCTGAATGAACGCGGCGTCGATCTGAAGGAAACGATCAATCGCGTGAATGACGTGCTAAGCCCGCAGAATCGCAACAATATTTCCGGCCTCATCACCGAATCGCGCGGAATGATCCAGGAAAATCGTCCGCAAATTAAATCCACGCTCGAACATCTGAATGACGTCAGCACGAAATTGCAGCCGGTTCTCGACGATCTGCGCAAAACCGCGGCGAAAGCAAATGACACAATCGATCACGTCGACGCGCTGATCGGCGAAAATCGTCCGGATATTCATCAGGCCATTCTGGATTTGCGTCACGTCCTCGCGACCGTCAACACTCTCACCGGGCGCCTCGATCAAACGCTCGACGTCAATTCCGAAAACATCGATCAGGTGCTCGAGAATCTCCGCGAAACAACGGAAAATCTTAAGCAATTCACCGAGACGCTGAAATCTCATCCAAATCTTTTGATCCGTTCGAGCAACCAGCCAGAGCACAAACCGGGCGGCAAACAATGATTCACAACAATCATCCAACTCGCGCATCAAACTGCATCAAGGGAGGCTTTGTAATGCGTACGAAAGCCGCGGTAATCACATTCGCGCTGGTGGCGCTGACGCTCTGCGGGTGCGGCGCCGTGCCGCAAAGCAAATATTACGAACTGCAAGCTCCGCGTGGAACAAATTCCGCCGCTGCCGCCGACACATTTCCCGTCACCATTCTCGTCGGCCCGCTGAAAGCGTCGCATCTCTATCGCGAAGACCGGCTCGTCTACGCCACCGACTCCGAACAAATGGGCACTTACGAATTGCAGCGCTGGGCTGCGCCTCCCACGGAAATGTTGCGCGATATGCTCTGGCGCACTTTGCGCGCCTCCAACCGTTACAGCGGAGTCCATCTTCTCACCAGCAATTCTCACGGCGATTATGTTCTCGAAGGGAATCTCTATGATTTCAAAGAAATTTCCGGCGCCAGTCTTGTGGCTCGCGTTAATCTCGCGCTCGAACTTCGCGATCTAAAAACGGGAACCATCGTCTGGACTCACGACTGCGTTCACGATGAGCCCGTCAACAGTAAAGAAGTTTCCGCCGTTGTCGCCGCGCTTGATCAAAACGCGCAACGTTGCGTCACCGGAGCCGAATCCAGCTTGAGCCAGTATTTTTCCGCGCACACAAAAAAGTAGTGGCGCACTCTAAATAGAAGTATGGTCAACGACCTACAACCCGAATGGCTCGAGCAAGTCCGGGACGTTCTTGAAACGCTGAATCAGGGCGTGATCATCAGCGACGAGTGTCCGCGTATCGTCTATGCCAACGCCGTGTTTCTTGAAATGACTGGCCGCACCTCCGAAGAACTCGTTGGCAGTTACGTGAAGAATTTTTTCCCCGCCGAAGATGTTCCCTTCCTCCTCAATCGCATCGGACTCGCCCACATCCACGGTCACGATCGCTTCGAGTTTTATCTCCCTCACGCCGATGGTAACCGCTTGCCCGTAATCGTTTCCGCGCGCCAAATCGAAGATCCTGACGGCCGCAACTTCGCCATCGTCACATTCACGGATATCGTCGAGCAGAAAAACGCCGAATCGGAGCTTCGCCGCACAAATTTATTGTTGGAAGAACGCGAACGCGCCATTGAGGAAGATTTACTTCTCGCCGCGCGCGTTCAGCAAAGCCTCGCTCCGAAAAGCCTCGCCTGGTCCGGCGGCGCCGTCGTGGAAACGTACTATCAAGCCGCGCGCTCGATTGGCGGCGACTTCGGCCTCGTCAGTCCCGGCGAAGACTACCTCACCCTGATGGTCTGCGACGTTTCCGGCCACGGAATCGGCTCCGCGCTCGTCGCCAACAGAATCTACGCGGAAACTCTTTCGCAAATTGAAGGTGGCGCAAGCCTCACAAAAATGTTGCAGCATCTGAATCATTTTGCCATGCAAAGCCTCGGCGATTCCGTAATGTATTTCACTCTCGCCGCCGCCCGAATGCGTTGCGACGGCCGCCAAATGGAATTTTCCGCCGCCGGTCATCCACCCGCCATGATCTTCCGCAAAGGTCACGAACCGAAATTGCTCGAATCCGCCAGCGCCATTCTCGGCTGCTTTGACGATGCCGTCAGCTCGGACTCCACAATCAAAGTTCCCTTGGAGCCCGGCGACCGCGTCATGCTCTACACCGACGGCTTCACCGAAAATTTTGATTCTCACCGCGAAATGCTCGGGGTTCAAGGACTCGCCAAGATTGCCTGCGAGGCGTGTGCCCTTCCGCTGCCGCAAATGAAGCAGCAAATTCTTGACCGCATCGCCGCTTGGCGCTTCGGCCCCGCCACAGACGACATGTCTCTCGTCCTCGTCGAAGTCTCCTAGACGAATTTTTTCCTGTTGTGTAATCTTGAACATGGAAGTTCTCTTTTTGTGCCGAAATCGACGCTCGGCGCATCTACAACATAGCGAATCACTATGTGCTGCTCGAGGCTCGCACGATTCGTCGGAATAATGAATTCTGTTTCGCGGTCCTCTGCTTTTCCTAAATAGAATTACATTTATGCCGGTGGCAGTAAGTTCACAGTGAATCGGGGGATAGGAATGTTGCCAGGTCGTGGGCTTCGTGCGTTCTTTTTATCATTCGTAATTATTCTGTCGGCAAGCGCCACTGGATGCGGAAGTGACGAGCAAACCAACGCGCAAAAGGGTCCGCCTCCACCGCCTCCAACCGTTCAGGTCGTCATAGTTCAGCAACGTGACGTCGCTCTCATCAGCGAATGGATCGCCACGATGGACGGCTACGTCAACAGCCAGATCCAATCGCACGTCACCGGATATTTAATTCACCAGAATTATCGCGAAGGTTCCGTCGTTCGCAAAGGCGAATTGCTTTTTGAAATTGATCCGCGTCCGTTCCAGGCCACGCTTGACCAAAGCAAAGCCCAGCTCGCGCAGGCGCAAGCCCAGGTTATGCAAGCGCAAGCCCAACTCGCCAAAGCTCAGCAAGACGTGAATCGCGACACTCCTCTCGCAGAAGCCAAAGCCATCGCACAAAGTGAAATGGATAATGACCTGCAAGCAAAGAATGGCGCCGCCGCCGCGGTTGCATCATCCCAAGCCGCGGTTGTTGCCGCCAAAGCAGCCGTCGAGCAAACCGAACTGAATCTTTCCTACACTAAAATTGTTTCCCTCGTGGATGGCGTTGCGGGTATCGCGCTGGCACAAATCGGCGATCTAGTCTCCCCGACAACTGTTCTGACATCCGTCTCGCAAGTCGACCCCATCAAAGTTTATTTTCCAATGGGCGAACAGGATTATCTCAAAGCCCGAAAAATTCACATCTCCGGTAAAGACCGGCAGGCTCCCCCGCTCGAGGGAGTTCCGCTCACGCTGATTCTCGCCGACGGCAGCTATTTATCCTCAGTCTGGAAAAGTTTTGTGGACGGATCGTCAGATCGATCCCTAGCACCGGCACGATTCGTGTCGCCGCTGCTTTCCCAATACCAGCAGCGTCCTGCGTCCTGGTCAATATGGCAGAGTCCGCGCCGTGACTGAAAATCGTCACAACGCTATTCTCGTTCCGCAGGCCGGCGTCACCGAACTTCAGGGAAAGTTTCAAGCGGCAATCGTCGGCGCGGATAATAAAGTGATCATCCAGAATATTCAGGTCGGCTCACAAGTTGGCGCCGACTGGATCGTCACGCAAGGCGTTAACGCCGGCGACCGCGTGATCGTCGGAGGCATGCAGTACGCGCGCCCCGGCGCAACGGTCACTCCCGTTCCTGCTCCTGTAACTACTGCCACTCCAGCGCACTCCAGCGGGAGGCCGCTAAGCCATGGCGAATTTTTTTATTCGGCGGCCCATCGTCGCCATCGTCATCGCAATTATTATTGTTCTTGCCGGAGTAATCGTGTTGCGCGGACTTCCCGAAGCGCAATTTCCGGATATCGTTCCGCCACAAATCATTGTCTCCGCCACTTATCCCGGTGCGGACGCGCAAACCGTCGAGCAATCCGTCGCCACGCCTATCGAGCAGCAAATGAATGGCGTGGACAACATGCTCTACATGCAGTCCACCAACGGCAATGACAACACCATGCAGTTGACCGTGACCTTTGACGTCGATACCGACGTGAACACCGATGAAGTCAACGTGCAGAATCGCGTCGCGCAGGCCACGCCCAATCTGCCGCCGGACGTCACACTGTTCGGCACCACCATTCGCAAATCCACCGGCCTGCCGTTGATGGCCTTCGCGTTGTACTCGCCCAAAAACACGCACGATTCTCTTTTTCTCGCGAACTACGCCAATATCAATATCGTCGATCAACTCTTGCGCATCCCCGGCGCCGGCCAGGCAATTCTTTTTGGCGCCACCGACTATTCCATGCGCATTTGGATTAAGCCGCAGGTTCTCGCCAAGCTCGGCCTCACCGTCACCGATCTCGTCAGCGCGCTTAATCAACAAAATACCGTGAATCCCGCCGGACAAGTGGCCGGAAATCCTGCGCCGAAGGGCACGGCGATGACGTACACCGTCCGCACTCAAGGACGTCTCGTCACCGCCGAACAATTTGGCGACATCGTCGTGCGCGCAAATCCTGATGGCTCCGTCGTCAAACTAAAAGACCTCGCGCGCATCGAGCTGGGCTCTCTTAGTTACAACGAACTTTCGCGCTTCAATGGACAGCCCAGTTGCATCGTTGCCATCTTCCTTACTCCCGGTGCCAACGCCGTTGCCGTCGCCGATGCAGCTCGAAAAGTAATGGCGCAACTGTCCGCAGCGATTCCCTGAGGACCTTGCCTACAACAATGCATTCGACACGACGATTCCTGTCACCGAAGGTATCCACGAAATCCTGCGTGACGCTGCTCATCGCGATGGTGTCTCGTCATCCTGGTCGTTTATATTTTTCTCCAGAACTGGCGCGCCACTCTGATTCCCATTATCGCCGTGCCGGTTTCGCTCATCGGAACTTTCGCCTTTTTCCCGGTTCTCGGATTTTCGATCAACACTCTTTCGCTATTTGGCCTTGTGCTCGCGATTGGTCTGGTCGTGGATGATGCCATCGTTGTCGTCGAAGCGGTCGAACATCACATTGAAGAAGGAATGGCTCCGCGCGAAGCAACTATTCAGGCCATGAACGAAGTCTCCGGTCCCGGTCGTCGCCATCGCACTGATTCTCGCGGCCGTATTTATTCCCATGGCTTTCATGAGCGGCATTCAGGGACAGTTGAACAAACAATTCGCCGTCACCGTCGCGATTTCCGTTCTCATCTCGGCCTTCAACGCTCTCACGCTTTCGCCCGCGCTCGCGGCCATGTTGCTTCGCCCGCGTAAACCCGGCGCGTGGGCCGCTCGGATTATTCTTCCGCGGATTCAATAAGGGCTTTGAAAAAGTTCAAAGTGGCTACGTGAATGTCAGCCAAGGTCTCATCCGTAAAGTCGTCGTTGCAATTTTGATTCTGCTGCTTTTTCGCTGGACTCGACGCGCTCGTCGGAAGAAAACTTCCCACCAGTTTTCTTCCTGATGAAGACTACGGCTTTCTTTTCATGAACGTGCAGCTGCCGCCCGCTGCTTCGCTCGAACGCACGGATCAAGTCACTCGCAAAATCGAAGGAATCTTGAAGCAAACTCCCGGCGTGCATAGCCTACACCACCATTGATGGATTCAGCCTTTTGACGCGCGTCTCCACAACGAACAGCGCTTTTTATTTCGTCACCTTCAAGCCCTGGGAGCGAAAGATCCAAATCAAATCTGACCTACGACAAAATCCTCGCGAACATTAACCAGCAACTCTTCGGACAGATTCCCGAAGCCGTCGCATTTGCATTCAGCCCGCCCGCAATTCCGGGTTTCGGCAACGCCGGCGGTTTCTCGCTCTGGTTGCAGGATCGCTCCGGCGGCACCGTCGAAGATCTGGAACAGAATCTTCAGAAATTTCTAGCAGCAGCGCGCAAGCGGCCCGAACTCATCGGAATCAATTCGCAGTTTTCCGCGCAGACCCCGCAGATTTACGCGACCGTGGATCGCGACAAAGCGCTGAAGCAAGGCGTGGCGCTAAGCGATGTCTACCTGACGCTGCAAGCTTCGCTCGGCGGACTTTTCGTAAATCAATTCAATCGCTTCGGCCGGCAGTGGAGAGTCTTCCTTGAAGCGGAAGCAGAAGATCGCGCTTCCGTCTCGTCCATCTCGCAATATTACGTGCGCGATCAGCGAATGGCACCATGGCGCCGCTCTCAACGCTCGTCTCCACCAAGCCAACCAACGGCCCCGACTACACGACTCGCTTCAACTTATATCGCGCCGCGCAAATTATCGGTTCCTCCGCGCCCGGATATAGCTCCGGCCAGGCGCAAGCCGCTCTCGAAGAAGTAGCCAAGGAAACTCTGCCTTCCACCATGGGTTACGATTGGGCCGATCTTTCCTATCAGGAACATAAAGCCTCCGGCACGGCGGGCAAAATTTTCGCGCTCTCGTTGCTGGTCGTATTTCTGATTCTCGCGGCGCTCTATGAAAGTTGGACTCTTGCCCTTTTCAGTGCTTCTCTCCGTGCCCATCGCCATCTTCGGCGCATTTGCCGGACTATACCTCCGCAAATTCGATCTCGATATCTACGCGCAGATCGGTCTGGTCATGCTGATCGGCCTCGCCGCGAAAAATGCCATCCTGATCGTCGAATTCGCGCGCGATGAAATGCACAAAGGAAAAGATGTCGTTGATGCCGCGCTCGAAGGCGCCAAACTGACGATTGCGTCCCATCCTTGATGACGTCGTTCGCTTTCATTTTAGGCTGCGTGCCGCTGGCCATCGCATCAGGCTCCGGCGCCGCAAGGCCGCAAAATCCTTGGCACGGTCGTCGTCACCGGAATGTTGGCCGCGACCGCGCTGGCCATTTTCGTGATTCCAGTCCTGTTCGTAATCTTCGAGCGCATCGCGCTTAAGCTGCACGAAGGCACGAAGCGAGACCAGCCCACCCGGCCCAACTTACCGCGCCGCACACTGCAACCGAAGGAGGCGCCTAATGCGACGAACAGCTTCTCGCAACTTTGCAAATCGGAATCACATTCTGCTCGCATTCGCGCTGCCCTCGCACTGGCTGGCTGCGCCGTCGGCCCGAATTACAAACGCCCCGCCGTTGACGCTCCGCAAACATTTCGCGGCGCGCCAACCGAGCGCCGCCACCGCCGCTTCATTCGGAGATCAGAAATGGCCGGACGTATTTCAAGATCCAGAACTTCAAAAATTAATCCGCGACAGCGCTTGAAAAGAATTACGACGTGCGCATCGCCGCCACGCGCATCCTGCAAGCGCAAGCTCAATTGAGCATCACGCGCAGCGACGAGCTTCCATCCGCCGCCGTACTCGCGTGCGCGCAACGTCACTCGCAACGCCGCATCGAAATTCTTCGGCGCCTACAACACAAGTAACAACCAACTTGGGCTTGGCTTCCAGTGGAACTTGGACTTCTGGGGAAAGTACCGCCGCGCCACCGAAGCCGCGCGCGATCAATTGCTCGCCAACAATTGGGCGCAGCAAGAAGTGAATATGACGGTCGTCGCCGGCGTCGCATCCGCCTACTACACGCTGCGCGAGCAGGATCTGGAAATCCAAATCTCGCGGGAGACGCTCGCCTCCGATCAGGATTCGCTGAAGCTCACGCAATTGCTTGTCCGATCACGGACGCACTTCGTCTGCTCGATGTGCGCCAGGCCGAGCAGCTTGTTTACGGCGCATCCGCCGCCATTCCCGTTCTCGAAAGAGAAATCGAGCAACAGGAAAATCTGATCAGTATTTTGGTGGGCGAAAATCCCCGGGGAATGACGTCGCGGACTGGAACTGACCGCTCAGCAGCATCTGCCCGAAGTTCCCGCGGGTCTTCCCTCATCTCTGCTGGAGCGCAGGCCAGACATCCGCGAAGCCGAAGCGCAATTGATGGCGGCCAACGCGCAAATCGGCGTCGCAAAAGCCGCTTATTTTCCCGCCGATCACTCTCACCGGTCTCGGCGGAGTGGAAAGTGTCGCGCTCTCCAATTTATTTACCGGCCCCGCGGGTATGTGGTCGTTCGCAGGTCAGCTCACTCAACCGCTTTACGCGGGCGGCAGCTTGCGCGGCGCCGTAGATTATCCGAAGCGCAAAAAGAGCAAGCTGTCCCTCACCTATCAGCAAACTATCCAGCGCGCCTTCCGCGAAGTTTCCGATGCGCTCATCGCCTACACCAAAGATCAAGAGTTCCGCAAACAACAAGAGCTGCTAACTAACGCCGCCAGAGACGCAGTCGCGTCTTTCCAATTTGCGATACCGCGGCGGAGCCGCCAGTTACCTGGAAGTTCTTGACGCCAACACTCGCCAGTACTCTGCCGAACTAATATTGGCTCAAGCCCAACTGAACGAAATGCTCGACTATGTCCAGCTTTATCACGCACTAGGCGGCGGCTGGGATAAGTAAACCGCCTAGTATCATAATGTACTTAGTTTCCTTAGCCGCCATCGCTCGTCTCTCGGATAGTCGATTCTAGAAAATGCGGGGTACCCCCACCCCCCTTGTGTTCTTGCTATGTATTGCAAATAAAGGACTTACAGCAATCTGTGGTTGATCGTTATGCAACTAAAGGACTTAACGCAAAACACAGGTACTCCGTAGGGGGCGCTGCTTGCTGCGCCCTCATCCGGCCCCTCAATCCCCTCAATTATATGCACATATTAATAAACAATATCACTATGCAATCATCGCCGGCTTCACTCGTCAAAAATCCCGAATTCCCTCTTTTCAACCCGCCGCCAAAAACTGCACCATAATGCACTTTTTAGCCTCGCTACTCGCCGGTTCGACGCTCCGCTGCGGCAAATTCCTCATTTTCTTCGCTGGTAGTTTCGCCAGTTGCCCAGTTTTTAACACAGGTTCATATAGAGGGTGAATGCGAGGTTACCCCTATGTCTGAGTTGTCCCAGAAAACAGAACAAGAAATGTCCGATAAAGATCGTCAGTTTGAAAAACTCTTAAGCAGTGCTTTCCAGTTGCTCGCCGCTCGCTGTCCTCATGTTCCCATTCTCGGTCCGGAAAGTAAGGTAAGTCGAAATGCAACTTCTTCGCCCGGGGTGCTGATATGGAAATGACCGTTCGCGAAGCCCAAAGGTCTTGTCCGACTTGCAACGGAACTCGCATCGCCAGATCGCGACTTCATGGTGTGATCGAACATTTCGTACTCCGGGTAACCGCGATTCGCCCATATCGCTGCTTCGATTGTGACAGACGATTCTTCGCATTCTCGCGAAGGAAAGCGTCAGTGAGCGGCAGTCTCTCGCATCACACCTCCCACTGACTCGGCTTTGCGTCAGTGTAGCGCGCTGCGTCGATCGCCCCAGCGCACGGCACGCCGGATGAACCGCGCCGTTACTCGCAGCGCCGAACGTAGCCCTGTAAATGGGACTGCAGGCACCGGGGGGATAGCTATGAAAAAAACCAATAAACTACTCGACCTTCTCGCGATGGTTGTCAGTCTTCTTGTGATGCTCCTCGCGTTTTCGTTGGGACTCCGTGCCTATCCCGCGAGAAAAATTATTGATAGACGGCCGTACGAGGCAAAGACGGACATGGTCCGAAGGAAACTAATTCCGCAGGCGACGTACGACAAGATCTCCAAGCTCATTATCGCGAAACAGCCGGCGAAATAAATTCGACGCAATCTTACTCGCGTGAATCTTAAATTCGTACTTACGAAAAGAAGAAAGGGAGAAACCAATGGCAGACCGATTTGACCAGCTCAAGACGAAATACCAATCTGTCCTGAATTTCATTCAAGCGCAGAATGTTCAACTCCAAAACCTGAATATGCAGGGCGACAAGCTCTTCATCCGGGCAACTGCGCCTTCAGACAGTTTGAAGAATCGTGTGTGGGATCAGATCAAACTCGTGGATCCCAATTATCAGGACCTCGTGGTTGATATTAATGCGCCCGCAGCAGCCGCAGCCGCCGCAGGAGCAGGCTCGGCAACCACCTCAACTTCATCTGCCATTAGAACCTACACGGTAGTACCCGGCGATAGCCTCTCGAAAATCAGTAAACAGTTCTACGGAGACGCAACCAAGTACATGAAAATTTTTGACGCCAACAAAGACAAAATGCCCGACCCGGATCACGTGAGAGTTGGCACGCAATTGGTAATTCCATAGCCAGGAGCGTTTGCGCAATTCACACCAATAGCGTTAGCAGAGTGGATCGCAGACCGCTCGTCCGGGCGTAACTTAATTTGGATTTGTAGGATTACTCGTTCGGCGAAGAGTCGGTCGAGGCCGCATTCCACTGCGCCTGTCTCGCCTCGTTTTCACGACGTTCCTTCAACATGCCTACATACCACGACCACAAAAAGCGCTCGACCAATATGATCGAAGCGCACACCATAATAATAATTCCTACCGTAGGTTCAGCAGACCGCACATGATTTCCTGCCACCAGAAGCAAAATAATCGCGAAATCTCGAAGCCATCCAAACGTGAGCAAAGACTTAATCATACAAACGTACTCCATTCTCGAACTGCAACTTCATCGAGAGGATGGCCGTTGAAATTCTATTTCGGCATCCTGTACTTTCTAACAGGGCTGAGTGGCTACAAGGATACGGAAATAAAATTGCTTCGTCTTTGCCTGTTCGCAATGAGGTGTCATAACGCTAAACGCGGGGGAATGCGCGTAGCTAATCGCGATGGGAGCATCTCGAGGAAACCACAAGGCCCGAACGCACGATCAACTTGCCGTTCGGGCCTCATGCAACTGTAGATTCTTACTGTGTCAATTTGAATTCGATACGGCGATTGCGAAACCGTCCTTCTTCGGTTTCGTTCGTCGCGATAAATCTACTCTCTCCGTACCCTTTTGTTGTGAGCATTCCGGGGTCAACTCCCTGACTCACCAGATAATTCCGAACCGCATCAGCTCGTTGTTGTGAGAGTTGCATGTTCGATGCCGGATCGCCCGCGTTGTCCGTATTGCCCCCGATCTCGACCACGGTTCCAGCCGGAGCAGACTTGAAAGCGAGAGCAGCCTTGTTCAGAAAAACGTAGTTATCCGGAGGTATTGTTGCGCTGCCGGACGCGAAATTAATTACATCCAGATTCAGCGCGTTCACCAGATCCTGAGAACTGAAGCCCGGTTTCAGCGCTACCAATGCATCGCTGGCCCGCTGGATCGCCGCGCGGACGGATTCGTCCATATTAAATGTGACATTGTGCACTGTATTTCTACCGGCCAACCAGGTTAAGAGAAGCGCGAGCGCCGCAACTCCCAAAATTGGCAACAGATAACGCTGGCTCCAGGATTTCTGCACCACTCTTTCTCCGGCGTACATCACCTGTCGAGCGCCCTGAGCCACGGCAGCGGTTGGTCCCGAAAGATACGACGCAAATTCGGCCGGCAGATGAGTTGGTATCACGCCTCCGGGCGCCATTCGATTCACAACTTTCGGCAACATGAACGCAAGCGCGGAAGCCGCGGTGGCGGCAGAAAGTCCTGCGCGCGAAGCGATGGTGTTCAGTGCGTTGCTTCCAATTGCCTTCTCCACATTTTCTGCGCTAATCGGTTTTGCTGCTCCACTGAACCATGACGAAACGGAATCACTCAGGCCGACTTGTTTGAACCGATCCAGCAGACCTTTCAACCCGGTACCCTGTTCGTTGATGTATCCCAAGAGACTCGACAGCAATGATGTTGCGTTTCCACCAGACATTCCGAATCTAGATTCGACTTCATTTAAAACGAGATCCATTGCTCCCATGATTCACTCCTTTTCAGTTGAGAATCGAGATCACTCGAACGCCGGGCCGTGCGAGTCACACGAAAAACGCAGTGTTTACCTTGGTCACTTCCAACAGATTCGGCTCAAACGCGCGGAGCGAATGAAAACTCACAAGGATGTCAAAGCGCGCGTCGCCGGCCGCCCCAGCCTTTGGCCCGAATGAAGGTACTTCGCCCTGAGGAGCGCGTAACCTGCCAGTTTTAACAGCGAAGATGATTGAGCAACTGAAACTCTGTTTCGATTTTGAAAGTGCTGCGCGAGGCATGGAAGGAAAGCAATGCGGAAAATCGTAACGTCAACTTGGGGCATTATGCTAAATCGAATGCAGCGAATTTCGCAGAGGCAAGATTCACCTCGACTCTAGTTCGGTGCCGATGGCTCTGCCGGCCCTTCAAAGAATGTGCCGCCAGCTAAGACTGTTTCTATCGCCACCACAAGATTTCGAGCGGCCTGGGATTTCAGAACGTAGCCTTGCGCGCCTGCGTCGCGCACATCCCGGTCAAGACGGTTGTATTCATGCATTGTGAAGATCAAGATGGGGCACGGCGTTCCAGATTTTCTAATGCGCTTCGCGGCTTCAAGTCCGCTCATAACCGGCATAGTGATATCGAGAAGCACTGCATCGGGCGCTAAATTTTGGACGGCCTCCACGGCTTCTTGGCCGTTTCTGGCCTGCCCGCAAATCACCCATCCCGGTCTCGATTGACTGAGAAGATTACGCAATCCATCTCGAACGATCTCGTGATCGTCGACAATTAGAATTCTGGGGCCCATCAAAATGACCTGCGCGCCTTCGACTTCAATCGGAGGCTTCAATTTAAAACTACGGCTGTGGCGCGCTTTCTTTGCGACGATAGATCGTCGGCGCTGCTAGAGCGAATTCCCCGCGGCAGTAGAAGATAGTTCCAAAGGCACGGACGCTACCACCGTCGTGCCCCGAGGACTTGAAAACAATTCGAGTGCACCGCCCAACTGACGCATACGTTCTTCCATCCCCCGAAGGCCGACACCGAGCACATACAAATTATCCTGTTTGGATTCGCCCGAAAACGGGGCCGGCATTCCCTTCCCCTCGTCGATAATCTCCAGCACGGTTGCACCGCTTTTATTAAACAGACGCACCCGCGCCACTTCGCTACCAGAATGCCGGTGGACGTTCGTGAGACTTTCCTGCAGGACTCGGAAGATTGCCGTCTCAACGTGACGCGGAAGCCGGTCGAAGTCAGAAGCAATCTCAAACGTGGTATGAATTCCGCTCCGTTTTGAGAAACCGTCCAGATACCATGAAATCGCTGACTTCAAACCCATTTCTTCCAGCATCGGTGGATAAAGCAAATAGGCGATAGTGCGAACTTCCTTGATGCAGTCCTCGGTAAGATTCGAGCAAGCAGCGATATTTTGATTACGCGAGTCGGTACTGTTTAATCCGATCGAGCCTGCAAGAGAATCCAACTTCATTTTCAGTACGGAAAGAGTTTGCCCAAGACTGTTGTGAAGATCGCGTCCAATTCGCCGCCGTTCTTCGTCCTGCGTGCGCAGCAGATGCAGAGAAAGCCGGCGAAGCGAATCTTCGGAGTCATGCAATTCCTGCCGCGAATCCCGCAGAGATTTCAGCACTAACATTCGCTCGGTATTATCTTTGGTGACCTTACTGAATCCGATGTGATTTCCCGCATCGTCCTTCATCGCTGTGATCACGACGGTGGCCCAGAATTTCGAGCCGTCTTTGCGGATCCGCCAACCTTCGTCTTCCACTCGTCCGTCGCGGACCGCGATTTCGAGTTCGTTTTGCGGCTTTCCTGCGAGCACATCTTCCTCAGGGTACAAACGGGAAAAATGTTGTCCGATAATTTCCGAAGCGCTGTAACCCTTTATGCGCTCCGCTCCTTGATTCCATGTGGTGATTCTTCCATCCGGATCCAGCATGAAAATTGCATAATCGCGCACAGCTTCAACCAAGTGCCGGAAGCGTTCTTCCGACTCGCGCAACGCAGCTTCGCTTTCCAGCACCGCAATTTTTTGCTCGAGGCTTGCGATGTCTTGCAGCCGGCGAGTGTCAGACTTCGAGGCATTGTGATCTTCGCTGGAAAAAACCTGATTGTTTTCTCTGCGCGGCAATGGCGCGGCAGAATCCTGGGGGACGCTTGAGACTCGAGCGCTCATAGCATCCTCCCGACCGAAGACCCAACTCCCGAAGCCGACCTGTCTAAGTTAGCGAATCTTGAAGTTCTCATCACTCATCGTACCGCTCTCACGCCGAAGTGGAATCAGGTGAACCCTGTAGAGAGGACGCGTGCGCATGGGATGCGGGTCTACTAGCTAAGGTAATAGAAAAGAGCGGAGCGCACTTTCGCGCTACAGCGAACTACTTCTCGCGGTACGGGGATGCTCGTATTGTTGCGCCGGTTCAAGAAGCGTAAAACGGTCACGTTGAGAGTGGCGAAGGATCGTGGTCGCAGCCGAAAGGCAAATTCACCGATCTTGTTCTGCCACAAAGGAGGCTACATGTTGCGTTGGGCAATCGTATTTTTCGTGGTCGCGCTGGTCGCCGCAGTTTTCGGTTTTCTGGGAATCGCCACAGCGGCAGTCGGTATCGCAAGAATTCTTTTTTTCTTATTCCTCGTGCTTTTCCTGTTGTCCCTCGTTGGCGGCCTTGTACGCCGGGCGTGAATGCAGTCACGCCACATGGGCGTGACTGTCTTCACGACAGATGATTGATTCACCGAACTTCCGTTTCAGTGATTCATCGAGAGCGAGGAAAAAACATGAAACCTGCGGCGTTTGTAGGAGTGATTCTAGTTATTTTGGGCGTGGTTGCACTGGCGTATCAGGGCATCACGTACACGACGCACAAGAAAGTTTTGGACATCGGCCCGATTCAGGCAACCAAGGAAGAGCACAAAACAATTCCGTTGTCTCCAGTGCTTGGCGGAATTGCGGTGGTCGGCGGAATTGTTCTGATGCTTGGCGCAGGAAAGAGAGACGCCTAGGAGTTTCGAGTTTGTAACGCCTCAATACAAAGTCCCGCTAGCTGTCACTTGCCCCGACGCTGGGTGGCCGGTTTGGCCGGTCGCCCAGCTCCTTCCTTTGAAATAAAATTTCGATTAAGCGCGTTTGTAATTCAGAGCGGCGAAAAAGGCAAGGTTAGAAAATTGCGCGAGGTCGTGACGTAGCGGATCAGTTCGGCGCAATCCGGGACGTAACCACGGAGTACCCTACTTTATCTTGCCCAGCAGAAATACGCAGACGATTAGGAAGTGCCGGCTTCCCGCCTCGTTTATGAACAATTTCCGCGATCGATGCGCGGACTGAAAAAATGACGGCAGGAGGAAGACTGCATCTCCGAGGCGGAGAAACCGGCATATGAACGATCGAAAGTATGAATGGTGATTACGATTCTGCACATTTCAAAAGTCCTCGCCCCTGCATCGGCGTCCAAACTAATCGCCCGCGGAAAAGTTTTCCATCGGAGGCATGCTGTACCTTCCCGGGGGGAATTCCTGTATTCGACCGGCCTGAGGTGACGCTGCGCCGTAAGTAATTGCCGCGAAACGCGATACGGCGGGCGAGAGCGTCAGGTTTAATTCCCAGTAGATATACGCGAGAGGCTGTATTGAGGAAAAAACGCTCGCAGTGTAAAAACGACCACAGAGCAGGATTCTTTCAATCGCGTGGAGTCGCTCAGGGAAAAAGATTGTGGGACTCGAGATAACTGTGATGAACGAAAGAAGACTTAGCCAAATCGAAAGGAGATACATGATGAAACGCTTCGCAGCAGTAGCAGCGGCATTCTGTTTAATCTTCATCGCGTCAGTAATGGCGCCTTCAGCCAACGCACAAAACGGCGACCGCAAGACGGTCGTCATTTTTAGCGAACCCGTGGAAATTCCCGGAACAATTTTGCCGGCGGGTACCTATTTCTTCAAACTACTGAATCAGGATTCCGGCCGTTGGGTCGTTCAAATTTTCGATAAGAACCAAACGCACACTTACGCGACGCTGATCACCGTACAGGATTTCCGATATCACCCGACGGACAAAGTTGTGATGACGTTTGCGGAGCGTCCAGCCGGCGAACCGCCTGCAATTAAGGAATGGTTCTTCCCCGGCGAAAATTTTGGCCGCCAGTTTGTCTATTCGCGGAATCGCGCGCTGCAACTTGCGAAGCAGGTGAACGAGCCGGTGCTTTCCATGCCGGGCGACACAGCCGCGAGCATTACAGCTCCGGACCAAACGGCCACGGACCAACAGACCGCGGCATTCGCGCAGACGCCAGTGACTGCCTATTCCGCGACGGGCGAAGAAGTTGCGCCTTCCACGTTTGTGCAGGCGGAAGCCGTAACCCCTGTAACTGCGCCAGCGACAGTTGCTGCGCCGGTGCAAGATACGACTCCCATCACCGACTTGCCATTGCCCAAGACCGCGAGTTCAGATCCAGCAGTTGGATTGATTGGTTTGCTGGCGATGATTGGAGCGGTTGGTTTGGTGGCACGCCGTCGCCGTTCGGCATAACAGGAACGTTTCACGTAGGCATGCTCGCGCGGACAAATTTTCAATCCGCGCGAGCATGTTGTAGTTCGACGTAAGCGGCGCGACCAGTTAAACTTTGAAAATAACGAAGCGAGCGAGATGAAAAATCATTCCTCCATCGCCGGATGCGTATTGCTTTCAAGTTTGGTGCTATTGGCGGCAGGCGGTGCTAGAGCCCAAAGCGTTCCGCCTCCTCCACCTGACCCAGCCTCGAATATTAAACTTACCGTCGGCCTTGTGATACTTCATGCCACGACGGAAAATCGCAAAGGTGTTTCTGTCTCCAATCTTGAAAAAGAAAATTTCCAAATTTTTGAGGATGGCGTTGCGCAGCGCATCGAACATTTCAGCCACGCGGATATTCCTGTGACGGTCGGCCTCGTCGTGGATGGCAGCGGAAGCATGCGGCCGAAGCGCGAGGATGTAATTTCCGCGGCGAAAACCTTCGTGCAATCCAGCAACGATCAAGACGAAATGTACGTTGTGAATTTCAACGAACACGTCACGTTCGGACTTCCGGACGGCATCACATTTACAAATAAAGTTACTCCGATGCAGCTGGCCATCGAGCGCAGCCCTATCTCAGGGAAAACCGCGCTGTATGACGCGATTGCCACAGGCCTCGATCGGCTGAAACTTGGCACGCATGACAAAAAAGTTCTGATCGTCATCAGCGATGGCGGCGACAATGTCAGCACGCAGAACAATCTGAAACAAATCATGGCGCGGGCCGTCGAATCAAACGCTGTGATCTACACCATCGGCCTGTTTGACGAATCCGACATGGATCGCAATCCCGGTGTGCTGAAGCAACTTGCTCGCGCCACCGGCGGCGAATTCTTTCAGCCGGAAACAATCGCCGACGTGATTCCCATTTGCGCGCACATTGCGCGCGACATTCGCAGCCAGTACACCATTGCGTACGCACCAACAAACGCGACCGCAGACGGCGCTTTCCGCGCAATTCAGGTGCGCGCGAAATCGCCGGGACAAGATCACCTGACGGTTCGGACGCGAACGGGATATTACGCACCTGGGAAGCCAACCAATTCCACACCGGGCAAAAAGCCAGCGCGTTCCCTGCCCAATCACTCGGGTATCGCAGCCATGACGCTCCGAGTTGAATATCGAATTTCGTCGTCGGAGATCGCCGCGCCAGCGCCCAATTCGTTGGCATCTGCACGCCCGCGCCGCAGTTGGTTCACCCGCTGGGCTGCGCCGATTCTGTTATTCCTGATCGGCTGTTTTGCACTCGGGTACTACGCCTATGACATTCTGGACGCGCGATTTTTTCAGGATGACCAATCGCGCCAGTTCGATCAGGCGCTGCGCGAAGCTCGCGACAAAGCGGCGACCGATTTGAACGCTGAAGTTACCGCTGACCTGAATTCTCGAACACCACGCGCAAAGACGACTGCGGCTATGCCGGAGTTCTGGAATCCGCCGTGGGCAGCGCGCCGGCGCGCCATGCGGCTATCGAAAATATGCCACTCGGAAGAATTGAAATTAATTCCATCGGACTGACCGTGATGATTCAAGAAGGAACGGGCGAGCAAACTTTGCAGCGCGGAGTAGGACACATCGCAGGAACTGCGTCGCTTGGAACACCGGGAAATATCGGACTGGCAGCGCATCGCGATACATTTTTCCGCAAGCTTAAAAATATTCACGAAGGCGACGAAATCACGCTGACCACGCTCGCGGGTTCCTACAACTATCGCGTGGAATTAATCTCGATTGTTGAACCCGAAGACTCTGCGGTTCTTCGCGATACTGGCGGAAATATTCTTACGCTCGTCACCTGCTATCCATTCAGCTATATCGGCCCGGCCCCGAAACGGTTTACCGTTCGCGCAAAACAAGAGCCTTCCACCGCCTTCACAGGGCCTTCACTCCGTGAAAATGCCCGTAAATAATTGACTAAGTTGGGTTTCCCGGCTCAGGTGTTTCACCTACATTAAATACGCTACAGGCCTGTATTGAGCCAAAACACCTGCAGCGCGTACAAACAGACTGTACGGAGCTTATTAGCGGAGGAAACAAGATTATGAAACACGAATGGAAATTATTCGGCAAGGTAATGAAGACGGTGACCGGCGTTTTCCTGGCCGGACTGTTGCTTTGGACCGCCGTTTATGCGTCCGACGCCGGCGACCGAAGGAAACAAGAAGAGCGTCTGCAAACTTCCGGAACCGTATTGAACGAAATTCTGAATATTCCTGACAATATTCCGCAGTCCTTACTGGATCGGTCGAAGTGCGTCATCGTGATTCCGTCCGTGCTGAAAGCGGCGTTCATCGTCGGCGGAACCTATGGCCGCGGCGCGATGGTTTGCCGTAGCGGCGAAGGATTCACCGGTCACTGGGGCGCGCCTGTGATGATGGCGGTAGAAGGCGGCAGCGTTGGCCTTCAACTGGGCGGTGAAGCGACCGACTTCGTTATTTTGGTCATGAATGATCGCGGAGCTTCCAGCATTTTGAGCAGCAAAGTGAAAATCGGTGGCGACATTTCGGCCGCGGCGGGCCCCGTAGGCCGCACGGCGGAAGCCGACACGGACGCCTATATGCGCGCTGAAATGCTTACCTATTCGCGCGCACGAGGATTGTTCGCGGGAATTTCACTGGAAGGCACAACGCTGCGTCCTGAAAAGGAAGCTGACGAAGCCCTCTACGGACGGAAAATCGAAGCTAGAGAAATCGTCCGCGGACCCGAACCGAAAGCACCAGAAGCGGCTGATCGGTTGATTTCCCGGCTGGACAAAGCTTCGCCGAATCGCAAAGGCGAATAGCATCTAGCTCTGCGAAAAGGAGGCGGCGTCGCTGGTCAGCCCGCCTCCTCCGATTTCGTACTGAAGCACGAGCCGTATCTGAACTACCAGGCCGCAGCAGTTCGACCTGCAATCGCTAGGCGGCGGAAATGAAGCGCTCCTCAAAAATCGCACTCGGCATCATCGCAACACTCTTCAGCGGACTGTTGGTCACGGGAATAATTACTAGTTCGCAGAGCACGTCGCTCCCATCGAAAATTATATTCGCAGCCATCGTCGTGACTGGGTTGCGCGAACACTTTCACGCGGATGTCGAGCTGTCTACGCTACACATTTCAATTTTCCCGCGAATGCATGTGGTTGGCGAAGGACTGGTGCTCCGCCGGAAAGAAGATCCGGACGCGCCACCTCTGATCAGTGTGCGCAAATTTATTCTGGACGGCGCGCTGCGCGAAATCTTTAAGCCGGTCCCACGTTTTCAAACGCTAACGCTTGAAGGGCTGGAGATGCACATTCCTGCTCATCGCGGAGATTCGCAGCGCTCCGCATTCGAGCACACCAATTAAGTTGAGCTTCGTTATCAACGAAATAGTTACGTCAAACGCGGAGATCGATATTCTTCGGGCGAAAGTTGATAAGCCGACTCTTGTCTTCGCAATTCACAAACTGAAGGTCAAATCATTTCAGCCAAATCATCCCGCCGCATTTCACGCAACGCTGCAGAATCCACGTCCGATTGGAGAGATCGAAGTGGATGGCGAACTAGGGCCGTGGGATGCGACGGAGCCAAGCCTTACTCCGCTGAAGGGAAAGTACGAATACACGCCACGCGGATCTGGGAACATTTCCGGGCATCTCCGGCTTTCTTTCTTCAACGGGCAAATTTGAAGGCGTGCTGGACTATATTTCACGTTCAAGGCAAAACCGAAATTCCCGACTTCACCGTCGCCGCAGGCGGCCATTCCATGGCATCTGAACACGGAATTTGACGCCATTGTGGACGGCACGAATGGAAACACCTATTTGAACTCCGTGAACGCGCACTTCCTGCACACGTCACTTCTGATCAGCGGAGAAATCGCAAAGTATCCGGGCCAGGCCGATCGAAAAATATCTCTCAAAGTGATTTCGCAGTCGGCACGCGTGGAGGATCTGCTGAAGATCGCCGTGAAATCGCCCAATCCCCTGCTGACCGGAGATGCCACGCTCAATACGAAAGTTGACCTCCGTCTGCATTCGGGAGAAAACATATTTGATCGTCTGGCGCTTGCGGGCCGCTTCGGAATTTCGGCGGCGAAATTCAGTTCCAGTGAAACGCAGGACAAGATTAATTCGCTGAGCCAGAAGGCTCTTGGCAAGCCGGGCATCACGGCGGAGAACGATGCTGCCTCTGACTTCAACGGCAGCTTCACTTTAAAAGACGGCGTGATGGATTTCTCAAATCTGCAATTCGCGGTTGCCGGCGCTGCGGTGAAGTTAAACGGGAGCTACGACTTGCGCGGCGAATCTGTTGATTTTCATGGGACGCTGCGTATGGACGCGAAAATTTCTCAAACGACCACTGGGGCAAAATCGCTTCTGCTGAAATTCGTGGATCCCTTCTTCGCGAAGGACGGCGCCGGTGCTTTGTTACCCATCAAGATTCAAGGCTCTCGTGCGAATCCGTCATTTGGCCTGGAACTCCACCGGGCGAGCGTCAAAACTTCCAACTAAATTCTGCAGCTAATCAATCAAGAATCTACACCCTTCACCGTATGGTTGGAACGACTTGCTAGCCGTACTGTCGACATTAGAAAGTGGCTTCGACTGTTCACCTTCTAGTGTTCACCCCTGAAGGCGGCCGGTCGATGAAAAGCCGAAAGTGAGGCCAACATGTCACGCGATGAAACGCTGAGACAGCGACAGGACGAGGACACGCAGGCGTTCCTCGGACACATGACGTATCAAGTTAAGGACGAACCAGAGCAAGAGCCTGACGACCGCAAACGACGAGATCCGGGACCGGAGAAAAGTCCGAATCAACCGAGCGAACAAAAGCGGCGCAAGGAAGACAAGCGCAATCGCGAAAATCGAAAGTAGCGACGCGGAAATAGCGCCAGGCCCGGCTTTAACTCACCGGGCGAATTTAGATGAAAGATGCAGATTCATAATTCATAAAGGGAGAAACAAACTATGTCAGGCAAAAACAAAGCAGTATTCGCGATTTACTCAACGCGATCTGGCGCGGAACACGGCGCGGAAATGCTCTTGTCATCGGGCTTTTCCAGTTCCGATATCTCCGTGCTGTTCCCGGAAAATCTCGGTTCCAAAGAAATTGGAACAGAGAAATCCACGAAAGCTCCGGAAGGCACCGCTGTTGGCGCCGGCTCGGGAGCTGTTATCGGCGGAACTCTTGGACTACTCGCTGGCATCGGCGCTCTTGCGATTCCGGGCATCGGTCCGCTTATCGCGGCTGGCCCTATCGTGGCTGCGCTTGCGGGAATTGGCGCCGGCGGCGCAGTTGGCGGAGTCACCGGCGCGCTCATCGGCATGGGAATTCCGGAGTTTGAGGCAAAACGTTACGAAGGACGTTTGCAGCGCGGCGGAATTCTTCTTTCCGTGCATTGCGAGACGTCAGAAGAAATCAAACGCGCAAAATCAGTGCTTGAAGTTTCACGAGCGGAAGACGTTTCCTCCACAAGCGAGTCGTCCTCGAATGTGGACAAAGCGGAAATCGGCCGTGCAGCTCGGATGTCCGACTAACAGAACACTTTTGGAAACGGGAGGAAGGCCGCAAATGGCTTTCCTCCCGTTGAATCTCGAACACGATTGATCACATCAAATCTCTTAGAGACCGGATCGGAGAATCGAATGATACGAAATCGAAGCAAGTGGAACCATCCAGTTTCAGCTCTGTGCGTCGGCCTTGGCGTCGGCGCAATCCTGGGCATTCTTTTCGCGCCGAAAGCAGGCGAGGAAACGCGTGACGACATTGCCGGAACGGTGAACGACGGTATCGACGAGGTGCGCGCCCGAACCGCGAAGGCGGCGCGTAGTGCGCGAAAATTCGCAACTCAAGCACGCGAGCAAGTTGAGGAAGCGGTGGAGGCGGGCACAGAGGCCTATCGCGAGTCGTTGCGGTCAGCCAGTTAATAAGGCGGCGTAAGGAATTATCTGAAACACGATGCAGGGGACCAAACGTTCAGGAGGAAAATATGACGATGACTCGCTCGATCAAGTTTTTCGCTGCTGCTGCTCTCTCCTTCGGACTTCTGATTTCGATGGCCGGATTCGCTCGAACATCGGCGGCGCCGGCGGCACAAGCAGCGAATGAGGGGCTGCAAAAAGAAGTTCAACATCACCTAAGAATGCTGAACTACTACACCGTGTTCGACATTCTGGGCTTCAGCGTTAACGGCAGCACGGTGGTCCTCGAAGGAAAAGTGACGCGGCCTGAACTGAAGACGGAAGCAACCGCAACGGTAAAGAGCATCCACGGCGTGACCGATGTTCAGGACAATATCAAGGTGCTGCCTCTGTCGAACGATGACGACCGTATTCGCCGCGCGGCCTACCGTGCGATCTACGGAGATTCGCAACTGAGCAAATACGGTTTCCAGTCCGTTCAATCCATCCACATTATTGTGGAAAACGGTGGAATCACACTGGAAGGCGAAGTGGATAGTCAGGCGGACAAAAACGTAGCCGGCATTCGCGCAAGCTCCGTGCCGGAGGCGTTCTCGTCCAAGAATAATCTGATGGTTCACGGAGAGCGTTAATCTGCTGACCGTCGGACAAAAGCGAATCACAACCGAGGCCGTCCTGAGACTTGCAAGTACTCAGGGCGGCCTTTTACTTTTCGTAGGGGCTGGCTTTGCAGCGCCGTCGGCGATCCACTTTGGGCGCCTACCATTTATTTTCGTCAGACGTACAGTGTTTACCGTATGGAGCCCAGTAACTCGCTCGCTATAATGGCCACGCGCCAGAAGTTCGATTGCCTACAGTGAAGATCGAAAAAGCCACTCTTTAATGTGGGGGACCAACGTTCGGGTTGGTCCCCTACCCTCCTGCAGCAAACCAAGCTTCGAGCCGAACGCGTGCTTGCGGTCCTCTATCATTTGCCGTCGCTTCGGTGGAAATTGGCAGCAGCATCCTGATGGCGCGAAAATTCAAAAACAATGTAAGAAGAATGCGGCGTTTGGTTCTATCGGTGCGCCCGACAAAGGGCAGGCACCGGCTCTGCTTCGACTTTCAATCGGCGGGACTCGTTTTGATACTGGATCACCGACCAGAGCATGATCTGGACGTCGCTCAAACGGTAGGGATAGCAAATTGTCGCGAGCGCCCCAGCTCGAAGCGACTCAAGCAAACGCGCAGGCGTTTCTTGGGCCATTCGCGGAGAAATCATAATCACCGGTATCTGAACTGATTGCTCTTCCAGAAAATCCACAACATCGAGAAATGTGCCGTCCGCCAGATCGAATCCGCACAAGCACGCTATCGGTGACGATTTCTCATACACAGACTTGAGTTCTGTGAGGCCCATTGCCGGTACGCCCGTCAAAGAACATTCACGGAGTATATCGACCATAGCTGCGCGGACCTCGGAGTCCGCGGTTACGATCGCCACGCAAGGAGTCTTGCTCGCTGAGGAAAAATGGTGCCTAAAAGAAAATGGAATTCCGCTACTCGACACCTGCCGTTTTGCCGCCCAAACAGAACCCATGCAAATTCACCTCTGCGATCACTTCAATAGAACGAAAGAAGAAGGAGAAAATCGCTCCAGCCCATGGCCCTTGATTTCTCAAGGTTTTTCGACAACTCCTTCTTCTTCCCATTCAGCGGGTCATAACTCCGCGCGTAAATAGTGACGCGAAGTGAAGCCCCGGCCAATACAGTCAATTCGGTAGAAGAAGTCAGGAAGTTTCTGTATGACGTTCGGAGCACACGACGCCTAAAATAGTCAGACCCAGCGCGGGGGCACTGGGTCTGAGAACACAAAGACTTTTTGCGGTTCAACGATCTAGAGATTGATGTTGATTACGTCCGCGACGTGCCAGTTTCGGCGATCCACCAGCACAACGTGGGCTCCAATCACATAATAGCCAAAGTGCGCTGGAGGCGGCGGAAGTTCGGCCACGAGATCCGAGGGACATGGATACATCCTGCGGCGCCATTCTGAATCCAGCACGAATCCGACTTGCAAACGCGGTTCCCAATCCGCAGGCAGGCGATCCTCAACACGGAAACCAACCAGTGGATGTTCGCGGTGATTGCCCCACCAGCCGTTCACAATTTCGTGCTCGTGGTCGTCGAATACAGGATGATCTTTGTCCCAATGATGTTCATGTTTTTGTGCAAACGCCGCGCCGCTAACGAACACTACGAACGACGCAGCGAGAATTGTTACCAACCAGCGTGACTTCATGATTGCTCCTTTCCGGATTTAGGCTCGCACGCGCATTTATGTTCCAAAGACAAATCGCGCGAGCCGGATTAGTACTTCAGTAATTGTGATGCCGGGGTGTATGGGAAGGACTCTGTCGCAAATCAGAATTGAGCTGGATTATTCAGCGCGCCCATGCGGTCGTGAGCCGTTCGTGGCTTCACCAACTTGTTGGACACCAACAAGTTTCTCGACAATTCCAACCATCGCGAACGCGTTTGTTTTCGACGTGACGGCTCGAATGCCGGCTTCGCGCGCATGCAGTTCCAGTTCCGCGCTGGCGTGTTGTGTGAACATGATGATTGGAATCGCGGCGGAAATCGCGGTCATGCGGCGAGCGGTTTCCAGTCCGCTGATGCCGGGCATCTGAAAATCAAGAATTACGATATCGGGTTGCAAATTCTTGAACATTTCTATGCCGGACAAACCATTGGCGGCCTCGCCACACACTTCCCAGTCAGGATTTGCCTCAACAATTGTCCGGAGTCCTTACCGCACCAGTTCGCTGTCATCCACGATCAGGAACCGAACGGCATTCGCCGCCCTCCGCCGACGCCGCAAACCAAATTACTCGTACTTCCGGCATCATAGTTTGAACCCCGCGTGATTCGCTCTCGGTGCGCAAAAGCAATGAGCGCATGCGTTGGACACTAGGTCGAGTCACTGTGCACAAATCTTCATGACTAGACTGAACGCGTTCGATCTGTCCGGCTCAATCAAATTCAAGCACCGATTGCCAGCGCGGCAACAAGCGGAAGCGCGGCGATAATTGAAGTACCCGCACTGCTCGAGTGAACTTCAAGCTTCCGCCGAGCTCTCTGACTCGCTCTCTGATTCCGCTTAAACCCATGCCGTGGCCTTTGCTCGCAGTCCCGTTGTGATTGTGCCCCTGTCGGCATTCCTTTGCCTTGATCGCGAACTTCGTACGGTCAATTGATTTTCCTGCGAAGGCCAAATTCTTATTGCGGCAGTCTCACTTCCCGAATGGCGGTAAATATTCGTCAGGCACTCCTGCACGATTCGGAAGATTGAAATTTCAACGTTTGGCTGCAGGCGGCCGATGTCGGGAGAAAGTTCGATCGTGACTTTAACGCTGCTGCGCTCGGCAAATCCTTCTGCAAATGTTCTGATGGCGGCCAGAAGGCCGACTTCATCAAGAAGCGGCGGATGCAGAAGATGCGAAATCGTGCGAATCTCCCGCGAGAGTTGTTCCAAAAGTTCGGCATTTTGCCGGACAGCGCCCACGACTCCAGGTTTCAGTTTCGCTTCCTCTGTTTGAATCAATCCATTATTCATGGAAAGCGCCGCAACCAGTTGGCCCACGCTGTCGTGTAAATCGCGCGCGATTCGCCGGCGCTCTTCGTCCTGCGTGGACATCAGCCGGGCGGAAAGCGCACGCAACTCGCGATTCAATATATTCCATTTGGCGCGTCTTGCGGTGCAGGTCCGCAAAAACGCTTACTTTTGCCCGCAACAATTCCGGAACAATCGGAACGGAAATGTAATCGACGGCGCCGCGCTGATATGCCTTGAGCCGATCGAGATCCGAAAGGTGCACCGCGGAAATGAAAATGATGGCCGTTTCCTGAAAACGCGGATGCTGGCGAATCATATCGGCCAGTTCAAATCCGTCCAGCTCCGGCATGCTCACGTCCATCAGCACGACTGCAATCTCATTTTTTAGGAGCAGATCCAGTGCTTCGCGGGCGGAATGGGCCTTGATCAGATTTTCGCCGAGCTCGCCGAGAATCGCTTCGTAGCTGAGCAGCTTGCCAGGCTGATCATCTACCATCAGGATGTTGACGTTTTCCCGCTCGTTCATTGTTCCCCCAGCTGGAATCTCCAGCGTTTCGACGAAAACGATTGAGGCCTTCGTCACACCTGCGAATCTACCGATGGAGCCACATTCGCAACGCCGAAAGCAACTGTTCAGTGTTCACAGGTTTTGCCAAATATTCAGAAGCGCCGGCTTCCAGGCACTTCTCACGATCGCCCTTCATCGCTTTCGCGGTCAGCGCAATGATCGGCAGCCGCCGGAATGAAGGATTCTGGCGAATCACCTGCATCGTTTCGTATCCGTCCATTTCCGGCATCATGATGTCCATCAACACGATTGCCACGTCAGGTGTTGATTCTAGTGTGGTAATCGCTTCGCGGCCGGTTCCAGCGGTAAGCACCGTCATTCCCCGGCGTTCCAATACGCTGCCCAGCGCAAAAATATTTCGCACGTCGTCGTCCACGACCAAAACTTTCTTCCCGATCAGCGCTTCGTCCGAGTGATGCAACAAATCGAGCATCTTTTGTTTTTCCTCCGGAAGATCCGCCACCACTCGATGCAGGAACAGCGCTGTTTCATCCAACAGCCGCTCAGGAGACTCGACTCCCTTCACCACCACACTGCGGGCAAGCATGTGCAGATGTGCGTCTTCCTCGGGCGATAAATCTTTCCCGGTGAATACCACGACCGGCAATTCGCTGAGCGACGGAGTATCGCGGAACCGCTCCAGTAAATCGAAACCTGACATGTCCGGAAGTTTCAGATCGAGCACAACGCAATCGAATGTTTCATCCGCCATCGTCGCAAGCGCCTCGGCGCCCGTGGAAGCAACTTTGAACGTCAATATCGTCATGCCCAAGCAATTCGCTGATACTCAATTGCTCAGCGGGATTATCTTCCACCACCAGCAGCCGCTTGCGACGTGGCGTTGCATATTCCTTTATTCGACTGAACGCGGCCTCCAGCGCTTCCGACGTAGTGGGCTTGGTCACAAACGCAAATGCTCCGCGCGAAAGTCCGTGCTGCTTGTCTTCATCCAGTGTAAGCATCTGAACTGGAATGTGACGCGTTGCCGGGATCCTGCTTCAAATGATTCAGTACCGTCCAACCCAGCATGTCCGGCAAAAACACGTCCAGCGATATGGCGGTCGGATGGAATTCGCGAGCGAATGCCAGGGCTTCCGCGCCGCGCATCGCAACGAGAACTTTGAATCCTGAGTCGTGGGATAGATCTCGGAGCACGCGCGCATAATGTGGATCGTCTTCGACGACCAGCAATACCGCATCGCCCTCTCGCAGATTTTCGCGGTCATCTGCGATCGGTTCGACCACGCGGTCCGGCGCAACCAGTGTGGAAAGCTGAAGCGGCGAAGCAGTTTGCGGAGCTTTCGTGTCGGTGAGCGTAACTCCCGTCGAAGGACCAACGTAAGTTTGCGGCAAATAAAGTGTGAACGTGCTTCCCGTACCGGGCGCGCTGCGCAGTTGAATTTCGCCGCCAAGCAGGTTCGCCAAGTTCGCGGCTGATTGCGAGACCAAGTCCGGTTCCTCCGTACTTACGGCTCGTGCTGGCATCGGCTTGCTGGAACGCCTCAAAAATCAGACGCTGTTTTTCCGCCGGAATTCCGATGCCAGTATCGGAAACTTCAAACGCGATAACAGAAGCGGCTCTGCTGAGCACCGGGTGATTTTCCCCCCAGCCAACAACCGCGGAGATATACTGACAGTCGCACGCCGCCTTGCTCCGTAAACTTGAATGCGTTCGAGAGCAAATTCTTCAGCACTTGCTGCAAACGTTTCGAGTCTGTCACCAGGCTCCGGGTAAGTGTCGGATCGGTTTGAATCTCGAAGCGCAGCCGCCGGTTCTCTGCTTCGTGACGGAATGGACGAGCAATCATGTCCAGCAAGCTCGCGAAGAAAACTTCCTCGGCTTGCACTGACACTGTTCCCGATTCGATCTTCGACAAATCCAAAATGTCGCTGATCAGATTCAGCAAGTCCGTACCGGCGCCGTGAATTGTGCGCGCAAACTCGACTTGCTTCGGCGTCAAATTGCCATCGGGGTTGTCAGTGAGCTGCTGTCCGAGAACGAGAATACTGTTGAGAGGTGTCCGCAATTCGTGGGACATATTCGCAAGGAATTCCGACTTGTACTTCGAGGTCAGCGCAACTTCCGTAGCCTTTTCTTCCACCGCGCGCCGAGCTTGCTCAATTTCCTGATTCTTGCGCTCGACTTCGACGTTCTGTTCGGCGAGTTCTGCGCTTTTTGAGCGAGTTGCTCGTTGGTCTGCTGCAATTCCGTCTGCTGCGTTTGAACTTCCGTCGCCAATTGCTGCGATTGCTTCAGCAATCCTTCCGTCTGCATCGTGGCTTCAATACTGTTCAGCACGATGCCGATGCTGGCGGTAAGTTGTTCAAGGAAAGAAAGGTGCGACGCCGTGAAAGTGCTCAGCGAAGCCAATTCAATTACCGCTTTGACGCGGTCTTCAAACAAAATCGGCAGCACAATAATGTTTCGCGGAACCGCCTCGAATAATCCTGAACGAATCGGAACTGCGTTCGGCGGAATTTCGGTAATCAACATGCGCCGTTTTTCGGCTGCGCATTGACCAACCAATCCAGTTCCAACGTGCAAATGATCCGGATGGCCGTTCTGATCGCTATCAGCAAACGCCGAAAGCAACATCATGTTGTTCGGCGCGTCTGTTTCCATCTGATAGATTACGCCCTGTTGCGCGCTGACCAGCGGCGCCAACTCGGACAGCAACATTCGCCCTACCGTCGTCAAATCGCGCTGTCCTTGCAACATTCCAGTAAAACGCGCAAGATTTGTCTTCAGCCAGTCCTGTTCATTGTTCCGGTCCGTCGTCAACCGGAGGTTATCAATCATCGTGTTGATGTAATCTTTCAACTCGGCAACTTCTCCGCTGGCTTCCACTTGTACAGAACGCGTCAAATCACCTTTCGTAACCGCCGTCGCGACTTCCGCAATCGCGCGGACCTGATTCGTCAAGTTATCCGCCAGCAGGTTCACGTTTCCGGTCAGGTCCTTCCATGTTCCTGCCGCGCCGGGCACGTTCGCTTGTCCGCCAAGTCTTCCTTCCACGCCGACTTCCCTTGCGACCGTCGTTACCTGATCGGCGAACGTCGCCAGCGTGTCGGTCATGTTGTTAATCGTGTCCGCAAGCGCCGCAACTTCTCCCTTCGCGTTCACGGTGAGTTTCTTCGTGAGTTCCCCGTTCGCGACGGCCGTCACAACTTTCACAATTCCGCGAACTTGCTCCGTTAGGTTCACGGCCATAACGTTCACGTTGTCCGTCAAATCTTTCCACGTTCCCGCGACGCCCGGTACTTGCGCCTGGCCGCCCAACTTTCCTTCTGTTCCAACTTCGCGAGCGACGCGCGTAACTTCCGCGGCGAACGCGTTTAGCTGGTCGACCATCGTGTTAATCGTGTTCTTCAACTCGAGAATTTCGCCGCGCACGTCGACTGTGATTTTGCGCGACAAGTCTCCGCGGGCCACGGCGGTCGTAACTTCGGCGATGTTTCTCACCTGACCAGTCAAGTTTCCGGCCATCGCGTTCACGGAATCCGTCAGGTCCTTCCACGTTCCGGCGACGCCCGTTACGTTCGCCTGTCCGCCAAGTCTTCCTTCGCTACCGACTTCGCGCGCCACGCGAGTAACTTCCGCGGCGAACGAACGCAACTGCTCGACCATCGTGTTCAGCGTTTCTTTCAGTTGCAGAATTTCTCCGCGCACGTCCACCGTGATTTTTCGTGAAAGGTCGCCGTTCGCAATTGCCGTAGCAACTTCCGCGATGTTTCTCACCTGGCCAGTCAGGTTGCTGGCCATGAAATTTACGTTGTCCGTCAAATCTTTCCACGTGCCGCCGACGCCGGGAACCTGCGCCTGGCCTCCCAACTTTCCTTCCGTTCCAACTTCGCGAGCAACGCGTGTAACTTCTCCGGCGAACGCGTTTAGCTGGTCGACCATCGTGTTAATCGTGTTCTTCAACTCAAGAATTTCGCCCTTCACGTCTACCGTGATTTTGCGCGACAGGTCGCCTCTCGCGACGGCCGTGGTAACTTCGGCAATGTTTCTCACCTGGCCAGTTAAATTTCCGGCCATCGAGTTCACGGAATCCGTTAAGTCTTTCCATGTTCCCGCAACTCCGGGCACGTTCGCCTGTCCACCCAAGCGGCCTTCGCTACCGACTTCGCGAGCCACGCGTGTAACTTCTCCGGCGAAGGCGTTTAACTGGTCCACCATCGTGTTGATCGTATCCTTCAGCAAAAGAATTTCCCCGCTGACGTTCACGGTGATTTTCTTTGAAAGGTCTCCGCTCGCGATTGCCGTGGAAACTTCCGCGATGTTTCTTACCTGACCAGTCAGGTTGCTGGCCATCGAGTTCACCGAGTCCGTCAAGTCCTTCCATGTTCCCGCGACGCCCGGCACCACCGCTTGTCCGCCGAGCTTTCCGTCGGTTCCAACTTCGCGCGCCACACGCGTTACTTCCGAAGCGAATGACCTGAGCTGATCCACCATCGTGTTCAGCGTATCTTTCAGCTCAAGAATTTCGCCCTTCACGTCTACCGTAATCTTGCGCGACAAGTCTCCCTTCGCCACTGCGGTCGCGACTTCCGCGATGTTTCTTACCTGACCAGTCAGGTTGCTGGCCATGAAGTTCACGTTGTCCGTCAAATCTTTCCACGTTCCCGCGACGCCCGGCACCTGCGCCTGACCGCCAAGCTTTCCTTCCGTTCCAACTTCGCGCGCCACGCGCGTTACTTCTCCGGCGAACGCGTTCAGCTGGTCGACCATCGTGTTAATCGTGTTCTTCAACTCAAGAATTTCGCCCTTCACGTCGACGGTGATCTTGCGCGATAAGTCTCCTCTCGCCACGGCGGTCGTAACTTCGGCGATGTTTCTCACCTGACCGGTCAAGTTTCCGGCCATCGAGTTCACGGAGTCCGTCAAATCCTTCCACGTTCCCGCAACTTCTGGCACGTTTGCTTGTCCGCCCAGTCTTCCTTCGCTACCGACTTCGCGCGCCACGCGAGTAACTTCTCCGGCGAACCGATTCAACTGGTCCACCATCGTGTTGAGCGTTTCTTTCAACTGCAAAATTTCGCCGCGGACGTCCACGGTAATTTTTCTGGAAAGGTCACCACTAGCGATCGCTGTAGCAACTTCCGCGATGTTTCGCACTTGGCCAGTCAGGTTGCTGGCCATGAAATTCACGTTATCCGTTAAATCTTTCCAAGTGCCGCCGACACCGGGCACCTGTGCTTGGCCTCCCAACTTCCCTTCCGTACCGACTTCTCTCGCGACGCGAGTTACTTCTCCAGCGAACGCGTTCAATTGGTCCACCATCGTGTTGATGGTGTCTTTCAATTCCAGAATTTCGCCCTTCACGTCCACCGTAATTTTGCGCGACAAATCTCCGCGCGCTACGGCCGTCGTTACTTCTGCGATGTTCCTAACCTGAGCGGTCAAGTTTCCGGCCATCGCATTTACAGAGTCCGTCAAATCCTTCCACGTTCCCGCCACGCCCGGCACCACCGCCTGCCCGCCAAGTTTTCCGTCCGTACCAACTTCGCGCGCCACGCGCGTAACTTCCGAAGCGAATGAACGGAGCTGATCCACCATCGTGTTGATGGCTTCCTTCAACTGTTGAATTTCTCCGCGCACGTCCACCGTAATTTTTCGCGAAAGGTCTCCGCTCGCAACGGCCGCCGCCACCTCGGCGATGTTTCTTACCTGGCCCGTCAAGTTGCTGGCCATTGAGTTCACGGAATCCGTCAGATCCTTCCACGTTCCGGCGACGCCAGGCACCTGTGCCTGGCCACCCAACTTTCCGTCCGTTCCGACTTCGCGCGCCACGCGCGTAACTTCCGCGGTGAAAACACCTAACTGCTGAATCATCGTGTTCACGATCGTTGCGGAGCGAAGGAACTCGCCTTCCAGAGGACGGCCGTCTACGTCCAGTTGTACCGTCTGCGTCAGGTTGCCCTTCGCCACGGCCGCAATCGCGCGGGTAACTTCCGTTGTCGGACGAAGCAGGTCATCCACCAGCGTGTTGACGGAAACTTCCATCTCACCCCACGCCTGCTTTTCCAAATGGAAGCGCATGCGCTCCCGGGTTCGGCCTTCCTTACCAACCGCCTGACCGACGCGCCTTAGCTCCCGCGAAATCTGATGATTCGCGGTCACGATGTCGTTGAAAGTGTCAGCGATTTTTCCCGCGAGGCCGGTCCAATTCCCCGGAAGCCGCACGGAGAAGTCTCCGTCGCGCATCGTTTGCAGACCCGCCAGAATTACACTCAAATTGTCGGGGGTTAGGTGCCCGTTTTCAGCGTGCAGCGCTTCGGCGTGCATCGCCGCACTGGCTTCTTCGCCATTTGCAGCTGCCGAAGCAGCTTGATTAGTACTCTTCATGGGTCGTCTCCGCAGGTATGACGCGCACAGGCTTGAAAAAGGCACATTTCAGCCGGACGCGAAGCAATTGGATCCGTGAGTGGACTTCCTGAAATCTCAACAATCTACAGTTTCTAGCACAAATCAATTCAGCAAAACTCTACAGGGAACCCTGTAGGCGTATCAGGGGAATACTGTATGTTGCTAGTGCGCCCATCCTTGTTCGGTTCTCATCTAAGTACACGTCAACGCGCCGGCGGAATCGGGTATACACCCGATTCCCGTTCTGCCTCGCGCGGAATACTTTACTCGCGCACCAATCCGAAACCAAGCCGAGAGACGAAATACCTGAGGAGGCTGACATGAAAGAACCCGAATTGTTGACGACACCGATCTCAAATCTGCCCTGCTACGACGTTGAAGAACCGGAAGCAGCGGAGACGCCCCGCAGCATGGGCGATGACGAATTTAATAACCACATGCGCCCCATGCGGACCATTTCGCTGCGGGACTGCGCGATTCCCGAATGAATTGAATCCCTAGAAACGAGGTGAACGCCAATGCCGGCTGGAAAGCATCTGCGTGGAGTTGGACCTAAAGAACAGCGAGAGTACGAGCACATCAAGGAAAGCGCCGAAAAATCCGGGCGCTACGGCAATCGTGCCGCCGAAGTTGCCGCACGCACTGTAATGAAGCAGCACAAAGCCAAAGGACACAGCAAAGGCCACTGATATTTGTCGATGGACTAAGCTGGTGGCCAAGGTCGACTTCCAAGCTAGTCAAACTGCAAAGGCCTGCTCGGGTCAACGTGTGCAGTCACTCCATTTCTGGACATGACCACCAACTCAAAGTAAATCTACAAAGCTGATTGCATCGTACCGCTACGGGGATATCACTCAATCGGGCAAATACTGTAGGTCAATCTAGTAGAAGAATTCCTACACAAAAAAACAAAATCATCTTGGGCCCTTCAAAATTATTCTCAACCCCAATAGTCGAGGGCCCAAGATAATTTGTCGGCTCACTCTAGGACTTCGGCGGCGTTACGCGTACACCAATCGCGACGTGACTTCCATTGTCATCGCGGTATGTTACGTCCGCACTCGATCCGACTTGCAGCTTGCCTTCGATCGTCGTGTTCTTATCGATCGTGAAGGTCATCGACTTTGGAGTGTCCTGCTGTGCGACGCTTGCCATCGCTTCCTTCGACATCGGCGCAAGAGTGATCGTAAACGAGCTCTTGTCGACCGCCGAAATCGTACCGGATGCCGACTGCGTCTGCGCGGCAGCTTGCACTGCCAGGTTGGAGGTGGGAGTGGACGGCGGAAGTGCGGCTACCGCCGATATGAGAATCAGGCTGAACGTTGCTGCCAGAAAGAGACGCGTTTCTTTCTTCATCGTAATTCCTCCTAGAAGTTCTAGGCTGGCGAAGTTAGGTCTAGCAAGGTAAGAGCCATTCAGGAAAAATAAATTCTGTATATGCGTAAGTTATTGTGAGTTTTGAAGTTAGGAGTGATTGTCGTGCATATTGGCCATAGCACTGCGGGTAATAGTACTGGGAGTATCTTCACTCGACGCGCGAAAAATTCACGGTCACGCTCACCGCAACAGCGTTTCGTTCAAGAAATTTTACTTTGTCGCAGAACTTGCAGTCATGGCGGGCTGGCTTGCACCTTCAAATAATGACGTGCCCAATGAAGCCGTAAGTGAGTACGACTTTCCGTGATCCGTCAGGCGGGTAATCAGCAGGTCATATCGAAATCCATCCGGATGGCTTTTCGTTCTCAGCAACGCAAGTATTCCGCGTACTTCCGCATCTGGCCGCACGATCGTTTCATCTCCAGAGACCACCGGCGAAACAACCACGCCATGAAACTCCGCTCCGTCGTGATCGACTCCCGAATCGACGTGATCCAGGATTTTTACTTTAAGAATCGTGCCGCTGGGCAGCACGTCAGGAATATTCTCACTGCTGGGATGAAGCCGGGTCTGCGTATGGAAACTTAGAATAGTGCCGGAAGCGATGCGCACCGGTTCAATAACGAAGGTTTGTCCCGCCACGACGCACGCCAACACGGTAACCAAACACAGACCTACCACGGCAGAACGATGCATCGGCTGGTACCCTTCTTCCTAAAATATTGAAACGATGTAGGTAATTCTAAGATGGCGCACGAAAAGCGTCAACGCAAAATCCAAATCGGCGCTACGAATATCAAAATAGACAGTTAATATCCGCAGATCGCTTGTATCACACCCGAACATACCTGTCGCACACCTACAAAGATGCGCTATCGCGAAGGGCGGGTTGCTTTGTCTTTCGGCGGCCATAAAATGCCGTATTTTCTCGCTGGAAACAATGTAGTGCAACAAAATGCACACACCGCGTGAGTGAAATCGCTCTTTGCTGGCATCCAAAAAGCTAAGCGCCGAAGAATTGTGGCAGGCACTAGGCCACGCCAGCTGGCTTCGGATCGGAGTGTTGTACAGGGGGAGACCTTGCCGAAGATCAACGATAATAATTCCAGCGCTGCTCGAAGCGGGCTGGGCGCGGCGGCTTTGCTCTTGATCTTGAGTTGCACTGTGTCTGCTCGGCAATCGCAGGACGTGAAACCCATTCCCACCAGCGCGGAGACGACGCAGACTGCTCCCGGTTCCACGCAAAACCAAACGCCCCCACAAGCCGATCCCCAGGCCGATCCGCAAAAGCACAAATCCACCGTGGACGAAACCGTCGGCGTACTCTCGCGCAAGTCGATATTTTTCCCCGAGCTTGCGACAAATCGAAATCCGCTGACTCCGAATCAGAAGTTCAAGTTGTTCGTGGACAAGACAATCGCGCCAAGCACGTTCATCGGCGCAACCGCTTCCGCAGCTTACAAGCAGGCGCTCGACACGTATCCCGGATACGGCCAAGGATGGGATGCTTACGGAAAACGCTACGGCGCCGCCATCGCTAACTCCGCTTCGACAAATTTTTTCGGCACGTTTGTGTTTCCCTCACTGTTTCACACAGATCCGCGCCATTTCTTTTCCGAGCGCCCGGGCTTCGGAAAAAAACTGGAATACGCTCTTACCCGACAGGTCGTTACCCGTAAGGACGACGGACGCAAAACAATCAACTGGTCACGTATATTGAGCGTCCTGGTGGCGGAAGGAATCGCGAACACTTATTTGCCACCTGACGAGCGTACCGCTTCCAAAACATTTGAGCGCGCCGGTGACCGATTCGCTTTTGGCGTAGCGAGCACTCTTCTAAAAGAATACTGGCCGGTGATCCAGAAAAAATTGGGCCATTCGCATGATAAGACCGGCGGCCCGGCGGTAGAGCCGTAAGCGTTCGCTTTCGTTTTAGATTGCCCTACGTTCGCTCAGAAATTTTTCGAGCTGACCGCCCACGTTTTTTAGCGAGAACGCTTGCTCGACACGCGAACGAGCCCGAACGCCCAGAGAGCGCGCAGTAGCGTCATCATCAATCAGCCGCCCCAGATTTGTCGCCAGCGCCGCAACATCGCCGACCGGCACAACGATTCCTCCACATTTTTCGCCCTCATCGAAAATATCAACAATTCCCGGCGCAGAAGAGGCAACGACTGGCAATCCGCACGCCATCGCTTCCAATGGCGCGACCGGAAATCCTTCTCGTCTCGACGGGAAAACGTACATGTCCGCGGCGGCTAGGAATTGACGTATCTCCGCCCGATCCAAAATGTAATCACGTTTCCAGCGAACGTGTGGAACCTGCATCCGCCGAATCATATCTTCCAAATTGTCCGAATCGCTTCCCGTTCCCACGAGAAGCAACAGAAGTTCCTGCTCTCCCCGCGAAGCGCAAACGATCTTCCACGCCTCGAGTAAAACGTCCAGCCCCTTCGTGTGAATATCAACTCGGCCGTGCCAGACGGCCACTCGAGCTGATTCAGCAATTCCAAGATTGCGGCGCGCATCCGGCCGCGAGCCGGCTCGCCATTCCGAAAAATCCAGCGGATTGAATATCTTGGAAATTTTCTTTGACGGAACTCCATAAACTTTCTGAACTCTAGCCGCCTCAGCGGAAGATCCGATAATCAATCCACCGCACCTTCGGATGCTCAGCGGACGGATCACTCGTTCAAGGCGGCTCCGCTGCTGCCAGTTTCCACCCTGATAGGTCGCAAACACCGGAATTCCCAGGAGTTGTCCGATTAGCACGGATGCGTCGAACCGCGGCGATTCGTATTCCTGACATAGAATCGCCGAGCATCCCTCCCTGCGAATTTCATCAGCGAGCGGCATTACCGGCGTCGCAAGATACGGCGTTAAGTGACGCTTCACGCGCCGACCGGAGCGCGTGAGCCCGCCGCTTGGGCCGAACATTTCTTCCGTCGTCAGACCGTAAGCGTTTTTGATTTTGAGTCGAAGATTTCGGTACGTTGAGGACGGCGGCAGCAATACGATCTGCGCACCAGTTGCCTCATGTATCCCGCGGGTGGGCTCGTGCACACTCTCTGAAAAACAGAAAATAGCGCTTTGAATTCGGCGGAGCCGCAACGCTTCGATATATCCAAACAGCCAGCCACCGCTCATCTTGTTTAGAAAATCGTCGATCGAAATTCCGATTCCTTCAAGAAAGTCTTCAATCACGTCGCCCCATGGCAGAAAAGCAATCGTCGGAGGGAAACGCGAAGATTTGGCGGCGCGAGATGACGGTGCCGTTATCGATTGGCTCGTCGTCATCGATGTCTTATGGTTTTCGCCACGCCGAAGCGGTTTCCGTACCTTTGCCGTCCGGCGCATGAAGAGCGTAGCCCGTCCAGGTAATTGGCGTGAGCGCAAGGCAGATGGCACGCCGCGTCCGTGACGACAAATTAGAGAACGCAATGTCGTGACACAAAACAGTCATAGGAGAAATAAAAGTTGCGGAGCGCTCGCCCGGAATCGGAATTAAATTTGAAAGTTGTTCGAGAGAATATCCGCGGCGCACGTGCCCCCACTCCGCAAATTTTTCTTCTTCGCTGGGACAAATGCTTTTCATGAAACTGTAGTACGGAAAACGCCAACGCTCGTTGGGCACGCTAATCAAAAACCAGCCGCCCGGTTTCAGAACTCGGAGCATTTCCGAAATGGCTTTCGCGTCATCGGGAACGTGTTCCAGCACGTCGAACATCGTAACCGCGTCAAATGAGGCGTCGTCGAATTCCAGCCGCGTTGCATCGCCGCAAACAAAACAAACGCCCTCCTGGAGATTGCACGGCGCATTCGCAAACGAAGGCTCCATGTCCAAATTTGTGATCCGCGCATTCGGATACAGCAGCCTGCTGAGCCCGCTCTGTCCTCCTCCAACTTCAAGAATCTCTGCCATTGGCGTATCCGGAGCGACTCTATGAATCGCGCGCATTTTCTCACGATAGAAAAAACCAAACGTGCGTGGTGACTCGAAAGGATTGCGTGAAAGAAATTCGGAAAGCGAACTCTTGTATGCGCTCACGCGGGCCTCGACATTCTCGATGCACTAGCGTCGCCCGGTAAATTTCGGCGGCGCAAGTAGTATCCAAAACCCGCAACAAATCCGCGAATCTGCGGCCCCAATGGGGGCTCAAACGATTCCTTTTCGGCATCAATTAAATTGCGCGCGACTGAAACTTTCAGCGAACGGTACGCGAGCGTCATCAAGTGGCCGGGAAGCACCACGAAAGCGCGATAGATATTTCCCCAATGCCTGTAGCGGTCAAATTGAAATAGCAACGCCGACACGTGGCCTCGCATGTAGCTGAACGCCTGCTCCGAAAGTTCCTTCGCGTCCGATCGGTGAGTGTGAAAGACGACGGCCTCCGGATCATAACGGCAACATTGCCCTTCCGCCAGAATTCGATACCAAAGCTCCGAATCCTCGCTGCATCCCGCAGCCCCTGCTCCCAACCGCTCGTCGAAATATCCAACGCTCGCATAAACTTCGCGTCGAAATGCCATATTCGCGCCCGCACCAATATTCCACGCGGGAACTCCTTCTTTCACGTTCTCGCGAAAAAATTTTCCGTCGAAATCGATGCGCTGGTATCCCAGGTTCCATCCAAGTCCATTGCCCTGGAAGGCAAACTGCGCGCGTGTCGCAAGTTCGGCCGGAAGAACCAGTCCCGTCGAGGCAATCACGTCCGGATTCTCGAAAATCCGCCGGATAGCGCCAATCCAGCGGGGATGCACCGTAACATCATCGTCCGTGAACGCGATGATTTTTCCAGTCGAATTGCGAATGCCCGCGTTTCGAGCCGCACTCAGCCCCCGCTTCGATTCAGATATACATCGAACTTCCGGGAATAGTGCCGTCACCGCCGATGTAACGCCCGACGAGGGATCATTATCGACTACAAGAATTTCGTCCGGTCGCGGCGAAAGACTCTGAAGCGAGGCGAGACATTTCTCCAGCGCCTCCGGCCGGTTCTTCGTACAAATCACAACCGAAACGGTTAACCCGGACGAATCCGAATCAACAGATGCGCGTGGAAACATAGTCTGGCTGCAAGTTTCAAGCGGATCCTTCAACTCAAGTAGTTGCGATAAATATTTATCCTGGTTGGTCGCGTTGTCTTGTGAGTGAGCAGAATTCAATTCCTGAAAACGGCCGGCGAAAATTCTGTCTCCGACGCCTTGCGCGATGAGCGGCGGGGCCATCGTCGCAAATTGCGCCGGAGTTATTGGCAACAGCGGCGCGGGAATCATCAACTGTCCTACCGGAACATCGCCGCACCAAAACACCACAAACAGTCCTCCACATCCCGCTTCAGCGTTCAATCCTGGAAAAGGTTTTCGCAACGCGACGTGCTCAATCTTCCACGGAAGGAATTCACTCATGAATGCTCACCTTGTTGGGACGTTGTTTGTCCCAACGGTCGGCGAGCGCGACCAAGTAACTGTCGTCGCTGACTCCGCGGCATAGCGAGTATCCGCCAAGTGCCCTGCAGTTGGCCGCATACAAAACGCGCTTGAATCGAGAAATCCGTTCTCGACTTTGATCCACGAATCGCTTGCAACGCCAGCTTCACAAGTCTCAGAGTTTGTTTCCCCGCCGCTAGAATTGATCGGCAAAACCACTCCACAACGGTTCCTTCGCTGACCAGCGCGTCCGCCAATGACTGACTCACTCCGAGATTACGATTCATCGTCTCCAAATAACGTTTCGTCGTCCGCCACTCGGGAATTTGATGATGCAGCACGCACCGCGGCGCATACCAAAGCGCGTAACTGCCACTAGCGATTCGCAAAACAATTTCGACGTCGCCTCCGGATACAAGATTTTTCCCAACACGATCGGCAATGAGGGGCCTATCGCTCCATCCGCATGCCGCAAGAGCGTCGCGGTTTACCACCAGTCCCGCGCCTGCCAGGAACGGAACTTGTTGCTCGGCATCGCCACGATTTTGTTCGGCAAAGCAGTACGCGAAGTTGCGCGCATAATTTGGCGGCTCGACTTGCCAATCCAGAATTACGCGTCCACCGAAAGCCCCCACAGTTGGCCGTCGTTCAGTAAAGGCCAGCGCCTCTGCAACCCAGTCCGGTTCAAGAAAGCAATCATCATCCACAAACGCAATCCATTTTGCTTTTGAAGTTTGCACGCCGCAGAGTCGAGCCGGAGTCAGTCCTTGTTCAGGTTCACTTACAGATCGAAGGCCCGGAATGGCTCCGCCAGCTATGTATTTCATGACTATGCTCTGAGTCTCATCCGTGCAATTGTTATCGACGACCAGACAACTCCACCGGGAATTCTCACGAGGCACTTGACGCGCAAGTGTGGACAGCACGCCATCCAGCATCGCGGCGTTATTGTAAGTGCAGATGACCACTTCCAGTTCCGGCGCCACGGAAGTTTCACTCACGGATAGCGCTTCCGAATTTCTTTTGCTCGCCGCAGCGACCGTTCATAGCCGCCGAACAATCCGACGGTGCCGCCCCAAAGCTCTCCCAGAAAAATTGACGGCGGAAGGTGAATTTTTCCCTGAACTTTCTTCTTAAAATTTCTATATATATTTTGCAGAATATTTACATACCACCACGAAATAAGACGCTTCAATTTCGGCCGTCGCTCGGGATCATGTTTTATACATTTGGAAACGTAGCACATGAATCCCAGTCCCCAGCTACGCCGGTACTGCCGATACAATGACTTCATATCGCGCCGGTGCTGATGAAAAACCATGAAGCGCGGCTCGTAAACCAACGTATATCCCGCCCGAATCACGCGATAGAAAATATCCAGATCGCCGCCGCCAGGAACTTCTGCGCCGGTGTCCAACGCTTCGTCGAAGCCTCCAATGCTCCGAATTTTTTCAACTTTGAATGCCATATTCGCACCGGCGCCCAAAATCCCTGAGCCGCCGGGATACAGCGGGTTACCGGGGAAAACAGCTCCGTACCGGATGCGATTAAAACCGTGCCGGAATCCGCAGCGCCGTTCAAATATAATTTGTGCTTCGGTCTCCAATTCCATTGGCAGGACTTGCCCGGTAAACGCTCCGGCCTCGCGATTTTCTGTCCACGCACTTGCAAGCCCGGCCGACCAATGTTGGTCAACAATTACATCGTCATCAAGAAAAGCCAGAATCTCGCCCCGCGCTTCCTTCAACGCACGGTTGCGGGCAAAATTTAGTCCGGGACGAACTTCTCGCACATATCGGACCTCAGAATATCTCGCCGCAAGTTCTCGCGTACGTTCGTCCGACGGCGCGTTGTCAACCACAAGAATTTCTATGCCGGCGCTACCCGCAGGAAGTGCAGACTTCTGTTCCCGCAACGACGCGAGAAGCCGTTCTACTCCGGCGGGCCGGTCTTTCGTGCAAATGGCAATCGTCAGAAGCGGAAGCGGCCCAGTCACCGACGCAGGCGTAATCTCTTCGCGTATCGCGTCAGCGACAATTTTCTCTCCGGCGTTCTCGCTGATCAATCGCCTCAATTCGCCCGTGTCAACACGTTCAATTCCATTCGTCTCTTGCATCCAAAAATCCAGCGGAACACCGTTGCGGCGAACGAGAATTGCGAATCCCACATCACCTGGCGACAATTCCAAATCGTTTAACGTTTGCGCTAAGTCGACATCGAATAGGGAGTAACGCACGTTAAGTACGTCACCCATTTTGAACGAGGGATGGTCGATGCTGAAGGTGATATAGCCGCGCGAACAAACCGCCAGCTTTAACTAGGTCTGGAAGTTTGCCGCACTCCTGGATACTTCCCTTTTCGATCACGATGATCTGATCGGCGCGCTCAATCGTGGAAAGGCGATGCGCTATCATTATTACTGTACGATCCTCGCGTAATTTATTTAGCGTTTCCTGTATCCATTCTTCGGAAATGCTATCGAGCGCGTTCGTGGCCTCGTCCAAAATCAGAATTCGCGGATTTCGTACGATCGCCCGTGCCAATGAAATCCGTTGCTGCTGCCCGCCCGAAAGGCGCATTCCACGATGACCGAGCACAGTTTCGTATCTGTTCGGAAGCCGCTCGATAAAATCGTGCGCATCCGCTTTTCGAGCTGCTTCAACGATTTCAGCCTCAGTCGCGTCGAGCCGCCCGTAGGCAATGTTTTCTCGCACCGATGCATTGAACAGATAGACGTCCTGACTGACCACCGCAATCTGACTCCGCCAGAATTCCAGATTGAATTCCGCCAGCGGGTGTCCATCCAGAATTATTTTTCCGCTTGTCGGATCATAGAAACGCAAAAGCAACTTCATCACGGTTGATTTTCCGCCGCCCGACGGCCCCACAAACGCAGTCGTCTTGCCCGCGGGTATCGTGAACGAAGCCTCCGACAACGCAGCGTCATCACCGGAAGCATATTTAAAAGAAACGCCGTCAAACACGATGTCGCTCTCAAGTCCCAAGTGAGTGATGCTGCCTGAAGTCGCAAACTGTTTGTCGTCCGTGCTGAGAAACGAAAGCACTTCATCCACCGAAGGTGATAGCGAAGCCAGCCGGACACGCGACGAATCGAATTCCTTAACGCGCGGCTGGATCCTGTACAGCACGAAAGCGAAAACCAATAAAACAGAACTATCGCCCGGATTCGGAGTCGCAAATATTAGAATGATCAAAACCAGAAGTGCTCCTAGTATTTCGTACACTGGATGCACAACTCCGTCGATGTAATTCAGCCGGAGCATTATTCGCCGGAGTCGATTAGAAGCCTGATCAAATCGATTCTGTTCGTAGCCTTCTCTGCCGAAGGCCCGAATCACCCTCATGCCGTCGATTCCCTCAACCATTCGGTTTGCAAGTTCGGAATTGGTTTTTGTAACCGCCTTGCCGACTTCCCGCGCAGTCCTCGTAAGCAAGCGAACAACTGTGGAGATCACCAGCGTTGCGGCCGCCACCAACAACGTAAGCCGCCACGACATCAGGAACAGTAATGTAACGTAGACAGCCACCGTACTCGTCGTAACCATCAGGCCAACGAGAATCACCAGCGCGTCGTGAACCCGCCATGAGTCGGATGCCAGAAGATTCAGCAGACGTCCCGATTGATCCCGCTCGATGTAGCCGAAATTGACGTTCAGCAATTGGCCAAAGATTCTCTGCCGAAGACTGTGGCCGATGTTGCCATTTACCCAACCGAACAGGATGGTATTCAGGTAGCCGAGGACTGCGTTGGCGAGCACAGCGGCAAAAACGCATGCAACGATTACCGTAAGCCTTCGGTCCGGCGTCACATTCTGGAAAAGACTTCCGATCTTATTGAGCAGCCACTGGGTTCTTCCTTGGGTTTGCGATCCGCCGACCAAACCGCCCAGCAAGGGGATCAGCAGTCCGATGCCGACGCCCTCGGATAGCGACTGCAGCAGCCCAAGCAGAACAATCCCGAGAAAACCCCACCTGCGGCGTCCGAGCAGCGGGTAGAGGTTCTTAATTGTCTTTATTTCATTCATGCGCGTTGAGTTCCGGAGGGCAGTAGTTCATCGTGTGCTGGCACAGCTCTGTGCCACTGTGTCTGAGCGGGTTCTAAATTTTGCCTAGCAAACCAATACCTGTATATTACTATATCGGACTTTAGGCCCCCGTTGCAGGATCTTTGAAACCATCTGGAGAGATCGATCATCAGAACAACGGGTAACTTATACCATGCCGGAACTTTCAGTCATCATTTGCACTCGGAACCCGCGACACACCTTCCTGAGCAGGGTGCTCGATTCGCTTCGCGCTCAAACACTTCCCAAGAATCGATGGGATTTACTTCTAGTTGATAATGCGAGCGATAAATATCTGGCCGATGAGTGGGACCTGTCATGGCACCCGCGAGCCAGACACATTCGTGAGGAGAAGCTTGGTCTCACGCCGGCGCGCTTGCGCGGTATCCGCGAAACCCAAAGCGACTTACTCGTTTTCTTCGACGACGACAATGTGCCCGCCTCGGACTACCTGGGGACCGTCTGCGCCATTCACCGCGAATTTTCCGGATTGGGAACCTTCGGCGCTGGCAACATTGAGCCGGAGTTCGATGTCGACCCGCCAGCCGAATTACGTCCGCTATTGCATAAGCTCGCGATAAGAAGTGTTCCATCGCCCCGTTTTAGCACTGAAATAAACAAATTTGGAGCAGTCCCGTGGGGAATCGGCTTGTCTGTACGCCGCCATGTCGCTGACGCATACGTCAAATTCGTCGGAACACTGGACGACACGATTCCCTTGGATCGTGTCGGCGGCGAATTGTACTGCGGAGGGGATGATATGTTTTCGACCGTCTCCGTGTGGGCAGGCTGCGGATTCGGCATCTTTCCGAAGCTTCAAGTAACGCACCTAATTCCGGCTGAACGGCTCAATCAGGCCTACTTCCTGAAACTAATCAATGACCACGCTTATTCGACATTTGTTCGGCACTATCTTTGTAACGGCGTTCAACCCCAGCGGATCAACGGGCCCCGCCGATTTCGCGCCTTTCTTCATGGATTAAAGCGGGGTCAATTCAGGATGCGTTGCAATTTGGCCGCATTGAATGGCGAGGACCGAGCCGCGCGATTTATTGCCGAGAAACAACTCCAGCCGCTCTCCCCGCTCAGAGCGGCCGATATGTTTGAAGCACAGCGAGCGACCGCATAGTAGGCAGGTCCGCCGAAAGACACACCACAATTCCCTTCTCCACGCAGGTGATCTTTCGCAACATTCAGCCGCTCTACAAACAGAAACCTAGTTGTCTTGGATTAAAGGCCATTCGGGAAAGATGGATCCGAGATCCGGACTTGAACCGGAGACCTGCTGATTGCTCCGTCTATACTACGTTACTGGTTCTTGACGCCTTTTCCCTGCCCTCACATCACGATTTACCACAGTCTTTGACGCCAATCGTTCGCAACTTGTTCGCAGCAATGCAAGGAGGTTTTGCAGATATGACGTAACCAATCGTGGGACACGCATTCATTTTCGATCCACAGACATCGAAGGCACTTTCACGTTCTCGGTTGGCATGGTGCCATCCGATTTCTAATTGCGAACAAATCGCGGCGGATATATTTCAGATCGGCAACCGAGAGCACTGCTCCGGCGCGGCTCCCATCTCACCCCAACCGTACGCCTCCCGCAATATGTCCCGAACTGGACCACTTAGATCTCCTACGAATTGAATGCTATGAATGACGCGTGCGGTACTCTGCGCGAACCCCACAGCCGGAAGAACCACCAGCTAACCATGCGCGCGTCGTATTGTCATCCGTGTTGAACCTCAACCCGCCCACTGGCACGCCGCAACTACTGCACCACCAAAGTCACCGTTGTCGAATGTTGCACCACGCCGGAAGTGCCCGTCACTGTGATCGTGTAAGTTCCTGACGGCGTACCGGTGGGTGAACCTACCTTCGGGAAGCCTCCGCCTGAGCACCCACTGATGTAGCCAACTGAAATCAGCAACAGAGCAAGCACGCTGATCGGAATCAAACGCCGCGCCGTGTGCCGCCCGAATTTCGCGATGCTGGTGGTTGCGAGCGTGGTCACGATTGCGAACAACATCGCCAACGTGATTACCCACACTAGAGGCATCGGAACATTCGGACTAAATGGCGGTGCCGTAATTTGCGCTGAGCCACGCGCCGTCGTAGTGACAGTCATCGTCGTGCTCGTTCCAGCGGAAACAGCCGCGGGATTAAACGATGCACTCGCTCCGGTCGGCAGCCCGGTCGCTGCGAGCGTCACCGCGCCAGGGAACGCGCCTCCAACTGTTCCCGTCGAAATCGTGAACGTTCCCGATTGACCGGCAGTCACCGGCACCTGTGCCGCCTGACCGGTCACAGAAAAATCCGTGATCGTGAACGTCAGCGCATTTGACGTTCCTCCCCCGGGCGTTGGATTTACAACTGTAATTGCAGCGGCGCCGGAACTCGCGATATCCGCAGCCGCAATCGCAGCCGTCAACTGCGTCGCGCTGACGAATGTCGTTGTTCGCGCGCCTCCCTTCCATTGCGCAACTGATCCGCCAATGAAATTTGTTCCGTTCAACGTGAGTGTGAACGCCGTCCCGCCCGCTCCTGTTGTCGGCGGCGAAAGTGATGTGAGTGTAGGCACAGGATTCGCCGCATTAATCGTAAACGTAAGCGAATTCGACGTTATACCAGCGGGTGCGCCCAGCGGATTCGCGCCACCACCAAGATTCACGGCGGGAGTAAATACCGTGACCGAAGACGTACCCACTCCTGCGATATCCGCCGCGCCAATCGCCGCAGTCAATTGTGTGGCGCTCGCAAATGTTGTCGCGCGCGCGCTGCCATTCCATTGCACAACGGAGGTGCCAATGAAATTGCTGCCGTTCAGCGTCAACGTAAACGCCGTTCCCCCAGCTATAGCGGAGTTTGGCGCCAGAGAACCCAACGACGGAATCGGCGTTGTTATGCTGAATTGCAGCGAAAGTGAATTGCCACCTCCCGGCGCAGGATTTCGTACACTTACATTCGCCAAGTTCGCCGTCTGCACATCGGCCGCGGTAATCGCGGCGGTCAACTGTGTTGCGCTCACAAACGTCGTCGTGCGCGCATTGCCATTCCATTGCACAACGGACGCCCCAATAAATCCGCTTCCATTTACTGTCATCGTAAACGCCCCGGAGCCGGCGCTCACAGTATTCGGTGTCACCGAATTTGCCACTGGTTGCGGATTATTTGTAGTGAAAGTCACTGCGTTCGACGCGCCTCCACCCGGCGCAGGATTTGTAACAATGACCACAGGCGATCCCGCAGCTGCCACATCACCGGCCAAAATCGCCGCAGTCAGTTGCGTTGCGCTAACAAACGTCGTCACGCGTGCTGCTCCGCCGAAATTCACAACCGACGTGTTCAGGAAATTTGTTCCATTCACCGTCAGAGTCAACGCACCCGATCCCGCAATCACATTCGCCGGCAAAAGTGTCGTCACCGTCGGCACGGGATTCGGCGCAGCGCTGATATTAAAGTTCACAGCGTTTGACGTGCCTCCGCCCGGAATTGGATTGGTAACCGTCACAGCAGGTGTACCCACCGTCGTGACGTCACTTGAAAGAATCGCGGCTGTCAGTTGAGTTACGCTGATGAACGTTGTTGTTCGCGGACTTCCGCCGAAGTTCACAACCGCACTCGAAATAAAGTTCGTGCCGTTCACCGTCAACGTTAGCGCGCCCGAGCCTGCCGTCACTCCCGTCGGCGCCAGCGAAGTGATCGACGGGACAGGGTTCGCGGCTGCAGTCACATTAAAATTAACCGAGTTCGATGTTCCGCCGCCCGGAGTTGGATTCGTCACAGTCACAGCAGGAGTGGCGACACTCGCAATATCGCTCGGCAAAATCTGTGTCGTCAGCTGCGCGGAACTCGTCACCGTCGCCGCTCGCGTCACGCCGCCAAAGCTCACCGTCGCGCCGTTCACGAAGTTGGTTCCATTGATCGTCAACGTGAACGCCGCAGATCCCGCAGTAGCGCTCGTCGGTGAAAGCGTCGTGACCGTTGGCACCGGATTATTTACTTGGAATGTCACCGCCGTCGCAGTACCGCCGCCCGGCGCAGGATTTGTCACGTCAACAACCTGACTCCCTGCCGTCGCAATGTCCGTCGCCGGAATCGTGGCCGTCAATTGCGTCGAATTCACAAACGCCGTGGTCCGCGCCACGTGATTGAAATTCACAACGGAGCTCGAAACAAATCCAGTTCCGGTCACTGTCAACGTAAATCCCGCGCCACCCGCGAGCGCGCTCGCGGGCGAAAGCGTCGTGACCGTCGGAACAGGATTATTAATCGTAAGCGTCGCCGCAGCCGACATTCCTCCGCCCGGCGCGGGATTCGTTACGTTAATTGAAGCGCTCCCCGCCGTGGCAATATCCGCGGCCGTAATCGTGGCGGTTACTTGCGTTCCGTTAGTGAACGTCGTGGTTCTCGGCGATCCGTTGAGGCTCACCACTGAAGTAGAAATTAGATTTGTTCCGTTCACGGTCAGCGAAAATGTCGGGCCGCCAGCCGTCGTAGCGGCTGGCACCAACGAGCTGATCGTCGGAGCAGGATTACTCGCAGCGGAAATATTAAAGTTGATGGAATTTGACGTGCCGCCGCCGGGAGTAGGATTGGTGACTGAGACCGCCGGTGTTCCTACAGTGGCAACGTCAGCCGCTGAGATTGCCGCAGTCAGTTGAGTGGCGCTGCCAAAGGTTGTAGTGCGAGCAGTGCCGTTGAAATTCACGGTGGCGCCGCTCACGAAATTCGCACCGGTTACGGTCAACGTAAATGCTCCGGAACCTGCAGTTGTACCCGTCGGCGAAAGCGAGGAAATAGACGGCAAAGGATTGCCGTTTCCCGTTCCAGTAATCGTAAACGTCATGCCGTTCGATGGCGAACCACCCGGGTTCGTAATCGTCACAGACGGTGTGCCCGGATTGGCCACGTCAGCGGCGTTGATAATCGCTAGGACTGTAAATGGATTTAGGAAAATTGTGCTCTCCGGCACTGATCCAAAATTCACCGTGCACCCATTTACGAAATTCGTGCCCTGTACGGTAATAATGAACAGCGCCGAACCAGCCGCAGTAGTTGTTGGCGATATCGAGCTGATCGTCGGCACCGGACTGGTAACGGGGAACGTGACGGAGTTCGACGGACCGCCGCCGGGCGCCGGATTTGTCACGACTGCCGCCGGCGTTCCAGCCGTCGCAATGTCCGCGGCAAGAATCGCAGCCGTAAGCTGCGTTGGACTCACAAACGTAGTTACGCGCGGAGTGCCGCCGAAGCTCACAACGGATGCGCTATCGAATCCAGTTCCGTTCACGGTCAGTGTAAATGCGTTCGTGCCGGCAATGCCATTCGCGGGCGAAAGTGTCGTGATGACCGGCACAGGATTTGATCCCGTAACATTAAATGTCACCGAGTTTGAAACCCCGCCGCCCGGCACAGGATTTGTCACCACCACACTGCGCGTTCCCACTAGATCCACGTCACGCGCAAAAATTGCGGCAGATATTTGTCCTGAATTCACAAATGTCGTCACACGTGGCAGCCCGTTGAAAAGTACGGTCGCTCCATTCACAAAATTCGCGCCATTTACTGTGAGCGCGAAATCTAGCCCAGCCACGGCAACGCTTGGCGGCGCAAGACTTGTGATCGCTGGGACCGGATTCGTCGCTCCAACTCCGTCTTGAATAATTGTGTAGGTCAGGCATCCGACCGTAATCGTCATCGTTCGCGCCGCGCCTGTGTTTTGCGTCACCGTGTATGGAAGCGGATCACCGAACGCTCCGGAAGTTCTGGCGATCAAAAGTCCTGGATCATTTGACTGAGCGGTCCAGGTGCAGAATTGGAACGACGAGGAAAAACCTACCGTGTCCGATCCGCCGTCGGCCGAAAAATGTTTTGAAAGTTGGCTCAGGGAGAAAGTGCACACGTTTGCTGACGCTTGATTCACGGCGTATGTGACCGATGAACCCGCGCTATTCGCAACTGTAATTGTCGAAATGCGCCCGTCACCGGCGTTAGACGCCACCGTGTAATTCACCGTGCCATTGCCAGTGCCGCTCGCTCCCGAAGTGATATTTGTAAACGGCAAACTAGAAGTCGCCGTCCATGCACAACTCGGCTGAGACGCGATTACGCCAAACGATCCGGTTCCGCCCGGCGTAGGGAAAGCTCCGGAACTCGAAGAAAGCGTGAAGAAACAATTGCTCGGTGCATCCTGAGTTACCGTGAACTCAATCGCGCCGGCAAAAAAAGTGCCTATAGCGATTTCGCCGGTCCGCGGTCCGCCAACATTTGGCGTCACCGAATAACTCACGGAACCGCTTCCGATCGTTCCAGCTTGCGACGGCGAAATTACAAACGGAGAAAATGACGACTGCACCCAGAAACAACTTGGATCCGAGGGAGTAACCGCAACTGTTCCTGCTCCGCCGGTCGCGGAAAAATGTGCGGAATTTGAATCCAGTGTGTACGTGCACAACGCGCCGCCGGCCTGCTGGAATGTAAAAGTTTGGCCGGCCATTGTGATTGTGCCGGTCCGCGCGGCGCCAGAATTTGGCGACACCGCATAATTTGCCCGGCTGCTGCCAACTCTCGTTCCGCCCGCCGCCAAATCAGAATCAAGCAATAGGACAAATGGAGAGGACGAGCTGGCTGTCCACGAGCACGCATCGGCACTCACGATGTTTTGCAGCGAACCGATCGTCCCAGTAGCATCAATACTAAAAGTCGGGCCCGCCGGATTAATTGTAAATACGCATGCGTCCTTGATGAAGCCGCTGAAGGTTGAGCTTCCCGTCGTCGCTCCGTTCGCGACGAAAATCGTGGCGTCACCAGCCGTGTTGAGCATTGCGGCCGGAACGACGATTTGTAATCCTTCGCACAGAAAACTTCCGGTGATCACGTTGTTGCACACTTGATTGTCAAAAAAAGTAGAGCTCAGTTGCGTTCCATTAAACTGGATCGTCGTCGTTGGAGTGAATCCCACGCCAAAAACCGTGAGGGTGAGATCCGGTCCGCCTTTTACAATTGCCGAAGGCACCAGAGTTTCAGGAAACGGAAATGCGTTGACACTATTGTTGGTGAGGCTGGCGGTATTGTTCGCGAGAATCGGATCCGTTTCAGTTCCCGAAACAGTCACGCTATTCGAGATACTGCCTGGCGAGATCGCTTGCACCGGCACAGTGATATGCGCAGTTTCGCCCGGCGCCATCGTACCGAGATTGCACGTCACGGCGTTGCTGTTCAACAAACAGCTTCCCAGCGTGGATTTCGCTGGTACGGAGCAACTTGCTTGCGTGTTATCGCGCACGAGCAGGCTCGCGGGAAGTTGGTCGAACCAGGTCACGTTGTGCGCGATGCTGGCGCCGTTGTTCGTCACCGTGCTGGCATAAATATCCTGGCCAAATGATTGCGGGCCAACCACTAATGTTGTTGTGGTTGGCGGCAAGAGAGAAAGATTCACGCTCAAATCTGCCTGCGCCGTGTCAATTACTGGATTAATTGTGGCGCTGCAAGTGGCGTTGGTCGTAACCGTGGTGGACGTCAAAAATACTTTGCCCTGGCCAAATCCCGACGCATCCGCGGATGGATTCGTGAAAAACTCAATGGTAAAAGTTGAATTCGGTTTGCCGTCAAACGCGCCCAGCACATTCAGCACGCTTCCCGATAAATTCACCGTGTTGGAAAATTCGGAGGTATTTCCAAGCGAATCAGTAGCCGTGGCGCTCAGAAAAGTCGAGCCGGTTCCCGCCGTCAATACCGGCGAATTTTGCAGAAGATTCGCGCCATTTATGTTTGCCTGACAGTGGCTGTTCGCGTTCGGTCCTGCGGTATCCAAGTCGATTCCCAACGCTCCGTTGCCAAAAATAGAATTGCGGCTAATTGGATTCCCGTTTCCTCCGGTAATGCGCACTCCCGCGCCGCCGTTATTCTGAATCGTGTTTCCAGCCGTCGCATTTCCGTTTCCGGAATCCATCAACACGCCGTGGCCCACGTTGTTTGCAATCAAATTGCTCGCGCCGGGGTCCGTTCCGCCGATGATGTTGTTCGAGGGCGGGTATGTCACAACGAAGCTGGTGGTAGTTGCGCTCGTAAACGAAATTCCGTTCCCGCCATTCGGAATCGGAAGCGTGCCTGTCACGTCCGTGCCAATTAAATTGCCCTGAATCGTATCTCCAATAAAGAGCTTGCGCGCTTGGATTCCCCTGAATATTGTTTGAGCCGGCAATCTTGATCGCGTCAGCCGAGTTTCCTGAAATTATATTCCCCGCGCCGGGTGCCGTGCCGCCGATCACATTGTTGTATGGCGGTATCCCGTGAATCGTATCGCCCGCACTGTTTTTTTCGTCCAACACTCCGCTGAAAATTCCGATGATAGTCCGCGGCGAAAGCGCATGCGTTCCGGTCACATCCGTACCGATGTAATTTCCCTGAATAGTTATATTTGTGACGTAGTCGAGAAGCTGTATGGCATCCGCGGTGGGGCTTCCTGCAATTATGTTGCGCGCTGCCGACGACGTTCCCCCGATTGTCGCCAATTGGTAATTCACGGCGACCACGATTCCGGGTGCGGACCCTAGGGACTTAGTTCCCGTAACATCGGTTCCGATAAAATTTCCCTGCACCACATCCGAATGCGCAAGCCCAGCGCCGTCGATTGCGTTGATGTCAACGTTGAACGCGCCATTGCCCGAAATAAGATTTCCCGCACCTGCTAACGTACCGCCGATGGTGGCTAACGTCGGAGCGAGTATTCCGTCACCGCCGTTTCCCAGCGGTTTCGTTCCAGTAACGTCTGTGCCAATAAAATTTCCTTGAATCTGGCTCAGAGGAGTATCGAATTCACCTTGAATTCCGTCGAATCGGTTGCCGGAAATAATATTTCTTGCTTGCGGAGTTGTTCCGCCCACCACGTTGCCGAGCGCACCACTTCCGAGCGTCGGTCCATTCGCAAGAAATATTCCCAGAATGTTTGAATCCGCGATTGCGTCAGACGCGGTACCGCTTCCATTAGTGCCGATAAAATTTCCTTCAGAGTATGCGGCAACGCCGTCCATACGTATTCCAAATCCGCCAACTGCGAAGCCCGGCTGCGAAACCAAATCCGGATTGTGCCAGCCGGCGATATTGATTCCGCGGATTGTTCCGGGCTGCTCAAAAATGTCGAAGCCTTCGCCGCCCGGTGTTGTCGCCAAACTTCCGTCCACTCGAATTAAAATTACTGCGTTGTCGCCGTTCGCCAAAGTGTTTGGGCTTGAACCGGGCTGCGTATACCCGTCAATCGTGACCGGTCCGAACAAAGCCGGAAGCGCGTGCTCGTCACCACCCTGCTTGCCAACCGAGGTCGGACGAATTGTGCAAACGTGCGTGTTCTGATCGCAGCCCGGATCAGATAGCGGAATATCAAAAATAATGCTCACAGGCGGCGCGCTTGCGCCTGTCGCAACTACGTTCGAAAAATTTATGGCTCCGCGAAGTGTGGTGCTGACTCCGTCTTCATCGCCGGTACTCGTCACTACTAGAACCAACGGCGGAACACTTACAGATACGATCGGCGCGGATTCGCCATTCGCCAGCATCACCAAACTCTGCAACGGATGTTGATTCAATCGCATCGGCAAAACCGCAACGGGACCGCCTGTCACGTCGAGGGACGTCGCAATCGTCATGGCGCCGGGCGTCATGTGCACCGTATTTGATTTTCGCGCGGCTGTCGTCGATTCCGCCGTGTTGCTCAACACATGAATCTGGCTCGCAGCGCGATCGACGACCAGCAAATCGTCCGTCGGCGCGGTGGATATGCGCGTCGCCACAAGTTGCCCCGCGCTCATCACATCCGTTCCCCCACTTGTAGCGCTCGGCCACGCAATCGTATCGGACACGGTCCATTCCGCCGCCACTGTTCCGCCTTGCGAAGATTTCTGGGCGGTGGACATTCTCTGCGCTGCCGCGCGAATGAGCTGTTGCTGACGAGATACCGCGCCACCCGCGGCCGGCGAATCCGCCGCTGCAAGAATCTTATTTCCACCGGGACCACTCGTCCGAACCGAATTCGGAAGCACAACCTGTGCCGCCAAATTTCCTATCGCGTGCGCATTCTCAAGCAGATGCACGGCACCGTCATCGCCCAGAGCCGCTAGATTCGCGAAGCCAGAAAAATTTCCCACTGCCAGCGCGCGAATGGAAAACGGCAGCGTCTGCTGGACAGCCTTTGGTAATCCAATCCCGCCGTGAGCGCTGCTTCCAACAGAGAGCATTCGGTCGCGCCCGTGCACCATCATCAGTTGATTTCCCGCGCCAATCGCCAAATCGATAAATGCTCCGCCATCGATTCTGCCCAACGCCAGCGCCGTAACCGTTACGGGAGCGCCAATAATTTCTGGCGTCGCGCGCATCGCACCTGCAGGACCTTCATATACGAGTACCTTTGCGCCGTTCTCCCCGTTGACGCCGATCACAATGTCGTTCAACCCGTCGGCGCGATTAATTTCGCCCGTGATCAACGCAGTCACAACTCCGGAAAGTTGCAAACGTTGCGGCGCGCTGAAGTTGCCGTGTCCGTCGCCGAGTAAAAACCAAAGCGCATTGCTTCCCCGCCGAGCCACCACGATATCCCAGTGACCGTCGGCGTTAAAATCACCAACGCCAATAAAATCAGGTTGCTCCGGCACGCTGAAAACTTTCGCGTCCGGCAGAAACTCCGGCGGCGGCCCATTCAGAATTGCTGCGCCGTAAGGCCAAAGCGCATTCACATTTCCTCGATGCAGTTGGACCATTCCGGCGCCGTTTCCTCCGGTGAACCCGCTGACGATGTCCGGCACGCCATCTTCATCGAAGTCGGCTGAGGCCAGCGCCAAAGGTTGGGCATTTTGCATCTGTGCAGGGCTACTGTTTGACCCGGCCGCGTAGTTCGTTCGTACTGCGTGACCATCGAGCAAATTCATCTGAGGATTTCCACGCTGCGCCGCGTGAACGGCCACCGGCCCCGCCGTTTCGGAGCTCGCCTGCGCGTTTGGCACAGTTCGCTTCGCGTCCGCACCTTGGTGCGCCCCCGCAATTCTCGCCCAACCGGAAAAACCGATAGCGAGTATCAGTAGTATTTTTGCGCTGCGCGATTTCATCTTCGTGCTCCTTGGCTCGTTTAATTCGTAAAGTTCGGATGTTTCGTCTCGGCTGCCTTCTGCGGTATGACTTCGGTCATAAACCGGCTAGTTCAGCTGCCCCAATAGCTATGCCGACTGCTTCTATCCACGCTGACACTCGACGGTGCTCGGCGCATCACTCTGTCGACCCAAATATGTTCTTTAGTTTCATTAACTTGCGGCGAATTGCCGGTCCCAAGGCGCTCCGATCAATTTTGTTGCGTAACCTATACTGTGAACGCAGTCAGGCGAGCAACACGCGAGTCGGGACATTTCGGGACACTTCAGGGCATCGAGGAAATCAACTCAAATCGTGCAACATCCAGCCGCCGTATTCTTTCCGCCAGCGGCAATAAGTTTGAACGGTGATCTGCGTTTTTTTTCAGACTTGTGGTGAGGTCTTCCAGCCCAAACCGTGCGCCCGCACCGCCCGCTTCTTCTGTTAAGGGTCTTTGCTGCGCTCGGGCCGCTCGCGATTGCTGCAACTGATTCCCGGTGCAAGGCAAGCGATGTGCGGCGGAAAATTAACGTTTATACACGCGTTTGAAATCGCGCGATTGCAACCGAACGGCCAGCGCCGCGCTTTGCAGGAATGTTTTCCAAATCGCCGGAACGCGGCGACGATTCTCAAAGACAAGAAAGCCAAAGCTGCGATCGTCTGTGAACTGCGGGACTCGATTGAGCGGGAATTTCTTCTGGATTTAACGACTGCTCCATCCGACATGCAAGACGAAACGCTTCTGCCTTCGGCGCGATCGGCCCGCTGCCACAGCCTGCAATTGCGCCGTCACCTGATGCCAGCGTTTGGACCACGGCGTCTCTGTGATATTACGAAACTCGACGTGCAGAGATTTTTCGTCATGGCGCGGCCACAGAAAACGAAAAGGTCAACTAGTTGGAATTAAAGGACATGAAGGAAAGATGGAGCCGAGATCCGGACTTGAACCGGAGACCTGTCGATTACGAATCGACTGCTCTACCAACTGAGCTACCTCGGCCCTGACCGCTGAGCACTTCCTAACCGAATGACATTTTAGAAATTTAGCATCGCGGATACCCACCGTCAAATATTCTTACAAACATCAGTGCGACGCCGGATACATGATCCATCCAATCGTGATTGCCACCAGCAAAAATGCTACAAACGCCCACACCAAATAACGAATGCGGGATTTCAATCTACGCCGGCTGAGAAACGCAAATCCCAGTGAAACGATGAACGCGAACAGCACCATCGACTGGAAGTGTGTGAGACTCATCAGTTTTTGTGCCCGCGGGAAATTTCCAACGCGTCCAGCACAAACAACATATTCAACACACCAGCCGTTGCAATCAGACGCGTGCCGTAATCCCCTGCCGCGCGCGAAACATCCGGCCCGGTTTTTTCAATTGTGTGCGCCAACAAATAAAATATTCCCGAGCCGGCGTCGGCGATAAATCCCAACACGCTAAACGCATCGTCACTGCGGGCCGGAAAAACATTTCCACGCATCCACAATCCCACCAGCGCCATCGTTCCCACGGCTGCGAATCCAGCCACCGCGCGTCCGATGCGCCGTTGAAATAAATGGCCCAGCCCGGGAATCATCCACCCAGCAACCGCAAGGAAAATACTTCGCGCGGAGAACTTCTCGGTTCCGGTTCTTGCGCCACAGGTTCAGCAAGCGCGTCCTGTTCAATCAGCACAACTTCTTCAGCAGGCGCGAGCTCGACTCGATGACGTCACGTCTTGTTGAAGGCTGCGGCGGCGCTTCAGAAATCGCCTGAGGAATTTGTTCCGGAATATTCTCTGGAATATTATCTGCCATCTGTTACCAAACAGTTTCCCATCAAACTATTCAGCCCGTACCTCAAAAATTCAATTTCACGCCAGCAGCGCCAGAATTTCGCTCTGCACCGCGCCGGTCACGCCCGCTTCTTTTTCGCCGACGTACACGTCCACTTCAGTTCGCACTCCGAATTCCGCCTGATAAATTCCCGGCTCCACGGAAAAACACGTGCGCGGAATCACTCGCCGCACGTCGTGACTTTCCAAATCGTCCATGTTCGCGCCCGCTCCGTGCACTTCTTGTCCGATGCTGTGTCCCGGTGCGATGCACAAAATATTTTCCGAATCCGGCCTTCTTGATCACGTCACGCGCCGCGCGATCTACTTGCCAACCTTCAAATGACGCTGCCCGCCGCCGTCGCCTCCCGCGCAAAATTCACCGCCGCATCGCGCGCCTGCTTCGCAACGGCAAATACCTTCGCGTATTTTTCCGGGACTTTCTCGCCGAAATATCCCATCCAGGTAATGTCGTAATAAACGCTGTCCGGCTTATCCAGTTTTCCCCAAACATCCAGCAACAAAAGATCGCCTTCCTTAATTTGCGCCGAACCTCCCTTCTTCGGCTCGTAATGCGGATCGCCGCTGTGCGGCCCGACCGCCACAATCGGCGCGCTGTCCGCCATCAACCCATTCGCGCGAAATTGTTCCGCCATCCATTGCTGCAAATCATATTCAGTGAACGCCGTTTTGCTGCGCACAAGTTTCGCCGCATGCGCAAATGTGTCCTGCGTAATCTTGTCAATCCGTTTTCCCGGCCTCCAACGTGCCCGGCGTGCTGCTCCGCCGACCACGCCGCCTCAAATCGCTGAATCAAATTCGCGGAGCTCACAACTTTCTTCTTCAGCGAGCGCAGCAAATCCACCGTCCCTGCGTCCACCAGCGAAATTTGCGGAATCGCATTGTTCGGCGAATATTGCATCGCCACAATTTTCGCGCGCCCTAACAAACGTGAAAGATTTTTCTCCAGTTCCGATCGCTCGGCGTACTGCAATTTCTCACCCGGCAGCGAATCCAACGTGAACGACTCAATCCGGTGCACCAACTTTTTCGGCGCGCCCTTCGCGGGAATCCAGTAGAACCAGCGCCGCTTCGCCATCGCGTCGTGCAATCCCAGCACGCGATACGCAATCGGATCGCGATGCAAAATGTCGTAGAACAGCCATCCATCCATTTTTTCTTCGCGCAACGCTTTTTGTATCGCTTGAATGTCAGGCATATCGAGTTATCCGCTCCGCGCGCTTAGTCGCGCTAATTTTCGTTGCCGCAAGTGCTCGAATCTTTTCCGCACCAACTCCGTCCACTTCCACTCGTTTCGTTCTGCTGCGTTCACCGCTCAGAAGTCTAACAGCGCCGGCAGGCACGTTCAAATATTCCGCCAACAATCGGCACAGCGCCTCATTCGCTTTGCTATCCACCGGCGGCGCCGTCAACCTAACCTTCAACGCGCCTTCCCATTCCCCGCCCACCACATTTTTGCTCGCCCTCGGCTGCACCCGCACTCGAAAACTTGCGCCAATAAATTTCCTCGCCGCATCAAATTTTTCCACTACTTCAACTGACAAGCTACGCGCCCGCCGTCTTCGTGTCACGCTGCGGCCAGTGATGATCCAGCCGCGCGCCGAACAGCGCCGTGCCCAGTCGCACTTCCGTTGAGCCTTCTTCAATCGCCACTTCAAAATCGTGCGACATTCCCATCGAAAGCGTCGGCAGCGGAATCGCAAAGCGACGCACCAGCGCGTCGCGCAAATTTCTCAGCCCGCGAAAAAATACCCGCGCTTGTGTGGGATCTTCAAAAAATGGCGGGATGCACATCAGTCCGCGAATATCCAAATGCGGCATGCCCATCAAAATTTCAAATCCGTCGTGCACCGCGTCCTCATCGAATCCGCTTTTCGTCACCGCGGTATCCATGCGCACTTCCAGCAAAATCGGAATCCGCGTTACGCCTTCCACCGCGCGATCAATTTTCAACGCGATATCCAGCGAGTGCACTGAATCAATCATGTGAAAAAGTTGCACGGCCTTCAGCGCTTTGTTGCTCTGCAAATGTCCGATGTAATGCCACACCGCGTGTTTCTGTTCGTTCAGAAAAAAACTTTTCTGCTCGTACTCCTGAATTCGATTTTCCCCGAAGTGCCGCACCCCCGCCGTATACGCAGCGCCGAATCGATTCCACTGGATGCGTCTTCGATACGCCATCAACGTCACTTCGCTCGGATGTCGCCCAACCAGCGCGCACGCCCGCGCAATGCACTCGTTGATCCGCAAAAAATTCGCGTTAATCGTTTCCTGCAAAACGCTGATGCTCATGCCGCAATTTTATCACTTTATTTCGTCGGGGCCACCTTCAGGTGGGCCGCTACATTTGCCTTTGATCGTCATTCCGAACGACGGTGTCGTCGTTGCCGACAGGGCGCGATCCGCTGCGGCCCTGCGGCGCTCCAAAAGAGGAACCTGCTTTTCGCCGGTTGCCCGACACGTCGCATTCACGTGCGGGTTTTCTCCTTGCCTTTCGCCCTACTCTCCCAACTCCATCACTTCCCCAATCATGATCTCCGGCTCTCCGTCATAATAATTAGAAATGTCCGCCAGTATTTCTCCAACGCGCGGACTAGTCAGCAACTTCTCAATATTTTCCGCCGAATCAAAATACGCCGAAAACATTACCTGATACGCTGGCTTTGACCCATCAGGCGTTGCCCAAAACTTTGCCACCTTCACGCTTTTCAATCCAAACGGTCCGCAAACGCTCGCCGCCAACGGCAAATGTTTCGCAACATAATAAGCCTCATCGAATCGCACACCAGTTTTGTAACAAACTCTCAACACATTCATGTGTAGCCTCCAGGAAATTCGCGCAAATCTTAACATCACCACCTGCCAGATGATGACGCCGGGTGCCCCGCACGTCGTATTTACGTGCCGGTTTTCTAACTCGCGCACCCGCTCCGCTCCTTTTCTCGCAATGTGGGACATCCGACATATGGTACTCGCGTCCTATGTACACAACTGAACCATCGAGCCACTATGGAATCACCTGAGGGGTGCCGAGGAGGCACCGTGGGCGACAACTGGAACGGAACATTATCTCCGGTCCCGCTTTTCGACATCGCCCTTCGCGGATCAGCTCCCGGCGTCTGCGATCGAGTGAACGTCGTGCGCTATTTGATCTGGCAGGTTGGCCCATTTCAAATCGATATTCGCATTGAGTCCAACAATCAATCCGACCAATACAAAGTAGCCGGCACCGTAGTCCACGCAAATAACGAGTCCGAACCTGCAACCGACATCACCGTTTCCCTTTTCAGCGATGGCGTCGACCTCGCGCGCACAAAAACCGATCAACACGGCGAATTTTCAATGGAGCACAGCCACGCCGGAAAACTGCAAGTGCGCCTCGCTTTCAGTGACGAAATCTACGCGTCAGTAAATATCGGCGAAGGCGTTTATCACTCGTAGGGGCAATCTTTTAAACCTGAGGGTGCCTTCTCGAAGGTCAGGTCTTCCCCTCACCGCTCGGCGAGTGGCCGCACTTCCGCTATGCATTGAATTCGATTTTGACTCAGCTTTGTGACTTTGAGTTTGACTTCGGGTGCCCCAGCTAACTTTTTCACGAAGTGGGCGAACGTGGGGTTCTTGAATTTGGCTTCGATCTACCGCTTTGAATTTGATTTTGAATTCGAGGCGGGTGGCACAGACTAGGATCTGTCATTGGTTGGAAGTTGTACCTGGGCGCCGCACCGTACGATCCCGAAGCTTCGGGATCAAGGGTGCGGTTCTTGAACCGCTTTCTTCGTCATTCGAAATGCCATTCGAATACCTTCCCACATTTCCCTCGCCAAGTATTTAGTACTAAGTACTTTTATTTAATTGACTACGTTCCCCACTCCGCGCTACCCTGCCTTGCAGACTTGGACGATCCGCTTCAAACGCGAGTCCCGATCTCTTCATTCGGGATGCGTCCCGAACGATTCTTGGCTTTGAGGGATCTGCTTCATCGTTTTCAGAGGAGCGCGTAAGAATATCAAAACACACGGTCCCGATCCCTTCATTCGGGATAAGTCCTTTGTTTTGATATTCATGACACGATTGACCGACTTAACTCCTTTGTTTTGATATTGATGCTCAAAACAGGGGGGAGGGGGGTGGGGTAGCAACATAGTTACCCTCGATGGTCAGGATGGCACGAGATGCGCAATGTGAGCGATCGCGCCTTTGATTTGGCCTATGTAGCGCCACCCTTGAGGGTGGCAGCCGTTGGTTGATATTTGGGATTTGATCGACGTGAACGAAGATGTCGCCCGTAAAGGGCGGCGCTACATAGGCTAAGACATTGCAGCGCGCATGGCTGTCACGCTAGACTGCCTACGCTTTCATACCAACGACGACACCATGCCCATGCGCGGAAAATTTATTGCCATCGAAGGAATTGATGGCTCGGGAAAACGCACGCAACTGGAATTGCTGGCGCGCGCTTTGCAATCGCGCGGAGTTGATTGCGCGCAGTTTAGTTTTCCGCGATACGAATCGTCATTCGGGAAATTGGTGGCGCAATATTTGAATGGGGATTTCGGTCCGCTGGCTGCCGTGGACGCGCATCTTTCGGCGCTGCTTTATGCGGGAGACAGATTCGAGAGCAAGGCGGAACTGGAAACGGCGCTGAACTCGGGCAAAACGGTGCTTGCCGATAGATACGTCGCTTCAAATCTGGCGCATCAGACGGCGCGGGTTGTGCCTGAGCAGCGCGCGGAATTTTTGGCCTGGCTGCGTAAACTGGAATACGGACTTTACGGATTGCCGGAGGAAGATTTGGTGATCTATTTGCGTTTGCCGCTGAGCGAGGCGCATCGGCTGGTGGGAATGAAGGCGGCGCGGGAATACACCAGTCTGCAACGCGATTTGCAGGAGGCCGACCAGAAACATTTGGAGCAGGCGGCGTCAGTGTATGAAAGTTTATCGAAAGAGTCGAATTGGGTGACGGTGGATTGCGCCGCGGATTCGGGAATAATGTCAGTCGAGAAAATTCATGCGGCGGTGATGTCGGCGGTGGATGTGAGAGTGGAAGAGTTGAAGTAAGTTCGCAGGAATTTTTGAAGTTGCTTTGTAGGTCACGGCTTCAGCCGTGACATTCGGAGTGATTCAATCAGGGGTTTTAACCCCTGACGCAAAGGTTATATTGAAATGGGTTTCGACCAATTTCTCGGAAACGAACGCATCGTCACTTCCCTTCGCGGAATGTTGAGGACGGAGCGCGTTCCCAGCGCAATCGCATTTCTTGGTCCGCGCGGAATTGGGAAATACACTCTCGCGCGGATGTTTGCCGCGGCCGCAAATTGCGAGCGAATGCGCGACGATTTCTGCGGCGAATGCGACACCTGCAAACGCATCGCGTTACTTGCTGAGCCCACGCAACTTGTGGAACGCGGACTCTCCGAGCGCGGCGAAAGCGGTGACGCGGATAAAGTCCCCCTAATTCTACAAACTCATCCTGACGTGTGGGCCATTGTTCCTGATCCGATGCGGCTGAATTCTCCGGTGGTTCGTCCGGTGCTGCACATGGGACAATTGCGGGCGGTGGAACGCGCGGCAAGATTTCGTCCGGGTGCGCGACGAAGAGTGTTCATCGTAGATGGCGCTGACACGATGCGGTGGGACATCGCGAATATTTTCCTGAAAATTTTGGAGGAAGCACCGGACACCACCACGATCATCATGTTGGCGCAGAGCAAGAATCAACTGTTGCCGACGGTCATTTCGCGTTGCGTTCCATTTGAGTTTGCTCCTGTACAACCCGAGCAAATGGAATCACTGTTGAAAGCGCACACGAAATTGGACGCTTCATCGCGAGCGCGTGCCGCGGAAATGGCCGAAGGCAGTCCGGGCGCGGCGATTGGAATGGACGTCGAAAAGATGTTCGACATTCGCAAGCAGGCGCTGAAATTGTTGCAACTCGCCGCGACAGAGAAATCTTCCCTGCTTTTCGGGCTCACCAATCAGATTACGAAGAAGGATGCGGTTCCGTTTGAGAGTCTCCTGGATGCGCTCTACAGCGTACTGGCAGATTTACTAGAGTTGACCAGCCGTACGGGTATGACGAGCACAAAAACCGCTGGAAGTTCCACGATGCGGAACGAATCCGACCGAAAATCAGCAAACGATACTGACGACATAAGGATTTTGTTAAGAAATCTCGGTCTGAAGCGCGACCTGCAAGAATTAGCAGTGCTTGTGAACACCGAATGGGTGGCGAAGGCCGTGCGCGGAGTGGACACGCTCGCGTCCGGCCAGCGCCGAAATATTAACAGGCAGTTGGCGTTGGACTCCCTGGGACTGTCGCTCGCGGCGCGCTAGTCAGTAAACACTTGCAAACCTTAAATTTGTTGAAACCCAATTCCACTACAACGCATCTCACGTCTCAGTCAATCTATTCTAGTCAACGCATCGCTCATACTCGGGAGACATCATGGTTAATCGAAGGCTTATTCGTCCCTCCCTTACAGAAGTCAAGGAACAGGGTCCGACGCCACGCGCAATTCATGCCGCACCAGCACAGCAGAAGAAACCAACTCCACCCGAACAAACGCACGCCGAAAGTTTTTATTGGGTGAAGCAGATGCAAGCGCGAACTCCCGTAGCGATTGTGCTGCAGGATGGCGAAGTTCTGCGCGGAGTTGTGGAATGGTACGACCGTGACTGCATTAAGTTGACGCGCTTCGGAAGTCCGAACTTGCTGATCTACAAGCAGACCATCAAGTACCTATATAAGGATGGGGACGAAGCCGCGATGGGTGGAACAAATGGGCAGTAAGAAGTAAGCGGGCAGTAATTAATCTGCACGGATTATTTTTTACGGCGAGAGGTTCCCTGCTTTTTTGCAGCGGACATGATCGCGAATGTCAGTAGAGATTTCGCGGCTAGTTTTCCTTCGGCGTCTTTGATTTCACATTCTGCTACGGCGAGCGTGCGGCCAAGTCTTAGGACGCGCGCTTCCGCGATAATTGGTCCTCGATCCACTGGCTCCAAATAATTAATTGTCATTTCAACTGTCGCAAGGCGCGTGCCCTTCGGAAGCAATGGATATGCGGCCATCGCGCCTGCTGTGTCCGCGAGCGACGCGAGAATTCCGCCATGAACAACTCCGTGAATTTGTTTATGGCGATCCATCACACGAAGACTCATCACCGCTTTACCTTCACCGATGGAGTCGAGTTCATATCCGAAGAGTTGGCCCGGCGCGCTGTTGCGTAGACGTATCGCAAGTTCAGTTACGTCCCAAGTTGTGCCGGGATTCTTGCGGGATGAATGTTGCGTGCGTTTGTCAGCCATGTGTTTCTTGGGCATGAGTGAACGATTATCCTGCGGCTTCGCCGCCGTCGATTGGAAATGCTGCGCCTGTGACCCACGCGGATTCGTCGGACGCCAAATATGCCGCGAGATGCGCGATTTCCTGCGGCGTTCCCGTGCGTCCCATAGGAATTAAACTGACGCGCTGGCGGCGCGCTTCTTCGGGATTTTTTGCGTTGGCGAAAACCTGCGCGGCCATTTCCGTTTCCACAAGCGAAGGACAAATGCAATTCACGCGAATATTTTCGTGCGCGTGATCCATGGCCATCGCGCGGGTGAGCATTGTGACTCCGCCTTTGGATGCGGCGTAAGCGACGCGTTGCTCGCTGCCGACAACTCCGTAAACGGAACCGATATTAATGATGGATCCGGCGCCGGCGCGGCGAAGAAATTCCACCGCGGCGCGAGAAACCAAAAATGTGCCTTTCAAATTGATGTCAATTAGAAGATCCCAAGTGGCTTCGGGAGTTTCTTCGGCGTTGCCGCGAAACATTACACCCGCATTATTTACGATGGTCGTTAGATTGCCGAAGCGGGCCACGGCGAATTCCAGAGCGCGAGAAATTTGCGCGCTATCAGTGACGTCGCACTGCTCTGCAATAGCCTGCCCGCCGGAATTGTTGATGTGAGTCGCGGCGTCATTGAGCGGAGCAGCACGGCGTCCGGTTAAAATTACTTTCGCGCCTTGCTGCGCGAAAAGTTCGGCGCAAGCGCGGCCGATGCCGCTGCCGGCTCCTGTGATGAATGCAACTTTGCCTGCGAGGCGTGTCACCTGAAGACCTCCTGCGGCGTCTAATGTACACTCACGAAGTCAGAATCTGAAATTGCATTGGGTGTGGCATTCGGTTACAACGAAAACCAAATTGGGCGGAGCGCGATGCGAATCGGGATCACGTGTTATCCAACTTACGGCGGATCGGGAGTGGTGGCGACCGAGCTGGGCATTGAACTTGCCGCGCGCGGGCACGAAATTCATTTTATTAGTTATGCACCGCCGATTCGCATGCCATCCGGCGCGGAAAGAATATTTTTTCATGAAGTGGAAGTGACGACGTATCCGCTGTTCGATCATCCGCCATATACGTTGGCGCTGGCATCGAAAATGTCTGAGGTGGCGGAGTCCGCGCGATTGGATTTGCTGCACGTTCATTACGCGATTCCGCATTCCGTGAGCGCTTATTTGGCGCGCGCAATGACAGCTCCGCTGAAATTGCCTTTCATTACCACGTTGCATGGGACTGACATTACCTTGGTGGGAAGCAATCGAAGTTATTTGCCGATCACGAAATTTTCGATTGAGCAGAGCGACGGCGTAACGGCGATTTCTAATTATTTGAAGACGCGCACGGTGGAAGAATTTCAGACGCGGAATCATATCGAGGTGATTCCGAATTTCGTGAATTGCGATTTGTATCACCGCAATGAAGATGCGAAGCAACGCGCGTGTTGGGCGCCAAACGGCGAGCCGATTGTGATGCATCTCTCGAATTTCCGTCCTGTGAAGCGTGTGACGGATGTGATTGAGATTTTCGCGATGGTGCGCGAAAAAATGCCGGCGAAATTGGTGATGATTGGCGACGGGCCGGAGCGCGGGGCAGCGGAGTATCTGGTGCGGCAGAAAAAGTTGACCGCGGATGTATTGTTCCTGGGCAAACAGGATCAAGTACACGAAAAGTTAGGGCTGGCTGATCTGTTTTTGCTGCCGTCGGATACGGAATCATTTGGATTGGCAGCGCTGGAGGCGATGGCGTGCGAAGTGCCCGTCGTAGGAACGAATGTTGGCGGAATGCCGGAAGTTGTGGAGCACGGTGTGGATGGATATTTGGTGGCTCCGCATGATGTGGCGGCCGCAGGTAAATTTGCGATCGATATTCTGGGCCGGGCGGATCGCGGACGCGAGATGGGGGAATTGGCGCGCGTGAATGCGCAGAAGAAATTTTGTGCGAAGGATATTATTCCGATGTACGAGGAATATTATATGAAGATTTTGGCGGCGGGGTCGACGGCGGTTAGGGCTTGAGCTGTAATTGCAGAATGGCTTCAGGGGTTAAAACCCCTTTCGCACAGACTTCTTAATGTCGCGGTTGAAACCGCGACCCACAAGGCAAATTCGGGCGATTGGTACCCGCAGACCTATAGACAAAGGTCTGCGCCAGCCAGATTTCTTTTGGGCGCGGTTAAGGCCGCGACGCACAGGGCAAATTCAAAACCAATTCGTGATCCCTAGTAGTGTCTTCGGATTTCACTGGCATATGTTCTTCCTACTTGCGAACTGTTTTCTGTTAGCCATTTGCTGAAACTGGTTGGACAGAGCGCCGGAGTTTTTGAGAGCAGAAGATTTGCGGCCAGGCCGTCGAGTTCTTCGTCAGTTAGGACTACATCTCCGGTGACCCAGCCCAGGACGCGGAGCATCGGAGCTAGCGTTCGTTTGCCTACGCGAATTATTTTTGTGTGACTTCCTACTGCGGTTGCGATTTTCCTGACGATTTCCTCGAAGGTGTAGGCTTCGGCGCCTACTGCGTCTTCGATTGTGCAATCGGTTCGCGATCCGCGCGAGACGGCCAGGTCTGCTAGATCTTCTACGTGGCCGGGTTGCATGCTGCAATCGCCAATATCTGGAACTGCAAAAATTGGAAAGTGGCGGAGGAGCCAGGCGATGTTGTTGATGAGGATATCGCCTGTGCCGAATAAAACTGTGGGACGAAGAATGGCGTACGGAACTCCGCAATCGATTAGGGCGCGTTCGACTTGCGCTTTTCCGTGATAGTAACCGAGCGGGGAATCTTCTGAAGGGTTCGCGATGCTGACGTGGACGATGCGCTGGATTCCAGCGAGTTTTGCGGCTTGGAAAAGTGTGCGGGAATTTTCTACGGCCTGCTCGAAAGTTTTATTTCCGTGCGGAAATCGAATCCAATATGTGTTGTAAAGAACTTGAGCGCCTTCAAGGCTGCGTTGCAGTGCGGCGCGGTCATCGAAATTCAGCGGAGCTACTTGGATATTTTGCGATGCTGCGTCATTCGGTTTCGGATGATTGGTTAGCGTGCGCACTTCCCTGCCTGCGGCGATTAGACGCCGCGCGATTTGTGCACCGGTGTAGCCGAAGGCTCCGGTGACGATGTCGAGCGATTTTGCGGTGCTCATGGCTGGTACCTCCGCGATTTCTAACGCTGATGTGCAATCGAACGAACGTCACCACGGCGAATGAAGCTTCCCATCACGATGCCGAGCACGACTACTGTGAGCGACAATCCGAGCAATCCACGCTTGAAAATTTCCGCGAGAGGCCATAGCCAGATTGCGCCAGCTGATTCTTCCGGACGGTAGTCGAGCATGAAGAGTAGTGGTAGGAGAAATAGAGTGATATTCGAGAAGGCGCACCAGAATGAAGCACGGTCCGCGGTACCGCATAAGTCCGTGAGAACCGATCGCAACGGGCGATGAAGATAAAACATTACCCCGACTGAGATTGCTGAAGCACCACTGATGCCAAGTGCAAAAATAGTTGGTTCGCTCATTTAGCTTTTCTCCTTAGTCTACTTGCCGATTTCTCGTACGAAATTTGATCCATCCTAATAAACCTATTGCGCCGAAACCGATTGAATTCAGGACGCCGTGAATGTGCTCCATGTGGGAGAGATCGGTCATGGGTTGGAGCGGATATTCGCCCAGCGCCCAAGTGGCTGCGTAAATCATCGCGGTGGCTACGGATGCTGCGGCAGTGATTAGGCAAACCGAGGAAAGACGGTCGGAAAACGCCAATCGAGAGATTCGTCCCGCCCAACCCCCGGGACGGAGAAGAGTGGACGTTCCCAGAAAAATCATCGTGCTGATGCGAGTCTTGCCGGCGGCGAGTCCGCACTGGCCGATTACGATTAGGATTACGGCGATTAATTTGAGTTTAGGGCTGATTAGAAATGAGATTCCGAGGAGGCCGGGGCCGAGTAGCGTGCCTAACAAGATGATGCGGAGCGGCTTTCTCCATTTTGTTGATTGGAGCCAGCCGAGCGTTAGGTACGCGAAAATTGATGATAGGAATCCGGCGAAATGAAAATGGACGGCGGTTAGAAGGACTATTGGCTCTTGAAATCCGGCGGGATGAAGTCCGGCGCGAGACATTACTAGCCAGACTCCGCCTACGGCGATGTAGCATTCGGCGACGGCGACGCAGAATTCCAGAAATGATTCCCCGCGGATTGCGAGTAGGCGATTTATTCCGCCCCATCCGATGCAGAGACAGACTAGCAGCCAGCTTCCGGCGAGTAGCGCGGCGACGATTCCGGCGGGGCACAGAAATGAAATTGTGCAGAGAGCGGCGGCCACGACGAAAAGCCAGCGCAGACTGCGGACAATTAGTATCGGATAGGATTTTGTGCGTGCTGGAGTGAGCGAGAGTGCGGCGGGGACAATTACCCAAGGAGCTAGAAGGAAAAGCAATTCGACCAAATCCAATCGAAGCCAGTTGCAGTAGCTGGCGATTGCGATCGCGGACCAGATTGCTGCGCCGTAGAAGAAACCGCGCGATGCTGCGGTTTCTTCGGTGACGATTCTTATCGAATTTGGGATGACAGTTTTCATTTTGCTGGTTCCGAAGCCGGTTAAGACCTCAGGGGTTAAAACCCCTGAACGAAGGAATCATTAATGTCGCGGTTAAAACCGCGACCCACAAATCAACGACCGCTACCGAAGCGAAACTGTTGCCGCGACGCCGTAGGTGGCGGCTAGAAAAATTAGCGCGCACGTCATGGCCACGTCTCCCAAACGATTCGCGCGCCGGATTTGTTTATCGTAATAAAAAAGTTGCAGCGGGATGCGGACTAGCCAGAAGAGGCACAGTGTTGCCGCGAGGAATTGGCCGAGTCCGTGGCCGCTGGCTAGTTCGGGCGCGAAGGCGAAAGTGATTACGGAAAACAGAAGGACGACTGCGGCGATGTATGCGGCGTGAGTGATAAAGACTTGACGGAAAAACGGCACCAGGGCCGAAATATTTTTCCGATATTCTAATTTGAATGGAAGATAAAAATTCGCGAGGAACATCGTCATTTGAATCATGGCTGCGATCCAGAGGCATTTTTGCAGGGTTAGCATATTTCCTCCTTATTTATGTGCGCCGGTCGATTCGTTGCTGAAGGACCCGGCGGCGGGAATTTCACATCGGACACCCACACATTCGCGGCAAGACGCTACGTACTGATACCCACCGCGCAGAATTTTCATTCCGCCGGGGATTTTGCTAAACCAGACAAACGGAGCGGCCCACCAAAATTCGCGGGCGACTGCGACGAACGTGTCGGCGCCGGCGAATTGTTTTGCGTCGGCGTTCAGATAGCGGATTTCGCACAGCAGTTCGTTGAGCGGTAGTCCTAGAAGTTTTGCGACGCGCGGATCTTGCAGTTTTGCGAGAGCGATGCCTTTCGTTGCGAGCAGCGGAGCGACGCGGCGGGCGAGACGTGTGCAGAAACCGCACTCAGCGTCAAAGAAAACCCAGGCGCGTGCCTGACGTCCTTTTCCATCTGTGAATTCTGAGGTGAGCGAGATCATGGTGGACCTCCGACTCTTTTTGTGCGGCTACTTCTTTTTGCTGCCGAGAATGCTGACTTTTTCGAGCAAGCCGCGCAGTTTGCCGCGAAGTTTCGCGAGACCTTGCAGCGAACTGGGAGACATTTGACCGAACTCGTCGTAGAGGCCGCACATGTTTTCCATGAAGTCGAGCATGTTTGCGACGCGTTCGCGGGGATAGGCTTCGCCCGCGGACGGGCCCATTTCGGTGAGGCATACGCGCAGCATGATGAGCGTCGGATCAATTTCGCGGCGCTTGCGCTCCTGCAGAATGATGCGGAACATTTCCCAAACGTCGGTGAGGGACATGAAATGATCGCGGCGGTCACCGAGCAGATGGGTGACGCGCACGATGCCCCAGCCCTGCAATTCGCGCAAGCTGGTGCTGACGTTGGAACGCGCGACGCCGAGAGTTTTGGCGATGTCCTCCGCGTCCAACGGCGTGGCGGAAAGATAGAGCAGCGCGTGAACCTGGGCGACGGTGCGGTTGATGCCCCAGCGGGCGCCCATTTCGCCCCAATGGAGGATGAATTTCTTTTGGACTGCGGAAAGGTTGGGCATGGTCAATTTCCTTAATTTCAGTCTATACAGAAATTACAGTATAGTCGGGAGGAAGTCAAGGGAAATCGTGGAGAGGGACAGGGGTAGGCGGCGAGCGAATGGCGGAACCGCTCGTACGATATTGACGTATAAGGAGTTAGTGACCGAAGGACGTGTTGTGACGTCATAGATGTAGCGGGAGGCGAGCTATGGAGACGTTTGTTCAGGATGTGCGATTTGGATTGCGGTCGTTGGCGAAGAATCCTGGGTTTGCAATGATCGCGATTTTGACGCTGGCGCTGGGGATTGGCGCGAACACGGCGCTATTTTCGGTGGTCAGCGGAGTTTTGCTGAATCCACTTCCCTACCCGCAGGCCGACCAGATCATTGTGATTGGAGAGAATAAGGCGAATTTTGTGAACGGGTCGGTGTCGTATCCAAATTTTCGGGACTGGCAGAAGGAGAATCGGACGTTTTCTCAGATGGCCGTGTATCGCCAGCGCACGTTCACGCTCACCGGAATCGGCGACGCGGAGCAGGTGCGCGGGAATTATATTTCTTCGGACTTTTTTTCGCTGCTGGGCGTGAAGCCGGTAATGGGGAGAAATTTTGCGCCGGGCGAAGATGAAATTGGACGCGCGCCGATTGCGATGGTCAGCGAAGAATTCTGGAAGCGGAAGTTTGGCGGGACGAGCGACGTGATTGGAAAAAGTGTGACGCTCGACGGGAACGACTACTCGATTGTTGGTGTGATTCCGGCCCGATTCGATTTGTATTTGCAGACGGCGAGAGTGAAGGAAATTTATTTGCCGATTGGGCAGTGGCGCAACAATCTCTTGCCGGACCGCGGCGCGGGACTGGGAATTCGCGTGGTCGGACGGTTGAAGCCGGGCATGACATTGACGCAGGCAAACGCGGATATGGATCGGGTATCTGCGAATTTGGCCGCGGCTTATCCGGATAAGGACAAAGGGATCAGCGCAAATTTAATTCCGTTGAAAAAATGGGTGATTGGAAATGTGCAGCCGATGTTGCTGGCGTTGCTGGCGGCGGTGGGATTTGTGCTGCTGATTGCGTGCGTGAATGTAGGAAATTTGCTGCTCGTGCGATCAACGGGACGCGCGCGCGAATTTGCAATTCGCGCATCGTTGGGCGCGGGACAAGCGCGGCTGATTCGTCAATTGTTAACTGAAAGTATTTTGTTAGCGATTGGCGGAGGCGGGCTGGGACTTTTATTTGCGTGGTGGGGCACGAAGGCGATGCTGAGCAACTTGCCACTGAATTTGCCGCGCGCCGGAGAAATTGGTCTGGATACGCGCGTGCTGATCTTTACGGCGGCGGTGTCGTTGCTGGCGGGAATTTTATTTGGATTAGTGCCGGCGCTGAAAACTTCGAAGCCGCGTCTGAACAAGATTATGAATGAATCGGGTCGCGGAGGAAGCGGGACACGTCACAGCGCGCACGGAATTTATGTGGTGGCAGAAATGGCGCTGGCGCTGGTGCTTTTGATTGGCGCGGGATTGATGCTGCGATCTTTGGCGGCGCTGTGGAATGTGAATCCAGGATTTGATCCGAAAAATGTAATGACATTTTCGATGTCGCTGCCGCCTTCGATGCGGAGCGCGAAGCCGGAAGCAGTTCTGGCGGCTCTGCGGCAGGTTGACGACGGAGTGAGGTCAATTCCGGGCGTGACGGCTGCGGCGTTGAGTTCAGGCTCGTTTCCACTGGTGGGAGACGACGAGCAACTTTTCTGGATGGACGGACAGCCGAAACCTTCGAATCCGAATGATATGAATTGGGCGCTGAGCTATGTTGCCGGGCCGGATTATTTAAGGGCGATGGGAATTACATTGAAGAGCGGGCGATTTTTTTCGCCGCAGGATGATGAGCACGCACCGTTAGTAGCGGTTGTGGACGATACGCTGGCGCGGAAATATTTTGCGAATCAAAATCCAGTCGGAAAACGGATTAATGTTGACGGCGTGGATTCGCAATTGGAAATTGTCGGAATCGTGGGGCATGTGAAGCAGTGGGGACTGGATTCTGATTCGCGCGGGCTGCAAGCGCAAATTTATTTTCCGTTCATGCAGAGGCCGGATGGAGGACCGATGGTTGCCGTCAGGTCCGACGGGAAAAATCCGGAGCTGATGGGCGCGATACGGCAGACGATTCAGCGGATTAATAATCAGCAGACCATTTTCGGCGCGCAAACGATGGAGGAAATTGTTTCGGGATCGATTGCGTCAAAGCGATTCACGATAATTTTGCTTGGCGTGTTTGCGATTCTGGCGCTGGTGCTAGCGAGCGTCGGAATTTATGGCGTGAGTTCTTATTTGGTGGGACAACGAAGGCATGAGATTGGAATTCGTGTGGCGCTGGGCGCGCAGAAGGGCGACGTGTTGCGATTAATTTTGGGACAAGGCGCGCGGTTGACGATGTTTGGCGTGGTGATTGGATTAATTGCCGCTGCAGGATTGACGCAACTGATGGCGAAATATTCTTTGTTGTACGCGGTGAATGCGATTGATCCGGTCGCGTTTGGTGGCGCGGCAATTGTGTTAGCGGTGGTGGCTTTGGCAGCGTGTTACATTCCGGCGCGAAGGGCGATGCGCGTGGATCCGATTGTGGCGTTGCGGTACGAGTAGTTATCGTCGTTAGCAAGCAGAGTTCAAAAAATTGCCGGCGGAAAAACGGGCATTACTTCCGGCACGTCGATGCGGATACGCGTGCCTTCGCCTTCGCGGCTGCGAATATCCATGGTGAAATCGGCGCCGTAAAGAATTTTCAGGCGCTCGTGAACATTGCTGATGCCAATTCCCTGCACGTAAACCTGCGGCATGCGCACTTCGGAAATTCCCACGCCGTTATCTTCAATTTCAATTTGCAAGCGGCCATCATTGAGCGTGGTGCGGATGCAGATGTGTCCGCCTTCCAATTTTCCCGAGAGTCCGTGCTTCAGAGAATTCTCCACGATGGGCTGCAGCATCATGCTGGGAACGAATGCGTCGAGAGTTCGCTCGTCAACCTCTTTAAAAATTTGGAGATTTTCGCGGCCGAAGCGGACGACTTCGATATCGAGATAGTCGTCGATGAAATCGAGTTCTTCGCGCAGGGCGACAAACGTCTCGTGTTTGCGCAGCAGCCGGCGAAGAATGTTGCTGAGTTTCACGACCACGACGCGCGCCATATCGGGATCAAAACGAATTAGGGACGCGACGGTGTTCAGCGTGTTGAATAAAAAGTGTGGATTAATTTGGCTGGAGAGCGCGTCCATACGCGCTTTCAGCAATAGTTGTTGATGCTGCTCGAGATTCATTTCCACGCGGGTGTTATTCCAAATTTTTATGGGCACGGCGACGGACATCATCGCAGCAACGAGAATTGCGGCGAGTTGCCAGAGGCCGGCGCCGTCAATGTAAAAAAGCCAATGCGGATGGCGCGGATAAATTTCGCGGCCGAGAAAGATGCGTCCGGATTCGAGAAGGACGATGACGGCCATGGGCAGAAGCGCCCACGGAATTTTGCGATCGCGAAGAAGTCGAACGAGCAGCCGTGGAATTCCTAGAAATGTGAAGGGGCCGAAGCTCCAGATGTCTTCGGTATTGTTCATGGCCTGACGTACGAGTCCGCCGACAAGGCCCGCGGTTGCGGCGACGGGCATGGAAAGCCATTCGTGTCCGATCAAAAATGCCGGAATGCTGATGATCGCGCCACCGATGGGGCCAACGACGCGTCCACCGAGAAGGCCGAGAATAAATGAGCCTTCAAGCATAAGGTCGGCGAAACGATAGGGATTGCCGGGGCCGCCGAAGAAGCGCATCAGAACGCCAAAGGCCAGCGGCGGCGTGAGGAACAGCATCAATTTAAGTTTTAGGTCGGTGTCACGAATTTCGGTGTAGAGAACTTTTCGGAAAGTTGCTGAGCGCACCACGACGGCGGCGATGGCCGCGGCCGCGCCCATCTTTAATAAGAGAGTGAATAGGAGCTCTCGGTCTCCGGTGAGCGGATTCATTGCGCGGCTGCCTCGACGCGAGTACGTTAGCCAATCGTGCGGGTGATGTAAAGTGACGGGCTGCGCTACGTCTCGCGCAAGACTTTCTCTACCGCGCGGACGGTGCGGGTGATGTCGTCACTCGTTGTTCGCCAACAAGACACGCTGACGCGCATGGCGCGGCGTCCTCGCCATGTGGTGCCGCCGAAAAATGCTTCGCCGCTGGCGACGATTGCGGCGATTACTTCGTCGGTGCGGCGGTCGTGACCTTCTTGCGTTGCGCCAGGCTTCTTATCGAGGAAGCGCACGAGTCCTTGATTGATCGTTGGCTCCCAAACAAGTTCTGCGTCAGATAATTTTCCGATTTCCATTACGAGTGAGTGCGCATGCTGACAGCAATTTTCTATGATTTCGGCGACGCCGTTGCGGCCGAGTTGCCGGAGCGCAGCGTAGGTGGGAAATCCACGAGCGCGGCGCGACCATTCCGGAGTCCAGTCCATTTCGTCGCGCGCGTCGCCAACGTGAATTAGATAGGGCGCGCGATGCGACATGGATGCGCGATGGGAATCAACGTCGGCGACGAACGCGTAGCCGCAATCGAAAGGAACGTTGAGCCACTTGTGTCCGTCAGTGGCCCAGGAATCGGCAGCTTCGACGCAGGCGACGAGATGTTTGTAACGCGGACTTGCGGCGGCCCAAAGGCCGAAGGCGCCGTCGACGTGAACCCAGGCGCTATATTTTTTCGCGACAGGAATGAGAGTTTTGAAATCGTCCATCGCGCCGATGTTTACGTCACCGGCTTGCAGGAGAACGATTGTGGGAGCGGACGGATTTTGTTTTAGCGCGCGTTCGAGCGAATCTGCTTTTAGACAATCGCGCTCGTCAGATTCGAGAAGTTCGACCTGAGATTTTCCGATGCCGAGAAAACGGATTGCGCGATCGAAAGTTCCGTGACGCATTCCGCTGGTAAGAACGCGAATTGGCGGCGCGCCGAAAAGGCCCTTCTCTTCCACGTCCCAGTTTGCTCGCGCAAGAACAGCGTGACGGGCCGCGGCAAGGCACGTTGTGTGCGCCATCTGGCATCCGGTGACGAGCGCGAAGCTGGCGTTCGCGGGAAGATTCAGAATTTCCTTAAGCCATGCACCGGCAATTTCTTCGACGACTGCCGCGGCCGGGCAGGTAGCGTATAGGGTGGAATTCTGATCCCACACGGAAGTTAGAATATCCGCTCCGAGCGCGGCTGGAACGGTGCCGCCGATTACCCAGCCGAAGAAGCGTCCGCTGCCTGTGCCGATGAGTCCGGCTTGAGCGTCGCGTGCGAGTTCTTCGATAACTTTTTCCGGAGGCATGCCTTCGTTGGTGAGCGGCTTGCGCAACTGATTGCGGAGCGTTTGCAGGTCGGCTGTGGCGCCGACGGGAGCCGAGTCGAGATTCTCGATGTAGGTGCGCGCGGATTGAAATGCAGCTTCTAGAGAGTTTTGGAATTGTTCGCGTGGAGTGGGCATGAGATTACTTTAGGATTTCGCGTGTTGCGAATCCATCCGATTCTTGCGGGCAAACTGTTTTTGACAAGGCCACTTTGGATGAGACCACATTGGACTGAGGTACGCGGCGGCGAGTGTTGGTTGCGCCTGATATACTTCTGAATCTGCTTATGCCAAATAAACGGAATAAGAAAAAAATGGCGGGAAGAAAATCTTCTGCACGCGGCGCCGTGAAGATTGTTGCGCAGGCTAAGCTGCCGTCAAGCTTGGGAGTGTTTACGATATTTGGAGTAAAGGGTGCGGGGCCGCAGGATGAAGCCGTCGCACTGGTGCATGGCAAAATTCGCGGCGGAAAATTGGCGCCACTGGTGCGCGTGCACTCGCAATGTTTGACGGGCGATGTGTTTCATTCGTTGCGATGCGATTGCCGCGCGCAATTGGAATTGGCGTTGAAGAAAATCGCGGCGGCTCCGGCGGGATTATTACTGTATCTGCCGCAGGAAGGGCGCGGCATTGGATTGCTGAATAAACTTCGTGCTTACGAATTGCAGGATGGCGGCATGGACACGGTGCAGGCGAACGAAAGTTTGGGATTTGCGGCGGATACGCGCGACTACGGATTTTCAGCGGACGCATTGAAAGCTCTGGGCGCGCGGCGCGTGCGGCTGTTATCGAATAATCCGGATAAGGTGCAGCAGCTTGAGGAAGCGGGAATAAAAGTTGTCGAGCGAGTGCCCTGCCAGCCTCGGATGACGAAATTAACGCGCGGATATCTTTCGACGAAGAAATCGAAGATGGGACATTTGTTGGCGGGCCTGTAACAATTTTCCTCAACAACGGGGTGCGAACAATGAAAGCTGCTGTGCTGCACAAGCTAGGCGAAGCGCCGCGATATGCGGAATTTGCTGAGCCGGTTGCCGGCGCGGAGGAAGCGCTCGTGCGCGTTCGCGCGGCTTCTTTAAAAAATATTGAACGGCAATTGGCGGCCGGAACTCACTATGCGAGTCCGCGCGAGTTGCCGGTGGTGTGCGGAACGGATGGCGTTGGCACTTTGGAAGACGGCACGCGCGTATTTTTTGGTGGCGCAAGAAAACCGTTCGGTGCGATGGCTCAGTTCACCGTAGCGCCGCGCGGATTTTGTTTTCCTTTGCCCGAGACACTGGATGACGCAACAGCCGCGGCGCTGCCGAATCCGGGCGTGTCTGCGTGGCTCACGTTGACGCACCGCGCGAAATTTGCGGCGGGCGAAACCGCGCTGATTCTTGGCGCGACGGGAGTGACGGGACAACTTGCCGTACAAATCACAAAATTGCTGGGAGCAAAACGCGTGATTGCCGCTGGACGAAACGAGCGCGTGCTGGCGAAACTACGCACAACGGGTGCGGACGCGACGATTCAACTGGATCAACCCGACGATGCGTTGAGGGAAGAATTTGCGCGCGCAGCGGGAGACGACGGCTTCGACGTGATCATTGATTATTTGTGGGGACATCCCACGGAAGTGCTGCTTGCGGCGATTACAAAATCGGAATTCGCGCCCGTGACGAAGCAAACGCGATTGGTGCAAGTGGGCGAAAGCGCCGGTCCTACGATTTCATTGCCCGCAGCGGTGTTGCGCAGCACGCCTTTGACGATATTGGGCACGGCGGGAATTCCTGCGATGCCCGTGCTGATGGATGCGATGAAGCAAGTTTTAACGAGAGGCGCGAGCGGCGAATTGCGGATTGAAACGGAGTCCCTGCCGCTGGCTGAAGTCGAGCAGGCGTGGCAGCGGAAGGAAAGTTCGGGGCGAAGGAGTGTGCTGGTTCCATGAGTGTGTCGAAATTGCAGAATTCAAACGTCTTATTTTTAGAAGGAGAATTGAGATGACGCCACCGATCATTCAGTCGGTAAAACTTCCTGCAACTCCCGAAGACCTGTACCGCACGATCATAGATTCCAAATTGCATACGGCGATGACCGGCATGCCGGCGAAAATCAGCGACAAGGTTGGCGCGAAGTGGAGCGCGTTTGGCGGCTCCATTTCCGGGCGGAATTTGATGCTCGTTCCGGGGAAAATGATTGTGCAAACGTGGCGGTCAACTTATTTCAAGAAAACTGATCCGGATTCCGTGATGGTGATGACGTTCACGAAAGTTCCGGGCGGCGCGCGAATTGATTTAGTTCATGTGAACGTTGCGGCGCAGGATCACAAGGGCGTTACTAACGGATGGAAACAATATTATTGGACGCCGTGGCGTGCGTATCTTAAGAAAAAGAAATAGTAGACGCGCAAAACCGGCGCGCTAGTCTCCGCCGCCGACCAGATGAACGATTTCGTAGCGGTCGCCTGATGCAACCTGCGTTGCCGCCCAATTCGCGCGCGGAAGAATTTCAAGATTGCGCTCGATGGCTACGCGCTCGGCGCGAATGTTCAGGTGCGCGAGCAGGCGCGGGACGTCGAGATTTTCCGGTACCTGGTGCGATTCCCCGTTCACTGTGATTTCGATGGTCATAGTAAATCCGTTGAAAATGTTGGTGCGGATCGCGTATCGCGACGGTCCGATTCTGAGGTAGAAGCGAACGCCGCGCCGCCGTATTTCGGTGGAAAGATTTGGACGTCATGCGGCATTTTCTTCATGTATTCCACGCCGAATCCGTCATACGCTGAAAATGCGGTATTCACTTCGACGACGTGCAGTGTGTTTGTTTTTGAAAACACCAGGAACGCGCCTCCGAACAGCATCAGATAGGTTCCATAGCCCGTTAATGTTCGCAGCGAATCCGGTACGGCACGGGGTGTGAAAATTAACGCCAGCACTGCAAATCCAACGAATAACATCATAGCGCCGATCCAGTGCCAAGCCTTTTCGTCGTCGCGATGCGCCGAACAGAGGGGCACGTCGAGGGTGACGCGAGTATCCAGTCGGAATACCCAACGAAACATGTACTCTATCTCGTCGAGAAATGGCGTCAGGCAGGCTGCTCTGGAGCTGTACTGAAACGGTTCGGGCTCCGGCTGCGGCCAATGAAAAGTAGTCTTAATCAACACGTCCGACGGCACTCCACATTGCACACAAATCGGCGGCAACGTAGCTCCCTCGGGCACAACTAACGCACGAGCGTTTTGAATGTAGGCAGTTTTGCAGCCAGGAGGCGGATACGGAATTGGCGGTCGCGAAGTAAACATGGGCGAACTAACGTCACCTTCGCGAAACAGGCTACGGCATCTGCGCTTTTTTCGCCACGACAACTTTCGGCTTCAACTTATAGCGCAACTCGTCGCGTCCAGCAGCGCCGCCAGCGCGAATCACAAGCTCCCCGCCTTCAGCTGAAAGCTTCGGCATGGGAAATACGAGCGACACTCGTCCGCGCGGATCCGTTCCCGCTTGCAAACGAAATTCCGGGCGCGCGCCTTCCATCACAATTTCCACGGTTAAGCCCGACGCAGGCTTGTGTGACGCGCGTCCACGCACTTCGATATTCAGCGAAGCCGTTCCCTTAGCCAGCCACGAGCCGGCATTTAGTAATCGAACTTCAATTCCCTTCGGAAATTCAATCGGCGCGGGTGGAACCAATAATTTTGGCGCAGGCCCCGTCTCGCCAAATTTCAGCGCGCCGGATTTAAGGTCCTGCACAACGTCATGATGTTGCGAATCCACGCGCTTTTGCAGCGCTTCATCAGGAGACCCCGGTATGGCCAGCAAATCGTCGTAGCTTTTCACGCGCCGGTAGATCACGCGTCCGCCGGAATAGACGGTAGTGTCGATCACAGGACGTTCGCCACCGCGCGCTTCGGTTTCAACGTCAAACTTTTGGTGTTCGACCTGAACAGCGGAATGGCTTCCGATTCCCAATTTCTTTCTAGCCTCACAAATTAGATGCGCAGAATCTTCGCGGCGGCACACGAGTCTATTTGACCGTGCGGCTGCTGACCGTTATTATAGCGTTTCGACTAATGGGTGGAAATCCTCTACAAAGCTATGCGCCGTTGTTGATACACCTCCTCGCGGCCGTGTTGCTATCGGGCGCGCTGGTGGCCGTTTCGTCGTTATTCGGATATCGCAGACCCTCCCGCGTGAAAGCTCAGCCGTACGAATGCGGAATCACTCCGACGGGCGACGCGCGCGAACCGGTTTCCGTGAAATTTTATCTGGTGGCGATGGTATTTATTTTGTTCGACGTGGAAGCAATCTTTCTTTATCCGTGGGCCTTCATATTTCGCGAGTTGCACTGGTTTGGATTTGTCGAAATGCTGATGTACATCGTAATTTTACTGGCGGGATACATTTATCTCTGGAAGAAAGGCGCGCTGGACTGGACGTCGGAACCGAAACAATAGCGCACCTCGTAATTCAAAAAATGGCCGAGCCGGAGGATTTACAACCAGACCCCATCACCCAGCGTCTGCGCGCCTGGGATGCACAGGCCGTCGCAGAAGTGCTGGAGTTTCGCGGCGAACGCACGCTCGTGGTGCCGCGCTCGCATCTGCGTCGCGTGGCGGAATTTCTTCACGGCGAAAAAGATCTCGCATTCACATTTCCTTTCCGACATTACCGGCGTTGATCGCTTCCCTGTCGAACCGCGCTTCGAGCTGAACTATCACCTTGTTTCGATTCCGCATCGCGCGGTCCTGTGTTTGCGTGTGCGTGCGCACGGAAATGATCCGGTGGTGCCGAGCGTCACAACCGTTTGGTCCACGGCAAATTGGCACGAGCGCGAAATTTTCGATTTGTTCGGCGTGCGATTTGAAGGACATCCCGACCTGCGACGCATTTTGATGCCGGAAGATTGGGAAGGCTATCCGCTGCGCAAGGATTATCCGGTGGAGGGCCCCCGCTAATGTCCACCATGACGATCAATACGCCGACGGGCAGCGCGAAAACGATGGTCCTGAATATGGGGCCGCAGCACCCTTCCACGCACGGCGTGTTGCGCGTGGTGCTGGAACTGGACGGCGAAAAAGTTGTGAAGGCAATTCCTGAAATTGGATATCTGCACACTGGAATCGAAAAATCCTGCGAGTCGAAAACTTATTCGCAGGCGATTACGCTGACCGACCGCATAGATTATCTGGCGCCGCTTTCAAATAATCTTGGATATTGCCTTGCGGTAGAGAAACTTTTGAATTTGGAAGTTCCCAAGCGCGCGCAATACATCCGCGTGCTGCTGACAGAAATGACGCGCATCGCTTCGCATCTGGTGTGGCTGGGAACACACGCGATCGATATGGGCGCGATGTCTGTGTTTCTTTATTGCTTCCGCGAGCGCGAAGACGTTCTGAAAATATTTGAAATGGTAAGCGGCCAGCGCATGATGACCAGCTATTTCCGCATTGGCGGACTGGCGCTGGAACCTGCAACAGGCTGGCTGGATCGCGTCGAGCGATTCATTGGATTGATGCCTTCGCGACTGGATGAATATGAAACGCTTGCTGACGAAGAATCGCATCTGGATGGGACGTCTTGCGCGGCATCGGCACCATCAGCGCAGAAGATGCGATCGCGATGGGAGTCAGCGGCCCTTCGCTGCGGTCGACCGGCGTGGACTATGACGTTCGCAAATACTTTCCCTATTCGAGTTACGAGGAATTTGATTTTGATGTGCCCACGCGCACCGAAGGCGATTGCTTCGCGCGATATTTGCTGCGCGTCGCGGAAATCCGCGAGAGCATTAAAATTGTGAAGCAGGCGCATGCCGAAAATTCCGGCTCAGGGTCCGATCCGTACGGACGCGCCGGGAATTGTGCCGCCGGTTCGCGAACGCATGAAGACGGAAATGGAATCGCTGATCTATCACTTCAAGATTTTCACGGAAGGTTTTTCGCCGGTTCCGGGCGAAGTGTATCAACGCATCGAATCGCCGCGCGGCGAATTGGGATTTTTTGTGGCCAGCGACGGTTCGCCGAAGCCATATCGAGTGAAAGTTCGCGCGCCTTCGTTCGCAAATTTGCAGGGACTTTCAAAGTTGTGCGAAGGCCGTATGCTGGCCGATGTGGTAGCGTGCATCGGAACCATTGATATTGTGCTGGGAGAAGTGGATCGCTAGTGAAGCTGCCCGAACAACTCGAAGCGAAATTTCAAACGCTGGCGAAGCGCTATCCGATTAAGCGTTCGGCGCTGATTCCGATGCTGCTCTACGGGCAGGATGTTTTCGGATTTGTAAGCGATGAGTTGGTCGCAGAAATCGCCGGCCGGCTGGACTTGAATACGCTGCAAGTCACCGAGACGATGGAGTATTACTCCATGCTGCGGCGCAAGCCTGCCGGGAAATATCACGTGCAAGTATGCACCAATGTTTCCTGCATGTTGCGCGGCGGAAATAAAATTCTGGAACACGTTGAACGCAAACTGGAAATCGGCCACAAAGAAGTTACCAAGGACGGAATATTTTCGCTGGAAGAAGTCGAATGCATCGGCGCATGTACCGGCGCTCCCGCGATGCAAGTGAATTACGATTTCTACGAAAATCTAACGCCGGAAACTTTGGATCAAATTATTGACGGTCTGGATCACGGACAGAAACCCGCGCCTGTCGCGCGAACTTCTGGCTCCGTGCATCCCCGGCACGCCGCGAAGACTCCGGTAATCAGCCGACGATTTGGAATTCCGAACTCAAACAAGCTCGATGGCTATTTGAAGAACGAAGGTTATCAGGCGCTGGAAAAAGCGCTGAAGCAGATGACGCCCGAGCAAGTGATCGATGAGGTGAAGAAATCCGGTCTGCGTGGACGCGGCGGCGCTGGATTTCCCACTGGCATGAAGTGGAGTTTTGTTCCGAAGGATATTCCGAAGCCGAAATATGTGATCTGCAACGCCGACGAGAGCGAGCCGGGCACTTGCAAAGATCGTCCGCTGCTGGAAATGGATCCGCACCAGTTGATCGAGGGCATGATCATTGCGGGCAAAGCCGTCGACTCGCATCAGGGCTACATATATGTACGCGGCGAATATCGCGACGTGCTGGACATTATCGATCGCGCGATCGCGGAAGCCTACGCGAATAATTATCTCGGCAAAAATATTCTGGGCAGCGGATTTGATTTCGATTTGGTTGCGCACACCGGCGCGGGCGCTTACGAATGCGGCGAAGAATCGGCGCTGATGGAATCGCTTGAAGGTAAGCGCGGCTATCCGCGAATTCGCCCGCCCTTCCCTGCTGTCGTCGGACTTTACGGTTGCCCGACGGTCATTAATAACGCCGAGACGCTCAGCTCTGTGCCGACTATTATTTTGCGCGGCGGCGAATGGTATGCGGGCCTCGGCTCAGTAAAAAATGGCGGCACGCGTTTGTTCGCTATTTCAGGACACGTGAATCGTCCCGGCATTTACGAATTGCCGATGGGATTTAATTTGAAGCGGATGATTGAGGACGTGGCGGGCGGCGTTCTCGGCGGGAAAAAATTGAAAGCAGTGATTCCCGGCGGCAGTTCTTGTCCTGTGCTCACCGCCGACGAAATTGATATCGCCATGGACTTCGATTCCGTCGCGAAAGCCGGATCGATGCTTGGCTCCGGTGGAACGGTCGCGATTGACGAAGACACCTGCATGGTGGATTTGGCACGGCGCATTATGCATTTCTACGCGCATGAATCCTGCGGATGGTGCATTCCTTGCCGCGAAGGAACTTCCTGGCTGAAGAAAATGCTGGACCGTTTTCACGACGGCATGGGCCGCGCGGAAGATATCGATATGGTTGACCAGCTTGCGAAAAACATGCTCGGCAAAACTTTTTGCCCGCTCGGCGACGCCGCCGCGCTGCCGACAATCAGCATTGTGAAAAAGTGGCGCAATGAATTTGAAATGCATTTGAACGGAAATAAATGCCCGTTTAAGCCGGCGGAAGTTCTGCAGGCTCGTTGAGAAATTAGTTTGAGGGAATTGGGAAACGAATGGCTGAACAGAAACTCGTCACGCTGAAAATTAACGAACGCGAGATTCAGTGCGCGCCGGGAACGCTCGTGATTGAAGCGTCGCGCCGGATGGGCATCGAGGTGCCGTCGTTCTGCTATTATCCCGGGCTTTCTTTGCAAGCCGCGTGCCGCATGTGTTTGGTGGAAGTGGAAAAAGCGCCGAAGCTGCAGACCGCCTGCACGCTGACGGTCGCCGAAGGAATGATTGTCCGCACGGATACGCCGCAGGTTCATGCCGCGCGAAAAGGCATGCTGGAATTTTTGCTTGCGAATCACCCTCTGGATTGTCCCGTCTGCGATAAAGGCGGCGAATGCGAATTGCAGGACATGGTTTTCCGCTACGGCGCGGACAAGAGCCGCTTCATCGAAGAAAAAAATCACCGGCCGGAAGAAAAATGGTCCGAGGCGGTTTATTACGACGCGCCGCGTTGCATTTTGTGTTTCCGCTGCGTGCGCGTTTGCGATGAAGGCATGGGCGTGAAGGCGCTCGGAGTGGGCCAGCGCGGCGTAAATTCGGTGATCATTCCGAATCGCGAAGATCATTTGGAATGCGAAGAATGCGGCATGTGCATTGATATTTGTCCCGTCGGCGCGCTCACCAGCGGAACCTATCGCTACAAAACGCGGCCGTGGGAAATGACCTACGCGCCGACCGTGTGCACGCATTGTTCCGATGGATGCAAAGTGACGCTGAGCGTGCGCAACAATGAAGTTTTGCGCGCGAATAATCGTGATTTGAGCGGCATCAACGGAGAATTTCTTTGCGCCAAGGGTCGATTTGGATTTGATTTCACAACGCATTCCGAGCGACTGCGTTTGCCGATGGTTCGCCGCAACGGAAAATTGCAGCCGACAACTTGGGAAGATGCCATTGGAGAAGTTTCCTCACGTCTCGCTGAAATTCACAAAAAGAATGGCGCAAACGCGATTGGATTTATCGGATCGAATCGCACCACGAATGAAGAAAATTATCTGTTGCAGCGAATTGCGCGCGGCTCGTTCGGCACAAATAATATTGATCATCACCGCACGGCCGATTATGCCGGACTAATTTCCGCTCTCGGACACAGGGCAGCGGATGCTTCTGCAACAATTGAACAAATCGCGAAAGCCAGCGCGATTTTGTTAATTGGAAATGATGCGACGAATCAGAATCCTCTCGTTGCGTGGCAGATTCGCGCGGCGATTCGTCACAACGGCGCGCGCCTCTATGTTGTGAACTCACGGACAATTCCGCTAACACGAAAGGCCACTGTTTCCGTTACGCCTGCTGTGGGCAGCGAAAATTCAGTAATTCGTTGGCTGGCAACCAGCGAAGGCGCTTCCAGCCCCGAGCTTTCCTCGCTAAAGGAGCGACTCGCGAAGGAAACTGACGTCATCATTTTATTCGGCGCGGGAATTTCCGGCGCTTCAGTAAAAGATTTGATCGCATACGGTTCTACGCTTGCCGGCCAAACGCGCTACATGGCGCTGGGCGATTACAACAATTCGCGCGGCGCCGCCGATATGGGCTTGCTGCCGGATCGCATGCCCGGTTTCGCAAGTGTTTCAGATTCCTCCGCGCGCGAAAGATTTGGCTCACTTTGGGGAGCGAAAGTTTCAGACGCGGCGGGAATGTCCGCGAAAGAAATGTTGAGCGCCGCGCAATCCGGAAAACTGAAAGCACTTTATGTAGTCGGCGCGAATCCGTTCAAAACATTTGGCGTTGGCGAAAATCGGCCGAAGGGACTTGAGCTGCTCGTGATGCACGAACTTTTCATGACGGAAACATCGAAGCACGCCGACGTGATTTTCCCTGCAGCATCGTCATACGAAAAGAGCGGCACAGTCACGAACACCGCCGGCGAAGTGCAGCGATTACAACACGCGCTCGATCCTGTCGGCGCACGATCGGATTTCGATTTGCTGCGCATCTTGTCGCACCAACTTGCGAAACTTGGGTTGGGAAATGGCGTGACAACGCGTTCGCCGGAAGCGCTTTTCGAGGAAATTCGCGCAAACGTTGCGGGTTACGACGTTGCGATGCCCGCGCTGCTTTCCGGCGCAGCCGCTCTGGCTGCTCCGCGCGTTGCGGTGAATGGCAAAGGCGCTGCCGCGCCCGCTGGGACAATTTTTTCGTCGCAAGACAATTTATTCACGAGCGGAACATTGGGCCGTTATTTCAAAATGATTCCGAAATTGGATGAGGCGGAGGCGAAACCGTGAACGCGTTTCTCACCGCACATTCGCTGATCGTCGTCTCTATCGTGAAAACAGTCGTGCTGATGTTTCTCGTGCTGACGGCGCTCGCTTATCTAACATGGTTTGAGCGCAAAGTCGTCGGCCACATTCAATCTCGCTGGGGACCATATCGCGTCGGCCCGCACGGATTGTTGCAGCCGCTGGCCGACGGCCTGAAGTTCATCATGAAAGAAGATCCATTCCCGATTGGCGCCGATAAATTTGTTTATTTTCTTGCACCGCTTCTCTCCATGGCCGTGGCCCTGACAGCTCTGGGGATTATTCCGTTCGGGCCGCAGGAATTTACATTGTTCGGCCACACTTCATCGCTCGCGATTGTGGATTTAAATCTCGGATTACTTTTTCTTTTTGCAATTAGCTCGCTCGGTGTTTACGGCGTGGCGCTGGCAGGATGGGCTTCAAACAGCAAGTATCCTTTATTAGGTGGACTGCGCAGTTCGGCGCAAATGGTGAGCTACGAATTGTCGCTCACGCTTTCCGTAGTCGGCGTACTGCTAATGGCGGGATCGTTCAGCTTGCGCGACATTATTCAGCATCAACAAGGATGGACGTGGCATTTTCTGCCGCGCTGGAATTTATTTGCCGGACCGCTGCCGCAAATTCTAGGATTCTTCTGCTATTTCGTGGCGGCAATCGCGGAAACAAATCGCGCCCCATTCGATCTTGCGGAAGCGGAACAAGAACTCGTCGGCGGATTTCACACCGAATATTCCAGCATGAAATTCGCCATGTTTTTCATGGCGGAATACGCGAACATGGTCACCGTTTCCTGCCTCGCCACAATTCTTTTCTTCGGCGGATGGCTATCTCCTTTCCCTATTGCGGGTGGGTGGAGCTGGACGCTTTATATTCCCGCAGCGGTTTTTGTGATTTGCGGACTGATGCTTATCTGGGACGGCATCAACTACACGACAAATATCGGAAAAGTTGAATTGGTGATTCTTGGAATTGTGCTGACGGGAATGGGCGCCCTTGCGGCGTTGCCATTTTCAATCGGATTGATCCAAGGACCGTTCTGGTTCCTCACAAAAGTTTTGGTGTTCCTATTCATCTATGTGTGGGTGCGCGGAACACTGCCGCGATTCCGATATGACCAGTTGATGGCCATCGGGTGGAAATTGCTGCTGCCGGTTTCACTGGCGAATGTGGTGTTTACAAGCCTCGCGCTGGTGGTGACTGGCCGATGATGATGCTTCTTTTTTTCGCGTTGGCCGCGATCGCCGTAGCAGGCGCGGTCAGTTTGATTCTTCAGAAGGAGCCGATTCATAGCGCCCTGTCGTTAATTATTGTGATGGTCGCGCTTGCCGGACTTTATTTGCTGCTCGGCGCCGAATTTATTTCCGCCGTACAAATAATTGTTTACGCCGGCGCAATCATGGTGCTTTTCGTTTTCGTAATCATGTTGCTGAATGCGGGAAATGAAGAGCGCACAAATTTCAGCCGCATGGCGGCTTACATCGGATTGCCGCTGGCCGTGGTGCTCGGCGCGGGACTAGTTTATTTCGTCGGGCGCGGATCACAGGCTGTTCCAAACACAGAAGCCGCGACGGGCGTTACACGTCCGCTGGCGATGATGCTGTTTAAGGATTATGTTTTTCCGTTTGAGCTGACGTCGATTTTGATTCTGATCGCGATTCTCGGCGCAGTTGTTTTGGCGCGCCGCGAAAGCGACTAAGTATAATTCGTGAGAATATTTTAGGAGAAATAAGTTGGCTCCAGTTTCATATTACATCGTGCTGAGCGCCGTGCTCTTCAGTCTGGGCATCGTGGGCTTTTTATTTAAGCGCAACATCATCACGATGTTCATGTCCATTGAGCTGATGCTGAACGCCGTGAATCTTGCGTTCGTCGCGTTCGGCCGTTCGCTCGGGCAGTTACAGGGACAGGTTTTCGTATTTTTTGTAATCGTGGTGGCGGCCGCGGAAGCCGCCGTGGGATTGGCGATTGTGATTCTGATTCAGCGCAACCGGAAAACTTTGAATGTGGAGCGCGTGAATCTTCTGAAGCTGTAACCAAACTTAAAGAATGTTCGTCCTCGACCATCTCTGGATTATTCCGCTGCTGCCGCTACTCGGCGCGGCTGTGAACGGAATTTTTGGCCGCCGTTGGCCGCATTCCATCACGAATTCCGTGGCACTTGGCTCAACGGGATTGTCATTCGCCGCCGCTGCGGAATTATTTCGCGAATTTTCTCAGCTCGCTCCCGCCAGTATCCCCTGGGTGAAAACATATTTTCCGTGGATCACTGCCGGAGGATTCCGCGCGGACTACGCTCTGCAAGTCGATCAGCTCACGATGGTAATGCTGCTGATTGTGACCGGCGTGGGATTTGTGATTCACATTTATTCCACCGGATACATGGCGCACGAAGAAGGCTACGCGCGATTTTTCTCGTATCTGAATTTATTCATGTTTTTCATGCTCACGCTGATTCTCGGCGCGAATTATCTCGTGCTGTTTGTTGGATGGGAAGGCGTGGGCCTGTGCAGTTATTTGCTGATTGGATTTTATTTCCTGAAACAATCTGCGACAAACGCCGGCAACAAAGCATTTTGGGTAAATCGAATTGGTGACTTCGGATTTTTGATTGGAATGTTTTTGCTGTTCCGCACGTTTGGCTCGCTCGATTTTGGTCACGTGCTTCCCGCCGCGGCGGGCGCGTCGTCGGATGCGTCAGGACATTTCGGAACGATGACGTGGATTGCGCTCGCGCTGCTGACCGGCGCGTGCGGAAAATCCGCGCAAATTCCGTTGTACGTTTGGCTGCCTGACGCGATGGAAGGCCCAACGCCCGTCAGCGCATTGATTCACGCGGCAACAATGGTGACCGCCGGCGTTTACATGGTGGCGCGATCGCACGTGATTTTCCTGCACTCGCCCGTCGCGATGACGGCCGTTGCAGGAATCGGAGCGTTGACTGCGCTTTTCGCCGCGACGATTGGTCTGGTGCAAACGGACATCAAAAAAGTGTTGGCGTATTCAACCGTCAGCCAGCTTGGCTATATGTTTTTGGCGCTTGGAGTCGGCGCGTTTTCGGCGGGAATATTTCATTTGATGACTCACGCATTTTTTAAGGGACTGCTTTTTCTAGCGGCAGGCAGCGTGATTCACGCGATGGGCGGCGAACAGGACATGCGCAAGATGGGCGGCCTGCGAAAGAAAATTCCGTGGACGTATTGGACAATGCTGATTGGCACGCTTGCCATCGCGGGCATTCCGGGGTTCGCGGGATTTTTCAGCAAGGACGAAATTCTTTCCGCGGCGTACATGAGTCCGTACGGAAGCAAATTATTGTGGGCCGTGGGAATTTTCAGCGCGCTGCTCACATCATTCTATATGTTCCGGCTGATTTTCATGACCTTCTGCGGCGCGCCGCGTTATGACGAGCACGAAACTCATGTACACGAGTCTCCGAGCAACATGGTTACGCCGCTCGTGATTCTTGCGGTGCTGAGCATTGTCGGAGGATGGTTTGCAGCGCCCGCGCTTTGGGGCGGCGTGGATTATTTTGAGAAATTTCTTTCGCCGGTTTTCGCTTCAGCTGGCGCCAGCGTTGCTGAATCGGCATCAGCGGCTGATCTTGCGGCGGCTACATCGCTTGAACATCAATTAATGATTGCGGCGATTGCTTCAGCGCTGATTGGATTATTTTTGGCGTGGTGGATGTACATCAAGCGTACGGAGCTGCCGAAGAAATTGGCGGAATCGATGAGCGCTCCGTATCGGCTGTTGCTCGGAAAATATTTTGTGGACGAACTTTACGCGGCGGTGATTGTGCGTCCGCTGGTTTCGATTTCGCGGAATGTTTTGTGGCATGTAGTGGACGAGCGCGTGATTGATGGCGCGGTGAACGGCGTGGCGGACACGTCCCGCGGAATTGGACAGGCGGCGCGGCAAACTGAATCCGGCAACACGCGTAGTTACGCCGCGTGGATTGTTGTTGGCGCGGTGGTGTTCACTTCCCTACTGTTGTGGCTGGCGGTGAGATAGCGTGACTGGAAATCATCTACTTTCGATTTTAGTTTTCCTTCCGGTGGCGGGGGCTGCGGCGCTTTTGTTATTGCGCGGCGACGATCATCTTTGGATTCGGCGCGTCGCGCTTGCGGCGGCGATTGGCGAGCTGGGAGTTTCGCTGAAATTATTGTGGTGGTTCGACTCTGCAACGCCGGGCTATCAACTGGAAGAATTGCACAACTGGATTGGCTATCCGGTGATTCATTATCACCTCGGACTCGACGGCATCAGCTTGTTCCTTGTGTTGCTGACGACGGTGCTGACGCCGATCGCTATTTTGGCGTCGTGGAAATCCATCGGCGAGCGCGTGAAGGGATTTTTTGTTTGCCTGTTGATGCTTGAGACGGGCGTGATTGGCACATTTCTTTCGCTAGACCTGTTCCTGTTTTTTGTTTTCTGGGAAGTGATGCTGATTCCGATGTATTTCCTGATTGGAATCTGGGGACACGAGCGGCGGATATACGCGTCCATCAAATTTATTTTGTACACGATGTTCGGCTCGATTTTGATGCTGGTGGGAATTCTGTGGCTCTTCAACGCCACCGGCACATTCGATCTACCGACAATTCAGTCGATGGTGCAAACGGGCCGCCTCGTTCTTGCTTCACGAACTGAGTTACTTTTGTTTGGCGCATTTTTTCTGGCGTTTGCAATTAAAGTTCCGCTGTTTCCATTTCACACCTGGCTTCCTGACGCGCACACGGAAGCGCCTACGGCCGGTTCTATCATGTTGGCCGGTGTGATGCTGAAAATGGGAACGTACGGCATGCTGCGATTTTGCCTGCCGCTGTTTCCGAATGCTGCGCGCACGCTTGCGCCGGAAATCGCGGTGCTGGCGATCATCGGAATTCTGTATGGCGCGCTGGTTTCTTTGGTGCAGACGGATTTGAAACGGCTTGTCGCATATTCTTCGATAAGCCATTTGGGTTTTGTGGTGCTGGGAATTTTTGCGATGAGCCCGGCTTCCGTGCAGGGCGCGCTATATCAAATGTTGAATCACGGAATTTCTACCGGCGCGCTTTTCCTGTTGGTGGGAATGCTTTACGACCGCCGGCATACACATGACATCAGTCAATTTGGCGGGTTGGCGACACCGATGCCTGGGCTGGCCGCGTTCTTTTTATTTGTCAGTTTAAGTTCAATTGGTTTGCCGATGCTGAATGGGTTCGTCGGAGAATTTTTGGTTTTGAATGGAACATTTGAGCATCATGCGGCTTGGGCGATATGGGCGGCCGTCGGAGTAATTCTTTCGGCGCTGTATTTGTTGTGGGCGTATCAACGAACATTTTTTGGCGAAATTACTGTCGAAAAGAATCGCACTTTGCCGGATGCGGATTTGCGCGAGCGATCTTTGCTGTGGGTGATGTGCGCGATGATTTTGTTTATGGGAATTGGTTCGACTGTGTTTACGAGCCGGACGGAAAATACTGTACATCAGGTGCTGGAACAAATGCAGCCTCCGCCGGCGATGCAACCTGTGAATGCAAAAATTGTTGAAGACAATGAATGTCCTGCACTGACTCCTGCCGACGTTACCGGCGGCGGGGCAGGTTCGGTTTCTATGCAAACCACGGCTCAGAAAGCGAAGGCTGCGCGCTAAATGTTTCCTTCTACCGCAGACATAGTGCGACTCGCGCCGGAAATAGTTTTATGCGCGATGGGCATTTTGATTATGGTCGCGGAACCATTTGCGGGCCGTGGCGGACGAAAAGTTATGGACGTGTTTGCGGTTCTTGGAGCGCTCGGATCGATTGTGGCTATATGGCTTCCGGCGCACCACACCGGCGTGGCGTTTTCAAATTTGCTGCGGGTGGATCAGTTCAGTGTTTTTGTGCATGTGATTGTTGGAGTGGTTGCACTGTTTGTGATTTTGGCGGCGCCAAGTTATCTGGATCGGGAAAATTTGCCGCACGGTGAATTTTTGGCACTGGTTCTTTTTGCGACTGCTGGAATGGGTGTGATGGCCAGCGCGCAGGAATTGATTACCGCGTTTGTGGGACTTGAGGTCAGCTCGATTTCCAGTTACATCCTTGCAAGTTATCGGCGTGACGTGCCGAAATCAAATGAAGCGGCGATGAAATATTTTCTGCTGGGATCATTTGCCACTGCATTCTTCCTGTACGGAGTTGCGTTGATTTACGGATCGAGCGGCACAACGGTGCTGCCGGGGATTGACGCTTCGGTGGCGCAAGTGACTTTGCTGACTCTGGGACTTGCGCTGGTGTTTGTGGGACTGGCGTTCAAAGTGGCAGCGGCTCCATTCCAACTTTGGACGCCTGATGTGTACGAAGGATCGCCTTCGCCTGTTACTGCGCTGCTTTCGTCGGCGCCGAAGGCTGCGGCGTTTGCGCTGTTTCTAAGAATATTGATTACGGTTGAGCACGCGAATCAGCTTTGGTTCTGGGCGATTTGGATTTCCGCGGCGATCACGATGTTCGTTGGAAATTTGACGGCCGCCGTGCAGTCAAACGTGAAACGCATGCTCGCTTATAGTTCTGTGGCGCATGCGGGATATATTTTGGTGGCGTTTGCGGCGCGCAACGTGATTGGAACCGCGGCAGTTTTATTTTATTTAGCGGCGTATGCGTTGATGAAAGTGGGAGCGTTCGTTACGCTTTCGTGGCTAGGCGGAACTGGTGAAGAATTTTTGGAACTGGATGATTTTGCGGGACTGGCGAAAGCGCGTCCTGTGGCGGCGGCTTGTTTTTCATTTTTCCTGCTTTCGCTTTTGGGATTGCCGGTCACGGCTGGATTTTTGGGCAAGTTCTATATTTTTGACGCGGCGGTGCACGCGCATTTAATTTGGCTGGCGGTGCTGCTCGGATTTAACAGCATCATCGGATCTTATTATTATTTGCGGGTAATTATTGCGATGTATATGCGTCCCGCGACGCGAACATTTTCGGCGGAGAAAATTCCGTTTGGAGTGGCGGCGGTGTTAACGCTTGCTGCGGCGGGGATACTTTATTTGGGATTGTTCCCGAGCCGTGTGATGGAGTATGCGATTTGGGCGGCGCAGAATATTCGGTAGGTTTCGGATTCCCGGCCGTAGGTAGACAAATCAAAGTCAAAACCACAAGAAACTACGGCCCACCTGAAGGTGGCCCCTACATAAGCTAGTCAAAATTGTACAGCCCCCCTTGCAGCTCGGGGCAAGCAGGAGTGGCCGGGCCACGCAAAAAGTGCATTATAATGCATGCGAAGTCGGTGTTTTTTGCGGAAAGTGCATTATAGTGCAGTTTTTGCGGATGGAAAAAGACAGGAAAAGCAGTCAACGCAAAGGTCGCAGAGAAAACCACGACTAGACCCCAGCGTCGAAATGAGACGACGGACACCCTTCAACTCAACGAACCTGATCGGTTCATTTCAGGATGACGTCCCAAACCTAAAACCAAAGTCCACAGCGAAGCAGGTCCCTCGGAGCTCGGGATGACGTCGTTGGCGGATGGGCATGCAGCGTCGAAGGTTTATCTGGAGTCTTCCGCTAAGTCCTTTATTTGCAATACATGCACCGCAGATCGCTGTAAGTCCTTTATTAGCACACACATCGTTCACGACCCCCGGGGTGGGGGTACGCGATTTTTTTGAGGGGTGACGATAAGTCGTTTGTTTGTAGGGGGTTCGATCAGAATCGAGCTTAAGACGCCGATCAGGCGATCGGCGTTCCCGGGAAAGAAAAGCGGCCCCGGCTGAGTGCACCGGGACCGCTGAAACGGATCGAGATCGGTGAACGCTTATCCTTTGAAGATTAGCGTGAAGATGATGACGAGCGTGAAGAGCGCGAGGGTTTCGACGAAGACGAGTCCGAGAATCATGGACGCGCGGATTGCGTCGGCGGCTCCGGGATTTCGCGCCATGCCTTCGCAGGCGGAAGATCCGATTTTCGATTGTGCGTAGCCGCATCCTGCCGCGGCGAGCGCCATGCCGAACGCGCCGGAAATCGCGAGCCAGTTCGTGCTACCGGCTGGTGCTGTGGCGGTGCCCTGCGCGAACGCACCGGGAGCCAGAATCAAAACGGCTACCAGTACGGCGAGAATCGTTGCTGCCTTCTTCATGTGTTGCTCCTTTTATGAACTTGCCGCCAGGAGGTGGTTCCCGACATCCTCGTGCAGCCGGGCTCACACTGTAGCGACGATCATGCCATTATGAATGCTATTTAAGATGCTTCAGGGATTAAAACCCCTGAACCCCGAGCTTTTCGGCGCGGCTGAAGCCGCGCCCTACAAAGCGCTTCACCAAAAAACTTTCTAATGTTCCTTCGCTGTCGCCATGCCGAGATAAATGCTTGGTAGCACGGTGAAAACGTAGGTCTGAATAATTGCTACGAACATATGCAGGCCGATGAATGCGATTGGAATCAGCGCTGGGAAAATTCCGATCGCTACGGCGGCTGCGGGAGCTTTGTCCCACACGGCTAGCATTGGGCGCATTAGCAAGCCCAAGAAAATTACGTAGATGAGTTCGCTGGAAAACATGTTGGCCCACAAGCGGACGGTGAGGGACAAGATGCGCGCCGTGGTGCTGATAATTTCCACGGGGAATAGCAGCGGAGCCAGGACCCAATCGGGGCCAGCAAAATGTTTCAGGTAGCCGCCTGTGCCGTGGGCTCGGACGCCTTGATAGTTGAAATAAAAAAACGTGAGCAGAGCGCAGGCCAGAGGAACAGACGGGTGAGTGGTTGGCGAAGACCACGCGGGCACGATACCTAGAAGGCTGCCGACCAGAATGAAAACTGAAATCGCGCCGACAAACGGAATAAATTTGCGGCCTGCGTGATGCGGAATATTTTCGTCGAGAAGATCGCGGATTCCAAATTTCAGCGGGTTCGTGAGCAGCAGTTCGCAAATTTGCTGAAATCCGCCGGGGCGTTCCACGGAGATGCGGCTCTTCAGATACAACGCGCCGATGGTGACAAAAATCAGGACCAATATACCCATCACGACTTGCTCGGGAATTGGAAGTGTCGGCTCCGAGGGCGTGATATGCAGAGCGTGCAGCATTGCAAGCGCAGCGTTTCCGAAGTGATCGTTCAGAAAATGTGTGATCCACGAAATGTGTTTTTCCATACCCGTTAGACCGACCGTCCTATCACTTCGTAAATTCCTTCCGCCATTACGGCGACACCCAAGGCACACAAACCCGCCAACATGCTTACAACCGGGATGTGTACTAAAACCCAAGCAGTATACAACAAGATGCCGATAAGTCCGTAGCGACTAAAGACTTTTATCCAAACCCATAACGAGATGCGGGGCTTGGGTGCGCCGTGTTGGGCTTGCGCTAATTTTGAAATTGCTGACAAACCTTGTTCGAGCCAAAGGAAATTGATCCAGGCTAGCGCGGCGCCGATTAGGATGCCGATTCCCCAGCGCCAGGTGACTGTTAGGGCGACGACAATGGCGGCTGTGGCGCCGAAGGCCAGGGTTAGGGCGGCGATGCGTTGTTGGACGCGGTGGAAGCGGTCGGAGGTGGTGGAGGTTGATTGCATTGGTCATGAAAGACTCGCGTTCGGAGAACGCGAGCTACACGCTTGAGCAAAACCCCGGCGTCGAAGTGCGCCGCCGGATATCCTTCAAAGCGACGAACCTGATCGGTTCGCTTCAGGATGACGTCAAAAAACTAAGGTCAAAGACCCCACACGCGACACCGGCGTATGGGGCACCCCGGCAAAACCTCAGGGCCGCCGCGGAAAACGCGTCGCACCCTGAGCTACAGAGCGTTACAAAATGACGCTCGGCGGGCGGATCGCATCCCGAAGTATCGGGATCGCCCCTACTTTACGCGGCGGAGGACGTCTCTTATGCCGGTGCCGAAACCGATTACGCCGAAGACTATCATCATCCATGGGCGGGTGTGCAGCCAACGATCGAGAAGATAGCCGAAGCCGCCGCCTACTAACATTGCTAGCACTAGAACGAATGGGAGTTCCGTGGCGCTTGCAGATTGCCGCCTCCATTTTTGGTCCCTGTTGTCACCGGGATCGGATTGAGGCGGAGTTGGATTTTCAGCGGCCAAGGGGGCCAAACGGGAGGAATAATGAATATTCTGCGAGCTTTAAAAGCGGCTCGGGATAAAGTCCCGCGCCTAGCACGACGAATCCGCAGATAGTGAGAGCGATGGTTTGCCACACGGTTACGACTTGCGGTTCGGCGTCTGTGCTTTCCTTCAGGAACGCGTGAACGATAATCCGGAAATAATAATATAGCGCTGGGACGACGTATGCCGCTGAGAAAATTGCCAGGTAGATATGGCCCGTTTGAAGCAGCGCGAGGAAAATATAATATTTTCCGAGGAAGCCGATTGTGGGCGGAATTCCCGCGAGCGAGAGCATCACGATTAGAAGTAATACGGCCGCGCCGGGGCTGCGTGAGATCAGACCGTTCAAATCTTTTAGTTCGTCGCCAATTAATCCCCGCTTGCGCAGAATAATTACGACCGCGAACGCGCCGATTTGCATGAAGGCGTATCCGAAAAGATAAACGGAAATTCCCTTCAGTCCATTCTGATTCCCTTGCAGGCCAGTTCCGGCGGCTACCAGGCCCATCAAAATATATCCGGCATGGGAAATGGAGGAGTACGCGAGCATGCGCTTGATGTTTGTTTGCGTGATGGCGGCGAGATTTCCGACCGTCATGGAGGCGACGGCTACTACGCCGAGAAGCGCCGTCCAATGATCTTTTACCGGCCAGAAAACAGTTTGGAATAGGCGCATCAGGAGCGCGAAGCTGGCGGCGGTGCTGGCGACGCTCAAGTACGCGGTGATTGTGGTGGGCGCGCCTTCGTAAACGTCTGGCGCCCATTGATGGAACGGTACGGCGGCAATTTTGAAAAATAATCCCGCGGCGACGGTTACCAGCGCCAGAAGCACGAGCGGATTCGACGGCTCGCGGTGAATCATGGCGTTGGTGATGCTAACCAAATTTGTGGAGCCGGACAATCCGTAGAGCAGAGAAAATCCGTAGGCCAGAATGCCGGAGCTGAATGCGCCGAGAAGCAGATATTTGAGCGCGGCTTCATTGGAGCGGCGTTCGCGGCGCAGGAATCCGACCAGCACGTAGAAGCTGAGCGCCATCGTTTCCAGTCCGATGAATTGCACGATGAGGTCAAGCCCTTCGACCATGAACATCATGCCGATGGTAGCGAAAAGAATCAGCGCGTAAAACTCGCCGTGATTTTCCTGCTCGATTTCCATGTAGCGCACGGAAAGCAGAATGATGAGCGCCGTGGCGGCGAGGAAAATCATTCCCATGAATACGGAGAAATGATCCACGATCAAACTGGGATTCGGCTGGGGATCATTGTTCATGAAGCCGAATTGATGTTCGCCGTTGATTGCGGTGATGCTGGCTAATTTGGTAGAGCGTGACGGCGCTGAAAATCACGCCTGCCATGGCCATTAGGGCGTTGAAATATTTCAGCCCCGGCTCCATGAAATAGTCGGTGAGAAGAATTCCGATGCCGAAAATCAGCAGCATCAACTGCGGCTTGATGATCAGGCCGTCGCCGTTGTTTAAGTACCCGAGAATGTGTTGGAAGAAAGCCATCTGGTCGGCCTAGTGGCTCCCCTGTGATGGCGCAATGGTCGGCGCGGTGGCGGGCATTGGCATGGACATATCCATACCGGGCATTGAGTTCATGGCCGGAGTGACGCCCGTGGTTGCAGGAGGAGCGTCGTGATAATAATCCGGCGTTACCTGACGCACGATTCGTTCAGTGGGCTTATCCAGATAGTGAAAGAACGGCTTGGGATAAATTCCAATCCAGAAGGCCCACAGAATCAGCGGCACGAGCGTGAGCGTATTCGCGCAAATTCAAATCCGGCAGATTTGTATTGGCGGGATTTGTGACAGGCCCGAACATTACGCGCTGGTAGAGCCACAGTAAGTATGCAGCGCCGAAAATAATTCCGGTGACGGCCCAAACTGCCCAGCCTCTATTGACTTGAAACACGCCGCCGAGGATGGTCAGTTCGCCGATGAATCCATTGAGCAGCGGAAGGCCGAGGGAGCTGAGCGACACGATCATGTAGATCGCCGCGAAATTCGGCATGGGCGTGGAAAGTCCGCCAAATTCTGAAATTAAGCGCGTGTGGCGGCGCTCGTAAAGCACGCCGACAATCAAGAACAATGCGCCGGTGGAAATTCCGTGATTGATTTGCTGCAGCACGCTGCCGCTGATGCCCATGGGATTCAGCATGAATAATCCGAGGGTAACGAAACCCATGTGGCTCACCGAGGAATACGCGATGAGCTTTTTCATGTCCTTCTGCATCATGCAGACGAGCGCGCCATAGACGATGCCTATGAGCGAAAGTATGACGATGATTCGCTGAGCGCCATGCGCTGCGTTGGGCAGCATGGGAATTGAGAAACGCAGGAATCCGTATGCGCCCATTTTCAGCATGACGCCGGCCAGGATTACTGAGCCGGCTGTGGGCGCTTCGGTGTGCGCGTCAGGCAGCCATGTGTGGAACGGGAACATGGGCACTTTGATGGCGAAAGCGAAGAACAATCCCCAGAACAATAGTTGCTGCAATGCTGGAGCAAACGTGGAGGTCGCGGCGGTGAGCGTTTGAATGTCAAACGTGTACACGCCTGTCATTTCATGGACCTTGAAGTACATGCCCAGAATTGCGAGCAACATCAGGACGGAGCCGGCCAGCGTATACAGGAAAAATTTAATGGCGGCGTAGAGACGGCGTTCGCTGCCCCAGATGCCGATGAGGAAGTACATGGGAACGAGAGTTAATTCCCAGAAAACGTAGAAGAGGAAAAAATCCAGCGACATGAAAACGCCGATCATGCCGGTCTGCAAAATTAAAAACAAAATGTAGAATTCTTTTTTGCGCGGCTGAATCGCGTTCCATGCGGAAAGAATTGAAATCGCGCCGAGGATGACCGTCATCACGATGAGCAGGAAGCTAATGCCGTCAATGCCCAGCGTGTACTTCGCGCCGATAGAGGGAATCCAGTCCAAACTTTCCACGAACTGGTAATGCTGCGGCGAATCCGGCTGGAACCAGAACATCAGCGGAATGGTGACAGCGATTCCCGCGATGCCCCACAGGTTTCCCCAGATGCGATGGAAGTTATCCATTTCGCGCGGAACAAATAGCGCCAGTAGCGCGCCCACGAGGGGCGTCAGCAGGATGATGCTGAGGATGTGATCATGATAGAAACCCATCTTCCTTTACCCTCGCCTTCAGTGCACCGGCAGACGAACAAGGTGCAAGTAATATCCACAGTAGCGAAATCAGGCCCGCGACGATCATGAGCGCGTAGCCGGAAACTTTCCCCGTTTGCAAAATTCGAGTTGGATAACTGAGCACGCCGACCAAACGCGCGGCGACGTTCACGAGACCGTCGACAATCCACTTATCCCACCACATGGAAATCCGAGAGATGATACGCGTGAGGAAACCGACGCCATCGACGCCTGCGCCGTTGATTACACCGCGATCGAATGAGCCGAGCGCGAGGCCCAGATCCTTGGTGCGATTTACGAAGAGCGCGTCGTAAATTTCGTCGACATAATATTTGTGGAGAAGCAGGTGATAGACGCTCCGCGAAACGCCGGTGAAATCGTCCTGCACTCGCGGACGCTTGATGTAGCGCTGGCGCGCGTAGGCGATGCCTGTGATGGCGATGAGCACCGAAGCGAGCATCAGCAAATATTCCATGCTGTTGCCGCGCGACGCACCTTCGATTCTGCTGGCTGCATCGTGCCCATTGGTGGCAATTACGGGATCGAGGAACGCCTGGAATCTTTCGCTGCCGCCGAGCGAGCTTGGCCAGCCAATCCATCCACCAATGATGCTGAGCAACGCGAGCAGGATCAGAGGGATGGTCATCATCGGCGGCGATTCGTGAATGTGATGTTCCACGTCGGGCGGCACGTTGGACTTGCCGAAGAACGTCATATTCACGAGGCGGAACATGTAGAAGGCGGTAAGTCCAGCGGTGACCCAGCCGACGACCCAGAGCAGCGCGCTGTGCTCAAAGGCGGCGCCCAGAATTGTGTCCTTGCTGAAAAATCCTGCGAACGGCGGAATTCCGGAGATGGCCAACGTAGCGATCAAAAATGTTTTCGCGGTGGTGGGAATTTTTCCCCACAGGTCGCCCATCTTGCGCATGTCCTGTTCGCCGGACATAGCGTGAATCACGCTGCCGGAGCCGAGGAAGAGGAGAGCTTTGAAAAATGCGTGGGTCATCAGATGGAAAATTCCGGCAGTGAACGCGCCGACGCCGAGCGCGAGGAACATATAGCCGAGCTGGCTGATTGTTGAGTAGGCGAGGACGCGCTTGATGTCATTCTGCACCAGCGCCATTGTGGCCGCGAAAATTGCAGTAGCCGCGCCGACGGTAGCAATCACGCCCATCGCGAACGGCGAAAGTTGGAAGATGGCATTCAGCCGCGTGACCATATAAACACCAGCGGTCACCATCGTTGCCGCGTGAATCAATGCGCTGACAGGAGTCGGGCCTTCCATCGCGTCGGGCAGCCAGACGTACAGAGGAATTTGCGCGGACTTCCCTGTTGCGCCGACGAAGAGGAGCAAGGCGATGGCCGTCATCACTGGAGCGCCGAGGGGAAAATGTCCAGCGGCGATGGCGGGGCCAATTTCATGAAAATTAATTGTGCCGAAAGTGCCGAGAACGAGGAAGAGGCCGAGAATAAATCCGGCGTCACCGATGCGATTCACGATGAAGGCTTTCTTGCCGGCGTCAGACGCGCTCTTCTTCAGGAAATAAAATCCAATCAGCAAATAACTGCAGAGGCCCACGCCTTCCCACCCGACGAACATGAGCAGCATGTTGTTGGCGAGAATCAACGTGAGCATGGAGAACATGAAAAGATTCAAGTAGCCGAAGAAACGGTAGTAGCCGCCTTCGTGGCCCATGTAACCCACGGAATAAATGTGGATGAGCATGCCGACGCCGGTGACGACGAGGACCATCACGGAATTCAGGGGGTCGAGCATGAGGCCCCAGGGCACGTCAAAACGAAGAAGCGCGCCGCTAGTCATGTGCATGGAGCCAGCGGGAACCCAGTCAAACAAAATCACCTGGACGAAGCGGCTTTCTGGGAGCATCTGCACGAGGCCCAACACCGCGCCGACCGCATAAACAAATGATGCGGCCACGCTGCCGACGCAAATGGTGCTGACCAGGGAGTTCTTCAGCTTGCGCCCGAATAGAAACATCAGCAGGGCGCCAGCCGCTGGGAACAGCGGAATCAGCCAGATGTGATCGAGAAAATATCCGTTGGTTGACATTATTTTATTTGCGAACCCATTTATTGCTAACGACTACCACTTCAAGAGATCCATTTCGTCCGCTAGAACTGTTTCGCGATTGCGGAAGAACGCGATGATGATGCCGAGTCCGACGGCCGCTTCCGCCGCGGCGTCTGTGATAATAAAGATTGCGAAAACTTGTCCGCCGATGACGCCGAACAATCGCGAGAACGCCACGAGATTAATATTCACGGCGTTCAGAATCAGCTCGATGCTCATCAAAATGATGATGACGTTGCGGCGAGTGACCACGCCGATGACGCCGATGGTGAAGAGCGCCAGACTGAGCACGAGATAATGTGAAATCGATAGCATCGTTTATACCTTACGTTTCGCCATCACTACCGCGCCGATCATCGCCACCAGCAGCATCACCGACGCAATTTCAAAGGGCAGCATGTATTCCGTAAAAAGTGAAACGCCGATTAGCTCGGCATTCGGTTCCAGCGCCGCCGCGGGAGCCGCCGGAAAACGGAACAGCGCTTCCATCACGCCGCTGTGCGCATAATGAAAAACCATGTAAACCTGCGCGCCGAGAGCAACGGCCAGGAAAGCGCCACCAGCCACATACGATTAAATTGCATTTGGCGAGCGGCTACGTCCAAATTCACCAGCATGATCACGAAAATGAACAGGACCATGATGCCGCCGACGTACAAAATCACCTGCACGATAAATAGAAATTCCGCGTGAAGCTGCAAGAAAATTCCGGCGGTCGAAAGGAGCGACATGACCAGAAAAATCGCGCTGTGCACGGCGTTCCGGCGCGTGACCACCAGAATCGCGGAGACTACAGCGAGCGTCGCGAAAAAATAAAATGAAATCGAGTCAAGATTCATAGTTATGCGTAAAACTTATGCGTCAAAATTTCTCCACCGTTACTGGCTCGCGCGGCGGATTTTCGCCCTTCTTCGCCAGATACGCCGCTATTACGAACGTAATCACCGTGGTCATCGCTACCGCTGCCCACATGATTCCAACCGTGGCCGCCATCTTCTTCGCTGCGATGCAGATAGCTGGCGATCGCCACGCCGAAAACATTCACGATGGAAACGGGAATCAGGAAATGCCAGCCGAGTTTCATGAGCTGGTCAAATCTGTAGCGAGGGAAAGTGAATCGCAGCCACAGGAAAACGTACAGATAAATTCCAACTTTGAACAGGAACCAGAATGCGCCGTGAACTCCGGGCTTCATTGCGGCAAAAATTGTGCCGGTCGGTGAAAAATTGGCGCAGCGAGAATCGCTGCGAGCCCAAGCACAAGCCAGCGACGCGCAACCATCACCATTTTTTGAATCTGCGACGGGCTGCTTCGGCGCGCGATACAAATGAATATCCGGCGACGAGCAACATCAGCAGCATCGGAACGTAATCCAAAAAGTTGAACGCTTTCATGCTGGCGAAGGGTCGCAGCCATCCGCCCAGGAAAAGTGTGGTGGCGATGGACGCGACGACAATCATGTTCGTATATTCCGCCAGGAAATAAAGCGCCCAGCGGAAGCCGCTATATTCCGTCATGTATCCGGCGACCAATTCCGATTCCGCTTCGGGCAAATCGAATGGCGCGCGATTTGTTTCCGCGATGCTGGCTACCAGATATAGAAAAAATCCGATTGGCGCGACGAATATGAACCAGACGTGCTGATCGGCTTGGACATTCACGAGCGCGGAGGTGTTTAGTGTTCCGCCGAGAATCACTCCGCTAACGACCGCCATGCCTGCTGCGGTTTCGTAACTTACGAGTTGCGCCGCGCTTCGAAGCGCGCCTAACAATGAGTAGTGGCTGTTCGACGCCCATCCGCCGAGCACAATTCCGTAAATTCCCATCGAGCCGACGCCGAGAATAAACAGCAGGCCAACATTTAAATTCGCAATTTGGAAAACGGGACCGAACGGCAGCGCGGCCATGGCGACCATTCCCGCTGTCACGGAAAGCAGCGGGGCCAGCCAGAAAATCCACTTGTCGGCGCTTTCGGGAATAATGTCTTCCTTCATCAGCAACTTCACGGCGTCGGCAATCGGCTGCAGCAATCCGTGCGGACCGACGCGCATCGGCCCGAGGCGCGCTTGCATATCGGCCATGACTTTTCGTTCAAGCAGCACGACGTAGCCCGCCAGAGCGGCAACACGGCCACGATCACCAGCGCGTAAAGCAGCGGCCACAGTGCGGCTTGAAAAACATGTAGAGCGTTTGCAACATTTATTTTCGAGTGCTCCGTTCTTTCTAATCCCTTATGACCAGGTTAAAACCCCTTTCTTTCCCGACGGTATGGCACGACTGAAGTCGTGCCCTGTTACACACCAACTACCCAAAGCGAACCACTTGTGACGACTGCTTCTACCGGTCTACTTCGCCTAATACGATATCCAAAGTTCCGATGATCGCTACTACGTCGGCTACCAAGTGGCCTTTTACCATCGTGTCGAACGCCTGCAAATTCACGAACGATGGCGGACGAATCCGGACGCGATAGGGCTGCGTGGTGCCATCGCTGATAATGTAGTAGCCCAGTTCACCCTTCGGCGCTTCAATCGCGTGATACACCTCGCCCGGCGGCGGCTTCAAAACTTTTCCGATGCGCGCCATGATCGGGCCGGTGGGAATATTCTGAATCGCCTGCAAACAAATGCGCGACGACTGGCGCATTTCTTCCATGCGCACCAGATACCGGTCGTAGGTGTCGCCGTTCTTGCCCGTCGGAATATCAAACTTGTATTGATCGTAGGCGGCGTACGGCGCGGCCTTACGAATGTCCCATTCGACGCCGCTGGCGCGAATTACGGGGCCGGTGGCGCCAATCGCGATTGCATCTTCCGCGGTGATTACGCCAATGCCTTTGGTGCGGCCGATCCAAATGCGATTTTCCGTGAGCAGCGTCTCATACTCATCCACTTTTGTTTCGAAATCCTTGCAGAAGCGCTCGTATCGGCTTCCAGCTCGTCGTACGCTTCGTATTGCAGTCCGCCGATGCGGAAAGCATGCGTCGTCAAACGGGCGCCGCAATACTTCTCAAAAATTTTCAGAATTTCTTCGCGTTCACGGAAGCAGTAAAACACGGGAGTGAGCGCGCCAATATCCAGCGCGTGCGTCCCTAGCCAAACAAGATGCGACGCGATGCGCTGCAACTCCGTAAGAATTACGCGAATCACGCGCGCCCGCACGGGAGCTTCTACTCCCATCAACTTTTCGACCGCTTCGCAGTAGCCCAGTCCATTGGAGACGGCCGCGACATAATCCATGCGGTCAACATAGGGAGCGAACTGCGTGTAGGTGCGGTGCTCGGCAATTTTTTCAACGCCGCGATGCAAATATCCGATGATGCATTCCGAGCCGACAACTTTTTCGCCGTCCAGCTTCAACTTCACGCGCAAAACTCCGTGCGTGGAAGGATGCTGCGGGCCCATGTTAATGATGATTTCGTCCGCGCCGAGAACAGTCGTCTCAACGTCGACGCTGTGATCCAGCACAGGGTCGATCTCGCGTCCGTCGGTTTTTAGAAGTCGCTCATTAACTATTGACCGCTCTCAATTCCCAAATTCTCGCGAATCCATGCGGTATCCTGCGTCAAGATGTCGTAATCCTTGCGCAGCGGGAATCCCTGCCATTCATCGGGCAGCAAAATACGCGTCAAATTGGGATGTCCGCTAAAAACAATTCCGAACATGTCCCAAACTTCGCGTTCCAGCCAATTCGCCGTGGACCAGATGCTCGCGACACTCGGAATCTGTTCTTTCTCGGCGACGTGAACCTTGATTCGCAGCCGTTCATTTTTTGCGAACGAGTACAAATTCAGCACCACATCAAAACGCTTTTCGCGGCGCGGCCAGTCGACAGCCGTCAAATCCGCGAGCAAATTAAATTTTTCTTCGTCGCGTGTGTAGCGCGCAATTTCTGAATACTGCGCGGCATCCACCACCAAAATCGATTGCTTGCGATCAATCCACGCTTCGCGAATTCCCTCGCCAAAGCGAGATTTATAGCGCTTCACCAAATCGTTATCGAGCGGCTCTGGTTTTGGGGGAGCTTCCTTCGGCGGCGCTGGGGGTTTGGGCGGTCCCGCAGCCGCAGGAGCACCAGAAGCAGGTGCCGAGGGCTTTGCGGCGGGAGGAGTCGGAGGCGCAGCACCGGCAGGGGCCGGTGGTTTCGGAGGTGCGGCGGCAGCTGGCGTCACAGATGCGGGCGCGGTTGGCTTCGCGGCAGGCGTTGTTGAATCAGCCGCCGGCTTATCGCCGGGCGCGTTTACAGGGGGCTGCTTGTCGTCGGTCTCGTTGGGCATGTTTCCAGGGTTCAGACTAGCTGCTACGCGCAACTACTTCCAAATCTGCACACAAGTCCAGCAACTGAAATTTAGACGATGTATTTTCTAACACACAGGACACAACTGCGCAACGAATTCTGAAAAAAATAGCCAATTAAATCTTCTCTGAAAATTTGAATCCGGCGGGCAAAACCACTGGCAAAATCTACACCCACTCAAGCGCACCTTTGCGATACAGCCAAACATATCCGGCAATCAAGATGCCCAGGAATGTGAACATTGAGGCCATCGCAAGCAGCGCGTAGTTGGTGCCTTCGATTGGCCGCGCGTGGAAAAAAAACAGCGCCCACGGAAACAAGAAAATTGTTTCTACGTCGAAAATAACAAATAAGATTGCGACGATGTAGAAACGCACGGAATATCTCGCGCGCGCGTCGCTTTCCGCAGGAATTCCGCACTCGTAGGGCTGCAATTTCGCGCCCGCGGAGGTTGACGTTGGACGGATCAGCCTGAATAGCACCAGTGTGACGCCCGGAACCGCGGCGGCCATCAGCGCAAAAATAATTACCGGAATGTATTCTTGTGGCATTTCGTTACGCCTGCTCCGTTTACTTCCAACGCGAAACATCCTACCACAGGCGTCAAGAGAACTGTTCGCTGCCGCGTGCCGTGGTGTATGCTGCGCAGCGAATCCGGAGGAATTATGAAATTGCGTTCTGCGTTTTACACGAAAACCTTTCTGCGCGGCGCGGCGTTTTTCGCGATACTGCTCGCGCCGCTTGCTGCTTCCGCGCAACAGCAGCAACATTATCTCTATCGCGCGGAACTGATTCAGGCGACTCCGGGAAAGTTTGTCGAACTGGTCGACCTCTTCAAACAGAAAGCTGCGATCGATCAGCAAGCCGGCGACGAGCCTGCGCTCTGGATGCGTCACAGTCAGGGCGACCGCTGGGATCTGATGCGTCTCGTGCCGATGCGGAGTTACGAAACCTATTATTCCGCCGCGCGTGTTGAGCCTCGCGATCGCACGATCAGAACTGCGGGCGTCGCAAACAAAATTCATGACGATATTGCGTGGGAAGAAGACATTTTCGTTTACGGGCCGCCTCTGGAAGCGCTGCGCAAAGCTTTCGCGGAAGGCGCATTCTTTCATGTGGAAATGTTTGAGTCACTTCCCGACAAGCGCGCCGACCTTTATCACGAACGCGAAATGGAAAACGCATATTCCTCAGCGCTTGGCCAGCCCACAAATTTTATTTTTGTACGCGATCAGGGCGCGGCGTTCGATATTTTCACGATTGGAGTATTTCGGAATTTGAAGCACTACGCGGAAAGTGCGGACGTTACTCCCGAAGCGCAAGCTGCGGCGGCGAAAACCGCGGGATTCGAGTCGGCCGCGGACATCGGCCCTTATCTGCGTGGGCTCATCCGGTTGCATCACGACACACTGGCTGTGGCGGTGAAATAGGCTCACAGTAAACCGCCGACAAGCCGCCGCACGAATAAATCACCGCGAACCGCCGCAAGCGTGTATGCTCACGCCATTCTTCCCCTCCATTTATCGAACTCGCGAGCGCGACTCGCCTGGACTAGAGGAAAATTTCCGCATCATTGGGTGATACGAGTGAAGAAGCTTGCAAGCGTCACGACAATTCTGCTTATTTCAGTCATTGCGGGGTGCGGTAGCGCCCAACCATCAAATCCGCTAATCGGAAAGTGGAAGGTTGGTTCGACGGAGGGTGTGGCCACGAGTCCCTATTGCGCTTCAACGATCGAATTTACCGCGACTGCACAAACGATGGTCTACGCCGGCAAGCCTGCGACCGAACCTGCGAGTTATTCGGCGACGCAAGCTGGAGTTTTTCCGACGACCGAATATGTGATCGGCACCGGCGGACACACGTCGTACGTTTTTTCCACCAAGGACAAGATGGTGATGGACACAGCTCTACTATGCACGTACGTCAGGCAGTAATTCGCGACACGACGAGGAGATTCGAGTGAAGAAAATTGTGAGCGTCACCGTAATTTTGTTGTTCTGCGTTCTCGCGGCCTGCGGCGGGAGCGGAAGTTTCGATCCGTCGAATGTTTTGCTCGGGAAATGGAAACTTGTGCCGGACGCAGTTCACATACCGTCCTGCCTTGCGACCATGGAATTTGCAGCGAAGACGTACACAGGGACAGACGCGAACGGAAAAACAATCTCGATGCCGGTTACTTATGTGACGGGCGATCACAAGACACTAACGTTTCCGACCACCGTTTACGTGCTGACCGACGCGGGAATTGAATTTCACACGACATACAATTTTTCCGGCAAGGATAATATGATTTTGAATACCGCAGCGATGTGCAGTTATTCAAGGATGTAGTTCGCGCGCGCGAACTCAAAATTCTCAATCATGCCGCGCGCCGCGCATAACTTCCGAGGCGTGCGGCAACAAATCCGCAATCGCATTCAGTGATTCCACCGCACCCTTCGGACTGCCCGGCAGATTCACAATCAGCGTGGTTCCGCGCGTTCCAACAATCGCCCGCGAAAGCGCTGCACGCGGAGTGGATTGCCTGCCGCGCTCGCGCATCAGTTCCGCAAGTCCCGGCACAATTCGTTCGCAAATCTCCGCAGTAGCTTCCGGCGTAACGTCTCGCGGACCGAGTCCTGTTCCACCTGTCGTCAAAATTAAATCCGCACGTCGCCGGAATCGGCGATTGATTTTAGTGCAGAAGAAATTTTCGCGCGCTCATCTGGAAGAACCGCTTCGCTCGCAACTTGCCATCCCAAATTCACGCAACGCTCGCGCACAGAAGGGCCGCCAACGTTCGGGCCGCTCTCCGCGAAAGGATGAATCACTAATTGTTAGGATTGCAACGCGCATAGCGGAAGCCATACTTTTGCGAACTAACTTTCGACGCGGCTATTCGCCTCGTCCATCAACCGCATTGATTCCATCAGCAGGCCGGTCGTTCCGCGAGTGATCGTCGTCTGATCGCTCGTGCCCGTAAAATCAATTTCAAATTCGCCTTCGGTCCATTGCACCACGGGATACACGGCGTCTTCGCCTTCGACGGCACCGTTCCGCGCATGTTTAATCTGTCCCGCACACAAAAAACATTTCGCAATTTTCTGCGCCGCGGCGCACCGCCAGCCGGCAGGATTTCTGGCCCATCTCCAGCGACTGCATCAAATCCGTGATGCCCAATTCTTCCAGCCGCCCTTCAATCACGCCGGGACGCGCCGCCTTCTTCTGCATTTTCTCCAGCCGCAAACGGTCGACAACTTTTTTCGTGCGGCCGGTCAAATCCTTAATGAAAAACGGCTTCGGAACAAAGTCTTCGACGCCTTCGACGAGCGGACGCAATTTTTCTTCGATGTCGCCTCGGCTGGCCAAAAATATGAATGGAATGTGCCGCGTTTGCTCGCGCGCGCGCAATTTTTCAAATAGCTGGCGGCCGTCCAGTCCCGGCATTCGGTAATCGGTGATTACCAAATCGGGCGGGTCGTCAATTACTTTCAGCAACGCGTCGGCGCCATCCGGCGCGGAAATAATTTCGCCGAGTCCGGCGAGGCCTTCCACAACAAGGCGCGCGCACCAGTGGATTATCGTCCACGACCAGCACGCGAATATTTTTGGCTGCGTTCATTTCTTTTTATTTTTCGGGCTTCGTTTTCGGCCGCTTTTTGGATCGGGACGCGACGCAAATAATCTCCACTTTTTCCGCCGCGCTTTTCCGTCAAATAAATCCCGGTTATTTCCATGCTCTTATCGAGGGCCTTGCACATGTCGTAGATCGTCAGTGCGGCAGCGGAGACAGCCACAAGCGCTTCCATTTCGACGCCGGTTTGCGCCGTAGCCGTCGCGCGCGAAGTAATCTCCACTCCATTTTGGCATAGGCGAGTGGTCACATCAATGTGAGTGAGCGGCAGCGGGTGACAAAGTGGTATCCACTCGGACGTGCGCTTGGCCGCGGCAATTCCGGCGATCCGCGCGATCTCCAACGGATTCCCTTTCGGCGTTTCCATGCGGCGGATTTTCGCTAGCGCGCCGCGCGCAATCTGAATAAATCCATGCGCCACAGCCGTGCGCGCCGTCACTGCTTTCGACGTGACGTCCACCATCGCGACTTTTCCGGTTTTGCCGTAGTGAGTGAGTCGCGCCATTCGTTATTCCGAAAATTGCCTACAACGCTCCGCGCCGCGGCATCACGTCAATCCATTCGCCAACTTCCCAATCCAGTTTGCTCTCATGCACCACAAGAAAACAATTCGTATCCGCCAGCGCTACCACATCGCCCGACCCTTGCCAGCGAACATTGGTGACGACTGGTTCGCCGCCCGTCCATTCAATTCGCGCCGGCAGAAAATGCGCGAGCGCAGGCTTCTCTCTCAATTGCGCGCCAAGTTTCGCGCGTAGCAACGGCAACGGACGCGCTTCGGTGCCGCTCAAAATATCCAGCGCGGGCAGAACGAAAAGTTCAAACGTCACCATCGTCGAAACCGGATTCCCCGGCAATCCAAAAACCGGCTTGCCCACGCATTGGCCAAACACCGCCGGCTTCCCGGGCGAATCGCTCACGCGATCAAAATAAATTTCCGCGCCCAACTCCGCGAGCACATCTTCCACCAAATCGTACTTGCCGGCGGAAACGCCGCCCGAAAGCACCAGCGCGTCGAGCTTCAGCCCTTCTGCGATGCGCCGCTTCAGTTCGCCGGCTTCATCCGGCGCGTTGCCCAGCAAAACTGCTTCCGCGCCAGCCGATTCCACTTGCGCCGCGAGCGAAAAACTATTTCCGTTGCGAATTTGCAACGGCCCCGGAGTTTCCGCGGCGTTGATCACTTCATCTCCGGTAGAAAGTATTCCAATTCGCGGACGCGCCCACACTTCCGGCCGCACGCATCCGACTTGCGCGGCAAGCGAAAGCTCGACGTATCCGAGACGAGCGCCGGCGCGCAAGAAAGTTTGTCCCGCGCGCGCTTCACTTCCCCGCGGCACAATATTTTGTCCGGCCTTCGCGGTGCGATCAAAATGTACGCGCGTCTATCGCCGCCAGATTTGCTCCGCACGCGTGTACTCAATCATCTCCACCGCATCCGCGCCATCGGGCGGAGCAGCGCCAGTCATTATCTGCACGCATTCGCCAGATTGAATTGTTCTGGAAAAACGTTGCCCAGCGCGATTTCGCCAACGAGCTGGAGCGCTAGCGCCAGATTCGCGTAAGTCCGCGGCGCGAACGGCATATCCATCTCGAGTCGAACGATTGAAAGGAGGGTAATCGCGGTCCGCATTCACCGGCGCGGCAAGCACGCGGCCAAGGGCGGCATCCAGAGCGACGTGTTCAGTCGACGGAGTCACGGCGCGTTCGCGCGAAAGCGCCGTTACCACTTCAATTACTTTTCGCCGCGCTTCAGGGAATGACAGCATGTGAGTTTCCGGGGAGTTTCTATTTAATCGCGCAGCCACTTTTCCAATTTCGATCCGCCGCGAACCATCGTGGCGTCGCGTTCCGGCCCGGTGGAAATCATTCCCACTTCCATGCCGATTTCATCCGAAATAAATTTCATGATAATCGCGCGCCAGCTGCGGCAGCTTCGATTCTTCGCGCAATCCAAATGTCGGACTCTGCCATCCGCGCAACGTTTTGTATTCCGGTTCGAGCGCCGCAAATTTTCCAACTTCCGCAGGCATTTCTTTCACCGGAGTTCCCTTGTATTTGTAGCCCACGCAAACTTGAATCTCTTTTTGCGTGTCGAACACGTCCAGCTTGGTCACCACCATCGAGCCAATTCCGTTGATCATCACCGCGTATCGCAGCATCACCAAATCCAGCCAGCCGCAGCGCCGAGGACGCCCCGTCACCGCGCCATATTCATTTCCGCGATCGCGAACTTCTTTCGCTTCAATGTCCGGCATCTCCGTGGGAAATGGTCCGCTGCCAACGCGCGTCGTGTACGCCTTCGTTACGCCAACAACTCCCGTCATTCGTGTGGGAGGCACTCCAGTTCCCGTACACGCTCCGCCGGAAGTTGCGCTCGATGAAGTGACGAACGGATATGTTCCGTGATCGATATCCAACATCGTTCCCTGCGCGCCTTCAAACAGCACGGAGCGACTCGCGTCCAGCGCGTGATTCAAATATGCCGACGTATCCGTAACAAATGGACGCAGCCGTTCCGCCTGACGCAACGATTCTTCGAGCAGTCCCGCGGTTTCCAGTTCCACTCCATACGCTGCGCGAGAAATCGCATTCTTTTCGCGCGATCACGCTGGCAATCCGCGCGCGAAAAACTTCCGCGTCCATCAGATCGCACATGCGCAAACCCTGGCGCGTCATTTTGTCTTCGTACGCGGGACCAATTCCACGCGCCGTCGTGCCGATTTTCCCCGTCGCCACGAGCCGCTTCCGACGCTTTGTCCATTTGCCGGTGATAAGGAAATATCAGGTGAGCGCGATCGCTGACGTGCAGCCGGCCGGCAACATCGATGCCCGCTTTCGCGAGCATATCGATTTCAGAAATCAGCGCGGTAGGATCCACAACTGTTCCCGAGCCAATCACCGCATGTTTTCCCGCGCGCAAAATTCCGCACGGAATTAATTGCAGCACAAATTTATGATCGCCGAAAATAACGGTGTGTCCGGCGTTGTGGCCGCCCGCAAATCGCGCGGTGATATCAAACGAGCTTGCAAGATAGTCCACCACCTTGCCCTTGCCTTCGTCACCCCACTGCGCGCCAACAATTATGATTGCTCTGGCCATTTGTTTTTCTATCGCCAATCCTCTGTTCATTTCCGCTTTCAGGCCGCACACTGCCCACTCTCTATCTAAGAGAAGCTTAAGCCTTCAAAATTCGCGGAAGTATAATCCTACGCGCCGTTAATATCGAACGCAAGCGGGGTGAAGTGTTGGCGGCGTCTCGGTTTGAAATCTAAGATCAGCCTAAGCATAATCCGCACATCAGCAGAGTCCGGCGAAGGTAGGCATTGGCCATTGCCTCGGAAGCTACCAGGCATGTCACTCGGACCGGAGTGCACTTAGCGTGTTTTTCAAGGAGGGCCTTCATGCCACGGCCGAAACTAAACGGCATCGTACCATTTTTTATTGTGCGCAACGCCCCGGATGCTGTTGCCTTTTATCGCGATAAGCTTGGCTTCGATGTTACGTACCAGAATGCCGAATGGGCTACTGATCCGTTTTTTGCGATCCTTTGCCGCGATGCCGCGATGCTCATGGTCAAGGATGTTGGGACGGACGCGGTGCCCAACCCCACGCGCGGCGATCATGCGGCGCGGTGGGATGCGTACATTAGTGTGCCCGATCCTGATGCACTAGCCGCCGAGTTCATGTCGCGCGGTGTGATTTTTTCCGAGCCGCCAAAAGATACCAGCGACGGCCTGCGTGGATTCGAGTTGAAAGATGCGGACGGCTATGTCTTATTCTTCGGCCGTCCTCGCGAAAATTCAAAATAAGACACCACCGAAGTGTCGGCGGCGGATCCGTTTCCGATTAGCGCTTTAATGGACAGTTACGCTTTCGACCACCCTTCGCAGTTTCCGATAAGTAGCTTCCGTCGCTGGAGGACTATATGAAGCTGCGAGGATTGACATGAAACTTTTCATATTTGTTTTCGCTGCTGCGTTTGCGAGTGTTGGCATTAGCGCGCAAACAACTGAGTGGCAGCCATCTCCGGGCCATACTCAAATTTCGATCTGGCCGGGAAAAGTGCCCGATGCGCATCCTGTCGCCAAACCGGAAAACGAAACGGGGACGGTGACGAAACCGGTGGCCGGAAGGCCGTGGGTTTACGTGGCTAAAGTTTCCCACCCGACGATCACGGTCTATTCGCCGAAGGAAAATAATACCGGCGCGGCGGTCGTTGTTTTTCCCGGCGGAGGCTATTCAGTTCTGGCCATCGATCTTGAGGGCACTGAAGTCTGCGATTGGCTGACGTCCAAAGGAATCACCTGCGTGTTGCTGAAGTATCGCGTCCCGGGCGCCACCCTAACCGGCGCCAGCTTAACTCCGAAATCGGGCGCGTATCCGAGATCGCCGATGGCCTTGGAAGATGCGCAGAGGACGATCGGGCTGGTGCGTCTGCACGCGGCGGAATGGCACATCGATCCCCACAAAATCGGAGTGCTTGGATTTTCGGCGGGCGGGCACTTAGTGGCTGCGATCAGCACAAATTATGAGCGGCGTTTGTATCAGCCTGTCGACGCCGCCGACAAAGAAAGTTGCCGCCCCGATTTTGCGGTGGCGCTATATCCGGGACACATGATGGAAAATACGTCTGCCGGTAAACCTTTTCAGTTGAATCCGTACGTTCCTGTCACCAGCGAGACTTCACCGACGTTTATTGTGCAAGCGGAAGATGATCCGGTGGATTCCGTACAGAACTCTCTCGTTTATTACATTGCTCTGAAGAACGCTAAAGTTCCCGTAGAGATGCATTTGTATCCGCATGGCGGCCATGCGTTTGGTTTGCGGCGCACGGAATTTCCGATAACGGAATGGCCACTGCTGGTGGAGAAGTGGCTCGGGACGATGGGGATGATTCCGAAGTGATTGGGATTTGGACCCTAACTGGTCCGAGAAATCTGTAACTGGGATCGGAGGATTTGGAAATCATGAGTACCTGCTTTCTGGTAACGTATCGACCGCTCGTCAAGAACCGCGATGGCCGCGAAGCGATTCGGCGACATGCTTTTCAGCCATTTATAGATGGGTCTTGTCGCCGGGAGCCAGATTTTGAATCAGCTTTCCCATCGATAACGGCGACGTGCAGAGGCCGGAATTTCGCACCCCGAGTGGAAGTTGGTGATCGGATCGCGTACTTAACAGTGAAGGACAAGTACCTTGATGACGCCAAAAGCGGCTGGCGGCTGGTGGCAGTGCTCAAAGTTATTAAACGCTTCTCGTCGCCCTACGAGGCCGCTTTATGGTACACGGAGAAGGGCCAACCGGTACCAAGCAATTGTTTCGTGGAAGGAAATCTCCCGAAGCCATACGAATTCACTAACCGCGACCCACCTTCAAAAATCAAGAGGCGAGTAGCAGCCACGGGCGACTTCATTCGAGCAATACGATTGTGGGATAAGACCTACCGTCGGCGGATCACCACTTCGCCCGTTTTTCTTGTCACCCAAGCGGAATTCATCGAGCTAAATAATCCCCCTCAACTGCGTGAGGACCAGTTGCGTGCAGTATTCGGAAAGATTCCCGGCACTCGAAATCCCCCCAATATCGCTTGCGAGAAACTGGATCATTTGGTGAAACTTGCTATCGGGTGACCCTCACGCCCATGCGCCGGACAGGCTTCTCACTCACCTGCGCAAACCGAAAACATTCCACGGCGTGATCATTCACCATCCCAACTGCCTGCATCATCGCATAACAAATTGTTGAGCCAACAAATCGGAATCCTCTTTTTTTCAGTGCGATGTTCAACGCATCTGATTCGGGCGTTGTCGCAGGAATCGGCCCGCCAGCGCGTCGACGATTTACGCGCGGCTCACCGTCCACAAATTGCCAGAGGAATTTATCAAAGGAACCGAACTCGCGCTGAAGTTCGAGGAACGCACGGGCGTTTTCAACCGCTGCGCGCATTTTTAGTTTGTTGCGGACAAGTCCAGCGTTTTGCAGAAGCGCACGAATTTTCTTCGCATCATATTTCGCGATGCGCACCGGATCAAATCCATCGAAGGCGGCGCGATACGCTTCCCGTTTACGAAGAACTATTTCCCAACTGAGGCCGGCTTGATGCCCTTCGAGAATTAGAAACTCGAAAAGTCCAAGATCGTCGTGCAGCGGCACTCCCCATTCGGCATCGTGATAGGCGATCATCAGATCGCTTTTCGCCCAGTGGCAGCGCCTCAGTTTTGCTGACGACGCCACCACGGATTCTGATTTAGTCACGGAAGTGGATTTACGCGAGGTGGCGCGCTAGCGCCTTCGTAATATTGTCTTTCGGCACGTTGCCGACAATCTGTTCGGCCAACTGTCCGCCCTTGAAGAGCAACAGCGCCGGAATTCCGCGGACGTTAAATTGTCCGGGCGTATTCACATTCTCGTCGACGTTCATTTTCATCACTTTCAACTTGCCCACATTTTCGGTCGCAATTTCGGCTACGGTCGGCGCCAGCATCAGGCACGGACGGCACCACGACGCCCAGAAATCCACCATCACAGGTTGCGTTTTGCTCGCCTCAATCACTTCGCTTTGAAATGTGGCGTCGGTCACATTGGTAACATTCTCAGACATGGGTTCCCTTCCCTTTGGAATCGGCCACTGGGGCCGCGTCACGTTTTATCACTGAATTAGATGTAGACGCTACCGGAAGGATTCGAGCCTTCCGCGCGCCTTCATAAACCTGCACATATTCCGCTGCCGAAACGCGCCAGGAATAATCCTTCGCCATTCCGACAATTTGCAATTTCTGCCACGCCTGCGGAGTCTTGTAAACCGTTAGCGCTTGCCGCACCGCATTCAAAAACGCTTGCGCGGTGTGTTCGGTAAATTTAAATCCCGTGCCCTTGCCCGACTTGGCATCGTACTGCTCAATTGTATCGTCCAATCCGCCGGTTGCGCGCACAATCGGCACTGTGCCGTAGCGCAAGCTATACATCTGATTCAGTCCGCACGGCTCGTAGCGCGACGGCATCAAGAACATGTCCGCGCCCGCTTCGATTTTGTGCGCCAGCGCATTGTCATACGCTATTTTCACACCCACTTGACGCGGATATTTCCCGACCAGTTCGCGGAACAAAGTTTCGTATCTCGGCTCGCCATTTCCCAACGCCACAATTGCAGCGCCATCCTTCACCAGATCGTCGGCAATTTCTTCGATTAAATCAAAACCCTTTTGCGCGGCAAATCGCGAAACAATTCCAATCACCGGACGCTGCAGGTCCGTCGCGTCCAACTTAAATTGCTCCAGCAGATCTTTCTTACAGAACTTCTTGCCGGTAAAATCCTTCGCGGAATAGCGCGCTGCAATAAGCGGATCAGTTTCCGGACTCCAAATCGAATAATCCGCGCCGTTTAAAATTCCGCGCAACTGCGCCGCGCGATTCTTTACGACGCCGTCGAGTCCGTGTCCGTATTCGGCAGTCTGAATTTCCTCGGCATAGCGCTTGCTCACAGTCGTTAGAAAATCTGAAAAAATGATTCCCGCTTTCAGGAAATTTACTTTGCCGAAAAATTCCAGCGCGTCCATACGGAACAAAGTTTCCGGCAATCCCAATTCGCTCAAAACGGTGCGCGGAAATTGTCCGTGATATCCCATGTTGTGAATCGTGAAGACAACCGGAATCGATTTCACTAGCGGATCCGTTGCGTAAAGCGTACGCAGCAGAAGGGGAACCAGCGCGGTTTGCCAATCGTGACAGTGAATTACATCCGGGGGCCAAATATGCTTCGCAATTTCCACGGCTACGCGGCAAAATTCGCCGAATCGCTCGGCGTTATCCGGATAATCTTTGCCCTGCTCGCCATACAATTGATCGCGATTAAAATATTCCGGGTCGTCCACAAAAAAATATCTCACTCCGGCAATCACCGTTCCGTCGGCTACCGCCGGAAAACGCAAACCCTCGCCGGTAGGAATCGTCATACTCGGCATCACAACGGTCGCCGCGCGCGTGCCGCGATATCGCGGCAGCACGACGGCAACTTCATTTCCCATTTCAACAAGCGCCTTCGGCAACGATTCGATCACATCGGCCAAGCCGCCCGTTTTGGAAAACGGCAATCCTTCTGAAGCTACAAAAAGTATTCGCATCTTTTTTATTTGCAGACGATTCCGTCTGCGGACACGACGTTACTGGACGGAGCAATCGCCGTCAAGACCGCTCGTATCTCGAGTGGTCAGTCAATTCTGCGGGATAGAGTATTGCGAGCGTGCTAGCAGCGTGCGATTATGACGAGCATGGAGATGATGACGATCAAGAAGGTCACGCTGAAGGACCATCACCTGAGCCCGGGGCGCACAGAGCACACTCTTTCTGACGGGAAGACTGTGAGAGATTTCCCGCCCTTCACGTCGCTGACAATTACAACGTATGGAGACGGCTCGGGCTATTACCTGATGCACAACTGCGAAAACCACATCGGAACCGACACACTTCACGAAACCCTCGATGATGCTCTCTACCAAGCCGAGTGGGAGTTTGGGGTACTGCCTGACGAGTGGACTGACGTTCAAGAACCTTTCGGCAATTGATATCGGCCCTCAGCCTTGAGCGACATCATCCAACACACCGCTCAAAAAATTGCTAGACTTCCGCCATGCCTCCCGCTCCAATAGGCCAAAACTTTCTAGGCGATCCCGCCTGGCGGAAACGTATTGCCGAAGGTTTGCCAATCCACGCCGGCGACACGTGGATTGAAATAGGCGCAGGCCACGGCGAAATGACGGAATTCCTCGCGCAGCGCGCAACGCGCGTGATAGCAATCGAACTCGACGCACAGCTAGCTCACGGACTCCGAGAACGCGCCACGGAATGGCCGAACGTCACCATCGTTGAATCTGACGTTCTGATCGCCGATCTCGCACAACTTGCAGCTGATAATCCATTCCGCATCTACGGGAATATTCCCTACTACATCACCTCGCCGATTCTGCACCGCATTTTCGCGCTACCGCGGCACCCGAAGTCCGCGCATCTAGTAATGCAACTCGAAGTGGCCGAACGATTGGTGTCTCCGCCCAAACATCGCGAATACGGATACCTTTCCGTGGCCACTCAGTTTTATTCGACTCCAGAAATAACATTCCGAATCCCGCCCGGCGCGTTTCGGCCCCCGCCGAAAGTTGATTCCGCGCTGGTGACGATGAATTTTCCCGGCGCTGGCGCCGACTTGAAAATGCGCGACGCGACCGCCTTCATGGAATTCGTGCAACTCTGCTTCGCGCAAAAGCGCAAAACGCTCGTAAATAATTTGCGCGCAAAATTCGCAAAGAAGAAACCATCGCGGAAAAATTCATCCAGTGGAGCACCAGAATTTAGTTTGACGGAAGTTTTGCGCGACGCCGGAATTTCAATTACCGCACGCGCCGAAGAACTCACGGTAGAACAACTGGCCGGGCTATTTCGCGCGCTGACGAAATAATTCCCGATATACTCTGCACCGACAAGAGTGTCGGTGCTACCTAACCGCAATCTCATTTAGCCGGTCAGGATAATCCGAAATAATCCCATCCACGCCCATCGACACCACCGTTCGCATATCTTCAATCTCATTCACGGTCCACACGACCACCAACAAATTCGCTCCATGCGCCGCCGCAATTATTTCCGGCGTAATTCTGTCGGCACGCGGCATAAATTGTTTCACGCCAAGCGCCACCGCTTTTTCAATCAATTGGATTGACGGCTTTTCACAAAGAAATCCCGCCGCCAATTCAGGCTCTATCCGCCGAACGGTCGCCAACTTGTCCGCATCGAATGAAATCACCACAACGCGATTCATTGCGTCTGCACGCCGCAGCGCGCCAACCAACGACTGCTCAAATCCCCATCCCTGCGATTCCTTCAGCTCCAAATAAAACGTCACGTCCGCTGTTCGCGCGAATTCCAAAATTTCGTCGAGCGTCGGCACGCGCTCACCTTTATAAGATTTCCCATCAACGCTCAGAAATTTCACACCCGCATCGAGTCCGCGTAATTCAACCAGCGACATTTTTGAAACGCGCCCGCGCCCATTCGTTGTGCGATCAACAGTTGCGTCATGCATCGCAACGATCTTCGCGTCGCGCGTAAGTTGCAAATCCGTCTCGACGAATTTCGCGCCCATCTCCATAGCCAGCCGAAATGCCGCAAGAGTATTCTCCGGGGCGTGCGCCGAAGCCCCGCGATGAGCAATTTTCAACATGCTCAAATGATACCAGCGCTCATGCCATATCGTGGGATTTCCGGCGTCGCGGAGGAATTCCATCCAATTTGGCGCTGACCGATTTTGGGACGCCGAAACCCAAAAACGGCCACTTGGCACTACGTCGCGCCGCGCAGCATACCGTATCTTATTGATACTAATACACTTACTGTAGCGGCCTCTTGGTACTACGACTGCCCTTTACACGTTGGGGGAATTATGGCCACTGCCACCATTCCAATCGCACCGTACGATATCTCCCTTTTCACCCGCGCGCGCAGCGGAGACGCCGAGGCCTTCACCACGCTCACCGGCACCTGCGAAGCGGCCGTTTTCCGAATCGCTCTGCGCATTACCGGCAACATGGCCGACGCCGAAGATGTGCGCCAGCAAACTTTGCTGAAGGCTTTCGCGCACTTCGATCAGTTTCGCGACGGCTTCCGATTTGCCGCGTGGATCACGCAAATTGCCGCGAACGAATCAATCAGTTTGCTGCGCCGACGCCGTGACAGCCGATGGACAAGTTTGGATGAAATGATGGGAGACAACGCAGCGGGGAGGACAACGCTCGAGCCGCGCTCGGCTCGCGAAAATCCCGAACAGTTTTATGCGCGCGCGGAACTGCGAAAGAAATTAATCGAAGAGCTGGGACAGTTGGACCCTTCGCTGCGTTGCGTGTGCTTGCTGCGGGACGTAGGAAATCTTTCCACCGAAGAAACCGCGGCCCAGTTGGGACTGACTCCTCAGGCCGTGCGCACCAGATTATTCCGTGGCCGCCTCAAGTTGCGCGAGCGCCTGCGAGGATTTTTCATTCAGCGTCCCCGAACTTCAGAGCGCAGCGCGATACCTGAGGCAGCCTACGGCGATTGATTTTTTCTGCTTAAACTAAACTTCTACAACGCTACTTAGTTTTTGGTTTTGCAGGCGCGGCTGCTGTAGTTGGCAGCGTGTATTCACCGGTGACTTCCGCAGTTGCTGTTCCGTCGGCTGCGAATTTAATTGTGTAAGTTCCTTTGCCTTTGAGTCCCTTCAGCTTCCCGGTTCCACCGGTGTACATCCACGTTCCCGATCCGTCGCCTGGTTTGCCGTCTTTCATCGGGCTAGTTCCGTGATAGCTGACGAAGTATTTGTCACCGTTGTCCAACGTGCTGACGTGGTTTCCGTTGGCCGTCATCTTCGTCGACGTCGCGTCGTCAGTTTCTACGTTGACGGCGTTCACCGACTTAAGGCCTGCCGTTTCGAGAGGCGTTGTCCATGTGCAAGCAAGCTTTTGAAGCATTACGACGTGGCCCGCGTGGTCCGTCACATCAACGGAATACGACGGATCCGCTTTGGCGCAGTGCAGCGTGCCCTTCTGTTTTGTTTGCGCGCCAGCCACGGCGGCAAATGCAAATACGAGCACGGCAACACTCACAATTCGAGTCTTCATCAAATTTCCTCCGCAAGGTTGAAGTTTATTTTCTGGATTTGAAGCAAATTGCTCCGCAAATATTTCGCGAATACCTGAGTAATTATATTCTCGGAGCAATTGTTGGGCGGATTCTGTGACGAATTCGTCGGGATGTCAACGTACTGCTCCAAACGGTCTCCTGCGCTCCAACGGCTTGACTTGATGACCGGTTCTGCTGAAAATGCGCAATATCTTGCGATTCAGCCCTACCTATCGAGCATTGGCCATTTTCGCCGGCTGCGCCGCTTTGGCGTTCACTCAGACGCGGCCACCAGGAGAACAGGCGCCGCCTTCAAAGGTCATTCGTGTAGAGACCGAACTCGTCAACGTATTTTGCACTGTGCGGGACCGCTCCGGAGCTTACATCGCAAATCTTTCTCAGGACGATTTCACAATCATAGAGGACGGCCGGCCTCAGCCAATTACACATTTTGCGCGTCAGACGGATCAAGCTCTGACGGTCGCGCTCCTGTTCGACGTCAGCTTCAGCATGAAAACCAGTTTAAGCGTGGAGACCGACGATGCGCGCCAGTTTCTTCGGAGCACGCTCCGTCCGAGCGATCGCGCTACGCTCGGCGGTTTTGCCGCTGCTGTAGGCTTGTGGCAAACGGTCACGTCTTCACCTCAGGAGTTGGAGCAGGCGCTGGACCACGTTCCGGAATTGGGCGATAAGCTCAGACGCGACAGTATGTCGGTAGAGGATCGGAGGCCGGTACAAGGTGGCGTGATGCTTACCCTCGGGGGCGACGGCGGTTCGCGTCTTTATGACGCTGTAGAGATGGCATCTACCGAGCAATTGAGCCACCTCCCCGGCCGCAAGGCCATTATCGCGCTCACGGACGGTGAAGACGAAGGCAGTCAACGAACACTGAAAGAGGCGGCCCGATCAGCACAACAGGCGGATGCGATTTTCTTCGGCATTGACCCCAAAGACCCCGCTGGCATAGGAATGTACAATTTGAAAGAGCTTTCTTCGCAGACGGGTGGCAGCGCATTTCATATCGACAAGTACACCAGCCTCGACGCTGCGCTGCGTGCTATCGAAGAACAGCTCCGCAACCAGTACGCAATTGGATATGCTCCGCCCGACGGATCCAATAAAGGTACCTTTCACAGAATCCAAGTTCGGGTTAACAAACCTGGCTTCAAAATTCTCGTCCGCGATGGCTATTTTCGCTGAGGTTCTTCGCATGTCGGAATCGCGCGAAGTTTTTGTTACCGGCAGCACCGGATTCATGGGCCGCGCGCTAATCGCGTTACTGGTGAAGCGCGGACATCGCGTCCGCGCATTGGTGCGCGCTGGATCGGAACGCAAAGCTCCGCCGGATTGCAAAATTGTAATTGGCGATCCTCGCGACGCCGCATCGTTCTCGGCGTCCGTAGCCAGCGCAGATACTTTTGTGCAACTCGTCGGCGTCACACATCCGAATCCTTCCAAGGGCGAACAATTCCGCGCGATTGATTTGAACGCCGCGCTCGCCGGACTTTCCGCGGCACGCGATGCCGGCGTAAAACATTTTGTCTACGTGAGCGTCGCGCATCCCGCGCCAATTATGAAGTCGTACATCGCGGTGAGAACAGAAGCCGAGCAACGCATTCGCGCAAGTGGATTGAACGCAACGTTTCTGCGTCCGTGGTATGTGCTCGGGCCCGGCCGATGGTGGCCATATTTGCTGGTGCCGATGTACTGGATCTTCGGAATAATTCCGTCGACGCGCGAATCCGCGCAACGGCTTGGCCTTGTAACGCGCGAGCAGATGGTCGATGCACTGGCGTGGTCGGTGGAAAATCCGGCAAGCGGCGTGCGCGTGTTGGAAGTGCCCGCAATTCGCGCGGCAAAGTTGAGTCAAAAGATTTAACTTGATATTCGCTTTTTGTTCGCCTATACTGTTGTTCGATGAAACGTTACGGGAACGCGGGCGCGGCGCTGGATTAATTTCCGTGAGGGGAGTTTAAGTCCAGCGCTTCGCCTGCCGAACCTTCCGCCGATTAAATTCCCTTCCGACTATTTCTAATGGTTGCATTCAGAGTGATCGCGTGTTAATTGGTATCGCGCTCAAAACGCGCCCTTCGACAAATGGAAATCACATTTATTCCGCGGTGGGTTCTTGCGTACTTTTTCGCGGATGAAGAGCGTCGATTTCATTTCAACTGCGCGTTTTCGGCGTTGCTGATTGCCGCGGCGATTCCTTTGTTGAATATAATCCCGCATATTTGCCTGGCGCAGGCGTTACTTGGAATTCCTTGTCCCGGTTGCGGGATTACGCATGCGCTCGCGGCGCTGGCCCATTTTGATTTGCGAGCCGCTTGGATCGCGAATCCGTCCGGGATCGCGCTGGCTTTCTTATTTGTTTTTCAAATTACCATGAGGCCGCTGGCGCTTTTCATTCCAGGAACGTCGAGAATTATTTCGCAAGTGGGCAGGTGGTTATCGGCGGCGACGGTATTCGCCTTGATGGCCGTGTGGATTTTGCGAGTGATCTGACAATTTTGTCGGGGAGATAACGATGAATGTTTCTTGTCCGAAATGCGCGACGATGACCATCCGAAACGGATATCCGGTGTGGGTAATCATTGTGGCGATTTGCTTTTTTCCAGTGGGGCTGCTGGCGTTGCTGGCGGGACGCAAGCCGACAACGTGCCAACAATGCGGATTTACTTGGCAGGCTTGACGTCCGCTCGGACGCGGCGAGATCGCGTCCCGGGGACTCTTCAGAATTTCGTAACTTCGCTGAAGTGGAAGTTGTTCACTTTCATTGCGGGCACGACCATCTCAAATGATTCTTCCCCGGCCGCACGCACAGACGGGCTCATCGCTTCAACATTCGTGAGCATTTCCAGCACGCTCTGATTGAAACGGAGATTTCGGATTCCGCCCGCCAGTTTTCCATTTTCGACTAGGAACGTTCCGTCGCGCGTCATTCCTGTCAAAACTTTTTCGTAGGGATCCACTTCGCGGATGTACCAGAGGCGCGTGACCAGAATTCCGCGGTCCGTCGAAGCAATCATTTTATCGAGCGAAGTTTCGCCGCCGGCAAAAACTAAATTCATTGGCGCTTCGCCGTATTCATTAGGCAGAGGAAATCCGTGGCCCGTGGGTTTCGCTTTCATGTTCGCGGGCATGCGCTTCGCAGTAGCGCGGGAATACACGAGATTTTTCGGAGTGCCGCGATCGACCAGCAAAACTTTTTGCCGCGGAATTCCTTCGCCGTCATATGGCGCGCCGGTTTGCAATGGATGATAAACGTCATCCCAAATCGTGATGTTGTCGCCCATCACTTTTTTGCCGATGCGATTATTGAAGCACGAGCGCTGATCCAGAATTGCGGTTCCCGCGAAATCGTAAAACATGAACCCCACCAAATCGAGAACTGCGGCGGGTTCCAGAATTACCGTGTATCGGCCCGGCGGAACTTCTTTGGGCTTGGCTGTTGCGCGAGACTTTTCACCTGCACGGTCGGCCAACGCGTCCGGAAATACTTTCGTAACGTCCGGCGAATTTGCTTTCTGCCAGCCAGAAGAGTCCGCGTCAAGAACTGTTACGGAAAATTCCGCGCGGGTTTGCTGGTGCGTCAAAAATAATCCGCGGCTATTGGCAAGCGCAGTTTGCATCGCGCCGCTCGAGAAAATTCCTGCGACGGTTTGTTTTCGTTTTGTTGCCGAAGCACAGACGCGCGCAACAGCTTTAGCCCGATCTTGTGGCGTGAATTCAGCAGTCGAATCGAAGAATCGCGATGCCCTCGCCGGTTTCTGCTGGCCCGGCATCGGCAACATGTGCGGAATTCGCGCTTGGCTCTTCGCAATTGTGGATGACGCCGCCACAACTTGCGCAAGCGACGCGTCATCCGTGCGATTTGTGGTCGCGCGAGCGGTACGCCCGTCAAATACTGTGCGAACGGAAATAGTCAGCCCAAGTTCTGCGACGTTCTGGTGAATCGTGTTATTCGCAAAACGCGTCAGCGCGTCAGAAGTGACGTCGATCATCACTTCCGTCTCGTCGGCTTCGCTCAATTTGAACACACGCTCCGCAATCCGGCGCAATTCCGATTGCGAAAGCACGGCATCACGCGCGGTTGCGGATTTTCGCACCGTAGTAACGCGACGAGTTTTCTTCGCTGGGCTCATCAATATTTTCTTCAAATGACTATTTCGCGAACGCCACTCCCACCCGCACATTCTTAAATCGTGCTGGAGACGCACCGTGCCCGGTTCCCATCGTCTGCATTGGCTGACCCTTGCCGCAATTCGGAGTGCCCCAGAGCGTCCAGTAATCGCGCGAGCAAATCGCATCGCAACTATTCCAGAATTCCGTGGTGATGCCGCTGTAGCTGGGATGCTTGATCATGCGGCCTTTTTTGCCGCCCTTTATTTCCCAGCCGATTTCCGTGGAAAATTGGAAATGGTAGCGGCGGTCATCGATGGACCACGAGCGATTCGTTTCCATGTAAATCGCGTCATCGGTATCGGCAATCATATCTTCATATTTCCATTTGCCGGGATGAATGCTGATGTTTGTCATGCGAATAATCGGCAGGCGGTTCCAGCTTTCCGTGCGCATGGTGCCGCCGCTGCGATTCAATCCGATGGACGCCGCTGTTTCGCGATTGGAAAGATATCCGCGGAACATTCCGTCCTTGATGATGTCCGTGCATTGCGCCGGCACGCCTTCGTCATCGTATCCAAATGTGCCGAGTCCTGAACCGTGCGCGAGCCGCGCGTCGGCGACAACGTTCACGATGTCCGACCCATATTTCAGCGTGTTCAATTTTTCGAGCGTCAAAAAGCTCATGCCCGCAAAATTCGCTTCCATCCCCAGAACGCGATCCAGTTCAATCGGATGGCCGATGGACTCATGAATCTGCAATCCAAGTTGCGAGCTATCCAGAATAATTGTCTTCGTTCCTTCAGTACACTGAATCGCGCTATGCAACGCCACAGCTTCTTCGCCGACTCGCTGCGCGTTCCCAACTAAATCGAGCGATTCGACAAGTTCGTATCCGGCGAGCATGTGCTGGCCGCCAAAACTATTTGGATAGGAACGCTTCTGAATTTCCGTGCCCGCAAAAGTCGTGGCCACAATTCCCGCGCCGGACTGCACACGCGTCTGATGAATCCGCGAACCAATCGTGGACGCAAATAGTTGATCGATGCGGCGAAACGCCATGGACGTTTCCGCGAGCGTCACGCCTTTCACATTGCGCATTTCCGCGTCGGCTTTCAAAAGCAAGTCGAGCTGCATTTCCATCGGCACGCGGAACGGATCTTTTACAAATGGATTTTGCCAGGTGTCCACATACGCCTGCTCAGGAACCATGTGAACGTCATGAACTTTCGCCAGCGCCGATGCCCGCGCAATGGAAACAGCCTCCGCAGCGCACGCCGCAATTCCCTCTCGCGTCAAACGATCCGTCGCCGCAAATCCCCAAGAGCCGCCCGCAAGCGCGCGAACGCCAAGTCCGAGAGACTGGCTCTCAGAAAGATTTCCTACCTGCCCATTTTTTGTGGAAAGATCGCGATGACGAATATCCATCACGCGAACGTCAGCGTAAGTGGCGCCGCGCGATTTAGCTGTATCGAGTGCCCAGTTAGCCCAGTCTTGCATCATTCCGCGAGAACCATTTTCTCCAGGAAGTAAGAGTAACACTTTTGCAGAAATTTGCAGCACGGGTCAACTGTCGTAATGTGTCAAGGTGTCTGAAGCTTTTTCAATTTCAACACTGATCGCGCACAAAAAGAAACGGCAGGCTCCGAAGCCTGCCGCGAGAACGATCTCAGCTTTTAATTGCGCTTCGTCCTACGTGCCTTCATTCCAGGACGCCAAATAATGTTCCTGCTCCGGCGTCAACTTATCAATCTGTCACGCCCATTGACTCCAGCTTCAGTTTCGCGATGTGCTTATCGATATTTTCCGGCACGGCGTAAACTTTGTGGCCCAGTTCCTTGTGATTCTTCAGCATGTATTCCGCCGAAAGCGCCTGGTTTGCGAAGCTCATATCCATCACGGATGCGGGATGCCCTTCCGCCGCAGCCAAATTAATCAAGCGGCCTTCGCCGAGCAAATAAATTTTGCGGCCATCTTTTTGGCCGTATTCGTCGACGAACGGGCGCGCCTGCCGCTTCGCGCTGGAAACTTTCTCAAGCGCCGGGATATCAATTTCCACGTTGAAGTGGCCGGAATTGCAGATCACCGCGCCGTCCTTCATCTTTTCAAAATGCTCGCCGGAAAGAACGCTCTTGTTTCCCGTAACGGTGACGAAAATATCGCCGATTTTCGCGGCTTCGTGCATGGTCATTACGCGGAAACCGTCCATCACTGCTTCGATCGCGCGCGTCGGATCAATTTCCGTGACGATTACGTCCGCGCCCAATCCCTTTGCGCGCATCGCAACGCCGCGTCCGCACCATCCGTAGCCGGCGATTACCAATTTCAATCCCGCCAAAAGCAAATTCGTCGCGCGAATAATTCCGTCCAGCGTGGATTGTCCGGTACCGTAGCGATTGTCGAAGAAATGCTTTGTTTGCGCGTCGTTCACTGCGATCACGGGAAACTTCAGCGTTCCGTCTTTCGCCATCGCACGAAGACGAATCACGCCGGTAGTAGTTTCTTCCGTGCCGCCGATTACGTTTGAAATCAAATCCGTGCGCTTGGTCAGAAGCTGCGTGACCAGATCCGCGCCGTCGTCCATCGTAATTTGCGGCTTGTGATCCAGCGCCGCGCTGATGTGCGCGTAATAAGTCGGATTGTCCTCGCCCTTGATGGCGTAGGTCGGAATGCCGTAGTCTTTGATCAGCGAAGCCGCCACGTCATCCTGTGTGGAAAGCGGATTCGATCCGCACAACACAACATCCGCGCCGCCGTCGCGCAGCGTGATTGCCAAATTCGCCGTTTCGCTGGTCACGTGCAAACAAGCTGACATGCGAACGCCCTTCAGCGGCTGTTCCTTAATGAATCGCTTGCGAATTAGTTGCAGCACGGGCATCTGTTGATTTGCCCATTCAATTCTGCGCTTGCCTGTTTCGGCTTGCGAAATATCTTTCACGTCCCCGTTAATTTTTTGCGTCGAAGTTGACAAGCGCATGCTCCTGAATTCGTATTTTGATTCCTGAAATTAATTCCGATTGGGCCACATGTTCGCAGCCGAAGTGGTGAACGTCTTATCGTTTTATCGTTGCGCGGTAACGGCCGCGCCGGCTGGCGTTGAAATTCCAGCGTCACGCCGCAGTGCGTCCGCGCGATCCGTAACTTCCCACGAGAATCCAGCCTCATTGCGGCCGAAATGTCCGTAGGAAGCGGTTTGACGGTAAATCGGGCGGCGCAGATTCAGCGTTTCGATAATTGCGCGCGGAGTCAGTTTGAAATTCGCGCGAATCACATCTTTGATTTGGCTGTCGGGAATCACTCCGGTGCCAAATGTGTCGGCCATAACGGAAACCGGTTCGGCAACGCCGATAGCGTACGCCAACTGAATTTCTACGTGCTGCGCAAGTCCAGCGGCAACCACATTCTTCGCGACGTATCGCGCCATGTAGCAAGCCGAGCGATCCACTTTGGTTGGATCTTTGCCGGAAAATGCGCCGCCACCGTGACGGCTGTATCCGCCGTAAGTGTCCACGATAATTTTTCGTCCGGTAAGTCCAGCGTCGCCCATTGGGCCGCCGACCACGAATCGTCCGGTCGGATTGATGTGATATTTCGTGTTCTTATCCACCAGATTTTTCGGAACGACGTGATCGATCACGTGCTTCTGAATTTCTTCGCGCAAGTTTCCGGTGCTCACTTCGTCGCTGTGCTGCGATGAAATTACTACGCAATCCACGCGAACCGGCTTCACGCCTTCGTATTCGATTGTGACTTGGGATTTTCCGTCGGGACGGAGGAAAGGAACCAAACCGCTCTTGCGAACTTCAGAAAGGCGTCGCGCCAACTTGTGCGCCAACATAATTGGCAGCGGCATCAACTCGTCGGTCTCATCGCAGGCATAGCCGAACATTAATCCTTGATCGCCCGCGCCGCCCGTGTCCACGCCCATGGCGATATCCGGCGATTGGCGCTTCAAAGATGAAATAACCGCGCAAGTCTCCGCATCAAAGCCATACTTCGCGCGGTCGTAACCAACTTCGCGAATCACTTGCCGCGCGAGGTCGGAGTATTCAACGATCGCAGACGTGGTGATTTCTCCGGCCATCATCACGAGTCCGGTGGTCACCAGCGTTTCGCATGCGACGCGGCCCATGGGGTCCTGCGCCAGCACCGCGTCCAATACGGCGTCCGACACCTGGTCGGCAATCTTGTCGGGATGGCCCTCGGTGACAGACTCCGAGGTAAACAAATAGCGTCGATTATCTTGTATCAAGACAGTCTCCTTCGGGAGTGTAAAGAGCAATCGTCGTGCCGAAGAACCCAAGTTGGCATGTCTTCAACCCTGAAACCGTAGCACGCACCCCAAAACCTGTCAACGTATTGAGGCCAAATGTCTTACGGGAGCGCCGGATGGTCGAAATTCGGACCTGAACGGGCGCCGCAGAGGGGTCAGAATCCCCCTCAAGTGGAAATCCATTTCCCTTCGGGCTACTATTCTGCCTCATCCTCGCCGGTATCTTCGGCCGCCAATCTGCCCGTTTTCCGGAATAAAAGGTACGACATAATGAAGGGATCCAGGTCGCCGTCCAGCACTTTTTCCGGATCGCTGACAGAAAACTTCGTGCGGTGGTCCTTCACCATCTGGTACGGCTGCATCACGTATGATCGAATCTGGCTGCCGAAGCTGATCTGCATCTTCGATTCGTCCAGCTTCCGCGTGGCTTCCTGCCGCTTTTGAACTTCCAAATCGTATAGCCGCGAACGCAGGAATTTCATCGCCAGTTCGCGGTTTTTGTGCTGGCTGCGTTCGTTCTGGCACTGCACCACAATTCCCGAAGGAATGTGCGTAATGCGAATCGCCGTCTCAACTTTATTTACGTTTTGGCCGCCGGCGCCGCCCGCGCGGAAGGTGTCAATTCGGATTTCCTCTGGCTTCACGTCAATTTCGATGCGGTCATCAATTTCCGGAATCACAAATACAGAAGCGAACGAAGTGTGCCGCCGCGCAGCTTGATCGAACGGCGAAATTCGCACAAGTCGGTGAACTCCGCTCTCCGTGTTCAGTAGGCCGTAAGCGTTTTCACCCTCGACGCGCACCGTTGCGGATTTAATTCCCGCCTCTTCGCCGGGCATTGAGTCCATCACCGTCGCGACAAATCCGTGGCGCTCTGCCCATCGCAAGTACATCCGCAGCAGCATCGCCGTCCAGTCCTGCGATTCGGTGCCGCCCGCGCCGGATTTCACAGTCAGAATCGCGTTCAGCGCGTCGTTGTCGCCGGAAAGCAGAGTGGTCGTTTCAATTTCAGAAACGAATTTCGCGCCCAGGTCCAATTCGCGCGAAGTTTCTGCCAGCAACTTATCGCGCTCGGCTGCGTTTGATTCTTCTTCCGCCAAATGCAGATACGTTTCCAGGTCATCGCCCAGCCGGCGCAGCTTCGCTTCCGCCTGCACGCGTGCTTCGACGGTCTTGCGTTCCTTCATTACCTTCTGCGCGCGTTCTTGATCGTTCCAGAATTCCGGTTCGGCGGCGAGTGTATCCAGCTCAATCAGGCGGGCTTTGTCTTTGGCGACCTCAAAGATAACTCCGCACGAGCGCGATGCGGCTCTTAAGCTCGGCGTAGCGCTGCTGTAAATCTTCAATTTGTTCGGCTGACATTTTCTAATTTTCCCCGAAGAATAATTCTTGCCCGCCAACTTCAGCTTACGCTGCTTCCCTGCGCGCGGAATATCCCATGATTACAAATCCCAGCCCGGCGAGCAAACTGAGCCACGGCAGCCAATCGCCCCAGCGCGTGTACAAAGTCATGTCATCGCGATACGCATACGGCGCATCCAGCGACGCGCGTACATCCGTCGGGATGCTGGCAACTTCGCGGCCGTACGGATCAACCGAAACAGTATGTCCGTTATTCGTCGCACGAATCATCCAGCGCCGATTCTCAATCGCACGAAGACGCGCCATTTCCAAATGCTGTTCCGGCGCCGCCGTGCGTCCGAACCATCCGTCATTCGAGATGGTAATCAACAATTCTGCGCCGTTCGCTGCGAATTCCCGCACCTCGCCCGGAAAAACTGCCTCGTAACAAATGTAAACGCCGAAGCGCTTTCCATCCGGGAGCGTTCCGATTTTCCGTTCCGTACCCGGCTGAAAATTTCCCACATCCAAAGTAATTTTCCGCACGAACGCAAACCAACTTCCAAATGGCAAATATTCCGAGAACGGAACCAGATGAACTTTGTCGTACAGAAAAACTTCGCGGCCGTTAGGGTCAATCAAAGCAGCGCTGTTGTAAACGCGCCACGGAACACCCGGCGCAACTTTCCAATCGACCACACCCACCAAAAAACCGTCACGTGTGCCGCGCGCGATCGTCGCCGCTCGCGCCGCAAACTTTGGGTCCTGCATCGAAAATGGCGCTGGCACTTCCGACCACACAACCAACCCAGGCGGATTTCCATTCTTGTCCGGCGCGGTGCTCAACTGTTCCAGCTGATCAATTTCCCACGCGTGTGTATCGAGCCAATCGGGAGGAAAACTCTCCGGCTCCGGAAAATTTGATTGCACTAGCCGCGCAACGTGATCCGGCGTTGCCGAAGGAACCCACTGGTCGCCGAAAATCATCACCAGAATCAGCGCGGCGACTGCCACAACGCCGATTAAAATCGGTCCACGGCGCCCGCGCATCCGCTCACCAATTCCCCAAACGATCAACGCGCAGTATGCCGCGCCGAGAAAACTCAGCAGCCACACGCCGCCAATTGTTGAAAGTTGCGCGATCGCCAAACTGTGCGCCCATGCGTAGCCCAGCAAATTCCACGGGAATCCAATTCCCGGAAGCTTTGTGCGGCCAAATTCCTGCGCCACCCACACAAATGGCGCTGCCAAATACGCCATCGACAAACTCCGCTGCGCCACGCGCGCAAACGCCCATCCAAAAAACATCGGGAATACTGAAGACGCCGCCACAATTAATCCCAGCGCCACGCCCGACATCAGCGGCGAAACTCCACCGTGAATTCGGAATGTGACGTACAGCCATGTAAGCGTCGGCGTGAAAAATGCCAGCCCGTGAACGAATCCGCATCGCGCCGCAAATCCCGGCCGCGCGTCCGAAATCGCTATCATTAATATGACCAGTGAAATCCACGCGCATGGATAAAAATGGAATGACGGATACGCGGTAACGAGAATAAATCCCGAAGCGGCCGACAGCGCCAGCCGCAACCAATTGCTCATGAGGAATGGAGATTTTTCGCGCACTAGGCCGGAAACTTCACGAGCCTTCTTGGGCTTCGCCATCAGCGCTTTACGATCGATTTGAATCCCGCTTTTTCCAGCGCCGCGCGCGCCGCATCAGCCGCCTTCGGATCCGAATATGGCCCAACCTGCACGTGATAAAACTTGTCGGCGCCCGGCGGAATCACAATCGTAGGAAACTTTTTCTGTTGAAGCTGCTGCGCCATCGCCAGCGCGTCGCTTTCCTTCGTCATCGCGGAAACTTGCAACAATATCGATCCGTGCGGAATTAGCGGGCCATTCATTGACGCAGGCTGAGATTTGCTGCTCGGCGCTGGCTGCGCTTTCACAGTTGACGCCGGAGACGCCGCAGGTGTCTTACTCGTAACAGAAATCGTCGGCGTCGCAGGTTTCGTCACTGGCTTTGCCGCCACAGTTTTCGGCGGCGGCGCTAAATGCGCAGGCGGCTGATTCGGCTGTCCCAATTTATAAAAATCGTAATCCGCGGGCGGGCCACTCGCTGCATCCGGCGCAACAGTTGACGCCGTCTCCTTCGGATTTGCAGCCGGCGCGGACTTTTTCCCGGCGCTCGATGACGGGACCGGTTGCGCAGCAGGTTGCGAAGCACTGGCTTTGGGATTCAGCTTCGTCACTCCGGAGCTTTCTTCCAACGACGAATTCGACGCGCGCACCTGATCGCCATACTGGTTGCGTCCCAACTCATAGCCGAGCAGGAACACCACGCCGAAAATCGCCACCATCAATACAAAAAGTCCCACCAGGTGGCGGCTCTCCAGCACCACATCCCCGCCGCCGCTTTTTTTCGATCCAGCCATATTTTATTTTCCTTGCAATTCCTTCGGCTGCGTCTGACCAGCCAGTGATTTCATCCACGCGCCAAGCACATCAATCGGCAGCGGGAAAATAATCGTCGTATTTTTCTCCACACCAATTTCCGTCAGCGTCTGCAAATATCGCAACTGAATCGCGGCCGGTTCTCTCTGCAACACCGCCGCGGCTTCCGCCAATTTTGCCGACGCCTCAAATTCTCCGCTCGCGTGAATTACTTTTGCTCGGCGCTCGCGCTCTGCTTCGGCCTGCCGCGCGATCGCACGCTGCATATTCTCCGGAATATCCACCTGCTTCACTTCAACCTTAGCTACCTTGATACCCCAGGCCTCCGTATCCTGGTCAAGGATCACTTGCAATCTGCTATTTACCTTTTCGCGCTCGCTCAGGATCTCGTCCAACTCAAATTGTCCCACCAAACTTCGCAGAGTCGTCTGCGCGAGCTGTGAAGTAGCGTACAAATAATTTTGTACCTGCGAAAGCGCAAGATTCGCGTCGACAACACGGAAGTAACAAACGGCATTCACTTTCACAGACACGTTATCTTTTGTGATGATGTCCTGCGGCGGCACATCCAGCGTTTCCAATCGCAGCGGAATGCGGTACAGCGTTTCAATCGGCCAGAAAACAATTCGCAATCCAGCGGGCTTCGCTTCCGGCATCATGCGCCCAAGACGCAGCACCACGCCGCGTTCCCATTCCTTAATCACATAAAGCGAATTCCAAATCCAAATCAATCCAATCAGTACAGCAATTCCCCAAAAAATTAAAATCCCCTCTTCCATTCTCGCCTCCCGTTACTGCCGGCTAATTCCCCGTTCAATTTCTAGGACGGTCCCGCCAATTCCACATGCAGCGTCAATCCATCCACGCTCAACACGCGCACGCGCGCGCCTTTCGTAATCGGCTGCTGCGAAACCGCGCTCCACAGTTCTCCGTGAACTCTAATCTGTCCCTTCTTCCGTTCGCCTCCGCCAAATTCCTGAACCGCCGCGCCTTCTTCACCAATCAATTGTTCGCGCCCAGTGGTCTGTTTCCACCCACGTGACTTTATCACCAGTCGCATCAGAAAAATCGTCAGCACCGCAAATGGCACAGTCACCGCCAGCGCCACCGCCAAACTTACTCCGGCAGACGTGAGCGGCGAACGAATCAACATCAGCGCGCCCAGCAGCATGGAAACAATTCCGCCGGCTGCCAGCACTCCGTGACTTGTAAATTTCGCTTCCAGAATAAATAGCGCCAGCGCCAGAATCACCAGAAAAAGTCCAGCAATATTCAGCGGCAAAATGTGCATCGCATAAAGCGCCAGCAACATACAAATTCCGCCGACCACTCCCGGCGCGATCACTCCCGGATGCGTGAACTCCACGTAAAGCCCCAGCACGCCCACAATCAGCAGCACGAAAAAAATATCCGGCTGCACAATTCGCGAAAGAAATTCCTCGCGCGCAGACTCTTGCAGCGTCTCAATTTCCGCGCCCGCCAATCGCAGCGTCGTCGTGCTTCCGTCGAATCGGCGAATTGCTTTGCCATCCAACTGCTTTAGCAAATCGCTTTCTGAACTCGCCAGCATATCGACGAGCTTCCCTTCCACCGCTTCCTTTTCCGTAAACGCTTTCCCGTCGACGACCGCCGTCTCCGCCAACGTCACATTTCGCCCGCGCGTTTCCGCATAGCTCCGCAGAAATGCCGTCGCATCATTCAGAATTTTCTTTTTCAACGTGTCGTCAATATTCAGCGGCACTCCGCCAACTTCCATTAACGGAGAAGCCGCACCCGTGTGCGTTCCCGGAGCCATCGCCGCCACATCCGCCGAAAGCAAAATAAAAAATCCCGCAGACGCCGCGCGCGAACCGGCAGGCTCTACGTAAACCGCCACCGGAACCGGCGAACGCAAAATGTGCTGAATAATTTTTTCCATCGAATCGCTCAAGCCGCCCGGCGTGTCGATCGTTATCAGCACAAGATCCGCATGCACTTCCGCCGCGTGATTTAGCCCAGTGTCCAAATATTCCGCGAGAATCGGCTCGATCTCTCCATCAATCACAAATTTCACAACGAGCGGCTTCGCGCCATTCGCCGACGCAGAAGTTTGTCCCGCGCGCGCAACGCCAATCCACAAAACCATCAACGCCAAAATTCCAAACACGCCCGCCATACGTCGCGAAGTCATCATCGCCCCGCCTCCGTACTCATTCCCATTCGCACTCGCGCTAATTTCGCCAGCGAAGTCACGCTCATCTTGGTTACGTCATGCAATGCAGGACGCGCGGGATCGTGCGGAATATTTTCGCGTGGAGGATCCGCCGCATTGTCAGCCGCAGCACTCTGCCGCAGCGCGTTCGATTCTTCCGTGGCACCGCTGCGATCCAGTGCCGCAATAAGCAATGCACGTGCATCGTCAGCGTCAGGCTGCAGCCGCACGACTTCGCGCAACGCTCGCGCCGATTCCGCCCAATCGTTAATTAAGAATTGCGCCAGCCCCAAATTGAACCAGTAATCTGGCTCGCCCGGATCAATTTTCTGCGCGCGATCAAAATCTGCGGCCGCTTCCTTATATCTGGTTTGCCGCAGACGCGCCGTTCCCAAATTGTTAACGGTTCCCGGATAGACCGGCCCATTTCCAGCGCGCGCCAAAAGCGCAGCAAACGTAGTCTCCGCGTGCACCGGATCATTCCGCAGCAATTGGCAAACGCCGGTATAAAACGCCGCGTCCGCGCTGTGTGCGTTCGTCACCAAAACTTTCGCGAACCATCCTACCGCTGACTCGCAATCGCGCTTTTCATAAAAAGTTTTTCCAATCGCGACGAGCGGCTCATCCCAAGTCGGATCCAGCCGCGAAGCCTCACGCAAATTTCGCAAACGCGATTCGTCGTCCTGCGCCAAAAGTCCGCGCACAAAATATTCCAGTGAATCCGCGCGAACGTGGGTAACCGTCTGCGCCACTTGCCTTTGAAGTTCCGGCCAATTCGCGTCGCAATGCGCAGTCGCATCCATCGCACTTCGTATCGCGCACAAAATCCGCAACGAGACTCGCCCTTCCGTTTCCGCGATGGAATCCATCGAGCCCGACTCGGCGAAAGGCTCGGAAAGTTTCGGCGGGCTCACGCGCAACACACGCGCACTCACATGCAGATTCGCGCCGTCCGGAGTAAATTCGCCGAACACCACATAGTCGGCGTCAATTTCGCCTGCAATTTTAATCATCGTCGCGCGGCTGAACCGCGAATACGTCGGCAATCCCAGTTTTTCCAGCGCTTCCAGCCGTTCGTCGCGTGTGAAAACCACTGGCCCGTGTCCCACCATCGAATCCGTAGTCAACTCGGACAGACCTTCGCCCAGCCAATCCTTCTGCGCGTCACTCGCAACATTTTCAAATGGGAATACAACAACGGTTTCGGTATGCGCGGCAGCAGAACTCGCTGGAGAGTTCTTCGCCGCCCCAGCCTGCGCAAAAATCGGCACACCACTAGCAGAAAGAATCGCCAGCGCGATCCCAAACTCCCGCAGTCGTAGCAGGAACCTAATTTTCATTGTATGGATATTCTAGTGCTCTTCCGCGGATTTGTAACTACGCTTTTGCAGCGATCAGGTTAGTTCGCTCACGCAACCGGCTGCTCCTGCGCGCGGCAGACTCGCAAAGCTTTAGAACATTTTCATCCGTTACCAGCGGTCGTTCCCTAAATCCCCTTCGACGGCGTCATCGGCGGTGGCGGCAGCGCAGGCAATCCCAATAATTCCCGCACACTCGGATTATTCAGCATGCCCGAAAATCCCGGATCCGTCGTCGCTTTGCCGAAATCCGCGTAGCCTTCGTCGCGCGATTTCCGCAAATAGTAAACGCACCGCTCCACATTGCCCGTGCCGGCGAATGACTTCGCCATCATGAAGAAAAACATTCCGCGGTTAGCGACGGTTCGGTCCTGCAGCACCGTTCCGAAGCTCGATGTTTCGGTGAATACATCCGGATCCAATTTCACCGCGTGCCGGAATGAGTCCAGCGCTTCGGGCGTTTTTTTGTAGTTCAGATACGCGATGCCAATGTTCCCGTAAAACGTCGCGCGAGTTGCATTCAACGCAATCGCTTTCTTGTACGCGCGAATCGCCTTCGCGAATTTCTTTTCCTGAAAATAAACGGTTCCGATGTTGTTCCAACCGTCGCCGCTCACCTTGTCTACTTTCGTCGCGCGCTCGTAACACTTCAGCGCGTCACCCAGCAATGACTGCTGGTGATAAGCGATGCCCAGCCGGTTCCACGTCACCGAGTCGTTCGGCGTTTCGCGCAGCAGGCCGCGATAAATATCCGCCGCGCTCGCATAGTCCTTGTGAATCATGTCCAGCGCCGCGCGCTCCAATGCCGAGTCTCGCGCGGACGTATCCGGCGAAACTCCCACCGCTTGATTCAAATTTGTCGGGGATGGATCGGGAAATTGCTGCGCGAAAACACCAACTGCAAAACTCAAAACTACCAACGCCATCAATACTTTTCTCATGGCGACCTCCGGGAAAATGCCGTCTGCCGTGCGGGCGCTTCTAGTCGCCCTTGTTGCCCATAACGATAGCAAAAAACGCGCGCGGTGAACTCCTTTTTCTTGTTCGGCTATCCGTAAAAGGAATCCACTCGCGTCGCTTGGCAGAGTTAGACACCGGCGGCGCCCAATCGGTTCCCTATTTCGTTCCCAAAGATCACTTATTGCGGCGGAGGTTTCTTTTTTCCAAATAATTTTGAGAACCACGAGCCCACTTTTTCCGCAACGGCGCTGTGCTTCTGGCAAAATTGCGTCGGCTGCGTGCCCTCAATAAAAACTTCATCGCGTGTTACCGGACAATCCGGCGTCGCAAGTTGCAGCGTTTCGGAATCAATCTTCACCGTCACAACTCCCGGCGGCGGAAGAAACGTGTCCGTATTGCTGTATGCGGGAAACGTCACCGCGCGCTTCATAAATTCCGTCCAAATCGGCGCGGCCGAGGACCCGCCCGCCAATCCCAAATCGCGGTTGTCGTCGAATCCCACCCAAACGACGCACAATAAATTTGAAGTGTATCCGGCAAACCATCCGTCATTTGCCGTTCCCGTTTTTCCTGCCGCAGGAGTTGTAAATCCCATTGCGCGAACCGAAGCGCCCGTGCCACGGCTAATCACATCTTCCATTACGTTCGTCACCAGATATGCCACGCGCGCATCCAGCACCTGCCGTGTTTTCGGCATGTCCAGTTCCTGCACAGTTCCGTCCGCGCTCACCACGCTGCGAATGAACATCGGCTCCGCGCGCCTTCCTCCATTTGCAAACGCGGTGTACGCGCCCGCTACTTGCAGTGGAGACATTTCGTAGGAGCCCAACGCCAGCGCCGGCGTCGGTTGCAGTGACGTATCAATTCCCATGCGTCGCGCAATTTCCACCACGCGCCCAAGTCCCACCAGCTCGCCAACTTTCACGGTCGCCACATTCAACGAATGGGTCAGCGCATCGCGCAGCGTCACCGTGCCCATAAATTCTTCGCCGTAATTATTCGGCGTGTAATCTTTTCCATCAAATTGAAATGTAGTTGGCTCGTCCACCACGGTGGTGATCGTCGTCAGAATTGGTCCGGTAGTTTCCGCCGCATCATCAAAAGCCGCTGCGTAAACAAATGGCTTGAACACTGAGCCCGGCTGTCGTTTCGTTTCGGCGTGATTCAACTGGCTCTGGCCATAATTTCTTCCGCCGGTGAGCGCTTTAATTTCGCCCGTCTTTGGATCAAGCACCACCATCGCAACTTGCGGCGACGGAACAGTTTCCGTGGAATGTTTTTTCGCCAGCTCGCGCTTCCACATTGCGATTCGCCTGGTCAACAACTTATCCACACTCGTCATTCCGGTATCGATCGCCGCGGACGCTGCGCGCTGTAATGCTGGATCAATCGTGGAATAAACGTGAAAATTTCCCGAGAGCAATTCGGCTTCGGAATAGTGGTCCAGCAAATCTTCTTTCACCATGTCCACAAAATATGGCGCTCCGCCGACGTCTAATCCGCTCCGCACCAAACGCAGCGGCTTCTTTTTCGCTTCCTGCGCCTGCTCCGGAGTAATTAATTTATCTTCCACCATCGACGTGAGCACGTGATCGCGCGCTTCAATCACACGATCCGGATGCTGCTCCGCCGTCGAGTAATGATTGGGTCTGCGAATAATTCCCGTCAGGAATGCGCACTCTTCCAGACTCAGATCGCGCACATCTTTTCCAAAATACGCCTCAGACGCTTCGCCGAATCCGTGAATCGCAAAGCTTCCGCGATTGCCCAGATAAATTTCATTGGAATACAGTTCAAAAATTTGTTGCTTGCTGTAGCGATGTTCCAGTTCCAGCGCCACCATTGTCTCGGCAACTTTGCGATGCCAAGTGCGCTCGGTCGTGAAGAAAAAACTGCGCGCCAACTGCATGTCCAACGTGCTTGCGCCCTGTGCTTTTCCGCCGCGACGCATATCCGCAAGCGCCGCACCCGCCACGCGAATTGCGTCAAATCCCGGATGCTCGAAAAAGCGTTTGTCCTCCGCTGCCAAAAGAGCGTTCACCAAATTTTTCGGTAAGTCCGCGAACTTCACCGGCCGACGCTTCTCGCGCGACTCATTAAAAAGATTCGTCAGCAGCTCCGGTTCAATTTCCGCGCTGTCCATTGTGGCCGCGGTGGCAATCGAACGAATGGAATGAATCAACTTGCCCGTGAATTCCACTCGAATCGCATTTCCTCCGTGAAAATACGACGCCTTTCCCGGATAAACTTCCAGCACATTACCGCGCGCCACGAAATATCCCGCGCCATCCGAATCTTTTTTCGCGCTGTATCCGCTGTGGCCAAGATATTCCTGAAGATTTGCGGCGTTGATCGCCTGCCCGTTAAAAATTCGACCGGGCTGCGTATAAATTCCCGTGGTGTGTTGGAAAATATTTCCGGAAAGGCGCTCGTCAATCATCCGAGCGTAAACAACGTAGTAATAGGTGAACGTTCCGATGCCGGTCAGCAGCAGCGCCAGCACCGTTCCCAAAATCGCCAGTCCCCAGCGCGACGTCCAAAATCCTTTGCCCAGCCGGATCCGCAAAAGAAAATCTCCTATCCACTGAAACCGAGACTTCTTTGGAATATCCACTGGTAAATTGTACAGGAAACAAGATGCACGTGCTGCGGGACGGCGGAAACTTTTGCGGAAACGATTACAATTTTATTCACGCCGAATGCTTCGCGAAATTACTGCACCAACGCCTGGCTATCCATTTTCGGCGAAAAATGCAGCGTCAGTTGATACACCATCAAATCGCAATGCACGTCGTAATTAATCTCCACATTGACGCCTCGCGAACTATTCTGAATAATTTTGATGTTGTCTTTCGTCGCGGTAACGCCGTCGTTCTTCAGCTCTTTAATGATTATATCTATGAGCGCATCATCTGTCGTGTGATTCACCATCAGGAACGGAACCTGAGTCTTCAGCCAGTCCTCAAATTGATAATTTGCATAGTAGGGCGGGATTACTTTGAAGCAGACAAAAACGAAGAACAGCAGGATCACAGTCCAAATCAGCGCGCGAATTCTAGCGCCGCCGCGTTGCCCGTTTCGTTCGCGCGTCACAGGCGCTTCGTGCAGCACTTCATTTTCGTTGTTGGTGGACTGGATAATCATCCGAAAATTAGGCTAGCACCGCGGATTACTGGTGTCGAGGAGCCCGAAATTAGCCATAGCGGGTAAGTAACCTGTACGCCGGGTCAGCGGAGGACGGCAAACTGTCGGGCTTTAATCGCGCGATGCGTGGCGGGACTCTAGTACGCCTTCGCGAAAATGCCTTTTTCCTTGGCCAATTCGCCGCAGAAAATACACTTTCCGTCGCCGCCGGATTGCTCCAGCGGAATGCAGCGCATGGTGGCCTTTGTTTCTTCCTTAATTTTCGCTTCGCAATTTGCGCTGCCGCACCAGTACGAACGCGCAAATCCGGTTTCCACGGCCGTCTTAAATTCGGCGTAATCTTTCGGTTCGGAGGTACGCGATTCGCGGAACGCTAGCGCTTTCGCGTGCATACCCGCCTGAATTTCGCTGAGCATATTTCCAACCACTCCGGCAATGTCGTCCATGCTTGCAGGCGATTTTCCTTCGCGTCCGGGACGATCGCGTCGCGCGAGCAGCACGCTATTTTTCGCCAAATCCTTCGGCCCAATTTCAATTCGCAGCGGAACTCCGCGCATTTCCCAGTCATTAAATTTAAATCCGGGGCTTACGCCGTCACGCTCGTCAATTTTCACGCGATAATTTGCGTTATCCAAAGTGGACTTCAATTTCCGCGCGGCTTCAATCGTCTGCGCGCGCTCTTCATCCGTTTTCGCGATGGGCACAATCACAATTTGATAAGGCGCAAGTTTCGGCGGCAGCACCAGTCCTTGATCATCTCCGTGGACCATAATTATTGCGCCGACAACGCGCGTGGAAAGTCCCCACGAAGTCGTCCAGCAAAATTGCTGCACCCCTGTTTTATCCAGATATTTAATATCAAACGCCTTCGCGAAATTTTGTCCCAAATTGTGCGACGTTCCCGATTGCAGCGCTTTGCCATCACCCATCATCGCTTCAATGCTGTAGGTTTGGTCCGCGCCGGCAAATCTTTCCGACGCCGATTTTCTTCCCGGAATCACAGGAATTGCGGCGTCATTCACTGCAAAATCCGTGTAGATATCCAGCATCTGGCGCGTTTCAAATTCCGCTTCGTCAAAAGTTGCGTGAGCGGTGTGGCCTTCCTGCCAGAAAAATTCCAGCGTGCGCAAAAATAATTTCGTGCGCAATTCCCAGCGCACCACACTGTTCCACTGATTAATCAAAACCGGTAAATCGCGGTAGGACTGAATCCATTTCGCATACGCGTGGCCGATAATTGTTTCCGACGTGGGGCGAATTACCAGCGGCTCTTCCAATTTTTCGCCGCCGCCGATCGTGACCACCGCCAGCTCAGGCGAAAATCCTTCGACGTGCGATTTTTCTTTCTCAATAAAACTTTTCGGAATCAACAGAGGAAACGCGGCGTTCATGTGGCCTGTCGCTTTGAAGCGGCGGTCCAGCGCCTGTTGAATATTTTCCCAAATCGCCCATCCATAAGGACGCACGATCATGCAGCCGCGAACGGGCGCGTAATCCGCAAGCTCCGCGCGCAGCACGAGTTGGTTGTACCACTCGTTATAATCTTCCGCGCGAGTTGGCAGCTTCTGATCCGACATGCGGCTACACCATTCCTCTCAAAAATCAAATACATGAATTGCGAATGAACGAGCGTAACGAACGCTTGGCTGAGTGTCAAATTTCATCACGTGGCGCAGCCAATCGTGGCTGCGTGATTTGAACTTGCCCATGACCGACGACCAGAGTATTGTCACGAAATTCAAATGCACGCCCCACGCAATCGCGATCCTCAAAACGGCACGTCAAAACTAGTCATCATCATTCTCGTAGCCATCGGCGCGATCATCGTGCTCGCATTTCTCGGCATATATCTTTTCACGCCACGGCTCGGCGACACCCGCAAGCGAATGAACGAATCCACTGCGATGGCCGAGATTCGCAACATCGGAATGAATCAGGTCAACTATTACTCCTCATTCGACGATGCTGGATACGCGCGCGATCTCGCGTCACTTGGCTCCGGCGCAGACGGAAAATGCGCGCAAGGCCCAAGTCCATCGCACGCGTGCATAATCAATGCGACGCTTGGAAATTCGGCGTGCACCGGAACAAATTGGTGCGTCCAGGCGGAATACAAATTTAATGTTCGGGGAATTTGCGCGAACGGAAAATGCACGGATTACGTAATCAGCGCGACTCCAGTGGATGCGCTGAAAGGTTCCAGAAATTTTTGCTCCACAAGCGATAACGCAATTCGATTTGAAACCGCCGCGCCAAAATCCGCGCCATTTTCAATGAAGGAATGTCAGACACTGCCCACCATGTAGCATCGTCAATTGCTAGAGGCTAATTTCCCGCGGCGTTCACGGCGCGTTCGTGGCCTTCTTCTACGACCGCCTTGAAATCCGCTTCCAATTTCTCCGCTTCCTTCATCTTCATCTGCACGTTGGCTACGAACGACTTGACGCGCGGGTCGTTTGGTGACATATCGCCTTGCGAGTCATGCAGAGCTTTCGCGTCCATAAACAGAGCCTTCGTGCTTACGAGCAATTCCCTTCCATGCACAACATAATTCTGCCGCGCGGCGAGCATCTGATTCTCCCAGGATTTGCGGCCCGGAAAATCCACAACGATTCCCTGCGTCGCTGTCTTGAAGAGCGTGAACTGATCAATCGCGCCAAGTGAATCCAGATTGCGAATGCCTTCGTCCATTTTGGCGATTGCGTTCGCGAACGCAGTCGCGGAATCGGTTCCGCGATTTCCGGCGACATCAGCAACTCCGGAGCCGAGAAGACTGCCGTTTTTTCCGGAGACCAAACCGTCATTCGTGAAAGTGTTTTTTGAAGTGGCTTGATTTTTATCCTGCGCGGCTTTTTCTTCGCGATATTTCCGCGCTACATCCCCGAGGGATGGCGGTGGGGTTGTCTGTGTTGGCGGAGGTGTCTGTTCCTGACTCCGCGCCGCGGGACACATGGGCAAGCCAATTACCAATAACGCGGCGATGCCCGCCATGAAACGAAGACCAGTTCTCGGTGCAGAAAGATGACGTCGAATCATGATTCCCTCCATGCGCAGCGAGCAAACACACCGCTGCATAATGATCTTCCTAAGAGATTTCGCTTATTGGGAATGGACAGGAAGTACCAGCATATCCAAATGGTTACGCGTGGCCGTTTTTTCACAGTCACGACTAACGAGTTGCTCGTTTCGCGATCAGAACGGCCAATGAGGATGCAACATGTTATGAAAAATCGGCAAATATCGCGGCTGACAAATGGCCATGTCCAGCACGAAAAAACCGGTGGTCAAAATAAAAGCAATTAGGAATCGCACGAAATCGCCGGCCGATTTTTCACGTACGTGTCGCGAGTAAGCCCACAGGCACCCAATCACCACCAATAAATTTGATAGCCACGCAAATACCGCGATCAACTGATCGGGATGAGCTAAATGTCCAGTGTGAATCCACTGAGACAGCGCGCGAAGTCCACTGGGGAGAAATGTGTTTGCGAAAATTGTGGAGTAATTCCACGTGCCTGCCGCCGCAATTCCAATGAAATATCCCCAACGATTTCTGCAGAGACCGAGCCAGATGGTGGCGAAGTACATCCAAGCTTGGAAAAAATGGAGCCAACGAATCGTTGGATCCCAAATGGCCGAGACGGTTAGAACCAGAATGAAAAATGCGCCGCCGATAATGATGAACCACTCCGGAATTCCCTTTTGCCGCTCGGTGTTTTTCATGAAATACAATACGAAGACGCTTGAAAATAAGTTCGGGTGATTTTGCAGTGACTGCTAAGGACGACGAGAGCTCTCAACGCAGAGAGTAAGCAGAGAAAAGCTAAGGCGTGAGCCCACCGGCAAATTGATTCTGGGATCGAAATTGAGAATAATCATGAGGAGTCCGGCCCACCTGAAGGTGGCCCCTACGAAAGCAAATTTGGTGCTAAGTCCTTTATTAGCACACACATTGACCCCAGATCGCTGTAAGTCCTTTATTAGCACACACATCGTTAACGAGGGTGGGGGGTAGGGCGTGGGCTTGTAAATCGAAATTTGGTTTAAGTGGTTTCTTTGTGGGCGCTTAGGGGATCGATCGCGCGGCTGCGTCAGTTTGGCGAGACGCCGTCAACCACTTCATGAATGATTTCTCGGGCTTGCGCTTCACCTTCAGGCCTGACGAATAATTTTTGTGCGCCGTTTTCCGAAACGTCTGTGCGCGAGCGAATGTCGTTCTCTGTTAGGCAGGACTTGATCATCGACGTTTGATCGAGCGTGGCTTCTGACCACACTTCCACTGTAGCGTCTTCCGGGAACCATTTCCTGCGACTCGAAACTCTCGGCGCAATTTCGATCTCATCGTGTTCGTCCTCATCCGGCAATTCCGTCGGACTCGTGGGAGCGTTTTCGTCGTTATCGGTGCTGTCGTTTTCGCCGGTCGAAACGTCAGCGGCAAGCACAAATTTGCTTTTCGCGATTACTTCCTTTGCGCGCTCGACATAGTCCGCGGGCACGCCAATCTTGAAACTAGAATCCACATCCTTGAAAAACTGGCTTCTGCCCTGAAGCACGTGAAATGGAATTTTCGCTTCTCTCAGATCTGCGCATAGATCAACGCAATCGTTTTGTTGATCGCCTGACCACACTTCTTGCATTCCCGAATTGAAGCGGCCCTCGTTTGAATTGTTTTCTTCCGGAAGGCGCTCGACGAGACCCACGTCACAATCGGAGCAATGGGTAAAGCCGGCGCGATATTCGGATTTGCATTCTGGGCAGAACATGGCGGGCGGGAGTTTTCTACGACTGGGAAAAACGAAACAGACTGATTTGGGGCCGCAACTTTCCGGAACACGGCAGCGACGGACTTAAGAACCCCACCTTCGCCCGCTTCGCGGGACGAAGATGGGGCACCCCGGTCGTAGGCCCATTCAAAATCGCGGTGGACTGCTGGTAGCCGCGCACCTCAACTCCTACCGAACCGCTTACGCGTTTTGAATCAGGCCGATGGAATTGCCGTCTGCGTCCTTGAGGGATGCGACGAGCCTTCCTCCGCCGACATCCTTCGCTGCTTGTTGAATTTGCGCGCCTGCATTCACCAGCGACTCGATCGTTTTCTTGATGTCGTCCACATGGAAATATCCGAGCGGCGCCGTCATTCCCTGCGCGTGGCCGTTGGGAAGCAGGCCGATATCCTGATTGCCGATTCTGAAGCCGACATAATAAGGACCGTCAACGGCTGGCTCGGTGCCGAGCAGTGTGACGAAAAGTTTTTTCGCGCTTGCAACGTCTTTCACCGGATAGATGATTGTTTTGATCCCGTGATTCATGGTGTGAAGTCTCCTTGTTGCATTGATTGAAATTCGTCCGTCACCACGATGACGAAACTGGTTTGGAAAATGTGACCGGTTTGAATATCTCTTCACGATTATTTTCTCAGCCGGTCACATTCATTCGGCTTCATACGTCAATGCTAATATGCCCAACCGCGAACAAGGAATGTGATGACATGCCTGAACAAGAATGGTTAGCCGAGCGATTTGAAGAAAATCGGAGCCGACTGCGAGCGGTGGCGTATCGCATGCTCGGATCGTTGGGAGAGGCGGAGGACGCGGTGCAGGAAGCGTGGCTGCGCCTGAGCCGTTCCGACGCCGCGCAAATTGAAAATCTAAACGCGTGGCTGACGACGGTGGTGGCGCGCGTTTGTCTGGATGCACTGCGGTCGCGCAAATCGCGCGGCGAGGAATCGCTCGATGAGAAACCGATTGATGCTCAGCCGTATTTGGTGACGCAGAAAAAGCGAGCGGCTTCCAATCCTGAGCAAGAGGCGATTCTGGCGGACTCGGTTGGCCTTGCGCTGCTGGTGGTTTTGGATCGGCTTGAGCCCGCGGAACGAGTTGCGCTGGTGCTGCACGATTTATTCGGCTTGTCGTTTGAAGAAATCGCCACGATTGTGGAACGCCCACCAGAGGCAACGCGTCAGCTTGCCAGCCGCGCGCGAAAACGTGTGCAGGGCGTTACGAATCCACCGAGCGCAAACCTTTCCGAGCAGCGAACAATTATCGACAAATTTCTGACGGCTTTGCGCGCCGGAGATGTGGATGGACTGATGGCGGTGCTCGATCCGGATCTGATCGTTCGTGCGGACGCTGTAGCGGCGCGAGCAAGTGCTCCGCAAGAAGTTCGCGGCGCGCAGAAATGGGCATCGGGAGCGGTGGCGTATGGACGGCTTAGCCAAGGCGCAAGTGTTTGCGTTGTGGACGGCGCGCTGGGCGCGGTGTGGGCTCCGGGCGGGCGGTTGAACCGAGTGCTTCGTTTTACTTTGAAGGATGGAAAGATTGCGGAGTTCGAGATTATTGCGGATCCGGCGAAATTGGGGAGGTTGGAGATTGGGGTTTTGGGGGGAGTGAGGGACAGGGGGGAATAAATAAGGCAAATCTCTGCCATGGAGCAGCAAGATTGCGTCACCTTACTTGCCTCAACTTCTCTGCGACAACTGACAGTAGTCCACCTATAAAGAATCCGCGATGATTGCACGACAATGGGAAGAGTCCCACCCACTTTTGTGCAGTACCTTACCGTTGCGAGGTCGAAGGCCCGGCGGGGCGTGTTCCTCGCAATCGAGGAGGCGACTGCGTGTTACGAGTGGACAGAGCGGAGAATCGCCGCGATTCGCTCCAGAACAAGGAAGGAAAGCCAGAAACTTCAAGATGCCTTTCGAGAAAAAGAAACTTATCTGAACAAACTGCTAACCGACTCGCAGGAGCCAGCCCTTCTGATGAATGATTCGCGCCGGCTATTGGCAGTGAATCCAGCCGGGCTCCGGTTGTTCGGCATTTCGGACAAGAACATAAAGAACTTCACGCTCGATGCCTTTATTCCGTGGAAACAGATTTCATGGTTCAAGCGACACGGTCCGCCCTTTCTTAGAGGAAGAGAACGCTGGGGAAAATGTCAGATCACTCGGCTGGACGGCAGCGTGAGGACTGCCGAGTTTACGTTCCAATCGAATTTTGTTCCGGGCCGGCACCTCTCAAAGTTCCACGAGTGTTATTCTCCCCCGCAACTTCCGCTGCCGTTGGATGCGGAAGAATAATTCGTTACAGATTGCAGGCCCCTCCGCGGTGAAATCCAATTCCAACGCTAGTATTTCTGGCAGTTATCACGGAGAGGAAGCTGCTCTAGCATTTGCGAACTATGGCTTGCGGGCGAATCCGTGCGCCGAAAAAACGGAGGAGGACATATCCATGACACGACGTAGTAATCATTATCGCGTGGCGAGTGTACGGTGGACGGCAACCTTCACAACATTCTTACTGCTTTGCATTCTGGTACCGCTGGTAGCGAAAGCGGCGGATAACGAAGACGAACTCGCCCGCGTGAAGGCATCGGGTGACGTTGTGAAGGAGTTGCTGAACGGGCCGGAAGGGATTCCGATCAGCCTTCTAAACAAGGCCGAATGCGTAATCGTGCTCCCTTCGGTGAAGAAAGCCGGTTTCATCATAGCGGCACAATACGGCCGCGGTCTGATGACCTGCCGCAGCGGAAGCAACTTCGACGGGCAATGGAGCGCTCCGATCATGATGGAATCGAGCGGGGGCAGCGTTGGATTCCAAGCGGGCGGCCAGGCGACTGATTTCGTGGTTCTGGTGATGAACGCCAAGGGCGCACGCGCCGTAATGCACGGAAAAGCGAAGTTGGGCGCTGACGCAAGCGTGGCCGCGGGCCCGGTGGGTCGCGACGCGGAAGCTTCCACGAACGCCGCTATGAGCGCGGAAATGCTCTCCTATTCCCGGACGCAGGGAGTGTTCGCTGGAGTGTCGCTATCGGGCACTTCGCTTGCGCCGGACTCTGGCGCGAACGAAAAAATCTACGGGAAAAAGGTGAACGGCGAGCAGATATTTGCCGGAAGCGTGCATGCTCCGCCATCCGCAACAGAGCTGCTTTCTACGCTGCGCGAAAAGTCACCGACGAATATGTCGCGCGGAAATTAACGAACGCGAAGAACGGCCGAATTCGTTGAACCAGCAATGTCGGGTGCGCCCGTGGTGACGCGCGGCGCACCCTCGATGGCCAGCACTACGTCGGACCACCGCAATGTGACCTTGACATATTTCTATATTTCGATAAATATAGAAATATGAAGCAACTTTCCAAACTAAACTCTGATCAGGTAGCCCGATACGCCGATATGTTCTCCGCGATGGGGACAGAGCCTCGTCTTCGCATCATGCAGCTCTTGCTCTCCGCGCATCCTGAAGGACTTGTGGTTGGCGACATTCAATCCGAAGTTGATATTCCCAACTCCACCCTTTCTCATCATCTAGACAAGCTGAAGAATGAAGGACTCGTGAACGTGCAGCGGGAAAAAACTTTTCTGCGTTACACCGCAAATACAGAAGGCCTGCAGGAACTGCTGCGATTTCTTTACGCGGAATGCTGCACGCGAAATAAGGCACTGAAACCGCAAGAAATTATTCAGGTATGTAGATAGGAGAATATCCATGAGTGAGACAAACGTTAAGGACGTGGTGAAAGAAAAGTACGGGCAGGCGGCTTTGAGAGCTAAAGCCGGCGGCAGTTCTTGCTGCGGAGCCACTGCGTCTTCGGGATGCGCGGACCCGATTACTTCAAACCTTTACGAGGCGCTACAGACCGAAGGAATTCCTGAGGCGGCGCTGCTGGCGTCGCTCGGCTGCGGAAATCCTACGGCGCTGACGAAACTCAATCCCGGAGAGACTGTGCTCGATCTTGGCTCCGGAGGCGGAATTGACGTTCTGCTTTCCGCGAAACGCGTGGGGCTCGATGGAAAAGCTTATGGGCTGGATATGACCGACGAAATGCTGGCATTAGCGAACGAAAATAAAAAATCCGCGGGCGTTGAAAATGTGGAATTTTTGAAAGGCGAAATTGAAAACATTCCACTGCCGGATAGTTCTGTGGACGTCATCATTTCCAATTGCGTTATCAACCTCTCGACGGATAAGAGCCGGGTATTGCGAGAGGCTTTTCGCGTGCTGAAACCGGGCGGGCGATTCGCGGTTTCCGACGTTGTAACGCGTGGCGAAATTGCACCCGAAATTCGCCAGAGCCTGCTTTTGTGGATCGGTTGTGTTGCAGGAGCACTGGCTGAAGATGAATACCGGTCAAAACTCGCTGCCGCTGGATTCGAGCAGATTAGCGTGGAGCCAACGCGGATTTATCGAGCAGAAGACGCGCGCGAATTTCTTTCCGGCGCGGGAATAAATGCGGATGTTATCGCACCGCAAGTCGATGGGAAAATTATGAGTGCGTTTGTACGAGCGGTAAAACCAGTCAGTCTGAAAAAAGAAACCTGCTGTGGCCCGGACTGCTGCGGTCCGGCTGCGTCTTAAAGGATCAAGCTATGCCACCACACTATAACGTCCTGTTTCTGTGCACCGGAAATTCAGCACGCTCCATTCTTGCTGAGGCGATTCTGAACTTCAAAGGCCGTCCAAATTTCACTGCTTATAGCGCTGGAAGTTTTCCGAAGGGCACAGTCCACCCGATGGCATTGAAGCAGTTGGAAAATTCTCGTCTGCCTACCGCAGGGCTGCGAAGCAAAAGTTGGGACGAATTCGCTGCACCGGGCGCGCCGAAATTGGATTTTGTTTTTACTGTATGCGACAACGCCGCGCGCGAAACGTGTCCCATTTGGCCCGGTCAGCCGATCACTGCTCATTGGGGCGTTCCGGATCCCGCGGCAGTTGAGGGAACGCCCGCGGAAATTGAACGCGCTTTTCGAGATGCGTTCGTGATTCTGGACCGCAGAATTAATTTATTTCTTGCCCTGCCGATTGCGAGCCTTGAAAAACTTGCCATCAAAAATGAAGTCGATCGCATCGGCCGCGAATGAAATCATCGCTCATGCGTCGACTTGCCGCGGAATTCCTGGGAACACTTTTTCTTGTCGCGACGGTGGTTGGCTCGGGAATTATGGCAGAGCGCCTTTCTGGCGGAAATGTGGCGCTCGCGCTAATGGCGAATACCGTCGCGACGGGAGCAGTGCTTGTCGCGCTGATTCTCACCTTCGGTCCGATTTCCGGCGCACATTTGAATCCGGCTGTTACATTCGCGGACGCAATGGAAAGCGGAATTCCGTGGCGTGAAGCGCTTGGATATATCGGTGCCCAAATTCTGGGCGGCATCACCGGCACTTGCACGGCGCATCTCATGTTTGGTTTGCGAGTGCTATCAATCTCGCAGCATGTCCGCAGCGGTTCCGCGCAATTTTTCAGCGAATTCGTGGCCACGTTCGGCTTGGTGTGCGTAATCTGGGGCTGCTCTCGCGCTCGCTCCCACATGGTGCCGTTTGCTGTGGGCAGTTACATTGTGGCGGCGTACTGGTTCACGGCATCAACGTCATTTGCAAATCCTGCCGTAGCAATCGCGCGCTCAATGAGCGACACCTTCTCTGGAATTCGACCAACCGACGTTCCCTTTTTTGTTCTTGCGCAATTCGCTGGGGCTGTCGCGGCGACGCTTCTATTTCGCTGGATGGCGCCACGGCAGGTCGAGTCAGTGCGGTAACGCGCATTTCGTTACCTTCCTTGGCTAAATGCAGATAGCAAAGACTTACCTGTGTATGTCGCCACGGAATCTGATAGTGTCTCTCTCCGCAGAACTTTCACGGAGGCATCGCAATGTTTCAACCAACACGAAATTATCGATTCACTTTTTCCCTTTTCGCATTTATAGCGGCAGGCATTCTCGCGCCATCCGTTTTGCGCGCCCAACAGGTCGAGCCGTACAAGGATCCACGGATTGAAGCGGCGAAAATTTTAGCGCGCACGATGAACAATCCGGAATTTCGTACGCGCGGTTTTCGTGGCGGCGCTTGGCTGGGCAACGGCGATTATTATTTGGCGATTGAAAATTCTGCGGATACCGCCGGCGGGACGGACATCGTTCGCTACGCGACGGCAACCGGCGCGCGCGATATTTTTATTGCCGCGGCGAAGATGATTCCGGCTGGCGCGAAGGCTCCTTTGACGGTTGAGAGCTACAAATTTTCGCCGGATGGGAAGCGGGTGCTGATATTTACGAACTCGAAGACGGTGTGGCGGCAGAACACGCGCGGGGATTATTGGTTGCTGGATTTGGCGGGAGGGAAATTAACCAAAATCGGCGGAGGTGCTCCTGAATCTAGTTTGATGTTTGCGAAGTTTTCTCCGGACGGGACGAAGGTTGGGTACGTGAGCAGGAATAATGTTTATGCGGAAGATTTGGCGACGGAGAAAATCACGCAGCTTACTCACGACGGCGCGGAAAATATTATCAACGGAACTTCGGACTGGGTGAACGAGGAAGAGTTTGCGATTCGCGATGGATTTCAGTGGAGTCCGGACAGCAAGAAGATTGCCTTCTGGCAATTCAACACAACCGGCATGAAAAATTACACGCTGATTTACGATTTAAGTGCGCCGCGAGGAGAAATTGCTACCGGAGTTCCCTACCCCGAATTGGGGCCATATCCGCAAACGATGCTGTATCAATATCCGCTGGCGGGAACGCAGAATTCCGCTGTGCGCGTGGGCGTGGCGAATGCATCCGGCGGAAACGTGACGTGGATACAGACGTCGGGCGATTTACACAATTTTTATATTCCGCAGATGCAATGGGCCGATGCGAATCACGTGCTGCTGCAACACATGAATCGTTTGCAGAATAAAAATGATTACCTGTTGGCGGATGCTGCGACGGGAGTTTCACGTTCGATTTTTGTGGATGAGGACAAAGCGTGGGTGGACGTGAACGAAAATGTTTCGTGGATCAATTCCGGACGCGAATTTTTAGTATTGAGCGAGCGCGACGGCTGGCGGCATTTGTATCGTGTGACGCGCGATACGGGCGCGAACAAATTGGTGACGCACGGCGAATTTGACGTGGTGACACTGGAAACGGTGACGCCCGATGAGCAATGGGTTTATTTCATCGCGTCACCATCGAATGCGACGCAAAGATATTTGTATCGCACGAAACTAGATGGAAGCGCGACGGCGCCGGAACGCGTGACGCCAAATGTGGCGGGGACGCATTCGTACAATATTTCGCCGAATGGCGAGTGGGCGTTTCATAATTTTTCCGCGTTTGACGTGCCGCCAAGTTCGGACGTAGTTCATTTGCCGGATCACAAAGTGGCGCGAAGCACTTCCGATAATTCCGCGATTGCAGAAAAAGTGAAGACGCTTTCCGGCGGGCCGGTGGAATTTATGGCACTGGATGCGGGAGACAACGTCGGCGTTGACGCGTGGCTCCTGAAACCACCGAACTTCGATCCCTCGAAAAAATATCCGCTGATTGTTTTCGTGTATTCGGAACCAGCTTCGCAAACGGTGGTGGATCGTTGGACTGCGGGATTCGATCGTGCGTTGACCAGCGCCGGATATTTGGTGGCGAGCATCGATAATTCCGGCACGCCTGCGCCGCGCGGACGCGATTGGCGCAAGATCGTCTACGGAAATATTGGGCCGCTTTCTTCCAAGCAGCAGGCAACGGCGCTGCAGGCGTTGGAGAATACGCATCCCTACATTGATGCGAAGCGCGTGGGCGTCTGGGGATGGAGCGGCGGCGGCACGGAAACTTTGAATTTAATGTTCCGCTATCCGGATGTTTACCGCGTGGGCGTTTCCGTTGCGTCGGTTCCCGATCAGCGACTGTACGACACGATTTATCAAGAGCGCTATTTGGGATTGCCGCAGGATACGCCGAAGGCCTACGAGCAAAGTTCGGCGATCAATTTCGCAAGCGGACTGAAAGGAAGTTTGCTGGTGATGCACGGCTCGGGTGACGACAACGTGCATTTCCAGGGATTTGAATTGCTCGTCAACAAATTAATTTCGCTCGGAAAACAATTTGATATGCGCGTTTATCCGGCGCGGACGCACGGAATTTTCGAGGGGCGCGGTACGTCGGCGGATGTGTACGCGAATATTTTGGGATATTTTGAGGAGCATTTGCCGCCGGTAGCGGTGCCGGCAAACGCGCATTGAAGCAGCGAAGTCTCTTCGAGCAAATTGATTGTTTCGCGCGGATTTGCGGCGTATGATGCGCGCGAAGATATAGAGTTTTTCTTGTGGTAATTCATCGCAGGATTCCGCCTGGAGGGCTATTCGTGGCTCGACGTTTTCTAATTGCCGTGCTGATGATCGTCGTCTTTACTTCGCCGGCGATTGCCCAGCAGTTGAAGCCGGACGAAAAGCGCGCGCTGGAGGCAAAACCGGCGGTAGCGTTGGTCGTCGTGGAATTCAAAGCGAAATGGACGCTGGGAGATACGTCTGTCACGCTGACGCACCGCGAAATTGGAACGGGATTTTTCTTTCATCCCGATGGATATTTAATTACGAATGGCCACGTGGTGCAGTACGCGAACATGAAGGATTTGCAGGCGGAGAAATCGCGGCAGGAGGAATTGAAGGCGGATAACGTCAGCAAATTGCGCGAAGTGATTGCGGCGTATCAGAAACAGACCGGGAAAAATGTGACAGATGCGCAAATGCGCGCGCTGTGGAATAACGCCAGCATCGTTCAGGTAGGCACGCCCACAATTACGGTGGTGCTGGAAAATCGGAAAACCGTGAACGCGGATATTTTGCAATACAGCGCGCCGATTGATGAGAACGGAAAGGATGTGGCGATACTAAAAGTGCCGGGCGGAAATTATCCGACTGTCGCGCTGGGAAATTCGGATCAAGTGCGATTGCAGGACGCAATTATGGTGATGGGATATCCGGGCGTCGCGTCGCAATGGGGAGATAATCCGCTGATTAGCGCGGACTCGAACTACGAAGCGTCGGCAACGAATGGACATATTTCAGCGGTGAAAACCGGGCCGTTGGGAATGCCGGTGCTGCAAACGGATACTGCGATCACGCACGGAAATAGCGGCGGCCCGGCATTTAGCGATGCGGGACAAGCAATTGGCATCGCGACATTTGGAAATGACAGTGTGCAGGGATTTAATTTTCTGGTGGCAATCAACACCGCGATGGAATTTGTGCGGCAGACAGGCGTCACTCCTTCACGCAGCACATTTGACGAGCACTGGGATCGCGCGCTGGATATGTACGATGCTGGCGAGTTCAAGGCGGCGATTGCGGAATTTGATAACGTACTGCAATTTATGCCGGATTTGCCGGACGCAAGAAAATTTCGCGCAGCTGCAGTGGATGGCGAAGATCATCTGAGCGTTGTGCAGAAAACGGTGGAGACGGTGGGCACGACTGGAATTTATATAATCGTAGGCGCGTTGTTACTGGGCGCGGTAATCGTGATGGTGCTGCGGAAATCGTCCACGAAATCTGCGGCGCAGGTGCCACCGCGGCCCGTCGCTATGCCGAAGACGGTGATGCTGGCAACCGGCGGTGGTGGTATGCCGACGATTGGCAGAATGAATTACGGCAGCATTCAATTTGGCGCCGGCGCGCTGGCAGGACAGTCGTTCAGAATCGGCAAAGATGGAATTTGGATCGGGCGCGATCCGCGGTGCGCGGTGGTGTTGACGGACGATACCGTGTCCGGCGAGCACGCGTGGATTGTGCCGATGGATGGCGGCGTGTTCGTGATCGACAAAGGATCGAGCAACGGAACGTATGTGAATTCTGTGGACTCTGCGCGTGTAAGCAAAGTGGAATTGAAGGATGGGGATCGGATTTATATTGGACGAAAAGGCCCGGTGGCGGTTTATTCGGTAAATTAATTGGCGTGCGACATTTTGAAGATTGAGGAGGCATAAAAATGGAACCGAGCGCGATGATTGGGAAGAAAATTGCGAATTATCAGATCACGGAAAAATTGGGCGAAGGCGGAATGGGTGTTGTTTACAAAGGATTCGATACAAATTTGGGCCGACCTGTCGCGGTGAAAATGTTGACGGCTGAACTGGCTCACAATCCGGAAATTGTAGATCGATTCCGCGCAGAGGCGCGCGCGCAGGCCAATCTGAGCAACCCGAATCTTGCGGTGCTGTATGCGTTTCTGGTGGAAGACGGCACAGCATTTATGGTGATGGAATTTGTGGAAGGACAAACTTTTGAGCAGATGATTCGCGCGCGCGGGCCGATTCCTCCGGAAACAGCGCTTCCGTTATTTAAGCAGGCGTTGCAGGGCGTGGGCGCGGCGCATCGCATGGGGATCGTGCATCGCGACATTAAGCCCAGCAACATCATGATGAACACCGCGGGCGTGGTGAAGGTGATGGATTTTGGAATTGCGAAGGTGGTGGGCACGCGCGGAATGACGCGCACCGGAATGCAGCTCGGCACTCCGGCGTACATGGCGCCGGAACAAATTCAAAATAGGCCGATCGATACGCGCACGGATATTTACGCGCTGGGAATTACGCTGTATCAAATGTTGAGCGGACAACTTCCCTTCCAACACGAAAGCGATTTTGAAACGATGAACTCGCAAGTTTCCGCGACTCCTCCGCCAATGAAGCAAATGTTTCCGTACGCGCCGATTCAATATCAAAATGTGGTGAATCGGGCGCTGGAAAAGGATCCGAACAATCGTTTTCAGACGGTGGAGGAATTCAGCGCGGCGCTCGAAAATCCGGAAAATGTGCTCGCACCCGGAGTTGCGCCTACAGTTGTGGCGGTTGGTGCCATGACGATGGGATCCGCGCCGACGCTGATGGAAACGTCCAAGACGGTCGCAGCTTCCGGCATGACGGCATCGAGCGCCGCTGCGATGGCGAGTACACCGCCGATCGCGAAAACTGTTTTGCAGCCCGGAGTTACTCCTGCTGCTGCGATGCCGGGCTCTGCGCAGATGCCGGTGACCCAAAAAAACGGCTGGAATTCGGGTCACACGTTCGCGGCGGTGGCGGTTGCCGCGGCGGTGATTATTTTGGCGGTCGTGTCATTCAGTAAAAAATGGTCGGCTGTTTCGGGGGCGCAGATAAATGCACCGTCGTCGACCAGCACGCAGAATTCTGCGTTGGGATCGCCACAACCTGCGGCGCCAGCTCCGGCCGCAAGCGTGCCGGATGATCTGATGAAGTCCGGAACAGCGTCGGATCCTTCGGCGGCGAGTCCAGTGCCCGGCGGAAGTCCGGCATCGAACGCGCCGATGAAACCGGTGGCGACGTCAGTGAATGTCGGCGCGGGCGGTAAATCAGTGAACATTTCCACGCCCGGCGCCAAAGTGAATGTGTCGCCGAATAGCGGCGTGCAATTGAGCGGCGGTGGCGCGAGTGTTTCCGTTCCGGCGCAGGAAGCGCCGCCGAATATGTCTGGCATGAGCGCGCAGGAAGTTGAAGAGCTGGAGCATCGCATCGATCAACTTGGAAGCCGCGCGTCGGCGATTAATATCAACCTCGATCACATGCAGAAACAGCAAGCGGCTTCTGGCTATGGACTGCGCGGAGACATGGTGGCCGCGCAAGCCAGCATGAATACGAATCTACAGAAGGCGCAGAGTTCGATGGAACACGGCGATCCGGCAAAGGCGAAAAAATATGCGGATACCGCGGCGGCGAATGCGGAAACGTTGGAACATTTCCTGGGAAGGTAGTAAAAATTTATTTGACGCGGGCGACCTGAACGTTGCTCCTGCGTTATTGTTTCGAGAAGTTGACGAAGTACAGACCGGTGGCTACGTCAAAATCGTCCGCGCTTAGATTTGTTTTCATGGTTTGCCATTCTGTTTTTGGCTGAATGGTCTGCCAGTTCTCTTTTTTCCCCACGCGGATGGGCATCGCGAATCCCGGTTCATCCACTTTCCAACGATAGCTGACGGTTCCTTCGGCGGGCTGAAATTTCAGTTCGAGTGTTGGAATTGCGATGTGGCGCAAATACTGGTCAAACACCGGCGTTAAATTCATTTTCGTTTGCTGGTTGAAATATGCCACGACGTCTTCCGTCATAATATTTTGATATTTGAAGTGTTGATAAAAATCGTGAATGAGCTTGAACCACTGCTCGTCATTATTAATCACGCTCCGAAGCGTGTTGATGAAAAGCGCGCCCTTGAAATATTCGTCCTGCGGCGGCGTGCCGTTAATTCCCCGCTGCGTGATGATCGGCGTGCGATTCTGCACTTTCTTCTTATACGCGTCCGTATATTTCAAGCCGTCTTCTTTGCCGTACATATATTCCACGTAGAGACATTCCAGATACGTGGCCCACGCTTCATGAATCCACATGTCCGAACGATCCTGCGCGGTAATGCTGTTGCCGAACCATTCGTGCGCGCTTTCGTGAATGATAATGAAATCGAAGCGAGGACTGATGCCGACGCCGGTCCAATCGCGTTCCAGATAACCGTTTGCGAAATGATTTCCGTATGTGACCGCGCTTTGATGTTCCATGCCGGAATACGGCACCTCAATTAATTTGTAGCCGTCTTTGATGAACGGATATTCGCCGAAATAATGTTGATACGCTTCCAGCATTCCTTTTGCCTGAGCGAATTGCGTTTTCGCCCTCTCCAAATCTTCGGGCAGCGCGAAAAAATCCAGCGAAAGATCGCCGAGCTTATCGGAAAAATGTCGATAGTTGCCGATGTTCAGCGAAACATCGTAACTGTTGATCGGATAATTCACCTGCCAGTCCCAGCGCGTGTACCCATCGCCCAAATCTGTCTTGCTGATAAATCTTCCGTTGGAAACATCCACAAGATCGTTGGGAATTAAACGCTGATTTGCATATTCTCGACTTCGTCGCGCCACTGATCTTTGTTGGGCCACCAAACGCTCGCGCCGATGTCTTCGCACGCCGTGTTGATCCACGGATGGCCGGAAGAATCTTTCTTAAAAGTGATGCCGCCGAATCGCGCGGTCTCGACAGGATTTCCGGAATAGTAGAAATCGATTGTGTATTCGTGGCCCGCCTTCAGCTTCTCGGGAAATCTATGAAGACGGCGCCTGACTCGCGTTCGTATTTCAGTGGCGTCGTGCCGAGAACAATTTTGTCCACATTTAGCGCGGAGTGAAGATCGAGTTGGATGCGCGTGTCGTCTTTCAACATTTTGAAGCGGACAGAATTTTTTCCGCTCAGATATTTCTTTTCCGGGATCGACGCGCACGTCGAGATGGTACGAGAGCAAATCGTTATTGGCGCGGAACTCTCCGTATTCGCCGCGGAGAATATCGGCGTGAGTTGGACCGGGGGAGGAGCCGCAGGTGTTTGCGGACCGGCGTGGAGGATGTTTGAGCGTACGCGAGCTCGCAACGCACAACGCGGCGAAAATCGTACCGCACAGCAATTTTCTAAAAATTCTTCGCGTCATTCTGCGGCCTCACGTCCAACAATTTAGTTTAGATGACGACGGCAAGTTAGCACGTTGCGGGATTGAGTTGCCAGCGGAGAGACTATTTTATTTCCGCGCGGCCAAGCCCAGTTTTATCTGCGGCAAGTTTTCCCGTGTAAATCGCCATGCCAACGGCCGAATGCATTCCGGCGCGTTCAAGTGCATTCACTTCGCGCATGGTGGTGATGCCGCCCGCAGCGGTGATAGGAATTCTTGTGGCGCGCTGCAATTCGCGGAACCAATTTAGATTCAGTGCCTTTCATCGCGCCTTCGTTATCGACCAGTGTGGAAAGGAATCCCGAGCAATACGGTTCGAGTTCGCGGAATTACTTCGGATGGGCGAAGCTTGAGCCGTTCACGCCATCCGCGAACGACGATATGCCCGCGTTCGGTATCGAGCGCGATGATGATGCGCTTTCGTCCGACGCGCTTTTTTAGCCCGCGAGAAAGGCTGCGATTAACTTTTCCATTTTTGAATGCAGCGCTGCCGATGATTATTTTTTCCGCGCCCCAGGAAAGGATTCGCGCGGCGCGGGCGATGGTGCGAATGCCGCCGCCGACGCGCACTTTTATTTTTGCGCGAGCGCACAGCGTTTTGATCAACCGCGCGTTGGAGCCTTTGCGCATGGCGGCGTCGAGATCGATGACGTGAAGAATTGGATATCTGCGGAAGCGATCGAGCAGGCCGAGCACGTCGTCAACGGCGAGAGCACGCTTGCGTCCGTGAACCAGCTGGACGGCTTTTCCGTTTTGCAGATCGATGCAGGGAATAATCATCGTGTCACCGGCTCATGCGGATGGGAACTCCGCGTTCGGACAGAAATTTTTTTAGCGCCGCGATTGAATGTGTTTCTTCGTGAAAAATGGACGCGGCAAGCGCGGCATCTGCGTGCACCTTCGGTGAACACTTCGTAAAAATTATCGAATGTGCTGGCGCCGCCGGATGCGATTACCGGAACGGAAACGGTCGCGGCGATTTTCGCGGTCAATTCGCAATCGAAGCCGCTGCATGTGCCGTCGCTTGTCGATCGAAGTGAGCAGAATTTCTCCGGCGCCGCGCGCAACTGCTTCGGCAGCCCATTCAGCGGCGTCGACGCCTGTGGCTTGACGTCCGCCGCGCGTATAAGCCTCCCAGGAATTGCCTTTGCGCTTCACGTCCAGCGAAAGCACAACGGCTTGCGCGCCGAATTGATGTGACAATTCCGAAATTAATTCGTGGCGTTCGACTGCCGCGGTGTTCACAGTAACTTTGTCGGCTCCGGCGCGAAGAACTGCGCGGCCATCTTCCATTTTTCTGATGCCGCCGCCGGCCGTGAGCGGAATATTTAATTGCTCGGCGACGCGGCGAATTGTTTCCAGAAAAGTCGCGCGGCCCTCGAACGCTATGCGCTGATATCGAGCAACGACAATTTCGTCGGCGCCTTCGCGATTGTATCGCGCGGCCAGGTCGGCGGGATCGCCCATGTCGCGCAGTCCGGCGAATTCAATTCCCTTCACCACGCGTCCGGCGTCCACGTCGAGGCAGGGAATAATTCTGCGGGCGAGCGTCATTGCGATGGACTCCAGAAAATTGCGCAACACTTGCGCGCCGGCTTCGCCGGATTTTTCCGGATGGAATTGCACGGCGCGGAGATTTCCGCTTTCGATTACCGCGGCAAACGGAAATCCGTGATCGCACGCAGCTACTGTTGCTTCCGCGGTGGCGGGCGCAGCATAGGAATGCGCAAAATAAAAATAGGCGTCCGTCCGGAATGCCTTCGAAGCAGTGAGCTTTCACGCGTGCGCGCGCACTTGATTCCAACCGATGTGCGGGGATTTCACATTTTCCGGAAGCGCGCGAATTTCCTGCGGGAAAAACCCGAGGCCCTCTTCGCCGGGCGCTTCTTCGCTGGATGCAAACATCGCCTGCAGGCCGAGGCAAATTCCTAGAATTGGAACGCCTGCGTCTTATTCGCGTGCGCAGCAGAGCATCATGTAGATTCCTTTTCGCGCAAGTCCTGCACGAAAGCGGAGAAATGGCCGACGCCGGGCAGAACGATCACTTTCGCGGCAGCGATTTGCTTCGGCTCCAGTGGCGCGTTTCTGTTTCCGCGCCAAGTTCGCGCAACGCGCGTTCGACGGACGGAAGATTTCCGGCGCCGTAATCTACGATCAGACGATCTTTCACAGCAGGCCTTTCGTCGAGGGCAGCACGCGGCGCATTTGCCTATCTCGGTGACCGCAAAACGCAACGCCTTTGCAAATGCTTTGAAAATCGACTCGACCTGATGATGCGACGAGCGGCCGTACACAAGACGCAAATGCACGTTTGCACGCGGCGGCGTGAGCGAAGGCGCGGAAAAAATCCTCCATTAATTCGGTTTGGAAATCGCCGACACGTCGGCGCGGATATCTTAAATTTGCAAACGCAAAACGCGCGGCCGGAAAAATCGAGCGCGGCAGAGGCGAGGCAATCGTCCATGGGCATCAGGAAATATCCGGCGCGCAGAATTCCGCGCTTCGATCCGAGCGCCTGTTTTCACCGCTTCGCCGAGCGCGATGCCGACGTCCTCGACGGTGTGGTGCTGATCAACGTCGAGATCGCCGCGCGCGGTGAGTTCCAGATCGAGGCCGCCGTGGCGCGCAATCTGTTCGAGCATGTGATCGAAGAAACGAATGCCGGTAGAGATTTGCGACTTGCCGCGGCCGTCGAGATTCAGTTTCAGCCGATGTCGGTTTCTTTCGTGATTCGATGCGAAGCTTCGCTTTTCTCATAGGATTTCCTTCAATTCGCGCAGCAGACGGCGCGTTTGCGAGAGCGTTCCCAGAGTTATGCGGACGTATCCTTCGCCGGCGAAATCGCTCGAACGATCACGCACCAGAATTCCCTTTCGATTTAACGCGGCGACAATTTCTTTCGCGCGCGCGCCGAAATTCACCAGCACAAAATTCCCGCGCGCTTGGGAAATATCGGATACCGAGCCGCGATAAGCCGCGCTGCAACTCTTGCTTGCCCTGGCGAACTTCGCGCAACAGTGCGCGCGATGAATTCACGGTCGCGCATCGCAGCCTCGGCGGCGACAAGCGCGGCGGCGTTCACCGGATACGGAGATTGCGCTTTTCGCATAGTGGCGGCCAATTCGCTGATGCACTGAAAATGCAGCCGAGGCGCAAGCCGGCAAGGCCGGCGGTTTTCGAAAATGTGCGCGTGACGATCAGGTTGCTGTGTCGCCGAATCCATGGAATCACGGTGACGCCAGAAAACTCGAAATAGGCTTCGTCGATCACGACCATCGTTTGCGTTGTGCGGCGGCTTTCAAGATCCGCCGCAATTCCGGCAGCGAAAGCAGATTGCCCGTTGGGCTGTTCGGATTGGGCAGAAAGAAACACGCGCGGCCCGTTTTTCAGCGCTGCAAGAACATCTCTCCACGGAAATTCCATCGTCAGCGTCATATCGCGGCGCAACGATTTGCGCGCCGGCCAGTTCCGAATAGAACCGGTACATCGCGTAGGTCGGCTCAACGAACAGGACGCGATCGTGCGGCTCGACGAATGTGTTGACGATCAGGCTGAGCGCTTCGTCCGTGCCATTTGTGAGAAGCAATTCCTCCGGGCTCGCACGCCGAAAATGTTTCGCGGCTTTGCGGCGAACGGTTTCCTGTTCCGGGTACGCCGAAATTGCTGCTGAGCTAAGTTTCGCCAGTGCGCGGCGCACCGCGGGCGAGCAGCCGATGGGATTCTCGTTGAAATCCAGACGCAGTTTTCGCGGTGCGCCCTTCGAGCGGCGGATTGTATGCGCGCATTCGCGTGACCGGCGCGTCGGACCGGACGGGATCGCGCTCACTTTGCGAACCTCCACGACTGCGCGCGTGGGCGATCAGTGACTCCGCGTCGCGCAAATTCCAGCGCGACCGGCGCGAGACGTTTCGACTCCCTCGCGCGATACTTCCTGCACGCTGATGCATTTCACGAAGTCCGCGACGGAAAGCCCGCCGCGCGCGCGCGCCACGCCCGCCGGTCGGCAGCACGTGATTCGTGCCGCGTCGCGTAGTCGCCAAAAGTTTGCGCGCTCCAATCGCCGAGAAAAATACTTCCCGCGGAATCGATTTGCGGTCGAGCAAATCTTCCGCGCCGCCGGAAAGGCTCAGGTGTTCCGGCGCAAATACGTTGACGAATTGCACGGCATCCTCGAGATTTTTCGCGATCAACACGCACGCCATTTGCCGCAAGCGAGCGATGCGCGAGATTCGTTTTCGGAAGCTCGGCGAGTTGGCGATCGATTTCCGCGCTACGGCGCGGCCATTTGTCGCGGACGTGGTCACGAATATCGAAATCGCGTCGGGATCGTGTTCCGCTTGCGCGATTAAATCAGCCGCGATAAATTTCGCGTTGCCGCTGTTCGCGAAAATCAGCGCCTCGGTCGGACCGGCCACCATGATCAATCGCGCAATCGGCGCTGACGATTCGTTTCGCTGCGGTCACAAACCGATTGCCCGGGCCGAATATTTTATCCACGCGCGGAATCGACGCGTGCCGTACGCAAGCGCCGCGATCGCTTGCGCTCCGCCAATTTTCGCGACGCGATTCACTCCCAGTCTTTCAGCCGCGGCGAGCAACGCCGCGCCCGGCTGCGGGCTTGCGACAATAATTTCGCGCACGCCGGCTTCCTGCGCCGGAATCACCGTCATCAATAATGTGGAGACCAGCGAAAATCGCCCGCCCGGCAAATAGCATCCGACCGATTCAATCGGCCGAACGATCTGCCCGGCGCGCACGCCCGGCTCGACTTCGATCGTCCACTCCTTCGGCTTCTGGCTGCGCGCCACGGCGCGAATGTTTCGCGCGGCGTGATCAATCGCCGCCAGAAATTCCGCGCGAAACGTTTCTTGCGCGCGTTTGCCAATTCCGCGCGCGAAACCCAAACTGCTTTCGCAGTTCAAGCGCGACGCGGTCCAGCCGCTTCGTCCACGAAAATAGCGCAGCATCCCCGCGGCGGCGCACGTCCTGCACGATGCGCGCGGCAACGCGTCGCCGCATGCGGCCGCTATCGCGGCGCGAGCCGAGAATCTTCTTCTCGTTGCGCTCGTGAGCGGGAGAATGCGCATCAGTACACGATCTTATTCAGCGGATATTCCACTATTCCTTCCGCGCCCGCCGCTTTCAGTTTCGGAATCAGTTGCCGGACGATTTTCTCTTCCACGATGGTATTGATCGCGCACCCATTCGGAATCGCTCAACTGCGCGATGGTGGGATTTCTCAACGACGGCAGCGCGGCCAGCACTTTTTCCAGATCGCTCGCGCCGCACGTTGAGCATCAAACCGACGCGGCTGTACGCCTTGATCGCGCCCTCGAGCAGCATAACCATGTTCTGAATTTTTTCGCGCTTCCACGCTTCTTTGCACGCGGCGCGATTCGCGATAAACCACGTAGCCGATTCGAGCAGTGTATCCATCACGCGCAAATGATTCGCGCGCAACGATGAGCCAGTTTCCGTTACTTCCACGATTGCGTCCGCAAGTTGCGGAACTTTCACTTCCGTCGCGCCCCAGGAAAATTCCACGCGCGCATTCACGTTGTTCTTCGCGAGATATTTTTCCGTGATTTGCACGGCTTCCGTGGCGATCACTTTTCCTTCCAGGTCGCGCACGGTTTGCGCCGGCGAATCTTCGGCCACCGCCAGCACCCAGCGCACGCGGCCCAGGCTGGTCTTCGAATAAACAAGTTCGGCCACTTCGTCCACGTCCGCGCCGGTTTCGAGAATCCAATCCTTTCCCGTGAGGCCGGCGTCGAGCGCGCCGCTTTCCACGTATCGCGCCATTTCCTGCGCGCGAACCATCATGCACTCGATCTCCGGATCGTCTATGCCGGGATAATAGCTGCGCGAATTCACGGAGATTCGCCATCCCGCCTTCGCGAAAAGCTCCACGGTAGAATCCTGCAAACTTCCCTTGGGAATGCCGAGTTTCAAGCAGCTCATTGATTTTCTCCGTTGAATTTCGCGTCACCACCGGACTTGCCGTAAAGTTCTTCCGGCGAAAGTACTCTTTCCGCGACCACTGTCGCTTCGCCGTCGCGCGCAATCTGCCGGAAGAAGCAGCTTCGATATCCTTCGTGGCAAACCGCGCCGCCGTCAAGTTCCGCGCGCACGAGCAGCGCATCGCCGTCGCAATCGACGCGCAAATCGCGCAGCAACAATTTCTGTCCGCTGGTTTCACCCTTGATCCACAGTTTTTTGCGCGAGCGGCTGAAAAAAGTGACGAAGCCGGTCTCCTGCGTTTTCGCAAGAGCCTCGCGATTCATGAATCCCAGCATCAGGACTTCGCCATTCACGTGATCCTGAACGATGGCGGGTATCAGTCCATTTTCTTTTTCGAAATCGAGTTCCATATTGTCTCCCACAGTCATCTCCAATTTTCCCCTCTAAAAACAAAAAACCCGCTTGTGCATTCCGCGCCAGCGGGCTGATAAGTGCAGCTTGAATCTTGGGCTAGCCACACCGCCGCGGGCACGCGTTCGCGTGATGGTGATGGCAATGATGCTTGCGGCGAAGTGTCATACCGTCTTCAAACTTATGCCATGCTTCTGAAACTGTCAAGCGGGGCATGCTCCCCTCTGAAATTTCATGCCCCGCCCCGCGGACTTCCCCCGAAATTGTGCCTAGTGAATATTTTGTTGCAGCGTCCAATTTCCGCTGCCGTTTCCATTTGGATTGTCGTTCGGGTCGTTCGTCTGCAAACGCTTCCCCTGATCGTTCACCCACGTGTAGCTGAACGCGCTGGAATCCTTAGTGATTTTTCCGGTATTCGGATCCAGCCGTTTTTGCTGGTCCAGCGAATAATCCGCCCAATCATCGGCAGCTTTATGACTCGCGTTTGATGTCGCCGCAGCCTGTTTCATGGACATGTCCGTGCCGCGCTTCAATGTCGCGTCGAAATCATCGTGCTGTTTCTGACGCATGTCCTGCGCCTGCTGAAACGAATTTGCCTGCGCGGCAAGTTGCGCGTTGGCGCTATTCATTTGCGCTTGCAGAACTTTTCCATTCGCGGCGTACAGATCTTTAATTTTCTGCACCATCACCGCGTTCCATTGTCTGCTCCACGCTTGATTAATCTGAAATGAATGGTCAATTGGAGTGAACGTGGCCGCGTTCCATTTGCCGCTCGGCGCCCATTCGCGCGAAATCGTCGCCGTGCAATAATGTTTGCCGTCGAAACTTCCTCCGTGAAATACCAGGCATCCTGTGACGGCCTTCACCTGCTCTTCAATTTGAATATTGTTGATGTGATAGTTCACCGTCGCGATCGCAATATCCGTCGTGGAAGTTGAGGAAGCGTTGCTCGCCGCAGCCGCCGCCTTCTGTGCATTTGCCAGCCACGGAACAGATTCAAATTTCACGAACTGAACTTGCAGCACGCCAATCATGTATTTCAGAACATCAGTCGCCGCCATATTCTGTTTGTAATCCAGACAGCCCTGAATCGCCGCCGATTGCGCCACAGTTTGCGGTTTGTCCCACCATGCCCACGCAAGCACTGGCAGGGCTTTGAATCCCGTCAGTCCATCCGGACTCGACATCCTCCAAATCGGAAACGCGCCGGGAACGCACGGAGTTCCCTGTCCCACGGCCCCGTCGAAAACCCAGTCCGACGGAATCGTCAACGAGTAGGCGGACATTTTCAAAACCGGATCGGTGATCGTCGCAGTTTTTGAGCCCGACGCCGGCGCCGAAGGCGCAGCAGATGACGCCGCCGAAGTCGCCGTTGAAATAGAGTCAACCAACGCGCCAATCGACGGCGCTCTGGTGGCGCACGCCGTACCCACGGTCGCCGCCACAATCGTTGCGGCGATCAAGCTGGTCAACAATCTTGGTTTCAAATTAGATGTGGAATTCAGATTAGAGATGGATTTCATTTTTTCGCTTCCTCATTTCAAGTCACTACTTCCCTTCCAGCGTCGCTGGATCCCACAGCGCGGCGTTGTTCACCACCGTCGTCACAAAATCATCCACAATCTTTTTCATGGACTCGGCGGACAAGTCGCGATTCGGCACCGGATAGCTCATCACCAAACTGTCGTCCCAAATCTCGAAAAACATCGGGCCGATGTCCCGATTCTTTCTCAGCACATTCAGCAACGCAGCCGACGAAACTTTTCCCGCGTAGGGCACCTGCGAAAGGCGATTCGTCATCCAAATCACCTCGCCGTTCGCAGAAATGCTGATGATCAGGTTTATGTTCCACTTGTCGCGCGGCACGATGATGCTGTAAGCAACACGCCCGTTCTCGGTCGTTGTGTACGGGTCGTACGGCGTAAGCATTTCGCCAAGGTGCGCCACGGTTAACGCGCCACCTCGCGCAGCCGCCGAATCCTTTGGCTCAGAACGTGCGCGCTTGCTTTGCAAAATGGCGATTGACCCGACGGTGATTCCCAGCCCCGCAACGACGACCACTGCCATATTCACAACGCTCGCCAACTCGGATTTCATGGCCGTAATCTCTTTTCTTGACGCAGTGTGACCGTGAAATTCGCTGCAAATCGCTTTCAGGCGGCGTGAGACTAGCAGAACCGCAACGTACGTCAAACAGACAAGTAGGGGCACTTCGGGACATTTCGTAAAATTGGCGGTTGAGGCATCAATGCGGATGAAAAGCGGAAGGAATCAATCTGACTTTCGCTGCCCCGTCGCCTTCAAACCCAAGTCACTGATGTTCGTCGCAGCGCGTACTAGCCTTCTCGGGGGCGGCTACCCAGGTTCTCTCAACCGGGCGGTTGGCAGTCCCTGAGATTTGTCTTGGACTAGAAATTGCCTCTGGGTGCCGCACCCTTTGGTTGTAAGGGTGTGGCTCTGGATTTCTTCTCTTTTGAATTGCCTTGGACTTTCTTCTTTTCAACACCACAAACAGCCTACCTCATCAAACTTCCCCCTTAAATCCGAACCAGTTTATTTCGCATGTCATCAGAACCGAAGAACCGCACCCTTACAATCCAAAGGGTGCGGCACCCACACCCAACCCCAATTCAGTCACCACTCGACGATCTACCGCACTGGTGTCATGCGTCAGTTCGTGATATCACAAGAAAAAAAATCGAATCGAGGACTAAGGGTGCGCCACCCGCCCGTGTTACTCTACGGTGAAGACAATCAGTGGTATCATCTGCACGTGAGAATTGGAAATCAAAAAGCAGTCGGGAAGGGTGAGCCACCCGCGCGGCGACACGTTTCAGATTCACTACAAGCAACTGGTAGGCAAGGATGGAAAACCTAAAGAAAAAGATGTCTACATAAATTGGTTCAAGAAAAGTGTTGGGGGAACAGGAGCCAACTAAATGTCGAAGCCATTTTTTCTCATTGCGATGCTATTTACCATCGTCATTGCAGGGGTGGTCTTGCCTCTTCAAAAGTCGACGGCAGAAGCAAGGAGCGACGAAGATGCCTACTTTGGGGTCGGAACCGTCACCGGAACGGTAACTATGCTTAATCATCCGACAAAGGGCAAGACGCCGGGAGGCGGCGTGTCCCTCGCATTTCAACGAACCGATTGCCCGAAATGTATCACAACGAGTCCGGCGGATCTGAACGGCCAGTATGTCGTCAGGCTAGGCATGGGACGGTATAAGGTAATCCTCCGAAGTGGGACTCGTCGGGGCGAAACGGAGGACATCCTTGCTCCTTCTCAGCCCAGGTACGTCGAGGTTACCTCCGAAGGTCAGGTCAAGCGATTCGATATCGATGTTCTCTTTCCTAAGGATTAGGCTGATTGGATGACGGCGTCGGCGGGTGGCTCACCCTTAAATCTGAATTTGATCGTCTCTTGCTTCAGCCTTTGACCCGGGTGGCCCTCGATAAGAACGAAGGCGTTGTCAAGGCACACATGTGGTGTGCAGTGTTTTTCACACCGCGTAATTGCCAGAGAGGTTGAGGACCGAAGCTCTGGACATCTCACGGTGAATCATTTCTCGGTGGAATCATTCCACCAACCATCGATTCGGCCAGTCACATCGGCCATGATTCTTTTATCCGAATCCCAATTTGCATTGGGACGAGAGCGCCCAATCAATCCTTTGACCTAGCTTGCGCCGGTCAGGGCCACCCGCGAGCTGCTCTCGATGCGAACGATCTCCGGATACCGCTTTTGCGTGCGCAGCATCCAGTAGAGCCGTATAGCCAACTTCCTTGCCGCCGCCACTTTCGCTACACCTTTCGGCTTGGTGTGACAGCGATGTAAATACTCACGCCGAAATTCAGGATCGCATCGCACGGCAACCTGCGCTGCTTCCACCAGCAACATCCGCAGGAATCGGTTGCCTTGTTTGGTGATCGGACCGAACCGCTGATGTCCGCCCGAGCTATACTCTCCGGGAATTAATCCCAGATAGCTCGCTACTTGCTTGCCGCGCGGAAAACGAGAAACGTCTCCCATCGTCAGCGCGAATGCGAGTGACGTGATCGGCCCAACGCCCGGCTGCGTCATCAACAGCCGCGCGTTTTCATTTTGCTCAGCCGCTTCTTTCACCGCCATATCCAGCGAAAGAATCTGCCGGTCGAGCAACGCCATCACGTTCAACAAATCTTCCCGCCGGCGACTGGCCCATGGCTTCAGTGGAATTTCGCGCAACAGCTTCTGTCCCGCCTCACTCCACAGCTTCCGTTTCCTCTGCACGCCCTGATTCAGCGCCAGATGTTGCAACTCATTCTTCACCTGCGCGCGAACTCGCACCAGCTTGTGCCGATGAATTAGCAACTGCCGCTGGTCCTTCACTTCACTGGAAGGAGTCCAGATCCGCGGAAATCTTCCTTCCACCAACAATTTCAGAATCAGCGCGGCGTCTCGCTTGTCATGCTTCTGCTTTCGCTCGTCGCTGGCGCGAATCTTCGCCGCATCTCCGATCCACACTTCGTGTCCCAGACCGGTCAACAAATCCACGAACCACTGACAGTTGCCCGTGGACTCGATCCCAATCCGCGATGGCGCCGGAAACTGCCGATAATATTTTTCCGTCTCGCCCGGCTCGTGCACCAACTTTTTTTCTTCCGTCTCTCCAGTCTCCAGGTTCAGCCAACAAACCTGTTGCCAACTGGGGTGAAAATCGCTTCCAATAAGAACCATCGAAGGCTCCTTTCCTTCCGAGAGTTTCGGTCCTCAAACTAAAACTAACTCGGATTCGCGAAATGGAGCCTTCGTTCTTATCCAATCAATCCTTTGCGGCACGCAAAGGGTGGGGCTTTTGACGTCCGAGCGCTAACCTGCAACAATCAATCTCGGCGGGTGGCGCACCCCAAGGACCAAGGAATGTTTTCGATTCGCCGTTGGCTCTGGGTGCCGCACCCTTTGGTTTCCAAGGGTGCGGTTCCTGATATAAACTTCGCACTGGACGATGCAGTACGAACTCGCAACAACTTAAACCAAATACTCACTCCCATATCCACCCTGTTTCCGTGACCGTACGCCATATTTCATCAAAAACCCCGAACCCCCCACCCCCACCCTCGCTAACGATGTGTACGCTAATAAAGGACTTACAGCGATCTGGTGTTCAAGTGTGTGCTAATAAGGGGCTGAGCGGAAACTCGGCCTTCGCAGAAACCACATCGCACCCCCACCCCCTACGGTTTTGCTATGTATTGCAACTAAAGGACTTACGGAGATCTGTGGTCGATCGTTATGCAAATAAAGCACTTAGCGCCAAATAGCATGATCTCCGCAAGCTCCCACAAAAAGCGCACCTAGCACTACTAACAGTTGTGACCTCCGACCCATTCCCTAAACTCATCACCAGCAATCTGTGCAACTCGATCTGAGGAAACCTGCATGAACCTGCCAAGTTTTCCAAACGTAGACTTGTTCTCTGCCGGAATCAATGCGTTGAACGGAGTGCTCGTCGCCCGCAATCCTTCCCACGATCGTGGTTACGCTGTCGTAGGTTTGCTGATCATGTCGTTCTTCGGCGGCATCGGCGGCGGCGTTTCGCGTGACATCCTGCTCAATGAAGTCCCCGCACCGCTCAAGGACGTCAATTACATTCTCGTGTGTCTTCTAATGGGTTTGCTGGGATTAATCATCTATCGTTACGCCGAATCGAAGGAGGAGGGTTTCCGCACTAGAACGCTTGCCTACTTCAAGTCCTTCACGCTGCCCTGGTTCGCAATCCTCGGCGCGCATAAGGCTCTCGACCACGGTCTTGGCATCTACTCCGCAATCCTCATCGGGTTAGTCGCAACCACCTCCGGTGGAGTACTTATCGACGTTTTTTCCGGAGTCACTCCGGAAATTTTGAGGCCGTCGGAGCACATTGTCACAACTGCGGTGTTGGCGAGCACCGTTTATTTAGTGATCGCGAATTACGAACTGCAAACGCAATCTTTTTTTCCCGTCACGTTGATCGCCGTGATGGTTGCATTCGTTTTTCGCATATTTGCCGTCAAGGAGCACTGGGCGCAAATCGTTCCCTACGTCGCACCCGCTCAGGGCCCAGCAGTACGTGGATGAATTTCTTCCGGGAACATAAATTATTGCGGATTTTTTCAAAGCTGGCTGATCGTTGGGTGACCTCGAATGAGTTTTGATGAGACGGTGGTAAAAGATCGCGGCACAGTTCTCGCAGAAAATCGAACCGATCTAGCCATTAGCCGCACTCGAATAGCCGGAGAAAGAACATTGATGGCGTGGATACGGACCGCGATCTCAATGATCGGATTCGGATTCACCATCTGCAAGTTCTTCCAATATTTACCCGACCAAGCTTTCACTCACAACGTTCTGCATCCCAACGCGGCACGCAATATGGGATTGACACTTGTTGCCCTGGGTAGCCTTGCATTATTAGCCGCGGCTTTTCAGCATTGGAATTTTCTAAAAGAAATTGGAGAGATGCAGACGCGCCAAGTGCTTTCGATTTCCTTTGTTGTAGCGATTGCTGTGATCTTCATTGGATTTCTAGCGTTTTGCGGAATCTTGTTACGGCGCGGACCATTTTGAGAATGACTTCACCAATCAACCGTAATTATAACGCTGGCCAAACTTACTTAGGAGACTTGCGTGCCCCCCATTCATATCTATCAACTCAAGAAACTTCTTAATTCGCACTGGACAAGCTTGCTGGTGGTTTTCATTGCGTTGCTGATTGCGGCGCCAGTTTGGTCACATCAACAAACACCGCCTGACATGGAAAATATGCCCGGTATGAATCACGGTGACGTGCACGCCACCCCTGCGGCCGAAGATCCTGCGGTTGTGGCGGAACGCTTGAAGGGGAAACTGCAGAGCGAGTTCAATCATCATCTCGCAGGAATGTTTCTGATTATCGCCGGAACTTTTATCATCGGCGAATATCGTTTCTCGAAAATTTGGCCGGGCCTGCGTTATGCCTGGCCGATTTGCTTTCTGGGCGCCGGACTTTTTCTTGTTTTTCTCAGTGACATGGACGTTTGGCCGTTCGGCTCACTGACCCCGTGGTATGCAGTGACGCACGATATGGAAGATCTACAGCACAAGATTTTCGGAATCATCCTTCTGGCACTGGGCTATGTGGAATTTCAAAGGGCGCGCGGAAGGTTTAACGGAACGTGGAGCGCGTGGTTTTTCCCGGCCGTCGGAATTGCGGGCGCGGTGATGTTGCTATTTCACGTGCATGCCGCTGACATGAGCGCGCCCGGCGCGATGGACACCATGAAACACGTGCAACACGAACATCTGGAATTCACGGTGATGGGACTCGGCCTTGCGCTAAGCAAAGGCCTCGGCGAAACACGGTGGAAATGGAAACAGGTGTTCACCACCCTATGGCCATGCCTGTTGATCACGCTGGGAATTCTATTGATGTTCTACACCGAGTGACGCGGAGCTTCTAAATTCAAATATTCACGAATGCAAATTGAAATGGCGGAGGCGTGTGGGAGTCGAACCCACCATTCGTTCCGCGAAGGAACGTATCGCCGGCTTTGAAGGCCGGGAAAATCACCGGACTTTTTTCGCCCCCGTAGTAGTGAAGACTGTTCGTGATTATAGAACAAAGAAAGAAATGCGAGCAGGGTTCTAACGTTTTGCGTTGGGCAGGCGATTCGCGCCGATTAATTCGACGATGTCCGGATTGGTAACCACTTCGTAGTAGGCGCGCGAAACGGCCGCGCCGATTTTTCCGTCGGGCAGCAACTGGCGGACGTGTCCTTTGCGGATGAAGAGCGGCTCGAGCGCATCGCCAACGGGAACGAGGCCGGAGAAAATTGTGACGCGCTCGACGCCCCACGGCATTTGGCAATCAACGTCGATTGGCGTGAGCGAAATTTCTTCGCCCAACTTCAGGAAACCTTCTTCATTTAATTCCACGCCGTTCATGTTGTAGCGCAACATAAATTCGTCCAACTCTTCTTCAGTGATTCCTTCCATGGTGGTCTGAAAAACAAATAAACGGAATGGCGAATTCGGTTGACCGAGAAGGCGTCGCGCTGCTTTCGAGCAGCTTGAAAGCCGATCAGAAAGATTCAGCGCACGGGAAATCATGATGCGCGAATCCTTGTCCATCCAATAAACCGGAGGCGAATTCTGGAATGCGACGCCGACGCCGATTTCTAAGCGCGGCAAATCACTCGATTCACTGCGCTGGTTGTAGGCTTGCGCGATGCCCACAATTTGCCGCGCCAGCAAACAGGACTTTGCCACGGCGCGCTGTCGCATGCGATTCGCTTCCGTTTCGTAAATCGCCAGCATGATGGCGTCGCCTTCAATGAAAACCTTTGTTGCCCCAAAACGATCCAGAACTTTTTGAACTGGCTCGTACAAATTTAAACTGAGATGCGATGCGGGATTCAGTCCGCGCGAAAGTAAATCCTGCGTCATTTTTGTAGAGCCGCGAACGTCTGCTTTGATTACGGCGTGCGCAACGACGTGATCTTCGGCAGGTTGTTCTTCTTCCGGCAGCAGAAATTCGTAAAGCGTGCGATTCATTTTGGAAACTTCGCGCGTTCGTTCCGCGCGAACAAGATTCACGCGCTCGATCGCAGCAACAAGGCGCTGATAATCTTTCAGGTCGCGGCGGAGCCGCATGAAATCCTCGGCGAAACGCAGCACGAGTGAGCGCTGCTCTTCGCGCGTGAGTCGACGCAGACGCCGCGCAGCATCTTCGAGCGGCTTCAGGGAGAATTGGCGCGCGGGAAACTGCTTCAGAATATCTTCCACGCGCTTCAGTTCCTCGCGCGACACAAGTGCCTTCCGCAATTGCTGCAAGTGGACGGGGGGACTGTATTCCAAATGAAGATTGCGGACCTCGTAGCTGGCCAAAACGTGCAGCAGAATTTCCTTTTGTTCCAGACGGACGACAAATTCTTCGAGCAGATGCACGCGCGGATCTGCCTCCGATTCGGTGTGCGCGCCCTCAAATAAACGTCGGGCGTTGGCAGGCTCGTTCAAAAATTCGCCAAGTTCGGTTTCGTGTTTCTCGTCGAGAAATTCTAATTTTTGTTTGGAGGATTCAATTTGCGGCGCGAGGAGATCCAGTTTTTCCTGCAGGAATGTGCGGCGGCGATCCAGTTCCGTCAGCGCGGCGCGCAGTTCCGCGGGATCTTCGCGGCGAATCGTGCGGCCAATTAATCCTTCGCTGCGATCCAGCCGGCGCACCAGAACTTCGCGGTCGTCATCAAGCTGCGCCAGTTCCGTGCGTTGACGGAGCGCCGTTTCCACAAGTGTGTTGTGCGTCTGACTTGCGCGGCCGGACGTGTCCGGAGTTTCGCCGGGAAAAACAACTTCGCGCAAGAGTTCCAGAAGAATTTGGTCGATTACTTCAAGGCGATCTACGTCACGGTGATAATTTCCGAGCATGACGTAGTTCTCTAGGAAGATACGGTCATCACGTCCGCCATCGACGAACATCAGGCGGTTGATAAACATGCTGTAGGCGCCGGCGGCTTCTTCACCGAACAAAGCTTTTCGCGCGCGGGCGAGCGAAGTTTCTTCCAGTTCCGCCCAAATTTGATAAACGTGCTGGCCCACTTGACGATAGGTGTCGCGTCGATTCGCCTGCAATTCCGCGAGACGTGATTTCAAAACGTGGGCCTCTTCACTGCGCTCAAAATGCGCGCCACGATTGCGAATTCCTTCTTTCGCTTCCAAAAGCAAATCGGCGAAGCGCGTGACAATTTCCTGCGTGAAAAGTTTCAGCAGCGCGATGTGCAGAAGAACGTCGTGCTCAATATTTTGTGCGTACTTCGCATTCGTCAGCGACGTCTGCAAAAGTCTCATTCAACATTTTGCGGAATGTGGCCGATTCCGGCGCGCGCATCGGTTTACGCTCAAAACCTGGAAAATGCGTAAGTTTTACCGTCTGGCGGATCAGGTCAAACAGAAAAGTGCGCGTAGCTTCAACAAATTTGGGACTGATGTAAACGTCATGGTGAATATTATCGACGCCGACGACGAGCGAGGTAAGCGGGATTTCCGGCGCATATCGAGACAGCTCGGCGCGAACCGAGCGCGGATGCGCGGCGATTGTAGGATAGTCTGCCATCTAAAATAGGGCCTGCAATGAATGTAGCAAGTGGGTTGGGCGGCAACAAGGTTGAGCGGCTTAGGTGATAACAGTTGCTGGAAATGTAGTGGAAGTGGGTTTGCGGGTTTGGGAGCAGCGACACTGCTGTCGGGGCAGATTTTCTTGTTTGCGAAGAAACCTTGCACCGACAGGAGTGTCGGTACTACTTGAACCGGCGTTACAAAATCGCTAGTGAGAAAATGTGATGCGAATTCGGCGAGCGTCCTCGCCGGCGTGATCGAATTCGATGCGGACGATTGGCCAATTGCGTGCGTAGAGTTAATCGCTCAGACCATTCGATGATGACGATCGCAGGTTCGGAAAGAATATCTTCGAGCGCGATGGATTCGAGATCGTGCGTGCCCTCGAGTCGATATAGATCGACGTGATAGACCTTCACTGGCGGCGTGGTTTGCGTTTTGAAAACGTGGACGAGATTAAATGTGGGGCTGGTGACGTCTTCTTCCGCGGCGGCGCCGAGTCCGCTGATAATTCCCTTCGTTAAAGTTGTTTTTCCTGCGCCGAGATCGCCTTTTAGCAAAACGAGAACCGGCGCTTGCAATTTTGCGGCGAGCGTACGGCCGAATTCAGTGGTTTCTTCCGAAGAGTGCGTGAGAATTTCTTCAGCCGGCATTTTCCAAATCCGAATTCAGGCGCGCGAAAGCGGCGGGAAGTGCGTCAATTAAATCTGAAGCAATTAGCGGAGCTTCGCCAACTTTTTCCGCGGCGATATCGCCGGCCAGTCCGTGCAAATAAACGCCGAGGCCAATGATTCGCTCCCAACGATCGACACCGAATTGCGCAGTGAGGCCCGCGAGAATTCCCGTGAGCACATCTCCAGTTCCTGCGGTCGCCATCCCGGGATTGCCTGTGGAATTTACGAACGCGTCGCCATTTGGTGCGGCAACAATTGTGTGGAATCCCTTGAGCACAACGTACGCTTTGTATTTCGCGGCGGCACGTTGCGCTGAGCCGAGACGGTCCGCTTGCACGGCCGCAACGGTTGAACCCAACAGCCGCGCCATTTCTCCGGGATGAGGAGTCAGCGCGAGGGCCGGCGTGGCACGATTTGCGAGAGCTTCAAGAAAATCGGACGGCACTGCGGCGAGCGCGTTCAGTCCGTCGGCGTCGAGCACAATTGGAAGCGAACATTCCAACAAAACTCTGCGCACGAATTGTTGCGTTTCGTGATTCATGCCGATGCCCGGCCCGATGCCGAGCACACTTTTTTGCGCGAGCAACTCCGCGAAGCGGTTGTATTCAAAATTGCGAAGGCTGATTGTGCCTGCTTCGGTTTGAGCGAGCGGCACGGTCATTAATTCGGGACGGAAAGATGCGACAGTTGGCAGCGCGTCCTCCGGAGTTGCAACGGTGACGAGACCAGCGCCGGAACGCAGCGCGCCAAAACCGGAAAGCGCGGCAGCGCCAGCTTTTCCGCGTGCGCCTGCGACGATCAACGCATGGCCGTACGTTCCTTTGTTTGAATCGCGGCGGCGGCGCAGCGGGAGTGCGCGAAATTCTTGCGGCTCAATCCAGCGTAATTCGTGATGCGGCTGCGAACTTTCCGTGTTCGGGTTTTTCGCGCCGATTTGTTCAACCAGCGCGCGTGGCGTACCGATGTTGTGAACGATTAGCTGGCCGACATTTTCTGAATCGGGCGAAATTAATTGGCCGATTTTTGGCGCGGTGAATGTAACGGTGAAATCTGCGCGAATTACCGGGCCATTTGCGATGCCGCCGTCGGAAGGTAAACCGCTGGGCATGTCCACTGAAACAATTGTCGGTCTGCGGCGCGCGTGATTTGCTAGGGCATTCACATCTGTGATTACTTGCGCAAGAATTCCAGTGACTGGCGCGTTGAGTCCTGTGCCGAGAAGCGCATCCACAATAATTTCAAATTTATCCAAGCCGTCGCGCGGCCACTCACTCCATTGCGCGGCGTCTGGAATGTTGACAATTCCCTCCCCCGAATGTTTCCAGCGTTCAAGATTAAGAAGCGCGTCACCGCGAACTTCTTCTGGTGCGGCGAATAAAAACACTTGCGGAGTTGAGCCAAGTTGTTTCAGCAAACGCGCGACAACAAATCCATCGCCGCCGTTATTTCCTTTTCCGCAGAGAATCAGGATTTGGCGCTTCGCTAAATCGGAAAATTCTTTTTGCAGGAACGTTACGACGCCCGTTCCGGCGTTTCCCATCAGTTGCAAACTGGGAATGCCGTGCCGCTCGGTGGTGAGACGGTCGACTTCGCGCATTTGTGCGGCGGTCAGGATTCGCATGCGAGTGAATTTTCGGCGCGCCATTCAATGCGCGTATCGAGTATATCAAAGGAAATGTTACGCGGTGACGGTGTCGCCGTCCGACGAGCTGTTGACGGCAGACCCGACTGCGGAATCGCCAAGACGCGCGACAATGACCGTCATGTCGTCAGCTTGCTCGGCGGTGCCGGCCCATTCTTCCGCGGAAACAAGAAGCGCGGCGACCATTGCGTCCGCGCTGGAGCGGCGATTGCGCAGTGCGACATTTTCCAAACGGTTGGTGCCGAATTCTTCGCCGTAAACATTTTCCGGTTCGATCAAACCGTCACTGTAAACCACGATGACGGAATCGGGCGCAACTTCCACGACGCCTTCTTCATATTCAGCGTCATCAAAAACACCGATGACGATGCCGCCTTTTTCAAGTCGCACAATTTTGTCGCCATTGATGAGCATGGGCGCACAATGTCCAGCATTCGTGTAGCGCAAAGTGCGCGTGGCGGAATCATAGATGGCGAAGAAAAATGTGGCGAAGCGATCTTCGGAAGTATTTAGAAATAAATGTTTGTTAATGCGGCTTACAACTTCGGCGGCGCTGGTGGTCGCGTCCGGATTCAGCAGCAACTGGCTGCGAAGAGCTGCTTGCACGCTGGCCATTAGAAGCGCGGCGGAAATTCCCTTACCGCTGATGTCGGCAAGCGCAATTCCCAAGCGCGTGGAACCGAGCGGAAGAAAATCATAGTAGTCACCGCTGACTCCGCGTGCGGGTTTGCAATATGCGCCGAGTTGAATTCCCTGCATGACTGGAAGGTTCCGCGGGAAAAGTTGGGACTGAACTTCCTGCGCGATAAAAACTTCATTTTCTAATTTCTGCCGCTTGCGCTGCTCTTCAACGAGCGAATCAATCGAACTGGACATGGCGTTGAACGATTCGCCGAGCGCGCCCAACTGATCGGCGCGTTCCACACGGATGCGGTGACTGAAATCTCCGGCGCGAACGTATTGCGTGGCGACGTAAAGATCGCCGACGGATCGCGTAATGGTTCGCGTAAGTACAACGCCCGTTACGAGCGAGCCTGCTTCCAGAATTACGAAAACGAGAAGGACGGCCAAAAATAATTGGATGTAAATATCACCGAGGTCGCCGAGCGAAGTGAACAGATGGCTGTTGAGCGATCTTACGCGCGCTGCGTAGGAAAGAAAAACGGGACTTTCCGTCATGGCGTGCGTCGCAGAATCTTCCAGCATCGAAGGCATTTTGGAAATGCCGTCGACTTGAAAATCAAACCACGCGGAAGAGTCGGCAAGTTTGCGCAAGCGTGTTTCAATGCGCGATTGCGAACGGTACTGGCCGTCGCCAATATGCAAAACGGATTGCGGCGGATCGGATGCACCGGCTGGACGCGTGGTGACCACTTGAATCGGCCCCAAATAAGGAGCGCAGCGTTCCAACATTGCGGAGGTGATGGGAACGCGCGCCATTACGGTGGCGTTGTTTCGTCTTACTTCGCCGACGATCCAAAGCGTGTCCGCGGACTGAACAAGCCCTTTGAAGCGGCCGGATTTTTTCGCAATTTCCTGTTTCAGTAATGCGCCATCGGAATGCAAATCAAATTCGATTTGCGGAATGCGATCTTCAAGGCCCGCGATTTGAGTTTCCAGTGACGACGGAAATGTTTTTGCGCTGCGTTCGCCAACTATTTTGGCGGGGTCAATCATTCCCGCGCCCGCGGCGACGACGTCAGCGGCGTCAGCAACTTCTTCGATGCGATCCTGGACTTCGTTCACGAGAAGATAGCCGCCGAGCTGCCGATACAAAATGGAGGCGGAAAGCCCACCGAGAACAAGCAGCATCACGACGGGAACCACGGCAATAAAAAGATAGGCGATGATCAGGCGGTTGCGCAGACTCCACAGAACACGCGTGCGCGTCCAACCGCCGACGCGGAAGACGGCGTAGCTGAGAGTCAAAATAAAAAAGAAGGTGACAAGCCCGGCCATCGGCGGCTCGTGCCCCGTGGCGCGGACGATCCACACGATGGCGTAGAGCGCCACAAGGACCAGCGCGATGTGGTCGAGCGGCCTGGGGCTGCGTTTAAGTTCGCGAAATGAGCGTATGGACATAGAGCTGCGCGAGGTGACAGCTTAACTCAGAAATGCGTCTACGGAAAAATGGGGATTTTGGATTTGAGGTGCGGAATCGCGAGAAGGAAAGTGAATGGGGCGCTTGTGGCGCCCCACTCGTAAAGTTGACTACTTCAACTCGGGATTACGAACGCGGCTGTGCTTACTGCTGTAGCCGAAGTAAATCACCAAGCCGATGGCGAGCCAAATGAGCAACCGCGCCCAATTGATCCAGCCGAGCTTGTACATCATGTAGCCGTTGGAAATGATTCCAAGTATCGGAAGCACTGGCACCCACGGCGTTCGGAAAGGACGAGGTTGATCGGGATTCGTGCGTCTCAAAATCAAGATGGCCACGCAAACAATCACGAAGGCCAGCAATGTTCCGATGTTCACCATTTTTCCGATGTCATCAATCGGCGTGACGCTTCCTACGATCGCGGCGAGCAAACCGACGAGAATCGTATTCTTGTACGGTGTGCGAAACTTCGGATGGATTGCCGCGAAGAATTTACGCGGAAGCAGTCCGTCATTCGCCATTGCGTAAAGCACCCGAGTTTGTCCGAGCAGCATGACGAGCATCACACTGGTTAATCCAGCCAGCGCGCCTGCGGTGATTAGGTGCGAAGCCGTGGTCAATCCTCTATCGAGAAAAGCGACGGTGAGGGGAGCTTCGATATTGATGTTGTGCCACGGCACCATTCCAGTCAGAACGCCCGCGACGGCAATGTACAAAATGGTGCAGACGAGCAGCGAAGTGATGATACCAATCGGCAGGTCGCGCTGAGGATTCTTGGCTTCCTGCGCGGTCGTGCTTACCGCGTCAAATCCGATGTAGGCGAAAAATATATAAGCAGCGCCAGCCCCCACACCGGAGAAACCCATGGGCGCGAACGACGCCCAATCGTGTCCCCAATTTGCGGTGTTGATGTACTTGATGCCCAGAAGAATTACAAAGAGAACCACGGCCAGCTTAATAATTACGATGACCGCGTTGAAGCTGGCGCTTTCCTTGATGCCAATCACGAGAATCGCTGTGATCACCAGGGCAATCAAAAACGCCGGCAAGTTGAAGCCTATCTCCATGCCGAAAAGATGTGGCGCGTTTACCAGCGCGTGAGCCTGTTGGACGAGCGCATCGGTTGGGGCTGATATAAGATTCCCCACTTTCTCCAGGAATCCTTGCGACGTGGGCACCAGGTCAGGATTTGAAAGATGAACCATCTGGCGGGCCACGATGTTCTCAGCGGTGCGGAGCGCCGTCCAGTGGTCGTAGCAGAGCCACAGCGGCATATCAATTTTGAAAATCTTCATGAACTCGACGAAGTGATTAGACCAGCCCGAGGAAACGGTACTGGCGCCCATCGCGTATTCGAGCGTCAAGTCCCATCCAATGATCCACGCGAAAAGTTCGCCGAGCGTCGCGTAAGCATAGGTGTAAGCGCTGCCAGCCAGTGGAATCATGGCGGCGAATTCGGCGTAGCAAAGTCCGGCGAACGCGCAGCCTAGACCTGAAAGCACGAAGGAAAGCATCAACCCGGGGCCGGCATAGTGCGCGCCGAGTCCGGAGAGCACGAAAATTCCTGCACCGATGATCGCTCCAATTCCAAGTGCGGTCAGCGAAACCGGGCCGAGCGTGCGCTTTAGCGAATGCTCACCTGTTTCCTTCGATTCATTGATGAGCATGGACAACGGCTTTCTGATCATCATCGAACCACGCATAAGACGCTCCTCCTTTCAAAAGGCCGGCCAATCCGGCCTATGCGGGACGTTTAAATCTATTCAGATAATTCTATTCAAAACTGGGCGGCATCAACCGCCTTAGGAAACCAGATGGAACGCGTTGCTGTGCCGTGATTAGAGCGCGCCAAGTGTACCGCGAGTTGCTTCGCAAAGACTTAAAATTTAGTAGCGAATGCCGTCAAGAAATAAAGTACGGTCGAGCGAGTCTAATTAAGGCACAGGGGTTAAAACCCCTTTTCTTCCTGATGTTACGGCACGACTGAAGTCGTGCCCTGTTACAAACCGTTGGCCGTCGCGCGAAACGCCAAGTTACAAATCATTTCCGAAATATGGACTACTTCCCCACTGGTTCCGGCGCGTGCGAACGGCTGTTTGCTTCGGCGGCGCTTTCTGTGGCGGCCGAGCGCAACAGCATCGCGGACGTGTAGAGCACGACGAAAACTACGAGCCATCGAACGTACAAAAGCGGTAGCGATTTCACGACGTAATATGCGAGCAGCACGCCGGGAACTCCACCGATTGCCAGACCAATCGCGGCTTTCGGACTGTAACGCGCTTCCTTGATGAATCGAAATCCGCCGACGGGCATAAGAAATGCGCAGGAGCCCATCATGATTGGAAAAGCGGCGAGCGGATTCATGCCCATTAAATAAATCAAAATCATGCAGGGCGCGTAAAGTCCGATACCAAGTTGCTGGAGCGCACCGAAAAGGAAATTAAATGCGACGGCGACAACTAATTTTGTGCCGGAAAGTCCGAGTGCGGTGCCTCCGCCGGGAAACCAATTCAGGATTGAGCCGAGCATTAGAAGCGCGCCGCAGAAAAGCGCGATGCCGAGTCCGATTTGGATGCGGCGTTTCGGCCATCGGCTGACGGAACCCGCACCGACCCACGCGCCGACCACGGCGGCGGCGATCATCGAAATTAAAGTTGGAAATTCTACGGGAACGATTGCGACTCCGATAAAAAGAAATGCTTCGGCGGCAGTGGGAAGCGCGTGCCCGATATTCATCGTGCCGGGAATTAAGTCGTCGGGTACGGCGTTGAATAATTTGTAGATGGAACTTGTGATGGCGAATGAGCCGACGCCCAGCGTGTCCATAAAATTGGCGAAAAATCCGATGCCAAGCTGCGGGGCGAGTTTTACTTTTTCTTTGGGAGCGTCAGGACTAAAAGTGCGACGGAGGTAGACGATCCAAACGGCGATGTAGACGATTGTTAAGACGCCGAGTGCGACGAGAAGCGCGTTTTTCGCCATGCGAAGTCTGAACCCTCGATGGTGCTGTCAGATTGAAATGAAACTCGTAGCAAAAATCGTACTTTAGTTCCCGGACGGCGGCAAGGGTACACCGGGACAGGACCGTATGCAATCGAATACCAGGCCTACAGGTAAGCCCTTTATTCGCAATACCTAGCGCGTTTTTTCTCTCGCCTTCCAAACCGGACGTACCTGTCAGTCTTGACACTGACATCTTCCTTTTGCGAGGTGCACCATAGCGAGCTGTGAAGCGCCACCCGAGCA
>CAVZTQ010000005.1:0-272680 GCA_963778235.1 uncultured Acidobacteriota bacterium | reverse complement strand
TAGTCCTTCAATGTTCGTGAAATTCCGTGCGTAGACGGCGACGCCGGCGAGTCCCTGCGCCAGCAACTCGCGCATCGCGGATGGAAGAGTGGTCCCTTCAAATCCCGCCATGAACCGGCGAGCGACGGGAATCTTGCCGAGACTTTCGAGCTTCGGTGGCGAAGACAAGTTCGTTCGAGAGGACATCAGTCTCCGGCCACATCTTACGCGTTGTTCGCCGCGAATGTGATGCGTATACTTGCGCGAAGTTCGCGGAGTGAAACATGAGTTTCGCAGCGGTATATTACGTATTTTTGATCGGCATTTTTCTGCCGTTGCTGTGCGTGCGTTCGTACTTCAGGCTGAAATCCGGCGCGCGTTTTCCACGGAAGCCCGGATTTTTCAAGAGCACACTCATCTCGCTCGGCGTTATTTTTGTGATTGCTTTGGCCGTGTGGCGAAGTTTCGGTCTCCCACTTTTTCCCGCGTATCAAATTCGATTGAAAGACGTGGCCATCGCCTTCGCCACTGTAGTTGTATTTGCCTGCGCGATGTATCCGCGCTGGAAATACAAAGCCACACACTCGCACGAGGAAGTTTTTCGCCGCGTCCCGCAATCCGCAGATGAAATGGGATGGTGGATTGCCGTCAGTATCGTGGCCGGCGTTGCGGAAGAGTTCGCATATCGTGGCGTGCTTTTCGGAATTTTAATTTACTGGATTCCGAACTGGTGGGCCGCAGCACTATTGTGCGCGCTGGCCTTTGCGCTGGGCCACTCCATCCAAGGCTGGAAAAATGTTCTGATCATTTTCGCTATGTCCGTAATTTTTCAGGCGCTCGTGTGGTTCACGGGAACGCTTTACGTCGCGATGGCCGCACACGCGCTTTATGACGTGATCGCCGGCTCCGCCTATCTGCGTTTATATAAGCAAACAGCGCCGCAAGTGACCGCCGCCGCACCGGCAAGTGTCGTGTAGAATTAACGCCGCTCCACACGCGTTAACTCGCGCGAAAGGGACTTCGCAAATTTCATTATGAAAATTGAAGCGCAAGCACCAACACGAATTGATTTAGCCGGCGGCACGCTGGATATTTGGCCGCTCTATTTGTTTCACGAAGGCGCGCTAACGGTGAATTGCGCGATCTCGCGTTACGCGCGTTGCACCATCGACGTGCAAAAAACAAAGCGCATTGCGCTGATTTCGACAGACACGCGTCGTAAAGAGACTTTTGCATCGTTCGCAGATTTAGCTCGCGCAAAGAATTACAAACTTCCGCTGCTCGCACATCTCGTAAAACTTTTCGAGCCGAAATCCGGATTCACTCTCACCACGGATTCCGAAGCGCCGGCTGGCGCGGGCATCGGCGGATCATCCGCGATGGCCGTAGCAATTTGCGCCGCGCTAGATAAGTTCACGCACGCCGGCCACGGCCGCGTGGACTGGATTCACATCAGCCGCGACGCCGAAGCGATGGTGATTCACGTTCCTACCGGCACGCAGGATCATTATCCTCCCGCATTCGGTGGCACCAGCGCGATTCATCTGTGCGCGGGCGGCGAATTCCGCGAAGCGCTGAAAGTGGACGCAGCCGATCTCGAATCGCGCCTCGTTGTTTGTTACACAGGAAAACCGCGCCAGTCTGGAATTAATAATTGGGAAGTTTTTCAGGCGCAGATTAATGGCGATAAGAAAATCACGAATAATCTCGCGGAAATTTCCGCCATCGCGCAACAGTTAAGAATCGCAATCCTTCGCGCGGACTGGAACGAAGTCGGGCGACTTGTCCGCGAGGAATGGGCCGCGCGCCGCCGCAATCTTCCTAATATTTCCACGCCGGTGATCGACAACATCATCAGCGCCGCGCGAAAAAATGGCGCCCTCGCCGGAAAAGTTTGCGGCGCAGGCGGAGGCGGCTGCGTCACACTGCTAATCGATCCTCAAGCGCGCGAACGCGTGGAAGCCGCGGTGCGCGGCGCGGGCGGAGAAATTTTGCCGATGAGCATTGACCGCAGCGGCGTCCGTGTGAAAGTAACGCGCTAGTCATGCGCTAAATCGCCGTAAATTAATTCCATGTCCACGCCGTCATTTCTAGAAAATCCGGAGAATCCCAAAGCGCGCCGCCCGCGAAGTTTGGCCGAGCGCGTGTTTCTAGTGGATGACGGCCGTCTGCGCGCCTACGTCCGCGTGTTGCTTTTCGTTTTCTGCATGCTGGCAATTCAAGTTGTCGTGGCCACGCTGTTCGACCAATACCTGCACGGCATTTCTTTCTGGGCGCTACTCTTCTGGAGCTCTGTAGTCCTTGCCGTTACATTTTTCGGCCTAAGTTGGATTTTCGTCCGCTTCGTTGACCACCGCGATTTCTACACGCTCGGCCTAACTCTGCAACCCGGCTGGGCCAAAGAACTCACCATCGGGCTCGCGTTCGGAACCGTGCTGCAATTAATCGTGATGGCAATTCTCGCCGCCACGCATTCCATTCACTATTCTCCGCTGGCCGGATACTCGCTCCATGCGTGGCGGCTCGTCGGCGCTAATATTTTACTTTTCGCGTTCGCCGCCACTGTTGAAGAACTCGCCTTTCGAGGATATGCCCTCAAATGGTTCATGTGGTCTGTGGGCACTCCGGCGGCTCTGGTGATCAGCGCAATTATTTTCGGTGCAGCCCACTTAGCAAATCCCAACTCCACATTTTTTTCCACGCTGAATACCGCGCTCGCCGGAATCCTGTTGGCCATACCCTACGTCCGCACGCGCTCAATGTGGATGCAAATCGGCGTGCACTGGTCGTGGAATCTGGTGATGTGCACAATTGTCTCGCTGCCCGTCAGCGGAATTAATTTCGGCCCCAGTCTTTTCACGGCAACCGGCGTTGGCCCGCGCTGGCTTACCGGCGGAAACTACGGTCCCGAAGGCGGCGCCGCCGTCACGTTTGTCACCGTCGCGGGCATCGCATGGCTCCTGACCACCAATTTAATAAAACCTTCCCCTTCGGCGCAGAAAGATTTACAATAGCCCGCAGGCAGGGGTCTGATTATGCGTTCCGCGCCCATCGCGATTGTCCTTCTCATGTTGCTTAGCTTGGACAACCCCCAGGGACTGCCTTGGCGCTCGAATTCCGCCCCTTCGCCTGACGCGCTTGCCGGAATTAAAATTCCACTGCTACCCGATTTCAGTCCCGCGCGCCAATCGCAACCTTCTCCGGACGCGCAGCCTGCAATTACTTCTGGTAACGGTCGATCGTCGGCCCAATCACCCTCTCAATCAACAGGTCAGTCGCAGGGTGACGTTAAGAATGTAAGCGACACTTCGCACAAAACCGGTCCGATGGATCATCCCGCGGAGCTGGCCATCGTGCGTTTCGTTGACGGTGAATATGCGCACGCTGTTCGTTCCTTGCCCAACGGCAAAGAAGGCTTCATCATGCACATGCAGAAGCCCTTTGACGATTCCATGCTGCATCGCGTCGTAATGTCCCACGGCGCCGCCGTAAATCCCGGTGACACGGTGCAAATCACCGCGATGAAATTCAAGAAGAACGAAATCATTGTTCTGATTAACGGTGGCGGAAATAAACATGGCAGTTGGCGCGACCGTCTTCAGATCGGAATTTCCGGTTTGCCCACCACTTCAGCAAGTCCCGATAACAACGGCCCTGATACGGGGGGCGCAAACGGCACCACGCTGATTCTCGAATTCGACGGCCCGGTTCCCGATATGACGCCCGACGAGTTGAAAGCAAAACTTGCGCCCGTGCTGAATTTTTCCGCGCAACGTTCCGCCGCGGTCATTTGGGCTGAAACTCTTCCTCCGGCAATGGAAAAAGCCATCGAAGAAAAACGCGCTATTGTCGGCATGACTCGTGAAATGGTGGAAGCTGCCGTCGGCAAGCCCGAGAAAAAAATCCGTGAGAAAAATGTAAACGGTGACGAGACCGAAGACTGGATTTACGGCACGCCTCCCGCCGTAACAATGTTCGTCACATTCATCGGCGAAAAAGTAAGCAGCGTACGCGAATTCCCGAAGAACAAAACCACCGTAGTCTCAAATCCGTAAGCCTATGTAGCGGCAACCTTCAGGTTGCCATCCGAAATCCCGTTCCCAAATTCCACTCCTCCAACGATACAACTCCGATTTCCGGTTTCGCTTCGCTCGGAAGTACGGCAATAAACTCCAACAGATGCCCATCTGGATCGTTGAAATAAATCGACGCTGCTGGAATCCATCCGAAAACGCTCGGCTGCTCAGTTACTTCATCGAAAAAATTGCGCAATTGGATTCCACGTTCTTTTGCGTTTGCAATCGCGCCACTCAAATCACTGAACTCAGTTTCAAATGCGATGTGCTGGGGAACAATAGGATTTCCAGAAATCTCTCCAACTGCCCAGGGCAGGTTTTCCCATATCCCCAGCATGGTATTGCGAGCCTCGCCCAGCCAATAGAATGCCGCCCGCCTGGCTTCCTCTCTGTGCGCCAGTTCCAAGCCCAGAATATCTCCGTAGAACTGAATCGAACGTTCAAGATTTTTTACCTTAAGATGCGTCTCGAAAAGTTTTCTGATGAAACCTGCAGGCGATTGCTTCCCGGGCATTCTAAACTCTCCGCTAACCACTCTGCTTTATTCTAACGAATCGTTTAGCGAATAGTCATGTCGAGCAGAGCAGTACACAAGAAAGTCAGAACACAAGTTTGAGGCCAAATATGTCAGTTGTAGAAAAGATTCGCGCCGAAGCCCGCATCCTCCGGCATTGGAACTTCCCACGCCTCGGAAGACTCATCGCTAACCGAATGTGAAAACAGGAAAGCAAGACAAAGGAGTTCTTCGAACTCCCGATCTTTTTCCCCGAGCGAATCAACGTGTTGGTTGTTCATAGTGCCCCCTGCGCATAATTTCGCGCCAATTGGGGCTGGCGGCAATACACCCCCTACCGTATTTGACCAAGGAATCCCTTGTAGAACCTTCGTGGTTGGGGGAGTGGGTTTGCTCTTAAGACCGGCTAATTCCCGCCAGGCCGTTCTGCACGATCAATAATAATGAATTCCATCTGGCCCTTTGTAGACACCAATTTAAGCCCAAGTTGATCCTCAATTGCTTTCTCGATTGGCGGCGCGCCTTCGGGCAGCGGCCTGGTGTCTTCTGTCGGCGGCGAGTCCATTAAAAATTGCTTAGGAGTGTATTTCAAAGCGTAGTCGTAAACGCCGGTCAGCCCGGTCTTGTCGTATACCGGCTGGCCAGTTTCAGCGGACAGCAAACCAAGCAGTGACGTCACCGGTTCGGCTTTGGCGTTTAACAACTGCACTATGCCTTCTGTCGCTCGTTTGAAATCTTCGTGAGCCGCGTTTGCGTCGGCGACCTGTGTCAGCTTAAGGCCCTTTTTCGCGACCACCAGATCGTAGGCAGGAACTTCCCGAATTTCGGTGCGCACCACCACCTTAAAATAATCCCGCAAGAGAACTTGCAGCATGTGCTGTCGGGCAACGCGTCGTTTCTCCTGAGGAAGTTTTTGGAGCGCGTCCATTATTTCCGGATCCATTTTCGCTTCCACCAACCACATATCGCTCAGAATCCAGCCGGTTCCTCCGGTAATCCTGTAATGGTCGGTCTTGTATGCTTCGTAGATCAATCCGTGCAGTGGGAATGCCGCAGTGTATCCATCCGGAGTGGACCGCGTGCCAAGCGATCTTCCCGAATTGTCATCCGTCTTAAACGGTTTGATTGAAACCACGGAGTAAACAAATTTTGCGAACTCAGGGTCCGACCAATTCGGCAAAGTCTCGGTTCGAGCAGAGTTTGCTCCGTTACCTTGCGGCGCATTCTGCGCAGTCAGCCCAGCAGAGAACAGTAGAGCAATCGCAGCGGCAAGCGCCAAGCAGGGAATCGTTTTGGATTTCAATTGCCTTCTCCGGAACGCAGCGCACGAGCCTTTCGCCGTCATCCTAAACTACCACCACATTCTTGGCGAGAGTCTTGAATCTCGTTCCATTTGACTGCCGCACAGTAATGGAAACATGGCCGGTTTTTCCAGTCTTGATGTCATGCACCGTCCCGCTCTTTCCCGCGTGTGTCCCGCCGATGACCTTGCATCGAGCGCCGTCCCTTAATTTCTTTGTCATATTTATTCCGTTGTTCATGCCGCGCCTTTTTCCTGAGACCAACGGCCCTCCCGCCTAGGCCCTCTTATTTTTTTCGTCGAAGATCTTCGGTTCCCACAATTCGATTTTGTTTCCGTCGGGATCGATCACCCAGGCAAATACCCCGTTCTCGTGGTACTCCGGCCCCTTCAAAAGCTCAACGCCACCGCTCTTCAGTTGAGCAATCATTTGGTCCATGTTGTCGATCCGATAGTTAATCATGAAACTCGATTCACTCGGGCTGAACCATTTCGAGTTCGGCGCTGCGGTCATCCATGCCGTCACACCCTTATCCTCTGCCTTGTCCTCGGTCCACTCCAGGGCGCCGCCTCCCCAGTCCTCAAGCTTCAGGCCGAGATTCTTCTTGTACCATTCTCGGAGTGCTTTCTCGTCGGTTTTCGCTTTGATGAATACGCCGCCAATTCCAGTGATCTTCGCCATTTTCATCCTCTCTCTCTTAAATAAATTTTTGCCCGGCAATACGAATAGAATTCCTCACGCCATCGCGGCGCTCTGCGCCGATTCCGGCCGCGTCTTTTTTCTCAGAACGGCTGCCGAAATCAACGTGATCACCAATCCGACCGGGAACGGCTCGATAAACGTGAACAGCACATTGTAAAGCGGATTCGCGTACATCACTTTCATTTGCTGCATCTCGTCGATCGTCGCCTGCATCGCTTGCGCGCTCGCACCGGACGCCTGCGCCTTGGCAATTACGTGCGCTGAGTACTTGTCCATGAAGTCCGGAAACATTGTCTTGTACAAAATTTCCCAGGTGGCCACGTAGAAGATGCACGAAATCAGAGTGATGCAGATCCCGACGGCAAACGCCTTTCCGAAAGTGATGTGTCCATCCGCCACGTTATCGCGATACGACCGTATGCCGAAAAATACCAGGAGAAATGACAACACGATCGCCGTGTATCCAAGAATGTAGCCTTTGTCGAACCCAATCCGGTCGACAATCGTCGTTGTGCCCAGCATCAGCACCGACGAAATTACGCCGGATATCAGCCCGAATGTGATGATTGTCTTTTTCACTTTCATGTCCTCCGATATTTGAAGATTAACGACTGGCGCAATCTAGCTCCGCCTTGCGGAATTGTCGTCATCCTTTCGGGTGATTTTGTCCGGGAACGCTCAAAATCATGCTTTGGAGTGAACGAAAGCGTCTCAAGAGCCGTCCCTCGCAACCACGTTTAAGGAATTAAGCCGAATTCCTTGCCCATTTGCACCGCTTGCGTTCGACGCTTCGCGCCAAGCTTATCGAATACCCGGCTGGAATGCGTCTTCACGGTGTTCTCGCTCACAAAAAGCTTCTCTGCGATTTCGTGGTTGCTCATCCCTTTGGCGATCAATTCCAGAATTTCCAGTTCGCGAGGCGTAACTTCCAACTCCTCCAGCTTTTTGGAGTTCACAGCAAATGGCTGCCCGGCCGGACCAGGGACGGGAACATTCACGCGCACTTCCTTCAACACAATCTGCTTGCGCGTAAGCCGCAGCCCCAGCCAAATGCCAAACGCCGCAAACGTCGCCGCCGTCAGTCCGCCATAGATTTCAATCGAATGCTCAACGACCAGATAGCGATACTCGGTCCACTTCATCAGCGTGATTACAATTCCACCCGCAAGCCCAAACAGAATTATGTGGCGCCACAAGCGCCTCTTTTGGCTCCTGGGGGATCGCTCCGCCTCAATGGAGGTGCCCGGGGAATTCGCGGTAGGTTGCATTACTAAACGCTATACCACATTACGGCTGGATAGTCCTGAGTTATCGGGCTGATGAGCTTTGCCTCTTTCTTGTTCGTCGCGATCTGAACTCCTCGAAAAAAAAGGAGCGCCCTCCCACGAAGAGCGCTCCTCCAAACCTACTTCGATCACCGCTGGCAAGATTGCTTTACGGTGGTGCTTTTACGTTTAATGGTCGTCATGCTTGAATATCAGGTTAGGTAGAACCGCTGTGCCCTCAATCCTCACGGCGTCAAGCGCATTGGGATCAAGACCCAGGAGAGAAAGAATTGTAGGAGCCACCTGTGGAGTTTCCACAAACGCGTCGAAGGTGCCGGGAACTAGATTGGGATTGGATACAAGCAGCATTACGTTCGTATCGTCCCAGGCAAAGCCACCGTGCTCCGATTGCTTCTTATCGCCACCCGTGTAGACAACACCCACGTTAGGTAACACGATGATATCGGGAGTACGAGGGTCACCGCCGTCCCGAAGCTGGCAGCAGGGCCCAGGATGATTCGGCAATCCTGGCGCGTTGAATAAGTTAGTCAGCGACGTTCCGTACAGGATTTGGCCGATTCCGATTCCCGGCGGCGCCACTCCGTTGGCCTCCAACAGGTTTACTGCGGCGACGGTTTGCGACGGATTCTTCAACCAGATCTGGGAAATGTCGTCCTCGGCCAAACCGAGCCCGTTGGTGCCAGGGTCGTAAATATTCGGGAGAAAAGTCGGGAATAGAAAGAAGGATGGAGGGTTGCCATTCGTGCCGGTCTTTCCCGGAATAGGGAAGAATCGGTTGGGATCAATTGGCGACTGTCCGTGTTTGGCGGTAACGATGATGACCGTCGACTCGAGCAGGCCTTGCCGCTGAAGCGCGTCAACCATCTGGTCTATCGCCGCATCCACGAATTCGATTTCGCCCTTCATCAACGGGCGTGGCGTCCCCGCAGCATCCTCATAACCACCAGAATTTGTGTCTGTTCTGACCAGCGACGCGGGGCTAACCAGTTTCTGCCCTACACTGACCGCCTGAAAGTTCATCCCGAATATCTCCGGCACAGGAGCCTTGTGATCGCCGAGGTGCGTCATGCCATTTATCTCTCGCACGATAGCGTTGACCTTCAACTGGTCGTAGCACTTGATCGAGTCGAAGCCAGTAGTCCAGTCGTTGGTGCTAGCGGTAATATTGCCGCAGTTGAAACCGGTCGCGGTGATAATTCCCGGCAGCGGAATCTGGTTCGAGTTCACCTCCGGCGAATAGTAATCGTCAACGTTGCTTGGGCTGGACGTGCCGGTAGGTCCAGAAACCACCGCGTACACCGCGTGCTTGTCGGACCAGGCCGTGTAACCGTGCGCAGCGTGGATCACGCCATAAATCGTGTTGGTGCGGACAAAGTTCCAAGGATAAACGGGATTGCAGCCGTTAAATGGATCACGCTCCAGCTTATGTGGATCGATCGATATTACTCCTCCCTCGATCGTGGCGTTCGGACCCGTGAATGCTCCGCCGCCATTGAGTTTAGTCTGGTCGATTTCGACGCCTTCCTCAATTTCGGTCTGCGTTCCAGTAGATCCGTCACCATTCTGGTGGATTTGATTTACTACGCAGTTCCCGGCTGGAAGTCCGTTGCCGGTAGGCACCGACGGCGGAGCCAGAACACGGTCGTAAGCGACGTCGTAGTATGCACCCACTGTTCGCGGCGTTCCGCCGCTCACCAGGGCCATTAGTCCGGGGAACGAATCAGACGGCCTGGAAGTTGTGTTCCGCGTGTAGGTCACGCCGGTTTTGCCGAGGGCGGCAAGAGTCGGGCACGTACCCTCTTGAATGCAGTTCGCGAAATCAACGGCATGCATCCCGTCGATGCTGATTAACAATACATGGCGGACGCCGTGGTCATCGCCGTCACGATGGTGAAAATCATCCCGGGGAGCGCCGTAAACACTTGGCATTGTGGAAAAAATGAGGGCGGCAGTTAACAATCCAGCCATCCATTTCTTGAGCATTTCGATCCTCCTTACGATTTTAGTTGGTTCCATGGGCCGATCCAGCCGCCGCAATTTAATGCGCCGCAGATTAAGATGAGCTGGCATTACTGTGAAACCCTTGTTAAAAAACGTGGTAAAAAGCGAGGTAAAAAACGTGGCAAAAAGCGCGTCCGTGGGGAAGGTAGGCAACCCGCCAAATGAAAACTGTTTCAGAAAGTAGCAACAGCCGGGGTGGCGTGAACGTGTTGAATAGCGGTCTCCAATTTTTCTGCCGCGCTCATCGTGCTTATGATCCCCGTCGCAGCGATTCACGGAAGAGGTTCTGATGCCTTCATCAACAAATGTCTGGATGGTTTTGGCGGGACTTATCTATCTCGTAGTTGGAATTTTTATACTTCGCAAAGAAATCAGCGCAGCGCGCGGATTGGACAAGCTCATCACTCTGGGCGCACTCTTCATCGGCGTTTCACTCGCTATATTCGCCCCCGAACATTTCGGCAACCGTGGCCCGGCATATATCCAGATGATGGCTCCGCCGTGGATGCCCGTGCGCTGGTTCTGGCCGGATTTTATCGGATGCGTATTGCTCGCCGCCGCAGCCAGTCTCACTCTGCGCAAGTTCATGCGCTTGTCATCCACATTGCTCGGCCTGATGTTCTTTTTATTTGTCTGCATGATTTATTTGCCGTCGGTGCTCAGGCATCTCCACAGCCGGCCGGCGTGGACCATCATGCTAAGAGATCTCTCTTTTTGCGCAGGCGCATGGGCTCTCGCAGGACTCTACAATCGAGCCTCCTCACCTCAACTGTCAAAATGCAAAATTTTATTTTCGCGCATGGTCTTCGCGGCTGTCGGAATCTTTTATGGCGTAGTCCATTTCCTTCATCCCATGTTTGCGCCCGGTGTTCCGTTGGGATTGCCGATGCCGTCCTGGGTTCCATTTCCCACCGCGTGGGGATACCTGACAGGAGCGATCCTGCTCGCCGCTGGAATCTGCTTGGCGGTGAACATGAAATCTCGTATGGCCGCTGCCTCAATCGGCGCATTAGCCACCGCGCTGACCCTATTTCTCTATCTGCCGGTTTTGATCCTCGCCTACCGCGGCGGATCGGTCGAGGCGATCAACCAAGGGATAAATTACGTTGGGGATACATTGCTCTTCGCCGGATCAGCACTCGCACTGGCGTCGGCGCTGTAATAGCTTTCGTAGGGACAACCTTCAGGTTGTCCGCTGTTTAGGTAGCGCCGGCTTCCAGCCGGGAGCTTTTGCCGGCGTAGAGCTACCCTAAAAGCTAGCAGCCGTTGGTTCGTAGTCTTCTAAGACACGAAAAAAATACCGTCCACAATGGGCGGCGCAAGAAGGACAAATTCCACCGGCGGGTGTACTAGCTTAACTTCCTTCGATTCCATAACACCACGAACATCACAAACGACACGGTCACAAAAATCGCCCGTGCTGCGCCACCTTTAATTACCGATTCAAGCGCGCCAATGCAGGCACCAAAAATCGCAGAAGGAAGTATGAAACGATTTACGCATCGAATTGCAGAGGCTCTTGTCATACCAACAAGTCTACGCTTATTGGGTCGATCCTATGCAAGATATAAGTGTCGACGTCTCAATCGACTCCCAAGAAAACGCGAGAATCGTCCACTATTAGCCAAGACCGCGCACCAACGGCGCAACCAGGATTGTCTTCACTACAAATACGAATCCGTCATTTCTTCAATCGTTGACAATTTTTTCGTCGCGCCCTAGCATCGTTATTCCGCGTTAGCATGCATCGCGTCAAGCGGATGAAAAGTCCAAACTATTCTGGGAGGAAGAATGCCAGTTAAAGTGGGAATCAACGGTTTTGGCCGCATCGGGCGAAATATTGTGCGCGCGTCGCTGGGCGACCCTGCAATTGAAATTGTCGCGGTGAATGATATTACCGACGCGAAAACTTTGGCCTATCTGCTGAAATACGATTCCATTTTAGGCAATCTGACCCACACCGTGACCCACACGGAAGATTCCATTTCCGTGGACGGCAAGAGCTTTAAAGTTTTCAAAGTGAAAGATCCATCTGAATTGGATTGGGCTTCGGTCGGTGCGCAAATTGTTGTCGAGTCCACCGGATTATTTACGAAGGGATCGGACGCGCGAAAACATATTCGCGGTCCGGTGCGAAAAGTAATTATCTCCGCCCCCGCTACGGATCCAGATTGCACGCTGGTGCTCGGCGTAAATGAAAATGTTTACGATCCGAAAAATCATGACGTTGTCTCCAACGCTTCCTGCACCACGAATTGTCTCGCGCCTGTCGCGAAAGTCCTGCTGAACACTTTTGGAATTGTGCACGGCACCATGACCACGATTCACTCGTACACAAATGACCAGAAACTTTTGGATTTGCCGCATAAGGATTTGCGTCGCGCGCGTGCCGCTGCTCTTTCCATGATTCCCACTTCCACAGGCGCAGCAAAGGCGCTGAATCTGGTGATCCCGGAGGTGAAAGGGAAGTTGGACGGTTACGCGATGCGCGTTCCCACTCCGAATGTTAGCGTAGTCGATTTAACCATCACTACTGAGAAGCCCGCCACGGTCGAAGGCGTGAACAACGCATTGCGCTTGGCAGCTGAAGGGCCGATGAAAAATATTTTGGCCTACAGCACAGAAGAATTGGTGTCCATCGATTTTCGCGGCAATCCGCATTCCGCAATTGTTGACGCGGAATACACGAAAGTTGTGGCCGGAAATTGCGTGAAAGTTTTGGCGTGGTATGACAACGAGTGGGGATATTCGAGCCGCGTAAAAGATTTAATTAAATTTATGGCGGCGAAGTTCTAGGAACTTCGCGCGACCTTCGCGAGTTTCTCAATAACTGCGCATGAATAAACTTTCCATCCGCGATTTGGAAATGGCGGGCAAGCGCATTTTTATTCGCGTCGATTTTAATGTGCCGCTTTCCGATTCCGCTCCGTATCAAGTTACAGACGACACGCGCATCCGCGAAACTCTGCCGACGCTGAAATTAGCGCGCGAGCGCGGAGCAAGAATTGTGCTCGCGTCGCATCTCGGCCGTCCAAAAGGAAAGCCCAATCCGAAATATAGTTTGCAGCCGGCGGCAGCCAAGCTCGCGGAGTTGCTCGGCGCAAAAGTGGAATTTGCCGCGGATTGCGTTGGCGCGGAAGCTGAATCGAAAAGCAAAGCGCTTGCGAATGGCGAAGTTCTGCTGCTGGAAAATGTTCGCTTCCATGCGGAAGAGGAAGCAAATGACGAGAATTTCTCGCGTCAACTTGCCGCGCTGTGCGATGGAATGTTTGTGTGCGACGCATTCGGTTCGGCGCATCGCGCGCACGCTTCCGTGGTTGGAATTACGCGCTTCGTGAAACAGTCCGCGGCAGGATTATTGATGGAACGCGAACTGGCGTACCTGGGTAAAGCGATTTCAAATCCAGAACGGCCGTTCGTGGCGATTCTCGGCGGAGCAAAGGTATCGGATAAAATTGAAGTGGTCGAAAATTTAATGAAGATTGCCGATTCACTTTTGATCGGCGGTGGAATGGCTTACACATTTTTGAAAGCGCAGGGAATCGCGATTGGAAAATCGCTGGTGGAAGACGACAAACTGGATTTAGCTCGCAAACTCTTGGACGACGCAGCACAACGTAAATTCAAGTTCATGTTGCCGAGCGATCACGTGATCGCATCCGAGTTCAAAGCCGACGCCGCAACTCAAACTGTGGACATCGCGAAAACTTCCGAAGGTTGGATGGGATTGGATATCGGCCCGAAAACTGTGGCGGATTTCGGTGCGGAACTTTCGCGTGCGCGAACAATCGTTTGGAATGGACCGATGGGCGTTTTTGAGATGCCCGCATTTGCGCGGGGGACTCTTGGCGTCGCACAAGCCGTTGCCGCTGCAACCGCAGGCGGCGCGACAAGCATTGTCGGCGGCGGAGATTCCGTAGCAGCAGTCCATCAAGCTGGAGTGGCCGACAAGATTAGTCATATATCGACCGGCGGTGGTGCTTCGCTGGAGTTTTTGGCCGGAGAAAAATTGCCCGGCGTGGAAGCGCTCACAAATAAATAGTTTTCGCTGAGGTTACACAAAATATGCGACGACCTGTAATCGCCGGAAATTGGAAAATGTTCAAGACGGTCGCGGAAACGCGCGCGTTTTTCACGGCGTTCAAGCCACTCGTTGCGTCAACCACTCATTGCGACATCGTGGTCGCTCCAACTTTTACTTCACTGGCTGCTGCGGCGGAATCTGCGAGCGGATCAAATATCGCAATTTCCGCGCAGAACATGCATCACGAAAAACAGGGTGCGTTCACCGGAGAAATCGCCGCGTCAATGTTGGTTGAAGCAGGATGCCGGTACGTAATTCTAGGACACAGCGAACGCCGCCACATTTTTGGCGAAACAGACGCGATGATCGCGAAGAAAACTGTTGCCGCGCTGGATGCGGGACTAATTCCGATTGTCTGCGTCGGCGAAACTTTAGACGAGCGCAACGGAAATCAAACCGAGTCTGTACTGGCGACACAGTGTGCCGGCGGCCTTGGCGCGTTGACCGATGAGCAATTTTCCCGTATTCTGCTTGCCTACGAGCCTGTTTGGGCGATTGGCACCGGAAGAACCGCGACGCCAGAAATGGCGGGCGATGCGCACCGATTCCTGAGAAGCCATCTCGCCAGCCGCTTTACTTCAGACCGTGCCGCTGACCTGCGGATTCTTTATGGGGGCAGCGTGAAGCCGGACAACATTCGCGGCTTGATGGCGCAACTGGAAATTGATGGCGCGCTGGTTGGTGGTGCAAGTTTGGAAGCGGCGTCATTCGCGTCCATCGTGAATTTTTAATTTTGTATCTGAAATCGGAAGTTGGAATTGAAGGGGAGCAAATCAAATGCCAGTCGAAGTGAAGTGGGGAATTTCATTCCTGATCGGTGGACTGATCCTTTTTCTGGGATGGAAAGTCCCATTCATCCTTCTGTTCTTTTACATCATCGTGTGCATCGTGCTCGCGATTGTGGTGCTGCTGCAAAGCGGAACCGCGGCTGATCTTGCTGGCGCGTTTGGTGGAGCTGGAAGTCAGACGGCATTTGGTCCGCGCGGCGCCGCAACATTTCTTTCCAAGGCCACTACATGGTGCGCCGTGATGTTCATGGTTACGTCGATGTTGCTGGTGGTCCGACAGGACAATACGATTGCGAGCCGCTCCGTGTTTGATAAATTGGGCAAGCCTGCGTCGTCCGCACCTGCTCCGGCGAAACCAGCGTCTCTCCCGGTGACGCCACCGACAACACCTCTGCCGACGAATAAATAATTTCGTTCGCGAATTTACATCAGAAATATTCCGCCGGATATATTGTGGCGTTGTCCTTTTGGGCAGCGCCGAACGCTTCCTCGAACTCCGTTCCGCGTTTGACGTGTTCTAATCGCTCTCGCCTGCAATTTTAGAAGGAGAGAAACGCGATGAACGCCGTTTCCCAGTCTCCCGCTTCGCTTTCACAGTCCGGCAAAATTCCGTGGCGTCTTGTGATTTCGTTCTTCTTGTTTCTCACATTCCTTTTCCTAATTACTTCCACTGGCCGCGTACACACGATTGATGAAGTTTCCGCCGCATATCAAACGGAAAGTCTTGCGCGGCACGGAACGACGGCAGTTCCACAGGCAATCGGAGCGAATTGGTTTTATGGCGAGATGGATCGCTTCGGACGGCCGCAAACTCCGTATCCTCCGGGACAACCGGTTGGTTCGATTCCGTGGTTCTTGTTTGGCCAGTTCGCATCGAAGAATTTTCCCGGCGTGCCCGCTGACGCGCACGACCTCGTGAGCGATTTATTTCTGACGGGGGGGAGCGCGTTAGATTCCGCGCTTGCTGCGACGCTCGCGCTGATTATTTTTCTACGCATGAAAATTTCAACTGGAAAATCCGTGGCGGCTGCCGGAATGTTGGCGTTGGCGAGTCCGCTTGCTGCGTATTCCGCATGGTTTTTCTCGGAGCCATTGGCAACGGCATTGTTGATCGGTGCTGCGGGAGCGCTATTTGCCGGCGATGCGAGTGTTCTAGTGCCGACAAAGAGAGCCGCGATTGCCGGAGTTTTGCTGGGCGCGGCAATGTGGGTTCGGCCGACGCACGTGATTGCCGTGGTTGCGTTTCTAATTGCGCTGTATGTACGCGATCGAATGAAGGCAATCGCGCCCGGAATTGTACTTAGTGCAATTGTTGGCTTCGCCGGGGCGGCATATTTGTGGCGTAACAATTATTTGTTCGGCAGTTTTTTCAATTTTGGATACCCTCCCGTGACGCAAGGCGGCAAAGCGCTGAACTCATTCAACACGCCATTTTTCACGGGACTTTTCGGTTATTTATTTTCGCCGGGGAAATCGATATTTATTTTCGCTCCATTGGTGCTGCTCGCGATTTTCGGATGGCGCAATTTGTGGCGGAAAAATCGCGGACTCGCGACGTTGGCGTGGCTGACTCCGGTTATTTACATACTGTTCTTCGCGACGTACACGCAGTGGGAAGGCGGATACTGCTACGGACCGCGTTATTTGTTGCCGGCGCTGACGCTTTGCGGGTTAGCGCTGGGTTCCGCGCTTGAAAATACTGGGCGATGGGTGCGTGTAAGCGCGATTGCGCTTTTCGTCGTGGGATTTTTGGTGCAAGCGATCGGAGTAACGACAAGTTTTCTGGAAGCGGCGGTCGGCAAATACTACGACGCGAGTTTTAATTACGTCATGTCGTTTTCTCCCGTGTGGAGGCAAATCCGGTTCGCGTGGTACTACGCAAATTCTCCCGCTGTCCCGCCGCTAGGCCGCGGATTCGATCGTTGGTGGCTGATGCTCGGAAAAGCGGGCGTATCGCACGGAACGCTGTGGACGATTGGAATTGTGGAATTTATTTGCGCAGCAATTTCGGGATTTGTTTTGTGGCAGAGCTGGAAAAATCGGGAACGTGCGGTAGAAATTCCAGCGGCGCAGGTGGTTGCGGCGGATTGAAAATGAATTGACGGTGATTGGAATCTAGAAGGCAATTCATTGACGCGCTTGCTCGCGATGCGCTCGCAGGTTAGAATCAACACTCTTCACTTCTGTGCGGAAGTGGCGGAATTGGCAGACGCACCATCTTGAGGGGGTGGCGCCGTAAGGTGTGAGGGTTCGAATCCCTCCTTCCGCACCAATCGTTTTCTATCCCTGATAACCCGTAGATAGCGGCTTCTTCGTTATTTCGTATAAGCTAAGAACATCGTGCCGGAAGTAGTTCACGCTGAAAACTCAGACAAACTTTCCATTTGGCTACCGCCGCGCTTCATTGCGATTCTTGCCAGCGTTGGAATTGTTCTCCATCTGATATTTCGATATTTGTTGAATATTTCTGTGACGGCGCGGGAACTTCCGTTGATTGTTGTGCTGGTGATTGGCGGAATTCCGCTGATCCTGCCACTGGCGCGGAAATTATTTGCGCTGGAATTTGGCTCGGACCACCTTGCGGGAATTTCTATCCTCACTTCGGTAATTCTCCACGAATATTTGGTGGCAGCAATTGTGATTTTGATGTTGAGCGGCGGAACGGCGCTGGAGGATTTTGCGAGCAGGCGCGCGTCATCCGTGCTGGACGCGCTGGCGAAACGCATGCCGCAAATCGCGCACCGAAATAGCGGCGGCGCGGTGAAAGATATTTCGCTGGCGGAAATTGCCGTTGGCGATTCGCTGATTGTTTTTCCGCATGAGATTTGTCCGGCGGATGGAACCGTGCTTGAAGGCCGCGGGAAAATGAATGAGGCCTACCTGACGGGCGAGCCTTTTGAAATGGAAAAGGTGCCGGGATCAGAGGTGATTTCCGGCGCAGTGAATGGCGACACGGCGCTGACGATCCGCGCGGAGAAACTTCCGGTGGATTCACGCTACGCGCGGATCATGCAGGTGATGGAGACAACCCAGCAGCGCCGGCCGCGCTTGCGGCGGCTAGGCGATAAGCTGGGCGCGTGGTACACGCCGATTGCGCTGGGTCTTGCAGGGATTGCGTGGGCGGTGACGGGATCGTCGCAACGTTTTCTGGCGGTGCTCGTGGTGGCGACGCCTTGTCCGTTGCTTATTGCGATTCCTGTAGCGGTGATTGGAGCAATTTCGCTTGCGGCGCGACGTGGAATTATTGTGAAAAATCCAGCGGTGCTGGAACAAATCGAAAACTGCCGCACGATGATTTTCGATAAGACTGGAACGTTGACGTATGGGAAGCCGGCACTTTCGGAGACTATTTGTGCGCCGGAATTTGAGGCGAACGGAGTTCTGCGTCTGTGCGCGAGTCTGGAGCGCTATTCAAAGCATCCGCTTGCAGGTGCGGTGTTGGAGGCTGTGGAGGCAGCGCATCTTGCAATTGCGCCTGCCGCTGAAATCAGCGAACGGCCCGGCGAAGGATTGCGGGGTATCGTTGACGGAAAGAGAGTCTTAGTTACGAGCCGTGGTGCGATTGCCGATCGCGGTTTTACATTGCCGCCAGTGGCGGCTGGACTTGAGTGCGTGATTTTGATTGACGATGTTTACGCCGCGTCGCTTCGATTCACGGATGCGCCGCGCAAAGAGAGTCCCTTGTTTGTGGGGCATTTGAAGCCACGGCATGCGGTGAGCAGAGTCATTATTGTATCCGGCGATCGCGACAGGGAAGTGCGTTCGCTTGCGGCGCAAGTAGGTGTGACGGAAATCTATTCCGCGAAAAGTCCCGAAGAAAAAGTTGAAATTGTGCGCGAAGAGGCGCGTAAAGCGCCGACGCTTTTTCTGGGAGACGGAATTAATGATGCTCCGGCGATGCAGGCCGCAACGGTTGGAATCGCGTTCGGGGCAAAAAGCGACATTACATCCGAGGCCGCCGACGCAGTGATTCTTGAAGCGTCGCTTGGACGCGTAGATGAGCTGATGCACATCGCCGTGCGCATGCGTCGCATAGCTTTGCAAAGCGCGGTCGGCGGAATGGCGCTGAGCATTTTGGGAATGATCGCGGCCGCATTTGGATTTCTGCCGCCGATTGGCGGGGCAATCGCGCAAGAGGTGATTGATCTGGCAGCGGTGCTGAACGCGGTGAGGGTGGCGATACCACCGAAGGTGCTGACGGATTTTTGAGGGGTGGCATTTCTGTGCGGAAGCGGTGGAATTGGCAGACGCACCATCTTGAGGGGGTGGCGCCGTAAGGTGTGAGGTTCGAATCACTGCTTCGGCACCAAGAATTTTTCAATTTTCCCGACCACTCATATTCCCCGTGTTTGCCAATCGATTCTGTTTGGATCAAGTCAAATGAGATCAAAGGTCACACCTGTGCCGCTGGCGATTGCATGATATGCGCGGGCAGCGAGAATCCTCAGGGCTACGAAACGCCCTGAGCTACACGGACCGCCCTATGCCTGCGGCTACCGCCTTTGGTTCTGGGCGAATAATTTGTTCCGCGAAGCGTTCCATTTCTTCTAGTTGAGGACTGGCTTGCAGCAGAAGCAAATTCACTCCGGCGGCTTCAAACTCTTCTATGCGTTCGGAGACTTGTTCGGGCGTGCCTACTAAGCCGGAACCTAGTCCGCGATTGGAAACGGAATAATCTTCTAGCGAGACGCGTTTTTCTAGCTGCGTGCCTGCCAGCCATTGTTGATAATTCTGGTAGCCTGCGGCGTTTTGATTTACGTCGGTGATGCGTTTGCGTTCGGCTTCGGCTTCTTCTGCGCTATCGCGGACGATGGTGTATCCGGCGACGCCGAATTGCATTGGCGGCAGATGGCTATGCTTTTCGCGGCGGCGGCGCATGTCGGCAATTTTTTCGGCGACGCGCGCGGGGGAATCGCCGTGCATCAAGTAACCATCGCATTTCGCGGCGATTAATTCTTTCGCGGCTTCGGATTCACCTCCGGCGTACACCGTTGGGCGCGGGCGCGAGACGGGCTTGGGCTGAAGTACGTTGTCGTCCACGCGATAATATTTTCCGCTGTAGGAAAAGTGATCCTGATTCCACACGCCATCCACGACGGTGAGCCATTCGCCGGTGCGGGCGTAGCGATCGTCGTGCTGCTCAAATTCCACGCCGTATTTTCGAGCTTCGTCGGCCCACCATGACGAAACGACGTTCAATGAGACGCGGCCGTTGCTGATGTGATCGATATTAGCCGCCTGTTTCGCTAGTAAGGCCGGCAAATGAAATGTGGGGCGCACGGCGACCATCAATTCCAAACGCGAAGTTACGGCGGCGAGAGCGGCGGCTGTGGACCAGGCGTCGAGAGACGGAGCTTCGGGGCCTTTAATGTCATTCAAATGCAACTCGGCGAGCAGCGTAACGTCGAAACCGATTTCTTCGCTGCGCTGCGCGAGTTTTTTTATGTATGACCAGCTTGCTTCCATATTTTCGTCGGCCACGTTGCGCAGCCAACCTCCGAACACGGGCATCCAGTATCCGTATCGCATTAACGTGCCTCCTTTTCCAGGAAATCAGCGAGCACAGCGTGAGGATCGAGGCCGACGACGCGCGTGGCGTCGGCGACAAAATTTGAAAGTGCGTTGACGTCGTAGTAGTAGCGCTGGCCGTCACGTTCGTCGATGATGTATTCCACTCCGCCGACTTCGATTCCGGCGGTCTTCATGATGAGTTCCACGTCGGCAATCACATCGGGCGGCGCGGCGAAACCCTCTACTTTCAGGCCGGTTTTTTCGGCGTTTACCGGGCAGGCGTTGCGGACGAGTTCTTTGCCGTCGGTAGTTTGGCAAATATCGGCGGGGCAGAGGTTGTAACTTTCTCCGGTTAAGTGGACGCGAATGGCGTAGAGATATTTTCCGCCGACGACTTCGACGCGCGTGATGAATTTTCCTTCCGCGGGAATAAATTCCTGTACGAGTCCGGTGTTGTCGATGCCGAGGTCAATTTCTTTGTTGGCGACGGCGCGTTCGATGGCCTCCACATTTTCAAATTTTGTGACGCCTGCGCCGCTGCCGCCGATATTCGGCTTCACGACGACAGGGAATCGCAGTCCGACTGAAGCCGCGGGTGCTTGCTCGGGGCGATGGATAATTCGCGCGCGCGGAAATGGCAGGTGGAGAGATTCGAGTAGCGAAAGTTGTAGAGCTTTCGACGTTTCGTAGGTGAAGGCGCGATGTCCGTTGACGACGCGCGTGCCGGAATCTTCCAGATGCTTCAGGAAATTAAGGGTGTAGAAAATTGTGTCGCCATTGCCGCGAAGGTAGGCGGAAGGGCTCATGCGATTAAAGACGAGCGCATATTTCCCGTTGCCGCCTCCGGCGTCGTAGGCGTGAGTGCGGGCGTCGAGGCGCTCGTAATTTGTGCCGCGCTTATCCAGCTCCGTGAAGAGAGGACGGAACCAGTCGGGATGCTCGTGATAAATCGCGATGGGCTTCTTGTTGGTGCCGTTGCCGTTTGGTGCGCCGTTGCTGGCCATGTTGAGTCTCCTTGAGAATCTCGTCTGCGAATCAATTTCCAGAAAATTTTCCGAACGTCCAAATCAGTGCCGTGAAATAAAAAAGGCCGCTCGGTGAGGAGCGGCCTTGGAAACTTTGGGTTTGAATCAGACCTTAGGTGCTATGGTCTCCCCGGCCGCATGGAATTTGCGTACACATCGCCATGGGGCAACAAACGCACGAGCAAACGCACGCGAGGGCAGGCGTAGCTACACGAAGAAATTGTGAGCTTCCGGAGATGGCCGTCGAAACGTTCCTCATTTGGATCGAGAGTAGGATATCGCGGAGTTTGCGTTGCGTCAAATGGTTGCGCGAGGCGTCACGCGTGGACGTCTTCTGAACGCTTCAGCGTTGGAAGCGAATTGATAGATTTGCCGGTTTTTTGCTGCGCGAGGCGAAGCTCGTAAAGGGTTTGCAAATTTAGCCAAAACTCTGCGCTGGTGCCGAAGAAATGCCCGAGGCGTAGCGCGGTGTCGCCGGTAATCGAACGGGTTCCGTTTAGGATTTGAGTGACGCGGTTCGTTGGGACGCGCAGTTTGCGAGCGAGTTCGGCCGCACTCATCTTGAGTTCTTGCAGTTCTACTTCCAAGTGTTCGCCGGGATGGATCGCGGGAATAGCCATGGTGATTCTCCTAGTGATAGTCGACAATTTCGACGTTGGATGGGCCTGGTGTCCCGTCGAGCCATTCAAAACAAATTCGCCACTGATCGTTGATGCGGATGCTGTACTGGCCTTTGCGGTCACCGCTGAGCGATTCAAAGCGATTGCCAGGCAATACAGCAAGATCTTGTAGTGAAGTCGCCGCTTCGAGCCGATCAAGTTTCAAGCGCGCTGAGCGTTCAAACCCAGAAAACGCTCTGACGTGATTGCCGGCTGCAAATTTTCTAGTCCGCTTATCGCGATAGCTGACGACCACGCGTTCAGAGTAGCAATCGTTACGAGTTACGTCAAGCGTAATGGGCGCGACTGCCTGCTGGTCAGAGCTACGAGGGATAGAGCCGGCAACATGCCGGTGCTACGAAAACCGGTCCGGCGCGTGGCTGGAAACGCCGTAGAGCTTCATCCCATCGTAATAAAAGTCTCGTTACCATGCTATGATTCAGTGAATAACGTAGGGAACCGAGTGATTGTCTAAGGCAGACTAACTCTGCTGACTTGGGGGACAAATGAAGGTACTGCTCGTTCATCCGAGTGCGTTGATGTTTTCCGAAATATTTCTGAGACTTGAACCGCTTGGACTGGAGCTGGTTGCTGCTGGTGCGCGCGCGGCCGGACACGACGTGAAAGTGCTGGACCTGCAAGTATTCAAACACGCCGATTACTTCCGCATCATTAATGATTGGAAGCCGAACGCGGTGGGCTTTTCCCTGAACTACCTCGCAAATATTCCTGAAGTTTTGGATTTGGCGAAGGCGACCGCGCCGAAATTGCCGGAAGGTTTCATTTTTGCGGGCGGGCATAGCGCGTCATTCACGGCGAAGGAAATTTTGAAGCATGCGGATGGCTCGATCGCGTGCATCGTGCGCGGCGAGGGCGAGGGAATTATCGGGGACGTGCTGGAATGCGCGGGTGATACAAGCGCGCTGGGAAAACTTCCAGGATTGGTGACGGCGGACGGTGAAGGGCCGCAAGCGGTATTAATCGATAGCTTGGAAACGCTGACTCCGGCGCGCGAGTTGATGGCGAAGCGGAAGAAATATTTTATCGGCGTGATGGATCCGTGCGCGTCGATTGAATTTACGCGGGGATGTCCTTGGGATTGCGTGTTCTGCAGCGCGTGGACATTCTATGGACGGAATTATCGGAAAATCAGCGCCGAAAAAGCGGGCGAGGACCTGGCCGCGATTCGCGAGCCGGGCGTGTTTGTGGTGGACGACGTTGCGTTCATTCAGGGCGATCACGGCATGGCGCTGGCGGACCAGATCGAAAAGCGCGGCATCAAGAAACAATATTATTTGGAGACGCGCGGTGACGTGCTGCTGAGAAATAAAGAAGTGTTTAAGCGCTGGAAGAAATTGGGACTGGAGTACATGTTCCTCGGCCTGGAAGCGATCGACGCGGAAGGATTGAAGCTGCATCGCAAGCGCGTGTCGATTGACAAGAATATGGAAGCGCTGGAAGTTGCGCGTTCGATGGGAATCATGGCAGCGGTGAATATTATTGCGGACCCGAGCTGGGACGAAGCGCGATTTGAGGTGATTCGTCAGTGGGCGCTGACGGTTCCGGAGATTGTCCACTTGACGGTGAACACGCCTTATCCGGGTACGGAGACATGGCAGACGGAATCGCGCAAACTTTCCACGCGGGACTATCGTTTATTTGATGTGCAGCATGCGGTGCTGCCGACTACTTTGCCGCTGGAGAAATTTTACGGCGAGCTGGTGAAGACTCAACAAGTGCTGAACATGAAGCACTTGGGATGGAACGCGCTGAAGGGAACTTTCAAGATTGCCGCGAAACATTTGATGAATGGGCAGACGAATTTCGTGAAGATGCTTTGGAAATTTTCGAGCGTGTATAGCGTGGAGCGGCAAGTGCACGATCACCAGCAGCATGTGAAGTATCAGATTTCATTGCCGGAGAAGCAGGGACAGAAGCTGATTGATCCGAGCACGCTATATGTTCATCATCCTGAGGCAGTGCACACGGTAGCGTCGGTGCCGCGCGAGGCTGCTGCGGCGAACTGATTGTCACATCAGATTTTCCAATCGGATTTAGATGCAACAGAGCCGGCAGGATGCCGGCGCTACGAATTGCTTCACGAAATTAGTGAAACGCGCGAGCACCAATTTCCTCAACTTAAAATAAAAAACTCCGCTTAGCAGTTGCATTCTTCGCGTGGATGTATATCATGTTGCCCTTCAAGCAGATTATTCTCGCGAACCGGGGCAAAGTTGTTCAGAGCGCAGAGAGTTCCGGTCGGCCAAATTCGTGGAGCGGAGGAGATGCAGAAACGAAAGCCGAGTAGTGCCGGTTCGACTACGGTAGCCGCAGCCCTCGCAGTATTTCTTCTGGCATTCACTGGAATCACCGTCTATTTATTTATTACCAAGCCGTGGTGGTTTCCACCTTCAATCACCGAAGTCGGCAATCTGATTGATTCCCAATTTCACCGCACCTTGATTATCACCGGAGTTGTTTTCGTACTGGCACAATTGGGGCTGGCCTGGGTGATTTTCAAGTATCGCGATCAGGGACAGAAAGCTTCCTACTTTGAAGGCAACAATGCCTTTGAAGTGATTTGGACGTTGGCGACGATTGTTCTTTTCGTCGGCCTCGGCCTGTACGCCGAGAGCGCGTGGGCAACTGTGCACTTTGAACCCGCGAAGGCCGGCGACATGCAGATTGAAGTTACCGGTCAACAGTTCACTTGGAATTTCCGCTACACGGGACCGGACGGCAAGTTCGGAATGTTGAAGCCGGCGATGGTGAGCGCATCAACGGGAAATGCGCTCGGACTCGATCGGAGTGATCCGGAAGCGAAGGACGACATCGTGACGCCGATTCTTGGCGTGCCGGTGAATCGCGAAGTGGAGCTGCTGATTCGTTCACAGGATGTGACGCACAGTTTCTTCGTGCGCGAGCTTCGGATTAAACAGGACGCCGTGCCGGGAATGATCATCCACATGCATTTCACAGCGACACAGACCGGCGAATACGATTTGGCGTGCGCCGAGCTTTGCGGGCTGGGCCATTACAAAATGAGCAGCAAGTTGAAAGTGATGACCGACGCGGAATTCGCGGAGTGGTTGAAGGTTCAGGTGGCCAACCAGTGAGAATGTTCCGGTGCAAGGAGAGCCTTAATGGTTTCGCACGCTGACGGCGGGCACGAGCACGTCCACGCCGCGCCGACGGGCTGGATTCGCAAATACATTTTCAGCCTCGATCACAAAGTAATCGGCATTCAATATTTCCTGCTGGCGCTGGTTTCGGTATTCCTGGGGATGACGCTTTCGGTTTTCATGCGCATTCACTTGGTGTGGCCGAATATGCATCTGCCATTTATTTCCGGCGGCGTGATGACGCCGGAACAATATCTGGCCTTGTTGACCATGCACGGCAGCATCATGGTGTTCATGGTGCTGACCACCGCGCCGCAGTCTGGCTTCGGAAATTATTTCCTGCCGATACAAATTGGCGCCGCCGATATGGCGTTCCCCGTTCTGAACATGCTTTCGTTCTGGACGACATTTGTTTCGCTGGTGGTGATGGTCTGCGCATTCTTCGTGGAAGAAGGCGCGCCGATTTCCGGATGGACGGCGTACACGCCACTTTCCGCGCTGGGCAAGATTGCCGGGCCGGGTCAGGGCGCTGGACAGACATTATGGGTAATTGGTCTGGCGATATTCTGCGCGGCGTCATTGATGGGCGCGCTGAATTTTATTGCTACGCTCATTGACCTGCGCGCACCGGGGCTTACGTTGATGCGCATGCCGCTAACTTGCTGGGCATGGTTCGTGACGGCGATTCTGGGCTTGCTGGCATTCGGCGTGCTGTTGGCCGCTTGCGCCTTACTCTTATTAGATAGGGTGGCTGGGACGAGCTTCTTTATTCCGGGCGGACTAGTAATAACAGATCAGGTCGTCAGTAATCACTCGGGCGGGTCTCCGCTGCTTTGGCAACACTTATTCTGGTTCTTCGGACATCCTGAAGTTTACATCGCGATTCTGCCGGGCATGGGCGTGGCATCGCATGTGCTTTCGACGTTTGCACGCAAGCCGGTGTTTGGATACCGCGCGATGGTGTACGCGATGTGCGGCATCGGATTTTTGGGCTTCTGCGTTTGGGGCCATCACATGTTCATCAGCGGCATGAGCCCGTATTCGGCTTTTGCCTTTTCGATCATGACGATGACGATTGGCGTGCCGTCCGCGATTAAGACTTTCAACTGGCTCGGAACTCTGTGGGGCGGCAAGATTCAATTTACGACGGCGATGATGTTCGCGCTGGGATTTGTCTCGCTGTTCGTTACCGGCGGACTGTCCGGATTGTTCCTGGCGCAGCCTTCGGTTGACCTGCCGCTGCACGACACTTACTTCGTGGTCGCGCACTTCCACTTGATCATGGGAGTGGCGGCGATTTTCGGAGTTTTCTCAGCGACATATTTCTGGTTCCCGAAAATGTTCGGCAAATTGATGAATGAAACGGTGGGCAAACTGCATTTTTGGCTCACTTTTGCTGGTGTTTATTGCATTTTCATGCCGATGCACTTTTTGGGAATTGCCGGACACATGCGTCGCTATTCCGATTTGAGCGGCGTGCCGTTCCTGCATGGTTTGTTGGGCGTGCAATATTTCATTTCGATTGCGGCGTTCATTACCATCGGCGCGCAGTTGATATTCCTTGTGAACTTCATTGCCGGACTGTGGAGCGGTAAGAAGGCCGGGATGAATCCGTGGAATGCCACGACGCTGGAATGGATTATTCCGAGTCCGCCACCGCACGATAACTTCGGCGGACAAATTCCGACGGTGTATCGCGGGGCGTATGAATTCAGCGTGCCCGGCGAAGCGGAAGATTTTATTTTGCAGTCGGCGCTGCCTTCGGAAGTTGAACGAGCGCATCACTAGACGCGCGCACCAGCAGAGAGGCTTTTCGTGCCCGGCACTGTTGCAGAAGATCTCGACCTTCACTTGGAGCGCGGCTTCGGCGGCGGGAATCCGCCTCGTGGCAATGTGGGCGGCGGTGACGAAGGACGTGGCGGCGGACGCAGCATTCCACGGCGCGCGTACATCACCGGGATAACGCTGGCGGTTGCCGGCATCATGATGTTTTTCATGGCACTGACGAGTTCTTACATCGTGCGCAAGGGGACTGGGACCGACTGGCAAGCGTTTGGAATGCCGCGGATTCTTTGGGCGAACACAGTAATTTTGCTGCTAAGCAGTTTGACTTTAGAAATGGCGCGGCGGCAATTGGCGCGCGGTGTGTTGAGTGGATTCCGGAATTTGTGGGCGCTGACGACCGGACTTGGCGTGCTTTTTGTTGGTGGACAATTAGTGGCGTGGCATCAACTGCGGGCGGCGGGCGTTTACTTGAGTACGAATCCGAGCAGTAGTTTCTTTTACGTTTTCACAGCCGCGCACGCGGTGCACGTGCTGGGCGGAATTTTCGCGTTGCTGTTTGTGGCGTTCAGGTCGTGGAATTGTTCGCGCACGACGCAGGCAATCGGCGCGGAAGTAGCGGGGATTTACTGGCATTTTTTGGATGGCTTGTGGGTTTTTCTGCTCTTACTTCTCTCGTTGGGACGGTGAACTGTGCATGAAGTGAAGTCGCAAGCGGCTTCCACCCCATGGTCGGGCGGCGGCTCGCCATTCGCGATGGGCTCGAAAAAGCTGGGAATGTGGCTGTTTATTGTGTCGGACACGCTCACTTTTTCCGCGCTGCTGGTGGCCTATACGTATGCGCGAATCAATAGTCCGAACTGGCCGCGTCCATTTCCGTTTAATCCTTCGATCATTTTTTCCACGGTGATGACCGTTGTGCTGCTAGCAAGCAGCCTGACGATGGTGATGGCGGTGATGGCGGCGCAGCGGGGAATCGGGCGTCGGCGGTGAAATGGATTTTGGCGACGATGTTTTTTGGCTTGTCATTCGTTGCGCTGCACATGCGCGAGTGGTTCCACCTGATTGGCGAAGGTCTGACGCCGACCCATGACCCGTGGGGATCGCCGTTATTTGGCGCGGTATTTTTTGGAGTCACCGGGCTGCACATGACGCACGTTTTGATTGGCGTCATCTACTTGGGAATTGTGTCGATCGGATTTGGACGCGGCAAATTTTCGCCGGAAGACGTGGAAGTCAGCGGACTTTACTGGCACTTCGTTGACCTGGTGTGGATGTTCGTGTTCCCGATGATATACATCATGTCGGTTTCGCCGAAATAGAGACGGCTGGAAGATCTACGTCACTGCACAATATTGAGGAGCGAACGAGAGATGAGCAATCACGGCGAGTTAGATAGCGCCCATCCGGCTGCACCGGCAAAGACCTTCGTCTGGGTCTGGATTTGCCTTATCGTCCTGACCGGCGACGGAAGTTTATATGGGATACATCGACCTTGAAGTGAAGGTGATGCTCACCGTGCTGATCGGGCTTTCGATTATCAAGGCATGGCTCATCATGTCCTGGTTCATGCACTTGAAGTATGAAAAGCGCAGCCTAACTTTGTGGCTGATTCCGGCGACGGTGTTTTGTATCGGCATGATGATGCTGGTATTTTTCTGGGATAGTTTGCGGCTGGCGCAACTGCGTCCGCATTGATCTTGTTGAAATCGGGAATGAATTTCGCCGCGATTTGAAAATAGGAGTAGACTTTAGAAATTATGAAGCGCGTTCTTCGATTGGTTGCCGGCGGAATTGCAGCGGGACTTGCCGCTGCGCCTGCTGCTTTTTCGCAGGGATGCGCGCAGTGTTACATCGAAGCTTCGGCTTCTAACTCGCACGCGCAAAAGTCATTGATATTGGCATTCTGGTACTGCTGCTCCCGAGCCTGCTGATGTTTGCCGGAGTGATTGTTCTTCTGATTCGCCGTACCCGCGCTGCCGCCGCTGCTTAGTCCGTTTCCTTCAGTGTTTTCGTAAGGCAATCCACCACGCGTTCGATCTGATGCTCCGTAAGCTCTGGAAATAGCGGCAAAGACAGGACTTGCGCGGAGGCTTGCTCTGATTCCGGGAATGATCCCGGCTTTGTGGCGGTAGTGGGCGAAAATTGGCTGCAGGTGAAGCGGCGTGGGATAGTAGGCGCCGGTAGAAATTCCAAGCGACGCGAGTTTTTGTTGGACGCGATCTCTTCGCCCCGATTCGCCATGAATACGCAAGGTATACAAGTGGTATACATGTTCCGAATGTGCAGGCGCTTCCGGAGTCGTAATTCCGATCACTCCGGCGAGTAGTTCGTTGTAGCGATGTGCGTGCGCGCGGCGCGCGGCAGTCCAGTCATCCAGGCGCTGAAGTTTTATGCGAAGAACCGCTGCCTGAATTTCGTCGAGCCGGCTATTCCATCCGGGTTCGGCGCTCAGATATTTTCCGGACTGTCCGTGATCGCGCAACCGTCGCGCGTGCGCGGCAAGTTTTTCGGAGTTGGTGATCATCATGCCGCCGTCACCGTACGCGCCGAGATTTTTTGTGGGATAAAAACTAATTCCCGCGGCGGTTCCCAGCGAACCGGTTCTCGTGGATTTGTATCTCGCGCCGATGGCCTGGGCGTTGTCTTCAACCACGATACAATCCATGGCGCGCGGCGATGGAGTTAATCGTTTCCATTTCCGCGGGAAGGCCATACAGGTGAACGGGAATCGACTGCCCTTCGTTTGAGGCGTGAGCCGCCGCTCGATTTCAGCGGGATCCAGATTGAAAGTGTCGGGGTCGATATCCGCAAAGACGGGCCGAGCGCCCAGCCGCACGACTGCCGTGGCTGTGGCGACAAATGTGAACGCTGGGACGATTACTTCGTCGCCTTCGCGGACGCCGCATGCCGCGAGGGCTATAGTCAATGCGTCGGTACCGTTTGCGAGCGCGACCGCGTGTTTGGCGTCGCAATAGGCCGCGAGCTACTTCTCCAGCGCTGCGCCGTGGGGGCCGAGTACGAATTGCTGTGATTCCAGGACGCCTTCAATGGCCGCTCGAATCTCGTCGCGCAGCGCAGCATACTGCGTGCGGAGATCAACGAAGGGCACTGTGAGTGGTCTTTTGATGCGTGCTTGGCGGTTTCTTTGGGTGCGGTCATTGGCTGATTTGTCGGTACCGTGAATTGATAATTCCGCCGCAAGTGTACGACAATTTCGTTGGAAATGAGCTATCGAAGAGGCGCATTTCCAATCTAGACGCGCCGGTAGTCCAGATGCCTCCTTGTCCAATCGGCCGTCAGTTTCAGCCGGCCAATTGGAATTTGACCGCGTTAGATTCGGACACAAGCGTAGGTGACCCACACAGACGTAGGTGACCCACACAGATTCATCCGATTGGGAAGCGTAAAGCATTGTGAAATAAGGTGAAGCGTAGTGAGCAAAGTAAAACTCGGTAAAGCGGGTAGTTTCGTTACCACCTGTGAGTTTATGTAGGTCCATCTGACTTTTTGGATTTACCTGAGAATTGGCGGTGAAAACCCATTAGCGAAATATCGTAAGCCATTCAATTATAAAGGCTTAGTAGCATATGTAAATCCTTGATGAATGGCACTTCCATTGCAATAGACTATGGCAGTGGGTGTGGTCTTTCCATCGATCGTCAGGCAATTCGGGGCGTTCGGCAATCGGAAATAAACCGCTAGCAGCGTGAAGTAAACTCAGGGGAAAACAAACTTTACATGAATTTAACTCTCAGCAAGACGGTTGCAAAACTCAAAGGAGGAACACCAGTGAAGCGAGTAGTCTCAATGCTTTGCTTGGCCGCTCTCTGCTTGTTCATGGGCTTCAGTGCCATGGCGCAATCAGAAAACGGTACGCTTATTGGTACGGTTCTCGACAGTGACGGCAAGGCGGTAGTTGGCGCCTCAGTCACGGTTGTAGACGCCGCCACCAACTCGCAGATAGCGACAACAAAAACTGCTGACGAAGGCAAGTTTACGGTCAGCAACATTCCGCCAGGTCACTACAAAGTCACAGTGGCGATGGCGAATTTCAAGACGTCAGTCAGCAACGACGTGGAAATCCTGCTGCACAGAACTTACGAGCTGCCCGTGAAGCTCGAAGTCGGAGCGGCGGGCATCACCGTGAACATCGAAGCTGGACAACAGCTTCTGGAAACGGTGAACACCTCGACGCAGGCGACGATCAGCGGCCGTTCGATCACGAACTTGCCGTTGAATTCCCGCAGCGCACTTTTGCTGGCGGTTTTGGATCCCGGCGCGCAGACCGTTGGCGGCCCCCGCAACTCAACATTTGAGGGCTTGCCGAAGGGCGCGATCAACATCACCTTTGACGGTATTAACGCTCAGGACAACCTTCTGAAGTCCAATGACGGATTCTTCGCCATCAACGATCCGCGCATTGACGACATCGAAGAATTTGGTATCACGACCACCGGAAACGATCCGTCAAAGACGGGCCAAGGCGCAGTGCAGATGTCGTATGTCAGCAAGCGCGGCGGCAATGCGTTCCACGGCGGCGTGTGGGAATACAACCGGAACCAGGCTTATAACTCCAACTATTATTTCAGCAACGCGCAGGGCTTGCCCCGCACAAAGGATCAGCTGAATGACTTCGGTTATAAAATTGGCGGTCCGATCTTCAAAGACAAATTGTTCTTCTTCACTGACATGGACTTTTTCCAATTTCCGCAGTCAGTGACGCGTTCGCGCACGATCTACACGACCGGTGCAAAAGCAGTTACTGCAGGCGGCATCGTGGGTTCGGGTTCGGCGCAAGGTTTCTTCAACTACACTCCAGTCAATAGCTCCGGCACACCGACGGCACTGACTGCAGCGCAGTTGGCTGCGGCACCGTGGATTACCTGCAACGCCGTTCCGCTTTGCACGGTTCAGTTGCTTGGTGCGACTGGATTGGCAGCAAATGGTGGCGTTGCCGGTCTTCCGACTACAGTCAACGGCACAGTGGCACCGATTCTGAACGCGGTTGAGAGCGCAGCAGCGGCACCGGGCGTAACGGTGTCTGCAGCTCTGCCTTCACCATTCCAAGAGTCGATCGGATATAACGCAGCAACGATCGGTAAGCGTCGATATCCCGATGTGCGCTTCGACTACAACATGACCAAGCACCACTCGTTGGAGTTCGATTATCACTACGCGTGGTACGGAGGCGGGCCGGACGTACTGAATAACGCTGACGCTACCTACCCGGTGGCGCCGTTCAACACTAGCCAGGGCAACCAGATTTCCAATCGCAACCTGTTCGTGCTCGCAGAACGTTGGACGATTGGATCAAACATGAGCAACGAACTTCGCTTGGGAATTCAGTCTTCCCCAGTGTCGTTCGGAGTCGGCGTCAATTCACGGTTTCTGGCCGACGACCAGCACGAACTTCAATACGGCAGGTGGACTGCCGTACACGTTCAACCTTTCCGGCGTCAGCGGAGCGTTCCTTGGTTTGGGCGGTACGCAAGGACGAAACTCAGCGCTCGGAGAACTTCATGAAACGTTTGGATGGACGCGTGGTTCACACCAGATTTCACTTGGTGGAGACGCCACGAACATCTATTACAATGACTTCTTCGACTTCAACGCTTCGGCTACGTTGGGTATGAACGCCAATTTTGACCCAGCGCTGCCTGCGTTCGCGGCTTGCACCGGTACCACCGCAAATCCGACGCCACTCTGTAACTTGCCGGGTGTTTCCACGACCCAACAAGGCAACGTCGAAGGGCTATACGCCACATTGGCTGGACGAGTTAGCTCGTTCGCGTCGACCGTAGCGTTTAATCCGACCACCCGCACGTATCAAGCAGGCATTCCTATCGTTGACAAGGTAGGTCAGCTTGAATTCGGTGTCTATGCGGCGGACAGCTGGCGTATACGTCCCAACGTGACCTTTAACTACGGCTTGCGCTGGGAATATTCCGGTCCACCATGGGATAAGAACAACGAATACTGGATGGTTCCTAACGCGAACGACGTGTTTGGAGTCTCCGGACCGGGTAATCTTGTTCCATCCGGGATCCACAGGTGGCAACGCAAACGAGTCGTTCATCAACGATGCCGGCAGGTCCTGGTACAACAGGTACTTCAAGGCATTTGCGCCTAGCGTCGGTATTGCTTATCAGCCGAACTGGGACAACGGAATGATGCATCACATTTTGGGTGCACCGGGCAAGACGGTTCTCCGCGCTGGCTTCGCCATCGCGTATAGCCGTGAAGGACTCGAGTCCTTCTTCGGTATTGCTCCGGCCAACCCGGGTGCCACCGGCTCGCAGTCGTCAACGTCTGCACAGGCCACCAATCTGGCGAACGGCCAATTCCAGGCAGGTTCGGTGGTGCTTGGACAGGCAGCTGGACCCAGAACGTACTGCAAACACCGGTTTCCCCGACTCAGACGTTCAATCTGAACCCTGCAGCGGGATCCGGTACGAACGTGTTTGATCCAAACCTGAGTCCGCCGATGGTGGAATCCTGGAACGCCGGAATTCAACGTGAACTCACGTCGAATTTGGCGCTGGAAATCCGCTATCAAGCGAACCATGGCGTTGGCTTGACCGATCAGTTCAACCTGAACGAAGTGAACATCTTCGAGAACGGGTTCCTGACCGAGTTCAACCACGCTCGTAGCAACGAGTTGATCTGCCAAGCGAATGCAACAGCTTGCACCACTGCGCAAACGAATGCGGAGTTGGCGGCTGGCGTATTGGCGGCGAACGTTTCCACCAGCTCGAGCAGCTTTGCGGATTGGGGAATCGCCGGGCAGGTACCAGTCTCAGTAAACACAGCAGCGTTCGGAAACACCGCAACGTTCAAGAACGGCCAGGTAGTCACACTTGGACCGGTGATTACGCCGGGCCAACTTGCGACTGCTTCGGCAGCGAGTTCAGCCTACCAGACGAACCCGTTGTTCTTTAACAGCACGTTGCTCACAGAACTCGGAGTCGCTGGCGCAGGTTCCTTCGCGAGCAGTATCGGCGTCGGTTCCTCGAACTTCACATCGTTCCTGGCGAACATGCAAACCGCAGGATTCCCATCGAATTACTTCGTTGTGAATCCGAAGGCCACTGGTGGCGCGTTCTTTGTCACCAATGGTGCACAATCAACCTACAACGCGTTGATCGTTGACCTCCGTCACCGGCCATCGCATGGACTGCAGTTTGACGTTTCCTACGCGTTCTCGAAGTCACTTACCAACTACCAGGCCAATAGCTCGATCGAACTTCTTTGGTTTCACGACTCTGCGAAACCTGGGCTATGACAAAGGTCCTGCGCCGTTCAATGCCGCGCACAACCTGAAGCTTCAAGTGGTGTACGCGCTGCCGTTCGGCGCTGGCCATCGCTGGAGCTCCAGCAGCGGCGTTGTGAACCGCATTATCGGCGGATGGGAAGTTGACACCGTCACGCGTTTCCAGACTGGCCAGCCGGTACTTGTTACCAGCGGCGTGTCCGGAGGCGGCACGTTCAACAGCGGTGCACCTGGCATCAACCTCGTCGGACTAACTCGCCAGCAGATTCAGAGCATGCTGACGACGAACAAGACGGCGATTGCCGGAGCTGTCACCTACGTGCCAGTCAGCCTGCTTTCAAGCGCTTCTGCATCAGCAACGGCGAATCAAGCCGTGTTCCAGCCATGCAACGTGGCGGGATCGCTGTGCAGCAAGCCCTTCTTCACAGGCCCATCGTTCTTCCGTGCGGATATCTCGTTGGTGAAGACCACGAAGATCACCGAGCGGGTGAACTTTGAAATGCGAATGGAAGCCCTCAACGCCTTCAACGACGCCGACTTCTACTGGGCGAGCGGACCGGGCGTTTCTCCCTCGAGCGTGAGTTCGCAGTCAACACGCTTCGGGCAGATGGGCAGCAACAACACGAACGGCGCATACTCGGACATCAACACGACACAGGATCCGGGTGGCCGCGTCATTCAGTTGGTTGGCCGCATTAACTTCTAAACCCGACAGCTTCGCTTCACGCGAGGCTGAGCGGATTCGACGGGGTGGCGCTTTCTGGCCACCCCGTCTTTTTTTTGGTGTATGCTTATGCCCAGAAGAATCCACAAAGTAGGAGCTCCCCAATGCTCCCTCAAGTACAGGTAGTAACAATTCGGCGGGTGCGCTCATGAAGCCATGCAACCGAATATTCATCGCTAGTATTTTCGCTGTTTTGACCTGTCTGTCCGCGATCGCGGGACAATCTTCGCAAAACAACAACGGCGGCGGCACAACTACTGTGCGCGGGCAAATCATGTTACCTGACGGAAATCTGCCGACATTGCCGATTCGTTTTGAGTTGGAAGGTACAAACGGATTGCACGACATTCGGTTTACGGATTCAAACGGCCGGCTGATTCTGGAACGCTTGCCAAGCGATACACAATTCACGATTTTCGTACGGTCTGATGATTTGAATTGGGGTGACACGAGTTTTTCATTTATTCCCGGAGAGGGTTCGGACGCGCGGTTTTATTTGAAGCCGCTGATGGTGAAGAAACTCGTCAAGCCTTCCGAATATAAACCGACCGCGCAGATTCAATCACTTCACGACCGTGCGATCACGGCGTTCCAGCACTCCAAGCCGGACGAAGCGGAAATATTGTTGCGGCAGGCGATGAAGGCCGACCCGTTGTATGTTGCGGCGTTCAACGATCTGGGCGTGATGCTGATGCGCCAGCAAAAATTCGCGGATGCGGAAAAAGTGTATCTCGAAGGATTACAGAGCAATCCGAAGTCGGTGACGCTGCTGGAAAACCTGGGCACGGATCAAGTGCATGCGGCGAAGTATGATGCCGCTATTGCGACGCTGCGTGCGGCGTTGCATCTGCAGCCTGCGCGAGGGCAGGCGCACCTGCAACTGGGAGCGGCGCTGGTGGAGACGGCACAATACGCGGAGGCCGAAGCGGAACTGAACGCGGCAAAGCTCGATGGTGGCGCGGATGAGACCGGCTTGCAACTCTACTTCGGGAAACTGTACGCCAGCGCTGGAAAATATGGTAAAGCGATTCAAGCGTTCACCGAGTATTTAAAGTTGGCGCCGCCTAACTCGCCAAGCGTTCCGATAATTCAAGCGGCCATGCGGCGGATGCAAGAAGAAATGGATATGCGCAAAGCAAAGTAAGTAGGCGATCGAACGCGGATTGAAAAACGCAACGAAGGTTTAGCGCAAACGGCCCGGAGGATCCGCGGTCTCAGGTAAGCGAGGAGAAGTGGCTGGCGGTTTGGCCATCGGCGTATGCGAGGAGGCCGGCTGCGGCAGACCAAGTCCTTGATTCAGCTCCAAGTGTTCTTTGGCGCAGCGAGGACAAAATCCCTTCCCGGTTTCATCATCACGAAGGCTGGCGAGTTCGTAGCATCCGTGAATGCAATCGCAATATCCGGTTGTGGAAGCGGTCTTAATCGGCACCAGAGCCATTTCAATAGTCCTCTCGAAACTCCCGTCGACGAAGCGATACTAACTCCCGCACAGAAAATTCGCAAGGCGATCTGGTGTCGCCGAAAGGATAGAATGGTCTAGAGATTTTTCAAGTACGCGAGACGGAACGGGCCAATCGCGCTGGCACGGCGTTCCTTCCAAGTAGAATCGGGCAGGGAAAGGAAGGCTTCGGCGACCTTGGGATCGAATTGGGTGCCGCTGCAACGCGCGATTTCGGCCTTAGCTTGTTCAAGCGAAAGGGCGCTGCGGTAAGGGCGGTCTGACGTCATGGCGTCCAGCGTGTCTGCTACAGCGAAAATGCGCGCGCCCAGTGGAATGTCTTCGCCCTTCAATCCATTTGGATAGCCGGTGCCGTCGTAATGCTCCTGATGCGCGAGGACAATTTTCGCGACGTCGCGCAGAAAAGGGACGCGGCTGAGCATTTCAAAGCCGATCTCGCAGTGTGTGCGCATGATGGTCTGTTCTTCGGGAGTGAGCGGGCCGGGTTTTCGCAGAATTTGATCGGGTATAGCCATCTTGCCGATGTCATGCAGGAATGCGCCGCGAGCGATTTCCGGAAGTTGTGCAACGTCGACATTCAAGGCTTTCGCGATCGCGAGCGTGAATGCGGTAACGCGCTTGCAATGGCCCTCGGTCTCCGCGTCTTTCAGATCGAGCGCGCCGCCCAATGCTTCGAGCGTATCGTCGTAGGAGCTTTCCAACTGCTGGAGCGCTCCGCGGATTTGCGCGGTCTGCTCGTCCACAAGCTCTTCAAGATTTCGTTGATAATTGCGATTCTCCAGAAGAAGCCGGCGGTGTTCAAGGGCGCGGCGAACGCTCATGTACAGCTGGTCTTTCTCAAACGGCTTCAGGATGTAGTCATAGGCGCCGCAACGAATTGCATCGAGCGCGGTGGAAAGATCGTGCATTGCCGTAACCATGATGACGGGAATGTCTTTGTCGTGATTGCGAATCCATTCCAGAAGTTTCAGCCCATCCATCTCGGGCATGACCATGTCGCTCAGGATTAGATCTGGCGAATGCTTCTTCAAATGCTCGGTGGCAATCAAGCCGTTGGCCGCGAGCGTGCACTTGTATCCCTGGGATTCAAGGAGAGTGGAAACAACTTCTCGGATGGCCTCTTCGTCGTCAACAATAAGTATGTGTTCGGCTGGCACTGGGCTTTCCGTCCAACCCCATTATATGGCACGGCACACCGAGCAAAGCGGGTGATTGTCCATTTGTAAAACGACGTGCTAGGTTTGATACCTGTCTGCAGTTCCGTCATGCGGGTCACAGAAAATTCGGTAGTTCGAGCTACCACTTGTCTTCAACGCTGAGCCAATTCGTAGAGAAGCTGGTGTCCCCCGTCAGCAGTCAGGGACAACTGTCCGTTGCCTTTTTCCAAGTATCCGCCTTCGTAGTCTTGCTAGTGCTCTTCCTCATTTTATATAAGGACGTAAAAGCACGCTTCCTTCGATTTTGGATCGCCGGGTGGGCGCTGCTGACGTGCGGCGCGATTACGCGGCTTATCGGGCAATTTCAACAGAGCCGATTTGAGTCGATGACCGTGCAGGTGACGTATTTTCTGGCCGTCAGTTTCATGTTGGCGGCGGTTTTGGAACATATTCGTCCGTACCGTTCGCTAAGAGGAGTATGGATTTGGGCAGCATTTGGCGCAGTGACGGTGGGCGCCATGTCTTTTCTAAGTACAGATGAGCTTTTCGTTTGGCGATGGATGCCAGTCCTACTCACCAGCGCGACCACGATTACCGCGGGTTTGTCGCTCTGGCGCGCGCACAATCAGCTCAAAGGGCACGGTATCTCACTCATGGCCAGCGCTCTGCTTCTTGCTGGCCTTCATCATCTTGACCGGCCATTCTGGTCGGCGCAGCAATTCTATTCTTTGCGAATGGTGTTCGGGTCACTACTGCAAGTGGCGCTGGGCATCGGCATGGTGATGGTAATTTTGGAGGCGAGCCACTCCCGAGTCGAAGAATTAAACGACAAGTTGCGCCGGTTAACATTGATCACGGCTGCGAGCACGCAGACACTGAGCGTGGACGAAGTTCTGAAAGTAGTATTAGAAAATTTGGTGGAATCACTGGGAGCAACGCATGGTGTTGCCCGGTTATTGACGGGCGATGGCGACGAGGCTGAGTTGAAGCTTCGCGCGGTGGTCGGTTTAGACGCGGAGTATAAAGAACGCTACGAACGAATTCCAGCGAATGAACCGTGGTCGCGTGCGGTGCTGCAGCGGAGTGTGCCGTGGGTCTGCCATTTGCAAGAGGATGCACCGGCCGAGTTACGCGAACGTATGGAATCGGAACACATCTCAACGATGTTATATGTGCGACTTCCTGGAAAAGAAGCGCCGATGGGCGTGCTGGGCATCGCGTCTGCATCACGGCGGCGATTCCAGCCGGACGAAATTGATTTTCTTGTGAACGTGGCGAACCTGGTTGGATTGACGGTTCAAAATCTTCGTCTCTTTGAACATGCCGCCGCTGCCGAACGCCAATGGTCATACACGTTTGATTCAATTGAAGACCCGATATTTGTGCATGACGTTCACGGGAGGGTGATTCGCGCGAATCAGGCGCTGGCATCGCGGCTCGGCAAGTCTCCCAGAGAGGCTCTACGGCCGAATAATAACAGAAATATTACGGAGGGACGGGACCGCGTGGTTATCGTGTCCGTACTGCGAGGGAGTTGCGGGCAAAGGTGACACGCCAGATCCGGGGCTTGGCGGATTTCTGTTGGTGTCAAACTCTGATTTCCACGATCCAGCCGGACATCGGCTGGGCGTCGTGCACGTGTTGAAGGACATTACCGATCGCCAGCAAGCAGAAGAGAAATATCGGCGGCTGGTCGGGAATTTGCAGGAGGGAGTTTTTATTTCCTCGCCGGAAGGGCACTTCGTTGATTTCAACGAAGCGTTCCAGCGCATTCTCGGCTACGAAAGCCGGGAGGAATTGCTGGCGGTGCGCGACATTGCAACGAGCATGTATGCGAACCCGCAAGACCGGGCGCGATTGCAAAAACTGCTGAGGGAGCACGGGGCGGTAAATGATTTTGAGTTTCAGATGAAACGGCGCGATGGAGAAATGGTGACGTTGCTTGAGTCCTGCGTGGTCACTCGTGACACGGCTGGCAAGATTGAAGCGATCCAGGGATTTGTGCTCGATATCACCGAGCGCAAAAATGCGGAGCAGGAAATCCGGCGCAGAAATCGCGAGTTGATGATCCTGAATTCCATCGGGCAAACGCTGAACCAGCCGATCGATTTGCAAGAATTACTGGGTCGCGCCCTGCATCAAGTTGTGGAATTGTTTGGCGCGGATGCTGGGTCGATTTTCCTGCTGGATGCACACAGATCCACGCTAAAGCGGATCGCCGCTTCGGGTTTGCGGACGCGGTATTCCGTGGAATTCCCGGATACAGATCTACCGATAGACTTTGTGGAGCATATTCGCGCGGTACACGCGACAGTCTTGTCGGCGGCGGGACTTCCCCTGCCGGCAGTGTTTCGGGATTTTCAGCAGAAGGAAGGGCTGGAAGTTTTGCATTTTGTGTTGCTTTGGTCGAAGGACCGTCCGCTGGGATGTTTGCTGCTCGGAAGCCGCAAAGGGCGCGATTTCTCAAGCGTGGAAATGAATCTTTTGATTTCAGTGAGCAATCAAATTGCGGCTTCCATCGAGAAAATTTTGCTACTGGATGAAACCCGTCAGGCCTACGACAATCTGCGCCATACGCAAGAACAACTCTTACAGAGCGAGAAGATGGCCGCGGTGGGCCAGTTAATTTCAGGAGTGGCACACGAACTGAATAATCCGCTGACGGCGATTCTGGGATACAGCCAACTCCTTTCGTCCAATAAGTATGTGAATGAGCAGGGCGCCGATTATGTGGATAAGCTCTACAAACAGGCGAGGCGCACGCACCGGATCGTAAATAATTTGTTGAGTTTTGCACGGCAGCAAAAGCCGGAACGCCTACCAGTGCGGATCAATCAGGTGATTGAGGATACGCTGGCGTTGCGCGAGTACGACTTGCGCATCAACAACATCCATATTCATCGCGATCTGGAAAGAAATTTACCGCTTATCGGAGCGGATGCTAATCAACTGCAGCAGGTGTTCCTGAATATTCTGAACAACGCAGTAGACGCGATACTCGAACGGTCCGACCGAGGTGACATTTGGGTGCGCACTTCGCAGGGTGACCGATGCATCGTGGCGGAATTTGTGGACAGCGGCCCCGGGATGCAGGACACGCACCGAGTATTCGATCCGTTTTATACGACGAAGCCCGTTGGAAAGGGAACCGGGCTGGGGTTGAGCATTTGCTATGGAATTATTTCGGAGCACGGCGGCGAGATTTCTGTGAAGAACGCTACGGGGCAAGGTGCGTCCGTGCGCGTATCCCTTCCGGTTTTGCCGGTGCAAGCTTAAGCAATCAAAACAGATTTGGTACGCGCCACTGACGTGCCAGTGGTAGGGCGGGTGCTGTTAGTGGACGATGAGGAGTCCGTGCTGGAATTGGAAAGAGAAATATTGCAATCAAGACGATTAACCGTGTTGACGGCGCAGAGCGGTCAAGAGGCGATCGACGTTTTGCAGCGCGAGTCCGTAGATATTGTGGTGACGGACATGAAAATGCCCGGCGAAATAACCGGACGTGCATTTCTACCAGTGGATTCGCAAGAATCGTCCGGCACTCGCCCAGCGCGTGGTATTCACAATGTCCGATGCGAACGATCAGGAATCGCGCGAATTCTTTGAATCCAGCGGTTGCCCGAATATTCAAAAGCCATTTGAGGTGGATGTTTTCTGGCGAATTGTGCAGCGTGCATTGTTACAGCCGGAGACAGCGGTAATTAAACGCTGACGGAAGTTGGGTCTGTAGATTCCTGAAGTACACTCATTGAAGTTTGCATCTGTGCAGCCAAACCGCCGATAAATCCGGCCATGCTCTGAAGTTGAGTGATGGGGGCCGCGCCGGACCAAATCTCCAGCCACACCACCCGCCAGCGAAATCGAAATTGTAAAGACATCCATATACGTTGCACTTCGCGGTGTTCATTTGCCGAGGGAGCCAGGGAGGCGAGAACTCGCGCGAGACGATTCAATTTCGAGTAATCATCGCGCAATCCCAAAAGAAACTTTAGCGCAACAGCGCGGCGTGCGTTCAGAGCTGCATGGCGGACGGAAGGAGTCGCGCGCAGCTGAAGGAATTGCGCGTCTTCTGCTGATAATGCACGGCAAACCTGCGGGAAATACTTGTAATTCTGGGGCAGGAGAGAATCGGCCGAAAGCGTCCGAAGAAGATCAGCGCCTCGGGTGTCTCTCCGTGCCCGCACAGAGAGCCAATAGAGGGCGCCCAGTAGCGCGACGGTCAACAGTGCAAACAGATATACGCTCGTCATGACGGATCGCTTCGCAGAATATCCACAGATTGAGGCACAATTCCGCCACAACGTAGATTATCAGGCTGAGCGCGCAGAGCCAACCTAATAAAAGCGGCTTCTTGCGGCAACCCGGAACTGCGTATGGCGACCCCAGAATGCATACTTTAAGAGTGTAATCCAATATATAAAGAAAAGTAAATAGCTAATGAGATTATTGGCCGCAGGATACCGTGTCTTTTAGGATCGCTGGCCCGCCAGATTTGCCAGTTTCTGAATCACGTCCCGCAGTCGACTATGAACTTGCGGAGACAAATAGTCATATTTGGACTGGGAAATCAGCTCGGCCCGGAGGGCTGGAGGGCCAGCAAAACGCCAAACTCCGTAAATCCACACCGCGACACTGATTGTGAATGATCCTCGCCGCATGTATTCCCAAATTGAATTAGGCCCCAGCCGATATTGCATCTCAATTTGATTCGCTACTACCTGCACCGCCGCGTATATCCCAATGCCAACGAGCACGAGCCGGTATAGCGGAGGGAGCTTGAGACGGTAGTACGCGCCAATCGCCATGACGAGAAGAATCAGAACCGTGATCGTCAGCACCAAGCGTTGGTCGCCGACCAAAATAAACAAACGGGGGTGCGGGTAGAAACGGAACGCCGAATAGACGGTCCATGACATCAGTATCAAAGTTACGATGGCAAGCAAGCGCGAGGCGAACCGCCAGATCGAAGGATAGTCGCACAAAAACAACTTTGCGATTTCTGCTATCACGACTAGATACATTGCGGTAAGTAAGAGGTCCGAAGTCCAAAAAAAATAGATCCACGTGAGCGAACGGACTAGAGGCGTGTAATAGATAAACAAAGCCACGATATCTCGAGTGATGTACGAAACTACAAATAACGTGAACACCGGCAGACGTCTGTAAAGGCTACGCCCAAGAACAAGAACCAGCAGCCAGAAACTCAAGCTATACACGACTACGGTGATTACGTTTGAAATCATGGCGGATTCGTTCAGTCTATCCCAGGTTCTGCATGAGAAGTACGCGCTGTATCGCGGGCCGCTGCAACGCGATTCTAATACATCGCCGGGGCGAGCGAAATGCGAGAAATCCAAATTCGGTGCGGAACAGCACGGCGACGGTGCGACTCGAAAAGTTCATCGATCTCGGATCTCGAACAATTTGGTCAATTTGTAATTCATGGTCTGGAGGCGATCGTGAATTTGCGGAGATAGATCGTCATATTTCGACTGGGGAATCAATTCGGTTTGATCAGCGGGAAGCGTGGCCCGGCGCAAGACTGCATAAATCCACAGAATCAATGCTACCGCGAAGGCAGACAACCGCATGTTGTTCCAGATTGAAAATCCACTTCTGGATTGGAATTGAATCTGATTCGCCACCACTTCGATAGACGCATAGATTCCGATTCCCGCGAGCACGAGCCTGTAGAGCGGAGGAATTTTCACGCGATAGTAAGAGCTTATGGCCATGAGGAGCAGCAGGAGAATCGTTATCGCCAGAACCAAATGTTGATCACCAACCATCACGAATTGGCGGCGGTGCCCGAAGTAGTGCATCGTTGAAACGACCGTCCATGAGATCAACGCCATCGCTACGACAGAAAGCAAAGTTGAAGCTGGGCGCCAGATGGATGGATAGCCGCGCAAAGAGCGAATGGCGATCTCTGCGATCATCAACAAATACATCGTAGTAAGTACAAACTCCGACGTCCAATAGATATCAAATCATGTGTGGCTGCTGTAAAAGTGCGTACGATTGACAATCAGGCAAGCGATATCTCGGACTACGAGCAAGACCATGAATGTGGTGAAAAACATCAAATGCCGTCGAGATTTCCTGCGAACAACCAACGACAGGAGTATCAGTTCCAGACAACAGCCAATTGAGGAAAGGAAGATCGTAAACACGTTTTAGTGCCCCATTTTACCACCGTTGTCTGTTGGAGGTATATCCGGTCTGCGACGCTTGGGCCTGATGGAATTTGAATAAATTGTCGCGGCGCGCCTGATCTATGGGCGTTCGGAATTCCATGTGGAGACGATGTGCGTTAGAGCAAATGGCTACCGCGTGGAGTTCATCAGGCCGGACAGTTTGTCGTTCAATTCCTTTAAGCGATCGTGAATTTGCGGAGACATCTCGTCATATTTTTCTTGTGAAATCAGTTCGGGTGGAGTGGTTGGAGTTGTGCCCCAATGCCAAAACGCGTAAGTCCAGATTATCAACGGGAACAAGAATGAACCGCGCCGGATGTAACCAAAAACCGAGTCGGCCGGCAGCTTATTCAAGAGCAAGAACTGATTATTCGCTACTTGTATGGCTGAATAGATGCACATGCCGATCAGGATAGATCGATAGAGTGGAGGGATTCTCACCCGGTAGTAGACGCCAAGAAATAGCAGTAGAAGGAGCAATATTGCTTGCATACATTCAAATCTCTGACCGCCAATAGCAAGAAATCTTCGAAAATGATGCACATTCTTAGCCGCCGAATAAGTTGTCCAAGATAAGAGCAGCGCAGTGGCGATGGAAAGTGATCGCCACGAGAACGACCAGACTGCGGGATAACCTCGCAAACTGCGCCCGGCGATCTCACCGATGGAAAGTAAACGAAGGAGGGAGAGAACAAACTGAATAGACCAAAAAACGTACAGACAGTTTTCGGAGTTGAACCAGGGAGTGTAGCTGACCCGCCATCCCGCGATTTCCTGTACGGTTACAAGAACAAGGTATGCCGAGAAAAAAGAGAGCTCTCCATAAAACCTTCGTCGATACGCCATACAGATCAGCGCCAACTCTAAGCAGATGGAAGTTGGCAACATAATCCATTGGAATATCGACGAGAAATTGAACATTTCGCGGAAGCGTATCATCTTGTCGTGCGGAAAGCACACGTCAGATACGAAACGAAATCCACTCCAGATGAGGCTTCGCCGGTGCGCATCCCGGGTTGCACGCCGACTTAATCACCCAAAGCTAGGCTTGAAGAACCGAAGCAGGCGAATTGAATACGCACGGGGGGACGGGTGGTATTGGATTGCCGCCATCGGCGATTTGCGGACTTTCACTGGAGCGGTTATTGACGGTGACGTTAACAGGGAGTAGAATCACTCCCGCAAAGGCGATCACAAGAAGCAGAGAAGTTATGCGTTTCATTTGGGTACACCTCCTAACTGCGGACTTTGGGGCGGCGCACCGAAACGCAGCGGTACTCGTCAAAAGTGTTCAGAAAACGGAACAGAGGCGTGAATGAGTACTTGGGAAACTTTCGACCGCAACCGAAAATTGACTGAAGATTTGACGGAGCGGACGCTCGCGGCAATTTCGAGCGAGTACGGAAAGCTCATTTATCTTGCGTCGTTGAGAGACTTAGCATCCGGGACTTACCGTCACGAGGGGCTGGAAGCTGTCTATTCGTCAGGTTCCGTGCAGGAAGCGCTATTGCAGGCGCATCGAGAGGTTTGTTCGCGGATCATGGAGATGCCCTTGGCGCTACAGGAAATGGATTTGTTGAGTTGCTGGAAGGGATTTGAAACTGAAGCGGAAGGTCTGGTAGGGAATTGGAGGGAATCTGAGGCTTATCGGACGCTGATGCCTTTCGGTTTGCCAGAGTACATGCGGACGCTGTTTTGTTCCAATATCGAAACGCTACTTTCAGTTTTTGAATCGGATCGCGTTAAAGCCCTGCCAGTCTCGTAACCACCCCAATTACCTGTCCCACGATCTCACCTTCATCAGGGAAGTTAAATATCTTAGGCGCGCATGGAGAAAGCGAATGCGGTTGCAGAATCAGGGTCTTCGACTCCTGCACGCACCACGCGCAGCGATAACCGTTGCGCAGGTCCACAAAATAAATTGGGCGCTCGAATTCATTTTTCCATCCGGAATTCTTTACCTGCCGCCGCGTTGGATCTACCAGCACAAGACTGCCCGGCGAAAGAAGCGGCTCCATCATGTGATCTTCCAGTCCAACGTAACCGTACAAATAGCGGCCCTGGCGATTGAACAGCACGCTCTCCAAATTTTTCCACGATTCAACCATGCGGCTCAGCAATTCTGTGCGCCGTGGGTCGAAACCCGGATCAAATTTCATGGGAATGCGCAAAGCACTTGGCGGAGCAGCAAGGTGGGTGAGCGGCGCGGTAAGCTCCGCGCCGTCGGAAAAATGGCGATCGAAAGGCACTTCGTACCAATTCAGAATATCGACAGGATTCAGATGATAAATTGCGGCGAGTGAATATAGCTTATGAGGACCGGGAATTGTGCCTTCGTTCTCGATGGCAGCAAGCCGGCTGATATGGATGATGAAGTCGCTGCGTCCCCGGAGTGACGCCAGTTGGTAGCTGGCACGTTCTACATCTCGAAATGTCAGACCGAGTTTCTCCCGCGCTTGGCGGAGTCGCGAGCCGGGAAGCATGAGGTCCTCGAATTCAGTTGGGAATAGGGAGCGGGAGAACTCTATCAGATTACTAAACTGTTATAAACGAGCTTCTGTTTTTCGTCAATCCTGTAATTTCCGGTTTTTATGGTCATTTCATAGGTTGTTTTCCTGCCGCTTTCTGGTAGCAAATTTCTAAAGAGCGCGCGAGTCAGCTCGCGTTCCGAATCGTCAATCCCGTTCCTCAGTACAGGTTGACGCTAATCATCCAGCATGGAACCATAATGGTTTGACATCTCGGCGAAGTGAATGCAATCCATGCGCGACGTACCTTCAGTTCGGAAGTTCATGGCGTCTCCGGTGACGAGCTTGCCTTCTAGCGCTCGCCTGCTGGATGCGGGGCTGCTGCTGCGCGCGGGACGTATCCGTCACATTCCCATAATCGATGACGGAAGACTTGTCGGAATTCTTTCTGATCGTGACATTCAGCGCTGCACTCCTTCCCTGCTCACGCGAGTTTCAGCGGAGGAATACAACGCGATTTTTGAGGATACTTCCGTTGCGAAAGTGATGACTCGCGACCCCCACCATATTTCGCCAGACGAGCCGTTGCACGCGGCTGCTGCACTTTTGCACGCGGAGAAACTTGGTTGCCTGCCGGTGGTGGAAAATGGAGAGGTCGTCGGCATCATTACGAAGGACGATATGCTTGGCGCGCTAATGCGTTTGCTGGACGATGCAGCGGGGAAATGACGGCAAGGATCGTGATTAACAAAACCTGTTATTCTTGAACTGTAAGCATCTTTGCAGATGGCGAAATTTTCTCATGCGCGCGGACCCATGAGCCGCGTCCTCAAAGGCCCTCAATGTCGAAACCTAAATTCGTGAAACGAATACTCGCGGCGTTTTATTGCGTGTTATTTGGAGTCGCCGCAGCTGCTTATGGCCAAACGCCTCCTGCGCAAGCGCCTCCTGCCAAAGTGGCGTCGGCCACTCCTGATTCCGCGGACTTTCTGCGCCTGACCGACGAAGTGATGGCGAAGATGAGCACGATTCTCGGGCTCGCTCAACTTGAACCGCTAAAAAAGTCTCTACGCTCACGGGAAGAAATTCGCGCGTACGTACTGCAACAGATGAAAGAAGACAAAGAGCCGGAGAAGCGTTACGCCGATGAGCGAATGCTGGAGAAGCTCGGACTGCTGCCGAAGGATTTCCCGTTCGACGCTTTTCTTGTGGACCTTTTGACTGAGCAAATCGCGGGTCTTTATGATCCGAAAGCGAAGGAATTTTATGTCGCCAATTGGATGAAGCCAGGGAGCAAGAAATAGTAATGGCGCACGAACTTACTCACGCGCTTCAAGATCAACACTACCATCTGGATCCGTGGCGTGACGGGGCGAAGCCCAACGATGACGCTGAGACTGCGCGTGACGCGGTGCTGGAAGGCGCAGCGACGGCGGCGATGATTGATTACGGATTGCGTCAGCAGGGAGCGAATCTCGATGTCGTAGCAAGTACCGAGATGAAATTGAGCACGATGCTTGGCAATTTGGATAGTTCGTCGCCACTCCTGATGAAGGCCCCGGCATTCCTTCGCGATTCGCTGGTTTTTCCGTACGGCGCTGGCGCGGATTTTTGTATGGCGGTGTATCGCACACGGGGTGGGTGGCCGGGATTCGATTCGGTATTTCAAAAACCTCCGGCATCGACGCAACAGATCCTCCATCCCGAACTTTATTTCCGTGGAGTGGCTCCTTTGCCGGTAACACTTCCTGACCTTACTCAGAACTTGCCGAGCGGATGGAAAGCTTTGGATTCTAATGTGATGGGTGAATTTGGATTGCAGGAAATTCTGAAGCAATTTTTGACGGAAGATCGCGCCGCAAATCTGGCGCCGGTGTGGGCGGGCGACAAATACGCGATCTACGAGAAAAAAGGGAAAAAAGACGGCAAGGACACGCGAGACGACTTGTTCGTTTTCCGGGTTAAGACGTTGAATGCGGCAGATGCAGCGCGTCTGTTTGGCGGATTCAGCGAAGTATTCGATCACAAGTATACGAAGCGCGAAAATCTTGTGCGCCGCGCGGACTTCTTGTCATTTGATACGGATGAAGGCGGTGTGTTTCTTCGCTGCGTTGACGCCGAGTGCGTTACGCTCGAAGGTGGGGATGTGAAATTGTTTGACGCGCTAGTGAAGGCGCTCGATTGGCCGCCGAATGGCGCGTCGCCGGCGACCACATCCGGAGCGACGAAGACGGAATTGGTGCTACAGCTACAGGATAGTGCCGCTATTTCGCGGCCGGCGGTTTCGTTTGCGCGGCTGTTTTTTTCGTCGGCGCAACAGCTGCTGTCGCGAAGATCGACTTGGGCAGCATCATGTGCACGCCCTTGTTCGTGTCCACAAGTTGCGTGATGTGCAAATCCGCCGCGACGCTAGCGAGCATGTAAGCGTCATCGCGCGTTATGTGCTTATCGTCGACGAGAAACTCAATCATCTGCCGCACCGCTTGTTTTGTAGCCTCATTCAAATCCAGATTCATCCCCATGGTGATGTACTCAGTCGGCGTTTCCGCGCGCGGCCAGGTGAAATGCAAATCCTTACGCACGATAAATTGAAACGTGCCGATCAATGAAGTTTCCATTGCGGTGATGTCCACTTCGCCGTCGCCTTGTCCGGCGTGTCCATCGCCAACTTCAAAGAGCGCGCCTTCCGCATTCACGGGAAGATAAAGCGTTGTGCCCGCGACGAGATATTTATTGTCCATATTGCCGCCGTAAACTCCGGGCGGAACGCTGCTGACGCGACCCGAGGCCGGCGGCGGCGCGATTCCCATGCTGCCGAAAAACGGATGCAGCGGAATTTCAATGCCCGGACCGAATTGCGCGGTCATCTTTTTCTTATCGAGCGGAATAATTTTTGTCTTCGAGTAAGGAAAATCTTCGGGAATGAATCCACTGGTGCGTCCGAAGCCGTTATAGGCGTACGGAATTGCAAGATCGATGGCCTTGATGCGAATTTCCAAAACGTCACCGGGCTCCGCGCCTTCGATAAAAATTGGTCCGGTCAAAATATGTCCGCCCGGGCCTTTGTCCGCGGCGGCGACAGCGCCTTCCGCGTAAATATCCTTCAACGATTGTTCAATCTGGTCCGCTGGAACATTGTTGGCCGCAAGTCGCGTGGGATTGTTCGTAAGCACCGTGTGCACTTTCACGGTGTCGCCGGATTTTACGCGAAGCACAGGAGTGGAACTGGCGTCGTAATGTCCCCATGCAATAGTTTTTGGCGAAGCTTGCAGCTCAATCACGTTGGATTTCTGCGCCGCAGGTTTGACGTTCTTCGCGGTGGGTTGTTGGCTCCACGCGGCCGCAGCAGCCAGACTGAGAATCGAAATTGTGCAAAGAATGCCCTTCATGTCCGCAAGCCTCCGGTAATCGCGGGGTAGTGTATCGCAAGCGGAGCGAGAGTGTATCCCCTGAAGAAAAAAAAGTTTGCGCTTGGTGCGGACGGTCAGGCTTTTGCAATTCCCGCGGGAATCATCGGAAGCGCACGCAGGCGCACGCCACTCGCGTCGCAGATTGCATTTCCAATGCTCGGCGCGAGCGCCATCAGCGGAACTTCGCCGGCACCTGCAGGCTGAAGATCTTTGCGATCGACGAGAACAACTTCGATCGGAGGAATATCTTGGAATCGCGGTACGCGATACTTTGAAAATTTCGGATTGGTGATCTTTCCATTTTCAAATTCGATTGCTTCAAATAGTGCGCCGCCCAATCCCTGAATGTTGCCGCCCAGCACTTGATTGCGAAGACCATCGGGATTCACGATTGCACCGCACTCAAACGCAACGACCAGCCGCACAATTTTCACCGCGCCGGTCGATTTATCCACCGCAACTTCAGCGCAGTTGGCGACGAAGCCGCCTTTTTCCGCGCCGCACGCGAGACCGAAACCGTGTCCAGCCGCTGGCTTTGTTTTACCCCAGCCGAATTTATCCGCCGCAGCTTGCAGAACTGCTTTGATGCGATCGTCCTGCAAATTTTTCATGCGAAATGCGAACGGGTCCATTTTGATTACCCGCGCGAGATCGTCCATGTGGGATTCGCGCGCGAAAAAATTTGCCGTTGCAGCGAGTCCGCGGTACGAACCCTGGCGGAACGGAGCGGAAGTTGGGCGGAATACAGTTACGTGCGCGCCGGTTTTGTACGGAGTATCGATACCGGAGTTTCCGGAATTATAGTTACGCAATTCCCACGCGGTCAGCGTGCCGTCGTCATTCACTCCGCTCCGGATATCAATCACGCCAACAGGCCGGAAATACGCCCATGAAAATTCCTCTTCGCGGCTCCAATTTAGCTTCACCGGTTTTCCAGCGCCCTTAGCGAGCCTTGCCGCTTCTACGGCGCATTCGCCGGTGTGCTTGCCGCCGTAGCCGGATCCCATGTCCGGCATTTGCACGCGGATTTTATCCTCGGAGATATGAAACGCCGCGGCCAACTCACTACGAACGCCGAACGGACGCTGCGTTCCCGTCCAAACATTTAATTGATCGCCTTCCCACTGAGCGACCGCCGCGCGCGGTTCCAGTGGCGCGTGCGCGATAAAGGCAACCTTATATGTTGCGTCCAAACGATGTTGCGCTGCAGCCAGAGCGGAATCGATCGAAGAGGTATCCGTCGCACCCGCTTGCGGCGCTCGACCGCCGCTGCGCCCGCCACTCTGAACGTTCGCTTTCAGATAGTCATAAATATTTTTGCTATCGGGTTGCTGCGCCGTCGGCTTCCATTCAACCCTAATTGCTTTCAGCGCACTCGAGGCAGTTTGCTGATCGGGTGCTGTGACGCCCACAAAATCGCCATCGCGAACGACTGTAACGCCCGGCATTGCCTGCGCCGCAGCAACATCAATCGACGCGATCGTCGCGCCAAAACTTTCCGGCCGCAAAACTCTTCCGTACTGCATGCCCGGCAATTTCATATCGGAAACATATTTGTGCCGGCCTGTCACGAAATCGCGGCCATCCACTTTTCCGAGCGGCTTGCCGGCAATCGTCCAATCGACGGGCGCGATGAGTGGATCTTCGCCGAGCACCGCCGTTTCAAAAGCCTGACCTTGCGCGAGCTGACCGTAAGTAATCGAGCGCTTCGTTTGCGGGTCGGTGATTTTCCCCGCGGCCGGTACCAACCGTGTTGCGTCAACATTCCACTGTTTCGCGGCAAGATCTTTCAACGTGTCGCATGCAACGGAGGCAACGTGTCGTAACTGCAATCCCATCCGAGGTGTCGTCTGACTTCCAAATGTTCCCGCATCGTACGGAGTTAGCCGCGTATCGCCCATCACCATCGTGATGGAATCAAACGGCGCGCGCAGTTCTTCGGCCACAACTTGTGCGAGCGACGTGCGAATGTTTTGTCCGATTTCCACTTTGCCCGTGAAAACGGTAATCGCACCGCTCTCCGCAATGTGCAGCCACGCGGAAATATCTTTTGGCGCTGCCTGACCACCGCCGCGGCCGCCGGATTCACCTTGTTGTTGCTGCGCGATTGCTCCCTTGCTCAGAAGAAAAACGGCGATTCCTGTGCCCACAATTTTCGCGAAGTCGCGCCGATCAATTTCAAAATGATGGACTGGCGGAGTGTGCAGTTCGTAGCGTTCCGGCTCGAGAATCACTTCAGTAGAAAGATTCTTGTTCATCGCGCACCGCCATTTGCCGAAGCGCGCATCATTCGCGCAGCATCACGAATCGCCGCCACGATGCGCGGGTAAGTTCCGCATCTGCAAACATTTCCCTGCATGTATTCGATAATCTGCGCGTCCGTCGGATTGGCATTTGATTTCAACAGCGCCACGGCGCTCATAATCATTCCCGAAGTGCAGTACGCGCACTGCATTGCGCCTTCGTCAAGAAACGCTTGCTGCACGGGATGCAGCTTGCCGTCGCGCTCAAGTCCTTCGATTGTCGTGATGGATTTTTTACCGATCACGCCGACATTTGTGATGCACGAGTGCCGCGGATTTCCATCCACGAGAACTGTGCACGCGCTGCACTGGCCTTCACCGCATCCGTATTTGCTACCGGTCAATTCGAGTTGATCTCGCAGGACGCTCAGCAGGGAAGTGTCGGACGCCGCGTCAATCTTGTAGGCTTTGCCGTTGATCTGAAGTTCGGTGATTCTCGTGATTGGTGCTTCGGATGTTTGCGTGGGCATTCGTCACCTTCGCGCGCCATTCGGCTGCGCTACGATAACCATGCTAATCCCGCGAGGTGGCCAATTCAATGCCCAGCTTCTTTGTGGCGCGAGTGTTCTTGGCATCTAGACGTTCGAGGCGGCGCGTCAGCCGAGTTTCCCATTTTTGCCAAATAGTTTCGCCCAAGGTGAAAGAATTTCGCCTGCGGATTTCGTCAGCGCGACTGACGAGCGCGAGTCCGTGGCGAGTCATTTGCATCGCGCGATCGAGTGTGCGCGCGCGGTGTTCAAAATGAATGGCGAGCTGTTCGCATGCTTCGAGTGCTGCGCGAAGGTGACATTCGTCACTGATTGTCGCCGGCGCGCTCAACGCTCCACGCTGAAGAATTTTTTCAAGAGTACGCGATTGTTCGCCAGCTACGGATTTTCGCGCAGCGACACGATTCGGTTTGCTGCGCGCTGAATCTTTCCCGCGAATCAAACTTTCCCAAAGCTCGACGGCGCCCGGAAAATCGCCCGCACGCTTTGCAAATCGCGCCAGATCACGCCGCGCGGCGCGATCGTGCTCGGCGGGCAATCCTGCCGTTAACGCAGCCTGACAAACTTTTCGCGCACGTCCGTGTTCGCCGCGTTGCGTCAGCAGACGTGAAAGGCCGTACATGTCCAGCGAATCATCCGCGGTCTCTCCGTCGCCTAAAGCTGATCCGTCGCCACCTTCGCGGTCAGCAAGCGTTTCAAGAACTCGCCCAGCGATCGCCGCCAGGCCGCGCAAATCCATTTGATTATGCTGAAAAACCGGCACGAGAGGCGCGCAGAGTCCGCCGCGCACGAAACTGAAATACGCTTCGGGAATATCGCCGGAATTCATGTCACCGTCGCGCGTCCAATCCAGTTTCGAGCCGGGCGAGACATGCAGCACATGTCGCTCAAGCTCAGAGAGCCTCACGGAATTCAGCCGGGGCCTCCACAGTTGGCGCGCGGGATGAAGAAAATCTAAATGCGTGGCGGGAATGCGCGGCGAAATACAGCGCGTCATTCGGAAACGCGTTTCCAGCAGCGGCCAATCAAAACTTTTTCCGTTGAATGTTACGAGCACTCTGCGTTCGGCCAGCCTTTCATCCAGTGCCAGCAGCAGCGAATGTTCTTCGCCAAAATCGCGCATGAAAAGTTGCTCGACTTGCAGCCCTCCGGAATCCCACCACGCAAGGCCAACGAGAAACGCGTACGTTCCTGAGCCGCCGACAAGTCCTGTAGTTTCCGTATCCAGAAAAAGCCATTGCGAAGGATCGGCGGCCAAAGCTGCATCGCACGGAGCGCGGTGTTTTTTTGCATTTTGTTTTTGTGCGGCGGCATTCTCAGAAAGCAGAAGACTCAATGCTTGTTGCCGACGCTCGTCACCCGCATGTAAACATTGTTCCGGCGTGGCATACCAGCGCCGAATCACAAGATGCTCGCCGAATCGATTGCGTTGAACGGTCGCTCCAGTTAACCGCGCCATTTCGCCCGCATCGCTTTCGACGGGCAAAGTTTCGCGCACGCGCGTTTCCGTCGACGCATTCTTCCGTGACGGCCGAAGCGCGGCGATGCGAGAGAACTTGTCGTGCAATGTGCTCGAAGAACTCAATCCCGCTCCATCAATTCGATTCGATTTCCGAAAGGATCGTCCACATGAATCCGCCGGTAGCCGTCGACTGCCACATCCGGCTTTGTTGCATATCCAAGCCGCGTGCAGCGCGCGATAATTTCCGCTAAGCCTTCAACAACTAGCGCTGGATGAGCTTTTCTCGCGGGGCGAAAATCTGCCTCCACGCCAAGATGAATTTTCACCGCGCCGCTTTCAAACCACGCGCCGCCGCGTTTTGCTAATTCTGCTGGCTTCGGGACTTCCGTCAGGCCAAGCACGCCGCCATAAAATGTGCGCGCGCATTCTTCTTCGCCGGGCGGCATGGCCAGTTGAACGTGATCAATATTGCGAACAATAACCTGCATAATGTCTACGCTCCCACTCGATCAAGAATTGCGAGCGCCGCTTCCTTCGCTCGCTCATTGCCTTCGCTGCCCGGGCCGACGCACGAAGGACATCCTTTTTCGCACGTGCATGCCGCAATCAGTTCGCGAGTTTTGCGCAGCAGCAAATTGTGCGTGCGGAATAGTGGCTCGCTGAATCCGATTCCGCCCGGGTACGCATCATATAGATACAAATCCGGCTCGAAATATTCCCGTTCCGGCCCACCAGAAGTAATTTCGGCAAGCTCCGGAGTTGGCTCCCAACCTTCCTCGCCCGGCGCGATGCCCGGCGAAGGCGGCCGCTCGCCAATCGCAATTCCCAAATCGCGCGCGTCGCACATCAGCAGCAGTGTGGCCACGCTGTGCATTGCGTGCAGCAATCCGCGCATGCCGTCCTGCCGTTCGCTCACCGCGTAGGGAAGCGATTCCACCAGCGCGCGATCCAGCGTCGTCCAACAGGCGGTGGTGTGCATTTCATTTTCGGGTAATTCCAATTTTCCGGCGCCGATATTTTCATGCGTGAAGAATTTTATTTTCTTAAAGCCCACAACCTGCGAACGCACCAGCACATCGCCGTGCACGCGGGAAGCATTTAAGTCAGTTTCTTCACCTTCACGCGTAACGCGAGCATGGTCGGCAATTTCCAGCACGCGCACCTGCGTGTAGCGAATCGCGTCGGTGTAATAGTCCACATCAACACGCTTCACGTACGCTTTGCGCTCGTCGAAATCCATTCGCTCCACGTGATATTGGGTTCCCTGATGCAAATAAATTGCCTTGGGATGAACAGTTGTAAGCGCGCTCGAAAAATCCACTTCGCCAATTACTTCCGGCGCGTCCGTAATATCCACAATCACGAAATTGTCCGATGTAACCGAGCGCAAGCTCACCGTATCCGCCGGATAGGCTTCCTGCGTCCAGTGCCAGTGCTCGCCGCTGCGATGCAGAAATCCGGCCTCGGCCATGCGTTCGCAAAGCGCAGGCACGTCCACGGTGCCGAACTTATCTTCGGCGGAAAGCGGCAGTTCAAATGCCGCGCATTTCAAATGATTCACGAGCACTTCCAAATTATCCGGCTGAATATAGGCATGCTCCGGCGAGCGCCCGAAAAAATAATCCGGATGTCGCGCGACGTATTGATCCAACGGCGAAGAACTCGCCACCATCACCGCGCAAGAACTTCCGCTACGCCGACCGGCGCGTCCTGCACGTTGCCACGTTGACGCGATTGTCCCCGGATAACCGGCCATCACCACCGCGTCCAACGATCCGACATCAATTCCCAATTCCAGCGCATTTGTTGTGACCACTCCACGGATGCGTCCCTCGCGCAATCCGCGCTCAATTTCGCGCCGCTCACCCGGCAAATATCCGCCGCGATATCCGCGCACATTCTGCGGCGAGCCCGGCGACGCGGGAAACGCCTGCTGCAAATAGGTAAGAAGCACTTCGGTGTGCAGGCGGCTATTTGCAAAAACCATCGTTTGCAAATTGCGTTTCAGGAATTCCTGCGCGAGCCGCGACGATTCATGAATGTAACTTCGCCGAATGCCAAGATACCGATTTACGACCGGCGGATTGTAAAACACGAAAACTTTTTCAGCGGCCGGCGCGCCGTTCTCGTCCACCACTTCCACCTTATCTTCTATAAGGCGGCTAGCTAGCTCACCCGGATTTGCAATCGTCGCCGAACTGCAAATAAATTGCGGCGTCGATCCGTAAAAATTGGCGATGCGCCGCAGCCGGCGCAGTACATTGCACAGGTGACTTCCGAAAACTCCGCGATAAGTGTGCAGTTCATCCAGCACGATGTAGCGCAAATTCTCAAACAATCGCTGCCATTTCGTATGGTGCGGCAAAATTCCGGTGTGCAGCATGTCCGGATTGGTCAGAACAATGTGCCCCTTTTCGCGAATCGCTGAGCGCGCATCGGATGGCGTGTCGCCGTCATAGGTGTAAACGCCGAATGCGTTCTCGACGCGTTTCGCCAGATCATGCAGTTCCGCAAGCTGATCCTGCGCCAGCGCTTTCGTAGGAAAAAGATACAGCGCGCGCGTGTCCGTATTTTCCAACACGGCATTTACAACCGGCACATTGTAGCAAAGCGTTTTCCCACTGGCGGTCGGCGTCACCACCACAACATTTTTGCCAGCGCGCACCATTTCCGCGGCCGCCGCCTGATGCGTATACAGTTGTGAAATTCCTTTTGCAGAAAACGCCGCCGCGAGTTCAGGCCGTACCCACGTCGGCACCGGTGCAAACTTCGCATCTCGCGCAGGAATGTGATGAATCGCGGTGATGACCTCACCGGTGGTGTCGCGGGCCGCAAGCTGCTCAAGAATTTCGCGGATTTCGCGCACGCGTGAAAGCGCGTTGCCGCCCGCCATGCGTACCGCCAATGTTTGCGCCATTAATGCACCTCTCGTTCGACGCTTCGCCGTTTGTTCGCCTACCGTACCATGCCGCGAAACGCGATTCAACTATCCGTATTTATTGGAGTTTCTACGGTGAAAACTACTACGCGGTCGGCTGACGCGCTGCGCTTCGCGAACTGAATAGCAGAAGCAGTCCGCCCATCGCGGTCAGCGCCGCGGCATAAATAAATCCAGCTGCGGGTGAAACCGCCGTCCAAAGAAATCCCACGATGATACTGGAGAAGAAATCCCCGATGCCGTTCACGGTTGCCAGCACGCCGAATCCAGTGGCCCGAATTTCGCGAGGCAATAATTCCGCGGCCACACTTTTTTCCAGCGTGTCCTGAATCGCCACATAAAATCCCGCCAGCCCAAATAGTCCAATCAATTCCGGCAGGCGCGGAGGCGCAAAAATAAATCCAATGGACATCACCGCCGCCAGCAAATATCCCACCACCAAAATTCCGCGCCGGCCAAGTTTGTCTCCCATCACGCCAGCCGGATAACTCGCTGCGGCATAAATCACATTGTGAAATGTGTAGAGCGCGACAGCAATTCCTCCAGCGCGCACGATTCCGTATGCCGGAGTAAGTAGTTGCACCGCGCGAAGAATCAAAAGTGTGTGCGCGAAATCGCCTAAACCAAATAGCGCCACGCATTTCAGGAATCGGCGGAACTCGTTGGGCAATCGCGAAAGGCTCGTGGTGAAGGGAAGCGCATGATGTTCGCCATCGCGAACGCCGGAAGGCACGAGGGTCGCGATGGCCACCGCCGCAAGCGCGCCGGGCAGAAGCGTCCAACGCATGGCCATGCGCACGCTCATCATGGAAATTAACGCCGTCGCGCACAGCGGCCCCAGAATCGCGCCGAAGGTATCCATCGTGCGTTCAAATCCAAATGCGCGTCCGACCAATTCCGGCGCAACGGCGTCCGTCAGCAAAACGTCTCGCGCCGGTCCGCGAATTCCTCGCCCCATCCAACCAATCGCGCGCGATGCAAGTACTTGCGGCCACGCTCCCACAAATCCAAATGCAAAAGTGGAAAGGCCTGTCAGCAAATATCCGGCAACCGCTACCGGCTTGCGCAAATGCGGCCGATCTGCAACCCATCCGCCGGCAAGTTTCGCGAAACTCGAAACGCCATCGGCAACTCCTTCGATTATTCCCAACGCATATGCGGGAGCGCTAAGTCCAGCCAGCAGAATCGGCAGCAGCGATGTTCCAATTTCATGTCCCCAGTCGGAACACAAACTCGCCAGTCCAATTCCGAAAACGCCGCGCGTCAGCCAGCGTTGGGTTGTCTTCGATTCTTTGGGGGTCGTATCCATCGGCAACTGATGATCAAGATTCTAAACGAGTTGCCGTGAGTTTTCTTCAAGGAGATGAGACCGAACTTATTTCACGCGAGACGGCTTCGGAATTTCTGGGCGGTGCTCGCCTTTTTTCGTCACGACAATGTTCTCCAACACCGGGTGGCCATCGGTAACCACGAGATCGGCGCGAATTTCGTCGCCGGCGGCGACATTATCCAGAGACTTTATGTCCGCAACCGGATAAGGCATCTCCATCGCGCCCATGAAGCCCGGAATGGCCTCGTGATCCACAAGGATTTCCCGTGTGGGCTTGTCGATTTTGGTGACCTTGCCTTTCAGCGAAAATCGCTGTTGTTGCGGTTGAGTTTTGTTTTCAACGGGCGCGGTTCCGCATCCCGCAAGGAAAAGGCTGATGCTCGTCATGAGGAGCAGCGCAATCATCATAGTTCTGATTGCGCTGCTGGTATTTTGAAATTGTTTACTCAAATCGATCTCCCTTATTTCAAGCGACGGTCAGTAATGAAATCGCCAGCGAAACTGCGCGTAAATTTCACGCGGATTGTTGTAGTGCATGCCGCCAAACGTCAGGCTGTCATCAATCAGCAGATGACGATTCGCAACATTCAGCGCCGTCACCGATAGCGAGAATCTCTCGCCGAATTCTTTTCCGGCAGTGATGTCAAATGTTGTGTGCCCCGGAAGATGGTCCGGACCTCCCGGCGCGGCTTCGCCATCTGTGAATCCGGAACCGTAATAAACATTCGTCGACGCAAATGTTCGCCACGGCAGACTCACATCAAATCCCACGTTTAAAGTATTCCGCTGGTCGTGATCCAACAGAAAAAATCCCTCAGGTGGCGAAAAATCCGTCAGCCCTCCGTTAATCGCGCCTGCTCCGTAAGCAATTTGATTGGAATATGCGAGGTGAACTTGTCCGCGATGCCACAATCGTGGCGAACGCAGCGTCAATTCCCATCCGCGAATTAGTCCCTCATCAATGGTTAGCGGAAAGAAAATATTGGAGCCGCCCACATTATTGTGGTCGAAGAAGTTCGCGGCGTGCGTTCGGAAACTATCCACATCCACGGCCCATCCGCGATACGGAATGCTCACGCCGAACTGATATTCCGTATCGCGTTCGCCGCGCAACGGAATAAATCCCAAATCATTCGATGTCACAAATTGCAGCAGCGGTCCGCTGGCCGTAATCAGCGGCGGAGCCTGAAAAAACTTTCCGTAGAATCCACGAAATACCCAACTCAGCCGCGGCACGGTAATCGCGACGCCCACACGCGGACTTGCGGCGTTCTCCGAAATGCTTCCCGAAAAAAACGATTCTCGAATGCCGCCATTCACATTCAGCCACGAAGTCAGCTGAATCTTGTCCTCGATAAATATCTCTGAAAGATGTCCGGTAACAATTTCCCGATCCTGAAAATCCGAGCCAACCCCATCAGTTGGGAGACAACCTCGATGTTGTTCGTCCACTGGCTGGCATAAACCGAAAAGTTGATTATCCCGCTGCCAGAATCCGTAAAATCCGGCCGAAATATTATTTCGCGCCCACACACCACCGATGGTCGCTTGGCCGCCAACATATGTCGACGCGCGATTATCCGTCGTGCTCGTTGGAAAATCATTCGGACTGCTGTTGTAATTCGCGCTGTTGAAGTGATAGAGCGGAGAAACCGTCATCACCCAATTTTTCGGAAATGTGTGCACCCACGTGAAATTTACAAATGCATCCGCTTCGTGTTCGCCATCCGCTAGCATGTCGCTCGGCTCATTCGGAATCTGGTAGTAGTCCTTCCGCAATGACGTGACCAGTCTCAGCTGATTCGCCGAATTCACGTTGAAAATCAGCGTGCCGAATCCGCCGTATCCGTTTTCCATGTCGTGGATAATTTCCCCGACCGGCGTTTCCAGCCCCAAATCGCTGCGATTTGCGTTTACGCTGCCGTAGTACGCGAATCGGTCCGTGTGGCTGCCGCAATTCAGCGCATCATTCGTTTGCAGATAAGTTCCGAAGCTCGTCACCAACTCGCATTGATTGTTGCGCTCGAATCCGGTACGCGGCAGCACGTTGAACACGCCGTAAGTTCGATCGCCATAATCAGCGTCATAACTTCCGCGCTGCATTTCCATGTAATCCACATCTTTCGGATCGAATTGCGGCCCCACATTGCTCGCGATATTCGTGTTCGGCACCGGCACGCCATCCACCAGCCAGCTCACCTGATGTCCGCCGCGCACATGCAGTTGATCGTGCGTCATATAAGCGCCGGGAACGTAATTTGTGATCATCGCCAAACTATTTGCCCGGTCCGCGCCGGGAGTGTTCTGAATATCCAGCCGATTCACTACGGCCATCGGTGTCACCGAATCCGGCGCGGCGGTTACCGGCTCGGCTGTCACATTTACTGACTGATTCGCCGTTGCCAGGTCCATCGGAAAATGGAGCACCGGAGCCGAACCGGAACTTACAGAAATATCCTGCGCGGAGTCTTGAAATCCATTCGCCGCAACTGTTACGGAATAATCGCCAATGGGCACGGCGTTGAAAACAAATTCGCCGTCCTCATTCGTCGCCGTAGTTTGCTTCCAGTCAGACAGCGCCGATTTCAATGTGATCGTTGCGCCATGAATAGGCCGGTGCTGCGGATCGTGAACAATCCCGCGCACTGATCCAAATATCGTTGCGAAAGCGGCGCTCGTGCCGCACAACGTCAGCAAAATAAAAATACAGATTCGTCCCCGCATAAGGCCTTTGTTCTCCTATAGGAATGAAATGGAATTCGCCCGCGTGAGACACATGTCTCTCGCAGTTTCTTGCAAAATAATTCAGCGAATTAGGAGAGTGAAATTCGAGGAGGGGGTGTAACAGGATTTTGCGAAACCACATAATCTGAAAGCGGAGCCGCCACTAAAATCGAAATTTGCGCGAAGCTTCGTACAATGCCTATCGGCGTGGACAAAACAAAAAGTCCCACGTTCACAGCCGAAACTTTCTGCGTATTGCGCGCGCCCATACCGCACTTGCGCATCGAACCGCCGGCCCCGCCCATTCCGTCGCAGTCAGGCATTTCTTCGTGCGACGAATGATGATTCATCGTGCGTCCCGGCCGCGGACACATTCCCGCCGTGCAGCAGTCCATCGCGTTCGGCGATAGGGCAGCCGCCAGCGGCATGGCGTAAATGCCGGCAAGCGCCACGAGCACCAGACAAGTTGTGATTCGACGTATCAAGATAATTGCTCTGCCACACATATTAGCCATCCCAGGTGCGGGCGTCAACGCGCCCAGCCTCCCGGATAATGCGCAACTGCTAACTGGCAATTCTTACGCGCACTTGACATTTTCCGGCGTGGGCCGCTATATCAAGAGATATGGCACAAACATATTTAATTTTTGACTTTGGTACGAGTGAAGATGTGGGCCAGCAAGCGCGTCACCGCCTGGACAGTTGGCGTCAAGCGTTCCATCTCACGAACAAGCTCGAATACAAGCTCGATCGCGAAGCCGCTAAGAAAGAAGGCGCGCCGGATCAGCTGAAGTTGGTCGTGCGGTTGGATTTTTCCGACCACGAAAAGCTTTCGCACCAGCGCTGGGTGGATCGGATCCCATCGGAAGCGCCGTTCAAGGAAGCCGCGCCGAAAGTTGTTCGACAGGGCGATCCTGACTTCGCCGAATCGGCGAAACTTTTCGACACTCTTTATCACGGACAACGCGCCGCCGATCGCGCAGCACGCGAACGCTAGGGCGCGGATTCTCTAATCGGATTCAGCGATAAGATTCGGCAACATTTCGCCAAATTCACCGCGGTAGTCTCACTGGATTCGCTATAATTGTGTGGTTCGGCTGTCTCCGGTAAAGTAAGGGAACCAAACATGCCCGTTCAGACGCGCTCGAAGCCTGCAAAAACCGCCGCTAAGGTCCCATATCACGGGCTAACAGAGAAGCAGCTCGTCCAAATGTATCGCACCATGCTGCTTTCGCGTCGGCTGGACGACCGCGAAATTCAACTCAAGCGTCAAAATAAAATTTATTTTCAAATCAGCGGCGCCGGGCATGAAGCAGTTCTGGTTGCCGCCGGGCAGTTGCTCAAGCCGGCCTACGATTGGTTCTGTGCTTACTATCGCGACCGCGCACTGTGCCTTTCCTTGGGAATGACTCCTTACGAAATGCTGCTCGAAGCCGTCGGCGCGAAAGACGATCCAAGCTCCGGCGGACGTCAGATGCCTTCGCACTGGGGCCATCCGAAATTAAATATCGTTAGCCGCTCGTCTCCAACCGGCACTCAGTATCTTCACGGCGTGGGAATCGCGGAGGCCGCGTTTTATTACGACGAACATCCGAAAGCCCTAAAGGCCGCGGAAAAAGCTCCTCTCGGCAAATACGTCACGCATGAATCGGACGAAATTGTTTACATTTCAAGCGGCGACGGCGCTACAAGCGAAGGTGAATTCTTTGAGTCGCTGAACACTGCCTGCCAAAAGAAATTGCCAGTGATTTATTTGGTCGAAGATAACGGCTACGCAATTTCCGTTCCCGTTGAAGTGCAAACCGCAGGCGGAAGCATTTCCAAATTGGTCGCCGGATATCCCGGTCTCCTCATTCAGGAATGCGATGGCACGGATGTTCTAGAAAGTTACGCGGTATTTCAGCGCGCCGTCGAATATTGCCGCGCGCGCAAAGGCCCGGCATTGATTCACGCACACGTCACGCGCCCATATTCCCATTCGCTTTCGGACGACGAAAAGCTCTACAAGTGTGAAGCGGAGCGCACCGAAGAAAATCGCCGCGATCCGATTCCCAAGTTTGCTCAGTTCCTCGTGGGCGAAGGCATTCTGAATAAAAAAGAGTTGGAAAAAATTGAAAAGGAAGTCGAACTCGAAGTCCGCGAAGCCGCTGATAAAGCGCTAGTCGCCGAATTGCCCGCTGTCGACTCCATCATGAAGTGGATTTATTCGCCCGACGTGGACGGAACTTCAAAATCATTTGACGCCGCTCCGAAATTTTCAGGCGAACCGAAAACCATGGTGGAAATGGTTTCGGCCACGCTTTCCGCGGAAATGGCGCGTGACGAACGCATCGTCGTTTTCGGCGAAGACGTCGCCGACGTGAGCCGCGAAGAACATATCGACAAAGTGAAAGGGAAGGGCGGCGTCTTCAAAGCCACTTCCGGATTGCAACGCACTTACGGCGCAGAAAGAGTTTTCAATTCTCCGCTCGCGGAAGCCAATATCGTAGGCCGCGCAGTCGGCATGGCCATTCGCGGACTGAAACCCGTGGTCGAAATTCAATTCTTCGACTACATCTGGCCCGCCATGATGCAACTCCGCAACGAACTCGGCCTGATGCGCTGGCGTTCAGCGGGTGGATTCACATCGCCCGCGGTAATTCGTGTGCCCATCGGCGGATACCTCACCGGTGGCGCGATTTATCACAGCCAGTGCGGAGAAACCATTTTCACGCATTGCCCCGGTCTGCGCGTCGTGATGCCTTCCACTTCGCTCGATCTCGCCGGTCTGCTTCGCACCTCAATTCGTTGCGATGACCCGGTAATGTTCCTGGAGCACAAGCATCTCTATCGTCAGCCCTACAATCGATCGCAGGATCCCGGCCCGGATTTCACAATTCCGCTCGGCAAAGCGCGAGTCATGCGCGAAGGAACCGACTGCACCATCATCACTTACGGCGCGCTCGTGCATCGTGCCGAAGTAGCTGCAGCGCAGCTTGAACGCGAAGGCGTTTCCGTCGAGGTTGTCGACCTCCGCTCGCTTTCTCCCTACGATTGGGAAGCCATCGCCGCCAGCGTCACAAAGACCAACCGCGTCATCGTCGCCTACGAGGACACACTTTCCTGGGGCTACGGCGCCGAAATCGCAGCCCGCATTGCCGACGAGCTATTCGGTGACCTGGACGCGCCCGTCCGCCGCGTAGCCGCCATGGACACGTTTTGCGCCTATCAGCCCAAGCTCGAAGACGAAATCCTGCCCCAGACCGAAGACATCGTTTCCGCTGTTCACGACCTGCTGGCGTATTGATTCAAATTTTTTTAGCACTCGTGGAAAGGGTTCGGAGGAAGCGTTACCTGTCCAGTCACGAGAGATACAACATGGCTAATGTTCGACCCGTTCGTTGGCTCGCCATCTTTCTGAGTGCATTCGCCTGCCTGGCACCGGCAGTGGCAAATGCGACAGATTCTACGATCAAAAAACAACTCGCCGAAACCATCGCGAAAGTGAAAACTGGAAAAACTGTGGACGACCGGACTGACGCTGCCTACCACCTCAGCGAACTCACCGACGGAATCGATTTCACCCAAATCGACGATTCCACGTTAAAAAAAATTGTGTCTCTACTACATTCCTCCGAAGACTCGGTCCCCTTCTGGGTGGCAGCCACTCTCGGAAATCTAGGCCCCCGCGCTCGGACAGCGGCGGCCCCCACTCTTCTAAAACTCTTACCGAAAGCAGATTGCCTTCCAGGAGAGCTAACGTCCGCATCAGCTATCCGCGTTGCTCTAGAGCGGATGGGAGTTGCGCCACCACCTCCGCCCGCCTGCGAGACTGACCGGCATGGTTTTCCGACAAAACCTCGCCCCGCAGTTCACGACCCGCTGCCCTACTAAATCCGTATTCAATCGAGGGAACTTTCTGGCACCCTCGTCCGTATAAGAATGTAGAATCGGCGCGGCATTCCAGAATGTCCTGGCGCGAATCCTTAACACGCGCGCAATGCTGGAAACGTGCGGGAGGTGACAAATGTACTGTTCATCATGCGGCCGGGAAATTGTGAACGAATCAAACTTCTGCTATTTGTGCGGGGCGCGCCAAACCAGCGCCACCTCGAATACATATTCGTATCCGCGCCCGCATCGGCGCCTCGAACGCAGCATCACTGACTCCAAGATTGCCGGCGTCTGCGGCGGCCTCGCGGAATATTGGGATATGGATTCCACGATGGTACGGCTCGTCGCGGTTCTACTGGTTATTTTCCCAGTGCCGTTCGTCCCGGCGATCCTCGGCTACTTCGTAGCGTGGATTGTGATACCGAAAGCGGAATTCCCAGCTTACGCGCCAGCCCCATCTCAAGTTCCACAAGGCGGCTCGCAAGCTCAAGCGAGGTAGTGAATTTGTAGGGGCCACCTTCAGGTGGGCCGCTTCGCGTCGGATCCAAACGCAATCAAATATTCGTCAAGGTCTCGCACCGCGAACTCGCGGTTGCCGTACTCGTCCTGCAGCACCGGCTCATACGCGATGATCGCGCCGCGCGGAGCAACCTCGGCGTATAACGCGTCGGCGTCCTTCACCCACACATAGGCGTCCCACGATTCATCGCCGCGAGCTTTAGCATTGGGGCGAATGATTGACGTGTCCTGCGTTTGGCTAAGCATGATGGTCACGCCATCGCGGCGCGGCATGCAGAAGACAGGCGGTACGCCCCAGAATTGCGCATAGCTGAATCCAAGCGCATCCCGGTAATACTCGGCAGCCTTGACCACGTCGCGCACAAAGAAGTATGGCGCGATACCGAAGAGTTTATTTGCGATAGCGGGTGCGTCGGGCATAGTCGTGTCGCGAGTTTTAGCATCGGCTCCGCGGCAGTTCTACTCGTACCGCAGCGCAACAATCGGATCCGTCCGCATCGCTCTTCGCGCAGGAATGTAACACGCCAGTAGCGCCACAATCGTCAGCAGCGCCGAAACTCCAATCAAAGTAGTCGGGTCCGTCGCGCTCACCGAAAAAAGCATTTTGGACATCAACCGCGTCAATCCAATCGCCGCCGCAAGTCCGATTCCTACACCAATCAGCGCCATGCGCATTCCTTGTCCAATCACCAGCTTCATCACGTCAGACTGTTGCGCGCCCAGCGCCATGCGAATTCCAATTTCATGCGTCCGCTGTCCTACCAAATAAGAAATCACGCCGTAAATTCCAATACTCGAAAGCACGAGTGCCAGCGCCGCAAAAACTCCCAGCAGAATCATCGAGAATCTTCGATCCGCCAAAGAATCGGCCACGATCTGATCCATTGTGTTAACGCCGTGAATCACTTCATTGCTGTTCAGCTTGGCCATCGTCGCCCGTATTACTGGAACCACATCTCCCGGCGGCCCTTGTGTGCGCGCCACCAATCCAATGCCGCGCGCCACTAATGGCATCAGCCGGTCTGGAATTTGCATGAACGGCAAATAAATCTGCGCTTGAATCGTGGCTGTCGCGTCGGAATCCAATCCCCAATGTTTCACGTGACCCGCAATGCCGATGATTTCCGGTTGCGAATCCAGAATCGCGATGTTTATGCGTTTTCCGATTGGGTCTTCATTCGGATAATACTTCCGCGCGAACACTTCATCAATCACCACTACCGCGGGAGCACGCTCGTTCTCCTGCTCCGTGAAAAATCTTCCGCGCAGCAACGGAGTTCCCATCGCTTTCAAATAATCCGGCTCGACCAGATAGAAAAGCGCTTCGGTCATTTCTTCCTGCGTCGCAGGCTTAGGCTGACCTTCTTTCCAGAATGGCAATTCGGAGTCGCCGGACATCGGCAGCGATCCGCCTTGCATCGAAACTGCTTGCACTCCCGGAACGGCTGTCAGCACGCCGTGCATTTGTCGAAGCACGGAACGAAGCCCTGACGGATTCTGTTCCAGCCCCGGCGGCAGCGTCACATCAAATGTCAGCACGTTGTGTGGATTAAATCCGGGATTCACATTCCACAAAGCCGTCAGGCTGCGAATCATCAATCCCGCGCCAACTAACAGTACAAGTGCCAGCGCCAATTCAATCGCCACAAATGTGCTTTGCGTTTTGTGCCGGGCGCCGCTCGATCCGCGTCCGCCTTCTTTCAATGTTTCCGCCACGCCGCTACGCGATAATTTCAGCGCCGGTGCAAGTCCAAAGAGCATTCCCACCAGCAATGAAATTCCCAGCGTGAAGAACACCACGCGCAAATCCAGTCCGACTTCATGCGCGCGCGGCAGCGCCTGTGGAAGAGTTCGCAGCACAGCCTTTGTGCCGGAATACGCAACCAACAGTCCCAGCCCTCCCCCTGCAATTGCCAGCAACACGCTTTCCGTCAGCAATTGACGTATCACCCGCGCACGCCCCGCGCCCAACGCCGATCGAATCGCAAATTCGCGTGTACGTCCCGTCGAACGTGCCAAAAGTAAATTCGCAACATTCGCGCACGCAATCAGCAGAACAAATCCAACTGCGCCCAGCAGCACCAGAAGAATTGGTTGAATGTCGCCCACCATATCTTGCTTCAGAGGAACCAACGCAATTCCTGCTCCCTTGTCCGCTTCGGGATAAGCCGACGCAAGATTTCGCGCAACCACATCCATATCAGCTTGTGCTTGCTGAATCGTAACGCCCGGCTTTAGCCGCCCGTATGCTCGAGTGCCAAAACTCACCTTGCGATCGCGAAATGTCGGGTCATCCCACTGGCCAATTGGAATGTAAACGTCGCTCGGGTGTTCGTAAAGGCTGAAGCTCGCGGGCATGATTCCAATCACTACGTATGATTTGCCGGTCAGCGTGATGGGTTTTCCGATAATGTCCGGCGCCGATCCGAATTTCCGCGCCCACAATCCCGCGCCAATTATCGCCACCGGCGCCGCGCCAACTTTATCTTCCTCCGGACGGAATGTTCGTCCGGCAATCGGCTCCACGCCCATCACAGCGAAAAAATTGGACGAGATCATCACGCCGCGCAACTGCTCGCCCTCACCAACTCCAGTCAGAACTGGATTGTCGCTCCGCCGCGCGGCCAACTCGGAAAATGACCGGTTGTTTTTCTGCCAGTCCAAAAAGTTCATGTACGTGATTGAGCTGTTTCCAAAATTACTCGTTTTGGCGTAAACAGAAACTAATTGGTCGGGCTCAGAGTAGGGAAGCGGATTCAGCAACACTCCATTCACCACGGAAAATAGCGCGCTGTTCGCTCCAATTCCCAGCGCCAGCGTCAGAATTGCAATTGCTGTAAATCCGGGAGTCTTTGCAAGAGTCCGAATTCCGTAGCGGATATCCTGAAATAAATTATTCATATCGCCCCGCAGTTTTAGACGCCGCCATCCTGGCGTTGTCATATCTGAAGGAACGAATGTCGCGGGGAATTTGTTCCAAGAAAAGATTGGCTATTGTAGCGGCAGCCTATAGGCGGCTAGCATTCCGATATTTACGCCTTCGGTTTCGGTCGAGGCTTCGAGCTGCGCCCAAAAAATGCGTGGTCGAGCGACCAGCTTCCCGCGCCGAAACTTGCCAGCGCCAATGCGGACGCCCCCAGCGCCAGCGCGAATTGATAATCCGGCACGGCTCTGAATCCGTGCGCCAGATCCACTTTCCACATTGCCACGCCCATTTCAATTGCCAACAACAATGCCACCGGACGCGTAGCGAGTCCCAGCACAAGCAAAACTCCGCCGCCAATTTCCAGTGCTACCGCGATGTACGCGCAGTACGCAGGCAATCCGACGCTCACCATATATTGTTCCGCGCCGGTGATGCCGTGTTCGATCTTCGGGTAGCCATGGTAAATAAACAGAAGAGCCAGCATACATCGCAGAACCAGCAACGTAAAAGGCCGCAGCTTATCTAGAAAGTCCACGTGAATCTCCCGGAATAAAAGTGTCGTCACCGACGAAGGAATTTCGGCTTCGCTGGCGCAGCATGATAGCAGAATGCGCGACGGCAGTGTTTACACTGGCGCGAATTTTGGTTTAGTGGGCGCACAAAACTCTTGCGGCGCGTAGTGTAGAATGAATCGCGCAAGTGGAGAGAAATTCTGATGCACCGCAGCTCGCTTAAATTAATTCTCGTAGCGTTTGTCTTTATTATCGCCGCCGTCCTCTATTGGAAATTTCATTCCAGTCACCACATAGCTGATGAAGCTTACGTCGCCGAGCCTATCGTAAATGTTTGGAGCACCACCGCTCAGGTGCGTCAGCTTGCCGCGGAAATTCATTGGGGCGAAAAAGTTGAAGTACTCGGCCACAGTGACACGTTCACAAAAGTTCGCACTGTAAAAGGCGTCACAGGATGGGTTGACGGACGCCGACTCGTCGACGGCAGCAACCTGGATGAAGGAAGAACAACTCGTCACCAAAGCGCGGCCCATGCCGATTCAGGCAACGGGACGCACGAAAGTTACCACCAATCTTCGCCTCGAACCGGGACGCACTTCCCAGCGAATCTATCAATTGCCCGGCAGCGTTCACGTCACAGTATTAGCGCGCGCCACGGCTGATGCAGCACCGCTGCCGACGCAAAGTCCGTCTCGCGCCACAAAAGAAAAATCCCCCGCTGATAAATCTGCCGGAGACAAAGCCGCTGCAGATAAGGCCGCAGCAGAAAAAGCCGATCCTCCCAAACGCGAAGACTGGCTCTTCATCACCGTTACGCCAACTTCTTCTTCAAGCAGCCCCAGCACGGGCAGCGCGGATTCTCCGCAAGCATCGCAAGCTCTGCTCGTAACCGGGAATGATCCTTCGCAGCAACCCGCCGGCACGCCCGGCGCAGCCGTTCCTCAACTTGCCGGATGGGTGCTCGCACGCTTCATCGAGTTAAGTTTGCCAAGCACGTTGCGCGATTACGCAACATCCTCCGGAGTTCATCCCGTAGCGTGGTTTGTGCTGAATCGTGTTCAAACTTCTCAGGGAGATCGCGCGCAATATTTGGTGGCGGGCACAACCGGCGGTGAAGGTCAGACTTGCGATTTCAGTTTGATCCGTGTTTACACTTGGGGCGGCGGACGTGCGCGTTATGAAACCGCGTACATCGAAAGCGATCTCTGCGGATATTTTCCAATCACCGTCGATAAGCCCACGGGCAAAGGCGATCCCGTATTTCATTTCACCGCGCTTAGCGACAAAGAACCGCGCCAGGAACGCACCTATGCGATGCATCAAACTACCGTTCGCCGCGTTCGCGCTGGTGACGTGATTCCCAAGCCTGCCGCGAAGTCGAAACATCGCTGAAGAGATTGATGCGCGCAAATTTCTCAACTCTCGTCCTCCTAATCGCCGCATCATTCAGTGCCGCTCTGTCAGGTTGCTCCGGCTCCACAACCAGCGCTCTGCAAACAAAACCCGTGCCCCCGTTGATCGAATTTCTTGGCGCGTGGGGCACAAAAGGCAATGGCCCCGGCACGCTTAACGATCCGCGCAGCATCGCCACAGACGATTTCTCCCACGTCTATATTGCTGACGTCGGCAAGCCCGATCGCTTCATTCACAAATTCACGCGCGGCGGCCATCCACTGCAAAGTTTCACTCCATTGATCAAATTTCAAGATCCCTGCGCTGCGGCGGTGGACCACGGCGGCGCAATTTATGTTCTCGAATGCACCTCGGGTGTCCTGTACACGATTTCGCAAGAGGCCGCGCTTCTGCACAGCATTCACACCATTCCAGGCAAACAAAAGCCCGTCAGTTTCGCCGTGATCGACGATGGCCGCATCTATGTCGCATCGCGCGAAGCATCAGTGACGGTGTTCGCGACCGGCGGCAGACGAATTGGCCCGCTGGGGAAAAGTTTGAAGGAAGGCTTGGTGTTCGCGGATCAAGTTGCAGTCGCGCCGGATAACACGATTTACGCTGCCCGCTGCACGCAACCGTTCGTCGAACAGCTCGCGAACGACAGCAGCACTGTAAATCAATGGGTGCGGAACACCGGAGTTTCGGGCGCCGCAGAAAATGACACTTGTTTTCTCGCCGCCACGCAAAAATACATCGTCCTACTCGCAAACGTTCCCAGCGCCCCGGTACTTCGCATTTTCGCGTTGAATGAAAAACACGAAAAATTATCCAAGCCTCTTCTGGAATTTGATCCGTCCCTCACAAACTTGAACATCAAAGGCATGGCGGCAACTCAAGACGGCGATTTGCTAATCCTTGACGCCGCCGCTCCTCGCGTCCTACGCTTTCGTCTGAATTAATTTGCAAGCCGTGCAGGAAGGGCCACTATGACGCTCCTACTCTCCGAAAAAGACGTCCGCGAACTTCTCACCATGCATGACGCTATCGCTGCCGTCGAAGAAGTAATGCGCCGGCAAGCCGATGGACAAGCTATCCTCCATCCGCGCCATCGCCTGGAACTTCCCGACAAGGGTTTTCTGCATTACATGGCAGGCGCGGACGTGACCGCCGGTATCGTCGGCATGAAGCTCTACACCAGTGTTCGTGGCGCGCTCCGATTTCTCGTGCCGCTCTACCGCTCCGCCACCGGAGAACTTCTCGCGCTTGTCGAAGCTGAACACCTCAGCATGATTCGCACTGGCGCGGCCAGCGGAGTCGCAACTCGCCACATGGCGCGTCAAGATGCGAACACTCTCGCCGTCATCGGCTCCGGCCTGCAAGCGCGCGGACAAGTGGAAGCCGTCGCCGCAGTGCGCAACCTTACCGGCGTCCGCGTGTTCAGCCGCAACGCTGAGCGCCGCGCACAATTCGCAAATGAAATGGAAGACCTGCTGGAAATTTCCGTAACTCCCGTCGACTCCGCCGAAACCGCCGTCCACAACGCCGATATCGTCGTCACCGCAACTACCGCGCACAAAGCCGTGGTCGAAGGCGCATGGCTTTCTCCCGGCACGCACGTCAACGCAATTGGCGCAAATTTTCCGCAGAAGCGTGAATTGGACGACGCCGCAATCGCGCGGGCAAATCGGATCGCCGTGGATTTTATCGAGCAGGCAAAAATGGAAGCAGGCGATCTGATCCAAGCTTTCGCCGCCGAACCAGCCCGCTGGAATTCCGTGATCGAGCTTTCGCAAATAGTCACCGGAAAAATTCCGGGCCGCGAAAATGAAACGGAAGTCACTTTATTCAAATCCAGTGGAATAGCAATTTGGGATGTAGCCGTAGCCGCGAAAGTTTATGAATTAGCCTTAGCGAAGGGACGCGGAGTTAAAATTCCGCTATGGGAAGGAAAGTAGAAAACGCAAAACTAAATTTTAGGCCGGCGCTGTTCCAACCGTTTCACCAGCGCATCATGCAATCGTGTGCGGACATCTTCTGGAAGCGGCGCAGGCTCGGTGTTGCAGAAAATTTCAATCGTCTTGCGCGTCGTGTTCACTACCACCCGGCACTTCTTGCACTTCATCAAATGCTGTTCCAGCTCGATGCGAAGCTGGAGCCTCCAGCGCGCCATCCAAATATTCCGTCAACTCGGCGATCAGTCCCTTGCAGTTCACTGTGCGGTACTCCCTTGAAAATACGGGATGGAGCATTTCTCGCAATTTCAGCCGTGCGCGCAGCAATCTCGATTTTACCGCCGAAATGCTGATTCCCAGCATCTCCGCGGTATCTTCCGTGGAAATTTCTTCCACATCACGCAGCACAAAAACGGCGCGATAAATCGGCTCAAGTTGCTCGATCACTTTTGAAAGGATCGAGCCCATTTCTTTTTTCTCGTAGCGCTGTTCCGGCGAAGGGCCCCAGTCTTTCAAGCTCGACGCGGAATATTTTCTTCTTCGCCTTTTACCGGCTCGTCCAGCGAAAAATGATTCGGCCGCCGCTTTCGCAGACGCATCAATGATTCATTCACCGCGATGCGCACCAGCCAGGTATAAAATCTCGACCCGCCCTCGAACTCAGCCAAATGCCGGAACGCTTTCAGAAATGCGTCCTGCATCGCGTCTTCTGCGTCGGCATCGTTTTGAGTGATGTGCTTCGTCAGCCGGAAAATCTTGCGCTCGTAGCGATTTACGAGCTCTTCAAACGCGCGCAGCGTCTCCCGCTTTCGCGGACGCCACCAATGCGGCTTCGTCATCGCGAACAATGGAGGAAGGAAGCGGTTTTGATCCCGAAACGCTCAAATAGTCTGCCACGACTCGAGAAGAATTCATGATTCACAACTCCCCAAGCGTAGCATAATCCGGCTGCAACCAGACAACGGCGGGCCACGGCATATGAGATAACGCGCCGCATGCAACCAGTTCTGGCTACCCACCGTGCTGTTTCTTCGTCCAGTTAGATAGACCGTGATTGGTTCGATTTATTCCGGGATCTTGGCCGGAGACGGTGGCTGAAACGGCGTCTGTCGAGCCTCTTGGTGTATATTTACTTATTCGGATTTGACCCCAATCATGACCCCATAGCAGCAGGACAGAAGGTGCTGGTCCAGCTACACGGTTGACGCCGGACTGGCGATCATCGAGTTGACCGATCCCCCGGCGAACACCTACAGCTACGAAATGATGCGCCAGCTCGACGACGCGATCCTGAATGCGCGCATGGACGAATCGTCCACGTAATTATTCTGCGCGGCGCGGGCGACAAATTTTTCTGCGCGGGCGCCAGTATTTCGATGCTCACCACGGTCACTCCGGCATTTAAATATTATTTTTGTCTGCACGCCAATGAAACCATGTGCCGCCTGGAGCAGACTCCCAAGCTCGTCATTGCGGCACTGAATGGCCACGCCGTCGGCGGTGGACTGGAAGTTGCTCTCGCGTGCGACATCCGTATCGCCAAAGAAAATGGCGGCAAAATTGGATTGCCCGAAGTGAATCTCGGAGTTCTTCCCGGCACCGGCGGCACGCAACGCCTTTCGCGTCTGCTCGGAAAGGGCCGCGCTCTGGAATTAATGGCCACGGGCCGCACATTTGGATTCGACGAAGCGCTGCAAATCGGCCTTGTGAATCAAATTTTCAAAGCCGAAAATTTCTGGCCTGACGTGCTGGCCTACGCGCGTCAGTTCTGTCCGCCGAATAAAGCATCATTCGCCGTAGGACGCATCAAGCGCGCCGTTCAATCCGGATCGGAAATGAGTTTTTCAGATTCACTGACGCTGGAACGTGAATTGCAGCAGCAACTTTTCACCAGCGAAGACGCCAAAGAAGGTTTGGCCGCATACATCGAAAAGCGCCCGCCTCAATTCAAGGGTAAGTAGTTCAAGCCAAACAGAATTCACGAAGGGAACTTAACGAAAATATGGCCAGCGCGCCCCCAATTCAAATCAAGCCCGGAAAACTTTTCATTGGCGGAAAATGGGTTGACTCCGCATCCGGCAAAACCTTCGCCACCACAAATCCCGCCACAGGCGAAACACTCACCATGCTCGCCGAAGCAGGCGAAGCAGACGCAGACGCGGCAGTTGCCGGCAGCCCGCGCCGCATTCACTTCCGGCCCATGGGCAGAAATGGCCGCAGCCGACCGCGCCAAAATCCTCTGGAAAATCGGCGATCTCGCCGATAAGTACGTCGAAGAAATCGGCACGCTCGAAACTCTCGATAACGGCAAGCCAATTTTTGAATCGCGCTACGTGGATATGCCCATGGTGGCCGAAGTTTTCCGTTATTTCGCCGGATGGGCCACGAAAATCATGGGCGAAACCGTCCCCGTCCGCGGTCCATTTTGAATTACACGTTGCGCGAACCAATCGGAGTCGTCGCCGCAATCACCCCGTGGAATTTTCCGCTGCTTCTCGCGTCATGGAAAATCGCCCCGGCTCTTGCAGCAGGTAATACTGTCGTCCTGAAGCCCGCGCAACTCACTTCGCTTTCCGCGCTGCGCCTCGGCGAAATTTGCCAGGAAGCGGGATTGCCCGATGGCGTGCTGAATATCCTCACCGGCTCCGGAAAAGTTTTGGGACGCGCGCTCGTCACACATCCCGGTGTGGATAAAGTTGCCTTCACTGGCTCAACTTCCGTCGGACAGGAAATCGCGCACAACGCAATTGATTCGCTGAAACACGTGACTCTCGAACTCGGCGGCAAATCTCCAAACATTGTTTTTGCCGACGCTGATCTGGAAGCCGCCGTGCGCGGCGCAACCATCGGCATTTTCTACGGCAAAGGCGAAGTCTGCGCCGCGGGCTCGCGCCTATTTGTCGAGCGCAGCATTAAAGATGCCTTCATGGAAAAGCTTCTCGACCGCGTGAAAAAAATGCAGCCCGGCGATCCGATGGACCCGAAAACGCGCTTCGGCTCGCTCGTTAGCGAGCAACAAATGCAGACGGTTCTGGGTTATATCGAGAAGGGTCAGAGCCGAAGGCGCGAAGCTCGTCGCAGGTGGTAGCCGAGTCACCACGCTCGGCAATGGCAAAGGATGTTTTGTGCAGCCGACAGTTTTCGACGGCGTCACAAATAACATGACCATCGCGCGCGAAGAAATTTTCGGTCCGGTGCTGGCAACAATTGCGTTCGACGATGTGGAAGACGCGATTCGCCAGGCCAATGACAATCCTTACGGGCTGGCCGCGGCCGTCTGGACACGCGATATCGCCAAGGCACATAAAGTTGCGCGCCGCTTGCAGGCAGGTACCGTTTGGGTTAATACATATAATAATTACGACCCGGCTGCCTCGTTTGGTGGTTATAAAAAAAGTGGGTACGGACGCGAGTTGGGCGCGGCCGCGCTGGAACATTACACACAACTGAAAAGCGTCTGGGTAAATCTCGCGTAGAATCGAATCAGATCGAGAAAGGTCAACTGGATACCGATGCGTACTCTGCCTGACTATTTGCGACGTGGAATGAGGCTGGTAATTGTTGGCTGCAATCCCGGCGAACAATCCGCTCGCGTAGGACATTATTACGCAGGCCGCAATAACGCTTTTTGGAATTTGCTTTATGAATCAGGCATCGTTGGCGAAGAACTGACGCACAACGAAGATCGCCGCCTGATCGAATTTGGCGTCGGCCTTACGGATATCGTGAAACGTCCCACGCGCAGCGAAGAAGAACTTGCGCGCGAAGAATTCGCGGAAGGCCGCGTAGTGCTTTCCCAGAAACTGGAACAATTCGCGCCGCGCGTCGTCGCCTTCAACGGCAAAAACGTTTACGAAAAATTTAATCAGCGGCCGTGCACTCTTGGATTGCAGAAGGGCCACATCTACGGCGCGCGAGTTTTTGTGCTGCCAAGCAGCAGCGCGAAAAATGCCAGCGCAGGCGGCGTGAAACTGCAGATACTTCCGCCAGCTCGCGCGATTTTTGAAAAAATGGAAAAAGATCCCGAAACAAAATCTGTCACTCGCGCCTTAAACGATTAACACGTGAATGGAAATCGCCGCGTCACAACAGAATTGCCTCTCAGGGCTACACCGCGGGCGAATTGATGGTCGCCGCCGCCGCGCGGGAAATTCGCGACTCCGAAATTGTTTTTGTCGGCATGCGATTGCCGCTGCTCGCATTCGCCGTCGCAAAACGCACCCACGCTCCCTCCGCCATCGGCCTTTTTGAAAATGGAATTATCCGTGAAACTCCCGCGCGCGAACTTCTTTACACGATGGCCGATCCGCCCAATCCTAAAGGCCGCAACTTTTGCCGGCCCGATGCTGGACGTGATGGGATTTCTCCAGCAGGGCCGTGTGAACGTCGGATTTCTTGGCGCCGCCGAAGTGGATCGCTTCGGAAATTTGAATACCACCGAAGGCAAGCACGATGGCCGCACCGTTCGGCTTGCCCGGCGCAGGCGGAGCTTGCGACATCGCTTGCCTCGCGCAACGGACCGTAGTGTTGCTCGAACATTCCAAGCGCCGCTTGGTAGATCGCGTCGCCTACGTCACTTCGCCCGGCTCCGGCACCGGAAATAATGCGGGAACGAATTGGCGTCAATCGCAGGGATTGCCTGCGCGCTCCGGTCCCTCCGCGGTAATTACCACACGTGCAGTATTAAGATTTGGTGCGGATGGCGAAGCACTTCTTGCGTCCGTGCATCCCGGTGCTACAGTCGAGGACGTGCTCGCGAATACCGGCTGGAAATTGCGCGTCGCGGAAAACGTCGGCGTAACGTCCGTGCCAAGTGTCGAAGAATTAGCCGTGATGCGCGAACTCGATCCGCAAAACTTTTGGACCAAGTGATTTTGCCGCGCAGCCGTGTGATAATCCGCCGGCAAGGGTTTGCCCATACGGAATTGACCAACGCGGAGGCGTACGCAAGAAATGAACGATACGCTCGGCCAATCACCAACGATTGAAAGCCACCGGGGCGAAGCCGTACAAATTCGCGCGGAAGGCCGCACCGTTTGGGTCACGCTCGATCGCCCGCCGCTGAACATTTTGGATATCACGACGATGAAGTTATTGTCGCGCGGTCTCGGCAAGTTGCTCGATCCTCCCGGCGGCGCATGCGACTTCCTAATTTTCACCGGCGCCGGCCCGAAAGGTTTTTCCGCTGGCGCTGAAGTTGCCGACCACGCGCCCGATCGCGTCGGCTCCATGCTCGCCGCGTTCCATCACATTTTTCGCCAGCTCGCCCGCGCGGATTGCATCACCATCGCCGCAGTTCACGGACACTGCCTCGGCGGCGGAATGGAACTCGCCACTTTTTGCGATTTCGTTATCTCCACGGAATCCGCGCAATTTCGGCGTGCCCGAAATTAAGCTCGGTTGTTTTCCGCCCGTCGCCATGATCACGCTTCCCGAACTCGTCGGCCCGCGGGTAGCGATGGATTTGATTCTCACCGGGCGCGAAGTCAGCGCCGCCGAAGCGAAAACTCTAGGACTGGCTACTCGCGTGGTCCCCGACGATTCGCTCGATAAATCCGTGCGCGATCTGATTGCGGAATTCCGCACCCTAAGTCCCGCCGTTCTGAAACTTACGGCACGCGCGATGCGCCGCCGTCTGCGCGATGAATTTGAAAATGACCTCAGCAAAGTCGAGCAGGTATATTTGAATCAGCTCATGAAAACGGAAGATGCCCGCGAAGGCATCCGTGCCTTCATGGAAAAACGCCCGCCAAGCTGGCGCGGCAGGTAGCGATTGCGGATCACCGCGAATCACATGCGACGATTCTTCCAGTTGAGGATTCCGCGAATTTCCTTGCCGCTTGCCATTATTTTGTCCGTAGCTGTTACCTTTGCAGCGGATCAGCCAGTCGATATCAAATCTCTTTACGAAGGCCACCACTGGTTTCAACTTCGCGATGCGATCTCCAATGCGAAAGCGCCCGAGCTGTATCAGGGCGCAGTTGCTGCTGCATTCGATCAACGTGCCGAAGCCGAAGCGCATCTACAAAAAGTAATAACATTCGCTCCGCAATCGCCTGAAGCCGCCGAAGCGCGTGAATTATTAATCCATCTCTACATGCGTGTGGGCCAATACTCCAAAGCCGTCTCGGTCAAGAAGGAACAAATCGCGGCGCAAATCGGCAAACCAGCTGCCGGTGGCGACCGAGCGGCGCTCGCATTGTTGAGTCAATTGCCGGACATGACCGTGATCGCACGCGGCTCGTCCACATTGCAATACGAAATGCGCGGCGCCAATTTGAGCGTCCCCATTTCTATAAACGATAGGCCGGCGAATTTCGTACTCGATACTGACGCGAATATGTCCACGCTTAGCGAATCGGAAGCGAAGCGTCTTGGTATGTTAATCCTCGATGGCACGGTGGCTGTCGTCGGCGTCACGGGCGAAACAAAACCCGGCGGTCGGATGGCTGTCGCCCAGGGCTTCACAATCGGCAACTTTCATTTTAAGAATGTCGCGTTTTTTATTATTGGCGACGATCAGGAGCCCTTTGTCGATTTCCCCGCTGGCAAACGCGGAATCATTGGCATGCCGGTCATTCTCGCTCTTCAGACGTTGCGCTGGCGCCACGATGGCAAAATAGAAATCGGATTTGCCTCGCCGGCACGCGGTCTTTCGCGCGCAAACATTTGTTTCAATAACGAAGATCCGGTTACGCAAATTGAATTCCAGAACCGCAAGTTGGAATTTGTAATGGATACTGGCGGTGAAGATAGCGAACTCTGGCCGCCGTTTGCCAAAGAGTTCGCAGGCCTTCTAAATCAGGTAGGAAAAAAAGATTCCGCAACACTGACGGGATTTGAAGGCAGCAAAGACGTTGACGTCGTTACACTGCCAGAAGTTCGTTTCACGCTCGGCGGATTTAATGACGTTTTCCGCTCAGCGCCGGTGTTCAAGAAGCCGACCGTCGCTCTTAGTAATTGGTATTACGGACGGGCAGGAATGGATATCCTCAATCAAGCGCAAACTGTTACCATAGACTTCAACGCAATGACGTTCCGCCTAAATTAGAATTGAATCTGACATCGGAGTCGGAGAAGTCATGACCAGCAAACTTGTCACCATGCGCGAAGCGATTGCTAATCACGTGCGCTCCGGCTCCAGTATTTTAATGGGCGCGCAGCTCGAACAAATGATTCCGTTCGCCGCCGGCCATGAAATGATTCGCCAGAGCTGCAAAAATCTCACGCTCTCAGGCCCAATTTCTGACGCCCTCTTCGATCAACTCATTGGCGCGGGTTGCGTCGAAGCCGTGCGCGCCGCGTGGGTCGGAAATGTTTCCGCCGGGCTCGGCCACTGTTTCAGCCGCGCCATGAATGATTCCCACCCGCACCCGCTTCACATGGTCGATTATTCCAATTTCACTTTTGCGCTCGCGCTTCACGCCGGTGCTCTCGGCATCCCGTTCTTGCCGACGCATTCTACTCTCGGCAGCGATCTCTTGAAGAAAAATCCCGGCCTCCGCGAATTTCAATCTCCGATAAGCGACGAAAAACTTGTCGCCGTCACTGCGCTGCGTCCCGATGTCGCCATCATTCACGTGCAGCGCGCCGATGAGCAAGGCAACGCGCATCTCTGGGGAAATCTCGGCGTTGCAATTGACGGCGCCCGCGCCGCGACATGTGTGATCCTCATCACGGAAGAGATCGTCGCGCCGGAAATTATTTCCTCCGATCCGAATCGCACTCTCATTCCGGGATTCACGGTTGCCGCCGTCGTTCACGAGCCGCTTGGCGCTCACCCCTCTCCCGTGCAAGGATATTACGGGCGCGATCACCAATTTTTTGCCGACTATCACACGCAAAGCCGCACCGCCGAAGGATTCGCGGAGTGGCTCGATCGTTGGGTGCTTTCAGTTTCGGATCGCCGCGATTACATTCGGCAAATCGGCGTCGAGCGCATCGCTAATTTGGGCGTTCGCGAACATTCGTATTCCGCGCCCGCTGATTTTGGCTACTAAGCGAAATAAATCGAAGAGGAAATTGTGGACGACATTCAAATAGCGCCGCAGGAACTAAAACAAAAACTCGATCAATCCGAACAAGTGCTCGTAGTAGACGTTCGCGAGCCGTGGGAAACGCAATTGGGTGTAATCGCCGGCGCAAAACTTATTCCGCTGAACACTCTTCCCGCGAATATGGAACTTTTCGCGGATGCAGAAGAGGTCGTCATCTATTGTCATCATGGAATGCGCAGCCTGAATGCCGCCGCGTGGCTCCGTTCGCAGGGTGTTGACGGCGCTCGATCGCTAACCGGAGGCATCGAGCGCTGGTCCACCGAAATTGATCCGAAGGTCCCGCGCTACTAAAGCGCCTCGAAAGGGAACTATGGCGAAGCAGAAAATAAAATTCATCAACAAACCAAGTTGAACGTCCTGCCGCAAAGCAAGAGGTCTCTTGCTTGAAGAAGGTGTGGAGCTCGACTCGCGGGACATGGGCACGGATCGTCTCTCCGCAGCGGAACTTGAATCGCTCATCGGAGATCGTGACTACAACTTATTTCTCAACACGCGCAACGAGCTGTATCGCGAACGCAATATGAAAGAACATCCGCCGTCGCGCGCGGAAGCAATTAAGATGATGGCCGCTGAGCCGAATTTAATCCGCCGCCCGATCGTGATTCGCGGAAAAGAAATTCATCTCGGTTGGGACGAAGAAGCGCTGAAGAAATTCGTAAAGTAAAATAATTTCCACGGAACCGGGAGCCGATTTGACGCCGCCAATCATCGACATCCACATTCACATCCAGCCGCTGCACATGTTCAAGCCCGAGCCGCTCGCGCTCATCAAAAAAGGCCGCAAGGACTACGCCGACGTTGAAAAATATTCGGCCGATCCCAAAGCGTTTCTCGGATTTCTCGATTCGCTCGAAGTCGAGCGCGCCGGCCTGATTAATTACGTCGCTCCAGAATTGATGGGATTTCCTCCCGCCGTGAATGATTGGATCGCAAATTATTGTTCTATCGCGCCCGATCGCCTTCTCGCCTTTGGCTCCGTCCATCCAAAATTTGTGCCGGACGCAGGCGCCGAAGTCGATCGCCTCGCGCGCCTCGGAATTCGTGGACTGAAAGTTCATCCGTCGCATCAGGAATATTCGCCAAACGCATATCGTGACGGACTCGGCCCACTGGCGCTCGTTTACGAGCGCGCGCAAGCTCATCACATGCCCGTGATGATTCACACCGGCACTTCAATTTTCCCCGGCGCGCGAAATCTTCACGCGCACCCCATGCTTACCGACGACGTCAGCATCGACTATCCCGATCTCGTCGTAATTCTCGCGCACGGCGGCCGTCCGCTCTGGATGAATGAAGCTTTTTTCCTCGTGCGCCGCCACAAAAATATGCACATGGATATTTCCGGCATTCCGCCGCAAAAATTAATGGAATATTTTCCGCGCATCGAGGACATCGCCGATAAAGTTCTGTGGGGCACAGACTGGCCCGGCCCCGGCGTTCCCGAAATTCGCGGCAACATCGAAAAATTCATGGCGCTTCCGCTTTCCGAAGCAACAAGACGCAAAATTCTGTACGATAACGCCGCGCGAATGTTTCCCGTCCGGCTGTAATCTTTAAGCCTTGTAGGTGACGGTGCCGGATCGCAGGGGTATTTGTAGTAAGCCTTGTAGGTGACGGCTTCAGCCGTCACATCAGAACCACCCTTAATATCCCTCAGGGGTTTTAACCCCTGAGGCCGTCTGGAGACGAATCAAATGGAAGTCAAAACCATCGCCGTAATCGGCGCCGGAACCATGGGACGCGGCATCGCCTACGCCGCCGCTTTCGGCGGCTACCGCACAATTCTCGAAGACATCACTCAATCCATGCTCGATGCCGGTCTGGACTACATTCGCACTTCGCTTGACGACGCCGTCACCCGCGGAAAACTTACCGCCGAACAACGCGACCGCGCCTTCGCGCAACTTGGCTCCGCGCATTCCGTGGAAGAAGCCTGCCGCGAAGCTGACGTCGTGATCGAAGCGGTCCCCGAAGAAATGGAAATCAAACTGGAAATTTTCACGCTGCTCGATAAATTCGCAAAGCCGGGAGCCATTTTCGCTTCGAATACTTCCTCACTCTCGATCACAGAAATGGCCGCGATCACCTGCCGTCCTGAAAAGTGTGTCGGCCTCCATTTTTTCAATCCGGTTCCGAAAATGAAATTACTCGAAGTAGTCCGTGGACTGGAAACTTCCGAGGACACCATCACCACCTGCCGCGAAATCGGCGCGCGCATGGGCAAAGAAGTTGTAGTTGTTCGCGAAGCGCCCGGCTTCATCACCAGCCGCATCAACGCCATGATCGGCAACGAAGCCTTCTTCATGCTCGAAGAAGGAATCGCCACCGCCGCCGATATCGATAAAGCCCTCAAGCTCGGACTGAATCATCCAATGGGCCCATTTGAATTGGTCGATCTAGTCGGACTCGACGTGCGCCTTTCCATCCTCGAATATCTCCACAAAACTTTGGGCGATAAATACCGCCCCGCGCCTCTCCTAAAACAATATGTAAAAGCCGGCCGCCTAGGACGCAAATCCGGCCGCGGCGTTTTCGATTATCCGTCAACAAAATAATTCCGCCGAGTAGCACCGACACTCTTGTCGGTGCGCCTTCAACTTCGTATGGGCGCTGGTCCCTGCGCCTTCGTAGGGGCGGGTCCGTGACCCGCCCGCCTCCAATCGCGGGTGCCCACACGCAGTACTCGCGTGTGGGGTCTTTGATGCCGCTCCTTTTTTGCTGTCATTCTGAAACGAACCGATCAGGTTCGTTGACTTGAAGAATATCCGGCGGCGCGTTCTGCCGCCGGGGTCTAGAATTTTCCGAGCTCTCGTAGGGGCGGGTCTGCGACCCGCCCGCCTCCAATCGCGCACGTTCAGCATTTTCTTTTGAATCGATCCTTCGTCCCAGCTTTCTTGCCGTTCTCTATCGCATCCCTGCAGAAAACCTCTCTTCCCCATCCGGCATCGCACTGCTAGCATCAACCAGCGTCACGGCGAAGGCGCTTCTCAATCATCACTAGGAGACATCATGCGCATCAAGCATGTCGTTATCGCCGCAGCGCTTTGCCTTTTCGCCATTTCACTTCTTCAAAGCCAAACTGCCGCACCAGACGAAGAAATAAAATTTGGCACGCAGCCATATTTCCCGCAGGATTCAAACGCGATTCGCGTGAAAGCAGCAATGGTTGACGTGAACGTCGTGGTGCGCGATGCGCAAGGGAAAGCAATCAGCGGCCTCACCAAAGAAGACTTCGCCGTTTTCGATCAAGGAAAACAGCAAAAGATTTCGCTCTTCACTCCCGAGCTGGCGAATCCTCCTGTTGTACAAGTGCAAGCGCCGGCGACGACCGCCCACGCTCCCGTCGTGCCGCCCGCACCGCTGCCTTCTGCGCCGCCGCGATACCTCGGTTTTTATTTTGACGACACAAATATGAAAACGGGCGAGTTGGTCTACGTCAGAAAAGCCGCCGAAGCATTTGTGCGCAATACGATGGCCGATACAGATCGCGTCGGCGTTTTCACTTCGTCCGCCACAGTGACCCAGCAATTCACCAGCAATAAGCAGCAACTTCTGGACGCGCTTGCGCAGTTACTTTCTCACACTCATGTGACGGCTTCTGGATGCCCGATCATGACTCCCTATGAGGCGTATCAGATTGGTTTGTTCTCGCGCGAACATAATGATGCGCTCGATCTGGCTGTTAGCGAGAATGGCCGCCACCGGTGTTGCGCGGGCGACTGTGTGGAATATGCCCTGATAAGCGCACAGACCCTGCTTTTTCAAAATGAAATTTACGCGCAGGATACGCTGGGAGTTCTTGGCGACGTCATTCGTTACATGGAAAAAATGCCCGGACGCCGAACGATGGTTATGGCTTCCGGCGGATATTTTTCGATGACGAATCAAGTCCAACACGCGCAGGACAAAATGATCGCCGGCGCCATTCACGCCGGAATCATTATCAATACGCTTGGCGCGAAGGGGCTGACCGCCGATTATGACTACTCGCAGGGCCCGGAAATATTCAGTCGAGCTTCCGCGCCGAACGCGTTCGCGTCGTTGCTCAACATTATGGAAAACGAAACGTCCGACGATGGTTTATCGGCTCTTGCCGAAGGCACGGGCGGAAAATTCTTTCACAACAACAATGACATGATCACCGGACTCCGCGATCTCGCTGAACTTCCTGCCGCTTCCTGCGTTCTCGGCTTTTCTCCGAGCGATGTGAAAAATAATGGCCTGTATCACAAACTGAAGGTTCAAGTGCCCGGTCAACGCAACGTCACAATCACCGCGCGCCCCGGCTATTTCGCGTTAACACCGGAGCAAGCCGCGCCCTCCGCGAAATTTCAGAGACTGGACAAGGAAGTATCAGCGTCAGACACTCTCACCGAAATTACCGCCGAACTCACCACGCAATCCGGTGCGCTCGGTTCCGGCGAATCCGGATTGAGAGTTTCCGTCCACGTTCCGCCGCACAGTCTGTACTTCAAAAAAGAAAATAAACTTCACAACGAACGCGTAATCTTCATCACCGCGCTTTTTGATATGCAAAATCACTACCTCGCAGGCACCGAAGCCGTGATGGATATGAAACTAAAAGACGCCACCTTCGCCCGCATTTCCCGCGACGGGATAAATGCCAAAGCCACCCTGCAGCTTCCCCCCGGCCATTACCGTCTTCGCCAGGTCGTGCAGGAGGTTGTCGGCGGACGCATCGCCACAATCAATCGTGAAGTCGTAATCCACGACGTCACAACGGGTCCGCGTCACCCACCCCTCTCCAACGCCCTCGACTAATCGTGCTCCCGTATGGACAACCTTCAGGTCGCCCTTGCCATGGTGGGCTGTGCCTTAGCCTGCGCCGTCATTCTGAAACGAACCGATCAGGTCTGTTGAATTGAAGAATATCCGGCGGCGCATTCTGCCGCCGGGGTCTAGAATTTTCCGTACTCTCGTCGGCCGGTCTGCGCCCCACCCTTCAATTCATTTTCTTCACAGATGTCTTCGCCGACAGCACCATCAAATACGGATCCAACTCCACCTTATCCGGCATCATCGGTACTTTCACGTTCACCGGCGTCTCTTCGCCTAGCACTGCAATCGTTCCCCGTGCCACTTTGTCCTTACCGTAAGTCATCACCAGCGGAATCGGCATGAACCACTTTTCATTGCCCGGCAGGCCCTCTTGAAAAAGCGTTCCTTTCAACATTGCGCTCCCGTCAGGCTGAGGTTCCAGGTGATATTCCAAACGGTAAGAAGGCAGCTCAGCGTTGTACACCCATTGCCGGAAAAACCATCCCAGGTCCGCCAACTCGTATTTCTTCGCGATCTCGGTGCCTTTGAAATGCTCGCTCGCCAGCGCAAGAAAATCTTCCGTGCTTGCGTCCTTACCCTGATATTGCGCGACAAAATCTTTCATCATGTCGAAGAAGGGCTTGTCGTCCTGCGTCTCCGGATTCGTGAACAGGAAATGCATCATCCGTATGACCAGCGCCCCTTTGTCCACCACCACCGCTCCGTATCCGTTTCTCGTTTCCAGTGTGCTCAGCCGGTGTCCCTCAATCATCGGCCCGATATTCGCCACCATTCCGTGACCGAGGCCAGTCTGAGTAGTTGGCGCGGCCCGCAGCACCTCGTGCAAGGAATCGATCCGATCCACTAGGGCGTGCACCGAGTCGCGTTGTCCCACGTACAGCAAACTGAAGTAACTGACGAAACTCGCGTTCATCCACTCATCGCGGTACGATCGCCTGGATATGTTATTGCCGAACCACTGTTGTGCGACGCCCTGAGCGATGGTCTCGAGTCGAGCCGGGGAAAATCCAATGGCCGGTTGCCAATCAATCATGTACGACGGAAGAAACAGCATCGTTGCAACTGAAGTCGGAGATTGATTGCACACATACACTCCGTGAAGAATGTCGTACGGATATTTGCCCAAGAGTGCGGTCAGGTAGCCGATGTCATTGCTCATTTCCGCGGCGATAAAATCATGATTCGGGGCTTTCGACACTCCGTTCGGACTCACGATCCAATAATAATCATAGGGAACCGCCGTCTCGCCGCCTTTCACCGGCGTCGCATACCTTTTGTACTGGCCGACCGCGAAAACAATGTCAGGCACCGGCACGTTCGTGGTCCACTCCGACGCGATGAGTCCCTGGTGCGCCGACGGCTTATCCCCTTTGTAGTCGCCGGCGGCCACCGAAGTTTCATACTTTCTGTGATTGATCACTAGTCTGTAAGTGGACCGCTGATAGTAGTCGTGCCGCGGATACCAACTGTCCGACAACGGAAACGCACACACATTCGCGCTCGCGCCCGTGGCGATGTGCTTTCCCTCCACGCGCATCGAAATCGTCATCCTGTCTCCGCGTTTTGCCGGTGCAGGAAGAAATATCGTTAGCGTGCAGTCCCAATCTTCCTGAATTGCATCCATCGGTTTGCCGTCTTGTCCCGTCACAGTCTTTAGCCGCATCGAGTCCTTACGGCGTAAATCATTGAAACTGCTCAAGTCTTCGTTCAGCGCAAACTGAACTGCTGTCACGCCATCCTGCAGAACCTCGATGTCCATCCGGTCGGTGTACTTCAGCCATGTTCCCGGATTGCTGAGATCCAAATCCATATCGTGATGCCGAATCGCAATTTGATCGTTTATGTCCGAGTACGCGACAATTCCTTTCGCGTAATCTTCTTTGGAAAGAAACGCCATCCACAATTCATCACGGTACAGCGCCGGGTTGTAGCGAAAGATCACGCCCTTCTCGCCGCCGTTCAATCGGAACACCGCCGCCGGAATTCGGGTTTGCGGATCAAACACATATGTGAATTTGCCGCGCTTTCCTTTGTCAAACTGCGCGATAAAAATCCCCGGGTTTTCGTGGTTCAGCAAGGAAATGGAAAGCCGCCCTGCGATATTCGCGCCGGCTTCCCTCAGCATCTCCGGCCCAAAATTCGTAGCCAGCCTCTGCGCTTCCGCGCTCAAGTTCACGTCCGCCGGCGTTGTCTTGTCGCGTATCGTCTCGAAGGAACCGTCCGTGAAGCACAGCACGGCTGTCTTGAAATCAGAAGCCATTTCCGGCGCGCGCAGCAGCCGCTTCACGTTCGTTTTCTCGAACTCATTAGGTGGTGGCTCCGCGCGGAATGTTCCGTCTCCAACAAACACCGCGGCATAGATTCGCCCGTCAATCGGCGCGGAAAAATAAAAGATTCCACTCGAAAACGTTAGCTCCGCCCGGTCAACATGAATCACCAGATTGTTTGCGTTGGCGCGCTTCCCGCCCAGCTTGAAGGTCTTCAGGGCAGTGTAGAGTTTCTTCGCATCCAGAGGTGTCTGTTGTGATGAAGCTGGCGTCACGAACACGGCAAGCAGCAGCGCGCCAATTGCAAGCCTGTAAATCCATTTCGATTGCATCTGAGCCTCCGCGATGTCTAATCTACTCGGCCCATATGGCAGACGCACATTGTAAGTAAGTGGTTACATACATTCAACTCATTTAATCTCAGTCGTCCGCCAATCGCGCTCGGCGGCTCGTCGACGCGCCCCTACTCTACCGCACGTGCGGGTCGTTCGCGTGGCATGTGTCCCGCCCGCCACCACACGTCGAGCCTCAGATTGGGATCCCGCCGCCTCCGCGCTGCCTGGCCAACCGTTCTTGTAACAGGGCACAGGGCGTTTCGGGCGGTAGTCATTGAACTAGGCGCCGACATCCCGGATTGCGTTTCAGGGCCATTCGAATTCAATTCGAATAACTTTCCACAACTTCTCGCCGACTATTTGGTACTCAGTACTATAGTTGTCTTGACATCAATGGACCACCCGCGCTACCCTGAACCGCAGACTTGGACGCTCCGTTTAAATTAGTAATTCCCAAACGGACTCCGCCCTTCCTGCCGGAAATAAAAATCCGTTGATCGCGAACTTAGTAACGCGGACATTCATGTCTTCATGCTTCTCGCCCAAATAGCGTGGTGGACGCGGGGTGCAACAGAACATCGGGAGGGGGATAAATGCCGGCAAAAGCTAGCCTCTGACGACTAGTCACTAGCAACTGCCCCTAAGTCCTTTGTTTTCACACTGATGCTAAAATTGCACCCCATAACCCCTTTGTTTTGATATTGATGCGAATTGTAGGGGGGGTAGGGGGGTAGCAAGCACAATCGACTCCTGGCACCGCAATGCGTGCTAAGTCCTTTAGATTGATACTCTTAGCATAATTCGCGCCCGTAACTCCTTTGTTTTGATATTCATAACAAAAACAGGGGGGAGGGGGTAGGTAGCGGAGAAAGAGGTTCGGCGTAGCCCAACCAATCCTGGCTACGCGGTTTTGGTTGAGCGAGAGGCTGCCGGCACAATCAAGCGCCCGCTCTCGACACCCAATTCCAAACACTCGACTGCGCCATCGACTGCGATATGATGGGTTTGCGATGGTCACCGAAAACAAATCGCCGCTAACGCTAATCCATCTGACCACGGGCGATCTAACCGAAAGCGACGCCGACGCAATCGTCAACGCCGCGAACAACGACCTGATTCTCGGTGGAGGAGTCGCCGGAGCAATTCGCCGCAAGGGCGGCGAAACAATTCAGCGCGAATGCAGCGAGATAGGTTCAATTCCGATTGGCGGCGCTGCGATTACCGGTGGCGGAAATTTGAAAGCGCGCTATGTGATTCACGCGGCAAGCATGCAGCTCGGAGGAAGCTCCACCGCGCATGCGATTCGCAGTTCCACGGCGCATTCGCTGCGCATCGCCAGCGAAAAGAAATTGTCGAGCATCGCGTTTCCCGCCATCGGCACGGGCATCGCGGGATTTCCATTGCGCGAATGCGCTGAAATTATGTTGCGCGAAACGGTGAAGCATCTGAACGGACCGACATCACTTAAGCGCGTGGATTTTGTTCTGTTTGACGCGCCCACGCTGAAAGTTTTTCAAGAAGCATTCCGCGTGTTGGAAGTGGAATTAGCAAATAGCGCCGACTCAGGCAAAAGCAGCGGCGCGGCAGGGAAAGGTTAGCGCGGTGGAGCATCTCGTAGAAAAAGTGCGCCATGAAATCACGCGGTACGAACATCCGTTATTTGATTTCAGCGCGCGCTCTGCTAAAGAAGGCGTCGAGGTAGAAATATATTTCAAGCCGCAAGGCGTAGAAGTTCATCGCTACATTTTTCTATTGCGTCCGCGCGAAATTGAAAACAAACAATTTCCGTGGAGCTTTCAGCGACAGCTTTACGACTGTCTGCACGACTACGTAATCGAAATGTTCACGCTGAATCCGCAGCGTGACGACACATGAACTCATCGGAAAAAACGCTGCAAGAGCAGACGCCGCTCGTCCGCGAGCTTGCCGCGCGCATCGCAATAAACGGCCCAATCACTTTCGCGGAATATATGGAAGCGTGTCTCTATCATCCGGAACACGGATATTACAGCAGCGCAAAACGTGCTGGCTTCGCTGACTACTACACCAGCGTTGACGTGCATCCGATTTTCGGCCGCCTTCTCGCGCGCCAACTGGATCAGATGTGGCGCATTCTCGATCGCCGATCCGAATTTGTAATTGTGGAATCCGGCGCAGGAATTGGACGACTGGCAAAACACATTCTCGATTTCGCCGCGAACCAATTGCCGGAATTTTACGCAGCACTTCGCTACGTCGCCGTCGACAGATCCGCCGCGCGCCGTGCAACTCAAGCAATAACACTGGCGGCACATTTCGCCGCAGGCCGCGCGGAATCAAGTGCCGAGTTGCCAGCGAATCTTTCCGCGGGCTGCATTCTGTCCAACGAGTTGTTTGACGCGATGCCAGTTCATCGCGTAGTCCAGCAAAGCGGCGAATTGTGCGAGATTTATGTCGGCACGAAAGAAGGAAGCTTCGTCGAAAGTCCAGGCGCTCTTTCGACTCCGCGAATTGAGGAATATTTCGCGCGCCAGGAAATGAAATTACAGGAAGGCCAGCACGCCGAAGCAAATCTCGCAGCGTGCGATTGGATTTCAGCCGGAGCACGCCGTTTGAATCGCGGATATTTCCTCACCGTCGATTACGGCTATCCCGCACGCCAACTTTATAATCCGCATCGCATGAACGGCACATTGCTCGCCTACCGCGATCACAAAGTCAGCGAAGATTATTACGCAGCGCCGGGCGAACAGGACCTAACCGCGCACGTAAATTTCACCGCGCTGGAATTGTGGGGAAAAGATGCTGGCCTCGCATCGCTGGGCCTTGTTCCGCAAAGCCGATTTCTACTTTCACTTGGCCGAGAAAATCAATTCGCGGATTTGTACGACGCAGCACAAAGTGAAACGGATCGCGTCCGCGCACAGCTCCAACTTTCTTCACTGATTCATCCGGAAGGAATGGGCGAGACTTTTCGGGTGTTCATTCAACAGAAGGGAATTACTTCTACAACTCAACTGATCGGTCTTTCTCCGTTATGAGTGCGAAAGCCGCAGCTTTACTGCCCTTCTTTGTAGGGCTGCTTGGAATATTTATCGGCTTCTTCCTGCGCGCCGCCCGTATTATCACGGCTTTGCTTTGCGAGACGATATTCATTCACCGCGCGTTCGCGCTGGCCGGTAACGTCGTAAATCTTTCCCATATAAAGATGCGACCAGGTTTCGACCCACTTGGTGCTCAAATCCATGTCGCCGCCAATGGCGCTGCGGAATGAATTCGCGGCGGCGGTGTAATTCTTTTGATAGAAAAATGCTTCGCCCATGCGAAACAGTGCGAGCGAATTATTTTTCTGCACATCCAGCGCGCGTTGATATTGCTCGATCGCGTCCATGAAACGGTTTTGATCCTGGAAAGTTTCGCCGCGTGAAATTATCGAGCGAATGCGCAACCGCTCGCTGGCTTTCAAAATGTAATCGTGCGGATCGAGTGTAATTCCTCCGGGCTTCGGACGCCCGAACGTATCGATCGAGAATGGAGTTTCCGCGCCTGTAACTTGAATCGTCTTAAATTCAGGATTGCCTTCTGTTTGCACTTCGATTTCCACCGGCATGCTGAATGTATCCAGTGTTTGCTTCACTTTGCCGACAACTTGAAATCCCTTTTGATTGCGGAACACTTTGTAGTCGAGCGTGAATTCCGGTACTCCGGTTGAACTGAGCCACTGCGCGAAAAATGGCTGTAAGCTGTGCGAGTTCACCGGCGGAGCAGGAGGAAGCGCGCCCGCGGAAATTTTCGTTGCAGGCGCCATCGTGATTCCTTGCGACTTCGCGTCAATATATTGCTGCGCCAGTTCTTCAAAATCGCTGTTGCGTGCGCTCAGTCCTTTGTACCGCGCATAAAAATCCTTCAGGACGGCACGAAACATTTCATCGCCCATCAGCGAATGCAGCATGTGAAAAACGATTGCGCCTTTATCTTGAACGACGGAAGCATATTGCGTTGTGTACGGTTTCAACTGGCCAGCCTGCGTGATCGGTGACGCAGTGTCGTACATCAACGCGCGAACGGCGTAATCTTCCACTATTAAATTCACAGCATCTTTGCCGGATTCTTGTTCCGCGTAAAGCGCTTCGCCGTACCGCGCGAGTCCGTCGGTGACCCAAACATCGGAACTGCTCGCGGGCATAACAGAAATTCCAAACCACTGCGCAGCGGCCAAACGCGAAAGCGAGGCAGTATTTCCGCGTCCGCTCCACTGACGTTGGCTGATGAGCGCCAGTCCGGGCGCTGCAAATTCAGTGAGCCCACCATCGGGAAGTTCCGCGATGGTGATGCTCGGGTCGGCGAGCGGACCGAAATCATCCGAGAAATCCGCAATCACTTTCGCCATGTCTCTGCCATAAAGTTGCGCGGATTCCGTGGAGACCGGCAAAGTGTAGACCGGAATTTTAATTCCATCGGCGTCGACGATCGTCGTTTTGTAAGGCGCGGCGATAAATGTGCCGCTTGGTTCTGCGCGATCATCGCGGAACGTGAAAATTTTCTGCTGGGCAGGCGCCGGCGGAAGCTGGCCCGGCTTGATCACGTCCGGCATTGTGACTTTGTCGGAGATCATTTGCGGCGGACCGGTTTTGCCTGTGCCTGCAACCGTGAACGCTTCGGGAACTTGAATTTTGTAAACGCCAGTGTAGCGATTCGACGGATAGTTTGTGAGCGGAAACCAGCGCGCGGGCAAAAGTAAATATGCGCAATCGTTATTGATGGAAGCGAGTCGCACGCCCGGCGCAGGACTATTTTCCTCATTGGAAAGCGGCCCGTTGTAATCGAAATTCAGCGTGATTTTCTGGCCGGACCCAACGGCGTTATCCAAATCCACGCGAAGTTGAAGCGAGTGAGCATCCAGACGTTGAAATGTTTGCGGCTTACCGGCTGCGTTTGTTACGGCGGTGACATGCAAGTTGGGATGCAGCTCGACGAGAACTGTGCTGGAAGAATCGGTGGCGACAAAATCAACGACAGCGTGAGCCGTCAGCATTTGTTGGGAAGGCGTAAGCGTTGCCGTCACGTCATAGTGCGTCGCGCGGAATGCTGGATGCGCGGCGGAGTTCGGCACCATCGGTCCCTGCGCGCGCGCGGGCGGCGCAGCGCAGCAGGCGAACATCAACAATGTTGCGGAGACAGTGGCCTTCAAGATTTTTGAGAGCAATGGTTCCTCGTTCTGGCGGTGACCGCGGCCTTATAGATACTAAGATACCAGAGAGGCGCTTTGGAGTTGCCAGCGCCGTTTTTCAAATATTGGGCGCAGGAGGCGAAAGCCCTTTCCTCCCCAACTTACTGCAAAGCAGCTAAAGCACTCCGACAATGACGTCCGCTGCGCGGGAAATGGCGCCGCCCGGGCCCAATTTCCCTCGGACTTCGGCCAATCCCGCTAACATTTCTTCGCGCGCTGCGGGCGAGTCCAGCAATTTCACCACTTCGGCTGCGACCTTCTCAGGCGTGCAATCCTGCTGTAATAATTCCGGTACCACGCGCCTACCCAATATTAGATTCGGCATGGCCACAAATCGAGTCACAATAAACGTGCGCAGAATTAGCTCGGTAAGGCGCGCTACTTTGTACACGACCACCATCGGCGTACCGAGCAAAGCGGTTTCGACGGTGGCTGTGCCGCTGGCTACGATTGCGGCGGATGCAGCGGAAACTGCATCATAGGTTGCGCCGGAAACAATTTTCAGATTTAGTACAGCGGGAACGCGGAATGAGTGTTCCGCTCCGCCAGATTTTATCCGCAGAGTGGCTTCGGATGTTCCTACGCTCGTGACTAATTCCGGCGTGATGCTTGGCGCGAGGACTAACACGAATTGGCACCCTGGTTTCTGGCGCAAAATTTGTTCGCATGCGCCTAGCGCTGGCGGCAAGTTTCGTTGAATTTCATTCATGCGGCTGCCGGGCAGCAGCGCGATTACTGGCCGCGCGGAATCCAGGGAATGGCGCGCCAGAAAATCTTCCCGCGACAGAGTCGGACGCACGATATCGACGAGCGGATGTCCGATGAATGTGACCGGCACTCCGGCTTTGCGATAGAACTCTTCTTCAAATGGAAAAATGCAGAGAGCGCGTTCAAAACGCTGGCCGATTTGTTTTGCGCGCCATGGACGCCACGCCCAGAATTGCGGCGCCGCAAAACACACGCAGCGAATTTTGTTTTCTTGCAGACGCCGCGCGAGACGCAAATGAAAACTTGGGAAATCGGTGAGGATCGCGAGTGATGGCTTTCGCGTTGCCGCGGCGTCGGTGAGCTTCCGCATGGTTTCGCGAAGTACGGGCAATTTATTCCACACTTCGGAAATACCGGAGACGGCAACGTCGGATGAATGCGCGATTAGTTCGACGCCCGCCTCGGCCATACGTTCGCCGCCCATGCCGAAAAGATGCGCGCCGGTGCGCTGCGCAAGTTCCACGGCCAAACGCGCGGCGTACATGTCGCCGGAAGCTTCTCCGGCGGAAATAAAAATTTGGCGCGGGTTCATTTCAGCGGGCATTCGAGTTGCGAGAGTATGACGGAATCAGGGGTTAAAACCCCTGTCTTTCGCGATCGATACGGCACGAGTGAACTCGTGCCCTGTTACAAACCGTTTGCGTCAGCGCCGACACTAGTCATTCGCCGGCAAAGTTTCGGTGGCCGTGGCGTCCGCAATTCCCGGTGGAACGCCGACGCGCAATTCCTGATCCTTATATTGAAGCTGATAGAGACGGTAATAAATTCCGCGCTCGGCCAGTAATTCCTGGTGCGAACCTTTTTCGCGCAGCTTGCCTTTGTGAAAAACGAGAATCGAAGCCGCGTGTTGAATTGTACTCAGCCGATGCGCGATTACTACCGCAGTGCGTCCGTGCAGCAGACGATCGAGCGCTTCACGGATCATTTCTTCGGTTTTCGTATCGACGCTGGACGTAGCTTCGTCAAGAATCAGGAAGCGCGGATTGTGGGCCAGCGCTCGCGCAAAACTTACGAGCTGGCGCTGTCCGACTGAAAGTGTTGCGCCGCGCTCGGTGATTTCCGTTTCCACGCCGCGCTGGAATGAACGCACCAGCGGCCCGAGGCCAACTTCCTGCAATGCGCTTTCCACCTGCGCGCGGCTGATTCCTTCCGTGCCGAGTTTTACGTTTGATTCCAGTGTGCCTGTGAAGAGGAACGGATCCTGCAGCACGATGCCGAATTGCTTGCGCAAATCCTGCACATCAAATTCGCGAATATCGATGCCGTCCAAAAGAATTTGTCCGCGCTGAATATCGTAGAAGCGCAGCAACAGTTGGACGACCGTCGTTTTGCCCGCGCCGGTGTGACCGACAATCGCGGCGGTTTGTCCCGGCGGCACGCGGAAAGAAACGTCGCGCAGAATCCATTCTTCGTCCTTGGGATTCTCGCCGCCGTGATAGGCGAACCACACGTTGCGGAATTCAATTTCGCCGAGCGGTTTTTCCAAGCGTCGAGTGCCGGCTGCGGCGGACGCGGGAATCGGTTCGTCCAGCAATTTGAAAATGCGCTCGGAAGCGGCCATCGCGCTTTGCAGGATATTAAATTTGTCGCTCAAATCCTGAATGGGACGGAAGAATCTCTGCGCGTATTGCATGAACGCGACGATGACTCCGATTTTCACTGCGCCGAGAAGGGCTTGCGATCCGCCAAACCAGAAAACGAAAGAGATGGCGAGGGTGCTGAGAAATGCGACGACCGGAAAGAAAAGCGCGAAGGCGAAAATTACGTCCTTATACGCTTGCATGTAGCTGCGATTCAGATTTGCAAATTCGGTTTGCGCTTTTTTCTCGCGGCTGAAGAGCTGCACGACGGCCATGCCGCTGATATTTTCGTTCAGGAATGAATTGATGCGCGCCAGCGAGGTGCGGATGCGGCGATTGCCGTCGCGCGCCTTGTTGCGGAACATCCATGTGGCCAGCAGAATGAGCGGCAGAACGGAAAGCGTGGCAATTGCCAGACGCCAGTTCATGTAAAAAAGAATTGCGACGAAGGAGACGAGCAGGAACGCGTCGTTGATCATCGCGACGATGCCTGACGCGAATAAATCGTTCAGTGCATCGACGTCGGTGGTGACGCGCGTGACGAGGCGTCCGACGGGCGTCTGGTCGTAAAAACTCATCGGCAATGCTTGCAAGCGCGCAAAAATTTCTTTGCGCAGGTCGTACATTGTTTTCTGGCCGACGTTCTGCATCACGCGAACTTGTAGATACTGCATCGCAAAGCTGAAGAGCAGCGCGGAGAGATTAATGAGCGTGACGATGCCGAGTCCGCGCATTCCAGCGGCGAATGAAAGAGTTCCTTTGGTGACCGGTACGATGTACCAGTCCAACGCGACAAGAAAAAGCGCGGGAGGTAGCGCTTCAAGCGGAGTTACGACCAGCGTGAGCAGCAACGCGAGCCACACTTGCGCCTTGTAGGGCTTCATGTAGCCCATCAGACGGCGCGTGAGGTGCGAGTCGTATGCTTTTCCGAGTTTTTCTTCTTCGCGGAAATCGCTCATTCGCGTGCCAACTCTTCTTCCAACAGTTGTTTCTGATACAAATCGTAGTAGTAGCCGGTCTGCGAAATTAATTCATCGTGAGTTCCGCGCTCGACGATCGCGCCTTCGCGCAGCACGATAATTTCGTCGGCGTGGCGAACGGTGCTGCAGCGATGCGAAACCAAAATCGTGGTGCGGCCGCGCGTAACATCTTTCAGTCCGCGCAGGATTTTTTCTTCCGTGTCGGTGTCGACGCTCGAAAGCGCGTCATCCAGAATCAAAATTTTCGGATTGCGCAGAACGGCTCGTGCAAGCGTGGTGCGCTGTTTCTGTCCGCCGGAAAGGGTTATGCCGCGCTCGCCGACCATCGTGTCGTACTTGAGCGGGAAATCGCGAATTTCCGCGTCAATACTGGCGATTGCGGCGGCTGCGGAAACTCGCTCGGGGACAACGGTATCTTCGCCGAGCGCGATATTTGCGCCCAGTGTTTCGCTGAACAGAAATGGATCCTGCGGCACAAATCCGATTGATCCGCGAAGCGTTGCGATTGGCCATTCGCGAATGGAGCGGCCATCCACCAACAAGGAGCCTTGCGGCGCTTCCCACAATCGCGCGATCAAGATCGCGAGCGTCGATTTTCCGCTACCGGTCGGGCCGACAATCGCGAGAGTTGAACCCGCCGGAATTTTCAAATTGATATCGCGCAGCACCGGAGCATTTGGCGCGCCGTCCTGACCATTGGAGTTTGCAGCCGGCGTCTCAGCAGCCACGGCGCTTCGCGGCGTGGGATACGTGAATGAGAGATGCCGCATTTCAACTTGTCCGTGAATCTCCGCGCCGGCAAGCGGACACGCTTCGGCGTCGCTGATTTTCGGCTGCGCTTGCAGAATGTAATTGATGCGCCCCATAGAGGCCGAGCCGCGCTGAAAAATATTGGTCACGAACCCAAGCGCCACCATCGGAAAAATCAGCAGAACCATGAAGTAATAAAAGGAAATGAGTTCGCCGACGGAAATCGTGCCGACCATCACGAGCCTGCCGCCCTGCCACAGCACCAGCAGGAACGTCATGCCAAACAAAGTGGTGAGCGCCGGCATGAACATGCTCCACGTGCTGATGAGTTTCAAGTTGCGCGTGACGTATTCGCGATTCGGCGCGTCAAATCCGGCTTGCTCCGCTTTTTCCTGTGCATAAGCGCGGACAACGCGGACGCCCGCAAGGTTTTCCTGCGCTTTGGCGCTAAGAGTTGCGAGCGACGCCTGAATTTTTTCGTACAGTTTGTGAATCACCTGCCCGAAATACCAAACGACAACGGCGACAACGGGAACCGGTGTGAGCACCCAGATGCTGAGGCGCGGCGAAAGTGTGACCATCAACACGACGGACAGAATCATCATCACGATCGTGGTGGCGCTGTACATAATGCCGGGGCCGAGGACCATGCGGACGTTGTTCAGGTCATTGGTGCAGCGCGACATGATTTCGCCGGTGCGGTTGCGTACGTAAAATTCTGGCTCCTGGCGCAGCAGGGAAGTGAGCAAATCATTTCGCAGGTCGTATTCGATGTCGCGAGAAATTCCAATTAGAATTTGACGATTCCAGTAGGAAAAGAGTCCGTTCGCTATGGCGGCCACAGTCAGCGCAACGCAGAAAATCGCAAGAGTTTCGCGGCTTCCCGGATGGTAATACCGCAGCAGCGGACCGAGAGAAATTTGCGCGATTCTTCCCCATTTGGCGAGCGGTACGGGCGCGCTTAGCAGCGTGTCAAAGATTGCGCCGGTGAGAATCGGCGCGAGAACGCCGGTGATGCCCAGGCCAATATTCATCAACATACCGAGCGCGACTTGACCTTTATATTGGGAAATATAGGGCAGCAGCGCGCGCAGATGTTTCGCCGAAGACGGTTTCTTTGCGGCGGCAGGGCTGGTTGTTGAGACGGCTTGTGCGGCGGCGCTCATTTTAGTTGGCGATGAATATCCTCAAGCGCAGGATTTTCGCCGATGAAAGTTTCATAGTTCGCGTCCATTGCTTGATAACGTTTCGTTTCGGGATTCCAGCGCACTTCAATCGCCGTTGTGCGCACCGTCGGGCCTTGATTGTAGGGCGTCAGGAACAACAGCAGTCCCTTCGTAGGATTTTTTTCATATTGCAGGCGCCACTGGGAAACTCCGGCCGTTGGCGTGCCGCCCAAAAATCCATTTGGATTTTTCAGATGCTCGTCGCACAGCAGAATTTCTTTCCACTGTTTTCCATCGTTTTCCAAAATTGCCATTCGCGTGAAAATGGCGCTGGAGCCGGTCGTGAACTCCGGCTTATTCAGCCGATTAATCGCCAGAATTTGCTGCCGCCCGGTGAGCGCCAAATCGCCCCACGTCAAAACTTCCACTTCACTGCTGAGCGCGCCCGCCGCCGCGGAAAAAATATCGTCGGGCACTGCCGGAGCCTTCGGTTTCGGCGCGGAAGTTTCCGCCGCCGGATTTTTCGCCGGGGCATCGCATCCCACTGCTACCGCGGAAACACAAACCATTCCTATCAGAATTGCCGTTCGCAAATAGAAACTCCTTCATTAGAGGCTCGGAAAAGCGAGCATGATTTCCACGACGCGGCCAGTTTCTTTATCGCAGGAAATTTCCATCACCTGCGGCACGTCGGAGCCAGCCCAATCAAACATGTAGAACATTAATTCTAGCTCGTGGCCCTGCTTCACGCTAGGGCCGCCGGAACTTGGTGCGCCGTAAACTTCCACAACATGCTCGGAAAGGTCGCCGAGCCGAATTCCAAGTCCAGTGACCCACAGTGGATCTTTTTTCGGGTCCACTTTCGATTTGCAGTTCTCATGCGAATTAGAACTGGAAATTGTGACGGTCTGAATTACACCCGCGCGATCCACTTCCAAAGCAAGGCGGCGTCCCGAGCAAGGATCCGTCCACGCGTGGCCACCGGGAGAGTCTGATTCATCTGCGCGCAAATGATCGCTGAGCTGTTTTTCAACGCCGGAAAGTTTATCGCGCCCCGGCTGAATAGCGCCGAGCGTCAGCTCATTCTTGCCTTTTTCGCTGCTGTGCTTTTGCGAAACCGCGCCGGCGGAAACCGTCAGCGCCAGCAGGCTAACGCACAGCCAGAATTTCATCCACGCGCGATTCAAAGTTTTCCTCTCCTTCAGACCATAACTTATAACGCTCGAGCGGCACGGATGTTTCGGCGTCACGCAGCCAGTGCAGCAGTATTTGGATGTTTTCTCGCGTGCGTTGGTGATATTCGCGCATGCGCTCCGGCGAAGCCATTGAGGCCAGAAATCGCGCTTCTTCCAGATGCGCGGCGGGCGCCTTCGGACCGGGATTCGCGCCCAGCATTCCGGCGTGGCCAGTAAACAAATGCTCGAAGCCGATATCGATCAGAAAATCGCCTTCTCGTTCGGCGACGCCGTTGTCATATTCCGGGCCGTAGCAATCAATTTGCAATTCCTGCGGCTTACTTTGCCAGCGGCCGGAATCCAGGTCGTAAATCCACAAATCCCACAGCGCGCGAACCTCGTAAGCGATGTCTGGGCCCTGCGGTTCGCGAATCAGTTCAATAATTTCGGCGGAGCCAATCATCTGAGCGCGCAAATCCCATTCGCGAATCGGAGTTTCGGCGGGTTCCAGCGCGCGGACGACCAGTCCCGTGAATCCCGGCCACGAAGCGGAAAAAGGCACGCCCGCCAGCAGATTCTGCAGACGCTCGTGCTGCGTCACTTCGGAATAATCCTTAGCCCAGGCGCTGACGTATGCGCGATTTGCCATGTAGACATTATACAGTGTCTCGCGCCACGGCTCGAATGCTGGCGGATGAAAGGAAATTACGGGCTATTTCGTTGGGAATTTGTGAAGATTCAGCGGTTTCGGCGCTACGGATTAATTTTTTTCGGAATTTTCGCCGCTGGGCGGCTTGGATGTTGAAGGCATCGACGCGGTAACGCCTAGCAGCCGTTCGCGCAGGGAATCGCCGACGCTCGCGAACACTTGCGTAAACGTTTCGCGTAATTTCAATTCCGCATTTCGTGCCAGCGTTTCGATTTGTTGCTCGGCTTGCTGATTCAAAGTTGCCGCCGAATTCAGCAGCCACGCGCTGGACGCATTTTCCATGCGGCCCTTGTAAGTTTCCATTGCTTCATCGCTTGCGTGAGCAATCGAATCCTCAAATTTCTGCTTCTGCAATTCGTGGGCGGCAGTTGCCGCTTCGCGCGTCACGGCTAGTTGCGATTCCAGGTCCCGCTTGGAGGCCTGTAAACTTTCCGTCGCGCGTTGATTCAGCGCGCCCTGGAAATCCGCGATGAACTGGCGCGTCTCAGTGCCCATGCGCGCGCGGACTTGCACCGCATGCGCTTCAAAATGCGCGGAAGATTGGTCGAACGAATTGTGCAGCGCGGCGTTGAAGCGTTCCAATTCAACTTGCGCGGCGCGGCGAGCTTTTGTTCCAACTTCTGTGGTGGCGCTATCCACAGTTTCCTGAATAGTTTGCTGCGTGCGTGAAAGCGCGTCCTTCACATTTTCGGCAAGCTGGCCCTGCGCGTGTTCGATAAAGCTGCGGCTGTAATGATCCAATTCCGCGGCAAATAGGCCGGACATTTCTCCGGCTCGTACGCGCAATGCTTCGGCGGCCTGCTCGGTGCCCTTGTCCACGGCGCCTTGCATTTGCGTGTGAATTTTCTTTTCGTACCACGATGACGATTTGAACAGCGATTCCATCGTGGAATGCGAAATGTCATTCGCGCGCGCGTCCAAATCTTCCAGTGACTTCGCCACGGCGGCGCGCACGGATTCCTGCAAATTCTTTTCCACGTCGCCTGAAGATTCCTGCAAACGCGCATTCACTTGTTGAATGTGCTGCTCGGACGTTTGCCACAGGCGCTCGTGATGCGCGCGGAAAGTTTCTTCAGCGGAAGTTTGTGCACCGGAAAGTCTCGCGACAGCTTCATTTGCCCGATCAACGTGCGGCGTAAGCTGTGATTCCAGTTGTTCACCCAGGCGCGCGACGGACTGCGCTCCTGCTTCGTCCAGCACTGGTTGCAAACGCGACGCCATTCCTGAAATTGCGGCTCCGGTGCGTTCGTCCATTTCACGCGTGGTGTTTTCCAGCAATTCGCGCGAGCGCTGCTCCAGTTTTGTCGCGGAAGCTTCGCGCGCTTCGTCAATATTTCGTACGAGCTTGTCGAGATTCGTGGATGCAATTTGAATTTCGTCCAGCGAAGCGCGGCTGCGCGCCGATTCCTGTTCCCATTGCGCGCGAAATTCAGTCAAAGTTCGCACAGCCTGTGCGTCCAATTCGTCGGCTTGTCTCCGCAATGAATCCAATTTTTCCGCGGCCTGCGCCTGCACGCGATTCATTTCCTGTTCGGATTGCTGCGCGATTCGCGCGGCAGCTTCTTGTGCTGCCTGCTCCACCGATTCCGACGCGTGCGCCGCCGCGCGCTTCTGCGCTTCGGTTAAATCCGATTCCATTCGCGAACGCCAGGTATGTTCGCCCTGCTCGATGGCGCCGTCAATTTGTTGACTTAGCCGGTCAGCGGCGGATTGCAGCCTTTGAATTTCTGAAGCAGCGCCTGTGGTGCGGCCGGAAAGCACCTCTTCCCAGCGGCGCGTGGCTTCTTCCACGGTGGCGCGCAATTGTTGGCGTGATTGTTCAAATTGATCGCGCGCTTGTTCGGCGCGTGCGGCAGCTGTTTCGGCGGAAAGACGCAGACGGTCAATTGCGGCGTCCACGCTTGCCGTCAACGCAGATTCAAAAGTTTGTTGCTCGGCAAGTTCAACGCTTGCGAGCCGTGCGGAAACCAGTGTGCGCGATTCCTCGATGCGCGAGTCCATTTCTCGTGCCAATTGCTCGCGCAGGGCTTCGGCGCTCGAACGCGTTTGCATTTCGATGCGCTCGGCGGCGTCTTCGATCCAATGTTTTGAATAATGTTCGGCTGCGGTGTGAACAGCCTTGTTCGCGGAATCCTGAAGCTGCGTTTCCACCGTAGAAATCAGATGCTTCACTTCCTGCGAAACCGTTTTGGTGGTTGCTTCGCGCACTGCAGCTTGAATTTGCTGCTTCGCTTCAACGACCAATTTTGCGACCTGGCGCGCAAGATGCAGAGCAACGTCGCCGCCTGCTGCCTGTCCCGGTGTGCCAATCACTACGACATTATCGGGCTGTTCCTGCACTAAGGATGCTGGCCATTCGGCCGCTTGAGTCTCCGCGGGAGCGGCTTGCAATTGTTGCGAAGTATCAGCAACGTTTGCGTCGACCGCAGGGAACCAATCTGCCGGCGGAAATGCGATGCCCCAGATATTTCCGGGCATTTCCATTTCAACGCCAATTTGGAAAAGTTCGCGTACTGTGCGCGGCCGCTGAATCCATGTAACTCGTCCACGCGCAGTGCGCGGCGGCTGGCTTGGGTCATGATGCGGAACTTCCAGCGTGACCCACATATTTTTCAGCACGTAATGTTTGGATTGATAGCGCGCGCCGTGGCAGCTAATCAAAAGAGTGGAAGTTCGTTCCTGGAAGGGACGGCCCAGCGCATCAACGCCCGTCACTGTCAACGGTACCGCCTGCACAATACGTGTGCTCCGGCGCCTACGAAGTTCTGGATCGTTATGGGTCGCTGATTCGGCCACATCTGCCTCCGGCTGAATCATTAATCTATAGCACCCGACGCTTGCTGGGGGCAGCGACCCGGGCCTACTGTACGAAAAAGTCAACCGTCTGCAAATTGGCGGTTAACTTCGGAGGCATACTGCCATTACTGCTTCGCGTTAGCAATGGAAATCGTTAAAAGTTGAATGACGATCGGAGCCGTGCTCAAGCGCCAAATCCTTGCGCTCGTAATCCAGATGCACGGCCGAGACGACCATCATTGCGGTTGGGTCCGTCATACGGACTGTGGTGGGATGTCCAACTTCGGTTTGTACTTCTGGGAAAATTTCTGAGAGCAACAAATGCCGGCAAGCCAGCGGCTTGAATTCGCCAATGGATTTTTCAGCGATCAATCCATTCGGGCCGAAAAGTTGCAGCTTCGGCGTGCCAACGTGCTCTTCCTGGAACTCAATATTCATCACGGCCAAGATGCTGTCGCGTTTGCGCGCGCCGGGACGCCCTGAGAGTTGGCAATCGGTGACGACGTAGTCCGTGGCGAGTCCTTCGCGGCCGTCAACAGAACGGTAAGCGTGCGCCGTTGCTCCGCCTGGACGGAAATGCGTGAACGCCGAGCGGTTCCATTCCTTACAGTGTACTTCCGCCTTCAGCAACGAGTGCGAAGTCTTCGGAATTGTGCCCAGTCCCAATCCGCCGGCAAAACCGGGAGGCAGCGGCAAATCGCGCGCGCTGAGTTTCACGCTTTGGAATGCGCCAAGTTTGATGAGTCCTTGAGCCGTCAATGCGGAGGGCTTAATTCGATCGGGAAATCGGTCATCCTTATTGGAGACCCACGCGATGTCGCCTTCGCCGGTGGTGACGAACGGCATTAGCCAGAGCGCTTCTTCCAGCCACTGGCTGGCGCTCAAATAAAAGTGGGATTCAAATTCCAGTCCGCCCAGTTTCTGTCCGGAAAATAGCAGCGGCGTGTAGAGCAGCGCTTCCACCGGATAGCTCTTGTTCGCGCCATAAGGAGTCAGCCGCGCAGGTTTCGTCGCCACGTCCGCTCCAAAATGCAGCGGATGTTCTACAGTGAATGTGCCGCCTTGGCGGGACTTCATCATCGTATATGCAAACGAAACGGCTTCGGTCGTGTTGTGAACGACGATTACTCCGCCGTCCGCCATTTTCTTTTCTTGAAGCGGCGTGATGGCCAGGCCTTCGCCGGGATTATCGAAATTCTTCAAAGTTTCCAGCGAATAAAGCAGCGTTTGGTGCGGCGGCAAATTATAGGGACGTTCCACAACCGTCTGCGCCATGCGATCGACCACGCGAATGGTACCGACGGATGCAACGTCATTCGGATTAAACAGCGAGAACATGCAGTGATATTCGCTCAGTGCAGGCAGCGGCATGGAATAATTAAAATGTCCGATGGCTTGCTGAGGTGCTGCCGGATGCGCGTGAACGTTATCGAAATTCGTGGCCGTCTGCCAGCGCACAAAACCGGCGCTGAATAAATCGCCAGCGTGTTGCACTTGGCCCGCGGATGGCGCCAGCCGGATTCGCGCACCGCCCCAGAATTCCTGTCCATGGCAAAGTTCGCCGACGTCTACAAGAGTGGTGTGCAGCGCGGGAATGTCGTAGCGGCCGTTGTTATCGAGTTTGATTTCCTTGCCCGACGGATCGTACATCACGATTTGATAGGCCGTCTGATTCTTCGGATCGCGGAAACCTTCAATTCCGGGGAAGCAAGTGGCCGTCAATACAAACTGCGTGGCAATTCCAAGTTTCGCGTTTGAGGTCACGAATGGGCCGGCAACGTCCAGCCAGCAGGCGTCAGGCGCGACGACCGGGCGCGGAGGCGGTGCCTTCAAAATTCCAGCAAAAGGTTTAATGGCAGAAACTGCCGGCGCGGACGCCAAAAGCAGCGATCCCGCCAGACTGCCCAGAAAAGTTCTGCGATCAATCGGTTGCATAGAATGGCCTCCTGCCACAACTGTGCCCTGAGAGAAAATCTATGATTTGGGACGGACTAGGAGCACATAACCCCTGTCAATTTTGCGCCTGTGGAGCTTAGCTTTCAAGAAAAATCTGATGCGCACAGCGGGATTTCAGTTGCCGATGCCCGCGTCCGGAGGATTCGGACCGCGATTACGGAAGGGCAATCCGGTGTGTGTCGAGGATGACGAGGAGCGATAAGTTGGATACCATCTGGCGGTGACGCAACGGGGGAACAAACCGTCCTATCGGTGGTCGATTCTCGACTACAAACTTTTGGCAGGGGCTTTCTGCGGGATAATTTTGGTGCTGTCCGATCCGGCGGTCAGGCGGACACTCGGACTAGTGATCGTCTGGGGCCTTGCCATATTTGCGGCTGCAGCATTCGTAGCATTCCTTATTCGCGCCAGTCGCAAAGATGACGAACAAGAGTCGATCAGTTGGCGATATCGGAAGTAGTACCGCTGCTCGCGCTGCCGGACGCTGAGACTTTCTACCGGGCTCGTAAACCACTTCAGAATAAACCCGGTGCGCAGCTTTTTAGATCACGTGCGCGGTTCGGCATTTCGTAGACGGAAAATTGGAATCTCAGGCCGTGCATTAAATCGAACTCGAATCAAGTGGCCGACGCCGCGGCTGATGTACATCCGGCGATTTCCGGACAAATCAAATTCGCCCGAAGTGTAGCGTCTATTTTTTACAGGCAAGAGCGGCGGAGGAAGAAACGGCGGTTTGCATTGGCCACCGTGCGTGTGTCCGGCGAGGATCCATCCGGAGTAGTGTCCCCAGAATTGAAGGTCCGCGCCGTCGGGGTTGTGGCAGAGCACGATTGTCGAAGCCTCTTGCTCTTTATCCGCGATTAGCCGTGGCGGATTAAATCGCGGACTCCACAAATCGTCGAGCCCGACGAATTGCAGTCCCGCAATCGTGGCCGCTTCATTCCGCAGCAACGTGACTCTGGCGTCGCGCGCTATTGCCGTCACTTGATCTGCGACATCAAGCATCCGCCAATTAAATCCGTAATCGTGATTGCCAAGAATGCCGATGGTTCCGAGCCGTCCGTGCGGCACGTACGTGAGTACGCGTCGAAGCTGGTCAAACTGACTCGCGCCGCGGTAGGTGATCCAGTCCCCAGTGAACACCACGAAATCAGGCGCCGCGTCTTTCACACGCCGGAAGGATTCAATAATGTAATCGTCGTCAACCTTCGGGCCGACATGCAAATCACTTAGCTGCGCCAGAGTTCGGCCTTCAAGTTCTTTGGGAAGATCTTTGATTGGTAAGTCTGGATGAGTTAGCTCAAGCCAGTGCGGTTCGATGCGCCATGTGTAAAGACCGAGCGCGACCGCGCCGGTTCCGGCGATGGCGAAGGTTTTGAGGACGCGGCGTCGAGTAAATTTTGTGGCCATTGTCGCTTTAACCGTCGAGATTAGTTTACCGGAAATATTCTGGGTAACCCACAATGGCTCCGCTGCCAACGTCGTAATTTTGTGAGCACATTCGACGCCGTTGAATATTAATCACCAATTACGTGAAGTACTCTTAATCGGATGAGTGTCCAAACTCGCTTCACGAAAATTGTTCGGTCTCCGCTCTTCATATTGCCCGGACTGCACTTCTTCCTAGTCATTCTCTCGATGATACTTTCCATCAACACTCCAGGTGGTACGTACTTTCGGATGTTAGGAGCCGATCCCGTCGTCGCTGCGGCGATGATGGTTTACGATGGGATGGGAGTCATTGTTGTTGGCTTACTTCTTTTCGGTACAGGCTGGTGGTTTTTTATCGGATGGATCGGCTGGGCAAGTGTTAAAAGGCGAATTGGTCGATTGGTCTCAGTTCTCTGCGTCCTGTTCGCCGCGTTTTTCGGAGTGGTCGGAATCGGGCTATCAATCGAAACGCTTCGATCCGACGATTTTCGCAGCCTCATTCCAATGGCAGGCGCGATTCTCCAGTACGTCTGTGTCGCGCTGCTCTGTGCAGGGGTGTTCGTCTCGGCGGGGTTCGCGCTCGTTGCCGTCATGCGCGAGAATAAGTCCACTGTCTAAATGCCGTCCCTTAATCTTTCCCAACGTCTTTTGACTCGAGTACCAACTCAAAATAAATAAGCGGAGCAGTCTTGTACACGACATGCGCAACTTCGCGGTATCCATATTTGGCGTAGAACGGACCCGCACCGGCTACTGCGTCCCATGCGTCGAGGCGGATTGCGTCGGCTGGCCATTCGCGAGATTGCTTTGTGGCTTCTTCGAGTAGCGCGCGGCCGATGCCTTGTTTTTGCATCGCGGGAAGTACGGCCATGCCGACTAGATAAATCGCTTTTTTCACCGGCGTGAAATAGGAAACGTCGATCGCCCACGGCTTTTTGGTTTGTAGATGCAGCGTGCCGATAATCCGTTTGCCTTTTCGCGCGATGATTATGCGGGCGTGCCGCATGTTGAAGAGAATACCTTTTTCCGTGGCGACTGTTGACCACCTGCCTTGTCCGAAACGCTGTGTGAGATCTTCGTTCGCGGCGGTGTGCAAAGCGGCCAGTTCAGGCGCGTCCGCTTGAATGGCGGTGGAGAAGCTGAGCTTCAATTTTCACTCCGGCGAAATGGCAATCGCGCGTGTGCTACAGATCTCTGCGGCCTTCCATGGCTTTCATCATGGTGACTTCGTCGGCGTATTCGAGATCGGAGCCTACCGGAATGCCGACGCCGATGCGCGTGACGCGAACGCCGAGCGGCTTGAGCAGTTTGGATAAATAAACGGCGGTGGCTTCGCCTTCGGCAGTGGGATTTGTGGCGATGATAATTTCTTCCGTGCCCGCCCCTTCATACGTTCAATTAAACTTTTTATTTTCAGTTGATCCGGGCCGATGCCTTGCAGCGGCGAGAGCGATCCGCCGAGCACGTGATATAGGCCGCCGAACTGGCGCGTTTTTTCGATGGCCATAATGTTGATGGGTTCTTCCACCACGCAAATTGTTTTGTGGTTGCGCGTGGCAGACGTGCAATAGAAGCAGGGATCGGCGTCGGTGATGTTATTGCAGACCGAGCAGAATTTAATATTTTGTTTCGCGTCGCGAATTGCGTCGGCGAGCGCCATTGCTTCTTCAGGCTTCGCGCGCAACAGATGGAATGCGAGGCGCTGCGCGGTTTTCTGGCCGATGCCGGGCAGATGCTTCAGTTCATCAATTAAACGAGAAATGGGCGCGGCGAAATCAGGCATGGGAGTCCACTGGCGAAAGGGAATTTGCTTGCGTCATTCGACCAACGATTACGAGAAAAATTCGCGACGGCGAAACATTGTATGGCAAACAATTGCACAACAAAAATTTGTTCAAAATAGTCCGGGGATTTTCATTCCCGCGAGGCCGGGAATATTTCCGCTGAGGTTCTTAACCTGACGAGCGAGTTCTTCGTCCACACGGCGGCTCGCGTCATTAAACGCCGCGGTGATTAAATCCTGCAACATTTCCTGATCTTTTCCGGCAAAAACTTCCGGCTCGATGCGCACCGAGGTGACAATTTTCTGGCCGTTCATTTGTATGACGACCATTCCTCCGCCGGCCGAAGCTTCCACGTTTACGGAGTTCACCTGCTGCTGCAGACTCTCCTGCATCTGCTTGAACTGCGTCAGCATTTGTTGCAGCGCTTTGACTTCCATGGCCTAACCCCCGCCCCGGCGCTTGACTTCGGTGATCTGGCCGCCAAATCGCTCCAGCATTCCCCGAACGATCGGATCATTTTCAATTTGTTCGCGCGGCACTGAAGTGGCCCCTGTTGCGCGAACTGTTGAAGTCTCCACCGTTGAATCCATTCTAACACAGACGCGGAGCGCGGAGTGTGTGACGTCACTGACGATGGTGCGCAATTTTTCAAGAGGCTCGCGAGATTCCAACATTTGCGCGAGAGTTCTGCTGGCGTTCGAGAAATATAATCGCAGCTCGCTGCCTTCTAGTTCCCATTTGTGCGCGTGCTCTACAAGTTCCGAAGAAATCTTTGTTTCTGTTGAATGGCGAGCTTGATCGCGTCCACCATTGCGCGGAGTCGATGCCGCTCGCGTGGACTGCCGCGCGAATAATATTTTCGGCAGCTGTGACACTTTTATTTACAGACGTCGCGATTACGCCGGTTTCCACTTGCGGACTCGGAATTTCGTCGCGTTGCAGGACGACGCAGCTGCGGCGCGAGCGAGTGGCGGTTCTTTTTCAGGCGTTTCGTTCAACTACGGTCGAATCAACAATTTCTCCGGCGGCTGCTGCGGCTTGAGCGACAGAATTGTAGGATCATCTGTAACGCCGCGAACTTGCTGTGCGGGATGTCCATGCTTTTGCGGTGGCGGAAATGGACTTGCTCCGCAGTGCGCGGCGATGGCGTTGACGCTGTGCGGAGTTTCGTGCGCAGTCGCGCCGGAAATTCCTGCGGAGGATGCGGACGAACTTGATGCGCGTGACGGAACAGGCGTTGCTGAATGTGTTGCGGACGCGCGCGGACCGCCTTCGCCGTTTAATTCCGCCAAAACTTTTTCCAGCGGCGCAAGACGCGCGGCGTTCACCATTCGCAGCAGGCCCATTTCCAGATGGAGCCGCGGATCGGGCTTGCGGCGCAGATCGTCGTCGGTATCGCAGCAGGATTTGAAAATAGCGCGTGAGATCCTCTTCGCTGAATAACGCGGCCGCGCGCGCAAGTTCGCGGGCGCTCGTCCGGCGGCGCGGCGATCAATTCGGAATCGGCGCCGCAAACTTGTGCGACCAGCAAATTGCGGAAATGGCGAATCGCTTCGCGGCAGAAGTGCTGCAGGTTCTGGCCTTCTGCTAGGAAACGGTGAACCAGGCCCAGAACGCGTTCGGCGGATTGCTGCCCGATGGCGGTCGATCAAGTTCGTCCGAGCGCTTCTTCGGGAACGACGCCGAGCAATTCGCGGACTTGCTGCGTCCGTAATATTCCGCGCCGCAATACGCGCGCGCCTGTTCGAGAAGCGAAAGCCCGTCGCGCAGGCTTCCTTCGGCCGCGCGCGCCATCACGCCGAGCGCTCCGGGATCGGTTTTCAGATTTTCTTTTTTTGCGATTTCGCTCGATCGCGCCGGTTAATTTCCGCAAACGTCAGCGCGCGGAAATGAAAATGCTGCGAGCGCGAACGGATCGTTTCGACCAGTTCTTCGGCTCGCGTGGTGGCCATGATGAAAATCACGCGGTCGGGCGGCTCTTCCAAAGTTTTCAGCAGCGCGTTGGAAGCTTCGTCGGTGAGCATGTGCGCTTCGTCGAGGATGACGACTTTGTAGCGTCCGCCGGCCGGCGCGTAGCGGACCATGTCGCGCAGTTCGCGAATCTGATCGATGCCGCGATTGGAGGCGGCGTCAATTTCGATCACGTCCATGGAATTGCCGGCGGTAATTTCGCGGCAGGAATCGCATTCGTTGCAGGGAGTCGGCGGTCGGACCTTTCACGCAGTTCAGCGCTTTCGCGAGAATGCGCGCGGTGGTGGTTTTTCCCACTCCGCGAGCGCCGGAAAAAATATACGCGTGCGCGACGCGATTGGTGCGAATCGCATTCGCGAGCGTGCGTGTCACGTGCTGCTGGCCGACAATGTCAGCGAAAGTTTGCGGGCGCTATTTTCGCGCGATGACCTGATAACTTGTTTTTGTATCGGGCTGCCGAATTTGTTTTTGAGTCAGCCATGAACTTTTCTAGGAAAACCGCTCAGCGCTAAAAAATAAAAGACGATGAGAGGAACTTCGGGTACTCCGCGGCACACGAGCGTGATCCCGCTACCGTTGCTCCCTTCCGGGCCTGGCGGGGTTCGCGGGGAATCGTTGCACAGAGCCCGAAGTTCCACGCATCGGCAGTCTCACGTTTCGTTTAAGAAATGCAAAACTGCTTCGCGAAGTCTAGCACACGCGCTCGATACTCGTCAGCCGACGAAAAAGTTTGCAGGATTTTGTGGTTTTTAATCGTAAAGCAAAACTGCCAAGCGGTAATTGCTGAAGCTGGAGTTGTCTACCGGGCGACATGCGCCGACGGCTGCGTTATGGAATTCGCCTTTGCGGAGTTGCTGTGTGAGCGAATCGGGAAGATGAGACAAATCGGCGGTGGTGAAGCGAACTAGAAAAGAATTGCGCCGTGTGCCGACGAATTTTCCGGTTTGGGCGCAGGCGTTGCGCGCTTCATTCACCATTGCGCGGGCGTCTGTGATTCCGCCGCCGCGAACGTCATTCATCACGCGGAGATTCTTGTCGATGAGGATTGCGCTGACTCGAAGTTCCTGCTCTTCGAGCGTGAGATCTGCTACGGCCAATGAAAAATCTTCTACGGCGAACATTTCACCTTTGCGTTCGGCTACCGCGATGCCGATGGAATCCAGTTTTGGATCCAGCAAGTTTTGGCGATGCGGCGGAGAGTTCATCCACTGCATGTGAATTCCCGGGGCGTCAGAACCTTCTGCGATATTTTCTGCCAGAGAACTGAAGCGCGCACCGGCGTGAATTGCGCGGGCTTTGAAATCTTCTTCGCCGGGAAGTTGATGCGAAAGAATATTTTGTTGCGCCATGCGCTGCGCGTGTTGACGCGCGCCGTTAGCGAGAGAATTGTCCCAGCGGAGAGGATGTAATCTTTGCGCGGAGCGTTCGCGATTTGCGGCGTCGAATAAAATTTGTTCGGCGCTGCCGTGGGGTGCTTGCGCGCGGACGGACACTGCGATGCTCGCGCATAGAATTAGGAGCGTGGCGATTCGCGTGGATCTTTTTGATAAATGAGTTTGCATTGGATGATTCCCGCTTCACTTATTTAACCCCGGCGGGATGTTCTGGACTTGCGAAAAAGTTGGAGGGAGTTCTGGTTAGCTACTGTGCCAGATTGGATTTTGGGCGTTTTTTCGACCAGAGCTGTCTGTCTATGTTGAGGGGGGTACCCCCTCCCCCCTGTTTTTGTCAAGAATATCAAAACAAAGGACTTACGGGCGCAGATCGCGTTAAGAATATCAAAACAATAGGGTTGTAAGTCGTTTGTTTTGATATTCATATGAGTGTGCCCAGAGATTGCACAGTTTTGGGGCATATTTATAGCCGGGGGTGGGGCTGAGGAAAAGGGGTCAGACGCCGGCGTCGAAGTGCGACGCCGGACATCTTTCGATGCGGCGAACCTGATCGGTTCGCCGCAGGATGAGGTCAACGGCAACGTCAAAGACCCCACACGCTAGGAGGGCGTCGGGACACACCGAAGTGGTATGGATTGGAACTTGCAGAAGGCCCCGGCTTCGGCGAATGCCGGCAACACATGACTGGCGATCAGAATTTTGTGGATACGGGTTTTTCTGGGAAGGAGATGCCCCATGGGGCTTCGGGCTTGACCATTTCTGCGCCGGCTACCCAGAGTTCACTTTCTTTGACGACCCACTGCATGCGAAATGGCAGAGCTTCCGTGGATTCTTCTTCGCCTGCGCTGTTGTGCCGGATCACTTTGAGCTCCAGCTTTTCCCCTTGAACGATGGGGCGCGCCACTTCAAAGCAGCAGCCGTGATGGCTGACGTTGCGGGTGCGTCCGTGAACGTGGAAAACCGCTCCGGCGGCGTCCGTGCCGGAAACTTCCAATCCGAATCGAAGGCTGATGCGTTTGCCGTCGCGCCGGTCTTCGAGTGTTTCGCTCGAAAGACTGGCCCAATTGATTTGCACGGTCATATCGCTTTTTCCGTTATTCGGTTGAGGGTCCAACAGACTTAGTTGGTGCACGCAACGGGCCAATTTTCAGCGCGTGGTGCGTTGAAATCAGGCGGTCTCATTCGGCTGAAGAACGGTTTTTAGTTTCAAAGCGGAAAACATGTTCACGTTTGAAACAGTGCGCGAAAACCGCACGTTTGGCAAAATCAAACGTACTTACTCATGGATTGCTGATCTCTTATGCCGCGGCGTTGCTTTTTGACGACCGGTTTGCCCTCTTCAGATAGCGATACAAACTGGTTCTGCCGATGCCAAGCAATTGTGCCGCGCGAACGCGATTGCCGTGACTCATTTCGAGGACGCGGTGAATGTGAATGCGGCGGACTTCGTCCAGCGGCAGCGGGCGCCAGCTTTCATTTTGTGCTTCGGCGCGCGCCGTGGGAATTCGCAATTGTTCCGGTAGATCGTCAACGTCAATAAATTCGCCGACGGTTTGAATGGCGGCGCCGGAAATTACATTTTCAAGTTCACGGACGTTGCCGGGCCACGCGTGTTGCAGAAGAACGGTTTGCGCGCGGCGGGTGAGTCCCTGAATTTGTTTGTTGTAAGCGCGATTGTATTTTTTCAAAAAGAATTGTACGAGGAGCGGAATATCTTCCAGACGTTCGACGAGTGTGGGTACGCGAATCTGAATGGTGCTGAGGCGGTAGTAGAGATCTTCGCGGAATCTTCCTGCTAAAACTTCGGCGCGGAGATCGCGATTGGTGGCGGCGATTAAACGCACGTCCACGTGACGGACTTCAGGCGAGCCGACGCGCTGAATTTCGCGATTCTGAATTACGCGCAGGAGTTTAGATTGCATGGCGAGAGAAGTTTCCCCCACTTCATCCAGAAAGACAGTCCCGCCGTTTGCGTACTCGAATAGCCCCGGGCGCGTGTCGGTGGCGCCAGTGAAGGAGCCGCGGATGTGTCCGAAGAGCTGGCTTTCGAGGAGAGTATCCACCAAGGCCGAACAATTACAGATGGCGAAGCGTTGTTGAGAGACGGGACTCATTTGATGGAGCGCCTGCGCGACGAGTTCTTTGCCGGTTCCGGTCTGACCGGAAATTAAGACGTTGGTGTAGTGCTTGGCGACTTTGCGAACGAGATCGAAGACTTCCAGCATCACAGGGCTTTTCCCGATGATTCCGTGGAAATTTAGGTCCTGAAGCATTTGCCCTTCGAGTTCGCGGATTCGGTGACGGCGATTGAAGAGATCGCCGATTTCATCGAGAGTTTTTTTCAGACGGTTGCGATCGACTGGCTTGGAAAGATAGTCGGCGGCACCGCGGCGAATTGCGTCGACCGCGGAATCGAGCGAGTAATAGCCGGTCATAAGGATGACGTGAACGCCGGGATCAATTTTCAATGCCTGATCGAGTAGGTCGCGCCCGTCCATCTTGGGCATTTTGATATCGGAGATCAGAACGCGGCATCGGCCGGATTTGATGTGAGCGAGCGCTTCGAGTGGATCGCTGGTTCCCACCGCGTCATAACCGAGAGAGTGAAGCGATGCAAGCAACATATCCACCATTGCGGGCTCGTCATCGACGACGCAGACCATAAAATTGCTGCGCGTGACGAGTACTTCTGATTCATTTGGCTTCGTAAGTGTTGAGCTCATGCGTCATGTAGAGGCAATAGGCGTGCCAAAAGCGAAGTGAAGTGTTCCGTTTCGATGAAATGTGTGGCGGAAGGACGACGATTCGTCCGCTGAATCGGATGTAAGCCTAATCGATGAAAGTGATTACGGTGGAAGTGTTTCACAATGGGCGTGCGAGATATTTCTCGCCGCCGGTAATAATTGCCGATTTGTTTCATGAAAATCGTGCGGGCCGGTTCCGTTTTGGCATGAATTCTAAGTTTGTTGACGCCAAAACGGAACGGGTTGAATGATTGACGATCGACAGACCGTTGGTTAATTCAGCGGACGGACCGGTGTTTGGCCGAGCCACATCGCGACGTCTTCGAGTTCAAGTTCCTGCGTGGGGCTTAATTCCTGAAAAAATGTAGCGTCAATTTCCGCGTCCGGGCGCAGCCAGTGCAGTTCGCGTAATTGTTCCGCGCTGCAGCCACTCTGGCGGCAGATATTGTCCCACGCGTTCAGCAATTTTAGTTGGTTGACGTCAGAGCCATGAGAGTTCATATGGTCCCTCCTATTTTGGCGATAAATTCGCCGGTCATCCGGCGTGAGTGCGTGGCAACATTTGCATGAGCGAAACGTCGTAGCAGCGCTCGTGCGTTCGGTATGTGACCGCTGCCGCTTGATACGCGACCGGAAAAGCGTTTTCCTGCGCTTCCGTTCCCATCAATCGCACGAACACTACCGTGCCCTTGCGAACCGGATGCTGCAGATGAATTGTTTTTTCTTCCTCGGACCATTCCAAATCCGTTTTCTCGACGAAAAAGTTTTCGTCCACATCCCAGCCCGAAGTTTCCACCCGGTAGCTGGTTGCCGCCATTACTTGTGTGCTCATTGGCCCGTTGCTCCTGCCCGTTATAAGTGCAGACAGGTGGCCGTTCCGCGGCGGCGTGGAGCGTTGAAAACGCAGGGCTTAAAAAACGTGCTCGACACGCTGCATCCATTCGATGCAGACGTATATGAACAGGTGTCCCGATCTGAATCACTCTCAAGCGCTCGTATGCCACACATATATTGATGCCGATTTCACGAAATGTGATGCAAGGAAGGCCGAGAGATGTGCTGTATACGTAAGAACGACTTTCACGTGGTTGGGTGCGTGGCAGACACGATAATCCCCGGCGCGCTTACGAACGCCGGGGATTGCATTGACGAAGATCAATGTAATGGAGATCGTTACGCGAGTTCTTCGAGAGTTAACAGGTTATATTTTTCCGCGAACTTTGGCTTCAGCGGGCGGACAATTTCCATTACGTTTTTTGTTTCGTCGTCCGAAGGCGCGTAAATGACGACGAATCCGCAACCTTGTTTTGCGAGTTCCGTGTAGCGCTTGACCTTTTCTTCTTCCTGGCCGAGCTGAAAAATTTTATTGTCCGATTCGCGGCTTCCTTCGATTTGTGAAAGTGCTTCTGCGCTGCCGTAATAGGTGATCTTGTCGGCGGAGATTCCGCCGTCGATGAGAGTTTGCCGCGCTTTGCGGGCGACCACTTCGCTTTCAAGGGCGATCATGATGTGTCCCGTGGGACTGAAAACGCCGAACGATGTGGGCATTTCTGCTTTGGTCATTTTTTCCATTTCGATCCTCCAATGGCACGCTACTCAGAAAAATTAATTACGCGCCCAATGAACCTGTCTCAGGCATACCCACGATAACGAGGAACCGGGTCGGCCCAAATCGGTCATTCCTTGTAGATGCTACGGGGAACATGCTGTAGCAGACTGTTCAAAAGTGGATGTTCTTCAGACCGCGCGGTGAAGCATGGAATTTTACCGAAGAAGGCCGAAATAGAGCGTTCGTATAGCAAACGTGAGCACAGGCGAAAAGATATAACCGAATCCGTACCATGCGGCTACCAATCCCAGCAATGCGAATTGTCCCTGACGGGACCAGTTGATGAAACGAAGCGCGGTGCGCGGTCCCATGAATACGGTGATTCCAGTGCTGCCGTCCATCGGCGGCACCGGCAGTAGATTAAAAGTGCCCAGCAGCAGATTTAAGACGAACATGATGCTGATGAAGGTGGTAACGAGACTTGTTGTGCCGTTCGCGAGTTCGGTGATGTGCGAGAATCCGAAACTTTCCGGGACGTGCAGCCATCCGGTGGCGAGGCCAATACGGATTGCAATGGCCGCGAGAATCATCAGAATAAAATTTGTAGCGGGACCAGCGAGCGCCATCCATGCGGCGCGACGTGGATACCGTTGCTGCCATTCGGGATCGTAGGGAGCGCTGGCCCAGCCAATCATCCATCCGCCCCAAGCGTAGGAAATGAGCGGGACGACCAACAGGCCGATGGGCGACCGGCGAATGTGGGGAATCGGATTGAGCGAGACCTGACCGCCGTGGAACGCGGTTAGATCGCCGCCCCACTTTGCGGCGAGAGCGTGCGCGCCTTCGTGGCAGACGGTGGAAAAAAGGAAGGCGATGTACCAGACAATTCCGAGGGTGACGACTTCTGGGTTCATGACATTTGGCGTCGATGTTTTGCCTTAACGAATAGAAGCGTATCGTTTTCCGGTTCGCAGAGCAATGTTTAGCCGCGAAATCGGTTGAAGCTGTCCTTCGACTACGCTGGGGATAAACAGCAAGCAGCGCCCCTATATCGGCATCGCTACGTGGAAAGATTTGGTTCCGGGGCTTGGACTCGAACCAAGATTCTAGGCTTCAAAGGCCTGTGTGCTGCCAATTGCACCACCCCGGAGCCGAAAACAGAAGTGCGGCCCGAGAAGTGTAGCAAAGTCGGGGCCTGCGCGCAGCTTTGGCGCTGAGTTTATTTTTACGAAGTGAAAATGCGCGGCGGACTAGTGTGTTGTTTCCGTATTAAACGCGATTCCCAGCCCGGGATGGATCTGCCAGCTTGTGGCGCGATGCGTACCTTGTTTATCCGCGGCGGGTGCATCACCAACGTGATTGTCACTAAAATAAAGTTGGCCGGTTAGTTCGATGTATGCCGGCTCGGCAACATTGGTGCCCTGGCGCGAGGGGTCTTTGCCTTGCAGCATGTGCGACTTGATGAATTCACGAACGGCAATCACTTTTGGGCGGAGGGATTTGTCGGCCACGTCATCGTCATCGGGAATTTCGCTGGAGATGTAGTTGTCCGCGGAATCGCGCGTGGCGGTGAGGCGGATATTGTAGTCGCCATCGCCCATGAGAGTGACGATGTGGATGTAGCCTTTCACGCTGACGACGTCGCCTTCTTTCACGCCAAGAGGATTTGAGAACGCCGGAATGCGTTGCTTGTCATAGCGCGGATCATTTTTTGTGACGCCGGGCGGCTCGGGAATAGAAATGAATTCCGCGAAGGTGAGCGATTTGGCGGTGTAGGGATCGGATCCGGCGGGAAGGCTGGTTTTTAGGGCGACGCGAGTTTCTTTGACTCCGCCGGCGGATTCACTTTTTTTGCAGCCATTGGCGAGAACTGCGACGGCGATGGCCAGCGGCAAAACCAAAAATAAGCGTATGCGAACTGTGTTCATCAAATGGCTCCTGAGCCGGAATTATTTCGGTGCAGCGGCGAAGTGATTTGTACACTGGTGGGCGACGGGATGCAATTGCGTCGTCTCCTATTACTGATAGTAGTTATTTTGTGAGGGAGCGGACGTGAGCGCATCCGTTTCTGCGGCGCGCGGACTTCTGTTACATTGGTTGCACTGAAACGGAGAGATGTCCGAGCGGTTTAAGGAGCACGCTTGGAAAGCGTGTGTAGGGGAAACTCTACCGTGGGTTCGAATCCCACTCTCTCCGCCACGTTTTTTTCTTGCCTGAGTTTTTCCTACTTGAAATTCCTTTAATTGCGAAGAGACCTGCACCGACAGGAGTGTCGGTGCTACCTTTCGCCGCGCGAGTTTTTCTCAGTGAAGGACGTCTGGATTTGGTTTGATGGTTGGAATTGTGCTGTCTGGTTTTTGAGACGGCAGCGATTTGAGGCGGAGAGTCCATTTTATTGGCTTGCCGGGTTGGAGCGTTACGTTTTTTGCGTCGAGTTGGAGATAGAGCGGAACTGCGGCACGATTTCCTTTGCCTAGATTGCTGTTGCCGGTGGCGACGATGGACGCGGTGAGCGGAACGTCAGTGGAAGTTACGCTGGCTTCAACGGTTCCTTCGGAGGAATCGAATTGGTCGGTGCGAATATTATTTTCAAAGCGCGTGGAACTGTGATCGCCGGATGTGGGAACGATTAGCCAGAAGCGGCGGATTTTTATTTGTTTTGTTGCCGTGATTGTTTCGGTGCGGACGATTGTTGTTCCTTCGATTTTCCAATTCACTTCTGTTGAGAATCCAGGATCTGTTGTTTGGCCGGACTTCATACCTAGTTGCGCGAAGTGTTTCCATACGGCGCGAATGCTTTGGCCGTCGCCGGCGGGGAAAATTTCGTCGGCGCAATCGCCTGCGACGATTACGCGGCCGTCTTCGAGTTCGATGTAGGGAGTCATGACCGGAACGAATTGCTCGACGGGAGCGGCGAAGCCGGGAAGTCCGTATGGCGCGGGTAAGTAATCTGAAATTCCGGGTTGCGTGCCGGTGACGATGGGCAAAGTGAATCTGAATGCGCCTTGACGCACGAGCCAGACGCCGGAGGGGCGTTCGCCTTTGCGGAAAAATTCAAAGCGCGCGACATTCGGTAATTTTATTTCTGTGGAGAACGTGGAAATATTTTCTTGCTTCATTATTGGCATGAAGGCGAGATCGGCGCCGATGGCTTTGCCCATGAAGGCGGTGGTCTGCTGCCATTCGCGCTGGGGATTTATGTAGCTGTAATCGCCGCGGCCGAAACCGAAAACGTTGAGCAGATGGCGATCGGGTTGCACGTCATGCCGCAGCCATTCCCACGCGTTGTAATACGCGCCGGCTAATTCCTGCAACGGCGCGGGACGAAATTGCGGATGCTTTGCGTCAAAGGCGACGATTTCCATCGTGTCCATATAACTGATGGCGCCGAGGCTGCGGCCCCACGCGTAGCCGTAACCATCGGGCTGAAGTAAATCCCACCACAGGCGCATTTGAGTTTTCAGAGTTGGTTCGAGCGCGGACATGATGTCTTTACGTCCGACATTTTCGGCGGCTTCATAAATGTAACGCGCGTATTCATTCGAGTAACGATCGTAGCGGCCGGCGGGAAGCGCGTCATCGGAGTAGAGGCTGCCGCTGACGAATTGTTGCGCAGCGCGTTCGAGAATATCGTCGACGTAAGTGCGGTCGGAGATGATGCCGAGCTGGAAATCCATAGTAGCGATGCGCGCGGCGACGCCGAAATAATTTTGCGGGAGATTGATTACCTGATGCGTTTCGCGATTGTAGAAGCGGGCGGGATCGAGAAGCGAGCGCCAGGATTTTTGTTCGTCGGGAGAGAGAGATTGCCAGACGGCATTTTTCGATAGATCGGTGCCGAAGTGTCTGAGAGCTAATGCGGCGTAAAGTTGCGCGAAAGTCTTGCCGCCCTGACGGGATTCGATTAGGCCGATTTTTCCGATGAGCGTGGGAACGTCGCGGCCTGCGATTGTTTTCGCGCCGGAAAGTTCGGAGTAGGCGGCAACGGCGCGCATGAATGTACCCCAGGAAAAATCTCCAGTGGTTAGCGCGCCGACTACGCGTTCCTGCGGCGGGTCTAGAGATTTAATGTCGGCGATGTGGGCAGTGATGTCTCGCGTGAGAAGATCGCGGATTTCGCGATCGAGATCGGCGGTGGAGATTTGGGCGTTCGCTGTTGGTGAATTTTGCGGCGGCTTGGCTGGGGCGGCGATCGCGAGTGATGACGCGAGAATTACGGTGGCTGCTGCGCAGGCTGACCACATTTTTTTGTGCGTGCGATTCATTGATGCCTTTCGATAGTTCATTTCGTCGCGGCGTGTTCGTCCAACCACAGCAACGCTTCCAGCAAATAATATTGGCCGTAAATTAATGCGCCGTCGTTCGGGCGCGTTACGGAGCCGTGGCGCAGAACTCCGGGCGGTGTGGAATCATTTGCGCCGACGGGAGTTAGATAGTGATCGATTAAGGATTGCGTGATGCGTTCGCCTTGTTCGCGATATTTTTGCGCGCGAGTTTTGTCGGGAGTCACTTCGGAAAGACGCAACAGGCCGGAGGCGATAATTGCTGCGGCGGAAGTGTCGCGATTGCGGAAATGGACGCCTTCGTCGCCGAAGTCGTACCAGGGGACGCCGTCATCGGGCAAATTATTGATTACGAAATCTGCTACGCGCTGCGCGGTGTCCAAAGTTTTCGCGTCATGCGTTTCGGCGTAGGCTGCGGTGAATCCGTAGAGCGCCCAGCCGGTGCCGCGCGCCCAGCTTGTGTCTGCTGCGAAGCCTTGATGCGTGTGCGTGAAGACTTTTTCGCCGGGCGCGGAGTTACTTGGAATTGGCGTGCGCACGCTGAAGCGTTTGCGGCTCCGCTGCCCATGGGAAAAGCCTGGCGCGTGTCGCCGGGATTGTAGTGCACGGACTGAATCACGGAACCGTCAGGGCGCACGAGCCAATCGGAAGCTCGGAGCGCGTGTTGAAGCGCGATGTCCCGCCATTTCGCGTCGTGAGTTTCTTTGCTGACCCAAAAGAGAAGCTGCAAGTTCATCATCGTGTCGATGATTGTGTCGTCGCCATTCACCTGCCACGACGCGATGAGATGCGTGGTGGGATTGTACATATCGGAGAGGCGTTGAGCGGCGCGCAGAGCGCTTTCGCGTTGCGCGGGCGTGTGAGTCACGTCATAGCCAAGCGCATCCGAGTAGAAATAAAGGAATCCGGTATCGTGATTCTGCAACATTTCCTGGCCGAACAAGGGCGCGCCCCACAGTTCGGCCCAGCGGCGATATTTTTCATCTTTCGTGTGCGAATACATGCGCCAGAGTTCGGCCATCCAGAAACTTCCCGTCCAGTAATAACCTTGTTGGGATTTCCACTCGCCGGTGGAATTATTTCCCTCGGTGAAATATCCGGCGCCTTTGCCATACGTGATTGATCCGGCAGACGCGGCGGAAAGAATTGGCTCCCAGGTTTTTGCGGTGGCGTCAATTTCTGCGCGGAGAAGATTAATTGCTTGCTGCGCGGTTTTTTTCGCGGTGGGGACGAGAGTATCCGGCGGCGCGGATTGCGCGGTAGCCGATTGGGAAATAATTGTGATATTTGCGGGGGCGCTCATTCGGCCGGCTTGTTCTTTTACCGCGTCGATGAAACCGGATTGCGTGGTGATCCCGTCCGGCGGCAAAACGTAGGAGGAGGCGGCATCGCCCATTTCTTTTGAGTTTCCGTAGCCGACGCGGCGATTGGTGCCTTCCTGATCCCACGCGGCCATCACGTACCAACTTGCGCGATGCGCGGCCAGCGTAATTTGAACGAGATGATTTGCCGGATCTTCGGTGACGAGTTTCGCGGGCGCGGTCGTGAGCACAGCCAATCCCAAATTTTGGCCGGGAACAGAAGTGTGTTGATTCGCACCGGGGATCACGACTTGTTCGCCCCACGTGACGAGCGAAGTAATTTCGCCGAAATGTTGTGCGACAGAAAAAATTGGAGAGATGGTTTGCATCCGTCGAAGTCCGGTGACGAAGGTGACGCCGTCCGCGGAATTATCGGTGAAAATTTCGTGCGTGAAGCCACGTTCACCGGCCCACTGAGTCATACGCGAGTGTAGAGTTACGGATTTGCCGCCGACGGACCAGCCGCCATATTCCAATTCAACAATGGTGCGCACCGGACCGGCGGAAATGATTCGCCACTTGCGTTCTTTTACTTCGGCAACCTTAACGAGTTTGCCGTCGACCCATGCGCCGACTGCGCCGATACCGAGCGCGTCGGCAACGTCATAGATGTCGCGGCCCTCGGGCGATTCATCGTGGTAGACGTAATCGGGAGTGCCGTACAAATGCAATTGCAATGTGGGGCGGCGTTTTCCGTAAAGGTCGATGGCGTTGCGCGCGTCGAAATAAATTCGCCACGCGTTGCGCTCGGATTCCCAGCCGAGGCCGTCAAATTTTATGTTGAAAGCCGCGTCGGTGCGCTGCGGATAGTCGCTGCGTAAGCGAAGGATGGTGGGTTCATCGCCATAGCAGATGGAAACGATGCGAGTCTGGCGCGGTTTCAAGTCAATTTGAAAGACGAGTTCGTCGGCTTTGTGGTCGCCGTCGAGATCATCAACCTGAGAAGGAAGTTCCTGAGTTTCGAGCGTCGCTGCGTCCTCTGCGATCGTGGCGGCGTTGCTCGTGGTGATGATGACCGAAGCGGGCGCAAAGTCGGGAGCAATTTTTTTAAGCGCGGCGACGGAGAGGACGACGTCTTCAGCGTTTCGCTGAGTGCCTGAAGGATTTGTGACCGAAATTTTGATAACTTTGATGTGCGATTGCGCGTGAGCAGGCTCGCCAAAAGCAACGAGGAGCAGGCACGCCGCAATAACTGTGAAGGATTTCTTCATTCGATTTTGGCTTCCCACGGTTTCTTGTAATTGTGGCGGGCGGGTCACCCTTCGACTTCGCTCAGGATAAACAGACCCGCCCTACGAAATCTGCAATGGCCGGCGCGCGAGCTAGAGAATATAGTCTTCGCGGCAGGGCGTGAAGACGTCCACGACGACGGATTCTTCGATGGCGGACGCGCCGTGCTCGATGCCGCCGCGAACTACGAATGTGTCACCCGCGCCGAGATCAAAAGTTTTCCCTTGTGACTTCACGCGAATTTTGCCGCTGACGACGTATACCGCCTGATCGTGCGGGTGACTGTGCAGCGCGCCGGACCAACCTTTTTCCATTTTGTGTTCGGCGACAAATAGTTTGTCGTTGTGTGAAAGCACGCGGCGGGTGAGGCCGGGCTCAGGAAATGTAGATTTGGAGTTCGCGTGCTCGAAGACGACGAGATCGGGGAAATCCGTGGCTTGTTTGGTCATGAAAATTCGACTCCTCTTTGAATTACCGGCCGAGCCAGCCGCCATCTACCGCCAAAACTTGTCCGTGAATATAATCGCTGGCCGATGAACATAGAAATACCGCGGCGCCTGCGAGATCGCTGGGATCGCCCCAGCGGCTTGCAGGGATGCGATCCATAATTTGTTTGCTGCGCTGAGGATCGTTGCGCAGCGCCTCTGTGTTGTCTGTGACCATATATCCCGGCGCGATCGCGTTGACGTTGATTCCTTTTGCGGCCCATTCGTTCGCGAGAGCTTTCGTCAATTGGGCGACGCCGCCTTTCGCGGCTGCATAGGAAGGTACAAGGATGCCGCCCTGAAACGAAAGCAGGGAAGCGATGTTCACAATTTTTCCGCCCTTGCCGAACTGAAGCATGTGAATTCCGGCGAGGCGTGAAAGATGAAACACGGCGGTGAGATTTACGGCGATTACATGGTCCCAATCGTCCTGAGAAAATTCTGCGATAGGCGCGCGACGGATTGTTCCGGCGTTATTCACGAGAATGTCGATAGAGCCGAGTTCGCGAACGGTTTCTGTAATCAGATGCGAGCAGGCTTCGGAATCGGAAAGGTCGCCTGCGACGAAGCAAGTTTTTCTGCCGAGCGCGCGGACTTCGTCCATCAACTTTTGCGGAGCTGTGGTGCGCGCGTGGAAAGCGATGTTGGCGCCGGCCTGCGCTAGAGCGCGAGCGATGCCCGCGCCGAGTCCTTTGTCGGATCCGGTGACGAGTGCGTTCTTTCCTTCCAAATTAAATTTATCGAGAATCACACTGGCTTCTTTCGTGAGAGTAGTGCGCCGGGTTTTTGTGGTGTGTGAACTAGATGCCATGGCGATCTCGGCTACTTTTTTTGTCCAGCTTCGAGGCCGGAGCCGCTTTTATCAAAACCGGGCTGCACATTCACTACGCCGAATTGCCGGTCTTCCACTTCGCGATGCGCAGCCATCGCCCAAAGAAATGCGATGGGATGGCCCGGAACGGAAACGTTTGGATGGTAGCCACTGGGCATGAGGACCGCGTCGCCATCGCGCACGACGGTGACAAGCTCCGGATATTCCGTGTTGTTGTAGACGAGCTGAATGCCGTAGGCCGGCGCGGGCATGTCAAAATAAACGTAAAGTTCTTCCAACATTTTTTCATGTTCGTGCGGAGGCCAGCTCGTCCAGTTGCCGGGATCGGAGTGGGTGAAGCCCGCAACGAGGCGTCCGGCTTCCACATTTTTCGCGATGACCATGTTTAGGTGTCGCGAGGAGGCCGGGCCGCCTGCATCGAACTTCATGCCGGAATCTTTTGAAATTTCGGCGTAGCGAACAATCTGCAACGGATATTTCTTTTCGACGTCGGAAGAAAATTCGGCGATATCGACGGCGGAATCGGTGGAAACTTCCACGGAAGAATCGCGTGGAATATAGATGGCGTCATATTGCGCGAGCTTCGTTTCGGTGCCGACGGTCTTCACGGTAGCGGCGCCCGAAAGACAGATCAGGCCAGTCTCGCGATTGCCGTTGGAAAAAGAAACAGACGGCGTGGATGAATTCAGAATGATGCGGCCATAGGCCAGATGCTTCATGGTGCTGTTTTCCGGGCTGACGGAAATGTGGCGACCCGCGTGGGCGTTCGTTTTGCGGAAAACCATCTTATCGATCAATGTCTGGTCCAGAGTTTGCTGATGGGCCTGTGCTTGCGTGGACATTCATGCTCCTTTGTATTTCCCAAACGGTCCGGATGCTTCTCGCGGAGCGGTTTGGATTAAAAATAATACTCTATGACTTGCGGCGACGCATTGCCGAAAAATTGATATGAGAGATTTATGAATCGCGTGCTGCGCGGAATTTATTTCAATTCCGCGCAGCCGCGAATGTGCGTCCGGCGCCTTCCTTTGAAACTAGAAGGTCAAGCGGAGACCGAGTTGAACCTGACGCGATGGGCCAGTCGTGTTCGGAGCCGCAGCTGAACCTGTGATTACTCCGAAGGATGCAGATGCCGGCGCTCCACCTGCGACTGCTGAGGGACCGCTGCTTCCCGGCGTGCCGAGGTTCACCCAGTTGAAGAGATTCGTTGCCTCAAAGCGCGTTTGCAGAGAAACATTTTCCCAAATCTTGAAGTTCCGGAAGAAAGCGATATCCACTTCCTTGAAACCCGGAGCGTCAAGCGTGTTTCTGCCTACGCCACCGTCCGTGCCAAGAGGATTCAACACGAAGGCGCCAGTGTTGAACCACTGCGCGGCAACCGCAGTACGTGAGCGATGCGGATCGAGCACGGGATTTACTCCGGCCAACTGATTGGGCCGATCGTTGCCGCTTTGGCCGTCAAGATTTTGATCCTTATTGCTGATGACGGTGAACGGCAGGCCGCTGTGGAAAGTCAGGATTGGCGAAAGTGACCAACCGTTGAGGACGCCGCGAACGTATTTGTTATCGCCCCGGTAGTAGTCGGGTTGCCAGATGAGCGAGGTTACGAACTGGTGCCGCATGTCGTCGTCCGCGCGGCCCTTTTCCAATGGGAGCAAGCGGTAGTCCTGCGGAATCTGCCCCGCGCCCGTTGGATTCGTGGTGTTGTTCTGCAACTCGACGCTCTGAAGCGTTTTGCTATAAATGTAAAAACTGTTTACGGACAGGTGATGAGAGAACCGTTTCGCCGCGACGATTTGCAATCCGTTGTAGCTGGCTTTCTGGTTGGACTGCAGGACGAAGATTTGTCCGAGCGTGCCGGTGTCAAATGGCCGACGGCCGAGAACGCTCGCGCCGGAGCCACTGCAACCGGCAGGCACAGGAGATCCGCATGCCGTCGGATAGTTTAGGTCGAGCGAGAATGGCAAATCGCGGCTGTACTGGCCGACAAATGCCACTGTCACGGTGAGATCACGAATGATCTCGCGTTGAACCGAGACGTTTGCCTGATACGAGTAGGGCCACTGGAAATTCGGCGCCACGCCGTAGATCGAACCGCCGGGAATGATCTGACCGGTGTAGGGGAATGGAAGCGCCGCAAATCCGTTGTACGGATTCGTGAGCGTCGGACCGCCGCTCAATGTGGTGCCGGTGAGAGTTGGCGCCTTGCCGGTGTTGGTGAATGTCAGGCGAGTGGCGAACGGCTCGAAGTTGGAAGTTGTATTCCATTCGTTGCCGGACACCATTCCGTAGAAGATTCCTCCGCCTGCGCGAATGACCGTCTTGCCGTTACTCCACGGATCCCAAGCGAGGCCGACGCGCGGAGAAACATGCCGGAAACGAACCGGAATGATTCCGCGAGTGATTCCCTGATCGCCGGGAAACAATTCCCCGAGCGGCGCGGTTGGGTTCACGTTTGATTGGATACCTGGCTCGAATGTAGATTCGAGGTTATGCGAATCGGTTGGAGGCGTCTGAATATCCCAGCGTACGCCGAGGTTCAGAGTGAGATTCGGGCGAACGTGATAATCGTCCTGCACGAATAGACCGGTGTTCCACGTGTTGGTGCGCGGCGTGATTGGAGAATCCTGCGAGATCGCGCTGGGCAATCCGAGCTCGAAATCGGCCAATGCATTCCCGGCGGATTGTGCGCCCGAACCGGAAAATGTGAAGACGCCGTAGTTATTCAGCAACGTCTGCTGAACATCCTTGTTCAAGGAAAGCTCCGCGCCGAAGGCTATGGTGTGACGGCCCTTGGTGGAACTTGAGATGTTGCGAATGGAATAGTAATTCGTGCCCGCCAGAGGACCCGCGATCGCCGAAGTCAGTGTGAAGAATCCTGAGACCGCGAGTTGGGGCAAGTCTTTCGTCCCCTGGATATTGAAAAGTTGTCCGGTGCCCCCGGCAAGCACGCTCAAATCTGTGAGCGAAGTAGCCGGAATATTGGTTCGTCCGCCAAAATTCCGCGTGTAGGTGAGGTAGGTTTGATTTACAACGGAAGGAGTGATGGTCCACGTGTCACTCACATTGACGTTTTGTTGGCGCCACGTAAATGCTTGTTGCGACCACAGAACGTTTCCTTCCGGAATTGAATTGGTGCCGCTGGTTTCAAAATAAGTTGCGGTCAACCGCATCTTGGACGTCAGCGCGTGATCCCACTTCGCGAGAACGTCGTCTGTGTTGTAAGGATTGGAAATAAATCCCTGCCATTTGTTGGTGCCGACATTAGCGACAGGAACGAAGTGGTTCAGGATGTATGCCGCCGTCGGGTCCATGATGCTGGTAGGAATTTGATTCCCGGTGAACGCTGGTCCGTTGACGATGGGATCATGGATGGCCGCGTCCGCGCTGAAATTTCCGGCGCGTTCTGCCGTTGTCGGCACGATTGCGCCGTTCAGGAAGCTGCTGGTTAGCTGGCGCAATCCCTGATAAGAAAAGAACACAAAGTCTTTGTCCTTTCGGATTGGACCGCCAACAGTTCCGCCGTATTGATTACGGTGAATCGGCGGCTTGATGCCCGTCGTGTTATTCCACACATTGGCGTTCAGCACCGTATCGCGATAAAAATCGAAGGCCGAGCCGTGCCACTGATTTGTGCCGGACTTGGTGACGACGGTAACAACTCCGCCGGACGCTTTGCCATATTGCGCGTTGTAATTATTCGTTTCGACCTGAAATTCCTGAATTGCGTCAGGATTCGGAAGAATGTTTCCGGTGTTTCGCAGGCCAGTCATGTTGATGCCACCGTCCAGGTAATAACTGACGGAACCAGCGCCGCCATCGACGCCGCCGTTAATCAGGGTGCGTTGTTCGGGATATCCGAGGACGATGCTATTGGCATTTGATTCAACGCCGGCTGTCAGCGAGAGAAGTGCGTAAACGTTGCGGTTCACGATGGGCAGGTCAATGATCTCTTTATTTTCAACGAGGCGTCCGACATCCGCCGAAGTGGTGTTCATCGCGGGCATTTCCGCCGTGACCGTTACCGACTGATTCACGTCTCCAACTTCCAACTTCGCGTCCGCGTGTGCCACGACACCAACTTCAAGCACAACGCCGGTCTGCACAGTCTTCTTAAATCCCGTGGCGGCAACTTCCACTTTGTAGTTGCCCAACGGAAGAAACTCAATTCGATATTCGCCGTCTTCGTTCGTCGGTGCCGTTCTCGCGAAATTGGTATCGACGTTCGTCGCCGTCACTTGCGCTTTAGAAACCACGCCACCTTCTTTGTCGGTCACGGTGCCCAAGAGCGTCGTAGTCGGCGATTGCGCGAAGCTCGGCGAGGCCACCCCAAGGCCAAACAAACCGATCGCGAGAATTAGAGCAATTACGGCTGCACCACCCCGATGCAGCTTGTTCACCACTTCTTTGTGAAACATGAACCTGCCTCCTTCTTGCAGACGGATGCGGTTTCCCCAACGCCGCATTCCGCTCGTGCTGTACCGATATGTGGTACGCCATCTCACTACCGTTTAAGCTCAAAAAAAACCGACCATCGCGGGCCGGGTCGTTTACTTCTGAAGCTAGAGCGTTCTGGCTGCAACCGCTGCCAGAACTTCGGAATTATTGCCAAGCTCTTTTGAGAAAGCGTGCGCCGCGCGCATGAGTATTTCGGCGATTTCCGGCACTTTGCTCTTGGTAACTCGTGAGGCAGGGCCGGAAACGCTCATGCCTGCGACGGGCGCTCCCTTTTGATTGCGCACCGCTACTCCGACGCAGCGGGCGCCTTCATCGTTTTCTTCGTCGTCAATCGAATAGCCGCGGGAGTGGATCATGCGCAGCTCTTCTTTCAAAACTGTGGGCGAAGTAATCGTGTTCGGCGTTCGCGCCTTCATTTCGCTGCCGGCGAGAATCACGTCGACATCGGCTTCAGGCAATTCGGCCATCATGGCCTTGCCCAGGGCCGTGCAATAGGCTGGAAAGCGGTGGCCCACGTGCGCGGCGATGCGCAAATTTCGCTGCGGTTCAATCTTTGCGAGGTAGAGAACTTCGCCGCGGTCGATTACGGCGAAATTAACGGTCTCTTCCGTTTCGCGTTGAACCCGCGTCAGATGAGGCAGAGCTAGTTCACGAAGATCGAGTGAGGCAATTGCTTTGGAGCCAAGCTCAAAGAGTTTCAGGCCGAGGCGGTAACGGCCGGTCTCGGGATTCTTGTCGACGAGCCGGTGGCCTTCGAGAACCATCATCAGTCGGTGAAGGGTGCTCTTATGAAGACGGAGCGCGATGCAAAGCTCCGGGAGGCTGGAGTCACCTTCGACGCTGCCAAGAACGTCGAGGATGGCGAGGGCGCGGTCCATTACTTGAAGTTTGTAGACCGGCGAGATTGTCTTACTATGTGGCATGGCGACCCGCTATATGAACCAAGATGGAGGAGGTTGTCAAGAAGAAAATGGTGATCCGAATTATAAAAGCTTCGCAAAAGGATTTCTGCCGCGACATTCTCTTGACACCCTCGGCGACATTTCGTATTCTCAATTCGTAAAACTCAAGCCGCAAGGTCCTGAGTTTTCATGCAGAGTAGCCGAGGGAACAGGCCCTACGACGCTACGGCAACCGGTGGAGCAACAAGCTCTTCATCCGGTGCCAATTCCTGCCCCGAGTCGCGGGGGGACATGGGAATTTAGGCGTCTTATCCTAATACTCTCACCCCAGACTTGAAGGACCGACAGCGCGTTGCGTTGATGCATTGTTGCATCCGCGAAGCGTTGCTGTAGTTCCTTCATCCGCAAATCACAGGCTCGGGCGTCCATGAGGACTTTGATGACTGAACTTTTTCAATTGCGATGCCGCGAATGTGGACGTCTGTGGGGAAATATTCCGCGCTCTTATTGCGAAGAATGTCTTGCGCCGCTGGAAATTACGTATGACTACGCAGCGCTACGCGGGCGTGTGACGCGTGAAAGTATTTCGGCGCGTCCGGGAAATTTGTGGCGCTATCGGGATTTGTTGCCGCTGCCGGAAAATTTTGAATCGGATTTGCCGACTGGATTTACGCCGCTGGTACAAGCGCGTCGATTGGGCGCACTGTTGGGCGGCGCCGATGTTTACGTTAAGAATGATGCGGTTTGTTTCCCATCGCTATCATTTAAGGATCGCGTGGTGGCCGTGGCCCTCGCGGCGGCGAAGCGATTTGATTTCAAGGTCGTCAGTTGTTCTTCCACCGGAAATCTTGCGAATGCCGTGGCTGCTCAAGCGGCGCGCGGAGGTTTGCAGGCCTGCATCTTTGTTCCCGCGGATTTGGAAGCGGCGAAAATTCTGAATACGCAGGTGTATGGCGCGCGACTTGTTCGCATCGCAGGAAATTATGATCAGGTGAATCGGCTGTGCTCGCAAATTGCGGACGCGTATCCGTGGGGATTTGTGAATGTGAATCTGCGGCCCTACTACGCGGAAGGATCGAAGACGGTCGGTTTTGAAATTGCCGAACAACTTGGCTGGAGATTGCCCGATAACGTGGTGGTGCCGATGGCGGGCGGCGCGTTAATTGGAAAAATTATCAAAGCGTTCCGCGAAATGACGGATTTGGGATTGGTGGAAGGGAAGCCGGTGAAATTTTTTGGCGCGCAGGCCACGGGATGCTCGCCAATTTCAGACGCAGTGAAGAACGGCAAGAAAGAATTCGATCCGCAAAAGCCGAATACGATTGCGCGTTCGCTGGCGATTGGAAATCCGGCGGACGGAAACTATGCGAGCGCGGCGATTCTGAAGTCCGGCGGATGGGCTGAGGACGTGAGCGATCCGGAAATTGTTGCGGCGATTCAACTGCTCGCGGAAACAGAAGGAATTTTCGGAGAGACGGCTGGCGGGGTGACGTTGGGCGTCGCGCAAAAATTAATCGCGCAGGGGCGAATTGCGCCGGGCGAGACGACTGTCATCTGCAATACGGGCAATGGACTGAAAACTACTGATGCGCTGGTCGGTCGATTTGAATTGAGCGAGCCGATATTGCCGCGACTGGCGGATTTCGAGCGTGCGATGGAAGGCGCGTACACACATGCAAATGCGGTAGAAAAAACCACTGCGGCGGGAAGGTGAATATGTCCACGAATATTCACACTCGGTGGGTCGCCGCTTCCGCACCGGCAAGTTCGGCAAATTTGGGTTGCGCGTTTGATTGCGCCGCGCTCGCGTTGAATTTGCGGCTTCGCGCGCGGGCGATTCTAAGGAACCCGGCGGGATTCGCCGTGAAATACAACGGCCCGAATCCAGAGCGCGTTCCTTGCGACGCTACAAATCTTGTTGTCGAAGGAATTGTGCGTTTTGCGGCGGCGCGCGGCATAAGCATTTCCGGCGCCGATGTGGAAATCGAAAGCGAAATCCCGGTTGGCGTTGGACTCGGTTCCAGCGCGGCGGCGATCATGTGCGGATTATTTTTAGGCGCGGCGTTACTGCGCGTCGAACCGGATCGCGATGAAATTCTGGCGCTCGCGGCGAAAATGGAAGGGCATCCGGACAATGCCGCCGCCGCGTGTCACGGCGGGCTTGTTTTTGCCGCACAGGATTCGGAAACCGGGCGCGTTCTTTTCGCACGCACAACTCTGCCGCCCGATTTGCGACTGCTCTCAATCATTCCATCGACTGCAACATATACGCATGCTGCGCGTGCAGTTCTACCGCGTGAATATTCCCGCGCCGATGTCGTGCACAATATGCAGCGCGCGAGTCTGCTTGCGGCAATGTGCTTTTCCAGCGCAGCAGGACTTGAGCAGGAATTATTTCGCGATCGCATGCACCAACCCTATCGCGCTCCGAATGTTCCGGGGCTTGCTGAATGTTTGAACGTGAAGCATCCGGACTTGCTCGGCGTCTGCATGAGTGGTTCCGGGTCGGCCGCGCTCGCGTTTGTTCGCCGCAACGAAATTGAAATAGGCGACCTGCTCGCCAAACCGTTTGCGGACCGTGGTGCGGCGCCGAAAATAATTTCTCTGCGCCCAGAACCTCTGGGCGCGCAGATTGAATCGTCGCAAGCCGCGCAGCAAACCTCATCTGAATTTGAAATTGCCGCTAGCGCCACTGCAGGATCGGAGGCTGGCTCATGCAAGTCCTGAAATTCGGCGGAAGTTCACTGGCTGATGCTTCCGCAATTCAACGCGTTGCGCAGATTGTTCGCGATCATTCGCGCAATGAACACACCGTGGTCGTTTGCTCCGCATGCGCGGGAATTACCAATCGTCTCGTTCGTGTTTCAGAACTTGTGCGCGCGGGGCATGCGGTTCGGGCGCTGAACGAAACCTGGGCGATTCGTTCGCAGCATCGTGCTTTGCTCGCGGCAATTAATGTTGGCATCGCAAATCAAAATGTGGACGACGGGCCGGCGCAAAACCCGCGCATTTGGGTTGAGCTCGAAGATCTCGGCGCGGCTCTACGTGCGCTCGTCGCGGGCACGTCGGCAAATAGTGCGAATGCCGCGTGGACTGCGCGTATCCTTTCCTATGGGGAACGCGCCAGCGCACGGATTGTGGCGGCCGCGTTGCAACACGTGCAGATTGCGGCGCAGGCTGTTGATGCTACGGACTGCGTTGAGACGGACGACGACTTCCTGAACGCCGCGCCGCGCTGGGAGCAAACGCGCTTGCGAACGAGTGAAACATTGTTGCCGCTGCTTGAGGACGAAATAGTTCCGGTCGTAACGGGATTCATTGGCGCCACGGCGGAAGGCGAAATCACAACGCTCGGGCGCAACAGTTCTGATTTTTCCGCGGCGATAGTTGGTGACGCGCTGGACGCTGATGAAGTTTGTTTGTGGACCGACGTGGATGGCGTGTACGACCGCGATCCTCGAAGCGCGCAAGAGTCTGCCCACGATTTTACGTTGCTGGAACATTTAAGTTACGATGAAGCATTACAAATGGCCGAGCGCGGCGCCAAAGTAGTGCATCCGAGAACAATTCAGCCGCTGCGGGAGAAAAATATTATTTTGCGCATACGCAACACATTTCGCCTCGAACATTCCGGCACGCGTATCGGTCCTGCCGCGCAGCCGTCTTTGCAAGGTGTTGACTTCGTCCAAGAGGAAGCGCGATGAAAACTTTTCGCGTGGGCGTGCTTGGCGCAACAGGAACGGTGGGACAGCAATTCGTTCACCGGCTGCGGAATCATCCGTGGTTTCGAGTGACGGCACTGGCCGCTTCGGAACGTTCCGCCGGAAAGCGCTACTCAGAAATAGCACGCTGGCGAATCGCGCAGGGAATTCCGGAAGAAGTTGGCGCGCTGACGGTGCAGCCGCTGGAAGCGAATTTGGATTGCGATTTCTGTTTTTCGTCGATGGACTCGTCCGTTGCGGGGCCAGCCGAAGTGGAATTCGCGCGCGCCGGATACCCGATAATCAGCAACAGCAGTAATCACCGCATGGACGCCGACGTTCCGCTGCTCGTGCCTGAAGTGAATCCGGAGCATTGCGGGCTGGTTGCGAATCAACGCAAGAATCACAATTACACTTCGGGATTTATCGCCACAAATCCCAATTGTTCGGCAGCCGGACTAGTGGTTGCGCTGAAGCCGATTCACGATGCGTTTGGAATTGAGGCGCTCAACGTCGTTACGATGCAGGCGCTTTCCGGCGCGGGATATCCCGGCGTGCCTTCGCTGGACTCGACCGACAATGTGATTCCGTATATTGGTGGCGAAGAGGAAAAGTTGGAATCTGAGCCGCGGAAAATTCTGGGGCGATTTAACGACGGAGCGATTACACCTGCGGAAATGCGAATTAGCGCGCAATGCCATCGCGTGCCGGTGATTGACGGTCACATGGAGGCGGTGTCACTGAAGCTTCGCAAAAAAGTCTCGCCCGCGGATGTTATCGCTGCGCTTCGCAAATTTCGTGGCGAGCCGCAACGTCTGAAGTTGCCGTCAGCACCGGCGACACCGATTGAAGTGCGCGATGAACCGGACCGTCCGCAAACGCGACTCGATCGCGATGCAGGCAACGGAATGGCTGTGGTTGTGGGCCGCGTGCGTCCGTGCCATGTGTTGGATATAAGGATGGTGCTGCTTTCACACAATCTTGGACGCGGCGCCGCCGGTGCGGCAATTCTGAACGCAGAACTTCTCGCCGAAGCCGGATACATCACCGCGCGAAAATCGTAGTTTCCGGGAATTGAATCGAAGGACACATGGATACTTGGCGCGGAAAATGGGCACTGATCACCGGAGCGAGCGCAGGAATTGGACGCGCATTTGCATTTGAACTGGCCGCCGGCAGCACGAATTTAATTTTAGTGGCGCGTCGACGTGATCGGCTGACGGAACTTGCAGATGAGCTCCGCGCAAAATATAAAATTCTAGTGGAAGTATGTGTCGCCGATCTCTCTCAACACACGGGCCCCGCCGAAGTTTTCGATTTCACGTCGCGAAAGGGATTTGAAGTCGAGTTGCTGATCAATAATGCGGGCTTCGGAGTGTACGGCGAATTTGCTAAGGCCGATCTGGAACGCGAACTTGAGATGGTTCAGGTAAATATCGCGGCTGTCGTGCACCTTACGCGCTTGTATCTTCCGCCAATGATTACACGACGTCACGGCGATATTCTGATCCTCGGTTCGACAGGGTCATTTCAGGGTGTTCCCTACCTAAATACGTACGTCGCCACAAAAGCCTTCGATTTGCATTTCGCCGAAGCTCTCGCTGAAGAAGTTAAGGAATATGGAATTCGCGTTTGTGCACTGTGTCCCGGTTCAACGACCAGTGAGTTTCACCAAGTTGCCGGTCAGCCGGAACGAATCATGCGTAAACAGGAAACCGCGGAGAAAGTTGCGCACGTTGGACTGAAAGCGCTGGCCAGCGGAAAAAGCTACGTTATTTCAGGATGGAAGAATTACCTGGGAGCGTTCGTGCAGCGCGCACTGCCGCGGCGGATGGTTACGCGGATTGTCGGGAATGCGTTTCGCCCCAAAAACGGCGAGCGCCCTAAGTAGAGTTAATCGGTGCCGCACGTCGAGTCAGCGCACGATCCAGCAACTCCACCACATGCATGACTTCCTGGCCCGTGCCATGAATCTGCGCGCCCGCGCGCAATTGCAAAATACATCCGGGATTTGCGGTAACAATTGCCTGAGCTTTTGTCGCGCGAACATTTTCCATTTTTGACGCCAAAATTTCCAACGCCGCACGTGTCTCCGTCACGTTGTAAACGCCCGCCGATCCGCAGCACTGATCTCCTAACGCCATTTCCACAAGTTCCACGCCCGGCACGGCGCGAATTAATTTTCGAGGCGCGGCGGATATTTTCTGTCCGTGCAATAAATGGCATGAATCCTGATATGTCACGCGAAGCTGCACATTCTTCAACGGAGCAACCAGTCCGAGTTCAGCGAGGAATTCTGTTACGTCGCGAACTTTCGCGCGGAACTGAATTGCTTGTTCGTGTTCGGTCGAGCCGGCAGGGAATAGCTGATCATATTCTTTCAATGTCGAACCGCACCCCGCGGCGTTTGTAATAATCGCGTCAAACGGCTCGGTGAGGAACGCCGCAAGATTTGCGCGCGCCAAATCTCCGGCAACGTCTCGGACTCCGGCATGAACGCACAACGCTCCGCAACAAAGTTGCGCGGCGGGCACGACAACTTCGCAACCGTTCGCTTGTAGGACGCGAATCGTCGCGTCATTTAATTCTGTGAACGAGACCTGTGCGACGCATCCCGCGAAAAATGCCACGCGCGCGCGGCGAGTTCCATTCGCTGGAAAAGTTTTCCCCAGCCGCGAGAAAAAGAATTCGCGGTCGATGGCGGGCATCAGTTTTTCTCGCTCAGCTAATCCGAATAACTTCAACACGCCGGACGCGCGCGCCAACCACTGCATTCCTGAGCGCTGATAAATTCGCGCCGCGCGCCCTGCCGCGGCAATCCTGCGCGGAAATGGCAACACTTTCCGATAAAAGAAATTCCGAGTAATCCGCGAAAAAAACGGCCTGCGATATTCCTGTTGAATCTGTCCGCGCGCGTGCTCAATCAACTTTCCGTATTCCACGCCGGAAGGACAAACTGTTTCGCACGCGCGGCAATCCAGGCAGCGATCCATGTGCGTCACAAATGTTTCGCCCACCGACAATTTTCCTTCGTCCACCAACATCATCTGGCGAATCCGCCCACGCGGAGAATCTGCCTCGCGCCCCCACAGCCGGTACGTCGGGCAATGGTTCAAGCACAAGCCGCAATGGACGCAGCGCGCGTAGTCCTCGTAGCCAAGTTTTATCGAGAAGGGAACCGGCACCGTCTCCGCCGTTGTTTTGCCCCCTTCGTTCGAGTTGGGATCCATGTTCATAAAATGTTTCGCCGTCACTCACTATTAACCAAGCTTCGTGTAATCTACCATGTCGCGCGACTCGCCGGATTCTTAAGGCCGCGCGATAACGGACAAGCCAATGCGGAAATCGACGCTCACGATAATTTTTCTGATCTCGGCGGTGGTGGTGTGTCCGCTTGGTGTACGCGCGCAGTCCACGCCGCCGGATTCTGCGGCCCAGGCTGCAAGCAAAACTGCGGAAGACGACGCAGATTCCGCGCCGCTGACGATTTTCCCGCATTCGGATGAAAGCCGATTTTGGATTTCTGGCCAAGCGAATATTATTTTTCAGACGCATCCTGCGTTTCCCGCCGCGTACAGCGGACCAAATAGCCTGCACTCTAACTACGAAAAGGCGACATCTCAGGTCTACACACTTTTTGTCGGCGTGCAGCTTACTCAAAACACGGAAGTATTTGCGGACATGGAAAGTGCAGGTGGCCGTGGTATCAGCGACGCGCTCGGCCTTGCGGGATTCACAAATCTTGACGTGGTTCGCAATCCGAGTCTCGGCGCCACCCCTTATCTGGCTCGTCTAATGCTGCGCCAGATTATTCCGCTGAGTGACGAACGCGTTTCCGCCGAGCGCGGCCCTTTCGGATTGGCCACGTCACTCCCGAAGCGGCGCGTTGAAATTCGCGTCGGAAAATTCAGTTTGGTGGATTTTCTGGATACGAACGGCGCCGGCAGTGATAGCCATCTTCAATTCATGAATTGGACGGTGGATAACAATGGCGCTTACGACTACGCCGCGCAAACTCGCGGCTATACCGATGGAATTATTGTCGAATATGATGACGCCGCGTGGTCGCTGCGCTTCGCGGAAGCGATGATGCCGAAAGTGGCGAACGGAATTAATCTGGACGCTGATCTTTTGCGTGCGCATTCGGAGAACTTTGAGGCCGAATCGCGCCGCAATTTTCTACCTCATCGCGCGGGCGTCATTCGTTTTCTCGCATACATGAATCACGCCAATATGGGCAGTTACCGCGAGGCGATCCACAATTTTCTAGCGGGTGAATCTGCGCAGCCGGATATTATTTCCACTCGGCGTCAGGGCCGCGTGAAATATGGTTTCGGCTTGAACTTTGAACAGGATTTGGCCGACCAGTTCGGCGTTTTCGGTAGACTCGGTTGGAATGACGGCCGCAACGAATCGTTCGCGTACACGGAAGTAGATCGCACTCTCGAGTTTGGATTTTATTTCAAAGGCAAATCCTGGCATCGCGCCAACGATCGTGCCGGCGCGGTCGTTGCCGTCAACGCGCTGACGAATGATCACGCACGCTATCTCGCGCTTGGCGGACTTGGGTTTCTTCTCGGGGACGGCGCGCTGACCTACGGGCCAGAGGAAATTGTTGAGGCTTATTACACCGCGCACTTGTGGCGCGGATTTTTCGCTTCAGTTGATCTGCAGCGCGTTAACAATCCCGGTTACAATCAGGTTCGCGGCCCCGTGATTGTTCCGGGAGTACGTCTTCACGTTGATTTCTAAATTGCGCCGGCAAATCTTCCCGGACTCAGAACATTTCCACCATCAAACACTTTTTTTAAGCGCGGCATCAATTCAAAATCCGGACGCGCTGCGCCCCAAACATTTACCGCGCGCTTCAATTCAGTTGGCGCGAACTCGATTCGCGCTTTGGCGCCAAGTTCATCGGTCGCGCGAAAAACTGCTTCCGAAAATTTCGCCAGTTTTGCGAAGGCTGCCGCATCGCTGCTCGCTGACAAAATCGCAAAATAAATTAATCCCTGCGGACGCAATACCATCGCCGTGGGAATCCCGTGCTCCACGGTCAATTCGCTCAATCGCTGAGCAACCGCCGTCATCGTCGAAGGCAACGCTGCGATTCGGGAAATTGTCGCGGCAGCATTTGCATTTAACGCGAGAGCAGGGAATTCGCGGACTCGGCCGAGTAGCGCCGCCGCAACTTTCATGGATTGCACGGTGTCACCGAGTGCGACGAGTCCGCTCGCTTTCGCGTGCGTTGCCATCGCGGGCAATTCGCGCCGGTTCCGCTCCACTATCCGAGCATTTCCCGCGGCAGAAACTACAACGCACCAGCGCTCGGTGGGCAGCGCGATTTCCACGTCGGAATGCGTTGAGAAAATCTGCGCCGTATCGGGCGAAATCACGTCTACTTGCAATGCGCCAAGCGGCGAGCGCCCGAGCGTCGCGCAAAATTGTAACGCAGCGGCCGCGTCATCGAACGCCACGACAAAAACAACTTGTTCAGGCGGCATCGGAAATGTTTTGAAGTTTGCGCGCGTAATTACCGCGAGCGTTCCCAGCGATCCGATCAGTAATTTATGCAAATCGTAGCCGCTGACGTTTTTCACCACGCGCCCGCCGCTTTTTGCGATTGCGCCGTCACCGGTAACGAACTCCAGCCCCAGCACGAAATCCCGCGGGCCGCCATACAAATGCCGCAGCGGACTCGCCGAATCCGTCGCCAAAATTCCGCCAATCGTTGCGCGCGACATGAAGGGAGGATTCAGCGGCAGAAATTGTTTTTCAGCGGCGAGCGTCATCGCGAGCGTGGGGAATTTCATTCCGGGCTCGACGCCGAGCGTCAAGTCGCGCGGATCATATGCGAGCACGCGATTCATGCGCGAAAGATCCAGCGCGATGTCGTATCGCGCCGGCGGCATTCCAATCGCCAATTTCGTTCGCGCGCCGCAGGGAATCACGGATAGTTTTCCTGCCGCCGCAAACTTCATAAGCTCAGAAATTTCTTCGGCCGATTTTGCGAATACCGCAGCCGTGGGCCGCATTCCGTCCACTTCATATCCGGCTAGCTCCGTCACTGACGTGACCACGTTCTCGGCGTCAAATCGCTGCGCAATTCGCACAGCCATCGTCGCCGAAGCATCGCCCGCCGCCGCGCTCATCGAATTGGTTCCGTCGATTTCACAAAATTCCTAACGCCGCAGATGCTCCACTCGGAATTCGCACTTCTTTGCATCCTTTTCCAATCGGCAAAACTTTTCCCGGATTCAAATGGCCGCCGGGATTAAACGCTTCGCGCACTCGCCGCATTAATTCCAAGTCGCCATCTGAAAACATTAGCGGCATCAACTCATTTTTCTCCATCCCAATTCCGTGTTCGCCGCTTAAAGCACCTCCACATTCAATGCAGTGACGCATGATTTCGCCAGAGGCCGCCACGGCGCGCTTGAATTCTTCCGAATCGCGCTGATCAAACAAAATTATCGGGTGCAGATTCCCATCGCCTGCATGAAAAATATTTCCAATCGTAAATCCATAGCGCTTGCCGACCTCATTGATTTTCCGTAGCGTCTCCGGCAATTTCGTACGCGGAATCACGGCATCTTGCACGTAGTAGCTCGGCGAAAGTCTTCCTACCGCTCCGAATGCATTCTTGCGTCCCTTCCAAAGTAAATCGCGTTCCGCAGCGTCGCGAGCCACGCGCACTTCGCGCGCATGATGCAATTTGCAAATTTCTTCAATTTGCGAAGCCTGCTCTTCGACCGTCTCTTTCAATCCTTCCACTTCAATCAGCAGCACCGCGCCGCTATCCAACGGAAACCCGGCGTGCACAAATTCTTCCACCGCGCGCAGAGTCCATCCATCCAGCATTTCGCAAGCGGCTGGAGTGATCGCGCGCCCCGTAAAATCCGCCACAGTTTCGGGCGCATCTTCAATATCATTGAAAACCGCCAGCAAAGTTTTCACTGCTTCGGGCTTGCGCGAAAGTTTCACGGTAATTTCTGTGACGATCGCGAGCGTTCCCTCCGAGCCCACCATCAAGCCCGTTAAATCGTAGCCCGGCGTTTCGCACGTCGCTCCGCCAATACGCGCAACTTCTCCGCTCGGCAGCACCAACTCCAATCCGGTCACGTGATTTGTCGTCACGCCGTAAGCGAGCGTGTGCGGACCGCCGGCATTTTCCGCAACGTTTCCGCCGATCGTGCACGCTTTTTGACTCGACGGATCCGGCGCAAAATAAAGCCCCAAATGTTCCACAGCGCGCGTCACATCCAAATTCACCACACCCGGCTGCACCACCGCGCGCATATTTTCTTCGTCAATTTTCAGAATGCGATTCATACGCGAAAAAACGGTCAGGATTCCGCCTTGCACCGTCAAGGCGCCGCCGGAAAGTCCCGTGCCCGCGCCGCGTCCGACCATAGGCACTCCGTGTTTCGCAGAAATTTTTGCGATCGCGGAAACATCCGCCGTTGTCCGCGGAAAAACCACGCACTCCGGACGCGCCTCTTCCACCGAGCCGTCATATTCGTAAAGCAGGATTTCGTCGCGAGAGGAAATTACGGCTTCGCGTCCCAACAACTGTTCAAGTTCGCGAATAATTTGTTTGTCCATCGAATGAACGCAGATTGCGCCCGCGTCGCCACTATAGTCGCCGCGCGCAACCTGCGTCAACGCGCGCCCTTCACCGGTTAAGTCGATGAATTGCGCGCCCGTGAGCGCAATTCATAGTACGCTACACCCAATGAGCAACATTTCAAGCTCTACGGTTTGGGTGATCGTTGACCCCGAGTTCGGCGAACGACTCGGCGATTTGCCGACTGGCGAAGCCGTGTGGGTTATGCAGAGCACGGCGAATTCCGCGGCTGCCACGCGATTGCGGACGAAACGAATTGGCGAGACGTCTTTGAACGGAATAACGACATTTACGGCAGATTCCAGCGCAATACCTGAGGAAGTCCTAGTTGACATGCTTGCCACCATCGACCTTCATCACGGCGAGTATTCTTCGAAGCCACCATACTCCAAGATTAGGGTGCTTGGCGCGCACCTAACGCCGATCGTCGAGGACGCGCTTTCCGAATTCGGTTTTATTAACCACGGATCGACGCCGAACGGGTTTGTTGCGGAAAAGTCGGCCGCATTCCCAAAACTCACTTAGCGGTACGCCTTCTCAGACGTCGCCACGCACCTGCGTGTCCCTCTCGAATATGCTAATCTCCCATTTCCGAGCATTAAGGACGCACAATGAATAAACCCAAAGTTTACGCAACGCACTCTCTCTTTGAGCCGGCCCGAAAACTTCTGGAAGCAACTTGCGAAGTGGAGTACTCGCCCGGCCCCGCGCGTCCAACGCGCGCCGCTCTGCTCGAACATGTCGCCGGCAAAGACGCGCTCATCTGCCTGCTCACCGAAAAAATTAATGATGAAGTTCTCGACGCCGGTTCCAAATTAAAAATCGTCGCAAACGTCGCCGTCGGCTTCGATAATATTGACGTTCCCGCCTGCACGCGCCACAAAGTTTTCGCCAGCAACACTCCGGGCGTACTCGACGAAACCACAGCCGATTTCGCGTGGACATTATTAATGTCCGTCGCGCGCCGCGTTCTTGAGGGTGACCGTCTCACGCGCTCCGGCCAGTGGACGGGCTGGGATCTCGATCAGCTCTGCGGCGGCGACATTTGGGGTAAAACTCTCGGCCTCGTCGGTTTCGGACGCATCGGTCGCGCCGTCGCGCGCCGCGCTCGCGGATTCAACATGCGCATCATTTATACTGACGCAGTTCGCGCCGCATCCGAATTTGAAGTCGAAGCGAATGCTGAATTTGTAAGCGCCGATCGTCTGTTCGCCGAGTCCGATTTTATTTCGTTGCATGTACCACTGCTACCCGAAACGCGTGGACTCGTCTCCACCAAAAATCTTTCGCGAATGAAGCCCACCGCGTACCTCATCAACACTTCGCGCGGGCCGGTTGTGGACGAAGCCGCTCTCGTTGACGCACTGGAAGCGAAAAAAATTGCGGGCGCGGCGTTGGACGTGTATGAAAAGGAGCCGCAAGTTCATCCCGGACTGATCAATCGCAGCGACGTAATTCTCGCGCCGCACATCGCGTCGGCCAGTTTGGAAACTCGCACAAATATGGCCGTGATGGCGGTGCACAATGTACTCGCGGTGCTCGACAGCCGCAAACCGCCAAACGCGCTGAATCCAGAGTTATCAGTGAAGTAAGTTTCACCGCGAAACGGAAAATGCTTCATTCGAGGAATACTTCATGCCACTCGTCACCCGCAATCACCCCAAACTAACTCTCGAAGGCGCGCGCACAATTCTCGCCGCTGCCGAACGCCGCGCAGCTGAAATAAATGTTCCCATGAACATCGCCATCGTTGATGACGGCGGCCACCTTCTCGCTTTTTCCCGCATGGATGACGCGAAACTTTCTTCCGTTCGCATCGCGATCAACAAAGCGAATTCGTCGGCCATTCGACGCAAGCCGTCAGGCCCTTCGGTTTCAGCCAACGGTCAAACTGACGTGATGCTCTCTCTTTCACTCGCCATCGGCAGCGGCGCAGAACAAACTCCTCTGCGCGGCGGACTCCCGCTCATCGTTGACGGCCAAATTGTCGGCGCCATCGGCGTAAGCAACGGCAGCGAAGACCAAGATGTGGACGTCGCGCAAGCCGGCGCCGCCACGCTCGAGAAAGCATAAGGCGAAGCGCGCCATGTCTCCTGCGCTCGACTTAAAATCCGCAGCGCGTGAAATATTTCAGCAGACGCTCGCCGGAATTAATATCGCGGAGACTCTTTGCCGTAAATTAGCGCGCCATGGCTCTTACATTCACTGCGCAGGAAAACACTTCGATCTCGCGCACTACAAACAAATAAAAATAATTGCTCTTGGCAAAGCTTCGCCCGCGATGGCTGAAGGCCTTGCGGATATTCTCGCGCCGGATTTTCCCGTCAGTGGGATCGTAGTAGCGTCCGCGCCGCCTCCGCGCCGGCTAAATAATTTTCAGGTATTCGTTGCAGGGCATCCCGTTCCCAACGAACAAAGTATCGCCGCCGCCCGAGCGATTTTGCAGATGCTCCGCGAGTCCGATCGCGCCGACACGCTGATCTTTTTCCTTCTTTCCGGCGGGGGTTCGTCTCTCGTCGAACTTCCTCTCGACGCGCAAATTCCTATGGAAGATTTTCAGTTGCTTCATCGCGCGCTGGTTGGCTGCGGCGCATCAATCAATGAAATTAATTCGGTCCGCAAACATCTTTCCGCAGTAAAAGGTGGACGCCTCGCGGCCGCGGCACCAAACGCCACGAAAATTACACTCGCTGTCACTGACGTGCCCGAAGGCCGCGAATCCGCACTCGCCAGCGGCCCAACTTTGCCCGATCCCACAACTGCTGACGATGCTCGTCACGTCGTCGAGCAATATTCTCTGCGCGAAAAACTTCCGCCGTCAATCGCATCAAAATTTGCGACGCAGCTAGCGCTTGTTGAAACTCCGAAGGCGCACGATCTCGCTTTCCTCAACGCGCATTTTGAAATCATCCTCGGCATGCACGATCTTTTTCATCACGCGCACATCAATTCTGAAGGTTTGGGCTTTCTTACAATTTGCGATAACACCACCGACGACTGGCCCATTCCGCGCGCCACCGATTTTCTTCTCACCGATCTCGCGCGACTCTCCAGGGAACACCCCGGCCAGCCCGTCGCAATCATTGCTGATGGCGAAGTCAGTTCGCCTGTGGTCGGAAATGGAATTGGCGGAAGAAATTCCGCGTTTGTTTTGGATTGTGTAAATAAAATCGCCGGCCAGCGAATTGCAGTTCTAAGCGCAGGCACAGATGGCATCGACGGAATAAGTCCAGCCGCGGGCGCTGTAGCCGATGGAGAAACTCTAGTGCGCGCCGCAGCGGCGAAACTCGATCCGCAGGATTTCGCGCGCCGCAGCGATTCCTACAATTTCTTCAACACGCTCGGAGATGCCATCATCACCGGCCCAACCGGAAATAATCTGCGCGATTTGCGCATTCTGTTACTCGCGCCCGCGGAGAAGTAACCGGGTGCCCCCCACACCCCGCAACAGACGGGTGCGGGTTTCGCCTCAGCAAAGTTATTTCTTTGCCCCGCCTCTCAAATACGAATCCTCTTTATTAATCCAATCCTCGCGCCGCGGAATAAAAATATCCAGATCATCTGTATCCACCAACGCTTCCGCCGCATGTGGCACATGAGAGGGAATCAGCAGCACTTCGCCCTTGTTCACCACCAACTCGCCGTCATCAAACGTAAATTTCAGCGCGCCATCCAAAATAAATGTGATTTGCTCGTTGTGATGCGAGTGCCGCGGCACTATCGCGCCCTTTTTTAGATACACGCGCGCAATCGTACTTTGCGCGCCGCTCAGCATCTGTCTGCTAATCAGTGGATTCAATTCTTCCATTTCAACTTTTGCCCACGCATGTTTTTCCAACATTTTCGCTCCCGTTTATTTCAGACTCGACGCAGCCTTCACCGAAGGCAGCACAGCATCGTCCGACGAATCCAGTCGCGCGTCAATCCCTTCGCGTTGCTTGCCCGTTGCGTCACTCTGCACCTATCATCACTCGTGCGATTCTTTCGCTACTTAGCTCTGATCGTTTTCTATCTCGACCTGCCCGTCCCCATCTACTGGTTTATCCTTCATCCGTTCACAAATTTCTGGCGACGTAACATTCGCGACGCATTTTGGTTCGCCGGACTTTTCGCGTGGATCGCAGGCGCAATTTTCATCACCATCTATCGCAATCAACTGCTCACCGAAAATATTCCATCACCGCTGACAGCATTTGCGTCATCGATGTTAATCGCCGCCGATTTCATTCTACTTTTCTATTCCGGAAAATATCTCGGCCCGAAGAAACTAGTCGGCCACGCGGAACTCTCCGGCAAATCCGAACTCACCACCACTGGCCTCTACAAATACGTCCGCCACCCCCGCTACACCGGAATGATCTCCGCAATCCTCGGCGCCTGCATGATCGCCCAAACGAAATTTGCGTGGATCGTAGGCGCAGTTTGGCTCGTCTGCGTGCTTACCAGCATTTTCCTCGAAGAACGCGAAATGCGCCGCCGTTTCGGCGCAGCCTACGATGACTATTCCCGCGGCACGCCGCGTTTCCTCCCACGCTTCTAGAAATTCGCCGCGCCTGTGCGTGCCGCAATTATTTTTCTCTCCGCCCACATTTTTGATATGCTCCGCTTATTCCAATTGCCGTCTCGGAGGCAGCATGCGCAAACTCGGATTATTACTCATAATTCTTCTGACGCTCAGTTTCGCCACCGCCTCGCGCGCGCAGCTCGCCAAAGCCATCACCACGAAAGCCGGCACGCCCGAAGACAAAGCTCTCGACGAAATTAGCTCGACCACCGATCCGGCTGCGAAACTCGCACTGATTGATAAATTCAATGCCGAGCTTGCCAAAGATGAATACGCAATCCTCGGACTCGATCTCTACGTTTCCTATTATTCCGATCAAAAGAATTATCCGAAGATGGCCGAATACTCGCAGAAAATCCTGGCGATTGATCCTGACAATTACAACGCCGCTTTGCATCTCGCCAACGCGCAATTTGAAGGCGGCAATGTTGCCGGCACGATCGAAGCGGGAGAAAAAATTAGCGGCATTCTTACCCGCTATAAAGCACAAACCGCGCCTGCCGACGCCGACGCGAACTGGGCTTCGCTCCACAAACAATATTTTGACGATCAGAAGGACCAGATTAATTACGTTCAGAATATCATGTTCAATTCGCTCTACAAAGTTCAGGCTCCCGCCGAGCGCGCCGCATTTGCAGCGCGAATTGTCGCCGCTTTTCCCGATGGCCCCTACGCCGTTTCAAGTGAAGTGATGGCCGCTAACGCATATCAGCAAGCGCAGGACAATCCGAAAATGGTAGCCGCAGCGGAAAAAACGCTCACCATGGATGCGAACTCCACGGACATGCTGGTTTTGCTCGCGGAATATTACAGTTCGGCTGCAGAGCAACTCGACAAAGCTTTGGCGTATGCAAAGAAAGCAATCGAACTTTTGCCCAACGCAAAAGCCCCTCAGGGCGTTGCGGCTGATCAGTGGCAGAATCAAATTAAATTGCAGACGGGTCTAGCGTGGTCCGCCGAAGGACAAGTGCTCATCAATAAAAATGATCTCGATGGCGCCGCTAACGCATTTCGCACCGCCAGTCCGCTTCTGAAAGCAGAAGTAAACGCCTACGCGCGCAATCTTTATCGACTGGGATTCACTTACGCGCGCCAGAAAAAAGTTCCGGAAGCTACCGCGGCGCTGAACGAATGCATCTCATTGAACACGCCGTTCAAAGCGCCCGCCCAGCAAACTCTCGCTCAAATGGCCACTACCACCACAATAACGAAACGGCCCGGCCGCGGTGGAACGAAATAAGTAAGATTAAAATGTTTCACGATTTTTTCCACGCGCTCGACGTGTGTGCTGTAATATGTTTTTGAAAAATGAAATTTAACTCGCCCTCGCGCGCAAAATTAACTCTCCTCCCTCTCGTCGCCGCAACATATTTCATGGTCGCCGGGGGCCCCTACGGTCTCGAAGACATCATCAGCATGGCGGGCTACACCGGAGCTCTCCTAATTCTTTTTGTCACTCCGCTACTATGGGCCGCGCCCACCGCAATGATGGTCGGCGAACTTGCCAGCGCCATTCCCGAAGAAGGCGGCTTCTACATTTGGGTTACGAGGGGACTCGGAAAATTTTGGGGATTTCAGGAAGTCTGGCTCACCATGGCCGGAAGTTTTTTTGAAATGGCGCTTTACCCAACTTTATTTGTGGACTATCTCGGCCACTTCAACAAGTCACTCACTGCCGGATATCGTGGGCCGCTCATCGGACTGTCGATGATCGCCGTTTGCACTGCGGCGAACATTCTCGGTTCGCGTTTGGTGGGATACAGCTCAACAATAATGTCCATCCTGCTGCTCTCTCCATTCGTTGTGCTTACAGTTCTCGGCTTGATGCACAAATTTTCCGGCCCCGCAGCATCCGCCGCGCCGCATCCGCTCAGTCACGTGGATATTCTCGGCGGAATTTTAGTTGCCATGTGGAATTACATGGGGTGGGACAACGCCTCCACTGTCGCTGGAGAAGTTCACGAGCCTCAGAAAACTTATCCGCGCGTAATGTGGATTACAGTCGCGGTCGTCACCTTCACATATTTAATTCCCGTCGCCGCGATTTCGCATTCCGGCCTCGACCCAAATTCCTGGACGACCGGTGGTTGGGTTGACGCAGGCCGCGCGCTTGGCGGACCGTTGCTCGCAGGTGCGCTCACCATCGGTGGAATTATCGGCGCCATCGGAACATTCAACGCGCTGATGATGTCCTTCTCGCGCCTACCTTTGGTGATGGGCGAAACGGGCGCGCTTCCGAAAATTTTCTCGCGCACGAGCGCATCGAGCGGCGCTCCGTATGTCGCAATTATTGTTTGCGCATTCGGCTGGGCCGCGTGCACATTTCTCAGCTTCGAGCGTCTCATCATTCTTGACGTGCTCGTCACCGGACTCAGCATCATGCTGGAATTTTGGGCGCTCATCGGGCTGCGCATTCGCGAACCAAATCTCGCGCGTCCTTATCGCGTCCCGGGCGGAATGATCGGAGTCATCGCCATCGGACTTCCACCGCTCGCGTTAATGCTCGCCGCCGGATTTCGCAATCACAGCGAACGCATCGGCAACGTGAACGCGCTAATCGTCGGCGCAATTTTCATCGCCGTCGGGCCAATCCTCTATTATCTCTCTACGCTACGACGCGCAATGTAGCGCAGCCACTCCTGGCTGCGTGCCTTCACAATTTGAATTCGATATGAATCTGCAGGCATGTCGACTGCGTAGCGCCGGCGTCCTGCCGGCTCGGTTGATGTGAAGCAACCAGCAAAAAAGTCTTCAGCAATTTCAAATCTTCCACGCTATGTATCGGAAATTCCTGGCGGAGAGGGGGGGATTCGAACCCCCGGTTGGGTTTCCCCAACACTCGCTTTCGAGGCGAGCTCGTTCAACCGCTCTGACACCTCTCCGCTTTCGATTGTAATGGCGACCGCCAAAAGGGGCAAGCAATTGCCAAAAGTCTGCGCGGCATAAAAACTTCTCTTTGCGCGCACGCAACCTAAACCGTTACGCACTACGCGCCACCCAAGTTCTTCCATTGCGACGCGACCCCCACCCACAGCATCGAAACCCCAGCCGGTGTGGGAACCCGGATAGAGGCCGTGCTCACGCGCGATACAGCGAACTTGGACCCACACAATACATTCGTAAAAGTTGAGGTCCCGGCGACTTCACCAGTCAGTGGTGCGGCAGCGGCAAGTTTGCCGGCGGCTGCCGAGCGCCCTGCGCCAACTGCGGCTCCGAAGCCGGAAGCTAAAGCTGCGTCCGGCCGCCTGAAAATCACCGCTGTCCTTCGCCCACACTGGAAGGCGCTGACGATTGCGATGATCGCCGTTCTCGGTGAAACGCTTGCGGACGTTCTCGATCCGTGGCCAATAAAAATTGTCATCGATAATCTGATTCGCGGAAAAGAACTTCCGCATTGGCTCGGCGATTTCGTTACGCGACTTTTCGGCAACAATAAACTGGCCACACTGGATTTCGCCGTCGCTGGTGTCGCCGCAATCGCGATTGTCGGTGCCGTCAGCAGTTATTTTGAAAAGTACATGACGACCTCTGTCAGCCAGTTGGTCTCGCACGATTTGCGCCTCACCGTTTACGATCACATTCAGCGCCTTTCGCTCGCTGATCATGACGAAAAACAAACCGGCGACCTCATCACGCGCGTCACCGGCGATATCGAAGCCGTTCAAGACTTCATCACTTCGGCGTTGCTCGGAATTCTTGTCGACGTTCTAACGCTGGCCGGAATGATGGGCGTGATGTTTTATTTGAATTGGCGCTTTACGCTGATTGCTCTTTCCACCGCTCCGGTGCTGATGGCGGTCGTGTACTCCTTCACGCGGCGCATCAAGAAAGCCTCGCGCGCCGTACGAAAGAAACAGGGCGAGCTCGTTTCCAACGTTCAGGAAGTTCTCACCTCGGTTCGTGTGGTGCAGGCCTTTGCGCGCGAAGACTACGAACAAGAACGTTTCGCCGAAGAGAGCATGGAAAATGTCGAAGCCGCTCTCGAAGCTCGCACCGTAAAAGCAAAACTCGCTCCGGTCGTGGACGTCGTCGCCGCCGTCGGCACTTGTCTCGTTCTTGGATTCGGCGGACGCATGGCGCTGCAAGGCCAACTCGATCCCGGCACCCTGATCCTTTTCATCTTTTATTTGGGATTGATGTACAAGCCCATGCGCGACCTTTCCAAAATGACGGACACAGTTTCCAAAGCCACCATCGGATACGAACGCATTCAGGAAATTTTGGAAATTCAGAGCAGCGTCCGCGATCTTCCCGGCGCGCGGCATGCACCCAAATTCAAAGGCAAGATCGAATTCAATGATGTCAGCTTCGCTTATGACGAAGAGCACCAGGTCCTGAAAAATATCAGCCTGAAAATTGAGCCGGGACAAGTCGCCGCAATTGTCGGCCCGAGCGGAACCGGAAAAAGCACTCTCGTCAATTTGATCGCCCGTTTTTACGATCCTATTTCCGGCACCGTGAAGATTGACGGCGGCGACGTCCGCAAATACACGCTGAAATCCTTGCGCGAGCAAATCAGTTTTGTACTTCAGGAAGCTTTGCTGTTTCACGCGCCTGTTTGGAAAAATATCGCCTACGGAAAGCCCGACGCGCCGCGCCGTGAAATCATGCGCGCCGCAGAACTTGCCAACGCTCACGAGTTCATCGAAAAAATGCCCGAAGGGTATGACACGATGATTGGCGAACGCGGCGTCACCCTCTCCGGCGGCCAACGGCAACGCATTGCCATCGCGCGAGCAATTCTGCACAACACTCCCATTTTAATTCTGGACGAACCCACCACCGGTCTCGACGCTGCATCCGAGCAAGCCATCATGGAAGCTCTGAATCGTCTGATGAAAGGCAAAACTTCCATCATCATCGCGCACCATCTCAGTTCCATCAGCCACTCCGATGTGATTTTCGTCGTGAAGGATTGCGAGCTCGTCGAAAGCGGCACGCACGAAGAATTGTTGGCGGCAGGGAAGGAATACGCCGAACTTTACAAGCTGCAAGTCACCGATGTGGTGCTGGAAAACAATGCGCCCGACGGCGAGAAATCCGGCGCGGCTCCGGAAAAAGTTGAAGCCGTGCCCGTCGCAAGCGCCGTGCCCGAAAGTGAACAGTCAACTTCGCCGAACAAGTAGAAACTTATTTCACGTTAGAGAGGTGCAACTTGATTCACCGAAACCGAGCCAACACGAAAATCGTGGCAATTTTCCTGCTTTTGATTTCTACGGGAATGTTCGCCGCGCAAAAGAAGGCCAATAAGTCGGAGAGTGGCAAAACGCTTTCCAATTCGCCTGAACTGATCTGGCGCGATCCCGGGGACATAAGCTCGTTGGACTTGATTAATGGTGTTGGTGGCGCCGCTGACGCGCCGGATCCCAATGCCGTGTACACATTCGTCGACGAAAATATGAACGGCACCAGTCCGAAGATAAATGTAAAAGACGCGCAGGGCGTCGTATGGAAAATGAAAATGGGCGCTGAACCTCAGGCGGAAACCGCCGCAACTCGCCTTTTGTGGGCCGTCGGATATTTTGTTGATGAAGACTACTACGCCGCCGAAGTAAAGGTAGCTGACCTGCCCAAATTGAAGCGCGGCGAAAACTATGTCAAAGACGGAACGATCCGCAGCGTGCGGCTGGAAAAGAAAATAAAAGGGCAGAAAGACCTCGGCAATTGGGATTGGTTCAAGAATCCGTTTGTAGGCACGCGTGAATTCAACGGCCTTCGCGTCATGATGTCTCTCCTGAATAACTGGGACCTGAAGGAAGTGAACAATTCTATTTACGAAATAAATGGCGAACGCCACTACGTTGTAGGCGATGTCGGCGCCACATTCGGAAAAACAGGCGATCCTTTGACGCGCTCAAAGAGTGATCCGAAAGGTTTTGAGAAATCGAAATTTATCGAAAAAGACGAAAAAGGCGGTTACATTGATTTCGTTCTCCACAGTCGCCCGCCTCTGATCGCTGCAGTTAATGCCGAAAACTATAAAGAGCGCAGCAACATGGAGAAAATTACGAAACATGTTCCCCATGAAGACGCTCGCTGGCTGGGCGAAAAATTGTCCCACCTCTCCGATGAACAGATCCGCGATTGCTTCCGCTCCGCCGGATACACACCCGACGAAGTGGAAGAGTACACGCACGTAATCAAAGATAGAATTGCCGCGCTGAACGCGCTCTAATCGTGTACGGCGATGCTGCCAATCTCGGAACACTTGGAGATACCTAAACGTGAAATTAATTATTCAGCCGGAAGATAGCGTCGCCCCTCTTCTTTCCGCCATTAAGAGCGCGAAGAAGCGTATCGATATCGCCATTTTTCGCGCCGATCGCAAGGACATTGAAAATGCGCTAAACGCCGCGGCCGCACGCGGAGTGAAGGTTACCGCGCTCATCGCGCACGTGAATCGTGGCGGCGCTGACAATCTCCGCAAACTGGAAATTCGCTTTCTTGAACACGGTGTAATCGTCGCCCGAACCGCTGACGATCTGATTCGTTATCACGATAAATTTCTGATTATCGATCGCCGTGTTCTCTACGTGCTTTCCTTTAATTTCACGCATCTCGATATCGATCACAGCCGCGGGTTCGGAATCGTTACCACCAATTCCGCCTGGGTGCGCGAAGGCGTTAAACTTTTCGCCGCGGATTGCACCCGATCCACTTATAAAGCCGGAATAGATACGTTTGTTGTCAGTCCTACGAATTCCCGCAAAGTGTTCGGCGAATTTCTGAAGCGCGCAAAAAAGCAGCTGCTGATTTATGATCCGAAAATTTCCGACAAGGAAATGCTGCGAATCCTTCAGGAGCGCGCCAAGTCCGGAGTTGAAGTCCGCATCATCGGAAAAGTCGGCGGTAAATACGACTTCGATTCGCAAAAACTTGCCGGGCAGCGATTGCACACGCGCACCATAATTCGTGACGGCCGTCAGGCGTTCATCGGCAGCCAAAGTCTTCGCCCCGCTGAACTCGATTCGCGCCGCGAACTCGGCTTGATCATTCACGACGCAAAAGCAGTCAAGAAATTAGTCGACACGTTTGAATCCGACTGGGTTCCCACCGGCTCCAAAAAACGGAAGTCCGCCAAGAAGGAAAAGAAATCCGATGAAGAAACCGCCGACGATGACCAAAAAAAGACCGAAAATGCGGCGGAAAAACAGGAAAAGCAAGAAGAAAAACAAACTGAAGTCGCCGTCGAAGCTCTGAAGCAAGAACTCGATCCTCTCGCCGACACGGTGAAAAAAGCTGTCAGAAAAGCCGTCGCCAAAGCTGGTGACGAAGTGTTGACCGATAAATCTGTGAAAGACACGATGAAGAAAGTTGTGAAGAAAGCTGTGAAGGATGCCGTGAAAGAAGCCGTTCAGGAATCAAACGGCGCCAAATGAATTTGTAGTTCACGCTTATGAATAGATACTGTCAACGCTCGTTTTTGCTGATCATGATTTCCGCCGCAGCGATCGCGTCCGGTTGTGGCCGCAGCAACACTACCAGCGTTCAGCAACAAAGCCCGATTCCCGTCGACCAGCAGTCCGCCGATGCTGCCGGCTTCAAGGAATTTTCAGATCGCGTGAACGATTACGTGAAGCTGCATAAGTCGCAGGAAGCGCTGCTTCCGAAGTTGAAGCAGACTGTGCTACCCGAAATGATCGCCGCACATCAGACGGCCCTCGCGCGAAAAATCCGTCAGGCCCGCTCCGACGCAAAACCCGGGGACATTTTCACGCCTGCCGCCCAAAAATCATTTCAAGACGAGATCCAGACCACCATGCAAAGTCCGCGCGGCGCAAATGTGGACGCCACGCTGAAGCAGGGCGCGCCTCTTCCAAATATGAATATCGCGGTAAATCAACCGTATCCCGATGGCGTGCCCTACACCACTGTGCCTCCAACCCTGCTGCTCATTTTTCCAAAGCTGCCCGACGAAGTCGTTTACCGCGTGGTGCTGCACGATTTGGTGCTTCTCGACCTGAAAGCCAATCTCGTGGTTGACGTCATTCCAGGAATAATTCCCTAATCGTGATGCGGGCCAAATACATTCAACGTCGAGGATTCCTCGCGCTAATTTGTTTCGTGGTTCTTGGCGCCGCATTTTCCACGCTCGGCGCGCAGGATTTTAAATTTCCGCTAACGCAGGATTCCGTCCGCTTCGCCGTAATTGGTGACATGGGCACCGGAGACGCTCCGCAATATCAAACCGCGCAGAAGATGATCGATTCGCGCGTCGCGTTTCCCTACGATTTCGTAATCATGCTCGGCGACAATATTTACGGCGGCAGCAAGTCGAAGGATTTCGAGCAGAAATTTGAAGTCCCCTATAAACCTCTTCTCGACGCGGGCATAAAATTTTATGCCTGCCTTGGAAATCACGACAATCCAAACGAGCGTCTCTACAAGCCGTTCAACATGGATGGCGCCAGCTACTACACTTATAAAAAAGGAAACGTGCGCTTTTTCGTTTTGGATAGCAACTACATGGATCCGAAACAGCTCGCGTGGCTCGACTCGCAACTAAGAAGCGGCCCCACTTCCGATTGGAAAATTTGTTATTTCCATCATCCTTTATATTCGTCAGGCCGCTTCCACGGGCCCGCCACGGACGTGCGCCAGGTTCTCGAGCCGCTCCTCATCAAATATGGCGTGAACGTAGTTTTCTCCGGCCACGAACACGTTTACGAACGCGTCCACCCGCAGCACGGAATTTATTATTTTACGGAAGGCTCTTCAGGAGAATTGCGCCCGAATAATTTGAACAAAACTGCCGTCACCGACATGGGCTTCGACACCGACCGCACTTTCATGCTCGTCGAAATCGCCGCCGACAACTTGTATTTCCAAACTCTCTCACGCGTCGGCACAGTCGTGGACTCCGGCATCATCCACAAGCAACCGGCCGCACCAATACAATAATTCGGAACTCCGTCGGCACCGCAAATCTATTTTCCGGTCTTCGACCACAACCAGTACGGTTTTCCTTCCGCGGTATTCTCCGGATTTTTCAGCACCAGCAATAACGTCGTCTGCGGCTGAAAACATTGCCGGTAAACCAGCGCGCTCATATCTCCATTCTTGAATTCCACATCCAAGCGAAAATGCGGGGGCGCGTTATCAATCCGCAAAACTCCATTTCGATATTGCGCCGTCACATCCTTAATTGTTCCGCCGGAATAATGCGAGCCATTCGTCTCGCCGCCCACCGTGTAACTTCCATTTGAATTCTGGTCCAAATCCAATCCCATTCCGGTCACGACTGTGATTGGCGCCATCGTGTCCGCACGTACAACTTTGAAATTCACAGTGCACGAACTCGTCGAAGGGGAAGTGGGTTGCATGCCGGCATCCGCATAATCCACCGGATTTTTGATTCCCGTATCAATCGCCATCTGCTGCGCTTCGGTTTTCGGCGGTCCAGCAGCCGCGGCCGCTACGCACGACAACGGCAAAACAAACACGGACGCAGCCGGCTTCGCCACGCTCAACTGTTTCACTTCCACCATCGTTCCCATCGCGCCAATATTCGCTTTGATCACCAGCCCGTATTTGTTATCCACCCAAGCCTTCGCGCTCTGCGCCGGCGTCGGTCCCGTGATTTCATAGACCTTCGTCGCAAATCCGTTAATCGTTTCCGCGCCCGTCATTTTCACATTCGGATCGCTCAAACTCTTCGTCATGTCCGCCGACGAAGCGAACGGATCGCCCCAATCGCCCGAAAAAGTTCCCGTGCCGCATCCGGCGGAAGCATTCTCAGCGCTCCAGGAAAGATCCGTGTGCGCCTGCAAATCATAAAGTGTTCGCGTGTGCTGCCCCTGCGGATTCGTAATCTCCACTAGCGCCTTCTGCCCGTCGCGATAAACCGTCATTGTCGATCCCGGCCCGGACATCGCATTATTTTCGACAACCGTATAGGCGTCCGGCGCCTTCATGAACTGCGCCAATAATTTCGGCGTTGCAAAAATCGCGGCCACAATCGCAATCGCTACGGCCAACGCCAATCTAATCTTCAAATTTCGATTCATAATTGCGCTCCCTCCAACTTATCCACCTCAACAATCGCGCCCACCGGCGCGTCAATCGAGCCGCAATATATAGCCGCCCCCACGCAAATGCAACGCATCCTCGATCCAAGTAGCACCGACATTCCTGTTGGTGCGCTTTCCCGGACCTCGCCTCAATCTGACTTTTGTAGGAGCGGGTCTACGCCCCGCCCGCCTCCCATGATGCGCTGGCAAAATCTCCTCTTGACATACGAATTACTTAGTACTATAAGCATCTTGACCATGAGACCAAAACACACGACCCTCACTCCGCAAGAACTCGAAATCATGAAGCTCGTCTGGCAACGCGAAGCTTCCACCGTTCGCGATGTTTACGAAGCCCTGCTCGAGCACAGAAAAATCGCCTACACCACCGTCATGACCATGATGAAAATTCTCGAAACGAAGGGCTACCTAAAAAAGCGCCGCCAGGATCGCGCCTTTGTCTACCGCCCCACGCGTCCCAAGAATCAGGTGATCGGCGGAATGATCCGCGAATTTATGGACCGCGTCTTCAACGGCTCCGCCGAGCCGCTGCTTGTTCATCTCGTACATGATCGCCACATCCGCGAAAAAGATCTGAAAGCCATCGCGCGCATGATTGAAGACGCGAAGTAGCCCGAACGAAAGGGAATTACGCGAAGTCAGCCGAGTAAAGCATTCCGGAGCCGCCAATGAATACGCCATACTGGTTTTCCAATCTCACCTATTGGAGCGCGCAAGTCGCCCTTCTCGTTCTTGCCGCCGGATTTCTCCCGTATATTTTCAAAATTCGCCAGCCGCGCGTTCTTCTCATTTATTGGCGAGCGCTCATCGTCGTCAGCCTTCTTCTCCCGTTCGCGCAGCCGTGGCATCGACCGGAACCCGTCGCCACAATAAATTTTGCGCCGCGTATCGGCGAATTCACTCCAATCGTAATCGCAACTTCCGCTCCCGTCGCTCACTGGCATCTTCCCAGCCCGCAAATGATCGCCGGAATTATTAGCCTAATAATCCTTGCCGGAATCGCCGCGCGCTTCACAATCCTCGCGCTCGGCTTGATGAAACTTCGCCAATTCCGCCGCGCGTCTTCGCCAATTTCAAATCAAGCCGAATCAAGCGCGCTCCTGAATGAAATGCGCGTCCGCGTAAACACCGGCGGCGAATTTCGTCTCTCCTCCCACATAGCTTCACCCGTCACCTTCGGCTTCACCGCGCCGATAATTCTTTTGCCCGAACGCTTTCCAACGCTCGACGCGCAATACCAATCCGCCATCGCCTGTCACGAACTTCTCCACGTTCGTCGCCGCGATTGGGCCCATCATTTATCCGAAGAAATTCTTCGCGCCGCGCTCTGGTTCCATCCGGCGATCGCCTGGCTCATCGCGCGCATCCGCCTTTCGCGCGAACAAGTCGTCGATCTCGAAGTAGTAAAACTCACCGACGCGCGCAAACCATATCTCGAAGCTCTTCTCGAATTCACAAATAGCCGCGCGCTCGCCACCGCAATTCCCGCGCCACCATTTCTAGTCGAACGCCAGCTCGCCGAACGCGTAGCACTAATGCTCAAGGAGGTTCGTATGTCCCGCACAAGATTGATCGCTTCGCTCACCGCCACCGCCGCATGTCTCGCACTGGTAGCAACTATCGCCGTCTGGACGTTCCCGTTAAAAGCCGCCCCACGCCCGCAACAAAATCCGCCGCAAGCCGGAGTCGTGCAAGGTGTTACAAGTGGCGTAGTTGGTGGCGTAACACGCGGCGTAATTAACGGCGTTGTCGGTGGTGTAGTTGGTGGAGTGACCAAAGGAGTTTCCGGCGGAATCACGCAACGCGTGGACGGTGTTACTCAAGGTGTCCACGGTGGCGTGACGAATGGAATTCCTGGCGGCGTATCCGCCAACACCCGCATTGAGGGCGTCCCCGCCGGAATAATCGGCGGCATCACAAACGGTGTTCCCGCCTCACAACCCCAACCCGCCCCGAAAATTGTCGTCACAGACATAAAATTTGAAGGCGAATTTCACGACGCCGACGCCGCCCGCGCCCGCGTTCTGAAGGGCATCAATGGCCGAGAATGGGACGGCAGCAACAAAGAATGGCTCGACGTAATTGCCGAAGTCGGCGTTCGCGGCGATTTTCAAAATCACGGATATTTTGAGGCCAGCGTCGAGGCCGAGAAATTCCAAGTCGTTGAGTCAACGCCCACGCAACAGCGTGTCGTCGCTACATTTAATGTGATAGAAGGCGACCGGTTCACAACGGGAGATGTGACGTTCGTGAACGCCTATCCGGAAACGCCGCTGGCTGTCTCCCTGTCTGAACTGCGCCAGCAAATTCAGCTAGCGAAGGGAGATTGGCTCAGCGTCGACGAACTCCGCAAGGGAATTACCCGAATGGTTCAACTGTTCGTCGCACACGGATTCAAGAATACAACTATAGTTCCATCGTTTTTATTCGACCGTACGAACCACGTTGTCGAGGTTGAGTTTACTGTTCACCAGGAATCCGCAAGTCCATCCGCGAAACTTCAGAATTCTCCAGACAATCTTAACGGGCAGCAGTCGAATGGCAACCTCCTTATAATCCCGGCGACGAAAACGCCCGACGCCAATCCCAACGATCAACACATCATCGGCAAGTTCCAACTTCTCCCGCCCGCGGATGCCTCATCTAGCAAATTCCAGACAATTCCTCCCGCGACACCGTCGTCCGGAACGTTCGAGCGCGTTGCACCCGCCGCGCCCGGAAATTTATTCACATCGCCATCGCCCATGAAGATTCACAGTAGCAATCAGGCCTTCACCGCCGGCCAAAACGGCGTCACCATGCCAAAGTGCATCTATTGCCCGGCGCCCAAATACTCCGACGAAGCCCTCGCGGCAAAACTTACCGGCACGGTTAGATTGCAAGTGACGGTTCTCGCGAATGGACATCCGAGCGGCGTCAAACTTCTCGAAGGCATAGGCGGCGGACTGGACGAGAAAGCAATCGAAACCGTACGAGATCAGTGGACTTTCACTCCTGCGAAATCTCCGGACGGCGTCGCAGTCGACGTCACAGTTCCGATCGAAGTGATTTTTCAAATCGCGCCGGACAAAAAGGCCCCGAACGCAAGCAGTGTGAGCGCGCCCGTCTGCGAATATTGTCCTCGTCCGGAATATACTTCCCAAGCCAAGAAAGCGCGCGTCTCGGGAACCGTTCGTCTGCAAGTCACGGTTCTTGCAAACGGCCGCGCAGGCGAAATCAAGGTGACGAACGGACTCGGCATGGGCCTGGACGACAAGGCTATTGAAATCGTAAAGAAGAAATGGAAATTCAAGCCAGCAGTGGGTCCAAACGGCAATCCAGTCATTTCAGTGATTCCTATCGAAATAAGTTTTCAGCTGTACTAATCGCGAGAGCCGGGTGCCCCACACGCCGTCCCGAAACTTCGGGAGCGTGTGGGGTTCCTGACCTTCCCTCAATTCCACCGCGCTCGCCCCGATTCCGCTGCCCTCGTTAGCTCTCTGTAAATATTTCATATTGTATACCTGTAATAAATATGAGAATTTATCGCTCAGATATAGGCCCAGATTCATTCCCGTGTTTCAGGAGGCCACTCATGCGGCGTTTCCTATTTTCCACTTTCCTCGCTTTAACGTTTGCGGCCGGAATTTCCCAAGCTCAGTGCCAATCGTCGCCGGCAGTTCGTGAAATTCAAGACCGCGCCCAGTTTAGTCTGGAGCCGCCGATTGCGCCGGCACTAGCGACCGCACGGCGCGCCGCTGCGCTTGACGCCGGCCTCGCAAAATATCCCGGCGATTTTTATTTGTTGCGCGCCCGGATGTCCGCCGAGCCCGATCACGACGCCGAAATCCGCTGGGCCACCGCGCTTCGTGACAAACATCCCGGTGACGTAACCTACGAACTAATTTATGCGCGCAGTCTGGAAGGGAAGAACACTCCGGAAGCCATCAAGTTGCTTGAAGCGGTCAAGGCCGCGCATCCAGACGCCGCGCAAGCCCCGCTCGAACTCGCTTCCATATTTAGCGGTGGAAAATTCAAGGACAAGACGCGCGTGCAGCAGGAACTCGACGCGTTCTTGAAAATTTGTCCGGGTCCCGAAGGTGGCACTGCAATCTCTTTAATTTCGCAAAACGGCACGAAAGATCAGATTGCCCAGACCGATATCGCCTCACGCAAGCATCTCGAATCGGATCCCGATCCAACTTTGCGCTTATCGTGGCCGGAACTTTGGTCCCTGGAATTCAAAGCACATCCTCCCACCGAGCACGATGTCGTGCGGAAGCAAATCGCGCTCGATCTCGCGCGCTTTGAGCAATCACCCCAACGGCATCAACTCGAATGGATGCTTTTCTTGCGCACGGGATACGGCAGTCTGGGCGATAAAATCACCGTTGAAAAACTGAGCGATGAAATCGTCAGCGCATATCCAAACAGTCAGGACGCCAAACGAATCCTTCAGGAGCGTTGGCAAAAAGAGCACCCTTACCCGGTCGGCGCAGACAAAGCTCGCAAAGAAACATTCAATCGCGCCAATCTCGCGATAAGCGAGGAATGGATCAAGCGGTGGCCCGGCGATTCTATATTTCTCAATCAGAAGCTGAATGCTATGAAGGATTTGCCCGAGACGACGCCGGACCAGATTCGCACTGCTGCCGACGAGTTTCTTTCCGCCTACCGGAAGAATCCATACTGGTCATCTCTGCCGCCGATCGAATTTAATCTCGCCGATATATTCTTGAAATATAAAGTTCACGTGGACCAGGTGCCCGCGCTTGTCAACGATGGCGTGACCGCAATACGAAAACGCAATGATCAAACTTTGGCCGACGACCGCAACGAAGACCAGATGCGCGATATGCTCTCGACCTCGAATTCTTCCATTGAACTTGAGCGCGCCCGCATCACGCTGGACTACGCTGCGGCCGCCAAGCAGCCCGAAATCGCTCGTGCCATTGAATCTGACCTCGACAAAATCGATGCGTCGAAGCCTTATGCAAAGGCCGCGATGTTGCAGCGTCGCGCGCAAGCCGCGGAAGTCGAAGGCCGCAAACTTGACGCTCTCCTTCTCTATCGCGACGCGCTCGCCACGCGTCCTGCGCCACCGCCGCCCGGCGCTGACGATACGCTGAAGGAAAATGTCGATCGCCTTTGGAAAGATCTGGGTGGAACTTCCGCGGGATTCGCTCTTCTGCTCGATAAGCCCAAGCCCACGACGGCGACAGAATCGAGTTGGGAGCAACCGAAGAATCCCATCCCTTCATTTTCCGCCACCGATCTCGAAGGCAAAACTTGGAAGCTCACAAGTTTTCAAGGCAAGGCCGTGCTCGTCAACGTTTGGGCTACTTGGTGTGGCCCTTGCAAAATGGAACATCCGGAATTTCAAAAACTTTATGACAAGCTGAAAGATCGCACGGATGTCGCCGTCTTGAGTTTCAACGTTGACGATGATCTCGGCAAAGTCGCGCCGTACATGAAAGAAAATAAATACACGTTCCCAGTCATTCTAGGTCGCGATGTTGTAGACGCCGTCGTGCCGACGCTCGCAATCCCCCGCAATTGGTTCATCACGCCCAAAGGAAAACTGGAATGGGAGCAGATAGGTTTCGGCCCCGATCTTAAATGGCAGGACATCATCATGGAAAAACTCAACCAAGTCCTGGCCGAGAATCACTAAGTCAGACGAGTGCGCCAAATCCGGGTGCCCCACACGCCGTCCCGAAACTTCGGGAGCGCGTGGGGTACTTGATTCTGCTTTTCTCCTCACGCGTCTCGAAAAAATCCACGTAATGTTTGTCGTCCCGCGCCCTCTATGGCAGACTTCCTTTTCGCACCAATCTCGCAAAATATTTCGGAGGCAACGGTGGCCAAAAATAATCTCGTCCGCATGCGCGCTCTCTGCGTATCTCTCGTCGCAATCTGTTTCGCATGCAGCTTCGCATTCTCAGCCGCGCCGCGCCGAATGCAGCCGGATGAAATTCTCCGTCCCACGCCGCAAACAGTTGACGCCGCCACCCTCACTTCCTATCAAGGTCAATTCGCCACTGACGCCGATCCCGATCGCATCTATTCCTTTTTCTACGAGGACGGAAAATTTTCCGTGGAATCCGCGCGTAGCGCCAAGGCTTTTCTCGTCGCGGATTCAAACACCACTTTCACTGTAAAAGAATCCCGCACGCGCTTCGCTTTTGTCGTTGACGCTACCGGCAAAGTCACCGGCGTCAACATCGGCGCTGGAAATAATGTCCGCCTCGCAAAGAAAATCAACGATCATCCCGTCCATAATCATTTTCGCCCGTACACTCGCCAGGAAGCAATGATTCCCATGCGCGACGGCGTAAAACTTTTCGCCGTAATCCTTCGCCCCACGGACGTAACCACGCCGCTCCCTTTTATGATGGAACGCACGCCCTACGGAGTGAATGACAACAACGCCGACAACATTAATCCCGGCATGCCTGAGCTTGCCGCCAGCGGATACATTTTTGTTTTTGAAGATATTCGCGGACGATATAAATCCGAAGGCAAATTTGTGATGATGCGCCCGCAACAATCCGATCACAAAGATCCAAAATCAATTGACGAAACCACCGATGCTTACGACACCGTCGCGTGGCTCCTGAAAAATATTCCCAATAACAATGGCCGCGTCGGCGTCATGGGCACTTCCTATCCCGGATTTCTTACCGCCGAAGCCGGCATCGACGCGCATCCTGCCGTGAAAGCAATTTCTCCGCAAGCTCCGATGACGGACGTTTGGAAGGGCGACGATTTCTTTCACAACGGAGGATTCCGTCAATCCTATGGCTACGATTACGCGTTAGGAATGGAATCCGGAAAAGAAAATGAATTCGGCGCGCTTAAGGAAGATGCTTACGATTATTTTCTGAAAGCGGGCTCCTTCGCCGCAGCCGCGAAAAAATCCGGCTCGCCCATGCTTCCAACCTGGCAGGCATTTCTCGATCACGCTAGCTACGATAAATTCTGGAGCACCCGCGCCGTCCAGCCTCACGAAACAAAAGTCGAAGTCCCCACGCTGGAAGTCGGCGGTTATTGGGATCAGGAAGATATGTGGGGCCCGCAAGCCGAATACGCCGCGCTAAAACCGCACGACACTAATCACCAGGTCTTCATGGTGCTCGGTCCGTGGAATCACGGCCAGTGGGCTTCGTCCACGCGACGTCTCGGCGCGCTCGATTGGGGCGTGCCAGTCAGCGATCAATTCCGCGCGCAAATTGAGGCGCCATTCTTCGCGCATTATTTGAAGGACGAAGGCCCGCTTCCCATGCAGGACACCGCATCTTTCCAAACCGGCTCGAACACCTGGAAACATTATTCGCACTGGCCGCCAACGGAAGGCATCACTACACAAAATCTTTACATGGGAGAAAACAACGCACTCAGTTTCACCGCGCCAACGGGAAATGAGCAGAATGTTTTCGCGGAATATAAATCCGACCCATCAAATCCCGTTCCCTATCGCAAGCGTCCCATCGAAGCAACTTACGCACCCACCGGCTCGCAGTGGTACACCTGGCTCGCGCAGGATCAAAGTTTTCTCGCCGATCGAAAAGACGTTGCCACCTGGACGACGCCCGTTCTCGATCACGACGTCACAGTAACTGGCGACGTGATAGCCGATATTTTCGCCTCAACCACCGGCACCGACTCCGACTGGATCGTAAAATTAATTGACGTCTATCCAACCACGCCCGGCGCAACCGATCCCCAGGCCGCAAGAATGTCCGGCTATCAACTGATGATCGCCGAAGAAATTTTCCGTGGACGTTACCGAGAAAGTTTTGAGCAACCAACCGCCATCGAGCCAAACACAGTCCACGAATTTAAATACAGTCTTCACGCCGCCGATCATGTATTTCTAAAGGGACACAAAATCATGGTGCAGGTCCAAAGCAGTTGGTTCCCGCTCTACGACCGCAACCCGCAAACCTTCGTTCCCAATATCATGGTAGCGTCGCCCAACGATTTTCAAATCGCCACGCAACGCATCTTCTGGATGCCGAAATATCCGTCGCACATAGAACTACCCATCGCGCATTAAAGCTCGGTTTGCAGATTCGTGAGGGATATATTTGTGAACGACTGGCGCAAAACTGAAAATTTGGTAAGCGTGCGAGTTTGTCTTTCCCTGCGATCCGAACAGTTAACAGTCGAGCAAATATCGAGACGGCTCGGAATGCTACCCGATTCATTCAGAAGCAAAGGAGAGCTGAACAAAGCAGGAAAGCCCTTCACGGAAAGCTCCTGGACAATCGAGGTGCGCGGAGATTTGCCGGAGAACGCTGATACGTTTAATGAGTCCATGAATGGTTACGTACGAGCTTTGTTTCAACGAGTCCAAGCGCATATGGATGAGTTTCGTCACCTCGCAACTGAAGAGGAGACGAGCATGCTTATCGGAATAGTTGCGCGTAGTGTGCCGCCATTGATCATCGCTGGCGATGTTCTGGAAATGCTCTCATCGCTAAAACTGACTGAGCTTGAAATTGATTTGATCACTTGAAGAGCCGGGCCTGCGACTTTCTTGCTGCCTGCATTATTTCACTTAACGAACCAAAACCTAAAAATGCTCCCGCTCATCTCCGTCGTGCCGTGGAACTCTTTCCACATCGGCAGAAATTCTCGCCCATGCAGTGGTCTTCCAATTATCTTTTTGAACTTTATTGGAAATCCATGGAGCAACCGGCATCATCAAGCGCGCCGACAGCGAAGCGATATACGGTTCATACATTTGCCGCAGTTCCGTCAACATTTGCGAGCAGCCTTCCATCGAATGAGGAATCGCCGCAGCTTCCATCAGCGCAATCATTTTTTCGCAGCCACCATCAGGAAGGCGCTCTTCAATATCTGTAAACGGCGGGCAGTTCAGTACTTGCGCCAAATCCACAATGGCGTGACGCGAAATCGCAAACGTCATTTTCGCCTGCCAGCGCAGCGCGCCGGTTCCGTAAGCCAACAAAAGCGCGGACACATCCAGAATTGTGGTCAGTGCCGCGAGCCACGATTCATTGTTGTGCTGGGAGCGGAAATAGCAGAGCACCGGATACGAAAGGTGGCTTTCCATTAATTCCGCCGACCACTTTTCCCAATCGCGCAAATAATCTTCCAGCGCGTCCACGCTTTTCGGCTGCGTATGCCGCTTCAATAATTCCGAAGCAGTGGGAGGAGATCCCGCGCGTGCGTCCAATAAAGAAATATTTACCTCGCGCCTAGAAAATGCGCCATACAAAACCGGCAAATAGCTGATCGCCAATCCAAGAAATCCAAATCCCAAGCCAGCTTCAAAAACCATAATCACGCGCGCTGCAGTTGTGCGCGGAACCACATCGCCCAGTCCCAAAGTAAAAAATGTCGTACCGCTCATATATAAATCTGTCCAGAATCCCGCGCGCGCGCCCGGCACGTCCGGTATTCCGGCAACATTGATCGCCGAACCTCCAGCCTTATGCAGAATCGCAAACGCAAAAATTAATCCGACCGCCCACACTGCGAACAAGAACAGCAATGAAAGCGGCCCATAAAAACTCAAAAAAGTTTCGCGCCGATTCGACGGCCGCATGATCCGCGCAATCCACGACCATGGACGCCACGTGGAGCGATAAAAAGTTCGCGCCAAACGAAATTTTCGCGTGATGCGCCGCGGCAAGATAATCGTCTCAAACACATCCAATAAAATGATGAACAACAGGAGACCGCCGAGCACGGCTAACACGACTGGCATTTATTTCGCTCCTTCAATTCCCGAACTCCGCGCGTCGCAATAAATTTCATCGCCGTTGTGCGAAAAACTCCTGCATCACCGCGACACATTGATCGGCGAGAATTCCGGAAGTAATTTCCACTCGATGATTTACCGCGGGATGATCCAGAACCTGAAAGCAGGTGCGGACCGCTCCGCCCTTTTGTTCGGCGCATCCGTAAATTAATTGCGCGACGCGTGCCTGAATCAAAGCGCCTGCGCACATTGCGCACGGCTCGACCGTCACATAGAGCGAGGTCCCATTCAGGCGGTGATTTCCAATTATTCTTGCGGCCGCGCGGATTGCGACCATTTCAGCGTGCGCGGTTGGGTCGTTATCGGTGAGCGTGCGATTGTGTGCGCGTGAAATAATTTTCCCGTCGTGCACGAGTACTGCGCCGATGGGAACTTCGCCGCGCTCTGCCGCGGTGCGCGCTTCGTCCAACGCGGCGCGCATGAATTCCAAATCCGATTCGGGCATGCAGGGAGCATAGCAGGACGCGGGGTTTTGGCGAAAGCAGGGAACTAGTGAAAGCTTGGTTCGGCGGAGTCCATCAACATTTCCACGACGACAATATCTCGGCGTTCCTCGAAGGAAGTGTCATGCGCGATGTGACGGCCAACTTCGCGCCATCCGCAAACCTGGCAGAGACGCAAACTGTCTCCATTCTCCGCGAGCACTCGGCCGATTAGTTTGCGGTATTTTAATTTTGCGGCTTCCTCTTGAATTGCCTGCATCAGCTGACGGCCAACTCCGTAATTTCTAAATGATCGGCGCACACAGAGAAAAACTTCTGCGATGTCCGCGAGCTGCGGACGAACATCATAGGGCATCAGAGAAATCCAACCGAGAACCCAGCCGCGCAATTCGGCTACTAGAATTGGACGGTGCCCGTTGACGATTGCTTCGACGATATAAACTTGTTGTTGTTCGGTGCTGCGCGCGTGTTCTTCAAACGCGATGAGGTGATCCTGCACGCCTTCGTTGAAGATTTCGCGCAACACTGCTGCGTCATCTTCGCGTGCGGCGCGAACGGTAAGTTGTGGGCGGCTTTCCGGAGTTGTAGCAGCCATGCGGAAATTCTACCACTACATGCGGTGAAAATACCCCGTGGGAATGCGACGATTTGACCAGGTGGTGAATTCCTTGAGACGGGAAAATGGAATATTCACCGCGCGCTTGACATTCTTCCGCAGGCGAAAGAAACTAATCGCCTATGAGCGACCTGCTGCGCCGGATTTTCATGGTGGATTTTATCAAGGGAATGTTGCTGACGTTCAGCTATCAAAATCCGAAGAAAATTTACACCGAACAATATCCACAGGAACGTCCGATGGTGGCCGAAAGATTCCGCGGCGCTCCTCGACTGAATATCAATCCGGAAACCGGCGAAACGCTTTGTATTTCATGCAATCTTTGCGCGCTCGCGTGTCCTGAGAACTTAATTGTTGTTGGTTGGCAACGCGATGATGCGACCCGAAGAAAAGTTTTGACCACTTTTACTTACGATACTTCGCGTTGTATGTTCTGCGGACTTTGCGAAGACGCTTGTCCGACAGATTGTTTGGAACTGACGCAGGATTTTGAAATGGCATATTACAGTCGAGAAGGCGCGATTTGGGATCGTCATCGGCTCGAAGTTGGACCAACTCCGACTCGTTACGTTCGGTAGTTTCCTTCCCTCCTGACCTATCTCTAGCTGGCGATTAACAGCGTTTCGGCGAAGGGCCATTCGGCGTCGGTCCATTGAGCGTGGGCGCGGAAGCCTGCGCGTTCGGCCATTTGAATTATTTCGGTGGGGCGATATTTGTAAGAGCTCTCGGTGAAAATGGTTTCGCCGGCGCGGAACGGAATGACGGAATTCGCGGCGGGAATTTTAACGGTTTGATTGCGCAACGAGACGAGATGCATTTCGATGCGGTGATCCGATGCGTTGTAGCGCGCGGAATGGCGGAACTCTTTTAGGTCGAAGTCAGCGCCGAGTTCGCGATTGATACGTGTCAGCAAATTCAGATTGAAGGCGGCGGTTACGCCCATTGAGTCATCGTAAGCGGCGAGCATGCGGTCGAGAGGTTTTACGAAGTCGACGCCCAAAAGCAGCGCGTCGCCGGGAATTAATTTGTGGCGCAGAGCTGAGAGAAAATGTTCTGCGTCACTGTGATGAAAATTGCCGATGGTGCTGCCGAGGAACATTACCAATAGGCGCTCATTCGGCAAGCGCTGATCCGTTACGCGAGATAGTCCTTCCAAATAATTCTGTTCGATACCGATTACATTTACGCGATCGAGTTGGCTGAGTTCGTTGACGCATTGATCGAGCGCGGCAGGTGAAATTTCAATTGGATAGTAAGTGGTGTGCTGTTGGCGCGCGAGAGCCTCCAGAATCCAGCGCGTTTTCTTTCCGCTGCCGCTACCGAGTTCTGCGACGACAATATTCTCCGGGACATCCGCGGAAACTTTCGCGTGCAATAGCGGCCGCACAATTTCGTCGGCGTGTTGGCTGAGAATGCGTTCGTCGGCGCGGAACAATCCGTACTCCGGTAGCAAAGTGATGGCGTTGAATAGAGCTGAGCCTAATTCGTCGTAGAGATAGTTGGACGACAATTCTTTTTGACCGGATTTAGTTAGTCCGGTACGAACGTCGGCGGCGAAATCAGCGATGGGGTGTAGAGAAATTATTTCGGTAATCATCGGAGCCATCTTGAGCCTCGGGACTAATTTATTTGCAGCGTATTTCTGGCGCGCTTCTGGCGCATTAATGTTCGATGCAGCGAAAGCCGGTAAAGACGTAAGGATAATGCGGTTGAAACCAGTTGCGAAACGAGCGGCGGAGCATGCGGGCGGCGGTTCTGGATGAGCCGCCTTTCATGACGATATGATGGCCGTCAAAAAAATCCGCGGAATATCCGGGATAAAACGGAAATGATTTGAAGCCGGGAAAGGGCGCGAAGATAGTGCGCGTCCATTCCCATCCGTTGCCGAGAAGTCCTTGAACGCCGAATGCGCTGGCGCCGGCAGGGAATGCGGCGACTGGAGCGGGATCCCAACGATGAAAATCAAAATTGCCGCGATCGGATGAAGGAAGTTGTTCGCCCCATGGGAAGTCGCGTTCTGGAATTTGCGCGTTGCGCGAATCGAGCGGAGTTCCATAGGCTGCACGATGCCATTCGGCTTCGCTGGGCAATTCTTTTTTGCTCCAGCGCGAGTATGCGGAAGCTTCGGCGTGACTGACGTACACGGGCCAGTCGAGTGGCAGCGGGATTTCATCAAACATGGTGCGAAGAAAGGGATGACCTTCGCGGAAAATCCAGAATGACGGATGTGACGTGCCGCTGGACTGGAGCCAGTTCCAGTCGGCTTCATTCCAGAGCGCGCGATTCTGATATCCGCCGCTGGAATGGAAATTTAGAAATTCACCGTTGGTTACTTTGTAGGCGTCGATGCGAAATTCCGGGACGCTGACTTGGTGCTCGTCGAATTCATTATCCCAGCCGAAGGAATTTTGATCTTTGCGCAAGCCGAGCGTCGCGGTGCCCGCGGGAATGCGAATCATGTGCGGCTTCACTTGCGGTGCTGACGGGGCTGGTGCATCTGCGTGATGAAATTTTCGGTCGAGCGGTATTTGCTGCAGCAAATATGAAAGCGTTTCGGCATGCATCAGTCGATGTTCGATGGCGACTTCGAGGAGTTGCTCGGTCTCGGCGGAATTTTCAGAGCGCGAATTGAGCGATGTGGCGAGATGTTCATCAAGCGCCCGGCGAAGATTTTGATTGTAGTCGTCGACCTGCGCCCGGCGCGGCCAATCATCGGGAACATCCGTGGGCAATCCTCCGCCGACGGGATCAATTCCAAATGCGAAAAGTTTGTCGAAGGTAGCGTTGATTGGCGGCAAATTAAAATGGCCGCGGCAAAGCAAATTCCAGTCAAACGCTTCAAGATGACCGGTATAGAAAATCAAGCGATGACGCTCTGAAATGGGGCGATCGTAAAGCGCTTCGGGGCGGACGATAGAAAACAGTTCGTCAGTGCGGGCACGCGCGTCGGCAAGTCTTTGTAATAAAGATGGGGTGCGCTGCGCTGCGAAGGTGGTTGCCATATCGCTACCAGGATTATTGGATGCCGCGAAACTGATTCCGGTTCGAGTGGAAAAACACCGGGATTTGACGACTGTTTTATAATGAATTTGCGGCGGCGAGTCAAACCGCCGTATTCTAGTTGGGCCATTCCAGACTACCTTTGGGGGACGAATGTCTTCTCCACCGTTACCAAGCGCGCTTGACGCGCGGACCCAAGCATTTCCAATTTTGACAGACACTCAGATAAACCGTATTCGCACGGGCAGCAAGCTGCGCCCGGTGAAGAAGGGCGAGATTATTTTTGAGACGGGCGACGTGAGCGTGCCGTTCTTTGTTTTGCTTTCGGGGAACATGGAAATCGTGCAACCGGCGATTGGAGGAGAAAGTTTGGTAGCGACGCACGGGCCGGGGGAATTCACCGGCGAAATGCCGATGATTTCGGGAAGGCGCAGTCTTGTGCGAGGGCGATTTACAGAGGATGGCGAAGTGCTGGAACTTCCAGGCGAAGCGCTGCGGACGCTGGTGGCGAAAGACGCCGAACTTAGCGAAATTTTTATGCGCGCATTTATTTTGCGGCGGCTGGCGCTCGTCAACAGCGGGCAAAGCAATTTAGTTTTGCTGGGCTCGCGGCATTCGGCTGACACGCTTCGATTGCGAGAATTTCTTTCTCGGAATGAACATCCGGTCAACTACATCGACTTGGATACGGATAAGTCGGCGCAAGAATTCCTGGATCGATTCAACGTGACTGCCGAAGACGTTCCGGTGATCGTTTGCAACGTGCGCGGAGTTCTGAAGAATCCGTCGAATCAGGAATTGGCAAATTGCATTGGACTAAACATTGCGGTGGACGAAACGCAGGTTCGCGATGTGGTGATTGTGGGAGCGGGGCCGGCTGGTCTTGCAGCCGCTGTTTATGCGGCCTCCGAAGGTCTCGACGTGCTAGTGATCGAGACGACGGCGCCGGGAGGGCAGGCGGGGTCGAGTTCCAAGATAGAAAATTATTTGGGATTTCCCACGGGACTTTCCGGACAAGAGTTGGCGGCGCGTGCGATAGCACAGACAGAAAAATTTGGCGCGAAGATGATGGTGGCGCACAGCGTCGAGAAACTGGAATGCTCGAAGCTACCGTATAAAGTTGTTTTGGATAACGGAAATAAAATTGCGGCGCGAGCGATTGTGATTGCCACGGGTGCGCAGTACAACAAACCGCGCATTGCAAACATCCGGGAGTTTGAAGGGCAGGGAGTTTATTACGGCGCGACGCACATGGAATCACAGCTCTGCGGCGAAGATGTCGTGATTGTTGTGGGCGGCGGAAATTCCGCAGGACAGGCGGCGGTGTACATGTCGCAAACGGCGGGTAAGGTGCATATGCTGGTGCGCTCGCACGAGCTTTCGGACACGATGTCGCGATATCTAATTCAGCGAATCGATCAGAATCCGAATATCGAATTGCATTACAAGACGGAAATTGTCGCTCTCGAAGGGAACAACAAACACTTGCAGCGAGTGACGTGGCACGATCGAGAGAGCGGAGAAACCTCGGTGCATGACATTCGGCACGTGTTTGTGATGGCGGGAGCTTCGCCGCGAACGGAATGGCTGAAAGGTTGCCTGGCGTTGGATGAGAAAGGATTCATCATCACGGGACGCGATTTGGAAAATATTGCGGACAGCCCGAAGTGGCCGCTGGCGCGGACGCCGCAAATGTTGGAAACAAGTTTGCCGGGAGTGTTCGCGATCGGTGATGTACGAGCGGGAAATGTGAAGCGCGTGGCTTCGGCGGTGGGCGAAGGAGCGATCGCGGTCCACATGGTACATCGAGCTTTGGCGGAGTTGTAGAAACAAATTTTATATTCGCGAGGTGACGAAATGGCAGAGAAGGCTTGCACACATATGAATCAGATCAAAGTTAGGAAAACGAAAGTTCACGTTTGTGAAGAATGTGTAAAGTTGGGCGATAGCTGGGTGCATTTGCGGCTGTGCATGATTTGCGGGAGCGTGGGATGCTGCGACGACTCTAAAAATAAGCACGCCACGAAACATTTTAACGCGACGAAGCACCCGATCATGCGATCGATCGAACCCGGTGAAGATTGGGGCTGGTGTTACATTGACGAAGTGGAGTTGGATTTTGCATAGAAATCGACTTTTGAATAAATGCGGAGCAGTTGAGCTTGGTCGGAGAGAGGAGAGGATCCATGTCCGAAACAGCAAGCAAAAGTGGAAGTGGAATTGTGCCTCGAACATTTATTCGACGAGTGGAGGCGGATGGAATTAGCGTTTTTTATCGTGAGGCTGGGCCAGCGAATGCGCCTGTCGTACTTTTGTTGCATGGATTTCCGACGTCATCAATTCAGTATCGAGAATTAATTCCGCGTCTTGCTGATAAGTATCGGGTGATTGCACCGGATCTTCCGGGATTTGGATTCACAGTTGTTCCTGCCGAGCGGAAATACAAGTATTCGTTTGACGCGTTAGGGCAAACGATCATTGCGTTCACGGACGCGCTGAAACTTTCGCGTTATGCGCTTTACGTTTTTGATTATGGGGCGCCAACGGGGCTTCGCTTGGCGATGGCGCGGCCGGAGCGGGTGACGGCGATCGTTTCGCAAAACGGAAATGCATACGAGCAAGGATTGGGTGATGCGTGGGCACCGATTCGTCGATATTGGGCGACGCCTTCGGCGGAAAATCGCGAGGCGGTGCGGAAGATACTAACTGCTGAGGGATTGCGGTGGCAGTATGTGGTGGGCGCGCCGGATGAGAATGCGATTGATCCTGTTGGATACACGCTGGATGCGGCGATGATTGAGCGGCCCGGCAACATGGATATTCAATTGGATTTGTTTTTGGATTATGCGAACAACGTGAAGCTTTATCCGGCGTTTCAGGAATATTTCCGGAAGTCGAAGCCGCCGCTGCTGGCGATATGGGGAAAGAACGATCCATTTTTTATCCCGCCTGGAGCGGAAGCGTTTCGGCGAGATATTTCGAGCGCGATTGTCCAATTCTTGGATACAGGACATTTTGCGTTGGAAACGCATTTGGAAGAAATTGTGGCGGCGATGAGGGATCTGCTGGCGAAGGTTTCGGGCTGAAGGAATTAGCGGAATGGATTCTTGATCCGGGATGTAGCGCGAGCGATGAGTTCGGGTGGAATTGTGTGTGCACCGGCAGGAGTGTTGGTGCTACGGAGATGAAATGAGACGCACGATTTTGGGATTGATGATGGGGATTATTGCGATGGGATTTGCGGCGGGCGCATCGGCGGAAGTGAAGTCGGCGGAGAAGGGGAAATTTCGTGTGGAGCAGGAATTGATTTTGCCGGCGACGCCGAATGAAGTTTATGACGCTGTGACAGGGGATATTTCTGGTTGGTGGGATCACTCATTCAGCGGGCATCCGAAGAAACTTTTTATTGAGGCGCGGCCGGGCGGCGGAGTGTATGAAATTTTTGACGATGCGGGAAATGGCGCGTTGCACGCGACGGTGATTTATGCGGATCGCGGGAAAAAGTTGCGGTATACGGGGCCGCTGGGATTTTCTGGGCGCGCGATTGATTTGGTGACGAGCTACGATTTCGCGGCGGTTGAAGGCGGAACGAAATTTCATTTGACGGTGACAGCGGCCGGAGATGTGGACGAAGCGTTGGCGGCGGCTGTGGATGGCGTGTGGCACCATTTTTTGGATGAGAGGCTGAAGGCGTATATCACGTCGGGAGATTACAAGACGCACGGGAAGGCGAGCGGAGGCACGCCGGTGAAGGAGAACGTCAAGGACAACGCGCCGGATTCGGTGCATGCGACGATTGCGGACGTTGCGTTTTTCAGCGGACGATGGAAAGGGACGGCGGGGGCGGAAGCGGTGGAGGAGATTTGCACGGAGCCGGCGCGCGGCGAGATGAGCTGCATGTTTCGTGCGATGGACGGAAAGAAAATTGACGGATTGGAATTTATTATTTTTCGCGAGTCGGGAAGTGGAGTTGAGGAGCGGGTGAGATTTTTTTCGGGTGAGCTGGGAGAGACCCCGGGCGACGACGGAATCACGATGCGGCTGGCGAATGTTTCCGCGTCGAAGATTGTTTTGGAGAATGCGAAGCCGGAAGGAGTGGTGAAACGGATTACGGTGACGCGTCGCGGGAAGGATCAGTTTGGTACGCATATTGAGGTGGTCGACGCGTCCGGGAAAAGTGGAGCGATTGATGCGGAGTGGAAGAGAGGGAAGTAAAAAATAACGAGGCGGGGAAAAGCAAAAAAAACAATTAACGCAGAGACGCTGAGGGCGCTGAGAAAAGCGTGAGAGAGATCGAAATCAAGAACCCCACACGCTAGAGCGGCGTGTGGGGCACCCGGTAGAAACTTACTTCAGGTAAATCGCGAATAAAACTTCCGAACGGATCTACTTCACCATTGCTACTTGCGAGCGGACCGCTTGCCACTTGCCGTTGCGATTTGCGAAGACGTCCATCCAGACATATTTTCCGCTGGAGTCTTTGCCTTTCGTGGTGGATTTCTCGGTGTCGCTGCCCTGCACTGTGGCGGTACTGCCAATTACTTTGACCTCCATCGGGCCAAATTCAAATGAGGCGAGGGTAAAGTCGCCATTCTTGATAGAAGCGAGATATTCTTTCTTCGTTGATTTGGTGCCATCAGAGCCGATGCCGGCCCAATCGTCGGCGACAATGGTGGCTAACTTGTCGACGTCCTTGGCTTTCATGGCTTCGGACCAATCGCGTTCGAGTTGCTTTACGGAGTCGGAAACGCTTGGCGCTGCGGGCTTGGCGGCGGGCTTCATCGTCATTGCCTGGCCGTAGACGAGTCCTACGGATGCACAGATCAGCAGAAATGCTCCTGCTAGTTTCTTCATTTTTTTCTTTCTCCGATTTAATTTTGTGGAATCTGGGTACGGGCCTGTGACGCTGCGCGGAGTTTCATACGGATGGAGGGGAATGTCAATTAGGATACTTATTTGCACGCCGCTCCGACGATTCTCGAAAGATGGAAATTTACTCGACATTGTTGGTTGGTGCGATGTATAAGCGCTGGAGTGGTAGAGACTTCATCGGAGGAAGAAGATGCGAACGCGAGTGGCAATGGGATTGGTTGCGGTGATCATGTTGGTTGGGGTTGTGATGGTCGCGTCGGTGGCGAGGGCGGCTGACGATCCGATTTCCGGAACGTGGAAAGTGAATCTGGCGAAATCAAAATTTGATCCGGGACCGGCGCCGAAGAGTTTGACGGCCACGATAAAAGTGGAAAACGATGTGGAGACTTTTATGTCGGAAGGCATGGACGCCGCTGGAAATCCGACGCACGTGATGTTCACCGCGAAATTTGGCGGGCCGGATGTGCCGGTGACGGGAATTCCGTACGCCGATACGATTGCGCTGAAGCGCATGGGCACAAATCAGATTGTCGGGACGTACAAGAAGGGCGGGAAAGTTACGGTGACGGTGCACGTGGTAGTAGCGGCGGACGGGAAGTCGCGCCGGCTGACGTATGACGGAAAGAATCAGGATGGAAAAGCCGTGCATGATGATGTGGTGTACGACAAGGTGATGTAGTTTTCGACTTAGAGATTTAAAGGCCCACGCTTTCTTCGCGAGTGTGGGCCTTTTTATTTTGACCGGCACAAAATACCGGCCACCCGCGCGTTTGGCCACGATGTGATGTTTGGTCGCGAGAGGCCTCAGGGCTACGAAGCGCCCTGAGCTAGACGACGCGGAGTTGCGGGCTATTGTGCGTCGCGATTGGTGATTGTCACTCGGAATGGTGGCTTCGATTTTTCTGCTGGATCGATTTCATAAACTTGATTCGTTTTATCGGAGTCGTAATCGCGCCAGAGCCAGATCATTTCTTCAGGGAATTCGACGACGCCTTGCGCGGGATTGTGAGTGCCGTTGCCGAAACTGAAATGGAAGTCGTAGTCTTTTAATTTGAGGGCGTTAGCCATGCGAATGTTCGCGAGCGGCCAACTTCCGAAGCGATTCTGTTCTTGATCCTCGGAGCCGTCCTGCATCCATACGCGAATGTTGCGATGCAATTCGCGTAGAACTTTTTCGGGGTAGTCCTGTCCGCCATCAGGATTTGCGGGATCTTCATGCCACTGAATGGCGGTGAAGCTGCCGATCCATGTGATTACGCGGCTGAATTGATCGTTCATTTGCCAGGCAGCGTTGAACGAACAGATTGCGCCGGAGGAAGAGCCCATGATGGCGCGGCTGTACGAGTCTTTGCGAATATTGTATTTGGCCGCAACTTCGGCGAGGACTTCGTCGCGTAGGAAAGTGACGTAGCGATTGCTCACGGTGTCATAGAGAGTGCTGCGCATGGAATCCGACATGGTGCGATTCCATTTTTCTGAATAGGCTTTCACGAAATTATAAGTTGGCGTGCCGGGTGCGGATTCAATGTCGCCGGGACGAATGAAAACGCAGATCATTACAGGGATTTTCTTTTCTGCGATTAAATTATCGATGGCGTTGAGGACGGGAATGTTGCTGTCGCGGGTGATGAATGAGTGTCCGTCCTGAAAAACCATGAGCGCGGCCGGAGTTTTCGGATCGTATTGCGCGGGCGCGTAAATCCAATAGTCGGATTTCATTCCGTCGTAAATCTTGCTGGTGTGGACGAGCTTGGGCGAAAGTGTGCCGCTGGGAACGCCGGGTTGCAGATAAGTGAGCGGGCCGAAAACGGGGAGATCGAGGCGGCCGCCGAATTTCCGGCCCTGAATGTCGTAGGTGAATGAGTGCAAACGTCCGACCGGGCCGATAGTGACGACGGCATACCAGAGAATTGAGTTGGAGAATGTTTGCATCTTTCCGGCCATGCCGGAAATTCCGTCGATTACGAGAGTTGGTTGCGAAGTGGCTTCTGTGGCGAAGAAGAAATCGGGGCCTTGCGCGATCCAGGCCGTGCCTTCTTTTAGATCTTTGGCGTCGAAGGTGTTGGTTATGGCGTCACGGAGCGCGGGGCTATTTGATTTGGCCATAGCGATGAGTTGCGTGGCGGTGGATTTTTCGGCAGCGAGTGTTGGGGAGAGTAGTGCGAGGGCTACGATAGCGATTCTAATTGGCGTTCTTAGGAAGCGCATGTAGAGGCTCCTTGTTGCGCGCGAAATTTTTTGGGTGCGCGGAAATTTGATGGTGATGATAACGCGAAAGTGGGAGATGGGAAGGGAAAAGCTGAAAAGCCCCGCGTTCGCCCGCTACGCGGGACGAACATGAGGCACCCCGATCAAAACCCGAAATCAAAATAGAAATCAAAGCGGACGTGCAATGTGAAGAATTAAATTGCCTGTAAGAATGTTCGGCGTATACTGCCCGCCTCATGACACTTGGGGAGAATATCCAGCCCGTTCGCGTCGTGAAATTCTGAGTGGAGGAACGAAACGATGCTAGGTGAATTAATTGGGGAGACAAACGGAAAGAGGATTGTGCGGCGGGTGCTGGGGGTAGAACCGCCGTCGGTGGAAGTTTCTTTTGAGGACACGGGCAAGTTGATGGGCATCGCTACGATGGGTTTCGGGACGTATACGTCGGTGGTCAGCGCGGATGGAAGTATTAGTGGACACGGCGTCGGGGTCGATTTTACGCAGGACGGAGAAATGCTTTCGTGGAAGGGATCCGGGGTGGGAAAATTCGGAGAACGTGGCGCCGTGAGTTATCGGGGGATTTTGTATTTCCGCACGACTTCGACGAAGTTGGCGAAGTTACATAATATGGCAGCCGTGTTTGAGTTGGAGATCGATCCGGAAGGGAAGATGCATAACAAAGTTTGGGAATGGAAGTAGAAGACGCGGCTAGTTCAAAAACATGAGAGGCGAATGTGGCGGCGATTCCACTTTCGCCTCTTTTTATTTGGGTGTAGCGTAGCGGCGGGAGAAGACATGGGAACTTATCCGGAAAAGATTTCGGCGGGACATTTGGAATTGAATTTTCATGCGGACGCGGGCGTTGCGATTGTGAAATGCGTGGGACGGCTGACTTCGGAAAACTCGGCCGCGTTGAAGGCTCAAGTGCGCGGCATGATTCCGAATGAGAAGCGGATCGTTTTGGATTTGAGCGATCTGGCGGGGATAGATAGCTCGGGATTGGGAGCGATTGTGGGGCTGTACGTTTCGGCGCGTCATGCGAAGTGCGAATTGCAGTTGATGAATTTGAGTAAGAAGGTGCGGGAGTTGCTGGGCCTGAGTAATTTGTTGGGCGTGTTTGAAGATTGCGGGAAGTATGGGGTGGGGAGGATGTAGGAATGCGGAGGCAGAGAAGCAGAAAAGGCAACTTCAAAGGCCTTTAACGCAGAGGCGCTGAGAAACGCGGAGAGTGCAGTGACAGTGAAAAGGGGGCGAACAATGCTGAGGTCGAAGCGAGTCGCGATGATCGCGATTTTGTTGGGGTGTGGATTTGTGGCGGTGGGTGGTGCGCTTGTGGCGCGGGGTGCGGCATCGGATGTGAAGATTGTTATGGATCGAAATTCGGGAGCGCAGACTTCGCGGGCGTTTCGATTTGCGGAGGTGCCCTCGCCGGTGAAGGATGATGCGGCGGCGAAGGCGTCATTGATGATTGTGGATGGAGAGATTGACGGAAATAGCGCGGCGCTAAGCGCGTTGACGGATGGAATGTTGCCGGGCGAAGAAGATGAGCCGGACGCGAATTTCTTTTTTGAGCAGGGGACGTGGGGCGGGCGATTCCGGATGGATTTTGGGAATGCAATCGAGATCGCGCAGGTAAATAGTTATTCGTGGCATCCGAACACTCGCGGGCCGCAGGTATATAAGGTGTACGGGAGCGATGGAAGCGACGCGAATTTTAACGGCACGCCGAAGGCGAACGTTGACCCGGCGAGTTGCGGATGGAAGTTGATTGCGAGCGTGGATACTCGGACGCAATTTGGGGAAAACGGCGGGCAGTATGGGGTGAGTGTTAGCGGAGCGGGTGGAGGTTTGGGGAAGTACAGGTATTTATTGTTTTCGGTTTTTCAAACGGAAGTGGATGATGAGTTTGGGAATACGTTTTATAGCGAAATTAATGTGATTGCGAAAAAGTGACCTGCCTCCGCCTGCGGCTATGGCGGGCTTGGCCCGCGGAAAGGCGCTGGCGCTTCGCGAATTGCGGAGGCGTGAGCCGAGAATCAGTTTTTGGCGTGCCGCGGAATCAGGCGGACGCAGCGTTGGCGATTGAGAATTCGAGACTTCGTAGCCTTCGTCTTCGGCGATTTTTTGTGCGGCGGCCCGGAGAGTAGGTTCGGGCGTTTCGCGTGGTAGTTCGAGATGACGGCGCACAACTTCTTCGCCGGCTTCGATGCGAATGAGCCAGTCAGACTGTTGTGAATTCCAGGAAAGTTCAACGCGATCGGCTTGCATGGGAACCTCCTTGTGAAGTGCGGACGATATTTATGATGCGCGGAGTTGAGGTTCGGGTGCGGAAAAAGGGATAAGGAAGTTGTCAACTTTGGGGGCGGGGGGGCACCCTTCGACGTTGCTCACGGTAAGCAGACCCGGCCCTACGAGACACCGATCATTTGTTTTGCAGAGGCGATTGGAGAATTTTGGCAAGATTGATTTTCTTTTCGCGGCGATCGAGAAGAATTTTGTCGACGATGGTTACGGCGGTGACCCAGACGGCGCCTGCGAGATAGCCGGCGATTACGTCACTGGGATAGTGGACGCCGAGATAGATGCGCGAGAATCCGATCATTGCGACTAATAATGATGCGGCGTGAGCCACACGAAAAATTTTGGTTTGCGGCCGATCATGCGATCGGCGAGAACGGCCGCGAGGATTCCGTAAAAACAAAATGAGCCAAGGGCGTGTCCACTAGGGAAGCTGAAGGAGCCGTGGCGAGACGCCGTAATATGCGATTGGGCGCATTCGATGGAACGCCAGTTTCAAGACAGAATCGAGCGTGGCGGCGCCGGCCATGGCGATCGCGAGAAACGCGGCCATCCTGCGGCGCTTGAAATAAAAGCACAGGCAGACAACGAACGCGCCGAAAGATGTGACCCATCCGACCGAACCTAAAAATGAAAATGCCTGCATGATGGTAGTGAGAAACGGCGTGGCGTGATTGTGTACGGCGCTGCGAATGGCGGCGTCAAACTGCGCAGTATCACCTTCCATAACTTCTTCTGCGAGCCAACCGAATAGAATTAGTGCTCCCACAGCAACTACCAGAGAGCTCAGCAGGAAAATTCCCAGTGCGAATTCATTCGGTTTGTTTTTGCGATTGAGCATTAGCGTTTTTTGACGGCGGATATGAGGATCGGGTCAAAGGTCCTTGACTGTCACACACCAGAAAACCCAGAGCGCGGTGCAGATGCCGATTGCCAGATATATGTTGACGAAGGATGCGCCGAATGCGGCGAGATAAAGCGGAATGCCGAGCGAATAATTTTTTGTGATTTTTTCCAGCGCGGCTTCGGAGATTTCTTTTTTCAGCAGAGAGCGATCTCTTATGATTACGCGCCAGAGGTGAATGTATGACACGGAGATGAGGACGAAGGAGCCCGTGTAAACGGCGCAGGCGGTTGTTGCTTCGCGATGATTGAGATATTCGGAAAATAATCCAGTGACGAAGGGTACGGCGGTGGTGATGAGCAGCAGAATGCCATTTGCGAAAAGGATGCGGGCGTTTACTTTACGGACGAATTTGAAAACCGCGTGATGATTCATCCACATAATGAGGACGGTGAAAAAACTGGTGATGAACGCGACGTAGGAGGGCCATTGCTGGAAGAGGGTGTGTGCAAGCGCCCATTTTTCAGAATTGGATTCAACGTGTGGAATTTGGAGATTCAGGGCGAGGAGTGTGATGGCGATGGCGAAGACGCCGTCAGAAAAAGCCTCGAGGCGCGCGGTGCCTTTGCTTTCTTCAGGAGTTGAAGGGGCGGATTGCATGGCGGGATTTTACATTAAAGCGGCCCGCCGTCGCCTGCGGCTATGGCGGGTGAGGGTCGACTTTGACGAAGAGATGAAACGGGAGAATTGATGGAGTGTTTGGGTGAGGTGGAGAGATGGTCGAAGAAGCCTCAGGGCTGCGAGACGCCCTGAGCTACAAGAGGCGGTCTGCTGCCCGATCACTCAAATTGTTTCCCGAAATTGGCGAATTGTTGTTTTAGGTCGGAGATTTCTTGCTCAAGGGTTTGGACTTTTTGTTCGAGAGTTGCGATCCGGTCAATTGGGTCGGGCGGCGCGGTTGGAGTTCTGGTGGTTTGCGGAAATGCGATTACGGATTTTGTGGAGGGGGAAGGAGAAGGCCCGGCGGACGCAGATTCGATTGGAGCGGACACATCACCGGAGAGAAGATGAGTGTAGCGCGCTTCTTTGGTGCCGGGTTGGCGCGGAAGTAGTTTCGCGAGAGGCTCGTCGCGTTCGATCAAGTGGCGGAGAGTGGAGTTGACGGAGTCGAGATCGTCGAAATGATGCATACGTTCGGCGCGGCTGCGGAGTTCGCCGGGAGTTTGAGGGCCGCGCAACAATAATTCGCAGAGGACAGCGGTTTCCGGGCGAGTAAAGTTAAAAGCATCGGCGAGGCGATGCTCGTATTTTTTTACGCGGCCTTCCATGTTGTCGCCTTTTCCGGCGAGGCCTTTTTGTTCCAGAGTGCGAAGGGATTGAAGCACGGCGTCGTCATCGAGATGCATTTCTGGTGCGCGATTGGATTTCTGATTGCAAGCGTTGACGAGCGCGTTCAGCGAGAGTGGATAATATTCTGGCGTGGTGATTTCTTTTTCGATTAGAGCGCCGAGGACGCGGACTTCGATTTCGGTTAGGGAGTAGGGCACGGATTAATGATACATGCCCGCCGTCGCCTTCGGCTATGGCGGGTTCGTCGACGGGGACAAGTTTTCAACGCAGAGGCGCAGAGGCGCTGAGAAAATCTGAGAAAAACAAAACAGGATGGAACATTATTGACATTCGCGGCGTTGATACCTATAGCTATCTATAGGTATGAGATTGAGTGGAAAAGAAGGACCTGCGGGAGGGCCAATTGAGACGCTTCGCGAACGCTTGCATGCTGATTCTGATAGTTGCGCTGGGCCTCGGCATTTGCGGTGTCAGCGCCGAGGTTAGCAAAGATGATGTTGTGGAGGTACCGTTCACATTCGAGGACAACAGTATTTTTGTGCAGGTCAAGATTGGAGAAAAAGGTCCGTTCATAATGATGTTGGATACCGATACGGATCCTTCAGCGGTGGATTCATCGTTTGCAAAATCAATTGGCTTGAAATTGCGTCAAGTGCGAGGAGAAGTGAGCGGCGGTGGGACGGAGCGGCCTGCGGTGTACTTGACAAAGATGGAGGCGCTCAAAGTCGGAGAGCTTCCGGCAAGGGACTTGAGCGCTCTTGCGATTGATCTCAGCGGAATTCGGGGAGAGTTAAAAAAGGATGTGCAAGGGATGTTGGGAAACAATTTCCTTGAGGGAAAGATAGTTCAAATTGATTATCCGAAAAGAGTTTTGCGGTTTTATCGAGTCTTTCCTACCGAGGCGAATGCGACAAGTAGCCGGGTGGTCTTGCCGTTCAAATACGACGAAGATGCGGGCAGCATGATAATGGAGGGAGTGGCTGTAAACGGTAAGAAGATTTTGGCGACGATTGACACGGGGTCGAATGGAACTTTCAAGCTAACTCCCGCGGCGGTGGAATCGTTGGGACTGACGGAGGCCGCGAATAATGGGAAAGCCGAGACTTCGCGGGGTTTTCGGGGCGTGGCGCAGAATACAACTGGAAAGGTTGATCTGATCTCGGTCGGCTCGATCGAAATTAAATCGCCGGACGTGGTGTTTTTTGGAAAGGGCAGCGGACGCGACAATCGGCCGTGGGGATTGAACATCGGCAACGCGTTTCTAAAGGACTATGTCGTGACCCTTGATTATCGAAAGAAGTTGGTCACGTTGGAGAAGCCGTAGTCGGCGGGAGAACCCAGCGATGGCGTGGTTTGCGCGAATACGGGGATTGTGGCGGCGAGAGGAATTGAGCGCGGAATTGGACGAGGAGTTGCGCGCGCATATGGAGATGCGCGCGGCGGATAATTTGGCGGCGGGAATGTCGGAGAAGGATGCGCGGTATGAAGCGTTGAAGAAATTTGGGAATGTGGCGCTGATGAAGGAGAGGACGCGCGAAATGGACATCGTGGGATGGATTGAAACGGCGGCGCAGGATTTGAAATTTGCGGCGCGGATGTTGAGGAAGAGTCCCGGATTTACCGCGATTGCGGTGATGACGCTTGCGCTCGGAATCGGCGCGAACACGGCGATGTTCACGGTGGTGGAAAGTGTGATGGTGAGGCAGTTGCCGTACGCGCATGCGTCGCGAATGGTTTCGATTGGAGTGGGTGACGCGGAAAATATCGGGAACCCTTCGTATTTGAATTTCAAAAGCGTGAAGGAGCAAACGAAGTTGATGGACGACGTGGCGTGCTACATCCCGGACGTTGGCGTGGTGCAGGGGAAAAACGGGCCCGTGAGCGTGACGACCACGCGAGTGACGCCGAATCTATTTAGGATCCTTGGCGTGCAACCGGTGATGGGACGAACTTTCTCGGAACAGGAAGGACAGATTGGCGGGCCGCAGGCGGTCCTGCTTGCAGAAGGAATGTGGAAGGATAATTTCGGCGCAGATCCGCAAATTGTCGGCACAACGGTGCGCGTGAATAATCAGGAGCGCGTGGTGGTAGGAGTGATGCCTGCAGGATTTCGTTTCCCAGATACGGAAGGATCGGACATTGTGAAGGGCGTCTGGATTCCGATGCAGCCGACGAAGGAAATGGAAACGGAGCGCGGATTCGATTTGTTCGATGTCGTGGGCTTGCTGAAATCGGGAGCGACAGTAGCGCAAGAGCAGACGGAACTTGGCGTGATTGTGAAAGAAATTCAGCGAGTGGATGCGACGGGCGCGAAGGACTTGAAATTATTTGTGCAGCCATACCAAAAGTTGCTGACTGGCTCGCTGAATTCGGTATTTGTAGCGCTGGTTGTGGCGTTGGGATTGGTGCTGCTGATTGCATGCGCGAACGTTGCGAATTTATTGATCGCGCGCTGCGTGGGACGTCAGCAGGAATTCGCGGTGCGCGCGGCGCTGGGTGCGGGACGAACGCGATTGATGCGGCAATTAATTATTGAAGGCGGATTGTTGAGCGCGCTGGGATGCGCGTTGGGATTTGCGATTGCGTGCTTTGCGGTGATGTTGGTGCACAAGATGCCGCCGGACACAATTCCGCGTGCGGAAGAAATTGCGGTACGTTGGACAGTTGTGGTGGCACTCGCCGGGATTGCGACGGCGACGACAATTATTTCATCAGTGCTTCCGGCGCTGATGGTCGGACGGACCGATCCGCAGCGCGCGTTGCAGGGCGCGGCGCGTTCGACGGGAACACGATCAGCGAAAGCGCGGTTGTGCAAAGGATTGGTGGCGGGCGAAGTTGCGCTTTCCGTTTTGCTCCTAGTAGCGACGGGATTGTTGTTTCACACGCTCTTGAATCTGGAACACGCGCAACTGGGATTTCAAACTGTGAACGTTACCGCGTTTACGGCGATGCCCGCAGACGCGGCGGGATTTGGAAATCTTGCGGTGTCCGCGGAAGAAAAACAGTCCGCGCCTTCGGTGGCGTCTGTGATTTACCGGCCGGCGCTGGAGCGAATGCGCGCTGTGCCGGGAGTAGAGGAGGCGGCGTTGACGTCGTCGCTACCGCTGGGGGGAGTGAACCTCGGTGGAAATTTTGAGGTTATCGGGAGGCCGAAAGATCCGGCGAGTAGACCGGGCGCGCAATTCGTGGCCGTTAGCGGAAGATACGAGCGCGTGATGAATACCCCTGTGATTCGCGGACGAATGATCAACGAGGACGATTCGGCGAGTGCGCCGATGGTGGTTGTAATTAATGAGAGGCTGGCGAAAGAATATTTTGCGAATGAAGATCCACTGGGCAAGCAACTTGATTTGAATGCCGAGGGTACAGGCTTGCGGAGGATTGCCTCAATTGTGGGAGTGCTTGGGGACCAAGTGGACAATAGTGTTTCGAAGACGCCGCGCCCGATGATGATGTTTTCATTTCAACAGATTCCGACGACGTCTTTGTATCATGCAGCGCTGATTAAGACGGTCGTATTTTATGTGGTGAAGACGCGCGGAAACGTGGCGGTGGCGCCTGCGATGCGTGATGTGTTCCATCAAGTGGCACCGGAGATGGCGATCGACAATTTTGAGACTCTGCAAAAAGTTGTGGACGACAGCACGTTCAGTTCGCGGTTGGGACTTTATTTGACGAGCGCGTTTGCGGGAATGGCCGTTCTGATGGTGGTGGCGGGATTGTACGGAGTGCTGGCGCAGATCGTGAGCTATCGCCGCCGCGAGATTGGATTGCGAATGGCGTTAGGCGCGACACCGCGAAAAATCTTGACGATGGTAGTGAGACAAGGGTCGGTGATGGTTGTGACAGGCCTAGTCGTGGGATTGGTGGCGGCGATGTTCGCTGCGAAATTGTTGAAGGACTTTTTATATCAAGTAAACGCGGTGGATCCGTGGACGTATATTGGCGTGGCGATTCTGCTATTAGTGGTCGGAAGCGTCGCGGCATTGGTTCCGGCGAAACGAGCCGCAGCCGTAGAGCCGATGCAGGCGCTGAGGGAAGAGTAGCCGGACTAAGGAGTCTTGCGGAGAAGATCGGTGATTCGCTTGGCGACGTCGTGAATCACGCCGAGGTTTTCGCCAAAGAAGCGAACTTTGCCATCCACTTCTTTGTCCACCAGAATAGTGCCACTGCGCGTGGAAAGTTTTACATGCAATTTCACTTCAGTGGCACCCATCACAGTGACGAGTTCGCGCTCGGGTTGATTGCCCGCCTTATACTTTTCCACTTCCGTGTTGAGCGTGACGAGGTCGGCGATTCCGTCTGCGCGACGATCGCCGCTGCGGAATACTCGCGCGTAAATTCCTGACGTTTCGAGTCTCTGGACAAGATCTTCGTAGATCGCGAGGCGGAATTCCGCGGGGATGCTGATGTCGCCGGAATTTACGGGCTGAATCAGAATTGCTGAGGCCGGCTCGGACGCGGGCTTTGTCGGCGAAGCTGGAGCAGGGGCCGGGGCCGGCACATCACGCGGAACGCGAGTGGTTTTAGCTCCATTGTTAAAGTGCGAACCGTTGCTGATTAAATCGGCGCGGAATTGTTCGGCGTGATTTTTCGGCAGCGCGAAAATCGCGGCGTGCAACCCGTTATCGGAGTCGCGATAAGTGATGGTCAGCACGTCAACTTTTTGGATCATCAGAAGGGTGAGCGCCGCGCCGCTATCATAAGGCGCTGCCATCGCGGCGCCTCGGGCGAGTTCACCAAGTTTCCCGCCGCCTTCCGTAGTTTCCGTGCCGATATAAATATCTTCAATGCTCGAAATAGGAACGATGCCGCGAGAGCGGCCTGCGTCGAAATGAAGTTCGCTGGATTTAATCAGCAGAAGGCCGGTGGCGTCTTTCTTTACGTGTTGCATACCAACAACGTGACGGACGTGCAGCGTGCCTTCTGTTGTGTCCTGCTTTTTTTGCGCAGGAAGAATTGGCGCGGCGAGAATTGCGATTAGGATTAGAAATGTAATTCGGATTCTAGTAGGCATAGGGCCGAGTTCGGGTGTTTGTGGTTGGCTAATCAGAACTATACACCTGGGACGGTGATTCGAGAAAAGTGGCGGTGGGAGTTGGCGGCGAAACGGGAAATGATGACGTTGGGAACGAGAAAATTTTTAATTATTAGAATGCAGGCGGGACTCGGCTTCTTTTTTCTGGCGAGCTAATTCGTTGGCCACTTTTTTGCGACGGGCGAGTTCCTCGGTTTGGAGTTGTTTGATTATTATGGCGGCGGAACTGCTGTAATTGTTTTGTACCCAGCGCGGATTCATCCACACGGAATCTTCGTTGGCGGCGGATTGGAACGCTTCGCTAGCTTGCGCGTGTTGATTTACTCGAATTGATAACACGGCGAACGACGCGTGGCTTTCGGCGTTCAGTGATGATCGGCTATTTATTTTGCCGATATTTTCCACGGCATCGGCCTGTTTGCCGACGTCGCTATAAACCCAGGCGAGTTGCAGCATTGTGTCTGATTCCTGAGGCAACGCTTGATGTGCATCTTCCAAAACTTTCGCGGCATCTTCTAGTTTGCCCGCGCGGTACATCCACCATGCGAGCTCGCGCTCTAATTCGGTACGGAATTCCGTGGGATATCTCGGGCTGGTTGCCAGAGCCGTCTGCAAGTTTCGCGTAGCGTCGGTTTGATTTTCCCGCACCAAATGCATTCCGGCTAGTTCGACGGTGCCTACGGCGTAAGGATCCCCGCCTTTATTGTCGCCAAGGGCTTTGTTCACACTATCGCCGAAAATATCGACGGCTTTCTGGGGTGATGCGATCATCAGTGCGCGAGCGAGGAGTTTCCAATCGCGTGCCTCTTTGCCGCGAAGCGCTGCTTCGGTCGCCGGAGTCACAGTTTCCGTTGCGTCACCGGAACGCCATTCCGCTTCAGCTAGTCCCCGCCATGCCCGAACATAATTTGGCATTGTCGCGAGAGCTTCTTTGAATCGTGCGATACCTTTCGCGAAATCACCATTGGCGTCGAGCGCCTCGCCTTGATCAGCCAGGAAAATGGGACGAACTGCCAATTGTTTTTGCGGAGTGTCCGGCCAGCCCTGCGAACTAATTTCGGCTTGCATCGCGGCGAGGCGTTCGCTGGCCGGCGGATGCGACTGGAAATATTGTTGCAGTGAATTGACGGAGACCTGCGCGATTTCTTCGATAGAAGATCCGGCGCGATGGTTCGGATCGGATTCTTCCGCATCAAGTTTCTGAAAGCGCTTCATCAGCGCGATGCCGCCTTGCGGCGAATAGCCGCGGCTCACGGCGATGTCCAGTCCGACGCGATCCGCTTCGAGTTCTTGCTCTTTAGTGTATCCAGCTTGAAAAAGTTCCACGGCGGGGCGGCCGAGTTGATAGAAAACTGTGAATCCATATTTTTTTGCCGCCAATTCGTATTGAAGGCGTCCGATCGTGTGGCGATCATCGACGTGCGTGATTTCGTGGCCGAGAACGGCGGCGAGTTCGTCTTCGGATTCCAGAAGACTTAGAAGTCCGCGGCCGACGACGATGTTGCCACCGGGAAGCGCGAAGGCGTTGACGAGATACTGATTGTCGTCCAGATAAAAATGATAGTGGATGGCCGGGCGCTGAACTTGCGGAGTTAGAAGATTGCCGACGGTATTTAAGTAGTTTTCGATATTTACGTCGTCGCCGGATTTGTCGCTATCGAAGCGGTGCGGATTGGTGAGTCCGTATTCTTTTGCGATTTGCGCGCCGATTTGATTTTCTTCGTCGTCACTGACGCGAGTTAGGACGAGCGGAATGCGCGAAGCTTCGCGTTCCGTGTCGGCGACAAGATAAAGAACAGGAGCGGGCGAAATCGGCGCTTCTGCCTTCGCGCGCTGCAGGAAATAAAGCGCGACGCATCCGGCGATTAGCAGCGCGGCGGCGATCAGCCGGCGCATCACAAAACCTTCCTGAGCAATTCACGATGCCGCGCGTAGAGAAAACTCACGGCGAGGAGCGTGAGTCCGAGACCCATGAAAGAAATAATCCGGCCGAGCGCGTCGAGAGTCCACACGTCATACACGATGATGCGGCCGACGCAGAGGATAAAGAGCGCAAGGCTGAACCAGCGATAGGCGCGCTCGTCCATTTTCAGGACGATCAGGAAAATGATGAGTGCTTCCAACCCCCATGCGGCGGTGAGGTAGCCGCGATGCGCGGGAGAATCGTGAACTTCCAGGCTGAGCAAAACGGTGAGAAGAATCGTGGGCACAAAGAAAAACAAATGCTGCGGATAGATGCGCACGAGCGTCCAGAATCTGCGGAGCGTGCTGAAGAAACGATTGCCGGATTTTGGCGAATTAGAAGACCCACCGTGCGCGGAATCCTTTCGAGATTGCTTGGTGATTTGCGTGACCACAAAAAGGATGTAGAGAAGCACGGAAGCGGCGACGATCGTAGCGACGCGCGTGTTCGTGAAATGCCATTTCGCGATTTGGTAAAAATTGTCGAAGGCGCAGCGAACACCGACGAGGAACGCGAGTCCGAAAGATTGATCACGGAACACGGCGAGTTTGCGAGTGCCGCCCGCGAAATACAGCGCAACGACCAACACGGCCCATGCCACGGCGACCCACTCTGCTGAAAGCTGGAAGCGGATGAGCGACACAATGGAAATCGTGCCGAGCCAGAAAAGGATCGTGCGGGAACGGGAAGATTCCACGGACGTGAGCGCGACGTAAAAATATAAAGCGGCGAGAAGCGAGACGGTAACAACGCGCGCGGCGAAATGTCCGATGGATGCAGTGGAATTTAGGTCCGCGAAGAAAATGCGCGCGAAGCTGGCAAGCAGCAGGATGCGCGATTGAATCAGAAGCGGACGATCGGGCAATGCGCGCGCGGCTTCGAGGAGAATCATCGCGAAAATTCCCCACGCGAGTGCAATGGCCGCGCTGGTGAGTTCGCGCCACAGCAAATCGGTTACGAGAATTGTGCCGGCGGCGCTGTAGAGAGCGGTGATGCCGCCGAAGCGCGCGAGCGCGTCCGTAGCGAATGCGCTCCGCGCGCCGGGACCGTGATTGGCTTCGGTTGGATACGCGCAGCGGCGCGAAATCGAATAGAAAAGAATTGATGAAATGGCGATGGTGATTAGCCTTGCGGTGACGCCGTGAAAGGATCCGGCGGCGGAGTCTCCGCGTTGCAAATTAATTCCGACGAGACGAACGAACGCGAAGACGGCCGCCAGGTGTCCGCATGTGATGAGAGTGCGATCAATGAAGCGACGGCCGAAAGTGACGAGCGCGACGGCGATGATTGTCCAGACGAGGGCCGTCCACATGAAGGGAAGCGCGATCCAGGCGGCGGAAAGCGCGAACATTGTCGCGATCACGGGCGAAACCGTGGTGGCCGCGTCGTCGGTTGCGTCGAGATCGGCTGCAAGAGTCTTCGACGCGTGTTTTAGTTGGCCGTTTGCGTAGTAGGCAACTGCCAGAGCGATGAGCAGCCAGCCGAGGTGCGTGTCGGGCGGCGTCCAAGCGGAAAGTCGCGGAACGAGATCGTGAATCAGAACATATCCCGCGAGAACTGTGGACGCGACCCAGCCGAGTTTGCGGAGATGCGCGTCAACAGTGCGCCATCCGACGATGAGAACCGCTTCGGCTTCGACGAGCCAGAGAATTTCAAGTTTGTTGCCGGAATAACGATAGGGAACCGCGGCGATGATGAGAGTCATGCCAAGCGTACTGGCCAGAATAAATGCGAGTCGGCGATTCGTCGCTTTGGAAAATCCGGATACAGCGAGATAGACGAGTCCTGCAATTGTGAGAAACCAGAAGCGCAGCTCCGGATGAAACGATTCGTGATGCAGAACTGCGAGATAACCGGCGGCGTTCAGTAAGAAGGAAGCAGTGAGAAGTTGTTTTCCGGGATCTTCTTTAGCTTCACGAAGAAAATACGAGACGAGATAAATTGCCCAGTAGGCGGTGAGTAGCGCGACACTTTCCTTGAATTGCGGAAAGATTTTGTAGCCGCCGGTGCGTTCGTAAATCTGATTCAGCCACATCCAATGGACGATGTAGGTGGCGATGATGGCGAGCGGCTCGATGCCAAACCATTTGCGGACTCGAAGGACATATGCGAGTGACGCGGCCAGCAGCGCGGACGCAACGAGCGCGCCCATGGGAATCTCGCTGACCGCGATGGTGACGAACGCGAGCAAATACGCGAATCCAGTGGTGATTTCGCTGTGATAGCGAAGCGAGTGCAGAACCATCGCGACCGCGACGATGAAGAGCAACGTGAATCCGAGCGACGCGCTTTGCACGATCCGAACGGAGGCGACGTTGTGCATCGCGTACGTTGTGAAATATGCGAGCGCCCAGCCTCCGCCCAAAACAGCGCGGCCCGCGACGCGGTAACGCTCGTTGCGCTCCCCAATAATTCCAACAACTAAAAGAATGGCGCTGATTACGTAGCCGAGAATTATTTTTCCTTCGGCGCCGAGATAATGCATCGAATAATTCAGCAGCAGCGCCACGCCGATGACGAATGCCGCCGTGCCGATCTTGTTCAGCCAATTTGCGCCGAGGCGCTCTTCCATGTCTGCCCAATTTCGCTTGGGCTGCGCGGCGGCAGATTCGGATTTCGCACTGAAGCTTGGCGCGCGGAGCGGCTGCGATGGCGATTGGTTTGGCCATGCGGGAGTTGCTTGAATTGGCTGCGGCGGCGTTGCTTTTGGAATTGCAGGCGCGGGATCGCGGGCCGGTTTCGGCGGAGTTATGATCGCCGCGATTGGATCAATTGGTTCCGGCGTGGGCTTTGTAGGTGCCGTCGGAATTTCAACCGGCGGCGCAGCGGTCGACGGTTCGCTGGGCGCGGTCGTCTGCGATTTTGTTGCTTGTTCGAGCGCGTAGATTCGGCCCGTCAGATCGCGCAGGATTTTCAGCCCGGCTTGCAATTCTGCTTCGAGTGCCGCTGCCCGTTTGGAAGCGCGGCTCGCGCGAACGAGTGCGACGATCGGCGTGACAAGAATAATTCCGACGACGATCACTACCAGTAAATAAATGGAGCTGTCGTCCAAGGTCGTTCAGCCTCGCAAAAGCACCCGGCTGGGGAAAGCGTCGGGCCCGTTGAGCGGGCATCCTATAACGGATTAGTTTATTTGGGGATTGAAAATTTCGAGTCGCATCGCATCCCTGGTTTCAGAAAAATACGGCGGGTGGCCCTCGATAAGAACGAAGGCGTTGTCAAGGCACACTTGTGCGTTGCAGTGCTTTTCAGCACCGCGTGATTGCCAGAGAGGTTGAGGACCGAAGCTCTGGACATCTCACGGTGAATCATTTCTCGGTGGAATCGTTCCACCAACCATCGATTCGGCCAGTCACATCGGCCATGATTCTTTTATCCGAATCCCAATTTGCATTGGGACGAGAGCGCCCAATCAATCCTTCGACCTAGCTTGCGCCGGCCAGGGGCACCCGCGAGCTGCTCTCGATGCGAACGATCTCCGGATACTGCTTTTTCGTGCGCAGCATCCAGTAGAGTCGTATAGCCAACTTCCTTGCCGCCGCCACTTTCGCTACACCTTTCGGCTTGCTGTGGCAGCGATGCAAATACTCACGCCGAAATTCAGGATCGCATCGCACGGCAACCTGCGCTGCTTCCACCAGCAACATCCGCAGAAATCGGTTGCCTTGTTTGCTGATCGGACCGAACCGCTGATGTCCGCCCGAACTATACTCTCCGGGAATTAATCCCAGATAGCTGGCCACTTGCTTGCCGCGCGGAAAACGGGAAACGTCTCCCATCGTCAGCGCGAAAGCGAGTGACGTGATCGGCCCAACGCCCGGCTGCGTCATCAACAGCCGCGCATTTTCATTTTGCTCGGCTGCTTCTTTCACCGCCATGTCCAGCGAATCGATCTGCCGGTCGAGCAACGCCATCAGCTTCAACAAATCTTCCCGCCGGCGGCTGGCCCACGGCTTCAGTGGAATTTCGCGCAACAGCTTCTGTCCCGCTTCACTCCACAGCTTCCGTTTCCTCTGCACGCCCTGATTCAGCGCCAGATGTTGCAACTCGTTCTTCACCTGCGCGCGAACCCGCACCAGCTTGTGGCGATGAATCAGCAACTGCCGCTGATCCTTCACTTCACTGGAAGGAGTCCAGATCCGCGGAAATCTTCCTTCCACCAACAATTTCACCAGAATCAGCGCGGCATCCCGCTGGTCATGCTTCTGCTTTCGCTCGTCGCTGGCGCGAATCTTCGCCGCATCTCCGATCCACACTTCGTGTCCCAGAGCCGGTCAACAAATCCACGAACCACTGACAGTTGCCCGTGGACTCCATCCCGATCCGCGACGGCGCCGGAAACTGCCGATAATACTTTTCCGTCGCGCCCGGCTCGTGCACCAACTTCTTTTCTTCCGTCTCTCCGGTCTCCAGGTTCAGCCAACAAACCTGTTGCCAACTGGGGTGAAAATCGCTTCCAATAAGAACCATCGAAGGCTCCTTTCCTTCCGAGAGTTTCGGTCCTCCAAACAAAAGCTATACTCGGATTCGCGAAATCGGAGCCTTCGTTCTTATCCAATCAATCCTTTGCGGCACGCAAAGGGTGGGGCTTTTGACCTTCATTCGAATGCGTCGCCACATTTCCCCGTCAAGTATTTAGTACTCAGTACTATAGTTTTCTTGACATCTCTCCCCACCCGCGCTACCCTGAACCGCAGACTTGGATGAGGGGCCCGCTTCACGCTTTCAGAGGAGCGGACATCAATATCAAAACAAACGACTTATAAGTCCTTTGTTTTGATATTGATGCCAGAATCGACCGACCTAACTCCTTTGTTTTGATATTGATGCCCAAAACAGGGGGGGGGTGGGATATCAGACTAGTTACCCTCTGCACCCGGCGACTCGCGACGTTTTTGAATTAGCAGGCCCATGAACCCGTTGAGGGGGCATCCTACAACGGATTAGTTTATTTGGGGATTACAAAATGTGGGACGGAGGAAGCGCCGCACGTTCCGGCTGTGCAACATTCAAGCGCATCGCGCGAACGAGCTGATGTTTCGCGCGGAAGTGCAGCTTGGCGCGGCGTCCCCATTGACGCACGAAAAAATAATTCAATCCGCCGCCGATGGCGCCGCTCACGAGTGGAATGATACGTCCCGCCCAGGTCTCTGCAACTTCGGCGCTCATTTTTACGGCAATGCGTTCAATGATGCGCGGCACCACGCGACCTATAGCTTCTTTTTCGAGAATGTCTCGGCCCAAATTAACGCCCGCAGCGCTTGCGGCCGCTACCCAGAGCATGGCGACTTCCTGCTCGGTGGCGTATTCAAATCCGTAAATCAGGCTAAGTTTTTGCAGCAGACGCATCACGATGGCCGAAAGAATCGCCATGTCCGGCACGATGGTAATCATGCCGCCGATGCCGAATCCCGCGCCTTCAAGCGCCGCCATTTTTGTGGCTGCGGAAATTGTCTGGTCGGCAAGATCGTCCACGAATTCCTGCGGCGCAAGAAACATGTCCTGAAAAGTTTCAATGGGTACGCGATGCGCGCGGCGGATGTGATCGAGATATTTCGTGGGATCAACGCGCGCAGTTGTGTAGGCTCCGCTGAATCCGCCAATCAACGTTGTGCGAACGTTTTCGCGGATGCGAGTTACAAGCGTTGCTTTAGATTGGCGCGGCATCGTCTATTTGATCCTTATATATGTAGCTTTGATTCAGCGCGGACGGGCGGGGGTGTCCGCTGAAGCGACATCAAAATTGTAGCAAAGATTAAGGCGCGCCGGCGAAGCGTCCTCTGCCGGTAAGCGTTCCAATCAGGATCGTCATAAACGCGGCGCCGACTACGACAAGAACGCTCGTGTAAATTTCGCTTTCCTGCGAAGTGTATCCCATCGTTCGCATTATGAGCCCCGTCAAGATTGCACCGAGCATGCCCATTAAAATGCTAATCAATATTCGATAGCCCTGTCCCTTATTGCGCTTGCCTGCGATCCATCCGACAACGGCGCCGATGCCCAGCCAATAAACGTACTGCATGAAATTCTCCTGGCGTTCTCTCGTGACTGCGTCGAAAAGATGTTCGCAGCGCTGCGAACGCAATACTGAGCGTTTGATGCGCGCCGAGCGCAGGATGCGTCGGTGAATTCTGTTCCATTGCTCGCGACGCGTGTAGAAGCGTCCATCTTTATTTCACCGCCGCTGGTCCGACGGGCGCGAGCACGGGTTGCAAATTTGGGATGCCGGTTCCGACCAGTTTGAGCTTCGGTTCGCGTTCAATTGCGTCGAGAAGTGCGCGTGTGATGCGGTCGTCGATTTCAGAAGATTTTTCGAGTTCCAGCGGATAGCGGATTACAACTTCGAGGCCGGTTTGCGTGAGGTGCAGGCGGCTCTGCGGACTGAATTTTTTCAGAGCGGAAGTAGCGAGTGATTGTTCCACGCGCTGGCGCTGACTCTCGAGAGCTTCTTTGTATTCGGAAAAAACAGAATCTACGGCGTCCGTCAGGCGTTTTTCTACTTCCTGATAATTACTTTCGGGTGCGAGGGTCAGGGTAATTTGGTGCCACACGAAATTTGTATCCGGAATCTGACGGAAGAACGCGGCGCCCGGTTGAAATACCACGGCGTTTGAAAACGCGACCACTCGGCCCGTGGGTTGCGCGTCACTTTCCCCACTGCTTAGTTCCATCAAATGAATGCGGATCAGCCCGATGTCTACAACCTGGCCGGTAACATTTTCTATGTGAACTCGATCTCCGACGCGAATGCCATATTTCCCGATGAGGAAAAAATATCCCGCGAAGGAAAGAATCACGTTTTGAAGCGCGAGTGCGACGCCGGCGGTGATTAGTCCCGCGAAAGTTGCGAGCTGGCCAAGCTGCGACGCGAATGAGAAAGAGATAATGATGCCGATGACGATCCAAAGAGTGATTCGCCGGAGCAAAAGGAATTGGTAGCGGCGGCGGATGTCCGGCACGTAGCGGAAAATTAAGCGGCGCCAAACGGCGGCAAGCACCAGAACGATCCCCAGAATAATCGCGAGCGTAATGAGCCGGCTGGCGAGGCTGCGCAACTCTGAATTGAACTGGACTTTTGTTGCAGCGCGCCAGTTTGAAAGGTTGTGCTCGTAGAGATTTAGAAGAATGACTTGTTTGCCGAGCGGCAACACAATTCCGGAGCTTTGTTTGAATTGTTGCGTAACGGTTTCGAGATCCTTTTTCACTTGAGCCAGTTGCGCAGCCGTGCTGGTGTCGGCCTGCGCGGCCAATTGATCTCCGCGCTGCGCGAGATCGCGCAGATTGCTGCGAGTGCCCCCGCTGATTGTTTTAGCGGTTTGTTCCAGCGCATCGCTGAGCTTGATTGTTTCGTCCAGTGTTCGCATTTTTCGGTCGAGTGAAAACAGGTCTTCGGCTAGACCGAATATCCCGGAGGGTTCGGCTTTACGGACGGGAAGATTTGCCAGGAACAAAGCATTCGCGTCGGGTTGCGCTGCTGGTTGTGTGGTTTGCGCGGCTGTCGCTGCTTGTGCAGTCGTCGCCGTTCGTGCCGGTGGTAACGTTGCGGCGGGAACGGCCCGTCGCAATTCTTCAATTTGCGAGCGCAAGGTTCCGGCTCCGCCACCGCTGGAATCCAAACCGCCAACGAAATCCACCATGTCGCGCAGAGAATCGCGGCGCGTGGCGTCCAAATCAATTTCGCTTTGCAGCTCCGAAATTGTGGATTGAATTTTTCCACGATCCGCGGAATTCGCTGACAGGAGTTTGCGCTTCAACCCGTCCAGTTCTTCTTGCGTATCTTTCAATTGCTGATCTGCTTTGTTCGCGAGAGTAAGCAAGGATTGGTAATTGGACTCAGTAGCAATCGCTGTCTGATCGGGATTTGCTGTGGCGGCTTTCTGTTTAACTCGAAGGTCGGCATCGGCCGTTGCGAAATCAAAAGAGAGACGAATGATCTGATCGGCCGTCTGTTGATCACTTGCAAGAAAATTCACGTCTTCGGGAACAGTTACGAGTTGTCGTTCAAGTTGGAGGTGCTGATACCACTGGATGCTTTGATTCAGGTAGGCGATTACTTGCGCGGAAGGCACGGTGTTGAGCGCGGAAGCTTGGGCGCGCGCCGCGAAGTGGATTGAGATGAACGGCGCGGCAGTGAGACTGACAATTAAGACGAGCGCGCGCGAGCACGCGGAAAGTGTGCGACGAGAATTAAAGGTACGTGCCGGCAGTTTTTTCATTATTAATGTTTGGGCCTGGGCGGGCACGAATGAACGCGCTGAAGGTTTGATGCTCGGCAGGAAGGCCGTGACTCGAAAAAAGTTGCGGCGTGTTTGGTCGAGATGGCGCCGCCGGGCGAAGAAGCCTCAGGGCTGGGAATCGCCCCGAGCTGCACGGTCAAACGCGATTCCTTATTCGTAACGCAGCGCGACGATCGGATCTACTTTTGTCGCACGCCTTGCGGGTATGTAGCACGCGATGAACGCAACCGCGATTAGCGTGATGGAGACGGCCGCGAAAGTTACGGGATCTGTGGCGGTTACTCCGTACAGAAATGTTGCGAGGATGCGGCTCAGTGCGTAGGCTCCCGCTAATCCGACCACCACGCCAATCAGCACAAGCTTCAGTCCTTGGCCGACGATTAATTTCAGAACGTCGGATTTTTGCGCGCCGAGCGTGATGCGGATGCCCAGTTCGTGAACGCGCTGGCTCACCGAGTAGGCCATTAGCCCGTAAAGTCCGACGACAGAAAGCAGCAACGCGCTAATTGCAAAAATTCCAAGGAGAACGGTGCGGAATCGAGGCTGGCTCACCGACGTAGAAATATTTTCTTCCATCGTGCGAATGCGAACGAGCGGCTGATCCGGATTCAAGTCGTGCAGCACGCCGCGAAAAGCCGAAATCTGTCCGTGCGGATCGCCAGTCGTACGCAAAACAAATGAGAGTGCAAAAACCGGCAACAACGAATCTGCCTGGCGCACCGGAACATACATTTCCGCGACGGGATCGGTTGCGAGATTCTGCTTCATATTTCCCACGACGCCTACGATTTGCATGTAAGGAACTTCTTTTTCGGGCGAAACCGTGGCGCCAATCTGAACTTGTTTTCCGAGCGCGGATTCGCCGGGAAAGAAATGTTTCGCCATTGCGTCATTTACCACCACAACGTACTGATTTTTTTCGGTGTCGGCGTTGGTCAGTAGGCGTCCCTGAAGTAGCGGCACGTGAAGTGTATCGAGATAATTCGGAGTCACAGGCCGATAGCCGACGAGAATATAATCTCGCGGCGATTTCGGCGGGTGGCCCTGAATATTGAAATGGATGCTACCGCCTCCGCCGCTGACGGGAAGCGCGGTGGCCGCTCCCACGGATACAACTCCGGGAAGCACGCCCGCGCGGGCGCGAAGATTGTCATAAAAATCCATACGCTGCGCGGAATGCGGAAACGCTTTCGGTGAAACGGGCACATCAACGACGAGAAGACTTGTCGCTTCAAATCCCGGCTGAACTTCTTGCAAGCGCGAAAAGCTTCGAATTAGTAGGCCAGCGCCGATCAGCAACACCAGCGCCAGAGCAACTTCCACAACCACCAGCGTGCTGCGGACTTGCTGTTGTCGCGCGCTGCCAGTGGAACCGCGCGTAGCTTCATTCAACATTGAGCGCAAATCCAGTCGCGAAGTTTGTAGCGCCGGCGCTAATCCAAAAAGAATCCCTGCGACGACAGCAATAATTCCAGCGAAGAGAAGCACGTGGCTATCGAGAGTGATTGGCCCGACGTTCGGAATGCTGGTGGACGCGAGACGAACGAGCGGTGCCATCGTAAGCGCGGCGAAAACAAGTCCCGTGACGGCGCCCGCAAATGCAAGCAGCACGCTTTCCGTTAAAAGTTGGCGAAGAATTCTAGAGCGCCCCGCGCCGATCGCCATGCGGATGGCAATTTCCTGGCGGCGTCCCGAAGCACGCGCAAGAAGAAGATTCGCAATGTTGCTGCACGCGATCAGCAGAACAAGTCCTACCGCGCCGAGAAGCACAAGCAGCGCAGGTCGAACGTTCTGCACCATTTGTTCGTGTAGAGGAACCGCGCCAGCGCCGACGTTCGTATCGTAAATTGGATATTGCTGCTCAAGGCGCTTCGCAATCACTCCGATTTCCGTTTTCGCCTGATCGATCGTCACATTCGGCTTCAATCGCGCGACGGCGGTAAGCCCCGGATGCCACGAGCGATCATCGGGCAGTGCTTTCGCCCAGGTGGCGATGGGAATCATCACGTCCACTGACTGAAAAAACTGGAAGTTTGGCGGGAGCACACCAATCACAGTGTAGGACTGATTGTCGAGCGTGAGATTTTTGCCTACGGCATCGGGCGCACCGCCAAACTGTCGCTGCCAGAATCCGTACGTCAACAAAACGACTGGCGGCCCTCCCGCGCGATCTTCCTCAGGAAAAAATGTATGGCCGTAAATTGGATTAACTCCCATCAACGGAAAGAAATTAGCGCTGGCCATTTGTCCGATGAGGCGCTGCGGTTCTCCCGCCCCGGTCAGCGTGAAAGTTGCATTGTGAATCATAGCTACGCCTTCGTACGAAGTGCTCTGGTCGCGCCAGTCCACCAGATTTTCGTAAGAAGGGCCGATGATCCCAATCGTCGGAAAGTTTTCGTAAAGCAGACAAAGCTTGCCCGGATCGCGAAACGGAAGCGGACGCAGCAGCACAGCGTTCACTACGCTGAAGATGGCCGCGTTCGTTCCGATTCCGAGCGCGAGGGTAAGAATGGCCACGGCGCTGAAGTCGGGATTCTTCAGGAACATTCGGATTGCGTAGCGAATGTCGTGCCAAATGGTGGACATTAATATAACTCCGGGACTTCGGCGCCTAATAACGGATACCTATAGACGTTCGCGATATGTATAACGCGACGCCGTCAGAATTGTTACATCAATTCGAGACCGCAGCCCAAACGACAGAGGCGTTAGAACTTCGTGGAAACTGTTCAAAACAGCACCACCACCAATGCCCCGCTTGAGGCATCCTAATACCAACACAGGTTGTTGTGGGATGAATCCCAACAGGAGAGTGAAACGATGCGTTACGGAAATCGATTGCTCGGAGTGTGTTTGCTGAGCGCTGCAATTGTCATGCCTGCGGCGATTCGGAGCGCGGGCTCCGCGAACACAGGATCGGGACCACAGAAACGGCGACGAGCGGCGAGCGTACGATCAATCTCACCGCGACTGGCACGATTGGGACGACCGAGAAGAAGGCTCATACAAGCGCTACTTGCAGGAAAAACACAGACCGTACCGTTCCTATTTTGATGTGGACGTGCGGACGCAAGCAGATTACTGGAATTGGCGGCACGGACATCCGGAACCCGGCGTGCAATTGCGCTTCTATGACGAACGCGGCCATGACTGGCATCAGTGGGATGACGACGAAGCTCGTGCCTATCGTCGTTTCATGGAAGAAAATCACCGCCCGTTCGTAGAATTTTCCGTCGGCGGTCCAGCGTTGCAGCTCGAGTATTGGAATTGGCGGCACACTCATCCGAACATCGATGATCGTGACGTGAATCGCTATCGCGACGACCATGACAACGACTATCACCAGTGGAATGCCGACGAAGATCGCGCGTATCGCCGCTGGCTCGCTGAAAATAACCGGCCGTTCATTGTTTTCAATCGGCGGCGGAGATGTGCAGGCACAGTACTGGGCGTGGCGGCACACCCATCCGGACTACCGCGACATTTTACGATCCCATCGGGCGCATTCAAGTGCAGTGGGACGACAATGAAGACCGCGCGTACCGCCGCTACCTGAACGAACGTCGCCGCAGCTACGTTGATATTTCCGTAATGAGCGACCGTGACCAGCGTGACTACTGGCGATGGCGGCACGCACATCCAGATCGCCGATAACTGAAGGCGATTCGATAAAAACGTCCCGGTGGAAATAATTCTCCGCCGGGACGTTTTTCATTTCCTGCGCAAATTTATTTTCAATTTGCCGTACCGCTGAATGGAAATCACGCATCTAACGTGTTTGGGGAAGAAATTCCTCCCGCGATTCCGTCGGAATTCTTTTGCGCAGGGTAGTAACTTCTCATTTACGAATTCCGAAGATTTTGCGCGGAAGATGGATGCATTGCTGTTATGCTTGCATCTGGCGCATTGAGGAAGTTTTCCACGCTTCACTGAGTCGGACAGGGACTTCGCAGAACGCTCAAAATTAATTGGTACGAAACGCGGAATTTTCAGTAGCCTGAATTTTGCTCAAATGAAAAGCGGGAAGGGAACTACTTTGCACAGATGACGATTGACGACCTTGGAAAACAACACGCGGGCGACGACCAGATCAACTGGGTAACGGCGGGTTTTATGCTGCTGTTTCACCTGGGAGCGATTGCGGCGCTTTTCTTTTTCACCTGGAAAGCTTTTTTTGTGGCGATTTTTCTGTGGTGGATGGTGGGATGCCTGGGTATCGGCATGTGCTACCACCGTCTGCTGACGCATCGCGGATATCACACGCCGAAGTGGGTGGAATATTTTATGACGGTGTGCTCGACGCTGGCGCTCGAAGGCGGACCGATTTTCTGGGTGGCCACGCATCGCATTCATCACCAACATTCCGATAAAGAAGGCGATCCGCATTCACCGATTGACGGAACCTGGTGGGCGCACATGGGCTGGATCCTGATGGGCAAGTCCATGCATCATGACACGACAACCCTCGCGCGCTACGTTCCCGATCTTGCCAAAGATAAATTCCACGTTTGGATCACGAAATATCATTACGTACCAATCATCGTGCTGGCCGCGATTCTTTTTGCTGATTGGCGGAGTGCCGTTCCTGCTGTGGGGAATTTTCGCGCGCACCGTTGTTGGTCTGCACGCGACCTGGCTGGTGAATTCCGTAACGCACATGTGGGGCTCGCGCCGATTTAAGACGCACGACCTTTCGACGAACAATTTGGTTGTGGCGCTGCTGACCTGGGGCGAAGGCTGGCACAATAATCATCACGCGCATCCAACTTCCGCGCGGCACGGTCTGCGCTGGTATGAAGTTGACGTGAATTGGTACGGAATCTGGACACTCGAAAAGCTTGGCCTGGCGAAAAAGATTCTGCTCGCCAAAGTGAATACGAAGTTGCCGGAAGATGAGCCGACCATTGACGATAAGACGCCAGTGGCTATGCCGGTAACGCCGAACGATTTGGTTTCTGTCTAAACGAAACAATTTCAATTGATTATCGAAGAAAATCGAAGGCCCCGGAGAGAAATTTTCCGGGGCTTTTCATTTGTGCGAGCGGCGGGCCATGTGAATCCGGAGACACGCTCTGTTGAGGTGTGTTGCGCGGTAACAATGCGTGAGATAAAGTTCGGGCATCAAATTTTGAGACTGACGGTCAAAAACTGACAGGGAAGGCTTGATGGAACTTCGTAAGGATCCGATTACTCGAAGCTGGGTGGTGGTTGGCCATCCGGAACCAACCGTCGTGCCCGAAGGATGCCCGCTTTGTCCGGGCCATGAGGCCGAGCAGCATACGCTGCTTTCGCGTCCGAATGATGGACCGTGGAAAGCGCGCGTGATGCCGCATTTGGATCCTCTGTACCGGATTGAGACGGAGATGGGCCGCGAAGCCGAAGGAATTTACGACCGCATGGGGCTGGTCGGCGCCCATGAAATTGTGGTGGAAACTCCAGCGCACGATAAGCGCCTCTCGCAGATGAGTGATGAGGAAATTGAAGGTGTGCTCTGTGTCTACGCGCAGCGCATTGCGGATTTGAAGCAGGACCGCCGCTTCAAATACGTAACGGTATTCAAGAATCAGGGCGCCGTGGCCGGCGCGGAATGGGATCACGCTCACTCGCAAATCACCGCCACAACTTTTGTGCCGCGCCGGATTCTGTATGAACTGCGCGCTTCACGCAAATGGTTTGAGGATAAAGAACGCTGCGTTTTTTGCGACATCGTGCGCCAGGAAGAAAAGCGTGGTAAACGCATGGTGGATATTCAGGGCGAATACTACGCGTTTTGTCCGTATGCGTCGCGGGTCCCCTACGAAGTTTGGCTGCTGCACAAGAAACACAATCACTTGTTTGAACAGCCCAAGCCCAACGCGAATCGTATGCAATTAGCCGCGCTGCTCGGCCGGGTTCTGCGGCGCATCGAAAAAATCACGCAGAACTATCACATGGTCGTCCACACTGCCCCCAACACAACTTCCTACAAAGGCGAACTGGCAAATTATTGGAAGACAATTGCCGAAGACTACCACTGGCACATTGAGATTCTTCCGATTGTGGAGAAGGGAACCAAGTCGTACAGCATTAAAGAGGTGTACTTTAATCCGCTGGAACCGGAAATTGCGGCGGAGAAATTGCGGGCGCTGGATCCGGGAATATGACGCCCATCCGGCCCGTGATGACGAATGCCAGAGCGCGTAGCAGGACTGGCGAACGCGGCGGAATTTTCTTTCGTTTGATGGCACTGCTCGTATTCGCGTTATTACTCTTCGTTGTTTACCTTGTGCGTCATCCCATTCTGCGAGCCGTCGGAGATTATTGGGTTGTGGACGATCCTGCCTCGCAAGCCGATGTGCTAATCGTTCTGAGCGACGATGATTTCATAGGCTCGCGCGCCGCGAAAGCCGCCGATCTGTATCACGAAGGCCGCGCACCGAGAATTGTTGCTAGTGGACGAATGTTGCGGCCCTATGCGGGCATTGGCGAACTCATTCAACGAGACTTGACGGATCGCGGCGTGCCCGCTTCAGCCATTGAGATTTACCGACACAACGCCGCCGACACTCTCGACGAAGCACAAACGCTTCGGAGCCTTGTGGTCGAGAAGAAATGGCGGCATGTGGTGATCGTCACGTCGAACTATCACACGCGCCGCGCGCGTTACATTTATCAAAAAGTGTTTCCGCTTGGTGTGCAGGTGGACATGGCAGCGGCGAAAGATCCGCAATTTGACGTTTCTGACTGGTGGGAGCACAAATCGGGTGTGGAGCGGTTTTTTAAGGAGATTGCCGGAATGTGCGAAGCGAGATGGGTGCTGCGGCACACCGAACCAACCTCTGGAACCATTTTGGGAACGCCTTTTGGCCATAGTGTTTCTTGGCGATATCAGGTCCGGCCTGCGTTAGCGGGGTAGTGCTTGTCACGTCACGCGCACCCATCAACCTGTACCACAGGACCATTTACACCGGATACCCACCTAGGCTATATTCCACACCTCAGCAAGAGGCGCATTCACCCGCCGAAGTCGGACCCCTCTCCGACATTGAATGAGGAGGAATTATGTGGCGTAAACAAGAAGAGCAGAAGGTACCACCATCTCCGCAGAACGTTGTGGCCACTCCTGCCCCACCACAGTATTCAGCTCCAACAAATGTGCAAGCAAATGTTCCGCAGGCTGCGCCGCCGCGCGCCTGTCGCTCCCGCGCCGAAAAATGCGGTGAGCATTGTGTGCAAGGGAATCACAATTCGCGGTGAAGTTTTCGGCGATGAAGATTTGCAAATTGATGGCGAACTGAGCGGAAGCGTGAAACTTGCCAGCGCGCGCGTCAGATCGGACCTGAAGGACGCGTCGCGGGAAATATTCAAGCGCGCGAAATTATTGTGCGCGGCACGCTGAAAGGAAATCTGCGCGCTAGCGAACGAATTTTGATGGGCAGCACTGGACGTTGGGAAGGCGACGGCGTTTCGCCGCGTCTGGCAATCGAAGAAGGCGCAACAGTGCGCGGCAATTTGGAAGTGGCCGATTCGCCCGAGAAGAAGTCGGCGGCCGTTCCAGCTCCGGCGGCCAAAGTTGAAAAGCCCGCGCCGGTTTCGGCTGGCTCCATCGGCACCGTCAGCACCCGCGAATGGCGGCAACGGAACGGGCACTTCGAGTTCGGTGCATTCACAAGAGACTGCGAATGTCGCAGGCGGCGCGAACAGTGCCAAACCTGTGCCGGTAATTTAAAGTATCCGGATTTTACGCACGTGAGTGGAAGGTCGGTTAGCGCATGGGTTTTCTGAATCGGATTGGAATTGGCAATGTCCGCGCGACGGCAACGTCGGACGCGGTTGCAGTGCGAGCGAGCGCGGCAGCGGCCGCGATGGCGGCTCCTTCCTTTGCTCCCCGTGAGTCACGCGGCTCCAATAGCCTGAAGGATTTCTTGTGGCACCTGAGCGGAATTGGCCGTGGCAATCTGTTGGATTTAGGCCCCGCGTGGCAATCAACGATTACGTTTTTCATTGAACGCGGATTTAAAGTTTCAACCGAAGATGTCTTGATGGGCTGGCGGCAGTGCTCGAAGGAAGAAGAACAGCGGCAAAGCTCACTGCCCGCTGACGCAGAACGCGTTTCGCGCGCCGAACTCGCAAAAGTATTTCTGGAGACAAGCCTTCAATTCGCGCCGGGATCGTTTGACGCCATACTGGCCTGGGATGTTCTGGATTATCTGGAAGACGACGTCATGAAACTTGTGGCCGAGCGGCTCGGCTCACTTGTCCGCGAAGGCGGCGTGATTCTCGCGATGTTCCACAGCAAACGTCCACAACAATTTCAGCGTTATCGCATTCTCGACGAGAAAACTTTGGAGATGGTCTCGTCGTCATCGATTTTCCCGATGGCCCGCGTGTTTCAGAATCGCGAAATCTCAGATCTGTTCGCGCGATTCCACACATCGAAGACTTATTTGGGTAGGGATCAGCTAAGAGAAGGTTTGTTCGTGAAGTAGAAGTTTCCAGCGAGTATTGCAGTTCCTGCCGGTCGTCAATTCTCACATTTGATTTAAGGGCGTAGGGCGGGTTTGTTCTGGCAAGTGCGGTCCCGCCCGCCATGCAAATATTCCCCAACTTAATTTATCGGTGATGACGCCGGCGTGGATGATGTCGCCGATGATGACGCTTCCCGTGTTGCTGTGCAGCCGGAACCGGCGCAGCAGAACTGGTTGCCGCCAGCGGCCCGCCAAGAACTGAAATCGCGATCAATGCCAGCAGAAATGCGAAAAACTTTTTGCGCAGCGTATTCATAATGTTGCCTCCCGAAGATTGTTCCCCTCGCATCTATTTAACACACGCACGCCAAAAAAGTTTTGTCGGTTTGTCACCTGTGTGGCGCAAAAAGAAATTGGGCTCGTTAAAAGAAGGCGGCCGCCCGACTGCGAGCGGCCCGAACACTTCCATCTGAGAGAGAAAAATGGTGTACGCAAAATTTGTGCGCGGCGTTAGCCGATGTGTCCGCCATGCAGCGACCACAAATACTTTATTGCTTCGCGCTGCTGCACGATAATATTTGATTGCCACAGAATCGCCCACAGAAGACCGCTCATCACCACAACGCTGAGGCCCAATGCGACGCTAAGTTGTGATTCCGATGCTGGAACTTTCAGTTTTGAAATAAGTGCTCGCATCATGTTGCCTCCGTGCGCCCAAGGCGCGGAAGTGGTTTGGTCGGGCCGAACCATCAGCGGTGCGGCTGGAGAGGAGCCGTTGCTCTCGTTCCCGGCGATGATTTCAGCTTCCATATGCGCCAATTAGGGGCAATCCTCGGGCCATTATTTTTAGGAGGTACAGGTACCTCGTGCCCTTTATTTTCAATAAGATAGCCGGACTCGTGTGCAAAGGGGGTAACTCAATGGGCAAAATTTTGCCCTTTCCCTTGATTAGCAGGGAGTTCGGCAGGGGAAGTGGCTGCAGGCTTCAGCTTGCGCGCATTAGGGGTACCAAGGAGGCGGGGAGGGTAGAACTAGGCCAGCAAGCGTCGCGCGCGCAAATCCGCTTCTAATCGCTGCCGGGAACGAAACTGAATCGCGTTCAGTCCAATCCGGCGTGCCGCCAGCACGTAGTCCCGGATATCATCAATATAAAGAATGCGCTCCAGCGCTGCGTCAGCAGCTTTAATCGCCGCACGGAAAATTTTGATGCTCGGCTTGCTCGCGCCCACGTCGCACGAATAGATTCGCTTCGGAAAATAGCGCATGAATTTGAATTTCGATTCCATGTACTTCACGTGGATCGGATCTGTATTAGAAAGAAGAACCAGACGGCATTTTTTCGAGAGCTGTTTGAACAACTGTTCGGGCAAAAGAGTCTTCGGAACCAGCACGCTATTCCACGCAATGCGAAATTCATCGAACGAAATGGGAGTTTGAAACCTTTCCATAAGATTTTTGTACCATTGGCGTGGCGTCACTCGCCCTTCCTGGAATCCATCCCACAGGGGATCTTTGTGAACGGAATCCCACAGCTTCTTCGGTTCGAGCGTAGACGCAGCGCCAATCGCCGCAATCGCACGGCGTGGATCCAGATCAATAATTACCCGGCCGATATCAAAGACGACCACTTCGATTTTTGGTCTATTTAGGGTGCGAGGCGAGTTCGGCATGGCGTGCGTGAAAGGCTTCAGGCGCTCGGCGCAACAGATTTGCTGCCGCGCGCGCGAATCGCGCCAATAACCGCGGGCAGCAACGAAAGGAAAACCACAGCCAGAATCACATAGTGAATACGCTCGCCCAAATTCGGCATCAGCTTGCCCACCGCATAGCCACCCAGCGTCATACCGCCCACCCAGAGCGTGCCGCCTGCAATGTCATACGATAAGTACTTGCCGTAATTCATCCGAGCCGCGCCTGCTACTGGAGGACAGAACGTCCGAACGATGGGCATGAATCGCGCGAGGATGATCGTCATCCCGCCATACTTTTCGTAAAACTCGTGCGCGCGTTCCAGATGTCGCCGCTTGAAGAACATCGAGTCAGGCCGGTTGTAGAGCGCCTGTCCAGCTTGGCGGCCAATTCCATAGCCAATCTGATCGCCCACAATCGCGCAAAGAATCGCCAGCGGCAGCAAAACCCAAATATTCAGCAGTCCTGCCGCAGCTACAATTCCCGCCGTGACCAGCAGTGAATCTCCCGGCAGAAAAAATCCCACGAAGAAGCCCGTTTCGACAAACACAATTGTGCACACGAGCAGTATTCCGCCCCGATGGATAAGGCTCTGAACGTCATAAAGGGTGTGCAACAGATGCTTGACGGATTCGATCATTCGCCTTCGGGCGCGCGCGGAATTTATTCCGCTTCACGCGCAAAAATTCGCCTGCCAACACGGTAGCAGAAAATCGGAGGGTTCTCGCAGCTTTCTTGCCAGGTGACGGCGAGAGAAGCAACGAGCGTCCTGATGTGAATCGTTCGTAGAATCGTGGACATTCTTCGTGCGTAGTCAATCATAGCTGGGTTGTCGCAGCCCGCCGCGTATAAAAGGTATTAGGCGATAAGATGCGGCGGGCCTCGACTGCATCCATCATGCCGCGCCCGATTGTTCGCGACAATGAGACGAGAGTCCCGAACTAGCAGTACGGATGTACTGCCATCTAATGACCACTCAAAAGATCGTGTAGCTTGGGTTCTCTGAACCCGAGTCTTTTCTGCGCACTCTGCTACACATCAGCGCCCCAACCCGAAAATGTGATGCAAGTACTAACAGTACTTTAGTCCTAGAACCGTAGTGCCCGCGTACCATTGGCGCGCACATTGGCCCCCGGCATTCTGTCTTCAGCTTGCACGGTCCTTAACTTGGGAGAATCGAGATGCCGAGCGTGTATGAGTCTTGGGTAGGTACTCCGGTGGTGTTGCAAGTGTCCGCAGGCGAGCTACGAGTTCCACTGCGCGGCACGATCATCGGCGAGAACGGCGACGCGGTTCGATTCCGAGTAGGCGATGGCTGGGACATTGACGTGTTCAAGAACATGATCATGGCCGTCGAAGAAGACAATTGGGCGAGCATCGTTAGCTCGTAAACAGCAAGCGAAAAATTACTCCGGCCCTGCCTCAGCTTTTTTCCCCCGGCCCTAGGTTGTCATCCCCCTGACCAACCTAGGGCCTTCCCCTTTCTAGGCCCCTATTTTTACGACGTTGCTCCGCGGAATCTACGTTCGAGCCCAAAATTTCATAGAATTGTCATCCGTCAGGAGCCACCCAAATGGGCCGCGAATGTTTGGATATCAACGACGTCGCCGTTCCAGCGATGCTACGCGCGTGCTATCATATCCCGTTGCTTGGTGGGGAGAACGGGAAGCAACTCGGAACTGCGAATGTTCATCTGTAGTCCTAGCGCGCGATGGTGTAGTTCGTGAGTATGCTGTCGTCAGCGGAAACTCGCGCTGCGAATCTGAACTCTTAAAAGTTTTAAATCTGTGGGGGTGAGTGTGCAGGCTGGGATCGGGCGAAGCAAACGGGGCATTGGATTTTGGCTGGTGGCGGTTATCGCGTGCTGGATGTGGACATCCGGCTGCCAGGATTACAACGTGCCCATTGCGCAGACAAACACCGGAACTTCGCCGGGCGGCACTGTTGTCATGTCACCTGCGGGATTAGTTTTTGTAGACGTTGGAAGAACGCGGCAGCTGGCCGTGACGGTAACCAGTGATCCGGGAGTGCAAGGTGTTACTTGGGCCCTTTCCGGACCTGGATCTCTGACCAACATTACGACGACGACCGCCACCTATACCGGCTCGGCGAACTCAGGAGATACCGCGACTGTCACCGTTACAGGCGTCGCGCATCCCACGGAAATCGCCAGCGCCAGCATGTATATGGTTCCGCTGCCAACGATTACAACTACTACGCTGCCCGGTGGCACGGTGGGCGCCAATTACAATGCAGCCGTCATTTCGGTTAATGGAGCGGCGCCGTACAATTGGAGCGTTGCTGCCGGAAGCTTGCCGCCGGGAATTACTTTCTCTCAATCCAGCTTGAATTCAATTACGTTTGAGGGCGCCCCCAGGTGTCCGGGCAGTGCGACCACGTGCACCACGCAAACTTATAATTTCACAATGCAGTTGAACGACGTCTCCAGCGCGATCACAAAGCAGGCGTTCAGCATCGTTGTGACCGGCACCAGCTCCAGCAGCTCCGGAAACTCGGCAATTCTGAAAACGCTTGCGGGCGGCGGCGTTAGCAATTCGTTGCTCCAAGGCGATTACGCGTTCCGATTTGGCGGATTCAATCCGCAGGGTATGACCGCCTCTGCCGGAAGTTTCTCAGCCGACGGAAACGGAAATATTGTCGGCGGACTTATGGACCGCACCGGAGTTGCCGGCGGAGCGCAGCACGGCCTAGCTCTGACAGGCACATATTCCATCGGCGCAAATAATTTGGGCGTAATGACGCTGAATTTTGCCGACGGCACAAACGCCATCTACGCAATGGCTATTTCATCCGATGGCAGCGCGCGATTTATTGAATTTGACGCGACTTCAACCGTCGGCACAAATGGCTCCGGTGATATGAAGAAGCAGGACGCAACTTCTTTGGCGTCGCTGAAAGTTACCGGAAATTACGTTTTCCAATTGGCAGGCGTTGATTCACAAGGCGCGCGGATGGCTGCGGCAGGCGCGTTTTCCGTGAACGATGCAGGCGCGATGAGCGCGGGCGTTGCCGACGTGAATGATGCAGGCACAATGGCGAATGCGCCCTTCACAGGAAATTTTGCGCAAACAACTTCCGGCGCAAGAACCGCCGAAATTGATTTCGATCCGAAGGCTGCCACAGGAATTGTCAGCGGACATTTAAGTTTGTATCCCGTTTCCGCGGATGAATTTTTCGCCGTCGAAACCGACGCAGCAGGTCAACCGTTGATGGTCGGCTCGATTGTGCGGCAAAGCGCGCCATCATTTACGAGCGCCTCTTTCGCCGGAAATGGAATCGTGCAAGCCACCGGATTCAGCGGCGGCGAAACGCAAATGATTTTCGGTTTACTGAGCGTTGACGCAACGACTGGAGCCGGCGCTCTTTCCGCTGCGCAGCTTTCCGGCGGTGGCGCTTCAGAATTGAACGCGAAATACGCCTCATCCGTTGCAGCGAATGGACGCGTGGCGCTCACGTCACCAGTCGGTGCCGCAACGGGAGTTGCACCTACGACCAATTCAAGTGCGCCGATCATTTATCTTGTCCGGCCGAATGCAGGATTTGTTCTAGGTACAGACGCGAGCGTGATGGTCGGCTGGATGCAAGCGCCGGGATCGGGAACAATTACAGCCGCATCATTCAAAGGAACAATTGCCGGCGCGTCAGTATTTCCGGCAGGCCCTGCGATGACGCAAAGCGTTGTGTCATTCGCCTTCGATGGCAAAGGCACCGTAAGCGGCACCGGCGCAACCAGCGGCCCCGATGGACAAGCTCTGCTTCCAATATTGCAGGGAACATACAGCGTTGGCAGCGGTGACATATTTATGTCCGTCACCTGGCCGCTGCAAACCGCGCAGCCAATGCTGATCCTCAGCAGCGGAAAATTAATTGTAGTTCCGCCCAGCGCAAGTTACGCGCCAATTGCCGTGAAACAGTAATGGTCTGTAGGTAGCGGCTTCAGCCGCTACATTGTCGCGAACGAAATTGTGGGCTTCAGCCCCTGAAGCCAAAATCCCGCGCGGCTTTTCCTCCCACCCAAAATTCCCACACAAATCGTTTGACACTTTCGCGCCGCCCGATAACACTACTCCCCGACGCGCATGAAGCTAACCGCTCTCGACGCCATCGCCATCATCGCTTACCTCGCAGGCACCCTCCTGCTGGGACTTTATTTCCGCCGCCGCTCCGGCAAAAGCACTGAAGACTATTTCGTCAGCGGACGCCAGGTCTCCTGGTGGCTCGCCGGAACTTCCATGGTGGCCACAACATTCGCCGCCGATACGCCTCTCGCCGTCACCGGATTGGTTTATGCGCAGGGAATTTCCGGCAACTGGTTGTGGTGGAGTTTCCTGCCGTCCGGAATGATGACGGTATTTTTGTTCTCGCGAATGTGGCGACGTTCAGGATTAATGACGGACGTGCAATTCGCCGAAATGCGTTACGCCGGAAAACCCGCCGCATTCCTGCGCGGATTCCGCGCCGTCTATCTCGGCCTGCTGATGAATTGCCTGATCCTCGGCTGGGTCACCAAAGCCATGACGTCCATCGTCAGCGTCACTCTCGGCGTCAGCGAATTGAAAAGTTTGGCGATCTGCGTATTTTTTCTAATGCCGTTCACGGGACTCTACGTCGCGCTCGGCGGTTTGTGGGGCGTGCTCTGGACGGACGTATTCCAGTTTATTTTGAAAATGGGAATCGTCATCGCCGTAGCGTGGTACGGAGTCCGCGCCGCCGGCGGAATGGATCATTTGTTGGGCACACTTGCTGCCCAGCGCGCAGCTGCGCCCGGTGCTGGGGACATCACGCGAATGCTTCCCGATTTTTCGCAGGGACTTCACAGCTCCGCCGTGTGGACGCTGCCCGTCATGACGTTTTTAGTTTTGCTCTGCGTACAATGGTGGGCGTTCTGGTATCCCGGAGCGGAACCGGGCGGCGGCGGATACGTGGCGCAAAGAATTTTCAGCGCGCGCGACGAGCGCAACGGATTGTTGAGCGTGCTCTGGTTCAACATCGCGCATTACGCCATTCGTCCGTGGCCGTGGATTCTCGCGGCGCTCGTTGCCGCAGCGCTCTATCCGAATTTATCGCATCCGGAAACGGGATATATGTTAGTCGCCACAAATTTCATGCCACCCGCTCTTCGTGGAATTTTGATCGCCGGATTTATGGCCGCATTCATGTCCACGCTTGCCACGCAACTAAATTGGGGCAGTTCGTATCTCGTGAATGATTTCTATCGCCGCTTTCTGAAAACAGACGCCACGGAAAAACATTATGTAGTCGCATCCCGTTTGGTAACTGTCCTGCTTGTGCTCGCCGCGGGATTTGTTTCCGCAGAACTCGTAAGCATCCGCGCCGGCTGGCAATTCGTGCTGGAAGCCGGAGCGGGAACCGGCGGAGTCTATTTGTTGCGCTGGTATTGGTGGCGCATCAACGCGTGGAGCGAGATTTCCGCGATGACCGTCGCGCTGATTTGCGCACTGTACGTAAATTTGTGGCATCCATTCACAGGCCCCGAATTTATTATTTTCGCGAAAAGCACCATGTTCACCACACTGGTTACAACGGTGGCGTGGGTGCTAGTTACATTCCTAACAAGCCCGGAACCAGACAGCATTCTCGTCGCGTTCTACACGAAGGTTCGTCCGCACGCCGCAGGATGGAAACGAATCGCGCGGTTAGCTCCGGAAGTAAAGCAAACCAAAGACTTGGGCACGAATTTAGTATCCTGGATACTCGGATGCGTAATGGTTTATTCCGCGCTCTTCGCCATCGGTGATATTTGTTTCGGAAAATATGCGCCGGGAATCGGACTATTCGCACTCTCCGCGGTTTGCGCGGCGGGATTGTACCGCCAGATCTCGAAAATGACTGGCGCTGGTCCGATTCCGGAGACTACTGAAGTAGCGAGCTAAAGAATCGAAGGCGAAGCTATATGTCGAGAATCTATATTCCCACATCCGGCCCGACCGATTGGCAATGTTTTTTGGCGGAACCGGAAAAGCAATGGAAAACTGGCTACTCCGCCAAGACATTGGCCTATTGCTGGGAAGATGCGAAAGGCTTACCTCCGGAAATTGCTTCTATGTTGCAGCCTCACGGAGGTAATGCAGAACTTCTGCTAGCCATACCGGAACATAAGGTTCCGCTTGTTGGTGCTTCCCGAGGCGAAAGCCAAAATGACGTGTTTGCGCTGGCTCGCGTAGGTGACAGGACATTTGCGATTACCGTGGAGGGCAAGGTCAACGAGTCGTTCGGTGGACCGCTGGGCGAATGGCTTCAGAACGCGTCCGAGGGAAAGAAAAAACGTCTCGATTCTATTTGTCAGTTATTGGGTTTCAGTTCGCCCCCGCCCAATGAGATTTATTATCAGTTGTTGCATCGCACCGCTTCAGCAGTCATTGAGGCGCAACGTTTTAAGACTGATGCAGCTGCAATGATTGTCCACTCATTTTCGTCGGGCAAAAAATGGTTCAAAGAATTCGCGCAGTTTGCGTCGTTGTTTGATGTGGACATTGTTGCCAACGAACTTGTTGCGGTACGTCCCAACGCGAAGCAACCTCTGTACATCGGCTGGGCGTGCGGTGATTGCAAGTTTTTGACCGCGTAGGCACGCGGCGTTTAGTCGTAGCCCTTCGAGGGAAAATATTTTGCCCGAAAGTCCACAAAAACCATTCCACGCAATCGCCGCCAGTTTTCTAGGCTGGACCCTCGACGCCTTCGATTTCTTCGTAGTCGTATTTCTTTTCGGCACGCTCTCCCAGGTATTCCACGTCTCAAAAGCGATGCTGGTTTTTTCCACCACAATGACTCTCGCCACGCGTCCAATCGGTGCGCTGATTTTCGGCGTCCTCGCCGACCGTTACGGACGCCGCATCCCTCTGATGGCCAACGTAATTTATTTCAGCGTGATCGAATTGCTCTGCGGATTTTCGCCGAACTTCACATTTTTCCTGGTGATGCGCACGCTCTTCGGAATCGGAATGGGCGGCGAATGGGGAGTGGGCGCGTCACTCGCCATGGAATCCGCGCCGAAAAAGTGGCGCGGAATTCTCAGCGGCATTTTGCAAAGTGGATATTCCGTAGGATATTTATTGGCCGCGGTCGCTGCTCGATTTGTACTGCCCGCGTGGGGATGGAAGCCAATGTTCTGGCTCGGCGGCGCTCCGGCGCTTCTCGCTCTCTATATTCGCGCACGCGTTCCGGAATCAGAAGCGTGGAAGAAACATCGGGCGTCCAGCGTAAGCGCCGTGCTGAAAACCGCCGCAACCGAATGGAAACTATTCGCATATTTAATTTTCCTGATGACCTTCATGATGTTCCTCTCTCACGGCACGCAGGATTTATATCCCGATTTTCTCGGCACGGTGCATCACATTTCCCCAGCAAATGTTTCCTATATCGCGATGCTCTACAACGTTGGCGCGGTGATGGGCGCAATTTTATTCGGCCAACTTTCGCAAAGTCTAGGACGCCGCTTCAGCATGATGGCGTCACTCGGCGTTTCGCTGCTGGTGATTCCCATGTGGGCGTTCAGTCACACCGCAACCCTGTTGGCGATCGGCGCATTCCTGATGCAAGCCGGCGTCCAAGGCGCGTGGGGAATTATTCCGGTGCATCTAAATGAATTAGCCCCAGACGCCGCCCGCGGACTCGTCCCCGGCCTCGCCTATCAACTCGGAATCCTATTCGCCGCGCCAACCAACAGCATCGAATTCGCGCTCCGTGATCGAGTCGGATACCAGTGGGCGTTAGCAGGATTCGAGACGGTGGTGATTCTAGTGTTGGCGATACTTTTGTTTGCGGGATCGGAAAGGCATAGCCGGGACTTTCATACGGTGAGTCCGACGGTTTTGAAATCATGAATTTGCAGATAGAGTTCCAAACGGGCCGACAATTGACCGAGAATTTTCGGTATACTGTTCTGCCAGAGGTGGTCAGATGGCCCAGAACTCAGTGGCGGACATTTTAAACGACAAAGAATCAAGGGATAGGATTCTGGCCGAGGCTTTAGAGACGAGCGGCGACGATCTTTTTGACTTCATACCCACGTGTGCGTTAGGTGGCAGCTCCCGCGATCCGAATGAGGAATTCGCGCTATCGGATAAGGCGCCGAAGATACAAGAGATTAACTATCGCAAAAGTTCGCCCGAAATGATTATCGAAGGTCGGGCTGTTCTCAACGATGGGCGAAGGGTCTACTGGAAATGATGCGGGGCGAGCGCAAGAAAACTCCGCCGGTAAGTCAGTGAAGAACCAGCGCTCCATTTTTGAACTCCCCGAAGTTGACAGGGCCGCCGTTCAGGCTTCTAAAATCTGCCTCGAACTCTTGCGTTGACAGTTCAGGAATCGAAAGCCGCAGTTTGAAGAGTTCGCTATTGGCTATCGCGAGAAGTTTCTCCCTGACGGATATTGAGGTTTCCTTCGCCAAAAAAGTTCCGTCCACGGCGACGAATGCAACAATCTTGTCGGCCTTAGGATCAAAAAAGAACCGGGCTGGCGCGGCTCCGCCCTCGTCGTATCCAGCGCGTTCTCGGAGGTCCATGACATCCGCTTCGAGTAGCATCCAGTCCAAGTCGGTAAACCTGGCCATCGTGTGATACTTCGCGAATTTTGAAACCTGACTCTTTTGGCCAACGGCCATCCCTGATAGAAACACTACCATCGCTCCAAGGGCTAGAATGACGTATGTGCGCTTCATTTGACTCTCCTTGTGCTCCGGGCAAATCTACGATTCAATCGTGCCGCGAGAAAGCAATCGCCTACCAAGTTTTCTTCCAAACCCGCAAAATCGGATACCGCCCAGCATTGCTCGGCGCGTAATCCGACCTCTGAAACCACCACATCAATCGCGCCTGAGGGTCTGCTGCAAACGCAGCATCGCTCACAACTTTATCCTGAAATTGTTTTGCTAAATCAGGATGATCAAGCATCATTCGCCGTGCAATCGGCTCGGTAAGATACGCGCCTTCGCCTCCTCCGCGCCCTCCGCTGAACAGCACGGCGTTGCAGAATCCCCAGCGGGCGAGCGAGTCTGGCCCTTGTGGTTCGAGCATAGCTAAAATTAATCGCGCGCGACGCTGATGCATCGGAACAAAATAGGAACCTGCTGGAACGGCGATTCTTTCTTTCACCAACTTCGTATCGAAATCCACCATCACATGACCTTCGTTTTGCGCGGTTCCGTATTTCACGTTTGAAAATCTGTACGTTTCAAATTCTTGATCCAGTGGCGCCGTGATTTTTTCCATTTGTACGCCGTGCAAAGCCAACTCGTCCGCGAAAACTTTCCACGCGGCGGGAATAATATAGCCCAGCGGCATTTGCGCTTCGGTGGTGGTGTCAATCTTGTCGTGGATTACCGTGTCCAGATTATCCGGCTCGGCGAGATATCCGTTCACGTTTCCGCCAGTCACTTCGCTTTTATATGGACCAGTTTTTAGCGCGCGATATGTAAGTGGATGGCTTTGCGACTCGCTGACCTTTCCGCCCAGATAAACTGCTGGCGCATTCGCGTCACCGGCTTGCGCGGCCAAAGTTTTATCAGCTTCGCGGACGGCACTACGCAGCGCCTGCGGATCTTCCAGAATAATGTCGATAGTATTCTTCATGATGTCGAAATCCGCCCAAGCGCGCGTGCGGGTGGATTTCAGACTGTGTGTTTCCACCAGCAAACACGGGCGATTCTGTAACGCTGAATACAAATGCGAATAGCGCGGAGTGAAAACTTCCATATAAAATTCGCGCTTGCCTGTTGCTGCGTTGTTCCGAAGCGCTCCATACGGAGCAACGCCGTGACCGTCGCTGAGCATGCGCTTATCTAATTCCGGAACGTATCGCGAATTAATCCACGTGCGAACCGGTTCGGCAATGTCCTGATTGCGCGCCATGTCCCACGTAACGTCATATTGCATGTCACTTCCGTCGGTCACATGATTATCGAACATGAAGTCGGGCAGCCAGGAATTGTAGAGCGCCAGCCACGCGCGCATTTCCGGCGTGTCACCTTTCACGTAATCGCGATTCAGGTTTAATCCCTGCGCATTCTCGCGAAGCCCTGTGGATGCAGGCCCATTTTGCTGCACGCGATGATACGGACTGAAATAATCGTGCCCATCAATATTGAAAACGGGAATCACAACAAAAATTGCTTTGTCGAGCCACGACGCATATCGCTTCGTAACGGCCATGTCTCGAACCAGCATCAGCGCCGTATCTTTTCCTTCAATTTCACCGGAATGAATTCCGCTTTGAATCAGAATGATGGCCTTATTTGTTTTCGCCGCAGCTTCAGGGCTGAACGCGCGATCTTTGGAAACGATCATCGCCGTCATCGGACGTCCTTCAGGAGTTGTGCCGAAATTAATTACTTTTATTTCGCGCGACGCAGCTTCCAGTTTGTGCGCGAGGTCAATCACTTCGGAGTAAGGCCCAGTTTGTGCCCACTCAGTTTTCTCGCTGGTCGTCAGCAGGTTCTGCGGCGAAGCTTTCGTGCTCGCAGTCAGCGACGCGGCATCCTTCGCAGCCGGCGGTTCGTAAGCCGAATGCGGCATCAGCGGATTTTGTGCGGAAACTGAGACAGCTAACACAGCAATCAGTAAAAGAAGGCGGCGCATTTTTATGTTTGGCTCCTTGGACTTGGGCAAGATACTCGGTTAGCGGAGCGACTTCAAGTCGGGACGAACTTCGGAGAGTCTTCTCAATAAGTTAATTTTGAAAATAGCATTGAACCCCCTCCCCCCACCCTGTTTTGCTATGTATTGCAAATGCAGGACTTACAGCGATCTGTGGTGTATGTATTGCAAATAAAGGACTTACGCCCAAAATTGCACACCCGATTGCCTCTAAGTTACTGAAAATCCGTTGGCAGCAGTCACGTTGTGGTGAAAAATCGTCCCTAGAAAATGATAGACTGCGCGCACCAGCCAGTCGGGGCACAGGAGCGGGTGCGAGTGAGCAAACTTGGGATGGGTGATTGTGTGCGCGTAGGCGCAGTGATTTTATTTCTTGCGCTGATGCCGACGCGCGGGGTGGCGCAATCGAATTCGGAGACGGTCGAAAAGGGCAGCTTTAAGTTGCACTCGTTGTTGCACGCGATTGGCGAAGAGACTTACGAAGTGAAGCGCGCGAGCGGCGACGAATTGGTGATGAGCGTTTCTTCTGATCTGACGGACCGAAGCAACAAGCGATCCATTGCAGCGACGTTGAGGATGAAAGCGGATTTAACTCCCATGGGATTTGAGCAGGACCGTGGCGGCGTGCGCGCGACGGTCGCACCCGCAACGCCCGGGCAGGCGGCGCGATTGGCTGCTGCGTCTGGAATCGATTCGGTGGAATTTTCTTCCGCGGGCGCGACGGTGAAAGAAGGGGAAGCGAGCCGTGTGATCACTCCCGCCGCGAAATATTTTGTGGGATTCGGTGCGAGTCCGGTTTCGGTTCAGATGATGATGGTGCGTTACTGGATCGGCCACGGAAAACCTGCGACGATCCAAATTCTTCGCGCGGTGCCGGGCGCGCCTGACGTGGAAATTGAAATGGCGGGCATCGACAATTTTACTTTTGAAGGCCACACGGTGACGCTGACGCGTTACACGGTTGCGAATATTGTTTTCGGACGCGAAATTTTGTGGATGAACGCGCAGGGACAGTTAGCTGCGCTGATGACGTTTGCGGGCGGATTACCGTTTGAAGCTGTGCGCACGGAATACGAACCGGCGCTGAATGAACTTTTCCATGCGGGTGTGGCGCAGGAGATGCGCGATCTTGCAGCCATTGAAAAACAGGTTCAGCCGGAGCGCACAGGAACTTTTGCGATTGTGGGCGCGACGTTGATGGATGGAACAGGGCGTCCGCCGGTGCTGAATTCGGTTGTGATTGTGAAAGATGGAAGAATTGCTGCTGCGGGACGTCGAAGAGAAGTGCAAATCCCTGGCGGAATTGCGATTGTCGATGCACGCGGACAAACACTCTTACCGGGACTGTGGGAAATGCACATCCATTTTTCCGGAGTGGAATTTGGCCCGGCATTGCTGGCCGCGGGAATTACAACAGCGCGCGATTTGCGGCGGCGAGTTTGAATTTCTCACTGCTGAACGCGATGAAATCGATCAGCGCCATGGACTGGGACCGCGATTATTGTTGGCGGGATTGGTGGACGCGAGCGGCATCACCGGATTTGGCGCGGTGACCGCGGATACTCCTGATGAGGCGCGAACCGTGGTTGACAAATATAAGGCCGCGGGATTTCTGCAAATAAAACTGTACACGTATTTGAAGCCGGCCGTCATTGGGGCGCTTTCAAGCGAAGCGCATCGCGTGGGAATGACGGTTACGGGACATGTGCCAAATTCGGTGAACACGTATGAGGGAATCGAAGCCGGCATGGATCAGATTAATCATTTGAATTATGTTTCGCGGATTATGCGTCCAGCGGGAAGCACTGGCGCGATTGATTTTAACGGCCCGGAAGTGAAGCGGGCGATTCAGTTTTTGTTGGAGCATCACACTGTGGTGGATCCGACGCTTTCATGGGGAGAGATGGCCGGCCGCTCGAAAGATATGGACGTGACAACATTCGAGCCGGGAATTTTAAAGGCGCCTTACACACTTTCGACGAAATATTTTGCGATGGGAGTTCCGGCGACGGATTCAACGCGTGTGCATGCGCGGCAAGCGGAAAACCTGGCGGTTGTTGGCGCGCTTTATAAAGCGGGAGTTCCAATTGTGGCGGGAAGCGATACAGGGCTTGTCGGATACGGATTGGATCGCGAACTTGAATTATATGTGCAGGCAGGGATGACGCCGATGGCGGCAATTCAATCGGCGACAAGTGTTGCGGCGCGCGCAATGAAAATGGACGGCGATTCGGGAACGATTGAAGCGGGCAAGCGCGCGGACTTGATTCTGGTGAATGGAAATCCGGTGGAAAATATTCACGACATCCGAAAAGTTGCGAAAGTGGTGGCGAACGGATGGATGTATGATTCCGGAAAATTGTGGGAGAGCGTAGGATTCAAGCCGTAATTTTGTCGAAAGTTCATATTGGGGGAGCGGCTCGCTTCAGTGATTGATCTTCAGATTGTGGAAACGGGCGGAAGGGGTATTGTTGACCGCCGCTAAAATAATTTTCTTCCTGTGTTTAATTCTTGCCGCCAGTGGATATGTTTCGCCGCCAATTGCGTTGCTGGGCGGATTAATTTTCGGATTTACGTTTGCCCACCCTTATCAAGCCCAATCCAGGAAATTTTCGCGCTATTTATTGCAGGCGTCGGTTGTTGGTCTGGGATTTGGAATGAATTTGCATGAGATTGTCCACGCTGGGCGCGCAGGATTTGTTTATACGGCGATTGGAATTGGAACGTCGATGCTGTTGGGAACTCTACTGGGAAGAATGTTCGACGTTGGGAAAAAAGTTTCATATCTGATTACCGTGGGCACTGCGATTTGCGGAGGCAGCGCGATTGCCGCCGTTGCTCCGATTACAAATGCGGGCGATGAAGACATTGCGGTTTCACTAGGGACCGTTTTTGTGCTGAATTCGATTGCGTTATTTATTTTCCCAGCGATTGGCGGCGCGCTGCATTTGAGTCAATCGCAATTCGGACTTTGGGCTGCGATGGCGATTCACGACACAAGTTCCGTGGTTGGTGCGACAGCGAAATATGGCGCTGAAGCGCTGGCCATTGGCACGACGGTAAAACTGGCGCGCGCATTGTGGATCGTGCCGATTGCGCTGATTACGGCGGCGGTCGTGAAAAGCAAAACGAAGGTTCAGTGGCCGTGGTTTATTTTATTTTTTTGTTTGGCGGCAGTGGCGAATACTTATTTGCCGGCTTTGTCTCCAGTATATCCGGTGCTCTACAGGCTTGGACGGATTGGATTGACGCTCACTTTATTTTTGATTGGTACAGGAATTTCTAAGAGCACAATCAAACAAGTCGGAGTGCGTCCGCTATTGCAGGGAGTTATTTTGTGGGCGATTGTGGCGGTCAGCACGTTGATGGCGATTCGGATTGGATGGATTGGTTTGTAGCGAATTGAACATATTGGCGCGCGTCCGTCAGATATTGACTGCATGTCCGAGCTGTACCCCCAACACCAATAAGAAAATTCCGACCGACTGTGTATTCGAGAGATCGAACGAACCCTGAACAACGCCCGGTTCGACCGTGCGATATCGAGCTTTCAATTCTCTGCCGCCCTCGTTCATTAACTCGATTGGGAAGAGATGTTCACTAACTATCGGAAGGATTTGTTGGTTGTTCGAGAGGTACGTGATCGTGGCAGATCGGCCATCCGCTGGATTGGCGGCAAAAGTAATTCCGATAGCTTGTTTATCCGGAATGCCGTACGCCCCGTCTCCACGGAAAGGCGACGTTAAGTCCTCTCTAGATTGCGATTTGTCGAAGTGACGTAAACCCCAGAACTGTGATTTCTTGTTGACGTATTTCCATTCGGGTAGAGAATCTGGCAACGCTCGCGTTCCTTTAGCGCCGCGCATTCGTGCCAAAACGTCCCGCAGATAGTCTTCATTCGTGGCGACGACCACTACGTTCTTGCTCGGAAAGACAACGAAGGTCGTCCAAGTATCTTCCTCCAGCCGATCCTGAAACACTGCGACTTTCAGGCCACCAATTTCTTCAATTCTAAGCGCAACACTCGAGGAGTCTTTGAGAAATAAAGCGCCGCGGTCACGAACGTCATCGGCGAAAAAGGCGATCTCGCATCCTTCAAATAGGAAGCTGCCTAACGCGGTGGCGCTCCGGAAGTGTCGAGCGCCTTCGACAGTAAGAAGTAGCTTTTCGCGTTCAAGGTGTTTTTCAAGATTAGATTTCTTGAGGTTGAACAGGCCGAGAGTTACGGATTCAAACGCTTTCTCCAAGTTTTGAGCCGATATCGACTGCGCCTGTTGTTCACTCTCGCTAAGCTGGAAATCCGACATCCAGAACGGTCCGTTTGCGACGGTGACTGTTTCAGTGTCCGCCGGGAGCCAAGAGAGGAGTACGTCAATTCCGTTCATTTCCGTCGGCGAGAAAGCGCGTGAGTCGGAATTGCACCCGATGCAGCAACAAAGGGCAGCGCAACAAACGAGCAAGTACCTACGAGTTTTATTGTCCATCAGAAAACGCTACCCTTCTTCGTTGCGCTGCCTTCGACAAACTACATTCCCGTCGCGCCGCGTCCTGCGCCGCCAGTCGGATTTGTTGGCGGATGCAACTCATATTCGTGCGGCGGTTCGGCGCCCATCAGGTAGCGGACGAAATAATCCCAGCGGCGGCGTGTCATGTAGTTGGCATCGGGGCCGTAGCCGTGGGGTTGATTCGGAAGCATCAGCAGATCGAAATCTTTATTGGCTTTGATGAGCGCGTCGACGACGAGCAAGCGTGTTGTTTGGCGGAACGTTGTTGTCCATCGTGCCGTGTGCCAGCAGGAGATGGCCTTTTAGATTTTTCGCGACGAGTTGATTTGCCTGACTATCGTAGTTGTCGCCACCTTTTGCATCTTTCGCCAGAAGGCCCTGCCACTTTTCTCCCCAGTCGTCCTCGTAAACGCGGTTATCGTGATTGCCCGATTCGGAAATTCCAACTTTGAAGAAATCCGGATAGCGGAACATCGCGTCTGCCGTGGCGAAGCCTCCGCCGGAGTGGCCGAAAATTCCGGCGCGGTCGATATCGATCCACGGATACTTTGCGGCCAACTGTTTCATGCCGTCGACTTGATCGGGAAGCGTGTTATCGCCGAGATCGCCGAAATATGCTTCGTGAAATTTCTTGGAACGCCACGGCGTTCCCATGCCGTCGAGTTCGATAACAATGAAACCGAGTTCGGCGAGAGCTTGATCGTCACCGCGCGCGGCGGAAAAACTGCGCGAGCCGACGCTGCCCGTCTGCGGGCCGGGATAAATGTGATTGATGATGGGATATTTTTTATTGGGATCGAAATTCGTGGGCCGGTACATCAGGCCGTAAAGATCGGTTTGATGATCACGCGCCTTCACGGTGAAGGGAATTGGCGGCTTCCATCCAGTGGCGAGAAGACGCGAGATGTCCGCCTTTTCGAGATTGGTGATGAGTTTTCCGTTCGCGTCACGAAGGACCGTGGTTGGAGGAACGTCAGGCTTGGAGAAACTATCAATAATGTAACGGCCCGACGGAGAAAAAGTGACCGAGTGATTCCCGTCGTCAGGAGTAAGGAGCTTGAGATTTTTTCCGTCGAAATCCACGCGGTAAAGATTGATGAAGTATGGATCCTGTCCTTTTTCGTGGCCGACACCTTCAAAAAATATGACACGGTTTTTTTCGTCCATGCGCACGATTTGCGTGAGGTTCCAATCGCCCGAGGTAATTTGATTCTTCAGTTTGCCGGTGGCGAGGTCGTAGAGATAGATGTGTCCCCAATTAGTTTTTTCGGAAAACCAAATGAATTCGTTGGTGGCCGGCAAATATTGCCAATTGATACGTCCGTTGCCGGATTCAAAAAATGTGGGAACTTCTTCTTTGAAAACTTCGCGCACCGCGCCCGTAGCGGCGTCAGCTTCGCGTAGCGTTTCGATTTTGTGATCGCGCGAAGTGGAAACGAACGCGAGATGCGCGGAGTCCGGACTCCAATGCAGGTCGGACCATTCGCCCCGCGCTGCAGGCAATATCATCACATAGAGATGATCGGTGCTGATCGGCGGACATCTGCAAGCGAATCACTTTTGGCGTGTCCACATTAATGATCACGCGCTGAATCGTCGTGATCGACAGCGTCACCCGGCAGCGGATATTTCCATCTGTCGAAGTTCGGGATGTCCGGCGGTGGTGCTGACCAGATACATTTCGCCAACACCGCGCTGATCTTGTTGATATGTTGCGATTTTTTTGGAGTCGGGCGACCAGGTGAGAATCGCGCGGTCACTGTTGGTCCACCCGGCGTTGTCCAAGGCGTAGCTAAAATCCTTTATGCCGTCAGTAGTGAGCTGAACAGGATCGCCACCCGCAGTTGGGCGAACCCAGAGATTGTAATTATCGATGTAGGCCGCGAGTTTTCCGTCGGGCGAAACGACTGCGCCGCCACGTCCACCGGCGGGACCACCACGACCTCCGCGTCCACCACCGCCTCCGCCGCGACGTCCACCTTGCTGATTATCTCCGCCGGCTTCGGCGGTACATTTTGTGGTGGGCATATCGCAAGTGAAGCGGCGGCCAGTTGCGGTGATGTTGATGCTGTGGCCGTCTGCGGAAAAATCAAACTCGGTAATGGGAAGATGATGCGCATCGAACGACGTGCCTGCGGCCGCGGAAAGTGCCGCGGCAACTTTTGCGTGATCGAAAGCGACTGCGCGAGTGCCCTTAGCGGGATCGACGAGAATAAATTCGGTGCCGTCTCCTGTAGTGAGCGAGTAAGTGAAGCGCTCGTCGGGAAGCCAGTTGACGCCGCGGCCTCCGCGACCACCGCCTCCGACTACTCCAACAACTAGCGGCGTGGTGTTGTAGCCCATGAATTTTTCCGCGCGAGCATAGTCGGCGGAAGTAAGGACGCGCTGCTGAGCGCGAGCCGGAGCGGCGAAAATTATTGCGGCGCAGATTATAGCGCGAACTGCTGCGGCGAATTTCAATTTGATTGTTGCTCGGCGAACGTGGTGAGACATTATTTCCCTCCGGAAATTATCGTGTGGGGCAGCGGGCGCTGACGCGTGGTTGTGGGCGCGTTTATTCTTTGCGATGTACATTTCGTTTGGCGGTTGAGTATCGCACAACTATTCCGAGATTCAAGGGCTGTTCAGATTGGGGCGGCTTATACCTGAACGGCCGGGCGCGGGGCGGCTGTGTTGTTTGAGACAGACGCTGGTGATAGAATTTTTCATATGGCTAAGAAAAAAGCGACACCAAAAAAGAAGGTTGGCGGGAAGAAAAAGTCGGGCGCTGCGGTGAAGAAGTCAGCCGCGCTGAAGAAGGTTGCCAAGAAAGCACCTGCGTCGAAGAAGAAAATTGTAGCGAAGAAGGCTGTGGCGCCGCGCGCCGTTGCCGCAAGTGCCGCGAAGAAATCTGCCAGCGCCGCTGCGTCCTCGAAGAAATCCACGGCTCGAAAAGTGCGCGGAATTACCGAAGAAATTCACAGCCCGATGAAGTCGAGTTTGGGCGGACGCGGCGGCGATTTCGGCGTAGAGCCGGGACGTCCGCGACGCGGGACAGGGTCGTCAGCGGCTGGGCAGTCCGGCGATACGGAAGGAATTTCGGGCGACGAGGAAGCGGATTCAGAGAGCGTGGAAGAATTGCTGGAAGAAGGGCAGTCATTCGAGGCGGAAGTTGTGAGCGGAGTTGAAAACGCCGGGAACGCAGATGATGGCGGCGTGCGCACGCATGAAGTGCCCGAGGATGATGTGCCTGAGGAGTATGAGAATCAGGATTAGGTTGGCAGAAGTTCGCGATTACATATTGTCGCGAAGCATTTCCATGTAAGAGATAAATCGGCTTTTGCGAACCCATCTTGTATCGCTTGAGCCTCCCGTTTCGGGCGGAGCAGGGAACGTTTTAATCTTCTTGGGCAAGACCACTTGAAATGTGTTCAGCCTAATTCCGTCGTCGCACTGCTGGTTGATTTCCTTGCCGTCAAAAACGCACTCGTAGCCTATTTCCATGAAGCTATAACCTTCGTACATCACTCTGTAGAAGAACGGCAATTCGCCATAGCTAATCGCGGAGCTTGGCGGTTCTTTCGACGGAACCGTCTTTTCGTTCGAGCGCTTCAGGAACGCTAGATATTCTGAGCCAATCCTGTAGCCAATGAATGGCCCCAGGAAAATAGTCTCTCCCTTCGCAGTGCCTTTGAACGTCGTCACAACTTCCGATTTGTAGATCGTTTGCGAGTAGTGCTCGGAGTCTCCGGAAAGAATTTTGACGACCGCGACTAAGTCGGCTTGTTTGAAAAGATCTTCGAGTTTGACCGAGGCGGGCTCGGAGGTTTCGACGGTCATTTCTGTTTTGGATGGTGCGGAATTCTTGGCAGCCGGTTTGTTTTGCGAAACACAAGTTGACGCAGCCATTAAACTGACGAGTAAGAACGCGGTAGCGCGAAAGCTGGACTTTGGCATCTCAATACTCAAAGCGGAGCGACGCTGCGTTTCCGATTGATGACGATTTTAGTGGTGCGCCCGGAGAGATTCGAACTCCCGACCTTCTGGTTCGTAGCCAGAGGGCCAGCATAGGTCTCCTGATTACCTCCTGTTACTAAGTATGTCTTTTTATAACGACTTACGGTACTATAGGCCTCGGCGGTTTACCTCCTGAATTAGCTCGGTTTACCTCGGATTACCGCTCAAGGTAAACCTGATTGGTATACCTGGAGGAAACTATCGACCGCCGGGAGTTGCGAAAATGAAACGAGAACCCACCCATCGGTTTCACTTCACCGTAAGATCGATCGAACGTCTGTCTTTGCCCAAAGCTGGACGCATCCACCACTACGACGCTCAGGTGCCAAACCTTGGACTTCGAGTCGAAGGTAGCGGCCGCAAGAGTTTTTTCTGGTACAAGAAAGTCAACGGGAAACCGGAGTTCAGGGCGCTCGGCGTCTTTCCCGCCACCACCGTCGACCAAGCGCGCGGTGCGGCTCACAAGTGGAGCGCCGAACGCGATCAATATAAGCGGAATAAGTTTGAAGGACCGAGCCCGTTTGAAAAACCCCGCGCGTCGCTGACGTTTATGGAACTCGTCGACGACTATATTCAGCGCCACCTTCTAAGTCACGCGAAGCGACCGGAAAAAGCCGAGAAGGGCGTCCGGTGGTGCGTCGACGCGTACTTGGCCGCTTGGAAAACGAAGAAACTTGCCGCCATCAGTCGCCACGATGTCACGAGCTTGCACGCCGACCTAAGCGCCGAACGCGGAAACACCACCGCAAATCGGGTGGTGCAGTTGTTGCGCGCGCTCTTCAACCACGCGATCGACACCGACGCCTTCACCGGAATAAATCCAGCCGTACGTATCAAGATGAACCACGAGGAACCGCGACAGCGCTTTCTAGATGGGAATGAACTGCGCGGCCTGTTCGCGGCCCTTCGTGACGAACCGTCGAAGGATCTCGTGGACTTCGTGAACCTGAGCCTGTGGACGGGCGCTCGGCGCGGGGACGTACTTTCGCTGCGATGGCAGGATGTCTCGCTCGATGACAACTGTTGGCGGATTCCCGATCCAAAGAGTCGCGTACCATACACGGTGCCGCTGACGCCGGAAGCGATCGCCATCCTCAAGAGTCGCCGGAATGAATCCGTCTGGGTGTTCCCGGGAGTCGGCAAGACTGGCCATCTCGTGGATCTCAAGCGCCCGTGGAAAGTCTTGCTCGAACGCGCCGCGATCGCCAATCTTCGCCAGCACGATTTGCGCAGAACGTTGGGAAGCTGGCAAGCTGCGCAGGGCACGAGCCTGCAGATCATCGGGAAATCGTTGGGCCACTCAAGCGTGCAAGCGACGCAAGTCTACGCGCGGCTGAACCTCGACCCGGTGCGTGCGTCGGTCACGGCGGCGACAAAAGCCATGATTGCGGCGAGTAAGAAAAAACCGGCGAGGGCGCTCAAAGGGGGCAAGCGAAATGGTTAAGCCGCGAAAGCGTCCCGACTCTTGGCGAATGCTCGTGAAGGAACTTGAAAGGTACTATCGGCTCGGATACGACGCCGCGTTAGACGACCTGCTGGTGTTTTGCTCTGACTTTGAAACACCGCTGCCGAACTGGGCGACCGCGGCGTTGGCCGATCGCGTGCGCGCGCAAGCGGAGGGCCTGAAGCCGAAGAAGAAATTAGGTCGGCACGCGTCTCATCGCGCAACGCAGCTAGATCACGCGGCTGACATTGTTTGTTACCAACGAGTGCTCGATCTCCGACGGCAGCAACGGTTGACCTGGGTGCAGGCGTACGAAGCGGCGAGCGTCGCACTGCGCGTGCCGACGGAAACCGTTCACAAGGCTTACACGCGTGCGAAGAAAAGTCTGACGCACGGCAAGGAATTTTATTGGTCCGACCTTTACGGCGACGGTCCAACCTTTGCGGCGGCGCGGGTAACAAAGTCGCGGACTTAATGGTATTACTTCCGAAGTCTCACCTTTAATACGATTGCCCCGCTAGTTCTCTGGAGGGCAATCGTGACGCCAGCGACCCAAGAAAACTTACAACTACTCACCGCACGTGAGACCGCCAAACTCCTCCGCACTTCCTACGGCGCGTTGGCCGTGGGGCGGTGCAAACGCCGGACGAAGCTGCGTTACATCAAGCTCGGCACGAAAGTTCTCTACCGTCTTTCGGACGTCAGCGCGTTTCTCAATTCGCAGATCGTGGACCCGGCGACAGGCGCCAAGAAAAAAGCAGGGCGCGAGTGAGGCGCATCCCCAAGAGCAAACGACAGCTCGCGAAGGCGATCGCCGACGTTTCAAGCGCAGTCAATCGGCAGCTCGATGACATTCACGCCGCAAGCGAGGTGGCCGCGCGGGTGCGTGTAGCTCAGAACGCGTGCGTCGATGGTTGGGTCATCCGTGACTCTCGCACGTTTGAGGCGCTCTCGGTTCTGCGTGGCAGATGGGAAAGGCTCAAGCTCGTACGATCGCTCGCGCGGAAAAAAACCAGCGGCGTCTCCGAGATGGAAGTGACGGAAGCACGCGAGGAACTCAGGCGGCAACTGCTCGCGTGCGAGCTTGCGGCGGATGAAACGCCACTCGTCGATTCCGGAGAGGCGCGCGATGCCTCCTAAGCGCAACGTCAGCGTCGGAAACCGCAAACAACTTCCCAGACAGATAATCATCAGGGACTCGCACGTCACGATCAATACGACTTCCCACGTGGGGACCACCCAAGTCACGACAATTAACAAGATGGTCGTGGCCGCACAGCAATATCTTGACCTGCGGTTACACACTATTCCTCTGCGACCGGGCACGAAGCGCCCAATTCATGACGATTGGAACCGACTGCGGCTCGACCACACCACGTTTGATTCTCATTTCACGCGAGGCGCGGGACTCGGAGTTCTGCTCGGGATCGAACACGCGTACGCGGTCGACTTCGATGTCGACGACTCCGGCGCACTAAAGATCGTGAGCGAAGGTCTAATTCCAGGTCAGCCCGATACGCGTTGGGTGTTTGGCCGTCGCTCCAAGCGCCGCTCCCACTTTATCTACCGTTTTCCCGGCACATTCGAGAGTGAGCAGTTTCAGGACGATGTGGACAAGAAGGGGAACGAGGCGCGCGGCGAGAAACAAAAGCACATGCTCGTCGAGTTGCGCGGCGAAAATTGCCAGACGGCGTTCCCGCCGACGGTACACCCTTCGGGCGAGCCGATCGAGTGGGTCGAAACGCCGACGCGCGAAAACATCGGGCAAACTACGATCGCGAAGCTTCGTCCGTGGGTGGCACGCGTCGCCAGCGCCGCGCTGTTCGCTCGGCATTACCCGGCGCTCGGCGACGGGCACACGTTCGCGCACACACTCTCAGGATGGCTTGGTCTCGCCGGATGGAGCGAGGAGGACGCGGCAACACTCGTTCTGGCCAGCGCCATCGCGAAGGGCGATCCAGATTTAAGTGAGCGTCGGCGCAACGTGAAGTCAACGTACGAGAGACTCGCGGAAGGAAAAACGGTTCGGCAGCGGCGTCACCTCGAAGAAGTGCTCGGCGAAAACGGGAAAGCGATTTGCGCGAAAGTCGCGGAGTGGTTGGAACTGAAATCGGCTGACGGGCCGTTTAGAGCTGATGTCGCGAACGCGGCGCTCTTCGCCGAGATGCACGCGGGCTTCGTGGTATGGAGTTCTGATCAGGAGGTGTGGCGCGCGTTTGACGGAAAACGCTTTGCCTCCAACAACATCGGCGAAGTCATGCGCCGTGGGCGCGAGACCGTGAGGCGGCTCTATGAAATTGCGATTGGACTGCCGAGCGGCGACGACGCGTCGAGCGACACGTCGAAGGCACGCAAAGCGGCGTTCCACCGCGCAAGCTCCGCCGAGCAAACGATCGCGCAGTTCATTCGGCTGGCTCGGTCGGAGGAGTCGCTCGAAGCGATGAAGTTCGACGAAACCTTCGACCTCGACGCTTATTTGTTTAACTGCGCGGACGGAATCATCAACCTGCGAACCGGAGAATTATCACCGCACGATCCGGCGAAGCGGATCACGATGCTCAGTCCGATCGGCTATGACCAAAACGCGACCGCGCCGCAATTCGAGATGTTTCTCTTACACGCGTGCGCTGGCTCGGACGCGCTCAAGGAATATCTCATCCGATTGATGGGATATTTTCTCAGCGGATTGACCGACGAACAATCCTTCTGGCTCTTCCAAGGCCCGTCGAAAACCTCGAAGACGACTTTCATCAACATTATTCGTGGACTCCTCGGCGATTACGCCACGACGCTTCCCGAGTCCGCCGTCATGATGAACCCGCGCACAAACGAGGAACACGGACTCGCGCAGCTTGCGGGCGTACGGCTCGCGACGATGGTCGAGATCGGGCAGGGTAAGCGCTATGACGAAGCAAAACTAAAGCAGATTACGGGGCAGGACAAAATCACGGCGTCAAAAAAATATCAAAATTATTTTGAGTTCAATTCCAAGGCCAAGCTCGCGATGGCCGGAAACCACCTCCCCAAAGTTCACGACACCGACGATTCCATTTGGAACCGAATCAAGCGCGTTCCGTTCAATGTCGAAGTGCTGCCCGACAAACGCGTCAAGAATTTGCACCTGAAATTACTCAACGAGGAAGGGCCGGGAATCTTGGCGCTCGCGGTGCGCGGCTTCCAACGATGGGCGAACGATGGCTTCGTCGAGCCGAAGGAAATTAAGGACGCCATAAACGAGTATCGCGAGGGACAGGACGTCGTGCTGCAATTTGTCGACGAGGAGTGCGATCGTGGCGCAGCTAAAAAAGTTGAGTGCGGTCGACTTTTCTCCGAGTTCATTCACTGGAAGGATCGGAACGGCTTCAGGACCGCGTGGTCGAAGACGGCGTTCGGGCTTGAGCTGAAGCGCCTGAACTTCGACACGAAGCACAGCACGGGGCGGTGGTACGTCGGAATCGCGTTGCGGGATCACGCGGGTTTCGACGATCAGGGGTCGCTGTGATCGATTTGGGATTTAGGACAAGTAGGACAGGTTTGGGCCGTTTCTCGGAAAGTATGTATAGGAGTCGTTCTATGGATTATTTTCCGAGAATCGTATCAAACCCGTCCTACCTGTCCTATTTTCACGTCGGCCACGAGTTTGTTGATTCTAAAGGGCTTAGAGCCGACCCTCTGTTATGCGGCCAGGCGTTCAGGCACCATATGTTATTGATACTAAACAGCTTACATGACATCCCGAGTCGTTGGTTGCCTCAGGGTATACCGCGCGGAGCGCGCTCGATCGCGGCGGATGCCCATCATTTATATGCGCTTGGTGGCTCGATACCGGCCGTCGTGACACGGATGCGGGCCGGATGCAGGTCAGACAACCCTCGCACGTCCACCCAGACACCGTGTACGAATCCCGGTCAACGACCAAAGGGTTTCCCAGAGCGACTCAGAGTGACGCCAGCACGTGCTCTAGAGAACGGGGAGTTCCGCCGATGACGAAACTAGCCGCGCGCACGCGACACGGCCTGAACGCCGTGAAGAACAGGATACAGATTAAGGGTCTTGAACTCGTCGATCGTCGGTTCGGTCCGGCGAAGGAATTATTCCAGTGGCAAGCGGAACTCGTCCGCGATCTCGGCGGATCGGAGGCGATCTCGACGCAAAAGAGAACTCTGGTGGAAATGGCAACGCGCACGCGCATGTACATCAACCACGTGGATGCATTCCTGATGTCCCAACCGAGCCTTGTGAACAAACGCAAGCGCACAATTATTCCCATACTCCGCGAACGTCAGCAACTCGTGGATTCGCTTGCTCGCCTGCTTGGGCAGATCGGTGTTGACCGCGTGGCGAAGCAGATTCCGACGCTGGCGGAACACATCCGCGAGACCTACGGAGACGAGACCGACCACAGAAGCGGCGTCCATTCCGACAAGCAAGCTTCAAGCGGCGAAGAAAGTGAGGCGAGCGATGATTCGCACACCGACCATCATTGAAGCGATGGATGACGCGAAGCTATTCCAGCCGTGGTTTTCAAAACGGTGGCTACGAAGTGATTCGTGGTCCGCGTGGCGCATTTTTCTTAAAGCGCTGTACGGCTTGCCGCTCAGTCCGGAGGAGTTAGAGATCTTCACGCGACACACGGGACGAAGCTCGTGTCCCGCGACGCCGTTCCACAAGGCGTGGCTGATCTGCGGCCGCCGCAGCGGAAAGAGCCGAGTCGCCGCGTTCATCTCAACGTACAACGCCGTATTCCGCGACTATCCTACGTTGCAGCGCGGAGAGATCGGCGTCCTTCCGATTCTTGCCGCAGATAAAGCGCAGGCTGGAGTCATCTTTAACTACGTGAGCAGTTTTTTCAGAGACATTCCCATGCTCGCGCGGCTCGTCGCCGCGCAATCGAAAGACTCGATCGAACTGTCGACCGGGATTAGGCTCGAAGTTCACGCGTCGGACTATCGCAGCGTGCGCGGCTACACCGTCATCGGCGCGTGCTACGACGAGCTCGCGTTCTGGGCCACGGACGAGCAGGCCGCTTCGCCGGACGTGGAAGTTCTCTCCGCGATGGAAAAGGGCAGCGCAAACATTCCGAACGCGCTGCACCTCGGCGTGAGTTCGCCGTACGCACGCGTCGGCGCATTGTTCGAGGCGCACGACAAAAATTTCGGAAAAGACACCGACGAATTGGTGTGGGTCGGCGCGACCCGCGAGATGAATCCGACGATCTCGCAGAGGATAATCGATCGCGCGTACGCGAAGGACCCGCAGGCCGCCGCCGCAGAATACGGCGCTCAATTTCGCGGCGACCTCGCCAACTTTCTGACGGTCGAGGCGATCGCGGCGTGCGTCATGCCGTCTTGCCTCGAACTCACGCCACGTCCGAGCGAAACTTACTATGGGTTCTGCGATCCGTCGGGCGGCGCGTCCGACGCGATGACGCTTGCGATCGCGCACGCCGAACACGACATCGGCGTGCTGGACTTGATGCGAGAGAGACGCCCGCCGTTCACGCCGTCGAGCGTCGTCTCCGATTTTTGTGCGGAGTTGAAGCGGTGGCGCATCTCGACGGTGACGGGCGACTACTACGGCGCGGAATGGGTGCGCGAGGAGTTTGAGAAGCACGGCGTCAGGTACGTGCGGTCCGAAAATCCGAAGTCGGCCATCTACCTTTCCTTCTTGCCCGCCGTCAACAGCCGACAGGTGCGGTTGCTCGACAACGCACGACTGAAGGTACAGCTCGCCGGACTTGTCAGACGCACGCGCTCGGGCGGAAAAGATTCCGTCGACCACCGCACGGGCGGCCACGACGACCTCGCGAATGTCGCGGCGGGCGTGCTGGTGCTCGTCGCGCAGGGCTGCGGCAGACTCGGCGTCCTAGAATACTTTTCCTCGGGCGCGGCGGAGAGAGAGTTGTTGAGCGTCGTTAAACCGAGTTCGACGTTCGCCGTGCCGGCAACGACGCCAAACACAAATGCCTGCGAGTGCGGGTCTCGGCTCGTATCAAGAATCCCTGGGGGCCAAATGAGATGTTCTCAATGCGGCGCGCAATGGTGGGAACCCGGAAGCGAGCCACGCCGGACCGCGATCAACCGCAAGAATCTGGGAGACTTCCGATGAACTTGGTTTGCCGCTGCGGGTGGGACTTGGTTCCTCTCTACAGCGGCCCCGGAGAGTTCATGGGAACCTACTGTTCCCGTTGTCAAAACTTTGTTTCCGTTTCCGAAAGCGATCGCTTGGCCGAGCGAGTCCGACGTGTTCACTCGGAGCTTGAAAACTTCTCAGCCGATGCGGCGGCGAACCAACTTGCTGCCCTGCGACCTAGCGTGGCCGCGCCGCCGTGGCACACGCCGTCGTACGATGAGATAGTTTTCAAGAATCGACGTTTCCGCCCGACGAAGATTCAAGCTCTCATTTTCAGGCAATTGGCCGCGTCACACCCTCGCCCGCTTCACCGCGCCGAGCTTACCCGACAGATTACGGCCGCGCGCCGCCGCCGTGACCTCGCTGATGGACGCCGCCGGAGGTCAGCGCGGCGGGACACGCGAGTCCGGATTTTCTTCCGAGGAAAAAATCGCGGCCTGTTCGGAAAGGGAAAACTGATCGTCCCCGAGGGCAAGGGATTCTATCGGCTGAATTGTACCCCGTGATTGTACCCTTCGCTGTCAGACACGGATTACGATCGTCGCATGATAGGAACCGTTCAAGAGGCCGAGAACACGCAGCTGCTTGATGATCTGCGCGTCGCGGATCGCGCGCTCAGCGACGCGAACCTCGCGCTGGCCGACTTTCGCCGTCGCCGATTCATTCTCGTCAACGGCGAACTTCACCACCGCGCGGAGATGCGCGACCGCGAGGCTGTTCTCGCGGAGCTTCACCGCCTTGAGTCCGTCTGTATCGAGGCCGGGGCGAAGTTCCAGCACGCCCTGCGACAGTGGGCGGCGTCTCAGTCGCGGAACGGATTCAACCGAGGAGGGAAAAAATGAAGCGAAGCGACGAGATCAAGAAGGCGATGGACGGTTTTCATTCCGTGGACCCGCTTCTGCAGGAGCTTTTGTTCGACAGCGATGATGACGTCGCCGCTGCGGTCTCGTCCACGCTCCCCATGGACGAGATTGAGATCATATTGCCGACGGCACCGGTCAGCAAGGCGGCGAAGGACGAGCTCGACCACGAACTGCTCGTGATGGAGATGTTCGGGGGTGACGGGAAGGTCGAAACCGTCCCGCTTGGGATGACGGCCGAGGAGTTCGCGAAGATCCGCGGCGAGCGCCCGCCGACGCTCACCGAGATGATCGACAACGCTATCAGAAAGGCCGTCTCGGCCGCGCGGGGAGAACCGCCGGAGCCGCTCGAAAAATTCGACCGCGCGGCTCACCGATCCAACGGCCAGTTCTCGCTCCTCGACGCGGCGGAAAAATTCGGCGAAGGTGACAGGGCTTCGAGATTCGTCAAGGCGTTTCACGCCGACGATCGCGGCACGATGCGTCGCATCTGTCGCGACATCGTGCGAAGTTCCGCATAGCGTTCGGAATTTGTTCGGCATTGATTGACGAGCTCCCGCGTGGTGTCCGGATCACGCGGGGAACGTGAACCGGAGCGCGCCGGGTATGTTCTCCTCCTCGCGCGCGCTTCGGCCTCTGCGTTTTTTCCTCAGTGAGTTACTGTCTCGTGTGGCGAAGAAAAAGCGAATATGCTAACCTCTTAAAATGGTCCGGTCTTGCCGCGTCACAATAAAGGATATGAAAGATGTCAGTCACACCGTCGCAGTGACGGCGGAATCCCTTTATGAAGCAGTGGCACTCGGACTGAAAGCCATACGTGGCAGAGATTGGGTCGAAGGTCTGTGCGAACAATTCAAGGTGGATGTTTCCGTGTCGGAAATTCCGGTGCGTCACAGCGTTGAGATGAAGGAGTTCACCTCTTGGTTGCAGCGCGATGGTGGCGCGCCGAAAGACTTGGTGCAACGGAAGCGGGCGCGAAAGATTCTGGGACTGCCCGACGCTAGGTAGAATACTGTCCAACTACTTTTTGAGTGATTTTCTAGTCGCCGGATCGTGTCTGGTGACACGATTATTCGCTGATGAATGCTCGTGCGAGATCGTGATTAAATTATCCAGAGCCAAGTGGTAGCGCATGATGTAGCGCCATGTTAAGCTCCATTTGTAATTTCCCTATTTGCTGTTCTGAAATACCCAAATTAAGGCCTCTAATCACGGAGACCAAACTGACTCGCGACCCTGATGCCAGCGAAAAAAAAGACGCCACCCGCCAAAACAAAGAAATTCACGTTCATCGATCTTTTCGCAGGGATAGGCGGCTTTCGTATTGCGCTTGAAGCGTTGGGTGGGAAATGCGTTTTTGCCTCTGAGTGGGATAAGTTTGCCGCCCAGACGTATAGTGTCAACTTCGGTCATGCCCCGGCTGGAGACATAACACGGATTCCAGTTAACGAGATTCCGAATCACGATATTCTCACTGCTGGTTTCCCCTGCCAGCCGTTCTCGATCGCGGGTGTCACAAAGCACAACGCTCTGGGTAACGCACACGGATTTGACCATCCGACGCAAGGAACTCTGTTTTTCGATGTTGTCAGAATCATTCGCGCGAAGAAGCCGTTAGCCTTCATTCTGGAGAATGTCAAAAACCTCCGTAGCCACGACAGCGGGCGCACGTTTAGTACAATTATTCAAACGCTGGAAGACGAACTTGGCTATCACGTATATCCCGAGCTAATCGATGCCCGCTGTTTTGTCCCGCAGCACCGCGAGAGGATTTACATCGTGGGTTTCAGGGACGACCGAGACTTCCGACTCCCGCCCCTACCGAACGCAGACTCGAAATTCCAGACCATCCTCGAACCCAAGGTGAATGCCAAGTACACGCTGAGCGATCACCTATGGCGGTACCTCCAAGATTACGCGGCAAAGCACAAGGCAAAAGGAAATGGTTTCCAGTACGGACTCACGAACCTCAATGGGATCTCCCGGACGTTAAGTGCCCGATACTACAAAGATGGAAGCGAGATTCTGATTCCACAAGGTCGAGGGAAAAACCCGCGTCGCCTGACACCTCGTGAGTGCGCGCGCCTTATGGGTTTCCCGGAAACGTTCAAAATCGTAGTAAGCGACACTGCGGCGTATAAGCAGTTTGGTAACTCCGTAGCGGTTCCAGTCGTGGGCCACGTGGCGGCAGAAGTCGTGCGCTCTCTACTCGATGAAACGAAGGCCGTGCGCAAGTTTTCGCGCCCGGCGCGCCAGCTTTCGCTGGCTATCTGAGGTGACCCGAAGAAATCGTGGGACTTACATATTTAACTCCCTGAAAGGTGCAACGTGGCACGAATTCTCTTGGCTTGCGAATTTTCTGGCGTTGTTCGAGACGCTTTCATAGCTCGAGGACACGACGCTGTTTCATGCGACCTACTACCGACCGAGCGCAAAGGCCCCCATATTCAAGGAGATGTATTTGAGCATCTAGACAGAGGTTGGGACTTAATGATCTTCTTCTACCCCTGCACGAATATGGCAGTGAGCGGTGCGCGTTGGTTTCACCTTAGGAAGGACGCGCAGCGAAGGGACGTCCGCAACTTTAAGAAGCTCGCTGAATGCAGAATTCTAAGAACTGCAGGTGAGAATCCGATAGGAGTTCTAAGCACGAAATATCGCAAGCCTGACCAAATTATTCAACCATGGATGTTCGGACACGGAGAGACAAAGGCGACGTGTTTGTGGCTCAAGGGACTTCCTCCGCTGGTGCCGACGAAGGTAGTCAAAGGCCGAAGTCCGCGCGTTCATTACGAATCGCCGGGGCCAGATCGCTGGAAGAATCGGAGTCGATTCTTAACTGGAATTGCAGATGCGATGGCTGAACAGTGGGGCGGGGAATTATCTAGATAAGTCCCAAAATTGTTGCGGGAAGGAATCACCAATGCCCTTAGCGTTCACGCAAGCTGCGTCCATCCAATATCTCCAGCAGTTTCTCTCATTTAATAAGGCCCGAGGGATGGCGAGCGAATGTGCGCTCGAAACGCACCTGCGGACACAATATGCAGCGGTTGCCGGAAAGTTCTTGCCCGGCGGTTGGGTCGTCTCGCCTCGTCGTGATGAATCCTCTCGATTCCGATTCGTTCTTAACGTACTGCCTGAGTTGTACGCGAATGACGCGGAGTTGACGGCTGCAATCCAAGCGAAGGAGCGAGATCGCGGTTTTCAAGCGCTTGCCACGTTCCTGACTCAAAGCGCGATTGGACTAATTGTTTCAGGTGCGATCGCGGCGCAGATTCCCGCCGACCCCTCCCATTTAGCTTGGCACAACTTTAGTTATGCAAATGAGCGACTCAACCGGAACATCGGCACGAATCCGTTTAATAAATGGCCCGGAACGAGAGGACGAGCATCGGCAGGTAATCCGTGGCAACCAGATGTCATTCAGAGGTTCAATGCACTCGATCCTCAGCAACTCACATCCTTAACTCTTCGACAAGCGTACTTCGCCGGATATTTGAAGCAGCAACTGAAAAAACCTTTTGACGACCCGTACGACGTCGACGCATTCATCGTGAGTTTCCGTCAGGCGGTTCTACCAGTCGAGATAAAAGAAAAAAGCCCAACGGAAGATGGCGCATTCGGGTTAGACGCCGGAAGGGTTCTAATGATGCTACGCATGTGCCTTGCGACGGACTCAAACGCGCTGTACATAGTGCGGGAGGTTGACGGGACCGTGGCTCGGGCTTTCGTGAACTGGCGCTGCATAACACTGTCGAATCTCGTACTGAGTTGCAGCTGGAATCTGCAGGCTGGAGGTGCTGGAATGGGGGGCGGCGCCACGCAAACCGTCATGATTCCCGGTAGTTTCTTTGAGCCGTTCACCGACGCGAATCTTTCCGAAGAATGGCTCGAACAACACTCTGGATTGCACGCTGCTGTCCGGGCGAAGGCTCATGAGCTCGCAGCCGCCCTGACGCAATTTCTATGACACCGCCAGAAGCGCCATGACAGATGTACTTACGCCCGAGCAGCGCCACCGCAACATGGCTAATATCCGATCCCGTCACACGGGCCCGGAAATCAAAGTACGATCCATTGTGCATCGGTTGGGATATCGCTACAGACTTCACGTCAAAGATCTTCCTGGCAAGCCAGATTTGGTATTCCCCTCCCGCAGCCGCGTGATCTACGTTCACGGATGTTTCTGGCATCTCCACGACTGCAAGTACGGCAGGGCCACGCCCAAGACGAACGCGAAATTCTGGGCTAACAAACGAAAATCCAATGCCACGCGCGACCGGCGAAATCTGCGAGCCCTCAGACACGCCGGCTGGAAAGTCGCAGTGGTATGGGAGTGTGAACTCAAGGCTCCGGATAGGGTTCGGGGGCGCTTAGAAAGATTCTTGCGACGGCGGTGGTAGATCGTAGCTGATCGCTGAAGTTCGATCGGTGTCAATCGCTGGTTCTCGCCCACCATTCGCCGAGTTTGCGGACTGCCTCTGGTCGCGATGAATAGTCTTCATACAACATACTTAACAAATCTGTCGGCATTTTTCTGAGGTTTGCGTTCTTCAGGATCACACATGGCCGTTTAAGCAGTTGCATCATACCCAATTCATAAACGACATTCGGATTGTGCATTTGGGCGGCTTCCGCACGATCAAATATGGCTACGCCGTAGCTACAACAAAGAAGGCATGCGACGGGGTTGTACAAGTCGTTTGTCAGAGAGTGATCTTTTGCTAGGACTGGCTTAAGGTGAAGCTTCGTAAGTTTCTTTTTCACGTCCTTAATGAGCGGGTCTAAGTGTCGACGGTACGAAACCATGATGAACACATTAGTTCCGAACGGATTCTTTCGCAGGAATTTCTTTATCTGTTCTGACCAACCTTGTATAGCGTACGGGACCAATTGGTTCGGTAGATCAGATATTTCTGGGAAGAGTGTTGCAGGAGTGGGAGCAGGAAGCGCAGCGAGAGCGCCGGGCGGGATCCGGGCAACTTCTAAAAGGATCTGTCCGTGAAAGACCTTCCTCACAGGGCCAAGCGCGGAGGCGACGGTGTTGTTGTTTACTGTTCCCGACGCGATCCTAGCCAGCCTCGAAGTGAGCCGATCTGCGCGGTTCAAGACTTCTAATGGGACCTTGACCGCGGCGAGGTTCGGGCGAATGGTCAACGACCACGTCAGTACGAGCTCCTGAATACGGTCGATGATGACGGGTTTGACCGGCGAAGTTCCTTCACCTTGTCGAACCGCCACAAGAACGGCGTTTACTTCTCTTAGAAGATTGCGCAGTGCTTCATTCACGGCGTGTTTGGCTACTCCGTTGCTAGCAGGGTTTCAACGTAGGTCTCGCCACTGGCCGTGAGGGCGTAAGCTCGCTGACCTTCCTTATCTCCAGCACTCATCATCAATCCACGCGCGGTCAGTTTCGCCACTACATCGCTCGGATTAGTGAAAGGCTGTTTGGAGTCTTTACCGCGCTGGGCAAGCTCGGTAGATGTAAAGAGTTCTACACCCTCGTTCTTCTCGAGGTAATAGCCGAGCAGTAGTGCGCGGTCCATTTGATTCTTGGCACCACTCTTTTTTAGAAATTCTGCAGGGCTTGTTCTCTTGCCGCCCGTCTCAAGCTGAACATTCGTCACTGCCGTTTGCTCGCCACCAGATGATTTTCGAGAAGTAAGGAAGCGAAGTACAAGCTCGTCAATTTTCTTGTCTACGTATGCTGAATCTCCTGTCACCTCAACCGAGAAGGTGCCAATTGCTAACTTTACGGTCACGTCTGGCATTGCAAATCACCTCCGATGACTTGTCAATCTACATGAATCAGTTGGTGAATGCACGTGAGAACAAACGCGGCAGTCTGGGAGTAAGATTGCTCTGATGCGTATCCTCTTGGATGCTAAGGATCTTATAGATCTCGTTGAGCACTCAAAGCCTCTAAATGCGTCCGAATTCGATGTTTGGCTTAGGAGGCAGCGGGGCAGCCTTGTCTATTCGCTGATGAACATTCGTGGACTAGTCGGTCCCATTGGCATCGACCCGACATACCTACCGCGGATACGGGAGTATCTAGAAATACTCGAACGATTCCCACACTGTTACATCAGTGCTGATATTGAACTCTTGGAGTTAAGTTCTGCGCTGCGCTCTTTTGAGGCTTGCAAGGAGTACGAGCCGATCGATCCATTCGTGCCGCGGTTTGACGGAGTTTTCCCCGCATTCGCAAAACCCCAGAAATCAACATATTCTCTGTGGGAAACCGTGCATGATATGTGGAAGGTTTTTCCTCAGATTTTTCAGCCATATCCAAAGGCGCGCGAGTTCCAGACGATAGCTATGTCGATGGACCGCGACAAGCCACGGACGAGAGTTCCTCGCAAGGCCGAGCCGCCGTCGGAACCCATACTTGAACACCTCACGCTCAAGATGGGGGTGCCGCGAGATCGTGCAAGTGAACTCACGGCGTGGATCGCAGCAAAACCGTCCCGCTGTCCGGGAATGTGGCTTGCGCGGACTCTCGGCTCCTCGATATCCGAAAACCTAACATATTCCGCCCGTCCGGATGACACCTTTGACATGGCGCAAATCGCCTCGGTTCCGTACGTGGATGCTGCGACCGTTGATCGGACTATGCTTGATTTTTATTCCCGCGCAAAGCTTAAACTTACTCGGACGACTTGTGCGGCAGAGCCATCGGCGCAAGTATTCAGGAACTTGTGCGATCTAATGAAGGCAGTCGGTTGATCTAGACGTCAAAATCTTCGAAGTCGGTGACCTCGTCTTTGCCGACCATCATTGGCGAACCCCGTAGTACCCCTCTGTTTGGCGTGCAAATGAGATACGTCGTAGATTCAAGGATGGCGATCACAAGTGCGCCCTCCATAGGTTCGAGCTTTCCAACCGTAGCAACCACCATCTTGCCATGGTCGCGGAACTTAATGGATCGAATCCGCCTCTGCTCGATCCTCCATCCGGTTGTTTCCGCAGCAAATTTCCTTGTTGCTTGATAAATCTCTTCCGCTTTTCTGGGATCGGTAACATTGGGAATGTAGAATTGCATTTACTCACCTTCCTAAACTCGGACGACCATTCTACCACGCGGGTATTTTGGGAAATGACATTCGACGGAACGTAGAATCTGGGTGTGCCAACCAAAGGCAGCGGGATTCTCTGTTGCGCAGATCGAACTCGTCGGACAGTTCAATGACTACTCTTGGGAAAACCCAAAGCTGCGTTTGACGCGACGGCAAAAAGGTCCTAGGTCCAAACCCCTCCCGGAAAACCGCCATCGGCAGAAGATTCAGAACTGAACGCAAAAAAAGTATTCGACCTCGAACGGACGGACTCAACTCACTAAAAATTAATCCGATGTGCTCACTGGCACCAATAAGCGGAATCGCCTTAGATTCTGCATAGTCCGCGATCGCGGAAATATGCCGCCAATTGGTATACCTAGGGTAAACCAAAGTATATTCACGAAGTCTAAACGGGGGGAAAGGTGAGAATATAAAGGAAAAGTGGTGCGCCCGGAGAGATTCGAACTCCCGACCTTCTGGTTCGTAGCCAGACGCTCTATCCAGCTGAGCTACGAGCGCACCGTATGCTTCCCATCGCAAATTAGAAGGGAAGCGAAGAGAGGGAATTTTAACACGCGATTGCTGTGCAGCCAAACTTCTCAGCTAGTACGCCACCTGATAAAACCCCGTCCCAATCGCCCCTGAAATCCGCACAAATCTCGTCGGCGCAAGCGAAACGCAGCTCGGTCCGCTTTGGAGTGGAAGCTGGTTAATCGGAACCCAGGTGGTGCCGTCGATGGACTGATCAACGAGGAAATTGCTGCCGAGTCCGCTGGCCGGGGCGCAGACGGTGAGAGTTTTCGGATATCCGAGATCTGGGCTAACGCCGTATTTCGTGCCCGCGGCCACGACGAGTGTGCCGTTTTTTCCTGATTGTGGATTAGGAACAACTGTCACCTGTCCGGCAATCGGTTGAGTAATCGCTGAGCCGTCGACCTTCAGGGCTTTGAAAGATGTTACCTGCGCCAGATAAGTGTTGTCGGTTCCGTCTTGCAGCTTGACGGGATTTCCCGCGCTCGTTTGCGCGCTGACGACGGAGCGGCTGCCCCATAGCGCACCGGTTACGAACAGGCAGACTGCGGCGATGGTGAAAAAAATTTGATTGATGAATTTCATAGCTGCTCCTTTTGGAAATCACTTACGAATGGGGAAAAATACGCTGGTTACGAAGTTGAGTCAATGAGGAGAGGTGGGCGCCGCAGCCGTTGCAAGCTCCGATGGTTGGAACGAGAAATTGTCCATCGAGTTGCTGTAGTGAACCGGACCGACATCGTAGCTTGTTTGGAAAATTACAGTCACGCTGGACAAATCGGCGCGCTTGGCCCAATCGTTGAACGCGAAGCGAGCAACTTCCAGTGCTTTCGCTTTTTTCTGATCGCCGGGAAGTTTCGCGAGCGAAGAATTTATGAAGCTGATGTTCAAATAGCTGCCGTTGTTCAGGTTGACGTTGATACCGGTTTGTCCTGTTTGTTGTTGCAGCTGTTTTTGCAAGTGATTGAGGTCGGCGATTTGCGACGAAAGCTCTCGAAGTCCACTGCATGCGCTGAGCGAGACGAATAGAAGTGCGATGCTAGCAGTCAATATTCGCCGTAGGCGCAATTTCATTTGGCTGTCTCCCTAGTTTCGACAGAAGTTCATTTACTTAAACCGGCTTCATATCCCTGCCGCTGATCTGCAAATCGAAACCGTTTGGATCTTTCACGTGAAAACTATTGTCTGTATCAGGCGTAGGATTCAGGCCCCGGCGTTCCAGTTCAGCCTTCACGGCATTCCTATCCCAGTTATCGATGGTGTAGGCGATGTGGTCGATCCGTGGCGGCTTGACGTCTTGCGGAGCTTTGCGCGGAATTAAGAAAGTGTTTGTGTCTCCGAGGATCAAATTGCACTGCGAGCCGTTATCGCCGACGACTTTCATTCCGAAAATATCTGCGTAGAAATCGCGCGTTTTCGCGTAGTCGTTCACTTGATAGGAAATGTGGTTGATGGCGACGCCTTTGAATCCTTTTCCGGATTGAGCAGCTACCGTAGGCACACCCGCGGCACCAACGGCAGCCACAACGGCGATACTTTTGATTAGTTGGCGGCGCGTCATTTTTCCGCGGTCGAAATCGTCCATCAGTTTCGCAATTGTGGCTTCCATTTTTCCTCCGTGATTTTTTTGGTAAACCCGCCAGCGAGATTGAATCACATTTGGCGCGGCTGTGGAGAGTCATATTTGCGGCCGCTTGCGTGGTTTCGCATGGTGGGACGATGTTCGATCGCGTGCCTATTTTCAGATTGCGCGCCGGATTATTTTGCGCGCCGTGTGTGCGACAATTAGGCGCATATTTTGCTTTGTGAGCGAAGGGAACTTACCTCGATGAAACGACCGGCAATATTTATTTTGTTGATTGGTTTCTGCGTGGCGATACCGTTGCGATTTTCAGCGGCGGCACCGCAAGTATCATCCGCAAACACGGGCGTCGTCCGCGTGATTGTCTCCGCGGATGGCACTGCGGACTTTCCCACGATTCAGCGCGCGGTGGATCACGCGCCGCTGGAAGGGAACGGGCGATTGGAAATTGCGATTCGTCCGGGCACATATCACGAGCGTGTGAAAATTCCGCAGGATCGTCCGCGAGTAAGTTTAATTGGGTTGGGCGATGATCCGAGCGCGGTGACGATTACGTACAGCATGAGCGCCGCCGCAGCGGGCGGAACATTTTTCAGCGCCGTTGTCGAAGTGCAGAGTGAAGGATTTGAGGCGGCGAATCTGACCATTCAGAATTCATTCGGCCCCGGATCGCAAGCCGTGGCGCTGACAGTTTATTCGGATCGCGCAAATGTGCATGACGTGCGTCTGCTCGGCTGGCAGGACACTTTGTACGCCGCGGCCGGCCGGCAGTATTACAACAAGTGCTACATCGAAGGCGCGGTGGATTTTATTTTCGGAGATGCGCAGGCCGTTTTCGAGAATAGCGAAATCCGCAGCATTGGAGATGGGTTTATCGCGGCGGAAAGCAGGAAAACGCCAGACGGTCCGCAGGGATTTATTTTTGATAAATGTAAATTGACGCAGGGGCCGGCGCAGGGGGCAACGCCGGCAAAACTTGATAAGGGAGTTTTTCTGGGACGCCCGTGGCGCCCCTATTCCCGCGTGGTTTATTTGGATTGCTGGATGGACAAACAAATTCGCGCGGAAGGCTGGGACAATTGGAGCGATGCCGCGAATGAAAAAACCGCGTGGTTTGGCGAATATCATTCGACCGGGCCTGGCGCGAACACCGGATCGCGCGCGGCATGGGCGCATCAGCTAACGGAGAAAGATGCAGCTGCGTTTCAAACGCAGAAATTCTTGGCTGGCGCGGATGGATGGAATCCCGCGAAGTAGAATGTGACATGTTCGGCCACGCGCGCATCGAATGCTTGTCGATAAATTGAGGAGGAAAATTTATATGAGCGAAGCAGCCAAGGCGGTTCCAGCAGGCGACAAGCAATCATCGAAGCCAAATACTTTCGCCGCGAAAGCTTATGCGGCGTCCAGCGGCACCGCCCCATTCGGGCCGTTGAGTATCGCGCGCCGCGATCCGCGCCCTTCGGATGTGCAAATCGAAATTCTTTTTTGCGGTGTATGTCATTCGGATTTGCATCAAGTGCGCAACGAATGGAAGGACGTGATGCCGACGGTGTATCCCGTTGTGCCGGGCCACGAAATTGTTGGGCGCGTCGTAAAAGTCGGCAGCGCCGTGAAGAAATTTAAGGAAGGCGATATCGCCGCCGTTGGTTGTCTGGTCGACACGTGCCGCACATGTGCGAATTGCCGCGCAGGCTACCAACAATATTGCCAGACCGGATTTACGCTCACGTATAACAGCGAAGACAAGATTCTCGGCGGCGTGACCTACGGCGGATATTCGGAAAGCATTGTGGTCGACGAAGCGTACGTTTTGCGCGTGCCGAAAGGTTTGGATCTCGCGGGAACCGCGCCGTTGCTTTGCGCTGGTATCACAACGTACTCGCCTCTGCGCCACTGGAAAGTCGGCAAGGGAAAAAAGGTGGGGATTGTCGGCTTGGGCGGACTGGGCCACATGGGTTTGAAATTTGCGCACGCGTTCGGAGCGCACGTTGTGCTGTTTACAACATCGCCAAATAAGATTTCCGACGCAAAGCGGCTCGGTGCCGACGAAGTGGTGATTTCAAAAGATGAAGCGGAGATGCTGAAGCACGCCGACACTTTCGATTTTATTCTTGACGCCGTGTCCGCCGATCACGACTTGAACGCGTATCTCCAGTTGCTGAAGCTCGATGGCGCAATGACGCTCGTGGGCGCTCCGGAAAAACCAGCGCCAATTGCAGCGTTCAATCTAATAATGAGGCGCCGTCAATTGGCCGGCTCGGCAATCGGCGGACTGCCCGAAACCCAGGAGATGCTGGATTTCTGCGGCGAGCATGGGATTACGTCGGATATTGAACTAATTCCGATTCAGCAAGTTGATAAAGCTTACGAGCGATTGCTGAAGAGCGACGTGAAATATCGATTCGTGATTGATATGGCTTCGCTGAAAAAGTAGATCGCTAAAGTTTCCTGCGAAGAAATTCAAACACGACGTAGCCGATAAGCCCGCAGACGCACGCGATCGCGAAATTCGTTAGCGTGAAAATATCTTCGATTGCGAGCGCAAACGTTTTGCCATGCCCGTTTGCGCGAGTGAACTCCCCCATCAATAGATTGGCGTAGAAGAGAAATACGATCGAGCCGACCTCAACGATCGCGCGGGGAACCGCGTGCAGTTTTTTCGGTACTTTCGGGAATGACGACATTCGCTTAACTATAGCAAGAAAACTTAAATGCATTGGCGATTGTCGCGTGCGACAGCGTATGCGTCAAAGAATTACCGAATGTTATTCCGCTCGCGGTGAGAGCGCGACGACAAATCTTCTAGGTCCGTGCGCGCCCATCACGAGAATTTTCTCGATGTCGGCCGTGCGGCTGGATCCCGTAATCAAGACCATCATGGAATTTTCTTCTGGCGTGCCTTGCTGACGAAGCCGCGCGAAAGCGGCTTCAAGATCAGGAACAAGTTGATCAGTGAACGCGAGCACGATGTGAATTGGCGCAACCACTGCGGCGCCGCGTCCGCCGCACGCCGACGAAACAAACACAGAGCCGGTTGCGGCGACGAGCGTTTCCGCGAGAGTGATTGTTGCCTGCGATTCTTCCGCTGGCAAACCTTCAGTTGACCATTGAACTTTCCGGCCGATCAGCCAGGCTGGTGCGAGATGGCGAAGTATCGGCGCGTCTTGCAGAAATATCGGTCCGGATGGAAGCGCTGAAATAATGTCGGCAATGGCAGCGGAGCTTGCATCTACGGAAGCGGTCAGCAAACATTCAGTGTTGTTGATCGAGCATTCCTTCTGAAATTGATCGAGCGGATCGCTCATCGGAAAGAAAATTTCGTCTTCAGTTTTCGCGACATGATGCACAGCCGGTTTCGTAAGTGCCGTGCGGATGCGCGAGAGAATCGCTTCGCGCCGCGGATTTTCCATTTGCGCCATTATTTTTTCTCCGCCAGCGACGATTTCCATTGCGCGCGGAAAGATTTCTTCGGAATTTTCGGCGGTGCGTGCATCTTCGTCCATTTGCGCGTTGGATCGAGCGCCGTTCCAGCCAGTCCCAGCGCATAAATCATTCGCATGGACGCACGTCCGAGCGCGCCGAAGGCCGCCAATCGGCCAGAACTTTGCATCACCCAGCGAAACATTTTGAATTCAGAGCCTTCACTGCCCGGGCGTTCGTGCGCATTCACCGCGTTTCTTCGGTTGTGCAGCAAGTGATGATGCAAATCAATTTTCACAGGGCAAACATCCGTACACGCACCGCAAAGAGATGATGCGTACGACAGATGATTAAATTCGTGAATGCCGCGAAGGTGCGGCGTGAGAACGCTGCCGATCGGACCAGAATATGTGGTGCCGTACGTGTGTCCGCCTACGGTCCGATAGACGGGGCACGCGTTCAGGCACGCGCCGCAACGGATGCAGTGAAGCGCGTCGCGCTGTTCGGGGTCGGCGAGTAAATCCGTGCGGCCGTTATCCAGAAGCACGACGTGAAATTCTTCCGGGCCGGCGAACTCGCCCGGCCGGCGCGGGCCGCCAATTAAAGTGTTGTAGCAAGTGATCGGCTGACCCGTGCCGGCCGTGGCCAGCACCGGCCAAAATAGCGCGAGATCCTGCAGACGCGGAATTACTTTTTCAATCCCCACAACAGCGACGTGAATTTTCGGTAGGCTGACGCCGAGATCGGCGTTGCCTTCATTCGTGGTGATGGCGATCATTCCGGAATCAGCAATCAGAAAATTCGCGCCGGTGATTCCCATTTCCGCGGAGAAAAACGCTTTGCGCAAAGCGCGGCGCGCGGCGGCAACCAGTTCTCCCGGATCGTTCGAATCCACATCGCCCAATTTTTCTTTGAAAAGCGCGGCAATGTCGTCGCGCGTAAGGTGCATCGCAGGCGTGACGATGTGGTAGGGCGGTTCGCCGCGTAATTGAACGATGAATTCACCCAGGTCGGTTTCAAACACTTTTATTTCCTGCGCTTCCAGCGCGGCGGCAAGATGAATTTCCTCCGTCACCATCGATTTTGATTTCACGATGGTGCGAACGTTGTGACACTTCGCCAGATCAGTGATGTACTTCCGCGCGTCTTCGCCGTTTTGCGCCCAGAAAACATGTCCGCCGCGTTCGATCACGTGCTTTTCAAATTCCAAAAGATAGCGATCGAGATGATTTATGGCTTCGAATTTTATTTCATGACATTTCTGGCGGGCAGCTTCCCAATTCATGAAGCGCGAAAGGCCGCGATTTACCGCGGTGTTGTAGGTGTCAATTCCTTTGCGCAGAATGTGGCGATGCGTCAGGTTCGCCGATTTTTCCGCGGCGCTACGCAGAAAATCCTGGGCGGCAGTCGTCATCGCGACTTGTCTCCCGTGCTCGCCAATATTTGCGCCAAATGAATCGTACGCACGTTGGATTTCCGTTGACGAAGCATCCCGTCAATGTGCATCAGGCAACTCGGATCTGTGGACGTGAGAAACTCCGCGCCGGTTTTTTCTGCGTTTCCAGCTTTCGTGTCGCCCATCGCTCCGGAAATCATATTGAACTTAATTGCGAAGGTTCCGCCGAATCCGCAGCAGTCCTCGCTATAAGGAAGATCCACCAACTCCAGATTGCGGACGTGCTTCAACAATTCGCGCGGCTCGTTTTTCAAATGCAGCTCGCGCAGCGCGTGGCAAGCGTCATGATACGCAACGCGATGCGGGAAGGAAGCGCCTACGTCGGTGACCTTCGCAACTTTGATTAGAAATTCGGAAAACTCGAAAACGCGCTGGCCAAGTTTTGTTGCTTCGTCGAGTTTCGGATTGCCTACGAGAAGTTCCGGATAAAAATTACGGACCATCGTGGTGCAGGAACCCGAAGGGCAAACAATTTTTTCCGACGAGCGAAAAACGTCCACGAAGCGCTCGGCAAGGGCACGCGCATCATTCCAATATCCGCTATTGAATGCGGGTTGGCCGCAGCAGGTTTGATTTTCGGGGAAGTCCACATCGTAGCCGATGCGGCGTAAAACTTTCACCATGTCCACGCCAACATTGGGCGTCAACTGGTCCACAAAACATGGAATGAACAAAGAAACTTTTGGCATTTGGTTCTGCGTTCGTATCTTGGCGCGCTGAAAAATTTATGACGCTTGCGGCTTAATGTGATCCGCGAAGTTCACGCGCTGCCCGGAGCTTATCGCCAGATTTCCGAGCGCGATTGTAACACCGGAATTCCATCCGGCGCGTTCGTCCGCGCTGGGACGTTTGTTGTTGCGAATACAATCGATGAATGAACTCATCGCAAGATAATTCACGTTGCCTTCCAGCCCCTCGGGCACAACAAGCGCTTCGCCAGAGCCGGTGTACGGAACTTCGGCCGCGAAACTTGCTCCGGTGGTGACGCCGTGCTCCACAATCACCGCATCCGGAACCGCTGATCCCGCAGTCGCTGGTTCGTAGTACGCCGTTCCGCCGGACTGAGTGAGCACCAGCGTGCCGCCGGTTCCGTAAACGCGAATTTGTTCGCCCTCGAAACGATTTGTCGTAATGGAACTGAAAGAAAATGTGCGCCCGCCGGGGTAACGGAAAATTGCTTGCACGTTATCGGGAATTTCGCGGCCGTCCTTCCAATAGACAATGTCGCCCATTCCGATCACGGATTCCGGTATCGCATCGAACGCATAATTCACAAAATTCGCTTCGTGTGTGCCAAGTTCACAGAGCAACCCGCCGGAACATTCTTTGTACAAGCGCCAATTAATTAATTTTTCCAGCGCGGGAGTCTTCGGATCGGGAACCGGGCGGCGCCAGTTGGAATTGCGATGCCAATAGGCGTAAATGTGCGTGATCTGTCCGAGTTTGCCCGAATGAATTCGGCGCAACGCTTCTTGATACCACGGCGCGTAATGATATTGAGTTCCGATTTGATAAAACTTTCCTGAGCGTTTCACGGCCGCCACGATGTGATCGCAGGCGTCCACCGTCAGCGCCATATCTTTTTCTCCGTAAACGTGACGCCCGCTTTGCACAGTCGCGACCACGTGTTCTTCGTGCAGACACGGTGGCGTCGAAACTATTACGGCATCGAGTCCTTTGAAGTCCAGCAGCTGGCGATAATCTTTGAACGCCGGAGTTTGCTCACCGGTAATTTTCCGGACTTGATCGAAGCGCGGCTCGTAAACGTCGCACATGGCGGCGATGCGAACGCCCGGAACGCGAAGAAAAGCGCGTATGTCCGTTTGTCCACGGCTGCCGGGGCCGATGATGCCCAGATTAATTTGATCGGACGGCGGCACCGGACGCGATTTGCCGAACGCGGAGAGCGCGCCGACGGAACTCAACGTGGAAGCGGCGGCGATTGCGCCGGCCGTTTTGCCAAGGAATTCGCGACGATTGATCATTGCTGTGCCTCTTTCATAATTTCGCTTTGCGAATTTTGTTGCGGTGAAGTATTTGATGACGTTATCGAACTGCCGGGCCAGTGCCATTGAATGACGTTGGATTTCTGCGGTTCGCCGAGCACCCACATACCGCTGGTGCCGGGAATTGCATCCATCAATTTCTCGGATTTTTCCGGGCCCATCACGAACATGATAAGAGAAAGCGCGTCGCTGTCGGTCGCGTTTGGCGTGATCACCGTTGTCTGGAGTGTACCTTGAACAGGTTCGCCGGTACGCGGATCCATTATGTGGCAATAGATTTTCCCGTTGAGCGTGAAAAACTTTTCATAATTTCCGGACGTGGAAAGAGAAGTGTCGCGCAGCACGACGCTGGAAATGGAATGAGCGCGATCACCAGGGCGCGGAACTTGAATTGTCCAACCTTCCTTGCCCGGAGGAGCGCCGATTGCGTAAATTGTGCTGGAGCCAGCGTCAATCAATGCGATTTTCACGCCCGCTTCGCGCAAAAGATTTGCAACGCATTCGACCACGTAACCTTTCCCGATTCCCCCGGGATCAAGCGACATTCCTTGTATATCAAAATGCACGGTCCGTTTTTGCGGATCCAGATGAACGTGGTCCCATCCAGTGGATTTCCGCGCGGCCGACAATTCTTCCGGCGTGGGATAGTGGCCACGTCCGCGAAAAAACCCCCACGCGCGCATCAACGGCCCGACGGTGATGTCAAACGCCCCGCCGCTCCTTCGGCTGAAGTCCATTGAAGTCTGCAAAAATTTGAACACTTCGGGATCGGTCGTCACAGTTTCGTTCGCCGCGAGACGATTAATACGCGAAAGTTCGCTGCTTGGGCGGTAATCGCTCAAGGCTTCCTCGACTCGCTCGATTTCGTCAAACGCAATTTCAAAGTATTCTGACGCCTGCTCCTGGTTTGCCGTGTAAACAAAAATTGTGAACGTTGTTCCCATCGCCGGACGCGATTCCGAAAACATTTGTTCCGGTGGCGCGACGCTTGGAATCAACACAATTCCCAACAGCGCGACGGCGAATATTCGGCCACACAGCGAAAAATTCATCGGCAATGGTTTAGCGTCGCCATTTCTATCCGGCCGATCCGGGACCAACTGCTACCACGTAGTAAGCGCATGGCACCGTGCCCGGATTCTTAATCCCGTGCAAATCATTTGAAGCGGCGAACCCAACGCCTCCCGCACCGATGCGAAAACTTTTTTCATTCACGGTAAATTCGGCGGTACCCTCGCGCATCAACCACATTTCAGAATGTTCGTGGCGATGCGGTGGATGTGGAGCGCCGCCCGGCGGCAAAATTGTTTCGTGGACTTCCACAAATTCTCCGGTTGCGAGTTTCCCTTTGAACACGGCTCGGCCGATTGAACCGGTCGCCGAGGTTTTCGGTTCCAATTTATCAAACGGAAATACCCCGGATTCGAGCGTCGGAATGTCCGCGGCGAGTGCGTCCAATTTTAATGCGCCGGGCAGGAGCAAAGCGGGAAGCAGGGCACCCAGGTCACGCCTTCTGATTTTCATGTTCGCCTCGATTCTTTTCATTCATCGAACAAATCATTTAACGGCCGGAAGTTCCAGTCCCAGAAACTTTTCCGCATTGCCAAAACAAATATTCCGCACCATTCCGCCGACAAGCTTTTCGTCCTTCGGGATTTCGCCGGCTTCCATGTCGTGCCCCAACAAATTGCAAAGGACGCGGCGAAAATATTCATGGCGAGGAAATGACATGAACGAGCGCGAATCCGTGAGCATTCCGATGAAACGCGAAAGCAGTCCGGTGTTGGAAAGCGCGTTCAATTGCCACTCGATCGCTTCCTTTTGATCCAGAAACCACCAGCCGCTGCCGAATTGCATTTTCCCCGCGACGCTGCCGTCCTGAAAATTTCCGATCGCCGTCGAAAAAACATAATTGTCAGCCGGATTCAAATTGTAAATCACCATTTTCGGCAGCGAATGTTCCTGCTCCAGAATGTCCATATATTTACAAAGCGCATTGGCCTGATTTCCATCGCCGATGGAATCAAATCCGGTGTCCGGGCCAAGTTCTTTCAAACGGCGCGTGTTTGCGCTGCGCTGCGCGCCCAGGTGAAGTTGTTTTGTCCAGCCGCTTTTCGCGTCCAGATGCCCGAAGTAAATCATCAGGAACGACGCGAATCCGTCGTGATCTTCCGCCGTGGCTGCGTGGCCCGCACGGGCCTTATCGAAAATTGCTGCGGCGGCATGATCCGAACACGGATTCGCGTGGCAATGACTTAGACCGTGATCGGAAAGCCGGCCTCCGATTGAGTGAAATGTATCGTGACGCTGTTTGAGTGCGTCCAGAAAATTTGTGAAAGAGCCGATAGAAACGTTGCTGGCGGTCGCCAGTCGCTCAACCCACGGATTAAACAACGGCGGATTATTTACGAGCAAAGATTTATCCGGACGGAACGTTGGGTAGACGCGAAACGCTTTTTCGGACGCGGCGAGAGATTTATGATGCGCGAGATCGTCGCACGGATCGTCGGTGGTGCACTGCGCGCGCACTTTAAACTTCTTCATGATGCCGCGCGTGGTGAGCGGGCCTTCTTCGAGCATTTTGTTTGCGCGATCCCAAATCGAACGCGCGGAATTTTCATCGAGCAATTCGTCAATGCCGAAATAGCGCTTCAGCTCGAGGTGCGTCCAGTGATAGAGCGGATTGCGAAGCGTGTTTGGAACAGTTTTTGCCCAGGCCTGAAATTTCTCTAAGGGAGTTGCATCGCCGGTGCAATATTTCTCCGCGACGCCATCGGCTCGCATTGCGCGCCACTTGTAGTGATCGCCTTCCAGCCAAATTTCAAATAAATTCTTGAAGCGGCGATCCGCGTCAATGTCCGCTGGTGGAAGGTGAGAGTGATAATCGAGAATTGGTTCGGCGGAAGCATATTCGTGAAAAAGGCGCTTGGCAGTGGCCGAGTGAAGAAGGAAATCTTCGTGAATGAAACTCATTGATTCTCCCGTTGGTGCAGGAGAGAGGATTGCCGGGGCGGCTTTGTCAAAAGCCGATAAAAACGAAGGCGGCAGCCGAACAGAACGGCTTCACGCTTCAAAAGTATTTCCCGGGGCATCTCTCCGACTGCAAAAACAATTTTCTTTTCGTCCGCGATTTCCGGATCGCTGCAATCGCGGTCAAAATCCTGATGACAGCAATGTTTGCGTCAGGCGGGGTGCCCCAACACCCGCATTAAATCCACTCTGCGGCGCACAAAATCGCCCCAGAAGAGGTACATCTTACAATGTTTTCGCGCGAAATTGGACGATGATTTCAAGCGGAATGAAATCAAAAAATCTGTTGTGCGAGGGTCAATTTCTCGGCAGTTCGATATATGATAGGGCTGGAATTTTAAGTTCATGATTGCCGCCCGTGGGGCAGCGGGCTGCCAGAGTTGGATAGGTCGATCGGTGATTGGGATAGTCACTCGACAATCGGCCATCCGCGAATGGAGCTTGTGAATGCAAAGCCGACGCCCCTCGGTGAAGACTGTATGGTTTCTTCTCGCAGGAGTTCTCGTCGTTTTATTCCTCGCAGTTTCTCCCCAAGCTCATTCGGCAGATGTGATTCGCAAAAGTCTGAAGTTCGATTTTGGTTCTGGCGCTGCTGCGTCGGGATTCGTTCGAGTTTTGCCGAGCATGGTTTATTCATCTGAACGTGGCTATGGATTTATGCAGCCGGTGGAAACTTCGCAGTCGAGCGGACGCGCGTCGCGCACAAGTTTGTGTAGCGAAAAATCATTTCGGTTTTCCGCTGACGTTCCGGAAGGGAATTACAACGTCGCGATCGCGCTGGGAGATCAGAGCGCAGAATCTTTGACGACGGTCAAAGGCGAGGCGCGTCGGCTAATGCTGGAAAAAGTGAACACAGCACCGGGGCAATTCGTCACGCGGAATTTCACGATCAACGTGCGGACGCCGATATTGAAATCCGGCGGCCGAGTGAAATTGAAGGCTGACGAGCAAGATCACTTTGATTGGGACAATGTGCTGACGCTCGAATTTGGCGACGCGCATCCGTGTGTGAAAACACTCGAGATTATGCCGGTGGACGATGCTGTGACGATTTACATCGCAGGTGATTCCACCGTGACGGATCAATCGAAAGAGCCATACGCCGCATGGGGGCAAATGCTGCCACGATTTTTTCAGTCAGGCGTGGCCATCGCGGATCAAGCGGAATCGGGCGAAAGTTTGAAGGAATTTATTGGCGAGAAACGGCTGGTGAAAATTATGGAAACAATTCAGCCGGGCGACTATTTGTTCATTCAATTTACGCACAACGATCAAAAGCCGGGCCCGAATCATGTCGATGCGTTCACAGATTACAAATCGTACTTGAAACTGTACATCAATGAAGCGCGATTACGCGGAGCGATTCCGGTCCTCGTGACGTCCATGTTGCGACGGAATTTTGGTGAGGATGAGAAAATTGTAAACACGCTAGAAGATTTCCCGGACGCGATGCGCCAGACGGCCAAAGAAGAAAATGTGCCTCTGATTGATTTGACGGCGATGAGCAGGTCGTTCTACGAAGCGATGGGGCCGGAAAAATCCGTTCGCGCTTTCGTGCATTATCCGGCGGGAACCTATCCCGGGCAGACGGCGGAGCTAAAAGACGACACGCATTTCAACGCGTATGGAGCGTACGAGTTGGCGAAGTGCATCGTGGAAGGAATCAAGGCCGATAAGCTGGGCATCTCGAAATATTTGGTGGAAGGATTGCCGACGTTTGATCCAGCCCATCCGGATTCGCTTGAAACGTGGAGCTTGCCGGCGAGTCCGCTGATGCAGCCGCCGACGCCCGGAACCGCGATTAAGGAATTTTAGATAGATGAGAGGAAACCAAATCAAATGATTCGCGCGACAGTTTTGGTATTGGGAATTGCGATGCTGCTTTCGATTCCGGCACAACAGAAGGCACATGCTGTTCGCATCGGATATTGCGGTGGCATCAGCGATATTGATCAAGTACGAGCAGCCAGATTTGATTACATCGAACTGCGCACTGCGGAAATTGCAAATTTGCCCGACGCCGACTACGACCGCCTTGTTGAAAGTATGAAAGCGTCGGGGTTTCCTGTGCCAATCACGTATCAATTCATTTTAGGCAAAATGAAAATTACCGGGCCGGACATTAATAGGGATGAAGAAAGCGCATATTTCCAGAAGGCGCTTGATCGAGTTGCGAAATTGGGCGCGCATACGGTCGTCGTCGGCAGCGGAACCGCGCGGCAATATCCTGAAGGATTCTCGAAGGACGAAGCATTTCGTCAGCTTATCGATTTCTTTAAGCGATTGGGGCCGGAGGCGCGAAAGAGGCAGATTGTGATTGCGATTGAACCGTTGCGGCGTGAAGAATCCAACATCATTAATAGCATGGGCGAAGGTCTTCAATTGGTTGAGGCAGTAAATGATCCAAACATTCAGTTGAATCTGGATTTTTATCATTTGGAAAGCGAAAAGGAAGATCCCGCAATTATTTTAAAAGCAGCGAGCCACATCGCGCACGTCCACATGGCGAATCCGGTTAACCGAGTTTTTCCTTTGAAGTCGGATGAATATAATTACGCGCCGTTTTTTGAGAATCTTCGCAAGATTGGCTACGACAAAGAAATCAGTATCGAAGGCGCAACCAAAGATTTTCCAAACGAGGCGCCGCGAGCTATCGCATTTTTGCGGAGCGTAATGACAGGAACACACTAACTCGAATGATTGTCCCGACCGATTCACAATTTGCAAAAAGCTCCTCCGGAACTCGCGGGGGATTTCAGGTCACCGCCACGGCCTTCACGGTGTTATTTGCCGTGGTGGGATTCGCGCTATGGGGACTTCCTTATTATTACGACTTCATGGTGCAACAGTTCGGATGGACGCGCGGACAAGTCACTTCTGGAAACGCGCTGAGCAAACTTGTAATTGGTCCCGTGTTTGGATTTCTTGCCGGATGGCTGGTAGATAAATTTGGCCCGCGTCGATTGATGATGGCGGGAATTTTGATGGCTGGCGTCGCGCTAGTCGGTTTGGGAAGTATCTCCACGCTGGGAATGTTTTATTTTTTCTATCTGATTAATGCGCTTGGATATGTTTGCGGTGGGCCGCTGCCGAATCAAGTTTTGCTCACCCGATGGTTCGATAAATCGCGCGGCAAAGCGATGGGAATTGCGTATCTCGGAATTGGTTTGGGTGGAGCGGCGGTGCCGTGGGTTTCGCATTTGTTGGTGCAGCATTTTGGATGGCAAGCGGCGCTGAAAATCTTGGGAATTATTATTGTAGTGATTGCGTTTCCGATGGCGTTCTTCGTGAAGGAATCGCCGGACGCTGTAGCGCAAAGAGAAGTGGTGCGCACGCGTGCGCCGCAAAGACTTTTGAGCGGGGCGTTTAAGACTCCTGCGTTTTATTTGGTCGCGCTCGGAAGCATGTGTTCGATCGCGGCGGTTAGTGGTATTCAGCAGAATTTGAAATTGTTTCTGAGTTTGGATCGACACTACACGCAAGGCGAAACGACGCGGGTAATTTCGCTGATTTTGGCTTGCAGCATTATCGGGCGATTGTTGATGGGATGGCTGGCCGATTTGATGCCGAAGAAATACGTTATGCTGATTATCTATGTGCTCGTCGCCGCGGCGATTCCATTTCTGTTTGCCGGCGGCGGATTGAACACGCTTTACGTATTTGCATTTATTTTTGGAATCGCTTTGGGCGGCGACTACATGATTATTCCGTTGATGACTGCGGAAATTTTTAGCATGGAAATTCTTGGCAGATTATTGGGCGTGATTCTTACAGCCGACGGCGTGGCGGAAGCGGTTTCGCCGTGGTGGGTCAGTCATTTGCGCGACACCACAGGCACGTACACAACCGGATTTGTAGTGCTGATAGGAATTGCTTTGCTGGGCGCGACGGCGGTTGCGATGTTGCCGCGTAGGCGCGCTGAGGTATGAGCACGAAACACATTCTGCGGATTGGCAGTTTGCACGGATCTGCGGGACTGCAAGAACACATCAGTCAACTTGGGTTGAGCATTCCGTGCGACGCGGAAATTGTGCAAGGCGCGCAATCGCCGCTCGCGCAGCCAATTGAACGCGGCGGAATAAAAATTGGCAATCGTATTGCGATTCATCCGATGGAAGGATGGGACGGCACGCCGGACGGAAAACCTACGGAGTACACAATTCGCAGGTGGCGGCGATTTGGACAGAGCGGCGCGAAATTAATTTGGGGTGGCGAAGCAGTGGCCGTACGGCATGAAGGCCGCGCAAATCCGAATCAACTTTTGGCGTCCAAGGATTCGCGCGAAGATTTGGCGCGTCTGCGGAAAGTTTTGATTGAAGAGCACGTACGCACCAATGGTTCCGATGATGGATTGGTGATTGGTCTGCAACTGACGCATTCCGGGCGCTATAGCAAACCGAACGAGCATCACCGTCCTGAGCCGCGAATTCTGTATCACCATCCGATTCTGGATCAGAAGTTGAAATTGCCGGCGGATTATCCATTGATGTCCGACGGTGAAATTGAATCCATCATTGAAGATTTCCATCGCGCGGCGAAAATGGCGTGGGAAATTGGATTTGAATTCGTGGACGTAAAGCATTGCCACGGGTACCTCGGCCATGAATTTCTAAGCGCGCATACTCGCGAAGGAAAATACGGCGGCAGTTTTGAGAACCGAACAAGATTCCTGAGGGAAATAGTCCAGGGGGTTCGATCTCTTGCGCCGGGGTTGAAAGTTGGAGTGCGGCTTTCAGCGTTTGATATTGTGCCATTCCGAAGCGATCCGGAATTGAGTTCGCCGGGGAAATTCGGTCCGGGAATTCCGATGGAATTCGAGAAGCTGATTCCGTATCGATGGGGATTTGGAGTGAACACGCAAAATCCTACGGAATGGGATTTGGCGGAACCGATAAAATTTCTTTTGCTGCTTCAGGATTTGGATATCCGGCTGGTGAATTTAACCGCAGGTAGTCCGTACTACAATCCACATTTACAGAGGCCGGCAATATTTCCTCCGTCCGATGGATATTCGCCGCCGCACGATCCGCTTGTAGAAGTTGCGCGGCAAATGGAATGCGTGCGCGAGTTGAAGCGGCATTTTCCGGAATTGATATTTGTGGGCACCGGCTACACTTACTTCCAGGATTTCCTGCCGAATGTTGCGCAGGCGGCGATTCGCGAAGGATGGACTGATCTTGTTGGTCTGGGAAGAATGGTGCTGAGTTATCCGGGAATTTTGTGGGACGCCGTGAACGGAGTGCCGCTGAATCACAAACTGATCTGCAGAACGTTCAGCGATTGCACGACCGCTCCGCGAAATGGATTGCCTTCGGGTTGCTATCCGTTGGATGGCTACTACAAGAAATCCGAATTGGCCGTGCAATTGAAAGCTGTGAAAGCGAAGTTGTGAGGAGATTTGTGTGACTCCACTTGGAACTCCGATTGAAACGATGGAAGCGCGGCGAAAATTCGGCCGCAAGATTCAAGGCATGGCCGCCGCGCTGCTGCCTTACGATCGCGATGGGCGCGTGGCCGTGGAGGCTTTTCAGAAAAATTTGATTTTGACGCAGCGCGCGGGTTTGATGAATGCCGTGAACATGGATACCGGCTATGCAAATCTGATAAGCGACGATGAAAAACGTGACGTGTTGAAGTGGACGCGCGAAGCGCTTGGCAGTGGCGTGCAATTTGTTGCGGGCGCATACATTGAAAATGAAACTGGCGATGCGGTTCCGCTTTATCGGCGGCAGATGGACGAAATTGTGAAGGCCGGCGGAATCCCAATACTTTTTCAGTCGGCACGTTTGCATGGAAAATCTCCGGCGGAGACAGCGGCGGTGTATCAAGAAATTTGCTGCGGGTACGATCACGTTTTGGGATTTGAGTTGGGGCGAATGTTCGCGCCGAACGGCGAAATTTTTCAGGAAGAAACGGTACGGCGGCTGATGGATATTCCGGAAATGAAGGGGATGAAACATTCTTCCCTGGACCGCCTTGTGGAACTTCGCAGGCTTGCGCTGCGCGATGCACACCGGCCGGACTTTCGCATTTATACGGGAAACGATTTGGGAATCAACATGATTGAGTATGGATCCGATTATTTGCTGGGGCTGGCGACGTTTGCGCCGGAAAAATTTGCCGAGCGAGACCGCTTGTGGGAAACGGGAGACCCGGCGTACTTTGCGCTGTCGGATAGTTTGCAGTATTTGGGGAACGTCGCGTTCCGCGATCCTGTGCCCGCGTACAAACATTCCGCGGCGGTGTTCCTGCATATTACGGGGAAGATTCCTTCGGATCTGACGCATCCGAAAAGTGCTAAACGGCCAGAGTGGGAAGCGGAGATGCTGCGGGACTGCGCGCGGCGGCTGAAGGTGGGGTAAAAAGTGCATTATAATGTATACGGAAGGGCTTGTTTCTGAAGAAACTGCATTATAATGCACTTTTTGGCGGCGGAAAAATAAGAGAAAGAGCGCTTAACGCAGAGACGCAGGGGGCGTTGAGAAAAGATTAGAGAGTTTGGAGAGAGCGAGCAGAGAAAGACTCACGTTCGGAGAACGTGAGCTACGCCGTCGGCTTCTGCCTGAAGTTCGGATTTGAATCCACGATTTCCGCTAAGTCCTTTATTAGCCACACTTACACCGCAGATCGCCGTAAGTCCTTTATTAGCCACACTTAGCTCACGAGGGTAGGGGTGTGGGTGCGCAGAAAATAAATTTCCGCTCTCGGCGCCAAAGGGAGTCCGGACGTAAACTCTTTTGAATGTATGCGTTACTCGGAATTGAGGCGCAAAGCTCGTTGATTGAATCGTCAAAACATGTCCGACTACATCGCGCGACGTTAAAGTGTTCGGTGAATCATTTGGTTCGTTCTGCCGGTCGGATTTGACGTTATAAGGGAGTCATAGGGGCGGCTGCGTTGAGCGGACCTACTGTGCAACGCATGCCTATTATGAAGAAGGGCGTGTGGCAGCCGATGTGAGGCGCTGGTTGCTCTCAGATTCGGAAGAAGGCTGGTAACCTGAAGGTTGCCGCTACAAGTGCAAATAAAAAACGGGTGAGGTCTGAAAAGACCTCACCCGTTTTTTTGTTTCCGGTTTTTCTACCAGTGGAGCTTCAACGCGAACTGCATAACACGCGGGTCATAGACTGACGGAATTAGACTCGGTGCAGGCGCTGATCCCACGGTTCCGAAGCCGGACGAGTTCAGTCCGGAGCCGGGTGCGGTTGGGTTCCAGTGGTTAATCAGGTTGAACGCCTCTGCGCGGAATTCCAGATTCAGCCGTTCGTGAATGTCAAAAATGCGGCTGATCGACGCGTCAATGTTGACCGCGCCCGGGGCCCGGAGAGTGTTTCGGCCGACGTTGCCGAGCACGCCTGACAACGTCGGGCTCGCCACGGTGCCAGTGGTGTTGAGTTGCTGGAACGCCGCAGGGTTCAAAGAACTGGAATTTCCCGGCGTTTGCCCCGGAGGTAATCTCCACCTTCGGTACATAGGGGTTTACGCCAGGAACGACGTTTACGCGCTGAGCACCTTCACCAGTCAGCGACGAATCGACTCCGCTCGTAACGTTGATTGGCAATCCGGATTGCGCACTGATGGTCGTGGATACTTGCCAGTGCCCGAGGAGCATACCCTTCCATCCGGCGCCGTGGAACGGGCTCTGGACGATGAGTGAGTTGTGCATCACCGAGCGAATGTCGATCGTGCCGCAAGAGCCATAATCGGCTTTCCGGCTGATCTGATTTACGTACGCGGTACCGGTGACGTCACCCGAGAACTCTGCATAATCGAGGCAGTGGCTCCAGGTATAGTTTGAGAGCAACGTGAATCCATGAGCGAAGCGGTGACGGACGGTGAGGAGCAAACCGTTATAATTGGCGTTTGCGCCGTCATCGATCGTGGTCAAAATTCCGTACTGACTGCCGAAGTAATCAAATCCGCCTTACCGCTGGCTGCTGCAGCAAGGGCCAGTACGCGACGCGCGTTTCTCGTTACCGGTCGTGCATCCCGAGGCCGAAAAAGTAGAGCAGAAATTCGGGTTGCCTGCCGGATTTGCAAGTTTGTCTCCGGGTAGTTGATATCGACACCAAGAGACGCGTGGGTTGTTTTGTTCCCGAGGTAGGAAGCCGAGAACAACCAATCCTTCGCAAATTCAATCTGGTAGCTCGCATTCCAGTTCACGACGTACTCGGGCTTCCAGTTTGGAGGCAGAACGATCCACAACGAACCAGCGGGGAAAGTCTGGATGCCGGGGAACGGATTGTTATTCTTGTTGAAAGTGGCCGCGCTGCATTCAGAGGCTCCGGTAGCGAGCGGGAACTGGTAATTCAGCCACGGATTGCTCAGTGTGCCGCAACCGGCCGTGTTGTCCACCTCATCCACGAATGGTGGATCGGACGACTGGCGTTGTGCATACCAGATTTCAGTCGAGTCATAGAAAATTCCGGCGCCGGCACGGAATACCTGATTCCGCTTTCCGCTTGGACTCCATGCAACACCCAAGCGGGGAGAAAAGTTGGTCAGGTGATCTGATGCAAAGGATCGCGGCACGCCGGCGTCGCCGTAATACAGCGCTCCGGCCGGTGCATTTGGATGGACCTGGCTGTGCACGTCATTCAGGAAATTCTGCATGCTGAATAGCGCGCCGCGGTTGAACTCGTCCGTCGGGTAAAGCGATGGTTCCCAACGCAACCCAGCCGTAATGGTAAGCGTGTTGGTCATGCGGTAGGTATCCTGGAAATAGACGCCGGGCATTGTCGCGGCGTAATTGATGTTCTGCGGACGGCTGAAGGAAAAGCCGCTGTAATTGCCGAGCAGGAAGTCGCCTGTTCCGATGCCTGTGGAGGCATAATTCGAGGCCCGAGATCGCGCTGGTGCTGCCGGCAAATGCGAATGTGCCGTTTCCGTCAAAGCCTGAGACGGTGTTGTTCTGCGAGTGGTGGACGTCGACACCAAAGGCGAAATGGTGCTTGCCGCTGGATGAAGTCAATGTCATCGGCGAACTGAATGCCGTTGACGTTGAAATGGCCTGTTGCGCAGGTGCCGCAACCGATCGACAAATCCACTGGTGCCGCCGCTGATGGCGCTTATCAGGAAAAAGTTCCCGATGTAGTTGAACATGTTGATTCCCAATCCTCCGGCGCGAAATCGGAGCGGTCGGATTAATGTCGCGGGGATCAACTCCACGGTTGTCCCTTCGGCGATTCCAGGTGAAATGGAAGGAATTAATCTTTGTGGGCGAATCGCATACGTATCGCCGAGAGTAAAGGTTTGCGCTCGCTGCGCCAGACCCGGATTTGAGGTCAGGATCAGATTGGTGGGCTGAAGGGCGGCGGGCTTACGAAGTCATTAACGTAGTACCGCCCGAAGATTGTGTGCTTCGAGCTCATGATGTAGTCGACGCGGCCAATCTCCTCATTTCCGTTATTGATCGTCGGGAGAGAGTAATCAATCTGGCCGCAAGGATTCGGGTTGCCGTGGTAAGTCGCGCCTGCCACCGGTAGGAACGGCTTCAACGCCAATGACGAAGGATTGTATGCGAATGCCGGATTCAATGTGAGAAGACCCGACGTGGCGCTGCCATTGGAAATGTTCGTCAGTCCAGTCGCAGTCTTCGTGGTGGTTGAGCCGGGAGCGATTAGAAAATAGGGAACGCTGAACGATCCTGATGGCTGATTCGTCGAGTTTAGGGACATTCCACTGGCGCCAGCGCAGCCGCCCTGAATGTACTGAGTGAAATCACCAGCCCACATCGCAGCCGTTGGCACGGAAGTGGATGACGTGCTGATGTTGGTGAGGCGGGTTCCCTGGTAGCCGGCGAAGAAGAACAGTTTGTCTTTGAGGATCTTATCGCCGACGGTGCCGCCAAACTGGTTGCGGTGAACGGTGTCACCGGTGGGAGAAAAATACGCGCGGGAATTGAAGACGCCGTTGCGCAGATAGTCGAATGCGTCGCCGTGAAGTTGATTTGTTCCCGACTTGGTTACGACGTTGACGACGCCGCCCGGGTGGAGACCGCTGCGTGCGGGAAGCGCGCTGGTTTCAACGCTGAATTCCTGCAAGGCATCAGGGAAAGGAAATGGAAGATTGACGTTGGCGTAAGTGTCGACGTTGTCGCCGCCGTCCAAAAGATAATTTGTTCCGTTCAACGCAGAACCTGCGACGGAAACCGCGAAGGAGCTATAGAAGCTCTTGCTTCCGGTCAAGTCGCCGAATCCTGACGTTGCCGATTGCCCTTGGAACATGACGGCCGCGCCCGAGAGCACGATTAGTTGCGAGGCGAAACGCCCGTTTAGCGGCAAGTCGTTGATGCGCTGAGAGTCAATAACGTTCGAGACGGAAGCCGTCTCCGTCTGGATCATGGTCGCACCGGCCGTAACTTCAACTACTTGCGCGGCGGCTCCGACATCCAACTTCGCAGGGAGGTCAATGTGATCGTCGACCTGAAGGGTAATTCCCGTCTGGGAATAAGTTTTGAATCCTTCCTTCGAGACCTCGAAGCGATAGGGTCCGACCGGAAGGTTCGGTAGGGTATACCTTCCTTCGGAATCGGTCACGGTCTCATGGCGGACGTCTTTCAACGTCTCAACCATTGTAACCTTTGCTCCTGCAACCAATCCGCCTTGAGCGTCAACGACGCGGCCCACGACTTGCGCCGTGGCCGATTGCGCTGACGAAGACGGAACCCAGACAATCAAACATAGTAAGCAAATTACAGCGCATGCAAAAAGCAAACTGCGAGTAGCCCGAAACATTTTCTGCCTCCTCAAAGAGTGGCGTCCACGAACTGTCGATTTTCAATCGGTGTTGCCTGCCCCTGCCGCAATAGACGAAAAAAAAACCTTCCTGTTACGGAAGGGCTGGTAAAACTGTTGATGGAATTGTGATGAGCGCAATTCTTACTCAACAAATTCTTACTCAACAAATTCTTGTTCAAGAATAGGATTGGCGAACGAACGGAAGAAATGCTTTGGGAAATTTGCGGACGAGTGCACACGAACAGTCGGCGAACGTTGCCGAGGCCAAACAAAATCCGGCACTTCGTAACACAGCTACTTTGAATCAAGGCCACTCCACCCCAAGAGCAAGTCTGATTCTTTCAGCAGACCGTGCGAACGTGCTTGCAACACACGCGCGCCAAAAAGAAAAACTGACGGAGAGCGTGCGGGAATCGGGGCAAGACTCCCGCACGCATGCCGTCCGCTAGCAGCCCCCACGCGAAAGTAAAACTAACGCGCCAGGGCGAACTGCAAGCTCAAAAAATTCTCAGAAAAGTAGGATGGGAGCGCACTTGTAATTTTGTGCGGCATTCGATCCCACCTCTAGAACTTCCAAAACTTCGGCTGAATTAGCACCCCTGCAAATTCAGCTCGATTGATAACACACGCCGCTGTTCTGAAACGTTGCGCAGCATCACGTCTGCACGAGGTTTTACGACCGGCGAATAAAAGTGTCAACAACTGGAAATAAAAAGGAATGCGTATCGGTTGTAGGAACGCTTATGGATGAGAATAATTCATCGTATGTATCAGTGAATTAGATAGTTAGCAGAAATACGCGGCGCGCGAAATGGTTACGAGGAATTACGTGATTTGTTTGGCGTGTTACGCATTGCGAACCAAAATGTCATATTGTGAGATGGCGTCTCGATATGGTACGCTCCCGCCGTTGCGCTAAAGCCTGTTGCGCTTGCGACTTAGCATCGTGTGGGGAAATATGGTTGTTATTTGTTGCGGTGGAATCAAGTGATTGAAGTTCGCGAATGTGTTTCTGGTTGTTTCATACGCGAAGAGGAAAAACCACTTGGCGCATGACGGAAACGGCGCGACTGAGTATTGCGTACCGAAACACGGAGACGCTGTGAATCTGTGGCATGCTGAATCTGTAATTGGGATCACAGACTAAAATGGGCGCGAAAGCACGCAGCAACTACGTCATTAAATCGCTGGTACACGCTTCGCAAGTTCTTGCGGTGTTTCGGTCGAAAGCGGAAGTTCTGCGATTGAAGGATGTTGTAGCGCGCACCGGATTTAACAAGGCGATGTGCTTCCGTTTGCTGTTCACTCTTCGAGAATGCAATTTTCTGGAAAAAGTTGGCGAGAATCAATACCGGCTGGTGTACGACGTTCGGCCGACACGCAAATGCAGAATTGGATTTGCGGCGCAGGGACAGGAATCATCTTTCGCACGCGAAGTGAGCACGGGCATACTACGCGCCGCGGAAAACGCGCACGTGGAGCTTGTGGTGATGGACAACAAATATGATCCGCGAATTGCGTTGCGAAATGCGGATCAGTTAGTTCGCGAAGGCGTGGATTTAATTATCGAATTTCAGACGGATGAATCCGCCGCACCTGCCATTGCGGCGAAAGTGCAGGAGGCGGGCATTCCAATGATTGCCGTGGATATTCCGCATCCGAGCGCGAGTTATTTTGGCGCGAATAATTATGAAGCGGGACTGGTTGGCGGGCGGCATCTTGGCCGCTGGGCAAACAAAAATTGGCACGGATTGGTGGACGAAATTGTTTTGCTGGAAATTCGGCGCGCCGGTTCGGTGCCGCAGACTCGCGTGCTGGGAATGTTGGTGGGCATGACGGAAGTGGTGCGCCCGAGTTATCGCGGACGAGTTGTGAATCTTGATGGCGACGGACAATTTGGAAATTCCTTGGAATGTGTGCGGAAACATTTGCGCAACACAAAAGCAAAACGCATTTTAGTGGGCGCCGCAAATGATTCCAGCGCGCTTGGAGCGTTGCGCGCATTTCAGGAAGCAGGACGCACGTCGGAATGCGCGATCGTCAGCCACAACGCGGATCCGGAGGGGCGCACAGAACTGAGGGATGCGAAGTCGCGACTGGTTGGCTCAGTTGCTTATTTTCCTGAGGAATATGGTCCGCACTTAATCCGGCTGGCGCTGGATATTTTGGACCAGAAGCCCACGTCGCCGGCGGTGTTCATCAAGCACCAGCTGATTACGCCGGAAAACGTGGATCACTTTTATCCAAATGACCGGCTAATGAGTGTGATTCGTTCGCCGGCTTGAGATTTTCTTATTGAGGAAGAGTGGGCGGCGCTGATTTTGCTGGTTGCGCATCCAATTCGATTGTTGCGTCGGGAAGTCCCTTCGCTCGTCCTACCAGTTTGATTTTTCCCACTTCACGGCTTGATTGAACGATTACGAGACAGTGGCCTTCGCGCGTTTCGCGCTGGTTACTTTTGAATGGCTCGGGACTGTCGAGATCGCCGTTATCGACGCCTGCGATTACGCCTGGGCCGGTCAGTTCAAATTGAATTTCTGTGATGGGATTTGGAACGATGATGCCGTTTGCGTCAACGATGCGCGCTTCGATATCAGAAACGTCTTCGCCGCTGGCGCTGAGCGTGGACTTGTCGGGAACCAACAAAATTTTGGCAGGCTTGCCCGCGGTTTTCAGGTCGCTATTTGCGACTGGCTGGCCCTCTTTCTTTGCGATTGCCTGAAGAGTGCCGGGTTCGTTCGGAACGTCCCACATAATGATGCGGTCTGCGGAATCGGCCAATTGCTTTACGCCCAGTGATTTTCCGTTGAGGATAAGTTCGACGGACGGGCAATTTGTGAACGTGTAGACGCGCAACGTTTTCAATTCACTTGGCCAATTCCAGTGAGCTACGAGCGCGTTCCAATTCGCATTCAGATATTTCGTGGGCTCTTTTGCGAAGTCGGGATTGTCCACGGCGATCGAAACCATCGGCGTATCTTGATAGAGACTCTGCTCGTAATACGAGAATGGTTTGCGGAAGCCGGTGGTGTAAATAAAATTTAGGCGCGAACCTTTACTGGGCCACGCGCCCGCCTCTCCGAGATAATCGAAGGCCGCCCAGGTAAATTGTCCGGCGACGTAAGGCACATATTCATTTGTAAAATAATCCCGCGTACCAAACCACTGATTGCCCGAGCCGTTATTCGCGTTCACCGCGGCGTTCAAATTATTTATTTGATGCAGATGAGTTTCGCTGCCGATGAGCGCTTGATTCGGGTGTTGCTGATGATCGCGCGGGTAAAATCGCGTTTGATAGTTCATGCCGATTACGTCCATGTATTGCGCGAGTTCCGCGAGAGGCGCGTCGCGTTCACCTTTGCTGTTGCGCACTGGATGAAGAGCGGCGGTTACCGGACGAGATGGGTCTGTCTGATGAACGAGCTTCGACATACTCTGATAAAGTAGCGTGCCTTCGCGCATGTACATGTGCGGAGTCATTTCATTTCCAACGCTCCAAATCACCACGCTCGGATGATTGCGGTCACGCTGCACGAAAGATTTCAGATCGTCCTTCCAGCCGGTGCCGTCGGGAAGAAAGCCGTACCATTTGTCGAAGGATTCGTCCCACACGATCAGGCCAAGGCGATCGCAAAGCGCAAGCATTTCCGGCGAATAGGGATTGTGGCTGAGGCGAACGGCGTTCACGCCCATGTCCATTAGAATTTTCAAGCGACGCTCGATACCGGCTTCGAGAGCAGCGGTGCCGAGCGCGCCTAAATCGTGATGTAAACAGACACCTTTGATCACGATGCGCTTGCCGTTGAGAGTGAATCCATTCTTCACGTCGAACGTTGCGATGCGAATCCCGAATGGAGTTTCAAACATGTCGGAAATCTTCGAGCCCTCGCGGACTTCGCTGACGGCGCGATAGAGACGCGGCGTTTCCGGCGCCCAGAGTTGCGGCTTCAAAGCTGTGAGCAATTGTTTGACGACAATTTCGCCGCGCGCTGGGATTCTTGCGATCGATTGTTCAGTTCCTGCGGCGTGATCTTGCGGGTCCATCAGTCGGGTGATGAGCGTGCAATTGCGCGCGTCATCGGAATCATTTCGCAGAGTAGTTTCGACGGTTACTTTTGCGCTGGCGCTGGTGACTTCCGGTGTCGTGACGTAAGTGCCCCAGTGGCCGACGTGCAGCGGTTCGGTGACGGTGAGCCAAACGTGACGATAAATTCCGCTGCCGGTGTACCAGCGGCTGGCTTGCTTCATATTGTCCACGCGAACGGCGATTACATTTTCTTTGCCAAATTTTATCCACGGAGTTAGATCGCACTCGAAGCCGATGTAACCGTATTCATTGTGGCCAACTTTTTCGCCGTTCACCCAAACGTCGGAATGATCGAACACGCCATCGAATTCCGCGAAGATGCGTTTGGCATTCCAATTTTCCGGCACATTAAATTTCTTGCGATACCAGCCGATGCCGTTTGCGGCGTATCCGCCTTCGGTTCCTGACGGATTATCGGCGGCCCAGGTTCCTTCGATGCTCCAGTCGTGCGGAACATTCAGCGAGCGCCAGGCGCTGTCATTAAATTTGATCTGTTCTGCTTGTGCGGGATCGCCCAGTGTAAATTTCCAGTCGTAGTCCATGGAGAAACGTTGACGTGGGGAATCGGCGGCGTGGGCCGGAATTGCGCAGAGCGCGAGAAGACAAATTACAATGGAGAAGTAGCGCCTTATCATCGAAACCTCATGTGACTAGCAAACACTTCTGGATTTGGACGCGCGAATGAAATCGGTTTAACTGACGGACACGCGCTCGCCGCTTCGCGCCGACTCATAAATTGCTTCGATGACCGCCACGCTGCGGCGCCCTTCTTTTCCGTCACACATGGGACGAGAATTTGTTTTTATCGCGCGCAGAAAATCCTCAATCAGCGCCTGATGCCCGCGAACGTCACTCACCACGGCGCTCGTGGCACTTTGATTCTGATCACTCGATTCATTTCCGAGCAATTCCGGCCGCGGAGTTCTTAAATCGGCGCGAACAATTCTGTCGTGTTCGAGGATCACCGTGCCCTCGGACCCAGTTAGCTCAAGCCGGCGGGGATATCCGGGATACGCGGAGGTTGCCGCAACGAGCGTGCCCATCGCGCCGCTCGCAAATTCCAGCAGCGCAATCACAGTGTCCTCGCCTTCGATGTTGTGAAGTGCAGTGGCCATGCGCGCCTGCACCGTCACCACATCGCCCATCAGCCACAGCAGCAAATCGACTGTGTGCACGCCTTGATTCATCAAAGCGCCGCCGCCATCGAGCGAAAGTTTTCCGCGCCAGCGCGAATCTCCATAATATTCCGGCGGGCGATACCACTTCACTTGCGCGTCAGCCAGGATCGGTTTGCCCAACGCACCTTCGGCAAGAAAACTTTTCAGTCGATGAACGTCCGGCTTCGTGCGATCCTGAAATAACACGCCAAGTTTTACGCCAGTTTTTTCGCACTCCTCGATGAGCGCGTCCGCGCGCGCAATGCTGATATCAATCGGTTTCTCGGTGAGAACATGCAGTCCTAAGCGCGCCGCTTTAATTCCGTGCTCCGCGTGAAGACCGGATGGGCTTCCGACGATCACTAGATCCATCGGGCGACGCGACAAAAATTTCCCGAAGTCCGCGAACGGCGTGCCGCCGTAATCCTTGCAGAGTTTCGCTGTTTTGTCGGGATGTGTTCCGTAAATTGCGGAAATTTCCACGCCGGGAATGGCGCGCGCCGCGCGGGCATGCGTGCCGGTAATATTTCCGCCGCCGATTAGGCCGATGTGTGTGGTCATAAGTGCCGGCGAATTATTTCACTTCCGAAGCAAAAGCTTTGTATGCCGCTTCAATGCTTTCCGTTGTGGCGATGCGCGAAAAAATCACCACGCGATAACGGAATGTGGCGCTTTGTCCGGCCGCGATCGTGAAATTCATCTCGTCCGCTTTCGGATCAAATGCTTTTCGTCCCAGCGGATTCGCGGCAAATAATCCGTATCCGCGCGCATGCCAGTAGGTGGGGAAGCCGGGATTCGCCGGATTATCGAAAATCACGATGGACACAGGCTCGTCGCCAACTTTTCCACTGAGCATGCACCAGCGTCCGCGCGTGCCCCACACCGCATCGCCCGATTTTCCTTCGCTATCGAGATAATTTCCGTTCACTCCGGTGTTGTCCATCTGCGCGACGGTCGTGGGACGGCCATTCGCATCCGTGAATGTTGCAGGCGTCGTCGAAGGCTGTTCGAGTTCACGGCGAACACGCATTCCCAGCAAGCCCTCTTTGTCATCATGGAAAACAACGGGATCGCCCAACGCTTTCAAAGTCGTGATGCGATCGATGCTGCGGTAGTCCGCGCCGCCTTTGAAAATAAATTTCGTATGCTCCTGCAGCAATACTTTCTTGTCGGAATTATCCCAGTCGGCGTCAACTTCCAGCGTTCCTTCGTTCGCTCCACTTGTTGCGGCGACAATCGCACGATGATAGACCGTGCCCATTTTGTGTTTGTCTTCAGGCTTGATCGCGTAGGAATTGTTCCAGAAGTCTAGATTGTTCACATTGCCGTAATTGAACCAGAGCCCTACGTGATGAGGATGATCCACGCGCTCACCGGGACGCGGATCACGTGGAAATCCCCGCGTCACAAGAGTTCCCGTCGCCGCGCGCAATGGATAGAGGGTCGGCTTCTCCATATCTTCGGGATAGATGTACGACGTGAACGGCTTGCCGTCGATCAAAATATCCACGCGCCGCTGCGCTTCATTCGGCACGACAGTAATTCGATTACCTGTGGCTTTTTGTGCGGTCACTCCTGCTGTGACGATCATTACGGCCACAAACAAAACAACGAAATATCTTTTCACCATTGGAAACTTCCTTTTCTTGCCCCGACTGCTTTGAATATTTGTTTCAACTGAACAAATTCTTTCCGGCAAAAAGATAATGTTAAGAATCTACGACAGCGCCCCAGCCTTCTGAAGTTGATCCTTCATCGCCGTCCAACAAACTCGCGTAGACGCTTCCGGCGTGCCCGCCCCGTGCCAGTGCGTTTCCAAGCTCACGGCGAATTTGTATCCGTCGCGCTTCAACGCGCGGAATTGTCCGGTCCAATCGACAATTCCTTTGCCCATCGCGGCCCATTGAGTTCCCGAGCCATCCGCTTTGCGCTCCACATCCTTGCAATGCACGTGGCCGATTCGATTGAAAGGAATTTGCGCATATCCTTCAGAAAAAACTTTTTCGCCGCGCATCGCCGCATTGCCCGGATCCCAATTCAACATGAAATTCGGCGCGCGCACGGCGTTCAATACGCGTACAGAGTCAGCGCTGGTTGATGTGTTGCACTCATATTCATTTTCGAGAAGGAAAATAATATTCGCCTTTGCGAATTTCGCGGCCGCTCCGCGCAACTTTTCGTCCATCGCCGCGCGATAGGGCGTGTCGTCATTCAATTTCCAATAGTCAAATCCGCGCACGCGATCCGTCTGAAATGCTCGCGCCAGTTCGATACATCGCTCGATCACTTCGTCCTGCTGCGCGAATGTGTAATCGGCCTTGTAATTGTCCCTTCGTGTTGGGCTATACGAGGAAAGCGGAGCTTCCGGCCAATCCACTTTGAAAAGCGGGCTGCCGATGTCCGTCACGCGCATGTGGAATTTTTCCAGCAGTTGGCGCGCTTCGGCGATTTCCTTCGCGTCCAGCGCCATAATATTTTTGTTCCACATGCCGCGCAGTTCGACGTAGTCCATTCCGAAATCCGCGGAGGCGATTTCCAGCGCGCGGCCCAAGTCCTGCGTGATTTCATCCGTAATTACGGCAACGTGAAACGGCGAGTTCATATTTTGTAGCCCAACTTATCGGCCAGATATTTCTTGCTGATCTCCGCGCATTCCTTCGGCGTTCGCGGCGGCTCCGGCACCGAGTCCAATTCCACAATCGCCCAACCGCGATATTTTATTTTTTCGATGTTCGCGAAAACCGCCGGAAAATCCACGCGTCCACGCCCGACTCTACGAACTGATAATTTTTCGGCGTCGCGGTTGAGGCTGCGGCTGGCGGTGGCGGAGCTATGGTGCGGACATCCTTGAGGTGCATAAACAGCAGCCGGTCGCTGTATTTCGTCATCATCTTCACGGGATCGCCGCCGCCTTGGGCGCGATGCGCGACGTCGAGTTCTAGTTTCGCGTAGCGCGATCTGTTCCGGCGAAAATCCAATCCACTTCTTCCGGCCGCTTGCCGAGCGAATCCATGTGATTGTGAAAACCAACTTGAATGCCCATATCCGCGGTGCGTTTGCTCAACTCCGTCAGCAGCTTTCCCCATTTTTTCGTCGTCATGGCCGCGACAATTTCGCGTCCTTTAGGGCGCGCGCCAATCACTTGCATGTCAATGTGGCGAGCATCCTTGCCGCAAATTGTGCCCGCGCCACATGCGCGGCGATCTCCGCGTCCTTCGGATTTGTAATATCCAAGTTGCCGCTCGATAGCGCCACCATTCTTAATTTGTGCTTTTCCAACAACTCGCGCAACACCGCAGGCTTATTTTCAAATTCCGCAATCGCGTTCGCGCGCAATTGAATCCCTGGATATCCGACGGCAGCAATATCGTCAATGGCTTGCCGGTGACTTTCCATTCCACGTGATTGACGCGTATCCGAAATGAATGTCCCGCGGGCGCAGGCGCAATTTGTGTATCGAAGTAACTCAGGTCCGCGTATGGATACAGCGGCGCGAACGCTTTCATTATAAGCGAAAGAATTCGTGAACACGCAACAGCCGCGCCGCCCGCATAAATAAAAGTTCTTCGCGTAAATTCAAAACTCTTGCGCGTCGTCATTCTTGTTCACCTCGCAAGCCGCAAATGCAGGATGCGCGTACGTCGAAGCGAAACTGCCGCGCGCCAGAACGCGAAATCTGGGGAAAATTTTGAACAACGTTATTTCCGTACCGCATTGTGATACGTGCTCACGTTAAATTCTGAAACACGACGTAAGACAATGCGTCTGCAGATAGAGACTTCCCGCTTGAGTCACACCACCGTACAGTAGACAGCAAAATCGCGAGGTGCTAGCATCCGCTTCGAACTCGGGGCCATTGGTAGTTCAGAATTGCGGGGAATTCTGCTGTGACGCTCAATTCCAGAAAAGCAGATGCAATTGGGAAGGCGCTCGACACGTTTCAAATTGAACTTCCTTCCTGGGGGTTCGCCAACACAGGAACTCGCTTCGGAAAATTCGTTCAGGCAGCCGCAGCCTCCACCATCAAAGAAGAGTCCAGAGCCAAACGCAAAGGGAGTTCACAGAGTTACCGGATCGTGCCCAAGCGTAGCGTTGCACGTATTGTGGGATTTGCCCGAAAGAATAAGAGCGTCGGTAATGTGAACGAGCTCGCCAACCGTTACGGCGTGCGCGCCGGCGCCATCAATCCCAACGTTTTTTACGATCAACATTATCATTTAGGATGAGCGGCAATCCCGATCCGGCGATTCGCGAAATTGCCGTCAATCATTTATTGGAAAGTGCTGACATCGCCACAAAGCTCGGCAGCCGCGACGTTTGCGCTTTCGTTCGCCGACGGTTCCAACTATCCCGGCACCGCAAATATTCGTCACCGCAGAAAGTGGTTTGAAGAAGGACTGACGAAACTTCACGGCCGCCTGTCCGGCGATC
>CAVZTQ010000004.1:0-2113571 GCA_963778235.1 uncultured Acidobacteriota bacterium | reverse complement strand
GCAGATCAATCAAAGCTTTGATACTCACACGGACGTATTCGATATGGCAGTAGCACAGGCGATTCAATGCAACTGCAGCACCGAAGGCAGCAACGCATCAAGCATGGCGACCTGCGCCGTTCAACAAGCCGCGATGGTGCGAACCCAAGCCGCCACGGTGCTTTCACTTTCGGAGCAGTTCGCGCAGGATTCGCTCGGTGTTCTTGGTGACGTGATCCGCTACCTTGGGAAAATGCCCGGCCGGCGGATGCTGATTATGGCGTCGTCGGGATTTTTTTCCAGAACTCCGAAGGTCCAGCACACGCAGGATAAAATGATTGAATCCGCGCTCCATGCCGGAATTGTAATCAATACGCTCGACGCAAAAGCGCTTGCCGCCGAATGGGTTGGTGGTAACCCTGCCGACGGGCCGACGCCCATGCTCATGCCCGACATAGCTGACGCGGCGACAAGTTCAGGTGGCATTGTCTATTCAACGAGCGGGAGCATCGGCGGAATGAATGCGCTTCAAGCGGAACGTCTTGACGATGAGCGCGAGATCTCCAGCGATTCATTGGCCGTGCTGGCCTCTGCGACAGGTGGAAAATACTTTCACAACAGCAACGATTTAGAAGGTGGACTGGCGCAGATCGCCGCCCTGCCGGAAGTTTCTTATGCGCTTAGCTTTTCGCCGGACGACGTAAAGGAAAATGGCGCGTATCACAATATAAGAGTAAGGATTGCCGGCCGAAATGACCTGTCGATTTCCGCTCGCCCCGGATATTTTGCGCAGTCCCACGACAAAGGCTCGCCGAGCAGCAAATTCCAGAAGCTAACTCAGGAAGTGATAGCTTCGGACACGTTGTCCGCTCTTCCGATGGACGTCACTACGCGAACGGCAGCCACGAGTACCGGAGAAACATCGCTAAAAGTGAATGTACATGTGAACGGCCGTGCACTGTCATTTAAAAGGGACGGTGACACGCGCGTGGAGCGAGTGATCTTCGTCACCGCGGTGTTTGATTTAGGCGGGAATTATTTGGGCGGCGTCGAAGCAGTGATGAACCTGAATCTAAAAGACGCGACGTTTGCGCAAATTACTAAGGACGGAGTAGACGCAAAGTCATCGATGGCGTTGCCGTCCGGAAAATATAGATTACGGGCAGTGGTGCAGGAAGTAGTAGGCGGAAGGCTGGCCGCTTCCAGCCAAACGGTTGAGATTCACTGAGACGCAGGAGGCTTAGCATGAAAATCACCTTCGACGTCTCCAAAATGTCCACCAAAGAAGAACCGGATCTCTAGTCACTTCGGTTGTCCAATGCTGTTGCCGTGCGTTGCACATGGGAAAATCTGCCAGCAAACCCCAATGGAAAATCCTGCATCGCACTGGTAGCATTTCAAATACTTGTGATCGCCGGAGTGGGCGATTCGCAAATCCCGGGGAGCGTCGGTGCGCCTGAAAATCCTAACACTTTTGTTTGCTTGCGCGGTCATTGTGCCTTTCATGCAGGGGCAAGCCGCTTCGATCGAAGAAGTTAGATTCGCCAGCCAGCCGTACACACCCGACGAGAACGGGACCATCCGCGTGCAAAGCACCAGCGTTGACTTGAACGTTGTGGTGCGCGACGAGGACGGCCGGCCCGTCGCAGGCTTGAACAAAGAAGATTTCCAAATTTTCGATCAGGGCAAGAAGCAGAATATTTCCGCGTTCAGCGTGGAATATGCAAACAAGCTGGCAGCAACGCCATCCGAAAAAGTCGAAACGCAGCGTACCGCGCCCCCGCCCGTGCCTCCGCGATATCTAGCCATGTATTTTGACGATATCAATATGTCCACAGGGGATTTGGCGTTCGCCAGAAAGGCGGCGATGGGATTCGTCAGCAAAAATATGTCAGAAACGGATCGCGGAGGCGTTTTCACTTCTTCCACCACCGTAACGCAGCAGTTCACCAGCAACAAGCAGGAAATTCTAGCGACGCTTAGCAAACTGACGTCGCATCAACAGTCCGCGTTGTTTGGCTCTACCGCCTGCCCGAAGATCACGCCCTACGAAGCATTTCAAATCAATGCGACTTTCGATTCGCACTCCGACATTTTCGACATGGCGGTGACGGAATCTGTGCAATGCCATTGTCAGGGTGCGCACGACATGGAAACACGCTCAAGCTGCACCGCCGAAATGGCGCGCATGGTGCAAACCCAGGCGGCCACGGTGCTTTCGCTTTCCGAACAGTTTGCACAGGATTCGCTCGGAGTGCTGGGCGACGTGATCCGTTACCTGGGCAAAATGCCGGGACGGCGAATGCTGATCATGACGTCGTCGGGATTCTTTTCGCGCACAGAAAAAGTTCAGCACACGCAGGACAAAATGATTGACGCCGCTTTGCGCTCCGGAATTGTGATCAACACGATGGACGCGAAAGCGCTAACCGCCGATTGGCTCGGAGGAAATTTCGCCGATGGCAACCCATATCTCGCCACGGCCGACGCGCCGAACCAATCTTTTAATTCAATTCAGCAGGAAGTGGAAACTGACGAGCGCGACGTATCGAATGATTCCATGTCTGTGCTCGCTTCTGCCACTGGCGGAAAATTCTTCCACAACGGCAATGATTTGGCCGGCGGACTCGTGGAAATCGCCGCATTGCCGGACGTTACCTATTCTCTGGCTTTTTCCCCGGAAGATTTGAAAGAAAACGGCACCTATCACACTTTGCGCGTGAAAATTCCCGGACATCAAGGTATTTCGATTTCCACGCGGCCCGGATACTTTGCGCGCTCCAACGACAAGAATTCCGCGGGCGTTAAATTTCAAAAGTTGAACAAGGAAGTGATGACGGCCAGCAACATTACGGAAATTCCGGCAGAAATCACCACGCAATCATCCGTGTTGGCCACCGGCGAATCCGCGCTGAAAGTTTCTGTCCATGTGAATGCGCGCAACCTCTCGTTCAAAAAAGAAAATAACGCGCGCGTCGAACGCATAATTTTTATTACGTCACTATTCGATCAGCAGGGACATTTCCTGGCTGGCACCGAAGGCATCATGGAATTAAGTTTGAAAGACGCTACCTTTGCGCAGATATCGAAAGACGGAGTGGAAGCGCGCGCCACTCTGCAGGCTCCTCCGGGAACATATCGCCTCCGCGAAGTAGTGCAGGAAGTGGTGGGCGGAAAAATGGGCGCGTCCAGCCGCACGGTTGAAATCCGCTAGAAATTTCTGCGAATTATTTTGCGGCTGGCGTTGACGCTATCGTCGCGACGCGCGTTACCGTGTCCAACTTATCGCCTTGGTGCAGTTGGTAGTAGCCCTTCCCGTCGTGATCCTTGCCATCCCAAACCGCAACTTTTCCGGGGCCGTTTACTGTAACAGTGTCGCCGTGAACCGTGATGGACGTGCTTTGATCCAATCCCAACCCAAGAAGTTCCGGATGCGCTTTCATCACAATGCCAAGATCATTCTCGCGGCCGCGCGCGTCCACGTGCTGATCGATCGCCACGTTTGTGAAAAGCGCGAAGCCGGTTTCGTGCCCCTTCGCCATCATCACCGTGTTGTCGTCGGGCGAAGATTGTCCGCGCACCATGTACGACGCCTGAATACTTGCGCCCGCAGAACCCCCGCCGATTACTCCGCCGCGATCCAGCACCGCAAATAATTCTTTCACAGTGCGAGTGCCGAGATACGCATCGGCAAGCCGCCACTGACGTCCGCCAAGCAGCCAAACTCCCGTGGCATTTTTCAGCGGCGCAACAAACGCTTCAGAATCCGCTTCGGCGCGATCCGTCGTGTGCAGTATCGTGCAATTCATTCCGCCGAACGTCGTCGCGTCTGTGCAGTAATGTTCAAGCTCAGCGGGAGTGGACGGGCGCGTAACCGACGCGGTGGGGATCACCACGATGCGCGCGTTTTTTCCGCCGGACATTTCGATGAAGCGGACGTAATCCGGACGCTGAGTCATCCCGCCGGTGATCAGGAGAGTTCCCTTTTGAGGGCCGTGCGAAGGATCGGCGGAAACGCCTGTGCCAATAAGCAGGGCTACGATAGTAAGAATGCGGACACGCGATAATGTTTTCATGGCCGCATGATAACAAAACTCGTTCGCGGGAAAAAGTCGGCCACAGCATGGATTGCGGCTGTGTTTAGTCTGGTTTCGCGCGAACCGCTAGCGACATCACCAGAACAAATGCCGCGCCGCAGATAATATCCAACCACCATGGACTAAATGGAATCGGAAACAGGAAGAACAGAGGAATGAACCACCAGCGGTAGGGCCGAGGCCGCGGCTTTCTGTTCGCCTTTGGAGGGTCTTTCACCGTCTACGCCCGCGCTTTATTAATCAGCGATTCCCACTTCCCTTGCGATTTCAAAATCAATTCCACAACTTCGCGCACCGCACCTTCCCCGCCATCGCGGCTCGTAACAAAATGCGCGGCGCCTTTTACTTCGTACACTGCATTTCCGACGGCCACGGCCAGTCCGACGCGCCGCATCACCGGCAAATCCGGCAAGTCGTCGCCGACGTACGCCACTTCTTCATCACTCGCTCCAGTTATTTTCAAAATTTCTTCGTAGACGGGAATTTTCACCGGACACGCTTCGTACACAAATTCAATTCGCGCTTCTTTTGCGCGGCGGCGCATCGCTGCCGATTCGCGCCCTGTGATTACGCCGGTGCGAATACCGCCCGTTGCTGCAAGCGTTAGTCCGAGCCCATCCTGCGCGCCGAAACTTTTTATTTCCAGCGCGCTTCCATCCGGCTGCGAGAGCAACAACACGTGGCCGTCGGTCAGTGTGCCGTCCACGTCCATCAACAACACGCGAATGCGTGCAGCGCGCCGCCGAATCGCGGGCGTAATTTTATTTGCAAAGCGGGGCAAATTTTCCTCCGTGAATTTTGGAGCGGCTACGGAATACTAATAAAGTTCAAGTGTCCATAAATCGTGTAAATGCAGAACTCCGCAGACGCGCTCGTTTTCGTCCACCACAACCACCGACGTAATTTTGCGCTGCTCCATTTTGCTGAGCGCCGTACTCGCAAGTTCGCGCGGACCGACGGTGGCCGGCGTGCGCGTCATCGCTTCCTCGGCGGTCAGCGCAATCGCGTCGCCGCCGCGCGATTGCATCAGGCGGCGTAAATCTCCATCGGTGACAATTCCCACGAGATGGCCCGCGTCGTCGACAACTGTCGTCATGCCCAAGCCCTTCTGACTCATCTCATACATAATGTCCGGCATTTTTGTCGAAGGCGCGACGCGCGGCATGTTATCGCCAGAGTGCATCATCGATTCCACGCGCATTAATTTTTTTCCAAGGCGGCCGCTGGGATGCAGCGCGGCAAAATCAGTGGTCTGAAATCCGCGGCGATCGAGCAACGAAACCGCCAGCGCATCACCAAGTGCGAGAGCTGCAGTTGTTGAAGCAGTTGGCGCAAGATTCAGCGAACACGCTTCTTCTTTCACGCTGCAATCAAGCACGACCGCACTCGCCGCAGCGAGCGACGAGCGAGACTGGCCCGTCATTGCGATGATGGAAATTTTCAGACGCTGAAGAGTTGGCAGCAGCGCGACAAGTTCTTCCGTTTCGCCGCCGTAAGAAAGCGCGAGCACAACGTCGCCCGCCGCGAGCATTCCGAGATCGCCGTGCAACGCTTCTGCCGCGTGCAGAAAAAATGAAGGTGTGCCCGTACTGGAAAATGTTGCCGCAATTTTTCGTCCGATTAATCCGGACTTACCCATTCCGGTGACCGCCACCCTGCCTGTGCATGCAAATAACAGTTCCACTGCGCGCTCAAAACTCTCGTCAAGCCGCTTCATCAAATCTTCAATTGCGGCGGCTTCAATACGCAGAACGCGGCGCGCGGATTCCAAACTCATTGCACGCTCACCTGTTTGTCCCAAACGCGCGTAAGCGCCGAAAGCTCTTTCAGACGCGAGAGCAGAGCGCGAAGTTTATCCAGCCGCAGTGCATTCGTTCCGTCAGAAAGCGCCTTTGCTGGATTGTCATGCACTTCCAGAAAAATTCCATCGACACCAACAGCAACTCCCGCGCGCGCCAGTGGCTCAATAAATTCCGGCTGACCGCCGCTGGACTTCCCTTCGCCTCCGGGAAGTTGCACGGAATGCGTCACATCAAAAACCACGGGATATCCAAGTTTGCGCATAATCGGAAACGTGCGCATATCCACAATCAAATTTTGATAACCAAAAGACGTTCCGCGCTCAGTAAGAAAAATATTCTTATTTCCCGTACTGGCCACTTTTTCAACGGCGTTTGACATTTCCCACGGCGAAAGAAACTGTCCTTTTTTCAGATTCACCACGCGGCTGGATTTTCCTGCGGCAATCAGCAAATCCGTCTGACGCGAAAGAAACGCCGGAATCTGCAGCACGTCGCAAATCGCCGCCGCCGGCCCGACCTGCGCGACGTCGTGAACGTCGGAAAGAATCGGCAACTTAAATTGTTCCCTAATCTTCCGCAGTACGAGCAAACCTTCGGCAATCCCGGGTCCACGATAGGAATTCAGCGATGTGCGATTTGCCTTGTCGTACGACGCCTTATAAATGTACGGCACATTCAAATCGCCGGCGATGCGCGCAATACTCTCCGCCATGCGCATGGCGTGCGCTTCACTCTCAATGACGCACGGCCCGGCAATCAGCACCAGCGGTGAATTCCCGCCGAGGCGCACCGAGCCAATTTGAATTTCGCGTGTATCGCTCATGTTGTGCAAAGCCAGAACGACAAGACTATGCGGGAACCAAAATATTTTCAATGCGCAGCGAGAGAAAATGCGCGGCAGCGCGCAACTTCGGATTCACACTGCCCGCGCTAGTCTGCGCCGAATCCAGCGGATGATTAAACATGCGATTCCGACGGCAATTAGCGTGGTCAGCACTTCCAATTCGGTGGTGTAATGCATGAGAGAAAATGCCATCAACTTAACAAACGGAAAATCCGGTGCATGAACAGTTCTGATCCAAATAATTCCGTCAAAATCGCGCGCCACGGCGAGCGGCCACCGACCGCTTTCCACCCACAGCGGCTGAGGCTTCACAAACATCGGATCATTGCCAGCTGAAATTCCCGTCTGCCGGAAATCCAGAAAAAAATCTTGCCGGCTTAACTGGCCCATTCGTTGGCCCAATACGCCGAACTCTCCGTGCACGCGCCCGTAGCCGACATCGTCCTTGTTGTCGTCATATATAAGGATAGTCCCGCCGCTTTGCACAAAAGGCGCAATCGTGTAAAGACGATCCCCGAGTTCATGGTGAAGAATTTCGCCGACGGATTTAGCGCCGTGTTCGTCGTTGTGAAAAATATGCGAGATATGCGCCCACAGAATTAGTTTCTGTCCGGGAACTGCGGCTTTCAGTTCCAAAGCGTAGGGCGCCGCGTTTGTATCGCGGTGCGCTTTGTAATTCTTCCCGTTGTCCGCCGAAAGATCTTTGCAGAGTTGCAGCGACGCGCGCAGATTTTCTGGAATCAACGACATCGCGGTGCTGTGCGGAATCTTCGGAAAACGTTTTTGCGCTTCCGGCGCGGCTGCGTCAATCCACTTTTGAAGATTCTGAATTGCTTTTTCAACGCGCGCCTGATCGCTCGACAGATAATCGTTGCAGCCGTGCGTGAGCGCACCGAGATCGTTTGTCCATTGGGCAACGTCCAACCCTTGCGGCGCGGCGGCATATCCCTTCAAGCGTTCAGACAACATGCGAAACACTTCTGTCCCGTGTGAATTGTTTCCGCTCCCGGGCTGAATGTCGTAGGCAGTGACGTAAAACGGATTTGCGGAAATCCAACTCGCGGCTTCGTACTCAAAAAGTTGGCGAACTTCCGGAGTGTTCCACAAACCGAAAAGACCCTTCTGCGAATCTTCCGCGTCCGCTGAAGTATGTTGCGAATTCAGAAAGCGATCCTGCGCGACCCAGATATCTTCAGCGGATCCTTCCATCGCCAAAACGTGAAAACCCATGTTTTCATTCAAGTAGCGAATAATTCCCAAGCGCACCAGCGGAAATTCGTGCGTCATGTGAATTGATTCGCCGAGCGAAACCACTTCCACGCCATTTAACGTGCCGCTCAAAAATGCGAATTGATTTGGGTCGGTGTAATTCTTGCTGTCGATTGGATGAATTGTCGGCGCGTCCGCACGAGAAAATTGCCGTCCGTTAAGACTCAACGAAATCACGAGTGAAAGTGCGAGCAGCAACGGCAATCGTTTCGCAAGTCGGCGCATTCGAGCTGTCTCCGGGAGAATTGCTTCGCATTAGAACATACGAAGGGAGCGAACAGGAAGTTTCAGAAATGGGGATTCAGACAGAACTACGATTTGCGGACCGGACTAGTTTCGGCGGGCACGTGGCTTTCAGTTTGTGACGATGATTTCGCGGAAGCACGTGAACTTCTTGTGCGGTGCTCGTTGGAAGCAGCAATAAATGCTGCGAACAACGGATGCGGCGCAAGCGGACTGGATTTAAACTCCGGATGGAATTGGCATCCCACAAACCACGGATGTTCCGGCGCTTCGATAATTTCCACGTAAGTTCCGTCGGGAGTTTTTCCGGTGATGCGGAATCCCGCGGCCAGCAAAGTTTTTTCGTACTCGCGATTAAATTCGTAGCGGTGCCGATGGCGTTCGCTGATTTCCAATTTGCCGTACGCGCGCGCGGAAAATGAATCCGGCGTCAGAACGCATGGCCATGCGCCCAAACGCATCGTTCCGCCCATCTCGTCCACGCCAAGAAGTTCGCGCAATTTATAAATCACGCGATCCGGCGTGTTGGGATCGAACTCGGTGCTGTCCGCGTGCTTCAATCCGGCAACGTCGCGCGCATATTCAATCGTGGCGCATTGCATTCCCAGGCAAATTCCGAAGAACGGAATTTTCTTTTCGCGCGCGTACTGAATCGCGTAAACCATTCCCTGAATTCCGCGCTTGCCGAATCCGCCGGGAACCAAAATTCCGTCCACACTTCCCAATCGCGCCGCTGCAGTCTCAGGACAATCCAATTCTTCCGCTTCAACCCATTGAATTACGGTGCGCACATTGTGCGCGAGCCCGCCATGCATCAATGCTTCGCTTAAACTTTTGTACGCGTCGCCCAGTTCGACATATTTTCCGACGACCGCGATCCGTACTTCCGCTTCAGGATTTCGCATGCGGTCCAACATGTTCATCCACTTTTCAAAATGACGCGGCGGCGCTTCCATGTGGAGCAATTGCAGCAGCTGATCGTCCAATCCTTCGCGCGCTAGTTCGACGGGCACAGCGTAAATCGTGTCCACATCCTGAGCGGAAATCACACGCGCTTCAGCAACGTTGCAGAACAAAGCGATTTTGCGTTTCAGATCCGCTGAGAGCCAGCGATCGCTCCGGCACAAAAGAATATCCGGCTGAATTCCGATGTTCAGCATTTCTTTCACGCTGTGCTGCGTCGGCTTGGTCTTCAATTCGCCGGCGGTGGCAATGAACGGAACCAGTGTGACGTGAACGAAAACTGTATTTTCGGGCCCAAGCTCCAAACGCATTTGCCGAATCGCTTCCAGAAACGGCAGCGATTCAATGTCGCCTACAGTTCCGCCGATTTCCACGATCACCACGTCAACGCCTTCGGCAACTTTTCGGAACGCAGCTTTAATTTCGTCGGTGACGTGCGGAATTACCTGAACAGTTTTTCCTAGATAGTCCCCGCGGCGTTCTTTGGAAATGATGGATTCGTAGATTCGTCCGGTCGTCCAATTATGATCGCGCGTTAAATGCGCGTGCGTGAAGCGTTCATAGTGTCCAAGATCCAGATCGGTTTCCGCGCCGTCGTCGGTCACGTAAACCTCGCCGTGCTGATAAGGCGACATGGTGCCGGGATCAACGTTCAGATAGGGATCAAATTTCTGGATTGTGACTTTAAGTCCGCGGCTTTCAAGAAGTGCGCCGATGGAGGAAGCGGAAACGCCCTTGCCGAGTGAGGAGACTACTCCGCCTGTTACAAAAACATACTTCGTTCGTTCGCTGGCTTTCGGTCCTGTCATTCCCTGCTTTTGTGTGAGAACTCGGCGTGCGGTCGCTGAGTACGATGCATTATGCGAAGAAAATTTGCGCGTGTCAAATTATTGAAAAAAAGCCAAGAAAAACGTGATTTTGATTTGCGCCGCGAATAATTCTTCAACGAAGGTCACCGCCGTTTCGGCGTCGACGCTCCTGAAGATTCATTCCACGACGCTACAGTAAGAACGTATACGTGGCCTTTTCCAGCGGGGTATCCGCGGACAAATTTTCCTGCTCGGATATTGTTTTCACGGACATATGCAGTCCACGCGTCTGCATTCGCGGGACTTCTTCGTAATTCTTCTTCTTGATCGTAGAGAGAGTAATTCCTTGTTACATAGCCTTCCGGTAGAACTTCAAAAAGTTCCAGTCCCAAGACGGCGATCTCATTTGCTGTACAGAGTGCGATTACATCGAGAACCCTTGGAAAGCCGAATGTCAACTCATTGCCCACTACACCGACTGCGGCTTCCTCGACACCAGGAATTTTCCTGTAGAGCTGGCTCACATGATCCATCATATTCAGAAATCCGGCTTCCCCTTGTAAATCATTTTTTGCGTATCGAAAGAAAAATTGCTAAAGCCCGGGCTTTTAAATTGCAGTTTCTTATCCGCGGACCCAATCGCGGGATTGCCGCCTTCCGCGCGCGGAATTGAAACAACCACCGCGTAGAACGGACAAGGATTTGACGCGATCCAGTCCGAAACTTGCGTGAGCGGATATCTTCGTTTGGAAATTTCCACTTCGCCGCCAACTTTGGAATTGTCCGTCTGACCGTTGGCATCAATTCCGAATACGATTCGGTCACCAACATCTTGATTCAGGCAAGCAGTAGCCTGCTGATCAAATTGTTGTTTCGCTTTCGCGTCCATGTGGTCGTGATCCACTTGAATTTGCGCTTGCCGTATCGCCGCCTGCCGAATCACCAACGACGAAACGACTTGCGCCACCGCCTGAACTTTCTCCCCTTTTTCATAAGAGCCGGGCCCGTTCGTTGAGACCGTCGAAACCCACGGCGATTTGCTGAGAATCAATTCGCAATCTTCGTTGGTCCATTGCGTCCAGTCTTTCGCGTCCCACACGGGAACGGATGTTGCCGTAGATGTGATCGCAGCAAGTGTGGCGATGGCGAATATTGCGAGCGGCGTGAATAATATTTTGCAACGGCGCATAATCGTTCCTTTATTTGTGATCGCAGTGCTCATCTTGAACTCGAACATCGCGCGGCGCTAACCGCGAAAATATTAATTTCCTTTCGCCGCCTCCCGCATCAACTTCTCCACTCTCTCCACATCTTCCGGCACATCCACGCTCACAGCGTCATGTTCCGTTTCCGCGACGCGCATCTTGTATCCATTTTCCATCCAGCGAAGTTGTTCAAGTTGCTCGACGCGTTCCAAATCGCCGGGCGGCAACGTTTGATAGTCCAACAAAGCTTCGCGGCGATACGCGTAAAGTCCCAAATGCTTCAAATGTCGCGCGTGGACGGCATTTGCCGTGTCACGCACCCACGGAATGGGCGCGCGCGAAAAATAAAGCGCGTCACCGTCGAAGTCCAGCACGACCTTCACAATGTTCGGATCCATAATGTCTTTGGTGTGCTGAAGCGGAACGGCCAGCGTCGCAAGTTGCACGGACTCATCGTCCGCAATCGCGTCAACCAGCGCGTCCACAGCTTCGGGCGAAACCAGCGGCTCGTCCCCCTGTACATTTATGAAGATGTCCGCGTGCGCGGCGACGGCAATTTCCGCAACGCGATCTGTGCCGGAGCGGTGATCGCTGCGCGTCATAATTGCCTCGCCTCCAAATGACTGAACCGCCGTGCGTATACGCTCATCATCAGTAGCGACAACCACTTTCGCAAGTTTCGTGGCGCGGCTGACGCGCTCCCAAACGTGCTGGATCATTGGCTTGCCCGCAATTTGGACGAGCGGTTTGCCGGGCAATCGGACCGCGCCATATCGGGAAGGGATTACCGCCCAAACGATGGGAGAATTTGATGGCACGCGAAAGACTCCTCGGAATTTGATAGGTTCCGAATCTTCGTAGCAGGATCTTTGTAACAGGGCACAAGTTCACTCGTGCCATTACGGCTCACACAGCGGGGCTTTAGCCCCTGCTCGACATGGCTGCGAATTGCCCTGAGCTACACAACCCGCTCGCCGCGTCGACGAAATTTGATGCTACCACACACGAGAGCGCGACCATGCAATCACCTATCGCATCTCACCTGTACAAATAGGTAGTTGCATTGCGGCAATAGGGTGATAGAATCCGCAGAAGTTAGCCCTAGCAACCGCAGCCGCAATAGAAGTCGTGGCGGGAGAAGCGGTGAAAACAAAAGTCACTCAACTTCGAGTTTCAGTTCTTCTTCTTTCGATATGCAGTTGCTGTGTCTTGCTTCCAGCGTTTGCCCAGAATAAGGGATCGCAAAAACCGCCCCCGCCAAAAGATGACGGCACGCTGAACGCGTCCGCAAAAACAATTAAAGTCGGCGTGGACATGGTGCTTGTAAACGCCACGGTCACCGACCCTTACAATCGTTTGGTAACGGGCTTGGATAAAGAAGATTTCCAAATATTTGAAGACGGCGTTCCGCAAGAAGTCGTCACCTACTCAAGCGAAGACATTCCAGTTTCCATCGGCGTGATCTTCGATATGAGCGGAAGCATGTCCGACAAGGTGAACAAAGCGCGCCAGTCCGCGGTGCAATTTTTCAAGACGGCCAATCCGCAGGACGAATTTTTCCTGGTAAGTTTCAATGAGCACGCCGAGCTGACCAGCCGCTTCACTTCCAGCGTGGAGGATTTGCAATCGCGCCTGATGTACACGGCCGCGCGCGGACGCACCGCCCTTCTCGACGGAGTTTACCTGGGCCTTTCGCAGATGAAGGGCGCGCACAACTCCAAGAAGGCGCTGCTGATTATTTCCGATGGCGGCGACAATCACAGCCGCTACAGCGTGAATGACGTCAAAAATTTTGTGAAGGAAGCCGACGTACAAATTTATTCCATGGGAATTTTTGAAGCGGGTGGCGGCGGAACTCAGGAAGAAATGGAAGGCCCTTCCCTGCTGACCGAAATGTGCGATCTAACCGGCGGTCGTTTGTTCCGCGTGAATTCATTGGAAGAATTGCCCGACGTAGCCACCAAGATCGGAATGGAACTTCGCAATCAATATATTCTGGGCTACAAGCCGAGCAATAAGACTGCTGACGGCCGCTGGAGAAAGATCAAAGTGAAGGTGCATCCTCCCCGCGGACTGCCCCCGCTGAATGTTTTTGCGCGCACTGGTTATTTCGGGCCGGATCATTAAACCTGCGCCGGTTCGATTGACCGAAGTTTTTTGGATTCCCCTCATTAATATAGTGTTCCAACTGCGTTTACATAGATAAAAACCTTTGCGGCACGCAACTTAAAGAAGATATTGCTCATCGTATCGAGTAGAGGGGATAATTAGTGGCGATGAACTTTGCTACGAAGCGAGAGTCCACAACTCGAAGAATTGTTTTAGGCGCAGCGCTGATTATTCTGGCGATCACTGGCGTCTGCGTGGCCCATGCCGGCCCACAGCAACAAGAGCAAAAACTTCCACCGCTCAGCCAGGCACCGCCGCCACCACCATCGCCTAATTCGACTGGTCAGAAAGGCAATCTAAAAGTTGACGTCGAACTCGTCGCGCTTCACGCGGCGGTTCTGGATAAGCGCGGCGTTTTTGTGGACGGATTACCGCCCGACGCGTTCAGAGTTTACGAAGACAAAGTTTTGCAAAAACTTTCTGTCGCCAAGCAGGAAGACGTGCCCGTCAGCATGGGCCTCGTCATCGACAACAGCGGCAGCATGTTTTCCAAGCGCGCGAAAGTAAACGCCGCGGCGCTCACATTTGTGAAGACCAGCAATCCGAACGACGAAGCGTTCGTTGTGAATTTTAACGACGACTATTATCTGGATACCGAGCACGACTTCACCAGCAACATTACTGAAATGAAGGAAGCGCTGGAACGAATCGACGCGCGCGGCAGCACGGCTCTGTATGACGCGATTATCGGCTCGCTGGACCATTTGAAAAAGGCGCATCGCGATAAGCGCGTGCTGCTCGTCATCACCGACGGTATGGACAACGCCAGCCGCCACACGTTAACTGAGACTGTGAACGAAGTGCAGCACTCCGACGCGATTATTTACGCCGTAGGATTATTTGGAAAAGAAGATAAGGGCGCCACATCACGCAAAGCTCGCAAGGCGCTTGAAGATCTAGCGGACGCTACCGGCGGCCTGGCATTTTTCCCGGAAGCAGTGGAAGACACCGAAGCAATCTGCACGCAAATCGCGCACGACATTCGCAATCAATACACGCTCGCGTATTATCCGACGCACGCTGATCGCGACGGAACTTTCCGCACCGTGCAGGTGATGGTCACAAACCCGCACGGCACCGGAAAACTTTCCGTCCGTACGAGGACCGGATATTACGCGAAGAACGCTTCACCGAAGTCTTCGTCAACAAGGTAATCGATTTAATCCATTCGTCAAATTCTGACGAATTTTCTTAACGCCGGTCCCGATTCTTCGGGACCGGCAGTTCTTATTCCCGCGCATCTTGAAACTTACAATTCTGCAAGCTCCGCGTCGTCCCGCAAGCGCACTCACTCGTTTGATTTATCCACACTGTCTTCTTCTCTTCCCCCGCCAGAGTTGATTGACGTCCGCGCACGCGTGAGATAGGATTCGCGCGCGTTAGATTGCTATTTCGCAAAGTTCAAGTTGTTCGAGGAGGCTCCGATGGCGTTTTGTACCGGTTGCGGATCACAAGTTGATGACCAAACGCGCTTCTGTCACAAGTGCGGAAAGCCCGTGGCTGGGGCTTCCCCAGTGGGATCATCGGCGCCATTGGCACAAGCGCCGATCGCACCGCCTGCAACGTACGCCGCGCAGCCAGCCGGTGCTCCTCCCGTGTACGCAGCGCCGCCTGCATACGTACCCGTCCCGACTTCGCAGTACGCCGGATTCTGGATTCGGTTGGTGGCTTACTTTGTTGACGGCCTGATCGTGGGAATTCCGATGATCGCGATCGTCGTAACGACCGTGATGATATTTGGCGCGGGAACCTTTGCGACATTGAAGTCTCTGCCAAACAATCCCGATCCCGATCAAATCAACGCACAGGTCATGCCGATGGTCGCCGCACTAATTGGAGCCTACGCGATGTTCATTTTGGGAGCGATCGTCATCTCATGGCTGTATTTCGCGATGATGGAAAGCTCAGAGCGGCAAGCGACGTTTGGAAAAGCCATGCTGAATTTGCGCGTCACCGACGTGAACGGTAACCGCCTTTCATTCGGCCACGCGTCAGGACGCTACTTCAGCAAGATCATCACCGGGCTGGTTCCGTTCGGAATTGGATACATCATGGCGGGCTTCACGCAGAAAAAACAGGCGCTGCACGATTTCATCGCAAGCACTGTTGTGATTCGCACGCTGTAACGCGAAGTCGTCGCGCACTAAGCTGAAACTAAATTCTTCAGAAAGCTCGTGCCGTGCATGATCGAGCCGCCGAAATTTTCGGCGATGGTCTGCCCCATGTCGGCAAGAGTGTTTCTGATGCCGAGATTCACACCAGCTTGCCCGCCGGAACTGCACGCCAGAATCGGAACGTATTCGCGCGAGTGGTCCGTGGTCGGCCAGCGCGGATCGGGATCGCAACCGTGGTCGGCGGTGATGATCAGCAGGTCCGAAGACCGAAGTTGTGTGTAGCTCGGGTTCTCCGAACCCGAGTCTTTTCCCGCACTATTCGGAATCAGTTTTCCCAGCAGCGCGTCAAATTCTTCCAGTGATTTCGCAAAACCCTCCACATCCTTTCGATGTCCATAGAGCATGTCGAAATCGACGAGGTTCGCGAAAATAAGTCCGCGCGATTGCGTTTGCAGCGCCGCGGACAATTTCTCCATTCCGTCAGCATTATTTTTTGTAGTCACGTAATTTTCCACGCCGCGCCCGTTGTAAATGTCATGAATTTTTCCGATGCCGAAAACCGGCACACCGCGCTCCTTCAGCACATCCAGCAACATCGGAGGCGGTTCCACGGCGTAATCATGTCGTCGTTCGGTGCGGCGAAAATTTCCGGGCGTTCCCGTGAACGGACGCGCAATCACTCGTCCAACTTTGTGCGGCCCGTCCAATAATTTCCGCGCGATTTCGCACATGCGATAGAGTTCGGCGATGGGAATCGCGTCTTCGTGCGCGGCGATTTGGAAAACGCTATCGCCGGAGGTGTAGACAATTGGAAATCCGGTGCGCACGTGCTCTTCGCCCAACTCTTTAATTATTTCCGTTCCGGACGCGGGTTTATTCCCGAGCGTCTTGCGGCCAATCGCTTTTTCAAACGGCTGAATAATTTCCGGCGGAAACCCGTTTTTGTAAACGGGAAAAGCCTGATCCAGCCATATGCCCGCCATTTCCCAATGACCTGTGGTCGTATCTTTCCCCGGCGAATGCGTGGTTCCTTTTCCAAAATTTCCGATGGGCGCGGCGGCAGGCGCAAGATTTTTCAGCGGCGCGATATTCGCCAGGCCCAGGCGCACCATATTTGGTACGTGCAGCGGACGCGATTCGGCAATGTGTCCCAGCGTGCTGCGGCCAACGTCGCCATAGTCAGCGGCGTCCGGCAATTCGCCAATGCCGACGCTATCGAGCACAATCCAAATTACGCGCGTGAAATTCTTCATGCCGCCTCCGAACAATTTCAAATTAACTTTATCACACCGATGTTTCTACACGTCGCCGGTCTATCCTGAGTGCACGATGGGCTCGCACTGATTTGCGTAGCGCCGGCATCCTGCCGGCTCTTTTTTTCCGATGCGAAGAAACAAAAGCAGCCGGCAAGATGCCGGCGCTACAAGAACTGGCCTATACTTTACCCGCGCAACCATAAGCTGTTTCGCGACACGATCACAACGAGGATTCTCATGGCCGAAAATCTAATCGTAATCGCCTACCTAACCGCAAAACCCGGCAAAGAAGCCGTAGCCCGTAAAAATATTCGCGCGCTGCTCGCGCCAACGCACGCGGAAAAAGGCTGCATCGTTTACGACCTTCACGAAATGCACAGCGAGCCGGGGAAATTTGTATTCTACGAAGTGTGGAAAACCGCGGACCACCTGAACGCGCACGCCAAGTCCAAACACTTAAAGGCGTTTCGGAAGATCGCGCCGGATTTTTTGGCTGAACCGATTGACCTGACGATGTGGAAAAAGGTTGAGTGAACTGAACTATTCGCCGGAACCATGCGTATCATTATCTGAAGGGAAGGTGCACTGTGGACCCGAACGCAAAACCGCGGCGTGGATCGATTGGTTGGGGAATCGTGCTGATCTTTATCGGCGTGATATTTCTGATCGGGCAACTGCGCCCAAGCTTCAATCCCTGGCCGCTGCTGTGGACGTACTGGCCCGTGCTCCTGATCCTCCTCGGCGTTCTGAAATTGTGGGACCACATGCGCAACAGAAATAATCCGCAGCGCGGATCGAGCGGCCTGATATCGGGAGGCATGATCGCGGTCGTCGCCATAGCGCTGATCGTTGGGCTTTCGGTGCATCACAGCGGCGCGGCGAATCCGATTCTGCGCGATCCCGAATCGCTGCAGGCACAAGGTGCGAAATCAGTCACCGCGAAAATTGATATGGGCGCGGGACAATTGAACATCCATGGCGGATCGAGCCAGTTGATGGACGCGGATTTTTCCTACGATCAGGAATCCGGAAAGCCGCGCGTAAATTATTCTGTTTCGGGCACGGCCGGAAATCTGGATATTTCGCAACACGAAAACGGCGGCATACATTTCGGCCGCAATGAAAATACCTGGACGCTGAGATTCGGCGATGTGCCCTTGGATTTGAATCGTGGACATGGGCGCCGGACAAGGCGATCTGAATTTGCGCGGAATTAATTTAACGCGATTGAGAATTGAAATGGGCGCGGGACAAATTGATCTGGATCTGACCGGCGAACGCAAACAGAGTTTCGACGTCGACGTGCAAGGTGGCGTGGGCGAAGCGAGAATCCGTTTGCCGCACGACGTAGGAGTGGAAATTCGCGCGGACGGCGGCATCGGATCCATCGACACCGAAGGTTTGCACAAAGAAGGCGGCCGCTGGGTGAATGACGCCTGGGGAAAATCTCCCGTCACGATTCACATGAACGTAGAAGGCGGCATCGGCGAAATTCGATTAGTTGTGGAGTAGCAGGGTTGGTAGCACAGACATTCCTGTCTGTGCTCTTTCATTCATGAAACAAAAATCCCTTCCGCGGACGGCGACCAAGTAATTCCTCTGACACCAGTTCCTTCTTCGTTGTTCCCACAAAATAGTTTTTATTTTTCAACTCGTCGCGGCACTCGCGTCGCGCGCGCCGGTGTCTCACCGTACAGAAGTTTGCACGCAAGCAACGCGAGGAGGCAACGACTATGGACTGGGGCTTGATTAGCATGTGGCATTCGATGAGCGGAATTGCGCGCGGAGTGGTGATTGTTTTGTTTCTGATGTTGCTGCGTTCGCTGATGGTAATGGTCACGCGTGGTCTGCGCTACAGCGTGGCGCGGAAACAATCGCGCGTGTTTATTCAACAAGTGGCTGACGCAATGCGTGATGGAAATCTGGACCAAGTAATTTCCGTGGCCGAGCGAAACAGGAAAAGTCCTATCGCAAGTATTGTGGCCACCGGAATAACAGAATTTCAATCCGCGCTGCCTTCCGTTACCAATGAAAAAGCGCTTGAACTCGCGCGCCGCGGACTGGATCGTTCCCGCGCGTCCACGCATTCCGAATTGAAGCGCGGACTCAGCGGCCTCGCAACAATCGGCGCGACAGCTCCGTTCGTTGGATTATTCGGCACCGTGATCGGAATCACCCACGCGTTTCGCGGCACCACTTCATCCGCGGTTGATGGCCTTTCCGGAGTTGCCGCCGGAATCGCCGAAGCTCTGGTCACAACCGCGCTCGGACTAATCGTCGCCGTACCCGCCGTGTGGTGCTACAACTATTTCACCGACAAAATGGAATTGTTCGATTTGGATATGTCGAATTCTTCGATGGAGTTGGTGAGCTATTTGGCGACTCGGCCCGTCCGGCGAGACGCATGAAAACTTTCGTGGGCAGCGCACAGAATTGCATTACTATATCCGCAGTGGAGGCCGGCCATGCGGTGGACGATTGCAATCTGTGCGTTGCTCGGTCTTGCTGCGCTGCAAGATACAACGCCGCAAATCCATAAGCAAGGCAAGCTCGAATTCCCTGTTGGATGTGCGGTCGATCTCGATGAAGGCCACGTTGGATTCGGCGGAAGAGCGGGCGTCGACGGCGACGGAAGCGATGCATTTTTTCTCGGCGACAGCCCTCATGACTCGACTCTACCGACGAACGGAGATTTCCCCGGCTCTGATTTTTGGTTCGAGGGCGGCAAACACAGATTTCTGCACCCTCAACATGGAACGAAGTTTTCTCCTGGAGTTGTTACCGCGGAAGGATATACGGCCTGCGCAAAGTCCACGTACACAAATCACGTAATTCGCGTCGACGATTTCAAACCAGGTGCTCAGCTTTGCGTTCTCACAAGTGATGCGCGGTTCGCGAGCATTCACATCACGGAATACAATCCCAAAACGGCTCGTATGTATTTGACCTATACCACGTGGGGGAAATAATCGCCTTTTTTCACGCGAGGGCCTGTAGTTATCGTGAGCGCTGCGGCGAATTGGATTATCATATTTGCAGCGGAGGCTGATGGTGAGATGGACATTTGCAATTTACGCTTTGATCGGCGTCTTCGCGCTGCAGGATGCCACACAGCGGATACGCCTGCAGGGTGACCTCTTCTTCCCTGACGGTTGTGGCGTAGATCTCGATGATGCCGGCGGAATCGGCGCCGATTTCGCCACTGACAGAGTGACTGAGCCCGAGCCGACAAAATTATCTTTCAAGGGTTCGGACTTTTGGTTTCGTGCGGGTAAGCGGCGCTACTTCATACCCCAGCACGGGGCTATGTTCTCCAAGTCGGTTTTCAATGCAGTGGGATATAGAGAATGCGCAGCGGCCACCTATACGAAAGGCGAGATTTGCATCGACGAGCTCCCTGCCAATGCGCAGATTTGCGTGCGAACAAGCGAAGGGCGATTCGGCAGCATTCAAATTACGCGCTACGATCCGAAGGAGAGAATGTTGTATATAACTCACGTAACTTGGGAGAAGTAGATTTTCTCGCTCCTAGTGAACCTGTGTTTCCTAAGTGATCCACCTGCCCGTTTGCCGCCGCTTGACGCGCAACGTATAATTAGAAGTTTACGTTGCGCTGATTGGACGCGCAGAGGGGCTCCACTCTTGGCTGGATCATCTACCACTACTACAAAGCTGGCTGCGAGCGCGGAATCACAAGAAGTGATTCTGGTGCGCGGAGCGCGTCAACACAATTTGAAGGACTTGAGCTTCACGATTCCGCACAATCAGATCACAGTTGTGACCGGCGTTTCCGGCTCGGGTAAATCCAGTTTAGCGTTCGACACGATTTACGCCGAGGGCCAGCGCAGATACATCGAATCACTTTCTTCCTACGCGCGGCAATTTCTGGAGCGCATTGAAAAGCCGGACGTCGACGAAATCACCGGCATCGCGCCGGCCATTGCGATACGCCAGAAAAATTCCACGCGGAATCCACGCTCGACGGTTGCTACCGCCACGGAAATTTACGATTACCTGCGCCTGCTCTATGCGCGCGTTGGAAAAACACTGTGCACGAATTGCGGCAGCGAAGTTCGTCGCGATTCGATGGACGAAATCGCCGCGCGAGTGCTGTCGTTGCCCGCGGGACGCCGATTTTCCATTGTATACCTTCTGAAATTCGGTGCGCCGGATGCGTCTACTACTCCGGCTGGCAGAACTTCCCCGAAGAAAACAAAAAAGCCCAGCAGCGAAGTCGTCCGCGCTGCTCTAGCGGAATTACAAAAGCGCGGATTCAACCGCTTATATCAAGGTGGCCGCGTGTTTGAATTTTCTGCGCCGGAAACTTTGATGGAAGTGGATTTCGCCAAGCCGGTATTCGTGCTGGTCGACAGGCTTTCCGTTTCAGCCGAATCGCGTTCGCGGCTGGTGGACTCCGTGGAAATTTGCTATCGCGAAGGAAACGGCGAAGCGATTCTCGAGTTTGCTCCGGACGATTCGGGCGCGACACTCGACCGAATGGTTTTCAACGAACGATTCGAGTGCAAGAAGTGCGGCATTGTTTATCAGGAGCCGGAGCCGCGATTATTTTCGTTCAACAATCCGGCGGGCGCATGTCCGCGCTGCCAGGGATTTGGAAACACAATTGATTTCGATTTGGATCTGGTGATTCCCGACCCAAGCAAATCCATCGACGACGGCGCAATCGAACCATGGACCAAGCCGAAATATCGTGGCCTGCACATGGAATTGAAAAAGTATGCGCGCTCGCACGGAATTCCCACGGACATTCCATTTCGCAAACTAAGCGCAGAACATCGCGCGCGGGTGATGGAAGGCGATCCGAACGCGGGATATCCTGGCGTGAAGGGATTTTTCGATTGGCTGGAACGGAAAAAATATAAATTGCATGTGCGCGTTTTCCTCAGCCGCTATCGCGGTTACGCGCGATGTCCGGATTGCGGCGGCACGCGACTGCGCGCGGAAGCTCGCGCCGTGCTGGTGCAGAACAAACCAATCACCGGCGTTTGCGCGTTGAGCATCACCGATGCGCGCGCGTTTTTCGGCTCGCTGACACTGACCGCCGCGCAAGCAACAATCGCAGAACGAGTACTGGAAGAAATTCAGCAGCGCCTCAGATTCTTGGACGAAGTCGGACTGGATTATTTGACGCTTGATCGGTTGACGTCAACTCTTTCCGGCGGCGAAGCGCAGCGAATACAGTTGGCCACTTCGCTCGGATCACAATTGGTCGGCGCGCTTTACGTGCTCGATGAGCCTTCGATCGGTTTACATCCGCGCGACACCACGCGGCTGTTTCGCATTCTGGAATCGCTGCGCGATTTGGGAAATACAATTTTGGTTGTCGAACACGATCCTGACACAATTTTAGCGGCGGATTACGTACTGGATCTAGGTCCCGGCGCCGGCGAATTGGGCGGAAGAATATTATTCGCCGGGCCCGCAAAAAGATTTGCTCACGGACAAGGATTCGATTACCGGACGATATTTATCGGGCGAGTTGCGAATTCCGGTTCCGCAGATTCGCCGCAAAGCCGATGGACATTTCCTGAAGATTTTCGGCGCGCACGCGCATAATCTGCAAAATATTGATTTGATGATTCCGCTGGGAATGATGGTAGCCATCACCGGCGTTTCCGGATCCGGAAAATCCACGATTGTTTATGACGTGCTTTTCAAAGCAATGGAAGCGCGGAAAATTGGCGGAACTTTCAAAGATGTTGCCGATCGCATGGAAGGCGACGCGCAGATTGCAGAAGCGGTCGTAGTGGATCAGTCTCCAATTGGGCGCACGCCGCGCTCGAATCCGGCAACATATCTGAAAGCGTTTGACGTAATCCGCGATATTTTTGCGGCCACGCCGGATGCGAAGCGCCGCGGATTTTCGCCGGGGCATTTCTCCTTCAACATTCCGGGCGGCCGCTGCGAAACCTGCGAAGGCGACGGTACCGTGACCGTTGAAATGCAATTTCTGGCGGACATCGAATTGATTTGCGAAGAATGCAAAGGCACGCGATTCAAGTCGTCCGTCCTAGAGGTTAAGTATAAAGACAAAAATGTTCACGAAGTTTTGCGGCTGACGGTGCGCGAAGCGATTTCATTTTTTTCGGCCGTGCCGAAGCTGGTGAACCGACTGAGAATTCTGGAAGAAGTTGGGTTGGGATATTTGCGGCTCGGCCAATCGGCCACCACGCTTTCCGGCGGCGAGGCACAACGCCTGAAGCTGGCGGCGCATCTCACGCGGCAGGACAATAAAGGCATCCTTTATATATTTGACGAGCCAACGACGGGCTTGCACTTTGACGATATTCAGAAATTGCTGACGGCGTTCAAGAAATTAATTGAGGGCGGCGCTTCGGTGCTGGTGATCGAACACAATTTGGACATGATTAAGTCCGCCGACTGGGTGATTGATTTGGGCCCCGAAGGCGGCACAAAAGGTGGACGAGTTGTGGCGACGGGAACACCGGAACAAGTGGCGCGAAATGCGCAATCGCACACTGGGAAATTCTTAGCGCACGTTTTGCGCGCGGCAGAAAATAATGGAAAGAATGGCAGCGGACGCACTAGCTCCGCGAATCTTGCGGCGAAACTTATTGCGAAGAAATAATTGACGGCGATGAAGCGCTCCATTTCTATTGCGGCGATTCTGATTTGCAGCGCGATTCTTTCCGCGCGGTGCGATGCGCAGACTGCGACGCGCCCTCCACTTTCACCTGCGCAAAAGGCGGCTTCCGATCCACGCGTTTATCAAGCGCAACAGGAAGTGGAGAAAAAGAATTACGCGCACGCCGTGGAACTGCTCACCGGATTCCTGAAAGACTATCCCAACGACCCGACCGCACATTTTCAACTCGGCTACGTTTACGGAATTTTGAAACGCGCGGATGATTCAATTGCGGAATATCGTCGCGCAGCGGAATTGAAACCGGATTTTGCGGAAGCGCAAATGAATCTTGGATTGAGTTTGCTGGACGCGAAGGATTTTGCCGGCGCGGCTGCGGCGTTGCAACGCGCGGCGGAATTAATGCCCGGCCAGGCGCGTCCGCGATATCTTGCCGGGCTTGCGCTCGAACGCAGCGGAAATATTCCTGAAGCGATTGCGCAATACGAGCTAGCGGCGCAGCTTGATGTAAATAATTTCGACATATATTTCCATTGGGGAATAAGTTTGCTGCGCGCGGATCGCGCTGAAGACGCCGAGAAACGTTTGCGTCAGGCGGTTGCGTTGCGCGGTGATAATGATGCGGCTCACAGCGCGCTCGTGGATTCCTTGCTACGACAGAAAAAAACGGATGCCGCGATTACGGAACTTCGCGCCTCTCTGGAACGAAATGGCGGCGACGCGGCGGCGCGTTTCAAGCTTGCGACAGCGCTTTATGATCTTGGAAAGCCGGCGGACGCGCTGGCGGAATTGGATCGCGCCGACACAAACGCCGCGCCTTCAGCAGAGAGATCGAAACTTCGCGCTTCAATTTTGATTTCGCAAAAAGATTGGGACGGAGCTGCCAGGGCTCTTGCAATTGCAGTAGCCGCGACGCCGGACGATGCCGGATTGCACGCTGAGTACGGGAGAATTTTATTGCAACAGCGGGACTTCCCTGCCGCGGAACGCGAGTTGCGGCGCGCGCTGACGCTCGATGGAAAACAAACTGACGCGCTGAGAAATTTGGCGAGTACAGAATATTTGGCCGGAAATTGTGAAGGCACGTTGCAGCTTCTGGATATTCTGGCGAAGCGCGAAACGCCATTGCCGATTGTTCTATTTGTGCGCGCAACCTGCTACGATAAACTACAGCGAAAGCCCGAGGCGGTGGAGGCTTACCGGAAATTTCTGGATGCCGACAAGGGCCAGAGCGACAAGGAAGAATTTCAGGCGAGCGAGCGCTTGAAAGTTTTGCAGAAGGAACTCACCAAGAAGTAGGGCCACCATGCCGCAGAACCCGATTCCGAGGCGACGGATGTTCGGACGCCTCTCTCCTCACCAAATTATTTTCTCGGCAATGTTACTTTCGCTCGCCGTAATGTGTGCGGGCATGGCGCGTGCGCAGCAGCCGCAGGATCGAATGCAGGAATATAAAGATAAATACGAAAAGGAAACTGATCCGGTTCGCAAAGCGAAAGCACTGGGAAATTATGGCGACGCGCAGATACAGCATTTTGTTCGCGAAGCTGCCGCGGAGAATTTTGACGCTGCCTCGGCGTTATTAACGGCTTATCGAAATGAAGTGCGAGCTGTGTTTGACGCGCTGAAGGCCACGGGCATCGACGCGGAAAAAAAGTCAGATGGGTTCAAGGAGCTTGAATACCATCTGCGGAAAACATTATGGCAAATCGATCGCACGCTGCCCTCGGTTCCCTTCGACCGTCGCGAATCTTTGCAGGAAATGCATGACGAACTTGGCCGCATTCATACGGAATTAATTCATCTGCTTTTTCCGCGGGAAGCCGGGAAAAAGAGCGGCGAAAAGTAGGAGGTCGCAATATGCGCATGCGGGTTGCACTTTTAGCTTTGGCGGCATTGATCTCCACCACGGTGGCGATGCGCGCGCAGGAAAAGAAAGATTATCTGAGCGATACGGAAGCGGACAAGATTCGCGAAGCCACAACTCCTTCCGCAAAAATGATTTTGTTTGTGACGTTTGCGGACGACCGCATTTTGAAATTGAAGTATACGCTTTCGCATCCGACGGCCGACCGGCGCCGCGCGGAACAATTGAACGCGCTGATTAATGCGTACACCGGATGCATTGACGATGCCGCGGATATAATTGACGTGGCGCGCGAGCGGCAGCAGGACATCAAACTTGGACTGAAAACTTTAACGACGAAAGCCAAAGAGCATCTCGCTTACTTGCAGGAGCTTCAGAAGAGTGGCGCTGAATTAGATTCGTACAAAGAAACCCTGGACGACGCCGTTGAGGCGACGCAGGACGCTTTGACAGACGCGGAAAAAGCAGGAAAAGAAATTTCGGCCCCGGTACGGAGAAAACAGTGACAGTAACTAATGTGCGGCGGCCGAAATCGGCGAGCGAAGATCGCACGATTCCGGGCGGCGCGCAAATTTTTCAGCGAATTTATACGCGATTGGGATGCCAGGCGCGGCCTCCGCATTTTATTGTGGAATTTTATCCCTACTCAAATTTAGTGCACACCATTCGCTTGCGCGATGAAACCGCTTATGTGCGGCTTTCCGATATTTTGCAGAGCGCGCCACTTTCGGTTTTGGAAGCTGCTGCGGCAATTCTGCTGGGGCGTCTATATCGGCGGCGTGCGCCGCGCGAATTGGTTGAAGCGTACCGGCATTATTCCGTGGCGCGTGGAACTCACAAGCGTGTGATGGCAACTCGATTCAAGCGCGGGCGGCGGAATCAAAGTGGCCCGGCCGGATCGACGCACGATCTGGCGCCGATGTTTTCCACGCTCAACAAGAAATATTTTGCTGGAAGGCTGCATCGTCCACGACTAGGCTGGAGCAAACGAAATTGGCGCGCGCAACTGGGATGTTTCGATCCCGGACTGGATCAAATAGTGGTGAATACGCGGCTGGATCACGCGGAAGTGCCGCGATACGTTGTGGAGTATGTGCTGTACCACGAGATGCTGCACGTGCGGCATCCGATTCGCGTGGCTGCTTGCGGATTGCAGGCGCACAGCGCGGCGTTTCGCGCGGAAGAACGGCGGTTCGCTGACTACGATCGCGCACACAAATTCTTGGAGCGAATGTAGTTTTTGTGTTTGCCTACGGAATTATTTTGCCGGATGTTTTTCTGCTTCGCGTTGTTGTTTCTTCTGCAAATTTTCGATGTGCGCTTCCAGCTTTTTGCGAATTTGCGCGTGAGGATAGAGGCGCAAATATTCCTGATCGGCCTTAATTGCTTCGCCTAGCAACCCTTTTTTCTCGTAGGCAATTCCCATCAAGCGCCACGGCTCGGCGTATGTGGGATAGGAAACTGCCGCATCATGCAGACGATCGATTGCGGCGTCAAGATTTCCCTTGTTCATATAATAAGTTCCGATTTCGATGTCTTTCACCGCTGCGAGACGATCCATCGCGGGAAGGGCGGCGAGATCTTTTTCAGCGTCGGTTTTCGGCGGAGCTGGAACCGCGTCGGCGTCGGCATTTTTTGATGATGATTCGCCGGCCGCGGGCGGAGGCGGTGGAGGCGGAGGCGGCTGCGATTGCGAGAGAGTTGCGTTGGGCAAAAGTGGTGCGGCAAAAATAAATGTGAAAATGAAAAGCGCCGAAGCGGCTGCACGCTTTATCATAATTTTGAATTGCATCTTATTTCGTGATTGATTCATCTGATGAGCCTGCCCTGCAAGATAATTTCGGACGCGCGTGAGCGCGGACACCTCATCTCCACATTCTAAGATTCGCTTTGGTATCATCGGGTTGGCTCACGGCCAGCGATAATTCTACTCCGTTCCGCCGCGCGCACGAAATTATGGATCTTCAGCAAAAAGTCGCCAGTTTGCCCGCCGAGCCGGGCGTCTATCTTTTCAAGGACGTGCTCGAAAATATTGTCTATGTGGGCAAAGCGAGTTCGTTGCGTTCGCGCGTACGTTCTTATTTTCTGGAAACGCGTGTTCTGGACGCGAAGACCGGTTCGCTGGTGCGCGAGATTGTCGATCTCGATTACATCGTCGTGGATAACGAGCGTGAAGCGCTGGCGCTGGAAAATAATCTGATTAAGCAGCACAAGCCGAAGTTCAACGTGATGCTGCGCGACGACAAGACTTATCCTTATATAAGGTATACGGCGTTTGAGAAATTTCCGCGCGTTTACGTGACGCGCCGGCTAAAGAAAGACGGATCACTTTATTTCGGGCCATATTTTCCGCACAGCCTGGCGCATCGCATCGTTCATTTCATCCACAAGAATTTCAAAGTTCCGTCGTGCACCGTGGATTTGACGCGTGCGCATCCGCGTCCTTGCTTGCAGTATTACATTCATCGCTGTCTGGGGCCTTGCGTACCCGGCTTGACGACCGATGAGCGGTATGCGGAAGCCGCGCGCGACGCGAAAATTTTCCTAGAAGGAAAGCGCAGCGAATTGACCGCGAGTTTGCGGGAGCGCATGGCGGCTGCCTCCACCGAAGAGCGCTACGAAGCGGCCGGCGCGTATCGCGATTTGCTGCGCGTGGTCGAGGAGATTGACGAGCGGCAAAAAGTTGCGTCGGCGCAAGGTGATGATACGGATGTTCTCGGGTGGTATGCCGAGCCGCCACAAGTGGCCGCAAATTTATTTCACGTGCGCGGCGGACGAGTGGTGGATCGCCGCGATTTTTATTGGGAAGAACTGGACGAGTTCGATCCCGCGGAATTCCTGCCTTCCCTGCTGAAGCAACTTTACCTGGACGCAAATTATTTGCCGCGCATTATTCACGTACCGATGGATTTTGAGGACCGCGAATTACTGGAAGAAAGTTTGACGGAGCGCGCCGGACATCGCGTGGAAGTACTTTCGCCGCAGCGCGGACCGAAGCACGCATTTCTAGATTTAGTGGAACGCAACGCGAAACATTCTTTCGACGCGCGATTCCGCGTGATGAAGCCGACGGCGAAGCAGACATCTGAAGCGTTGCAATCGGCGCTGAATTTGCCGGAAGCACCGGCGCGGATTGAGAGCTTCGATATTTCGCACATTCAGGGATCGGACACCGTCGCTTCGATGGTCGTGTGGCAAGACGGCAAGATGCGCAAATCCGACTATCGAAAATTTATTATCAAAGAAACGGATGGCGTGGATGATTTCGCGTCCATGCGCGAAGTTGTCGGGCGTCGCTACAAGCGATTGCAGGAAGACAAAAAACCGCTGCCCGGATTAATTTTGATTGACGGCGGAATCGGTCAATTGCACGCGGCAGCGCAGGCGCTGGAGAAATTGGAAATTATTAATCAGCCCATCGCGAGCATCGCGAAACGCGAGGAAATTATTTACGTGCTCGGACAAGAGGATGAGCCGGTGATTCTGGAAAAGCATTCGCCAATTCTCCATCTGGTGCAGCGGATTCGTGATGAGACGCACCGGTTCGCGGTTGGCTTTCACCGTCAAAGAAGATCGGCGCGCACAATTCACACCGAACTTCTGGAGATTCCCGGAGTTGGCGAACGCACGGCGCAGAAACTTTTGCGCCGGTTCGGAAGCGTGACCCGGGTACGTCAAGCGAGCGAAGAAGATTTGGCGCTGATTGTGACGCGTTCACTGGCCGCAAAACTTGTTGAACATTTCCGCGCGTCTTCTACGGTCGACGGTGCATCAAAGGAGTAACGCAGCGATTCGGCCTGCTCCGCGCGAATCTGGGCGGCCGCCGCGCAACGGGTTGCATGCCCCCAATAGGTGTGCTAGTTTCCAGAGAGAGGGGATTTATGGCTGACAACATTGGCGGTAAAGTGAGTTACTTCATGGTGGGACTTGGCGTTGGCGCACTGCTGGGAATTCTGTTTGCGCCGAAGTCCGGCGAAGAAACGCGTGAATATCTTGTTGGAAAAGCGGAAGAAGGAAAAGAATACGCGCAACGCAAGGCGCGCGAATTGCGCGAACGCGCGGAAGACCTGATTGAACGCAGCAAAGAAGTTGCGAAGAATCAGAAGGAATCGATTTCCGCGGCGGTTGACGCGGGGCGCGAAGCTTACCAGCGCGAGAAAGCGAAGGCGTAGGCCGCCAATCCGCGATGCCAACCTGGCCAGCATATTTCGTGGTGATCATCGCGGTGGCATTCGTGCTGCAGACGGCGATCCTCGCCGCCGTATATTTCCAAACGAAGAAGTCGTCCGAGAACATCACGCGGATTGCGAACGATTTACACGCGCGGATCGCGCCAGTGATTTCGCGTGTGGAATTACTGGTTGGTGAAACGCAGCCGCGAATTGTAAACATGGTGAACGACGCTTCGGAAGTGGTTCACATTGCCCGGAACCAGGCGCAAAAAGTGGATCGCGTGATGACTGAAGCGTTGGATCGAATTAGAGTTCAACTCCTTCATACAGACAGAATTCTTACCGGCGTTTTGGAAACCGTTGAGGAGGTGGGCTCGTCCACGCGACGCACGTTGATGGGGCCGATTCAACAGGCGACCGCGGTGATCCGTGGAATTAAAACTGGAATTGATGTGTTGCGTTCATTCCGACGGCCAAGTGATGGCTCGTCGGGAACTCCGTCGGAGCCTTCTGACGAAGGGTTATTTATTTAGAATTTATTCCCTCGATTTTTTCAGCTTTTTAGACAGGGGTTAAAACCCCTTTCTCCTATTTGTTACGGCACGGCTGAAGCCGTGCCTTGTTACAAACCTTTTTCCTGACTGAAATCATTTTGTTTTTTGAGTTGCGGGCGAATTGCGTTCAAGAAGTGCGTTTACTTAAACGATCCAGCCGCCACCGAGAACTACATCACCGACGTAAAAGACTGCGCCCTGTCCGGGGGTGATGGCGCGCTGCGGATTGTCGAAGGTGACGCGTGTGCGATGCGGATTTTCTGTTGGCTCGACGGTTGCTTGCGCGGCGGCATGGCGATTGCGAATTTTCACTTCCGCGCGTACTGGGCCGTCTAATTTCGCGACGCTAATCCAATTTACGTCGCGTACTTCGCACGTGGATGAAAGCAGCTCGTCGGGTTCGCCAACAACTACGCGGCTATTGGTGCGATCGAGTGAGAGAACATAGAGCGGATGGCCGACGCTGACTCCCAAACCTTTGCGCTGGCCGACGGTGAATTTGTGGACGCCATCGTGATGGCCCAAAACTTCTCCACTGGTGGAAACAACTTCGCCGGAATCCGGCGGCAGCGCACTTCCCTGCTCGCCCAAATATGCCTCGATAAATTGAACGTAATTTCCTGACGGCACAAAACAAATTTCCTGGCTTTCCGGTTTTGCGGCGACGGGAAGTTGCGCGGCGTGAGCGATGGCGCGAACTTCGTCCTTGTGCAATTCGCCGAGAGGAAACCTTGTGCGCGCCATTTGTTCCTGCTGCAAACCGAAAAGAAAATAAGATTGATCCTTGGAATCGTCAGCGGCGCGAAGAAGTTCGTAACGCTTCGTAGTTTCATTGAAGCGGATGCGCGCGTAGTGTCCGGTGACCAATCGATCGGCGCCGATTTCGCGAGCGGTTTCGATGAGCTGATCGAACTTCACGTGATTGTTGCAGAGCGTGCAAGGAATCGGCGTGCGTCCGGCGAGATAGTCATCGACGAAGGGTCGAACGACGGTATCTTCAAAACGCTTTTCAAAATTTACGACGTAATGCGGGAAGCCAAGATGTTCAGCGACGCGCTTGGCGTCGTAAACATCGTCGATGCCACAGCAGCGATGGCCTTTGTGTCCTTGCGCGTCGAGTTCCGGAAGGCGGCGCTGATTCCAGAGCTGCATGGTGAGACCGACGATCGGCTCGCCACGATCACGCAGCATGGCGGCGACGGCGGAACTATCGACGCCTCCGCTCATGGCGACGGCGGTCAGCGGCGCGGCGGTATTTTCCGGATTGTGATGCTCGTTGCTCACTAGTACTAGTCTAATTCAAAAGGCGGAAAAACGCTCGAAAACCGTGTTTTTGGGCCAAAAAGTGCATTATAATGCATGTTTTCGGGGTGCCGCCGGGCGAAAGTGCATTATAGTGCAGTTTTTGGCGGAATTTTGAAAAAAGCGTTTTTATAGTACTTCCGAGCTTTCTGCGATTGAAATTCTGCGTTGGCGAAATTCACTTCACTGCTACTGGTTTTTTATTTTCTGGAGAAATTGCGCGAAGGCGCGCGACTTCTTGCGGAATCATCGCTAGAACCAGGTCGACATCGGCTTCGGTGGTGTGACGGCCGAGGCTGAAGCGGAGGCTGGAGCGCGCGTCGGCCGGTTCCAGACCGATTGCCGTTAGCACGTGCGAGGGTTTCACTGCTCCGGAGGAACAGGCTGAGCCGCTCGAACACGCGAGGCCTTTCATGTCCAAAGCAATCAGGAGCGATTCGCTGGAAATATCCGGGAACATGATGTTCGACGTGTTTGGAACGCGTGCGGCGTCGGCGCCATTTACTTTTGCGCCGGAGACAGCGGCGAGTACGCCTCGCTCAAATTTATCGCGCAGACGGGAAACGCGCGCGGCGTCTTCTGATAATTTTTCGCGCGCCAATTCCGCAGCGCGGCCGAGTCCTACGATGCCCGGAACATTTTCTGTGCCGGGGCGGCGATCGCGTTCATGGCTGCCGCCGAATAATAGTGGCTCCATTGCAGTGCCGGAGCGAACGTAGAGCGCGCCGACTCCTTTGGGGCCATAGATTTTGTGCGCGGAAATTGAAAGCAAATCGACGCCGAGCGCGTTCACGTCCAGCGGAATTTTTCCAGCGGACTGCACTGCGTCGGCGTGAAACCAAACGTCGGCTTCTGCCGCGATGCTGCCGATTTCTTCGAGCGGTTGAATGCTGCCGATTTCATTGTTGGCGTGCATGATGGTGATCAGAACTGTTTCTGGACGAAGCGCTTTCCTTACTTCCGCGGGATCTACGACGCCCGCGCGATTTACGGGGAGAAATGAAACGTCAATGCCGCGCTTGGCTAGCGCCTGACAAGAATTCAGAGAGGCGCTGTGCTCAATTTGCGTGGTGATGATGTGTCTGCGCGTGGCGGATTCGCCGCCGGCGATGCCGAAGATTGCGAGATTGTCAGATTCCGTGCCACCGCTGGTGAAAGCTATTTCAGCGGGTTGCGCGCCGAGTAGCGCGGCTACTGCGATTCGTGCGCGTTCGACGGCGCCGCGAGTTCCCTGTCCGAATGAATGAATCGAGCTGGCATTGCCATACTCGGCGGAAAAATACGGCAGCATCGCCGCGAGGACTTCCGGGTCCACGGGCGTGGTGGCGTTGTGATCGAAATAAATGCGATGGATGTTTGGCAAAGGCGCTTTCTTTCAGGTACAGGATAGACGGTTGAGGAAAGGGTGGTCAAGGGATGGCGTAAAAACAAAAAACCGCCACGTGCGGCGGTTGCGGTTGATACACCTCTTCTCCAGTTATGAATATGACATATTTGGTGGGGTCTGGCGAGGACAAAATTAGCCGGGCACTCGGATTCTGGCGTGGCGAATATTTTTGGATTGGAGAGTTTCGACGGACTGCGCCGGACGCTTAGCAACTCGGGGCAAGCCCTTCATAAATTCAGGGCAAGCAGGAGTGCCGGTGCAAATGGCGGAGCGGGTGTTTTCGCTTGCAAATCGGCTGGAAATCTGTAAACATGAACTATGGTTCATGTTATTAATTCCCGACTGTTTGCTTATGGATTGGCGATTTGGATTGGGGCGACATTGGCGTTGCGTTTGGGCGGACAATACGTCCTTCATCCGAGCGGATGGGGGAGCACCGCCGTTCTATTCGCGGTGAGCTTCGTTTTGATGGGCTTGGTGGTGCGTGCTTTGTGCGCCGGGCTTCCGCGGGAGCAGTGGCTGGGCGGCGCGCTTTCCATCGCGCTTCCGACTCTGGTGCTCGACCCATTCTCGAGCGCGTTCTTCCCTGCCGTGTTTCCGAACATGTCGCCGGCAGTCGCGGGTGTGTTCGGGGGCTGGATGCTTTGCTGCTGCGCGGGTGCGTTCGCGGGCGCGTCGATTCATCCGCGAAATCAATCGTGAAAAAACGTCCGAATTTGCTGGCGGGCGAAAAGCTTCTTCCGGAGCCGCGTCAAAAGCGGAGTATCCAGAAACGCGAGCATCTTAAGTCCGCGGGACTATTGCTTTTTGGCGAAAAAGGCTACGACAACACTTCCATTGACGACATCGCACGGCGAGCAAATTTGGCCGTCGGAACTTTCTACCAACATTTTCATTCCAAGCGGCAGTTATTATTGGCGTTGATGGATGAGCTTCTCGAAAAGTTGAGCCAGCTCAGCCTTCGTCCAACTTCCAAGCGCGTGGACATTCGCGGTGTGATTCACGATTTGCTGTCCGGCGCGTTTTCTCACGACTTGCGCTACCTTGGCGCATACCGCGCCTGGCAGGAAGCCGTGCTGTCTGACGCGAATCTGGCTCGAAAACAAAACCAGATTCAAGAATGGACAACGTTCCGAGTCGCAACCGTGTTTGAAGTATTGCAAGGTCTACCCGGCGCGCGGAAAGGCGTTGACGTTCCCAGTTTGGCGCGTGCGATGGACAGTTTTTTCTGGAACTTGTTGGGGCAGGCCACGCGGATGCGAAAAGTCGAACTGGATCGGTGGGTCGGGTCGTCGACCCATTTGATTTATCACGCGTTGTTTATAGATGTTCCAATGCCGGTGGGGCGAAATAAAAGGGCGTAACTTTTCTGCCTGCGCGTAGTTCAAATGGTGGAGAGTTTGCACATCTGGCACCGACAGGAGTGTCGGTGCTAGTTGGCGAAAGATTGGCGGGTGCGCGTGCGTATGTTATCTTTGACGGCATCCGAGGTGGCGCGGCGACTGGGCCATTCGTGTATTCATTTTTTGGCGCAGAACTATTCGGTTTTGCCGGCTAACCTGCAGCAAACTTACCTATGGGAACAACGAGACCTGTGGCACAGATGCCCGATCTTTCGGCGTTGCGGATTGATGACCGCAAGCGCGGCGGTAAACCTGTGGGCAAATGGATTGGAATTGTAATTCTTTTGGCGTTGATAGTGGCGGCGGGATTGTGGGGCGCTTCCCTGCTGAAAAATCGGGCGCCGGAAGTGGAAGTTGCGGCGGCGATGTCTCCGAATAGCATGCCGGCTTCGGCGTTGCTGAATGCGTCGGGATATGTGACTCCGCGGCGAAGGGCGTCTGTTGCAGCGAAAATTACCGGGAAAATTACGGCGGTATATGTGGACGAGGGAGTTCACGTTACGCAGGGACAGATTCTGGCGCAACTGGACGATTCGGATTACCGGATTTCGATGACGTCAACAAAGGCTGAGCGAGACGCGACGATGGCGCTGATTCCGGATTTGGAAGTGCAGCTTGGAAACGCGGAGCGGGAGTTAAAACGCACGTCGGATCTTAGTGACAGCGCGAGTGCAGACGCCGCAGAATTTGGATACCGCGCAAACTTTGGTGAACCGGTTGAAGGCGCAAATTGCGTCGGCAAAAGTGCAGGTGCAGGCGGCCGACGCGAAAATCGGAATCGACCAGCAAAATATTGATAATTGCCAGGTGCGATCGCCTTACGACGGAATTGTTGTGTCGAAGGATGCGCAGCCGGGCGAAATGATTTCGCCAATTTCGGCGGGCGGCGGATTTACGCGGACGGGCATCGCGACGATTGTGGACATGGCGTCAAACGAAATTGAAGTGGACGTGAATGAGAATTACATTGCGCGGGTGAAACCGGGGCAGCATGTGACGGCGACGCTGGACGCTTATCCGGAGTGGCAAATTCCCTCTCATGTGCGGACGGTGATTCCCACGGCGGACCGGGTGAAGGGCACGGTGAAAGTGCGCATCACGTTTGAACATTTGGATCGCGCGGATTTTGCCGGACATGGGAGTGAAGGTGGCGTTTCTGCCGGATGAAGTGAAGGACGAAAAAAAATCGGCGGCGGTCGCCCTGGTTCCTTCGCAAGCGGTGCATGCTGCGGCTGCGGGACGCGGAGTTGTGTTTATTTATCATGATGGAGTTGTGGAGCGGCGCGCGATTAGCACTGGTGCGAAGCGGGATACGAACGTGGAAGTGCTTTCGGGAATTGCGGTGGGCGATCTGGTGGTGGTGAAAACACCGGAAGATTTGCAGGACGGGCAGCGAGTTCAGCGAAAACAGTGAGGCAAATGAAATGGTGCGAGTTGACGGCGGCGCAAACAGCAACAGCTTAATTTCGGTGCGAAATCTTGGGAAAAATTATCGCCGCGGCAGCGAAGAAATTCACGTGCTGCAAGGGTTGAATCTTGATGTGGATGCGGGCGATTTCGTGGCGTTCATGGGGCCAAGCGGCTCGGGCAAAACTACTTTGCTGAATTTGATGGGCGGATTGGACGTGCCGTCGCAAGGAAGCATTCGCGTGGCAGGAGATGAAATCACGAACATGTCCGCGGGAAAACTGACTTCGTGGCGGGCGCGGCACGTGGGATTTGTGTTTCAGATGTTCAATTTGATTCCGGTGCTGACGGCGTTTCAAAACGTGGAACTGCCTTTGCTGCTGACGAGCTTGAGCAAGTCCGAGCGGCGGACGCATGTGGAGTCGGCGTTGACGCTGGTGGGATTGGCGGACCGGATGAAACATTATCCGCGGCAACTTTCCGGCGGACAGGAACAGCGCGTGTCGATTGCACGAGCAATTGTGACGGACCCGACTTTTCTGTTGTGCGACGAGCCGACTGGAGATTTGGATCGCAAGAGCGCGGATGAAGTTTTGGAATTGGTGCAGCGGCTGACGCAGGATCACAAGAAAACTGTGCTGCTGGTGACGCACGATCCACTGGCCGCAGAGCGCGCGCATTCGATTTTGCATTTGGATAAGGGAGTGCTGGCGGAGGCGCAAACAGCCGGAGGCCGCGCATGAAATATTTTCGATTGCTGCGGGTGAGTTTGATGCGGAAGAAATTCCGCACGGCGCTGACGATTGCATCGTTTGCGGTGGCGATGTTTTTGTTTGGACTGCTGATTACGATTCGCACGTCGTTCAATCAGGGCGTGGAAGTGGCGGGTGTGGATCGGTTAATCGTCATGAATCGGATCACGTTTATTCAGCCGCTGCCGCAATCGTATGCGGATCGCATCAGCTGCGATTCCGGGGATTAAGCAGATCACACATGCGACGTGGTTCGGTGGGATTTATCAGGACGAGAAAAATTTCTTTCCGCAGTTCGCCGTCGATCCGGAGAGCTGGCGAGTGATGTATCCGGAATATGTGGTTCCCGAAGATCAATGGAAAGTTTTTTTGAATGACCGCGAGGGTGCGATTGTGGGCGAAGGGACCGCAAAGCGGTTCGGATGGAAAGTGGGAGACCGCGTTCCGATTAAGGGCGCGATTTATACGGGCAACTGGCAATTCAACATTGACGGAATTTACAAAGGCACGCGCAAGGCCGACGACACGACGCAATTCTGGTTTCACTACGACCATTTGAATGAAAGTCCCTCGATGTTTTACAAGAACACGGTGGGATGGTACGTGGTGCGTCTGAATAATCCGGACGATGCGACGCAGGTAGTGAAGAAAATTGACGAGACGTTTGCAAATTCTTCTTATGAAACGAAGAGCGCGACGGAGCTGGCGTTCGCGGCGGGATTTGCGAAACAAACCGGCAACATTGAATTTCTGATGCTTTCGATTGGCGCGATTGTGTTTTTCACGCTGCTGCTGGTGACGGGAAACACGATGGCGATTGCCGTTCGCGAACGCACGCCGGAGTTGGCGATTTTGAAGGCGCTGGGATACTCGAACACGTTTATTTTAATTTATGTGATTGCGGAATCGATTTCGATTTCAGTGATTGGCGGAATTATCGGATTGGGACTCGCGAAACTTGTGACGCTTGGGGGAAGTCCTGATCCCGCGATGTTGCCCTTATTTTATTTGCCGATGGGGCAAGCGGGTTACGGAGTGATTGTGGCGCTGGTGATTGGCGGGCTGGCAGGACTGATTCCGGCGATTACGGCGAGCCGTCTGCGAGTTGTGGACGCGCTTCGGAAAGTTTAGCAAAAGTTTAACGGGGGAATTCTAACGTGGCGATTCCTGTAATTTACAATTTGCGAAGCGTGCGCGTGCGGTGGACTTCGTCCATTGTGGCGGTGATTGGAATTGCGGGCACAGTTGGAGTTTTTGTGGCGATGATGGCGATGGCGCGCGGATTTAAGGCCACGCTGGTTTCGTCGGGATCGCCATCGAACGCGCTGATTATGCGCGCGGGATCGAATACGGAAATGGTGGGGTCGGTGACGCTGGAGCAGGTTCACATTATCGAAACTGCGCCGGGAATTGCGCGTGGACCGAATGGGCCGCTGGTGAGTCCTGAAGTTGTGGTGATTGCGCCATTTCCTTTGAAGGCCACGGGCACGGATGCGAATGTACAGGTGCGCGGAGTTTCGCCGAGGGCGCTTGAGGTGCGGCCGAGTCTGAAAATTGTTGAAGGGCGATTTCTGAATCCGGGATTGAATGAATTGTTCGTTGGAAAAAATGCGCTGAAAACCTATGTGGGTCTCGATCTCGGCAATAAGGTTACATTTAACGGCGGCACGTGGACCGTGGTTGGAGTTTTCGATTCTGGCGGAAGCGCGTTTGATTCTGAAGTGTGGTGCGACGCGGTGATTCTGGATCAAATTTACAACCGGCCTGTGAACATCTATCAATCGGTGACGGCGCGGCTTGTTTCTCCGGATGGATTTCAGGCGCTGAAGGATACGCTGACGTCGGATCCACGGATGACTGTGTCCGTCGATCGCGAAATTGATTATTACGCGAAGCAATCGGGAACGCTGACGGCGGTGATGGTGACGATTGGTTCGCTGATTGCGTTTGTGATGGGAATTGGCGCGGTACTGGCGGCGCTGAACACGATGTATTCCTCCGTTTCGGAACGGTCGCGCGAAATTGCCGCGATTCGCGCGCTGGGATTTACGTCGGGCAGCATTGCGTTTTCATTTATGATTGAGGCGATCATTATCGCGGCGATTGGCGGAATTATTGGATGTCTTTGCGCGCTGCCGTTGAATGGATTCACGACCAGCACTTTAAATTTTCAAACATTTTCTTCGTTGGCGTTCGCGTTCAAGATTACGCCTGTGGTGCTGATCGCGGGAATGGCGTTCGCGCTGTTCATGGGAATTGTTGGCGGCACTCCTCCGGCGATTCGAGCGGCGCGACGGCCTATTTCTGCTGCGCTACGCGGGCTGTAAGTTATATTGACTTCACCTATGGCGTCCGGTAGCGTAATTTCAAGACGAGTGTGAAGCGTCTTGGAGACGAAATCGAGTGCCCGGCCCGATTGTTACTCTCACAACTGACTACGGAACGAGCGACCATCTTGTTGGCACGCTGAAGGGCGTGCTGCTATCCGTAAATCCTGAACTGCAAATCGTAGATATTTGTCACAGCGTTGTGCCGTATGACGTGCTGGATGGCGCGTTGTGTATCGGCGCGGCGTACAAATATTTTCCGGCGCGTACGGTGCATATAGTGGTAGTGGATCCGGGCGTGGGCACGGCGCGGCGGCCGATACTGGTTTCGGCGAACAATCAATATTTTATAGCGCCGGATAATGGCGTGCTCTCGATGGTTTATGAGCGCGAAGATCCGGTTGCGGTACGGCACATTACTTCAGAACATTATTTTCAGCGGCCGGTGAGCGAAACATTTCACGGGCGAGACATTTTTGCGCCCGTTGCGGCGTGGCTTACAAAAAATTGGCAGGGCGAAGCGTTTGGCGAAGTGATTGAAGATCACGTGAGGTTTGCGCTGCCACGTCCGAAGACGACAGATGGCGCGATGCGCGGCGCGGTGCTGAGAGTGGATCACTTCGGAAATTTGATGACGAATTTTACGCTGGAAGATTTGCCGGAAGCGAAACGCGCGCCAGGGCCGATTGCGATGACGGTTGGCGGAAAACCGGTGAAGCAAATGGTCGCGAATTTTGCGAAGGGGCTGGCGGGTGAGGCTGTGGCGCTGGTCGGATCGAGCGGATTTATTGAGATTGCTGTGAATAAGGGAAATGCGGCGCGGACGTTGGGGGTGAATCGCGGCGCGGAAGTAATTCTTCAGTTGGCGTGAAACTTTTTCTTCCCAAAATAATCTAGCGAGTGAGATCGAGAGTGATTAGATGTGCTCGTGTGCGCGGATCGAGCCAATCGCGGAGCGCGTCGCCTAGCAGATTGAATGCGAGGACGGCTGACATGATTGCCAGCGCGGGGAAAATCACCATGTGCGGCGCGCTGAAGAGGTAGGTGCTCGCGTCATTTAACATTGCGCCCCAACTTGGAGCAGGCGCGAGAACTCCGAGGCCGAGAAAACTTAGCGTGGATTCCGCGAGAATTGCGCCGGCCATTCCGATTGTGGCTTGAATTAGTACGGGCTGAATTGCGTTCGGCAGAATGTGGCGCGTCAGAATGCGCGTGTGAGATGCGCCGAGCGAGCGGGCGGCAAGTACGTAGTCCATTTCCTTCACTTTCAAAACTTGTGCGCGTGCGAGGCGTGCGTATCCGGCCCATCCGGTGATTACGAGTGCGAGAACAACTTTGTCCAGTCCGGGGCCGAGGAATGCCGCGAACGCGATTGCTAATAAAATTCCGGGAAATGAGAGAAACGCGTTCACGAGCACGCCGTTGATTATGCGGTCGAGCCATCCGCCGAAATATCCGGAGAGCGCACCGAGCGCGAGGCCGAGAAATCCCGCGCCGGTGACGACGGAAATCCCTACGAGCATGGAAATTCGCGCGCCATACAAAACGCGCGCGAAAACATCACGGCCAAGTTCGTCGGTGCCCATCCAATGCCCTGCACCGGGGCCTTGCAAACGCGCGGGAAGATTTTGCGCGGCCGGGCCGCTGGGTGAAACGAACGGCGCGAATAACGCGAGCAGAATTAACATCACGCTTAGGACGAGTCCCGCGCGGCCGAGCCCGCTGCGGCGCAGAAATTCGATGGCGGAATTTGTGCGCGTGGTCATGAGACACGAATCCGTGGGTCGATTAGCGAATAGACGACGTCCGTCAGCAGATTCACAACTACATAGGAAAGCGCGATGACCAGGATGCAGCCTTGCAGGAGAGGATAATCGCGCGATTGAATTGCTTGCACGGTCAGGCGTCCGATACCGGGCCAAGAAAAAATTGATTCGGTAACGATTGTTCCGGCCAGAAGTGTGCCGAATTGCAATCCAAGGATAGTGATGATTGGAATTAGCGCGTTGGGGAAAGCGTGGCGATACAAAACGGCGCGCTCGGATAATCCTTTGGCGCGCGCGGTGCGAACGTAATCGCTGCCGAGCTCTTCGATCATGGAGCCGCGAACCATGCGCGTTAAAATCGCCGCCAGCGCCGCGCCCAAAGTTGCCGCTGGCAAAATCAGATGAGAAATTCCGCCGCGTCCTGAGACGGGCAGCCAACCGAGCGTGATTGAAAATAAAAGAATCAGCACGGGGCCTAACGCGAAATTGGGAACGGAAAGTCCAAATAGCGTGAGCACGCCGATGGCGTGATCGCGGGCGCGTCCGCGATTGCGTGCGGCGGCTACTCCGGCAGGAATTGCGATTGCTGCGCAGACGAGCATAGCGGTCAACGCGAGTTCCAATGTTGCTGGATAGCGGTGCAGCACGAGAGTGAGCACCGAACTTTGGAAATGAAATGATTTGCCCCAATCGCCACGAAAAAGTCCCGTCATGTAGTGAAAATATTGTGTGAGGATTGGCTGATCGAGTCCAAGCGCGTGACGCAAATTATTTAGATCTTCCGCGCGCGCATCTTCGCCGAGCATTTGTTGCACGGGATCGCCGGGCACAATGTGCACGAGCATAAAAACCATTGTGAGGATGAGCCAAATTGCGGGCAGCGCCACGCCGAGGCGAACGAAAACGCGGCGCGTCATGCGCCAGGCTGCTCCGCCGATGGATTGCGTGTTCATTTTTTCGGCGGCGCTCCTGGAGTTCTTTCCGCAAGACGACGCTCCGCAATTTCGGGAAGCTTTTCTACCTTTAACTTTGCGATTCGGCGTTTATCCATTTCGGAAACAGTGAAACGATAATTCTCGAAATCAAAAGTTTCGCCGCCCAGCGGAATTATTCCCAATCGCGCGAGCGCGAAACCGCCGAGCGTGGCGTACGCGGGATCTTCGGGAAGTAAAATGTCATATTGCATTTCGAGATCGCGCACATTTAGCGACGCGTCGAAAATCATCGCGCCGTCGGCAAGTCTTACCGGGCGTTCGACCAAATCAAACTCGTCGTGAATTTCGCCGACGACCTGCTCGATCACATCTTCGAGAGTTACGAGACCCAATATGCTTCCGAATTCGTCCACGACGAGCGCCATCGCCGCGCCACGCGCGCGAAATTCCGCGAGCAATTCGCCCGCAAGTTTGCTTTCGGGGACGATCAACAATTCGCGGACGAGACGGCGCAAATCAAATGGCGCAGTAGGCCGGCCATGAACGGCGCGGCGGTCGCGTTCGAGTAAAACGCCAAATAAATCTTTGATGTGCACGAAACCGAGCGCGTGATCGAGCGTGCCTTGATATACGGGAATTCGCGAACGCTGCGTACGCGCAAAAAGTTGCTCGGCTTCTTCGAGAGTTGCTTCGGCGGGAAGCGCGTGAACGTCAGGACGCGGCACCATAATTTCGCGGACTTGTAATTGACCGAGTTCAAGCGCGCTTTGTACGTAACGCTCTTCGTCGGCGCCAAGCAAGCCGCGCTCGCGCGCTTGTTGAATCAGTACCTGCAATTCCTCGGCAGAATGCACGGCGGTATGACTGAGGCGCGGGATGACGCCGAGCGCGCGCATCACCAATCGCGACATGCCGTCGAGCATGCCAATCGCGATGCTGAATGTGGCCAAATAAATTTGAAAAGGCCGTGCGACGAGCAGCGCGACACGTTCGGCGTGCGTGAGACTTAGTCCCTTTGGCACAAGTTCGCCGAGCACCACGTGAAAAGTTGTGAGCAGAAGATACGAAACGCCAATCGCAATTGCGTGCGCAACAAAAACGGTGTGCTTGCCGGGCATCCAGGAAAACAGCGGCTCAATTCCCTGCGCTAACGCGTATTCGCCAACGAATCCGAGTCCGATGGTGGTGAGCGTGATGCCGACCTGAACACCGGAAATTACGCGCTCGAGATGCGTGACCAATTCCTGAACGATTCGCGCGCTGGGATTTCCTTTTTTTACGAGCTGGCGGACGCGGGACAATCGCACGGCGACGAGTGAAAATTCCGTCGCCGCGAAAAACGCGTTGATGCAAATGAGCAGGAATACGCCGAACAGGCGGATTAGAATCACCGCGCGATTCTAACAGTGTCGAGGGCGCGCCCCAAGCGGCGAGCGTTCGCGAGCGCAGGAGTTAAAACCCCCTTCTTCAGTTTCGTTATGGCACGACTGAAGTCGTGCTCTGTTACAAACCAAAGTCTGACGATCAGGACTTGTCGCGCGGCGGTTACCGCAATACACTTCGGCACTCACCTGATATGGAGACTCAATGATGAGCCGTCCTACACGCTACATTTTATATGCCGTGATTATTTTGGTGTTGCTGTTGATTGGGCTTCGCGGATTCGGCTGGTGGGTATTTCATCGCGGGCTGCCGCAGCTTGACGGAACTCATCAAATCGCCGAATTGAAAAGTGAAGTGAGTGTGTTGCGCGACGCAAAAGGTGTGCCGCACATTCGCGCGCAATCCCGCGAAGATGTTTTTACGGCGCAGGGTTATGTGATGGCGCAGGATCGTTTGTGGCAAATGGATTTGGTGCGGCGCGCGAGCAGTGGAAGGCTCGCGGAAATTTTGGGCGCGGCGGCGTTGCCAGTTGATCGCAGCTTTCGGCTGCTTGGACTTGGCCCAGCGGCCGAGCGCGATGTTTCGTTGTTGGATGCCGAAGAACGCGCGGCGCTGGAAGCGTTCGCGCGCGGAGTAAATCGTTACATCGCGGAAAAACATCCGCTTCCCGTGGAATTTACGATCCTGCGTTACGAACCTGAGCCGTGGCGGCCTGCCGATTCCCTGCTCGTCGTGGGATACATGTACCAATCGCTGACAACTTCGTGGCGATGGGATTTGAACCGGCTGGAAGTGAGCGCGCGGATTGGAAAAGAACGCGCGGCATTTTTTTACGATCGAACTTCGCCGTTCGATCATCCGATTGTGGGCGCGCAGACTGCGGCGCCGAAAAAAACGTCACCACCTGCGCCGCATGACGCGCCAAGTCCGATTGGCGATTCCGCGCCTGCGCTTTTTAATGCCGCGAATTCTGACGCGCCAGTAACGCAGCCTGTGGATGATTCGTCTTCCGCGCTGTGGAGTTTCGCGCAAAAAACGCTTTTTGAATTTGACGAGCAAGTGCGCGCGGCGTTCGGCAGTAATAATTGGGTCGTCGATGGAACGCATACTGCATCGGGCAAACCACTTCTCGCGAACGACACGCATCTGGCGCTTTCGACGCCGAGTATTTGGTACATCGTGAACCTGAGCACGCCCGGATGGAATGCCGAAGGATTTACGCTGCCCGGAGTTCCGGGAATTGTGATTGGACACAACGATCGAATCGCGTGGGGCGCGACGAATGACGGCGCGGACGTGCAGGATCTTTTCGCGGAAACGTTTAATCCGGCGAATCCGCTTGAGTATCGAGTGAACGGCAAATGGGTTGCGGCGGAAACTCGCAAAGAGATTATTAATGTACACGGAAGGGCGCCGGAAACTCTCGACGTGATCGTGACGCGGCATGGGCCGGTGATGTCACGCCAAAGCGGCACGGGTTACGCTTTGAAATGGACGGCCACCGAGCCGGGCGGACTGGCGCACAGTTATTTTGGAATTCAGTTTGCGCACAACTGGAATGAATTTCGCAAAAGTTTGCGCGATGCTTTTGGCCCCGGACAAAATCTTGTTTACGCCGATGTGGAAGGGCACATCGGATTTATCGTGGCCGCGAAAATTCCGATTCGGAAATGCGGCGCGTTTCCGCCTGCGAATTCCCCACTTCCGGCCGACACTCCTTGCGGTGCGGCGGCGATGCCCGGTGACACCGATGACTTCGCGTGGAATGGCTACATTCCGTTTGACGAGTTGCCGCAGGTGCTTGATCCGCCCGGCGGAATTGTTGCAACGGCGAATGCGCAGGTTGCCGGCCCGGCGTATCCGCATTTTATGACGGCGACGTGGATGACGCCGTGGCGCGTCGATCGGATTTTTACTTTGCTGGGCCAGCCGGGAAAAAAATTTCAGCCGGAAGATTTCAACGCCGTTCAGAACGACATCGTCGACGACTTCGGATTGATCGTCGCAAGATCACTGGTGAAAGCTTCTGAGAATACGAAGCCGAAGGATGAACGCGCGGCAAAGTTGATCCAAATGCTTGCGAGCTGGGACGGCCAAATGAAATCGGCTTCGGTGGAAGCAACTTTTGTTGCGCAAGCCGAACGCGCGTTTGCCCGGAATCTGCTTCACCCTTATATGGGCGACACGCTGCCGGTATATCCGCGCGGCGACGTTTTCGTAGAAAAAGTGTTGCGAGAGCGTCCGGCGATGTGGCTGCCTACGGAGTTTCACAACTACGATGATCTTCTGATTGCGAGCGCGGATCTCGCTGTTGCGGAATTGACGACCGCGTCGGGCCAAACGGATATTTCCAAATGGACGTGGGGAAAACGAAATGCGCTTTTCATGGCGCACGCGCTTGGACAAACGGGAATTCTCGCCCGAATTTTCAGCATCGGACCGATTGAACAATCGGGATCGCCGGGCTGCATCAAAGCGATGGGGGCGACATTCGGGCCGAGTATGAGACTTGTGGCGGATACTTCCGACTGGGATAAATCGCTGATGGAAATTACGACGGGCGAATCCGGGCAAGTTTCGAGCGATTACTATCAGGATCAATTTCCGGAATGGTTTGCGGGGCGGGCGATTCCCGCTTCGTTTAGCGATGGTGCTGTTCAACGCGCGACGACGCACACTTTGCGACTGCAGCCCGGCAATCAATAATAATGATCGCGGAATAAGTTCAGATGCCTGAAGCGCCGGAAGTCGAAGCCGTTGTGATTGCACTGCGGCCGCTCGTTCTTGGGCAAACGATTCGCGAGTGCCGCGTTGTACATCCGATTGCGGTGAAGCCGCACACATCCGCTGTGCTTGCGAAATTATTGCGCGGAAATCGCATTGAAGAAGTTACGCGCATCGGAAAATATTTGGTTTTGCGGTTGGCGCGCGGAGTTCTTACTTTCCATTTTAAATTCGACGGGCAGATTCTTTTATTCGACGAAGCACCCGCTCGCAGCTTGCATGTAGATGTGCTGCTTATGCTCGACAACGTGACTCTCGGATTTATTGACCCGCGGCATCTTGGTCGGATGAATTGGCACGAGAGCGTCGAAGGCACTCCGTCGCTGAACAAACTTGGCGTGGATATTTTTTCGAGCGAGTTCACCGCGGCAGCGCTTGCGGTAATCTTGAAAAATTCGCATCTCGTGTTGAAGCTGCTTTTGACGGATCAGGCGAAACTTGCTGGACTTGGCAATATTTATTCGAGCGAAGCGCTGTGGCATGCGCGATTGAATCCGCGGCGCGTCGCGAATCGTGTCTCTTCTGTGGAAACCCGGCGACTTCACAAGGCCATTGTTTCCACTGCGCACCGTGCCTTAGAATGTTGCAGCCATCCACCGCCGGACTTTCGCAATCCGGAATGGTGGTTTTCAGATTTGACGCCGATCCTTCAGGTGTACGGACTGGAAGGCGAGCGTTGCCGCCGATGCAACGGCACGATCAAGCGAATTCAGCAGGGCGGACGATCGAGCTTTTTCTGCCCGCGCTGCCAAAGGTAAAATTCAGTTGAATCCAATTCCGAATAAGAAGCCCGAGCCGGCGGCGAAGAAACCGGAATTTGAAAAGTCACTGGCGCGGCTGGAAGAAATCGTCCGCAAACTGGAAAACACAAATCTTTCGCTGGACGACGCGATGAAACTTTTCGAGGAAGGCGTGGTGCTTTCGCGCGATTGCCAGAAGCAACTGGAGCAAGCAGAAGGGCGCGTGGAAATTTTGATGAAGAAGGCCGGCGGCGATCTGGCCGCTCAACCATTCGAGCCCGGCACGGACGAAGAGAATTAACCGGTCATCGCTCATCCACATGGCTTATCCTGACTTTTTCGACGAAAACCAACAATTGATTGAAGCCGCGCTCGATCGGCTGATGCCTTCGGCGGAAACGATGCCGCCGACGATTCATCAGGCGATGCGCTACAGCGTTTTCGCCGGCGGCAAACGAATTCGTCCGATGTTGTGCCTGGAATCGGCGCGAATTTTTTCCGTAGAGACACGCACCGCGATGGAAGCCGGATGCGCCATCGAATTTGTTCACACGTACTCGCTGATTCACGACGATCTTCCGGCGCTGGATAACGACGATCTGCGGCGCGGCAAGCCGACTTGTCACAAACAATTTAACGAAGCGACGGCAATTCTGGCCGGCGATGCGTTGCTCACGCTCGCGTTTGAAGTGCTCTCGAATATTTTTACGAGCCCTGAGCGATGCGTTCAGGTGATTCGCGAAGCTTCTTCGGCGGCCGGCACGCGAAATGGAATGGTGGGCGGACAAGTTGCCGACATCGAAGCCGAACGCAAACCGGTGAACGCGGAAATGCTCGGGTACATTCATCGCTCGAAGACCGCGGCGCTGATTCGCGGATCTGTGGTTGCCGGAGCAATTTGTGGAGGCGGCGATGATGAGGACGTTGAGCGGATGCGTCGATTCGGAGACAACATTGGCTGGGCGTTTCAGGTAGTGGACGATATTTTGGACGTGGAAGAATCTTCCGCCGCGCTTGGGAAAACTGCGGGCAAAGATCAGGCGCAGCAGAAGGCAACTTATCCCGCGCTTTTCGGCCTGCAAAAATCAAAAGAGTTTGCCAAGGAACTTGCTACGAAAGCGCTTGGCGAGCTTGATGTTTACGGAGAACGCGCGGCGCGGTTGCGCGAGCTGGCGGAATTTCTAGTTTTGCGCCGCGCCTAAATAAATTTTGTTGGCCTGCGAGCGCAGCTCGCGCTAATCAGCACATGCCGGATAAATCTCCAAGAATAAAAATCGAAAAGCAGCGCCTTGATGTAATTCTTGTCGAGCGCGGGCTGGCAGAATCGCGCCAGAAGGCGCAGGCGATGCTGCTTGCGGGAGAAGTTCGCATACGCGGCGAACGTCACGATAAGCCGGGCGAGCGCGTGCCTATGGATGTGCCGATTGAAATTGCCGAAACGCATTTGCGATATGTGAGCCGCGGCGGATTTAAGTTGGAAGGCGCGCTGGATGACTTCGGCGTCGATCCGGCGGGAAAGATTTGTTTGGATGTTGGTTCGTCCACCGGCGGCTTCACGGATTGCCTGTTACAACGCGGGGCAGTTCGCGTTTACGCGGTGGATGTGACGCCGGATCAAATTGCGTGGAAGTTGCAGCAGGACGCGCGAGTGACGCGCATTAAACGCAATGCGCGAGAATTAATTTCGAGCGATTTGTCGTCGGCGAGCAGTGCGCTTGACGAGAAATATATTGCGCCGCGGCTTGTCGTGATTGACTTGGCATTTATTTCCGTTGCGAAAGTTTTGGCAGCGGTGGTCGCCGTGGCCGCTGCGCGCGCGGAATTCCTAATTCTGATAAAACCGCAATTTGAATTGGATCGCGGCGACATCGGCAAGGGCGGAATTGTTCGCGATGCCAAGTTGCACGAGCGCGCGATTGAGCGGGTTCGCGAAGCGGCGCGTTTGGCAGGTCTGCAAGAGAATGGCGTGAAGCCCAGCAAACTTCCGGGTGCCGAAGGTAACGTGGAATTTTTTCTGTACGCGACGCGCGGCTGAAAACCACGTCAGAAAAAACCTGCGCACTGTGCCGAACGCAATCCGCTGGAGTACAATGCCGCCACCCATGTACCGCACCGTTGGAATCGTTTCGCGGCCCCGGCAAGACGATATCGCCGCCGTCGCGCCAAAACTAATTGAGTGGCTGGAGTCGCGCGGACTTTCCGTCATATATGACAAAGAGACCGCCGCGTGTATGGCCGGCTCGGGACGGGAATGTTCGCGCGAGGATCTCACGGCGCGCGTCGATCTGGTAATCGTGCTCGGCGGCGACGGCACCTTGCTGGCTACCGCGCGCGCTTTTCGCAATACATCTGTTCCGGTGCTGCCAATTAATTTGGGCGGACTTGGATTCCTTACCAGCGTGAAGCTGGACGAAATGTACGCGATCCTCGAAGAAGTTTTGCAGGGGCGCAATCGCGTCAGCGAGCGCAGCATGTTGGAAGCAAATATTTGGCGCGGCGGAAAAGTTTTGGCGTGCCATCGCGCGTTGAATGATGCGGTGCTGAACAAAGGCGCACTGGCGCGGATCATTGATCTTGATCTGCACATCAATGGAGAATTTGTGACCAGCTACAAAGCCGACGGCCTGATTATTTCCACGCCGACGGGTTCGACCGCGTATTCGCTTGCGGCGGGCGGACCGATCGTTTATCCGCAGGTTCCGGCATTCATCGTCACGCCGATTTGCCCGCACACTTTGACGAACCGCCCACTGGTAATTCCCGAAACATCCAATATCGAAATCGTGTTCCGTTCAAGCGACAGACAGGTCTACCTGACGCTTGACGGACAAGTCGGCGTCGAATTGGAACCGGACGACCGGATAACGATGACGAAGTCCGCATACCCGTTGCGGCTGGTACGCCCTGCGCGGAAGACTTACTTCGAAATTCTGCGCAATAAACTGAAGTGGGGCGAGCGGTAGCCCTTCCGCGCCAGACTCTCCCTCAAAAATAATCAAAATATTTTGGTGACCTTTCTGGTATGTAGGCGTCCTACGTACAGTAAGGAGCCCGTCTACATACCATGCCGCCAAAAGAGCGCTACCAGAATCGCACCGAAATACTGCAAGGCACGCTGGACATGCTCATTCTGCAAGTCCTTCAGTGGGGGCCACGCCACGGCTACGCGCTGAGCAAAGCCATCCGCACAAATTCCGGCGAAATTTTGAAAGTGGATACCGGCTCGCTCTATCCGGCGCTACATCGACTAGAACGCAAGGGTTGGATCGCCGCCGAGTGGAAGCCTTCTGAGATCGGTCCGCGGCTGCGCGTCTATCAACTGACCAAATCCGGGCGCAAGCAGCTCGCTTCGGAGCGCTCGCGGTGGGCAACGCTGACAAACGCCATCGCTGGAATTTTGAATCCCGCGAAGAATGAGGGCGAGTTATGAAATTTCCCTTCTGGAATCGCAAACGCCGCAATCAGGAATTGAATGAGGAAATTCAGGCGCATCTTACGCTTTGCGCGCGCGAGGAAATGGAATCGGGACGTTCGCGCAGGAATGCTGAGATCAATGCGCGGCGCGAATTTGGAAATGAAACTCTAGCGCGCGAAACCACGCGCGATATGTGGGGCTGGCGCTGGCTAACTGATCTAGTTAAAGACATGCGCCACGGACTCCGGATTCTCGGGAAAAACCCTGGCTTCACTGCTGTCTGCATCCTCACGCTCGCGCTTGGGATCGGCGCGAATACCGCCATTTTCAGCATCGTCGAGGCGGTCCTCATGAGGCCGCTTCCCTTCCACGAGCCGGTACGAATCGTGAGGCTCTTTCATGTACCGCCGCAGAAGAGTTTCCCTGGCATGAGTACCTTTCCCATTTCTCCCGCCAATTTTCTGGACTGGAAAACGCAGAGCCATTCCTTCGAAGCGATGGCTGCTTATCGCCCGCAAACGATGACGATTAGCGACGCGGCCATTCCCGAATCAATCGTCCTGAGTGCTGTGCAGCCGGATTTCTTTTCGATCGTGGGCGCACAACCAGAACTGGGCCGCGTTTTTTTCGCCGGTGAAGATCAGCCCTCCAGCCCACATGTCGCGGTTCTCAGCCATACCCTTTGGAAGAATCGCTTCGCATCGCGTCCAGATATTCTCGGCCAGGATTTGGTGTTGGATAAAGAGCGTTACGCCATTATCGGAGTCATGCCTGCGAGCATCGAGCTAAAGGCGTGGAGCGGTACCGCGGGGGCGGCTTGGATTCCACTCGTTTGGAGTGACGCAGACCGCGCTGTTCGCGGTAACCACAATTACTCCGCCATCGCGCGTCTCAAATCCGGAGTCTCCGTGGCGCAGGCGAACGCCGAATTGCAAACGATCTCCGCGCGTCTCGCCGCGGCCTACCCGAAGGAAGATACGGACTGGGGAGCAACGGCAATCCCGCTGCAAAAGTTCTTGATTGACGCATACAAGATTCGCACCGTGCTATTGGTATTGTTCGGCGCCGTCGGCTTTGTGTTGCTCATCGCTTGCGCGAATATAGCTAATCTCTCGCTTGCTCGCGCGCTCAACCGGAGCAAGGAAATGGCCGTCCGCGCCGCGCTCGGCGCAAGTCGGTTTCAGTTAATCCGCCAATGCATGTCTGAATCGGTGCTCCTCTCTTTGCTCGGCGGAGCCGCAGGTTGCGCGCTGGCGTGGCTTGCCCTAACTCTGGGCAACTCGCTGCTGGCGGATCGTCTCCCTCCCGGCACGGAAGTGACGCTGAAAGGGGGCGTCCTTGCGTTCACCTTCGCCATTTCCGTAGTCAGCGGGCTAATTGCCGGCGTGTCGCCGGCGTTGCGCATGAGCAAGACAGACCTGAACGAGACCCTGAAGCTCGGGTCGGACCGAGCGGGATCCACCACGGAAAATCCGCGCACTGGCGCGATTCTGATCGTCTGCGAAATCGCGCTCGCATTCATGCTCGTGAATGGAGCCGGACTGATGATTCGCACTCTCGGTGCATTGCAGGCGATGAACCCCGGCTTTGATCCAAGAAACATCTTCACCGCATCGTTCTCCTTACCGAAACATGACTACCCCTCGCCGACCAAGAGAAGCGCTTTCTATGACGAACTGCTACGCAAGGTCCGCGCCATACCAGGCGTCGAGTCGGCGTCGTACGTGGACAACCCACCACTCACCGGTGGCTCCATGCAACCGATCGCAATCGAGGGTCGTCCTACGGCAGCCGCACAGGACGCCATCGAAGTGGCTACTCGCATCTCGTACCCGGGATACATCTCCACTATGCGCATTCCGTTGGTATTGGGACGTGACCTTCGTGAGGACGACGATCACGCAGTCCTGGTCAGCGAGTCCATGGCCCGCGCCTATTGGCCGAATCAGGATCCCATCGGTCGCCACGTCTCCTTCGCGTTCATGGGACCGGACGGCGGCAATTGGCACGTCGTGGGCGTGGTCGGAGACGTGCCCGACGAAACCATTTCCGCTCTCGCGCCTCGCACAACGGTTTACCAGTGGTCGCGTGACCGTGACTGGCCCTATCTCACTCTGGTCGCTCGCTCGTCTGCGAATCCTTCAGGCCTCGGGACGCCAATCGCCGATGCGGTTCGCTCGCTTGACACGGGGCTTCCGGTATTGCGGCCGGGCACAATGGAGCAGACCGTGCAGGCTTCTGTCTCTTCCCAGCAATTCACCATGTGGCTGCTCACCGGCTTTTCCGTGATCGCGCTGGTGCTGGCCTCCTCCGGCATTTACGGAGTCCTTTCCTACGCTGTGCGCCGCCGTAAACGCGAAATCGGGATTCGCGCCGCGTTGGGCGCGCGCGTCGGCCAGATCCTCGCTTTGGTGCTGACCGGCGCGATGAAACCCGTGCTGCTCGGTTTGCTCATCGGACTCGTCGGTTCGCTGTTTCTGGGACGCACTATGCAGGGTCTCCTGTTCGGCGTGAAACCGACCGACCTGTTCACGCTCGTCGCCGTCTCTCTCGTTCTTGCCGCCGTCGCGTGCGCGGCGAGCTTGGAACCGGCGTTTCGAGCTTCGCGCGTTGACCCGCTTATCGCGCTGCGCAACGAATGAGGCCGTATGGGTGTGCACATCACGGGGAGCGCAATATGGATTTTCAATTCTGGTGCCGTACGCAGCGAAATGCCGAAGTCGACGAGGCGCGTCTCGATCCAAGTGTAATTGTTTGCGATGAATAGGAAGGTGAACGATGAAATTTTCTTTCTGGAATCGTAAACGGCGCAACGCAGAGCTTAACGAAGAAATTCAGGCGCATATCACTCTGAGTACGCGCGAGGAAATTGAAGCAGGACATTCGCGTAAGGACGCCACGCTGAACGCGCGCCGCGAATTTGGAAATGAAATGTTGGCGCGCGAAACCACCCGCGATATGTGGGCCGGTCGCTGGCTTGTCGATCTCATGCAGGACGTTCGCTACGGCCTGCGCCTGCTCGGAAAAAATCCCGGCTTCACGGCTGTCGCGATTCTCACGCTCGCACTCGGCATTGGCGCGAACACCGCGATTTTTAGTTTGGTCGATACGGTGATGCTGAAAATGCTGCCGGTCCAGAAACCGGAAAAGTTGATGGTGCTGGCGATACGTTCTCCGAAGTCCACCGGTGAACCAGATCCTGAATTCACCAATCCTATTTGGGAACAAATCCGGGACCAACAAGATGTTTTTTCTGGTGTGTTCGCATGGTCGCAATCTCGATATGACCTTTCGCAGGGTGGCGAATCGCATATCGCGAGAGGCCTGGAAGTCAGCGGAGATTATTTCAACACGCTCGGTGTGCAGCCGGCGGCCGGGCGGCTATTCGTAAATAGTGACGACAAGCGCGGCTGCTCGGGTTCCGTTGTACTCGGCTATGGATTTTGGCAGGAACATTACGGCGGCGCGCCGAACGCCGTCGGAAGCTTGTTGAATTTGTCCGGACATCCGTTTCAAGTGATTGGTGTCGCTGCACCGGGATTTTTTGGCGTGGACGTCGGCACAAAATTCGACGTCGCGCTTCCAATTTGCGCCGAAGCGATTATCCGCGGAAAGAACTCCAGTCTGGACGTTCGGGCAGCGTGGTGGCTGAACATAGTTGGCCGTCCTAAGTCTGGGGTTAGTCCTGAGCAGGTTTCGACGCGCCTTCAAGTGATTTCTCCGCAGGTGTTCGCGGCTACCGTTCCGGAAAACTGGAAGTCCGATTTGAAGAACAGTTTCTTGGGCGGCGTTCTCGTAGCATCTTCGGCTGGCAAAGGCCTCTCAAATGTACGCCGCGCCTACGATCAACCATTGCGAATGCTAATGGTGGTCGTGGGCCTCGTGCTGCTTATTGCCTGCGCGAATATCGCCAGCCTGATGCTGGCACGAGCAGCGACGCGGCAAAAAGAAGTTTCCATTCGGTTGGCCATCGGAGCCTCCCGCGCGCGCTTAATTCGGCAACTCCTCACGGAATGCGTCCTGTTGTCCTGTACCGGAGCAGCACTCGGAGCTCTATTCGCGCGTTGGGGCTGTGCACTTCTGGTTCGATATATATCCTCGCCACGAAATCCAGTTTTCCTTGCATTCTCCATGGATGGCCGCGTCTTGGGATTCACGGCGGCTATTGCCATCTTCACTGGAATCTTGTTTGGGATATTGCCTGCGCTTCGTTCTACTCGCGTCTCTCTTTCGTCAGCGATGAAGGGCGGTCAGCAGGATGAAACGCCGGGCAGGGCGCACTTTCGTCCCGGCCGCTGGATAGTGGCAGGCCAGGTGGCACTCTCACTCGTTCTGGTGATTGTTGCCGGGCTTTTTCTGCGAAGCTTCAATAATTTGCTCACGCTGGATACCGGATTCGATCGCAGCAACGTGATGATGATTGGTACTGATGCCCACAACGCGAATCTTGCTCCGGAACAACGCGATGTGTTGTGGCGCCAAGCGATACTGCGGTTGGCGGCTCTTCCCGGGGTGACTTCAGTGAGTGAATCGGTAATTACTCCGATTAGCGGCCTGGGCTGGAACAGTTATTTTCATCGGCAAACTGGCGCCACTCCAACGGGAAGAAATGCACTCGCAAACATCAATGCAGTTTCACCGGAATACTTCGCGACATTGCGTTCCCCGATTCTGGTAGGACGCACCTTCAACGCTAGTGATACTGCCGGCGCACCTTTGGTCGGGGTTATCAACGAAACGATGGCCCATCGATTTTTCGGTAGCGAGAATCCGATCGGACAATATGTTTACCTCGAGCTGCAACCCGGCCAGCCGGCGCCCTTGATACAAGTTGTCGGAGTTGTCGTGAATGCAAAATATCGGACGCTGCGTGAAACGACTCCGGCTACCATGTACTTCCCTGTTGACCAGTTGCCTGATCAACAGGCTCAAATCATGACGGAACAGCCTTCCTTCGAGATTCGCACTTCAACTCCGCCCACAACGATTGTGAAATCCGCCACGGAAGTTTTTGCGTCCTTAAACGGATCGATATCACTCAGCTTTCGCACGATGGAAGAACAGGTAAGTGATTCGCTGCGTCAGGATCAATTGCTCGCCACGCTTTCCGGCTTTTTTGGCGGACTGGCGCTGTTGCTCGCGATGATCGGCCTGTACGGAGTGTTGGCGTACATGGTCACGCAGCGGCGCAAGGAAATCGGCATCCGTATGGCGCTCGGCGCGGGGAAGACTTCAATTCTGGGAATGATCATGCGCGATGTTGCGATGCTATTAGCGGCCGGCGTTGCAGCCGGCGTTGGGATTTCTCTTTGGGCCACGCACTTCTTGCAGAAAATGCTGTTCAACTTAAATCCGCGCGACGCGAAAACAATTATTTTCAGCGTCGCGGTCCTGAGCGCCGTCGCCCTGCTCGCAGGATATCTTCCGGCGCGACGCGCCGCGCGTTTAGATCCAAACGTAATTCTTCGCGACGAGTAGGAAGGTGAACAATGAAATTTCCTTTCTGTAAACGTAAGCAGCGCGACGCAGAGCTTAACGAAGAAATCCAGGCGCATCTCGGTCTTAGCACGCGCGAAGAAATTGAAGCAGGACGGTCGCGTAAGGACGCCACACTCCAGGCTCGCCGCGAATTCGGGAACGAAACTCTCGCGCGCGAAACGACTCGCGATATGTGGGGCTGGCGATGGCTTTCGGATTTATTTCAGGACGTACGCTATGGCCTGCGCCTGCTCGGAAAAAATCCCGGATTCACGGCTGTGTGCATTCTCACGCTTGCGTTAGGTATCGGCGCGAACACTGCGATTTTCAGTTTGGTCGATACCGTGATGCTGAAAATGTTGCCGGTACAAAAACCTGAAGAGTTGATGAAGATTGGAATTCTCACGCCGGCGTCAGAAGATCACGACCCGAACCCTTACTTCACCAATCCGATCTGGGAGCAAGTTCGCGACCAGCAGGACATTTTCTCCGGAGTGTTTACGTGGGGGGATGCGCGATTCGATCTCTCGCACGGCGGCGAATCACATCCCGTCAGCGCACTGTTTGTCAGCGGCGACTACTTCAATACCCTCGGAGTGCAGCCATCCGCCGGGCGGCTTTTCACTCCGGGCGACGACAAGCGCGGTTGCGCCGGCTCAGTTGTTCTCAGTTACGGTTTCTGGCAGGACCATTTTGGCGGCGCCCAAAGCGCAATCGGAAGCATGCTCAGTTTGTCTACGCACTTAGTTCAGATAATCGGCGTCGCGGCTCCGGGATTTTTCGGCGCGGACGTCGGGCAAAAATTCGACGTGGCCGTTCCCATTTGCTCAGAGCCAATCTTTCGCGGAAAAGATTCCGCGCTCGACCGGCGTTCCTCGTGGTGGCTAAAAGTCATTGGCCGGCCAAAGCCGGGAGTCAGCCCCGAACAAGTCGCGGCGCGCCTGAAAGTTATTTCACCGCAGGTCTTCGCCGCTACGATTCCGCAAAACTGGAAACCTGACATGCAGAAGGATTATCAAAGCCGCTTTCTGGTTTCCGATCCGGCTGGAAAAGGTTTCTCCGACGTTCGCCGTTCCTACAATCAGCCGCTGCGAATGCTGATGGCGGTCGTCGGCCTTGTGTTGCTCATTGCGTGCGCAAATATCGCCAGCTTAATGCTGGCGCGCGCCGCAACTCGCCAAAAAGAAATTTCAATTCGACTGGCGATTGGAGCGTCTCGGTCGCGTTTAATTCGGCAACTGCTTACAGAGTGCGTACTACTTTCGTTCGCAGGCGCGGCGTTGGGAGTCCTGCTTGCGCGCTGGGGATGCGCAATATTGGTGCGGTTTATTTCCACACCAAAAAGTCCTGTATTTCTGCAATTTTCAGTGGACGGCCGCATTTTGGCATTCACCGCAGGTATCGCGATTTTCACCGGAATTTTATTTGGCATGTTGCCTGCGTTCCGCGCCACTCATGTTTCTCTTTCCGCAGCAATGAAAGGTGGTGCGCAGGATGAAACGCACGGCCGCACACATTTTCGTCCCGGACGCTGGATTGTTGCCGGCCAGGTTGCGCTATCGCTCGTTCTGCTGATCGTTGCCGGACTATTCCTTCGCAGCTTTAACAATCTGATCACGCTCGACGCCGGATTCGATCGCAGCAACGTGCTGCTCGTCAATGCCAGTTCGCACAACGCAAATGTTTCGCCCGAACAGCGCGCCGAGCTTTGGCGCGAGGCGCTTCTGCGATTGCAAGCGATGCCCGGCGTGATTTCAGCGAGCGAATCTCTTCTTACGCCGATTGGTGGAACTACTTGGAACGATGAATTCTTCTTGCTGAAAGGCGGCGGTCCCACCGGAGATGACAGTACAGCGAACCTGAACTACGTTTCGCCGGAATACTTCGTCACGCTGCGAACGCCAGTGCGGTCCGGACGGAATTTCGACTCTCACGATTCGGCGGGCGCTCCTCTGGTGGCGATCATCAGCGAAACGATGGCCCGAAAATTCTTCGGCACGGACAATCCCCTGGGCGAATACCTGCGCATTGATGACCCGCCGGGCATGATCACTCCGCCGATGCAAATTGTCGGGGTTGTGAAAGACGCAAAATACCAAACGCTCAAAGAAACCACGCAGGAAACAATTTACTTTCCTATTGCCCAGATGACGGAGATCCAGAAACAAAACATGACCGGGAACCCCGCGTTTGAAATCCGCACAACCTCACAACCTCTCGCGACCGCTCGATCCGCGGAAGCGGCTCTCACCGGACTAAACAAATCGCTTTCAATGAGTTTCCTGACATTGGAAGGGCAAGTGGACGATTCACTGCGGCAGGAAAAACTTCTCGCCACGCTGTCCGGATTTTTTGGCGGACTCGCATTGCTGCTCGCGATGATTGGCCTTTACGGAGTGTTGGCGTATATGGTGACTCAGCGCCGCAAAGAAATCGGTATTCGCATGGCGCTTGGCGCGGGGAAAGGTTCCATCCTGGGGCTGATCATGCGCGACGTTTCGATTGTGCTCGCGGCGGGAATTGTTATCGGCGTGGGAATTTCTCTGTGGGCCACGCATTTCTTGCAGAAAATGCTGTTCAACTTGAATCCGCGCGACGCAATGACAATTATTTTGAGCGTAGCGGTTCTCTCAGCGGTTGCGCTGATCGCAGGATATCTTCCGGCGAGACGCGCCGCGCGCTTGGATCCAAATGTAATTCTGCGGGATGAATAACAGCTACTCCCCGCGCATAATGTCCGCGCGCGTTTCGCGTTTGCGAATCACGCGGAACTTCTTTCCTTCCACCAAAACTTCCACAGGCCGCGGACGCGAATTATAGTTCGACGTCATCGATGTTCCGTAGGCACCCGCACCCCACAACGCGAGCAAATCTCCGGCGCGAACTTCGCCGAGCGGCCACGAGTCCAGAAACACGTCGCCGGTTTCGCACACGGGTCCGACAATCGCGACATTATTTTTCTGCGAACTGCTAATGCGTCCCACGTTCGTAATCGGATGCGTCGCGGCATATAGCGATGGCCGCATGAAATCATTCATCGCCGCATCGGCAACCACAAAAGTTTTCCCGCGCGTTTCTTTCGTGTAAAGCACGCGCATCAAAAGAACTCCGGCCTGCGCTACGATGCGTCTGCCCGGCTCAATCAGTATGTGTCGACCAAGTCCGCGCGTTTCTTCGGCAAGCGCTTGCGCGTACGCACGCGCGGCCGGCGGATTCTCCGAGTTGTATCGCACGCCCAGTCCTCCGCCGATATCGACGTAACGCAGATGCACGCCATTCGCTTCAAGGTCGCGCACATATCCGGAAAGCTTTCGCAACGCCTGACGATACGGAGTCAGGCTGAGCACTTGCGAGCCAACATGCGAGCCGATTCCCTGCCACTCAATCCACTTTGAATCGCGATGCGCCAAATACATTTTTCGCGCTTGCGGCCAATCGACGCCGAATTTGTGATGACGCCGCCCTGTGGCGATATGTGGATGCCCGCCGGCGGCCACATCTGGATTCACGCGAATGGAAACGGCCGCACGCTTGCGAAGACGCGCCGCTTCCTCCACCAACAATTCAAGTTCGGCGGGCGATTCTACGTTGAACAAAAATATTCCTGCGCGCAAACCCTCCGCAATTTCCTCGCGGCTTTTTCCAACGCCGGAGAAAACAACTCTGCCTGGCGAAACTCCCGCGCGGCGCAGGCGCTCCAGTTCACCGCCCGAGACGATATCGAATCCGCTTCCCAGTTTTGCGAGCAGCCGCAGGACACTCAAATTCGAGTTCGCCTTTACCGCATAGCAAATCGTGTGAGGAGTTTTTCCGAGCGCCGACGTGAGGGCGCGATCCAATTCCGTGTACGCGCCGGAAATCACCGCAGCGCTGTAAACATAAGCAGGCGTGCCAACTTTCTTCGCAACCGCTTCCAGCGAAACTCCTTCGCAGAAAACATTTCCGCGGCGGCGGGCAAAATGTGGACTGTAAGTGGCGGGATCCTGCGGTCGGGTCATTTCGTGTTCGCTTCCAATCCTAACTTTCCGCAACAACTTCCGTTTTCGATTCCGGTTTCACTTTCAGCACCACAAGCGTGCGGTCGTCTGAAAGTCGCGCGCTGTGCGTGAATTGTTCTACTTCTTCCAGCAAACGATCCGCCAGCGCGTCCGCCGAGAGTTCATGATTTGCGGCGATTGCTTCGACAAGACGTTCCCATCCGAAAAATTGTCCATCAGGCGCGGCACTTTCGCTGAATCCATCCGAATAAAAAACCAGAATATCTCCGGTTGTTAACGTATAACTTGCCTCGTCATATTTCGCGTCGTCGTAAAGTCCCAGCGGCAGCCCGGTCAATTCCAGTTTTTCGCAGCGGCCGTCTTTCCACAGAAGCGGCTGCGTCTGCCCGGCGTTTGCGACGCGCAATTTCTGGCGGCCCTTCTGCCACGTTGCAAAACACATGGTCATATAGCGCGCTTCCACTTGACGCTCGCACAATAGATGATTCAGTTGAGCGAGCAAATCCGCCGGTTGCAGCTTCTGCGCCGCAACACTGCGAAGCACACCCGTCGCAACCGCGCCGTAAAGCGCCGCCGCGGAACCTTTTCCGCTCACGTCACCCAGCACAATTCCCACCTGATTCGGCCCGTAGCGCAGAAAATCATAAAGATCGCCGCAAACTTCGCGCGCCGATTTAATTCGCGCGGCAATATCCAATCCAAAATCTTCCACGGGCACGGGACGCAGCAGCGCGCCCTGCATGCGCTGCGCTGCCTGCAGTTCGCGCTCCATGCGAGACTCGTCGCGCGCCACTTGCTCGTACAGCCGCGCGTTTTCGAGCGACACGGCAAGCTGCGCCGCAAGAATCGAAAGCACCTGTACGTGCTCGTCGTTGAAATAATCCAGTTCCGGACTTTCCAAATCCAACACCGCCACCACACGGTTCTTGTGAATCAGTGGCAGCGCCAATTCCGAACGCGTTTCCGGATTCACCATCAAATAGCGCGGGTCCGCCGTTGTGTCCGGCACACGAACGGGCTGACGCAACGCCGCCGCTGCGCCGACAATTCCTTCCGTTGCCGCCACGCGCATTTTTCCTTGAATTGTCTGGCCGTATTTCACGTCCAACCGGTGACGAAAAGTTTTCGTCGCCTCGTCGTAAAGCAGGATGCTCAAAATTTGATAATCAATCACGCGCTTGATGAGTTCCGCGGCGCGCGTTAACAATTTTTCCAAATCCAGAATCGAACTGGTCTCGCGCGCGATCTCGTTCAGCACCAGCAGCGTTTCCGCTTGTCGGCGCGCGCGTTGAAACAGCCGCGCGTTTTCAATCGCAACTGCCAGGCGGCTGGCGAGTAGCGTCAAAATATTTTGCTGGTCCTTGGTGAAATAATTCAACTGGCGGCTTTGAATATCCAGCACGCCAATGGCCTGGCCTTTGTACATCAGCGGCACGGCTAGTTCAGACTGCACTGCATCAAACGCATTTAAGTAGCGCGCGTCCTGACTCACGTCACCCACGCGCACGGCCAGACCGGTGGCCGCCGCGGTTCCGGTAATTCCCTGTCCAATTGGAATCCGCCACGTTTCGATGATGTCCGGCGTATATCCAATCGCAAATCGGTGGAACAGCCGTCCAGATTCTTCGTCAATCAACATCACGCTGAAAATTTCGTAATCAATCAGCCTTTTTACGAGCTCCGCCGTCTTCTCCAGAACCTTGTCCAGTTCGAGAGACGAATTAAGCTCCTGTCCGATCTCAGCCAGCGTCGCCAGCGTTTCCGCAGGGAGATCGAACGGTGATTTAAGTTCTGTTGGTTCCATATTTCGGATTGAATTTACTGCGATGACTGTAACCGCGACAGCCAATTTTCCGTCGCGTCATTATAGCAGGTGCACGCGCCGACTCGAAAAGTAGGATTCACAATTCTTTAATTTCAAAGATTCCGGCGGAAAAATCGAATTACGCGGGATTACCGGCAGGATAATAAGTGTCAATCGCGGCAAGCACCTTCGGCCACATGGCAGGAAGCGCCGTGCGCACAGGATCCATCCGCACAAGAACTTCTTCGCGCGACAATTTGTAAATCCGCCAGGTTCCGCCGTTCGTCGCGGTGTTTTGCAAAAATGGGCCGACACGATCCACCGCATTTGCGAAGCATGCGTCGGGCGTCACCTGCGCTTCAAATTCTTCCCACAGCCCGCGCAAATCTGTTCCCATTTCGGCCGGCAACAATCCGAAAATCCGGTCAGCGCCGCGGCGTTCGCGATCCTTCTTCGTAGCGTTGCCTTCCTTGTCGTAAGCAAAGGTATCGCCTGCATCAATTTCCACCAGATCGTGCACGATCAGCATCCGCAAAACTCGTGGCAGATCGACGGGCGCCGCCGAATATTCCGCAAGCACCATCGCAGTCAACGCCAAATGCCATGAATGTTCCGCGGTATTTTCTCTGCGCGACGCATCCGTAAGCAGAGTCCGCCGCAAAACATTCTTCAGGCGATCGGATTCAACTAAGAATGCGAGTTGCTGTTCGAGACGTCCGTTGGAATTATTCATCAGTCATTGATTGCCCTGCAGAAAATTTCGCCACCGAACTTAATACGATTTCGCGCCAACTTTTTCAGGCGCTTCAGCCGTTCGCGCCGCTGACTTCTCCCCGCCACGCTCCTGCTCAATAATTTTCACGCTGGCGCTAGCGCCAATCCGCGTAGCCCCGGCGCTCACCATTTTCTTCACGTCATCGAATGTGCGAATTCCACCGGACGCCTTAATTCCCATCCCCGCGCCAACCGCTGCGCGCATCAATGCCACGTCCTCAGCCGTCGCGCCGCCGGAAGCAAATCCCGTGGACGTCTTCACAAAATCCGCACCGGCATTTTTCGCGGCAACCGACGCCCGAATCTTTTCGTCATTCGTCAGCAGCGTCGTTTCCAAAATCACTTTGCAAATCGCGCCGCTCCGGTGGCAAGCCTCCACCACTCCGCGAATGTCCTGCTCCACAACTTCATCCCGGCCCGATTTCAGCGCGCCAATATTTTCCACCATGTCGATTTCCTGCGCGCCCAGCTTAATTGCCTGCTCCGCTTCGTAAATTTTCACTTGCGGCAACGTCGCGCCCAGCGGAAATCCCACCACGGTGCAAACTTTCACGCACGATCCGCGCAACAATTCCGCCGCCTGCGCCACGTTCCACGGATTCACGCACACGGACGCAAATCCAAATTTCGCCGCTTCCTCACAAAGTTTCTTAATGTCGTCCCGCGTCGCGTCCGGCTTCAATAACGTGTGATCGATCAGCGCCGCCACGCCTGCTTCCGCCGGCCGCGCAGTAGGCCCGCAAGAAATCCGATCCGCGCCGGCATCAATTACCGCTCGCGTTTTCCGCGCGCATTTTTCAACGCATTGCTGATCGCATCCCGGACAAATCACATCGTCCAGATCCAACCCGGCCAGATTCACACTTCCGCTCGCGCCCAGATAACCCAGCACTTCTTCCGTGATGGTCCGGACAAGCTGTTCGAGTTGTGCGGGATCAAGCGGCATTTGATTTAACAAAAAGCCTTAAGCTCGTTCAAATTCATGATCTAAGAAGTTTTCTTCGTTCCGGAGTATTTCGCTTCCAGCGCGCGAATTTTATCCACGCGCTTTGCATGTCGCCCGCCGCCAAACGGCGTTTCCAGCCAGACGGCCAAAGTTTCGCGCGCCACTTCCAGCGGAATCATTTTCGCGCCCAGCGTCAAAATATTTGCATCATTATGTTCGCGGCTGTTGCGCGCTGTTGCGCGATCATAGCATAGCGCCGCGCGCGCTCCGGGCACCTTGTTCGCGGCAATCGCGCTTCCGATTCCCGCGCTATCCAGCACAACTCCGCGCCACGCGCGCCCGCTCGCCACTGCAACCGCGGCAGCTTCCGCAAAATCCGGATAATCCACCGCGTCGGTATTCGCGGTTCCCAAATCAATCACCGCATATCCCCAATCCTTCAAATACTGTTCCAACTTTTCTTTCATCTCATAGCCGCCGTGATCCGCGGCAATCGCCACAACTTTTCGCCCTGTCGCATCAATTCCCGGCAGCAGCTCGCCGCGACCACCGTCGGATTCACTCCGGCAATCGGCTTATCCTCAGCGTCGCGCACAATCTTCAAAGTGATTCGCCGTCGCGCCGCCTCATCTCGCGCCAGGGGAGTAATCAGCGCGTCCGAAGCAATGCCCAGCTCGCCGCCATCTGCGATGCGCTCCAAATCCGATGCTGTAACAACGGGCTTCATCTCTTCCTTTCGCCGGCCATTTCAAAAAACTATTCCGGCGGCAGCGACAGCACGCACACATCCTTCAAATTCCGATATCGCTCCGCATAATCCAATCCATATCCAACAACAAATTCGTTCGGGATTTGAAATCCCATGTAATCCGCGTGCACTTCCTTCAACACTCGTGCGGTCCGGTTTATCCAGTAGCGCCGCGATTCGCAAATCTTTCGGCTTGCGTTGCTTCAACACGCGGCACAAATATCCCAGCGTTAACCCCGTATCCAAAATATCTTCCACCAGAATTACGTTCAGTCCTTCGATGCTCGTATCCAAATCCTTGGAAAGTTTCACTTCACCAGAAGTGCGCGTGCCTTTTCCGTAGCTCGATACCGCCATGAAATCCAGTGACACCTCCAGATCCACGGTCCGCACAAGATCCGCCAGAAATATCGACGCGCCTTTCAGCACTCCAATTAAGATGTACGCGCTGACCGCGATAGTCCTTCGTAATCTGCTTTCCAATTTCGCGCACGCGTTTTTGAATCGCGGTGTGCCTGAGCATCACTTTCAGATGTTCTTTTCCCTCGCCCGCTCATACGCTGCCTCGTTTCGATCTGTTCGACGCGCCTAGCACCCCCGTCGCTCCGGCCTAGGCATTATACGTATGTACCGCAGCGCAGCAAGGACGCCGTTCGCCGCGGAGGAAACGCGAGAGCCCTCCGCAAATGTGCCCGAGCGCCTGTTTAATTTCTTCGTGTCGCTTTATTAATCCGCTTGTAACATTTTCCGCGTATCTTTCACATACTCGATGAGCAGTATGTGTGCTCGCCGGAGCTGTTTGCATGGCTTCGGCCCGTTTTGCGGCCTGATTTTGGCTCGCAGAGTTTTCCACCGGGCCTCTCTTGACATCGATGGCCGCTGTCACTAGAGTGTCGAGCTAACGAAATTGGGTGCTAGTCCAGGGCGAAATGACGCCCTCTTTGTTCGACCAAAGCATTTTCGACCGTAGCTTTATTGGAACAGTACGACGCTGGCAGACGTATCTTGGTAATGGGGTGGGGCAAATTGGTGTCGCAATTCAGTTTTACTTCGGCTGTCCACAGTCCTTCCATATTTTCCCTCGAGTCTTCGCGGAAGGCGACAGTACCGAACGCAGTCTGTTCGATTTACGCCACTGGCCGTCCGGCCCGGTGAGAAATCTTGTCAGAATCCTAGGAGGTAGTGAAATGTCATCTGGTTTTAGAAGTTTCGCAATTCGACTCCTCGCCGTCAGCGCAATGCTGATGCTGTTTGTTGTTGCCGCTCATGCTCAGGGCAACGTATTCGGCGCGGTAAACGGAGTCGTTACGGACCCGCAGGACAAAGCAATCGCGGGCGCCAGTGTCACCGCGAGGAACGTTGCCACCAACATAACCTCGAAGCCCGTCATCACGGACAGCGACGGCAAATATATCATCAGCTTTTTGCAGCCGGGTAACTACGAAGTTAACGTAGACGCGACCGGATTTGCAAAGCTCACGCGACCTAATGTCATCGTCGAAATCGGTCGTTCCACCACGATTAACCTTGGGGTGGTGCTCGCAGGTCAAGCGGAGAAAATCTCCATCACTGCGCAGGCGCCCGTCATCAACACGGAATCAAATGACGTGTCAACGAACTATGACAAGACGGCGATGGCGAATCTTCCCATCAGCATTCGCCGCTGGTCATACCTCGCGCTCTCTTCTCCTGGAGCAGTGCCGGACGGCACTTTCGGCGACGTCAGCTTCCGCGGCATCAGCGGCTTGCTGAACAACAACACCGTGGACGGCGCCGATAACAACCAGGCGTTCTTCTCGGAAGAAAAAGGCCGCACGCGTATCAACTATTCCATCAGCATGAATTCCGTTCAGGAATTCCAGGTCAATACTTCGAACTACTCCGCGGAATATGGCCGGTCGGCCGGCGGCGTAATCAACGCCGTCACCAAGAGCGGCAGCAACTCCATTCACGGCTCGCTCTTTTATTACGATCGCGACGCAGCGTGGGGTGGATTTGCTCCGTTCAACACCGGCGCGACCCAGACTTCGCCTGGCGTATTCGTCACCGCTCCTCTGAAGCCGAAGGATCAGCGCAATCAGTTCGGCGGCGATGTCGGCGGCTGGCTCATCAAGAATAAATTGTTCTGGTATTTCAGCGGCGACGGCGTGATTCGAACCTTCCCCGGCGTCGCAATTCCGAACGGCCCGGCAACATTTTTCCAGGGCTTCACAGCAACCGGCACCGGCGCCACAGCTGTCACGGCACCAACGGGAGCGCCCGGCACGGCCTCAAGCTGCAATAACACCGTAGGCGGTGCGCCGTTTGACGCTACATTCAGCGGCAACAACGGCGTCACCAGCGGACTGAACAATTACACGATTGGCCAGCAACTTTTCTGCCGCGGTATTTCCGCCGCTCAGGCAAACGCCGCGCTCTCTTTCCTGACTTCGATGACTGGTCAGGTCGCGCGCAAAGGCGACCAATCAATTTATTTCCCCAAGGTCGATTGGCACGTGAACGACAACAACACCATCACGCTGTCTTACAATCGCCTTCGTTGGAATTCACCCTTCGGCATCCAAACCGCCACGAACGTCAGCCGCGGCACGGACAGCTTCGGTAATGACTATGTGAAGGGCGATACCGCACTCGGACGCTGGACTTCCAATTGGGGCTCGTCGGTCACAAACGAATTGCGCTTCATCTACGGGCGTGACTTCGAGTTTGAAAACACCACTGCACCTGTTGCCGGTGAACCAGTGTCCAGTGCGACGGGCTTTTCTCCCGGCGTCACCTTCAGCAATTACAGTATCAACAACGCCGCAGGCGTTGCCTTTACCTTCGGCGTGCCGAACTTTCTGAACCGCGGCGCGTTGCCGGCAGAGACGAAGTATCAGGTTGCCGATACGTTTGCCTTTAACAAGGGCAAGCACTTCCTGAAGGTCGGCTTTGACACCTTCCGCTCCGGCGACAAGATCAGCAATCTCTTCGAGCAATTCGGCATTTACAACTATACGAACATGGCGGACTACATCACCGACTACACGGCGTTGAAGAACCCGTCGCTCAACCCGGGCGGCCTCCCCTCGACGGTTGGCATGCTTTGCCAATCGCAAGCGGCTCCTCCAGCTCTGACGTTGGTCTTCGTCCCCTGCTACAGCAGCTTCGCGCAGGGATTCGGACCAGCTGGCTTCAATTTCCGTACTTGGGATGCTTCTGTGTTCTTCCAGGATGATTACCATGTCACGCGCCGTGTCACCATCAACTTCGGTCTCCGATACGAACATGAGTTCATGCCGACGAATCCGATCCCGAACCCGAATTTCCCGGCGACCGGTTTTATGCCGCATGACAACAAGGACTTCGGTCCCCGTGCAGGTTTCGCTTGGGACATCTTCGGAACCGGAAAGACGGTCTTTCGCGGCGGCGCAGGCATCTACTACGGCCGCATCACCAATGACCAGATCTATGGTGCCATCTCACAAGACGGTGCCGCTGGCAGCCAGATCGCTCAGACCATCTTCCCCACGACTGGCGCCAACAATGCCAAGGGTACCTTTACCCCTGGCGCACCGATCTATCCACAAATCAACAATGCGTTCTTCGGCACTGCCGGCTTGCCGAGCATCGTTTACTTCGCACCAAATGCCCGCTTGCCGCAGATTGATCAGTTCGATGCGGTCGTGGAACACGAGATCGCGCCGAACACGGTCGTCTCGCTTTCGTACCTCGGCGCCTACGGTCGTTTCTTGCCGCTGGGAATCGATACCAACGCGCCACCGCAAAACGGCAGCATCCTCTTCACCGTTGGCGGCACATTGCCAACTTTGAACAATGCGAGCATCCAGGCTCAACTGCCGGCCGTCGGATCCACCTTTCTGGTTCCGTTCTATCCGGGAGGCACCGCGGCACGTCCCAACAAACAGTTCCAAACGATGGCGGAACTCAGCACTTCAGCCAAGTCCTGGTACAACGCTGGCGTCGTGCAGTTGACCCGCCGGATGTCTCACGGCTTGCAAGTGCAATCCAGCTACACGTGGTCACACGCAATTGACACGGACCAGTTCTCTTCGGCGATTATCTCCAGCAGCACGCCGTTGAGCCCGAACAACATTGCGCAGGATCGCGGCAATTCCGTGTTCGACGTTCGCCAGCGATTCCTGGCCGCAGTCATTTACCAACCACAGTTCTTCGCCGGCAGCGATTCCAACAAGATCGCTCACTGGGTCCTATACGGCTGGACGATAGCTCCGGTTCAGACCATCTCAACAGGATTGCCGTTCTCAGGCGGCGTCAGCAGCAACGGCCCCGGCACTACGCTCGGAATCATCGGTGCAAACGGATCGAATCGCGTTCCTTTCCTCGGCCGCGATATCTTCCGCTTCCCGAATATTCTGAATACGGACATCAAGGTGGCGCGCAGCTTCCATATTCGCGAACGCGTGCAGTTTGAAGTGTCCGCAGAGGTATTCAACCTGTTTAACAACCTGAACGTGACGGGCTTGAACAGCACTCTGCTCTCGGCCAGCGGCGGGACTGCGCCGTCTGGTGGCGTGAACGGAGCACAGACGCTTACGTATCAATCGAGCTTTAACACCATCACGTCTGCGAGCAATTCGATTTTCCTGACGCAGCGTTTGTTCCAAATCGGGGCCAACATCAAGTTCTAGTTCGCTAACACGAACTAGAAACGTAACACTCAAAACGGGCGCCTCGGGTTTCACCGGGGCGCCTGTTTTGTTTTCCACCCGCCCTCCAATCCGATAAATCCTCAATTCTCTTAGAGACGTAACGCACCTTCGCGCGTCATACTCTGTAAGCGCGGGTGTTTCATCGCACTGCGAAATCGCGAGCAGCGAGTCGGAGGCTTTAGTGGAAACTTTCTGGCAGGACGTTCGCTTCTCAATTCGCATGCTGGCGAAAAATCCCGGCTTCACCATCGCGGCCGTCCTCTGCCTGATGCTCGGCATCGGCGCCACCACGGGAATCTTCAGCGTCGTCAACGCCGTACTCCTGCGTCCGCTTCCCTACACGCATCCCGAGCAACTTGTACGCATCTACACAGAGTTCCCCACATTTCCGAATGGCGGACTCCATCGCTTCTGGGCGTCTGGCCCGGAATTTCTGAATCTTCGGCGCGATACGAAATCCTGGTCAACTCTGGACGCGTGGATTACCAGCGGCGCAAATATTGCCGGTGAAACTCAGCCCGTTCGCATCACCTCCGGCCTCGTCAGCGGCGGACTTCTCGAAACACTCGGCGTCACACCGTCTCTTGGCCGCGTAATCTCTCCATCCGATGATCTTCCCGGCGCTACCCGCGTTGCCGATATTTCCTATGGAACCTGGCAAAGCGTTTTTGGCGGCGATCCGAATATCGTGGGCCGAGAAACCACTTACAACGGCGTGAAGTGCGTGATCATCGGCGTGATGAAGCGCGGATTTGAATTCCCTCCGGGCGAAGTGGATCCGCCGCAAATTTGGACTCCTCTGCAAATCGATCCCGCAAGTCCCGGTAGCCCTAGCTCTCACAGTTTTTATTTATTGGGCCGTCTGAAAAATGGCATCACGCCGTCGCAGGCGCAAAGCGAACTCTCCGCATTAGTCCAAGCTTACGGCGAAAAGAAAGCGCCAAAGATTCATGCGTTTACCCCTGCCAACCACACGCTCGTCAGTTTCCCGTTGCAGGCAGAAGTTGTTTCCAGTGTGCGCCCGGCTCTCTTGATGCTTCTCGGCGCCGTAGCGTTCGTGCTGCTTATCGCCTGCGTCAACGTCGCAAATCTTTTGCTCGCCCGCGCCGAAGCACGCCGTCGCGAGATCGCCATTCGCAGCGCGCTTGGTGCAAACGTTGGCCGCCTCGCTCGTCAATTCGCAACTGAAGGTGTTCTACTTTCCTTCATCGGCGCGATTCTTGGCCTCGGTCTCGCCTTTGGCGGACTGCGCCTCATTCAACTCACCAACGCCGGCGGACTTCCGCGCGCCGCGGAAATCGGAATGGATTGGCGCGTTCTTCTGTTTACGCTTGGCACTTCCATCGTCACCGGAATACTTTTTGGGCTCGCGCCATTTTTCCCGTTATTTTTCGAGCAGCTCACTGACTCGCTGAAAAATACCGCGGGCAGCACAACGGGCGGCTCTGGCGCGCAAATGTTTCGCCGCATTCTCGTGTCCGGCGAACTCGCCCTCGCGCTCGTTCTCTTAATCGGATGCGGACTCATGGTCCGCGCATTCTGGAAATTGCAGGAAGTTCACACCGGCATGAATCCGCAGAACGTCATCACCATGCGCATCGCGTTACCGCGCGCCACCTACGCAAAAAATGAACAAGCCGACGCATTTTTTTCGCGTCTTGAAGAACGCCTGCGTCAGCTTCCTGGCGTTGAATCCGCCGCGCTGGCTTCAGGCCTCGCGCCGCAGCGTCCGCCGAATATGAATGACACGGATATCGAAGGTTTCGTGAAGCAGCAAAATGGCCCAATTCAAAACGTGGATTATTATCAGAACGTCTCGAAGGATTATTTTTCTACGATGGGAATTCACTTGATGGCCGGACGTCTTTTTGATGACCGTGACATTCACGGCGCCCCCGACGTCGTCATCATCAATCAAACCATGGCCAGAACATTTTGGCCCGGTCAGGATCCCGTCGGCCGCCGCATCCGCCCGGGCATGTCCGATCCCTGGTGCACAATCGTTGGAATTGTGGACGACGTGAAAAACGCCGGACTTGATCGCCCCACCGGCACCGAAATTTATTTGCCGTTTCTCCAGCCGCAAGGTTCCGGCAATCGAAATATGTATGCAATTCTCCACGGCAAAGGAGATCCGCGCTCACTCTCTGGCGCTGTCCGCCAGGAAATAAACGCCATCGATTCCGGTCTGCCGCTTTCGCAAATTCGATTAATGGATGACGTGCTGAGCGCCGCGCAATCGCGCCCGCGCTTCCTTACACTTTTGCTCGCGCTGTTTTCCTGCGTCGCCCTCGCCATCGCCACCATCGGAATTTACGGAGTAATTTCCTATTCCGTCGAGCGCCGCTCGCGCGAATTCGGCTTGCGTATGGCCCTCGGTGCGCAACCCAGTGACGTTCTCTCTCTCGTAATGAAACAAGGCGCCGGCCTCGCGCTGATCGGAGTTGTCGTCGGTCTCGTCGCCGCCTTCGCACTCACTCGATTGATGACCACTCTGCTCTTCGGCGTAACTCCCACCGACCCGGCAACATTCGCAGTCGTCACAGCAATCCTGACTATCGTCGCGCTCGCAGCCAGCTACATTCCGGCACGCCGCGCCACGAAAGTTGATCCCATCGAGACTCTTCGCTACGAATAGCGCGTCAGCCACTTCGCCGCGATGCATTCTTCCGAAACATCGCGCCCGTAAATCCTTGAAGACCTGCGTTCGCTCGCGTAACTTTAGCCCATGCCTCCGCCCGCCTCGCCATCGCGCTCTGAACAGGCTCCGCGATGGCTCGATGCGGCAATTATTTCGGCAATCTCCGCCATCGCTCTGATCATTCGCATCCACGCGCTGGGGGGACGCAGCTTTTGGGTGGACGAAGGAATCAGTGTCGCAATCGCCCGCCTGTCATGGTCTGATTTTTTAGGAATACTCTGGCGTCGCGAAGGCAATATGTCTTTGTATTATCTTCTGCTTCGCGGCTGGCTGCATCTCGGCAACAGCGAAACCGCGGTGCGTGCGCTTTCTGCAATCGCCTCGACGGCCGCCGTAACCGCCATCTATTTTCTCGGCAAACGATTGTTCGACCGCAACGCCGGAGCCATTGCCGCCATCTTGCTCGCTCTAAATGTCTTTCACATCCGTTACGCGCAGGAAGCGCGCAGCTACGCGCTGGTTTCACTCGCTGTGATTCTTGCCACGTGGTGCTTCGTCAATGCCGTCGACTCTCAATCCCAATCATCGTCGCAAAATAAGTGGGCGCTCTACGCAGTCGTCAGCGCCGTCGCAGTTTATTTGCATTTCTTCGCAGCGCTTGTTGTAACCGCGCATTTTCTTTCCGCAATTGTCTGGCGACGTCCAATTCCCTGGCGCAACATTTTCGTCAGCGCGACGCTTTTCACACTTCTCATCCTGCCGGTCGTCGCATTTCTTCAAGCTAATTCCCAAAATCATCAACTCGACTGGGTGAAATTTCCAACGGCCCACGAGTTCTACGATTTCCTTCTGGTCTTCACTGGAAAAGCCGGCGTGGTAATGCTCGCACTTTCACTCGCACTCGTCGCCGCTGTCATCGCGCTTCTAATTCTCGAATCTCAAAAACAAAATAATTCTGAAAAAACATTTTCTCTCGGCGTAATCACACTCTGGCTGATTCTTCCCCCCGTCATCACGCTGGCAATTTCTCTCGCAAGACCAGTCTTCGTTCCGCGATATATGGCCGTCAGCCTTCCTGCGCTGGCGTTAGTCCTCGCGCGCGGATTGGCGATTGTCTCCGCCAAATGGCGCGTCGTCTCACTCGCGATTCTGGTCGCGCTTTCCGCGTGGAGCGTTTACAACTATTATCCGACCGCCGAGCAAAGTGACGAAGACTGGCGCTCTGCCGCACAATTTTATTCCACAAATCTTCAACCGGGCGACGCCATCCTGTTCAACAACGGCTCCGCGCGCGCCGTCTTTGAATATTATTCAACGCGCGACACCAACGCGCCTCTGCAAAACATCTTATTCCCGTCTCACGGAGATCAAATCACGATTCGCGATTTCGAGGGTGTCCCCAACGTTCCGATGGTGAAGTTCAAAACGAAAGACGTTAATCGTCTGTGGACCGTAGATTGGCTCGTCAATTCCAGCGCCACGCAACTACTCGACAAATCTTTTCAACAATCCTCATCGCAACAGTTTAAGAATGTCTCCGTCTCGCTTTACGTCCGCAAATAACGCACATCATTCCGCGGCGCCGTCCCACTTCGGCAATTCTCTCCGCCCCAACATCACCTCCGCCACCCAACTTCCCAAATAAACCGAAAGCGCCACGCCATGTCCGCTGTACGCGCCCAACACAAATGCATTCTCACTCCGAGGATGCCGCACAAACACCGGCTCCCATTCCGCCGCAACTAAAATCGGCCCGCCCCAACGATGCGTTACCTTCACATCCCGCAGCGCCGAATGCAATCCATGCACGCGCTTTGCCAGTCGCGCCATCAACTCGCCTGCTTCGCCCGAATCAATTTCCAATGAACGCACTTCGCGCCAATCCTTAAAATGAATTAGCCCGCTTCCGAAAATCACCGCATTCGTATTCAGCAACCGCCCCCACAAATAAGGAAAGTCCACCGTGTAAAAAGGCTTTCGCGACGCCAATCCGATCGCTTCAAGTTGCTGCGAACTCAGCGGCTCCGTCGCCAACGCCAAAGTAAATTTCGATTGCGCGCTCCCCGCTAGTCCGCTCAACTCCAGCGACTGCGCATTCGTCGCGAATAAAACGCGCCGCGCCTTCACTTCCCGCCCCGCAACACGCAAAGAAATCTGCGCGCTAAATGACACATCCTCTACCGGCGCATTTTCAAAAATCCTCGCGCCAAATTTTTCCGCCGCGCGCGCTAAACCACTTACCATTTTTCCGGAATCAATACTCCCGCCCGCCACTTCCTCCACCACATGCAAATCGCCCGAATCATTCCAATGAATTGCTGACGCCGCTCCGCCCTTCTTCCGCGCCAATTCCCACGCGCCCGGCAAATTTAGGTCGCAATCCACTTCCAACTCGCGCAACAATTCAGAAAATCCGCGCAGCACATCGCCCAATCCCGGCATCGGCCCAACCGCCGTATCTCCAAGACACATCCCGCCCGTATGTCCGCTCGCCCCCGCGCCAATCGTCTCCGCCTCAAACACCGCCACGCTCTTCGACGTATCCATCCGCCGCAAACAAGCCGCCGCAGCCAGCCCGGTAAATCCTCCGCCCACAATCGCAAAATCCACCTCGGCCGGAATCGCACTCAAATCCGCCGACGACCTAAAATCAATTACCCAAGGCGCAGCACCCCATCTCGTCTTTCCCACAAAATCACTCATCCAACTCTCCCCAACTCATATTCATCCATCTTAATGCATCCTTCCGCTCCCGATACTTCGGGACTCAGCGCCTCTGCGTCTCTGCGTTTAAATGCCCCTTCTACGTCAGCCCCATCCACTCAAAAAATAATTCAAATCTCCTAAATCCAAATCCCGGCGCCCCTCGTACTCCAGGTGTAAGTAGCAAATCAAAAAGGAGACACAAAAATGAAGTCACGAATTCTAGCTTTCGCACTTTGCGCTCTGTTCCTCGTCGGCGTCGGTTTCGCCGCGGCACAAAAAGATCCCATGGTTGGCGGCGCAGCAATGTTCCCCACCAAAGACATCATCGACAACGCCGTAAACTCAGCCGATCACACCACGCTCGTAGCAGCCGTGAAGGCCGCAGGCTTGGTCGACACGCTGAAGTCCGCCGGCCCCTTCACAGTTTTCGCGCCAACCAACGAAGCCTTCGCCAAGCTCCCGGCCGGCACTGTTGACACGCTCGTGAAGCCGGAAAATAAAGCGATGCTTACCAAAATTCTCACCTATCACGTCGTCGCAGGCAAACTCAGCACCGGCGACATCATGAAGCTCATCAAGGCGGGAAATGGCAAAGCCGAATTGAAGACAGTGGAAGGCGGCTCGCTCTGGGCAATGGCGCATGACGGCAAAATCGTTCTGCACGACGAAAAGGGCGGCATGTCCACCATCACCATCGCAAATGTTTTCCAATCCAACGGCGTCATCCAGGTCATCGACACAGTTTTGATGCCGAATTAATTCCGCAAGCGGGTTTCTCCTCAGAAAAAATCCGGGTGGCGAAGTTCCCAAGCCACCCGGCTTTAAGTTTCTCCCCGGGAACGCCAATCGCCTGATTGGCGCACTATTTTTTCCGAACAATCCTTCTAAAAATTCGCACTCATTCGCCGGCACCCCCACGTTCCAATCGGTGTCTACCCATCCATGAATCAGTGCTATCCTCCGCATCATATGCACGCGTTACCGACACCGCGCCGCAACAAACGCATAGCAATCCTCATCTGCGCGCTCCTAATAGCCGCACCATCCTTCGCCCAAAAACCGAAAATAAAAGAAGTGCACGCCACCAGCGATCACCCGCTCTGGTGCATCGACCTGCAATCCCAAGGCTATCCCACAAATAGCTCCGATCTTCAACGCCGCCGCAACTTCGCAAATTTCGACACAATTTCTTTCGTCAGTGACACCGTTGTCGCCGCCACTTTCGTCACGCGCGAAGATATTCTTGATCTCCAGCGCCGCGAAGATCCAAATCATGTCCGTCCTTATCGATTACACGCAATTTTCCTTGATGCGCTCACTGGAAAAGTAGTCCAGACGCTCGATTGGCCAATCGAAAATCCGAGTGCCGGAATTTTTCCACGCGCCAGCGGTGGTTTCCTTTTATTCACCACGGAAAAAATCGTTTCGTATTCCGCCGATTGGAATCAACTAAAAGAACTTTCTCTTTCTGACCTGCATGCTTCAACCGCAGACCTCGGCGGAATCGCCGAATCGCCCACCAATAAATCTCTCGTCGTCCAATTTCTGTATGGAAATTCCGCGCTCTGCTTGAATATCCAAACCGATACTCTGGATTTTTCTCCGCGGTCTTGCAGCACTCTCGAAATTTTCACCGCTTCCGATAACGGAATCCTCGCGCCGGAAAAATTGCCAGGCGGAAATGATCTTCGCGAAAATAATCCCACTGGGGCGTACGTTCAATACGGCGTCGCCATGCCCGGCGCACCTCCCGCGCCAGCCACGGGCCGGATTCTGAATCCCGATCAAGCGCGCACCACTCATACAATTTGCAGTCCGTGCGTCGGCATCCCGCAATTTATCAGTAACGAACTGCTCGTCATGTATTCGCCCACTTACATGAGCATTCTCGATCGCGCCGGAAAAGTCCGCTTCACGCAGGAGTTTTCTGCAACCGTTGAATGGATCGACGAGCTCGGCCGGCCCGTTCGCCCTTCCGCAAACGGGCTGCGCGTCGCCATTGCTTCAAACAAATCGCACCTGCAATCTGAGCATTTCGTTCCACCATCAGCGTCAAGCGGCGTTCCGCCGCAGACTGTCGAAGAACAGCAGCGCGCCGCCAACCTTGCTGTGCGGAGTGGCGCCAACAACGCCACTGCTGTTCATATGTCCACCGGAGACATCCCCGCCGAATTTCCATCCGACGTTCAAATCTACGACTTGACCGCCTCGCAATGGATCTACACGCTGGAAATCAAAGCCGAACGTCTCCATCAAATCTGGGGACTAGCTCTTTCCCCCAACGGAAATAATCTCGCAATCGATTCCGGTGGCACAATCCAACTTTTTGCACTTCCGAAATAGGGGCAAGTAGCACCGACACTCCTGTCGGTGCACTCCCCCGGGAACGCCGATCTCCCGATCGGCGCTGTTTTCATTGTAGGACCGGGTCCGCGATCTGCCCGCCTCCCATTTCGCACCATCACCAAATCATTTCCCGCACCAACTTGCAATCACTCGGTATGATAGCCGCATCTCGCAATCTCAATTACCGGAACCGCACTTTGGCAAAAAGAACTTCACCAAATACTGTCTTCAGAACTCTCGCCGCCATTTTCTCGCATGCGGGCAACGCGTGGCTTTCCGATAACGCTCCCAGACTCGGCGCGGCGCTGGCCTTTTACACTTTATTTTCTCTCGTTCCTGTTTTGGTCGTGGTCGTTTCCATGGCCGCGCTCGTGCTGGGCCAACGCGTCGCTCACGCCGATCTGGCCCACCAATCACAAGCATTAATCGGAATGCAGGGAGCTGCCGCAATCCGGTCCATTCTCCAAAGCACTACCAATCGCCCCGCGATCGGCTGGTTCCCGACGACCATTGGCATTCTCACAATTCTTGCCGGCGTCTCGGGAGCGTTCATCGAGCTGCAGGACGCCCTGAACTTAATTTGGAAAGTGGGCGCTAGCAAAAGAAGTTTTTGGATCGTCGCGATCTTTCAACGACTCTGGTCATTTCTTCTCGTTGCGGCCACCGGGATTCTCGTGTTGTTTTTCTTGATCGTAACTGCCAGCTTAGCGGCGGCTGAAAAATTCGTCGATAAAGCTCTTCCGTCCACGATTCTTCATTGGGAAATCATCAGCTTTTTTGTTTCTCTCGGCATGATCACGGCGCTCTTCGCGCTCGTATTCAAATTCATTCCCGAGACAGATATCGAATGGCGCGACGTTTTACCTGCTGCGGCATTCACTGCGCTTCTTTTCACCATTGGCAAAGTGCTTATCGGGTTTTATTTAGGACACTCCGCTCTCGCGTCCGTTTACGGCGCTGCCGCCTCACTCGTAATTTTTCTAATCTGGGTTTATTACTCTGCGCAAATTCTTCTCTTCGGCGCTGAACTAGCTCACGCCTACGCCGTCATCCGTAGCTCACGAAAAAAGTAGACTCGGTCGTAAAACCCGGCTGGCGCAGACCTTTCTGTTCAGGTCTGCGCAGTGCAAGCCGCCGCGGGACCGCCCACTCTTCTCCTTCGCGCGGGTTAGGAGGGGCCGATCGCCTGATTGGCGTTTCATCTTAATTTTTCTCCGCTCGTCTCAGCGTCCTCAGCGCCTCTGCGTTGGAAGCCCTTGAATTCGCCTTTTCTCTGCTTCCTTGTCTCCTTGATTCTCTGCCTCAACACTTCAATCTGCCCACTCTCGCTTGCGCTGCATCCAATCCTCATGCCCCTGCTCGCTCGCGCGAAAATAATCAACGGCAAATTTCAAAATCCGATCCCATCAAAAGTTGCCGGCTTCAATCTGGCGTTCAAAGTTCTAAAGCTCCGCCTCGCCAACAAAGAAGAACTCGTCCCGCGCAAAAAGCTAGGCCCATTCCGCACCGATTCTCAAATCTACAAACGCCCTCCAGCCACCGGACTTCGCATCACCTGGATGGGCCACTCGGTCCTGCTCATCGAAATTGACGGCCTGCGAATCCTGATTGATCCCGTTTGGGATAAGCGCGCATCTTTTGTAAATTTCGCCGGCCCGAAGCGTTTTTTCGCCTCACCTTTACCTCTCGACGAGTTGCCGCCAATCGACGCCGTAATAATTTCTCACGACCACTTCGATCATCTCGGCAAAGAAACTATCCGCAAACTCGCCCGGCTTGACGCAACTACAAACGCGCAATGGATCACGTCACTCGGAGTTGGAAAACTGTTGCGCAAGTTCGGTGTGAAAAAAGAGAAACTCGCGGAACTCGATTGGACCGAATCGATCGCGGTGAAAAATCAAAGAATTGGCCATGAATTCCAAAACAACGAACTGAAAATCACCGCGCTCCCGTCCCGCCATTTTTCCGGACGCGGAATTTTCGACCGCTTTAACACGCTCTGGTCATCATTCATAATAAAAGGAAATCGACACAACATTTATTACGGCGCAGATTCAGGATTGTGGGAAGGTTTTTCTGAAATCGGCCAACAATTTGGCCCGTTCGATTTAACCATGCTCGAAATCGGAGCCTTCAACGAACTCTGGAAATCAATTCATATGGGCCCAGACGGCGCCGCACAAGCATTTCAGAAAATGGGCGCGACTGGCCTGCTGATGCCCATTCACTGGGGCCTTTTTAATTTAGCGCTCCACGGTTGGCGTCAACCAATCCAACGCCTCACCGAAATAGCCGACGCCACAAAAATAAAACTCTGGTCTCCAGCTCCCGGAGTTCCGACCGAAGTCGTTCCCAATCATGAGATCCGCTCCGATTGGTGGCGCGCAGAATAAGTGGCACACGCTTCAGCCTGTGTACTTCGCGGGCTTCAGAATCTCTACGAACATTTTCAATGCCGAAAACTTGAGACTGGCCTATGACCCAATCATCAACCGTCCTAGAGTACAGATGCGGTCACTTTCGCCACAGGCGACAATCCACAAAGCTGATAACGGGCAAATCCTAAAGCGACCAGCCAAATTCGTGCGGCCCAGCCGACCGTGCTGCGACCAGCGGACCGGCTCGCAAAGCTCAACTGACAACTCACCTCTGTTAACGGCAACGTAAGATGCTAAGTCCTTTAGAATGAAATTCTTAGCATATTTCGCGCCTGTAAGTCCTTTGTTTTTATATTCATAACAAAAACAGGGGGGTAACTAAATGGTTAAGGAGATGATCAACCCGAGACAGACGTAACTTATTGATTCTAAGTGGGATAAACGAGTATCGGCGCTCAGCCCTTCTTCCGCTCCAGCTCAGCCCAGCGCGCATAAAGCGTATCGACCGCTTCTTGCGCCTTTTCCATTCGGGCGCAGGCTTTGCGGAGCCGAGGACCCTCGCTCATCACCGCGGGATCTTCCATTTCGGCGCGGCAAAGATTCAGTTCCTCTTCGCCCTTGGCGATGTTTTGTTCCATCATTTCCAGTTCGCGCACTTCGAGATATGATAGTTTTTTCTTTGGATTTGTATCGGAAGCCGAAGATGAATTTGATGAACTCGTTTTAGTGGACGCAGATTTTCCGGAAGTTTCGCGTTGCGCGCCCTTTGCAATTTGCGCTCGCTGCCATGCTTCCCACTGAGAATAATCGGCGAAGCGTTCGGCGCCTCCCAATCCATCAAGGCCGAACACGACCGTGGAAACGCGATCCAGCATGTAGCGATCGTGAGTGACCAGCACAAGCGCTCCGCGATATTCGAGCAGACTTTCTTCCAGAATTTCGAGCGTGGGAATATCCAGATCGTTTGTGGGCTCGTCGAGAAGCAGAACGTCAGCAGGCTGCAACATCAGTTGAGCAATCAGCACGCGCGCGCGTTCGCCTCCGGAAAGCCGTCCGACGCGCTGGTTTAAATCTTCACCGCTGAAAAGAAATCGCGCCGCCCAGGACGCAACATGAATCACGCGATCCTGATAAATCACCGAGTCGCTATCGGGGGCAAGCGCGCGGCGCAAAGTTTGATCGGGATCCAATTCGCGGCTCTGATCGAAGTACACGATGCGCAGCGGGTCCGCGCGGCGAACTTCTCCCTTTGCCGGCACAATATCTCCGCGCAGTAAACGCAGCAGAGTAGTTTTACCGCTGCCATTTGGACCGACAAGTCCAACGCGCATGCCGAGTCCGACGGTGAAATTAATTCCGTCGAACAATTTGCGATCCGGAATGCCGTAGGAAACTTTTTCAAGAGTAATGAGCTGCTTGGTTTGGCGCTCCGTACCGGAGAAGTCTATTTTCGCGGTGGAAACCGAGGTCTGAACATTCAGATCCTTCAATTCGCCAATCAATTCGTGGGCTTTTCCGATGCGCGCCTTTGATTTCGTGGTGCGAGCTTTCGGGCCGCGGCGCAGCCATTCAATTTCGGTATGCACCAGATTTTCCAAAGCTTCCTGGCGTTTCTTTTGCGCGTGAAGATACTCCTCTTTCTTTTCAAGGAACGTGCTGTAGTTCCCTTGCACACGCAACGAACCATCTTTGTAAATTTTATTCAGCTCCACCATTTCGTTCGCAATATTTTCGAGGAAATATCTGTCGTGACTTACCACAACACAAGCGAACGGAGCGTTTTGCAGAAGGCCTTCGAGCCACTTGATTCCAGCGAGATCCAAATGGTTTGTCGGCTCATCGAGCAGCAAAATATCCGGATGCTTTACAAGCGCTTCGGTAATCGCCAAACGCTTTTTCCATCCGCCGGAAAGGGTCGAGGTAAGCGTGTCCAAATCCACAAATCCAGCGCGCCCCAAATTCTCCGCCATTCGCGCGGCCTTCTGTGCTTCGGGTACGCCATCGTTATCCAGCGCATCTTCAATCACCGAGCGAACTGTGGCTCCTTCGGCGAATTCAGAAATCTGCGAAACAATTGCAAGGCGCGTGCGTTTCCGCGTGGCAACTTCCCCGCTATCCGGCTTCACACGGCCCGCTAGAATTTCCAGCAACGTGGATTTGCCCGAGCCATTCGGACCAATCAATCCGATGCGATCGCCTTCGGAAATAGTGAACGAGACGCTGCGGAAAAGCGGCGTGCTTCCGAACCGTTTCGACAATTCCTGCGCGTTAATAATCGGAGCCAAAAGTGTGCAGTCTCTCCTGAGATTTGTTACCTAGCCTGGCGCGAATCGGGGATCACCAGAAGTATGAACAAAGCTGAGTACTCGATATTGAAGCAGCCGAGAATGATTTGGTAGGAGCGGTGGGGGTCGAACCCACGACCAACGGCTTAAAAGGCCGCTGCTCTACCACTGAGCTACGCTCCTATTTCTCGTCGCAATATATTACACGAAAACGAGTTACGGGACATGCGGGGCGTCCGCGCCGGCTGATCGAAACGGTCCAATGTTGGAGATATGGAACGTGAATTCTGAATGGTTCTGGTGGACGTGCGAAAAAACATGCTAGGTTCCCGAATCGGTACTTGGGAATGCTCCAATCTGACACATCGCGAAAATTAAGCCACCGGATAGCTCCGAGCCGTAACCGCAGAATCTCGCGCATTTCATTTCTTTGGATTACCTTATTAATTGCCGTTGGTTTGGCCGGAACCAGCACTTCGCAGGCTGCTGCTGTTCCGTCCCTGCAAACTACCTCTGTTGGATCCGGCTCTCAATTTGCGATCGCGGACCTAGATGGAGATTTGCGGCCAGATTTGGCCAGCGTTCGATCTGGGTTAAACGCCTTCGGCAGCGCTAACTATTGGATTGATGTTCAGTTTTCGGCAGCGACGCGGCAATCAATTCAGGTTGTGGGGCCTTTCGGTGGATTGTTAATCGCAGCGCGAGATGTGAACGGAGATCGTGCCGTTGACTTGATTCTCTCGACGCGCGGGAACAAAGAATCATTAGCGGTACTGCTTAACGATGGAAAGGGCCATTTTTCAAAAGCCGATCCGGCTTTATTCCCGGATGCGTTCAGGAATTCCGGAACAAATTTTGGGTCGTCTCCGAATGATGTAAACGATAATTTCGGCGTTACGCCGCAATCGCGCGCAGGATTTTGGCTAAAAATACGGCCGCGTGCAAATCTCGGGCAGTACGTCGATTCGATTTTGGTTTCAGATGCAGGATTTCCACTCAGTTCTTTCGTATGTTCCCACGCAGGCCGCGCACCTCCCTCAGAAGTTTCCCTCTTGTAGTCAGCCGAGCTATCGAATCGTAGATCTCGGAGATCGTTTTCCGATCCAGATCTACTGGACGAAGCCACCCATCTTTCAAACATTAGTTTTCTGATAACGCGAAGCCAAGTGTGCGTTGCTTATCGCGTTGGTGAGGTCACTGAATGAGTGTCTCTACTGCGGACACGCTGAATCCATCAGGAGTCAGCGTCACTGCTTCCGGTAGCCACGTGCCTGCTGAACTGAACGTTCGGGGATACATTCCTGAGCTGGATGGTTTGCGCGCGCTGGCTGTAATTTTGGTGTTGCTGATCCATTTCGCTCCTTACAGTGGAGAGGGATCGCTGCTTTGGAAAGTGAAGAGCGCTGGATGGATGGGAGTGGATCTCTTCTTCGTTCTAAGCGGGTTTCTGATCACCGGACTTCTGTTGGATGCGCGGAAAAAGCCGCTCTACTATCGGAATTTCTACATCCGCAGAATTTTTCGGATTTTTCCCTTGTACTATGCGCTTCTCGGAATCGGAAGTTTGATTTACATCGGTTGGCATATTGGATCGCGGCATCAGTTCGTGAATGAAGTGTGGTGGTATTTTTTTTACATCGGGAATTTTGGGCCTCAGTTCAGCGCAAGTCTTCCGCTGTTTCTCGCGCCACTTTGGTCTTTGCAGATCGAGGAACAGTTTTATTTGATTTTCCCTTTTCTAGTGCGGAATTTGAATCCTGAACGGCTTTTCAAAATTTTGATAGGCGTGATTGCTCTTTCTGGGCCGCTGCGGTTGGCCGTTTACTTATGGAAGCCCAACTACCCGCTGGTGGAATATGTTTCGTTGCCGTTTCGGCTGGATAGTCTCGCCGTGGGAGCTCTGCTGGCGTTGCGCGCGCGGCAAAGCCCGTGGAAAATTCGCCCAGCACGCGTGACGATTCTCATGGCCGCGACGATGGCGACGCTTTGCGCGTACATGGCGTGGGGTGGCTACACTTTTCTGGCCGGAAGAATTGTGACTTTCGGATATTCGGTGGTTGCGTTGGCCTTTGGCGCGTTTTTACTTTGGGTGTTGCGATACCGTGACACACGGTCAACAGTTTGGCTGAGAAGCGGGCCGCTGCCGTTTCTTGGAAAAATCTCGTATGGAATCTACGTTCTTCAGACGCCTGCGTATTTGCTTGCCAACGCAACTGCAACTCATTTTGGATGGCCGCTTTTCGATCGGTCGAGTCTGCGCGTAAATAATTGGCCAGGATTCAGTTTAGTTTTTGCGCTCGCGGTGATTGCCGCGTCTGCTTCCTGGTACCTCCTAGAGAGTCCGATCTCAAAAGCAAAGGATCGGTGGACTAAAGCGAGCGAGCCACGCGAAGCCAACGTGCGCAGCGAGGCAAAACTAGAAAAGCCGGGCTGGTCGATGGAGCCGAGCAGCTAGGGCCGGCAATCTCTTGCGTGTTGCGACATCTGTACTCTATCTGTCCCACTGGCCAGTCGAGTTTTTCCCCGTCCCGCGCTCAAATTGACCAAGAATTTGAAATTCTTACAAGACCGAAGTGGCGCGTCAGACCACTGCGGTGGTGAAGAACCAAACACTACAGGACCAAGATGACCAAGAGTAGCGCACGCCCTGTGGCCGGTTGGAATACACGTGAGCGTGAGGTTGGGAGCATAATGAAAATTTCGTCGATTCGGATTGCTGTAGCTTTGCTGATACTTCTGTGCTGTTCTGTTGCCCGTTCACAAACGATAAGCGTGGGGAGCCCGCAAGTTGTATTGACGCCCAGCCAAAGGCCCGCAGGCATGCTTGACTGGCCTGATAGCCCCCTTGGCGTTAAAAAAATCGGGTCAACTTACTATCTTTTCGCGGATAGCGGATGGATTCCGAGCGCGGGTCATTCCGGCATTCAAGGAATCACGAGTCCTGACCTGAACGCTTTGGCGAGCAACTATACGATTTACACGCCGACGACGAATCTGAGTTTGGGCGGCTCTGCTGACTTCGACCGCGATTATGTTGGCGGTGGGACGATGATTTATGACGCGCCGAACAACAACCTGATCATGATGTATCACGGTGAATACCACTGGATACAGACGGACGGACACTTTGTGGGCGGACTCGGCCTCGCGGTGTCGCACGATTTGGGCAAGACATGGACGAAATTGGGCGTCGTTTTCCTGCCGAACTTTAACCGGTCTACATGTAGTGGGTCGGCGGACTCAGCGGGACTTGATATTGGAAATGGCGATTTGAATTCGCGTCCCGATGGCTACACGTACTTTTATTACAACGAGAAAACGGCCGATTGCCTTTCCAATTTCGCTTACAACGGCGTGGCACGAGCCAGCACCGCGGCGATTCTGGCGGCAGCACAGGCTGGCGGGCAGCCTTCAGGAAGTTTATTTCAGAAATATCACGGCGGTTCGTTCAGCACGCCGGGTGTGATCGATCCCACCAATCAAGCATTGGGCGGCGGCGCTTCGGACAACATTTCGCCGACGTTTTTAATGTATGACCCAGTCGTACGGTTCGATAGCTACATCAACAAATATATTATGACTTACATTGTGCCGTGGACCGGCCTTTCCATGGCATTTTCCACGGATGGTTTAACGTGGACGAATCCTACGACGATCCTGACGGGCGGTACTCCTGTAGGCGGCGGAAATGCTTTCGTATTCGGAACTCCGATCAATACGGATGGCGGCGACCCGGATGTGCTTGGAAGTTCGTTCTGGGTTTACTACGAGGATCCGTACGGGGACTGGTCAACGACGAATCTTGACCGCGTACTTGTGACTTTCACGAGTGCGGGCGCGGCAAAACCGAATGCACCTACCGGCCTGAAGGCCATAAGCCAGTAAGAAATACGATCACAATAAAGGCCCCACGACACCGATGTGGGGCCTTTATTATTTTCGATGACTACTAGTATGCGGCAAAAACGGAGCGCAACTGGACGCGCCATTCGGGCAAGTGCGTGTGGAAGGTTTTGACGAGGCTTTGGTTCGATAGCACGGAATATGCGGGACGGCGCGCGGGAGTGGGATATTCCGGAGTAGTGATATGCACAACGCGCTTGGTTTGCAGCGGGAGATTGTTTGTTACGGCGGCATACCACGGTGCGGTCGGCGGATTTGAGCGCGCGTGCTCCAGAATTGCCTCGGCAAAACCAGCCCAACTTGTTTCGCCAGCGGCGGTCATGTGATACGTGCCGGAAACTTTTGCAACGGGATGTTGGCGTTTTTCGTGCGAGAACAGTTCCTCGAGAATTTGCGTGGTGGCGACGGCGATTTCGTAACTGGAAGTTGGCGCGCCGATTTGATCGGACACGATTCGTAATTCCTCGCGCTGTGTGGCTAGACGTAAAATTGTGAGCAGGAAATTTTTGCCTTCGCGCGCGTAAACCCACGCGGTGCGAAATATTAAGTGATCGACGCCCACCTGCTGGATCGCTTTCTCGCCGTGAAGTTTTGTTCTGCCGTATGCGCTTTGGGGATTTGGCGCGTCATTTTCGTTGTACGGAGTGGTTTTTAATCCAGCGAAAATATAGTCAGTGGAATAGTGAATCAGCGCGGCGCCGATTTTTTTTGCCTCTTCGGCCATGATGCCGGGCGCTTCCGCGTTGATGGCGCTGGCGAGCGACTCTTCCGATTCGGCCTTGTCGACCGCGGTGTAGGCGGCGGCGTTCACAATTAATTGCGGATTTATTTTGCGGATCAGATTGCGAATGTCATCGGGCTTGGTGAGATCGAGTTCATCGCGTCCGACTGAGACAACATTTCCAATCGCCGGCAACGTGGACGCCAGTTCACGGCCAACCTGGCCGTTCTTGCCGGTGAGAAGAATCGTGGGAATCATTTTGCTGTATTTACTTCGCAGAATATGTTGGCAAAGATTCTTTGGCAGCGGCGGCGAGAGTCGGGCACTTCGCGTCTTTTTCGGAGACGAGCGGGCTTTCCACGCCCCAGTCAATTGCCAGATCGGGATCATTCCATAGAATTCCGCGCTCGTCCTTGGGATCGTAGAGCTCAGAACACTTATAAAGGAACTGAACTCTGTCGGTGAGCGCTAGAAACCCGTGAGCAAATCCTGCAGGAATGTAAATTTGATTGTGGGACTTGGCGGAAAGAACAACGCTGACCCATTTGCCGAAATTCGGCGAGCCGGTGCGGATATCCACCGCGATGTCGAGCGCTTCGCCTTCGATGACGCGGCAAACTTTGGCCTGCGGATGGCGGAGCTGGTAGTGAAGCCCGCGGAGAGTTCCCTTGATGGAACTAGAATGATTATCCTGCACAAAATTTTCGGTGATACCGAGTTCGGCGAACTGCGCCTGGTGATAGGTCTCCAGAAAAAATCCGCGAGCGTCGCGGAAAACCGTTGATCGCAATTCGAGCACGCCGGGAATGGATGTCTGTATTCGTTGCAATGGATTCGAGACCTCGGATTTTCGGAGAAACTATTCCTCGTAAGTTATTTGGAAGACTTCGCGCCGGGCGCAAGTTCGTGTAGAGACGAATCGCGATTTACATAATATTTGTCGTAGTAAGAAAGATAGTCACCGCCGCGCACAGCCGCCATCCATTTGGAATTCGTTTTGTACCAGTCGATGGTTTGGCGCAGACCATCTTCCAAAGAAATTTGCGGTTTCCAGCCGAGATGCTTTTCCATTTTGTCGCAGGTGAGCGCGTAGCGGCGGTCGTGTCCTGGACGATCTTTCACATAGGAAAGCAGCGATTCGGTTTTACCGGTGAGATTCAGAAGGCGACGAGCGATGGTGAGATTCTCGACGACGTCGAGTCCACCAATGTTGTAGCACTCGCCGACGCGTCCCTTTTCGAGGACGGCGAGAACGCCACGGCAATTATCTTCGACGTGGAGCCAATCGCGCTGCTGCTTGCCGTCACCGTAAATCGGAAGCGATTTGTCATCGAGCGCGTTGGTGATCATCAACGGCAGAAATTTCTCCGGAAATTGAAACGGGCCGTAATTGTTGGAAGAGCGTGTGATGATACCCGGAAATTTGTAGGTGCGGACATATGAGAGCACCAAGAGGTCAGAACCGGCTTTCGACGCAGAATACGGGCTGCTGGGCTGAAGCTTCGATTCTTCGTTGGCGTAAGCGTCCGGCGCCATATCGCCGTAAACTTCGTCGGTGGAAATGTGGACGAAACGCTCGATGCCGAGCGTGCGCGAAACTTGCAGCATGATAAAGGTGCCGGTGACGTTGGTTTGAATTACCGGCGCGGGTTCGTAGATGCTGCGATCGACGTGTGATTCCGCGGCGAAATGCACGACGGCGGTGCACCCCTTCATAGCGGCTTCAACGGCGGCCGCGTCGCAGATATCGCCTCTGACGAAAGAATAGTTTGGATTATTCGCGACGGACTCGAGATTGGCGAGATTTCCGGCGTAAGTCAGCTTATCGAAGTTGACGATGCTGTAACCCTTGCCGAGCGCGAGGACATGGCGAATGAAATTAGAGCCGATAAATCCGGCGCCTCCGGTGACGAAGATTTTCATTCGGAGTCGTCCTTAGATGAAATCGGCTTTTGCGCAGGCAGCGCGGACTTTACGGGGCCGCGCGGCATTTTGTTTGCTCCGGTTTGGGCGACAAGATTATTGGCGCGGAGCAGAGACTCGAATGTACCGGCGTCTGTCCACCAGCCGTCGATGACTTCGTAGCTGAGTTTATTTTCTTCAATGTAAAAATTATTGACGTCGGTGATTTCCAGTTCGCCACGGCCCGAAGGCTTCAAGCGCTTAATCTTCTGGAAAACCGTTTTGTCGTAGAGATAGATGCCGATGACGGCATAGCTGGATTTGGGATTCTTGGGCTTTTCTTCGATGCCCACCACGCGATTCCCTTTTATTTCAGCGACGCCGAAGCGCTGCGCGTCGGTAACTTCTTTCAGGAGAATCTTGGCGCCTTCCTTTTGCTTCTTGAAGCTTTCGACGGCGGCACAGATATTATTTTCGATGATGTTATCGCCGAGTACGACGCAGATTGGCTCGTCGCCGGCAAAATACTCGGCCAGTCCCAGCGCTTCAGCGATTCCGCCTTCGCCTTCCTGGTAGGTGTAATTAATATGACGAAGGCCGAAGTCACGGCCGTTGCCGAGCAGGCGCAGAAATTCTCCGGCATTTTTTCCGCCGGTCACAAGAAGAATGTCAGTAATGCCAGCATTGACGAGCGTTTGGATGGGGTAATACACCATCGGCTTATCAAAGAGCGGCAGCAAATGTTTGTTTGTAACGCGCGTGAGCGGATTCAGACGGCTACCCGTGCCGCCAGCGAGCACAACACCTTTCATCGGTTCCTTCTCTCCACGGAAGAATTGCTGCTTACTGATATGACTTACGGCTCGATAGATTATTACGCTTGACGGGAAATGCTACAAGCCCTGGTCGGGCACCTTGCTATCAATCATACAAGGCTTTGCGACGATGGCGGGTCAAGATTCATCCACAGCATTCCAGCTAGAGTGAGGCCGATGGATGAGCCCAGTTGCAGGATCGATGGCCGCCGCCCGCTTACTTCGACTAGCAAAGCCTCCAGTAAGATAGGGGGAACCACGAGGACCGCGGCGACGCCAAGTTTGTAGATCGAGTTCCGACGCGAAACCCTGCGGACGCCAAGCCCGAGAAAAAACCCCACCGGAAGAAAAATCAAAGATTTGTAAAAACTCGAATAAGCCACAAGCTCGTCGGTCTTGGTCCGAATGAGCTTGCCCACCAGCCCGGCACCCGGACTCAAATAATAGGATTTCGATATTTTCTGACCGTCAATATAGAGGAACCCTTGCGCGCCATCATACGAAAAAAGAATTGATCGGCTGACATTCGCGAAGAAGACTCGTGGTACTCGCCAGGCCAGCACCGGCTGTCTGCTCGATTCCAGACCGGTCCTAATAAAGATGATGACGCTGGAATCCTCCTGCCGAAGATCAAAATCAGACTTTCCCGAAAGAGTCGATATCGCAAATATGGCGCCGTCGGTATCGTTGTCACGGCCCGGGACGCAATGAATGAATACTGCAAACTGATTGGAACGGCGGACGCCGGGAGGTAGCGAAGGCACGGAACCATTGGACATTAACGCAGGGGGCCGTTCGGCTCTGTGATCTCGATGCGCCACAGCCCGAAGAAACGGGATAGACGCGAGAACGAGATTGGGAAGCAAACCGATTTTGCTCGGGACGGGGGGAGGCTGTGAAAGATCATACGATGCGAGCGGGAAGGTGTCGGCCGTGTCAATGAAGTCAGGGTTTGCGGTGATTGCGATTGCACGATCGTCGGCGAGTGCGTGGTCCCAAAGCTGAATACGCGAAACGGCGCCTGACCAACGCCAATCGTTCTTTGCGTCATACCCAACAAACATAAACGAATTGGGGTCCCAATTATTCAGATGAGTTTTCTGTTGCAGCGGGATTGAGATTGCGAACCACACCGCGAAATAGATAAGCGCGGTAACGAAAATTTTTCGGAAAGAAAGAATTTGTCTGGTGCGGATTTCCAGTTCTGAAAGTTTTTGAAAAACAAATTTGCCTACGGCGATCCTGAGAATCGTTCCCGCCAAGGTACCTAAAGCGTTTGCTAGTACGTCATCCCAGGCCGAATCGCGCGACGGCATATAAAGCTGAAGAATTTCGATTGCGTAGGAAAGAGCGGCGCCGGCGAAAAGCGCCAGAGAGATCGATTGCAACCATGACTTCTCGCGTCGATCAAAAAACTGCGACAACGCAAATCCGAGGGGGACGAAAAGAAGCACATTCAGAAAGGTGTGAAGAAATCCGCCGAATCCGAGCGGCCGGCTTAGAAGGAAAAGAGATCTGCCGGGCGAATGTCTCTGGTTGAAATCAGCCCAGTACGGAAAAAGCGTGAAAAATAAGATGCCGAACAAGGACGCTGAAAGAATCCGGCGCGACCAGCCTCGCGCGGATGGGGTTTGGGCCGGATCAAAGCTTTCTTGCGTCATTGAACTCGAGAACCGGGCCGAAATCGGCGAAAGCGATGAAATTGCGAATGAAATATCTTGGTGCGTGCACCAGTCTAGCACGACACAAGGCGCGTTAATGGCGATGCAAAAGTAAGAAATCGAAGTTGATCAATCATCGTTGGAGCGATGTCGAGAAGTCCTGAAATCTCACGGTCATTTGTCGTTGCGCTGGGGCAAATTACCGTGTTTTCCCGTTTGTTCACGCGTACAGGGTGGGAGCTGTCCCTCGTCTAGACTCCGGGCCAGTAGTTTCAATCACGGCATGGTTGGTAGGCTCATCCCGTGATGAATATTCAGCGAAGTACCCCAATTGAAGCAATCGCGACCGAGAAAATTCAGGCTCGGCCGTCCGTGTCCAAACGCCGTAACCCATTTATTTTCGCGCTATTAGCGCCGATTCTGGCAATTTGCCTGGTTCAAACCGGCTGCACTGGTTTGACGAGCGCTAACGCGACCGACCCGACAAACGCCACCACAATAGCCGTGGCGGGGGCTAGCGGGTCATTCGGCAGCGTCGCTACGGGTTCGTCGGGTACACAGACATTCATGGTATCGAATACAGGAACGGCGACACTGACCATCACACAGCTTGCGGCCAGTGGAACGGGCTTCTCGCTGAGCGGACTCACGCTGCCGACGTCAGTAAACCCGGGCCAAAGCGCATCTTTCACCGTCAAGTTTATGCCGACGACCGCCGGAGCGGCGACGGGCAGCATTTCGATGACGGCCAACACGAATCCCGCAGTAACGACGCTCGCGCTCTCAGGAACTGGAACGTCAGGAGCGCAGCCTACGATCTCGATTCAGCCACCACAGATTAGTTTTGGTGGCGTGGGAGTCGGACAAAACGTTGGCGCGCCGCTTTCAATCACCAACACAGGTGCGGGAACGTTGACAATTTCAAACGTGGCCGCAGCGGGCGCTGGATATTCGGTGAGCGGAGTCACCCTGCCGATTACGCTTGGCGCGGGTCAGAGTACCACGATCGTTGCAAGACTGAATCCGACGACAGCGGGTATTACCAACGGCAGCATAACAGTCGCAAATAATTCTTCGACGTCAAACGTCGTAGTTCCGATGAGCGGAGCCGGCATGGTGGCCTCAGGGCAGCCTGCACTCTCAGTGAATCCAACAACGATGGGATTCGGCGGAGTGGGCGTGGGCGTAAACGTCGGGACGCCAATGTCAGTGACCAACGTGGGCACAGGCACATTGACGATTACGAACGTGACAGCTGCAGGCGCTGGTTTTTCGCTGACCGGACTTGCGCTTCCGATTACGCTTGCCGCGAATCAGAGCTCGAGTTTCGTTGTGAACTTTAATCCGGCGAGCGTAGGAATTCTTTCCGGCAGCATTACGCTTGCGAATAACACAGCGGTACCGAGCGTGGTGGTATCTTTGACCGGAGTCGGCGTTGCCGCCGGACAGCCGGGAATATCAGTTAATCCTGCCAGCTTTGACTTCGGAAGCGTAGCGGTGGCTGCGAGCGGCACGCACTCGTTTACGATCTCCAATAGCGGCACCGCAGCGCTGAGCATTTCCAACATCGCGGCATCGGGAACCGGTTTCTCGGTGTCCGGATTCGCGTTGCCGGTTTCCGTACCGGCGAACGGATCGACGACGATCACCGCAAAATTCGCACCGACCTCCGCAGGCGCTGTGGGCGGAACAATCACACTGACAAACAATTCTCCGACGCCGAGCGTGATGGTTCCGTTGACTGGAACAGGCGTAGGCGCGGGACAGCCATCAATTTCAACGAATCCAACGAGCGTTAGCTTCGGAAATGTCACGATCGGAGCGCCGAATTCGCAGACAGTTCTGATTCAGAATTCGGGCGGCGCCGCCCTGACAATTTCGCAGGCTACTGCAAGCGGAACTGGATTCAGCATGAGCGGACTAACGGTGCCTGCAACGATTGCCGCAGGCGGCAGCACAACATTCAACGTCATATTTTCCCCGGCAAGCGCGGGCGCGGCTTCGGGTTCCGTGTCGCTGGTAAGCAATGCGGCGGGTTCGCCGACTGCGCTTCCGCTTTCCGGCACAGGCGTTTCGTCGACCATGTCGTTGAGCGCCAGCTCAAACAATTTGATCTTCGGCAGCGTGGCAATGGGAAGCAGCAGCACGCAACCTGTTACGCTGACGAACAACGGCAATTCGACTGTCACGATTGGCACGGTGAGCGCGACGGGCGCAGGATTCAGCGCGTCGGGCGTATCGGCTGGACAAACGATCGGCGCGGGACAAACTGCGGCGCTGAGCGTTAAGTTCACTCCGGCATCGACCGCAGCCGTTTCCGGTACGGTGACTGTGACCAGCAACGCGACGAATTCTCCAATCAACATTGCAGTCTCCGGCACGGGAACACAAGCGGTAGCGCACTCGGTCACCCTCTCATGGACGGCGAGCACGTCAACGGTAGTCGGATACAACGTGTATCGCTCGACGACTTCGGGCGGGCCGTATTCGCTGATCACTACGTCGCCGATTGGCGGAATAACATTTACGGACAACGGAGTGCAATCGGGCGTGACTTACTTCTACGTGGTGACGGCTGTAGATTCAAACGGCAATGAGAGCGCATTCTCAAACGAGGCGTCGGCAACAGTTCCGACGTCGTAGGTTAGCGTCACCGCAGCGAAAAAATCTACTCTTCCCTTCTCTGCTCGACGTGCTGAATATTTTTCAGCGCGCCGAGCAGATTTTTTAGCGCTCACACAAATCCTCATAAGCATCGAATTGATAGGAGAGTCGCGGCAGGGCGCGTGCGATAACGATAGAAAATCGCAAGACGCTCAGGAACCGGAAGTACCGAAGGAAATAAGTCGGAGGAGTTTAACGGCGGGTATGAATCTGGAAGAGCTACGTCGAACGGAACCTAGCTTTTCTTTTTCATGTACTTCTTGGCGATCAGATACGGCAGAAGAACGAGTTCGGCGAGCGAAGGGAGAGGGTCTTTCGCGCTAAACACTGACTCTGTGCGGGTGTTTCTGAGTGACCTGAAATAGTCAGAAATGCTGATGTCGCCGTGCAACAGATAGGATAGAGCCACTGGCACATCCGTCACCATCCGCAGCCATCCCAAGCCCGGTTTCGCACGTTGGGGATCGAGCTGCTGAAGCTCACCGGGAAATTGATCCGCGTAGAGCATGTAGGGAAAATCCACGCCAACCGCTTGACCGAGTCCGTGGAAGCCCCAGGCTCTGGCGTTGATGTCTAGAAGTTTATCCTTGCCATCCCGCGGATCCTGCTTATATTCAACTTCAACAATTCCGCTGAAATTGATGGCCCGCAAGAACCGCTCAGACAGTTCTTCAATCTCGGGAAGATCCATGGTTTCGACGTAGGTTGCGGCGCGGCCAAATTCGCGAGGATGCTGGCGCAGCCGTCTCGCCAAAAGCTTGGAGTGAGCCTTACCGTCCTTGAAAAAAGCACAATAGGAGAGTTGGCGATGTCCGTCTCCGGGAATGATCTCCTGGAGCATAATGTCCGCGATGGATATAGACCGAGATGCGCGCTGAAACAACGCTTGTAGTTCCTCAGGCGTATCGGCACGCCACGCTTTTGCGCCAGTCGCGTAGAAAAACTTTTCTTTGACGGCGGGTTTTACGGCCAGAGGTAGGTACTGGTATAGGGATGACAGTTCCTCAGCAGACTTCACGTTCCAAGTACGCGGACTGGGAATGCCGAGTTCTTCGGCTTTTTTCCAGGTATTGTTTTTGTCCCACGCCCAACGAATTGTTTCCCATGGCGGCGTGGTGACACGAAAGAATTCCGCCAGGCGGTCCCGATGCTGTGAAAAGGCCGCAACGGTTTCGTCGCGCGTGGGAAACAGTACCCAACCTTTCAGACCATACTTGCGGCCTACCTCGAGCACCGAATCAACAGTCTTCTGCTCATCCCGAATGTCCGGCACTCTTACAACGCGAGTAACGTACCGGGAAACAATCGAGACTGACTGCTGATCTTCAAGGATGTAGACCGGAATCCCTCTCGGGCCCAGGCTGCGGGCAATCGCAAGACCCGGATGATCCCCACCGATAACAAATGCGCCAATTTTTTCGTTCTTGCTCATGCGATTCAGGATCGCCAGACTACCTTACGGGCTGGGAGAGGCCGCAAAGTTATGGGTTTCGTCTCCTGTTCTTCACGATTGATGAAGTCAATTCGTGCAACGCGAAATCTGTTTCACAGACAAAGTAGAGCAGCGGACCAAGACCGCGCGCCGCGGCCGCCGTCCGAAACACCTGGACGCGCGTCGAATCGTTGCAAAAGCTTGAGCACTGGAAACATCATTAGGAGCGCGATACCGAAAAAGACGAAACCGCCGTCTCGATGCAAACTGCTGGTCATGAACCGCATGTCAACATGAGTACTGAGCAGGACGAGTGTGGCAATGCGAATTCCGTTCTTGATGAGAGCAACCGGGAACGTCAAGAGAACAAAAATTGTACGGCTCCAATTGGATTTCAGCATCATGTGCGCGGCGAGCAAGCAGGTAATAAACAGCGCCACGCTGGATCGAATACCGCTGCATTCTTCAGCGACAAGAATCGTAAATTTGGGTAAGTGAATCATGAACCCGTCTCTGAGAGAGGGCTCGCCTACTGCCTGCAACAGCCACCAAGTGATTGTGGTAGAGCCTTGCTGAAGAAATCGAATTGCTGCGTCCAACGCGACAGTTGGTAAAGGAATCATGAGGAGGAGCAAAGATAATGGAAACATGGCTGCGCGAGCGGCGCGCGTTCCTAAACACACAGCAAAACCACTGATCCAAACGCAAATGATTGAAAAAGTGGCGACGCTAAGAAAATCGCTTGGTGCAAGAGTGGACTCTCGCGAAAAAGCCCAGATGAGCGCTGGAATCGCGGGAAGAACAAACAAAGCTCCGGCGGGCCACCACGATAGTGACTTTCCTATGGAGTCCCGATGCATGTAAATGAGGAAGGCGCTGATAAACGGTATCAAAAGAATGTGAGAGCAATATTCGTGGTCCAGTGAGAACTTCACCAACGCCGACAATTGTTTGAAAAATATCGCGCCGGACACGACCAGAAAGCCGAGAAACGCGAATTCCATGGACTTCGTTTTTTCACTTGCAAGAGTCATATGACGAATCAGCTCTATGAAATCCCTACTGAAATCGATTCAATATCGTGAATTGACGAACGCTGAAGCAATTAATACATAACTGCGTTGAGAAATCCGTATTGATTTGGTGCGTTGTGCCCGAACTGCACTAGCCGGGATGAGCTGGCGTTGGCGTTGGTTTAGCGTTTAGATATGTAGGGTACGCGACGTTCAAGTGTTTCACGTGTGAATGTCGACCAAGCGGGCAATTTTTTTGATACTTCCGTACGGGCCGAAAATCAAAATGCGGATGTCATCCAATGTGCCGATAGCAAAGACTTCCAACCAGGGAAAGCACACGGGAAGGCGCACGACTAAAAACGCTTCTCGCCATGCGTACCTTCCAATTGTCCGGTCCAAGATTAACCAAGGCAGGCGAATAGCCACTGCGGGAGTACTTCACGTAAGTCATATCGACCTGAGCTGCGCCCCAACGCTTCTTGAAGGTAATTAAGCCTGCGTTCTTCTGTTCAGAACGACCTAGATCGAACGTCTGCAAGCCTTTGGCTTTCGCTTCCTGAATCGAATTCCAAAAAAGGAGATGCGTACCGCCAAGTCTGTTCCAAGCGGGGTCAGAGCAACCGTATTTGAAAATCATTTTGTTTTTGTATTGCAGCGTCAGGATGGCGGCAACCGGCACGCGACCTTTGTAAGCGACGCGAATCTTTAGACCGTCACCAAAGCAATCGATCAGATTGCGGTACCAAGTTAGCGGTTGTGGGGGAAGACTGTGGCGCCGCCGGGTCAGCATCAGAAGACCATAGAAATGCTGCAGAAGTTTTTCCGACTTCCCTTCCGAATAAATCAAAGCTTCCCGAGCCGCTCGCTTGATTTTCCTTTGAACCGAGTCCTTGTGAAAACCGCGAAAGAGTGTTTCGAGGTCCGGCGTTAAATCTAATTCATGAAGACAATAGGTTTCGAGCGGCTCAAACTGCGCAGCTGTCCCGTTCAAAACTTCAAGCGGCCTGATTTCGACGTATTCCCAACGCTGCTGAACTGAATCCTGTCGGAGTGCACTAAAAATTTCCTTGGAGCTGTCGTGGTCACTCAAAAGCGGCTCGCAATAATCTGAGAACGGAAGTGAGACAAGTCGCCGGCCAGTCAGCCAGCTCTTTATCTGACAGAACGCGATCCCGTCGCGCAGTTCAACCCCTGGCGGCGAGCTCGTGTAGACAACAGGCTCATACCCGTATGTTCTCCACAGAGCTTCAAGCCACGACGTGGCGTGAAATACGGAGGCCCGCTGATTTTTTTCCAGGAACTCGCTCCAACGCGGATCCTGAAGGGGATTAAATTTGTAAACCGGCATCTATGTTGACCTGGCTCAAGTTCCGACGTTGAGCTGTGAGGCGTATGGGAATAGTTTACTCTACCGCGTAGTTGCGATGCAGCGCTTTATCTTAGCGTGCCACTTGGGCTGTTCGAGTGTTCGCTTTTTTCCCCCAATTGATTTATGCCACCATTCGCGCAATGCCCCGGCCTTTTCCCAGACGATTACCTTGGCCTGAAATCGCGCCGGAGGATCGTTAGCTTTTAGCCACCTTACTGTCCATGCCCCCAGTTGAGAGAAAAGATGCAGTGGCTTGACCTGAATTTCCCGCGCGTCACCACGCCCTTTATCGAACCCCCACTTCAGGAGATGCTTTTTGTTCAGCTTTTCCGCGGGGACGGGATGATAGACAATTGCGTCAGGCTCATAACGAATTCGCTCGCCGGCGGAAAGCAGACGCCGGCCGAATTCGGTATCTTCGTTACGGATTTCGTTGTGAGGACTCGGGCCCAGATCGAGTCGAAAACCGCCGTGCTTTTCGAACATTGTTTTCCGGAACGCCATGTTGGTGCCGAATGGAGGCCCGATAAGTTCGCATGGCTCAGGACCTTGGTCGAATCCTGGAAATCCGTGGCGCGCTAAGGGCCCTTCCTTTGCCAACCATTTGGGGACAGAGGACGGCCACTGTAGAATAATTCGTCCGCCCGTGCCCGCCCAATCCTCGTCTTGAAATACCGCAGTAAGATTCTGAAGCCAGGCGGGTTCAACGGTAACGTCATCATCCATGAAAGCCAGCACATCGCCGGATGCTTCACGAATCCCCGAGTTGAGAGCGTGCGATTTTCCGGGCGTTGGCTCGAACAAATATCTGAAATGTTCGGGATACTTTGCGCAGTATTCATTTACGACTTCTCGCGTCTGATCGTTTGAATTGTTGTCGACTATAAGAACCTCCCAACTAACAGACTTCGGCAAAATGGACGCGGCCACGCTATCAAGCGCCGTGCGCAGATATCTGCTGCGATTGTACGTACAAAGAATGACGGTTATTTTCATCTGATCCCGCTGGGGGAATGATTCTACGCTGGTTTTCGTCTAGCTACTTCCAAGCGGTTACCGATGCCTTCATCCAGCGTTCGGGAAGATTCTTATACTCGAAACGGACCGATGCGACGCGAAATGGATTGACGAACCGATTCTCCCAAGGAGAAAAGCGAGGGGTGGGCCGATAGTTAAGGAGCGATTCACCACCCGCTTGAAACGGGGCGAGATCGGCCGACGAGTTTTCATCTTCGGGTAGCTCGATTATAAGATCCCCGGGCTTGGGGCCGTTCGCGACGTGACAGATGATGCTACCGTAGCTAACACATCGCCCTTCCTTTTCAACAACGGCCACTAGAACCACGCTGGCTGCGGACGCCTCGCTCAGAACCGGAGAGCCCTCAATGGGAATGCCGCGATAGGCCAGATACGACGCAAATTCCGTGATCGGATAAACGTCCGCGAAGGGAAAGTAAAGCCGCTTCAGATTTCCGTGGCCGCCTTGATACCGCGCGACAACTACGTCCGCAATTGCAACCTTTGCGTGAATAGCGTTCTTGCGTTCAAACATCCTAAAGGATGAAAGCAGAATACACTGAACAAGAACCGCACAGGCCAGTCCTACTGCGGTCCTCCTGACGCCGACGTGCATCTTTTCCCAAGACAGGATGGCAAACCGGCCCATGTACAGAACTGCGATGAGGTCGACGGGCGCGAGATAATACGCAGTGGTCAATCGCAAATAAATGTACGATGCGAAACAGAGTACCGCTCCCCAGGAAAGCCCATCCCAAAAGGGCGAAGGAATCAGTTTTTTCCGCAGAATCAGGTAAGATCTTCCGAGAACGACGCCAACAAAAATCCACGCCAGCAAATCCATTCTTAGATAAAAAATTATCACGCTGCTGAGCGGGTACTGCTGCTGGCTGGCATATTGCATGTTCACGTGAGGCATCATCGCGGCGAAATAATAGAGCAAGAATGAACAAGCCAGTGCGATGAAACACAAATCGAGGCGAGTTTCTTTATCGCGAATTCGCGCAAAGTTCCAGGCCGCTCCCTCTCCAGGCCAGCAACGAAACACGATCCTTCCGACGGCAAACCCAAGTAAGAGCAAACATGCGGTTTCTTTATAATAAATCATGATCTGAGCAGAGACCGCCGCGGCGACAGCCCAACCCGTAGACTGCGTTTTTTCAAAGAGCTTTACGAACAGCAAAAGGCAAACAAGCCAGAAAAGAAGATTGCGTTCCGGAAAAACCAATCCACTAAAACTCGTAACGAAGCCGGGCATAACAAGTATCGATGCGGCGAGGCCCAATCGGGCTGGAATACTTAATTTGTCGTCAAGAACGATCAGCATGCAGGAAATAATCAGAAGCTGCGCGATAGGCAACAGATGGTAGCCGGTAATTGAATTAGTAAAGTGGCGGATCAGATTGAATTCCTGATGGCCCAATGGAAAAAAACGTCCGATGTCCGGCCAAATTCTCGGCTCAAGATTGTGTCCCTGCAATGTGCCGGACGTGAAATAAGTGTCGTCATAGTCGGCGAAGTCTTCCCACTTCATGGACATTGCGACGTAGGCTGACAGAAAAAGCGCAAACAGAATGAGAGAGGCGATCGCATTGCGGGAGACGGCATGACCGCGCGCCGGAGCGATTGACGTTCCATTCTTGCTACGGAGCATACCTGTGCCGGCGAGCCGCACGAGCAGAGCGACGCCGAGCGCGGCTACAACCGTCATGGTGATCCAAATTGGCCAAAACCCGGTAATCCGGTGATGCCAAACGGATCGAAGTATGTGCATTAAGAATGAGATCATCAGAATTTTACGGTACGAAGATTTGAATTCTAAAATAGCATTTGAATCAATTCGTTATGCGGGCTAGTTTTCCACGGATTTCCACTATCAATTTGTTCGCAGGGCCGAACCGTAGAAAGTGGTTACGCTCAGCGGAGGTAGCGTGTAGCTGAACGTCGTCCCATTCACTGAAACAGGGGATTGAGGCGCTAGAGAAAGAGTGGCAGAAGTGATCCACGGTGTTACGGAACTGCTGGAAAATCCGTTTAGATTAAATTTCTCGGTCGTCGACGTGTTCGCGGAGTTTACCGCCACTACCGCAAACGACTGGCTTCCGGCGTCTTTGAAGGCGGAGATCTGGAGATGGCCGGAATAACTCACGCCGATGCGATTCCAACCGGGACGGACGAACTTGCTCCACTGGCCAAGAACGAATAGACGTTTGGCAGGATTAACGTTCAGATCGGTAAGGCCGCCATTGTCATTGTCATCGGTTGTGAGTGTCCACCAATGCCACGCGTTAACGCCGGCGATTGTAAGAAACTTGTGGATCGTCGAGGCTACCTGCAGGCCCTCGGCGATACTGCCGTCATATGCCTTGGTATCGCGGTCGAAGACCTCGGTCTCCCAAAGACGAGCGTTTCCAGTTTTAAACGGTTGAATATTCGCTTCGTAGCCGTGAGCGGCGATAATGCTGACGTCCTTGGAGACAGCCAAGTCCGCCATCGCGGTTTTTGCGCGATCAATTCTCCACTCAGCATCCTCGGCAATCATGATTTTTGTATCGCCGAGGCCTGCGGTGTGCAGCTCGGAGTATAGAAGCGGTACGAAGTCGTGAATATCCTGCGCTGAGTATAAGCAAGAGGCATAGTCGGCAGTGACGTCGGGTTCATTTTGCACACTGAGGGCGTAGATGGGAACGCCCTTCGATTTCATCATTTGGACGTATCCAGCCAACATGTGAGCCCACGCTCCGTAGTTGGAACGGATCAGGCTCCTCCGTTATTGACACTTCCATTTGTCTTGAAATTCGCAGGCGGACTCCAAGGAGCGCTCCAAATCCGGACGCCACGGGCGACGGCTTTTTGTGCAGTGACGATTTCAGTGGACGATCCGTCGGGTTGGATTGAAGTGCGCAGCAATGACAGTCCGACGCCCTTCGTGGAATCGAAAAACAAATCTGCTTGCTCGTCGGTGATCGCCCGCAATGGAAGAATGCTTACTGAGGAGCCACCAAATCCGTCAATCTGCTGGCGGACATCCATCCAGTTGATCGTTGCGGTTTCGTCTTTTGGCAGACCCAAGAAATCGGCTGCGCCATTCCCCGCCCCGCACTCGATTGAGCTTTTAACAAAGACAAGAACGTCGACAGGAGCGAACCGCCCCATGTCTAGACGAATCGGCTTCCGGAAATCTGGATCTTGGGAAAGACGGTCGGCAAATTCCTGATTGTGTTGATTGTCGACATCTTCCTGATAGCGCGTCTCCCCGATTAAGCCGGGCGCGGTGAGAACGATGTCACTCTGGCTGGCTTGAGTCATGACCTTTTGCCAGTCCAGTGGCCCGTCTTCTTCCCGCCAGAGCCAAACGGGATCGGGAGGGAGAACGAAACTTCTTTGACGGGTTGAAGTAGCAGCGTCAACCCACGGGTATATGATCTGCGGCGGATAAAAAGGTCTTGCGCCTCCGAGAAAGGAAATTTTTGGATTCTGCAAGCCGCAGGTAGTGCTAATTTCGCGGAGTGATTTCCAGTCCCACTGATCGAAGCGTGACATGACTCGCCATGGCAATCCGCCGTTGACGAGACCCATGTCGACAATTTGCTTGTTCGGGACCACCACCGGGTAAACAATCATGCCTAGTTGGGTGCAAAACAGAAGGCACGCCACGGCCTGCATTGCTTTTGAAGTGGCCCATCCGAGTGAACCAACTAGAATTCCAACCGCGATGGCCAGAGGGATGACTGCTGGAGTTAGATAGCGCAGCAAATGGTTCGTGCTCGTCAGTTGTATGAGCACTATTGGTACGCCTGCGCAGACACAAAGGATGATTGCCCTTTTTCGCAAAGAATCCGGCGATAAACTTTTGCCGATGAGTGCTTTTTGAATCCACACAAGAGCGACCAGAATAATTAGAGTCCCGATGCACGGGCCAATCAAGGCCAAAAAGACCGACCAGATCCACGCGGCGAACATTGCGAGCGAATGCGGTCCAAGAGAATTTCGCGTGGTGCTTCTTGCGAATTTGGCGTACCACATGGCATCGCGAAAATGGATGAACCACCAGGGCGCGGCGATGAGTCCACCAAGAACTCCTGCCTTCAGAATCGGAGCGAGACTGCGAATGCTACGGTGCTTGCGAAAACTTTCAAACAGAACAAATGCGAGCGGAGGAAACGCAATCAGAACGAACGAGGTTTTCGATAAGAGTCCGAGGCCGATGGCGAGTCCAAGGCCAATCCAAGTGCGAGTGCGCGGGACGTCTTCCGTCCAATAAACGAAAACGTAATACAGCACGGCAGAGGTGGCCAGGAACATTGGGCCTTCAGTGCTGAAAAAAATGCTCGCTGCAACTACTTCGGGCGACAATGTGAATAGAAGAACGGCAAAAGCGGCGGCGATTCGGCTGCCGATTCGGCGCACGGTTAAATAGATGAAGACTGCGCTCAAACCAAAACACGCCATCGACGAAAATCGCGCCAGCGTTGCGTGATATCCGAACGGCGCGAGGAATGGGAGACCGACGATACGATACGCCGGCGGGCGAAAGTTGCTCTCCATCAAGAGACCGCGCAGCATGGACACTAACCTACCAATTTGCAGACGCTGGAGATCGATGCGCGCCTCGTTGATATATGAGCTTTCATCCCAATGGATGGCATAAGGATGCGCGAGAGACCAACGTATGGCCGCCATGATTATCACCACCACGGACGCGGCGGCAAAGTACGGCCAAAAATTGCGTTCTGAATTGGGATTTTCCATGAGTTAGCAGAGGCGAGAAATACTGCGCGACAAAGAATTCCTGTGGATTGCTTTAGGCTTTCTCAGCATTTTTCGCAGGTTTCGGCCGTTTGAGCTGCAGGAGTTGACGCTGAAGTTTCAATGGCGCGCTTGAGCCACGCCTCGCGCCAGAAAGGATAAATTGCTCTGGGACAAAGTCGATGATAATCGGATTTACAGATGACGCCATCGAGGACGATGCATGGATTTTTCATGGATATTAATTTTCCGGTCTTTTCCTCGATAAGACGGTCAACGCGGCGCAGCACTCTGTAGATCCCTCCGCAATACGGAAGCATTTCGCAATCAAACCAAAGGCCGCGGTTCTTCTGTCCCTTGTCGAGCGTGTCCTCAATTTCCTTCTTGCTGCGAACTTCAACGAGTTCACCGGGCTGGAGATTGAGCGGCTGAGGCTTGAGCATCGCTCCACTGCCCTGTATGAAAGGATACGGGGCCTTGTGTCGCTTGTACTGCAGATGGTTGAATAATCCGATGATCGACGCATGCACCAAGCGCACAAATTGCAGAATCATTTCGAGCGCACGTTGTCCGCGCGTATTACGGGCCTGACCAGTGTCAAGATTTCCGGACCGGAGATCACGAATGTATTGGCGAGGATCCCAAAAACTCATGTAGGAAGTGAATTTAGTTACGTCCGTGGCCTGGCAGGAATAAATTGATACTCCTTCAGAGTTTGTTTTAACGCTTGCCGTCAAAATACTTTCCACTGTGCAGAGACTCCTGCTCCCTGCTGAGACATTTGCAGTGCGCTTCAAGTTTTCCGCCGAGACCACATCGCTCTCTGCGCGCTTCAGCCAAGCTTCCTTCCAGAAAATCAGGCACGCCGCTTGGCATCCGGCATGTGCCGATCCGTCACAGCGTGTTCCGGGTCCATCAAGATGCACGGAGTCGGTCATGCGGCGAATGCTCCACTCCTGCAAATAATCGCAACTCTTATCGGCGCGCTTGTAGACGCGCATCCTCTGTCCGCAGTATTGGAGCATCTCCGGCATGAACGGCAGATTCTCCAAGCGGCCAGTTTCGTCCAAGGTCGCAAGGATTTCTTCGCGGCTTCGGACTTCGACCAATTCCCCGACGTGGAGGCCTAAGGAACGAGGTTGGATAAAGTTAGGCTGAGGCATTCGACTCTCTATCTTTGCAAAGTGCGTGACGAAGTATTGCTTGTTCGTTTGCTCTCAATAATCTTTCGCGGACCAAGCGACCGACGGTTCGAGGATTCAGTTGACTACGTACATCCTGCTGCGCCCTTTTCCCAACTTCAGCGGCCTCGTCGCGATGCATGTAAGCGTAGCGCATAAGATGCGCGGCGTGGTCTGGATCCGGATCAGCCCATTCGCATCCTTTTGTGTACGGACCGTGGTCTTGTTCGATGTCGATCAAACGATATTTAACGGGATAACTGTTGCTTGGCGTCATGAAATCCGTATTGCCGGAGTAAGCGGTCGCGATAACTGGCTTGGCCATGCTCATCGCTTCAGTGAGAGTGAGTCCAAAGCCTTCGGACCGGTGAAGAGAAACGTAGGCATCACAGGCGGAGATCAGAGAATTTAGAGAGGGCCTTGAGATCACTGAATCGAAAAGTTTCACGTTGGCCCCACGACTCGCTTCTGTAAGCCGCGCCATCGATGCTGGATCTGAGCTTGACCGCGAGCATTTGATGAAGAGAAGCGCGTCGTCTTCGGGTTTAAAGGCCCGTCGAAAGGCTTCGACTAGACCGAGAGGGTTCTTCCGCTCCATTGAGCTGTGAAAGTCAAAGAAGAAAAGAAAAACAAAAGTATTAGGACCGATCCCAAATTGAGAACGCGAGAAGGCCGGATCGTAAGCAATATCCTCTTGGATTGAATGAGGAATGCGCACAACCGGAATCGGAGACGAGCGGGAAACTGCGTCCAGACAAAAAGTGCTGGGCACCCATAGTTCGTCAAAATAACGAAAACTGTCTAACCAGGCAGCGGGAAGCGACGAGAGCTCCCAGGCCCAATAACCGATGTTATAGCGGTCCCAGAAACGAGCGCGGTGACGCAAAGCGAACTCGGGCACGGCGTCAGCGTTCAGGTGGACGAGGTTAAAATCGTACGGGTTCGCGTCAGACGGTTCTGAATCCAACTTCTCAATGTTTGAAGAACCCGAGTCCGGCGAGTTTACAAGTTTACAAGGAATTTCTGCCGCGCGAATGCTGCGAAGTGTGGCTCGTGCTCCCTCGCCGACGCCTTTTTCGGAATTGAGATGACCGGCTAAATTTATTCCGAATACCGCGGTCGAGATCGGGTCTGAAGAAAGTGCCTGTCCATTTGTGACGGCCACTTCGTCACGCGGCTTTTTTCTGATGAATGGGCGAACTATCGCTTTCGCGATGCCGGGGAGGAGTGGAATTCGATGAAGGAAACTGCTGATGCGATCGGCGATTTTGTAGCGAAGAAAAGCTTTCTGTCGCTCCTTCTCCAGCTCATCACGCCTGACAATTTCCGAATCGAGCCGGCGCGCCATTTGGGCGCGCTCACGACGCGCGTCGAACATCATGTCTCGTGTTTCATCGCTGGATTTCTCGACTTCTGTCTCGCGCATCGTTATTTCCTCCTTTCTTGCAAGTTACAAGTTTTTTCGCGCTCAGGATTTTGATTAAAGATGCCGTCGCATAGCTTGGACGGCACGAAACCCGCGCAGCCTGTCCTTCAGAAAACGCTTTGCCAATCTTGGTTGGGTGATCAGCGCGGGGGCCGCGGTAGTGATGCCCTTCAAGAATTTCCCGTTTTTCCAATATAGCTTCGCCACATCGGTGCGCATATCAAAGCGTGTCTTCGTCCCAATGAGTTTCCAATCGGACGATTTGAGCATGTCGGCAGATGCGTTCAACGCTGTGGACCATTCGCCTGCCGCGCACATGATTTGAATCCAGCCTTTGTAGTAGGCCGCGACAGCAACCTGCTGCTTTTCTTCGCTTACACCCATTCGTACCAGCAATTCGGGCGTGACTTCCTGAACGCCGTCCAACGGATCAGAATTTCCATTTCTTCGTGCTATCGCAGAGGCGGGCACAGCAAGAATGTAAAGAGCCTGCTGTTCCCTCTTACGGATCGACACTTGGTGCGAGTGTATTCTGTACTTGAACACCGCCTGTTTGAGATTTGCCAGTTCGTAGTGATCCGAAATGCGCATGTACATATCGTAGTCTTCCGCCTGCACGAAGACTGGCCGGTATCCACCCACTTTAATGAAGGCCTCTCGGCGAACTAGAACCGCTGCCCAAAACGTACAACGAATGAGCATTTCGGATTGAATCTCAGAATTCTCGATTGGATTGTGGAGATTCGTTCCGAACGCAGTCACCGCGCTTGTGAGAGATTTTCCGGTCGCGTCAATGAATTCTACACCGCCGCCGACCACGCCAACTTGAGGATGCTTCTCCATGAATTCCACCTGCCACAGCAAGCGATCTGGAAGAGAGACGTCATCGGCGTCGGTTATCGCGACATATTTCCCTGTTGCGAGACGGCCGGCGGCATCGCGTGCTTCGGACAATCTGCAGTGGGGTATCTCGTGAAATTTGATACGACTGTCCTTCGCGGCATAACTTGAAATAATTTCCTTTGATTTGTCGGCGGAGCCGAAGTCGACAATCACGAACTCGAAATCGCGAAACGTCTGAGCGAGAATCCCTTCTATCGCCTCGGCGAGAAAGCGATCCACGTTGCAGACGACCATGACGACTGAAACGAGCGGTGCAGTCATTTTTCTGAAACCAACTGAAAGCGCGCATGAGTGGCGACCTTTACAGCTTCATCACGCGAAGCGAAGGCCGATTGCAGAGAAAAAATTTCGTCATAGGCCGCTCGGCTGCGCGCTCCTTCCAATTGTTCGGAGGAAAGTGCGCGCACGATCGCGTCGGCAAAACTTTGGGGATCGTCGTAGGCATGAAGCCCCGCTTGCTCGATTCGGTCCATCGGCATACCGCGAAACGCTTTCGACGTTCCGACAAACGGCTTCCCTAGCGCGAGGGCTTCGATGGTCTTAATCGAAATTCCCGATCCGTAAACCATAGGGGCGATCACACATCGCGCGGAACGATAGTACGAAGCCAAGTCGGCAACGGGCCCGAGAAACCAGGTCCGAAATTCTTCGTAAAGTTGCGGCGCAGTCGCACGCACAACTCCTTCGACGGCTCCAACAATTGTGAGCTTATATCCCTTGGTGGCAATCAGCGACCAAACGTCACGAAGGAACCATTCCACTGCAGCGAAATTTGGCTTGGAGTATTGGCCGACAAAGAGCAAATCGATAGCGCCGCCCGACAGAGGAGCGCCCTTCACATCAGAAACAAATGACTCATTTATCGTCGGAAACGAAAGAAGATGCTGCTTGTGAGGCATTTGCGCTTTGAAAAAATTGAAATCGTCGACTGACAAATGCACGAGCACATTCACTTTTTCCAGCAGCTTGGTTTCGGAGCGCTCCAATTTCTCTAAACTGTCGGGCCGGCGCGTCCAGGGATTGCGATTCCCGTTTTCTTTTATCAGGTGCGATTGGACATCGTGGGTTTCTACGATCATTGGCACCTGATCGCCACCGCGAACCCATTGTTTGCGCATGCGCAGCGCAAAGCCCAAAGTGAAAACATGATTGACGTGAATGAGAGCGACAGGCAGGTCGCGAATTAACTTGATTACATCCGCCGACAATTGCGCCGACTTACCAATATCGAAAATCCAATTCAGTTTTGTGCCATGAAGCGCGTGGCGAACTGTTCCGGTGACTTTCGTGACCGTGTGGAGTGTTCGATCAATCGCAGCGATCGCGACGTGATCAGCACCGAGGTTATGGGAGTGTTCGTTGAAAGCATCCCACGCTTTTCCATCCCGGAAATAATTTCCTTGAATCGCAACGGCCACAAAAACAGTGAAGAATCCACGTCTTCGATAGAATTCGATCTGGTTCTGAATTACCCGTGAAGTACCGCTGTTGGGCCAAGGAGGGCCCACGACGATAACGGCTGGTTTCACAGATGGCTTCGCTGTTGGCTGCATGTCTCGATCAACTGAGAATTACTTTGCCAAGTTCGGCGACACTGTGCTCGATGTCGAATGACTCACACACTTTTGCCCGAGTCATCCGCGACATGTGTTCGCGCTCAATCGGGTGAGTCGCAAGATACGAGATTGCATCAGCCACCGCGTCGGCCGATTCGGGAGGCACGACCAGACCGTCAACTTTATTGGTAACAGCTTCTGCGCTGCCGCCTACGTTTGTGACGATGCATGGCAAACCGCAAGCCATTGCCTCAAGAACTGAGAGCGGCAAACCTTCTGCGCGGGAAGTGAGCACAAAAGCATCTGCGGACTGTAAGTACGGCAATACATCGGCCCGAAAACCTTCAAAGAAAACCTGATTCGATAAACCCAACTTCAGCGATTGCTCCAACAGTTGCGTCCGGAGAGGGCCATCACCGACGACTACACATTTGCACTGAGCTCCGTCGCGCAGGACTCGGGCGATTGCATCGAGCAAAATGTCAATGCCTTTTTGTTCACTCAACCTCGCCGCGCAAACTAAAAGGAACTCGTCTGGCGTGATACCAAGGCGGGTCCGGACGGCGGCCCCGACTTTCTCATCCGAGATGAAATTCGAGACGGAAATACCGTTGTGAATTGTGATCGTATTTTTTTTGGGAAATTGATAATCCCGGATCAAAGAATCGCGGACTGCATCACTCACGCAGATTGTTTTGTTCAAGAAGGTCGCCGGTACTCTCCAGCCAAATCGACGGCGCGCTCCCCCACCAATTTTCCGCCGCAACATACTGCGAACTGAATCCCTTTCCACCCTTTTCACGGGAGGCGGAACGAGATGCTGAATCGAGTATCTTTTGTCGACACCCGCCAACCACGCGGCCACGGATACGAACCACGGAAAGGCGCCCAGCCACGCACAACAGAACACGACGACATCAGGCTTCGCTTCCCGGAACGCACGAAACCATTTCCACATCGACATCGGTTTGCTCAGGCATACGACGCTGATCTGTGCTGGTTTATCCCAATCCATGTGCTCGGCAAAGAGATCCGGTCCGACGTTGAGAATCGAAAGTTGAACTCCGGATCCGCGAAATCTGCGAATCATGCCCAGGAGATGTACTTCGAGACCTCCGTAAGTGTTGGTATCCGTAACAAATAGTACGGACTTCGATGCCCGGTCGCTCACGACGCTCTTTTCTTCATCGATCGGGATCGCGGCCGCAGCCGCTTGGCGTTCCGGAGCCAACACAGAAATTTTCCTCATCGCTGGAAAAAATAATCAAGTTCTCGCAGGCGTGAAGATTGATCGAACAGCCGTCAAACTTCGAGAAAATTTATGCCGAACATTTCGGAGCGCAGGTCCGACTGACCTTCGGATCGGATGCGGGTCGATCGCCCGCACATTTTTCAGTATTGCCCTTTTCAGAGAAAACGGAACGCGCGTGCTCATCAAAGCCGGAACCCAAAAATAAGCTCGTCCTTCGCGCATTTTTTTCAGTGCGGCGGCGGTCGGAGCCACCCGATCCAAGATCCAACGGGTCACCTGAATTTCTTCGGCAACGTCGAGAGCTCTCTTGTTGGTCATGCTCCGAACACTTTTGTCGTGCCATCGAAAATAATTCAGCGGCTCGCCCAGATAGGCAACTTTCCCTTCAAGAGCCAACGCCATCCAGAGCTTCCAGTCTCCACACAGGCGAAGGGTTTCGTCCGCGCCACCGACACTTTCATAAACCGAACGGCGAAAAACGACCGCGCTGGCATTGGGGACTGTATTGGCGCATACAAAATAATTTTGGCATTCCGTGCGTCCATCGACGAGGAAATCTGCCCTCCACCGACCGGGAGCCAAATAGTTCAGGTAAAAATCCGCGAATCCGTCCAGCTTATCGTCGTTAATAACGCGCCATGACTGGGAATAGGCAAACGCAATTGCCGAATCACTTTCAAGCACGGCTACCAATCGACTCAGCAGTCGCTCGTCGGCATAGTCATCAGATTCAGCGAGCCAGACATACTTGCCGGAAGCGAGACCTACGCCCTTATTCCACTGTTTAAACGTGCTACCGGAATTTATTTCGTTGAATTCGATTTTCACCTTTGGATCATTTGCATGCTTGGAGAGAATCGACCGACTGTCGTCGGTGGAACAATCATCCAGCAGGATCAATTCAAAGTCTTGAAAACTCTGATTCAGGACGCTGTCGATTCGTTGCTGCAGAAAACGCGCATGATTAAAATTCGGGATGATGACGCTGACAGTCGGCATATATTTCTAGGACGACACTGCTACTAAGTTTTTCTAGTGTCACTACTTGTGGTTCGGGTTCCGAAATTCTCACCTGTATCGTTACGGCGGCGAGCTTGCGCGAAAAGTTCCATTGCCTCACCAGCAACCAGCCATACCTGACATTTGAAGAAAAATCTCGCTGACGAATTGCGCTCTTTTATCCAGTGCCAAATTCCTTTGGGCATACGAAGCAATAACCTGTTCCCGATACTTCGATATTCGGCTGGTATTCCGCCCCAAAAAGGCGGCTGCGGCTTCTTTGATCGGACCTGCGCGCGTCCTTTGCCGATCCACCACGGAAGAAAATACGACCTCTTGAGCCGGCCTTCTGGAATCTCATGGTAGTTGATGGCGTCCGCAGCGTAATAGAATTTGTAGCCGGCTTTCATTACGCGTTCGCAAAATTCTGTGTCCTCGCCGCGAATTTTGGGAGGCGGACCGAGATCAGTTCGGAAACCGCCAAGTTCTTTGAACAATGAACTACGGAAAGCCATGTTCGCGCCGAACGGAGGCTTGGGCAATTCGCGCGATACATTGCCTTGGTCGAACAGAACCAGAAGGCCACCCATTTCGTATTCGCCTTCGAGAGCCAACCATTTTGGTTGTGTGAATTTTCTCTCGGGACGAATGCGTCCGCCGACGCCAGCCCATTCGTTGCTTCGCAGAGGCTCGGATAAATTGTGGAGCCAGCTTGGGTCTACGGTGAGATCGTCGTCCGTAAATGCCAACACTTCGCCACGCGCTTCTCGAATGCCGGTGTTGAGGGCGTTTGACTTCCCTTGTTGCGGTTCAAATAAATACCGGAAATGATTCGGGTACCGGCGGCAGAAATCTTCTGCGACTTCGCGCGTTTTATCCGTTGAATTGTTATCGACCACCAAAACTTCCCACTCTGTTGAGTCTGGAAGCTTGGACGCAGCGATGCTCTCCAACGCCTTGGACAGGCTTTGGCAACGGTTGTAGGTGCAGAGGATGACCGAGACAATCATCGTCATTCCGGCACTACTCCCCAATAAGCGCGTCTGCGTATGCGGCGAAATTCCCGACGAAACATTCGGGCGAGCGCGGAGGCGACCTTGGTGTATTTAAATTCTATCCCCGCGTCTTTCAATTCCTTCTTGTGAAAATCCCAAAACTTTCGGTCGCGCCTTTGCAGGAAACTCGTGCCGAGAAACTCGTAGTAGCCGTCGACGGTGCGCTTCAGCGCGTCCGCATATTCCTCCGCAGATAAAAAGTGAGGACCATAAGTCACGACTTCATAAAGGAACGCGGCAGCATTGGTGTTGAGCCGTCTGGAAGCCTGAAGGAGCGAATTTGGGCGATCGTCACGCGAAAAGGTGAGTACCTGATGAACAAATCCAAAATCGGATTCCTTCAACAATTTCAAGCACGCTTCGCTATCCGCATGGATGTTTGATTCGCGAAAGAATGGATTGTGGCTTCTGACTAAATCTGATCGATAGAGCACTGAGCTCTGGGAGCCAAAAATGTAAGGGCCGCCGAGGAGCCTCTCACGGCAAATCTCGCGACCTGATATGAAATTATCTGGATACGGCATTCCCGCCCAAAGAACCCATTTATGCTTCTGGCCATATGCGCCGACAACTCCGGCTGTCGGATGTTCCTCCATAACTGCAACCATCTGTTCCAGGCATTGCGGAAACATCGCATCGTCCGCTAACACCATTTTGCAGTATTTGCTGGCTGGTGAAATCTGGCGAAGCGCCAGATTGAAGTTTTGTATTGCTGGAATGGTATTCGGATTTGTGATTACACGGATACGCGAGTCTTTGGCGGCGTATTTTTCGGCGATCGCCTTCGTTCCATCCTTGCTGAAATTATCGATGATTGCATATTCCCAGTTCTGATAGGTCTGGGCGAGAACGCTCTCGACGCACTCCGAAATATGCTCCTCTTCGTTGTAGGCGGGGGTTACGATGCTGACCAAAGGCGAAGAGGTGGCGTGCATCATTGTGAGACCGTTTGAGCGGCTATTTTCTAACTACTTGGGCAGCGGTTCAAACTGAGGCGGGGGAAGTTTCGCAGTGGGATTCTCCGCATTCGGAATGCCCGACAAATCCCATTTTTGTGGAAAATAGACAATACCGAATCGGCTGTCTGCAAACCAGTTCGAGTTGTACAGATTCGCGGGCTCCACTTCAACGATCACCGCGTTCTCGACGTTGTCATGCACCGTGACACCGGTCTGGTCAGTAACCCACAAAGAAATCGTAAATCTTGCAGCCAACAAGTTTAGGCTGGTGATATTCAGATCCAGATAACCGACACCCGGCTCGATGGACGGAATATAAATGCTGTGATGCGAAGTGCTGGTTTCCGTTACCAGCACACCGCTCTCGGTGTACATCTTGAATCCGAAGCTGGGAAAAGGAACCGCTTCGGTAGCCGTGTAATGAAATCGCATCACTACGGGGTCGCCGGCGCGAATGATTTTTTGGGACATGCCATCGGGAGAAAGGAATTCGAGCCCGTTAAATCTAATTTTTCCAGTTCCTCTGCGGCCTGTCGTGCTGTCCAGCTCAACCGTGACGGCTTTGTTCTCCCTCGAACTTTCCTGATAATCCCGAATCACGGCGCCGCTTTCGCCATCCATTTGAACTTGGCCCTGGTCGATCCAAACGCACCGTTCACAAAGGTTTTCCACGACTGCGAGATTATGTGACACAAACAAAATGGTTCGGGCAGATTCGCGGAGCTTCCGAATCGTGTCCAGACATTTTTTCTGAAATTGCGCGTCTCCGACGGCGAGGACTTCGTCCACAATCAAAATATCCGGGTCCAGGTGAGCCGCCACCGCAAAACCAAGGCGCAGGCGCATGCCACTGGAGTATCGTTTGATGGGTGTGTCGATGAACTGTTCCACACCGGAGTATTCGATGATCGCGTCCATCTGCCGCCTTACATCTTTCTTCGGCATACCAAGAATGGAGCCGTTCAAGAAAATATTTTCGCGGCCTGTCAGTTCATCATGAAACCCAGTGCCGACTTCCAACAGTGATATGACACGGCCTTGAACTCTTGTCGTACCGGACGTCGGATAAGTTATTTTGGAAAGGACTTTCAACAGAGTACTTTTCCCAGCGCCGTTCCGGCCGATTATTCCTACAGTTTCACCATGCTGGATTGAAAGCGAAACGTCCTTCAGCGCCCACATAACGTCTTGCTCGGACTTCTTCTTGAGGAATTTCAGCGTCATCACATTAGTGATGTGCTCGCGCAAGGTCGGGTTCACATGCCCGATCTGATATTTCTTGGAAACTTTGTCTACTTGAATCGCCGCGCTCATAAGCTTGAGGGGGTGCCTTTCTTTTTCTGCGATTTCATATGATATCCGCGAAAGTTTTCTCGCTCTTGCGGAAATAATAAAGTCCAGCCGCGAAAACAACTAACGTAACACCAATAGAAATCCCAATTAATTTGAAATCGAATGGTTGATTGGGAAGCAGGCACGCCCGAAAACAATCCACCATTCCCCAAACCGGGTTCAGTGCCAGAAATGGCCGGTACCGGTCCGGTACCACTGACGACGGATAGATGATCGGGGTGGCGAACAACATCAGCTGGATGACGAACGGCAGCACATACTTGATGTCTCGATACTTCACGCTCATTGCTGCCATAAGCATGCCGGTGCCTAACGTCAACACCACCATAAGCAAAATGGCCAGCGGGGAAAGCAGCATCAGCCAACTCGCCTTTACGTGATAGTAGATCATCATTGCGATCAGCAAAGACGTCGCGATGCCAAAGTCGAGCAGACCTGCCAGAATCGTACCCGCGGGCAAAAGGATTCGAGGAAAATACACTTTCGTCAGCAATGAAGTGTTGCCGGTGAGAGAGTTGCTCGCAAGTCCCAACGTACCGGAAAAGTAAGTCCACGGTACAAGAGCGCAATAACTGAAAAGAGGATACGGGATGCCGTTGCTGGGCATCTTCGCCAATCGGCCGAAGATGAACGCAAACACGATCATGTTCAAGAGCGGCTGGATAACTGCCCATGCCGCACCCATGACGGCTTGCCGATAACGAACTTTAATATCGCGCCAGGCGAAAAAATAAAGCAATTCCCGGTATCGCCAAAACTCCGTGATGACGTTCGTTCTCGCGGGGCCACGATCTGGCACGATTGCAGTGCTGCTGATAGGTGCGGTCGACATTGTTTTGGTTAAGACGACTCCTAGCTGATTGGCAAAACTAGCTTACGGCAATAGAAAGCCTCGGCGGACCCGCTTTGCGCGTTGCATTCCATACCGCGCAAACGCATCAACGCGAAAAAAGTGTCCGGCTGAAACCAGCGCTTGCCATGTTGAGATTGAAAAGAATCCATGATGTGACGGACTTTTGTCTCGCACACATCAGAAGTGAGCGGCACGAAAAAACCTGGCTGACCCAAATCCCCATCGTATTTCGGAATTTCGTATTCCAAAATCAAATGATCACGAAAAGTGTTCCAGGTTAATTCTGCTATCAGGCGGTGATCCTGGTGAGCATCCTTGCGGCTGTGCGTGAGAATCAAATCGGGAGATATTCTCTTTAGCTCTTCAACGGATTCCTTGATTTTTGGTCCTTCAAATGGAAAGAAGCCATCACGGAAATCTTTGACAATAATTTCTTTTTGTTTGGCGCGTTCCAGAAATCGATCCGCGCTAACGCGAGCTTCCTTCGCGCGTTCCGGACTTGCACTGAACACGACCCAAGTGACATGAACATCAGGACGGCTCGCAAGAAGTTGCAGGATTGTTCCGCCGCAACCGATTTCGATGTCGTCGGCGTGGCATCCAAGGCACAGCACCTTGAGCGGCTTAGTTCGATCAGTGGGTAGGTTTAATCCAAGCATGCGCTTATATTTTGGTGTCCGCGGACTCTAGCGATTGGTGCCGTTTTCTCGGCGCTTCCACAATTCCCACGGCGCTACACCGCCCGAACAGAGTCCCTCAAGTTGCTGCTTATCTTTAAAGGTGTCCATGCTCGCCCAAAAACCATCATACGGGTAGCCGATGAGCTGCTTTTCGGCGATGAGCCGTTGAAAAGGCTCGATGACCAACTCATCGTTTTCGCGCATGTAATCGAATATTTGTTTTTTGAAGATGAAAAAACCACCATTGATTCGCAGGCTTCCGTTGGTTATCGCGTGCATCTCGGAAACCAAATTTCCGTCACCGGGCTGCAACGAAACCGTGTGATAGCTGAGGTTCGGCCGAACGCAGAGGAAACTGGCGATCTTGCCATTCTTGTGGAAGTGCTCCAATTGTTCCGGAAGCGGCAAGTTGGTGAGGCCATCACTGTAGTTCGCCAGGAATTCTTCCTCGCCTTGTAAGTATTTCTGCACGGACATTAGTCTCTGGCCAATATTGGAATTAATTCCTGTGTCGGCAAAAGTAATCCGCCAATCCTGAATGTCGCTATTGAACAACTCCGGTGATTTTCCGCCGCCCTGAAGCACAAAATCGTTGGAGGCACACTCGTTGTAATTCAGAAAGTAATTCTTAATCGTGTCCGCTTTGTGTCCGAGGCACAGGATGAAATCCTTGTGTCCGAAGTGCGCGTAATATTTCATTACGTGCCAGAGAATGGGACGATATCCAATCTGAACCATGGGCTTTGGAATGTCTTCCGCATCCCGAATGCGCAGCCCCAAGCCTCCGCAGAAAAGTACGACTTTCATTTCACGTCCTTCGCTTCAGCGCTGATCTTCACGCGTGGACTCCGACAAGATTCTCCAGCCAAGTTTCGCCGCGGAAATGGCGATATTGTTCCGCTCTCAATTGATCACCCAAACGGTTCGGAGGAAGCGTGACGTCGTCATACGTAATTACAGAATCTTTTTGAATGTCGCGCTTTAGGACGCATCCTTCCACCAAACCTTCCGGCAAATAGCGGCCTTTGCACATCTCATCTGCATTCACGGCTTCGCCGTAAGTCATGTACATGCCGTAATCGTCGAGAACTTCTCCGGCGCGCAAGTCGCGCTTGGCTACAGAGCAAACCTCGACTACTGGCCCGCCGAGCGGCTTCGCAAGTGAGTCACCGAACACCACTACGCGCGCGATTGCTGACGGCACTTCAAAGTGCACGAGATGATATGGAATGAAAAACGGATACAGCGGGCCATCGCCCATTTTGTAGAGGCTTAGGTAGTGCTGCTGCTTGGGATCGGGATGTTCCGCAAGACAATAAACTTTTGTAAGCGGGGTTCCCACCACATAGTCAATTACGCCACCCAATTTGCGCACTTCATCGATGTCATAAAGACGGCCAATCTTCATGACGTCGTCCTTATATTCCATGCCACGGGACATTCCGCGCGAACGCACTACAAAGCCAGTCGCATTGGCAACAATGGCTTGCTCGAAGCTGATCTTTGAACCGTCAGCGAAACTCGTCACCATCGCGGGATTCTGTCCCCATTTTTCCGCGAATCCCTTTTGCGTGGTCGGATTGCGATACGGGTCCTGCAATCCTTTTATATTCCCGATGACGCGCGGCGTAAGTCCAAGTCCTTTGACCCAGCGATACAAATTGACTTGAATACCCGGCTCGTCGCCATCACACGCTGAGAGAATAACTCCATATTTTTCCGCATGAACCTGGAGTATTGGGCCAATGGTCGCGTCAATTTCTGCATTCAAGAGCACAACATGCTTTCTATTCCGGAAAGCTTCCATCGCGACGCGCGCGCCAAATTCCACAGAGCCGGTGACGTCAACAAGAACGTCCACTTCGGAAGATCGCGCCAAAAGGAACGCGTCGTCGGTTATCACCAACTTGCCTTCGCGAATCGCGAGATCTACAGCCGCCTGTGAAGTCGGGGCCGCCACGTCCTTAATTCCGGCATATTCACAAAGATCGAACGCGCGTTGCGTTGTGCGATTGAAGATGCCCACTACACGCATGCCTGGAGTGGTATTTGCAATGTGATTGGCGAGTCCGCGGGAAATAAATCCCGCGCCGAGAATGGCAACTCGAATCGGCCGGCCTTCCTTCTCGCGGAGCTTCAACGCTGTGTCAACGATAATCATTTCGATCTTTCAAAATGAATTTTTGGAATTCGTGGCGCTTCAACCGACAATCAGGACAGTACGCTCGGAAGGCTCATTCTCTTCTTGATTTCGGATTCCTGTTCAGCCAGAGGCTTCCAGGCTCGATCTTTCTCTGACATGACCGTTACAGGTAAAGGCCACGAGAGGCCGAGACGCGGATCGTTGTAGAGCAATCCACTTTCAAATCCGGGAGAATAAAACTCGCCGACTTGATAACTGGTTTCTGTCTTGTCGCGCAAAACCTGATATCCATGTGCAAAGCGTTCTGGCACATATAGCGCAGTGGAATTATCTTCACTCAATTCCACTGCTATGTGCTGCAGGTATGTTGGACTCTCCGGACGCAGATCCACGATGATGTCAAGAATCGCGCCACGAGTGCAGCGTACCAATTTCGTTTCCGCAGCCGGTGGAAACTGAAAATGCATTCCGCGGAGAGTTCCCTTTTTATGGTTAAACGCGATGTTCGCTTGGGCGATCATCGGTTTCAGCCCGTGCTGCTCAAATTCGTGCTGGCAGAATCCGCGAGCGAAAAAACCACGGGAATCTTCCCGCCGCTCGATATCAATCACCATGGCACCCTTCAACTTGGTCTCTGTGAAAATCAATGGATTGGAGTTCCCTTCTCTGATGGCTGGAACGATCTGAGCTTCTAGGGCTTCAGTTCGTGATGAATTGCCCTTGCATCTTGGAGCAGCGGCTGCAGGCCCGGTCACTTGAGAGCAGATGGGCTACCGCCACTAGAGTCCCAAAACGGTGTATTCTCCACTAGGAGAGGATGCAAGCAGCTTGCCAAAACGGGAAATAAGCCGCCAAGAGCTGCCTAAGCGCGTACTCGTAACTCCTTTATAAGTAGGGAGTTACAGAATGCCACTCACCGCCTCAGGTCCGGTGAGTCCACGAATCACCCTGTAAACACTCAAACTGGAAGATTTTTTCCACTTAGTGCCAGCTTGTGCCTCAAGCTGCTATCCAGTTGCCCATTGTCCAATTGACGCTGGATTTGGGACATACGGGTATACCTTCCTCGTTCAATTTCCTGTGATGTCAATCCCACGGTCCGGTATCCGTCGTACAATTCCTGAGCACCTTTTCGGGCGGTCCATTGAGGTTGAAAGGCCGGCAACATCCGCTTGATCTTGTCGAAGCTGATGCGGTAGCAGCGCTTGTCCGGACCACCGCCAGGTGCATATTCAACGTGGCAACCGGGAACCGTCTCTGCAACGATATCTGCAAGCTCGCTTATGCGGAAGTTTTCGTCTGTCCTTCCCACGTTGAAAACCTGATTGTGGATCGTTTCCTTCGGAGCGTCGAGAACAGCGATCATCGCGGCGATGATGTCTCGAATATGAGTGATAGGACGCCACGGTGTGCCATCGCTTTTGATGAGCACCTTGCCGGTGGTGCAGGCTGACGCAACAAGATCGTTCAACACTACGTCTAGTCGCAGACGAGGAGAAATTCCGTATGCAGTCGCATTCCTCATAAAGGTGGGACTGAAAGTATCATCTGCGAGAGGTGCGACGTCGCGTTCGACAAACACTTTCGATTCGCCGTATGGCGTGACGGGATTCAGCGCGGCCGTCTCATCGTTCATGGCATCGCCGGCCGAGCCGTATGTGCTACAGGACGAGGAAAAAACAAAACGCTTAACTCCCGCCTGCTTGGCCAATTCAGCTAATCGAACCGATGCGTGGTGGTTTATGTCATAAGTCAGATTGGCGTCAAGATTTCCCAACGGATCATTTGAGAGCGCCGCAAGATGCAAGACAGCGTCGAAACCCTTTACGTCTGAACTTGTCAGGTCGCGAAGGTCTTTCTGGATTTCTGGAATTCTCCGGGCCGGTTCTCCGAAATCGCAACCGGCAAATAAATTAGAATCCAAGCCGATCACTTCGTGTCCAGCGGATTGCAACATGGGAACCGCAACTGCACCGATATAACCGTTATGGCCTGTTAAAAGTATTTTCATGATTTTCCTGTGGGGTGGGCTGACTTTATAAAATTAAAATGGAAACAGTTCCCGAGCTTACATGGAAACAAGCTTTTCGTGCTTGGCACTGTGGCCGTCAGTGCCGGTCTGCTGGTCTGCTGCTGTGATCTTGTCCCCCGGGAATGGCAAGAAGCCTTCGATTGTCAGGCCGTCCACCAAATCAAAGTATTCTTTCCGCTTCACGTCCCAATTGTTGTGTTCTACGTACTCGTAACCACGCGCGATCATGGATTCGCGCAATTCCTTATTTTGGATCACTTCCAACATCGCTGAAGCCATTGCCGGAACGTCGCCTGACGGGAAAAATCGTACGACCTGGTCGTTGAAATAAAAACTGTCAATCCTGGTCCGCGAAATCACTACGGGCACTCCTTGAGACATGAATTCCATGATCTTCGTACTGTAAGCTTCATTCCCGAAAGAATCGGCGCGCTTGGGAACGACTCCAAGATCGGCATTCGATATTACGTCCGCCATTAAATCGAGAGACATCGCGCCGGAAATTTTCACCCGGTCGTTGAGTCCCAGTTCAGTTACCAGCGCTCGCAAGTGGCTTTCCCACGCTCCGCCGCCATAAATATGGAATTCGGCGTTCGGCACTTTGTCCTTTATCAGGGAAAAAGCTTGAATTGCGATGTCCAATCCCTGATGCCACTGAAAGCTCCCCGGGAAAATGATGATTACTTTTCCATCACTGCGAGTCTTGGAGCGCCGATGGAAAATGGCCGGATCAACGTGGTTTACGAAAACTGAACATTTTTCCGCAGGAACCGTTCGCTCGATCAACTTCTGCTGCCAGATGTGATTGGAAATAATCACATGATCGGCAAACAATGCAGACTCTTTCTCAACCGCTTTGAGCAGGCCAAAGTAGCGATTTCCGGTAGTCTTCTCGAATTTGCTCGCAAAAAGCTCCGGAACGATGTCGTGAATATCCAGAATCAGTTTTGCCCCGGTCCACTTTGGATACCACGCGGCGAATACTAGAAAGTCCGGTGGGTTGTGCACATGAATCAGATCGTATTGGAAACGGCGGTGACGACGAGCCAGGAATATCGAAGAAGCCACAAAGAATCGCATCCAACGCCAAGCATAAGACACCTGGAACCGCTCGTTCCGCTCGCGATATTGGATCCGAAATGGAGTCACTCCCCTGATCTTCTTCGAGTCCTCCGGAGTTTGCTTGCCGCTAATCGCAATCACATCCACTCGGTCGCCTCGTTTTGCGAGAGCCTCCGCATAACGCCGCACTCGATTGTCGGATTCATAGGTGCTGTAGGTCAGCATGCATATTTTTTTCCGGGAATTGCGGGCAGCCAGCGGCACGCTTGCTTTGTAATATCGCGCGACTTCCCGGGGAAGAGCGTGCCAAGTTTGGCCCTCATATCGGTCTCGCACATATTTCAGAAATTCTTCGTAGTATGCGACGGGAAACTCATCGCGCCCCATTTTGCTATTTCCAAAGCACATGTAGTCCGGATGCGTGTTGAGGAGTGCCATGCCGCCATGAGCGGCAATCCAATCTATCTTGCGTTTCCAAACGTCGATATTTCGGTCACCAAGAACAACGAAGAGATTGAAATCCTGAACAAGGGTGTACGGGAGTTCGACATAACCGGTGCCGTCTGGTCCGGGCACCCAAAACGGAAAGATTGTCCCGACGCCGTCCGGTTCGGGTTCAAAAGGATCAGTGTCAAATGTGGAGGCATCGTATTCCGCATTTAGTTTGTGTAACCATGCCAATCGGTGCTGCATCAGCGGCGAACGAAACCCAGCGGCGTTCCAGCGCCGCATATACTCTCTGATCTTAGCGGCTTTCGATACGAACTCGCCCTTGGAATTGTACAATTTGCCGTCGTGCTCAAGTCCGTGCACGCCAACTTCAAAACCGGCTTTGTCGAGAACGTTTCTCAAAGCCTCTGGATCTTGATACTCGCCTTCAGGAACAAAGTTAAAGGACGAGCGAAAACCGAGCTTTGATTCGACTTCCATTAATTTCTCGACGCGCCCAAGGCCTCGTGTGCCTTCAACGTCATGTGTGAGGACAAAAGCAAACTGCTTGCCGTCCGGCCATCCCGGCCATGCCGACGGAGTCTCGCCAGCTTCAGGGTCAATCGGCCACACATCAGCGAAAGAAACTCGCCGTGAAAGGGCTCGTTGGCGTCGCAAGGCCACGCGCAAACGCCATGGCATCAACGGTTTGAGTAAGTAATATGCTCTGTTGGCGATCATCTTCGCACCTTATGCAACAAAATCGTCAGTGGCTGTGTGGCTGGCCATTCGGGTGGACGAGGTTTTCTACAATATCCAAATAGCTCTGTTGATTTTCTTCCCAGGTATATTTCTTAACGAATTCGGTGGCATTGTTGGCCAGGGCCGTACGACGTTCGGGATTCTTGGCGAGCATGAGAATGGCCTGGGCGAGACTTTCTTCGTCTCCTGAGGAGAAGAACTGAACGACCTGTTCATTGAAGTATAGCTTATCGATCGTTGTATCGGGAATGATGAGCGGCACTCCCAAGACCATAAATTCGAGGATTTTCGTACTGAAAGCCTCGTTACCGAAGCCTTCTTTCCTCTTTGGCACGATGCCCAAATCCGCTGTCTCCATCAGGGGAGTTATTTCTTCCATTGGAACGAACCCCCTGAGAAACACTCTGTCCTGCAACTTGAGATCTTCAATCAATTTTGTAAGCGCGTTCCATTGATCGCCCTGACCGTAAATGTGAAACTCGGCTTCCGGGATTTGATCCTTAACGCGCGAAAACGCGCGAATGGCAATATCTACCCCCTGATGGTAATTGAGCGTTCCCGGATAAAGCAGAATAAATTTGCCGTCGTTGCGACGAATATACTGCCGACTGAACGAATCCTTGTCTGGAAAATTGAGGATGGTGGTGCATTTTCCGTTGCTGGCAGACCTCTTCTGAATCCGCTCTCCCCAAATATGATTCGCCGCAATTACGTGATCAGAAAATGCAATTGACATGCGCTCCACGGCCACGAGTAGCTTGAACGTCGTCGATGAAGTGGACACTTTGAATTTGCTGGCGTAAAACTCCGGGACAATGTCGTGAATGTCCAGAATCACACTTGAACCGAAAAGCTTGGGAAACAAAGCGGCAAAGACTTCAAAATCCGGCACCGAATGAACGTGTATTAGATCGTATTTTTCTTTCATGTTCTCCCAGGTAAGGAAAAACATGGATCGAAAGAAAAACAGAATCAATTTCGAGAGGTACGTCGCCTTCGATTTTTCGTTGCGAGTCCTCGATTGAATGCGATATACGCGGCCGCCTCCGTCAATCGGCCCTTCCGGCTCCTGCCCTTTTTGCCGGATGGAAAGGATATCGACGCGATAGCCTTGCTTAATCAGCACTTCCGCATAGCGGCGCACGCGGCTGTCTGATTCGTATTCCGAATATGAAACCATGCATGCTCTCATCGTTTTTCTCGCAGGAGTTTAAAAATGGAGAGCACTCGGCTGCCGCAAATATACCCGGCAGTCTTCAATTTTCTAGATGACACTCATGGCTCGATTCGGAAGATTCGTCATTTTTTCGCCGCCCCGTTTCGCGAACCATTCTGGAACGTCACTCGGAAGAGTCCGGAAGCCAGCTTTCTAAGCAATTTTGGGTATAACGTCTCTTTGTATCCTGTGAAATATGTGGAAATTGCTTTTTTGTTTTGCCCGCCCTCAAGGTAATACCAGCCCAAACTATTGTAGAGCGCACCCATTCCACGGTTGACACCCTTCAATGCCTCGCGATCACCTGAGAGAGAGGCCTTTTCTTTCAAGAATTGGCCCAACAAAAACATTTTATCTTTCTCATAGAACCTGCGATGAGTCGCGTCCGAACGAAACCTTTGCGTGACCAGCGCCTTATCGACGTATCCAAAGTTCGTTTGCCGGGCCATTCGTAGGAACAAATCCCAATCCGTTCCCGAAGGCCACTTCTCATCAAACACGCCGGCTGTCGAGAAGACTTCACGTCTTGCGATCGTGGCGCTCGGTTTTATCGGCACCTCTTGTAGCAAGCACAAATACATCTGACGGGAATCGACAACATATTCAGTGGCTTTTGGATTCGTTTTCAGAAATCTCGGAAAAGCATCCATCAACGACATGAGAGAAGGGACGTGCATTTCCGGCCCGCGAATTTCGGTGTCACAAAAAACTACGCCGACATCGGAATGTCTGGCCAGGAAATCCACTTCGCGTTGCAGATATTCCGGCTCCCAAATGTCGTCAGAATCTAAAAACGCGATTAGATTTCCTGCGGCCTCTTTAATGCCCCGGTTGTAGGCGGCGCTGCAGCCACAATTGCGTTCGCTGCGTAGGAATCGAATTTTGTTACTGCCGACTGACGCAACAACCTCAGCAGTGTTGTCCGAAGATCCATCATCCACAACCAGGATCTCGAAATCCTGATAGCTCTGCGCCAACACACTTTCTAGTGCGTCGCGGATAATGTCAGCGCGGTTGTATGTGGGGATGACGATCGAAACTTGCATCAGAGAGGTCCCAAGAAATCTTCTGTCTCGATTTGGATTAGTAGACCTAGCTATGAACAGAAACCAGTTCTAAACTGCGATTGGCGAGTCAGCAGTCGGGATTGGTTCCGGCTGGGAGGGCTGCTTCAAAAACTGTCGATGCCATAATTCCAGAGCTACGAGTGAAAATACTTCTTTGGGATAGCTCCCGTGTTCTGAGTCCTGCTTCACCAATTCTTCAATCCCGCTCTTGGTGAAGTAGCCCCGGCCCAGTGTCTCACGATCGAACAAAATGTCCCGCACCCAATCCTTTAGTTCCGTTCTCATCCAGGCGGCGTATGGAACCGGAAAGCCTGCCTTCTTGCGATTCAGAATCTCTGTCGGAACGAGTCCTTGAAGCGCTTTCTTTGCGATGTACTTTGTCTTGAAACCACGGACCTTGAAATCTTCCGGAAGCGACGCCGCAAACTCCAGAAACTTATGATCTAGAAAGGGAACGCGAAGCTCGATTGAGTTGGCCATCGTCATTTTATCGGCCTTCAAGAGCAATTCGTCGGGCAAATAAGTCTTTGTGTCCACATACAGCATTCTGTTAACCATGCCCTTCGGCATTTGGTTCTTCAAGAATTTTCTCGCGGAGCTGAGCGAATCGGTCTTATTCACGCCAGCAGCAAATTCAGGTGCGTATGCAGAATGAGTCTGATCGTTAAAAAAAGAATCCGGATTGTATGTGCGTCCGTAATAGTAATCCTCAAACTTGGTATTCATCAGTTCCGCATACCGCCCGACTCGCGCTGAGTGAATCCCATGGTTCGCAAGACGAGTGCCCCAGGACGCTGCGCCCCTTAGCGGACCGAGCGCTGACTTGAAGCGTTCCAACCAGAGCAGATTCCGATAATTTGGATATCCTGCGAACGCCTCGTCTCCGCCTTCGCCTGAAATCAAAACTTTTACAAAGTCCCTCGCAAGTTTAGAAACATAATAGAGCGCGACCGCCTGCGGCTCACAAACAGGTTCCTCCATATGCCAAACGCACTGCGGTAGGAAATCAGCAAAGTCTTTCGCGGTGATGGTCATCTCATGCTGGTCAGCACCGTACCGTTTCGCGGCCAACCTCGCGTAGGGCCGTTCGTCGGCAATATCCGGCGCGGAAAACCCGATGGTAAAACTGCTGAGCTTATGGTCCGTCTTGCCAACGGCGAGACCCAGCATCGCCGTGGAGTCAACTCCTCCACTTAAAAGAAATCCGACAGGAACATCACTGATCATGTGCTGCTGAACAACTTCGTCCAGCAACCTCATGAGCTCCCGCTCTGCCTTCCCTAAGCTTTGCTCCTTCGGAGAAAACTGGAGATCCCAATATTGTCTTATCTTTGCTTTCCCATCCTTGACGGTCATGCAACATCCGGGAGCAAGTTTAAGAATATTCCGAAAAAGAGTCTGTTCGCCGGGAAGGAAGTAGAACGAAAGAAACCGGTCAATCATTTCTGGGGCTACTTCGGCGGTCACTTCTGGGTCGGCGAGGATTGCTTTGATCTCTGAACCAAATACCAAGCTCTTATCGGACATCCAATAATAGAGCGGCTTGATGCCGACGCGGTCGCGCGCGATGAACATTACTTTTTGCCGATCGTCCCAAATCGCAAACGCAAACATTCCACGAAGTTTCTCGACGCACGCTTCGCCCAGTTCTTCATAGAGATGAACAATCACCTCTGTATCGGTTTGTGTCCTAAGTACGTGCCCTTTTCCGAGGAGGTATTCGCGGAGTTCCTTGTAATTGTAGATCTCGCCGTTGAAGACGACCCACACACTTCCGTCTTCATTGGATATGGGCTGATGCCCTGTTGAAAGATCGATGATCGAAAGCCGCCGGAAACCGAGGCCCGCCGGCCCGGACGTATAGTAGCCTTCGTCGTCCGGACCACGATGCACGATGCTATCCGCCATCGACTTCAGCAACGCCGGCGAAACAATCGCATTACGATCGAAGTTTAGTTTTCCGCAAATTCCGCACATGTTTGATTAACCTAAATTCCGGCTGTCCGCTAATTCTCGTTCGGCAAAACTTGAAACCCCATCATCGACTTCAGTATTGTCTTCCACTTCGCCGACGCATCTTTGACCCATTCTTTATCGCGGTACGGAAACATCATCGTCAGAATCAGCAAGCGGCCGGTTGCGGCGCAGCTCATCGCGGCGCGGTACATCCATTCGTAGAGACGCCCTTTTCTCTTCCGGAAGAATCGGCACATGGCCCGGTTCTTCATAACGACGGTCCACTGACTGACTTTCTGCCGCGAACTGCTTTTGCCGCCGTGATGAATAATCTCGGCTTGGCCGAAATAGTAATTGGAATATCCCGCATCGAGGATTTTTCCGTTCAGGTCCAGATCTTCCGCGTACATAAAATAATCTTCACTGAACATTCCGACGCTCTCGAATACGTTTCGCTTTATCAGCATGCACGCGCCGGAAATCATATCGACCTTCACCGGATTGGCATTGTTGGAAAACAGCGGCGCAGTTTTCCAAAGCGAACATCGCGGCCATTTGAGCAATAAGTATTCTGCATCCAAAACCTGATTCGCGATGCTTGGAACAGCCTGAATCGATGAAAGTTGCACAGACAGATCTGAATTCAAGAGCTTGCATCCGACAACGCCCGCGTCCGGCAACGATTGTGCCGCTGCCAGCATTTTGTTGATCGAAGGGCCGATCAACTTCGTATCGGGGTTTAGAAAGAGCAAATAATCTCCAGTAGAATTCCGAAATCCAAGATTGTTGGCTTTTGCGAATCCAAGGTTCTCGCCACTTTCGATAAGCCTGACTGACAGAGGAAGACTCTTAAGCTTTTCGATTTCTCCGGCGGCGGAATTATTATCCACTACCACAAACTCAAACGTGATTCCCGTCGTATTCTGCTCTACACTCGCGACGCAATCCTTCAGATAATCAACCGAGTTCCAATTCACGACGATGATTGAAAGGTCCATTGGAAATCTTGGCTTGATAGAGCGACGATAATTCTTTCTTTATCTAGTTGGTCAGACAATTCAGACGGGACGTCGAATTCCGCTGGAGAGTCGTGATGGAAGCGCCTGCCATCGCCGCGCTGGGGAAGGAACTCCGACTGGTTCATCATCCTTCACAGTCTTCCCGGCAAGAATCGGTGATGTGGAAGCACAGATCATCGCGAACAGAAAAAACCACGAATATATTGCCTGGTCATTGAAGGCGATTCCGAAAAATGACACGACGTGGGCAAGCAGTGCCAGACCAAAAAGCCAGAACATCCATTCTTTCTTTTTATCTCCGTCAACAACTTTTCGAGCGTCACCAAGCCGTCCGAAGCTCCACGATATCAACATGATAAAAGCGACCAACGTAATAAGCCCGCCGGACTCGGCCTCGTAAACGAATTGATTTGCCTGATCGGTCATTTCAAATGCCCATCCTGCCGTCGACTGCACGCCTATAAGCCACCAGTCGCTAAAATGCCTCACCAGCGAGTCAATCAACATTGCGCGGTGATAGCCGGAATTTCCGGAGATGATGTCAACGTGACTGATTGCAAACCAGACGGGCGCTTTCATCACCATGTGGAGCAACACTACAAAAGCCGCCATACCCCAACGGATTGGCCGCATATTTTTGCGCAACGGCCACATGGCGATCCCGGCGCCGATTGCCATCATCGACATAATTGGCGTACTCGAAGCCGACGCCAGAACAATTATTATCCCGCCCGCAACACCCACCATCGCAGCCGAGCGAGATTTTCCTTTTTGCCAAAGCCAAATGAAAAGAGGGAGGAGTGTCGCAGCAAACGTGCCGCATCGAATCGGATCCGCGAACGAACCTTGTGCTCGAATTGCACCATCGCGCGTGGCGGGAATCAAACGCCCACCAATATAGCCAAAAAAATTGCGCCCCAAAACTCTCTCGCAGGTCGTTGTGAACGCCAGAATTGCCACCACGAGCGCGATCGTTTTCAAAGCTCGGACCATATCTTCTTCGTCGCGGATGAGGTACCTCAGAAGGATGTAGCCGCCGAGGACGTCGCACAGGAATCCCGCCTGATTAATGATCACCGAGGTGTTCACGAATTCCAGAACGGTACAAATCGATCGGACACCCGCCCAAAAAAGAAAAATCTTGTCGATGGAAGTGAATCCACCGCCGAAGACTTCGTCGGGCGAAGTCATTTTCGCGGAAATGACCCGGATTCCTCCAAGCATGACTAGGATTCGGGTGAAATATAAGTGAACGCCCGCAACGTTGATTTGTTGCCCAACCGGCAAAAGGAATAGCGTGAGAAAAACTGGAATGATGACGTACTTACGCGGCAGAACGAACATCAGAACAATCGTGGCGGCCAGCATAGCCGCGCACACCGGATTCACAAAAGTCCCGGATGCGCCACCGCCAAACCTGGTTGAGAAATCTGGATTCATGTTGTCTTGCTAATTTAGATTTTCCAGAAACGGCTAAACTGAAACTCTTTCGGATCGTAAGCAATCATGTCGCGATACTCACGCCGCGTGATATATCCGTTCTTTTTGAGCAAGTCGCACGTATCGTTCAAATCTTTATCGCTCAGGTGGGTGTGTTCAAACCGAATTATTCGAGGGCGAAGAAGCGCGAAGTCGATCATTTTTATGATCTCGGCATCAAATCCCTCAGCGTCAATTTGAATTACGTCGACTCTCTCACCGCTGAAGAACTTTTGATAAACGCCCGACATCGTGACGCACGCCACAGTCTCTTCTTGTATCTCGTGATCTTCCGCTCCAAGTTTCTTCAGGTGTTCCCGATTAAATGATGCCCAACCATTTTGGAACACTACCCGTACTTTTGATGGGTCAATCGAAAATATCGTTGCGGAAGTGTTACTTGGATGAATCGCCGCGTTAAGTGTCTTAACTCCGGGCCAATCCCGATAAACCAGCGAGAGAACTTGGTAATATCGCGGAATCGGTTCAACGCAAACTCCCTTAAGTTGATATTCCTTAACCAACTCTGAGAAGTCGTCGAAACTCACGCCGTCGTTGGCTCCGATTTGCACAAATCGAACCGAATCCTGACGCTCGCTTAGAATCTTGATCATCTCCTTCATAGGACTGACCTTCTCGATCCCAACCCCATTCAGGCGCAAGTAACTAAGTATGGATTTTTTTAGGTTCATGATTTGCGGCCTGCGGCCTCTTTCGAACAACTGGGTAACTTTTGTTCTGCGCTTGAGAAATCTACCAAGCAGTCCAGCCACCGTCGACGGCGATCACTTGTCCGGTAATGTACTTTGACAAATCGCTCGCCAGAAACGCGAGCGTGCCTTTGAGATCGTCCTCGGTTGCCATGCGACCCAACGGTGTCCGAGCGCAATATTTCTCTACAAATGAAGCCGGCTGATCCCGGAAAATTCCTCCGGGCGCAATACAGTTGACGCGCACTGCGGGGGCAAGTGTAGTTGCCAGGTAACGAGTGAGCTGAACTATCCCACCCTTGGAGACCGCGTAGAAAGCGGGGTTGAGCATTTCAGTTCCTTCATACAAATGCATGTCGGGCCCGACAAGCCCATAAATGGAAGCAACGTTGATCACGCATCCGTTCCCACTTTTGGTCAAGCTTCCAGTGCAAGCTCGCGTAACAAGAAAGGTGCCGGTCAGCATCACATCCAAATTCGCTTGCCACGTCGTCAGACTCTGTCCTTGCAAAGAACGTTTGTCCTCAGGAAGTTTGGACGGGGGATACGCCGCGTTGTTAACAAGAATATCTAGCCGGCCGTGATTGGCGACCGCGCGGTTGATCGCGCTGGCTACTTGATCTTCGTTGGAGATATCAGCAGTGACGGCCGTACACCGAATCTTGAATCGCTGAGCCAAATCCTCCGCCAGTCGTTGTGCTCGATCCGCGGAAATGTCCAGAATGCATACCTCGGCTCCAAGGTCCAAGAGGGTTTCGCAGAAAGCCTGTCCAATATAACCGGCCCCGCCTGTAACCAAGGCGACGCGGCCATTCAATTTCAACATCTCATTCACTCTTGCTTCGCCGGGCTTCATTTTGTCCTTTTTGTAGCTACCGCTCGTGCTTCTCGCCAATCCTCTACGACTTCTACATGACCTGATTGTGACGACCGGCGCGCCGTATCACATATCGCAACTGCGGTCGCACCATCTTCCAGCGTCGCTAAAAAAGATTCCGTCTCCATACAAGCAGTACCAATGAAAGCAGCCAACTGGTCGCGCATCATTTCGTCTCGCGCTTGATCGATTGCCCAAGTCTGGGCGGGTTTTCCAGGCTGCCTAAGCGAAACCCACTTCTCGACGTAATCCCACTCCAGTTCTCCCAATTCTCCGTATGCGTGCATTTTGCGGCGGGAAACTCGAGCAAGGTAGTCAAGCCGAATCGAAACTTCCGCACCGCTTGGCGACTCCCAAAGAATATCGGCAGACTCATCTGAAGCAATCCCAAGAGCGCCGGTGTTCTTTAACTTCGCAAACAGCTTCTGCGGAGTTCCAAACAGCCAGAGCGCGTAGTCGATTTCGTGGATTAGATCTCGAAGGACTCCGCCTTCTTCCGCTCGCGCTGAATAGGATCTCCGATAATCTGTCTCCGGACGCCAATCAGGCAAGAAAGATTGGCACTCGATTCGTACGGACTGAACGCGACCGATTTCAGGGAGATGCTGACGGAATAATTTCAGGCCGGCGTCAAATCGCAAATTGCAGGCTACGAATGCACGACGGTGAACACGCTGCACAAGGTCTTTTAATTCACGCAAGCCTTCCGCGGTAGGAGCAATGGGCTTTTCAATTAAGACATCTGCTCCGAGTTCCAGCGCTTTTGTCGCATCAGTGAGATGACGGCCTGTGTCCGTTGCAATCACCGCAAACCACGGCTTGTCGATGGCAACATTTTCCCATGAACTGACCGCGTCAAAGCCCTCGGAACTCAATTCACTAACTCGCGAACTTCGTGTTGGCAAAGCGACGGGCTTTACTTGAAGACTGTCACGAAGCACGCGCAGATGACGGAACCCGATCGAGCCTGTGCCGCATACTACGACGCGTGGTTCCGGACGGATAGCAGCACTCTCAGTTTGAGTTTGAGGAAGCATTCCAGAAGACAAGAGATGTGAGATGTCCGGAATTTCTTGACGTTCAGACTTGGAGCTTTGCACGCGATGAACAGCGAACCAGCTTTTCACGTGAAAGCCCCCGGGCGATCAGTTTGATCGATGCACCCGGGGGAACGTTCATGCCTATCTATTCGGTCATCTAGTGAACAACCGTGCCGGTAATACTCACTGGCGCGGGAAGATTTGCTGCTGTTCCCGGTAGATTGTAAGGTCCAATGGTCCAAGCATTACCCGTTCGAGCAACTCCACCCTTGTCCAAATTCAGCGCTGAAATTCCAAGGTTGGACAAGCTGATGCCGGCGCCGATGACTCCCGATCCGACATTCGGAGCAAACGTGGAAAGATTCAACTTCGGGTCAACTTGATTCGTGCTGTTCGTATCGCAGCCACAACCCGATTGCCATTGCGCAAATGTGCTCGCACCGCCCCAATCAAAAGGAGCCGCGTTGTAGTACCAGTTGTTCGTAGCGGTGATAGTCATGCCGGGACCGCCGCCCATACGCGCGTTGTAGAACAAGTTGTTCTCGCTCGTGAGCGTAGTACCCGAAGCGAAGTCCATGCCAATCATTGACCCCGCTGTGGTGCTGGAATACAGCAAATTGTTGTAGGCCCGCACGGTGACGTGGCTGACTGACGAGCCATGCACGCCGATGAAACCGTTATTCCAATTTGAGCCGGCGATGTTTGCAACCAGCAAGTTGTTGTACACCGTAGCGTTGATATTTCCGTCGCCCGGTGACTCAATGAAGATTTGGGCGGTCGTGCAGCATCCCGTGGTTCCGTGGAAATAGTTGTTATAGATTTGCAGACCATCCAGGACGGCGGTACCGGAGCCCGTCACGAACACGTGGATGCCGTTGTGGTGATGCGAGTTAGGTCCGCTTGTGTCGTCCCATGTCGCCCAGTCAAAGCCTTCATTGTCGTGGATCAGAAAACTGGTCATGCCGTTACCGCCGCTTCCGCCGCCGTAATCCCAATTCGCGCGGGAAGCCACGTTGTGGTCGACCTCGTTACCGACGGAGCCATCCAGACCGAACCAGATCGCTACGCTCATATCGTGCAAGATGTTGTTATGGACGCGATTGTTCGTGCCCGCGTCGATGTAAATTCCACCGCCGCCACCCTGTGTATCAAATGAATTGAATACAAACATATTCTGGACGGTGAGGTTTTTCACTTCGCAGTGATTACACGACGGGAAGTGGACACCGTAAAAGTCGTTGCCGTTGGGATAAGTCGGACTGGAGCCATTCGCGGTCGCTTCGATAATTCCACCCGCTCCTCCGTCGACGATGATGTAGTTTCCGCCCGGCTTGGAAATAAATGCTGAGCCCGTTGGAAGCGTTGGCACTGAGAATTTCGCGCCGGATTCAAAGAGAATCGTAATCGGGCTTCCCGCCACGCCATCGGCTCCGATAACAAGCGGAGTAGTCAAGACGCCGCACAGGTGGACAATTGATCCGGGTCCGATCGGACCTGCAGAGCCCCAGTTCGTTGAGGTGTTAAAGTAGCCAGTCGATTTTGCCGATGCACACGATAGTCCGTCCTGTGCGCCTGAGCCTGTCTGCGAAATGTACACATTAGGCGTCACCGCAGCGCGCAGTGGAGCGCACAAAATAGTGACAGCCAGAACCAATAAGAGCTTCTTCATTACCTCACCTCAGTTGTACAACGATTCGAGATCGCCATACGTTCTACGATTTAGCGTAACCTTTGATTTTGGGGCCTGGAATCAGTTGCTAATCACGGCAGCCCCACCAATTCATCCCATCAATAGGTTACGGCCCATCGGAAAGAGGAGCAACTGTACCTCGGGTCAAGATACGGGCAGGCGATCTTACTGTCCCCTCCAAACGCCCGCCAATAGCCACTTCCTTTGCCTCATTTTAGCTGTTTCAGAAATGCGTTCGAGCTAAATACAGCGTTTCAACGGGCGGGCCGGAACTCCCACCACAACCTCGTTCTTCCCAACATCCTTTACAACCGCCGCGCCGACTCCGACGATCGCGCCGTCGCCAATGACGATGTTATTGCGAATTACCGCTCCGGAGCCCACATGTGCACCATGACCGACACGGACCGTTCCCGACAAACACGCGCCAGTAGCCACGTGAACGTGATCTCCCAACCAGCAATCATGATCCACAATGGCAGCGGTGTTTACAATGACATTTTCTCCCAGTCTGGCGAGAGCGTTTATCACCACGCCAGCCATAATCATGCAACCCCGTCCGAGAATGGCAGATGGCGAAATAATTGCAGTCGGATGAATTGCGCTTACAGGCTCCATTCCTAGTGCTAATCCTTGCTCATAAATTTGCTTACGCCTGGAAGCATTGCCGACACTTCCAATCCCTATGAAGAACCGGCTAATTCCCTTTGCTTTGAGCTCCGGCAGCAAAGAATCACCACCCAGCACAGGCAATCCCAACACATCCTTGCCTTTCAATTGCGGGTTGTTGTCCAGGAGTCCAACTAGTTCAAAATTATTGTTGGAGCGCAAGATCTCAATCAGAACCCTTGCATGCCCTCCAGCACCCAACCCCACGACCTGCTCGCGCATCGGTCAGGAAACCTCGCGAATGAGCATGAATGCTTCTGCATACTCAACGCCGATCGTAGCGCCGCGAAAACGCCCTAGCGCTCGAATCGCTGATGGGCCGCGCGGAAACGGGTCAGGCTGAGTTTCGCTGGCGAACATATTCATGATCTCAATCTTGCGATCAATGTGTTTTGAAATATCCGTATACACGTTCGGAACAAAAGCGCGTGGCGCAAGAGGCGGCGCAGCCTCCGTTGAAGATAGCGTTTCAAAACTCAGTACTCGCCTCACTCCCAACGCACGCATCCGAAATGCCTTCATCACCGACATCGCGCCAAGGAAAACTGCGTGATGGTCGGTGTGCACGTCGCCCTGATGTGGCAGGTACACAATTTCAGGACGGATCTTTTCGATTATTTTTCCAAGCCCTGAGATGATTTCTTCGAGCGGGACAGTATCCAAACGGATTGTAGGCATTCCAAGTTTTTGAACGCTCTGCATCGAATAGGCAGTCGCAGCGGCGGTCACTTCCGCAGCCTTTCGATCAATCACTTCCTGCGACCACTTCGGTGTGTGCGCCTGGGTTACGACGATCCAATGAAGGTTGTCCCCGTCCGCTCGGTGCCGCAGCAGCGTTCCGCCACAACCAAGTGTTTCGTCGTCGGGATGAGCCGAGATGGCCAGTACGTTCATAGGAATCCTTAATATGTGATTGTCTTCAGCAACATCTTCGGCGAAAGCTCAACCTCAGAAAGTATCTTGGCAATCCTCTGTGAAGCATGACCATCGCCATAAATACTTGGAGCCTCGCGCACTAATTTGAGAAAGTTGGCGTCGTCCAAACACCGCTGGCATGCGGCTTTTACTTCTGCAACCGTCGGTTCGATTCGCAGTACGTTTGGCCCGACTTCGCGCAGATCCTGCCTCGGCCCAATCAGCACACCCGGCTTGTGGAGATAACTCGCCTCAATAACAACGGAAGACGAATTGCCGATGATCGCAGTGCATCGACGGTACAACGCAACGAATCGGTCGCGCGGCAGAGTGTGAAAAACAATTAGGCGATCGTTCTGAGCTTTCACATCGTCGATTGCCTTGCGGAGCGACATGTTTCCCGGATCGTAATTCGGATAACTGCAAAAGACCGGATGCCCTAGCGAAAGTACTCCTTCCAATATCTTGGCCATTTCTGTGCCGCCATCCTCAGCGTTCAACAACGGAACGGGATGATGGATCAGCAAGAAAAATGGTTTCCGGACGTCGACACCAAACTCCTTATTCAAAACTTCGTCAGGCACGTCACGTTCTTCGGTAAGGCGGTCAAGTCCAGTTCCGCCTGTAACCCAAATTCGTTCCGGAAGTTCTCCCATTTTGATTAGGCGCTCCCGGTGACTCTCCGTCGCGGTAAAATGCAGATGCGAAACTTTTGAGATGGCCGGCCGCAGTATTTCGTCCAGCTCGGTGACGATGCAGCGATCGCCGCCATGCAAGTGCGCCACAGGGATTCCTTGAAACGTGCCAGCCAGCGCTCCAGCAAGTGCTTCCTCACGATCGCCACTCACAAACATGATGTCGGGACGGTTGGCCGCAATCAGTCGAGTTACGCCTTCAAATAAATTAGAAAACGACAGCGCTCTTCCTTGCCAGGATTCTGAACTCAGGAACGATTCGACAGTGCCAGCAATCGGAAATCCATCATTCTTGATGTTTTCAATGTTCATTCCGTGGAACGGGGATAGGTGAGCTCCGCCAACAATCCATTCACCGCGCAATCCAGGAACTTTCTGGACCTCGCGAATGACGGGACTCATCAGGTCGTACTCTGAGCGGGCTGCGGTAACAAAGAATATGCGGCGAAGTTTTTCCATTTAACCGTGTACTTCCAGAAGATTAGTATTTTGAGAACTAGACCAACGTGGGCAAGGTCCCGAGCTTACGGCCCGATTGCATGATCTCCCGGGCTTGCGGACCGACATTCAAAATCAGATCAAGCGCGGAAAGATCGGGAACAAAACCAATATCCGGATAACACTGTGTGTATGCCGGGTTGCTGTATTCTTGGTATCGCAATTCTATCCCACGATCCTGAAATTTCTTTTCTTCTTGATATGCTCGGGCGCCCTGACCAGACACGTAAACGCTTGCACCCACGGCCTCGCAAATTCCAAGGATGAGATCCCCTTTAGCGCCAGTTACTTTTAGTTCCGAGGCCCGAATCTGTTTGCATCCGATTCCCAAGTGGCCAAACATCCAACCGGTAATCGCCATATTCATCTCGCAAAGATTTGCCCAATTCTCCAGTAAGATCGGTCGAAGCTCTTGTGCAAACAACGCCGCGAAAGGAGCAAGACGATAGTTATGCTCGATTGAACCCGTATGTTTCCGCTGCCAAAGGGCGTCCGCGATGGTGACGTCCTGAATTAGTGAGTCCCGGCTAGCGTTAACCGGAACAGTCAACCACTGAGCGCCGGTTGGTGTCTTAATTTGATTTCGATTTTGCACGCCTCTCCGTTGGAATTGAACGTCATCCAAGTGCACAAGAAGATCGCATTGATCCGCCTTATCACAGTACGGAAGCCACGGTAGATACTGTGGCTGATGAATGGCTACCCTCATGACTTCCTCACAAGGTCCATCTCAGAAACCATTTGTCCTTGCCGCACTGGTTTTGCGAGTACGCACCCAATGAACTGTGACAATTTATCGGGAGAGATTCCAGTTCCCGGCCGCATGGCGGTCACATTACTCGCTTCAACTTTTGCGCCGGCTTGCAAATCTTTTTTCCAATAGAGGCTCTTCGTGGCGGCAGCGGCGATTTCTATTTCGCATGGCTTGGGCTGCTTCTTCCCATCGCCCAGGGCGCTTTCCACTCGCCGAATTGCTTTCATCATCGCCTTTAGCTCATCGGGTTCGAGCGACGCCACATGGTCTGGACCCGGCATGTTCTGATCCAACGTAAAATGTTTTTCCAGAACCTCGGCGCCAAGCGCGACGGCCGCCACGCTAATATCAATGCCGACGGTGTGATCAGACCATCCGACCGGCACGCCAAAGCGCTTCCTCATCGCTTCCATCACGCGTAGGTTGCAATCTGCGGGGTCTGTCGGGTAATTCGTCACGCAGTGGAAGAGCGCAAGCGGCGGATTTCCTGACTCCTCTACAACTTTCACCGCGGCTTCCACCTGCTGCATCGTTGCCATACCTGTTGAAAGTAGTAAAGGCCGGCCTTTCGCTGCAACGTATTTAATAAACGGATGGTTCGTTAAATCTCCGGAAGATATCTTGAACGCAGGGATTCCGATTTGCTCAACAAAATCCGAACTGTCTTGCTCGAATGGCGTGGAAAGAAACAACAATCCTTTGTCGGCTGCATGCTTCATCAACTCCTCGTACGCCGCTTTGGGCAACACGAGTCCGCGAAGCATCTCCAGCTGATTTCCTTCCCCGCCAATATTTTGTGATTGGTACGTCGCCTTCGGAGCTTCCGGCGCAGCCAACTTTTCAGGTTCAAATGTTTGGAACTTAACCGCGTCAACGCCGGCATCGGCCGCAACATCAATAAGCTTGTGCGCGAGGCCAACATCACCGTTGTGATTTACACCCGCCTCGGCAATTACGAAACAAGGATTTCCGGAACCCACGTTCCGTCCTGCAATTGAGAATTGTTTATTCACCTGTGCCACCGGCTTTCATTTTTCATAGCTCACAACCCAATGCTTGGCATGCCTTTCTCCAAACTGGAAACTAAACTGGCCCTTTGTAATTTGCCTGCCAGGGAAACATTTTTGCAGCTCTGCTTCTTCTAGGACGAGAAGCGTTGCTCCCTCTTGCCCAACAACGGTCGATCGGAACATTCCATCACCCAAAGCAACACTGTGAGTATGGGAGTAATCCCCTACCGAACACATGGTGCCCAAGAACACTCCGCCCGGCTTGAGAACTCTGTTGATTTCGTCCATGGCCTTATAGAAACCGTCCCAGTCGTTGTAGTACAAGACCAGCCAAGCAATTACCACATCGAATTTATTGTCTTCAAAAGGGAGTTTGCCATCTGTGCTGAGTTGAAGTTGCGCTTTCTGTCCGATCCTCTTCAGCCGCTCTTCCAGTTTTGTGATTGCGCTCTTGCTTACTTCCACCCCGCTTAACTCGTACCCTTTGTTAATCAAGTGGATCATGTTCGAGCCTGATCCAAAACCATAATCGAGAATCGTGCGATGTGTTTTCGGGCTTAACAGCCGATGAACAACTCTCACCAGAGTTTCATCCGGATAGTTCTGCGTGTTATCCGACTGGCTGTAGATTTGTTCCCAAATACCGATGTTTGAATTTTGTCCTTCCATGTGGGTCACTGTAGGTCTTCCGCAGTTAACGTCAATTTAAGCCGCCGAATCGCGAATGCGGCATTCATTTTTTATAACTTACAATCCAGTGTTTGGAGTGTCTTTCTCCAAAACTGAACCCGAGATACCCGGTACTTAATTCCCTGTCAGGAAAACACTCCGGCAGTTCATCTTCCTCTACAATTATTACGGTAGTTCCTGCTTGCCCAGCAACGGTTGATCGGAACACTCCATCGCCCAACGGCACGCTGTGAGTGTGGGAGTAATCTCCGAACGCGGCCATTGTCCCCAGAAAAACTCCTCCGGGTTTGAGCACGCGATTAATCTCGTCCATGGCCTTTTGGAAACTGTCCCAATCGTTGTAACACAAGACGAGCCAGGCAATTACCACATCGAATTTATTGTCTTCAAAAGGGAGTTTGCCATCTGTGCTGAGTTGAAGTTGCGCTTTCTGTCCGATCCTCTTCAGCCGCTCTTCCAGTTTTGTGATCGCGCTCTTGCTTACTTCCACCCCGCTTAACTCGTACCCTTTGTTAATCAGATGGATCATGTTCGAGCCTGATCCAAAACCATAATCGAGAATCGTGCGATGTGTTTTCGGGCTCAGTAGCCGATGAACGACTCTGACTAGAGTTTCATCCGGATAATTCTGCGTGTTTTCCGACTGGCTGTAGATTTGTTCCCAAATACCAGCATTCGAGTAATAAGGATCCATAAAAGCTACGCCTGTCCCTTGGAATACACCTCTTCGCGTGACGCTCGCTTCGCCGAGGCTGACGACTGAGGGTCCGAAAGAATTTCCAGTAAATCGACAACCTTCTCGGTCGCGTGACCATGGAAAGCAAAACTCTTGGCCAGAAAATCTCGTTGCTGTTCTAGCTGTCTCGTCAAATAGCCGCGATCCGACACCAGATTGGTCAATTGACTCTGAAAATCCTCCGCTGAATCACCATAAGTTCCGCCACCTTTCCCAGGCCACCATGAATATTTCCGAATGCGCGGAATTGCCGGCGCAACAATTAAAGGCCGATCCATGATCATCGCTTCGAGACCCGCCGTTGAATACGTGGTAGACACAACGTCCGCATCGTTCACAGCATCCTCAAGGGAAATATCTTTAGGATGGAAAGTTAGGCGGTCGAAACTTTCCTTCCCCAACTCGCGATAGAACGAATCATCCTCCATGGGGTGGAGCTTGATTTTCCACTTGATCCACGGCATTAGTGCCGTAACTTGAACAATGAATTCCCGGTATCGAGCGAAAATTTCCGGCTCATATTTGGCGCCGTGTGTCTGTGAAAGGAACAGGCAAACGGGCTCGCGATTGTTTATCTCTCGCGGCTGCTCCATCATCTTAGCTCGCTGAAAAATACCGTCCGTGGACGGAAGGCCAACGACTGCCAGTCGTTCCGAAGGCGCTCCGAATTGACGCATCTCTTGCGCGAAGGCATCGCCCCATACACAACAAGTATCTGAGACAAACGGCCACCAGAAATACGAAGAGATACCGTGCTGGATCGAAACTGAAGGGATCTGCAAAACGGATGCCTGGTAAGAAAACTGATAATGCGGCGGCCACAAGTCGCTTGGAACTACAACGCAAGAAGGACGCCAAGTCTCATGAAGAAATCGAAATGCTTTGGCCATCTGCAGGGAGGTAATGATGTGATCGAGTATGACCACAGAATTCTCATGAAATCGACGCGCATAGGCCGCATCGCTCCGAGCAATCAAGCCGGCAACTTCCTTGAATATGCGACGCGCATCCGAGGCAATTTTAATTTTTTCCTTGAAGGTCAAATTCGATAGCAACGTCTTTGCCTTGATTATAGGGACGCGGTTTCCAAATTCTTCCATCGCCGGAAGATCAACTAGCGAAACAATACCTCGAAGTATTCCACGGCGGTGCGCTTCGCGCGCCACAGGCATCAGGTGCCTCAGGACCAAAGCCGAATCGTCGACAACGAGAATTACGACCCCTCCCTGCTGCGGTGCGACATGCACCTTTCGCATCGGCAGAAGGGGACGGCAATTCTTAATCAAGCGAGCGACCAGCCGCCAATGGGGGTCTTTCGTTGGAAACGAAAGCGAGAACAGCAGAGCAATACGAATCGAGCGAACGATTTCGCTATCGGACTTGTCCGTCAAACGGACGATGTCCTGCCAAAGCTTGTGCTCTTCTCTGTCCATCATTTCGATTTTTTCATTAAACCGCAAAAATCTTCATATTAAGGATTGTCATTCGGCTTCGGATCCGGAGGGTTCGGAATTTCTTCCTCGACTACTGGATCGAATGGTTTGGCAAAAAACAAGTAGCGGTGCGTTGCGGCGAGAGTTACTACAAGACCGAATATCGCGCCAAACGCGTTCGCGAAAAGAACACCATACGCCACACCGACCAGCGGAGAAGAAAACATACGGATTGCGACGAAAGGCCCTGTCACGAGAGCAACCGAGTAGGCAACCTGGTAAACGATCAAATGCTTCCACGCCTTCAGGCTCAAGAGCGCGTTGGTCCCAGTACAAGCACCGTATCCCACCGCGGCAAATAATGCAATTTGAGCCGCGTGCGTTCCAGTCACAAATTTGGGGAAAAGAAATTTCACAACCGGAGGCATCATGAAAGAGCCGATCACCGCGAGTGGAAGCATCGCAGCGACCACAATCAGATCGATCCTCCACGCCATACCCCAGATGACTTTAGGGCTGTTTGTACGCCCAAAATGATGGCTCATCCTCGGGTAGATATAATGGGCAATCGATTGGGGCACAACTTGAAATGCGGAATATGCGCTCAAGGCAAGCGTGTAATAACCCATCTGCTCGATGCCGCCAAATTTCAGCAGAGCAACTTTGTCAAATGTACCCGCGCAATTGGCGAGGTAATCCGTCGCAAAAATTGGGATGCCGGTTTTGAATAGCAACACAAACGACTCTGTCTTCCAAGACGGCGAAACTGACATGGGGCGCACGCGATGCATCAGATACATAGCTACCCCGGAAATAACCACGAGCCGGGTAAGCATTCCGTTGTACCCGATAATGATAAGGGGTAGCGATACGAGCGTTACAACTCCCTGCCAGATCTGCACCATCGCCAGCGCAGCGAATGAGTTCTTTGACCGGTATGTGGTGAACAGATAGCTTTGATAAAACTTGAACACCACCAGAAAAGTGACAGCAATCACCGCATAGATAAGCCTGGGATCGGCGTGCCTCAATCCCAAGAAAATGCTGACACCCAAGCCGCCAAACAACGCCAACGCGCAAATTCCGAAGGTGTAATACAAAGTTGTCGAGGCAAGGCTTCGCGCCATGCCTTCATTATTTGCTCCGAGGTAATAAGGCAGCTCCCGGCTGAGTCCATTCTGTATGCCCGCAAGAACAAACGCGGCATACGTTTGAGCCAGTGCCACCGAAGCCCACAAACCCAATTCCTTCGGGTCAATATAATGGACAACAGCAACTCCGCCGATCATCCCAAGTACGGAAAGCCAAATCGAAGACGCTGTAAACAGCACCGGCGCGCGATGCTCCGCATTACTCCATTTCGCGCGAAGGGAGTTCACCGCGCCACGGATCTTGCCGACCGGCGCGGAAGGAGGCGGAGTTACTGTCTCATCCGCAGAAGCAATCTGATCTAGCTCAATCATTTGGCATTCTTGTTTTTCAGCACATCGATGACGTGCTGAAATTCTTCATCCTTTAGGCCAACCGAGCACGGAAGGCTCAGCGCCATGCGATTCAAATCGTCGGCAACAGGACAATCAAAATGCCCACAATTGGCTAGTGAAGGGCTGCGGTGAAGCGGCTGCCAGAGCGGGCGCGTTTGAATATTGGCTTGCGACATTTTTTGCATCAACGCGCGGCTGTCCATCCCATACACTTTCGGATCCACAAGAATCGTGAATAGCCAGAACGTGCTGTAAGCCCATTCGGCTTCACTCATGGGTGTGATTCCCGGTATTCCGGAAAGAGCCTTCAAGTAATTCGCAGCGGTGCGGCGCTTTGCGAGAATGAACTCGGGAAGTTGCTCCAACTGCGCGCAGCCAACCGCGGCAAGTAAGTTGGTTAGTCTGTAGTTGTATCCGGTTTCGTTATGGACATACTCAATCGGATCGTCCTTGGCCTGCGTCGTCAAGTATTTTGCGTGCTTCGCCCACGCCTCATTATCGGTAACGATCATTCCGCCGCCACCGGTGGTAATAATTTTATTTCCATTGAAGCTGAATGATGCGATTCCTCCAAGAGTTCCCAGCATGCGTCCCTTGTATTTCGCGCCGAGACTTTCAGTTGCATCCTCAATCACTGCAAGGTTGTATTTCTTTGCAGCTGCAAGGATTGGATCCATATCAACGGGATTTCCAAGGATGTGAACGGGCAGGATTGCCTTCACCCGCCTTCCCGTCGATTTGTTGTAAAGCGCGTTGTCTCGCCAGGTGCACTTGTTCTCCAGGAAATCGATTGTCTTGTCCGCGTCCATCTGCCAGTGTTTGCGCTCGACGTCCATAAGCACAGGCCAAGCGCCGATATACCGCACTGCATTTGCTGGCGCGATGAACGTCAAAGAAGGAACAAGCACTTCGTCATCGGCGGTAACTCCAGCGACTAACAACGAAATATGTATTGCCGCGGTGCCATTCACGGTCGCGACAGCAAATTTCGTGCCAACAAATTTCGCAAGATCCCTCTCAAAGCGCTCCACGAATGGCCCAACGGAGGATACCCATCCTGTGTCCAGGCATTCCTTCACATACTTCCACTCGTTGCCGTGAATTTCCGGCACATGCAACGGAGTTACGGCGTTGGAATCTATGACTCCAGTTTCATTTTTCATTTTCACGGCCATCGCTTTGGATTTAGTTAAACGTAAAGAAAGTCTGGACGATACTTCTCAATGTTTGCGCGAAGCCAATCGGCAGTTTTCTGAAGACCTTCTTGAATACTCACTTCCGGACGCCAGCCAAGTTTTGATGCTGCCAACGATGGGTCAGATTCAAGGACAAGTACTTCACTCTTATCCGGCCTCATGCGCCGTGGATCGACTTCAGCTTCAGCCTCGACTCCAACGATGCGGCAGGCCATCTCAAATAGTTCACCAACTGAAACGCATTCGCCCGTTCCGAGTTGAATGACTTCTCCTTCAATTCCCGGCACCGAGCCTGCTTGCATGAACCCTTTGGCCACGTCCGTTACAAATGTAAGATCCCGGCGCGTATCCAATCTTCCGAGCTTGATTTTTTTTCGGCCGGCAAGTAATTGAGTGAGAATTGCCGCCGTTACCGCACGCGTCGATTGACGCGGACCAAAAGTATTGAAAGGCCGTAGCACCACCACCGGCGTGTCCAGACTGCGGTAGTAGGCAAGCGCCATTTGATCAGCAGCGACTTTCGATGCGGCGTAAGGAGACTGCGCATTCAGCGGATGAGTCTCGCGTATTGGAACTGTGTCCGGAGTGCCATAAACTTCGCTCGTGGAAGTTTGAACGATTCGACCGACGCGTGCGCGCCGTACGCCTTCAAGAACATTCAGCGTGCCGCGGACGTTTGTCTCGTAAAAGGATTCCGGCGCTTCGTAGGAATACGGAATGGCAATCAGCGCGGCGAGATGAAATACAACCTCAATGTCTTCGCACGCCGTCTGGACGAAGCGACTGTCGCGAATATCACCAAGCCTGATTTCCAGCGCCTCGCGGACACTCGGCTCGGCATGGTCCAGCCATCCGAATGAGCCTTGAGAATTGTATAGGCAGAATGCACGGACTTTCGCACCTGCACGGACAAGATGCTCCGTCAGATGGCTTCCGATGAATCCATCGGCGCCCGTTACAAGTACGCGTTTTCCCTTCCAGTTGCTCATATCAGGATATCCTGCCATTGACGACGTCCTCCTGTGCTTGCGCAAAATCAGCCGGTCTTCCAACATCCAACCAGTATTCGACGATCGGAAAACTTGCCACTCGGCAGTTTTCAGCGACGAGTTTTTGAATCAGATCTGTCATGTCAAAACGTTTGTTTGAGGGAATGTACTTTCGAGCGGAAGGTTCAAGCAGATAAATTCCCGCGTTCACAAGAAATTGCAGCAGGGGCTTTTCCGATACGCCCGAAACTTTCGTTCCGTCATATTCAATCACGCCATAGGGCACTTGAACGCCGTACTGTCTTACCGCGACGGTGAGACTGGCATTTTGTTTACGGTGATACTCCAACATGGCTCTGAAATCTACGTGAGTAAGAATATCGCCATTGATAATCAGCAGCGGTTCGTCACTCTCCGCCATCAAGCTGATTGCTCCGGCCGTACCCAGCGGCTGATCTTCGTGGACATAATCGATCTCGACTCCAAATTCATTTCCATCTCCGAAGTGTTCGGAAATCGCTTCCGGTTTGTAGTGAGTCGTCAAACTAATCCGGTGAATTCCTGTTTTCTTAAGTTGTTCGATCGTACGTTCAAGAATCGGACGATCCCCCACGTGCAGCATGGGCTTCGGCACGTTATCCGTCATCGGACGCAGGCGCGTTCCAAAACCGCCCGCCATCACGACCGCGGTCATCGGCAATTCGTAGTCGCGCACCAAGTCGTTCATGAAAACAATATCCGCGACGCAGCCCTCGCTGTCCACAATGGGGATTTGGCGAATTCCGTGCACCGTCATCAGGTGCAGCACGTCGGTTTCTGTCGATCCGACGGGCGCGATCACTGCTTTCGGGCCAGTCTCTCTTTGCTCAAGAAGCGAGCTGACAGGCAAATCCAGATTCATACTCTTCAAGATCGCCCTGCGAATATCACCGTCGCTAACTGTGCCAAGCAAAATCCTCTTGGCATCAACGACTAGGCAGATCCCTTTGCCATTTTGATCGATACACAACATCGCACTTCGGATGCTGCTGTTTGGCTCAATAAGGTATGGCTCTATGGCACGCATAGGTTTGCACTCCACAGTGGGCTTTACTTCCGCCAGTTCCGCAACGCTGTTTGATTTATTCATGGGGATTAATTTGAACCGCTAATGAATTAGGTATTTCTAATTGCAGAATAATTATTCACACGAATAAATTAGGACTACAGATTCATTTTGCGTTTTCTTTCCAGAAGAAATTCAGCAAACGCGAAGTCGAGTTCCGTATCAATGTCCACGGAACGTTCAATCGGCACAATTGCGGCGCTGACTTTCCCGTCGAGGAGCTTCGTCGCTTCCAGCACATAACGGGCCTTGGCGGCGTAGGCGACAGTCGTAATGTCGAATAGCGGAGGCGCATCTTGACGCCGAACCATCGGCGTATCTGGTATCACGGCGATCTTTGCCCAACCATCCACAAACTTGATCATGTTGAAATACGGATTCCGATGAGCCTCTGTGACCGTAATGCCAAAGTCCGCGCCACTTTTTCTCAGAAGCGCGAAACAATTCTCTACATCCTCAACGTCGCGCAGCGGAGAAGTTGCAGGCACGCTTACGAAATATTCGGGCGCCTTGCCGTCTTGCTCCTCCAGAGTTCGCAAGCAATGTTGCCATGCCAAAAGTTCTGAGGATGTGTCCTGCGCCAGTTCGTCCGGGCGGTAAAAAGGGACTTCCGCTCCAAAACTTTTCGCGACTTCTGCAATTTCCCGGTCTTCTGTTGACACCACCACGCGAGTTATCGACGTGCACTTCTTCGCCACTTCAATTGCCCATCCAATGAGTGGCTTCCCGCCAAGCGTGCGCAGATTTTTTCGTGGCACACCTTTTGAACCACCGCGTGCGCAAATCAAGCCAACTGTGTATGGGCGTTCCATTGAAATAGTATTCCTCGATTGGTTGACTTGAACTTACTTCCAGATGCTTTCAGAAAGGATCAAACGCTTGAGCTGTTCTTTTCTCAGGTATTGAATCACTCGCTTGTCGTCGGCGTGTGGAACGCGCATCACATATCCGCCCACAAAACCAGTCATTAGCGCGACGGATGAAACGACATATGGTTTCCGAAATAATCTCTTGACGCATTTCAGCAGCATGAAGAGCGGGTGATAGCCGCAAACATAATTTGCGCGGCCATTTTTCACCATATCTTTCCAGGCACCATCGGCTTTTCCAGTGTAGCGGTGCTGGTAGAGATTTATGTCCTTAAACGATCGCGTCTTCCAACCCAAAAAATTTGCTTTCACTTCATCAAACGTGTCCCAGCCAGTTTGACGAATCATTCCGCCAATCCCTTCCCAACATTCGCGCCGGTAAATTTTCGTCGCCCCACGGACATGAAAATCGTGCGAGGTCTCCAATTGCATCCCGCCAACGTGCTCCGACAAAATTGTTCCGCCCGCAACTCCAAGTTTCGGGTTTTCTCGGAACCGCGCAAAGCACTGTGAAAAATAATTTTCATCGAAGCTGAGGTCGCCATCCAGCTTTACGAGAAATTCCCAATCGGTACTTTGCAGCGCCGCATAGCCGTCATAAAACGCTTCCACAACGCCGCTTCCGGATTTCCGGTGTCCACGGTTCTTGCGATGCACCGGACGAATCCACGGCTCGCGACTCGCATACTCATCCAGGATTTGAGCTGTCTTATCCGTCGAACCGTCGTTCACAATTACCCATTCAACTGGCCTGATTTTCTGAGCGAGCACGCACTCAATTGTCCGCGCAATATTGTCTTCTTCATCCCGCACGGGCGAAATGATCACGTACTTCGTCGCGTTGGTGTTGCTGACAGTCACTTCATCTCCCGAACTTGTTCCCATTTGCGGCGTCAAATCTTTGTCGCTACAGAAATCATCTCGGTGGCCACAACATCATCAAACAATCCCAAAGTCAGCCGGCTCGCCTTCTTAACTTTGCCCGGCATGATGTTTACTGTCTTCTCGAGCTTCAGCCCCGCTGCTCTGCACCAATCCCGCAATTTTTTTTTCGACGTCTCATGAACGCCGATCTCATCGAACCTTCCTCGACGCCGAAGGGCCTTATCCCCGCGAAGCATCCTCCAATAAACGACTGAGGGTTTCTCATGCGCCATCCCGGAGGCGCGCTTCACCATGTCATACGTAACGCGCAGCGGTCGCACATTTGGCACAACAATTACCAGCGTCGCGCCCTTCGACAGGAATTCCGCGAATAAACCAAGCATCTCGATTGGATCTTCCACCAGATGAAGAACGTTCGATAGCAGCAGACAGTCAAACTTCCGTCCCGCCAATTCCTTCCGGACCGAATCAAGATCCCCATCGATAATCTCGACTCCACCGGCCTCAGCGCCCGCGGCAACCACCGCGTCCAAAGGCACCGCAACCACTTTCACGCCTTTTACTGCAAGAAACTTTTCAGTCTCGCCTGATCCACACCCGACAGAAAGTACGCTCCGTGCCGTTGACGGAATTGCTGAAGTCACTTCATCTCTGGCGACTTCGTAAAAGTCTTTTGAGTAAAGCGCGCCCTTCAAATTTGTTTCCGGCCGAATCAAAAGATCCGGGCGATGACCATTCTTTCCAATCCGCAACAACGCATCAATCTCGCTTTGAAATCCTGCGCCATCCAGACCCAGATGAAAGCCCACGTGCGCTGCGACACCCACGTATTTAGCGGAAAGATGGCGAATCATGAATTCGCTCATATGACTGATGCAGAGCACCTTCTGAAATCCGCATTGCGTGTAAGGATCAGTCGCCGCGCTGCACAGCAAATCGTACTTTCCTTCGTGGGGCGCCACCACGAATCCACCGGATGCAATCGCTTTCCGAAGTTGCTCGCGAGTAATTACGTAAGAAGCCGAATGTTCGTTGGTGAAATGCGCGAATTGATATTCGCCAACTTTCAGCAGCGAAGAAATGTCCCAGTGATAGTGCCCGTGAACGTCGGGATAATTAATCGCACCATTTGCGCCGCATTCGTATCGCAGAAACCCGGCAATCTTATCCGCTGGCAAGATTTCGGACACTTTCAGAAATGCCGTGATATTCGCTTCCGAAATTAAAGTATCGTCTTCCGAATAAATAAACAGGTCATAAGAATTTATTCGCTCAGCGAAAATCTTTTTGTGAGGAAATGGCAACGTCCACGGATTTTTCCATGGCAAACCGACAACCACTTCAATTCCCGCGCCAACTTCCTTCTGCACATTCGAGAGAACTACGATGTCCACATCGAATGACATCGACTGGTATTCTTTCACCAGCTGCGCCAGATATTGATCGTTGCCTCGGCCATAACTCGCAATGGCCACCAGGACTTTTAGTTTAGTGCTCTCCGGCGTCATTCGCTTATTTCAACTCGGCCGCTGAGCGTTGCATCAGCGAAACATTGTGATGCACATATTTGTGCAGCCATTGAGGCCACTGCAGCCAGTCGTAACCGCCTCCGAGTTTTGCGCGGAACAACGCATAATCGTCCCAGGAATTAACCGGCAAACGCGGAAGAAAAAATCGAGTGTCATCTATTTCAGCCCGTCCCAAAATTGTCGAAACACCGCTTTCAAAGCCATAGCTCTTCAGTTGATCTTCCAAATACCTAACGAAGCTTCGATCTTCTCCCGGAAATGCAAACGGATAAGCAAACGATCGCACCGCCGCGCCGAGATGGTCTTCGATCGTTTCCTTTGAATAACACAGCTCGTAGTCAATTTCGTCGGGGCCAAGTGAACGAAGATCCGGATGGCTCACAGTATGCGATCCAAATTCAATTCCTTCTCTGTGAAGCTCAGCCACTTCATTCCACGTCAGGTAATCAGCGCCGTCAATTCTGGCAGGAGAATCCTGAATCCGTCCCGTCGCCAGATAAATCGTCGCGGTATATCCGTAACGGCGCATTGCAGAAAACGCGTCCGTGTAAAAATCTCGATAGCCATCGTCGAATGTGATGACCACAGTTTTTGGCGGAACAGCGCCTTTATCAATTGCATCGCGAAGTTGTGCGACAGTCAGCGTTTGGTAATTTGCTTCGTGCAGCCATTTCATTTGGCGCGCAAAAATTCGCGGCGAAGTGTTGATTTGATAGTACGGATGCTTCTTCCCGAACATATTGTCCGAAACACTGTGGTACATCAGAATCGGAACATGCCCGACATCATTCAAGTTGAACAAACGCTTCATCGGATATCCGAGATAAAGCGTAGCCAGCCGGTCTAGGCGAGGCAGAACAAATCCCTCGCCAATCATATTTGAAAGTGATTGGCGCATACGATGACCGAAAGGAGTTCGCGCGCGCGAAGAGATACTCTCCCCGCGCGCGATCCTCTGCTTGATTTCTAATGCCAACTTTATTTCCGATCTATGAGGTAAGAGCGCCTGCGGATACTGGCTCCTGACGCTTGGCGCCAGATGGTTGGTGGGCTAGGAAATTTCGGACTTCGGTAACGATGCGGGATTGCGGTTCGGCATGCAATTCCGGATACATCGGCAAAGAAAGAATTTCCGACGCAGTTCGTTCCGTCACCGGAAAATCTCCCTGCTTGTATCCAAAATTCTCATACGCCTTTTGAAGGTGCAGCGGAATCGGATAGTGAATTCCCGTGTCGACTTTCGCCGCGCCAAGATGCTTCTGAAGCGCCGCGCGATCCTGCACGCGAATTACATACAAGTGATACACCGGCCGCGACCATTCCGGTTGGAAAGGAACAACAACACCTTTCACGGATGCCAGCTCCGCGTGATACCGCTTCGCTGCTTCCTGCCGTTTGCGATTCCATTCCGCCAAATATCGCAGCTTCACGGTGAGCAGACCCGCCTGCAGCGCGTCCAACCGGCCGTTGTAGCCTTCCACGTCGTGATAATATTTTTTCGCCTGGCCGTGATCGCGAATCATGCGCATCTTTCGCGCCATTTCTTCGTCATTCGTCGTCACCGCTCCGGCTTCACCGCAAGCGCCAAGATTCTTTCCGGGATAGAAACTGAATGCGCCCGCGTGGCCCATCGAACCTGCTTTGCGCCAGCGATTTTCCTCGCGCGAAAAATATTCCGCGCCGTGCGCCTGGCAGGCATCTTCCACGACGATCAATTTATATCGCCGCGCCAGTTCCATAATCGGATCCATGTCGGCACACTGCCCGTAAATGTGCACCGGAACCACTGCCGTCACCGGCGCCTTCAGCTTGCGATTAAACGCGCGTCCGGTTTCCTGATCCAAATAGCATTCCTTCTCCAAATATTCCTGCAGCTTGATCGGATCCATCGAATAGGTGTTCTCGTCGATGTCCACAAAATCTGGGCGCGCACCCGCCTGTGAAATCGCTTCCGTAGTCGCGATAAAGGTGTGCGGCACGGTCACAACGATATCCCCGGCCTGCACTCCTGCCGCCATCAACGCGAAACGCACCGCATCGGTGCCGCTCGCCACTCCGACGCAGTGTTTCGCGTCGCAGAATTTGGCGAACTCTCGCTCAAATTCTTCCACCATCGGTCCGCCGACGAATCCCGCCGTACGCAAAACTTTTTGAAACACGGGAACCAGTTCGGGCTCCAGCTCTTTATGAAGGTTCACTAAATCCAGAAATGGAATATTGCCTTCGTTTGTCATTATTTAGTCCTCGAATCGTTTTTATTTATGTATCGCAAAACTCTTGCTGGATTTCCCGCCACAATCGCGTTCGGCGGCACATCTTTTGTCACTACACTTCCCGCGCCAACAAGCGCGTTTTCTCCTACAGTCACATTCGCCAAAATTGTGCAGCCCGATCCCACCGACGCGCCCTTCTTGATCAGCGTCCGCTCTACTTTCCAATCACTTTCTGTCTGCATTGCGCCGCCTTCGGTAACGGCGCGCGGAAAGGAATCGTTCACAAACGCTACGTTGTGCCCGATGAAAACGCCGTCCTCGATCGTTACGCCCTCGCAAACAAATGTGTGGCTGGAAATCTTGCAATTTTTCCCTACCGTCGCGTTCTTCTGGATCTCAACAAACGCACCAATCTTCGTTCCATCGCCGATCTCGCAACCGTAAAGGTTGATGAACTGCGATAACTTCACATCCTTTCCCAGTTTCACACTGGGCGCCACGCATCGAAATTCGTTCACAGTTTCGCTCATAGTTGGATGATCAGAGTTCAGTGATTAAAGTTGAATGATCTTGCCCTTCTGCTCAAGCGATCGGTCCGCCGCTTCCAGCATTTTCACGACGCTTAAACCCGCCACGCCGTCGTTGAACGGTTTCTTGTTATTCAGAATGCAGTCCGCGAAATATGCGGCTTCTTCGCGCAACGCTTCCACTTGCTCCACGCGCGGCGCCCACATATCACCCGAACGGTAGCTGACCAGCAACTGGTACACGCCTTCCCCGCTCGTCATCTGCACGCCCTTGTCGTACACCTTGATCTTTTCGTCGGCTTCCAAATCGTTCCACACCAGCATTTTCTTTTCGCCGCCGATCAGCGTCGTGCGAACCTTCACCGGCGAAAGCCAATTCACGTTGATGTGTCCGATGATGTTGTTCGGATAAAAAATGTTGATGAACGCGATGTCCGCCACGCCGTTCAAGTGCCGCTCGCCTGTCGCAACTACCGCTTCCGGCTTCTCTTTGATCAAATAATCCATGATCGAAAGATCGTGCGGCGCCAAATCCCAAATGACGTTCACGTCATGCTGGAACAGTCCCAGGTTCACGCGCGTCGAATCGTAGTAATACAAATTTCCCAGCGTGCCATCGTCAATGAATTCCTTGATGCGCCGGACCGCGCCGGTGAATAGAAACGTGTGGTCCACCATGATCTTCAAATTCTTGCGTTCCGCCAGCTCGATCAATTCTTCGGCCTGGGCGGTCGTGCACGTAAATGGCTTCTCAACAAACACGTGCTTGCCATTTTCCAGCGCGCCTTTCGCCAGTTCGTAGTGGGTCCACACCGGAGTCACCACCGCGATCACATCAATGTCCGTCGCCGTCAGAAGTTCGTTGGCGTCATCCGTCACATGCATATCCGGATAGGATTGCTTCACGCGCTTGTGCGACTTCGGACTCTTGTCGCATACGGCGACGACGCGCGAACGTTCCTGTCCGTGGAAATTACGGACAATGTTAGGACCCCAGTATCCGTATCCAATTACTCCAACGCGGAGAAAATTTTCTCCCGCGGCGTTTTTCGTTTCAGAATTTTTCGTAGATTTCAGGGCTAGATCGGTGGACATCTTTTCCGCCTTCCATTTGAACTTGGACTCGGCGTGCGGGGAGTCACGACGGTGTCCGCAGCCTGAATTCAGGCCGCGGCTAATACGTTGAGAGAGAACTACTTAGTTTCATGCAGCAAAATCACACGACAATTCGCGCCCAGACTTCTTAACGCGACGTCGAACGACTTAGTGTGTTTAGTATGCCCCGTCGCCGGATATTACGGCGCGAGGTGTTTTCAAGAGGATTTTTGCGTCAAGCAGTGGCGTCCAGGTTCTTGAATACTGAATATCAAGCCGGACCATTTCGTCAAAGGTCGTTTTGCTGCGGCCATGAACCTGCCACAGTCCTGTAATTCCGGGCTTCACTTCCAACAGACGGCGGCGGTGCCACACGTCATACGATTCGATTTCGTAAGGAATCGGCGGGCGCGGCCCAACCAGTGACATTTCGCCGCACACCACATTCCAGAATTGCGGCAATTCATCCAGGCTCGCGCGGCGCATAATTCTTCCCAGCCACGTTACGCGCGGATCATTCGTAATCTTGAAGACGTTATTCGCTTCGCCGCTTCCGCTGGCGCTCGACGCTCCCGCTTTTCCGGCGATGAATTTCTTCACGTAATCTTTGTGGATTTCCGCGTTGTTGGAAACTTTCATCGAGCGGAATTTCAAGAAGCGGAACCGCACGCCGTATTGCCCAACGCGTTCCTGCCGGAAAAATACCGGACCGCGCGAACTAAACTTGACGGCGATCGCCAGACCAAGAAACAGTGGCGACGCGGCAACCAGCGCAACCGATCCGCCCACGATGTCCATCGCGCGCTTAATGCCCAGCGAAAGTTTCTTTTTCTTTTCCGTCTCGAACAAATCCGGATACAGCGCCGGATTCACAGAGTGTCCCTGTCCGTTTCCATTCCCTTCCCAGCCGTCCGGGAATGCGTAGAACGAAACGAGAATCTTATTCAGTTGGCCGGCCGTAAACGTTCGTTGCAGGCAGGTCGTTACTTTGGTCTGAATCACGTTCATCGCCAGCTTGATGTCGGTCTGGCCGAGTTCCGTGAAAATCACGCCGAATACGGTGTTTGCTTCAAACCATCCCGCGAGGTCCGTCTCGCGCATGCTCTCGCTCAGGCAATCCGCCACCTGATGCAGGAATGCAACTTCTTCCTGCAAATCGTTCGAGCCTTTGCCGTCAATCAGCATCAGCAACAAATGCTTGCGTGACCGCTCGGATCTTTTCCGCTCGCGGCACAGCATCCGTCGAAAGTCAGCCTCGTTCAGCAGACTCGCCGAGTTGTCTGTAATTACCGGCACGGTTGCCGCAACGCGGGCGCTTGCCGTCATGTGGCGCGGTACATTTACCGCCTTGCTGTACTGCTTTGTACTTCCGGTGAAGATGCTCAGTTTTGCCATTTTTTCCTGACCCTGGCCGCTCTTGACGTTAGCGTATGTGCTGGAAACTTGATTCGTTACTACTAAATCGCAACGGGCATGGGACGATGTCGCGAGAAAACTCTTGCTTCGCGCTGTTCTTCGGAAGCGCGGTGGGGCGTCACTAATGCCGCGTCAATTTCCACGGCAACCGCTCGCTGCAAAAGCGTCACAGAAACAATCAGCCTGTGCTTACCCTTGAAGTTTGTAAGGATTCCCGACATTCCTTGCAGCGGTCCTGACTCAATCTGAACTTTGTCGCCCACGTACAAATAAGGCCACGGTTGGCTGGGCATTCCCGATCCCACCAGCGTCTGGATCGCGCCAATCTCGGTTTCGTCAATCTCAACTGGCTGACGGTTGTAGCCGACAATCTGAATCACGCCCGGAGTTTTCAGGATTGGCAATCGGTCATGAGGATTGAACCGGCAAAACAAGTAACCGGGGAAAAGCGGTACTTCCACTTCCTTCACTCGATCTGACCACCGCTTGCGGCACTTGTACAACGGCAGGAACCAGTCAAATCCACCGCCGCGCAGGAACTCCGCCACGCCACGCTCGTGCTGCGTCCGAACCTGCAATGCAAACCAAGGAAATGGCTTAGCCGCCGAATCCTCGCCTGCCCTCAGTTCTGTCTCCGAGCCCGAATTCATGGTTTTTGGCATCATGGATCTATAGGCTACCGCCATAACAGTCCCAACCGGCTTTACCAACTACAGCCGAGGCGATAGCTTGCACCGTAAGAACAGCACACTAGATACCATCCGGTGCCCTCTTTCAGGTATTTCCGTAGACTCTATGATTTTTGGTATATAACTGAAAATAATAGACTTAACTGAATATGCGGTGCGTCAACGAGGGAGGGAGGGTAGTTGTGACCCAATGATGTATGAACATTACTAGCCCAAAGTTGAAATTGTTTTCAGGGAAATGTTTTCCCTAAGATTGCAGGACTCAGCCAGCCAAGCGCCCCAGATTCAGGCTTCGGACGCCAAACTGGGAATCTGGGGACGGGGACGCTTCCGTTTCCACTCATAGTCGTGCCTCAAATGTTCCTTATGCTTCTTGATCTGACCCTCCAACTCGGCGAAACAGGTCTTCAAACTCTTCCGAATATTCTCCGCTTTCCCCACACAGTGCAGCTTGCCGGTAGGAATCGAAAGCGTCAGCGTCAGCAGGTACTCTTCTTTCTTTACGGACTTCGCAATCACGCCGTGAAGTAGTACGGCATCCTGCGAATAGCTTTGCAACAGTTTTTCCAGTTTAACGATATGAGGAGCAGCACCGGTTTCAATCGGTTCGTGCAAATCTACGTTTTTGTAGGTCATTGTGAAAAGCATAGGAACACCTATCTTTCACCAGGGGTCGGAGAGGAAGCCCGCCGGACGCGGTAGCGACAATCGTCGCATTAGTCATGCAGCAATTCGAGAATAACAACTCCACTCGTTGGATGCAAACGCCGGAAAAGAGTCACGCCGCGCACGAAGTCATCTTCAGATTGACACACCTTCAATCCGCATCATACGCTGAACCGGAATTCACCGGATCACGTACGACACTTCCCATGCCCAATACGATTCCCGATCCTCCCGCACATCAAATCCTCGTCGGCCCGGCTGGATGGTCTTACGCGGATTGGGCAGGCATCGTCTATCCTGCGAAAAAGCCTCGCGGCTTTCACGAAGCCACTTATCTCGCGGACTTTTTTGACACCATTGAAATCAACACGTCCTTTTATCAACCGCTCCGCCCGAATCTAGCCGAACAATGGCTGGAGCGCGTATCGGCAAATCCACGTTTCATATTCACCGCAAAACTCTGGCAGAAATTCACGCATGAATTCGGTGCAACACCGGAAGACGAGCTCGCCGTCCGCGCCGGATTCGATCCACTCGCGCGCGCCGGCAAACTCGGCGCTGTCCTGATGCAATTCCCTTTCTCATTTCACAACACCCCGGAAAATCTCGCGCACTTGAAAAATCTTTTCGACCGCTTCGGCGATTACCCGCTCGTCATCGAAGTCCGTCACAGCACTTGGAATGAAAAAGAATTCTTCGCCATGCTGCACGCGCGTGGAATTGGTTTCTGCAATATCGATCAACCCCTGATCGGGCGCTCGCTCAAACCCACCGAGCGTTCTACTTCACGCGTCGGCTATATCCGACTTCATGGACGCCGCTACGACACATGGTTTTCCGACGATCCACTCGTTCCGCCTTCCGAACGCTACAACTATCTCTACAAAGAAGACGAGCTAGAGCCGTGGGCAAAACGCGCCCGTCACGTCGCCAAACATTCCGGCCAGACTTTTGTAGTCACCAACAATCACTTCCAGGGCAAAGGAATCGTGAACGCACTTCAGCTCATCAATCTGCTAACCGGGAAGAAAGTGAAAGTCCCCGAACCTCTGCGTCACCACTATCCGCAACTTGAAAGCATCGCCAGCGAACCACAACGCGAGCCCACACTTTTCCCTGAGCCCTTTCCGGAATAGGCTCACTCACTTGCGTCGTCAGAATTCAAGAATATGAAGTTGGAAAACTGCGGATGAAAAACTGCGTCAGCGGCTTCATTTCTTAAACAGGTCCTCAAACGCTCTTCGCGCATCGCCCGGCCGTGCCGCGCTACTTGAATATTCCTTCGCAGCGCCATTCGTCGGAGCAGGCGCAATCGGCGCCGTATCTTTCTCCACCGTCATGCGCATCTCGAAAAATGAGCAGTCATTCTTCGCGCTTTTTTTCATGATCGGTTCAGGAATCGGCTGCGTGCATTCAAATTGCGCGCCAGTATCGAAGTTTACGCACTGTTTGCAGCAATGAAGTTCGTATCCGCACCGCGCGCAAACGCCCGTTGCCACAAATCCCGGCGGTAGAACATTTCCGCATCCGCCGCATCGAGCTCGCAGCACCGTGCCAACCATCCGCGGAGTGCGCGGGCCTATCTGTTCGGGCCGCGGACCGCGAGGCTGCTCTGGAGATCGTTCGCGCTTTTCTGGCTTGTCGCTACTCTGATAACCGTGTTGCTTGTATTTTCTATCCAACTGACCCTCACCACACTTCTCTTCTCCGCAAAAATCGCGCGTACAAATGGACTTACCGGTCAGCGCGCTGCGATAGGGGATAGTTCGAGAACTGTGAAATTACAGAACTACGCTCGACGTTGCTTTCTGTCTGCAGAAATCCTTACCGGGACGACACAGCGGTGAAATCACGTACTTTATCTTTGTAGCCCTCTGCGACTTCCAAGTCAAGCCCGTACGCAAGAAAATCCCGTTAATTCTGCACCGGCTTTACCTACCGAATTCCTAAATTACCGCCGCTTCAACGCTCATAATCGGCGGCAAATTTCCAGCCAACAACTGCCACTGCTTGCCCTCATCCCGCGTGTGAAAAAGCTGCCCACCTTCCGTACCGAAATATACTCCCGCCGAATCGCACGTGTCTGTGGACATCGCCTCCCGCAAAATTGTATGGAACGCGTCCTTCGTCGGCAATCCCTTCGTCTGCTTTTTCCAATTGTTCCCGCCGTTCGTGGAACAATAAACCGTCAAACTTCCGTTCGGAACCACGCGCATCTCCGCGCCAATCAACGGAAGCACCCAAATCATTTTCGGATCCCGCGGATGCACTGCTATCGGAAATCCAAATCGCGAAGGCGCACCTTCGGAAATATCCGTCCAATCATCGCCCGCGGATTCGCTGCGATACATTCCGCAATGATTCTGTTGGTACAGTAATCCCGGAACTCCGGGCGCCAGCACAGCTTTGTGTACGCACTGCCCTACCTCCGGAAATTTCTCCGGCTGAAAATCCGTACGCACATTTTTGTTCCGCGGAATCCAAGTCGCTCCGTTGTCGTCGCTGCGGAAAACTCCCGCCGCCGAAATTCCCACATACATTCGCTTCGGCATATCCGGATCCAGCAAAATTGTGTGCACGATCATTCCGCCCGCGCCCGGATTCCATTTCGGCCGCGTCTCGTGACGGTTCAGTCCCTTCACTTCGCTCCAGGTTTCGCCGCCATCTTCGCTGCGGAATAATCCCGCCGGATCTACACCGCAATATACGACGCCCGGTTCACTCGCCCGTCCCGGTCGAATGTGCCACAGCCGCTTCACATCCAATCCTGAGTCCTTTTCGTATCGCACTCCGCCATTCGTGCCCGTCCAGGTCTTACCACCGTCCGTCGTGCGTTGAATATCCGGCCCGAACCAATCATCGTTCGCCGTCGCGAACATCACTTTTCCGGGATCCCGGTGGTCCGAAATAAAATGGTGGACCTGCTTACCGGAAAATAGTGGCCCTTCCAGCTTCCATGTTTTCCGTCGCAAATCGCTGCGCAAAATAAACGCGCCCTTGCGCGTTCCCACCAGCACGGCAACCTCTTGCGGCTTCGCCTTCGATTTAGTTTTGGACTTCGATTTAATCGTTGCCTTCACCATCACTCTCCTCACGATTTCTTGCCGGCGCGTCCGGCAAGAAGTTTTGAGATTCCTTCAACGGACAAATCCGCCTTCAAGAAATTTTGACGCTTGCCATCAACTTCCGTCAACGCCTCGGCCGCCAAATATCCGCTGCGCACCGCGCCTTCCATCGTTGCAGGCCAGCCAGTGGCCGTCCAATCGCCCGCCAAAAATAATCCGCGCACCGGACTTTTCGCCGTAGGCCGCCACCGGTCGCTTCCCGGCTCCGGCGAAAATGTCGCCGCTGTTTCCTTAATCACCGTCGACTTCACCAGCCGCGCTTCCCGCGCCGCAGGAATCGCCGCGCGAACTTCCTTCAAGCACAAATCAATAATTTCCTGCCGCGATTTCTGCACCAAATCGTAACTTGCACTGATCACCAGCTGCAGATATTGTCCTCCGGAACGTTGTCGTCCTCCGCCCGAATCTCCACCATAAAGCAAATTCTTATTAAAAATCCACTGTGTAGTCGTGTCCACCAGTGTCAAGAACGGTTCATCCATCACCACGCGGTCAAACCAAAAATGTACGCCCGTAATCGGCGAAGTCTTCAACTGCTTTAAATTTTCAAATACCGGCAGACCCGCCGTCACATCCGTCGGCAATAATTCCAGTAGAACATCCTGCGGCACCGCTGACACGTAATAATCCGCGCGCAAAACTTCGCCCGAATCAAGCGCTACTCCGGAAATCGCGCCGTCACTAATTTCCAATCCGCGAATCGTCGCTCGCAAACGCACTTCCCCGCCGCGGCTGATTAGGTTGTCCTTGCATCCACCATACAAATCCGCCAGCGGCACCGTCGGCACTCCGATTCGATATCCCGCGCGATTCGCTAAAAATACTTTCCAAAAAACATCCACGCCGTATTGCGCGTCCGTGCGTTCCAACAATTCATCCAACGCGCTAATCAGCACTACTCCCCAAAATCGACGGATCGCCTGCTCCGTCTGTTTATGCGTGCGCAACCAATCCATCATGGAAGGCCGCACGGCACCCGCCGCCGCTAAATCCGCGGGTTTTCCACCGCTGCGAATGATATGCATAAATAAATTTGCAATCGCGCGTTTGTCGGCCCAATTTAAAAGTGGAAAAGTTGCGAACGAAGGAGAAAGGTGCAGTGGCGCGGGCAGCCACGATCCGTGCATTTCGCCGCGCTGGCCATCCGGCGATGAAAACATCAGGCGGTCGTAAAACTTAATCTTTCCGCCGGCACCCGCGCGGTTATAAAAATCGTCCAGATTCGTGCAGCAGCTCAGCGTTACATGCTGGCAATTGTCGACGTGATCGCCGCTCGGCAAAATATACGACGTCGCGCGTCCGCCCAAGAACGGCCGCTTTTCCAGCAACGTAATCCGGTAACCTGCTTCAGCCAGCGCGACGGCCGCGGACAGTCCCGCTAGTCCGCCGCCGATCACGATCACGCTTTTCGAGGACATTCCCCTCCGACCACGCGCCAAGCTGCGCCCGCACCAGAATGCCGAATTTTTCCGCCGTCTTCAACCGCACGCGAGAACTAAACACATCGTATCCGCGCGCTTCAATCGCCGCCAATAAACTACTGTACGTTCGCGCCAACGCAAATAGCGCGCCGCGGCTATCCTGTTCTACCAATCCAACAATTTCCGCGCCTTCTTCATAAAATTTCCACGCGCGCTCGGCCTCAAATTCCATCAACTTAATTATTCGCGGTGACGCCGGCCCCGCCAATTCCGCTGCACTCACGCCGAACTTTTCCAAATCCTCCTGCGGCAAATAAACGCGGCCCATTTCGTAGTCCGCCCGCAAATCGCGCAAAATATTTGTCAATTGAAACGCAATGCCCAGCCGCTCGGCCACATCCGGCGCACGTTGATCGCGAAAACCGAACACGTGAATGCACGTCAACCCGACAGTCCCCGCCACGCGATAACAATATTCCCGAAGACGATCAAACGTCGCGTACGACGGCTCCGTCAAATCCATTTCTGCGCCGGAAATCAAATCGTGAAAATATCGCGCCGGAATTGAATACCGCAAACAAGTATCCGCAAACGCCGGAAGTATCGCGTGACCGGAGGTTTCTCCCGCGTAAGCCGCGTCCGTCAGCGCTCGCCACTTCGCGAGCCCACGCTGTTTGCTCGCAACATCGCCGGGTTCATCCGCGGCGTCGTCCACCAATCGCATGTATGCATACAACGCGCAAAGCCCCCGTCGCTTCTGTTCCGGCAATAAATAAAATGCATAATAAAAATTACTAGCCGATTCACGCGCCACGCGTTTGCATTCATAGTACGACGCATCCACGGCCTCAGGCGTCGCCACTATGTGACGATCTTCTAATGCTCTCGAATGCTTCGCCTCAATTCCACCGTGTTCATTCGGCCGCGCCGGCCCCGCCGTGCGCATTCTTCCAATCAACGCGCGCCCCAGCAATTTCGCCTGCGTACTCTTCCCAATTGACGGCCGCTTCTCCAGCGTGTTGTATCCGGCGCGTTCAATCGCATCCAGCACCGCAATTCCGCCGCGGCTAAACATTTCAATATCCACGCGCAAATCCGGTGCAACACTTGCCGCCAACGGCATCCCCTCAACAAATAGCGCGCGCGTTCGCGCCACTAAATCGCGCATCAGTGACCCATATTTCTCGCTAAATTTCTGCGCTTCAATATCCGCAAATTCCAATCCATGCGCGTGCAACGCATCCAGCGGAATATAAATCCGCCCAATTTTCAAATCGCGCGAAACATCCTGCCAGAAATTCGCAAGTTGCAGCGCCGTGCAAGTCGCATCCGAAAGCCGATGACGTTCCGCATCCTTATATCCACACAAATAAAGCACCAGCCGCCCGACCGGATTTGCCGAATAACGGCAATATCCAATCATTTCGTTCCACGTCGCGTAGCGCTTCACCGTCTGATCCTGACGAAACGCCACCAACAAATCCGCGAATGGCTCCACGGGAATTTCGCAAGCGCGAATTGTTCCGGCCAGCGCCACAAATACAGGATGCTTCGGCTTGCCCGCATAACAGGCGAGCAATTCTGTTTCCCACCAATTCAAAAGTTCCAGCGCGCGCTGCGGGTCGGCAACTTCATCGCCCAGATCATCAGCCCATCGGCAATATGCATAGAGATTGTAAAAATGTTGGTGCAGACGTTTCGGAAGAAGCCAGGAAACTACGTTGAAGTTTTCGTAATGTCCCGTTGCCAGCTTGCGCGTATATCGTTCGGCATCCACCACCGAACAATTATCCGGAGGCAGTCCGCGTGCTACTTCGAGGTCTGCAAACGTGGGCGCCAAAAGGTTCTCAAGGAATAATTGCTGTTTTGATTTGCGTGTTGCGGTTCTTCATTTGTTCAAAAACGCGCGGCAAATCTCGCAGCGGCGATTGGCCGGTCACAAAATCACTTGCGCGAACGTCTCCGCGCGCCACTTCCGCCAGCGCCTCGCGCATGAAATGCGGCGTGTGATGAAAACTCGATTTAATCGTGATCTCCGAATAATGCAGCTCCGCGGGCTCAATTTCCATTTTTACATTCCGCGCGCAGCCCGCAAAAAGTTGCACCGTTCCACCGTGACGCACAATTTGCAAAGCCCACTGACAAGTCTGCGGTACGCCGGCGGCTTCAATCACCGCGTCAACTCCGCGCGCGCCCTCAGTCAATTCGCGCACACTCGCTACCGGGTCGGAAACCGCGCTTACATCAATCGCAGACTCCGCGCCCATGCCCAACGCCGCGTCCACCTGCGTCGGACGTTTCGCAATAGCGATCACATGCGCGCCCTTCGCCGTCAGCATCCGAATAAATTGCAATCCAATCGGCCCGCATCCAATCACCGCGACGGTGTCGCCCAGTTGTATTCCCGTCTCATGAATTCCGCGCAACACGCAGGCCAGCGGCTCGACGAGCGCCGCATCCGTATAAGAAACTTTCGCCGGAATTTCCAGCAGATTCCGCCGCACGATGCGTCCCGGAATCCGAATATATTCCGCGTACGCGCCATTATTGAAAAGCAAATCCTCGCAAAGGTTTGACTGTCCCTTCGAGCAAAAAAAACACGCGCCGCACGGAGCCGAATTCGCCGGCACAACGCGCGCGCCAACTCGGAATCCCTTCACTTCACTGCCCATCGCAATAATATCGCCCGCAAGCTCATGTCCAAAAACCGCGGGAGGCGTAATCATCCTCGCGTGATATCCGCGCTTCCACACTTTCAAATCCGTGCCACACGTCAACGCCACGCGCACGCGCACCAGCACTTCGTCGGAGGCAATGGACGGAATCTCCATCTGCTCGATGCGCAGATCTTCGCTGCCGTACAAAACGGCCGCCGTCATTATTCCCGTTGCTGTCGTCGTACTCATGAGGGCAGTATCATCACCTTCAACGATTCTCGCGTCGGATTCGCCGCCAACGCCAGCCCCGCCGAAAACTGTTCCAGCGGAAACCGGTGCGTGATCAATTGTGCCACAGGCAGCTCGCGCGAAAACACCAGCCTTGCCGATTCGTCCTGCATGTCAACATCGGCGCTGTAGCTTCCCAGAATTTCTTTCTCGTCCACGCCAACCGCCGCCGCCGCAAATTCAATTCGCATCTGCGGATCATTCTGCGCAAATAATAAGATGCGTCCACCCGGCCGCGCGGCTGCCAGAGCTTCATCCACTAATTTCGGAAACGGAACCGCCACCAACACCACATCCGCGCCGCGCCCGTTCGTTCGCGCGCGCATCACTTCCGTCAAATTCCCCGCCGTCGGATCAAAAGTTTCTGTCGCACCAAGTTGCTGCGCCTTCGCGCGCCGTTCCGCCATCGGATCGCTCGCGTACGTCACGCCCCCGGCCTGCGCCGCCAGCATCATTAATAGTAACCCCACTGGCCCCGCGCCGATCACAAGCACGTGTTCACCAGGAGCAACTCGCGCCTTGCGCACCGCTTTCAAACAAGTGTTCACCGGCTCAATGAACGTCGCTTCCTCAAAACTCACGTCGTCCGGAATCGCCACCATTCCGCGCTCGGCAATCCATGGCATCGCGCGCACAAATTGCGCAAAGCCGCCGCCGTTGGGATCAAATCCCGCCGTCAATCCAACTTTTTTGTATCCCGCGCATTGCGAAAAAGATTTCTGCGCGCAATAAAAACAATTTCCGCACGGAATATGATGAAAACTCACCACGCGGTCGCCAATTTTCCAGCGCGTAACCCCGCGTCCCACAGCAACCACCGTCCCCGCCACTTCGTGCCCCAATATCTGCGGAGGTTTTACGAATCCATGATGAATTTTTTTGATGTCCGTGCCGCAAATTCCACAAGCCGCCACGCGAATTAAAACTTCGCCTTCGCCAATTTCCGGCACCGGCACATCTTCCACAATCACATTATCTTTTCCGCGATACACCGCCGCACGCATGGTTCCGGAGCGCGGTTCGGCCAAAATGTCCTCGCTCAAACTTTCTCCCGTTCGACTCATGAGACTGCCTTCTGTGCAGATACGTTTTTTGCCGCCAGGCACTCAACGTAGCGATCTAGAAAACCCGCGAGTTTTTCGGCCACTGCCCGACTCTGGCGTCCAAATCTCATCAACGACGGTAGCGATGTCGGCCGCTTCAGCACTTCACCCAGAACGCGCGGAATGCTCACGTCTCCCTCTTTGTTAACTACGCGGTTGAAATCTATCGGCATATCCTCTTCCGAGGAATCGCTGATCGCGCGAATTGCAATCACGCGCGCCCCGAACGCCATCGCTTCATACAATATCTCGCCACTTTCCATGTCAACCACGTCCGCAACTTTGCCGAGCTCACTCTTCTCAGCAGCGCTGACTACTACGTGGTCCGTCGAATACATCAACTGTACGCCTTTGGCTCCACATTGGATCGCCGCGCCGACCATATCCTCGTCGCAATCCATTCTGCGTTTCCACTGCGTCGCTTCCACCTGACGCGCGACGACAACCTCTCCAACTTTATGCTCCGGTCGGAGCCCGCCGGCTAGTCCGCTGGAAATGCAGATGTCCACGTCCAAATTCCAAATTAGTCTTGTCGCGTTTACCCAAGCCTTCTCGCCGCCAATTCCAGTCAGCAGCGCGCAAATTTCCAAATCGCCTACGCTGGAACGATACGCCTCAACGTCTTTCTCTTCTTCAATTCTCTGAAACGTTCGCAGCTTCCGCCACGGAGCAAACTCGTCATCCACCGCAAATGTAACAAGAACTTTCAACGCAATCCGATTCTCCTAAATCTCACTGTGCGCTTAAGCAACTTTTGCCGCAAGTTTCGCCGCGCTCCGATTCCCCAAATACCCATTCGCCTCATACCACCGCACCGCCCGCTCCAGCGCGGCCTCAACAGGCGCCGCCACAAATCCCAATTCGCGCTGCGCTTTGCTGCAATCCACAAACATCATGTGCGCCGCAATTTTCACGCCTTCAATCTGAATCTGCGGCTCGCGTCCACGCAAACGCGAAAATGCTGTATCCGCATAAGCCGCAGCCAACGCCACAAAATGCGGAATCTTCATTCGCGGCGCGCGCTTGCCGGTAATTCGCGCCAACGCATCCAGCACTTGCTTCAACGTCAAATTTTCCGCGCCAATCAAATACCGTTCACCAACTTTTCCTTTGTCAGCGACCAGCAAATGTCCCGCTGCGGCGTCTTCTACTCCCACAAAATTTAATCCCGTCTGCACGTATCCGGGCATTTTGCCCGTAAGAAAATCCACAATAATTTTTCCCGTCGGAGTCGGCTTCCAATCGCCGGGACCAACAGGAGTAGTCGGCATCACGATCACAGCCGGAAATCCTTCGCGCGCCGCCGTGCGCACTTCATTTTCCGCCTTCCACTTCGATCGTTTGTAATGCCCGATCATTTCATCGAGTGAAGATTCGGTCGCCTCGCTCGGCAACTCAGGACGATCCACCGCAACCGTCGCCACAGTACTCGTGTAAATGAAACGGGAAACTCCCGCACGCCGTGCCGCGTCCAGCAAGTTCTTTGTGCCCGCTACATTCGATGCGTAGATTTCGTTTGTGTCACGCGCCCAAAGACGATAATCCGCCGCAACATGAAACACGCGGTCAACGCCCGTGACGGCACGATCCAATGACGCCGGATCGCGCAAATCTCCTTCTACAATTTCTACGGGAATTTCCGCCAGGGCCCGGCGATCGTTTTGCGGACGCGCCAAAACACGAACTCGCTCGCCGCGTGCCGCCAATTGACGCGCAACGTGGCTTCCGAGAAATCCGGTGGCGCCAGTGACCAGCGAGGTCATGCTACGGTCACAAAGTCGTGCTTGAACAACTCAGGGAGCTCTCAGCGTGCGATCTTGCGAGCCAAGTTCGCTTGCTGGAATAAAATTACTCGTCGGACGCGCAGCACCACTTCCGCCTGCTGCGCCGTTTCCGCCGTTATCATGCCAATCGCCGCCGGCATTTTCGCCGATGAATCGCTTGCCGCCCATCTTGCCGTTCATCTGCCACTTCAACATTTTCCACGTGTCGCCCAGCTTCGGCTTCGCACCCAGCACCGGCGTGGTTTCAAATCCAACGTGTACCATGCAATCCGCACAGCGCGGATCATTTCCCGGCCCGAATTTCGACCAGTCGGTATTCTCAACCAAATCCTTGTACGACTTGTGATGCTCGTCCGTAATCAAATAGCACGGACCTTTCCATCCGCGCGGATTGAAAGTCGGCGTGCCCCATGCCGTGCAATCCAACTCGCGTTCGCCTTTCAGAAAATCCAAATAAATCGGCGACACCATCAAATTGTGTTTTCCGAGCAATCCAACCGCATCGCGAAATTTATCCCGGATATCTTCGCGCGACATGAAAATATCTTTCGTCGCCACTGACGAATAACTGTACGCCGGCGAAAGCATGTATCCGTCCACGCCCAGCTCATCGAGATACGAATATAATTCCGAAATTTCATTCAAATCCGTTTCTTTGTAAATCGTGGTGTTGGAGCACACCAAAAATCCCGCAGCCTTCGCAGCTTTAATTCCATCAATCGCGTCGCGAAAAACTCCGTCGCGCTCCACGCACAAATCGTGCGTCCGCTCCATTCCATCCAAATGGACGTTCCAGAAGAAACTCGATGACGGCTTGAATTCGTGCAGGCGCTTGCGAATGAACATTCCATTCGTGCACAAAATAATGTGCTTGCCGCGATCCAGAATTTCTTTCGTCAGTTGGCCAATTTCCGGATAAATCATCGGTTCGCCGCCGCAAATCGAAACAATCGGCGATCCGCAGTCGTCCACCGCCGCCAGACATTCCGCCACTGTCAGCGACTCATTAATCGTGGACTTATATTCGCGAATGCGCCCGCAGCCCGTGCACGTCAAATTGCAAGCGTGCAGCGGCTCCAGCATCAGCACCATCGGGAATTTTTTCTGTCCGTGAATTTTCTTGCCTGCAATGTAACCAGCCATCTTCGCGGACATCTTTAGCGGATAACGCATTCAGCCCCCAGGACTTCAATCAAGCTTTATCTAAAATTTAATTACTGCGAGTGCGAAAATCGGCAGCGTCAAGCTCCACGGAGTGATACTCGCTCCGCCCTTCCAGAATATTCCGATACCGGCCCAACGCATACACCGGAAATGAATTCCGGTACAAATGATACTTCAAGTAAAACACGCGCGGAAATCCGGTTCCTGTCGGCTCAGCTTCATCCCATGAGCCATCTTCATTTTGCCGCGTCAGCAGAAATTCAATCGCGCGTTCAACGCACGTTTCTTTCTGCTCGCCCGCAGCCATCAATCCAATCAGCGCCCAAGCCGTCTGCGAAGCCGTGCTCACGCCCACAGATTTCTTCGATTCATCATCGTAAGACGCGCACGACTCGCCGAATCCGCCATCTGACTGTTGCACTGAGCGCAGCCAATCCGCCGCGCGACGCGCAAAATCCCGCGCTGACATTCCAGCCGCTTCCAGCGCGCGCAAAACTCCGCCAGTTCCGTAAAGATAATTAACGCCCCAGCGCCCGTACCAAGATCCGTCCGCCTTCTGATCGTGCTTCAAAAATTCCACGCCGCGCTTCATCGCCGGATGCTCGCTCGGAATTCCGAGGCGCGCCAACGATTCCATCACGCGCGCCGTAACGTCCGCAGTTGAGGGATCAATCATCGCGTTGTGATCCGCGAACGGAATGCGCGTCAGAAAATGTTTGTCATTGTCGCGATCAAACGCGCCCCAACCGCCATCTTTGTTCTGCATGCTCAACAGCCAGCTGACGCCGCGACGGATCGCTTCGTCCATCCGCGCGCGATCCGGAAAATCCACGCGCTGCAATGCAATCAACACAAATCCCGTGTCGTCCACATCCGGGTACCAATCATTCCGGAATTCAAACGCCCATCCGCCCGGCTCCGCATCGCGATTCTTAATCTGCCAGTCGCCGCCGTTTGTAATTTGTTTTTCCAGCAGCCAGTCCGCTGCCTTAATCATTGCCGGATGATTCGGCGGCACTCCAGCCTCAGCCAACGCCGTCAACGCAATGGCCGTGTCCCACACGGGCGAAACGCACGGCTGAATCCGAATCGTGTCGTCTTCTTCAATTTCCAATTTCCCGAATTCCGCAATTTCTCGCGCCGTAATCGGCTCGTCCAACGAATGTCCCGTCGCCATCAATACGAATGTTGAGTTCATGAAGCCCGGGAAAATTGCCGCCAATCCTTCCGAGTGCTCCATGTGGTCCAACATCCACTCTTTTGCTTGATTGAGTGCGCGTTTCCGCAAAGGTTTCCACGGCAAACGGTCGTAAATTTTGTAAGCGCGGTCCGCCATCAGGAAAAAATTCCGCCACGAAACCAGTTGCTTGTCCCAATCAAACGCAACTGCTCGGCGTCCCGGCTTCACGAAAAGTTCTTCGACGCTTACATCTACCGGCAATGTCCAGCGCGGCTTAATCGCGTACAGAATCGACATCGGCACCAAAAATCCGCGCGTCCACGAAGACATTTCGTAAATATTGAAGTTGAACCAGTTCGGAAACAGCATTAATTCGGGAGGAATTGCGGGAGTCATTTCCCAACCGAGCGCGCCAACCAACGCCATGTTAAATCGCACGTACGAGTTGGTCCATTCCAGTCCGCCCATCGCGTGAATGCGCTCTTTCGCGCGCATCATATGTGGCGCATTCGGCGAATCGCCCGCTATTTTCAATCCGAAATACGACTTCACCGTAGCGTTCAGCTCAGAAGGTCCATCAAAATATGTATTCCACCCGCCGTCTGGCAATTGCCTCTGACGCACATAATTTGCAAGTTTGGCAATTCTTTCAGGTTCAGCGCGGCCAAGTACGTTCAGGTAATAAATGTAGTCCGATTCCAGCGTCGTGTCCGCTTCCAGTTCGCCGACCCAATATCCTTCTTCGGCCTGCAACGAAAGCAAATGCTGCGCGCCGCGCTCAATCACCTGCGCCAGGCGTTCAGCCAACGTAGAGGGCACAGCGGTTCGCGCGGCAGCCTGCCCAGCCGCTTGCACAGTACCGCTTTCCCATTCCAGTCTGGTACCAGTTGCCATATTCGTGTAGGTCCCCAAGTCGATGTCCGGCCAAACTTCCAGCATTCTTAGAGTCCGCAAGAAGAGCCGGGGTTGTCCCCAACTCCTCAATTCCCTTGCACTTGCAGACATACGGGCCGCAAAATGCCCGCTCTAAAATGCCGAATACACCCGTCTCGCCCGGTGGGAATGCCTTCCTATTGATTTTGGTATTATCGGCGGGATTGCCGCTCCGGTCAACAATTAACTACTGGTATTGCCCAAAATTCCCATATCGCCACTATTCGGTTTCCGCATCGAATTTGTCGTTCCCATCGATCTGCGCCGCTTGTTCCAGCCGACGTACCCTTTTCGCCAGTTCCGGCAGCCTTCCCATCACCGCGTTGATCTCTTTCGCCTTATCCAAAGGACGCGCCGGCGCGCCAAACATAATCGTTCCGGCACGAATCACTTTTCCGGCCGGCACACCTGACTTCGGCGCCAATTGCGCTCCATCTTCAATTCTTCCGTGCCCCGCAATTCCCACTTGCCCGCCCAACATCACGTTGCGTCCTATATATGACGAGCCCGCCAATCCCGCTTGCGCAGAAATCACCGTGTGCTCTCCAATTTCGCAGTTGTGCCCAATTTGAACTAAATTATCTATTTTCACTCCGCGTCCGATTCGCGTCGCATCGAGCGCGCCGCGATCGATCGTAGTGTTCGCGCCGATCTCCACGTCATCCGCAATTTCCACGGAACCAATCTGCGGAAATTTCTCAAATCCATTTTCCGTCGGCACATATCCAAATCCATCTGACCCAATCACTGCACCAGAATGCAGCACCACACGCTCGCCCAATTTCACGCAACCGGAAATCGTAACGCGCGGATAAATTCTGCATCCCGCGCCAAGTTTCGCGCCCGCGCCAACAAAACTGTTCGCGCCAATCTCGCTTCCCGCGCCAATTTCCGCGCCATCTTCAATCACCGCGCACGGCCCAACAGAAACTCCTTCACCAAGTTTTGCGGATTTTGCGATCACCGCCGTCGCATGAATTCCCTTCGCAATAATTTCTTTCGGCAACATCCACGCAATCGCCCGTGCAAACGCCAGCCGGGGATTTTTTGAGCGCAGCACTGTCTTGCCCGGCATCTTCCGCTCCCGGAGCCAGCACGATGCACTGCGCCGCGCATTTCGCCGCCGCGTCCAGCTGCTTCGGCGAATCAACAAAAACCAAATCGCCGGCGCGCGCGCTCGCAACTGATGCGCAACCGGATATTTTCACGTCCGCATTTCCTTCCAACTCCGCGCCCAAATATTTCGCCAGCTCACCTGCTGTGCGTTCCATTGGTCCCTCGCTTCCCGAATTTCCCGCATCCTCAAAATCAAAATGGATAAATCGATTTCTCGCCCGCCGGACGCGTCTTCCATCTCTTATGCACCCAAACCCATTGCTCCGGATTCTTTCGCACAATTTCTTCAATCACTTTCGTGAATCGCGCGGTATTTTCCCGCACATCCAATTCGGTATTTCCGGTACGCGCCAATCTCCACCGCCGCATCAAATCTCAATCGATATTTTCCAATCGCCGCGTCCCACAAAATATATCCCGGCACCACCGCCGCGCCCGTGTGCAAAGCCATCCGCGCAATTCCTGTAGTGCTACAAGCGGGAATTCCGAAAAAGTCCACGAACACACCTTCTTCCAAAATCGTGTTCTGATCCGCCAGAATCCCTACCGTCCCGCCTTCACCCAATACCCGCAGCACGGCACGCGCCGACTGATTCTTCTCGATAGGCCTATTCCCCGAAAGTGTCCGTAAGAATTCACAAGCGCATCCGCCCGCGCGTTTTCCACTTCCCGCGCCAAAAAACTCAGCGGATATCCAAACCGCGCCTGCGCAAACGGAGCCAACTCCCACGCGCTAAAATGCCCCGTCAAAACTAGAACGCCTTTTCCCGCGCGTTCCGCCGTCAAAAAATTTTCCAGCCCATCCAGCACAACAATTTCTTTGATGCGTTCCGCAGTGTATTTCGGAAATTGCGAAAATTCCCCGCCCATCCATCCAAGCTGACGAATCATTCCGCGCACGACTTCGCGCCGCCGCTCGTCGCTCCAATCCGGAAACGCCAATTTCAAATTAAATAACGCAATGCGCTTCAATCGCGGCACCAACGCGAAAAAAACAAACGCCACTCCCGCGCCATAAGCTCGCGCCGCACGACGCGGCAAAATTCCCGCCGTCTTCAGCACCAGCCACATCGCCGCATATTCCAACCACTGACGCGCTCCATCCATCGCCGCCATTATGCAGAACCGCGTCCCTCACCGCCACTTTTCCAGTAGCACCGACACTCCTGTCGGTGCACCCCCGTCACCTAACCTTTGTCCAACCAATCCGTCGAATCCGAAGCGCCAAAATAGTCAAGGAGCCGATATGCGAACCGCAATTCAATCCCTCCGCACCTTTAAAATTTTCGCACTAATTGTCATCACCCTATTCCTAACCGCCATCTCCACACCCGCCCAAACCACTCCTCTAATCCCAGCCAACACAAATTTCACTTACTGGGATCACCATTGGATTCAATGGATGCCCACTCACCCGCTCTACGAAGCCGTGGAACTCGCCGCGGCAATAAATCCCGCGCGCCCCAACGAGCCGCTGCTCCGCATGTGGCTCACCGAACGCGGCGGCGCCAAGCATCAAGTTTTCTATTTGAATGACAAAGACGCCGTGAAAAATGTAAATGGCGAGGCCTACTATCGAGAAATGGAATTCAAAATCGAAGGCACTCCCGGAAAAGCCCGCGGCCTTCACGTGAAATGTAAGGACAAAGACGATCACGTCATCGACTGGACCATCGAAACCGAGTCGCAGGATCTGCGCCCCACCGGACTAAAACCTCAGGGCGGACACGGCTCTCAAAATGTTTTTCTGCTCTTCTACATCAATGAAGGCGCAATCACCAATCGCAGCAAAGTCACCATTGGCGGCGAAGATTTCTCATTCCAGGAAAAACCGGGCGACACGAAAACGTATTACTATCACGCCGCATATTCTTCAGGCGCGTACAACGGCGTCGTCTTGTTCGATAAATCCGTAGTAACTCCGCAAGAAACTGGAATTCACATTTCCTCAGCGCGGCAAACTGACCTCACGGAAATCGCCAGCACATCCGATCAGCTAATCACCTACACCGGCGCGCCATTCGGATTTCAGAATATGTCCCGCATCGAAGTGCAAACATCCAAATCCGGCGATCTTCTCGGCTACAAACATTATTTTGGCACTCACGTAATGCGCATCGACTTCGACACGCCGCTTCCGCCCGCCGCCGCGCTAAAACCCGGCCAATCAATTCACTACCGAATTTCCATGGACGATCACGCCAGCTTAGTCGAAGGCTCGCTCGTCGCCACGCGCGACGGGGACACGCTTTCCCTCAGTTGGCAAAATGAAACTCCAGAATGGGCCAAAGGCACGCGCATCGTCTCAAACGTTGTGCTGAATCAATCCGGCTATGCGCTTCAGGTGGCTCCGCCGATCAAGCAATAGGCTCTGCGGAGAGTTTGCCCAAATTCTGAGTGACTGGAATTCCAAACTCGGATACAGCAAAAATGGTATGTGCACGCCGTCGCGATGGGCGTAGCGTTTATTCAAGATGTCCCACGGGATTCTCATCGTCGACGACAGTCCTCAGATCCGCAACATGGTGCGGCTGTGGCTCGAATCCGAAGATAGGTTTGAAGTTTGCGGCGAAGCTGGCGACGGAGCTGAAGCACTGGAAAAAGCGCTCGAGCTAAAGCCCGACCTGATTGTTCTGGATCTTTTGATGCCTCGAATGAATGGATTGCAAACCGCCGGCGCACTCCAAACGGCAATGCCGGAAGTACCGATCATATTGTTCACGCTCTTCTCCGATTCGGCGCTCGCCAATCGGGCCCGCGAAGCCGGTGTAACTTTGGTGTTGTCGAAGATGGATCACATGGGCACCCTCTGCGACGAAGTTGAAAGACTCGTCGGGACTCGGTAAATCAATTTCAGAATCTGTGGTTTTGCTCGCGGCATATTGCGGCCATATCTCCTCGTAGCTATACTCAACTCGGATGCGGAACCAATCGATCGGCTTCGCATCCGCCGCAGATTTTCGGTCCGACAATTTATCCGCTAGTGCCTCCCGAGGAGATCGCGAATGCAGAATCGCTTTCATATCATTTCAGATAATCTGCTCTTCACATTTCGCCTTTCGGTCTTCGGCGCTATCGCGCTCGTCGCGAGTCCCTTGCCGCTTTCCGCTCAGTCGGCCGCTGCAAAAGATCCGCTCCACCAACTAAATTCCTCCGTCGAAGCTCTCGTCAAAAAAATTTCGCCCAGCGTCGTGCAAATCGCCGTCACAGGCTACGGAACTGTTCAAGAAAACTCTCGCGGCAACGCTGACATCACCGTTGGCGGCCAGCGCGTCATCGGCTCCGGCTTTGTAATCGATGCCGCCGGCTACATCATCACAAACGCGCACGTCGTGAATGGCGCCGAGCGCATTCAGGTGAATCTGCCCGCCGAAGGAGATAGCACTCCCAGCAGTTTGCTCGGATCTCGAGGCACTGTAGTCCCCGCTCACATCGTGGGCACCGCTCCGGAATTCGATCTCGCCGTCATCAAGCTCGACGGCGACGCTAAGCTCACCGCGCTTCCCCTCGCGCATTATTCCGCGCTCTTGCAAGGCCAACTCGTTTTCGCTTTCGGCAGTCCGCAGGGACTTCCAAACTCAGTCAGCATGGGCATCGTCAGTGCCACCGCTCGGCGAACAAATCCGGATTCGCTGATGGCCTATATTCAAACCGACGCGCCCATCAATCCCGGAAATTCCGGCAGGCCACTCGTCAATATCGACGGTGAAGTAATCGGCGTGAACACTTTTATTCTGACGCAGGGCGGCGGCAGCGAAGGACTCAACTTTGCCATTCCCAGCGCCATCGTCAGAATCGCATTCCAGCAAATTCAGCAATACGGCCACGTCCATCGCGGAGAAATCGGCATCTCCGTTCAATCCATATCACCGCAACTCGGAAGCGCGCTGAAGCTGACGCAAAATTCCGGCGTAATTATTTCCGATGTGGCTCCGGGAAGTTCGGCGTTAGCGGCGGGTTTGAAAATTCAGGACATCGTAATCAGCGTGGACGGCAGGGACATCGCCAGCGTCCCCTACTTCGGTTTTCAAATGATGACTCACGGCCCCGGCGACACTGTTCACATGCAAATTGTGCGCGGCACAACTGGTCTCGTCTTCGATATTCCCGTGAAACAAAGTCCGCACCAAATCGATCAGCTTGCCGCGCTTGCCGATCCGGAAAAAAGTATCGTCCGTCCGCTCGGTATTCTTGGAATTGCCATCGATTCCAAACTCGCCGCCGAACTGCCCGAACTTCGCGATCCCTACGGCATTCTCGTTGGCGCGCGCGCCGCGGGTTCCACCGCGGAGGTGCCTCTCATCGCCGGCGACGTGATTCGTACTCTCAACGGCGTCCAAATGAAAACGCTCGACCAACTTCGCGCCGCGCTCAAACCAATTCAACCTGGCGTTCCCAACGTGTTGCAGATTCAACGAGACGGCGGACTGACCTACGTGACATTTACTTTCGATCAACCGTGAAAGTGCGAAGCTCGAAATCCCGATGACCAACATTGTAGATAAACTATGCGGCGGCGATCGCCGCTCCATCGGACGCGCTGACCAAGTTGCCCTCGAAATTTCGAGCAACGCAAAGCTCTTCGCGCAAGTCGTCGCGGCAATTCTCGATTCAAATCCCGTCACGCGTATGCGCGCTGCAGACGCCGTCGAGAAAGCTTCAGCGCTGAATCCAAGACTCCTGCAGCCTCACAAACGGATAATCCTCAAAAAAATCGCCGCCATCCCCCAGCACGAAGTCCGCTGGCACGTGGCGCAAATTCTCTCGCGCCTCCAACTCACTTCAAAAGAACGCGACCTCGCCGTCTCAATCCTCTTCGACTATCTCGAAGATAAAAGCAGCATCGTAAGAACTTTCGCCATGCAAGCCTTAGCCGATTTCGCGCAGGCCGATTCGCGTCTACGAAAACGAGTCATTCCGACGCTCGAATTCCTCACCATCAACGGCACACCAGCCATGCGCGCCCGCGGCCGCAAGCTGCTGGCACACCTCAAGTACTAGTCGACGCTCCAATTTCCAAACTCCGGGATGGTACCAATGCCCCATTGTGCGCAACCGACGCAAAAGGCAAAGTGGGTCTACGAGGAAATACCGAATTGATCAGCAAGCTCATCTTGATGGCATCGATCGTAGCGGGGGCGCAGTTCTTCCTCGGTTACTGGCGCGCGATGATCGCGAGCATGGCTGCACAGCCGCTCTCGGAGAAGTTCTTCGTTGCTGCCGGATTCAAGAACGCTGCCATGCGAGCCGAGGACTTTGCCCGGCTCATGAGCCTGCATCGCCTTATGCCTGACGTCAAAACTCTCCCCAACTCTGTGAGCCGCTTGAACGTCTATTATTCAGCAATGAAAATGCTCAGCGCACTGCCCGGTATCGGCGGGTGGGCGAAAAATGAAATGTCTACCGCTACGCAATGTCTCGCAGTGATCGTCGACCAGCGCTTACTTATGAACCTGGCGTGCGCAGTCGATTCCCGCGCGTTCTAAACTTTTCCTCCTCATCACACGCCTTTAGCTGACGTCGTCCCCCGTCAATGCTAGACTCCACGGTTTGAACTCCACGGCACATATTCGGACATCGTCATTCATTGACGACGATAGCGACCAGCCTCGCAGCCGTCCGCGCGTCTCCAACTGGTTTTTCGCCATTGTGATTCTCGTCAGCTATGCCGGTTATTTCAGCGGACAGGGCGCGCTCGGCCTCGTTGGTCCCGACGAACCACGCTACGTTTCGATCGCGCGATCCATGGAGCGCACGGGTGATTGGGTCACTCCTCGATTGAACGGCTCACCTTGGTTTGAAAAGCCTGTTTTGTATTACTGGGCAGCAGCAATATCTTTCAAAATTTTCGGAGAAAATGATTTCGCTGCGCGTCTTCCTTCTGCGCTCACTGCGCTTCTTGCAGCAGCCGCAATCGCATGGATGGCTTGGCGATTCTACGGCGGTGCGACAAGTTTGCTTGCGCTGCTAATGTTTCCCACAAGCGTAGCTACGCTCGCGTTCGCGCGTGCCGCAACTCCTGACATGCTTTTTACCGGGACAATCGCTGCGGCGATGGCTTGCGGAGCTTCGCTGGTATTTGAAGAAGGTCCCGGATTATGGTGTCGAATTGGATTCGGATTTTTTCTCGGTGCTGCTACTCTCGCAAAAGGTCCTGCTGCGGTCGTGCTTGCGGGAGGAACCGTCGCCTTGTGGGCGATACTCTCAAAAAAATGGGCGCGCTCTTTCCGCCTCGCTCATCCTCTTTCAGTTTTCGTTTTCTTTCTGACCGCTTTGCCGTGGTATTTCCTTTGCGCTCGACGAAATCCGGATTTCCTGAACGTTTTTATTTTCCAACACAATTTCGAGCGCTTCCTCACGCCCGTTTTTCATCACGTAAAACCGTGGTGGTTTTTCCCGCCGATTCTTGTTCTCTGGGTTTTACCGTGGAGCGCGCTTCTTTTTGCGCTCGGACTTCGCGCCGCCGCAATAAAAGAATGGCGGGAACGTTTTGCGCGTCCCGGATTTTATTTTGCCTGCTGGACAATTTTCGTTGTAGTTTTCTTCAGTGCTTCAAAATCAAAATTGCCCGGATATATTTTACCGGCTGTGCCAGCAATGGTTTTGCTACTATCCGCTGCAGCCAGCAGAATCCGCTGCACGCGGGATGACTCAGCGCGGGGTGTCACCATGGGGCTCGGCGCAACGTGGCTCGCGCTCGTTGTCGGCGCGGGATTCTGGCTGCATCGACAAGCTCCTACATCAGCGTTCGCACAACTGAATAGCATTTGGTATTTTCTGGCGTTTGCCGCAGCAGGCGGAGCGATTGTTGCTGCGCTCGGATCCACGCGTCGTATCGCTGGGGCTTTGCTCGTAAACGCAGCGCTCATCGCGTCTCTTCTCGTCGCCGCAAATTTATTTGTCGTGCCGCGAATCGACCCGTCCATCTCCTCGCGCGCCACGGCAAAAGCATTTCTCGCCGCTGAATCCGGCGGCGCCGCTACGGCCGTTGAAAAAATTCCGGCTGGTTCGCTTGGCTCTTACAAATTGGATCGTGCGTGGCAATACGGGCTGGAATATTATCTCGATCGCCAGATTCCGGAATGGACTCCTGAATCCGGCGGATCATTCTGGCTCTTCACAAACGACGTAGGTTGTCGTGACATACGCCGCCGCGGAATGGAATGCACTCCGGTACAACAAACCGCACCAACCGCATGGCTTGTCCGCGTTCAGCCTGCCGCTTCGCGACGCACAACTTCACCGTAATTCGCGCCGAGGATTGGTAGCACCAACACTCCTGTCGGTGCATTTCCTCTCGCAAGATTATTTCGATGCTCTTATTTCCCAACGTCAACGGGATTCGCCGGTAGATTCTCCAACAAGAAACTCAATATTCGATTTTCATATCCGCGCTTCGCATCGTCGGGCATTCCCGCGTAATTTCCCTGTGCCAGCACCGCTTCCTGTTTTGGCTCCGGAGCACGCATGAAAATCGTATGAGTGGAAACCGCCAATTCCCGTTCGTCGGGCGATTCCAAAAATAATTTGTAAATGCCTTTCGTGCCGCCAAGTCCAGTCATTACCGGCGGTACTTCGCGATCTTCGCGGTGTTCAAAATCAAATGCGAACGTGGTCATACTCTGCAACCAAGGCAAATGCGATAGTCCGGAACGCGCGACTTGTAGGCGTAGAAAATCTGTCGGCCGGTTGTAAACCGATTCCAAAATCAGCGCTTTAACGGCGGGCGTTTTTTCCGCCACGGCAAGTGCTGCATACGCGCCGATATTCGTTCCCCAAATCGCGAAGCTATCTTTATTCACGTCGTCGCGCTGCGCGAGCCCATCCAGCGCGGCTTTCAATTCGCGTGTTTCTTGGAATCCCATCGTCGTGTAGCCCTTATTTGTTCCGTGGCCCGCAAAATCAAAAATGAAAACGTTGTATTGACGATCCTGTATTGAAGTTGCGAGCGTCAATAATTCAGAGCGACTCGATCCGTACCCGTGACACAACACAACTGTTGGCGCGCCGCGCAATCCCGGGAAAAACCAGCCGGTGCGCTGCGCTCCTCCCGGAGCCGTGAAGGCGAATTCTTCAGGACGGCCCGGAAAATCCGTGGCGTTCAAATCCATTTGCGAATGGGTGGGCAAAAGTATGCGGTATAGCAAAAAAATGGAAACCGTGATGGAAGAAAGCAGCGTAAAAAACAGGATAGCAATGACGGCCACAACCAGTTTCGAGTACCACTTGGTCGGATATCGCAGCTCTGACGAGATTTCCATGCTGGTTTGGCCGTTCTCGCGCGAATTCCTCTAATTCAATTAAGAGTAGTCTTTTTCAATGTGCATTCAACGTAATGGACGCACAGTTCTACACCTGCTTCGCCCTAAAATTACCAGCGAGTCAAAAAATGTTAGCACAATTGCGGCGTTCTAAATCGTCCGCGGCAAATCGTGATGTTTGAAAGTTACCTTCGCGGACAGCTCAACCGCGTATTCTTCCCGTTCGACTCTTCTTTCTCGACTTTCCCCTCTTAACGTCGTTCGATGTACAATTCATTCCAGTCAACAAATGACAATGCCATCCATAATGCGACTGATTTTCGTAACACTGTTGATTACTTTCGCTTTCGGCCAAAGCTCGCAGCCCGCAAGAAAAAAAATCCTAATCACCGGACTTCCTGACGCGACGGTGGAAGAATTGCGGAACTCCGCGCCATCGAACGTGCAAATTGTTTCGCCCACGCCAAATCAGGTGAACGCGGAAATCGTTGACGCTGATGCGCTGATCGCCACGCAATTGAATCGCGCGGAACTGCAGGCGGAGAAACAATTGAAGTGGGTGCACATTATGAATTCCGGCGTTGAAAATCTTGCGCCGGTTTTCAAAAATACGGACATCACACTCACAAATCTGAAGGTTGTGCTCGGGCCCGAAGTTGCCGACCACGCAATGGCGCTGCTGCTTGCACTTACTCGCGGCCTGTATCAAACGATTCCTGCAAAAGGAAAATGGGAAATGCCGCGCAATCTAAATCAACTTACCGATCTGCGCGGAAAAACCGCTGTGATCGTTGGCGTAGGCGGCGTTGGAACTCAAATCGCCGAGCGCGCCAACGGATTCGGCATGAAAATTATCGGCGTCGATCCGAAAGATGCCGCGCCTTCGCCGGTAATCAAGCAAATGGTAAAGCCGAATCAACTTGATACCGTGCTTCCGCTTGCCGACGTTGTGTTCATCACCGTTCCCGAAACCGATGCAACCAAAGGAATGATCGGCGCAACTCAATTTCGCGAAATGAAGCGTGGCGCATATTTCATCGCCGTTTCGCGCGGAACAATTTATTCAATGGATGGACTAATCGAAGTGTTGACCAGTCATCACCTTGCCGGCGCGGGATTGGATGTGACCGATCCGGAACCTTTGCCGGCGAATCATCCGCTTTGGAAATTTGAAAATGTCGTGATCACTCCGCACATCGCGGGCGCGTCGGACGTTTCGCTTGCACGCGTCGTCGAAATGCTGAAAGAAAATATCCGCCGATTCGCAGCGGGGGAACCGCTTCTAAATGTCGTCGACAAAGAAAAAGGTTACTGAGCCGCACCCCGATTGAACTGATTTCGTACACGCTCAACAATACTTACCGTCGACAAAGTCGCATGCATCCAACGTATACGTGAACGGGAGAGTCCGCAGTTGAGCGAAGTCGCCGCGCCACCAATTCGGGAACCTGAAAAATTGTCGGGCGCTGCGCGAATTTGGCGCGCGCTGCGTCACCGCAATTACCGTCTATTTTTCACCGGACAAAGTGTTTCTCTGATCGGCACGTGGATGACGCGAATCGCCACGAGCTGGCTCGTCTACAAACTCACAAGATCGGCGCTACTTCTCGGCGTGGTTTCCTTTGCCGGACAAATTCCCACATTTCTTTTCGCGCCGATTGCAGGTGTGTGGGTCGACAGGCTCGATCGGCGCCGCGTTCTTGTCGTGACACAAATTCTGGCGATGCTGCAATCGCTCGCGCTTGCGGCGCTCACGCTCAGCGGACACATCAACATTCCTGAAATAATCGGCCTGGGCGCATTTCAGGGACTCATCAACGCTTTTGATATGCCCGGCCGGCAGGCTTTTCTGATCCAGATGGTCGAAGACAAACAGGATCTAGGCAATGCTGTGGCCCTGAATTCGTCCATGGTAAATATGGCGCGACTGCTTGGCCCGTCGCTTGCCGGTGCGGTGATCGCGCTTTTCGGCACTGGCTACTGTTTTCTGATAGACGGCCTGAGCTACTTGCCGGTGATCGCTTCCCTTCTGATGATGCGTCTGAAACCGTTGCTGATTCCGAACTCAACAACGTCTATGTTCCAACAACTGAAAGAGGGTTGGGAATATGTTGCCAACTCAACTCCGATTCGTACCATCCTGGTATTGTTCGCAATTATCAGCTTAATGGGCTGGCCGTTCACTGTTCTGATGCCCGTGTTCGCGCTAAAAATTCTAAATGGCGGTCCGCACACTTACGGATTTTTGATGGGCGCGGTCGGAATCGGCGCGCTTGTCTCGGCATATTCACTTGCCGTGCGTTCCAGTGTTCGCGGCCTGACCAAAATGATTCCGATAGCTTCCGGAATGCTTGGCGTAGGCTTGATTCTGTTTGCCATCTCAACAAATTTCTGGTTCTCACTGGTGCTGCTTTCATTCTGCGGCTACGGAATGATGCAACAAATGGCCGCGAGCATGACGATCATTCAAACCATCGTCGAAGAAGAAAAGCGCGGGCGAGTGATGAGCTACTCGACTGTGGCTCTCGTCGGCATGGCGCCTTTCGGCGGATTGCTGGCCGGCACACTGGCCAACAAGATCGGCACGCCGAAGACGGTGATGGTCAGCGGGGCGGCGTGCTTGTTGGGCGCGCTATGGTTCATGACGCAAATTACGGCCGTGAGAAGAGTGATGCGGCCGATCTATGTGAATCTTGGTATTGTGCCGGCCGAAGTTGATGCTGTGTTGCAGGATGGCGGCGGAAATTAGGTTCGGCGCCTAAGTACCAACTGGTTACCCCACCCCCTCCCCCCCCCTGTTTTTGTCATGAATATCAAAACAAAGGACTTAAATCGCGCAATCATGTTAAGAATATCAAAACAAAGGGCTTATAAGTCGTTTGTTTTGATATTGTTATGCGCTCTTGTGAAATCATTGGATTCTTCGTGTCGGCAGGTGGGACGAGGTCCGTTTTTGGAGTGCTGACTAAACGGATCGTCCAAGTCTGCGGTTCAGGGTAGCGCGAGCGGTGATTAGATGTCAAGAAAACTATGGTACTTAGTACTAAATACTTGACGGAAAGAAGTGTAAAGTTATTCGAATAGAATTCGAATGGGTTTGCAGGGGATGAAGTCCTGGTTTGGATCTGTCGTTACGGCACGAGTGAACTCGTGCCCTGTTACAAGGATCCGGAGAAGGGAAACTGATGTGACAAGACGCCAATCAAGTGATTCATCCCGCCAAACCCATAGGATGGAACACCGTAGGCGGTCCCAGGTGACCCACGGGATGGAACACAGTCGGCGTTCCCGGGAAGAGTCGATGGCTATAGTTGTGACATCGAAGAAAATGGGGAGACTGTGGAATGGATTGCATTTCAGATTCTCCAAAGGGGGAAAAATGAAGAGTCTGAGAATTGTTTTGTCCGCGCTGATGTTGATCGCGGTGGGGAGTTTGGCGGGATGCGGGAATTCGGATACGAAATCACCTGATGTTTCGGCGGGAATACGGACGTCACTGGATCAGGCGGGGTTGAAGGATGTTTCGATTAGCCAGGATCGCGACAAGGGCGTGGTGACGTTGGGAGGCCACGTGGCGAGTGACGGCGAGAAATCGCAGGCTGAATCACTAGCACGATCCTTGGCGGGCACGCAGGTGGTTGCGAATCAGATTGCGGTGTTGCCTCCGGGATTGGAAAAAGAAGCGAAGGCGGTGAATTCGGATCTGGACTCAGGAATCGAAAAGAATCTGGACGCGGTGCTGATTCTGGAGAAGCTGCATGACAGCGTGAAATTCAGCGTGAAAAACGGCGTTGTGACGCTGAGTGGAAATGTGAATTCAGAAAATTCGCGTGCGCGAGCAGCGAGAGTGGCGACGGGAGTGCCGAACGTGCTGCAGGTGGTGAATGATTTGCAGGTGAAGAATCAGAAGGCTAGTACGCCGAGGTAGGAATTGCAGAGGCGGATTGAACCGCGCGGGAGTAAAACTGCATCGACCGTTCGCAGCTTAGTGCAAACAGGAATGCAGGAATGGTGATTGGAGGCGGGCGGGTCGCAGACGCGCCCCTACCATACGAGCTGTGGCACCTAGGCGGCTTCGATTGTGAGTTTCAGGCCGATTGCTTTGGTGACGGCAACGAGTGTGGAGATCGTAGGGTTTCCTTTGACGGACAAGGCTCGGTAGAGACTTTCGCGCTCAATGCCTGCGGCTTTGGCCACTTTGGCGATGCCGCGTGCCTGGGCGAGATGGCGGAGAGCTATTAGAAGGACGCGAGGCTCGTCGGTGTCTTCGAGCGCAGCTTTAACATACTCGGCCGCGAACTCAGGGTCATTGCGGAGCCGGCGAATTACGGCTTCATCGTGCGAGGCGGTAAGTTCGCGTTTCATTGGGTGATCCTCCGGTCGTTATAATCTTTAAGATACAAAATTGCCCGACCAATGTCAGTCGACTGCTTTCTCTTGTCGCCACCACACAACAGCAAAACGCAAGTGTTGCCAACCGGAGCGTAGTAGACTCTGTACCCTGGTCCCCCAATCGATTGGCAATTCGCACAAGCCTTCGCGCAGACGCTTGCAGTCCCCAAAATTGCCAAGTGCAAGACGGCCGATTCGAGCGATGATCTTGGCTTGCGCTCGGGCGTCGCGCAGATTTGACAACCAATCTTCAAAGAGGTCGCGCCCGTTGCGGGTGAGGTAGCGGCGAATTTCGATTATGTTTTCCATTGTAACTTATAAATTACAGGCTGGCGACACTGGAGATGCCCGAATGGGCGAATGCGGGCGGGTCGCGGACCCGCCCCTACGCATCGAAACGAAGAGACTGAGGGTTATTCTTCTGTGGCAGAATCGGCGGAACTGCCTGAGTCAGCGGCGTCGCCTACGTGGACGGCTTTGATTTCGAGGCCGTTCTTATTCATGTCAAAGCGTTGTTTGCGGTCGAGGGCTTTGACGAATTCGCGAGTGGCGCGGGCGACGGCGCCGGGAAGGTTGGAAGCATCGACCTTCGCGGAGGAAGTCTGGGCCTCATTCTTGCGGTCGTGATAGCTAAACGAAACTTCAAAAGTTTTCATGTTGTCCCCGTTAAGTGGATTGGGCCGGGCTGAGTGCTTGGCACAGGTGCTTGCGAGGGAAATCATACAACAAGTTGGGGGGAAAGTTTATTTTCTGCGGGTGTGCGATTGGAATGAGACGAAAGCAACGGAAAGATGGCAGCCTGAAGGCTGCCGCTACATAGGCCAGGACGAGGGCAAGGGCAACGGCCTATTGGATTGCGGTCGTGGGAGTGGTTGGTGGGATTTGACGGGCGCGGACTATGAAGCGTTTGGGCGACGGGCCTACGTAGCTGAAGGGGTAGCAGGTTACGAGGGTTAGGAGATTTTCGCCTGAGTCGCGGAGGACCGCGGAGTCTTGCGGTTCGACTATGGAAATTAGATCGACGCGATAGAGGGATGCGCCGTTCAGAGTGGTGAGAGTGATCTCGTCACCTTCGTGAATGTTGCGAAGCTTGCGGAAAAAAGTGTCGCGGTGGCCGGCGAGTCCGACGTTGCCGGATGCGCCGAGAAGTGCTGTGCCGGTGATGTGGCCGACGCCGCGTTGCAGAGTTTGGCGGCCAGTTCCCTCTTGAATCATGGCGGTGAGACCGAGGGATGAAATTTCAATTCGGCCGAGCGGAAGATTTGCGTTGGCGCCCGCAGCGGAAACTCTCGATGGATCGCCGGTTGCGTTGAAAGCGCCGTCTGCTTCGGCGAACGCGGGCATTAGGGGAGTTGTGGCGGGGAGATCGTTCACTTGGGCGACGTTACCTGCGAGATTTGCGGCGGTGGAATCGTGCACCGCTAGAAGTGCTTGATCAAATTGACGCGATTGATCGTTCTGGGAATTCCGAGCGTCGAGAACGACGTATCCGCAATATCCGAGCGCGGCGATGCCAACGGCGAACAAGATGAGTGGGGCGCTCCAACGCAGAAACCAACCGGAGGATGTGCGCTTTGCGAGCGATGCCGACTGAATTGGCGAAATTGCGGGCATAAGCCTTATCGAGCGCAGAGGCGTTGACGAGTGCGAATGTGATGAATTGCGAGATTTGAATTGAATGTTCATTTTAGTGTTCCGAACTTCGGTGAGTTTGGCGCGCCGTGCATGGGCGATCGTTGAGGCTCGGCGGATTGTGATCGCGCGCCGGGGGCGTAGTATCCGGGGCGCGTACGCACGAGGAGGTGATCGTGACCGGGAGATTTCGCGCGGACTTCGATTGCGCGGAAGGCACCATCTTGCGCGGCATTCGTGGGCGAGTAAGCGATGGTGTACTGATTGCGAATGTCGCGAGCGATTTGCGCGCAGAGCGGAACAACGTCACTGATTGTTTCCGGTTGGAAAAATTCGCCGCCGGTGGCGTGCGCAATTTGCTTCAGGACGCCGGGATTTTTGTCGACGTCGGATTCGTCAAACAGGCCGATGGTATAGATGACGGCGTTGGATTCGACGGCGAGCGTCATAATTTGTTTTAGATTGCTATGCGAACTGGCGTTGTCGCCGCCGTCGCTGATGACGATGAGAACTTTTTTGTCACGGGTACCGCGTTGTAATTGCTCGAGTGAAGCGGCCATCGCGTCATAGAGCGCGGTTTGGCCGGAGATGGGACTTTTCGCCAGAGCCAATTGCAATGGGACGGATTTGCTGGTGAAAGGAACGTCATCGGGCAGGCCGAAGGTGACATGCTCGTTGAAATTTACGACGAACATTTCGTCATTTGTGTTGCTGGCCTGAACAAAAGTTTGCGCGGCGGAAAAAACATTGTTTCGCTTGGGACGCATGCTGCCGCTGCCGTCGACGACGAGGCCGACGGTGACAGGAATATCTTCGTGGCTGAACGTTTCGATGCGCTGGGCGATGCCATCCTCAAAAACCTGGAAATTATCTTTGTCGAGACCGGAGACGGAGACGCCTTTTTTATTTTCGGTGGTGGCGTGCAAGACGACGAGTCCGACCGTCATTTTGATGGAATTAGCGGGCGGCGGATTTTGCATTTCGAGGCTGCGAGGCGCGGCGAGAAGCAGCGCTGCAACAAAGCATCCGGTAATGGAGAGAGGAATCTTCATGGCCGTGAAATTGCGTTGAATGCTAAGTGTGAAGATGACGCGCGAGTTGCGCTCGCGCATCGGGTTGGGATTCCTGTGGCACGCTTGCGCGGACAGAAAAATCCGCGCAAGAAGCGAGTTGATGATTTGAGATTATGCTGAGCGCTTGGTGATTGCGATCAACGTGAACGCTGCACCAATTGCAAGCAAACCGCCGAGCGCGATTAAAGGAGTCGCGCTTGCGGTGTGCGGCAAGGGCAAGTCTGTGATTGCTGCCGGCGCTTCTACTGCTGCAGGTGTTGCGACTGGTTCTGCCACTGGCGTTTGGACCACTGTGGCGACTGCAACTTCTTCGCCGGCTGGCGTGATTGCTACGACTGGAGCTGCGACGAGCGCAACGACCGGCGTATCAACTGTGATTTCAACTGGCGTGGCTAGAACCGGCTCGTGCGTGACTTTCGCGAGTTCGATGGCGCGCTGCTTGCCGTACACAAATGCGCGGCCTTGTTTTTCGCCCGGGAAAAACCATTCTTTAATTGCCGGAGGCGCGCCTTCTGCGCGTTCCGTAAAATTCATCACAACTTGATTCGTCGGGTGATAACGGAAATCTTCGATGGTGATGAGCGTCGCAAAAGTTTTGGTCTGGTGTTCGTCGAAAATTTGGACAACCCAGCGGCCGGAATCCTGATTCAGTAACTTGAAGAAATACGTGCCCGGCGGAAGGATGATGTTTCCCGGAATTTCGATTGGCTCGCTGAAGGTGACTACGGTTTTTCTGTCGCCGTTCTGCGCTTTTGAAACCGGCGCCATTACTGACGCAATGAGGATGAAGCAGAAAGCTGCGATCACTAGCTTGAATCGGTTCGTCATGTTTCTCCTTTTTCGAGTTGCTGGGAACTGATTTCTGGTGCTTAGAAATTCGTGTAGGCGCTTGTGATTTCCAAAGCGCAAATTGCTTCCAAGTTCGCCGGCTTGAACTGTGAATCTTCCAGAGGACACCTCTCCCTGAATTTGAGGAGCGGCAGTTGGATAGGACGTCTTTACGGGCAGGTGGCCGGGACGATTTAGCCTTATTTTACTGGCGATTTCGTTCGATGGCGCGCGTGCTTGGTAATCGGAATACTAGTGCGAATGGGGAAGGGTGTCTGTCCGTTTGAGCACACTTTTGTGCAGTGAAAAATGTTTGCCGGTGCGGTGACTATTGCGCGCGAATAGTTCCGTGAAGAAGAAAAGTGCGGGAGTGATCGCGCCGTTGTGAAACTACTTTGGGATTTCTGAAATGGGAATCCGGACATATTTGATGCGGGTGCGGTTCCAGGTGTAGGTGATGTGAAGGGCGTCGTCAGATCCCTGAATGGTCGCGGGGTAGGAGAATTCGCCGGGGTCGGATTCGAGAGTAGCGAACATTTTGAAATGTTCGCCGTCGGATGAGACGGCGAGGTTGAGCGGAGTGCGACCGGTGCGCGTGTTGTTGTAGACGAGGATGATGCGACCGTCGCGGAGTTTTACGGCGTCGATTCCGGAATTTGGATTGGGGATATTTGTTGGGTGCGCTTGCGTCCAAGTGACGCCGTTATCGAACGAATCGGCCGTGCAGATGAAACCGATACTTAAGGTTGAGCGCGCATAGAGACGCAGATGATTTCCTTCGTTGAGCGAGATGATAGTGGGCTGAATTATTCCGTAAGGAGTTGCCTGGGTTGAAGACGCCGTTCGAGGCACCGAGAGTGGGCCGAACTTGGACCACGTCATGCCGTTATCTGTGCTGCGCTCGATCCAGACGTTCCAGGATTGCGGAGTTTCGACAGAGCTGCCGCTGACGATTGTGCCATCGAGTAGCACGAGAGGCTTATTCTTAATTGGGCCGAGAATTCCATCGGGCAGGCGCTCGGGTTGCGACCAAGTTTTGCCCTCATCGGCGCTGAACATGCGCGCGGCTTTCCATGTTGAAGGACCCGCGCCGAATTTGTAGTAGAGCCAAAGACGCGCGTCTTTTGAATGGAAGAAGACGGGGTTCCAGGTCGGGGTGTTCGGCTCGCGAACAATTTGGAATGGGGCTGACCAACCTGCCGAGGTGCGGCGGGATGCCCAGATGGCCACATCCGGATTGCCTTCAGCGGTGCCTCCGAACCATGCGGCGAGCAAGCCTCCGTTACTGAGCGCGACGATGCTAGACGCGTGGGCGGATTTGAACGGCGCGGATGTGAAGACAAATTCGGATGGATGATAGCCGTTGTACCCGTCAACTTTGCAACCCAAATTTGCGCGGTAGGCCTGGAAATGCCACAGCGCCTTAACCGTGGTGATGGAGGAATCAAAAGTTGAGAGAACTTCGCATAGTCGGGCGGGATCCAAGTACGCCTCGCATGAGCCTTTGCCGCAACTGACCATGAACTGAAGCCGACGAGGATCCAATTCCGTGGCGAGATGCCAAAAACCGGGAAAAAGAGATTCGGTGGTGTCGTCTGCCTTCCATTCGAGACTTACAACGGCAAGCTTGGCGGCGAGCGCCCGCATTTCGGTCGGCGTCACACTTATCACTTCTCGATCAAGATCACCGAGGCGCTGGTCGAGCGGAGATATCGGGAGGAAAATGATAGGCGGATGCCAAGCGAGTCCGGGAGGCGCGTAGTAAATCCTGATACCGAGATCTTCCTCGTTTTTCCAATCAATCAGCCGTTTCGCGCAGTCGTCCGGGCCGGAGCCAAGTTCAACACGGGCGTGCTTTGGCTGGACACTGACGCAGAGAAATGTCATGCCGATTGCAAGAACGCATAGCCTGCCCGAGATTCTCACGTGTCTGTTAGACACCGACTCAAGTTTTTTGGGCTTGTGTAGCGATGCTACCCGTCATGATTGCTTCGCGAATTTGTTCGGTTAGATCGTTCACGGTGCCGGGGCCGTGCGGCAACAAGATGGTATTTGTTTTTGCGCTGGCGCCGATTTCTTTGATGGTGTCGAAATATTGGGTCATGAGGACGAGACGCATGACGTCCTGCGCGGTGGTGCCGGGAACGGATTCTTTGAAGGCTTCGACGGATTCGCGCAAACCCTCGATGATGGCTTTGCGTTGATTGGCGATGCCTTCGCCCTGCAGTTTTTTACTTTGCGATTCGGCTTCGGCTTTCTTGATGGCGATAATTTTGTCGGTTTCGCCGCGCGATTCTGCGGCTTCGCGCTCGCGGGCGGCGGCGTTGATGTCGTTCATCGCGTCTTTCACTTTTTGGTCGGGAATAATATCGGTGACGAGAACTTTTACGATGGTGTAGCCGAAACTTTGCGCGACAGGTTCGACTTCACTTTTCACGGCTTCGGCGATGGTGCTCATTTTCGCGAAAGTTTCGTCGAGCGTCATGCTGGGGACGTGGCCGAGCAGCACGTTGAACACGTAGGATTCGATTTGCGATTGCGGATTCGAGAGTTTGTAGAAGGCGTCGCGCTCGCTGCCGGGCATCACTTGATATTGCACGGAGACAGGAATTTTCACGAAGACGTTGTCCTTCGTTTTCGTTTCCATATTCATGGCGAGAGTTTGCACGCGCGTGGTGATGACATGCACGGTCTCGAACAGCGGAATTTTCAGCTGGAATCCCGGCAGCGCGACGCGATTGAATTTTGAAAAACGCTCGACGATGGCGCGGTTCGCCGTGTTGACGGTAAAAAATGATCCGACAAAAATGATCAGTACAAACAGAAAGCCCAAGACCAGCACGAAAACTCCCACGAGTACGCTCGAATCCTGCACGTTAACCCCTTGTGCATTGCCGACTATCCGCCGGGCCTTAAAGATACAGGAATGCGAATGGTGGCGGGAAGATGAATTTCTGGCGCGACGGCGATTGCGGGTTGAGGCTGGGCGCCGATGAAACCGAAGTGGGTGCGGCGCGCGTCTACTACGGCGGCTAGTTGACGAAGGAATAGAGACGGAATATCGGCGGCGAGACGGATGAGAGTGAGATTGATATGATACATATCCCCGGTGCACAGATGCTGATGCGCGTGGCACCCGGCTCGTCTATGCGGCTAGTTGATCTGCGTCAACTAAGTGTTCACCAGCTGAGTTCCCTGCTGGATGAAGAGGCGGCGCTTTGGCGCGCGGAACTTCATTGGGATTATCAATTCTCAATTGAGCTGATCAAAAAATTCCTGGATTCGCATTCTCTGGCGGGCGTGGTGGCGATGGAGGGCGAGCGTCCGGCCGGTTACGGTTTTTATGTTGTGGAAGACCATAAAGGAATGCTGGGCGGATTATTTGTTTCGCCGAAATATGCGGAGAGTGGAGTTGGCGAGCAGATCCTTGCGGACATTGTGCTGACATTGCGCGGGACTCCGCAGGTTACGCGAATTGAAGCGCAGTTGATGCCGTTTGGCGCGTCACTGGAACAACTGCTGGCGCGAAATGATTTCCGATTATTTCCGCGGCACTTCATGCTTTACGAATTGGCCGGGCATGTGAAGAAATTGGAGGAATATGCGCCGGGATTACGCATGGAGCGCTGGCACGAACGTCACATGACGGCTTGCGCGGAGTTGATTCACTTGACGTATGCGAATCACATTGATGGAGCGATCAACGATCAGTATCGCAGCCGCGCGGGTGCGATGAAATTTTTGAAAAATATTGTGATTCTGCCGGGATGCGGGCAATTTGAAACGCGCGCGTCATTCGTGTTGCGCGATGAGTTGAGCGATCAGCTTGTTGGCGTGGTGCTGACGAGCATGGTGGCACCGGGAGTGGGACACACGACGCAGCTTTGCGTTTTGCCGGGGCATCAAGGGCATGGATTGGGAAGACGGTTGATGCTGGCGTCGATGGATGCATTGAAGGAGCAGAAGGCCAGCGAGTTGTCGTTGACGGTGACGTCGTCGAATGAGCGGGCGGTGAAATTGTATGAGGAGCTGGGATTTAGGAAGTTGAAGACGTTTGTGGCGGGGGTTTGGGCGGCGTAGGTTGAGCTTCAGGGGTTAAAACCCCTGAGCGAAGTGTTTGTAATGTCGCGGTTGAAACCGCGACCCACAAGGCGTAAACACAAACCGCCGATCAGGCGATCGGCGTTCCCGGGGTTACTTCTTGGTGCGGTCCTTTAGCAGGCTGTTTAGTTCGTTCATGAATTCCTTGATGTCCTTAAAATCCATGTAGACGGAAGCGAAGCGGACGTAGGCTACTTTGTCTAATTTTTTTAGGCGGACCATAAGGAGTTCGCCCAGTTCCTGCGTGGTGAGTTCGCGTTCTTTGGCTTCCTGCACGGCGCGCTCGACTTCGTCGACCATGGATTCCAGTTTTGCGGTGGGGACGGGGCGCTTCTCGCAGGATTTCAGCAGGCCTTGCAGGATTTTTTGGCGGTCGAAGCGCTCGCGGCGGCCGTCTTTCTTAATGACCATGTAGGGAATTTCGTCGATGCGTTCGTAGGTGGTGAATCGGCGGCTGCATTTCAGGCATTCGCGGCGACGGCGGATTAATTCTCCGGTGCGGGCTTCGCGCGAGTCGATCACTTTGTCGTCAAGGTGCGAGCAGAACGGACACTTCACTTTTTAGAATCCTTATCCGCTTTCGCGGGATGCGCGGGCGTTGGCACTGCCTTCGCGGGAACGTGAGTGCCGACGTCTTCTGCTTTCGCTTCGGCGCGCGCGAGATTCCACAACTTTCCGACGCTGAAGCCCTGATGAATCAGCAGCGGAATGCCGACAAGAATGCACGAACAGAAAGTAATTAGCCAGAGGGCAATTGCGGCCGCGGTGGCAGGTTCCTGATCGACTCCGAAAATTGTGGTGAGGGCGATGATGCTGGCGAATTGCGCGCCGCCGCCGACGCCGGGCAATTGCAAAGTGGAGCCAACGAGAGTAACTGCAAGCAATAACATTGCGCCGGGAAAATTCATGGGGAACGGAAATGCGGTGCCAAACGCGCGGATGATCATCAGGTAAGTCAGGACCACGAGTCCCCAATGCACGGCGGAGTAAAAAATTGCCATCAGTAAGTCGGGAACGGTGCGGATGGCTTGCAAACCTTCGCTGAATCCGCCGATCGCGCCCGCTACAGATTTTCGCCAGCCGCGCGCGGCGCGCCAACCTTCCAAGCGGCGGTGAAGAGTGCTTGCGCCATGCAAGCGAAAATAGGCGAGGCCAAAGACGAGTCCGCCAAGCAACACGACGAGAAGCCAGCCTCCGGTGCGCGCTTGAGCCACCCATTCGCCGCTGGCACCTGCGTTAAACAGACTGTGAGGAAAAATTAGGAGGCTGATGCTAAACAAAAGCAGCGCGCAGGCGAAATCGAAAGCGCGTTCGAGAACCCAGATTCCAAACATGCCTGCGACGGGAGTGTTGCTTTTTTGTGCGAGAAGCAGCGGACGGACGGGTTCGCCCACACGCGCAAAAAGAAAAATTGAAGCGAAGCCCATGAGAGTGGCGCTATACGTTTCCCAAAAACTGCACTGCCCGATGTAGCGGGAAAACCTCTGCCACCGCACTGCGCGAAGTGCGTAGCAGGCATAGACGCCGACGATGGCGAGAAGCAGTAGCGGAATATTCGCAAGACTGACGGAGTGCATGAACTTCTTCCAGGTGAAGTCCGCCAGATGAAGTTTGTGACGAGAATGGTAGGCGAACGCGCCGAGGCCGACGACGATGATGAGACCGATTAAAAGTTTACGATAATTGGCGCGCATTCCGTGTGGGGAGCGTAACCGGATGATTTGGACGTGTCAAGAATGTAAGAGACAGATGAGTTTGATAGCCGTAATAAATTGTTAAAAATTTGTGTCACTGTAAGATTTCCGTCTTGCAAAACAGCACTTCTTTGACTTGCTGCGAGCTACCTAAGCAGATCTTCCAACTGAATTTTCGCGTCGGTGCGGGCGTCGCGATATTTCACGATTACGGGAGTGTAGAGCGAAATTCCCCACTCTTTGCCGACGCCGTGTTGCACCGCGCGCGCTCCGGCGACGACAACAGCTTCGGCGGGAATCACGAGCGGTTCGGTATCCGTGGCGGAATAAACTTTCTCGCGGACGAGATCGTAAACGGGTGTGGAACGATTCAGAATTGTTCCGGTGCCGAGAACGGCGCGGCGCTGGATGATGGTGCCCTCGTACACGCCGCAATTCCCGCCGACGAGAACTTCGTCTTCGATGATTACAGGAAGCGCGCCGACAGGTTCGAGAACTCCGCCGATTTGCGCGGCGGCGCTGAGATGACAGTTGCGTCCGATTTGCGCACAGCTTCCGACGAGCGCGTGCGAGTCGACGAGCGTGCCTTCATCCACGTACGCGCCAACATTAATAAACATGGGGGGCATGCAGGTTACGCCGCGTCCGATGAAAACGCCGTCGCGAATGCTGGAACCGCCCGGAACAATGCGCACACCGTCGGCGGCAGACATGGACTTGACCGGGTAAGTGGCTTTGTCAAAAAAGGGCATGCGCGACGGGTGGACGGACTGGTCGACGACGCTGCCCATGCGGAATCCGAGAAGGATTCCCTTTTTCACCCAACTGTTCACGCGCCATCCGGTTTCGATTGTCGTATCCGGTTCGGCTGCGCGAACTTTTCCATTGTTGAGTGCAGATTTGAATTGCGCGAAGAGCGCGACGTCATGTTCGGTGTAACGCTCGGGCGGACTATCGAAGAGCTGCGTGATTTGCGCGCGCAATTCTTCGAGTGAAATTTCCTGGCGCGAAGCCTCAGGCGACATGCGCTTTGCCCATTGGCGATGCACCTTCGCTGAGAAGTCCACAGGATTCGAGAACGGATCTAATTTTCGCGATGCTCTCCGGCTTTGGCGCGACCATCGGCAAACGCCAGATAGGCTCGAGAAGACCCATCATGCTCATAGCGGCTTTCACGGGAATGGGGCTGGACTCGATAAAGTTCATGTCCATGAGCGGAAGATATTGGCGATGCAGTTCGCGGGCTTCGGCAAAATTTCCTTTGTTGCAGAGATGCGCGAGGCGCGTCATCTCCGCAGGGATTTCGTTTGAAGCGACGGAGACGATGCCTCTGCCGCCGAGAGCGGCGAGCGGCAAAGTGAGGCCGTCATCTCCGCTGAGAACGATGAAACTTTCAGGGACAAGATTCAGGATCGCGCCCATTTGCGAAATATTTCCGGAGGCTTCTTTCACTCCGGCAATGTATTCGACTTCTGAGAGGCGCGCGATGGTGGCAGGTTCGATGTTGACGCCGGTGCGGCCGGGCACGTTATAAACAATGATAGGAATTTCGACGGCTGTGGCGATGGCGCGATAGTGCTGGAACAATCCTTCCTGCGTGGGCTTGTTGTAATACGGCGCGACGCTGAGAATTCCGTCGGCGCCCATGGCGGCGAGTTCACGCGCGAGAGCAATTACTTCGGCGGTGTTATAGCCGCCGGCACCTGCGAGGACCGGAACTTTTTCTTTTGCTTCATCGAGTGTGATTTCGACGACGCGCATGTGCTCTTCATGCGTGAGCGTGGGACTTTCGCCCGTGGTTCCGCAGGGCACCAGGAAATTAATGCCGTGCTCAATTTGGCGGCGAACCAAACCGCGAAGAGTTTTCTCGTCAAGCGAACCATCGGGACGAAATGGTGTGACCAGTGCAGTTCCGCATCCAGTAAACATTGTTGCCTCCATTCGATTTGCTGCTGAAACGTTTTGCGTGTTGCTCCTAGCCGAATAAAACATCACTAAATTCGTAAACGCCGCGGCGGCCCATGGACCATTTTGCAGCTTGCAGCGCGCCGCGCGCGAAACCTTCGCGATTGCGAGCGGAGTGGCGCAGAGTAATGGTGTCCGACTGCGAATCAAAACCAATTTCATGCGTACCCGGATTGCTGCCCGCGCGCGAAGAACTTACGCTGACGGGGCGAGTGTACCCGGAACGTTGCATGCCTTCGACAAGTTGGAGAAGCGTGCCGCTGGGCGCGTCCTTTTTCGCGGAGTGATGAATTTCCCATGCCCACGCGCCGAAATCGGGCTGCGCTTCCAGAAGACGCGCGGCTTCATTCACGACGCGCGTGAAAATATTTACGCCGACGCTGAAATTGCGGCTCCAGACGAGCGAAACTTTTGCGGCTTCAATTACGCTGCGCACGCGCGGAAGTTCGGAATGCCATCCGGTGGTGCCACAGATAATATTTACTCCGGCGGCTGCGAGGCGTTCGATATTTGCGGAGGCGGTCGCGGGTTGCGTAAATTCGATGGCCACTTGCGCGCCGTTCAAAGATTCTTTTGTGAGCGCGGCGCCGTTTGCGTTGGATTTCGAGTCCACCCGAGCGCAAACGATGAAACCCGCAGAAGGAGCGAGCGCTTCGATCATGTGGCCCATTTTCCCGTAGCCGATAATGGCGAGATTCATTGCGCTGCTACTTTCACTTTTTCATGAGCACCATCAAACACTTCCGGATCGGGTTCCGCGAAAAATTCTTCGTGCAGAAGTTGCGCGGCGCGCGTGGCGTCAGATTCCGCGACGACGAAGCTGACGTTCAGGCGCGACGCGCCTTGCGAAATCATTCGCACCGGAATTTCATTGAGCGCGCCGAAGACACGCGCGGCCACGCGCGGAGTGGAGCGCAAATTATCGCCGACTACGCATACGATGGCCTGACCGGACTCGGCGGAAATGTCCGCGTAGGGACGGACTTCGTCGCAGATGGCCTTGAGATGGCGGGCGTCGTCAATTGTGAGCGAGACGCTGATTTCCGATGTGGCGAGCATATCGACCGGAGTTTCGTAACGATCGAACACTTCAAAAATATTTTTTAGGAAGCCGTGAGCCATAACATTCGCGTGGAGCGAATGTCCACGACGGTGATGCCGCGCTTGCAGGCGACGCATTTGATTACGCTGCTTGAGGGCACGCGGTCGGCGACGATGCGCGTTCCTTCGCCATCCGGGCGGCGCGAATTCAGCACGCGCACGGGAATATTTTTTTCCATTGCCGGCAAAAGTGTGGCCGGATGCAAAACTTTCGCACCGAAATAGGCGAGTTCGGCGGCCTCGTCGAAAGAAAGCATTTTGATGCGGCGCGCATCGGGAACGAGGCGCGGATCGCAGGTGAGCATGCCGTCAACGTCAGTCCAAATTTGAATTTCAGATGCGTTGAGCGCTGCACCGGCAATTGCGGCGGAAAAATCCGAGCCGCCGCGGCCGAGCGTGGTGGTAATTCCCTGCTCGGTTGCGCCGACGTAGCCCGCCATCACTGGAACGGATTGCGGCGGAAGCGCGTTCACCGCTTTTGCGATTCGCGAATAAGTTTCTTTTGCGAGCGGAGTGGCGCGAGTGTGGCGTGCGTCGGTAACGACGAGTTGACGCGCGTCGAGATGATGGCCGCTCATTCCGGCGTGCCGCAGAACGAGTGTGACAATTTGACTGGAGAGGCGCTCGCCGAAACTTGCGAGATCGTCAGCGGCGACGGGATCAACGGTGCGCGCTTTCGCGATGCGTTCGATAAGCGCGGCGAGCGCGCGGAAATGCGTGTCGAGAATTTCGTCGAGCGCAACGCGATTTGTTGCGCCTACGGCCGGAGCGGCTTCGCGTAGATGATATTCGCGAAGGAACGCGAGGCGGGCGATGGCGTTATCGACGCTTCCATCGGCGGCGGTGTGGCCGATGGCGAGAAGTTCGTTCGTGGTTTTGCCCATGGCGGAAACCACAACGAACGGATTTTCGGCTCGGCGCGCGCTGATAATTCGTGCGACACGGCCGAGTGCTTCGGCCGATTCGAGTGAAGTTCCGCCAAATTTCATTACGATCATGATGACGTTCCTGACGATGCGGATTGAAGTTGCTTAACCATGCGCATGTAAATTTCCACGGCGTCGCGCAAATCTTTTTTTGCCACGCGCTCTTCGGATGTGTGCGCAACGTGAATCGTGCCGGGGCCGATTAGAAATGGCGTGCCCCATGCGCCGGAAAAAGCGGGGATATCGGTGGTGAATGCGGCGACGGTTGTTTGATATCCATCGAGGGCGCCCAGACGGACGGCGGGAATGCACAGAACCTGGTCAGCTTCGACGCGGCCGGCGCAGATTCTTGTAACGGCTTGTTGAAGCGGCGCGGGATCGGCGACCAATCGAATTAACAATTCCGCGCGGGCGTAATCGGGAATCACATTTGGCGCGCGGCCGCCTTCGATGATGCCGATATTCATTGTCGACGCACCGAGGAGCGCATCGGACGGCATAGGCATGCGGCGCAGATCGCTCAGTACGTCGAGCAATTTTTCGATGGCAGATTCGCCAAGTTCGGGATACGCGGAATGCGCCATTCGTCCGCGAGCGGTGATTTGATAACGCAGAGAACCCTTTGAGCCGAGCGCGAGGCGATTCTCGGTAGGCTCACCATTAATGATGTATTTAGCGCCACGCGAAATTTTCGCAGCGGCAAGCGCTCCGGCGCTGTTGCGTTCCTCGCCGACGACAAAAAGTAATCCAATATTTGTTGTGCCCGCTTCCAGAAGAAGGCGCGCGGATTCGATCATTGACGCGATGATTCCCTTCGCGTCACAAGAGCCACGGCCACGGATGTGCGCGTCGTCTTCGGACGAAGCGAAAAATGGTGGCACGGTATCCATGTGCGTGGAAAGCGTGACGACCGGAGCACCGAAGGAAACAAAAATATTTTCGCGTCCGGATTCGACGGGCATCCGTTCCAATTTTCCGCCAAAGCGATTCGCGAGTGGCGCTAGATAATTGTGAAGAAATTCGGAGACGCGCCCTTCGGAGGGCGTTGTGGATTCGATATCCACCAGAGCGCGAGTTAGAGCGAACAAGTCCACGCGATTTATTTCCTCGTTACAAAATTTTCTATGATTGCGAAATCAGGCGGAGAGAAAAAGAGAAGGATAACTCTGCGCGCGCGGCTGTCCGCGAGGGCGTCCCTTCTCGATAGCACTCCACCTGAGCGCGCAATCCTTCAAAGTAAACTTGCGCACTACGGATGACAGTGAGCCGGTGTTAGCCGAACTCCCCAACTTTTCAGAGTGTGCTCTCTGAAAAACTTCGGCGGAGAAGATCTTGCGCCCCTTTCGCACGAGCCTCCGAAGCAACTCGGAATTCCGGCCCGGCTACTGATGGCCCCCGCACCTCTACCAAGAACGATTAAAAGGTAACAAATTGGCGCGAATCGGTCAAATTCAGGCTAGTTCGCTTTGAACCACTTGACGTGATTTGCAAGATTTGTGATGGGCTCGCCGGCGGCGCTTACTTCAACGGAGTGCAGGCCGCCTGCTTCGGTGACTTCGACGTAGCCGAGAATTTTTCCGGTTTTGCGATCCATTTTTACGATCCATCCGGGCGCGCTGGTCGGCCCGTTCAGCGGCACCATGCCTGCCCAAAGCGCGCCGCCACTGAGCTTCAACGAAAATGTGCGGCCAAGATTCGGAAACTCGCCGAGAAATTTCCCGTCGAGATCGAAGCGTTCGATGCGGCCGCCTTCGCGATCGGCGACGTAGATGATGTTGTCATCGTCGATGACGATTGAGTGCGGCAAATGGAATTGTCCCGGGCCGGTGCCTGCGCTTCCCCATTCGCGGACAAACTTGCCGTCGGAGGTGTATTCGAGAATACGGGCATTGCCGTAGCCATCGGAAATAAGAATGCGGCCGTTCGGGCCGAAGGCGATGTCCGTAGTGCCAACGAATTGGCTGCGCGAATTCTGCGGCTGGCCGCCGACGTCAATTTGCAGCAGCTTCTCGCCCTGCGGAGAAAATTTAATTACGGTGGAGCTGGCGGCGTCGACGGTCCACACATTTCCCTGTGGATCGAGGCGGATGCTGTGCGGAATTTTGTAAAGACCTTTGCCCCACGAGCGCAGAATTTTTCCTTCGCGGTTGACGACGAGAACTGGATCGGCTTTTTCTCCGCGCTGCAGAAGATAAATGGTTCCCTTCGCGTCAAGCGCGACCCACGAAACCATTCCGGACTCCCAGTCGGCGATGGGCGGCTGGACGGTGAAGTCCGTCCCGGTGAAAGCGAGTTTCGGCGAGGCTTCGATCATCGCGCGCAAGTGCGCGGCGGCTTCGGCGCGAGCGTCTTGAGTTGGAACGTCTGCTTGCTGGGCGAAAAACGTAGGAAGACAAAGCAAAATCGCGAAAAATCGGATGGGCATGGGCGCATTGTAGCAAGATTCGCGGGATTTGCGGTTCTGGACGCAAGCCGGTCTGCAGAGTACGAACGACGGGCGACCCATAGATCATCTTCTGGAAGATTTCTTGTGACAAAATGCCTCAACGAGCGTCTTAGAGGAGTAGGGACTGCGGCGCGAATGGCGCTTGGTAGATGCCCTATGGGAAATTCATGGGAGCAAAAAGAAATGGCAAAACGAGGAGCGGCTCCGTTGCAGGGTGAAGTGCTGCAAGGAACTTTGGATTTGCTGATTTTGCAGACATTAATACTGGGGCCGGCGCATGGGCACACAATCGCGCATGTGATTGAGCATCGCTCGGACGAAGTGCTGCAAGTGGAGCACGGCTCACTGTATCCGGCGCTGCATCGGCTGGAGGACCGCGCGTGGATCGCATCGTTCTGGGGCACGTCTGAGAATAATCGCAAAGCGCGCTACTACCGGCTGACGCCGAAAGGCCGCAAGCAGTTGATTCAACAAACTGGGCGCTGGGAACAATTGGTGCACGCGATTAATCGAGTGCTGAAGCCGGCGACGGAGTAACGCGATGAACTGGAAGCGATATTTTCGCCGAGAAAAATGGGATGACGAGCGGGCGCGGGAGTTGGCGGCTCATCTTCAAATTGAAACGGACGAAAATGTTTCGCGCGGAATGTCGCAGGAAGAAGCGCGTTTTGCGGCGCAGCGGAAATTGGGAAACGCCACTTTGATTCGAGAGGAGATTTTCCATATGAACAGCATAAGTTTTGTGGAAACGCTCTGGCAGGACGTGCGTTACGGATCGCGAATGTTGGGTAAGAATCCCGGCTTCGCGGTGGTTGCAATTCTCACGCTCGCCCTTGGCATTGGCGTGAACACGGCGATTTTTAGTTTGCTTGATGCGATTCTGCTGAGGACTCTGCCGGTCAGCCATCCGGAAAGCCTCGTGTTGCTCGCGTCGTATTCTCGCGACTCGCGCGTTGGTGACTTTGGCTACGAGGACTACAGCAGATTGCGCGATGGCAACCAAGCTTTTGCAGGAATTCTTGCGGCATCGAGTCAGGCACGAATCGATGTTGCGACTGATGCAGATACGGAACCCGCGCTACGCAAGATCGTCTCCGCGAATTACTTTTCCGTGCTCGGCGTTCAGCCCGCCCTCGGGCGCGTATTTACCAAAGAGGACGATGATCTTCCGGTTGTAGTTATCAGTAATGGTTTCTGGAAGCGAAGTTTCTCCGGCTCGCCCTCGGTCATCGGGAAACAGATGGATCTCGATGGAGCAGCCTTCACCGTGGTAGGTGTGGCACCGCCAGAGTTTACGGGTGAGACCGTAGGCGAGGCGCCGGACATTTGGGCCACGATAAACCTGATCCCCGCGTCGCAACGAAATCTGCCGGGATACACTTGGCTCAATCTAATGGGGCGGCTGAAGCCTGGCGTGCGGGAGCAGCAGGCAAGCGCGGACTTAGGGCTGCTGGTGCCGCAGCTCCCTGACAGCGAGGCTCAAGGCGGTTTTATCAATTACATCACAATAGAAAGCGGTGACCGTGGCAGTTCGGCACTTCGTAACACTTTTTCCGCTCCATTGAACGTTTTGATGACGGTGGTGGCGATCGTTCTGCTGATCGCGTGCAGCAATTTAGCGAGTCTGCAGTTGGCACGAGCAGCCACACGACAAAAAGAAATCGCTACGCGGTTCGCGCTCGGCGCGGGGCGCGGCCGCATCCTCCGGCAATTGCTCACCGAAAGCGTGATGCTCGCACTAGCGGGTGGCGCAGTTGGACTTCTGTTCGCGCTATGGACCGAAGAATTTTTGCTAAATCTCGTGGCCAGTGCGGGCCGTGCGATCACAATCGCCGTCCGGCCTGACCTTAATGCGTTGGGATTCACAGCGGCTATCTCGGTAGCCACTGGTGTGCTGTTTGGACTGGCTCCTGCGCTTCAGGCAGCGCAGCAGGGCGGCGTAGGACTGAATCCCAGCTCGAAGATCTGCGTAGGACAAAGCCACAGGTGGGGCCCTAAGGATATTCTCATCGTGGTGCAGGTCGCCCTCTCGGTGTTGTTACTAATCGTCGGAGGCCTGTTTGTCCGCACTCTTGAAAACCTGAAAACGCAGGACATCGGATTCCAAGCCGCAAATGTTCTTTCCATTCAAATTGGTTCGGAAAGCGGGCACCGGTCGCTTACGGCGGGCGCGATCGTGCCGCTGTTGCAGCGCGTCGAGACCATCCCGGGCGTCCGCGTCGGCAGTTTTTCCTTTATTCCAACGCTTGCGGCCGAAGGCAGCGGCGTCAACGGGTTAAAATTCGACGGCTATCCGGTAACCGCTGAAAATCAACGGGCACATGCAAATTGGGTCGGGCCAAATTATTTTGCGGCGTCGGGAATTCCACTTGTTGACGGGCGCGATTTTTCAATTGCAGATAATTCCAGTGGGCAGAGAACCGCAGTTCTGAACCAGACTATCGCGCGGCACTATTTCGGCGACCGGTCGGCAGTGGGCAGGCGGTTTCAGTTCAACAAGGTGCAATACACTGTCATTGGGGTCGCAAAAGACGCGAAGTATGTAGATCTCCGTCAATCCAACGTGCCGTTCATTTACTTCGCGGCGCTGCAAAACAACTCCGAAATCCACTCGCTAGAACTTCGGACAACAAGCTCGCCTCTCGCTCTCGCCGGCACGGTGCGTGACGCAATTCGCGATGTAGATCCAAATTTGAAAATCCGTGAAATAACAACCCTGCAGAATCGCATCGATCAACATTTGGCGCGAGAAATTCTGGCTGCGGATGTTGCAGGCTTTTTCAGCGCGTTGACCCTGGTGATCATTTTCGTCGGCATTTACGGAACGCTCGCTTACACAGTGGCCCGCCGGACAAACGAAATCGGGATCCGAATGGCGCTCGGCGCGAGGAAACGCGATGTTTTGCAGCTTGTGGTCGGCCAGGGCATGATTCTCACCCTCGCAGGTTTGGCCGTGGGAATCGCCGCTGCTTTGGGACTCACGAATTTCTTGCAAGCCTGCTGTATGGAGTGAAGCCATCGGATGCGCCCACATTTGTTGCTGTTTCGTTGACGGTGATTGGAGTGGCGCTCCTAGCCAGTTACATCCCCGCACGGCGCGCGACGGAGGTGGATCCGATGGTTGCGCTGCGGAATGAGTAACGAGATTTGTTGTTCTGGGGACTGAAATGAGCTGGAAGCGATTTTTTCGGCGAAAGAAATGGGATGAAGAGCGGGCGCGGGAGCTCGCCTCACATCTGGAAATTGAGACGGAAGGAAAATATTTCGCGCGGAATGTCTGCGGACGATGCGCGTCACGCCGCTCAAAGAAAACTTGGGAACGCCACTTTGATTCGAGAGGAGATATATCGGATGAACAGCATGGGATTCCTCGAAACGCTTTGGCAGGATGCGCGATTTGCGCTGCGCATGTTGCGCAAGAATCCCGGATTTTCGGCGGTGGCCATTCTGACGCTTGCGCTTGGCATTGGCGCGAACACCGCGATTTTCAGCGTTGTGTACGCAGTGCTGCTGAAACCACTTCCCTATCCGAAGTCTGAGCAACTGGTGTTTGTGTCTCAGGCAAAACCTGCCGATGGAATTAAAGAAACAGGCTGGTCGTCGCTGAACCTGGAAGAACTGCGAGCGCAAAACCACATTTTTACCGAGGTAGCGGGGGCCGCACGACATCAATTGACGTTGACTGGCCACGGCGATCCGACGGTTGTGAACACGAACGTGGTGACGCCGGAACTATTCACGGTTCTGGACACGAAACCAGTCGCTGGACGCGGATTACTTCCGGAAGACGGCAAGCCCGGGGCTGCACCTGTAGTAGTTCTGAGCGAAGAGCTGTGGCGCGGGCTGTTTGACGCCGATCAAAATGTAATTGGAACTTCGATTGGCCTGGATAAGAAGTCATTCGCGATCGTCGGCGTAATGCCCACGACATTTCGGTTTCCTGCTCTGACGGCAAACCAACAAGTTTGGATTCCTGTTGCGCAGGACCCACTGTTCAGTCCGTTGATTAATGCTCGCGGCAGACATTTCCTCGGAGTCATCGCGCGATTGAAGCCGGGAATTTCCGGCGCGGAAGCTCAGGCAAATCTGGATGCAATTGGCGCGAACCTCGCAAAGGAATTTCCCGCACAAAATGCAGGATGGGAAAGTCACATCAAGCCGATGCAAAAAGACATCGTCGGAAGTTCGCGCTCGGCGCTTCTTGTTTTGTTGGGCGCAGTTGGACTGGTGCTGCTGATTGCTTGCGCGAATATTGCCAATCTGCTTTTGGCGCGCGCGACGTCACGAGCCAGAGAAATGGCGGTACGAGCCGCGTTGGGCGCCGGACGAATGCGAATCATTCGCCAATTGCTGAGCGAGACTGCCGTGCTCGGGCTGCTTGGCGGAGCTTGCAGGAATTGCAATTGCGTATTGGGGAGTGCAAGCGCTGAGTTCGATTCTTCCGCCACTGCGAGTCCATTTGTGGCGCCGACTTTGCCGGAGTAAATGCAATTCGCGTGGATAATTTTGTGCTGGGATTTGCGCTGCTGCTTTCCGCGGTTGCGAGTTTTGCGTTTGGATTAGCGCCCGCGCTTTTTGCGTCAAATTCAAATTTGCAGACGAGTCTTCGCGAAGGCGAAGGACGCTCGGGCGAAAGCGGCGGACGGCGGCGCGCGCGCAGTGTTTTAGCGTCCGCGGAAATTGCGCTCGCGATGGTGCTGTTGGTTTCGGCAGGATTGCTGTTGCGTAGCTTCACCAAACTGACTTCCGTAAATCCGGGATACGTCGCGAAACACGTTCTGAAAGCCGACGTCTCGCTGCCTCGATTTCAGTATTCGACGCCGCAGCAGTGGTCCACATTTTCCGGATCAACTGATGGCGCGAATTAAAGCTGAGCCCGGTTTGCAGAATTCCGCGATGGTTGTTCCTGCGCCGATGATCAGCGCCGGCGTGAATCTTCCGTTCAATATTGTGGGAACTCCTCCGCCATCCGCGGGAACTTCCAGAACGGCGGACTACGTTTCCGTCACGCCGGATTATTTTCACGTGCTGGGAATTTCGCTGCTGGCGGGCCGCTACTTCAACGAGCACGACGCGATGACTGCTCCTCGCGTGACGGTGATTAGCGAGGCGATGGCGAAAGTCTATTTTCCAAACGAGAACCCGATTGGAAAGCACATGACGTTCGCGTTTCCTCCGGACTCCGGCGTTGACCGCGAGATTGTCGGCGATCGTGGGAAATATCCGCGACGTTGCGCTCAGCCAAAATCCCGGGCCGATGATGTACGTGCCGTTTGCGCAATCGCCATTTTGGGGCGGCGCGGTGGTCGTGAAAAGCACGCTTAGTTCTGCCGAAGTGGCCGCCGCGATTCGGCGTGACGTGAGCGAGATGGACAAAGATCTGCCGGTCACCGATGTGGAGGACTTGAGCGCGCTTGTCGACGCTTCCACCGCACAGCCGAAATTTCGGACGACTCTGCTGGGTTTGTTTGCGGCGATGGCGCTGATTCTTGCAGTGACGGGAATTTTCGGCGTGATTTCCTATTCGGTTTCGTGCCGCACGCGTGAGATCGGAATTCGAGTGGCGCTGGGAGCTTCGCGCAGCGCGATTTTACAAATGATTCTGCGCGATACGTTGTGCTCACGCTGGCGGGGCTTGCTAGTCGGCGTGCCATGTGCGCTTGCGGCTTCGCGTTTGGTCGGGCACATGCTTTTCAATGTGTCTCCGAATGATCCGGTCGACTCTGATTGCCGTCGGAGTTGCTGCTTGCGACGGTGGCGTGTATCGCTGGATATGTTCCGGCGCGGCGCGCGATGCGCGTGGATCCAATGGTGGCTTTGCGGCACGAGTAGCATTTGTCGCGCATATATAAAGGATGACCATGAGTTGGACAGCGATTTTTTCGACGGGAAAAATGGGATGAAGAACGTGGGCTGGAATTGCGCTCGCACGTGGAAATCGAAGCGGACGAAAATGTTTCGCGCGGAATGTTGCCGGACGAAGCGCGATACGCGGCGAATCGAAAACTTGGGAAATGCGACGCAGATTCGCGAGGAGATTTTTCATATGAACAGCATGGCATTTGTGGAAACGATGGTGCAGGACGTGCGATTCGCACTCCGAATGCTGCGGAAGAATCCCAGCTTCACGATTGCAGCGGTGTCTGACGCTCGCGCTTGGTATTGGCGCGACAACCTCAATTTTCAGCGTGGTGAATTCAGTGTTGCTGCAGCCAGTTGCCGTACAGGGATTCTGCGAGCGTTGTGGTGATGCGCGAAACAAATCCTAACGTCGGAACTGTTTCAGTTTCATACCCAAATTTCCTGGACTGGCGGGATCAGAGCAAGACAGTTTTCGGAAATGGCCGCCGTACACAATATGAGTTTTAATTTGTCCGGAGTGAATCAGCCGGAAAACATCGGCGGGTACGGAGTTTCGCCAAATTTTCTGTCGTTGTTGGGCGTACAGCCAATCAGAGGACGCGATTTTCTGCCATCGGAAGAAAAATCCGGCACGGCGCCGGTCTTATTGCTTTCTTACAAACTGTGGCAGTCACACTTGGGAGGCGATCCAAACGTAGTGGGCCGAAGTATTACGCTCGACGGCCGGAGTTTCACGATCGTCGGCATCCTTCCCCAAACGTTTTATTTTCTGGACAAATCTGATGTGCTGACTCCGATTGGAGTCTCGCTCAATGAGAACATGATGGAGCGCGGCGAGCGCGGAGACATGGACGTAGTGGCGCGGCTCGCGCCGGACGTGACTGTCGCGCAAGCCGAGGAGAAATGAGCGGAATTGCCGCGCGACTGGCAACGCTATTTCCCAAGGAGAATCATGGCGCCGGGATCGAAATGGCGACGATCCGCGAAGAATTTGTGAGCGACACGCGGCCCGCAATTCTGGTGCTTTTTGGCGCGGTGATCTTCGTGCTGCTGATCGCATGCGCCAACGTTGCAAATCTTTATTTGGTGCGCAGCGCGGAACGCACCAAGGAAATCGCGGTGCGTTTGGCATTCGGCGCGCGGCGCGGAAGAATTATTCGTCAGATGCTGACGGAAAGTCTGCTGCTGGCGGCAATTGGCGGCGGGATGGGAATTCTGTTGGCAATGTGGGACCTTTCCGGATTAAGCCGTCTGATTCCGCCGGACACGTTGATGGGAATGGACATCCGAATGGACGCGCGCGTTCTTCTTTTTGCGGGCGCGCTGATGGTGTTTGTGGCGATAGCGTTCGGACTGGTTCCGGCGCTGGCGTCGACGCGACCGGACGTTCAGGAGGCGTTGAAAGACGGAGGGCGAAGTTCGACACCGAGCGCGAAGCAGCATCGAGTTCGAGGGATGCTGGCAATCGCGGAAACCGCGCTGGCGCTGGTGCTTTTGATTGGCGCGGGACTCATGGTGAAAAGTTTGTACCGGTTGTTCCAGGTGAGTCCGGGATTTCAACCTGATCGCGTTTTGACGATGGGAATGAATTTGCGATCTTCACAGTATTCAAAGCCGGAAGCGCAGCTTTTGTTCTGGCAGCGAGTACTCGATCGAGTCCGCGCGATCCCTGGGGTGGAATCTGCGGCCGTCGGAAGCGTCGTGCCGTTCACGGGCGAGCACAGCCGCACGGATATTACATTTGAAGGGCTGCCAACTCCCGGGATCGGACAGTATCCGCACCCGGACTTCCATTCCATTAGCGCGGATTATCTGAACGCGCTTGGCGAGCCTTTGATTCGTGGCCGCGCATTCACTGAAAATGATAATGAGTCGGCGCCCTTGGTTGGGCTGATTAATTCAAAACTGGCGCAACGTTACTTTCCAAACGGAGACGCGATTGGCAAGCGATTCACGTTCGGACATCTGGATCCTAGGAATAAATGGATTACGATTGTGGGAATTGTGAGCGACACACGGCTCTACGGCCTCGAAAATCCTTCCCGGTTCGAGGTTTATGTACCGTACCGCCAAAAAACAAGGGACAACCTGACGCTGGCAGTCCGCTCGTCAACTGACCCAACAGCTCTCGGTTCGGCAGTGCGCGCGGCGATCGCGGAAATTGATAAGGACCAGGCGGTATTTCAGGTCGAGACGATGGAGGAACTAGTGAATGAGTCGGTTTCGACACGGCACGCAACACTAATTCTGTTGGAAATGTTTGGTGCGCTCGCGCTGGTGCTGGCAAGCATTGGGATTTATGGCGTGATGGCATATTCCGTCGCGTTGCGGGCACATGAGATTGGAATTCGCATCGCGCTCGGCGCGCAAAGACGCGATGTGCTGCGCATGGTGATGGGACAGGGCGCGCGGTTGGCGTTAATCGGCGTAGCGATTGGAGTAGCTGCGGCGCTAGCGCTGACGCGATTGCTTTCAAGTTTGCTATTTTCTGTGAGCGCGAGCGATCCAATTGTATTTGTTTGTGTGCCGGTGGTGCTGATGCTGGTGACACTGGTCGCCTGTTACATCCCGGCAATGCGCGCGATGAAAGTTGATCCGATGGTAGCGCTGCGATACGAATAACGACGATCTCCCTCGCTAAGCCAATCCGCCCGGCGTGGAGTCTTGCCTAATGCCGGCTGCGGCCTTCCTCCACTAATGTTTAAGGTGACCAACTCGCGGTTCGGACGTCTGATAGATTGAAACCTTCGGGCGGCGAAGGGTGTAGTCCGCTTAGCGTGCGAGAACTGACCTTGAACCTGAGTTACGAGGAGTGAGCCACATGGATCAAATCGGATTCCTTGAGGGATTGATTCAGGATGTTCGCTACGGCTGGCGAAATCTGCGAAAAAATCCCGGCTTCACGGTCGTGGCTGTGCTCACGTTGGCGCTGGGAATCGGCGCAACGACTTCGATATTTACGATGATCAACGCCGTCATGATGACGCGGCTACCCATCGGCCATCCGGACCAACTCGTCCTATTCCATTGGATTTCGCGCACGAAGGGACCGTACGTCTGGAACAGTTCCAGTTCGTACGGCGGCTGCGACGCCATTGACGCGGGTTCCGGAAACTCCAACGTGCTCATTTTCTTTTCCGGACTACCAGAATTTCCGCGCGCATGCGCAGAGCTTTCAGGGAATTGCCGCGTTTGGCGGAGGTCTCGGCGTACAAGTGGATATGAACGGCCATGCGACACGCGCGAACGGGCAATATGTGAGCGGAGATTATTTCTCGGTGCTGGAAGTTCCCCCTGCGTATGGCCGGATTTTCAATGACTCCGACGACAAACCCGGCGCAGAGCCGGTTGTCGTGCTCGAATTCACCTACTGGCAGAAACAATTTAGTAGCGATCCGAAAGTAGTCGGCGGCACAGTCCTACTCAATAGTGTCCCGTTTACGATTGTAGGAATTGCGCCGCCGGAGTTCTTCGGACTTTCGCCGGGTGGCGCGGCCGAATTTTTGGGTTCCGCTGCACACGCGAGATCGCATCTACGGAAAACCGGATCCGAAACGATTCGAGGCACGAACCGTTTGGCTATATTCGATTGGAAGGCTGAAGCCGGAAGTATCAGGTTGAGAAAGCACGCACGGAACTTCAAGTACTCTTCCATGGATCGCTGGCAAACGAAGCATCCGCCGCGGCGCAAGCTCCGACGAAGTACGAACAAGAGCATCCGGGAAGAACGATGGACGCCGACCTTAATATTGCGTTGACCAGCGCAGAGCGCGGTCTGGCGGGAATGCGCCAGAGATATTCCACGCAACTATTTGTGCTGATGGGCGCGGCCGGATTGGTGATGTTGATCGCCAGCGCGAACATCGCGAATTTGTTGCTGGCGCGCGCGGCGGCGCGGCGAAAGGAAATCGCGGTGCGTCTGGCGATCGGCGCGACGCGTATGCGAATACTGCGGCAATTATTGACAGAAAGTCTGCTACTGGCGCTTCTGGGATGCGCGACCGGGTTGCTGGTTTCTTATTGGGCGACCAAAGGACTGGTGATGGTAATCATCTCGGCGAAAGCATCCCCTGCTTTGCTTTCGATGTTCCGCCCGAACTTTGCGGTTTTTGGTTTCGCCGTGGGAATCGCGACGATCGCGTCAGTTCTCTTCGGACTAATACCGGCGCTAACGAGCACGCGCATTTCGCCGGGCGCTACGTTGAAAGCAGCCGGAAGCAGCGCAGGAGGCGCAGGTTCAGAAAGCCGCAATCGGCTGGGGCGTACGCTGGTTGCGGTGGAAATGGCGCTGGCTCTGGTGCTGGTAATCGGCGCAGGGCTTTTCTTGCGCACTCTGATTACTTTGGAAACGCTGGATCCCGGATTTCGCACGGATCATTTCTGGCATTTTCCGTTTCGCCTTCTTCCGCGAAAATTCCAGAAGAAAAAATGCCGGCGCTTGGACAGGAACTTCAACGCCGTCTCGCGGCGCTGCCGGGAGTGGAGAGCGTCACGTGGTCAGGCGTTTCCGTTGCTCTCCGGAAGCCTCTCGAACACAAGCGTGAAAATTCAGGAGCATGCCGAACTCGGAGAGGTTGAAACGAACATAATGAGCGTCGGCCCGCGCTACTTTGAAACGCTGAAAGATTCCATTGCTTGCGGGCCGAAGCATCGCCGTCGCAGATTGCCGCAAGGATTTTCCGGGTATTTGGGTGAATCACGCTTTCACTGCGAAATACTTGAATGGCGCAAACGCCGTCGGACTTCACATCATACAGGACGACAAAGCCGCTTCGAAATCATGGGCGTAGTTGGCGACGTGAAATATCAGAGCGTCAAAGACAAATTTGAACCGACCGTTTATCCCGCGATGGCGGGCGGAGATTTTTCGTTTCAAGTAAGAACTCTGGCCAAGCCGGAATCACTGCAAAACGCGGTAACAAAAGTTGTCGGTGAAGTGGCGCCCAATCTTCCTGTTCAAGGGATGAGTTCACTGCAAGAAGGGATTGACGGCAACATAGCGGCGGAAAATTCCATGGCACGACTGTCGTCCGGGTTTGGATTTCTGGCGCTGCTGTTGGCGGCGATTGGAATTTACGGAGTGCTGGCGTATTCCGTGGCTCGACGGACGGGCGAGATTGCGATTCGGATGTCGCTTGGCGCGCTGCCCGGAAATATTCTGGGGCTAATCTTGAAGGAGGGCCTGCGGCCCACGCTGATCGGCGCCGTGGTTGGCCTTCTTGGCGCATGGGGGCTTACGCGCTTCGTTCAGAAATTCCTCTACGAAGTGAAGCCACTTGACGTGCCGACTTTTGCGATTGCGACGTGCGTGCTCCTGCTGATTGCGACGCTGGCGTGCGTGATTCCGGCACGTCGCGCCACGCGAGTTGATCCGATGGTTGCGCTGCGGAATGAGTAGGAGTTACTTTGTAGCGCACGGCATCTTGCCGAGCAAATTTGTGCTCTTAATCGCGGGGAACCGAGGACTGCCGGCAAGATGCCGGCGCCACGCTAAACCCTTCTTCTCAGACTCGGAAAGAAGGTCTGCGCCAGCAGATGGTCAATGGCAGGCATTTCGCAGACCTGCCCTACGAAATTCCGCATTTAGGCCTTTTCTGTCACCGCTGAACACTTGTACTGCATCCACTGCACAGATAAGATGCACGCACCACGAATCCCACGCTGGTGGAACTTTTTCGCGCCCATTTACGTTCCATTGAGTGGAGGCCGAAAGCCACCGTGGACGCGAGGCTCAACAGACCATTGGAACCAGAAGCACAACTGGTCCAGCAATGCCTACGCGGAGACGGCGCCGCGTGGGAGGAACTTGTACGACGCCACTCGCGCCGCATCTTCAACCTCTGCTACCGCTTTACCAATCAGCGGCAGGAGGCTGAAGACCTTTCGCAGGAAGTTTTCATGCGTGTATATAAAACGCTGGGAAGCTACCGCGATATTTACGGAGCATTCGGTACGTGGGTTACAAGCGTCACGCGAAATCTTTTGATAGATCATTATCGCCGCACGCGGCGGGATCGGTTGACGGATTCGATGGAAGATGTGATGACACAGGTGGAATCAAAAGAGTCGGCGGGCAGACGGCCGGATCACAGCGGCGGCGGTCACCGAGCTGGGCGAGCATTTGCAAATAGCGCTGGCGAAACTTTCACCGGATTTGCGCGAAGCTGTTATTCTTGCGAGACCTGGAAGGGTTGGACTACAGCGAAATTCGGCAGGTGCTGGAAGTGCCGGAAGGCACGGTGAAATCCCGCATCAACCGCGGACGAATTGAACTGGCGCGAGTGCTGAATGAAATGGGCGTTCAGACCGAATTAAGAATTCGCATGAACTATTTTGGGAGCAAGCTATGAATTGGAATTGTGAACAAATCGAAGCAAGGTTAAGCGACTTCCTGGAAGGCGCGCTTACGCCGGAGGAAGCCGCGCTGTTCGTGGCTCATTCCAGCACGTGCGCGCAATGCCAGGAATTGGTGGCGAGCGTTCGCGGGCTGATTGGCGCGATGCATGCGCTCGAACCGGTGGCGGCACCGGTAAATTTGATGCCCGCCATTTTGAATAGCACGCTCGGGCCGCGTCCACTTCTCGCGGATGGCGCGCATGGTTTGGATGGACGCGCGTTATTTCCAGCCGCGCTTTGCATATGGCGCGCTGACGGTGCTGATTACTCTTGGCGTAGTTTCGCAGGCGCTTGGAATTCAATGGCGCACGCCGACGGTTGCGGATTTGAATCCGGTGAATTTGTATCGCAGCGCCGATCGAAAGGCACATTTGGCTTATGCGAAGGGATCCAAGTTTGTCGGCGATCTGCGCGTTGTGTATGAAATTAAATCCCGGCTAGAGCCTCGAGCAGGATACGCTCTCCGACAGAAGCTCCCGCTGCTGCGCCTGCTTCACCGGGACAAAGCAAAACACCTTTGATTCTCCGCTGCATCGCGCGGAAAAAGTAGAAGACTATTTCACCCGGCTGGCTTGCGGAGTTTGGATCGCGCCGGTAAGGAGCATGCCATGAAGTGTGCCGTTCATCCTGAAGTGGACGCAACCGGGTATTGCCGGAATTGCGGCAAAGCATTGTGCACCGCGTGTTCGCGCGAAGTTCGCGGCATGATTTACTGCGAAGCGTGCTTGGCGGATATGGTCACGCAGCCGCAGGTCGTGCCGGCCACCGAAGGCGGACGCAGTCCGGCGCTGGCAACTATGTTGGGATTTGTTCCGGGGCTAGGCGCTGTTTACAACGGCGAATACACGAAAGCGATTATTCATGTGCTGATTTTTGCGACGCTTGTGGCGACGGAAACCGGAGATCATCCGGATTCCATACACGTTTTTCTGGATTGATGATTGCCGCGTTCATTGTTTACATGACGATTGACGCGAATGTTTCTGCGAAAGCGCGGCTTTCAGGAAAAGTGCCGTCCGACCCGATTGCTGAAATCGGCAAAGGGAAAACGGTGTGGCCGTTTGTGCTGATGGGAATCGGCGTCCTGTTTTTGCTGAGCAACTTCAACGTGCTTGAACATGGACCAAATGATCAATCGCTGGTGGCCGCTGCTGCTGATTGCGGTCGGCGGATTTATGGTCTGGCGGCGAAGCGAGAAGCAGTCGTAGAAATTCGGAGGAATACGATGGCGATGCGATGTAACTGTCAACGCTGCTCAATTCGAGGACTGATGGGGCCGGCGATTCTGATCACGATCGGAGTGCTGTTCCTGGTGCAGCAATCGCACTGGGCTTACCACTTCGGTAGAACGTGGCCGGTAATTTTGTTGGTGATCGGCGGCGTGAAATTGGCGGAAGCGCTGGCGTCAGACGCTGGCCACAACGCGCAACAAGTTCCGCCGCCACCGTATTCACCACAGGGTCCGCCATATCCGCAGCAAGGGCCGGGCACTGGATCGATAGGTTCACAGCAAGGTTCACAAGGGCAGGCGCCAGGACAAAATCCGCCGCCACCGCTGGGCTGAGGTCTGGGAGACCATATGGCAACCACACAATCCGCGCCGCCGCCGTTCGATTTTCAGTGGGCTGCTGCTGATTATTATTGGCGCCCTGCTGCTGAGCCACAATTTTGGCGGGAGTCTGCCGGCGTGGCAAATTCTACGGCAATGGTGGCCGCTGGTTTTTATTTTGTGGGGACTGGCCAAGCTCTACGATCATTTCATGGCGCAGCGCACAGGCGAGCCTGCGCCGCCCACGATTTCCGCGGGCGAAGTTTTTCTGGTGTTGCTGCTGCTCGCGGTGATTGGCGGCGTGGGAATTATTGACTGGGGCTCGAACCACCCAAACCGCGGAGACATTTTTTCCTCGATTTGGAATGAATCCTATTCGTTCACCGAATCTGTCCCGCTGCAAACAATTCGCGGCAAAATCACAGGTCACGGTACGAAATGCACGCGGAGACGTCAGCGTCACAGCCGACGACACGCAGCAAATTTCCGTTACCGCGCGCAAGTCTGCCAGCGCCGAAAGTGAAAGCGCGGCACAGAGATCGCGCCAATCATGTCCACGTGACTGTGACGAAAACAGACAACGGTTATGTTGTCGAGCCGCAAGGCCAGAATGATTCGGAGGGAGACGGTAAGCGTCGAATTGGAAGTTCACGTTCCGAAAAATATTTCGCTGGATGTACGAGACGATCGCGGCGGCAGTTCGAGCATTTCCGGCATCGCCGGGAACGTCACGACCCAGAGCCAGCATGGTGCCATTGAAGTGCGGCAATCCGGCGCGGACGTGAGCGTGGAATCCAACAACGCCTCCGATGATATCCGCGTGGTTGGCGCGGCGGGAAACGTTCGAGTGTCTGGCAAGGGCGCGCAGGTGGAAATTTCCGATGTAGCGGGCGCGGTAACTTTGGACGGCGATTATTTTGGATCTCTGAATTTTGCGCGGCTCACAAAAGGAATTCATTTCATCTCAAATCGAACGGATCTGGCGATCACTCAGCTAACCGGGCGAGTGGAAATCACCAATCCCGGCGACATGGGAATTTATGATTCGACGGGCAGCGTCACGTTGACGACCACCAAGCGCGATTTAACGTTGGAAAATGTGACAGGCAAAATTCAGGTCGACAATCGCGGCGGGAACATCAGTCGTTCGATTTACGCAGCCGCCGAAAGAACAGGTTGAAGTTGACGACGCAGTCGGGAGACATTGACGTGACTTTGCCCGCGAAGTCCGCGTTCGATGTAAGCGCCCGCGCCGATAATAACGGCGACATCAGTTCCGATTTCTCCGAGCTGCAATCCAAAATCGAAGATCAACGCGGAAACGCGAGGCTGGATGGAAGCGTGGGAGCGCACGGGCCGAAACTGGATCTCCGCACGACCCATGCCACGATTCGGATTCGCAAAGGTCAGTAGAAGTGATTCGCGAGCGAGTTGCTTAGCGCTCGACAACTTTTTCGATCACGTCGAAGAAGCCTGGGAATGAAACGTCGGCGCATCCTGCGTCCAAAATTTTGCTGGGGCCTTGGGCGCCGAGGGCCGCAACAGCAAACGCCATCGCGATCCGATGATCCCCGTGCGTTTCGATTTCCGCGCCGTGTAATTTTCCTGACGACTTTCCACCGACGCGCAAACCATCCGGCCGTTCTTCTACTTCCGCGCCCATTCGCCGCAAATTCTCCGCGACGACCGCGATGCGGTCACTTTCTTTCACGCGCAATTCCTTCGCGTCGCGAATCTCAATTCCCTTTTCCGTGAATGGACCAAGCGCCGCGAGCATCGGCAGCTCGTCAATAAGCTGCGCAACCTCATCGCCCGCAATTTCGCCGCCCTCAACGGGCGCGTGACGCACGGCTACGTCACCAACTAGTTCCCCGCCGGATTCGCGGACAGAGAGCAACGAAATCGGCACGCCCCACCCGGCAAGCAAATCCAGCACCGCGGTGCGCGTGGGATTCAGGCCGACATCGTACAGCACCAGACTGGACTCCGGAAGAATCAGCGCGGCCGCCAAAAAGAAAACTCCGGAAGAAAGATCGCCGGGCACCGTCAAATCCCGCGGACGAAGTTCCACGCCGCCGGTTACGCGCAAGGTGCGATCTTCTCGTCCGACCTTCACGCCGAATTCTTCCAGCGCCAGCTCAGTGTGATCGCGGGTGCGCACAAGTTCGGTGACTTCCGTATCGCCTTCGGCGAATAATCCGGCCATCAAGATTGCGGACTTCACCTGCGCGCTTGGCACGGGCAACGTGTAATCAATTCCGGCAAGTTGGCGGCCATGGATTTTCAGCGGCGCAACACCGTGTTCACCGGCGTGAATTTCCGCGCCCATCTGCGTCAGCGGATCGATGACGCGCCGCATCGGACGCCGACGCAGTGACGCATCGCCTGTCAAAGTGGAATCGAATTGTTGCCCGGCGAGAATTCCCGCGAGCATGCGCATCGTCGTGCCGGAATTTCCAGCGTCAAGTTTCGCGGCTCGGTTCGCGTAACCCATGCAATCCAGCGCCGCTGATTTGCACTGCTGCGCCTGTGCGACCGATTTTCACGCCGAGCCGCTTCAAACAATCGAGCGTGCTCTGGCAATCCGCAGCAGCGGAAAAATGTGCGAGATTACTCGTTCCCTTTGCCAGCGCACCAAGCAAGGCGTATCGATGTGAGATGGATTTGTCGCCGGGCAATATCACCGGCCCGGAAATTGCCCGCGCAGGAATTATTTTTCGATTTGCCACGCAGGAATTCTAGCATGGCGTTGAGTTAGGCTCATTGTTCGACCGTTACGCAGATCGTTAAACGCCGACGCAACCGAAACGCGCCGGAGCGCTTCTAATGTAGTGGTTAAGACAAACGTCCGCGGAGTTCATAACATTCCCGCAACGAAGTGAAATGCCTCGCTTCGTTCAAGCGTAATATACTGTAGGAGGGCAATTACCATGATTCAGCCCGTCGGCATAAGATTTTCCGGCAGAGTACTTCGCCACATATCCGCCGCGGCGCTTTCCGTATTTTTGTGCGCCACTTTTTCGGGCGTAAGTTTCGCCCAGCAGACTCCTCCGCCTGCTTCGTCACCTTCCAGTTCATCCAAATCAACAAATCAATCGAGCACCGGCGCGAAATCAGCTCAAAGCGACATGCAGGGAATGGGCAGCATGCCCGGCATGGACATGAGTCATGGTCAGATGACCGCCGACCAGATGGCGCAGCATGACGCGAACGGTCAAATGATTCCCGGTCATCAGCACATGGGCCCACACATGAAAATGAGCACGAAGCGGCCGTCAACTCCCGCCGATTGGACGAAGGCCGACGACGTTGTGAGCGAATTACGCGAAGGTATTGAGAAATATAAGGACTACAAAGTGGCGCTGGCCGATGGCTTCCAGCCATTTCTGCCAAACTTGCCGCAGCCGATGTATCATTTCACCAGCGCGCGCAATGGCTTCCTGGAATCTTTCACGTTTGATGCTTCGCGTCCCACTTCCCTGCTATATAAGAAGACTGCCAGCGGCTACGAGTTGATCGGCGCGATGTACACCATGCCGGTGCGGGCGACGGAAGAAGAATTGAACGAGCGCATTCCGCTGAGCATCGCGCAATGGCACCTGCATACGAATTTGTGCATGCCGAAAATGGGGCAGGCGCAGCACGCGGACTTTACAAAATTTGGTTTGATGGGCTCGATCACCACAAAAGCTTCGTGCGACGCGAACGGCGGCCGATTCTATCCAATTCTATTTGGCTGGATGGTTCACGTGTATCCTTTCGAGCCGACGAAGGAAAAAATCTGGGAGCAGTAGAATTTCTAAAGCAGCGCGGATAGAATATTTTGAATTCAGCTTTCGTTGTTCACTGAACTTATATGAAAACAAACACGCAAGGAATTTCCCGCTTTCGATTTGCATTCGCGCGCTTTGCCGCGGTCGCGGTATTCCTTCTAGTGGCGATCTCCGCATTTGCCGCGCAGGCCGGCTCGCCGGAAATAATGCCGCTTAGTCAGGTGAAGCCTGGCATGAAGGGCGTGGCATACACAATTTTCAGCGGCGATCAAATCGAGAAATTCGATCTCGTCGTGCTCGGAATTCTTCCCGACCTTCTCGGCCCGCACGAATCAATTATTCTGGTGCAGCTTGTCGGCCAGAAAGTGGAACATACCGGCGTCGTCGCAGGAATGAGCGGCAGCCCGGTTTACATTGACGGTAAACTGGTCGGCGCGCTGGCTCTGAAATTCGGTTCATTCACAAAAGAAGCGCTTGGTGGCGTAACTCCCATCGAAAACATGATGGAAGTTACGCCACCACCCGCGCGCACCACAATTGCCGCTACCAATAACGATTCCAGTACGAATGATTCCGGCATGCTCGCCGCAAATCAACCGCGCTATGAAATAAGCTCTGACGTCGTCGATCATAGCTCCTTGCTAAAGGGTGACGCCGCAGCGCATCTCGGCGGAGCATATTTGACGCCAATTGAAACGCCGCTCGTTTTTTCTGGAATTTATCCATCCGTCCTGGCGCAATTTGCGCCGCAACTTTCCGGCTATGGATTGGTCGCCGTTCCCGGCGGCGCGGGCGCAGCACAACCGGACGACGCAAATATTGTTCCCGGCGATATGGTCAGTGTCATGCTCGTCAGCGGTGACATGACCGCCGCGGCATCCTGCACCGTCACTGCGATTGTGAAAGATAGAATTTACGCGTGCGGCCATCCGATATTTGGTTTAGGCGACGTAAGTTTTCCGCTCGCGCGTGGACGCGTTGTCGCCACAATGTCGTCGCAGGATAGTTCCACAAAAATTGTTACCACTGGCGGAATCATCGGCACGCTTAACGCGGATCGCCTTTCCGCGATTATGGGGACCGCCGGCGCGGGCCCGAGAATGATTTCGATGGACATGAGTTTGCAAACGCCCGCAGGTGTTCGCAAATCGCATTACGAACTGGCCGAAAATAAAGACCTCACGCCACTGCTCGTCGGCCTCGTCGCACAAAATGGTTTGACGTCAAATAATTTTTACAGCGACGGCAACACGCTGAAACTTGCCGGCGAAATTAAGATCGCAGGACATTCTTCCGTACAGCTGGAAAATATGTTCGCGCCAAGCGGAGCGCTTTTGCAGGATGGCGCCATCGTCACCGGCAATGTGCAGAGCATGTTCTCGCGCATATTCACGAATCCCTACGAGCAGCCGAAGATTGAGCATATTCAACTGAATCTCGAAAGCATTCCGGAGCGGCGCTTTACCGCCATCGAAGGCGCGTGGACGGACGCCACAGAAGTTGTGCCCGGACAAACTGTGCAAGTGAAAGTTTTGCTGCGCGCGTATCGCGGCTCCGCGGAACTTCGCACAATTCCGATTACGATTCCCGCTCAAGTGGATCGCGGTGTGAATTTGCGAATCCTCGTGAGCGATTCACTCGGCGCGGATCGCACGCTGCGCCCAATTTCACCGCAAGCATCGGCAGGTCAGGCCGGCGGACTGGAACAATACATTCGCATTCTAAATCGCGAGCGCCGCAACAACCGCCTTTACGTCACAATTTTGCAACCCACAACAACTCTGTTGCTCGAAGATAAAGAGTTGCCGAACGCGCCGCTTTCCGCCGTCAATGTGTTGAACCAGCGCCGCGGCGAGCCAAACGCAACAATGTTGCGGGAATCGCTGGCGGGCGAATGGTCGCTTCCAACCGAAGGCGTAATTTCCGGTACGGTGTCGCTTACCGTTCGAGTGAAATAAAGTTCGCGTTTCAACGGCGCAAAAATGCGCGCGGCAATTCCCTAAGGAAATTCCTGGAGAAAACGAAAATGATTCGAGTTCGACGCAACCCCCGCCTGCTGGCCATCGGAATTCTCTCGGTCGTGGCGGCATTTTTCGCCGGCTCCGCATTGCGCGCCGAACGCACGCGCTACTGGCGTCAATCTTCGTTTGAAGAATTTGATAAGGGAATCGCGAAAGGTGTTGCGCTGCGCAGCGACGGGAAATTAATGCTGGCGCCGCGATTTGAACCGATGTCGGATCCAAACTCCGCGTTCCTGTGGGCACTGCGCGCGGACTCCAAAGGAAATGTGTACGTCGCAGGAGGCTCCGGCGCGAAAGTTCTTCGCTACGACTCCGCCGGCAAGTCTTCCACATTTTTCACAGCCGAAGAATTATCCGCGCAAGCACTCGCCGTAGATGCGCAGGATAATCTTTATGTTGGAACCGCGCCGGACGGCCGCGTTTATCGCGTGACTCCCGCCGGCGAAAAGAAAATCTTCTTTGAGCCGAAAACAAAATACATCTGGGCGCTCGCAGTGGATTCCGATGGAACGCTTTACGTCGCAACCGGCGACGGCGGCACAATTTTTTCGGTGAATCGGGATGGCAAGGGCGACATTTTCTATAAGAGCGAGGAAGCGCACATCCGCGCAATCACTTTCGATCATCAGGGAAATGTGCTCGCAGGCACGGAGCCGGATGGCCGCGTCATTCGCATTCCAAAGGCGGCGCCGGCCGCGGGAAAATCGCGTCAAGGCTTCGTGATTTACGAAACGTCGAAGAAGGAAATCACTTCACTCTTGGAAGACGCCGCCGGAAATTTGTACGTTGCCGCGATCGGCGATAAGTCGCGCAGCACCAACACCACTTTTTCGGAATCGCAGGATCTTTTCTCGCCTTCCAATCCACTCGGCGGCCAACCCGGCAATCCCAATGCAATTATTCTTGGCGGCCCTCCGCAGCAACAACCACTCGGGCAAACACCTTTCGTGCCGCTCGCGGCCGTCAACGGCAGCGCGGTCTATCGTCTTGCGCCCGACGGTTCTCCTCAGCAACTTTGGAGTTCGCGCGACACACTCGTTTACGCGCTGGGATTTTCTCCGACCGGGAAATTGTTGCTGGGCACAGGCAACCGCGGAATCGTAATTTCGCTTGACGGAAACAATTTGTATACGACGCTCGCGAAAACCGAATCCGGCCAGGTGACCGGACTTGCTCAGGGAGCCGGCGGGAAAATATTTATGTGCACAGCCAACCCCGGAAAAGTATTTTCTCTCGGACCCGACGACGTCGGCGAAGGCACATTTGAATCGCAGCCGATCGACGCGCGATTTTTCTCGTCGTGGGGACGACTGGAATGGTGGGGCGAAAATTCCGGAATGTCCGCAGCCGGCCGCCCACACGTTGAAGTTTTCATCCGCGCTGGAAACACTGCGAATCCCGACACGAACTGGAGCGCGTGGGCCGGTCCTTACACGCAGAGCGGCCAAAAAGTGGATGCGCCCGCCGCGCGATTTGCGCAATGGAAAGCGGTTCTTCGCAGCGGCAGTCCTTCGCCGGTGCTTTCGTGGATGAGCCTTTCCTATTTGCCGAAAAATGTTGCGCCGCAAATTGACGGCATTGCCGTGCAGGAACCCGGCATCCGAATTCAAAATACGGGCCTTTCTGGAAATATCGGCGGAGGAAATCAGCCCTCGACACGCTTGCGGCAGCCCGAAGCTTTCGGCGCTACATCGCCCAGCACAAATTCCGGATTCAATTCCGGCGGAGCGCAGGATCGCACATCTTCCCGCTTTGATTCGCCGACATCCGGCGCCGCGCAGAAAGGTTTCCAGTCCGTGCTGTGGAGCAGCCACGACGACAACGACGACGAACTTATTTATCGCGTTTATTTCCGCGGCGAAAATGAGAAGGAATGGAAGCTGCTGAAAGAAAATGTCCGCGAAAAATATTATTCGTGGGACACAACTTCCATGCCCGATGGCGCGTACTATTTGAAAGTTGTCGCATCGGACGCGCCGTCAAATCCTCCAGCCGAAGCGCTGGAAAGCAGCCGGGAATCCGAGAGGTTCGTGGTGGATAATGCACCGCCGGAATTAACAGGACTCGAATCCGGCGCAGGCGAAAACTCCGGCGAAACACGCGTCCGTTTTACCGCGAAAGATTCTGCAAGCGCAATCGCGCGCGCCGAATATAGTTTGGACGCCGGCGAATGGACGCTCGTCTACCCGGCAGGCAGGCTCAGCGATTCAACCGAAGAGCATTACGACATTCCTCTGCGGACGCTTTCAGCCGGCGAGCACACCATCGCGGTTCGCGTCTACGACCGCTTTGAGAATGTGACCGCCAGCAAAATTACGTTTCATTCTCCCGCTGGCGGACGCTAAGAGTGCCGCGCGTTTGCGCGCTATGACATAATGTGGCCGGAATTTTGGGAGAATCTCCGTTGAGCAATGATTTTCGGCCGAATCTGAACGACGTTCGCGAAGCGCAGCGCCGTATCGCTCCACACATTCACCGCACTCCGGTGATGACTTCTGAATCTTTGAACGAAATTTCCGGCGCCAAGCTTTTCTTCAAATGTGAAAATCTGCAGATCACCGGTTCGTTCAAAATGCGCGGCGCGACCAATGCCGTTTTTTCTCTCACACAAGAAGAAGCAGCGCACGGAGTTGTGACGCCTTCGAGCGGAAATCACGGTGCAGCTTTATCGCGAGCAGCGCGCAGCCGAGGCATTCCCGCTTGGGTCATCATGCCGAATAATTCGCCGATGGTGAAACGCGCGGCCGTGGAAGCCTACGGCGGAAAAATTACTTTGTGTGAACCGACAATTAAATCGCGCCAGGAAACAGCCGCCGCTGTTCAGCAAAGCACGGGCGCAATTCTGATTCATCCTTACGATAACGATCTGATCATCGCTGGCCAGGGAACCGCCGCCGCGGAACTGCTAGAAGAAGTTCCCGATCTCGACTTCATCATCGCCCCTGTTTCCGGAGGAGGATTACTCTCAGGCACATCCATCGCCTCGAAAGGCATCCGTCCGCAAATTCGCGTGGTCGGCGCGGAACCGAAAAATGCCGACGATGCTTTCCAATCTCTGAAAGCCGGCCACATCGTCACACTCGATAGTTACGACACAATCGCGGACGGCCTTCGCGCAAATCTTGCGCCGCGCACTTTCGCAATTCTCAGCAGGCTTGTGGATGAGATCTCAACGGTCACCGAAGCGGAAATTATCGCCGCGATGAAACTTCTGTGGGAGCGAATGAAGATTGTCGTGGAACCTTCCGGAGCAGTATCCGCCGCGCCGGTTTTGAATCGCCGCATTCATGCCGAGAGCAAGCGCGTGGGAATTATTCTCAGCGGCGGAAATGTGGACCTGACCTCCCTACCGTTTTCCGCGGCATAACCTTCTCGCTCTTTAGTCGCCGCAAGATTCGAGGCGCTTCAATTCACCGTCAAATTGACGGTGGTGGTAGCGCTCACGTTTCCGGTACCCGTCGCCGTAACCACAATCGGATACACGCCGGCAGTTGTGCCCGGCACAATCACGGCCGGCGAATTGCTTCCTGCAACTCCACAGCCGTTACCGAAGACCGTCACCACCATGAGCAGTATGATCATCGGCGCAAATCCAATTACGCGTCGCCGCTGAATCTTCTTCAGAAAAATAAGCATCATCGTCAGCGCCGCCAAACTTTCCCATGCAGCGGTGAATATTCGTCGCGAAATTTCCGGCACGCGTCGCAAATTCCGCACCGCTGGGACAGATCCACTGGCCGCTGCCGTGGTCACGCTCAACGAAAGCGATCCGCCCGCCATCACAGTGCCCGCGGAAAATGTGCACGTCGAAACCGGCGGACACCCAGCCACTGAAAATGTAACCTGACCATTGAGCGGCGGACTGAGCGTACCAATCGTAAACGTCGCAGACCCGCCCGCTGTAATCGACATCGACGGCGGCGACGCAACAAGTCCGGCCGGAATTGGCGCGCTAAAATTAAATACTGTATTTCCGCCGCAATCCGCAGAGTTCGTTCCCGCCGGCGGACACAGCGTCGTATCAAACGCCGTGACCATGAAAAAATAAGTCGTTCCTGACGTGACGGCGATTTGTATTTGTGATTGTTTCACTGACGCCGACGCATCATTGTTACATGCGACGTTCGTAAAACTTCCCGCGGCGCCCGTATACGCAGAAAGCACTGTGTCATATGAACTTCCAAGTGTGGTTACGGTCGCCGTGCCCGTCGACCCGGCGGTGTATCTCCACCACACGGATTTTCCCGTCGGATTCTGGCTTAAGTTCGCCACGCATGGCGGAATTGGATCGGTCGCCTCACTTGTCGCGCCGGAATTGTCCACGGAGTTGATAAATATCGACGTCGTAACGGCGGTGGCGTTCACAAAATTATCGTTCACCGGGGCGGCGGACCGTTCACTGTAAATAAAAGTTGCGGCGAAGCAGCGCCACCACCGGGCGGCAAATTTGTCACACCAATAAAAAATTGTCCGCCGGTCACCAGCAACGTGTGCGACAGACGTGGCAGTAATTTGCGTTCCGGCGGCGTTCACTACTGTTCCCGTCACTCCGGTCGTGGAATTCTTAAACGTGACTTGTGAGTTTTGGTTGAATCCCGTTCCGGTAATTGTGATCGCGGTGTCGTTCACTCCGGCATTCACAGACGAAGGCACGACTGCTGACAATTTTGGCACCGAACCCAAAATGATTAGCGAAAGCGCATTCGTATTGTTCAGCGTAAGGATTGAATCGAAGACGCTCACGCTTGCCGTTCCCGGCTGCGCGATCAGACTCGCCGCAATCTGCGCAGTAATCGTTTGCGTTGCCGTGTTCACTACGACTGTGCTGATGCCCGTCGACGAACCATTCCATCGAACCGTCGAGTTCCCGGTAAATCCGCTTCCGTTCAACGTCAGCGTGAACGCGGCACCGCCTGCTTGCGTGGACGTCGGATTAATTCCGCTGAGCGCAAAGGGAGTCGTCGCGCCAAGCCCCGGCAATGAATAATCCCACGCGCTGCGTCCGTGCGTGGCCGCACGCAAAGTTCGCGATGGTTCATGCAGCGCAAGCGAAAGCACGGGAACGTTTGGCAGCGCAGTGCCCATCGTCGCCCATGTCGCCCCGCCGTTTGCGGTCACAAATATTCCAATGTCGGTCGCTGCATAAATTGTGCCGCGCGCGGGATCGTCCGGATCCAACAAAATGTCGTTCACAGGAGAATTCGGCAGATCTGTTCCCAGCGGAACGGCGCAATCGGCGGTGTGGCAGCCAACGTCTGTCCACGTCGTCACCGCCATTCATCGTTTTGAAAATGTGCCCTTTCAAATCCGTCGGACCCGCCGGAAACCGGCGTATCAATCGAAAATCCGGAAAATGCAATGTACTCCGTTTTGCCGGTGACGTCCGCCGGATCGGAAATTATTTTGGTCACGAGTCGCGTCGGAAGCGCAAGCTCGGAAATATTTGTGAACGTGCAGCTCGCGCCCGGGGAAACATTCGTCGCGACTTCCACTGTGCCGTCATTCGCGCCAGAATATAAGTTGTACGCTCCGCTCGAAACCGGCGCGAACGCCACTGAAGTCACCGCCACTCCGATTCGCGAGCCCGCCGCTCGTCAAATCGCCAGACGCAACATTCCACGTCGTCCGCGCCGTCCGTTGTCTCAAATAGACGGTAGGTCGCGTAATAAAGATGTCCCGCACGCTGCGGATCAGACATCAGAGGAGGAAATGGGCGAGCGGATCCTTCGCGCCATTGGCTTGAACGCCAATCGTGGCTGGAACTTGCCAGCAATTTGAACGCACCGGAAACGCCACTCGTCACGGATTTGTAAATTTGCGGGGAACCAAAACTTCCCGCGCAGCTCAAATAAACTGACGACTGATCATTCGCGTCCACTACTGTAAATCCGCCATCGCTGCACGTATTTGTTCCCGTCCACGACGGCACGCCACCAATAGTTCTGAAATTCCTGCGTTCCATTGCCCTGCGTTCCGCCGAATGCCAACCCGGATTTCGCGGGATGAATGGAAAATCCGGGATTGAATTGCGTCAGCGCTAACTCACTGTTTAGATTCGTCCAGATTTGCGAGCCTGCAGTGGTCGCAGGATTGGCAGCATTCGCGGAACTCCAAACTCCGCCGTCGTTTCCAACATAAATCTTCTATCGCTGTTACAGTGAAAGCAATCGCGTGCTGATTCGCGTGCAGAAATGTTCCGTCGCCAACTTTGGACACATCACCAAACGTCTGCCCGCCATCCGTGGATCGCAGCAGAGTTGTTCCCGCGGCGGTCGAATTTCCCGCGCCGCCGAAAAATACTGTGTTACCGGTCACGTCGGCAGGATCCACGCCAATCACAAGATCGTACGAGCATTGCGCCACACAAAAATCGGAAATCCCTTTGAGCTGCGTCCATGTCGCTCCACCGTCTGCACTTCGATAACACCCGACCAGCGAATTCGAATTGCCGTATTCGCGTCCGCAATTCCGGCGTAAAGCACGGTTTGTCCGCCAACAAGCGCAGGCGCCGCAGCCATCTCAATTCGTCCCATGCGAATTTGCGACGCCAGTCCTGCTCCGCCCACTCGCGACCAAGTCTGCGCCGAACAAGTTTGATCGGCGTTGTGCGACACATAAATTCCGTTCGTCGCATCGCCCGCGTAAGCACCAAACGCCGCATAAGCCGTCGTCGACGAAACATAAATCACCGCGGTCGACATCGCCGTCGCAGAAAGCCCAGTCGGATTAATTCGTGACCAAGTCGCGCCGCTATCGCCCGTGCAATAGACGCCAGGTTGGCCGACAGTTCCGCTGATGCTGCTCGTTGCGAAAATTTGTACTCCGGCAATCAACATTTTCGGATTGCCGGGATTCACTCCCGAGCGAACTAATTCTCGCGCCACCGCCCGGAAATAGTTGCGAACTAAACGGCCCAACAAACGGGCACGCAGGATTGTTGAACGCGGTTCCCTGGCATGTTTGCGCCCACGTCTGCCCGCCATCAAGGGACTTCAGCACACCCGCGCCGTAATAAATATCCGCGCCAAGCCCGGCTTGCTCGCCGGTGGCCGCATAAATCACGCGATGTTTCCCGTCCAGCGTATTCGTCGGATCAATCGCAATCGCCAGCGCGCCCATCGCCAGCGACGGCTGCAAGTCCGTCAACGGCTGCCAAATTACGCCGCCATCAATCGTCTTCCACACGCCGCCCTGCGCGCCGCCGATGAAAACGGTATTTCCCGTCGCATCGGTTGGATCAATCGCAATCGCTTCCACTCTCCCGGAAGTATTTCCTGACGATCCCGCCACACTTCCCGTGGCAGGTACCGATGGCTGCGGCCCAATCGGATGCCACGCTCCGGTAAACGGCGCCTGCGGTGGCTGGGCTTGTGTGTGGGCGTAAGCCGTACCCTGCGCATCCTGACGCGCAAAGCACGAGATCGAACACACCACCGCAAAAATCATCGCCGCAACAAACCTTCCGAAAATAAATAAATTTCTGGCACGAATCCTGAGGGTCGGCATATTTTCTCCAGATCAAAAAAGAGGTACAGCCTAAGGGGCGGCATTTCGGATGCCACCGGTAGGTTTAAGTTGTCGCGAGTCTAATACAGAGGAGTGTTACTTACAAGCAAACAAAAAACGCGCGGCTGGAGACAATTTCCAGCCGCGCGCAATACTTCTTATCCGAGATGACTACTGCAGCGTCACGTTGACCGTCGTGGTCGCAGTCTTATTTCCACCGGTCCCGGTAACAGTGACTGTATAGCTGCCAACCGTCGTACCCGGATTACTCGGGGTCGTACCTCCTGAACTTCCGCAACCGGCGACCATCAATCCGATGAAAACAAACAGCGATGCAAGCACCACTGCCGGACGGCGTTTCCGCATCGGCGCGAAACTCAGCAGCAGCATCAACACTGTTGCCGCTGCGCCAGTGCCAACGATCCATCGCGTGGTTGGCCGAATATTATTTCCTGGAATGAACGGAATGCCCGATGCGGCGGTCGTGTTCACCGTCAGCGTCGCGGTTCCCGTGGCTGTGCCGGCCGACAAATTAATTGGTCCGCCGACTGTACACGTAGGAGGATCGTTTCCGGTCAGCGGCGCAACGCTACAGGAGAGCGCGACAGATGCGGTGAAGCCGCCAGTACCCGTCGCGGTGATCGTCGAAGTCCCAGATTGACCCGGAGCCGCGATCGCAATTGCAGTCGAAGCCAACGTGAAAGTACCCGGCGTCGTCACCGTCACAGTCACAGGAACAGTGACCACCGTTGCTCCACTCGTCCCCGTCACAGTCACTGTGTAAGCGCTCAGCGACGTGGTAGCGGTCGTCGTCAAGGTAAGAGTTGACGTCTGCGATGCGCCCAGCACAATCGAAGTCGGATTGAATGAGCAGGTCGGCGTCGAAGTAAGATTCGATGGCGCCACACTGCACGTTAGCGCCACAGTTCCTGTAAATCCACCAGTCGGGGCCACAGTGATTACCGACGTGCCGGGACTTCCGGCAACAACAGTCGGATTGCTCGCCGAACTCACCGTAAATGATACCCCAGCCGTGACTGCAACCTGGACGGCGGTGGATGCCGGTGACAAAGTGTAATTTGTGTCCCCGTTGTACACCGCAGTGATTGACGACGATGCGGCGATCTTCGCCGTCGTGAGCGTTGCCATCCCACCTACGGGAAGCACACCGTTCGGCGTGTTCGCGATAGGAACCGCCACGACGGGAGCGCTGCCCAGCAGAGTTGCTCCCGCAAAAAATGACACGTTTCCTGTCGGCGCGTTTCCGAAACTATTCGTACTCACCGTCGCCGCCAGCGTAAAATTTGTATTCGCAAGTACGTTCGTTGGAAACGTGGTGATGGATGAGAGTGTACTGGCCTGGGTAATCGTGAACGGTACCCCGACAGAGGTGCTCGCGTTGTAGCTGGCATCGCCGGCATAGGATGCCGAAAAGTTATGCACGCCAGTTCCCATCGCAGGTACGGTAATGATGATTCCGTTCCCCGGTGTGCTGGCATTCGGGGCGCGCAGCTCCGCATGCCCATCGCTGTTCAGGTTCAAAACCACAGGAGTCGAACCGGCGAAGGTATCGTTCAGCGTTACCTGCCCCGTGCCAGTTTCAAAGCCCGAAGCCGCACCGACGATGTCCATCCGGACGGTCAGCGTAGCGCCATATACCGCACTCGTTGCCGATGTGGTGTTTCCGCTCACGGAAACCGTCGTTCTGCTGCCTTCAGCCGCAACATTCACTTGATACGGCACCGTGGAATCGCTTGCGCCGTTAAAGCCGTCTCCTGCGTAGTGCGCAGTCACGTTGTACCGGCCACCGATCAACTCCACGGTTGAGGCCGCAACTGCTCCTGCCGTCAGCGGATAGATATTCACGTTGCCGCTAATCGCATCGAACCGATCCACGTCGGCCGTGTTAGCGCCGCCGAGAAAGCAATTCGGCGTGGCCGTTTGGCACGTGCCGATTAACGAGGCGTCATCCGCGTGGCCGAGGGCCGCAGTGATCGGGTGCGCCCCCGTTCCGGGGCCAGTGACACCAATGTTCACGTTCACGTTCGTCCCGTGCGTAATATTGATGCAATTTGTAATTCCGGACGGCGTGCCGCCGGGACACGCCGTCAAGGGCCCCAGCGTTAGCGTCGTCGTAGTCGAGCTGAATGCTCCCGATGCCGCCGGCCAGCCGCTCACCAGATTGGTCACGTTAAGCGATCCCAGGCCTGTCGCCAAGTCGTACCCCGTGCCGGTGTTAAATCCTAGAGTACCGGCGATCGGTGCGCCAGTGCTGGGATTCACCGTTTCCAACACTCCGATATTTGGGGAATTGGTTACCGTGTTGCTGCAACCAAATGTTCCACCAAAGCATGGGACAGAATTATTCCCCTTTGTCACATCATTGAAAACGCAGTTGGACGCTGGCCCGGCTGAAGAATTGCAGTTCGCTTCGGTTTGCGCCGCCGACATCGGGTACAAAACAAAGTTCGCGTTACCCTGCCGACCGGTCAAACTATTGCTCACCATATTCTGATTCACCAGCGCCATGATGCCGGCAAATGCAGGCGCTGCCGCCGACGTTCCGCCGACGCCGATGAACGAAAAGCTTGACCCGCCCGTCGCGCAAGTTCCGCCAATGTCCGACGCACAAATAATGTAAAAGCTTCCGCTGAGCTGTCCGCTGGAGGAAAACAGGGAAATATCGGGAAGGTCTCGCGCCATGTCATTTGGCACTCCGCTTCCTGATTGCCAGGTGGGCTTGGCATACGGAGCGATACAATCTTGAAATATATCCTGATCCGCGCAATTGCTCTGTCCGCCGCTGCCCCCTACCGTTTGCAGAAGTGACGAACTAGAACTTGTGGTTAATCCGCTGCAACCGTTAATGCCGCTCTGCGCACAGGTGTCGTTCCATGTCGTCTCCGGAACGTATCCCTTTGCGGAAAGCCCGTTGGCACCGTTCGTCGAATTCCAAAAGTTTCCCGGATATCCAGTAGCCGCAAAATCAAAATCCGTTCCACCGGCCGCAACAGTAAATGGCGTCGACGCAATTCCGTTAACATTCAATCCGAATTGCGAAGCGTTGGGGGCCAGATTGGAATTGTCGCAACCGGCGGACCCATTATCTCCGGCGGAAATAATAACTGTGATTCCCTGCGCGGCAGCTTGCTCCCAGAGAGATGCATAGAATGCGTTACCAGCAGTCCCGAGCGCTCCCTCGCATGCCCCGAAACTTTCGCTCATTACCGGCGCCAAGTTGAAATCAATGATGCGTTCCGCCGCAAGATCAATTCCGTGGGACGTTTGCGTGCCCGAGGCGATTACTAACAGAATCTGCGCGTTCGGCGCGACTGCACCCGAATACTCAACGTCCAAATCAGCTTCAATTTCGTCGCCGTTCAGCCCTGGATCCGGTCCATCGAGAATAACTTTTGGAGTGTTCGCGAGCGGAAGTCCGAAAATCGTGCGGAAATTCAGAATGTCGTCGGTTGTGCAACCCACAGGCAGCGGAGTTCCCGTACAAATATTTGAATCGCCGACGATAGCGATTGTCTGGCCCGTACCCGCGGCCACGCCGGCCACCGTCGCCGGTACCTTATAAATGGCCGCGAAGTCGGCGGGGCTAACTCCCAAACAGGTTGCGCCCGGCGTAGCTAAAGATGTGCCGTTGCAGCCGACGTTATCGAGAGGTGTGACCACGCCAGAAGCCGTCGCGCGCGAAAATGTTCCGCGCTTCTCAATCATCGGCTTCTTCCCAAAATTGTGCAGCGTATTCACGCCACTAACCACTGGCGCCAGCGCGCTGGGAATTGTCGGATCGCTCGCATTCGCCCAGTGCTCTTCGCCCTTTACCATGTACTTGTGAATCTGCGTCTGAAATGCTTCGCGCACCTGACCCGCAGTTCCGGAAAATTCAATCAGCATCTTTCCTGTTGCCACACGGTTCACCGTGAATCCGTGCGTCTGCAGCCACGCCGTCACCGCTTGAATGTCGCTATCGGACACGCCGAACTGCTGGCCGAATTGTTCCGGCGTCAACCACTGATGGAAATTTGGGGAGGATTTGCTTTGCTGGCCTTCCATTAACGCCTTCAGCGACGTTTCCTGATCCGCGCTGCGCTTCAGCACCAGCAGCATGCGCTCCATCGGCATCGTGTCCGGAGCCACGCCAGCATCGTTCTTCGCCGACGCCAGCGGATGCGTGTTTCCCTTCAAGGTGACACGGTCGTTTTCCCGCACTGCTTGTGTAATTCGCGCGACATTTGATGTCGTGGTGTTTGCAGGAGTCTGTGCGGAAGAATTCGGCGAGAAAGTGGCCAGAATGAAGAGCGACAAGGCAAGAACGAAAATTTTCGACAAATTTGATCGCATTACGATCCCCCAGTTCGTCTTATTAATTTGAATAATGGAACTTCCTATCGCTTGATGGCTTAATTCCGAGTTGCAGACTATCCCCAATAACTCACAAAAATCAGATGCAGTATTCCGCGAATTGGCTTCCCTGTTTTTCGGAATTGATTTTGGCCATCAACCGCGGCTTCGACGTACACCCCTGCACACAAACTAGAAACACGTAACAGGGGAGAAAGTTGCGGACAATATTCACAAAGTACATGCGCACGATTCACTTATCGGCGCATATCATTTAGGGAATTCACTTCGCTGGGCAGGAGGAATCGTCAAACTTCAAAAAATACGCACATCTCGTTCGCAAACACTAGCCGTCAATCGGCTTCCAATCCGAAGGAGGAAACGAAATCCGCCAGAAACTGGTCGAGGGAGTCACAAACTCTACTGGTATCAGAAATCCTTCGGGGAACTCTGCGCTTGGCGCGTGACCCGTCCGGCAATACGCTCTCTGGTCATCCGATGTTCCACGTCCAACGGTGTATCCGCCGGAATATTCTGCGCCGCACAGATCATCGCACCGTGAATATTCACCGCAACCGTGTGCGCCTGCTGGCTAACCTCTTTGCCGTCGTGCGAATATCGCACCACAACTGCGACACGCATCATCACGCGCTGGCTTCGGCGCCGGTCATCCGTCGCCACCATGCTCGTGCGTCCCGCAGACGCATTTTTCTCCACAGGCTTCGCTGCTGCGTTGTTACGGGCGTTGTTGTTGCTAGGATTATTGTATTTTGGTTTTTCAGGCATGCTCAAAGTTCCAGCCCCCAGAAATCCATCTCAGGCTCGATCAATTCAATACCGTACTCCCAACCTTCCACCCGCTGATTACCCTTCCACACAATCACGCCTGCATTTGATCGGAGATTCGCCTGATTGACGATTTCCAGTTGCTGTTCAACGGAAAACTCACGGGGAATTACCGCCAGACAACCGTATGGCCCCACTACTCGCGTGTGCACTTTCAGTTCGTCTGGCCCTGCATCCGCGCTCCATGCAACGCTAACCGGAACACGCGAATTGACGCGCACTCCCCGCCTCTTGCTTTGGAATTTCGCTTCTAGAGTGGCTTCCCGATAGACTGACACTTTTCAACGCTCCCAACATGCCCGGCGGATTCACGTCGGCGAACAATTCCTCGCCACGGTCGGGCGCTCCGCTATCACTTTCGCTCTTATAAATGAATTTAGGCGTGGGACCTTGTGCGGGTCAATGGTACGAAATGTCCTAAAGGACAGGTAGTCGTTGGAAATCGGTACAGTCAGAAACTCTGCTTCTGTGGAAGATTCCCAGCTTAATCAGTCGCGCGCCCGGAGCCGTTCTTGGTTCGCATTCCGCCCAACCAAATTCGTGCCAGCGTCTTACTGACCATGCGGTCGCTGTAGTCTGGATATTTTCCCGGCCCCAAAAGGCTGTGCATAATATTGTAGTGGCCCACCATTCCGATAAAACTTCGCGCCGCCAACAGCGGATTCGTCGTCTTGAATTCTCCTGCGCGCATTCGACCTCGAATATACTTCGCCAGTAAATCCCAATACACCGTTGTATAGGTCCGGAAGAATCGCTGCGAAAGTGAATGCCGTTCCAGCGCGCTAAATAAAAACAGGCGCAAAAAAGTGGGGTCGCGACGGGATCGTTCCAATATTCCTTCGGCAATCGCCGCGAAAAACTGCTCGTCTGCTTCCGGATTGCCGTTCCGCGCGCGATCCGCAATCAATGCCTGCAGGTTGCCGCGGCTATTTCGCTCGCGAGACAATTGATCCAGCACCGCCCAGTAAAGCGCTTCTTTACTCCGGAAATGCCGGAACAGGATTGCCTCATTCACCTGCGCTTGATCCGCAATTTGCCGTGTGGTCGTTCCGCGAAATCCCTGCTTCGCAAACAGCACCTGCGCAACGCTCAGTATCTGATCGCGCCGGTCCGCTGCCGAAACTCGTTTTCTTTTTGTCGCCATGTAAGTGCCCGCTTACCTGCACGCACATTTTTCCAGAGCACGCGGCGTATGTCAACGCCGGAAACTTATATGTTGGATGCCATACGGAGCGACGCTGCGCGTGCAGCTCCGCGCAATGCCGTGTTTTCGTTCAGGATTACCTTCACAGGAATGGCTTCCAGAAGAGGCCTCATCCGTCCTTTATTCAGAAATGAATTCAGGAAGGACGGCCTCTGCATCTCGCTCAATATCTTCGGCGCGATCCCTCCGCCAATATATACTCCGCCCGTGGCCAGCATCTTCAACGCAAGATTTCCAGCCTCGCCGCCGTATATCTCAACGAATATTTCCACCGCTTCATCACACAATTGACATTTATCCTTCAGCGCGCCGTTTGATATCGCCGCCGCTGGATCTCCGGTGCGCATCTGCTCAACGATTGCCGGCGATTCCGGCCCGCGCCCCGTATCCCGCAGAAAATCGTAAATATTCACCAGGCCGGGCCCGGAAAGTACGCGCTCGCTACTCACATGCCCAAATTTCGTCATCAAATATTCAAATAACTCAGCCTGCACCGCGCCTTCCGGCGCAAAACTCGCGTGCCCACCTTCTCCAGCAAAAGGACGCAGCACCGCGCCATCAAAATACATTCCCGCTTCGCCCAGCCCCGTGCCCGCGGAAATTACCGCTGCGTTTCCTTTCGCGTTCGGAATTCCCTTTTGCAGGGTGCAAAAATCCGCGGCCGCTAAAGTTGCAATGCCATACGCGTTCGCTTCCAGATCATTCAACAATTCCACAAGCGGCAATCCACACGCCGCGGCCACCGTCACAGAGTCCACAATCCACGGCAAATTTGTGGCCACACACTTGCCGTCGCGAATCGGTCCCGCAACTCCGAATCCCGCAAGCTCCGGCTTCGTCGAAATCTGTGTCAGGAAATCCGTGACAATTATTTCCAACTTGGAATAATCGCGGCTGGGATAAATCTTTTCGGTCAGTAAACTGAGGCTTTCTCCACGCGCTTCCATCAACGCCATGCGCGCGTGCGTTCCACCCACGTCGCCCGCGAGAACGACTTTCACCGATTCCATCGTGCTAACCATTACACCAGGAACGCCCACGCCCTTCTTTCGTCATCAACTCGTTCGATTCCTTCGGTCCCCACGAACCAGCCGCGTAATTCGGAAATTCTCTCGGGGAATTAAACTTCCACGCATCCAGAATCGGCTGCACTACGCCCCACGCAATTTCCACTGTGTCGGCGCGCTGGAACAAAGTCGCATCGCCCGTCATCGCGTCATATAGCAAACGTTCGTAGCCGGTGCTCGGCTGCGCCTTGAAATAATCCGCGTACCGGAAATTCATATCCACCGGCTGTAGATTCACAATCGGCCCGGGAACTTTTGCGCTAAATCGCAACGAAATTCCTTCCTTCGGTTGAATATGCAGCACCAGTTGATTCGGCGTGAGCGGCCCATTCTTCACTTGATGAAACAGCATCAGTGGTGCGCGCCGGAATTGAATCACAATTTCCGTCACGCGATTCTTCAACCGCTTGCCCGTCCGCAAATAAAATGGCGTGTCCGCCCAGCGCCAATTTTCAATTTGCAGCTTCATCGCTACAAAAGTTTCTGTGTCGGAATTCGGCGGCACCTGCTGCTCGCTCCGGTATGCAGGTACCTTTTGCCCTTCTTCTTCACCTTCGCCGTATTGTCCACGCACAACTCGCGCCGCCACATCTGCCTGGCTCATCGGCGGGAGCGCACGCAATACTTTTGTCTGCTCTTCGCGCACAATATTCGCGTCAAACGAACTCGGCGGCTCCATCGCCATCAGCGTCACCAACTGGAAAAGATGATTCGGTACCATGTCGCGCAGTGCTCCGGCCTCGTTGTAATATCCGCCGCGCAATTCCACACCCACTGTTTCCGCCACGGTAATTTGCACGTGATCAATATACCGGCGATTCCATATCGGCTCGAAAATTCCATTGCCGAACCGCAGAGCCATAATATTTTGCACAGTCTCTTTGCCCAAATAGTGATCGATACGGTAAATCTGTTTTTCCTGCAAAAGCTCCAACAATTCCTTATTCAAAGCCTTTGCCGACGCCAGATCATGCCCGAACGGCTTTTCAAACACCGCGCGCCGCCAGTGGCCATCAACCTCCGCCGTTAGATCCACGCCCTTCAGTTGACGCGTGATATCCCCAAAAAATTCCGGCGCAGTGGCCATATAAAAAAGATAATTCCCGCCAGTTTTCCGCTCTCCATCCACTTTCGTCAACAAATCCTTCAATGGGCCAAACGTAGCCGCTTCATCAAAACTTCCCGAATGAAAATACAGCCGTTCAACTAACCAGTCGCGCGTTCCCGTATCAATTCCCGACGGCAAATATTCCGTCAACGCGTCGGAACAATATTTGCGGAAATCTTCATCACCGAACGTCCTTCGTCCAAATCCCACCACGGCGAATTCTTCCGGCAAAAGTTTCTGCGCCGCCAAATTGTAAAGCGCGGGCAAAAGTTTTCGCTTCGTCAGGTCTCCGCTCGCGCCAAACACCACCATAATGCACGGAGCACTGGGGATACTCTCGCCGCCATTTCCACCCTTTGCAGATTCCGCCGCCATTCTGATTTTCTCCTCGCCATGAATCGCTATCAGCTGGTTCACTCGAACAAAATAATTTGCGCGCCGCTACTTCGTTTCTTTCAACTCGATATGTCCGCCAAACTTATTTCGCATCGCGCTCAACAGTTTCTCCGCAAACGTGTTGCTCTGCCGCGAACGATATCTCGTAAATAACGCCGACGCGATCACTTCGCACGCGACCGATTCCGCCATCGCCGCTTCGATCGTCCAGCGCCCTTCGCCCGAATCCGCCACATCGCCCGTAAAGTCAGAGAGCGACGGATTTTCTGCGAGTGACATGGCTGTCAAATCCAAAAGCCATGAACTGATCACACTGCCTCGCCGCCAAACTTCCGCTACATCTTCAACCTTAATGTCGTAACGAATATCTTCTGGAAGATTTTGCGATGTCGCGTTCTTCAAAATGTCGAATCCTTCCGCGTACGACTGCATCATGCCGTATTCAATTCCGTTGTGAATCATTTTCACAAAATGCCCGGCGCCCGAAGACCCGCAATAAACGTAGCCTTCCTCCGACGTGCCGCTCATTTTTTCACGCCCTGGCGTCCTCGGAATATCTCCGCGCCCCGGCGCAAGCGTCTTGAATATTGGATCCAGCGACTCAACAACTTTCTGCGGTCCGCCCAGCATCATGCAATATCCGCGCTCCAACCCCCACACTCCGCCGCTTGTTCCCACGTCCACATATTCAATTCCGCGCGCCGCCAACATATTCGCGCGCCGCACATCATCTTTAAAATATGAATTCCCTCCATCAATAATAATGTCTCCGCGCTGAAGCTTTCCGCTCAGCGCCACAACCGTCTTCTCCGTCGGATCGCCCGCGGGAATCATCAGCCACACGACGCGCGGCGCCACTAATTTCGCCACCATGTCGTCCAACGACGACGCTCCGGTCGCTCCATCGACCACAAGCCGCTGCACATTCGCCGGATTCAAATCGCTCGCCACAACTTTGTGGCCTCCGCGCATCAAGCGCGTCGCCATATTCGCGCCCATGCGCCCCAGCCCCACCATTCCAATCATCATTTCAATGTCCCTCAGAAATTTTCTATTTCAGTGCTTCGCGCACTGCGTTCAAAAACGCCGCAAGGCCCGTCGCTACATCCGCGCCCAAATGTACGCGCAAAGCTCTGCGCCCGCGCTCCGCCAACACTGCAAAATCTCCGCGCGCCTGCGCCGCCTTCACAATTCCAAATGTAAATTTCTGATCTGGAATCGCCACGTCCGCCGCGTCATTACAGGTAATCTGTAAAAATACTCCGCTATTCGGCCCGCCTTTGTACGCCTGTCCCGTCGAATGCAAGAATCGCGGTCCAAATCCTAGGCAAGTCGCCACGCGCTTTGCCGCGTGCACCGCTTCGCGAATTTCCTGCATCTGCAATTCATGCTCCGCGTTCATCTGCACGTATCCCAGAAGCGCAAAATAATCGCCGGCATTCACTCGCGATAAATGCGCTCGCAAATATCCCGTCAGGGATGCGTTCCCGGATATCGCCCGCGTCAAGTCGCCCGCGTTCTTTGTATCCGCAAAAAGTTGTATCCCCGCTTCAGTCTTTCCACCTTCGTAAAATGATTTCTCCGCCGGCAGCGTTCCCGTCTTTTCATATTCTGACGTGAGCTTTTTCGTTTCGATCTTGCTCGCTTCAACGTCCGGTTGGTTGAACGCGTTAATTCCGATAATCGATCCCGCCACAGCTGTTGCAATTTCCCATCGGAGAAATTCCTGCCCCAAATTGTAGACGTCGCCAACCTCAATCCGCACCACGGGATTTCCCGCCGCCTCCAGCGCCGCGACGGCCAATTCCTGCTTCGCGTCCGGCGCGGGCGTGAATCGCATATACGCGAACAGCCGATCCTTCCCGTATTCAGCGGGTGGCCCCAGTTTTTCGCGGTCCACCGGAATTAATCCCTTCCCCTGTTTTCCAGTAGACTCCGCCAGCAACTGTTCCAGCCACGCGCCCAAATCAAATATCGCCGGTGACGCGATAATCGTGACCTTATCGATCCCGCGCTTCGCCCCCGCTCCAAGAATCGCGCCCAATTGCACGCCCGGATTCTTCTCCGCGGTCGCGGTACATGCCTTCACCATTTCCGCCGCGCGCTCCAGAAATTTCGGCACGTCAATTCCCTGCACCGCCGCGGGAATCATTCCAAAATTTGATAGCGCCGAATATCTTCCGCCAATGCTCGCCACTCCGTGCGCTACGTGACGGAATCCTTCCGTCTTCGCCACCTGCTCCAGATGCGAACCCGGATCAGTAATCGCAATAAACCGGCGCGCCGCTTCTTTCTCGCCCACCGCTTCCTTCGCGCGCCCATAAAAATATTGTTGAAAAATATTCGGCTCCAGCGTGGTTCCCGATTTGCTGGACACAATAAAAATCGTCCGTGCTAAATCTACTTTCTTCGCCGTCGCTGTAACCTGCGCTGGATCAGTCGAATCCAGCACATGCATTTCAGGAAATCCCGCTATGTGTCCAAACGTAAACGCCATCACCTCAGGACACAAACTCGACCCGCCCATCCCGAGCAGCAGCGCATGAGAAAATTTCCCGACGCGAATTTCCTCGGCTAAGCCCCGAAATGTCGCCGCATCCTTAATCTGTTGCGCGACAATATCCAGCCATCCCAGCCACTGCCCTTCATCCGTATTCGTCCAAAGTGACGCGTCATGCGCCCACAATCGCTTCACTTTATCCGCGGCAGTCCAATCCGCGATCACCGCCGCAACGTCGGCCGCGAATTCCTTCGGCAATTTCGCCGACTGGCCAAATAGTTCACCCGAATTCCCCTGTGCGCTCGCGCTCATCGTCATTTACCACTTTCCTTTTTCGCTGAACTCCAGCTAGCAAACTTTTCTTCCAGCGCACGAATTTTCGCCAGCCGTCGAACGTGACGCTCTGCTCCGCTAAAAACCGCGCCCAAATATGCGCGCACAATTTCAAACGCCAGTTGATCCCCCACCACGCGCGATCCCATCGTCAGCACGTTCATGTCGTCGTGCTCCACTCCCTGATGCGCCGAATACGTGTCATGACAAACGCTCGCGCGAATTCCTGGCAGTTTGCACGCCGCCACCGCCGCGCCAACTCCGCTGCCGCACACCATAATCCCGCGCTCGCATTTCCCTTCCAGCAACAAACGCCCCAGCGCTTCCGCGTAGTCTGGATAGTCCACCGGCGTATTGTTCGACGTGCCCAGATCTTCCACCGAGTGTCCCAAACTATTCACATACGCGACAATTTCCGCCTTCAACGCAAAACCCTCATGATCCGCGGCAATTCCAATTTTCATTTCTCACCGTTCCCTAATTGTTACACGAATCCTAAACCGCCATCACGCATGCATTGGCCGCAAAGTTTTGATGCGCCGCGCCACTAAAAGTCGTTTGCCAATTTCTACCAGTCCCAAATACCCCGCCGTTGCCACAATCAGAAAAATATAGTAGTAGCCCGGCAGGTGGGTGAAACCCATCACGCCCGCCACAGGAGTGAACGGCAGCGCCACTCCCAATGCCGCAATAAATAATGTCGTCAGCAATAGTGGCCTGCTCGGACGGCTCTTAAACGGATTCCCCATCGTCCGAATCACCAGCAAAACCAGCGTCTGCGTCGCCAGTGACTCCACAAACCAGCCCGTCTGAAATTCATGTTCCCGCGCGTGCATCACGTGCAGCAAAACGTAAAACGTCAGAAAATCAAAAATCGAACTGATCGGCCCAATGAACAACATGAAATTTCGCACCAGACCCAAATCCCATCGCTGCGGCGTCCGTACATACTCGTCGTCCACATTGTCCGTGGGAATTGTTACTTGCGAGAGATCGTACAAAAAATTATTCAACAAAATTTGCGTCGGTAACATTGGCAGGAACGGCAAGAACACGGAAGCGGCCGCCATGCTCAGCACATTTCCAAAATTCGAGCTGGTATCCATCAACAAATATTTCATCGCGTTACCGGACGCTTTCCGCCCCTCAATAATTCCGCGATGCAGCACCGCCAGTCCCGGCTCCACTAAAATAATATCCGCCGCGTCGCGCGCCACATCCACCGCCGACGGCACGGAAATTCCCACGTCCGCCGAATGCAGCGACGGCGCATCATTAATACCATCGCCCATGTAACCGACCACTCGCCCACGCGCGCGCAACGCCAAAATAATCCGGTGCTTTTGCGAAGGCGAAACTCGCGCGAATATCGTCGTCTTCTCTGCCAGCGCTCCCATCGCGGAATCAACGGTCGTCGCCATCTCCTCCCCCAGCACAATTCGCGACGAATCCAATCCCACTTGTTCGCAAACGTGTTTCGCCACCAGCTCGTTATCGCCGGTCAAAATTTTCACTTCCACGCCATCGCGCTTCAATTCCGCCAAGGCCTCAACGGAATCCGCCAGCACTGGATCGGAAAACGCCAGAAATCCCGCCAGCACCAATCCGCGCTCGTCGTCTTTGGTATATTTTTCCTTCACTGATACGCGCGCAAATCCCACCGCCAGCACGCGAAATCCGTTGCGGCTTAGATCCTCATAAGTCTTTCTCGCCGAGTTGTGCGCCGCGTCGTCCAACGCGGAAGTTATATCTCCACACTGATGTTGATCGCACAGCGGCAGCATCCCTTCCGGCGCACCTTTTGCAATTAGCAGACGTTCCTTCGGTTCCGCACCCGTTTTTCCAACAATCACGCTCACACGCCGCCGGTCGAAATCAAATGGAATCTCATCAATAATCACGAAGCCATCCGCAGCCGGACATGCACGCTCCAAAATCGTCGCGTCCAACGGACTCCGTATCCCGGTATTAAATTTCGCGTTCAGAAATCCCAGTGTCCGCGCCCACTCCGAAACAGTCCCCGCCGGATCAACAACCGTTTCCAGCGTCATTTTCCCGGCCGTCAGCGTGCCCGTTTTGTCGGAGCAAAAAATATCGATGCTCCCAAAATTTTGAATTGCCGCCAGGTGCTTCACGATCACTTTGTCGCGCGCCATACGAATCGCGCCCGTCGCCAGAATCACCGACGTAATCATCGGCAAAAATTCCGGCGTCAATCCCACCGCCAGCGCCACCGCAAATAACAACGACTGGAACGGGTCATGCCGCAGGGCCAGCGACATCGCCAAAATAAACAGCACCATGAAAACAATCACGCGCAATATCAGCGAGCTAAATCTCCGCAACCCGCGCTCAAATTCTGTCTCTTCAGGACGCTCCCGCAACTTCGCGGCAATATCTCCGAACGCCGTTTTCGGTCCCGTCGCAAAAATCCGCACGGTCGCGGTTCCGCTCACCACCGACGTTCCCAGAAAAACCATATTCGGCGCGGAAGGATTCCTGTGCAGCGCCGGATCATCCGGGCGCGGTTCTTTTTCCACCGGCAACGATTCGCCCGTCATCGCCGCCTGCTGCACAAAGAAATCCCGTGCCGCGAGCACCAATCCATCGGCAGGAACCAAATCGCCCGAACTCAGTCGAACCACATCATCCGGAACAACTTCCTTCCGCGGCAGTTCGCGCCATGCGCCATCGCGCAAAACCGTTGCTGTCGGCGCTACACGCTCGCGCAAATGCCGAATCGCCTGTTCCGACCGGTATGTTTGGAAAAAATTAACAGCAATTCCCAGCGCCACCACCACAACAATAATGATCGCGTCCACATGCTGGTGCAGATAGACGGCAATCGCGCTCGCCACCAGCAAAATTATCGTCAGCGGATTCGCAAGCTGCAGCCCAATGTGCCGCAACGCAGAAAACTGTCCCGCTGGCGTCGGATCATTCGGCCCAAATTGCGCCAAACGAGCGCGCGCTTCATCGCCAGTCAGTCCGGTAGTTGTGGGATTCGCAGAATTCGCAGGAGACTCAGGCATGGGTACCGTTCATCTCATATCAATAAAATAAGTGCAGGAAAATTAATTACGGAAGGTATTCTCTGTCATTTGGGAAGGATTTGCCAATCGTAGGGGCGGGTCTGCGACCCGCCCGCCTCCAAACCAAATCATCCTCGCCGATGCGCCGGCTCCTGCTGCGTCATGCAATGCAATGTCCCCAACCCAAGCACCAAATCCTGCGCCGCGATCCCAACAATCTTCCGATCCGGAAATAACTCCGCCAAAATATTCAAGGCCACGCGATCGTTCGGATCATTAAACGTCGGCACAATCACAATTTTGTTCGCAATATAAAAATTCGCGTAACTTGCAGGCAATCTCTCTCCCTCAAACATCACCGGCGAAGGCATCGGTAAACGCACTACGCGCAACGCCTGACCATCCTGATCCCGCATCTCTCGCAGCCGCGCCAAGTTTTCCTGCAGCGGCCCGTAATTCGCGTCCGACCGATCATTCTCCACCGCGGTCACAATTGTGTTCGCATCCGTGAATCGCGAAATATCGTCCACGTGTCCGTGCGTATCATCTCCAGTAATTCCACGTCCCAACCACAGCACATGCGTCGCGCCAAAATTTTCACGGAAAATATGTTCGTAGTCCGACCGCGTAAATCCCGGATTCCTCACCTGCGTCGAACTCAGCAGCCACTCCTCGGTGATCATGATCGTCCCGCGGCCGTTCACCTCAACCCCGCCGCCTTCCAGCACCACTCGCTTGCCCTTGTACATCGGCTGGTGCGCCTGAATTTTCCATCGCTTCATTTGCGGCGCAAGTTTAGTGACCGCCACTGCATCCCGCTTCCCGTTATCGTATTTCGCCCACGCATTGAACAACCAGTGCGTCGCTGCCAACTCTCCATTTTTTCCGCGCACAAATATCGGACCAAAATCCCGTATCCATCCGCGATCCGTCGGCACGCGATAAAAATCCACGGCTTTCAAATCCGCGCCGGCTTTCGTCAATGTTTTCTTCGCGTCATTTTCTGCCGCGGCGTCTTTCACAAGAATTCTCACGCGCTCCACGCGCGCTAAAGTCCGGACAATTTCCGTATACACCCACGGTATCGGTGCAAATTTTCCAGGCCAGTCGGTTTTTTCGTGGGGCCATGAAAGCCACGTCGCTTCGTGCGGCTCCCATTCGGCGGGCATTCTAAATCCGGAAAGCGCGGGCACTGCTGTTTTCGAGGCCGTCATTTCCCCAGCCAACGTTCCAGCAGCGGCGGATAAGCATCAATTCGCCGATCGCGCAAAAATGGCCAGCCGCGTCGAGTATCTTCCACGCGCCGCGGATCGCATTCCATCACCAAAATTTCTTCTTTGTCCGTCGCAGCTTCCACAAGCACTTCGCCAAACGGCGCCGCAATAAACGAATTTCCCCAGAATTCCAATCCCGAGTCCGCAGGACCTTCGAGGCCCACGCGATTCGCCACCGCCACGTAAACTCCGTTCGCAATCGCGTGCGATCGTTGAATCGTGCGCCAGGCATCCAACTGCGCCGCGCCAAATTCCGCTTTCTCTTTCGGATGCCACCCGATGCTCGTCGGATAAAAAATCACATTCGCGCCATGTAAACTCGCCAGCCGCGCGCCTTCCGGATACCACTGGTCCCAGCAAACCTGCACCGCGATCCGTCCGTACTTCGTTTGAAATGTGGGAAATCCCAAATCGCCCGGCGTGAAATAAAATTTTTCGTAGTACGAAGGATCGTCCGGAATGTGCATCTTGCGATAAATCCCCAGCATCGCTCCGTCGGCATCCAGCACGGCAGCGGAATTGTGATAGATTCCCGCCGCGCGCCGCTCAAATATGGAAACCACCAGCGCCACTTTCAATTCGCGCGCAACCTTCGACATTACTTCCGTCGCCGGCCCCGGAATTGGCTCCGCCAAATCAAAAAGGTCCGCATCTTCCACACGGCAAAAATATGGCGAAAGAAAAAGCTCCTGCATGGAGACAATCTGCGCGCCGCGCTTTGCTGCTTCACGAATCCGTTCCACCGCCAAATCAAGATTCGCCTTGCGATCCGCCGAGCATCGCATTTGAATCAGTCCAACTGTAAATTTATCCGCCCCTACAGCCATTCGTAGATTTTCCTCTCAGAACTTCCGCGAAATCCAAAATCATTTTCTCGCTCGAAGATTTTGTACTATCAATTCCCCGTTTGCAACGCCAATCGCCCCGCATTTGACCGACATTTGAATTGACCCGCCGCACGCGATAGCATGTCACAGATAAATTAGATGCTGCCAACTCCCGAAACTCCATCATCAGACGCCGTGCTTCCGTCCGGAACATCCATAATCGATCTAAACTTTCTCAGCCTTCGCGAATCCGTCGGCCTCTATCTCCTCGAAGGAAATGGCGAACTAGCTCTAGTCGATAGCGGCCCCTCCTCCTGCCTTCCCGTCTTAAAGAATTATCTCGCCACGCGTAATCTCACGCTGGCAAACATCTCCACGCTGCTCTTAACTCACATTCATTTCGATCACGCTGGAGCCGCCGGAACTCTCGCAAAAGAAAATCCCAAACTTCGCGTCTACGTCCACGAAATCGGCGCCAAACATTTGAAAGATCCGTCGCGCCTGCTAAAAAGCGCCACGCGCCTTTACGGTGACGCGCTCCAACAAATGTTCGGAGAATTCCTGCCCGTTCCGGAAGAAAATATTCACGCTCTAATCGGCGGCGAATCCATCCGTGCCGCGGGCCGCGAAATCGAAGTTGCCTACACTCCCGGCCACGCTTCTCACCACCTCAGTTATTTCGATCAATCCACCGGCGCGGCATTCACCGGAGACACTACCGGCATGCGACTGCCCGGCTACAAAATTATTGCGCCGATCACACCGCCACCCGATATCGATCTTGCCGCGTTCACCGAAAGTCTTGCGGAAATTGAACGCCGAAAGCCGACGCAACTATTGCTCCCGCATTTCGGCGTCTACGGAAATGTAAGTGATCATCTGCAAGCGGTGCGCGAAATCCTCTACGCGTGGACCGAACGCGCCTGGACGGTAATGAAAAATAATCCCGAAGAAGATCGCGCGGCAAAATTCATCGCGCAAGCCGAAGGAGAGTTTCGCGCACAGCTACCAAACGAAGAAATAATCGCACGCTACTGCGCAGTCGCCATGCCACAACTAAGTTGGTATGGACTAGAGCGCTACTGGCGCAAGCGCATCGAAGCTCACCAACAGAACCTCGGTTAAGCTCTTATTCCAAGCAGCTTCGCCGCATTCCCGCCCAGAATTCTCCGCTTCACTTCCTCATCCTCACGCAGCGCGGCAATGCTAGAAAGCATCTTCGGAATGCTTCCAATCTGATGCGGATAATCGCTCGCTGCCAGAATTTGATTCGGTCCGGCAAACTCAATCGCTAGCTCAATCGCGTGCGGATCGAAATTCACCGTGTCATAGAAAAACTTTTTCAAATAAACGCTCGGTGGCTGCGCGATATTCACGCGGCAATCCGGAAACGCCTCGTATCCGCGGTCCAATCGTTCCGCCAAATATGGAATCGCTCCGCCCAAATGTCCCAGCACCCATCGAATCTCTGGAAATTTCTCCGCCACTCCGCTGAAAACCAATCCCGCCGCGGCCAATGTTGTGTCCGCCAAAAATCCCACCAGCGGCATCAGCCAGTAATCCAGCATCGCTTCCACGTTCACGGGATTTGTTGGATGAATGTGCAGCACCGCTCCCAACTCATTCGCCACTTCGTACAGCCGTGTAAATCGTTTGTCGTACAGCGGCGTGCCGTTCACATTGCTGAATAGCATCGCGCCGCGAAATCCAAGCTGCGTCATGCATCGACGCAACTCCTCAACCGACGCCGCCGGATCATTCAGCGGCAGAGTTCCCAACGCCACAAATCTTCCACGCTTTTCGGACACCACTTTCGCAAACGCGTCGTTCACCAATTTCGCAAGACGCACCGCCGCCGTCGGTTCTTCCACGTGCGTGCCCGGCGTCGTCAACGTGATCACCTGCGTGTCCACGCCCGCCTCGCGCAAAACCTGCTCGCGATAATCAATGTCTCGGTGGCCCGGCACGCAAACGTTATAGTCCCCCGGATAATGCACACACGGATTTCCCTCCGCATCGCGAGTCACGCGCACCGCGCTGGGCCCACGCTCCAACGCATCCAAATACGCCGGCGGATAATAATGATTGTGAAAATCTATGATCGCCATTTCACTCTCCGTTTTTTTTGGACTCGTAGCGCCGGCATCTTACCGGCTCTTTAAGCCTTTCCGTCTTGGTTCCTCTAATTCTTCAAATGCGCCAGCGCCGGCTCAATAAACCTAATCCGATCCACATCCATCCCATCAATCGTCTTCAAAATTTCCGGCCACATTTTTTCCAACTTCCTCATCTCCTCCACCGCGCTCGCCGGACGCAGCGAAATTCTCCTCCCCGTCTGCGCCGCCTCCAGCAAAATATCAGGAGCCCATCCGCGGTCCCACGCCTTTTCCAACATGTGCATCGCGCCATGTAAACGCGCAATTTTTCCCGCCACGCCATCCAGCAAACGGTCGTCCTCCGCCGTATGCGTCACAAATTTCACACGGACATCCACAATCTGCGTCACCGGAAATTCCGGCAAATTAATAATCGTCGTCGCCGTGTCGCCGTCGTACCGCCAGCCGCGCAGGACCGCGCTAGCCAGCGGCTCCTCAGTCCCGGCATAACCGATAGCGGTTCCATTTGCCACAATCGATTCCGGCGGCCAAAATCCGCTCAGCCGAAGTTGATACGACCGCGAGTCCGCCATTCCCGGAAATCTTCCACGCGCGGGCTGCAATTGAATTTGCAGCGAACCATCCGCCAGCCGTTGCTGCGTAAAATCAGTTCGCGCAAATTCCGTGGATTTGTATCCCAGTGTGTCGCCCGCATCTTCGTACAAACGCGCCTCGCCTTTTGCCCCCGGAAAAATTTGCAGCACCAGTGGATCCGGCCGCCGCTCCGCCGAAGATTCTCTCGGTTTGGAAATCGACGTGTCCCCGCCCGGCTTCGGCGTTTCATCCAATTGCATCGCAACAATCGCGCCAGTGCGTGCGTAAACAGGAATTTCGTCCAGCCGGAATGTGCGATCCATCAGCGCTGGTCCATGAAGACGCGCGCCCGTCGGCCACTCAATCCAATCTCCCGGTGGAATCCATATCGACCGCTTCGCAAGTTGCGTCGCCGCATCGCGCGGCGAAGTTACTGGCGCAACAATCAAGCTATCGCCAAACGCATATTCGCCATTCGCATTCGCGTCATACGCTTCGCGCGCTTCCGGATAATCGTAGTAAAGCGGATGGCATATCGAAACGCCGGTATCAAACGAATCGCGCGCCGCCGTGTAAATGTATGGAATCATCGCGTGCCTCAGAAGCAAAGCGTCGCGCATGATTTCAGAATATTCTTCGGAAAAAGCCCACACGCGACGCTCCGCATCCGGATTTTTCGTCATGTGCGTTCGCAAAATCGGACTGAACGCGCCCCACTGCAGCCATCGCGTGTAAAGTTCCGGATTCACGGTTCCCGGAATATGTCCGCCAATGTCGTGGCTCCAATATCCGTATCCAACATTCGCCGCGGTCGAAGTAAATCCCGGCTGAAATGCCAGCGATGACCACTCCGAAATTACATCGCCCGAAAATCCAATCTCGTAGCGGTGATTTCCCAGTCCGCCCCAGCGGTGATAAATCAGCGGACGCTTCCCTTCGCGTTCCATATCCGTGAAGTGAACGTAGTTCAGCCACCACGTCGGCGTCAGCCCCGGCAAATTTGTCTGATTTTCCTGCTGCCAGTCCAGCCAGAAAAAGTCCACGCCCTGTTTTTCCAACGGATGATGAAGAATGTTCATGTAATTCTGCGCAAAAGTTTTATTCGCAATATCGAACGGAACATATTTTTTCGTAGCGGCATCAATTCCCATCGCCTTCGCCATTTCGGCATACTGATCTTCCATCGGCTGCACGCCCGAAGCCGGATGCATGTTCAGCGTCACTTTCAATCCCTGCGTGTGCGCCCAATTCAAAAACTCCGGCGGATCGGGAAAATAAAGTTTGTTCCAAGAATATCCCGTCCACCCCAGCGTCTGCCCGGCCTCATCCCTTTTACTTTCCCACCAGCGCACCGCAAATGTCGGATGCCAGTCCATGTCAATCACCAGAACATCCAGCGGAACATTGTGCGCGCGAAATTCTCCAACCAACTCCTGCAGTTCCTCATCCGTGTAAGCCCAGTAGCGCGACCACCAAATTCCGAACGCAAATCGTGGCGGCAGCGGAATATTTCCCGCCACCTTCATGTAATCCGCAAGCGCCGAGCGGTAGTCGTGGCCGTACGCAAATAAATATAAGTCCTGAATCGTCGCATTGGGACGCGCCGTCGCCCAGGGCCAGTCACTGTTATCGAAAAGAATGCGCTTGGAATCGTCCACCAACACCCAACCGTCGCGCGATATCAGCCCCGCCTCCAGTGGAGTCGTACCTCTCACTCCATCGAGTGTCCGCGTTGTGCCGCCTAGATTTCCAAAATCCGCAAGCCCGGGATGCCACGTAAACGTCGCGCCATTAAACGAAAAAATCACTTGAAGATTTTCTGGGGTAAACGCGCCACTCTTAATCTTGTAGCGCAGCGTTACCTTTCCCGTGTCAATAGTCAGCCAGCCCTTTTGCACCGATTTCTTAAACGCCGGCACCGGCATCATCCGATTAATAAAAACCAGCGACGCCCGATCCTCAAATTTTGAATCGCTCGCCCACTCCATCCGGATTAATCGCGGAGTCAGCACCGTAAATCGCGCATCGTCCGACAAGACCACTGCCCGCAGATCTGCAACAGGACTCGCCGAAGGATCCGTAATCGACGCCGCTCGCGCGCGCTCCGCCCCCGTCAACAAAAATAAAAACGCGCCAATCGCAATCGCGCGTCGAATCAAAACACGCAGTTTTTGACTTTTCATATTCAAGTGGACGCGCAATCACGGCACGCGCCAAAGAAATCTACATCATTCTCCCGGGAACGCCAATCGCCCGATTGGCGCTGTTGCATTTTCCCCGCTCCTAAATTCCCATTTCACTTTCATTTCGCATGTCCGAATTCGCACACGCTCCCCGCCCCAACTTATGTTAAAACCTCCCGTGCGCTCCTCGGAGGCCCGCCATCAATAACATGATCACTCTCGCCCAGGATTCCCACCGCCGCTACAACCCTCTAACTCGCGAATGGGTTCTTGTTTCTCCCGGACGCACCGCTCGTCCCTGGCAAGGCCGCGTGGAATCTCCCGCCCCCGTCGACACAGTCGCATACGATCCCGAATGCTACATGTGCCCCGGAAATGTTCGCGTCAACGGAACGCAAAATCCGAAATACTCCGGAACATTTGTTTTCGACAACGATTTCCCCGCGATGACTCCCAACACTTCCGAAGGAATGATCGAAGTTAAAGAATTGCTCGTCGCGCGGGGCGAACCCGGCATCTGCCGCGTCGTTTGTTTTTCCCCGCAACACAATCTTCGCGTCCCTCGCATGGACGTGCAAACACTTCGCCCAGTAATCGACGTCCTCGCCGAGCAGCACGCACAGCTCGGCGCGCTCCCGTGGGTGAATTACGTTCAACCATTTGAGAATAGCGGCGAGCTAATGGGCGCAAGTAATCCGCATCCGCATTGTCAGATTTGGGCCAACGGTAATTTGCCAAATGAAGCCTCGCGCGAACTAACTTCCCTCGGCACCTATCTGAAAGCGCACGGCACCTGCATGCTCTGCGATTACGTGAAGCTCGAAATCAAGCGGCGTGAGCGCGTAATTTGCGACAACAAATATTTCGCTGCCGTCGTTCCCTTCTGGGCCATCTGGCCGTTCGAGGCATTGGTCATCGGCAAAAAACACGCCGCCGGATTTCCAGACCTCAGTCCCGACGAACGCAACGGTCTCGCGGAAATTCTTATCCATCTCACAATTCGTTACGACAATTTATTTAAGACGCCATTTCCCTATTCCATGGGCTATCATTGCGCGCCGACGGATGGCGCCGCGCATCCCGAGTGGCATTTTCACGCGCACTTCTATCCGCCGCTGCTGCGCTCCGCGACCGTGCGCAAATTTCAGGTCGGATACGAAATGCTCGGCATGCCGCAACGCGACATCACCGCGGAAGATGCCGCGAAACAATTGCGCGACGTCCAGCAGTGGCATTACCTGGATGACGCGCCGAAATAATGATGGTGTCGTTCGTAAAAAACGGTCGACTCGTCCGAATTTCGCTGAAGGAAAGGGCTCATGCTGCATCCAATTGACTGGATTGTGATGCTTGTTTATCTGGCTTTCGTTGTGGCCATCGGTTTCATGCTAAAGCGCCACATGAAAACCAGCACCGATTTTTTCCTTTCCGGACGCGCTCTGCCCGCATGGGTCTGCGGCCTCGCATTTATTTCCGCAAATCTCGGCGCGCAGGAAGTAATCGGCATGGCCGCCAGCGGCGCGAAATATGGAATCGCCACGAGCCACTTTTATTGGATTGGCGCAATTCCCGCCATGGTCTTCGTCGGCGTTTTCATGATGCCGTTCTACTACGGTTCCCGCGCCCGCTCCGTTCCCGAATATCTCCGCCTTCGCTTTGACGAAAAAACTCGCGCGCTCAACGCCGTCTCTTTCGCCGTGATGACAATTTTTTCCTCCGGCATTTCCATGTACGCCATGGCGCGCCTCATCCAAACTCTCCACCTGTTTGACGCGCCTCTCGCAAAACTCGGCGTTTCCTCCGCCGGAGTTTTTCACGTTTCGATTCTCGTCTCCGCGCTCGTCGTTCTCGTCTACGTGTTTTTCGGCGGACTCAGCGGCGCCATCTACAATGAAGTCCTGCAATTTTTCCTAATCGTCGCCGGATTTCTCCCGCTCGTTTGGCTCGGCCTGAAAAGCGTGGGCGGATGGGACGGCCTTAAAACTCGCGTCCCCGCAGAAATGACTCACGCGTGGATGGGAATGCAGCACGCGAACACAAATCCGTTAGGCGTCGAATGGTTCGGTCTCGCGATGGGCCTCGGCTTCGTTCTCTCTTTCGGATACTGGTGCACAGATTTTCTGGTCGTCCAACGCGCAATGGCCGCACACAATATGAGCGCCGCTCGCCGCACTCCTCTCATCGCCGCACTTCCGAAAATGTTTTTTCCGTTAGTAGTAATTCTTCCCGGCCTCATCGCCATCGGCTTGCCGAACGCAGTTTCGCAGCCAAAAGCTACGTATCCTCCCGGCACAACCGCCGCACAAATCGAATCCGGCGCGGTTTGTCCGACAACAGTCACACCGGCTGTCGCAGGCGTCGGAATTATTCCGCCGAAAATGAACGCTACCGGCGAAGCCATTCGCGATAGCAATGGCAAAGTTGTTCTGGACTACGATCTCGCAATTCCTAACATGCTCGTGAAATTTTTCCCGTCTGGGCTTCTCGGCCTCGGCCTCACTGCGCTTCTCGCAAGTTTCATGTCCGGCATGGCCGGCAACGTCACCGCGTTCAACACCGTTTGGACTTACGACATTTATCAAGCGCACATTCGCCCCGGCGCATCCGACGCCCACTATCTCCGCATGGGAAAAATCGCCACCGTCGCCGGAATCGCGCTCTCCATTCTCGCCGCCTACATGGCCACGCGCTTCAATAACATCATGGACATGCTGCAACTAATTTTCGCTTTCGTGAACGCTCCCCTCTTCGCCACATTTTTATTGGGCATGTTCTGGAAGCGCGCCGCAGGCCACGGCGCATTCGTAGGACTCATCAGCGGAATGTGCGCCGCCGCGCTGCATCACGGACTCACTCTTCCCGTCGGCGCCGTTGCCGGAATCAAAGGCGGCTGGCTCGGCGCGCAACTCCACCAATATCCCAGCGAAATGGCGCAAAATTTCTGGACGGCAATCTACGCGTGGTCCACATGTTTCGTGGTCACGATTCTCGTAAGCCTAATGACGAAACCTCGCGAAGAAAAAGAATTGGCAGGATTAGTGTATTCACTCACTCCGCGCCAAACCGAAGAACACGTTGCGTGGTATCTGCGTCCGGCCGCGCTAGGCGCAGGCGTATTAATCTTAGCGGCAGCACTAAATTTTATTTTCAGATAGAAACAGGAGACGTCGCATGGGTTTAGACATCCGCTGGCCAATCGGATATATGTTCCTGATAATCGGCGTCGTCCTCGCCGCCTACGGAATGTTCAGCGACCCAACCATCTACGCGCAATCGCTCGGCATGAACGTCAATCTAATCTGGGGTGCGATTCTCGCCGCATTCGGAATCGTAATGCTCCTCCTAGCTCGCTCCGGTGAAAAATCTCAGCAGAAATCCTAAGACGCCAGTTACATGACGCCCGACCACCACCAACTCACCGAATTGCGGCAAGCCTTCAGCCGCCAATTCCCCGCACACAAAACTCCACCGCGCATTTTTCGCGTCCCCGGCCGCACCAACATCATCGGCGAGCACACCGACTACAATGACGGCTTCGTTTTCCCCGCCGCAATCGACCGCGCCACTTGGATCGCCATCGCCCCTCGCACAGATCGCCTGCTAATAATTCACTCCGAACATTTCAACGAAACAATCGAATTTAATCTCGACGAATCCGCCCCCGCTCCTCGCAAACACTGGAGCGACTACGTTCGCGGCGTAGCCGTCATGCTTCAGAAAAACGGCATCGCCGTGAAAAGCGCCGACATCCTAATCCGCAGTGACGTTCCGCTGGGCGCTGGACTCAGCTCCTCTGCCTCCCTCGAAGTTGCCGCGGCAATCGCCCTAACTGCACAAGCCAATCGTGAATTACCAAAACTAGAAATCGCCCAACTCTGCCAACGCGCAGAAAATGAATTTGTCGGCGCTCACGTTGGCATCATGGACCAGTTCGTTTCCTGCTTCGGAAAATCCGATCACGCAATTTTTCTCGACTGCCGCTCGCTCTCCCACGAAGCCGTCCCGCTTCCAACAAACATCCGCCTGATCGTGTGCAACACAATGGTTAAGCATGAAATCGCATCCGGCGCGTACAACGAGCGCCGCAAAAATTGTGAAGAAGCCGCCGCAATCCTCGCAAAAGTAATTCCAGAAATCCGCGCCCTTCGCGACGTAACCACCAATCAACTCCAAACGCACGCGAATCTCCTACCCGACGTTCTCTACCGTCGCGCCCGCCACGTAGTAACCGAAAACGCCCGCGTACTAGCCGCGCGCGACGCCCTCATTAATAACGATCTCGAAACTCTCGGCGCTCTAATGCAAAAATCCCACGCCAGCCTCCGCGACGACTACGAAGTAAGCTGCAACGAACTCGACGTCATGGCCGCCCTCGCCAACAATTTCCCCGGCTGCGTAGGAGCACGCATGACAGGCGGCGGCTTTGGCGGCTGCACCATCAATCTAGTCCGCGCCACCGAAGTAGAACAATTCGCCATTCACTTGCGCGAAGGCTATCAAGGCGGCACCGGCATCGCCCCAGAAATTTATTCCTGTGCCGCCGCGGACGGCGCCAGCGAAATCGTCTAACCGATGATCGCCATCCCGGAATGGCATCATTCTATAAAAAACCTGCCGAAGGCCTTGAAAACTTAAGCCGTCAAGGATAAATTACCGTTCGGTCGGGACGTCTCAACTGCAAACTCAGCTCAGACAGCATCAAGGAAAAATCTTGCGCATACCTGCCATACAATTGCACACACATCACAGTTATTAATATCTGACTAAATTATCTCTCCTAGCAATAAACCCTGATTTTTACTCACTATTCGTCACCGATAGTCCCAGCTTTCACGTCGCTCTGAAATGGCAACCAAATTGCTCGCGCACATGGGGGTTTCTCCCGTAGCGGGACCCACTACTCCTCGGAGAAAATTATGAAACGTTCAATCCTCGCTCTTGCTGCTCTGTTGGTACTCATGTGTGGCGCTTCCGCAGTCCATGCCGACACAATTACTTTCACCGATACGGCCATCATGTCCGGATCCTTGAATGGCGTCTCTTTCACAAACGCGCTGGTTACTTTCACGGTCGTCGGCGACACCGCAAATTCATCCAATGGCGGCGCGGGCACCACATTCCGTCTTCCGGGCGTAACCACCGTTTCTGTCGCAGGAATTGGCAGTGACATTCTTTCCGACGCTTCGACCGGCGCCGTCGTCAATCAAGCTTTAGGCGTCGCGGGGATTAGTGACTTCACAACTCACATCGGGCTTACCTTCGTCGTGAATCCGGGAGCCTTCGGCACCTACACTCTGACATCCTCCATCGGCCCGATAACTGGCCTCGGTGAAGTCAGTATTTTTGATTTCGCCACAGAAAACGGCTCGCTGGACTTAACAGGAATTTCTGGGAACGCAACTTTCACCGCCGTTCAGAACACACCCGAACCCGGCTCGATGGCATTGCTCGGCATGGGTCTAGCCGGAATGTTGGGAATGCTGAAGAAGAAAGCCCGCGCCTGAATCTTAGTTCATCGCGCGTGTCGCCGTCGTCGGAAAAAGTCCAGCGGCGGCGACACGCAATCTCCCGTCCGATCACCGACCATCGCTTCAGCCACATGCCCAACATTTCTAGCCACCCCATTTTCATTGTAGGATGTCTCATCAGGCGTGGGCCTGTAGCTCAGTCGGTTAGAGCAGCGGACTCATAATGCGCACGAGGCTATTCTGCACAGGGGCGCACCAAAACGCAGAGCAACGAAAAACGCCAATACGGATGCGCCTATGATGACTCTCGACTCACGCAGCGCCGCGCATTGGAGCGAAGGGAAACGAAGAACGAACTGACACCAGAACTGACACCGGCTGCCCCCGCTGATCGCAACTCCAGTAGCTTCACGGACGGAACATCTTATGCCCAGATCGCTAATCCAAATGGTTCCAGACGTTGCTTCAATTCTTCAATTGGAGCCTGAGGAACTCGCGGGCGTACTGATTGAATACTTCAACTCCCTGACCGCTCACGAGCAACAACAACTCAATCGCTACAACTTCATGACCTCCGACGGGATTACAAGTTACCCGCAAGAAGACCGCAGCAAAATCCAACTCGCGTTCGCTGAGGCTTGGGCATGGCTCGAACGAGAATGTCTAATTGCTCCGGTGCCGGAGTCGGGAAGCCACGGTTTCTTTATTACTCGGCGCGGGCGCAAGTTAGTTGACCGCGACGCCTTCGCCGCCTATCGTCGCGCAACGGTGCTGCCTCGCTCTTTATTACATCCCCGCGTTGACGCCCGTGCTCATCCGTCATTCATGCGGGGTGCGTATGACACGGCAGTATTCGAGGCCCTTCGCGAAGTTGAGGTCGCCGTTCGCGAAGCCGGGAACTTCGGCCCAGAAAAATATGGGAAACAGCTCATGCGAGACGCTTTTAATTCCGCAAATGGCCCACTGACTGACAAGGCAGCATTAAAGGCAGAGCAAGATTCGCTCGCTGACCTGTTCGCCGGAGCCATTGGCCTCTACAAGAACGCTTCGAGCCATCGTACCGGGACGATCAACGATCCGAGGGACGGTGCGGAAATCATAATGCTCGCGAGTCACCTGTTGAGGATTGTCGAATCACGCAAACCTTAGGCGTTTTTTGCTGAGCGACCTACGCTATACTTTCCCGCCGGAGATGCGCACCTGCCAAAACTGCTTACAAAATCATATGCCTAGACTGTCAGTACCTGAGTTTGTCGAACGTTGGAAAGCCAGCACACTTTCGGAACGCGCCGCGTCGCATTCTCACTTCATTGACCTCTGCGAAATGCTTGGACAAGCGCATCCGGCAGCGGCAGACCAAAGCGGCGAAAATTTCACGTTTGAGAAGCACGTCGCCACGCTCGACGACGGGAAGGGCTTTGCCGATGTTTGGAAACGTGGCTTTTTTGGCTGGGAGTATAAGGGGAAACACAAGAGCCTGAGTGCGGCATTCACGCAACTTGTGCGTTATCAGGGCGATCTCGAGAATCCGCCGTTGCTTATTACGTGCGATCAGGAGCGATTTGAGGTTCACACCAACTTTACTGGTACCCGTCCGCTTGTTTACAAATTTACGCTTCACGATCTGTTAACCGCTGAGCCAACCGCGAACTGTGCTCTGCCGCCTTTGGAAGTCTTACGGGCTGCGTTCACGAATCCCGACTTGCTCCGCCCGGAAGTGTCACAAGCTCGCGTCACTGAGAGCGTCGCTTCGGAGTTCGCCAAACTTGCGGACAGTCTGGAGCAAAATGGTATAGCGTCGGAGCAAGCCGCTCATTTCCTCATGCGTCTTCTTTTCTGCCTGTTCGCGGACAGCATCGGCCTTCTGCCTGACCATCTCTTCCGCCAAATGATTGAAACCGATAAAACTAAGCCGTCGAATTTTACCCGAAAGCTCCGCCTGCTTTTCTCCGCCATGTCCACGAAAGGCAGCACGTTTGGCCTTCACGATATTCACTACTTCAACGGCGGGCTATTTGGCGACGATGAAGCGTTTGAGTTTGCGGTTTCGGATATGAGTGTGTTGAGTAGAGCAGCCGCACTGGATTGGTCGCAGGTTGAACCTGCGATATTCGGCACACTCTTTGAGCGAAGTCTTAATCCCGGCAAACGGTCACAGTTGGGCGCACATTACACCAGTCGAGATGAAATCTCGCTCGTCGTCGAGCCGGTCGTACTTGAGCCGCTGCAACATCGTTGGGCCACAGTAAAGGCCGAAGCCGCCGCGCTGGCGGAATCTGCCGCAAATAAGAAGGGCGCGGCTTATTCAGAAATTCGGAAGCAATTACAGGAGAAAATTTTCAACTGGATAGAGGAATTGTCTGCCATCCGAGTCCTTGACCCAGCCTGCGGCAGCGGGAATTTTCTCTATCTCGCACTCCGCCGCTTGCTCGATTTGTGGCATGAGGCCCGCGTCTTTTCTGCTGAGCACGGCCTTCCTACCTTTCTTGAGAGACAGATACATCCTTCGCAGCTTTACGGTTTGGAAACCAACATCTACGCGCAAGAACTCGCGTCGGTAGTTGTGTGGATTGGCTATTTGCAATGGCTCAATCAAAACAGTATGGGTTGGCCTACCGAGCCTATCTTGCGTCGGCTGGATAACATTCAGCACCGCGATGCGATTCTCGCTCGCGATGCAGACGGCAACGCCACAGAGTCAACTTGGCCGGGTGCGGATTTTATTATTGGCAATCCGCCATTTCTGGGTGGCAAACGATTGCGCACAGAGTTAGGCGACAGCTATGTAGACTCCCTTTTCCGAATTTACTCTGGCCGGGTACCCCAGGAAGCCGATCTCGTGACGTATTGGTTTGAAAAGGCACGGGCACAAGTCGAAGTGGGACGAACAGAACGGGTTGGGCTACTCGCGACGCAAGGTATCCGAGGCGGCGCGAATCGAACTGTGTTGGAGCGAATTCTTGAAACAGGCGGCATTTTCATGGCGTGGAGTGATCGCGACTGGGTTTTGGAGGGTGCCAACGTCCACGTCTCTATTATTGGATTTGATGATGGCTCACAAACGGAATGCACGCTTGATGGACAGCGAGTTATGCGCATCCATGCCGATCTCACCAGTGAAGCAGATACTACATCGGCCACAATTCTGAAAGAAAACGCCGGTCTCTGTTTTATGGGGACGACAAAAATTGGTGCGTTTGATATTCCGGCGGACGTTGCACTCAAAATGCTAGAAGCACCGCTAAATCCGAACGGCTTGCCAAACTCGGACGTGGTCGTACCTTGGGTTAATGCAATGGACGTTACGCGAAGACCGCGAGGAATGTTCATCATAGATTTTGGCGCGACCATGTCCGAGGGCGAAGCCGCTCTCTACGAAAAGCCATTTGAGTACCTTCGAGAGCATGTTTATCCGTCACGCCAAGAAAATAACCGCGAAAGTTATCGCGAGAAGTGGTGGATTCACGGCGAGCCCCGGCCAGACATGCGCAATACACTAGCGTCTCTGCGCCGCTGTATTATCACTCCGCGAGTCTCGAAGTTCCGACTGTTCTCATGGCTACCGAAAGGCACTTTGGCGGATTCGGCTACTTTCGTTTTTGCCCGTGAGGATGATTATTTTCTAGGTGTACTCCATTCACGAATCCACGAAGTTTGGGCACTACACATGGGTACCGCGCTCGAAGATAGGCCACGCTACACTCCAACTTCGACGTTTGAAACTTTCCCGTTCCCGTGGGCTCCCAGCCAAGAGCCGAGTGACGACCCGCTGATAAACGCAATTGCCGACGCTATACGCGAATTGGTACAAAAGCGCGATGCGTGGCTCAATCCGCCAAACGCTAGCCCAGACGATCTGAAGAAGCGCACGCTCACAAACCTGTATAACAGCCGCCCAACTTGGCTCGCCGAAGTGCACCGAAAACTGGACGAAGCCGTATTTGCCGCATACGGCTGGCCCCCAACTCTGACAGATGCAGAACTGTTGGAACGCCTACTCACTTTGAATCACGAACGTGCTGCTCGTGAAGTGGACTTGGAATAACTTCCGTGAGCTATAATGCATCTAGTCTGACGAACTACAGAGGAGCTTGTCGGGTATGCCGAATGGAGAGGCCATGCCATTAGAACAGGAAGTCGCATACTACAACTCGATTAGGGCCGAACTTATAAAAAACCATGAAGGAAAGTTTGCGCTCATAAAGGGCGAAAAGCTTTTCGGAGTGTTCGATCAAGCCGAGAGTGCGTATGGTGAAGGAGTTAAGTTGTTTGGAAGCCAGACGTTCTTAGTGAAGCAAATTCTTCGGGATGATCCCGTAGAAACTACAGCGACGTTAACCGTGGGGCTTTTGAATGCCCGTTTATAACAGAACCTATTGGCCCGCAGGACAATTTGGATTCCCTGACAATCTTCGCCAATTTGGGCCAATCATTCCCGTGGAAATTGCAGTACCCCCCGCGCTCGCGCAGCACCTCATTGCAACGAATGCGCCCGTGCCCGCGCCTGTTAACGGAATGGCACTAATCGACACGGGCGCATCAATCACCTCCGTAGACAACAGCGTGTTCCAAAGTCTTGGAGTCCAGCCAGTTGGTGTGGCGATGGTTGGTGGCGCGCACGGAGCGGCACAACAGCCTGTGTTTCCGGCCAGTATTTCATTTCCCGGAACGCAGCTTGTAGGGCTCGCTTTTAATCAGGTACTTGGATGCAACATAGTCGGTCAGAATACCGGAACGCCGCTGCCTCTTATCGCTCTAGTTGGCCGAGACCTTCTGCAATATTTCGTGATGGTGTATAACGGCCCAATGGGCGGCATCACCTTCGCGCACTGATTTCCGCAGGGTCTGAAAGCCTGCTTCTACCAGTTCAGAATAAACCTCTTACGCGGACGCGACGGACTCATTGCCCTCTCGCGTGCGCCATTCATTCTGAGAGTCCAAAAGTATATGGCGTTGTTATCGAGTTTTCTGCGACTTGGAATTATCGGCGTTGGTGCATCTGGCAGGAAGGGATTGTTGGCCACCAAGGTTGCAGCATTGGGTTTCGTTTGGACGAAAGTTCGTGCGACGGTGCCGCCGAATTTATATTCAACTATTCTCCAGCGTGGCTGCTTGCGAAGCAATCCGCACTCCCTCTCTTGCCGAGATGCCTCACGGGCGCGTCTTAGCCGTTCGAGTGTAGGTACGCCATAGTTCGCAACTTCTCTCAAGAAGTCGCTCTCGCTTCTTGGTAGTGTCCGAGCGAGCTTCTGAATGTAAGTGTGGCTGACGCCAAGCCATCGAGCGAGCGCACGCCCTGAGCACCACGGCCCATAACCCAGACTCCAGTGCCACACGAGGGCGCGAATCAAACGAGATTCTGATTGACTGCGCCAAGGCCGGGGCGCTCGCCAACGCGATTTGGCTATTTCGAGGTTTCGTCGGGATGTTTCAGGCGATGGCACGCGTGACCGTTTTAGCGGAGTTGCCAGTCTTCCTCAATCATATCCAAAACGACTAGATGACTGCGATTTCGCACTTATTGCACCCACCCGGCTCCGCACTTCGGAGGATGAATCTTTCTACCGTCGCCCACGTCATAGCACCCGGCGCAGTGCGGCGAGCCACACGCAGCGATCTGCGCTGTCCGGGGCACTTGTGGCTCATGCTTCACGACGGGGCAAAGGATTTCGGGCTTTGTCCCGCTCGTCGTCCCGCTTGACGGATCGGCTGGGACGCGCTTGTTGGCGGCCAAGATATTGAGAGCAAGAGCTTTAAGACTAACTGAGCCTGACTGTCCCATTGTCTCAACCCTACATCGTGGGACGCTGGGACACGCCAGCATTCTGTGCCGCAATCCGCGTCTTGCGGAGCCTTCCTGCGCTCGACCTACTGATCCCCAACTCCTCGGCAACGTCGCGCACGGTGGCCCCTTCCGAGAACAGTGCTGCGGCTCGTTCCGCGTTCGCGTTTTCAACGTCGCGAGTTGTCCAAATTGCTCTCCCGTCCGGGCCGCTCTCCATTCGCGCCTCAAACGGCTTTGCCGATTGGCCTAGCATTGCCCGCGTCTTCTCGAAATGTACTTCGCAGCGCAATCCGTCGCTCGCTTCATAGTCCTTCGGGTTTTTGAGCGTAATTACGGTATCGAGCAAGTCTTCGCGCCGGGACGTGCCGCGTTGAGAACGATTCTTTCCCGCGTGGTGAATGAAAAGCACAGAGATACCACGACGGCGCAACGAGAGCGCCCATTCCTGTACCGGAATCCAAGACTCTCCTTCGTTCTCAACTCCGTACCGACACAGCGCAGAGAGATTGTCGAGAATCAGCAAGCTAACTCCGTCAAGATGCGGCTCCAAAAATTCCTGGCCTTTTTGTGTAGCAAGGTCTGGCATCGGGCCGCGCTGCAAGTCTGGCGTAATAATCCTGAGCGCGTCTTCGGCTGGCTCTTGTTCCAGTCCAGCCACAATCATCGCTGTGCGATCACGGATCGTCACGGCAGGTAACTCGCCGTCAACGTAAAGAACGTTTCGCGCTTTGGGGGCACTCCAGCGGAGAAATTCTGTTCCACCAGCAATCGCCGTCGCCATTCCCAGCGCCAAAAATGTTTTTCCGATTCCCCTATAAGCATAGAGCATCGCAAGTCCCTGCACCGGCAGAATCGGCTCTAATAACATTTCGCGGGGCTTTAATTCGAGACTCAGCAATTCTTTCGCGGAGACGGCTGTTAGGCAACGCTGCCCCGCCATGTCTGGCGCTAAAATCGCGTTTCGGAGATTGGCTCGCACGCCGTCTGGCGTCGCGTCGAATTCGAGTGCGGCTTCTTTGATCGCTTGTCCAGCATTCGCCAACCGTCTCAACTCGGCCTTCTCGCGAACAATGCGAGCGTAATGCTCCGCGTTGCTGATCCGTGGCACTCCGTCCACCAGTGAAGCCACAATTCCAGCGCCGCCAACGACTTCCAATTTTCCGCGAGTCCTAAGCCCTTCCGTGAGCGTCAACAGATCAACCGCTGTACCTTCAGCAACCATCTCACACGCGCAGCGGAATATGACGCGATACTCCGGCTGAAAAAAATCATCCGCACCGATTGAGAGAGCTGTGGGCGATTGTTCTAGAATGATCGCTCCTAGTAGTGCCCGCTCCGCGTCGAGATTGTGAGGCAACGTGCCGTCAATTTCCGCACTGCCTGTTTTCGCGTGCTTTTCAGCGAGCATCGGCACCGACCTCCACTTTCGGCTTCGGAGACGGTTGATCGGATCGCAGAAAATTTTCAAGTGCACGCACCGGAATTACGGTCCGGCGTCCAATTTTCCGGGCAGGGATAATCTTCGTGCAAATGTAACTTTGAATTGTGCGAGGTGAGACGCTGAGCATTGCGGCTGCCTCTCGGATGCTGACGGCGAGCTTCATTGCGCTTTGCATGATGCGGAAAGACTACGCTACAGCACGCAATGCGTCGCGGTACATCCGACGAAATTATGTTTTTGGAAATGTCCCGCTTGGAAGTTGCGGGCTTACTGTTTGATCTTCGCCTTCATTCTCTGCTCTCTCTTGCGGAGCGACTCCGATTCGACAGGGCGAACTCCGGCCTGAGCATTCACGACTCGAAGGATGGCCGCCACTTTTTCGCGGTATTTCCTCCCGGTCAGTTTTTGAACGTATTCGAGCAGGCCGACCTCCATTTTGTGCTGCAAATTCGGCCCTCCCTTATCCAACCTGCGGTAGCCAAATTCGCGCATCGCTTTCATGCGTACACTCTTCGCATACATATCCATAATGTTCGGCAAACTCTTGAATGCCTCGCTCATATTGTCGAACGCGGATGGATTCACGTATTCGATCCAAGTGTTTTCCGCGACGTACTCCCGACGCTTTTCGTCGTCGGAAAATATCGCTGCGTCCGGGCAATCTGTGCGCCAATGTTTCTCAGTGTTCAATTTGCGAATTGTTGTCGCGATTTCAGATAACCGACCCACAATTTTTAGAAGTTCCTCTGGCTCGGATTCTCCCGGCGGTGTCTTTTGGGATTCTCTAATCGTCTGCTCCGTCCAAACAGTAACCACAAAAGTAGTGATCCACCATTCCTCTGTGCGCCTCGCCTTTTCTACGAGAAAGCGCAGAGCCTCTCGCGCCTCTACGTCCTTCCGAATGGCGTCAAGGCAATCCAGTTCGCGCTGCGTTAGACCAATGCTGGGCCGGTCTATTTGGATTGCCCTGCGGTTCCCTGCACTCATATTCGCATCCTAGCACTTCGATTCCCTCTTGACAATAACCTAGCGGTAGCTTATATTGAATTTATGAAAAGTGTCACAGAGGCCGCAATAGAACTAGCAAAGCGAAGCGTGGCGGCGCGACGCCTCAAGTGGGGCGAGGCAGGTTTCCGCGAGCGAATGCAGAAGTGGGGAAAGCTCGGCGGGCGTCCACGGTCAAAGAAAGCGAGGAAGTAATGAGACAGCGCGGAGTATTCGAGAAGTTTCCCGGCTCAGGTGTTTGGTGGATTCGGCATAGCGACTCGACTGGCCGCATCCGGCGCGAGAAGGCGGGCACAAAGAGCGCGGCGCTTCAGTTGTACCGTAAACGCAAAATGCAAACTCTCGAAGGAAAGAAACTGCCTGAACGACTGCGAGCGCCTCTCATTAGCTTCACCGAACTGGCCCAAGATTGCCTCGCATACTCAAAGGCGCACAAGCGCAGCTATCACGACGATGTAAACCGCATGGAGCGGCTACTAGCATGGTTCCGCGATTGGACGGCGGAATCAGTCACGCCACAAGACATCGAGCGCCGAATGACGGAAGCCGCAGAGGAGAACGATTGGGCACCGGCCACGGTCAACCGTCTCCGCGCTCTGATCTCGCTTACCTATCGCCTCGGAATTGAGAGCGGCAAGGTTTCCGTGAATCCCGCAAAACTAGTGAAGCACCGGCAAGAAAACAACGCTCGAATTCGCTGGCTGACGCCGGAAGAGGAAATGAGACTCCGCGCTGCCATTGCAGTTTTAGAGGAAACTCTGTGCGAGGGTTTATCGGAAACTGTTAAAGCGAAGCGGGCCGATCACCTGTTAGAGCTAGACTTGGCACTCAATACTGGAATGCGGCTTTCCGAAATGTACGGGTTGACGTGGGAGAATGTAAATCTCTCGCGCCGCGTGCTGACAATCCCGCGCTCGAAGAATGGCGAATTGCGGCACGTTCCGCTGAATACTACCGCTCTGGCCACGCTCCAAACGCTAAAGGCTCAAACGGACGGCACCGGGCCGGTATTTCGCAACGCAGACGGCGGGCGATTGACCGGGCCGCGCTATTGGTTCGAGCCAGCGATCAAGGCCGCGAAGATTCGCACGTTTAGCTGGCACTGTTTGCGCCACACGTTCGCCAGCCGCCTCGTGATGGCCGGGGTGGACATCCGCACCGTGCAAGAACTAATGGGCCACAAGTGCATCGCAATGACGGTGCGATATGCGCACCTAGCCCCAACGCACCAACTTGCAGCGGTTGAGCGGCTGACCGGGGAACCAATCGCGAAGGATTCTGCGCGGCCAACTGACACCAAAACTAGCACCGGCCAAAATGAACAAAGCGAGCCGCAGGCCGTGTATCACCTCTAAGTCTTTTCGGTGTACGATGTTGCGAAGCTACGGGCCTGTAGCTCAGTCGGTTAGAGCAGCGGACTCATAATCCGTCGGTCCCAGGTTCGAGTCCTGGCGGGCCCACCAACCCTCTCCACTCCTGAAATTCCCTGCCGTCTGTTATAGACTCCCTCCAACGTGGACGCTCCCCCGCCGGTCGCGCTCATATTCATGCAAAAGATTCGTCGAACTTCGTGTCACACAAAACACGGGCGTCCAAACTTGCACACATTCAACGCAACGTCACCGCGCAAATTCGCCAATCAAAATCGCGATCCGAATCTGGCCGCAAATTTGCTTCACCATCACACCGGCAAAAAATAGTATGACTCTCCTTCGTCAACGCAAACTCTGGCTCGTCATCCTCTGCACCGTCGCGCTCGCAGTCGGCGCCGCAAAACTGGCCCACGTCTCCGCCTCGCAACCAACAGTTAAACGCTCATCGCCCAAATCCGCCTCCCGAAAGATCAGCGCGTCGAGCGCGCCCGATCTCGGCGACCGCTTCGACGACGGCACGCCCAACTTTCTCCGCCTCGATTCTCCTTCTGATCAAGACACCTTTCGCCGGCGCTTCGTCCTGATTGCTGAATTCCAGGCACTTCGTCCGGCGCAAGATCTCCCCAAGGAAATCAATGATTGCGCCGCCCTTCTCCGTTATTCCTATCGCAACGCTCTTCGCGGACGCGATGACACTTGGGAAATTGAAAATCGCATCAAGCCGCCCTCCGCTCTGCCCTCCATCGAAAAGTATCGTTTCCCGGCCACTCCGCTCGGCGCCGAACTTTTCCGCGTCCGCTCCGGCCCGTTCCTGCCCACAGATATAAAGGATGGCTCGTTTGCCGAGTTTGCCGACGCCAAAACTCTGAAAAATTTCAACGCGCAGTTTATTTCAAAAGATATCCGCGTCGCCCAGCCCGGCGACCTCCTTTTCTATCGCCAGCTCGAGCAGGACGCCTCCTTCCACTCCATGATCTTCATCGGTCCCGGAGAATGGGCGCCGGAAAATAATGGTCCTCAGAATGCAAATGAATTCGTCGTCTACCACACCGGCCCGGACGTAAAAGATCCTGGAGAAATGCGTCGCATGCGCCTCGCCGACTTGCTGAACCATCCGTCGCCCAAATGGCGTCCAGTTCCGGGCAACAATAATTTTCTCGGCGTCTACCGTTGGAATATTTTGCGGGAGCCAAACTAAGTGCGCGCGAAACTAATCCTTACCAGCCTTCTGTTCCTCACCATTCTCGTGCCCGCCGGAGGCCAGCGCCCCGGCGCCTATTTTTCCGTCTCCACCAGCAAAACTTTTCTCCCCGGCGAAAAAATCGGCATCCACCTTTATGCCACCGACGTCACCGCCCTCGAATTTCGCGTCTACAAGATTAATGACCCCGCCGCGTTCCTCGAAAAACTCGACAGCCCGCACAACTTCGGCCACGTCAGCGAAACCGAACAAATCGAAACGCCAACATTAATCGAGCGCTTCCATGACTGGAAAAAAGATCTCTCCTGGCGCATAAAACATTTCTTCCGCGGCCAATTTTCCGATAATTCTCGCGCCCGCATTCGTGAAGCGCAGGGTGAAGCCCTGAAGAGCAAAGTCGGGAGCGCCGCCGTTTTCGCTCAGGTTCCGGTGTTGAATAGTTCGCAGTTGGTGGCCCGCTGGCGACAGGAAATGCCTCCGCGCTATTTGTCGGAATCCGTCAACGTGCCGGTAACTTCTCTTGCAAAAGGCTTGTATCTGCTCGAAGCAACAGACGGAAATCTTCGCGCCTACACAATCGTCATCGTTTCCGAACTCGGCGTAATTACAAAAACTGCGCCCGGACAGGTTTTTACATTTTCCGCGAATCGCAAAACTGGCGAACCTGTTTCCGGCGCCGACGTTCGCATCTGGTCCGACAAAAAAGAAAATATCCAACTGAAGAGCGATGGCAACGGCATCACCGAGTCTCCGCTCCCCCAAGGCCAATATGAGGACGTTCGCGTCGTTGCAATTCATGGTGATGATGTCGCGCTCACCACTCCGGAGTCCTACAATCTCAGCAGTAAGCCGGATCAGGATTTAACCGCATACGTTTACACCGATCGGCCCGTCTATCGCCCCACTCACACTGTTCACTTCAAGGCGATTCTCCGTGCGTTCAATGGAGAACATTACAAAGTTCCCGCGGGCGATACAAGTGCAAGTCTTGATTGAAGATCCCGCAAGCAAAGCAATGTTGCAAAATAGATTTCCCCGTTTCATCGTTCGGCACAATTCATGGCGATCTCGAACTTCCCATGGATTCCGCGCTTGGCTATTACTCAATCAGCGTCCGCTGGCATGGCACAGATGGCTCCGAAGGCACCGGCGGGTTTCACGTCGAAGAATATAAAAAGCCCGAATACGAAGTGCGCGTTACCCCGTCGGCACTCAGAATTCTTCAAGGAAATTCGATCGAAGCCACAATCGACGCTCACTATTTCTTCGGCGAACCCGTTGCCGGAGCCGACGTGAAATATGTCGTCCACACTTCGCAATTCTGGTCGCCCTACATCGATCACGACGAAGATAACGATTTCTCAGGCGGCGAATCATTTGCAGAAGGCGATCAATCCGACGAAGAAGATTACGCCGGAGAACAAATTTCTGAACAATCCGGCAAACTCGATCAAAACGGCCAACTGAAGATTCACATTCCCACAAATCTCAATGGCCACCACCAGGACATGCGCTACCGAATTGAAGCGCGCGTTACAGACGCCGCGAATCGCGAAATCTCCGGACACAATTCTGTGATCGCAACCTATGGAAGTTTTGCTGTCGGCATTTCGCCCGACAATTATTTTTTCCAGAAAGGCACACGCATCAACGCCACCGTCACCGCGAAAGATTACGACGGCAAACCGATCCGCACACACGTTCGCGTACAGATCGTAAAATACGATTATTCCACACAGATAAAGGAGACGGTTCTGGACACCGTTTCTTCAGAAACCACCGCCGATGGAACTGGGCGAATTTCATTCACCGCAAAAGACACAGGCAGCCTCACGCTGAAAGTTTCCGCAACCACCCCGGAAAATCGCGAAGTCACCGGCATCGATTGGATTTGGGTTGCAGGCTCCGGCGAACAAACATGGGCCGGCGAAAGCAAAGAACTCCGTCTCGTCGCCGATAAGAAATCCTATCAAGTCGGAGAAACCGCGCACGTTCTCGTGATGACCGGCATGCCGGAAACATATTTACTCGTAACCACCGAAGCCCGAACCATTCAATCCACACGTATGATCCACGCGACTTCAGCAACGCCCACAATTGACGTACCAATTCTCGCCGACCACCAACCAAACGTATTCGTTTCCGTCGCATTTCTGCGCGACAACAGTTTTTATCAATCGAACAAAAACATAAAAGTTCCAGCCGTCCAGCAAAAACTGCAAATCGAAATTCAGCCATCCAAAAAACAGTTCGCACCCGGCCAGGACGCAACATACACACTTCTCGCGCGCGATTATCAAGGCAACCCTGTTGCCGGTGAATTCAGCGTTGGCGTTGTCGACGAAGCCATTTACGGAATTTATCCGGATTCCAGCGCCGACATAAATGCCGCATTCTTCGGCCCTGTTTACGATCGCGTCTCCACCGATTCTTCCATGAGTTTTTATTTCAGCGGCGAAGCAGGCAAAAAAGAAATGTTTCTCAGCTATCGCGCGCCAACAAATCCGCGCGCGTTAGCTCAATTAAAACCGGAGCCGCTCGTCCAGCCAAAAGTAAGAAAACTATTTCCAGATACCGCGCTCTGGCTCGCCGACGTTCACACCGATTCTTCCGGACGCGCCGAAGCGAAACTAACATTCCCGGATTCACTCACAAGTTGGCGCACCACGGTTCGCGGTTCAACCCTGGACACGAAAGTCGGAAGCGCCGTCAACAACGTAATCGTCCGCAAGAATGTGATGGTTCGATTGGCCGTGCCACGATTCTTCCGGCAGGGCGACGAAGTTACAATTTCCGCGATCGTCCACAATTATTTGGCCACAGCAAAAGATGTTCACGTCTCGCTGGATGTGAAGGGGCTTGAAGTTTTGTCCGGCGCCACCACCGTAATTAATGTTCCCAGTAAAGGTGAAGCAAAAGCGGATTGGCGTGTTCGCGCGCAATCGATGCAATCCGCGGTGTTGGACGCGAAAGCTTCGACGAACGAAGAATCCGACGCACTGGAAATCACGCTTCCAATTATTCCCGTAGGAGTGAAACAAACTGACGCGAAATCCGGATCGCTCGTCGCCACCGATCAAGACGAAAATGTAACTATTACTCTTCCCGGAAATCCCGCGCAAGCTTCGCCGAGTCTCGATATTTCTTTGAACTCGTCGCTCGCTGGAAGTATATTCGGCGCTCTCGATTATTTAACAGCCTATCCGTATGGCTGCACGGAACAAACCATGTCTAGTTTTTTGCCGAACGTCGTTGTCGCGAAAGCGATGAAGGATCTTCACATTCCTTCCAGCGCAAACGCCGGCGATCTCGATAGCAAAATAAAAGCCGGCATGGCGCGTCTGCTGGATTTTCAACACGATGACGGTGGCTGGGGTTGGTGGAAGGATGATGAGAGCCAAGTATTTATGACGGCTTATGTCGTCGCGGGATTCGGACAAGTTCGCGGCGCGGGTTATGACGTGAACGCCTCATCTATCGCAAAGGCACAAACGTATTTGCACACCTCGCTAGCGAATCACGCGAATATGCGGCCCGATCTGCAGGCGTATGTTGTCTACGCGCTCGCGCTGAATTCCGACGTGCACACGGATGAAATTGAATCCACATGGAACAAACGCAGTTCGATGACAACGCAAGGACTCGCGATGCTGGGCCTCACGCAAAATGCAAAAGGCGATCACGCGCGTGCAAAAGAAATCGCCGACAAATTGGACACTACTGCGACAGCCACCGAAAGCGAAGCATCATGGACCGCGAATTACGATTATTTTATGGAATTTGAAATTAATGACGCCGCGGAAACAACCGCCTACGCCGTCCGTCTGCTCAGTTTGGAAAAGCCGGAAAGCGCTGTGCTTCCAAAAGCCGCATTTTGGCTGGTGAATCATCGCAGCGGTGGATATTTCTGGGACAGCACAAAACAAACTGCGATGGTTGTTTTCGGACTTACGGAATATATGAAAGCAAGCCACGAACTCGACGCGAATTTCCGCGCCGAAGTTTTTGTAAACGGAAAACAAGTGTCGGCACGGCAATTCACTTCCGCGGATTCATTTAATCCCGTGCAACCGGCAATTCATTTGGATCGATCCGCGCTTCACGAAGGCGCGAATGAAATTCGCATTCACAAAGCCGGTACCGGGCGTCTCTACTGGTCTGCAAGCGGTGCTTATTATTCCAACGACAAGAAGCTGGTGCAGAGCAACAAACTTTCGTTGAATATCACGCGCGATTATTTCCGTCTCTCACCGGAAAATACCGGAAGCAAGATCATTTACAAGCTAGATTCGTTGCAGGGCGATCTTCATGTGGGGGATATTCTGGCCGTGCGCGTAACTGTAAGCGGAAGCGAATGGCGATATTTGCTGATGGAAGATCCAATTCCCGCCGGCGCGGAGTTTATTACGCGCGATGTTTTGTACGAACTGAAGCAGAAACCCGATTGGTGGAAATCCTGGTTTACGCGCCGCGAATTTCACGACGATCGCGCGGCCATTTTCCAAACATATTTCAACCGGCAACAACAGTACGTATATCTGCTGAAAGTTGTGAACCCCGGAAAATTCCAAATGAGCCCTGCGACGGTTCGGCCGATGTATCAACCTTCCATTTTCGCCACGACCGATGCGCTTTTGTTGGAGGTGAAGTGATGACGACTCTGACCATCGCGCGCAAATCCACTGCAGCGGCCTTCCAGAATTGGCATCTCTGGCTGATTCAGTTTATCGGCAATCCACTTTTATTTTTATTGTTCGCTGGATGGCTTTTAATTCCCGTGGCAAACACGTTCTACGTAATTCTGAACGCGCTCGTCGCGATCCTGTTGCTCGCCGCGACGTTTACTCTTCACGGCGGCACGCTAAATTATTTTTCCGAAGTAGGCACAAGTCTATATGCCCCGCTTAAGAAAATGTTTTTGCGCGCACTAAGAAATATTCTGCCGATTCTCGTCTGTGCCGCCGCCATCTATTTTCTCTGGATGCTGACGGATAAATTTGATGAGTTGCGTTACAGAGTTCCGTCGTATTTTCGCTTCGATCCTGTCCGCTGGCACGCGAAAGCATATTTCGATCTCCACTTTGGAGAACACGTTCGCGGTCGTCGCTTTCGCGTTGCGTTGGATTCTGATTCCTGGATTGCTTCTTCCGTTCGTCGCGGCTGCGTCGAACAACGGTTTTCGCGGATTAGGTTTTGCAGGATTCCGTAGAATGAAAAACGCTGTCGGAAGTTTTTCCTACTGGCTGGTCCTAACACTCGCTGCAATTGTGGGAGTTTTTGCCGCGCACACTATTCTTGATTTGACGCCTGATTTTGCAAAGTCTTCGTATCTTCACGAATGGTTCAGTCTTGTGATTCGATTATTGATTTCTTACTCGCTCGCGCTTAGCGCTTGGATGGTTGTATGTTCAGTGACTGGACGAACCGCGTGGAAGGCTGTGTTCACTGCTACTAACGTCCCCCGGCAGCCCAACGATTAACCATGAAAGTACCTTCTGTTTTCCAGACTGTTGGATGAGTGCGCGAACTTTGCGCTGCGCAATCGCGTAAGCGCGTTCCATTTCCTCGCGCGAAGTTGGATGCAGAAGCTGCGCTTCCATTTGTTGGTCCGACAAATCGGCTGCGGTTGCTGCAGAAGTCTCCGGCGATGCGAAATACAGCGCTAATCCTTCGCGAAACCATAGAGGAATTCCCGCGCGCGCTTTCGATTCAATCAGCAAATGATAAAGTTCGTGACGCAAAGTCGATTCGAGTATCGATTTACTCTTTAACTGTGCCACTGGCTGCAAACGAATTGTGTGAAGGCGTGTTGACGCGGCGATCCAACCGGGTTCGCCGGTTTCATCACGATATTTCTCTATGGCGGAATAAACCTGCAAACGCGGGCGATATGTGAGTTTCCAGCCGATGGTGTTTTCGTTCTCCGCCAGAATGCGATTTGCGGTTGAAAGTATCAGCGAGTCCGACTCAGGATTCTGGCTCAACAATTCAAATAGTTCGTCCGTCCTGCTTTGCCATTTTTGATCCGGAACCGCGCGGAGCTTTGTGCCGGGATAATAATAATCTAGAATTTCGCGATACGATTTTCCTTCGCGCGCCATTTCTTCGGCGCCCGCCTGACACAACCCCACGCCGTGTCCTGAACCTTTTCCGGAAAACATGATTTTTCCGGCGGAATTCCTAAGTTCATAAAGGTCGCTGCGAATTTTGTTCCATCCGTACTCACGATCCATTGCAAAACGAAAAGATGAGGCCGTTAGCGAGAAGTGCGGAGGAGTTCCACCAAGAAATTGCAAATTCCGACACGTTCGCTGGAGGTGCGCGATTCGATTTGGATTGTCGCCAATTTTCGGGAGGCGAAATTCCGGAAATCGCCAACGCGCCGTCAATTTCCTCCGGCGACAATGTGGTTTCCCATTTCACCTCGCCGGGAATCGGACAGAAAGTATCCGAATGTACGACCAGATATGGTTCGCTTACGCGCGCCCAAGCTTCGGATGCAGCGGCGGTAGTTCCTCCACAATTCGCGTGATAGAAAGCTTGGGCGGGAGCATCTTTATAAAAGAGAATTTCGCCGCTCGTGCCCGCCACGGCCGCGCGATTGCGGGAATCAACTCCGCTTAATTTCATAGTCTGGCAATGTGTGGTGTCACAAAAATCAAAACCGTCCTGCGCGTGTTGACCGTGAAAACGCGTTGCGTAAGTGCGAATCGCTACGGCCATGGCTTTCAGCGCTTCGTCATTTTTACTGGCACCGTTTTCGGCGGACAAAACCGCCGAAACATATTGCTCCATTGGCATCGATACCATTACGACGAAGCCCGGAATCTTTTCGTTCGATACGAACTGGAAAGGCGGCGGTGAACGCTGGGCCACCGGCTGGGATGATTTGATAATTTCCGGTGATGAAAAATGCTTTTGCTGTGGAACTTGGCGATTCTCCGTCGATTTTTTCAGGCACGAAATCAATTGTGAGGCTACGTTCGGTGTGATCTGTGCACGTGGGACATTCGCTCCAATGAAAATCACCTTGTGTGGAAGTGACAGTGATGATTTTGGAGCGATCGCCGCGAAAAGACGCACCTGTACTTCCTGCGCATAGCGCGGCACAAGGCGCAAAAAAAGATAATATTGCGAATATTCTCGCAGCTCTCACTGATTTCGTTTCTCCCGCGCATATTCCTCAAAAACAGTTTGCGCCAATGCGGCGGCGTCCAACCCTCTTCCCTGCTGCATAAAAACGACCATTGCGATTTCCGGCTTTTCAGCCGGGGCATAGCCTACGAAAAATCCGTGGGTGCGCGGATTATTTCGCGACGCTGCGGTGCCAGTTTTTCCGGCGACTTTCATTCCTCTACATTTGCAGCACGTGCCATGCCATAGGCAACAGAATGTTCCAGGCCGGCGAATATTGGAGAGTCTTTTCCGATGTCACCATTTCGCTTGCGCAGGGCTAGTTTCCTGTAGGCTTCCAGCAGTTCGAGCGGAGTGATTTCAATGCCGTCGTCGCCCAGAGCTTCTAATTGGATCTGGTCTTTATTGGCGGGCAAATGGATTCGGCCTGATGCTGCATTTTCGTTGAGTCCAGTTGGCGAATCGAATCCGGCGCGGCGAAATGTCTGGAGCAATTCGTTGCCGGTTAGACGAACACTGACTTCGCGAAATAGGAGTTGCAGGAATAGGCGATGGCGTCGTCGGAATTTAATTGGGCAATGGAAATTGGATGAGTGCAATCGAGATGGGCGGATCCGATTTGCAATTTGCGGTGGCAGATTAATTTTTGGGCGGGGTCCACTCGATTCAGTTCCAGGAGCGCCATTAGGACGAATGGTTTTAGAGTTGAACCGGGAGCCTGAAGAGTGATTGCCGCAAGGTATAAATTATTTGAGGCTAGAATTTTGCCGGAGGAGACTTCTGCGACGACAAAAGTTCCGATATGTTTTTCCATGGCGCGATCGACCGATTTTTGGAGATCGGAGTCGATTGCCGGGATGGAATTGCGCGTGAGAATTTTTTCAGAGGATTGAATGGTTAGCGCGGCGGCGAAGAGAAATGTTGTTTGAGCGAAAATTCGGATGGAAGAAAGGGGCGTCACCGGGGTTGATTCTAGTTTAGATTTGGGGATTTCCAAAGGTGGAGGAACGATTTTGGGGGCGGAAGGAGGGCCAAACGAGCGAAAAAGTGCATTATAGTGCAGCTTCTGGTGGGGAGTTTGGAAAATCGGAAATTCGGGATTTGTGAGACAAGAAAACGAAAGATCTCTTACGGCAGAGGCACAGAGTGCGCTGATAAGAAGCAGAGGAAAAACACTGCGGGACAAACTTCGAGACGTTCTGAATGACGGGCCAGGGGCAACGATGCAAATGACCGAACCACTTCTGCTTCCCTGAAGGGTAGCTCCACAAGTTCCACACCTTCCCTAAATCCTCTATTTGCAATACATACAGAAATAGGTGGGGTGGGGGGTACAAGATTGTTAATGAAATATGGTGTAAGCGATTGGAAACGGGACACATACTGGATAGGCACTGCGGGATTAGTTGTTGCTAACTCATAATATTTCGCTGGACGACATAGGCATCGAGATCGAAAAAACTAACGTCGTCCACGTGCCAGGCAGCGCCCTAACATCAACCAATCAATCCCAAACTCGAGTGCGAGCGAGCCGGCTTTAGTTCAAATTCAAACGCAAGAACCAAAGTCCAAATCAAGAACCGCACCCTTTACAAACCAAAGGGTGCGGCATCCACGAACAGCCCATTCAAAAACGAAACATGAAAAGACTCACGTTTGGAGAACGTGAGCTACACCCAGCTGCGGGGATTGTTATTTTTGGCCGAAGGTGAAGACCACTCCGGTGCTCAGGCGAAAACTGTTCTCGCTGTTGTTCACGGCATTGGCGAACTGAGTGTGGAGATATTCGGCTTGCGCGAGTCGCACGGTGAATCGGTGATTGACTTTCCAATCGACGCCGCCGCCTGCTGTGAAATTAAAATCGTTGCTGCTGCCGATCGCAAGAGCCCGGCGCCGAGCGAACTCGTGTAAAGCGAGCCGCCAGCGTGGCCTCCGCCGAACAGAACTTGTCCGTAAGGAGTTAGGTGCGTGTGATTGTGCCAGGAAACGCGCGGACCGAAATCGTAAGTGTAGATGGTGAGGGTGAAGGGCTTGCCGGTGACACCTCCTGAATGAGTCGACATCGAGTTCGCCGACGAGCGCGAACCAGTCCGTGAGGTGATAGGCAACGGAGCCGCTGCCTCCATTTAAGTTGAAACCGGCGTTGGTGATGATGATATTCGAGTGCATGTAAGTGTAGCCGGCGAAAATTTCCCACTTCGGGTTCTCCTGCGCGTGGGCGGATGGCGCAGAGGTGAGCGCGAATACCGCCGCCAGGAAAATTGCCAGCAAAATGTTTGTGCGTCGCATCGTTATCTCCGTTGAAATTCGGGTGCGCGATCTTGACGGTTGCAGGGGTTACCCCCCTTTGTTCGATCTGTAACGGCACGACTGAAGTCGGGTTCCGTCACAAACCTTCCTTGGCCTTTTACAAACTATACCCGATACATATTATTCATGAGGCAGCGTATAGCCTAACAAATTTTTCTGCCTCGCGCTCTGTTCTGTTACACAAACTTAACTATTGCGCAAGCTTCATTACCACATAAACTTGCCGGTTGTCCAAGCTTTCCTACTGCACAAACTTCCTTGCTGCATAATCTTTCCTTATTGCACGATCAGCGTAACCGTTGTGGTGTGTTGCACGGTACCAGAAGTTGCGGTGACGGTGATCGGGAAAGTTCCCGCAGGAGTGCCGTAACTGTCTTCGGGAATCCACTGCCTGAGCAACCGCTGAGGTAGCCGACTGAAATCAGCAGGACAACGAATGCGCCGATGGGAAACAGGTGACGGCGAACGGACGGCCGTGCGAACTTCGCAAGAGTGAACGCGGCCAGCGCAGCCGTTAGCAGGAGCGCAATTAACCACAGCGGACGGATCGGGCTGCTGGGATTAAACGGTGTGCGAATCGGCGGCACCGCAGTGCGCGCAGTGGTCGAGAGCGTCAAGACGGTGCTTGTGCCCGGCGCCACGGACGCGGGATTGAACGAAGCCGTCACGGCGCTCGGCAGGGTGCTGGTGGTGAAAGTTACATTGCCGGTGAATGTGCCGCCGACGGCTGCCGTCCCGATCGTGAAAGTGGCCGACTGGCCTGCGGTGACGGTTTGCGTCGATGGTGTTGGAGTGACGGAGAAATCCGTGACCGTGAAATTGACGGAGTTGGATGTGCCGCCGCCGGGCGTCGGGTTAACGACGGTGATTGCCGCTGCACCGGAAGTGGTGAGGTCGGCAGCGGTGATTGCCGCCGTCAACTGAGTGACACTGACGAACGTTGTGACGCGTGCGCTGCCCTTCCAATTTGCGACCGAGCTGCTGATGAAACCGGCTCCGTTGATGGTGAGCGAGAATGCCGCGCCGCCGGCCTGAGCTGTGGTGGGCGAGAGCGTGGTGATCGCAGGAACCGGATTACCAGCGGTGATACTGAAATTGACCGCGTTGGACGTTGCGCCGCCGGGATTGGGATTGGTAACGGTGACCGGAGGCGTACCCACGGTTGCGACGTCACTGGTGAGAATAGCCGCGGTTAATTGAGTGGCGCTAACGAATGTTGTGACACGCGCGACGCCATTGAAATTCACTGTGGCACCGGACACAAAGGCGTTGCCATTCACGGTGAGATTGAAGCCCGCGGAGCCCGCAGTAATGGTGGCGGGAACAAGAGTCGTGATCTGCGGCGGATTTACAACGGTGACATTTGCCGTGGCTTGAGAGATCGCGCCTTTCGAGTCCGTGACGGTGAGCAAAACGCTTGTGACACCGACCGGATAGGGACCCGGCGGCGTTTGCGTGAGCGTGATGGTGTCGCCGACGTCAGGGTCCGAAGAACCGTTATTGATGTTTGCAGCGGCGGTTCCGTTGAACGTGGTGGCGGCGACGGTGACGTTTTGTGCCACTGCTACCGGAGGGTGATTCACGGTAGCGGGATTAGTGAGCACGCAAACCGGGAACGAGAGGGTGTAGGGGGAAGCGCTTCCCGGTACGACGTTGATGTCGTGCACAACAATTGTGTTCGCACTGCCGGGCACAGAGGTAAGTCCAAAAGTTTGAACGGTGCCGCTGGCGCCGGCATCGGCCGCAAAATTCATGGACGGATCGGCTGGAACGAATCCGGCGGAGTTGTAGGCAACCTCGTAGATGTTGACGCCATTGGCGGCGTTGAGATTAAAAGTCATGCAGCCGGCGGCGTTCGGCGTGAAGCTGTAAGCATCAAACTGTCTGGAACCTACGGTGGTGGTTAGACCGGGATTCGGTTTAGCGGTTCCGCAGACACTGGCTACACCGTTGCGAGTAATTCTGCCCGTCTGCTGGCCGGAGGCGAAAGTCATTCCCGCGGGCATGCCGATGGGCGTTGAATTACCCAGAGTGTTACTGATGTTGACGGTGAGCGGCACAGTGAAAGTGAGAGGCTTGGTCGGAGTGGGACCGTTGGTGTATGTAACCGTGAGAGTGAAGTTAATCGACGAAGCGCACGTGAAAGTCGGCGAAATGGTGAAAGTGAAAGGTGTGAGATTCGTGCCGACGCCGGTGCCCGCAGGAAGATTTGCATAGGCGGAGGTGCCCGGAAGCGTAACAGTGATGCCTGGTGTGGTTGTAGTGAGAACAGCGGTGATGTTGTTGGCGGCTAAGACGCCGTTGATGTTCTTTAGTTGGATTGAAAGCAGGCCGCCTTCGCCGGGTGCTAAAACTCCGTCGCCGTTGCCGGGATTTTCGCTGGCAGTGATTGTGCCGAACTCGAGATCAGCAAATCCGGGAACGCCCAGAGAATTCAACAACGCCGGGGCCATCACAATTCCAAATCCGGACACATTGTCATATCCCGCGGCGTCGATATCAATCGCAGTAGAAGTTAATGCGGTACGCATTTGAGCGGCAGTGAGCGTCGGCTTGGCGGAGAGAGCCAGAGCGGCAACGGAAGCAGCAGCAGGTGCAGCGGCGGACGTTCCGTAAAATGGATTCAGACCCGACCCACCAGGGAGCGTCGTGGAAACGCCGTCAGCTCCAGTGATGTCCGGTTTATTTCGCACTGCACCACCATTTGTTCCAAACAAGAAATTTCCTGCCGTAATCGGCGTGCCGTTTGCGTTGAAGAAGACGCGGCGAGGGCCGTCCGAACTGAATGTCTCGGTCAGGTTCGTGCCAGTAAAAGGTCCCGGGAACGGTCCGACGGGTGCGATACCGTTAAATGCAGCAGCCGCTGGAGCCGCTGCCACGGAAAAGGCAGCCGTCGCGGCTGAGTGGCCGTGAGTCTGGCCGGTAGTGACGTTGGTAAGCGTTCCGCGAAGCGTGTTGATCGCAAAAGCGAGAGAGGTCGCGCCAGTAACTTTGAAAACGACGAGGCGATCACCCGCGGCGAGCGCGTGCGGGGCAATTTGCTCAAAAGGATTTTGCGTTCCGCTCTGAATGTTTGTAGAGGAACCCTTGATTGTTCCCGTGGAGCTGACGAGGAACAAATCGTAGTCATTCGCAGAAGCGCCCTGCGGTTCGGCCCAATTAAGAGTGTAGACTTCGCCGACGGCGGTGATGATGTCTCCATTTACAGGAGTGCCGACGGTTCCAAAGTTGTGAATGGTTCCCGTTTTTGTGCCGCCCGGAAATGTGAATGCGGGTGAACCGGCGTCATTGAAGTCACCTTCAAAATATCCGGAAGTGTTTACGCTGACGTTGCCTTCATTCCCAGCAGATGAAAAATAGAAAGCGCCGGCGGCAGTGACGGTGTTAACGGCTTGCGCGACGATACCGTCCTGAAAAACTGGTTCGTCGAAGTAGAAGACATCGTCAACGATAATGTTGCAGCCCGCGGTTTGCAGAGCTTGAATGTTGGCCGCAAAACCGGCTTCGCTGATGTCCGCCGTGGCGAAGAAAAGAGTAGCGCCGGGTGCCATATCGTAAATAATTTCGAGCATTGCGGCGCCTTCATCAGATCCGGTGCTAGGTTCGTCTTGAACGATGGTGAGGCAGGGGCCGCCGGGACCGGGGCAAGTTGGTGGCAAGTCGCCAGAAGCCTGAGCAGCCGTGGCCGCGCCGGTATTGTTGACGCTATCGGACAGAACTCCGATTTTCAGGCCAGCTCCGCTGACGCCATAGGTGGCACGGGCCGCAGCGGTGAGATGCGCGGCGTCGCCTTCAGTTGTCACGTTTCCCTGTCCGGTGGGCTTGGGAATACCCGGCGAACCACTCGTGACAGGGTGCTGCTGCAAATAGGCTTCGATTTGTTTGCGAACTCGCGCGGCGCGAGCTTCAAATCCGGGCGCCAAAGAACCTTTCGTGGCGGCGCGCAACGGTGGAGTAACCTTGGAGACCATCGATTCGGCTTTGCGGCCGATGAACTGGACATCGGGTGACGCGGCAATGCTTTCGATTTGGTCGGCAGGAATGAGCGCGCGAATGGCGCGATAATCTTTGTGGGCGGCCATCACGAGAGCGCCGGAAGATTCCAATTGTTGGAGTAGCGTGTCGGTGACGTCGGCAATAATGTCGACGACGATGCGATTGTTCTGATCCAGATCGATGCCGGTGTAGAGCGAAGTGACGCCCGGAGCGGCTTGCTGGCCGCGCATCATGCGGATGGTATAGAGAACGTTGGAATCAATCTTGCGCTGTGCGGGAGTGCGCGTGGCTTTCTCCTGCATCAACAATTGGACTTGTTGCTGGATTGCGGAGTTCACTTGCGCCGGGTCGGTGGACGCCGCGGCGAACTTGGAATTTTCCGGCGGCACGACGGGAACGAATTTGTGGTACTGAATATCAGTGTCGGCGTTTTGCACGCTCTGCGCAGACAGGGAAGCGGATCCCGTCAGAATAAAAATTGTGATCGCGACGACGGAAATCCAACTGCGGAGTGAACCAAAGTTTCTCATTACGCGTTTCCCTTCATGTGAGTTCTGATTTGCACACGCCATCGTGACGCAAAATATTTGCAGACGTGCTTTTGTTCGTGGCCAAATCCCCGGAACGGAGCAAGTGTGGATAGGGTATAACTCACTCATTGCGTTCCGGCAATAAATAAAAGGCGAAAATAAAAAAACATTTCCTTGCTAGCACCGAGTGTTCCCTTTTGAACCCAGCGCCGCGCGGGCTTGAAACGAGCGGCAATAGTAGGTCGTATTTACAGTGTCGCCAGCAAGACCTTGTTCCGCCAGATTTCAGACACGGCGCACGTCTGGGTCGCGCGGCAGGCGGCTATTGAAACTGTTGTTCGGCAATAAACTGCCGGGCGATAAATCGCTTCGCAGGCGACAGACAATTGCGGCGCAGGCGTCGCGAATCATCTTTCGGTACGGCGTCACGATTGCTGCCCGACGACTTACCGGCGCGCGCGAGTCCATCCGTGAATGAGCCTTTCAGATTCCCTTACCACCGCTTTTTTAGGAAGCGACCTGCGCAACCGGCTTCAACTTTTACCGCGCGCAGGAAATGCTGGTCAGTGGAGCGGTATATACATTCGGGATGCTGAAACACGCAAGTGGCGATTCGGGGCAGTTCGGGACATTTCGCGTTTTGAAGGCCATTCGGCGGGACAAGTCCTGAAATTCGCATTGCATAGCGCGGTTTGGCGCCAAAACTTGGCGGGATGCTAATTTGGTCCTGCCGCGTGACCGCACGGACGGCTGGCACCCGGTTGGAGCGCCAGTTGCGCCAGTTGAATCGACGTCGAGAGCTATTTTTCCGGAGCGGCCTTCAGCGCCTTCACTTCTTTCTGGCGATCGAGAAAACTTTCTCCACCGCTGATCCATGCTGCGGCAGGCTCGTCCTTCAAGTAGTGACCGAACCACGCAAAGATGCGGCGCTCGTAGTCAATTTGATCGGCTTTCTTGCGCAGGCCGTGATCTTCGCCTGCGTATTCGAGTAGTACGACATTCTTCTTGGCGCGCCGCGCGATGTTGTAGAGCTCCACTCCCTGATGGAAGAAGACGGTGCCGTCGCTATCGCCGACTTCGATCAGCAGAGGCGTCGTCATATTCTGAACATTAAATACGGCTGAGTTGCGAATGTACGCCTGCAAATCCTCGTAGAGCGGAACTTCCATGCGCTGCTGGCCGGTTTCGATGTGATCGGTTTCGGCGATGCCGGAACTCCAGTGATGATTTCCGTAATTGCTGACCAGATCGGTGATGGGCGCGCCGGCAACGGCAGCGGCAAAAACTCCGTTGGTGTGCGTTGCGAGATAAACGGAATCGAATCCGCCCCACGAATGGCCCACGACGCCAACGCGTTTCGGATCGACGAGGCCCATATCGATCACGCGTTTTGTGGCGGCGGTGACGCAATCGACGACGGAAACGCCCGGTTCGCGCGGCACGAAAACGATATCTGGTTCGAGAAGAAAATATCCATGTGCGGTGATGGCAGCGGGATTGTAATAATCGCGCTCGGATGGCGCGCTGTAGCGATGCAGGCCGTCGGAAAGTTTTTCGTACATGTAAACGACCATCGGATATTTCTTGCCCGGCTCGTATCCAGCGGGATAGTAGAGCGCGCCCTGCAAATGTTCGCCGTGCGAATTTTTGTAGTCGATTAATTCTTCGTGGCTCCACGCGTAGTTGGCCTGAAATGGATTCGTGTTGGTGACCTGCTTCGCGTTTTTCAGATCGGCGCCGGAAATATATGCGTTTGGCGATTGATCGAAAGATTCCACGACGTATTCGTAGACTTCGGCATCTTTCGCTTTCGCGAGACGCGAAACTCCCTTGTCCATCCAGATGGCGTGATCGTCTGTAGCGATGGTGCCGTTCAGATTTAATTTTGCGTAGCCGGATTTTTTCGTCCATTCGCCGTAGAGGCTTACGTAAACTGGCTTGTCGGCGTCAATAAATTCGTCATCGGGATTCAAGCGGACAAAGCGGTGGCGGACTTGATCCTTCGCGCCGTCGGTGAGTTGCGTTGCGCGGGAACCATCGGGCGAAACTTTCCACAGGTCGTATTTATCGTAAAGGATTACGGCGGCATCATCTTTCGTCCAACCAGCCACGCCAAAGGGCGGCTTCTGCTTAATTGTTTCGTCGGATTCGCGATTCACGAATGACGTCTTCACGGATTTGGTGATGTTGGTGACGGCTTTCGTGGCGACGTTCACGGTCCAATAATTGTCGTCCTGAAAATAAATTAAATATTTCCCGCTGGGGCTTGGTTGAATGAGCCGGTCTTCGATCAGGTGATCTTTTATTTTTGCGCGCGCGCCGGTATTCAAATCAACTATAAATAAATCGGCGGTGGGACGGCCGATGGTGCGATCCATAGTGTAGGCGTCCCAATTTGTCGCGAACGCGAGTTGCGAATGCTTGAGCGGAGTGACTTGTTCGGTGAGATCGTGGCCCAGCGGAATCAATTTTCCTGAATCCACGTGCCAGACGGCCAGCATATTTCTCTGGCGGTCGGCGCGAGCCTGTAATTTTTGCTTGGGCTGAACGTCGACGTCATTCCAATGCCAGATGTCCACCGACGCAGGTTCTTCTTCGCCGTCGGCGGGCGTGACGATTTTCGCTGCGTCGCTCGCCGGCGGAGTTTTCTTCGCCGGCGCGATTTTTTCTTCCCACTTGGCGACGCCCAGAAATATCATGCCGCCTTCTTCGGGCCACGTTGGCTTGCGATAGGAAACAATGCGCATTCCTGCTGGAAAATTATTTGCGGCGGCGGTCGGATCAAATACATGCGCGGGATCAGATGTGTTTGGCAGATTCATCCACGCGAGCGCTGCAAATGTAAAACCTTCGCGATGCGCATCGGATTTCGAGCGCAGGACGGCGAGATCGGCGCTGTTCTTGCGCCACGCCAGACCGCTGTATATAGATGATGAGGAATCGAGCACGCGAACGGTTCCCGTTTCCGTGTTGAAAAGTTGAACGCCATTGCCGGTCTTGTCGTCGGAATTGATGGCCATGGCGAGAAGCGTTCCAGTGCGCGGCAAATCCTGCCACGCGAATTCAGAAATATTTCCGAAGGAAGTGTCATGTCCGGTAGAAAGTTGGCGGACCACCAGAGTTGCGCCGGCAGGATTTTCTTCGGCGTCTGACGCGGTCGCTGCTGCGTCAGGAGCGCCTGTCTTTTCCGGAGCATATTTCCGCATGGCGAGATACATCCCGTTCGGGCTAAAAGAAAAAGTTTCAATGGCGTCGACAGCGATTTGCTCACCGCTGGAAAGATTCAGCAATCCCATTTTTCTTTGGATGGGCTTTTTTTGCTGACGAAGTTTTTCGTCCGCCGCTTCAGAATTGCCGATGGCGAATGCCACCCAGTGCGAATCCGATGAGAAAACTGGCTGCGTGCCGAACGCGGTAGTCTTCGTGGTGCCGTCGCCAATATTTGTGACGCGCAATTCGTTGCTGCGATTCGATCGGTTGATGCCATAGGTAAGCCACTTGCCGTCGGGCGAAAGACCGCCGGACGCATTGCCGAACCCAGCAGGCGCGAGCGTTTCAAATTGTCCGTAGTCCGCAGGAGTTACGGGCGGCTTAGTTTGCGCGCGAAGGAAAACTGCGAAACCGAGGATTATAAGAGCTAGAGCCGCTGTTCGTCGCATGGTGGAGCCTTTCTTACACTAATAAATGTTGAGTTGAAATTGGCGTCGGCGGATTGTGTATCGAATTGCGCCGCGAGGCAAGAGGGTTAAGTAGCACCGACACTCTTGTCGGTGCAGGTTTTTTTGATTGCGAAGAAACCATGCACCGACAAGAGTGTCGGTGCTACTTGGATTCATGTAAATTTATTCCCCTATGGCTGAGCCTTCTCAACGCGAGACTTCCGCGGCGCTTTCGCCGTGGCGTCCTTTGCGCGTGGTCCTGTTCCGTAATTTATTACTCGCGGATTTGGTCTCCGACATCGGCACGTTCATGCAAACAATGGGCGCGGCGTGGCTGATGACCACGTTGACGACCAGCACGGTTTACATTGCGTTGATTCAGACCGCCTCGGCACTGCCGTTTTTTCTTTTGGCGCTGCCCGCTGGATCGCTGGGAGATATTTTCGACCGGCGCCGGCTAATTCTCGGCACGGAAACATGGATGTTTATTTCCGCGGTGATCCTTACCGTCGTGACTTTCATGGGCGCAATGACGCCTTGGCTCTTGCTGCTGCTTACTTTGGCGCTTTCGCTGGGTGATGCGGTTGAGGCGCCGACGTGGCGCGCGATTTTTCCGGAACTCGTGTCGAAGGAGGATTTAACTCCGGCGCTGGCGCTGAACGGAATCGAATTCAATTTGGCCCGCGCCGTGGGACCGGGGCTTGCCGGCTTGGTGATCGCAGCCATCGGAGTTGCCGGCGCATTTCTCGTCGATGCGATTTCATTTATCGGAGTGATCTTTGTAATTTTTCGATGGAAGCGTCCGGCAAGAAAAAGTGCGCTGCCTACCGAGTCAATTATGGAAGCGAGTTGGGCGGCGATCAGGTACGTGCGCTACTCGCCGGGAATTCGCACCTTGCTGGTGAGATCGGGAATCGTAATATTTTTCTCCAGTTCCTTTTGGGCGTTGCTACCCGCTGTTGCAAAACAATTAAGCAACAGTCCGTTCGGCTACGGATTTATGTTGGGCGCGTTTGGAATTGGCGCGGTGCTTGGCGCGATTGTGCTGCAGCGGGCGCGCGCAAAATTTTCCACCGAGGTGGTGCTCTCGGCTGCGACAGTTGTCTTCGGCGCGATTCTTGTAAGCACCGCTTTGCTGAACAATCTCGCACTCCTCTGTGGACTGATGCTATTCGGCGGCGCGGCGTGGACAGTATTTATGTCACTGTTCAACACGATCATTCAAAAACTCGCGCCGGATTGGATTCGGGCGCGCGTGATGGCGTCATATTTATTCGTTTTTCAGGGAAGCGTGGCGCTGGGCAGCACACTTTGGGGATTTGCGGCGGAACGCACAAGCCTGCGATGGGCGCTGCTCGTTTCCGGCGCGGGGATTGGACTATCGCTGCTTCTCCAATTCCCTTTTCGACTGCCGAGTGGTTCGATGGATTTGAGTCCATGGAATCATTGGGCCAAACCGCAATTGTTTCAGGAAGGCGCCACAGAACATCCATCCGAACTGGGCCCGGTGCTCGTCTCCGTTCGCTATGTGATTGATCCGGCGAAGGCCGCGGATTTTCTGAATGAAATCTACAAATATCAAAGAGTGCGGCGCAGGGACGGCGCTACTCGCTGGGGAATTTATTACGATACGGAATCGCCGAACACATATCTGGAAACATTTGTCGTCGATTCATGGGCCGAACATGAGCGTCAACACGAGCATTTTACCGTGGCGGATCACGAGCTTGAAAAACGTCTGCTGGGTTTTACGGTGGAAAAGAGCAAGGCGAAACATTTTATTTATGCGAAGAGGATAAAGCGTCCGTGATTTGAGTGATGTGATCCCGCGCACAATGCGGTGTGACATTCCGCACAGTCAGCGCGCCTGCAGCGTGGTAATGATGGAGCGGTGACCGGGAATGTGCGGAGGCAATTATGCGTGTCCGTAACAGTTTTGCTTTTTGCGTTTTAATTTTCGCCGTGTGTGGAATTGGAATTCAGACTCAGCGTTCTGTAGCAACGGCTGCGCCGGCTCCCCAGTCTGACAGGCCGCAACTTCCTCCAACATACATTCCTTCGGGCAAACAGATGTTCAACGAGTATTGCGCTTCGTGCCACGGTCCGGACGGCAAAGGACTTGGGCCGGTGGCGCCGCTATTTCGGAAACCGCCGCCGAATCTGACGTTACTTTCCAAACGAAACGACGGACATTTTCCAGAGGAACGCGTGGCGAATACTCTTCAGTTCGGGCCGGGTTACGCTTCGCACGGATCGATGGAAATGCCGGTGTGGGGGCCGATATTTAAGATCATTGAGAATTACAACGCGGCGGCGGTGCACCAGCGCATTAAGAATCTATGTGACTTCCTGAGATCAATTCAAGAAAAATAGGCAAAAGCACGGCGTCATGGCTGCTTAGATTTCTTCACCGCTTCGCGGGTGTCGTTCAGAGTTTGAATCATGATGTTTCGCGGCAGCCGCTCTGTAACAGGCGCGATGAGCCACCGAAATTCCCAGGGGATGCCCCGGCTTAAAGTGACCGTTTCGGTTTCCAGGTAGACGCCGCCGTCGCGCTGCATAAGACGCGTGATTCCAAATGTTCGCCAGACGTAACCGGGCCCTTGATCCTGCGGAAGCAAGTGTTCGTTGGGTTTTCCGTAATCCGAAATTTCCTGCGAGCGAATTGAATTGCTGACAGTGTAAATTCTCGTTGCATCAAGCTTCACGGTTTGAATTTCGTCGTCGGTATCCACCGCGCCGATTACCCCCGCAGCTTTCCCAACTAAGAGCAGATTCACTTTTTCAGAGCGATCGGATCGCTCGAGCAATTTGGATTTCATAATCATCGGCGCGTAGATATCTTTGTAGCGATCGTAATCGGTGAGCACGGCCATCACCTGTTCGATTGAAGCGCCGGGAAGAAATATTGCGCCAACCCAGTGATGGATGAGCCCGTTTTGAATTCTGTCGTGATCATGCGGCGCGACGACAGACTCGCCCGCAAGCGCGCGGTTTTTCAAGTCAGGCGATTCGTCGACCCAAAGGAACGGTACGGCGCCGCTGGCGCGCTGCTCCATGGACGAAATGACGGTACGAACGTAGGAATTCCATGCGTGAAGAGTTGTTGGCTTAAGCTCGACAGCTTTGGAAATTGTGACTGCTGCGAGAATAATAATCGTGAGTGCGGCGGCAATTCGGAACGGATTGGATTTATGAGCCAGGTGAGGCCGAACGGTTGCTGCCGGCGCGGTGAAATCTGAGCCCAATCTCACAACAATTATTTTCTCACATTCGACCACCGGAGGTGAAATTTGGCTCGGCGAGAGGTTGTGCGGATAAGCCGGAGCGGAACGTGACAGCGGTCACGGTGAAAAGTGATTCTCATCACTGCAGTTTGCGAATGGAAGTGCGAAAGTGTCGGCGTGGGGGAGGTGATCAATGAACACCGTTGCAGCAGAAAAGCGAACAGCAATATCGATAAAGAACATTTTGTATGCGACCGATTTCTCCCCCGCTGCAATTGCAGCGCTGCCGTATGTGCGGGGAATCGCGCGGCAGTACGGGGCAGAAATACATGTGCTGCACGTGAAACAGCCGGCTAGCTATGCCTTCGTGACGCCTGAAATGATACCGAATATGGCGGAGATGGAAGAACGACTGGCGGAGCAACAGTCGGAAGAAATTCACAAAGTTTTTGCGGGGATACCGCATGAAATGGTTTGCGGCACTGGAAGTTTGTGGAATGAGATGGACGAGATAGTCCAATTGCAGTGCATCGATTTGATTGTGATTGGATCCAGTGGCCGGACCGGCCCCGCCAAAATGCTGCTGGGGTCAGCAGCAGCGGAAATTTTACGGCGAGCGGCGTGTCCGGTGCTGACGGTGGGGCCACAGTGTGCCGGCAGTGCGAAAGAACATCTGAACATGCGGGAGATCCTCTACGCGACGGATTTTTCACCGGAGTCAGTGGCTGCGGCGCCGTATGCGATTTCTTTTGCCCGGGAACATCGGTCCGACTTGACCCTGCTGAATGTGATTCAGCAAACGCGCGGCGTGGAGTTGGTGCATGCGGATCAATATGTGGATTCCGCGTGGCGCTTGCTGCAAAAGCTTGTGCCGGCAGAAGCAGGACTTCGCAGCACGCCCACTTGTATCGTGACAAAAGGCGTGCCCGCAGAAGCGATTTTGAAAATCGCGGAAGCACGAAAGCCGGATCTGATCGTTCTAGGGGTTAAGGAAGTGAAGCACGTGATGAGCGTGGCCACACATTTTTCACGCGCGACGGTGCAAGTAGTGATTGCTAAAGCGCCGTGCCCGGTGCTTACGGTCCGCGTACCGAAGAGTCGCGAACCGCGTGTGCAGTAGAAGAAGGCCTGGCAGTCTGCGGGAATAGCTGGCTACGATTTCTGTGGCGGAGTTCGAGCCCTGTACGTCATGCCTGAACTCTGGAACCAGCGCTTGTCGGAGGCGAATGCAGCGGCACCCCGTCGCCATGCATCGCGGTCATCGCAGACTGCCAGACCAATTTGTTTTTGAAATGCCTCGCGAAATCTCCAGCTTCCGTAGTTTGGAGTACACTTCCAAGCAATTGTGAATAGACGATCCGCGCTGGACGGATTTTTTGCACCGGAATCGGTTGCGGTTATCGGCGCAACTGATCGCGAGCATAGCGTTGGGCGAACGGTAATCGCGAATCTGTGCGCGGGCCCGTTCAAGGGAAAAGTGTATCCGGTGAATCCGGCGCGCGCGGAATTGATGGGGCTGAAATGTTGGGCGCGGATTGGGGATATTCCGGAGCAAGTCGATTTGGCGGTGATTATTACCCCCGCGCCGACGGTTCCGGAACTGATTCGCGAATGCGTTAACGCAAAAGTGCGCGCAGCAATCGTAATTTCGGCGGGATTTCGCGAGCACGGCGCGGAAGGTCAGGCGCTGGAGCGGAGAATCTCGGCGGAACTTTCGCGCGGCGCGATGCGATTGATCGGGCCGAATTGCCTGGGCGTGATGAATCCGCACGTGGGGCTCAACGCTACGTTCGCGCAGGACATCGTGCGCTCGGGAAATGTTGCGTTCCTGAGCCAGAGCGGCGCACTGCTGACAGCGGTTCTGGATTGGAGTTTGGCGGAGCAAGTTGGATTCAGCGCAATTGTTTCTACAGGCTCGATGCTGGATGTCGGCTGGGGCGACCTGATCGAATATTTCGGAAATGATCCGCAGACGCACAACATTGTCATGTACATGGAATCGGTGGGCGATGCGCGGGCATTTCTTTCGGCGGCGCGGGAAGTGGCGCTGCGAAAACCGATCATCGTGATTAAGGCCGGGCGCTCGGAAGCGGCGTCAAAGGCGGCAACTTCGCACACAGGCGCGATGACCGGAAGCGATGAAGTGTTTGACGCGGCGCTACGTCGCTGCGGTGTGCTGCGCGTGCCGCGGATTTCCGACGTGTTTCATATGGCGGAAACGTTGGGGAAGCAGCCGCGTCCGCGGGGGCCTCGGCTGACGATTTTGACGAATGCCGGCGGGCCGGGAGTGCTGGCAACCGATACGCTGATTGCGAACGGCGGAGAGTTGGCTTCCCTTTCGCCGGAGACATTGCAGGCGTTGAATAATTTATTGCCGCCGCATTGGAGTCACGGAAATCCGATCGATATTTTGGGAGATTCTGACCCGCAACGGTATGCGAAGGCCCTCGAAATTGCTTTGAAGGATCCAAATAGTGACGGACTCTTGGTGATACTTGCGCCACAGGGCATGACCGATCCGAAAAAAGTTGCCGAAGGATTGGTGCCTCACGCAAAGATTCACGGCAAGCCTTTGCTGGCGAGTTGGATGGGCGGAAAAATGGTGTCGGAAGGTGTGGAGACTTTGAACGCGGCGGGGATTCCAACATTTTCATATCCCGATACGGCGGCGCGCGTTTTCGATTTCATGTGGAAATACACGTACAACTTGCGCGAGCTGTATGAAACATCGGCGTTTGCCGAAGATGTTGAGGCGATGGAGATTGCACGGGAAAAAGTTCGCGGAGTGCTGGAAGTTGTGCGCGCGGCGGGACGGACACTTCTAACGGAAGCGGAATCGAAGCAAGTGTTGGCGCTGTACAACATTCCTACGGTGGAAACCAGGATCGCTGGAAGCGAAGCGGAGGCAGTGGTCGGCGCGAATGCGATCGGATATCCGGTGGTGCTGAAAATTCACTCAGAGACGATCACGCATAAGACAGATGTTGGCGGCGTGAAATTGAATCTGCAGAACGAGGCGGCGGTGCGGAATGCCTATCGCGAAATAGGGGCGGCAGTGGCGGCGCACGCGGACCGCGCGCAATTTCAGGGCGTCACCGTGCAGCCGATGGTGCGTTTAGAAGGATACGAGTTGATTCTGGGAAGCAGCGTTGACGCGCAATTCGGTCCGGTGATTTTGTTTGGCGCGGGCGGTCAACTTGTGGAAGTGTTTCGCGATCGCGCCCTGGCGTTGCCTCCGCTGAATACCACACTTTCCCGTCGGCTGATTGAGCAGACGCAGATCGCGAAAGCATTGCACGGAGTTCGAGGGCGCGCGCCGGTGGACACGGCTGCGCTGGAAGGAATATTAGTGCGGTTCAGCAGGCTGGTGGTGGAGCAACCGTGGATTAAGGAGATGGACGTTAATCCCCTGCTGGCTTCGCCGGAAAAAATTGTTGCGCTGGACGCACGGATTGCTCTGCACGATGCGAAGACGCCGGAAGCCGAATTGCCGCGTCCGGCAATTCGACCGTATCCCTCGCAATACGTCGGCGCGTGGAAAATGAATGATGGAACACCGGTGCTGATTCGTCCCATCCGGCCGGAAGATGAACCGGCAATGATTGTTTTTCACGAGACACTTTCGGAGCGCTCCGTCTATTTGCGTTATTTCCACATGGAAAAACTGAGTGAACGCGTGGCGCACGACCGGCTGATTCAGAAATGTTTTATTGATTACGATCGCGAAATGGCGCTGGTTGCAGTGCGAGCCGGCGCAAACGGCGCACAGGAAATTTTGGCGATCGGCCGGCTGAGCAAAAATGCGGGAACGCACGAGGCGGAAGTTGCGGTGCTGGTCACTGATAAATTTCAGCGGCAGGGATTGGGAATGGAAATTGTTCGTCGACTGATTACCGTGGCGCGGGATGAAAAACTGGAGTCGATCGAGGCCAACACATTGGCGGAAAATGTTGCAATGCGAGCGTTGGCCGCGGGATTAGGGTTTGCATCGGAATGGAAATCGGGGGCTTCTCGGGCGATTCTGAAATTGTGAACTGAGAAATGTAAAGTGCTGCGCATGGCCGTGCCACGAATCGTTCTGGGACGCCAACCAAAGATTGGCGTCTCAGAGACTCTATTTACATCACGAGCGCGCGACCGAATTCGTCAGCACAACTTTCAGCGCGCCTTCTTTCGCAGCATGTTCAAAGGTGTCGTAAGCCTTCAGTATGTCGTTCAACGCAAAGCGATGAGTGACAAGTTTCTTCGGCTCGAGTTTTCCTGAACGCACAATCTTCAAGAGCATCGGTGTGGTCACTGTATCCACCAATCGCGTAGTGATTGAAATATTTCGGTCCCAAAGTTTTTCCATGTGAAGTTCCACCGGCTTACCATGGACGCCCACATTCGCGATGCGTCCTCCGGCACCGACGATTGCCTGGCAGATGCCAAATGTAGCGGGCAGGCCGACGGCTTCGATGGCGACATCAACTCCGGCTCCGTCCGTAAGTTTCATGATTTGTTCGGCAGCATCGCCTTTCGCGCTGTTAACTAACGTGGTCGCGCCGAATTTTTTCGCCACGGCCAGTCGATTCTCGTCGAGATCCACCATGAATATTTGCGCGGGTGAATAAAATTGCGCGGTCAGCAGCACAGCCATTCCGATTGGGCCCGCGCCAACAATCGCAACGGTGTCGCCCGGTTTTACCTGTCCGTTCAGGACGCCGCACTCGAATCCCGTTGGCAAAATATCACTAAGCATGACCATGGATTCCTCATCCGCTCCCGTCGGCAGGTGATACAGGCTCCCGTCAGCTTCGGGGATGCGAACGTATTCAGCTTGAGTGCCGTCAATTAGATAGCCCAATATCCATCCGCCTTTGCGGCAATGCGAATACATTCCGCGCTTGCAAAAATCGCATCGAAGACATGCCGTGACGCACGAGATGATCACTTTATCTCCGACATGAAATTCCGAAACGCCCGCGCCAACTTGTTCGACCACGCCGATGCCTTCGTGGCCCAAAATGCGTCCATCGGTGACGGCCGGCAAATCGCCTTTCAGAATGTGGAGATCAGTCCCGCAAATTGTGGAAGTAGTGATGCGAATGATCGCATCGCTGGGATGCTGAATCGTTGGGCGCGGTTTATCTTCCCACGCGCTTTTTCCGGGCCCGTGGTAAACAAGCGCTTTCATCGTGGTGCTTTTGACTTGCGTTGCGACGTTCGCGGTAGGTAGTGCTAGTTCGGTGGTGGACATGGTTATCTCCTGCGAAGCTCAATAATCGTAGAGCGGTTCGGGTCATGAGAACTGCGCCACAATGAACACATTCAAGAATCGCGTATTCGACGCGTCGCGCGGTCACGGACCGTCGTTTAACCGGCAACCATTTTGCAAGCTGCGGCCGCGGCTTCGGGTTCCGGCAATTCAGTCCACAGAAGCTTCAGTACCACGCCTTGTGACTCTTCGTGCGCGAGAGTGAAAACATTGCAACACGTATCGCAGAGCCAGAAATGTTTCACGCAATGACCGGCGCACTTTTTCTCGCCGACCAATTCGTTCTTGGATTTGCCGGCGCAGGGGGCGCAGTGCGTTTCTGTAAATCGAAAGAATTTTCCGCCGATGAGCCAATGGAAAACCGTGGGGCAAGCCGGATTTGCACACTTGGGATAAGCGTTTTGATGCAACGCAATTCCGACGACCGGCTCGGCAATTTGCGGCGGCGTGATTTTTGAATGCGGATTTTCGCATTCGGCTTCCAATTTTGCGATGGTTTCCCGCAGCCATTTGCCATAAACCTCTTCTGTTTCAAACTGGTTCCCGTGCGCGTAGAGCGAATGTAATGTTTCGCCTTCCGCGTTGAACGGAATATGGCGGCACGGGATGGGTGCCGACCAGTTTTCGGGTGGAACAAACTGCATCAGGACGCACTCGCGGCAAGGGGCTTTGTTGTCTTTGCTGTCGTAATTCATACAGGTGGGCGAATCTTCAAAAATGAATTGCGGCCGCCATGGAGTTTTTACGGATCGGCCGTAGCCGCCTTTTTCAAGAAAATTAAGTTCAAATTTCAGGACATCCAGCAGATCTCGTTCGTCTTTTTGCATGGCAGCCTCCGTCTTACATTGTGAGTATGTGGGGCCGGCAGTGGCTATCCGGCGACGGCCATTGACTGACCGGCAGCCGCTGCTTCCGCTTCCGGCAATTCAGCGCGGAGAAGTTTCAGAATTACGCCTTCCGGCTTTCGATACGCCAAAGTGAAAACATCCGAGCATCTTTCGCACAGCCAGAAATGCTTAACGCAGTGTCCGCCGCAGCTTTTTTCGCCGTGCGATGCGACGCGCGTTTTACTTTCACACGAGTCGCAGTGCCGGTCGGCAAATCTGAAAAACTTTCCCCCGATAAGCCAATGGAACACCACAGGACATGCCGGATTTGCGCACTTCGGATCCACGCGCTGGTGCAGCGCCACTCCGAAGACTGTTTCCTGTCTGCGCGGTTGATCGTGACGTGTTTTTTGCATGGCGTCCTCCAACTAACAAAGTGAGTATGTGCGCCCGTCTACGGTGGAACAGTGACTCATGTCACGGATGAAGGTGACCTGCGTCACCTGAAATCGCGCCCACGTGAATCACACTGTGATTACGCCAAAAAGGTTGGCCAATGGATGCCGGTGGCATTGCAAAGAGGCTATCGAGTGGTCGGCAACACCAAAGCGCGTATAATGCGTGCCGAGGCCACTATGCGCGCGCCATACGGACTTGAGATTATCGAAAATTGCATTTCGTGCCCGGTGCGGCATGAGCGCGTGTTCTGCAATTTGCCGCCGGACGCCCTGAAGCGGCTGGACGAAATCACCACCTCGGCGACCTATCCGAAAGGCGCGACGCTTTTTGTCCAGGGCCAGGCGGGACGCGGCGTGTTCGTGCTCTGCACAGGGCATGTGAAACTTTCCACTTCGTCAGCCGACGGGAAAACTTTAATTCTAAAAGTTGCCGAGCCGGGTGACATTCTGGGTTTGCCTTCCACAATTTCCGCAAAACCCTATGAAGCCTCCGCCGACGTGCTGGAGGCGTGCCAGGCGAATTTTATTTCGCGCGCGGATTTCCTTGCATTTCTGCGGGAATATGGCGACGCGGCGCTGCGTGTTGCGCAGGAGTTGAGCGAAAAATATCAGTCGGCGTTGGACGAGTTGAAGAACATCGGGCTTTCGCATTCGGCGGGCGAAAAGCTGGCGAGATTTTTGCTAGATTGGGCGGCGCGTCAGAAACCCGGCGTTGATCCCACGAAAGTAACGCTGGCGCTAACGCATGAAGAAATTGCGCAGATGATCGGCGCGTCGCGAGAAACAGTGACGCGGCTGTTTGCCGATTTTAAGAAGAAGAAACTTTTGGAAATGAAGGGTGCGAGTTTTACGATTAAGAACAAGGCCGGGTTGGAACAGTTGGTCGCTGGGTTGTAAGAATATTTGGATAGTTTCGCGCCCGTGAGTTCTTCATGAACGTCGAGAAGCCTCAGCAATCCTCGTTTTCCCGAAGATAAAAACCCGATTCAATTATTGCAAGTGATTTGGAGGCGAGCGAATCACAAAATCGCAGAGTGTGCGGAATTGGACAGACGACCCCGGCGGACATCTCTAGAATTCTCAATCGAATACGATAATCGAAGAATAATGAGGGCCGGAGGAGTTGGAGATTTTGCCACTGCTCTCCAATTTTCCCGGCCCCCTCCGAATCGCATCTGGGTTTTTGGAGTGCGCGACCCGGCTGCCCTTTTGAAATCGGCGCAAACAGAAACTGTAAGTTGTGACGTCCGTCACAACGGTTCGTGATTGGCGTCACTGCTCTACCGAGTTCGATAAGTAGAAGATGAGCTTAAGGGGTGAATGGTGCAGAGATGGTCTCGTTGGACGGCCAGACGATCAAACATCACACTGCGCGGAACCGCCTTCTGGATTTCCGTAATCACACTTTTTGTTTCTCTCGGCGCGTTTGCTTTTCCTCGCACGGCTTCCTCACATAGCACATTCACCACCGGCACGAAAAAACAAGCCGCCGGACAATCCTCCCCTCCTCCCGCGACGGCTACTCAAGCACCTGCACAAGCACCGCCAAATGGCGGATACGTCGGCGCGGACGCCTGCAAGATTTGCCACGAAGATTTGTTCGAGGGCTACGAAAAATCGCCGCACTTCAAAACGTCATTCGATAAGCACGGCGGCGCTTCTCATCAAGGATGCGAAGGATGCCACGGTCCCGGCGCCGCGCACGCGGATGATCCCGGCGATCCCAAGAAAATTTTCAGTTTCAAAACGGCCAGCCCAAAAAATATTAATGAGCGCTGCCTGACCTGCCACATTTCCGGCAAAGAGCAGATGGATTTTGCGCGCTCCCAGCACAGCAAGAATAACGTGAGCTGCCTAGATTGCCACTCATCCCACCACAGCAAGGATTCCGAATTTCTGCTGGTGAAGAAACAACCGGAGCTTTGCTACACCTGCCACGCCGCGCAGAAGCCCCAATTCGCAATGCCCTTTCATCATCGTGTGAACGAGGGGCTAATCAAATGTGACGACTGCCACAATCCGCACGGCACCGTGGCGGCGAAACAGGTACGGACGGCGGCGGCGCAGGACGCGGTTTGCTTCACCTGCCACGCCGAAAAACGCGGGCCGTTCGTGTTCGAGCATCAGTCCGTGAAGATCGAAGGTTGCCAGGCATGCCACACGCCGCACGGTTCGCCAAACATGCACTTGCTAAAGGTCAGCAACGTGAATTTGCTATGCCTGTCATGCCACACGACTTCCTTCGCAAACGCGCCGGGCGCCCCTTCTTTCCACAATCAAGCCGCTCAATATCAGGCTTGCACGCTATGCCATTCGCAGATTCACGGCTCGAATTTCGATCACACGTTTTTCAAATAGAGGGGCGCGCCATGACGGCGATTTATCCGCACACGAGCTCGGCAAGGAATGCGGCGGATGCCGGACGCGCACGAAGTTTAACCGTAGCGCCGGCATCCTGCGGGCTCTTTTTCCTCGTGCGCGGCTGGACGCGGGTGGCAGTGTTGGGATTAGCGTTAGGGAGCGCCGTGTGTGCAAATGCTCAGACGCCTCCAGTAACGCAAACCCCGCCTACAGGTCAGGCGCAGCCACCCGCGCAGTCGGCACCGCCGACACAGACAACTCCTCCTGCGCAGACTCCTCCGCCCACAAAGGATCCGGCGGCGGTGCAAACTCCACCCGCAAAACCCGCTCCTGCTCCGCCCAAAGAAGAAATGCCCGGAAAGGTGTGGGGAAATTACTTAGTGCATCAGTCAGTGGAATTTGGTTACCGCGACAGCATGATTGGCGGTAATCAAAATAACTACAACATGTTTGAAAATCTTCAGTCCGGCATGCGGCTTTTCGATTTTTCAATGGACATGCATTCGATCAACCATCAGGGCATTGCATTCGACAATCTGACCTTCACTAATTTTGGTTATGGCGGCGACCCGAACAACGTTTCGCGCCTGCACATCGATAAGAATAAGTGGTACGACTTTCGCGCCATGTTCCGCCGCGACAACAATTTCTGGAATTACAATTTGCTGGCGAATCCGCTGAATCCCGCGAGTTCAAATCCGGCGATTGCCGTCGTGAATTCGCCGCAAGCGCTGAATTTATCGCGCCACATGCAGGACTACGATTTGACGTTGCTGCCGCAATCGCGATTGCGATTCCGGCTGGGATATTCTCGCAACACAAATTCAGGTCCGGCTTCCAGCACAGTGGAAGGCGGCACGGAGCCGCTGCTTTCGCAGACTCTATTGTATCGCACCAGTTCCTACCGCATGGGAGTGGATTACCGCGGCATTCCGAAGACAACTTTATCGTTCGACGAAATACTTACGTATTCCAAAATCGACGAGCGCGAGACCGACAACAATTTGACGTTCCAACTTTCCACTGGCGTTCCAGTGGATCTTGGACTTCTGTTCAACACAGTTGGCAGCGTGCCTTGCGCGGTTCCCTTCTCAAATGCCACCACAACTCCGAAGACGATCACGCCGACCTGCAACGGATATTTATCGTATAACGAACTGCAGAATCCGCGATCGTCATTCCCTACCGAGCGCTTTCGATTCCAGTCAACTTACATCAAGAATTTCGCGATGACGGGTTCGATTGGCTACAGCAGCGGAAACAACACGATTCCGAATTTCAACGAAGCGATCAACGGCTATACAAGCCGAACGATCGCGCGCGGAAGCACAACAGCGGGACCCGCTTCCGCCAAACGTATCTCTGTCAACGCGGACTGGAGCGGCGATTACCGCCTGACCGAAAAGTTGAGCATCGAAGACGATTATTCGTTCTTAAATTGGCGCAGCCCTTCGATGTGGGCCACCGCCAACACCACTCTATTCGGAACTCCGCCCGGAGCGCCGGGGCAAGCGGGCATGCTCCTCCCCATCTCTGTTTTTACTCCGGCCTCATTTGCCACCGTGTGCCCGGTTGCTCCGTTTAATGGGCCACTCTGTCCGCAGCACAATACCAGTTCACTTTCCGACGTCACCAACGAACTCGTCCAACAGTTTCTGGGGCAGAGCATCCAACGGAACCTCATCGAGCTGAAGTACGACTTCACACACCGCCTGAGCGCACATATTGGATTTCTGTACATGTCGCGAAACATCGGGGATTTCAGCGCTACCTTTGACACCGGAGAGATCTATTTCCCGGGCGGTGCAGCAGGCACCCTGGCCAATAATTTCCTAGCGGCCCGCGGTGATTGCGCAAAGGTTGCCGGCGTATTACCTGTGGGATGTACGCTCAACGCCAATGGCTCAATACAGGAAGGCACGCCGGCAAATCTGGTTCCGGACGCCGGAAACGACACGTCGCGAAACATTACGCAAATTCACGAAAGCACCGCGGTATTCGGCGTTTCAGCGATGCCCATCGACAAATTGCGCCTGAACGCGGAACTCATGTTCGGATACAACGACAATTCGTTTACGCGAATCAGTCCGCGGCAAGTGCAGAGCTACAAGATTCATGCCAGTTATGAACCGAAGCCATGGGCCCGTCTGGATGGCGCGGTGGATATCCACGAAAATCGCGACAACGTTTCCCTGGTGAACAATATAGAGCACGGGCGTATCTATAGTTTTGTTACCACCATTTCACCCGGCGCGAATCTTTGGGTCGATTTCGGCTACCACTACATGGATATTTATACGCAAACAGAAATTTGCTTTGCCGATACGGGATCTACAGTTTTTACTTCGCCTTGTCCTGTGCCTGCTGCCACCGGACCGCTGGGAACGCTCTCATTTTATTCCAGCAAAGATCATTACGCTTACGCCGACGTGATGTGGAAGCCCGTGAAGCGCGTGACCGCGATGCTGGGATATTCGGGAAGCATCGTTCGTGGCAACACAACATTTCTGAACGCGAATTCGCCCTCGGGAACACTGGATTTTAATTACCTGAAACCATTTGTGAGTCTGGCGATCGATATTCGCAAGGATCTTACTTACAAGACTGCGTGGAATTATTATGGATACAACGACCACGGATTTCCGAATCCGATTGGGCTTGCTGCGATTCCGTCGCAGGATTTTAACGGAAGCAACATCACTTTTTCGCTTAAGTATTCTTACTGAACCTGAGCAATCCTGAGAGGTGACGAAATGAATCGACAAATAGTTTGGGGCGGGCGTATCGCGTTGATGATTTGCGCGGTGGTTTTCGTTTTCAGTCTTACCGGGCATGCGGCAGACGACGGCGCGAAACTGTACGTCGCGAATAAATGCGGGTCATGCCATGGACCCGATGGCAGCGCGAACGTACCCGCGGGCAAGGCTCTGAAAGCGCGTGATTTTCATTCGCCTGACGTGCAGGGCCAAAGCGACGCGGAGTTGTCAGCGGTAATTTCCGCCGGCAAGAACAAAATGCCCGCGTACGGAAAGCAATTGAAGCCGGAAGAAATTGCCACGCTGGCGGCGTATTCGCGCGCACTGGGTAAGAAATAAGCGCTTAATTGAGGGAGTGGGCTTGCCGGGACCAAACTTTCTTCTGTTCTTGCTGATTGGCGTCACCATCATTGTGATCGCGATGGTGGTGATTCGCCCTTCAGTGACCATGACGCGCGAAGGAAAAATGCTCGCGTTCGTGGGATTCTGCGTCCTGCCGATTTTGTGCGGAACGCTGGGCGCGTCAGAACATTTTGAACGCTCCAAGCAAACCAGCTTCTGTCTTTCATGTCACATCATGGAGCCGTGGGGCAAAAGTTTATTCGTAGACGATCCCGCCTATATTCCCGCCGCCCATTTTCAGAATCACCGCATTCCCGCGGACGAAGCCTGCTACACCTGTCACACAAATTACGCGATGTACGGAAGTTTTAAGGTGAAGCTGAACGGGCTGCATCACGTGTATGTGAATTACTTCAGCAAGGCGATGAACCCTATTCATTTGTATGAACCATTCAACAACCGGGAATGTTTGCACTGCCATGAAGGCGCGCGCTCATTCCAAAGCGTCACGCACGTCGCAATGATGGACGTGCTGAAGAGCAATCAGCTTTCCTGCGTCTCCAGTGGATGCCATGACACGATTCACAACACCGCCGCGCAGGACAAAGCAAAATTCTGGAGCCCCGCGCCATGAAATTTAAAGCGATGGGGATGTCGAAAGTCTTGCGTGTATCGGGAATCATGCTGATTCTGGGATTGGCGATTGAAGCGGTGAGTCTGATGTTCAATCATCCACTTTCATTCATGGGATTTATTATTGTTGGCGGCGCGTTTCTGGGAGTGGGAGTTTTACTGTTCCTGTTCTCGCTGGTGAGTATCGCGCAGGCGAATACAACTTCCCCGCAAAAGTAGCCCCCGCCAACTCCGTGCAACTTAACATAGCGTCTAACTAAACGAAGAAGTCCAATCCTACAAGCCACTTACGCGTCGTATCCAAAAATTACAAATACCCCCACCCCCCACCCTATTTTGCAATGTATATGCTAATAAAGGACTTACAGCGATCTGGGGTCAATGTATGTGCTAATAAAGGACTTAGCAGCGGGTGGCACAGCCATTCCTAGCTGTGCGAATCGTCGTAGCGCCGGCATCCTGCCGGCATATTTTGAACTTGTAGCGCTACCCTTGAGGGTAGCAGCCGTGGACTTACGATTGACGCCTCCGCCATTCCGAACAGAGTGAGGAATCCCGCGTCGTGGTTTTTCTCTGCTTTGCCTCAGTGTCCTCTGCGTCCCTGCGTTGAGAGCTCTTATCTCTTCAGCCGCGCAACGCAAATATCCCCAACTTCCGATTTGTTCCAGTCGCCACCAAAAACTGCACTATAATGCACTTTCTCCGAAAAACATCCTTTTCGTATGCATTATAATGCACTTTTTCACCTCTCTGCCCCTCCGCACCCCTCTATTTCCGGTAAACCACTCCGCCCTTCATCACAAAACTCACCTTAGTGGTCACGCTGATGTCTTGCGTAGGATCGCCGGGAACCGCAATAATGTCCGCAAAATATCCCTTTTTCAACGCGCCAATTTGATCCTGCCATCCAAGAAGTTTCGCGCCATTTAATAAATCCGCTTGCAGCACCGCCAACGGCTTCATCCCAAATTTCACCATCAATTCCAATTCGTGCGCTTGGGTGCCGTGAGGGAATGGACCAACATCCGAACCAACCGCCATCGGAACTCCCGCAGCGAGCTGCTTCCGAAATTCCTCCGCGTGATGATCCAACTGCACGTGTTGACGAGCAACCGCCGCCGGCGAACCAGCATGATCCGCAAAATATTCTGAAATCGCGAAAGTGGGAACAGCCGGAATTTGTTTGTCGCGCATGATGCGCATAGTTTCCTCGCTCAACTGATCGGCATGATCAATCGAAGCAACTCCCGCCCGCGCGGCGAAAAGTGTTCCGGGCTCTCCAGTTGCGTGCACAGCAACGCGCTTCCCATTTCGCGCAGCTTCTTGAACGGCGGCCACCAGTTCCGCTTCCGTGTATTGATAAACCGCCGTGAATTGACCGTCGCGAAAATTATCGCGCCCGGTTTCGTACATTTTAATAAAGTCGGCGCCTTCCTTAAATTGCTGGCGAATTACAGCAATGATTTCCGCGGTGTTGTTGGCGTAAGTTGCGTTGGAAGGAACATGCGCCTCAGGATTGTAGTTAATGGCGTCTTCATGTCCTCCAAGAATGCTGATCGCATTTCCGCTAATGCGCATACGCGGGCCGGGCATCGTTCCCCGATCAATCGCGTTGCGCACCGCGGTGTCTGCGGAACCTGCGCCTTCAGTTCCCATGTCTCGCTCAGCGGTGAAACCAGCCATCAAGTCATCACGCGCGGCAAGCAACGCGATGATCGTGCGCTGCGGAACCGATTCCTGAACCGTCTGCAAATCTTCCGCGCCGGGATGGAGAAACAAATGCACGTGCGCGTCAATCAAACCAGGCATCAGCGTGACGTCGCCCAGATCAATCACTTCCGCGCCCGCTGGATGCGTCACAGAAGTGCCTACCTCAACTATTCGTTGACCCTGTGCGGACACTTCGCCGGGCGTAATGATGCGTCCAGATTCGATATCCAGCAGGCGCGCAGCGTGAAGCACGGTGTTCATTCCGGCTGTACGAATCGACTGCGCCGGGGCGGAGGTGTTTGTCGAAAGTGTAAGCAGCAATGCGGCGGAAAATGTGAGCAGAGTTAGTTTTCGCATGGTTTCGGCGAGATATTATCACTGGAGCGGGAGGTGGGAGTGGAAATTGTGCTCGTGTAGATAGTGCACACTTTCAGTGCAAAGTGTGATACACTCCGTTTGCGCTTAATTCCGCGGTTGTGTGGTGCGGTTGATCTGGTCGAAATCAGGCTGATCGAAGAAGTTCCGCCTTCAGTTCTCCTCCGTTAAGTCTTCAGCGTACGTTCGCTATGACGCCGCAGTCTGCTCGTCAAACGTAAATTAAATCGAAACTGGCCACTGCAAGTAGCTGTGTGCGTCCGAAGCTCGGATTGTGCGTTGCGCTGTGCCCCGCGCCAGAGAAAAGACAAGGTAAATGCAAAGTTTTTCAGAAATGCAGATTTCACAATATATGAAGGACCGCCTGGCGGCCGCGAAGTTCACGACTCCGACGCCGGTGCAAGACGCGTCAATTCCCGTGGCGCTGGAAGGAAAAGATGTGCTGGCCACCGCGCAAACCGGAACTGGCAAAACGCTGGCGTTTTTGATTCCAGTGATTGAAAAATTGCTGGCGCAGAATGCGCCGGGAATTGCCGCTTTGGTTTTGGTGCCGACTCGCGAACTCGCGATGCAGGTCGTGGAAGTTTATAACGTGCTGCGCGGCAAACAACTTTCGCCCGCGGCCCTCGTCGTCGGAGGTTTGGCCGAACAACAACAGTTGACCGCGATCAGCAGAGGCGCGCGGCTGGTGGTGGCAACTCCGGGACGTTTGGAAGATTTTCTGAGCCGGAAACTTTTTAACTTCAAAGCGCTGCAAGTTTTGATTTTGGACGAAGCGGATCGCATGTTGGACATGGGATTTCTTCCGGCCATCAAACGAATTGCCGCGGTTCTTCCGAAGGAACGCCAGACGCTGTGCTTTTCGGCAACGCTCGAACAGTCCGTCGTACATTTGGTGAAGGATTATATGAAGAGCCCGGTGCGATTGGCATTTGGTTCGACACTGAAGCCCAACGAAAATGTGCGCATCCAGGCGTTTGAAGTTGCGGCCGATCGAAAGCAGGACATGCTGCAACGTTTACTGGCAAAAGAATCCGGACGCGTGCTGGTATTTGCCCGCACGAAACGCGGAACGGAAAAACTTGCAAAGAATTTGGTCCGCGAAGGATTTAAGGCGGCGATGATTCACGGAAACCGTTCGCAGTCACAACGAAATGCGGCGCTCGCCGGATTTCAACAGGGACGCTTTCGCGTTCTGGTTGCCACCGACGTGGCTTCGCGCGGAATTCACGTGCAGGATATCGCGCACGTGATCAATTACGATTTGCCGGATGGCGCGGAAAGTTTTATTCACCGCGTTGGACGCACTGGACGCGCGGGTTTGAGCGGAGTTGCTTCCACTCTGTATGCGCGCGAACAGCGCAAGGAATTACAGCACATGGAACGCACGCTCGGAATTCAAATGGAATGGATTCGCGAAGGTGGCGAAGGCCGTCCGAAAGAACCGCGCGCTGCACAGGCGCCTGAAACAGCGGAACGTGATCGTGATTTTGTTTCGCAAGGACGTGGCGGAAATGATCGACACGAACGCGGTGCGCGCGAACACGGTGGATTTAATCGCGGCAAACATTCCGGGCCAGTTCCGGGACGTCCGCTGCACGATCGCTCGAAGCACGCGCACAAAGCTGCCGCAGCGGGAGCTGGAGCAAATGCGCGGGTGGAAGCAAATCCGCGATTGAGAATGGACCGCCTGCCAGGTGAAGTTTTGCAAGTGCAGATGGAGAGCTAGTCTTTTTTTAGGCTGGCAAAACAAATCGGGATTTTCGCCGCGAAGAATTGCGGCGGAAATCCCGATTTTTATTTGGCGTATCGTTCGCGGCACAATCGCAATTACAACTTGCTAGACGTGTTGAATATGCACAGACTGATGGCGTTTCCGCACGACGCAACGATTTGCTATTCGATTTGGGGCACTCTGGCAGGACAAGGAGGATCGAATGTTGCATCTCGATACTGGCAACACGGGATTTATGATTCTGTGCACCAGCCTGGTGATGTTGATGACGCCCGGGCTGGCATTTTTTTACGGCGGACTTGTAGGACGAAAAAATGTGCTGGCGATCATGATTCAGAGCTTCGTTTCGATGGGTTGGACGACGGTGCTCTGGTATTTGTACGGCTACTCATTGTGCTTCAGCGGCGACTGGCACGGGATCATCGGAAATTTTAATAATGTTTGTTTGCGCGGCATAGGCCTTTCCACTCCTTCCCCGAACAACACAATTCCCATGATGGTGTTCATCGCGTATCAAATGATGTTCGCGATTATTACGCCCGCGCTAATTTCCGGCGCCTTCACAAATCGCGTGACCTTCAAGGCGTACATGCTTTTCCTGACCGGCTGGCTCACGTTTGTTTATTTTCCGTTCGTGCACATGGTGTGGGGCGGCGGAATGTTACAGCAGTGGGGCGTGAAAGATTTCGCCGGCGGAATCGTGGTGCACAACATCGCAGGAATCGCGGCGCTCGCGTCAGTGCTTTACGTCGGGAGACGTCGAACACGCGACAGTGGACCGCACAGTATTCCCCTGGTTGCGCTAGGAACCGGATTGTTGTGGTTTGGATGGTACGGATTTAACGCAGGCAGCGAAATGCGCGTGGATTCCGTGACGGCGACGGCATTTCTAAATACAGATGTGGCGGCGTCATTTGCTGCGGTGGCCTGGCTGATCGTGGCTTGGATGAATGAGAAGAAACCAAAATTTCTTGGATTGTTAACTGGCGCCGTGGCGGGACTTGCGACAATTACGCCCGCGGCTGGATATGTTTCACCGACGACAGCGGTAATCATCGGAGTGATCGCGGGCGTGGTGTGCTATTACGCGGTGGAACTGAAAAATAAATTGCGATGGGATGACGCCTTGGATGTTTGGGGCGTGCACGGAGTTGGCGGAGCTCTTGGGATTGTGCTGCTGGGGCTTTTTGCGGATCAAAGATTCAATCCGGATGGAAGTAACGGGCTTTTCTTCGGCGATGCGAATTTCTTTTACAAACAATTCGCCGCGGTGCTTTTTTCGTCGGTGTGGGCGTTTGTTTTTACATACGGCATGTTGAAGGTGATCAACATCTTCACTCCGGTGAAAGTTGATGAAGCGAGTGAGGAAGCTGGATTGGATGAATCGATTCACGGCGAACATGCGTATGAGGAGATGTTGGCACGGGATACTGCTTCCGGAAGTTTGTAGAGAAACTGTATTGTCAATTCACGAAAAACGCGGCAGGCGTTTGTAGCCTGCCGCATTAATCCCACGCTAGAGTTCGGTCTTAATACAAATTACTTCATTTGCGAGCGCAACACTTCGATTGCTTTTTCGATTTGGCGATCGTGGCCGGAGAGAAAATCCGGCGGCGTGTTGTCGATGTAAACGTCGGGCGGCACGCCGTAGTTTTCAAAATTTTCGCCGCTGGCGGTGTACACGCCGATGCCCGGTGTGCGCAGCGATGAACCGTCAAGCAATGTGAAAGCGCCGGTGCCGATTACGGCGCCGTAGGTTGTGACGCCGACAACTTTTCCGAGCCCCAGTGTGCGGAACCCTTCGGGGAACATTTCGGCGTTGCTGGCGGAGCGTTCATTTTCCAGCACTACCATTGGACCGAAGAAGGCCTGCACGGGGCGCGGAATGCGGACGGAATCGCGGCCGACGTAGGACTCGTACATTTTTCGCTGATTCAGGATTTCCAGAAGTTCCTGATCGATTCCGCCGCCGCCGTTGAAGCGCTCGTCAATGATGAGAGCTTTCTTATCGAGATTATCGAGAAGATCGCGCTCGAATTTTGCGAGTGAAGGGGCGTCCATCGCGCGGATGTGGAGATATCCAATTTGGCCGTTGGACATTTTGTCGACCATCGCTTTGCGATTGTCCACCCAGCGCGCGTATTCCAGATTTGTTTGCGCGGTGCCGGTAACGGGCTCGACGCTGATCGTCCACGCGCCATCCATTTGCGGTTTTGAATTCACGGTGAATTCAAATTTCCTGCCGGTAAGCAAATTGAAATGCTTCCAATAATTTTCTCCAACTTTTACGGACTTGCCGTTGATGGCGAGAACGAAATCACCGGTGTTTAATTTTATGTAGTCGTGATCGGCGGGGCCTTTTTTGTAAATCCACGCAACTTTGTAGAAGCCGCTCGGATCGGTGACGAGATCGAAGCCCGGATAAAAAGTTTGAATGCGTTCATTGGGATCGCCGGGCGCGCCGCCGCCGGAGATTCCGGTGTGCGAAGCGCTGATTTCGCCAATCATTTCCATGATGACGTTGTGCAGCTCTTCGTTGTCGGCGATATCGGGCAGCATCGCTTCGTAAGTTGCTTTCGCGGCGGCCCAATCAACGCCATGCATTTTCGGATCGAAGAAGCGATTCTTCATGGTGCGCCATGCTTCCTCGAAAACTTGTTTGCGTTCGGCAACGGTATCAATTTCCATTCGCACGGTGAACATCACGCGGCTCGGAGTTGCGGGCGCGCCCGCGGTTGCCGCCGCTGCAGGAGCTGCGCCAGCATTTCCTCCGCCGCGTCCGCCACGGCCACCTCCGCCACCGGCTGCTGCAGCGGCTGGAGCATTTTCATTTGCAGGCGCTGCGGCGATGCCGACGGAATAAATTCCGCCGCCCTGCATGTAATAAAGATTGCGGCTGTCGCGCGTCCATTGCAGATCGCCGTAGCCCCCTCCGCCACCGCCAGCGCCGCGTCCACCGCCACCGCCGCCTGCATTTCCCTGCGCGACAACTGTGAGGCGCGTGCCGTCATCTCCAATTGTGTAAAGAGTTGGTCCGCCGCCCGCGCCTGCGCCACCTGCATCGCCGCCACCTTGCGCGACGAACGCGATGGTGCGGCTATCGGGCGAAGGCGCAACATTGCCGACGGAGCCGGGCATATTTGTGAGCTGACGAATGCGACGGTCGAGTCCGTCCCATTCGATTTTCACGACGACTGGCGCGGCTGCTCCGCCAGCGCCGCGTCCACCACGGCCTGCGTCAATCGTGGCCTGGGCTTGCGCTTCGGTATCGACGTCGCGATCGTCGGGATTTTTTTCTACGCGCGAAAGCGAAACGCTGAAAAGTTGAAGCGTGGTGCGATTCAGTGCGGACATGGCCGGCGCGCCGAATCCGCCGAGAAGCAAAAGTTTCTTTCCGTCCGGCGTCCAACGCGCACCGTTTGCGATTAGAAATTCATCGGAGCCAATCATGTGTTCCGCGCCGCCGTCGAGCGGCTTAATGTAAACGTGCGCGCGGAGAAGCGAATCTTCTTTAGAGTAAGAAACAAATTTTCCATCGGGTGAAAATTGCGGAGCGCTGATATTCGCGGTATTGCTGGTGGCGAGTGTTTCCGTTTTTCCGGATTCAACTTCCACGCGGCGCAAGGTGTGATCGGAACCTGCCCACAGGAAAGATTTCGAGTCGGGTGCCCAGACGATATTTGATTTGTCGCAATCGGCGTCGCTCAACTTTTTCAAGTTCGCGCCCATTTCATCGGCGACGAAAATTTCCTGACGTCCGGTGCGGTCGGAAACGAAGGCAATCCATTTTCCATCAGGCGACCAGCGCGGATCCTGTTCGCGCCACGGAGTTTCGGTGACGCGCTGCGCTTCGCCGCGATCGGTTGCGACGGTGAAAATTTCTCCGTGAGTGGAGATGGCGGCGCGGCGGCCGGAAGGCGACAGGCTGAAACCCTCGGCTTCATTTTGAATGGTGCGCAGTTCGAGATCGTTTTCTTTCGTGTCCGATTTAATGTCCACGCGGATTTCGGTGCTCTTGCCGGTGGCGACATCTAATTTCCAAAGTCCGAAATCTTCTTCGTAGACGATCGTTTTGCCGTCAGCGGACATACTTGGGAAATAAAGTTTGCCGCTGGTGTGATGCGTTACTTGAACGGGCGTGCCGCCTTTGTCGGAAATTTTCCAGATGTTGTTGACGCTCTTCATTATTTCCGGGCCGCCGAATTTGACATTCTTTTCGGAAGGCAGGCGATCGGCGACGAAATAAATTTCGCCGTTGTGGCCGTACATGGGCCAGAACATATTGCCTTTGTATTCTGGATCGGAAATCTGCGTGTATTTTTTGGCGGCGTTCGGAGCTAAGTCTTCAATCCACAAATCAACCGCGTAGCTGCCGCGATAGTGCTGGCGTGACCACACGCCGGGGTGACGCGAAAATGCGAGCTTCGATCCGTCAGGAGAATAGCTGGCCCACGAGCCCCAATCCGACGGCAGCGGAATTTCCATGCCGCCCTCGACGCTGATTTGAAAAAGAGTGGCGACGCCAGGAAAAACGCCCAGTCCGCGGGATGATGTGAACAAAATATTTTTTCCATCGGGCGACCAGCCGATTACGTTGTCGTCCGCGCTATGGAAAGTTAGTTGGCGTGGCTTGCCGCCGGTTGCGGAGATGACGTAGACGTCGTAATTCCCTGCTCGTTGGAAGAAAACGCGATCCATTTGCCGTCGGGGGAAAAGCGCGGATTGATTTCGCGCGCTTTATTGTCCGTGATGCGCTGCACGCCGCTGCCATTTTCATTGGCGACCCAAATATCGCCGAGATAACTGAATGCAACTTTTCCGTTGGAGTAGGAGGGATAGCGCATCAGGCGCGTCTGCGCGTGAGCGGCGGCAGAGGTCAGCAAGATAACGGCGACCAGCATAATTTTTTGGATCAGTTTATTGCGAAGCATGTTGTAAGACCTCCGAGCGTGCAGACGCACAGACATTATTTTGTGAAACCCAACATTATTCATAAATTCCAATTCAAGCGAACTGCGAAACGGGAGTATACACCGGAGAAGCGCGGTTGGGAGGGATTCTGAGATTACAAAACGAAGTTATTGGACGTTGAGCGTGACGTTAAACGAGATCGAGGCGGTTCCCGAAGTCGCAACGACGGTGAGAGTGTACGCGCCAGGTAGCGGGCCGGGATTGTTGGCAATCAATCCGCTACCGCATGCGGACGCAGCGAGGCACGCGGAAAGCGCGAGAAACATTGCGAGATGCGCGAATCGTAAGCGCGCGAAACTGAATCGCGCGAACAATTCCCTTCTCCGCGCGAATGCAATCGCAGAAAGCAACAGCGCGAACGTGAGCGCGCTCCATGGAATTCGCGAGTAAAAGTTTCTCGCGCTCGGATTATTAAAGTTCGGCCGCACAAGTGTCGAAGTCGTCGTGGAATTTATAACCAGATTCAGAGTCGCGGTCGTTTGGCCGGTGACTGGAAGACTTGGCGGCGAAATCGCACAGGTGGAACCAGCCGGCGCGCCAGAGCAAACAAAAGTAACCGTGCCGCTGAAATTCGGCATCGATGTGAATTGCACTCCGAGCTGACTCGACTGGCCGGGCACAAGAACGACCGTGTTGCTGACGGGCGCGAGGGTGAATGGAGCGATGCCTGTTGCAGTCAGCGCAATTGTCTGCGGCGAATTTCCGGCGTCATCGACGATGGTGATGTTTGCAGTTCGCGTGCCGACGGCTTGAGGCTTGAACGTTACCGTGATCGTGCAATTCGCGTTGGCGACAAGTGTCGCGCCACAATTATTTGTTTGCGTGAAGTCGCCGGGATTGGCTCCGGCTGGCGCGATGCTGGAAATGTGCAGCGTGCCTGTGCCCGAATTTGAAACTGTGAATGGCTGCGAAGCGCCGGTGGTGCCAAGCATCGCTGACGCAAAAGTGAAACTGCCGGGAACGAGGGTGACCGCTGGAGCTGGAGTGACGGCTTGTCCGCTGAGCACAACTATGTGCGGGCTTCCAGCGGCATTGTCGGCAATGTTCAGTGACGCTGCGCGCTCGCCAGCGGCCTGCGGCATGAAAGTAACATTGAACGTGCAGTTTGCTCCTGCGCTTAAAGTTGCCGGACAATTATTTGTCTGCGAGAAATCCGCGGGATTTGCACCGGCGATTGAGATTGCGCCGACGGTCAGCGTAGCGAATCCGGAATTAGTAAGTGTGATTGGAAGCGCCGAGCTTTGCCCGATGAGTGTTGAGCTAAAGGTGAGCGTGATGGGAGAAAAGCTAACCGCGGGCGTGGCGAATTGACTTGGATAACCGGTGACGGCAATCGCGCGCAATCCGCTGGTGACTGCGTAAGGCGAACCTAGTGCGGCGGTAATTGTGCCGGCGACCGGATCAATTTGAAAACTATCGAGAAAGCCGGCGGTTTTATCCGCGGTGAAAACAAATGGGCCGATTAAATCGGCAGTCCACGGAACATTTCTGTTGGTGGCGGAAGTGAGAGTGATCGGTGAAATTGGAACCAACGCGCCCGGGACCGTGGGGATCACGAAATCGCCGAGGTCGGTGTAAAGAAATTTGCCGCTGGAGTCTACTGTCATGTGGAACGGAAAAACATTTGGCCCGGAAGACAAAACACCGTTGAAACTTGCGTAGGCCGAAAGAGAGCCATCGAGCGGCGAAATCGTGTAGCCGTCAATGAAGCCCGCCTGTTGACCGTGCCCACCAAAAAGAAAGTGACCGAGAGGATCTCCGGCAAGTGAGCGCGGATTTTCTGAGTCCTGCACAGAGGTGATGAAGGTGAGATCGCCGGTGACTGCGTCAATCTGATATTGCTGAATTAAACTTGCGGTAAAAGTTCCGTCCGACAGATAAAGCCATTTGCCATTCGGGTGCGCATAAATTCCCATCGGGAAAGTAGGGATTTGTAGAGCCGTCGCTGGAAGCAAAGAATGTGGGCTGGGAGTTAGCGCGCCAGTTGTGGAATTAATTTGATAGACGTCGAGTTCGCCTGCGGATGAATTCAGCGTCGAGACGCTGTTGGCGACGAAAAGAAATTTCCCGGTGGCGTCAACCGTCAAAACATTTGGCGATGATCCGGAGCCGGACGCAAACGGAGAGTTGGGGACTTCAGTGAGCGCGCCGGAAGTTTGATTGATGGCAAATACGGAAATATTATTTGCGGATTGATTGGCGACGAACAGAAATTTCCCGGCGGGATCAACGGCGAGCGCGTGCGGATTTGAGCGTCCATTAAATGGCGAGCCGGGGACGGCGGTTAGCGCGCCGGTAGTCGTGTTCAATTGGAAAGCGGAAATATTTGGCGAGCCTTCACCCGCGGCATAGACAAATTGAGTAGACGCAGATTGAGCGAGTGTCGGCGAGGCGCCGAGAAATGCAGCAGCGACAGCCAAAAAAAGCTGCGCCCAACGTGAGAGTCTTCCCAAGTAAGACACGTTCATCCACGCTTACGACGCGGCGGGGATCGCCGTCTAGATAACCATTTCGCTTCCGAATCAGGCCAAGTCCGGAAAGGCCAGAACTCGAGAGGGAGTTCAAACCTGCGGCAGTATAGGCGCAATGGCGGCGCAGCGATAGGTAGTGTCAAGGTACTGTTGCTCGAAATGACATTCCCGAAAAATTTCGCGCATGCAGTCACAAGCGATTTCCGTGCTGCTCGGGATGGCGACGATTCGTCCGCATTTCGTTACAATCGTGCCGGGTTCGAGGCGCCCGACCGCGATGAGAGTAATGATCACTGGTGCTGGCGGATTATTTGGCTACGGACTGACGCAAGTTTTCGTCGCGAAACACATTATTTTTCCGGTGACCCACGCTGTGGCGGACATAACGAACGCTACCTCGATTCGAGAATTGATCGTGAAACTGGAACCGGAAATTGTGATTCACGCCGCGGCGATTCCGGATCTGGACATCTGCGAAGCTGATCCCGCGCTGGCGAATTCAGTGAATGTGGAAGGCACGCGAAATGTGGTGGAGGCTGCGCGCGAAATTGGCGCGGCGGTGGCGTTCATTTCAAGCGATGCGATATTCGACGGGAAGAAGACGACTCCTTACGTTGAAACCGATGCGACGAATCCCGGAACTGTCTACGGCCGAACGAAAGTTCAAGGCGAAGAAATCGTAGCAACGTTGCCGGCGCACTGGATTTTCCGCGTGTGCGTTCTGTTTGGGCCGGGCAAAGTGAAATTTGTGGAGAAGGGTTTGAACAAATTATTGAAGGGCGAAGAATTTTTCGCGGCCTCAAATCAAGTTGCATCCGCCGGATACACTTTGGATTTGGCCGGCAAAATAATGGAGTTAATTGAGAAGCGGCTTTACGGACTTTTCCACTTGGCGAATGCTGGATCGTGCAGCCGCTCCGAACTTGCGCGTCGCGCGGCCGAGTTGGCTGGACTAAATTCCGCGCTAGTGGTCGGCAAACCGCTGAGCGAAATGGGTGGCCTCGCGAAACGGCTGCAATATTCAGTGTTGGAAACGCGCGCGTTGAAACAAAATGGAATTGCTGTGCCGCGTTCGTGGGAAGAAGCGTTGGAAGAGTACGTTCGAGAGTGGCAAAAGAAAAAGTAGAGACGAGGCGGCGAGCGTTTCAATCTGGCACACTAGTTCAGACTGATACTGCTGGACGAATTTGCACTTCGCTGTCCTTTCCCTAAAAAAGAATCCCGGTAGAACGCTTTCCAATTCCATTCTTGCAACTCGTTGAATTTGTTCGCGCGTTATCTGGAGATAGACGTGCACTACTACGCGCGAGAACAACTCTATGAGAGACAAACATTTCGTTATCGCGCTGACGCTTCTGGTTCTGCCGCTCTCATTTGGCGGTGATTCGAGTGCAGGAACAAAAGCCGCGGCAGAGATGAACGCTGCGAACACAAAGTTCCGCTTGTCACAAATGAGAGTGACGCACGGATTTACGGCCGCTCAAATGGAGGCATTACTTGCAGGCAGCCGAATTGGAAACGGCGACATGGCGCGAACGAGCGAATCGTTTGTATCGTCATTCGACGCAACCAAGGCGCGCGAAGATTCGCGCTGCGGCTCTGCGACAAATTTGAACGCTGATTGTTTCGCGATCGACGGCGGGTCGGCGAACACGAAAAGCTCCGCGTCAGGTTTTCCAATGTACGACCGCTTCAGCGGTTCTGATTCTTCGCAACATTCCGGTACGGCGGGAGGTACTGGCCCGGTTGGAGTTGGAATTGGCGGCGGAGGTGGCGGTGGTCCCATTGGCCCGGGGCAGGTGGAACCTGTAGTTCCCGTCGTTCCAGTTATTGCAACGCCTGAACCGGGAACTTTGATGCAGTTGGTGAGCGGCCTGCTGATGTTGGGCGGATTTGCTCGACGAAAAATGCGAAGCGCGATTGCTGTTTCCAACTGAGAAGTTGTCGACGCAGAATTTAGATCGACGCGATTGATGCAGTGAAGTCAAAAACCCCAGACGCTACTCCGGCGTCTGGGGCACCCACGCCCTGAACTTTCTTCCTGCACAATCCGAGCTTCCCGATCCTTCTTTGAATCCATTCCCTGCTACTCCGCTCATTCTATGCAATTTGTTTGAGATCGATTCGTGGAAAACGTACGGCGCAATCGTTCAATTGAGAGACAAAAAAAAGGGGCGCAGGCTTGTCGCCCGCGCCCCGCAATTCACAGCTGAAACCAGACTTAAATAGGTGAGTTGGCTGCAGTTGCTGCGGCAAGTCCATTCTTACGGATTACACCCGAAGCGTCCGTGTAAAAATAGTTGACGCCGGTGTTGTTCGGGTTATGTGGCGCCGCGCCGATTGTGTAACCGACGTTGGCTACGGGGCAGACATACGTAAAGTCGTAGCCGCTCTTCGTTGATACGTTCACGCCGCCGGTCGGTGCCAAGACGGAGTCCAGCAAGTCAGCACTGGTGCTGGTCGGGGATGAGCCGGCTGTTACGGGACCCATGTTGGAAAGCGCCGTTGCATAGTTGCCGTAATTCGAGTTGTAAGTGATGCTTGCCGTGTTCATGGTGCGGAGCGAAGCAACAGCTGACGCTTCGTTTGCCGCAATACGCGCGCGGAGCAAGTTCGGAATTGCGATCGCTGCGATGATCAAAATAATCGCGACAACGATCAAGAGTTCGATAAGTGAAAAACCTTTCTGGTTCTTTCGCATTTCAATTTCCTCCGACAGAGATTTTGGATGTCTTAGAGCGCCGAGCAGGCTGGTCACCGAGGACAAGAGCAGCAGGAAGGCGGTTTCTATAGCACTATAGAGGCACGCGCGTGCCCATTCGAGGGCCGCACGCGTATTGATACGTGCGAAGACGCGCAACCTGATTGGTTGCTATGACTTGCGAGGAAACAAAAAACCAAAGATAAGCGCGTTTGCGAGCTGGATTCGCGGAAAAACGGAGGGATTGTGACGAATAGCGTCAGTTGCGGAAGCCGGAGAATGTCACTGTAACTGGGTCGTTTGCACGACATAACGGTCCGCTGGCTTGTGGACGGTGTGACAGGTGTTGAGCGCAAGAGCAGGACGTACCGTGCCATTTAGCCACGAAGGGGACTGATTGGAACGTACGTGATCACGCTCTCTGACAGAACCGAAAAACCGCCTATTGGCTCAACGATTCGATAGAATCGCACTGGTCTTGCGGGCTGCAACAGTCACGCGAGGAACGGTGATTCACATGCGCAAGTATTTGGGAATTTTTGTTCGGCGATTTGCGTTCGCATCGGTGCTCTTCCTGACGCTGGTGAATGTGGCGAGCAGCGCAAGCGCATTCGCGGATTCAAGAGTTACGCCGCAAGAGCAGGCGTCGGCGACCGCGAAGACTCGTGTGATTGTTTTCTGGGAGGAGGGATTTCCTTCGGCGGATACTGCGCCGCCTTCGCGCGCAAATTTGAGCGCGATTCTTACGGGTGCTTCCTTTATTTCCACGGACGGTTTGAGCGATGCACTGGCATCGGAGGAAACGGGTCTGCTGGTGCTGCCTTACGGCTCGGCGTTTCCTGAAAAACAGTGGGACGCGATTCTGAAATATCTGGATCGCGGCGGAAATTTGCTGGTGCTGGGAGGAATGCCTTTCACGCGCGCTGTATATAAGGATGGCGGCGCGTGGCGGATGCGTCCGGCGATACAAACATTTGCGCGATCACTTTTTCTGAATGATTACCAGGAAACGCCGGGGTCGGATGCGGCGAAGTTCACGGCAAATGAAGATTATTCTTTTTTGAAATTGCCGGCGTTTAGTTGGGCGCGTGCGTGGAGCGCGACAGTTCGTCTGACGGATGAGGAATTGTACAAACGCGAAGGTTCGGCGGGAACGCTGGATACGCGGCTTGATACGTTGGCGTGGGGCGTGGCGAATGGACATCGGCTGGCCGCGCCAATTGTAGAGATGGACCATTTGCAGAATCATTTCGTGGGCGGACGTTGGATTTTTGTTGCGTGCGATTTGCAGGCGGGATTTTATGCGAGCGCGGTGGGACGAGACGTTGTCGCAAAACTTGTGAGACGTGCGGCGGATAGCGCTGAGGATTTTACTGTGCAGCCGGAGTGGCCTGTGTTTGCTGAGGGGGAGCCGCTGACATTCGCGTTGCATTGGCAGCGCTTCGGAAAGAAGCCAATTGTTGATCGGACGGAAGCAGGCCGCTCAACATCCGTTGTCGTTGTCGTGCACGTTAGGGCTGAGGACGGCAACTCAATTGGCTATTCGTACAGCCCCAGAATAAACGAGTTTCCGCACACCACTCAATTTACGATTGAGAACAAAACGACGGGACACGGACTCCGTACTGTGAAGGCCGAGTTGTATATGGACGGCGAGATGCGGGAACAGTATCGCACTGGATTTTGGATGCACGATGAGTCCCTGCTGATTTCCGGTCCTCGGATGAACGTTGCTGCGGATTATTTCACGCTGGACGACAAACCGATTCTCGTCGCAGGAACCACTTACATGGCGAGTGACGTTCAGCGGCAATTTTTTATTCGGCCGAATCCGTGGTTGTGGAACAAGGACATGGCGGAAATCCACGCGGCGGGATTGAACATGTTGCGCACGGGATGGTGGTCGGGATGGGATCAGATGATGAAGCAGAGCGGAGTGGTGCGCGAAGAGGCGCTTCGCACGATGGAAGCATATTTAATGACGGCGCGGCACAACGGGCTGGCGGTGCAATTCAATTTATTCGCATTCATTCCGGAAGTGCTGGGTGGGGAAAATCCGTATCTGGATCCGGAAGCGATTCGGCGGCAGAAAGAAATGATTGTGCCTTTCGTTGAGCGGTTCCACGATGTGCCCTATCTTGCGTGGGATTTAATTAATGAGCCGAGTTTTTCAAATCCGCAGAAAACGTGGCAAACGCGTCCAAACCGCGATCGATTTGAACTAGCCGCGTGGAATGCTTGGCTCAACAAACACTACGCGGATCACGGCGCAATCGCCGAGGCGTGGCACAGCATTCCCGTTCCACAAGACGCTTCGATTCCCTTGCCGAGTGACGAAGAATTCTCGACAGCAGCGCAGTACCAAGCGTGGCCATCAAATAATTCTTTGCGAGCGATGGATTATCAACATTTCGCCCAGGACGCTTTTCGCGGATGGGCCAGCGAAATGACCAGCGCCATTCGCGCGACGGGCAGCAATCAACTCGTGACGGTCGGACAGGATGAAGGCGGCGGCGAGGACCGTCCACAGCCGGTGAACTACGGCGGCGTTTTGGATTTCACGACGACGCATTCGTGGTGGGCGCACGATGCAATTCTGTGGGATTCGTTGGTCGCGAAATTGCCGGGCAAGCCGGTGCTGGTGCAGGAAACCGGCGTGAGCAAGGAAATAAAAATTGACGGAGAACGACACCGGACTCTTGCCGAAGAAACCTCTCTGTTGGAACGGAAACTCGCCATTGCGATGGGAACAAGCGCAGGCGCGATTGAATGGTTGTGGAACGTGAATGCGTTCCAGCGCGACGATCGAGAGTCGACGATTGGCGCTATGCGTCCTGACGGCACGGAAAAACCCGAGGCTGCGCTGCTGCATCGCTTTGCAGAATTTGCCGGCGCGGCGGGGCCGCATATGTACGGCGCGAAATTTCCGGACGTGGCAATCGTAACTTCGCAGGTGACACAGTATTCTCCGCTCGAGCGTCTCGAGATTGAGGCACAGCAAAAATCGGTACGCGCGCTGAATTATGTTTGTGGAATGCCCGCCTACGTGCTGAGCGAAAATCAGATCGCGCAAAGTTCGGCGGGCCATTTTGCAAATTTACCGCAGGCGGAATTGCCCAAGCTTGTGGTTCTGCCTTCGGCGCACGCGCTGAGCGATGAAGCCTGGAATGCGCTACTTCAATATGTGAGCGACGGGGGCACATTGCTGGTGACGGGATCGGTCGAGCGCGATTCGCACTGGCGCGCGACGCAACGCTTTGCCGCGCTGGGCGCGCCTGCTACGGCGGAATCACTTTTGCTGCGTACGGCGGCGCAACGCATTGGCGACACATCCGAGACGCTGAGCTTCACTTTCGACAAGCAGCAGGGCGCGGAACATTTGCGATTCGCGGACGGCGAAACTTTTCACACACTGACGCGCGGCAAAGGGAAAATATTCGTCACAAGCGAACCGGTAGAACTTGCAGAGGGATTGCAACCTGCGGCGGATTTGTACGCTTGGGCGATGAAACAGGCTGGTGTGGAGAAGCCTTACGCCGGAGCCGCTTCTGCGGGCGTTCTGGTACGACCGGTGGTGCTGGCTGATAGCGTGCTGTATTTGATCGTTTCGGAATCTGAAAACGTTGAAAAAGTTTCGGTGCACGACAAATTATCCGGCGGCGAAATTAATTTGACGGTATCGCCGGGGCGCGCGGCGCTTATTCTGCTAAGCCGCAAAGACGGACACGTGCTTGCGCGATTCGGCGAATAAATTAACGGGAAATTTAGCTTTGAGGCTAGGCTTTTGCGTCGAGGGCTTTAAGCTGCTTATCGAGATCGGCGAGCGCCTGATTCAACTGTTCGCGGTAACGGGGATTTTCGACGGCTTCCAGTTTTTGAGTAATGCTGGTGCGCGCAAGCTGCAGAAGATCCCGTTCGCGTGAATGTTTTTCGACGCCTTTTCGGGATTTCGCAGCCTGAACGGATTCTTCGTGTGCTTCTTCCTGCTGATTCTCGACTGATTTACTTTCCCAACCTCGGGCCATGCAGACATTATAAGGCCCGGACGGCCGCAGGGCGTAAATAACTTTTGGCGCTTTCTGCGAAAGAATACCGGGCGGGAAATGGGCCTTTTACGGCCTTGGAATCATGAAATGGGAGCAGCTTCAGTAACCGCGTCAGCCACCGGATCCGGCGAAGCTACAGTGACGCCGCCTTTGCGCATCCGAATTCCGCCGACGATCACCAGAAAATTTGTGAATAAAATTGCGACGAACGCCAAGCCAGACAAAAATGAAAGTCCTGTATCCACAGCTTCAAGCACCTGAAGCGCAAGAACGATCGTGATGAGGCCGCGCGGAAAAATCCATGACATCAGTTCGCGTTCGTCGGGCCTGACTTCGCGCCAGCTCCAGCTACTGGACATAACGGCCAGCCACCGAGAAACAAATATTGCCGCGAGAATTCCCGGAATTACGATCCACAGTTTTCCGAGACCTGAAAGATCGACCACTACACCAATCAGAACAAAGAAAAATGTCCGCACAAGGAATGAAAGTTCCGAATGAAACGACAATATTTTTTCGTGAGGCTTAATTCTAGGCGTAAACCAGAAACCCGATTCCGTTACGGCGTTTTTCTTAGTGGGCAGATTTGAAAGCGTCAATCCGAATCCGAGCACGGCGAGAAGTCCATTGCCGTGAAGTGATTCCGTAACAGAATAAATCAGCAGCACGATTGCAAACGTAAGCACCTGCCAGAAACGCTGGTCGGTGAGATGCGGCAGCAACCGCGTCCACAAAAATCCCACCACAAACGCTGAAGCTAACGGAATGAAAATCTGAATCGCCAGTACGCGCATTGCGTCACCGCCGCCGGTTGTGGCGCCGGAGCGCACATCGAGGAGCAATCCCACCGTGAGCACGCCGAGAACGTCGCCCAGCGTGGATTCAATCAGCAAAATAACTTTCACCGGTTCGCGCGCGCCAAGTTGTTGAAGGACGGGAAGAATTACGGTGCTGCTGGTGCATCCAAGAACCGCGCCAACGAGTGCGGCATTTGAGTATGAAAGATTTAGTCCGAAGTGCGCGACGATCCCGATCAATAAGAATGTGAAGCCGTAGGATAGGACGCCGAAGACCAGTCCGCCGGGAAAATGACGGATGGTTTCTCGGATATTTAGTTCAAGTCCGCCTTCAAATAAAATTAAGAGCAGCGCGAGCGTGCCGAACGCATGAGTGATTTCCACGAATTGTGCGGGCTTCGCGAGATGCAGCAGCGGACCGAGCACAACTCCGGCGGCCATGAGGACGACGACGTCAGGCACGCGAGTCCAACTGAAAAGTCGGTTCGCCGTGAATGCAATCACAAGCAGTCCGCCCAGAAGACCAAAGAACGCAGTTATGTTCATGGGAATTAGATGTACGCGAGGCCGCGTGGTGGCGCGGCCTCGCCCGGTCAATTCATGAAATACAAACGGTCGAAGAGTTTAATGGCTCGCGGTTTTTTCCAGCGCCGCGGCAGCCGCGTCAATTGCTGCAGCTTCTTTTTCAAGCACGCCGCTTACTCGAACAATTTGCTCTGTTGCTTCCGGCCACAATTTTTGCTCGATGGCTTCGCGGACGGCGGGAATCGTTTTCACTCCGTAGCCGGTGTAAAAACCCGGCGCGTAGAGCATGTGCTTGAACCAGTCTCGCCGCGGCAATCCCTTTGCGTCGGTGAGCATGCGTTCGCATTGCAGAAGCCGCATGTTTACATTTGTCAATGATGCCGACGCTAACGCGGCGCTATCTCGCATCGCGGCGGCATGCGCGCGGCTGTAATGCTCCGAGGAGCGCGAAAGTGTTTCGATCGAGTTGCGCAACGGCGCGAAATTCAGGAATGGCGGAACTTCGTCGCGTAACGGCGCCACCAATTTTTCCTGCGGATCACTTGTTGCCTCAAAAAATTTTTCGTCGATTTGGCGATTGTGTTCCACGGCCTGGTCGCGCTCCGTCTGCGCGAGCGTTTCCAATTCCGTTTCGTAGCGTCGCACCGTAGCCGTCAACGAATTAAAATCAAAGGGAAGCAGATCAGAGTCAGCCATGCGCATCACAGCGGTGCCGATGGTTTGCGACATTGCTTTGCCGTAATCAAACTTCACGTCGTCAAAATGTGTGAACCAATAAAAATCGTCGTAGATGGAATGGTAAACGCCCGCGCTACTGTCTTCGCCTCCATATCGCATGTCCATACTGGCAACGCCGAGAAAATCGAGGAACACGGTGTAATCGGAGCCGGAGCCGAGCGCGCCGATTTGAATTCCCTGGCCACCGGCACCTCCGCCTCGGCCTGCGGGCGCAGCAGCTGCATCGCCCCGGCCACCACGGCCGCCGGCCCCACCCGCGCCGGCGCGGCGAGCCTGATCGCGTTGCAACACTGTGATATTTTTCTCGGGATCAATAATGCTGCGCGCGACATCATTCACGAATGGTTCCAGAGAATGCGAACCGGAAACATTCAGATAGCCGCGGCTGCTGTTATCCGAATTAATGTAAACGACGGCGTGTTTCTTCAATTCGTCCGCATGAGTTTCCGCCCACTCAGTCGAGCCGAGCAAGCCGGGTTCTTCGCCGTCCCACGCGCAATAAATAATTGTGCGCTTCGGTTTCCATCCTTGTTTCACCAGTTCGCCCATCGCGCGCGCTTCTTCCAGCAAGGCCACTTGACCGGAAATCGGATCGTCTGCGCCATTTACCCACGCGTCGTGATGATTTCCGCGAATCACCCACTGGTCCGCTTCGGACGAGCCGTGAAGTTTCGCGATCACGTCATACAGCGTGGCCATATTCCAATTTGATTTCACTTTCAGATGAACTTTCGCGGGCCCGGGGCCGATGTGATAAGTCATTTGCAAGGCGCCGCGCCATGCTGCCGGAGCAACGGGGCCGCGCAGTGCTTCGAGCAAAGGCTGCGCGTCAGCATAGGAAATCGGGAGCACAGGAATTTTTGTGAGCGTCTGCGCATCCTTTATATCAAGGCGCTTCGCGTCGGGCGTCGCGCCAACTCCGGGAGTGAGTGGATCGCCGGGATAGAGCGGCATATCCGCAACGCTGCCGCGCTGCACGCCATCCTTCGGACGGAACGGGCCTTCCGGAAAAACTGCCCCCTCGTAATATCCATCGTCGCGCGGATCGGAATAAATAATGCAGCCGACCGCGCCGTGTTCATGCGCAACTTTCGGCTTGATACCGCGCCAGGTTTGGCCATAACGCGCAATTACGATCGCGCCCTTCACGGAAATTCCGCGGCGATCGAGTTCTTCGTAATCGGCGGGCGCGCCGTAATTTACGTAAACAAGCGGGGCGGTCACGTCGCCATCAATCGAGTAAGCGTTGTAGCTCGGCAATTGTTCGGCTTGCTGATTCGACGTGGGATCGCCGGCAACGGCCGGCTCCTGAAGCTTCGCGACAAACTTTGTTGGCTCGACGAGTTCTACCGCGCGCTCTCTTGGCGTCGGAAAAAGTACGCTGAAATTTTCGATGCTGGCATCCCATCCGTAACTTTTGAATTGCGCGAGCAGCCACTCGGCGTTGTCCTTGTCATAAGGCGAGCCGACGTGATGAGGACGCGCCGTTAGCCGCTGCATGGCTTCACGCATTTTGTCCGCCGAAGGCATGGCGCGAAATTTTTCTTCCCACGTACGTTCTGAGCGCGCGCCGTCCGGGGAGAACCCGTCAATCGGCATGGCGCGTTCCTGAGTCAACGCCGGAAACGCGACAAGAGACGTACACAAAACCACGAGAATAAAAAAGCGCTTCACGAATGCCTCCTCGAAATAAGACGGCAGATTATAACGGCAGTTGGACGAAATCTGGGTAGTCTATTTTTCATTCGAGCGAAATAAATTGGAAAGGCTTGCGAAATCGCAATGACGTACTTTTTCGGAGGCTCACGTCTCTGTTAGCATGCTACGCGGCAAGTAACGCAGGACGAAGAGCGCTCTGGGAGATTAATTTATGCGGAAAAAACGCACCGCCGGATCGATGGCAATCGCCGCGACGCTTCTTCTGGCGGGAATTCTATCGGCGCAAACTTCGCGGGAGAGCGCTACCTGGCAATTTACCGTCTCAGGTGATTCGCGAAATTGCGGCGATGTTGTGATGCCCACAATCGCTGCGGACGTGATGCGTCATCATCCCGCGTTTTACTGGCACCTGGGCGATCTTCGTGCCACGTATACATTTGACGAGGATTACGCGCACCAACCCGAACATGCATTGCGCCCGATTTCCATGCCCGAATATTGGGGAAATGAGTGGCAGGATTTCATCGACAATCAAATTTCCGCGTTTGGCGAATTGCCATTTTTTCTTGGGATTGGAAATCACGAAACAATTGCGCCGCGCGGACGCGACGAATTCATCGCGCAATTTGCGGAATGGCTGAACGCTCCGGCGATTCGCGCGCAACGGCTCCGCGATAATCCGCGTGATTTCCGCGTGCGCACGTATTATCACTGGCGCGAACACAATGTGGATTTCATTAATATGGACAACGCGTCCACGGAACAGTTCGATCCCGAGCAGATGCTTTGGTTCGAGCGTCTATTGGAGCGAGATCAAACCGATCCGAGCGTGGCGACAATTGTGGTCGGAATGCATGAAGCGCTGCCGGATAGTCTTTCCGAAGATCACAGCATGAGCCAATCGCCCACGGGTACTTCCAGCGGGCGACGCGCCTATCACGATTTGTTGTACACGGCGATTCACGGACGCAAACACATTTACGTGATCGCCAGCCATTCGCATTTTTACTTGGAGAATATTTTTAATACAGATTTCATCAGCCATCACGGCGGCGTTTTGCAGGGCTGGATCGTCGGCTCAGCGGGCGCGGTGCGATACGAGTTGCCGCCGAATGTGCGTCCCGGCCCTGGCGCGATGACAAATGTATACGGCTATCTGCTGGGCACAGTGAGCGCGGACGGCATGATTAATTTTGAGTTTCAAAATCTGGAAGAGACAAGCGTGCCGCCAGCGATTGTGAATCGCTACAAACAGGAATTCGTCCACTGGTGCTGGGACCAAAATTCCCAAGCGCCGAAACAAATAATGCCGTAGTGAATGCGACATTAATTATGGAAGAGCGATTCATGCAACGCGCGATTGAGCTGGCTCTGGAAAATGTCCGGAGCGGGCGCGGGGGCCCGTTCGGCGCGCTGGTTGTAAAAGATGGCGCGATAATTTCGGAAGGAACAAATCGCGTTACGTCCACGAATGATCCCACGGCGCATGCTGAAATTATTGCGATTCGCGAAGCGTGCCGTGTGCTGGGAACGTTTCAGCTCGATGCTTGCGAACTTTATACCAGTTGCGAGCCGTGTCCGATGTGCCTCGGCGCAATTTATTGGGCGCGCCCGGCAGCGGTAATCTACGGCGCTTCGGCCGCCGACGCTGCCGCCGCGCAATTCGACGACGCATTTATTTTCCGCGAGATTGCGCAACCCACGCGCTTGCGAAAAATTCCCATGTCGCAAGTGATGCGCGATAAGGCGCTCGCGGCGTTTCGGGCGTGGCTGGAGAAGAGTGACCGGATTCGGTACTAGCGCGGCATCTCGCCGCAGGATCTACTTCTCCGCCACAACCAATTGCTCGCCCATCGGCGGCGTGTGCAGCACGGTCGACTTAAATCCCGCGTACGCAAACATTTTTTGATATTGCGAAAATGTATATGCGTCTCCGCGCACTGTGTTGGCCAACATCACCAAACTGAATTTCGCGGACATCGGCGGGCTGATGCGGTCTTCATTGGGCACAAATTCCAGTGCGACAGCGCGTCCACCGGGCGCAAGCGCTGCGTAAACTTTGCGAAGAAGTTTTTCGTTTGTCGGCACGTCAAAGTGATGCAGGAAATTGGTGAGCAAAATCACATCGTAGCCCGTACCGTAATCCACATCGAAAGCGCTGCCCGGTAACGTGCGGTAACGATTCGACACGCCTGCCGCGGCGGCATTTTCTTTCGCAACTTCCAGAACAGCCGGCCAATCGAGCGCAACGATTTCCGCGTTCGGATTGTGCCGCGCGACCGTGACACCAAATACTCCGTGGCCCGCGGCAATGTCCAATACTTTCCATTTCTTTCCTTCGGCGGCGCCAATTGTTTTCGCCATAATTTCCGCGGGCATCGCCATCATCGGCGCCATGGAGCGTGCAAATTCCACCCAGATGGGATTTTCCGGCTTTGTCGAGCCTTCGCTATCCGCGATCGTGCCGTTTTTTACGGTCGCCGTAAGCGCCATCATGCTTTCCAATGAGTGCGGCGCAAGCAGAAATTTGTGAACGGAGCCCATGTACGCGGGCGATTTGCGATTCAAGAACACGGCGGCATCGGGGGCCAGTCCATACTTGCCGTCCGTCTTCGTAATCAATCCGCCGACGGCCAGATAGTCGCAAAGAATGCGGATGCCACGCTCGGACGCGCTGCACCGGCGCGCGATTGCTGCCGCGTCATTGTTCCCTTCCGCGATCGCCGTGAAAACATCCAATTCGATTGCGGCTTTCAGCGCCGCGGATTGTTGAACGCCATTCAGAACTTCAAAAACTCGCTCGGGTGTCGGTTGCCCGGAAACCGGTTGTGCAGATGACATGTGATTTCCTCCGTGCGCAAATTCTCGCACATCGCGGATGTCCCTGCCAGTGCGCGCCGAGCATGAGAAAGCTTGCGCGTGGGCCGCAGACGGCGGATAATCGCCCCCATAGACGTAGTGATTTTTCGAGGAGGCAGCCATGAAGAAATCCGGACTGAATCGAAGACAATTTGCGCAGAGTGTAGGAGCTGTGCTCGGCGGAGCAATGGTGATGCCGTCGTTCACGGAAACGCTCGCCGCACGTCCGCAGCACGCGCCACGTTCGTCCGATGGCGCAATTCAAATTGACTCCAACGAAAATCCCTACGGCCCGTCGCCACGCGCGCGCGAAGCCATCACCAACTCGGAAACAATTGCCTGCCGCTATCCGGACGTTACGGAAGCGCGCATGATCGACGCCATTGCGAAATATCACAAGGTGCCGACCACGCAAGTTGCCCTGGGCTGCGGTTCCACGGAAATTCTGCGCATGGCAGACACCGCGTTCCTTGGACCGAATAAAAATGTCGTCGCCGCCGCGCCAACCTACGAAGCGGTTCTGAGTTTTGCGAAAGTGATGCACGCAAACGCGATTAGCGTTCCGCAGACGAAAGATCATCTGCACGATTTGGATGCGATGGCCGCGAAAACGACGAGCAGCACCGGCCTCGTGTATATCTGCAATCCGAATAATCCGACGGGCACAATCGTCTCGAAAGTTGCCATGGGAAAATTTATGGACCGAATACCGCGAAGCACGATGGTTCTAGTTGATGAAGCGTATTGTCACTTCGCGGACGACCCGGCATATGGCAGCGTAATCGAGTGGATCGGAAAATATCCGAATCTGATTGTGGCGCGCACGTTTTCAAAAATTTACGGAATGGCGGGCATGCGGCTCGGTTACTCCATCGCCACGCCGGAAGCAACGCAGGCAATGCGTGCCAGCAAACTTTGGAGCAGCAACAATACCGCGGTGATGACGGCAGCGATGGTGAGCCTGTCCGATCCGGATCACGTTGCAGATCAGCAGCGAAAAATTAACGGCACGCGCAAATGGCTTTGCACCGAACTGGAAAAGGACGGCCGCAGCTATATTCCATCGCAGACAAACTTTGTAATGATTCACGTTGGCACTGACGTAACGCCGATTATTAAGGCGTTTGGCCAACGTGAAATACTTGTCGGCCGGAAATTCGCGACCATGGAAAACTGGCTACGCGTTTCTATGGGCACTCCCGAAGAAATGCAGAAGTTTGTAGCGGCGCTGCGGGAAATTGTTCCCGCGAATGGCGCGAAAGCTTCCTAAGTAAAATCTAATTAGCAGGAAAAAACTGCGGCCCTTCGATCATTCAAGATCGAAGGGCCGTTTGCTGTTATTCGACTGCGTTAATGTTAGTGGAGACGCGTCATCCGGACCGACCTACCGCGTCGTGTCCTGGCCGAAACATCAGACCATTCAATTCGCCACTCCAGCGTTTCCCGCAAAAAAATTATGCTGGAGAGCCCATCGCACGCCGCTGCTGAAAACATTCGCGGCAGTAAACGGGCCGGCCTTGAGTCGGCTTGAAGGGAACCGTAGTTTCCTTCCCGCATTGCGAGCAGGTAGTTTTCGTTTCGGCGCGTTGAAATCCGCCGGAACTTGCGCCCTCTGCCCTTCTCGACTTGCAGGCCTTACAACGCTTGGGCTCATTCTTAAAGCCCTTGTCGGCGAAAAACATTTGTTCGCCGGCGGTGAAAACAAATTCCGCACCGCATTCCGAGCACTTCAGGACTCTATCGTTATATTCCATGGCGGCTCCGAGCCCCGTGAGCATTACGGGGTGGCAGCTTGATGGTTCGAGCAAGTCTGGGCTGGGTTACTCCACTTGTCCCATGCCGCTCGAAATCCCCAAGGGTAGTCGTTCTTTCCGGAACTCCGGGCGGAACTAATCCAACTCCCGGCGCTGCTTCTTGCGAAGCCGTTTGCGAGATAGCGCCTGTTTTACACGGCGTTTCTCTCCTGGCTTCATATAGAAGCTGTGCTTTTTTATTTCTTTGATGATGTCTTCCTGTTGCACTTTTCGCTTGAAGCGCCGCAAGGCGTTTTCCAGCGATTCACCTTCTTGAATAATTACTTCTGCCAAGCAGTATCACCCCCCGTTTCGGCAGACTGAATGTCGTTAGGAAATAATCAGCTTGAGTGTACAAGCGATTCCCTCTATTGTCCGCTTCTTCTAGCGCCCCCGCAACCCGAAGTCAAGGATTGTTTTTCCCGACGAGGGCCGGCAGCAGGAGCGCCTCCGTCCAGCAGGCGAACCGCATAAATTTCACAGAACAAATTGAACAGGCCCAAGTTGCTGCTAGAATGGTCGCCGTCATGTCATTCATGCGCGAAGCCGTCGGGGTTTTGTTGGCAGGAGGACAGGGCGAACGCCTGTGGCCGCTAACCCGCGATCGCGCGAAGCCGGCAGTTCCCTTCGGCGGAACTTACCGCATCATCGACATAACGCTTTCCAACTGTATAAACAGCGGCTTGCGGCGCGTCTTTGTTCTGACGCAATATAAAGCGCTTAGCCTCAATCGCCATTTGCGCCGCGGCTGGTCTGGAATTATGGGCCTCGGCGACTTCATTGAGATTTTGCCGCCGCAAATGCGCGTTTCCACGCACTGGTATCAAGGCACTGCCGACGCCGTGTACCAAAATATCTATTCCATCGGCAGCGAACGATCCAACTACGTCGTGGTCCTCTCCGGCGATCACATCTACAAAATGAATTACGAAAAAATGTTGCAGCAGCATGTGGACTCCGGCGCGCATGCAACCGTCGCATCACTGGAAGTAAGCGTGGAGGACGCCGCCCATAAGTTTGGCGTACTGGAAACCGACAAGGATTGGCGCGTACTACGCTTTGAAGAAAAACCGGCGAATCCGGCACGCTCCCGACTCCATCCGGACAAAGTAAATGCGTCGATGGGAATTTATATTTTCAATACGCAGTTGCTGATTCCCATTCTGATTGATGACGCGGAAGATCCAAACTCGTCGCACGATTTCGGCCACGATATCTTGCCGAAAATCCTCGAGAAATATCGCGTATTTGCTTACAACTTTGAAGACGAGAATAAACAGGGGCCGCAGTACTGGCGTGATGTCGGCACGCTTGACGCATATTACGAAGCGAATATGGATTTGGTTTCAGTTTCGCCGATTTTCAATCTGTATGACAAAGCGTGGCCACTGCGCACATGGCAGCAGCAATATCCGCCGGCGAAATTTGTTTTTAACGATCCCGACCGCATGGGCGCCGCCATCGATTCAATTATTTCGCCCGGCTGCGTAATTTCCGGCGGAAAAGTCGTACGCTCGGTCGTTGGCACCGACGTACGCGTTAACAGTTTTTGCGAAGTGGAAAATTCCATTCTCTATAATCACGTCAGCATTGGCCGCCACTCGAAAATTCGCAACGCGATTATTGACCGGCATGTGAGTTTGCCCGAACACACTGAAATCGGCTATGACCTGGAAGCAGATAAAAAGCGTTTCAAAGTAAGTGGCGGTGGCGTTGTTGTCGTCGTGCGCGACGAATCCATGCTGGAAGAGCCCGAATCCGAATAACAGATCGCCGGTACGTTTTCAAAAATAAAAACGGGAGAACGAATGTCCACGAAGATCGCGAAAGTTCACGGACGGCAAATTATTGACTCGCGCGGAAATCCCACCGTCGAAGCGGATGTGATTCTCGAAGACGGATCGCTCGGCCGCGCCGCCGTTCCTTCCGGCGCTTCCACTGGAGAACACGAAGCGCTCGAACTTCGCGACGGAGACAAATCGCGCTACATGGGCAAAGGCGTTTTGAAAGCCGTCGCCAACATTAATAAAGAAATTGATGCCGCCGTGCGCGGAATGGACGCCACCGGCCAGCGCGAACTTGACGAACACATGATCACCGTCGACGGCACGCCGAATAAAGGCAAGCTCGGTGCAAACGCGATTCTTGCCGTCTCCATGGCCGCCGCGCGTGCGGCTGCCGTCGCGCAAAAATTGCCGCTCTATCGTTACCTCGCGAAATACTCCAGCGTCGCAGGCGCAAATATTTTGCCCGTTCCCATGATGAATATTTTGAATGGCGGCGCGCACGCCGATAATTCCGTGGACCCCCAAGAATTTATGGCTATGCCCATTGGCGCGAATACTTTCAGCGAAGCGCTGCGCATGGGCGTGGAAGTTTTTCACAATTTGAAAGCGGTGCTCCACAAGCGCGGATATTCCACGGCCGTAGGCGATGAAGGTGGTTTTGCTCCTAATCTAAAATCGAATGAGGAAGCGCTGGAAGTTGTGCTGGAGGCAATTCTGAAGGCCGGCTATCAGCCCGGCGAACAAATCGCCATCGCGTTGGATCCCGCCGCCAGCGAATTCTACGATAAGGCCAGCGGAAAATATATTTTCAAGAAATCCGATAAGTCGGAACGCACCTCCGAACAAATGGCCGACTTCTGGGCCGGATGGGCGCGGCAATATCCAATTGTTTCCATCGAAGACGGCATGGCGGAAGACGACTGGGCCGGATGGAAATTGCTGACCGATAAGCTCGGCGCGCAAGTGCAACTTGTAGGCGACGATTTATTCGTCACGAATACGCAGCGCCTTGCGCGCGGCATCAAAGAAAAGGTCGGCAACGCAATTCTCATTAAACTAAATCAAATTGGCACCGTCACAGAAACAATTGAAGCCATCGAAATGGCGCGCAAGGCAGGGTTTGCGTCAATTGTTTCGCATCGCTCCGGCGAAACTGAAGACACGTTCATCGCTGATCTCGTCGTCGCCATGGGCACGGGACAAATCAAAACTGGCTCCGCGTCGCGCACGGACCGCATCGCAAAATATAATCAGATTCTGCGCATCGAAGAGGAATTAGGCGCCGCCGCAAAATTCCCAGGACGTAGCGCACTCGCTCGCGGAAGCAAATCCTAAAATGGCCAAGCGACCGCGACCAATCGTTTTGACCGTCCTTGACGGCTGGGGGTTTCGTGCCGAATCCGCGGGAAACGCGATCGCCCTCGCACGCAAACCAAATTACGACGAACTGCTCCGAAAATTTCCCAACACCCTGATTCATACTTCCGGAAAATACGTTGGTCTGCCCGATGGGCAAATGGGTAACAGCGAAGTGGGCCACCTGAATATTGGCGCGGGCCGCATCGTGCACATGGACAGCACCAAACTCGATTTAATGATTCAGAGCGGAGAAATTTTCCAGAATACCGTTCTGCTGGATGCGATGGCACGCGGCCGCACGCGTCAACTTCATTTAATTGGACTGCTCAGCGACGGCGGCGTTCACTCGCACATCGATCATCTTTTCGCGCTTCTGAAAATGGCGCGCGAACGAAAAGTTGAGCGCGTTTTCGTCCACTGCTTTATGGACGGGCGCGACACGCCTCCGCACAGCGGCGCCGAATTTCTCGATCAATTGCAGCACGCCATGCAGGAATTTCAAACCGGGAAAATTGCCAGCGTCACGGGCCGTTATTTCGCGATGGATCGCGATAACCGATGGGAGCGCATCGAGCGCGCGTATCGCGCGATGGTTCATGGTGACGCACCGGTTCGCGTGGTTGACCCAATCGCCGCGGTTCGCGCCAGTTATGAACGCGGCACGACCGACGAATTCATCGAGCCAATCGTCGTTACGAAACCCATCGCGGCGGGCGAAGCCGGCAGCGGCGAGCCCATAGCCACGATTCGCGATGAAGACGCTATCATTTTCTACAATTTCCGCGCCGATCGCGCCCGCCAAATGACGCGAGCTCTTTCCGAACCGAGTTTTGATAAATTTGCCGATCCGTCGCGCCCGAAAAATCTTCTCTTCACCGGTATCACCCAGTACGACAAAACATTTACATGGATGAAATTCCTGCTCACGCAGGACAAACTCGATCACATTCTCGCGCAAGTTTTCGCCGACATGAATTTCAAAAATTTACGCGTCGCTGAAACCGAAAAGTACGCTCACGTCACATATTTTTTCAATGGCGGCGTGGAAAAGCCCTTCGGAGGCGAAGAACGCATCCTAGTGCCGTCGCCCAAAGTTCCGACCTACGATCTGAAACCCGAAATGAGCGCCGCGGGAATTGCCGACGCCGTCACCAACGCGATTCGCAAAGGCGATTTTGACGCTATCATCATGAATTTCGCGAACGCCGATATGGTCGGCCACTCTGGAAACCTCGAAGCCACAATTAAGGCTGTGGAAACTGTCGACGCCTGCCTCGGGCAAATTCGTCAGGCGCTGAATGACGCAGGCGACACCGCGTGGCTCATCACCGCCGATCACGGCAACGCAGAAACGATGATCGATCCGAAAACTGGCGGCCCCCACACGTATCACACAACAAATCCCGTGCCGTTCGTGCTCGTCTCGAATGACCCGAACGCCCACGTCCGCCCGGATGGCTCGTTGCAAGATATTTCGCCGACAATTTTAGGCGCGCTCGGCATTCAGGAACCCATCGAAATGACCGGCCATGATTTGCGAATCACGCAGCGCTAAAATCCTTCCGCGCGAACCAGCCTCTAACATTCTAAATTCTTTACATCGCCGTTAATGCGGGCGCATACTATTTGCGGGGAGGAACTTCCATGCGACTCACCCAGGTCTCCGTTGAGCATTTTCAACGCCACGTAGAGGCACCCCGCCTTCAACCAATGCAGATGGGCACACTCGTCGTCACCGAAAGCCCGATCGCGTTGGTGGTCACACTGATTCTCGTGGTGATCATGATTGCGAAGGTTCCGGAATCAGCGGCGTTTTTTATCGGCGTGTTATTGCTCGGTCCGCTGACGGGATACATTCTCTGGAAGCGCCACCGTTCCGGATTTTAGATTTAGCGTAATTTCCGTTATATTCTGATTCGCGATCATGACCCGCCCCGCGCCTCGCGAAACCAAGATAGTTCTCTGCGTCCAATTTAATTTCACCTTCTGGCGCATTCCGCCTGAACTTCCCGCCGCTATTAAAAATCGCTGGCCGGAAATGCGTGTCGTTCACTCGAACACCTATGACGCTCTGCCCGCCGAACTTCCCGACACGGATATTTTCGTCGGCTTCAATCTGACGCCGGATCAGCTCGCCGCCGCGCGCAAATTGAAATGGATTCACGTTACGGCTGCGGGTGTCGCGCAATTAATGCGCCCTGACGTGCAAGCCGCCGGCATCACTATCACCAATGCGCGCGGCATTCACGCAATTCCAATGGCCGAACACACGCTGGGCGTAATGCTCGCGCTCGCAAGAAAATTTCAGGATACAGTTCATCATCAGGACGCAATCGAGTGGGCGCAGGAACCAATTTGGCAATCGCGGCCCTCAGAACTTTTTGGCGCAACTTTATTAATCGTCGGCTTCGGCGCAATTGGAATTGAAATCGCGCGGCGCGCCCGCGCGTTCGGCATGCGCGTGGAAGGGGTCACGCGCTCAGGTCGTGGCGACACAACACTGGCCGACAAAATTTATCCGGCCTCACAACTAATACAAGCATTGCCGCACGCCGACTACATCGTGCTCGCAGCGCCGGACACTCCCGAATCTCAGCGCATGATCGGCGTTCGGGAATTCAAAGCGATGAAGCGCAGCGCTTATCTGGTGAACATTGCGCGCGGCGCACTGGTTGACGAACTCGCCATGATTGACGCACTCGAACACGGCACCATTGCCGGAGCCGCGCTTGACGTCGCGGAAAAAGAGCCGCTGGCACCGGAAAGTCCGCTCTGGAAAATGAAAAATGTTTTCATCACGCCGCACACCAGTGCCGTAAGCGAATTGCTCTGGCCGCGCCAAACAGAATTGATATTGGAAAATCTCGACCGCTGGTTCAGCGGCCGAGATCTGATAAATACTGTGGATATGACGCGAGGATACTAGCTCGCAAACGAGATTTCAGCTTTAGTCGCCAACAGAAGTTTTGGACGCCGTGTATCCCTGCCGCGCATAGACAACAAACTTCACTTTCTTGCCTTTTTGGTTCGTCGCCACGAGCGGCCCACCGTCCGGCGCCACCAATTCAACTTTGATCTTGTGATATTTTCCGTCCTGCGAAGTCGGCGCGTATCCCAAACTGTACTGATTGCGCAGACTAGCGGCAATCGTGTGCATGATTTCTGGAATCTGCCCGTCAAATTCCGGTGTCCACGCCTGGCCTCCAGTTAACTCCGCGAAAACCTTCAACTGCTGCTGCGCCATCTGGCTGCGGATGTTCCCGATGCTGGCCTGGCCGGAGCGATTGTTATCAAGCAAGAACTGGCTGGTCCCAATTGTATAAATTCCGACGTCCGACTGGCGAACCAGTTTCATCGCCGCGTCGTAAGTAAGCTTGCTGAACGTGTCATAGCCCGACGCTACAATCAAAATTGTCTTTTTCCCTTTCACTTCCGCAAGCCGTTCCAGCGTTTCGCCGATTGCGTCATACAGGCACGATTCGCTGTAAAGCGGCACCACCATATGTCGCATCTCGTTCAAAATCTCCAACGGGTCATGCGTGAAATCCACGTCCACGCGCGTCTTTAGGTCAAAATCTTCCAGGGCGATCCAGTCATTTTTTTTCACGTTGTTCAGGAAAGCGGACGCCCAATACGTATTTAGCGATGAATAATAATTGTCCGGTGTAGATATGCGCGCGGAATTCAACCAGCAGCACAATCGTGATCGGCGCTTCGCCTGAAGGCGTGAAATTCGTAATAATTTGCGGCTTACCGTCTTCCAGGATGCGGAAATTTTCTTTCTTCAATCCGGGCAGAGAAATTCCCGTCGCCGTCAGTCACCACGGCGTCCACGTTCACCAGTCCTGCGTTCACTGTGATTTGATAATTGCCCTTGACCCGATTGTTGGCTTTGTTGCTGAGCCGGTGGCGGAGGCGGATTTTGCTGCTGCGGCGGGAACCGCGGCAGTCCCGCATTCCGTGGGGCGATAACAATAATGATAAGCGTGAGTGCAATTAGAATCGCGGACTGAATAATTACTCGCTTCATTTTCTCACCTCTTTAGCCGGCTCAATGCTGCCACGAATTGCGGACTTGTTCAATTCTCCAACACCGTTTCCGAAACACACCCGCTCGCCGTCCCCGGGCGTCCCGCAACCACCATGTTAATATGATTCTCGTGGCCGCAAAGAGGTTTTCTGGCCGGAGGCAACGACGAATGGTTCGCCGTCTCATTTCGCCGATTTTAGTGACTCTCTTGTTCGCGCTCGCGCTGACGTCACTCAACGTCCGCGCAAACAACGCCCGGAACTCCGGCCGCTGGTGTACCAAATGTTGCCGCGCCGAACATGGGCACGCTGCCGCAGGAAGCCGTTGCGTGGCTCGAAGGCCTCATCCGCATTAACACCACGAATCCGCCGGGAAATGAACTCGCCGCCGCAAATTACATCGCCGGAATCTTGGAAAAAGAAGGCATCGCCGCACGAAGTGATTGAAATTACTCCCGGCCGCGGAATTGTTGTCGGCCGTCTGAACGCCTCCGTGATGCCCGACGCGTCGCGCAGCCTGCTTCTCATCGCGCACCTGGATGTCGTCGGCGTCACCCGCGAAAAATGGACAGTCGATCCTTTCGCCGCCGTAACTCAAAACGGATTTCTCTACGGCCGCGGCACCGTTGACGATAAAGGCATGGTCATCGCAAATCTCGCGGCCATTATCGCTCTGAAACGAAACGCCGTTCCTCTGATCGGGACGTGATTTTTCTTGCCGACGATGACGAAGAGCAAGGCGGCGACGCCAGCATCAAAGTTGTGATCGCCAAACACTGGGACAAAATCGCTTCCGGTTTCGCCATCAACGAAGAAGGCCGCGTAATCTCAAAAAATGGCAAGCCGCTCTACGTCGGCATTCAAACCAGCGAAAAAGTCTCCATGAACGTCACAGTGATTTGCACCGGCACTTCCGGTCATGCTTCCATGCCGCGTGCTGATAACGCGGTCGTCCATTTGTCGGCAGGCTATCGCGAAAATTGGCGCATATGAACCGCCCGTGAAATTTATTCCGGAAACAGAGCGCTATTTCGAGCAGCTCGCGAAAGTGGAAGACGACAGAAACCGCCAAATGGATTCGTGCGCTCGAAATGCCCTCGCGTCAAAGTCTCGCCGTGAAGCGCGTTGCGGAAATGAGCCCCGTGTGGAATTCCATGATGCGCGATACCATCGCGCCCACCATGCTTCAGGCCGGTGTACGCATGAACGTGATTCCCTCCGAGGCCCGCGCCAACTTAAATATCCGGCTGCTTCCCGGCGATTCCATTAACGACGTTCGTCGCCGATTTGAAGAAAGTCGTGAACGATCCGCAAATTCGTTTTGAAATTGTGCCCAATGGCGGCAGCCCTCGCCGCCATCGTCGCTGGAATCGCCGCTATTACAAAACAATTCAGCACGCCAGCGAACAGGAATTTCCGGGGATCGTCACGATGCCCTACATGAGCACCGGCGCCACCGATTCCGCGCAGCTCCGCCTGCACAACGTGCAAGCCTACGGCCTGCTTCCCTTTCCGCTCGCCGAAGAAGACGTCCTGCGCATGCACGCCGACGACGAACGCATTCCGCTCGACTCGTTTCGCAAAGGCGTCGAATTTCTCTATCGCATCGTGAATGATTTCGTAGCGAAAAAATAAATCCGGTAATTTCCAATAGCGCAATGGATTTCCGCCGCTCAAAAATCGTCTGCACCATCGGCCCCGCTACAGACTCTCGCCGGATGATCGCCCGGCTCGTGCGCGCCGGCATGGACGTCGCACGCCTGAATTTTTCCCACGGCGACCACGCCTGGCACGCGCGAATGGTCACGCTGCTTCGCGAAGCTTCTTCTACAATGAAAAAACCGCTGGCGATATCTGGCCGATCTCGGCGGGCCAAAAATTCGCACCGGCGCGCTCGCAGGCGGGGTTCGCGTCATGCTTCATTCCGGCCAGCGCTTCACAATTTCCACTGGCAATCGCCCCGGTGACGCCAACGGAGTTTCCACAACTTTTCGCGCGCTTCCGAAAGAAGTTCAGCGCGGCGGACGCATACTTCTCGCCGATGGACTGATTGAACTGCGCGTTGCTTCCGTGCGCCGCAACGAAGTCATCTGCGAAGTCGTGAACGGCGGCGAACTCGGCGAGCATCAAGGAATTAATTTGCCCGGCGCGGAGCTAAAAGTTCCTTCGCTTCTCCCCAAAGATTACGACGATCTCGCTTTCGCGCTAAAGCATGGCGTCAATTACGTCGCCGTAAGTTTTGTGCGCCGCCCGCAGGATGTGGAAGCCGCTCAGCGCGCCATCAAACGCGCTGGACAGGACACTCCCGTCATCGCCAAACTAGAAAAGCCGCAAGCCATCGCAAATCTTGACGCGATTCTTGACGTCGCCGATGGCGTGATGGTTGCGCGTGGCGATCTCGGCGTCGAAATGAGTCCTGAAGTTGTGCCGGTGCTTCAAAAGAAAATTATCGAACGCGCCCGCGACGCCCGCCGTCCGGTAATCACCGCCACGCAAATGCTCGAATCGATGACGGAAAATCCGCGGCCCACTCGCGCCGAAGCGTCAGACGTTGCCAACGCGGTGCTCGATGGCAGCGACGCGCTAATGCTTTCCGGAGAAACTGCGCGCGGACGCTATCCCATCGAATCCGTTCAAATGATGGACCGAATTATTCGCGAAGCCGAATCCAGCGTCGCGCATTTCCGGCATCCGCAAGCCACGAAATGGGACGTCGCAGAAACCACCGCCGAATTAATTTGTCACGCCTCGGAAGAAATGCAAATGAAGGTCATCGCCGTTTTCACGGAGACAGGCTCAACCGCGCGCTTAATTTCGCAGCATCGCCCGCATCCGCAAATTATCGCGTTCACTCCGTTCGCGGAAACGCGCCGCCGCATGGCGCTTTTGTGGGGAGTTTTGCCGCGCACAATTTCCCGCATCCGAGATATTGACGGCCTCACCGCAGTCACAGAAAAACGTTTGCTCGACGAAGGCCTGGCTCACCGCGGCGACGTCGTCGGAATCGTCGCAGGCACACCGCTGGGCAGCCGTGGCACCACAAACTTCATCAAACTCCACGTAATTCCTCGCCGCTAATTTTCGTTCTTGATTAATTAATCTGCACCTTCGACAAATCCGCTAACTTTCATGGACTGCGTCGCTTTAATTTACCCATCGATCCGGCGGCGCAGGAGGTTCCCCGCTCTTCTTGCGCATGTAAACCTGAAACTTCCGCATGTTCCGTCTCCGCTTGCCAATCAGAAATCTCATTCCGCGCACCGGAAAAAAACGATCCTCGCCGCAAATAAATATATCCAACCAGCATTCCGCCCAGATGCGAAAGATGGCTTACGTTGTCTCCCGCGCGGCGAAATTCGCTGAACAGTTCGATGCCCGCCAATAATCGCAACCAGCCACCGCATCGGAATCGCAATCGGCAACGGAAATATGAACGCTTGCCGGTCGGGAAAAAGAATCGCGCAGGCAATCAGCACTCCGAAGATCGCGCCCGACGCGCCAATCGTCGTCACGTATGAAGGCGCCCGGCCCCACGCCATCGGCAAAACTCCAGCGGCAACGTCAATCAATCCCGCGCCAACGCCGCAAATAAAAAAATAATTCAGAAATCGTCGCGTTCCCCACACCGGCTCCAGCATTCTGCCAAAGCTCCACAGCACCAACATGTTCAAGAATGATGTGCAACAAATCGGCGTGAAGAAAAAGGTAGGTAAGCGGCTGCCAGATCCTCAATCCCGGAATCACTGCCACGGGAACCAGACCGAACCAACAGAAATAATAGTTCGGATGCCTGCTGGCCAAACAACGCCGCGATCAAATATTCCGCCACAAATACGGAGGTCATCGATATCAGAAGGAATTTCAATCCGGGATGAGCGGGCCGCCTCCGCCAAACTGGAAGCGCGAGCCCGAATTTCCGTACGAGCTACCGCGGTAATTGCGATCGCCATGCCATCTCAGTACAGTCTAGAAGCCGCCGTACCGCGATGTCAAAAGCCGCGCGCCGCCGAACCTAATCCAACTTCTTCCGCGCAAAAACAAACAGCGACGCCGCCAACGCCACAAAAATAAATACGCCGGTCCAGGAATTCTCCGCAATGCCCACCAAGAATCTTCGGTCCGAACTTGAAAGAAATCCACTCCCATCCAACCCTTGTCTTCCAAAAGCTTAAAAATAATCGCCAGCAAACCGAAAATTCCGCCGGCCGCAATTAATCCGCTCGCATAAAGCGAACCCGGGCTCACTTCGCTTTCCGATCCAGCCGCTTTTTCCTTGCCGCGCTCAGCCAGCCAGCGCACCAATCCCCCGGCAAAAATCGCCATCGTCGTAGCAACGCTTAAATACGACCCCACCGCAAACGGCAGCGAACGGATTCCCAGCAATTCCACGGCAATCACCAGAAAAACTCCCAGCAGCACCAGCCGCCACGGCAATCGCTGATTCAAAATCCCGTTGATCACCGTCGCCATCAATCGCGCCTGCGGAGCCGCCGCCTGATCGCTTCCAATTCCCTGCACCCATTGCACATCAATCTTTCCCGCCGACGCGTCGTAGAGATATTTCCCGTCCGGCAGCGCAGTTGCGCCAATCGAATTCACCAGCACATAGGTTTTTCCGTCGTGCATGAAATTCTGATCCTCAATGCTCACGCCCGCCGAAATTTCATGAATGTTGAAAGGAATATCCACCGGATTGTATTTCGCCAATCCTTTATTCATCGCGATCAGCGTCAATCCAATCGCCACCGTCGAAACCGATACTCCAATAATCAATCCAATCTGCTGCCAGTACGGAGTAGCGCCCACCAGATGCCCGGTCTTCAAATCCTGTGAAGTCGCTCCAGCAATCGCCGACGCGATACAAACCACTCCGCCAATCGTCAGCGCCAGAACCGCGTAAGGCGGCTGCTTCCATCCGACCACTAGAAACACCGCGCATGTCGCCATCAACGTCGCAATCGTCATTCCGCTAATCGGATTGGAACTGTTCCCGATTAATCCGCTGATGCGCGACGCTACCGTCACAAATAAAAATCCAAACGTCACTACAATCAGCGCCGCAAAAATATTTGCGTACCACGTCGTCTGCGCGCCCGGAATCGGACGGAACGTCAGCATCAACCAGGTCAGCACAATAATTCCGAGCGATCCCATCAACAAAAATTTAATCGGCAAATCGCGCTCGGTGCGCTCGCCGCCCGCAACCAGCCCGCGCTCTTTGCGAACGTCCTTCAGTCCTTGCGTCAGCGCCGAAACAATCGTCGGAATTGTTTTCACCAGCGTGATCAATCCCGCCGTCGCCACCGCACCCGCGCCCATCGGCCGAATGTAGCTTGACCACAATTGATCCGGCGTCATCTGCGGAATCGGAATCGTGCTCGGATAAAGCGCCGCGCTCGGCGCCAGCCATCCGAAAAATTTAATCGCAGGCATCAGCACGAACCACGAAAAAACTCCGCCCGCAAATAATGTTCCCGCCACTTTCGGCCCGATGATGTATCCCACTCCCAAATATTCCGAAGTAATCGCCGCGCGTAATGACGCGCCCGGAAACCAGCTCGGACGATATTCGGGCTGCTGCGGCCACGCGCCCACGCTGTTCATCAAAAATGTGTAAACGCCGCCGAGTCCCAGTCCCCAGAACACGCGGCTCGCGAACGATCCGCCGCGCTCGCCCGCCACCAACACGTCCGCGCAAGCCGTGCCTTCAGGAAACGAAAGCGCACCGTGCTCCTTCACGATCAGTTGCCGCCGCAGCGGAATCATGAAAAGCACGCCCAGCCATCCGCCCAGCAGCGCCAGCATAAAAATCCGCGAATACTCCAGCGGGAACCCCAGAAAAATCAGCGCAGGCAAAGTGAAAATCACGCCCGCCGCCACGGACTCGCCCGCCGAACCAGTCGTCTGCACAATATTATTTTCTAAAATGGTAGCGCGCCCGAACGCCCGCAAAATACTGATGCTCAGCACCGCAATCGGAATCGAAGCCGACACCGTCAGCCCGGCGCGCAATCCCACGTACACGGACACCGCGCCAAATAAAATTCCGAACAGCGCGCCCAGCAGTACCGCGCGCAAACTGAACTCCGCCATTACAGTTCCCGCGTCAACGTACGGACGAAAATCCGCAGGTGGAGCGGTCGAACTCCAGGGCTTCGTAGCCACGCATCGCCTCCAAATTTCAGACTAAAGTTCAGCTTGCTGTTGAATTTCTAACGTCAGTCGCTGGCAAATTTCCAAACGCCAAAAGCATACAGTCCTTTTTGGCCCATCAGTCCCCTGAGACTATCCATGCGCGCACAAGATTGCAACATAAAGCGGCATGCACCTCCGCCATGATAAACTCGATGAGCTAAAAAAGTTTAATCGCCAAATAGCCGCCGACGAACGCGCCAGCGTAGTCCTGCACCACGGCACGAATTAGGATATATTTTCAAATGATGCTATCAAAAGCGACATGCGCACATTGCGGAGCGCGCCTACCAATAATTGCGATTCGGCCAGCCGGCCCTTTCCCTTGCCCCGCATGCAACACGATGCTTCAAGCGACGAAGTTCTATGCGGTGTGGAGTGGATTAGCGAGTACTGTGTGCTCGATCTTAGTTCCAGTGGCACTCGGATTTCGTGGAACAGACCTTTTCTGTGCGATACCCGTGGCGCTGGTTGTGTTCATCTTGTTATCCGCTAACTTTTTGAAATATCTGGTCCCACCTAGGATCGAATTTTACGGGTCCAACGCGAACGATTTCTCGTTACGTTGGCGCCCATAGTGGGAAGTGGCCGGGTGCCCCAAACGCCGTACTAGCGTCTGGGGATTGTGCCCTTGACGTCATCCTGAACAAAGTGAAGGATATCCGGCGGCGCATTCCGACGCCGGGGTCCGCTGCTGTCGGCACAAGCGTTCGACACGAGCCACGTAACAACTGATCATGTCTCAGACAACACCTAAAAAGAACTATGCCCTATTCTCGTTGGCGATTATTTTGCTCTTGGTGGCTGGAGTCTGCCTGTATCTCGGAACTCATAATTTTCAGATTCGCTCTTTAGGTATTGCGGCCATTCTCGCGAGTACGTCCTGCGTCCGAATCTCTCGTATGCACAACCGATCAAATCTGCCAGACGCAGATGGACGGGAACAATATCTCAAGAAACCTAGCGGCCCTGGCCGCCCGTTATGGATCGTTTCCTCGGCCTTGGCGCCGTTGCTGGTCGCCGCCTTTCTCCTGATGTCTAGTGATGCTGTTACCGATGGAGGTAACGCAACCTGGCCGGTCGATATGTTCGCGGGGGTTGCAGTTGTCTGCACGATTGTCTGGAGTTACTTAGCAGCTAAAATCATTGCGTCGAAGTGATAAGTCCTGTGACACCCGGGTCAAGTGCCGGGTGCTCTATGTTCGGCCCGCGCAGCGGGCGAATGTGGGGTTCTTGACTTGCTCTTCGATTTTGCTCGTGTACTTGCCCTTGAACTTGATCGTCATCCCGAGCTCCGAGGGACCTGCTTTTTCTTTCCGATTTTCCTCTAACTTTCTCCGCCTCTAAAAATAATCCGCCCCAGCACCCAACATCATATCCGCAGCCCGAAACTTCGCCTCAAATCTCCTTATTCCGATCTTGCGTAAAAAATACAATCTCCGTCACCTCCTTCGGAATCGTAGGCGTTCCATCCTTCAACCGTTGCGGAAAACTAAAAATGAATCCGCGGGTGTCCCGCGCATCCACCCACGCTCTTTCTTCGGCAATCGCCGCATAAATTTTCTTCCCTGAAGGACGCAGCTCCAGATAGCTTTCCGCACGCAAATTCGGATATCCATCATTCGGCGGCAAATGCGTCTGCCCCGTCGGAATCATCACAAGGTCCATATTCTCTTCATCGTTGATCAAATATTTCTGCGTAGCATCATCCGCCGGCACACCTCGCAGCACCGCATCCCGAAAAAGCGCGCGCCGCAAAGTCAGTGCCGAATTCCAACGCAAAATAAAAGTCCCACTCGGTTCATATATCGCCGAATCCGCTAGGCCGCTTGGATCGGCTCCGCTTCCAATCCGGACTTGCTTCTCCGTCTCTCGCCGGTCCCCATTCAAATACGGAGAATATGGAATCGTAATCGACTTCGCCCACGGCGAGTTATTCAAAATCCTGTCCACATCTTTCGCCGACCACTTCTCGTAATCCGAATTCTTCCACGGATCCGAGGCCCAAACGCACATCGCCAGAAGCGCAAACACTCCCGCCGCCAGAACCGTTTTCCGCTTCAAACTTTTATGGGTTTGTACTTCCAGATCGAGGGCTTTATCGTTGAACACGGCGACCTCCCAGTATTCAATCCCTATGATGCACAAACCAGCTCCCGCGTTCAATCGATCATCGGCCGCGCCACCCTGCAACAACATTTCGTGTAAACTCTCTCTCACCGGAATTAACCAATGAAAATCGCAAACTTTCGCGCCGCAATCGTCATCACCATAATTCTCGGAACGCTCATCACCACAGTCCAAATCGCGCACACTCAAACGAATCCATCACCATCCACCACATCTCAGAAAGCAGACACTATGTCGAAACACGCCACTGGAACTTTTGACGTCAAGCTATCCGTCCAGACCGACGAAAAAGTCGGCGATCCATCCGTCGGCCGAATGTCCATCGACAAGGTTTTTCACGGCGACCTCGAAGCCACCAGCAAGGGTCAAATGCTCAGCACGATTACCGAAACAAAGGGCTCGGCTGGCTATGTCGCAATCGAGCGCGTCACCGGCACACTGCAAGGTCGCACCGGCAGCTTTTCACTTCAGCACAATGCCACCATGAATCGCGGTGTTCCCGATCTGAACGTCATCGTGATTCCCGATTCCGGCACCGGACAACTCGCAGGACTCGCCGGCAAGCTAAATATCATCATCACCGACGGCAAACATTCCTACGAGTTCGATTACACGCTTCCCGACACTCCCAAATAACCACGCATAATCTCCGCATGCACAACCATCGGGCCCCCCTTTCGGCCCGAATCGGCGCCCAAATCCGATTTCAGCGCCGAGGTTCCGAATCGGCACAAATCATTATGTTTGGCCGGAAAACACGGTTTTTCGCCTGAACGTTAAGATCAATTCATAAAGAATTGTTCAAAACTGCACAGACTTCACTCCTCCATCCGCCCAAACTGTGTCTCTTACGCTGTAGCAACTTCTCGTAGCGGTTTTTTACGGCGGTTCAGAACGAAAGTGGGCATTCCCCAACCTGCCCGCGAAAGCAGACCGAAAAATATGAGAAGCGAAGCTCACTCATCTTCAAACCGACGAGGTGAATCAGTGAATATCGGTCGCCGCATCCGTTCCGTCGAAACAAATCCGGCAATTCCGTCGGCTCGCGAAGTTCACGACGCCGCAACGGAAGCGTCTCTTGTGCGCCGCGCGCAAGGCGGAGATCAAACGGCCTTTTCGCATTTGGTGCAACCGTACATGCGCCTCGCCTATCATGTTGCGCTGCGGATCACCGGCAATCGTGAAGATGCGGAAGACGCATCGCAGCAAAGTTTGCTGAAAGCTTTTATGCGCCTGGATCAATTCAATGGCGAATCGCTTTTTTCCACGTGGCTCACGCGCATTGCCATCAACGAAGCGCTGATGAAAGTTCGCAAGCGCCGCTCCGAAGATAATCACCTGCTTCACGAAACGCATGCCGAGCAGGAAACAAGTCCAGTCGATATGTTGCAAGCCGGCGAAGATGTTCATCCGGAATTGCTTTACGTAAAGTGGGAAAAGCAACGACTACTCCGGCAGGCCATCGACGAATTACATGGCACGTCGCGCGCCGTCGTGTGGATGCTGGGAATGCAGGAGCGCAAAACCAAAGAAACGGCGAGATTGCTGAACCTGTCCGAATCCGCGGTGAAATCGCGATTCCTGCGTGCGCGCCAGCAACTTCGGGAAAGTTTGGCCGATCGCATCTAACACAGCGAATCCAAGTGTCGCTAACATTCATCTTACAAATGTGACGTATGCCCATCACCACGGAACAATCGCAGCCCTTTCGCAAGACGGAAGAAGTCCGCGCACTTGCAAATTCTGCGAACGGACTCGACGATGAAGAGACTGAAATCAATAGCGTTGATCGCGATTCTCCTGTGCATTACGCCCGGAAGTTCGCACGCTTACGCGGTTCTGACGCACGAAGCGATCATTGATTCCGCGTGGACGGACGTAATTCAGCCCGCCCTTCTGAAACGATACCCTGCCTCCACTCCTGAAGAGCTGAAAAACGCCCACGCCTTCGCCTATGGTGGCGCAATTATTCAAGACATGGGTTACTACCCGTTCGGAAATAAATTCTTCAGCGACTTGGTGCACTACGTTCGCAGCGGCACATTCGTGGAAACTTTGCTGAAGGATTCCTCCAATCGTAAACGAATACGCTTTCGCGATGGGTGCGATGGCGCATTATTGCTCGGACAATAATGGCCACGGACTCGCGACGAATCGCGCGGTACCGATGCTCTATCCGGACCTGAAGAAAAAATTCGGCGACGTGGTGACCTACGACGAAAATCCTGCCGCGCATTTGAAAACGGAATTCGCATTCGACGTGGTTCAAGTCGCCAACGGACACTACGCTCCCGAGGCCTATCACGATGACATCGGATTTGAAGTCGCTCATGATTTACTTGAGAAAGCATTTAAGGAAACGTACGGACTAGAGTTGAAAACTCTTTTTCCGGACTACGACCGCACCATCGGGACGTTCCGTTACAGCGTCAGCACTCTGATTCCGAAAATGACGGTCGTCGCCTGGCAAATAAAGAAGGACGATCTTCAAAAAACAACGCCGGGGCTCACACGCAACAAATTCATCTACAACATCTCGCGTTCCAGTTATGAAAAGGACTGGAAGAATCACTATCACAAGCCCGGATTCGGTACGCGGGTTACGGCGGTGTTAATCAGAATTGTGCCAAAGGTCGGCCCCTTCAAGGCGCTGGCATTTCGCGCGCCCACTCCGGCAACACAAACTCTTTTCATGGCAAGTTTTAATTCAACGCTGGCGAGTTACAAACAATTGGTAGCCGATGAAACTGCGACGGGGCACGCACCATTGAGGGATGATAACTTCGACACCGGAACCATCACCGGGCCGGGAGAATATCCACTCGCGGATCAAACCTACGCGGAACTGGTTGATGATCTGAGCAAGGACCACTTCGCAGATCTATCACCGGAATTGAAGGTCGTGATCCTGGCGTACTACTCCGACATGAACGCGCCATTCGCCACGAAAAAAGATAAGAAGAAATGGGCGGCCCTCGTCGTAAAAATCGACGAACTGAAAGCGGCGCCAACGGTAGCCGATTAAAGTTTCACCACGCTGAAAATTATTTCTGCATGAACGAAGTAACGATTAGTCCTGCCGACGCCAGAAACATCACCGCCGTTGCGAACCATCCGACCCATCGCAAATATCCTGGACACGTAAATTTGCCCATGATTTTGCGGCTGTGCGTGATCAGCATCATGATCACCATCACAGGAACAGCGACAACGCCATTAATTACCGCCGACCAGAACAGCGCCTTCATGGGATTGATGTGGGCAAATGTAAGCGCAAGTCCAATGCAAGTGGCCGCGCCAATAGTCACGTAAAAACGCACAGCTTGTTTCGGTTTTTTCTGCAGGCTCGCCGTCCACTGGAACGCTTCGCTCACTCCATAAGCGGCCGAACCGGCGAGCACCGGCACAGCCAGAAGTCCCGTGCCGATAATTCCAAGCGCAAAAATTACAAACGCAAATTTTCCGGCGAGCGGCTCAAGCGCTTTCGCCGCCTGGCTCGCGGTTTGAATATCCAAAACTCCGTGCGCGTGAAGAGTTGCCGCGGCGGTAAGAATTACGAAGAACGCCACGATATTAGAAACCGCCATCCCAAAATAAGTGTCGAAGCGAATCCGCTGTAGCTGCTCCGGCCCCTGCTCCGGAGATTGCATAAGCGGATGCTGACGCGCGTGCATGTTTACTTCCTCAACTTCTTCGGAGGCTTGCCAGAAAAATAAGTAGGGACTGATAGTTGTTCCCAAAACAGCGATGAGCGCTGTGAAATATTGGCGGCGGAATGAAAGTGACGGAAGAAATGTCGCGTGAAGCGCCGCAAGCTTTGGCTCTCTCAAAACAATTGCGGTAATCACGTACGCGAAAAGCACGACGGTAAGCCACTTCAGATATTTCACGTACTTTGAATACGGCACGAGGATTTGCAACAACAATGAAATTGCGCCAAACACTAAAACGTACAATCCGGTTGGCCCGGGCAATAATAAATTTGCGACGGCGCCCATCGCGTCAATATCCGCGCCAAGATTGCAGACATTTGCGATCAGCAATAGTGAAACGATGATGTACAAGAGCGTCTTGGAATAATGTTTGCGAATATTTCCCGCGATGCCCGTTCCGGTAACGCGGCCAATGCGCGCGCTGATTTCCTGAATCGCCGCCATCAATGGATAAGAAAAAACTACGGTCCACAACATTCCGTAGCCGAACTGCGCCCCGACCTGCGAGTATGTTCCAATTCCACTGGGATCATCGTCCGCGGCCCCAGTAATCAGTCCGGGACCGAGACGCCATAGAAGCTTTTTGATGGAGAGGCTGCGTGATTTTGCTGATTTACGAGAGTGATGGACCGCTTTTGCTTTGGTCAAATTGAACCGCGCCTCTCGGAACTTCTGTTTGTATGATGTCAGTGCGTAGTAAGAGTTTCGCTGCGATATTTCGCCTCACAGAGACCGGGCGCGACCACCCATACGTTCCGAGCATCAAACGGCACGACGGTTCACTTGCGATATTTTTGTGATCGGATAAAGAATGTAAGTCGAGGAGGCAATTAAAATGAACGAAACAAAGAAATGTGCGCATCCAAGCTGTACATGCCAAGCCGATGCCGACAGCAAATATTGCAGCGCCGCTTGTGCCGCAGTGGAAGATACTCCGGACATTGATTGCCGCTGTGGGCATCCGGCCTGCAAAGGTAGAGCGCACTAAATTCGGAAATTTAATTGAGTTTGTGCCACCACCGTGCCTCTAGCTCGGAAGTAGCAGCTTGCGTTTGTCCAGGTAAGTACAAATCGATTTGGCGAATCCGCCTGGATCAATCATGCCGATGTAGCCGTCTGGTCGGATCAGATATATCGCGTGACGCTGCAAGCCTGCCTTGGCCATCTCCGGATACCACGGGAAATTATGAAGCGGTATTTTCCTCGCGTCGCAAACTTTCTTCACGTCCGGCACAGCGTCACCGTAGACGTGTACTTGCCAATCCATCGGAGTAAGCGTCGAAAAATTATCAGTGTCCGCGGCATTCAATTGAATTTTGAACCACGGCAGACGGTCTCCGCCGTGCACGCGTCCGGCTCGCCCTTCACTCAATGCGCTTCCGCGATAATTGATTTCCGTCTGCGACACGGTGCGAAACATCAGGCGACGCGCCGCATTAAATTTAAATAGAAACGGCAACATGCGTGGAACAATTTTCAAACGCACAAAACGCGCGAGCGCTCCGGAACTTGTCACCGCTGAAAAAGCGCGATCGGTTGTTGCCACCAGCCTACGCGCAAATGCGATCCGTTCCGGTTCGTAAGTATCAAGCAGCGAAGGGTCAGCGCGTCCTTGTATTACTGCGGCTAATTTCCACGCGAGATTTATTGCGTCACCGATTCCAGTATTCATTCCCTGTCCGCCGACGGGACTGTGAACGTGTGCGGCGTCACCCATCAAAAACGCGCGGCCTTTGCGGAAATTATCCGCCACGCGATGGTGCACGCGATACGTCGAAAACCAGTTCACGCGCTTCACGTCGATGTGCATCCATTCGATCACGCGCTTGCTCACATCATTCCATGACAGACTCGCGCGCCGGTCTTCAGACTCTTCTTGCATCGTTCCGACAAGACGTGCGCGTCCTTCCGCCACTAGCGGAAAGACAAGAAGAAATTCTGTTTTTTCCAGGCCGGCGTGAAGCTCACCGTTCATCACTGCGCCTGCGGCGTCAACATCGGCAACGTAAAATAAATGACTGTAGGTTCCGCCCGGAAATCCAATTTTCAATTGCTGGCGCACAACGGAACGCGCGCCGTCGCATCCGGCAATGTAGGCCGCTTCGCAGATTTCGGACGATCCGTCTTCCAATTTGAGACGCGCGCGAATACCTTCCTTCACTTCCTGAAAATCCAGAAGCTCCATTTGGCGTTCGACGTTTACGCCGAGCGCTGCAAGCCGCTCAATTAGCAGACGTTCATGTTCGTCCTGCGGAAAAACCAGCGCGAAAGAAAATGGGCTGAGGCCTTTGCCAAATTCGCCGACGACTGCGTGAGCGGCTTTCTTTCCTTCCACCCACATATTTACGGCGGTAACTTTTCGTCCGCGCTTTACAACTTCGTCGGCAAGACCGATTTGACTGTAGAGTTCAAGCGTCCGAGCCTGCACGGCCAGTGCGCGCGAAGTAGTTCCCGGCTCGGTGAGCCTATCGATAATTCTGACGCGCACACCGAGATGACTGAGCCACAAGGCTAGAACCAGCCCCGTCGGACCTGCGCCGATGATGAGTACATCCGTATCGCGATTGGGTCGTGGGTTCGCCATCGGAAATCTCGCGCTGATGCGCGCGCAATTGTAAGATGCTTCCGCACGAGACTGGATGCGATTTTTTTGATGATGGGAGCGGGATCATGCCGGGCAGTGGGAAGAAGTTGAATCGCCAGATGAAATCGGCTGACGCTGACAGAAATGCGACGCGTGTGCGCAGAACTTCGCGACTGACTCGAAAGTTTTTTGAACGCCCGACGCTGATCGTCGCGCGCGAACTGCTTGGAAAGATTTTGGTCCGCAAAATTGGCAAGCAGAAAATCTCGGTGATGATCACAGAAACCGAAGCCTACATTGGCGAGAAAGATCTGGCTTCCCACGCGCGCTTCGGAAAAACAAAAAGAAATGCCGTGATGTACGGGCCCGCGGGAATTTGGTATCCGTATTTTATTTACGGAATGCACTGGATGCTGAACGTCACCACAGAACAAATGGAAAAGCCCGCAGCAGTGCTCCTGCGTGCTGGAATAGTCGTCGACACGCAAATTCCCATTGGCGGACCGGGAATACTTACGAAGGCGTTAGAAGCAGACGGAACATATTATGGAAAGAACGCCACGTCCGGCGATTTGTATATCGAAGATCGCGGAGATCGTCCGAAGAAAATAATTAGGACTCCGCGGATTGGAATTGATTACGCGGGAAGCTACAAAGACAAGAAGTGGCGGTTTTTGATTCCCACTTAGATGAATTTAGTTTGGTGAATTCGATCGGAAACCGGTTTGGTAGCACCGATACCCCTGTCGGTGCAGGTTTTTGTTCATTAGCGAAGAAAATCGCACCGACAGGAGTGCCGGTGCTACTAAATTGTGATGCGCTCGCGAAATATATTTTGGCGGATGGACCTGTAAGCCGGATTTTGTACGGTGACGAATCACCGCAGCGATCATTCCTCTAGGTCCCAGCTCGCGCTGGGACTCAAGCAGCCTACCCGAGGGTTGATTGCTTTGCGCACTTTCGCGCGCAAAACATACTCCGCTCTCTTGCGAGATTGGAGCGACGGGCCGAGCAAGCCCTCCCCTCCTATTTGGCCTTGCACCACGCGGGGTTTGCCGTGCCATTCCGGTTGCCCGGAACGCGGTGAGCTTTTACCTCACCTTTTCACCCTTACCTGCGCGAAGTTCGCGAACTCGTCATCCTAATGAGACGGGACAAAGGTTTTTCCTTTGACCTGCCACCGAGGTGACTTGCCCACGGATTTTCCGCACCGGCGGTTTATTTTCTGTGGCACTTTCCGTGACCGTTCCGTTTCCAGACCGGCCCCCTGGCGTTACCAGGCGCGTTGCTCTTCAGCTTTCGGGCCTTGCGGCCTTCCACTGGGTGTCCGGACTTTCCTCCCGCGCCGTGCCGCAGCGTTCGTTAGAACGCTCCAAACATTGCGCCAGCGATCGCCCAGTCCACCCGCCAATTTCATTTTACCCTAAAATTTTATTTCGTGGATATCCACACGACGTTGCTTGCTTCCACCGACCAAACTCCGTCGTGCTTTGTGAGCCATGAGAATTCGCCTTGTCCGCACAGGAGGCCGCAGGACATTCCCGAATAAACAACGGCTTGATCGCGCGTACGATTGTATCCAATACGCGAAACGATAATTATTCCCGGCGTGTTCGCGTGCTTGGACATAAATTTGTGCCACGCTTTTGCGTCTTTCACTTGCAGCGCGACGTCGGCAAGATTTTCTAGCGTGCATTCCGGAGCGAGTTTGCACGGCGATGGAATATGCAGCGAGGAATGATTCACGTCTTCATAGTTTTGCCGCGCTTCGGGCGAAATTCTGTCGAGAAACGAAATTGTTTGCGGCCCCTGCACTGGTAAATTTCCAACCATCCCCGGCGGAACTCCCAGCGCAGTCTGATCGGACAAGATAATTGGGCGTCCTTTCGCGGCTTGATACAGTTCGCGCAGGACGGCGGTGTAAACGGCGGAATCGTCGTCCGTGATTTGCGGCGGGCCAGCGGGTTTTTGCGCCCCGAGCGGCGCGAGGCCTGATACCAAAGCGAACGTAGCCAGCGCGCCAAGAATCGGCAACGCACGCACCAACTTTCCAGTCATCCGCTCAGAAATCCGCAACTGAATCTCCCCAACGCAATTCTATCAGACGCCAATTTCCCGCGCCCCGTTGCGTCGAACTTTCGCTGCTTCCCTGCCTCCTTGCATCTTTGCCTCTCACTTCTGATTCAAATTTCTTGACGCGCCCAACGCACCTGAGTATGCTCCGGAAAATTCCTGGCCAGCCACGGCGATGGTCTCCGGGACGATAGATTTGTCCTTAAGGAGGACTGCGCATGGGCAAGGCGTATGCGATCGTCGTTGGGTTGGTGCTGCTCGCCGTGGGGATCATCGGATTTGTGGAAGGCGACAAGATGATGATGGGCCTGCATTTCAACCTGATTCACAATTGCATTCATGTGGTCAGCGGATTGGTCGGTCTCGCAGCAGGATTGGCAGGCGGACAAAAAGGTGGGCGCGCTTTCGCGCAAGTTTTCGGCGTCGTATACACGATCGTAGCGATCGTCGGATTTGCTGGGGCGCCGGTTTATATTGTGACGCTGCTCGATCTGAACATTCCGATGTACAACTACATCCACGTGACGGTTGGCGTGCTGGGATTGCTGGCCGGATTTTTGGGCGGCAGCGCCAGCGAAGCGGACGCATAAAGTTTTTTGGCGGTGTAATTCGTGCAGGAACATTTTGGCCCGGCTTCTGTTTCATTTGGAGGCCGGGTTTTTATTTCGACGTACTTTAGCGTCATCTTGGCAACTGCCGATGGACGTGCCATGATTCGCAGCATTCAAGTATCCTTAGAGCGGCTGGCGCGCGAGTTCGCGATTGCTCAGCCGACAATTCCGTAGTCTGGAGATTCTTCAACCATGAAATTCACTGCCCGTAACATTTGCGCCGTGTTCGCCGCGGTCGTAATGATCGCGCTTCCGGCGCACGCGCAAACGAAACACGCGATGACGTTTGACGATTTGATTTCCATGCAGCGCGTGAGCGATCCGCAAGTTTCGCCGGACGGGAAATGGGTGGCGTTCACGCTGGCTACACCGGATAAGGAAGCGAATCGCAACGCATCAAACATTTGGATGATTCCTGCGGCGGGCGGCGCGGCAAAGCAACTGACGAATAGCGGACGCGACAACAGTCCGCGATGGTCGCCCGACGGAAGGCGCGTGGCGTTTATTTCTTTGCGCGAAGGCGAATCGCAAATATTTTTTATTGCGGTGGAGGGCGGCGAACCGGCGCGTCTGACGAATGCGCCGAGCGGTGTGGATAATTTTCTTTGGGCGCCAGACGGAAAATCGCTCGCGTTCAGCTCCGGCGTATTTCCAGATTGCAAAGACGACGCGTGCAACAAAAAGCGCGTCGACGACGCCGCAAAAAGCAAAGTGAAGGCGCACGTTTACGATCATCTTTTGTACCGGCACTGGACGCATTGGAACGACGACCGCCGCAGCCATCTTTTTATTATTCCAACCGAAGGCGGCGCGGCGCGCGATTTAACTCCGGGAGCGAATTACGATGTGCCGCCGGATTTCCGGGGCGAGGCTGCCGATATTGCTTTCGCGCCGGATAGCCACGAGATTTGTTTTGTTGCGGACACGGATCCGATGGAAGCTATCAGCACGAATGGCGATTTGTTTATTGTGCCGACCGACGGATCGGCCGCGCCAAAGCGCATCACAGAAAATCAGGGATATGACGGGCATCCAGTTTATTCGCCGGACGGGAAAACAATTGCGTATCGCGCGCAGCTTGTTCCAGAAAATGAAGCCGATCGCTGGCGGTTGATGATTTACGATCGCGCGAGCGGACGCCGCACGAATTTATCCGAGGCGTTCGACCGCAGCGTCGATAATCTCGTGTGGTCCACGGACAGTAAGACAATTTACTTCACCGCGGAAGAGCACGCCGAAGCGCCGATTTACGCGATTGCCGCGCAGGAAAATTCAAGTCCGCGTGCAATTGTTGGTGATGGATTCAACGGCGAACTTTCTTACAGTGCCGCGGGACGAATGTTTGTGTTCACGCGTTCGAGCCTCATGTCTCCGGCGGAAATTTTCACGACGGGCGCGACGGGTGGACGCGCGCGTCAACTAACGCACGTAAATGATTCACGTTTGGCGCAAATTGAAATTTCCAAACCGGAATGGTTCTGGTTCGACGGCGCAGGTGGCACAAAAGTGCACGGCGCCGTTCTGCGGCCGCCGCATTTCGACGTCGCGAAGAAATATCCCACGCTGCTGCTGATTCACGGCGGCCCGCAAAGCGCGTGGGATGATATGTGGACGTACCGCTGGAACTCACAAGTTTTCGCGGCCGCGGGATATGCCGTCGTCATCATTAATCCGCGCGGTTCAACCGGCTACGGGCAGAAATTCACAGACGAAATCACCGACGACTGGGGCGGGAAGGTTTATGACGATCTAATGAAGGGCATGGACTACGCCATCGCCAACTATAAATTTATCGACGGCGATCGCGTCGCGGCCGCGGGCGGATCTTACGGTGGATACATGGTTGATTGGATCGCCGGACACACGGGGCGATTTAAAGCGCTGATCAGCCACGCCGGCCCGTACAACAAAACAAGTATGTACGGAGCGACGGAAGAACTTTGGTTTGAAGAACACGACATGGCCGGCGAGCCGTGGACAAATCCGGCGAGCTATCAGAAATGGTCGCCCGCGACATACGCCGCGGAATTCGCAAAATATAAAACGCCGACGCTCGTGATCGGCGGCGAACTGGATTTCCGAGTGCCATACACTCAGGACCTGGAATTTTTCTCGGCGCTGCAACGTCAGGGCGTGCCGTCGAAGCTGGTGATTTTTCCAGATGAAGGCCATTGGATATTGAAGCCGCGGAACAGCGAGCTTTGGTACAAAACATTTTTGGATTGGCTGGGGAAATATTTGAAGTAGGACGCGCGGAATGAAATTGACTTTACCACTTCACAGAAATGCGCTGCGCCGGCCAAGTCGTTGGCTCACAATGGTTATCGCGGTGACGATTGCGGCCACGTCGTGGAGTTTGAGCGCTCAGGAAAAACCTTGTACGACGGAAGCCGTGTTTGTAAATGTCGAAAACCGTAACGGCGGTCCGGTAGGTGGACTGACCGCCGAAAATTTTCACGGTTCAGTTGGCAAAGAATCCGTTTCGATCACATCAGCGGAACCCGCGCCAATCAAACGGATTGTGATCGTGTTAGATCAAAGCGGCAGTATGTACGTTGCTGACGCGTATACCAGTGCAGCTTCCCTCATCGCGAATGTCGTGGCGCACGCCCCATCCGCGTACCAATTTGCATTACTCACTTACTCGAAAAGTACTCAAGTGAGGAATCCTCTCACCACCAACCATAATGAATTGATGAACGCTTTGAGAGAAGCGATGGCGGTAAGGGCGCCGTACGGACCGTCAGCAACATCGTCAACATTAGACGCCACTATTGCAGGTCTCGAATTACTCTCACCCTCCGAGCCCGGGGACGCTGTGCTGTTGGTTAGTGATGGCGGAGAAAGTTCAAGCAAGGCCAGCTTCGGCGATGTGGAACTTCGTTTCGCACGTTCAGGTGTCCGCTTGTTCGCCGCAATCCCCATCACTGCGGCGACGCCCAATGCCTCTCCGGAATACCAGACCGTCCTCGCTCAACCTCTGAAGAAAATGGTCGAGGCAGTTGGTGGCAAAGTGTTCTGGTTTGCCGGCAAACCGCCCGAAGTCCGGATGGATCCGCATCACTCAGATTTGCCGGGAGGGCCGAACGGCCTACTTGAGAAAATGACAACTGGCTATCGCTTGCAAATTGCGACGCCGACTACCGTCACCAAGGTCGCCGATCTGAAAATAGAACTGGTTGGCAATTCCGATGTGAACACGAGCGGTGAGATTTTGCGGAATCAACCGAGGCTATTCCCCTGCTTGGTCCCCGCGACGCAGAAATAAATCTTCGGCGCATGCCGTCTAAGATTATTTATGGTGCCCGCGAAAAAACCACCCAACGCCGACGCGCACTTGAATTGTATTAATTCCCGGATTCGGCGTGGCCAATCCTGCATTTGAAATGTGCATGTAGCGCAGATCGACATTCCACGCGATTTTTTCGCCCAGAATGTGCATTCCAATTGCGGCGCCGGAGGTAAAATTTGTTTGCGAAGTTCCTGTGGGCACGGTTACGTTTGTAAAAAGCACGCCGCCGGCAAGTTCCACGTACGGCACGATGCGGCTATCCGTTTCAAAATTCCATTTCAGCACGACGGGATTAAATCCGGCGCCATACGCTGTATTTGCCGGTTGAAAGACCAGAAACACGGGAACAGCGTCGGCTGCATATTCAAATTTTCCGCGCAGAAATCCGGGACCGTGCGCCTTCGTAAGGATCCAGCCGAATCGCACGCCAGCATTGAACACGCCATCGCTCGACGTGCTGCCGTTTGTGCCGTGTCCTCCGGCCGTCCAGATCTGAATTTCGTGGCCGCCATCTTGCGGACGCGTTTGCGCGTACGTCGGTGCGCAACATGAAAACGCAATCACGAGCGCGAGCCCAGCAAATCGAATAATTGCGACGCGCCGATTTCGCGCGCAGGTCCAAATAGTCTGCATAGTCAAAACACAATACCGGAAAGCCGTGTACGCCGCAATTGCCGAGAATTATCATCCCCAAAACAGACGAGCCTTCCGCGCGTCGACGAAATTGCAGTGTCAACACACGAAAGGCTCGCTCTGAAATACGCCTGTGTCGCCTCCGCGAAAATGCAGAGTCGTTAGCCCGTTGCGTCTTCGGGCGAAAATTCGCTGCGGTTCTTGTCTTCCAGATTCAAACGCCGAACGGACTGTTTATTATCCTTCGAGGTGGACTTGCGATTGCCCTTGGTGGTGCGATTGCGGTCTTTTGTATTGCCATTCTTTTGATTTCGCATTTCGTTCTCCTTGATTGAATTATTGCTGCGTTGCACTTCTACTCGCCAATCGAATTCGGTTCTTTATGCGCGGCCCGCGCCCTTCGATTTTCGCTTCGGCACTTCCGGTTCGGATTCATCTTCGTCCATGGACACAGCCAATTCGGCCGCCTCCGCGTTGATCGTGTCCGCCAATTCGCTCAACTTTTCGTCGGTGTCTTTTTCTTCCTGAAGTGTTTGTTCAAGAAGCTTGACGCCTTCCTGATCTCCCAGAATTTCCGCGAATGTTCGAGCGGTGCCATACGCCGCAATCTCGTAATGCTCCACTCTTTGAGCAGCGCCAATCAGCCCCGCATCTTTCACGGAACCTTCAAAGTCTGAATCGATCATCTCGCCGCCTTCGCTCACCAACCCCTTCATTGCTTTGCACTTCGTTCCCTTTGCTTCCTCGCCTAGCGAATTAAGAATTTGTTCCAAACGCCTGGCATGTCCGCGCGTTTGTTGCAGATGAGATTCAAATCCCGCGCGCAATTCGGCGGAGTTGGAAGCGGCTGCCATTTTTGGCAGCGCCTCAATCAGCTGATTTTCGGCATCGTACAAATCCTTAAGTTCGTCGATGTAAAGATCCCGGAATGTATTTGATTCCATTGTGTCGGCTCTCCTTGCGGAAATTGGAACTGCACGCCGACTGTAGCGGGATAAAAAAGAAGGAGACATCCAGCGATGAGTGTAATTGTGGGTAGAGGAATTGCTGTATGCAGACCTGACAAAGCGCCGGTTGCGGTAAATCCACCTGCCGTCGGGAGCAGCTAACGCATCGGAGCACAGCCGTCGTGCGTGCCTTGCAGGATCAATTGCGAGACGCCGACGGGATCGATCCACATGGGCACGTGACCCCAGCCCTTTTTTTCAACCCAGTTGGTGTGTGCCGGCAAATTATTCCGGTACCGCGAACCCTTCGGGAGAATCCAGTCTCGATTTCCAAAAGCCACTGTGACTGGCACAGCTATTCCGCTGCCGCCAAAGGCGCCGCTCGTTTGTTGGAACGTCTCTTCAAATGCGGACGATCCGGCCAAGTCATCCACCGCGCGAATTGCATCGCTCACTGGCATACGCCTGCTACCTATCGAGACGGGCACAGCCAGAGCGAGTCCCCGCAGAAATGGAATTCGCATTATTGCTTTCAGAAACCCGGGCATCCTTCTTGCCATGAATCGCAGACTAGCGAAAACATACTTCACGTGAAGTGCGCCGCGCTTTCTCCACAAACCGGGCGGAGAAATAGCGACGACGCTTCGTGCAATCCCCTGACGCGCCGCTCCCAAAGCCAACAGGCCGCCCAGAGAACTTCCAGCAATGTCCACAGGAAGCTCGATGCCAATCTCACGCAGCGAATGCTCAAGTCGATCAGCTAGATTTGGAATTGTCGGAAGCGTTCCGTGCGGAAGCGGAGGCGTCAATCCGAATCCCGCAATATCGAATGCGATTACGCGACGCGTTGAAGACAGATGCGGCGTGACGGCGTTCCACGCGGCGTACGACATTCCGATTCCGTGCAGCAGAATCAATGGGCGGCCGGACCCGGCATCAGTGTAGTGCCACACTCCAAGATCTCGATGCCGTGTGTCCGCGAACCTCATTGCGACAGAAGTTGGCGCTTCAAGTAGACAAGCTTGTCAGGATTGCGAATAACCTGGATGCCCCATATCGTGCCGGCTTCGATGCTCAGAACAAAAACTCCATCAAGTTCCCCACCAACCCGCAAAACAAGCGCCGGCTGTGAATTAACCTCGAGAACATTTAGCGTCACCAGCGACGCAATTCCGCTTGCTTGAGCGGTGCGATAGAGGCCAACCAAAAAATTGAGAACTTCCTCGCGCCCTAAGAGTGGTCTTCGCGCCGCCGACACTTTTCCGCCGCCATCGGCAGTGAATCTGACATCCGCCGCCAGTAACTCCGTTAACTGCAACACGTCTCCCGATTGAAACGCGTGCGCGAATTGAGCCGCGACGTCGTGTCGCGCTTCCAATTCCACATTCGTGTCCTTTGTGATTTGCGCGGCATCTTTCTGGCCCGTGAAATTCGCGGGAGAAGTCTCTCTGACTTTATCTTTTGCGCGGTGGAACATCTGACGCGAATTGGCGGACGTAATTCCGAGAATTTCCGCGATTTCGTTATGTTCGTAATCAAATATTTCTTTCAGCAGGAATACCGCTCGTTCCTCGGCCGAAAGAACTTCCAGTAGCAATAGAAACGCCAGCGTCACTGATTCAGATCGTTCAGCAAGCACATCTGGCGTCTGTGCGCCAGCAGTCAGCACAGGTTCAGGCAGCCATGGCCCGACGTATTCCTCCCGTCTGGCGCGCGCAGACTTCAGCCGGTCCAGACACAGCCGCGTAACGATAGTTGTGGCAAACGCTTGCGGCGACCGCAGGTCTTCCGTTTGTGCACGGTCAAATTTCACCCAGGCGTCCTGTAGAACATCTTCCGCGTCGCTCGCACTTCCCAACATGCGATAGGCAATCGAGAAAAGGCGCGGTCGTTGTTCCTGAAAAAGTTTAAGTTCGGCCATTTTCTTTTACGCCGCGCTTCGCATCCGCGCGAACGCGTCTCCCCAGGAATGAAAAACTGGATGCCAGCCCAACTCCATGCGCGCCTTCTCATTTGAAAGCGGCAAATGTATCGCCAGCATACTTGCCAAATACGGCGCAGCCAGGCGCAACAACCACTCCGGAATGGCAAATGGCCGTGGCGCTTTAGCGTATTCCGCCATTGCGTTCACCATGTCGCTCATGCTGACTGGCTTATCGTCAACTATATCGTAGACACTTCCTGCCGGGGCGTGGTCAAGGGCAGCAACTGTCGCGCTCACTGCATCCGCAATGTGAATGCATGGCAGCAAGCTGTGATCTCCCCGGACGATCGGAAGCATCCGGCGTTTAACCATCGCGATCATTTTCAGCACGGCGGGACTCTCTGGGCCGTAGAAGAGGCCGTAGCGCAACACGATCCCTTCAATCCTTCCGGAACGGCTGGCTTCCAGGATTTGCGATTCCATCGAATCGATTGCCGCCAGGCCGCGTCGAACGTCCTGCGGCGCATTTGCACTGATGCCTTGCAATGGCGCGAATGATCCTCCGATAAAACGTTTCGCCCCGACGGCAATGGAAGCATCCAGAAGATTGCGCGTGCCTTCAATCCGCAATTGATTCGTGGAATCCAGATCGCTGGCGCGTTGCACTCCGTCTTTCGGAAGCGCGGTAAGTTGATGAATCACGTGCGTGGGACGCGCCGCCTGCACGACACTCTGCAACGCGGCAGCATCGAGCGCGTCGGCAATCGCCGGCGTGGCACCAAGGTCGCGAAGCATCGGCTGCTTTTCTTGCGACCGCGTGAGCGCCGTCACCTGATGCCCCGACTCGACGAGCGCCCGAACTAACGGAATTCCGATCGCACCTGAACCGCCTGCTACAAATATTCTCATCACTCACCTCCCATTTGCGCGGCCCACCAAAACGCGAGCGTCGACCCAAAAAATTCGGTGACCAGAAGTAAAGCAGCGGTAATCCCGAACAACGCACGCTCCGCTGCTGCAACGTGGCTTATGTTGTCATCTCCGTGAATCAGAAAATGATTCGCCAGGCCAAAGAAAAATGCGCCCGCCATCGTGACGGCTATAATAATCGCACCACCTCGAGGCTGTATCGTGCGTTGCAAAATCAGCCCGGCAATTGGACCAATCAAAATCACGGTGAGAACAAAAAGCATAGCAACCGGAGAAATCATCACTCTCGCACGCGTATGAACCACGCCATGAACTACGTTGACGACCAGATGAATTATTACGTCCGTCGCCAGCACAGCCTCGATTGCTGAAATGCGCCGCTTCATACTATGTAAGACGAGGTAGCAGCGCGGGACGTGACGTTCTTCCACCGGGAGCGGGCCGACGGAAAGGAGTAATTTCCGGCGCGGCCAGCCCCAACGTTTGGCAATGGAGTTTTTGTTTTCAACTAAGAAGATCAACGTATTCAGGACAGTATTCTTTGGGGAAGTAAATCGATTAGAATTAACAAAGCCAGCGCGCCCGTAGCTCAGGTGGATAGAGCAGCTGCCTTCTAAGCAGCTGGTCGGGGGTTCGACTCCCTCCGGGCGCGCCAACTTTTTCAGTTCGCCCACAGCGAGCATTCCACTTTTTGTGCAGTTATAAATAGAAGCAGCGCGGGCGATTCGCCCGCGCTGCGAGTTGAGAATTGAATTCAGCCCTTTCCGATTACTGCTTCGGCGGAACCGGCTTTTTCTTGGCTGGAGTGGTGGCTTTCTTCTCGCCTGCAGCGCCCGACGGGCTCAGCAAGGTCAAAGAGTCTTTCGCGTTGAACGGGAATTGGCGAACTGACTGTTGTGTTGCTTGTCCGGCGATATGAAGTGTGACGTCCACGCGCCGGTTATTCGCCAACACGATAATGGGCAAATTCGCTTCCAGTTTTGTGCGCTCCTCAGCAGTCAATTCCGGATTGGTGTCCAGCAATTGTTTCACCTGCGCCTCGTCCATGTTTTCTTCCTCACCCAACGCTTTCGTTTCGATGCTGGCCTCCGGGACTCCGTGAGCCACAAGGAAACTCTTGGTACGCGCCACGCGGCGCTCCGTGAGCTGTTGATTGAATTCTACGGTGCCGCGCTTATCGGCGTGACCTTCGAGCGTCAACTGGGCACCCGGCTTTAGCGTGAGATAGTGGACAAAGTCAGCAGACAGCGAGGTCAGCACGTCTTCCTGACTCTGAACCAGTCCCTCGTCGGGACGTTGGACTGTAGGCCGCGAAGTTGCGAAATAAATGCTGTGTAGCGCGAGGCGTGCCTCGAGTTGTTTCACCTCGGGCGGGCCTTGCACCTCAACATTCACGGTGCAATCGGCGGTGCCACCGCGGCCATCATCCACATGTCCATTGATCGCATACGATCCGGGTGCAAGCGTGGCCGTCTGGAATGTTACTACCGTGCCGTTGCCTTCCACTCGGCCGCCGCTGGTGCGCCATGAGAAAGTAAGTTTGTCGTTATCGGGATCGCTGGCTGAGAGGGTTACCGTCACAGGCTGGCCGACAGTCACGCTTGACTTATCCGCTGAACAAGTCATGGTTGGCGGACGATTCGGACGTTCCACAACTCGAATATTCACCGAGCACTCCGCCACTCCGCTAGCACCGTTGTTCGCGTGTGCAGTGATGACATAGACGCCCACCCCGCGGTCCGCGGAATTCCAGCGCGCGTCGGCGCCGGTGCCATCAACTGTGCCTGCAGTCGCCGCCCAGGCATAGTTCACTGGATTGCCTCCAGCGTTTTCAACGTGCGCGTGCACGCCAACAGCATCGCCAGATCCAGCAAACACCGAATCTTTATCCGCGGAGCAAGAAGCCACCATCGGCGGCGGTGGCGGTGGAGGAGGAACAACAACAGCGGCTTCTTCACCAAATCTAAATACGAGTCCGGTAGAAAATCTCGTCTGATCCTGCCAAGCCCTGGTCGTGCCACCCGGTATAAACGGATCGTGAAAACGCGTAAACATGAAATCGGCCTCGTACAACCGCCAGGCGATATGGTGCGAAAGCTTAATATCCAGCCCCGTGCCGAACATCATGGCAAATGCATTCTCCGAACCAAGTGGAGTGCAGATTGGACTTGTGCCGCATCCATTGATCGTCACCGCACCTGCATGAACTCCGCCAAACAATGACTGTATATAAGGAGTGATCCTGTTATTGCTGCTGCGGAATGAAACTCTCGGCCCGAAAAGATATGTAAATGCGACGCCGCCGCTTGCGTCATAATTCTGGCTGCTGGCCGGGCCGAAAAGAGTAAGCCGATTATTGTCAAAGCCCCCGAAGTCACTCACGAATCCAACCCATTTGTTGAAGTTGAAGGCGAGCGACGTGCTGCCTCCGTGTAGGTAACCCATTCGATTGTCGGTGGCAGTGGGCATCGCTCGCCAGAAAGAATAGCCCGCCGACCATTCCACTTTCGGATAACCATTGCCCGGATGATAGAGCTGCATGTGCGAGCCAGCGGCCGGGAAAGCAGAAGAAGATTCCGAAAGCGGCTGGACAGTGGCATTTGCGTTCGTCGTATCTGCTTTTGCCGCGTCTGCGTTTGGCGGATTTGCCTTTGTCGCAGTCGTGGACTTGGACTGGTCGTCAGTGCCGGAGCCGGCAGTGGTGGTTGGTCGAGTAGTCTGTCCCGCGTGAACTCCGCCCGCCATTACGAAGGCAACCGCCATCATGGCGATACTTCGCATTGCTCGTTTCATTGTTGCCTCCTGAGTCGCACTGAGTATCGCAATCCGCCGTCACTATGTTTGCAAAGACAATTTCTTCGCTTCTGTACTTCTCTACGTGATGCTTGATCGTTCTCGCCCTGCACCGCGGCTGATTAGTGTTGCTGCGGTGCTGGAGCGTTCACAACCGTGTTCACCATCGTCACTGACGCGTTAAGCGCCAACGCTCGTCCATTGAGCCGCGTAATCGTCGTGTTTGTGGGCGCTGAGAACGAAACACCGGCAGCCGCGATAATTGTGCCGACCATGGTGCCGCCGCCCGCTGCGTTGATCGTCGCCGTGGTGCCGACCTGCCAGAACACGTTCCTCGCCTGCGCTCCGTTAATCAGAACGATGCTACGAGGCGCGCCAGCTGCTCCGACGGTAAGGGCCCCTGACGTCTGGAAAACCCAAATTGCGTCTGGATTGTTTTGAGCGTCCAGAGTGAGATCTGTTCCGGTAATCGTGAAAGTGCCGCCGGTAGCTTTGTAAATTCCCGGAGCGAGAGTGAGACCACCCAACTGGCCAGCGCCTGGATCCGTGCCGCCCGGCCGATTCGCCGGAGCAAGATTGTTGAACGCGGTGAGCGCGTCGGCTGCCACTTGTGTTGCGACCGCCAGCGTCGCCGCGATGCCTTCGGTCGTGCATGTCGCGCTTGGCGACGGTGGACCGGTGTATATCTTTCCGTTCACCGCGCCGACATTGGCCGTCGTTTCGGTGTAGCTACATCCGGCTCCACCGTCATGCATTCCGGTAACGGTCGTAGAAGCACCGGTGGTTCCGATGTCTCCGTTAATCACCGTGTTGACGCCCTGATTGGTGATTCCGGATGCGCCTCCAAATGCTGCGAAGGTCGTAGCCGCTCCGAGAACCGGTCCAATTGGACTGAGACCACCGCCCGCAGTGAAGCTCCATGGATTCGGAGCGGCGCCAGCTGCCGGCGAGAGGCCGGTCAGACTCTTTACCTGATTTGAAATAGTGGCCGTGTACTGCGTGCCGGAAACCAGGTTTGCCAAAGGAGCGAACGTCGCGACGAAAGTTACGGGATTGTAGAAAACTATCCCGGGCACCGTCGCTCCGCCACCGGCGATCGCCAGCGAGAATGTGGCATTGGTGATGGTCGTCGGATCCATTGCCGTACTGAACGTTGCATTCACTGTGGAGTTCCCATTTACATTGACTGCCGCGCTCACTGGATTCGTCGCGGTGATCGTCGGAGCTGTGGCATTGGCCGTTGTTCCGGTCGTAAAGGTGGTGACGGAATTCGCAGCCAGTGCATTGCCCTGGAGATTTTGCGCCGCGGTTGTAATCGTGGCCGTGTATAGAGTGTTCGGGGCCAAATTCCCAGTCGGAGTAAATACCGCCGTATTACCCGCCTGCGATACGGTTCCGAGGACGACTGTCCCCGGCGCGGTCAAAGAGAACGCTGATGAAATCGTATTCGGATTCATTACGTCGCTAAACGACACTGCGATTCTCTGATTGATCGGGACGTTGGTTGAGGTGGTGTTGGGATTTGTTGCGATCACAGTTGGAGCTGCCGGATTCGCTACTGCTCCGGTGGTAAAGCTCCACGAGAAATTTGCCGCCAATGCGATACCGGTAAGGTCTTTTGCGGCGGTAGTAATCTTGGCTGTGTATTGAGTGTTTGCGGCCAGATTTGAAGTAGGAGTAAATATCGCCGTATTACCAATATATATTGTGCTTCCGGCGATGAGTGATCCACCGGCCGTCAAGGCCAAAGAGAACGCCGATGAAATCGTAGTGGGATCCATGGGAACGCTGAACGTGGCCGTAATTCTCTGATTCAGCGGAACAGCCACGGCCGCAGGCGCGGGAATTGTCGAAGAGACGGTTGGTGGGATCGCGTTTGCAGCAGGGCCGGTAGTAAAACTCCAATTAAAATTGGCCGTCAGATTATTCCCCGCAGCGCTTTGCGCAGCGGTCGTCACGGTAGCCGTATATTGCGTGTTTGCCGTCAGCGCGGCCGTGGGCGTGAAAAGTGCCGAATTGCTGCCAGTATCAAAGACCACGGATCCCGGTACGCTCGCTCCGCCAACTGGCCCAAGTGCAAGGATAAATGTGCCCGCGCTCGTCACTGTTGCGGCGTTCATCGGCACATTAAATGTCGCGGTCAATTTCTGATTCAGCGGCACGCCGGTTGCGGCAGGCACGGGATTCACGGCAACCACTGATGGAATCGCGGCCGTCGTAAAGAGCCACACGAAATTTGTTGCCAGGCCATTGTTAATTGGATCTCGCGCGCCAGTCGTAATCGTGGCGGTATAGAGCGTGAGGGGCGACAGTTTGGCAGTCGGTGTGAATGTAGCGGTCGCTCCAGACAAGGTGACACTGCCGGCGACCGGCGTCGTGCCGGGTCCCGTCAATGTGAACGTCGAACTTGTAAGCGTCGCGGGATTCATGGCTTCACTAAACGTTGCGCTGACGATCTGCGTGACCGGTACACCTGTGGTTCCGTTCGCAGGAGTGACGGAGAGGATCAGAGGGAAAGGGGGGCTCACAGTTTGTTCGCGGCCGCATCCGCCAACGAGCGTCGCCATCAAGAATCCCAGCATCCAAATCCTTCGGTTCATTAGCTTACGCATTAGAATCTCCTCGTAATCGGTAGAGCGGAACTCTTCCACGACTAGTTCGACATGTGCTGAAAGCAAGTTCAATCGAAGGACTACAACTCACTGAACGATCAACCGTCACAGTGTCACCGTCACAGTATTTGTATTGTTGACGACACCCTTGAGTACCGACTGAGTGGCATAGATTCCAGAACGATTCACAACCGCAGCGTCGCCGGCTGAAGTAATCTCTTTCTGCTTCGCTTCGGTAGTTTCTTCGCTCGTCCACATTTCCGTTTTTTCCGACCGCAAGACGCGGATTAAGTTTGGCAATAATGCCTTCCGCGATTTCTTGCAACAACTGTCAGTGTTGACAGATTTGCAGATGTCAGTGTTGACAGAGGTGAAAAGCTCCAGATGGGACCGTGAAAAGCAGTAGAAACAAGCGCGGAGGGTGAATTTGCTCTCACTTCAAACCGAACAAATATTTCCGGTGAGAACTCTGCGGGATAACTCTGCGGCAGACTTGCGAGGAATACTCTCTAACCTTCGCCTTCATGCGTGACGATGTGTACGTCCACCGCCGGCGCTTCGCGTAAAAAGCGATGCACCGCCAGCAAATACAAAAGCTTACTGAGGCCTTTCACGGCGGATCGGCCGAAAATTACCTGCGTGATGTGTTTTTCCTTCGCAAGCTCGGCCATTTTGTCGGCAATATTTTTTCCGCGCAGCAGAACAACTTTTGCGCCGAGATCCTCCGCGAAGCGGAAATTCGCATCCAATAATTTTTTCTTGCCGTTATTCTCGTCCTCGCCGGTATCCACGTGAACGACGTACAACTCCGCGTCGAGGCGTCTCGCCATTCGCGCGCCGCGCGCGATTAAGTATTGCGCGGATGGATTCGCGCTCACACAAACCGCCAGCCTTTCGCGCACCGGCCAGTTTTTCTCGATCTCCTTGGCGCTCATGTAGGATTCCAAACTGCGATCCACATGTTCGGCCACTTGGCGCAGCGCCAGTTCGCGCAACGCAATTAAATTTCCGCGCCGGAAAAAATTCTCCAGTGCCTGATTCACTTTTGCAGGCGCGTAAACGTCGCCTCGTTCCATCCGGTTTTGCAGCGCTTCCGGAGTCAGGTCGACCATCACGGTTTCGTTGGCCATTAGCGGAACCCAGTCAGGAACGGTTTCGCGGACAGTGATGCCCGTGATCGTGCGCACCGTGGGCGCCAAACTTTCCATATGCTGAATGTTTAGCGTAGAGAGCACGTCAATTTTCGCGGCGAGAATTTCCTGCACGTCTTCGTAGCGTTTGCGATGTTTGCTGCCGGGAATATTTGTGTGCGCGAGTTCGTCGACCAGCACCACTGCGGGACGCCGCGCGATAATTGCGTCCACGTCCATCTCTTCAAAAATTGTTCCCTTATATTCGAGTTTGCGCCGCGGAACAGCCTCCAGTTCGGGCGCTAATTCCTCAATTCCCTTACGCCCATGCGTTTCCACAATTCCAATCACGACATCTTCGCCGCGAGTGTGCCGGCGAATTCCTTCGCTCAACATGCTAAAAGTTTTTCCAACGCCGGGCGCGTAACCCAAGAATAGCTTGAAGATGCCTTTCGTTTTTTCGGCGGGGGAGACTTTTTCAAGCCAATCTTCGGGCTTTTTCGGCATCTTCGTCCTTCAGTAAATATCGGTTCTTTCCGCAGCGGCAGCGAATCACCTGCGCTAGAATACCTGCGTGTTCCGGCGACTTCCCTTTCGCATCCTACAATTTGCTGTGGCGCTCGGTATTGTGGCGGCAATCACGATTTTTTACCGCAACATTATTACGGTAAATCAAACTACCGTCGCGCTCACGTATCTGCTAGCGATTTTAGCAGTTTCTACGTTCTGGGGCTTCACGGTTTCTGCGTTCATGTCCGTGGCCGCGATGCTGGCATTCAATTTTTATTTTTTGCCGCCCGTCGGGAAATTTACCATCACCGATCCGCAAAACTGGGCTGCACTTGTCGCATTTCTGGCGACGTCCTTGATCGCGAGTCAGCTTGCGACGCGCGTGCGCCGCGAAGCGGACGAAGCACAGCAGCGACGCAAGGAAATCGAGCGTCTCTATGCGTTCAGTCAGCAACTACTCGTTTCCGGAAATGTAATTACTCTTCTGAATTCGATTCCAAATCATATTGTCGAAACTTTTGAAGTTGGCGCGGCGGCGCTCTACCTCGATTACAAACAAAAGTTTTATCATTCCGGGGCGGCGCCGCATTTCAATGACGAAGAATTGAAACGCGCGATGGCTCGCGAAGAACCTCTTCGCGACGCGGCGCGCAGCCTGTGCCTCGTGCCCGTCCGCATGGGAACGCGTCCTATCGGAAGTTTGGGAATTTCCGGCCGCCTGCTTTCACGGCAAACTCTCGAAGCGCTCGGCTCCATGATTGCCATCGCGTTCGAGCGCGCGCGCGCCGTGGAAGAACTTGGCAAGACAGAGGCAACGCGCGAAGGCGAGCGCCTGAAATCCGCGCTGCTTGATTCTGTGACGCACGATTTCCGCACGCCGCTCACTTCCATCAAAGCATCCGTCACCAGTTTGCTTTCAACGGCCAACACTACTGAAGGACAAAAACGCGAATTGCTTTCCGTGATCAACGAGGAATGCGACCGGCTGAATCAGCTTGTCGGTGACGCCGCAGAAATGGCGAAACTGGACGCCGGCGAATTTGAGCTGAATCTCGAACCGAATTCCATCTCCGAAATTGTGTCCGCCGCGCTCGCATATTGCAAAACTGCGCTCGCCAATCGTCCGGTTCGCGTGGATATTCCCAACACGCTTCCTCCCGTGCGCGTCGACTTCAATCGCATCAAAGATGTTCTGGTTCGTTTGATCGAAAATGCCGACGCGTACTCGCAGAAAGCTTTGCCGATTACAATTTCCGCTGAAGCTCATGGAGATTTTCTTTCTGTAAGCGTCGCCGACAATGGCCCCGGCATTGAAGATATGGAACTCGGATTAATTTTTGACAAATTTTATCGCGGCAAAGATCAACGCTATCTGGTGCTGGGGACAGGAATGGGATTGCCGATTGCCAAAGCAATTGTTGAAGCACACGGCGGTACAATCAGCGTCACCAGCCAGCGCGGCCACGGCTCCGTTTTCTCGCTCACGCTTCCGCTGGCGCGATCACAGGGAGCTGATTGAACAATGAGCGCTGCGCGATGAAATCCGCCACCATTTTAGTTGTTGATGACGAGCCGCAGATTCGTCGCGTACTGCGCACCACTCTTTCTGCGCAAGGATACGCGATCGTGGAAGCGCGCGACGGCCAGGAAGCTCTCGAAAAACTTCGTAGCGAACGACCGGACCTGGTGCTGCTCGACGTGAACATGCCGGTGATGGACGGACTGGAAACTTGCCGTGAAATGCGCCGCGGTTCCGAGGTTGGCATCATCATGCTAACCGTGCGTAACTCAGAGCAGGATAAAGTTCGCGCGCTGGATGCCGGCGCCGACGATTACGTGGTGAAACCATTTGGCATTCAGGAACTTCTCGCGCGCGTTCGCGCGGTGCTGCGCCGGGGATCAAAAGAGGAAACGCAAAATGTTCTCGCGTCGAAAGAACTGAGTTTCGATTTCGGGAAGCGCACGATTGTAGTTCGCGGCGCTGCGGTGCATCTAACGCCCAAGGAATTTGAAGTGTTGCGGGAACTTGTCGCAAATAATGGAAGGCCGATGTCACATCGCAGACTGCTCCAGGCCGTCTGGGGCCCCGATTACGGCGATGAAACGGAGTCACTGCGCGTTGTGATTAATCAGCTTCGCAAAAAGATTGAATTGAATCCCGCCAAGCCGAAATTCATTCAGACGGAGCCGTGGGTCGGCTACCGATTTAATGTGCCGTCCGACGATCAAGCCGCGGATTCAAGCGAGGACGGCTAGTTAGTGAGCCACCGGATGGGTAGCATCCAATTCAAGATTTAATTCCAAAACATTTACGCGAGCTTCGCCCAGAAAGCCGAACTGTCTTCCTTCGGTGTGCCGGACAACCATCGCGCGTAAATCCATCTCACTAATTTTCCGTTCGCGAGCTATGCGTGGAATTTGAAATTCCGCCGCGGCGGGAGAGATATGCGGATCGAGTCCTGATCCAGAGGTTGTAACCAGATCAACAGGCACTGGCACAGAAGGATTTTCCGCGTGCAGTCGCTGCACGTCGGTGTTCACACGATCCACCAAAGTCTTATTTGTGGGGCCAAGAAAAGATCCGCCGCTGGAAGTCGGGTCATATCCGGTGCCGGCCGCTGACGGACGCGAATGAAAATATCCCGCTCCGGCGAATGTCTGTCCGATGATTCGCGAGCCAATTATTTTTCCGTCTCGTTCGAGTAGCTGCCCATTCGCGCGATCGCGGAACAAGACTTGGGACAATCCTGTAACTGCGAGCGGGTAGATCACTCCGAACAAAATCGTGGTGACCAATGTGAACCAAACCGCGGTGAGAAAGTTTTTCTTCATGATCGCCTCTTACACAACTCCCAGATGCGTCAGCAACAAATCGATCAACTTGATTCCCGCGAAAGGCGCGACCACTCCGCCTACTCCATAGAGAAGCAGGTTGCGCCGCAACAATGATGCCGCGCCCATGGGCCGGTATTTCACGCCTCGCAGAGCAAGCGGAATAAGCGCAATGATGATGAGCGCATTGAAAACAACCGCCGAGAGAATTGCCGATTGCGGTGAACGCAGGTGCATCACATTTAGGACCTCAAGCTGAGGAAACGCCACCGCGAACATTGCGGGAATAATTGCGAAGTATTTCGCCACGTCGTTGGCCACTGAAAATGTTGTCAGCGCGCCGCGTGTAATCAGCAACTGCTTTCCGATTTCCACAATTTCAATCAGCTTCGTCGGATTGGAATCCAGATCCACCATATTGCCCGCTTCCTTCGCGGCTTGCGTGCCGGTGTTCATAGCCACGCCGACGTCAGCCTGTGCCAGCGCGGGCGCATCATTTGTTCCGTCACCCGTCATGGCGACGAGTTTCCCTTTCGCTTGCTCGTCCTTGATCAATTTCATTTTGTCTTCGGGCTTTGCTTCGGCAAGAAATCCATCGACGCCGGCCTGCGCGGCAATCGCGGCAGCAGTCAGCGGGTTATCTCCGGTGATCATCACCGTGCGAATTCCCATCGCGCGAAGTTGCTCGAACCGCTCGCGCATGCCGCCTTTCACAATGTCCTCGAGCTGAATTGCTCCAAGCACCACGCGGTCCCTGGCAACGAGCAACGGAGTTCCGCCGGAGTTAGCAATCGTCGCGACGATTCCCTGAGTCTCTTCCGGGACTCGGTTTCCCCGCTCGGCGGCATATTTTGTGATTGCGTCTTGCGCGCCCTTGCGAATTTCCTGGCCGTCAAGATCCACGCCGGACATTCGCGTTTGCGCGGAAAATGGAATGAAAACTGGATTCATTGTGGCTAGTTCGCGTCCACGCAGGCCGTATTTCTGTTTCGCAAGCACTACGATGGAGCGGCCTTCAGGCGTCTCATCCGCTATGGAAGCCAGTTGCGCTGCGTCGGCAAGGTCCGAGTCTTTTACACCGGGCGCCGCATAGAATTTCGTGGCCTGACGATTGCCGAGCGTGATCGTTCCCGTCTTGTCCAAAAGAAGTACGTCCACATCGCCGGAAGCTTCCACTGCGCGGCCCGACATCGCAATCACGTTGCGCTGAATCATGCGATCCATTCCCGCAATTCCAATCGCCGAAAGCAAACCACCGATCGTGGTAGGAATTAAGCAGACAAGCAGCGACACCAGCACAAAAATGCTTTGCGGCGCGCCGGAATAAATTGCGAATGGCTGCAACGTCACGACTGCCAACAAGAAAATAATTGTCAGCCCCGCGAGAAGAATATTCAGCGCAATTTCATTGGGAGTTTTCTGCCGCGACGCGCCTTCGACCAGCTTGATCATTCGGTCCAGAAATGTTTCGCCGGGATTGGATGTGATGCGCACTTTGATTTCATCCGACAAAACCCGAGTTCCGCCGGTGACCGCCGAACGGTCGCCGCCAGATTCACGAATCACCGGCGCTGATTCTCCGGTTATCGCAGATTCGTCTACGGACGCTACGCCTTCGATCACTTCGCCATCGCCCGGAATAAATTGGCCGACGGTGACAAGCACAACATCACCCGAACGCAATTTCGAGCTGGCTACAACTTCCGTGCTGCCATCGGCACGCAGAAGATGCGCCTCGGTTTCGGCGCGCGCTTTGCGCAAAGTGTCCGCCTGCGCTTTGCCGCGGCCTTCGGCCATCGCTTCTGCGAAATTCGCAAACAGAACGGTAAACCAAAGCCACAAAGTAATCTGCAAACCAAAACTGAATTGTCCGGCGTGATGCGAGGCATTCCACGCGAGCTGCACGGAAGTGAGAACCGCGCCAACTTCTACCACGAACATCACGGGATTTTTGACCATCGCTCGAGGGTTCAATTTGCGGAAAGAATCGACCACCGCGCGAAGGATCATTTTTCCATCTGCGAGTGACTGCTTCCGAACTTGAGTGCTGGTATCCATAAGATCCCTAGAAGGTCTTCCCCGCCGCCATCAGCAAATGCTCAAGAATTGGCCCCAGGCTAAGAGCCGGAAAAAATGTAAGTGCGCCAACAATTACGATCGTGGCTACCAGCAATCCGCTGAAAAGTCCTCCGGTGACGGGAAAAGTTCCCACGGATTCCGGCACAATTTTTTTCTTCGCAAGACTTCCTGCGATCGCCAGCACCGGAATCACCATGAAAAATCGCCCCAGCAATTGCGCAGCAGCGGTTGACGTGTTGTACCAGAGCGTGTTCACGGCCAATCCGCCGAACGCCGAGCCGTTGTTTCCAGCAGAAGAAACGTACGCGTAGAGGATTTGCGAGAGCCCGTGTGGACCAGGATTGGAGATGCTCGACGTTCCGTACGGCTTAACGACTGCGATCGCCGAGAAAATTAGTATCGTGCAAGTTAAGACGAGCACCGCAAGCATCGCCATCTTCACGTCATACGATTCGATTTTCTTTCCCAAATATTCCGGCGTGCGCCCGACCATCAGGCCCGCGATGAACACCGCCAGAATTACGAACACAATCATTCCGTAAAGGCCGGATCCAACCCCGCCGAAAACAATCTCGCCGAGCATGATATTCACCATCGGCACCATGCCGCCAAGCGGAGTAAACGAATCGTGTTGCCCGTTAATCGCGCCGCAACTCGCGTCAGTCGTGACCGTCGCGAACAGCACCGAATTCGCGATGCCGAAGCGCACCTCTTTCCCTTCCATATTTCCACCGGGCTGCATCTCACTTGCGTGCTGATCGGCACCCGCCAGCATTGGATTTCCGCGAGCCTCGGCCCAATACGCGGACGTCACCCCAGCAAGAAACAGAAACGCCATCGCACCCCACACGGCCCATCCGTGTTTCGGAGAACCTGTCATTCGTCCCAATGTGTATGTGAGGGCGCTTGGAATTAAGAAAATTAAAAACATCTCAAAGAAGTTTGCGAGCGGAGTTGGATTCTCAAACGGATGTGCACTGTTCGCGCCAAAAAATCCGCCGCCGTTTGTGCCAACTTGCTTAATCACTTCCTGCGACGCTACAGGTCCCTGCGTAATCACCTGCTGCGTCACATGTTGCGTAGTGGTCTTGCCATCCGCACCCGTGACTTGAACGTTTTGTGGCTCGACGAGTTCGACCGTCGTATAGGGCTTCAGATTTTGAATGGCGCCCTGCGAAACAAAGATCAGCGAGCCAACCAAACATATCGGCAACAATACCCACAACAGGCAACGCGTTGTATCCACCCAAAAATTTCCAAGCTTGTCGGTTTCTTTACGCGCGATGCCGCGAATCACCGCGATAGCCAGAACAATTCCCACCGCGGCCGACGCGAAATTGTGATAAGCCAGCCCAGCCATTTGCGTGAGATACGACATCGTTGATTCGCCGCTATACGCTTGCCAATTTGTGTTGGTGGTGAATGACGCCGCCGTGCCGAACGCCAGCGCGGGTTCCACGTTCGGAAATTTCTGCGGATTCCATGGCAGCCAGTGTTGCGTGCGTTCGATGAAATAAAGAAGCGCCATCGAAACGCCGCTAAAAAGAAGCATCGCAACAGCGTATTCGGTCCAGCGCATTTCGTGCTGCTCGTCTACTCCGGTCATGCGATATACGATCTTTTCGACCGGCCGGAGAACGGAATCGAGAAATGTTTTCTCCCGTCCGAACACACGCGTTATGAAAACGCCGAGTGGCTTGGTGACCAGCAGAATCGCCGCCAAAAAAAACGCGATTTGAAACCAACCGTTCGCCGTCATTAGAATTTCTCCGCCTTCAACAACGCGTACATCAAATACGCGAAGAGAAGCCCGCAAATAATCAGCAGCGCAATATTTCCGAGACTCATCGAGTAACTCCTACCTCAGCCGCTCACACGCGCGAACGTAGAGGACCGCCACCACCACAAACACGACCGTTGCGATAATGAAAATTACGTCAAGCACGTTTTATCTCCCGCGGCAAGTTTTGCCGTTCACGAATCGATTCGGCCGGTTCTTAGAATTTCACCAGCAGCGCCATATTGATTCTCGTTTCGCTGCTGCGCAGATCCGGTGTGAATCCCGGAACAACCGAACCCGGCGTGCCGCATATATTCAAGACTGTTGGAGCAGTCGGACAAGTTGGCGTGACTCCGCCCGGCCCCGCGAAATACGGCACGCTGGACGCGCGGCGATCCACTTCCCAACGGAACGTAATGTAATCCTTCGGCATGTAGTCAAAAGTTATCGACGCATCCCACGCTTTGAATTTGTCGCCGGGATTCTGGGTAAAGTACGGCGTGCCGGAAAATTCCGTGGCGCCATTAATCGGAGGCAATAGCGTCAGATAACGTCCGGGGTTGTTCATCGCGCCGCCGCCAATCGTCAAAGCGAACAGATCGTGGTGAAACCAAACGCGGTTGTAAAACATTCCGCCGACAAAACTTTGCTTCGGCCCGCCTGCATGATCTCCATAGCAACTCACGCCGCCACCGTACTCGCAGCCAAGATCAAATGTCGCCGTGAAAGCGGCCTTGTCGAAAAAGTGTTCCTTGTTGTCGTAGTACTTCACTTCGATGCTGTCGTCTGTGTGGATGCGACGACGTGTCGGAAAGCCGACGTCATCACTGCCCACTCCGTAGTTATTGGAAATAATTGTTAGCCATCCGTTCGGCGCCCACTTAATTTGTCCACCAATGCCCGGCCGACCGTTTGGCTTTCCGTACGTCTGCCAGCCGTTGATAAACCACGGTTCAATTTTTAATTTTTCACTTAGATAAATTTGCGTGCGAACGCCAGTGAAAAACCACGGAGTGTTCGACGACACGTACGACGGCTGGTATGCCCAGTTGTCAAAATTGTAGTAACTGAAAAGTCCGACGTACGACATGAAGATTCCTGCATCCACGTTGACTCCGTGCAACACGTTGAAGTGGTATCCGCCGTAGGCTTCGGAAAGATATCGGTACGCGTTGGCGAGATCCCATTGGCCGACTCCCGGACTGGCGTCGTTACGCGGCGTCATTGTTGAATACAGTCCGAACTGCGTCATCAATCTGCCACGAACATTTCCGACGTTGAAATCACCGCCAACGCCGAGCTGCTGAAGAGATATTTCGCCCGTTCGTCCGCTTTCAGTTGTTCCTACAAGCGTGTGATCCTGCGGATGATGGAAGTCATAGATGTAACTAACGTCCGCGCGAAATTCAGGCGTGAAGAATTTCGTCGCGAGTGGGGAGTCGTGCGCCCGGCTGCTACCGTTCAACCAGGTAAAATCCGCGAACGTAAAGGGATCGGCCTGCGCGGGCTTGTTATCTGCAGCGGCCTGCACAGAAAGTGTAGAGCTGACCGCCGTCGATGTAGCCACCGGCGTTCCCGCGCTCGTCGCCGTCGCGGAATTCATTGGCGGCTGATTGGCGGCCATCGTCGCGGTGGCGTCAGGCGGTGTAGGAATCCCGTTGAGGGAAGCAGGCGTGCTCGCCACATCCTGTGCTTTCAAACTCTTCACAAGCGCTTCAAGCTCGGCGATGCGCGCCTTCATCGCGTCCAATTCTTTCAAGACTTCGGCGGGCACTGGCGTTGGCTGACTGCCATTCGCCGTAGGTTGTGTGGGAACAGATGCAGTTGTCCCGCCAACGTTTTGCGCAAAGCACGCGCTTTGAAAAATCATCAGCGCGATAAAACTAGTTGTGAATTTCGAGATACCACTTGCGAGGAACTTCGTCATGGAAGTTCTCCTGTCCTGGATTTGCTGAGTATTTTTGTAGACGGCGCACCGTTCCGACGCGACAAGTCTGCGAACAGGCTATCGTTGGTGAAATTAGGAAGGAGTTAAAAAGCTATAAGGATTTCGTAAGGGTTCAAAATCAGCAGAAACGCGACCAATTGAACATCTTACCGCGGTTTTCTAAATCCAGCCGATTTCGAGTGGATTTAGAAAACCGCTTTAGGAAGTTCGCGGGTTCGATTTCTCCACGTTAATTCCAAGATCTTTCGCGGCCTTCTGCACGACGGACGCCTGGATCTTTCCTTCTTTCTGCAATTCCGTCAGGGTGGCAAACACAATAAAGCGCGCGTCAATCTCAAAGAAGTCACGCAACGACGCACGGCCTTCGCTGCGGCCGAATCCGTCCGTGCCCAACGCACAAAGATGCCGCGGCATCCATTTGCTGATCGAATTCGGAAGCACTTTCAGATAATCCGAAGCAGCTACGAGCACGCCCGGCGCATCCGCCAGACATTGCGTTACATAGGGAACGCGCGGCTTTTCATCGGGATGCAGCATGTTCCAGCGCTCGGTATCCAGCCCGTCATTCTGGAGCTGCTTGTAGCTGGTGACGCTCCACACGTCTGCAGCGACGCCGTATTTCTTTTCCAACATTTCCTGCGCGTGCAATGCTTCCCACAAAATCGCGCCACTTCCGAAAAGTTGCGCACGCAATTTCGATTTTTTATTTTCCGATTTCCGGAAGCGGTACATCCCTTTCAGAATTCCTTCGCGCGAACCTTCAGGCATCGCCGGATTCACGTAAGGCTCGTTCATCACGGTGATGTAATAAAAGATGCTTTCGCCTTCTTTGTACATGCGGCGAATTCCATCTTGAATGATGACGGCGATTTCGTACGCGAACGCAGGATCATAGGCCAGCAAATTCGGAACGGGCAGCGCGAGAACGTGGCTGTTGCCGTCCTGATGTTGCAAACCTTCGCCGGCGAGAGTTGTGCGCCCGGAAGTTCCTCCGATTAAGAATCCGCGGCAACGCATGTCCGCAGCGGCCCAGATTAGATCCGCGATTCGCTGAAAACCGAACATGGAGTAATAAATAAAAAATGGAATCGTATTGATTCCATAATTCGCATAGGCCGTGCCCGCTGCAATGAACGACGACATCGAACCAGCTTCGGTAATTCCCTCTTCTAAAATCTGGCCGTTTTTCGCTTCCTTATAATAGAGGAGCGTGTTCACGTCCACTGGCTCGTAAAGCTGGCCGACGCGCGAATAAATTCCCACCTGGCGGAAAAGCGATTCCATACCGAACGTGCGCGCTTCGTCGGGAACAATCGGCACCACAAGTTTTCCAATTTCGGGATCCTTCAGCATGCGATTCAGCATGCGCACGAAAACCATTGTGGTGGAAACTTCGCGTTCGTCGCTGCCTTCCGCGAATTCCTTGAACAAATCGTCGTGGTCCGCAACCAGCGCCTTCGCGCGAACTTCGCGCTTGGGCATGTATCCGCCAAGTGCTTCGCGGCGTTCGCGCAAATAAATTAGTTCGGGACTGTCGTCCGCGGGGCGATAGAACGGAGTTTCAGCCACGTCATCATCATTCGCGATTGGAATGCAAAAGCGTGTGCGGAATTCCTTCAACTCGTCTTCATTCAATTTTTTCTGCTGGTGCGTGATGTTTCGTCCTTCGCCACTCTCGCCGAGGCCGTATCCTTTAATAGTGCGCGCCAGAATTACGGTAGGTGAACCTCGGTGATCCACGGCGGCCTGATAGGCGGCGTAAACTTTGCGAGGATCATGTCCGCCAAGGCGCATGCGATGCAATTCGTCATCGGTTTTGTTTTCGACCATCTTCAACAAGCGCGGATCGGTTCCGAAGAAATGTTCGCGAAGATAAGCGCCGGATTCGACGACCAGCTTCTGCGCTTCACCATCGAGCAACTGGCCCATGCGGCGCGCGAGCAAATCGCCTTCCGTATCGTGATCCAGCAACTCGTCCCAATCACTTCCCCACAGAACTTTTATGCAATTCCACCCGGCTCCGCGGAACGCCGCTTCCAGTTCCTGAATAATTTGTCCGTTGCCGCGCACGGGACCGTCGAGGCGCTGCAGATTGCAATTCACTACGAAAATTAAATTGTCGAGATGCTCGCGAGAAGCGAGGGTGATCGCGCCGAGGCTTTCCGGCTCGTCCGTTTCGCCGTCGCCGAGAAATGCCCACACTTTCGCGTCGGTGATGGGTTTCAGTCCGCGATCTTCCAGATAACGCATGAAACGCGCCTGATAAATCGCCATCAGCGGGCCGAGGCCCATCGACACGGTTGGAAATTCCCAGAATTCCGGCATGAGCCACGGATGGGGATAGGAAGTGAGTCCGCCGCCGGATTTTAATTCGCGGCGGAAATTTTCGAGTTTCGCAGCGCTCAAACGGCCTTCGAGAAATGCGCGGGCGTAAACACCGGGTGACGCGTGCCCCTGAAAGTAAACGGAGTCGCCTTCAAACTGTTCGGAGCGCGCGCGGAAAAAATGATTGAAGCCAACTTCAAATAATGTCGCCGCGGAAGCGTATGTTGAAATGTGCCCGCCAATTCCGTGCTCCACGCGATTCGCGCGCACGACCATCGCCAGCGCGTTCCATCGCACCAAACTCTTGATGCGCCGCTCCATTTCCTGATCGCCAGGGAATGCGGGCTGCTGCTTCGCGGGAATCGTGTTCACGTAGGGCGTGCGCGCCGAAAATGGAATTTCCACTCCGGAAATCAGCGCGTGCGAACGTAGGCGGCGCAAAATTTGCGACACCGCTTCCGGGCCGCTATCGCGCAGCACCGAGTCAAACGACTCGAGCCATTCCTGAATTTCCATTTCATCCCATTGTTGTGGGATCTTGCCCAGTGCGGTTGCTTCACTCATGGCGTATGTTTTTCCTTTTTGCCCGGCCGCCGCTCGGCGACACAATCACCCGCGGCAGTCAACACTCTATGAACCTATAGAATACATCGTGGAAGCGATTTCTGCATGTAAGAACAGCGGATTTCCGCAAAAATTAGTTTCAGATGGTGAGACGCGCCGCTGTGGATTTGACGCGCAAAATCTAGTGAACGTATGGATCAGTGGGAATTCTTTTTAGGTCGACACTCTCGTCGGCGCATTCTTCAGGAGTCAATCGCGCGCCTGAAGCGATTAATTTTCTGCCAAGCATGTGATCTACGGGACGATTGATCGAATCCACCGCGATTAATTTTCCATTTCGGAAGTAAAAAACAGAAAGTTTCCGCGCTTCGGCGTTTCCACGAGTTACAACGCGGTCATGTCCCGCGGAAATTCCCGCCATCTGCAATTTGATTTCGTATTGGTCCGTCCAGAACCATGGCAACGAATTATATTTTGTGCGCTTTCCGGCGATGGTTGACGCGATGCACTGTGCTTGATCCGCGGCGTTCTGCACGGACTCCAGGCGCACGCGTCCGCCGGCAAACGCATTCGGATATTCCGCGCAATCGCCAATTGCGAAAATATTTTTGTCCGCAGTCTCGAGATATTCGTCCACGGCAATTCCGTTTGAAGTTGTGAGACTGGCCTCGCGCGCCAGTTCGATGTTCGGCACGACCCCGATTCCTACGAGCACCAAATCTGCCGGGTGGACGGAGCCATCGCTTACGACAACTTCATTGGCGTGCCCGTTGATTCCGCGAATTTCGGTGACTGTTGCGCCACATAAAATTTTCACGCCGCGGCTGGTGTGCAGCTCGCGAAACAACTCTGAAATAATCGGCGCAACAACTCGGGCCATCACGCGCGGGAGAGCTTCAATTACCGTGACACTTTTTCCGAGCGCGCCGGCTACTGCGGCCAGTTCCAACCCGATAAATCCGCCGCCAATCACGACGATGCGCTGCGATTCCTCGATTCGCTTCTTAATAAAGATAGCTTCGGCGAGCGAACGCAAATAAAGGACGCCATCCAGATCACCGCCGGGAACCGGAAGTCTGCGATTGCTGGCGCCGACCGCCAAGACAAGCGAGTCATAAGAAAGATTTCCGCCAGATGCGATTTCGATTTGTTTTTCAGCGCGAGAAATCCCCACGACGCGTTCGCCGCAGAGAAGATTGATCTGATGGGTCTTGTAGAAATTTACGGGACGCAGCTCGATACTTTCCGCGTCCTGCGTGCCCAGAACAAATCCCTTGGAAAGCGGCGGGCGGTTGTAAGGAATATGGGGCTCTTCACCAATTAATGTTATCGGCTCAGCGTAACCTTCCGAGCGCAGCGAAGCCGCCGTCTGAAATCCGGCTTGCCCGGTGCCAACGATCACAGTTCCCGCTCGCATCAATATTTTTTCGTGTGTGAATTCAGTTCTGAGCTATCTCTGCTTCTCCGGCATTCGCACAATTAATCCGTTTAATTCGTCGGTCACTTTTATCTGGCAACTCAGCCGACTGTTCGGACGCCGCTCAATCGCCGCGATTTCGAGCACCGCTTCCTCGGTATCCTGCGCCGGAGGAATCAACGCGAGAAACTTCTCGTCGACGAAAACGTGGCACGTCGAACACATGCAAACGCCGCCGCATTCCGCGAGAATTCCTTCGACGCCATTTTTCAGCGCAGCGCCCATCACCGTGGTGCCGACCGGCGCATCAACTTCCGTTGTTACGCCCGCCGCCGACACATATATCACTTTCGGCATCAATGAACCCCTATTTTATATTTCTTATTCGAGTCGAGCAGTAAGTGGCGCAAGCTTGAGCTCGTGTGTCGCGAACAAATTCGCAGCAGAAATCGCCTAATCAAATCTCACATACTCAAAATCCAGCGGCTGATTATTCACTCCGCGGGTCGGCGGCGCAATCCAATTCGCAAATTTTCCCAGCTCGACTACGCGGCCACTCATCAGTGACTGGACATATTTGTAATCGTCGGCGCTCGGCAACCATTCGGGCACGTGACGTTCCCACTGTTCCTTCGACATCACAACGCCATCAATACTAATGTGATGGCCGGCAAAATTTCCAATCGCGCGATGAAATCCCTTGTGCGGCAATCGCAAGCGGAACGGAATTCCGGCCTTCTCGATGATCCGGTTCCACCGTCCGACGCCGGCTTCGACTTCTTTAATATAGTCATCGCGCAGGCGCTCGTTCAAAGCCAGTTAACGCGGAGACATTTTTCGTAATGATTTTGTCGCCGATTACTTCATGAACGGGATATTCCGCGTCGGTCAAAAGATGATCGTCGGCAATCTTCGTTTCCTCAAAGCGGCCTTTTAATCCGCTGGTGTAATAATTTGCGGCGTTCGACGAAACATCCGAGCCGTACAAGTCGATAGTCACGCTGAAATGAAAATTGATGTAGCGCTGAATTGTTTCCAGATCGATCACGCCCATCGCGCGAACGTCGGCGGGATCGGTGATTTTATTTTCCTTCATCACGTCGCACCGTGCGCTGCACAATTCTTCCGACGCCCGTTTCGCCGACAAACATGTGATGCGCTTCTTCGGTCAGCATGAAGCGGCAAGTGCGTGCGAGAGGATCGAATCCTGATTCCGCCAAGCAGCAGAGTTGATATTTTCCGTCGCGGTCCGTGAAAAATGTAAACATGAAAAACGCGAGCCAGTCGGGCGTCGGCTCGTTGAATGCGCCGAGAATGCGCGGATTATCGGCGTCGCCCGAACGGCGCGCGAGCAAGGCCTCGGCTTCTTCGCGTCCATCGCGGCCAAAATACCGGTGCAACAAATAAACCATGGCCCACAAGTGGCGGCCTTCTTCCACGTTCACCTGAAAAATATTTCGCAGGTCGTACATGCGAAGGACACGAAAGTCCCGAGCATGCGCTGCTGCTCGACGGATGCGGGCTCAGTGTCGCCTTGCGTCACAATAATTCGGCGCAGCACGGAGCGATGTTCGCCGGGAACTTCCTGCCACGCGGGCTGGCCTTTATTTACGCCGAAATTTACTTCGCGGTTCGGAGTTTGCGGCTGCAAAAAAACTCCCCAGCGATATTCCGGCATTTTCACATAACCAAATTTTGCCCAGCCGTCTGGCTCCACGCTGATTGCGGTGCGCAGATAAACGTCATATCCGTGGCTCTCATTCGGGCCAACGTCATTCCACCAACTCAGATAAGCGGGCTGCCAATGTTCCAGCGCGCGCTGCAAAACGCGATCGCGCCCGAGATCCACGTTGTTTGGAATTTTTTCTGTGTAATCGATCATGGCATTCCCCCGACTTTCTGGCCCGCTTAAACTCTTTCCCAATTAAATTTCGCCGGCGCGCCGCTTCCGTAAACTTTCAACGCGCCAGTTGCGCCCACCGCATTCGGGCGGACGAAAATCCAATTCTGCCACGCTGAGAGACGTCCGAAAATTCGCGTCTCCATCGTTTCCGATGGACCGAAACGCAAATTTGCTTCGAGTCCCGTCAAAGCATCTGGCGAAAATGCGACGCGCGATTCGATTGCTTGGCGAATTTCGTCTTTCCAATCCAATTCATCGAGCGCCGCGGTGACGAGCCCTGCCTCAGCCGCTTCGCGCGCCGACAATTTCTTTCCGATCATGCCCGCGCAGCGATTCCATTTTTTCCTGGTCGTTGTAAAAACGCGATGCCAGACGCGGAAGCCGATTCACCATCAGCAAAGGATGAAAATTCATTCCGGAAAGAGTGATTGAGGGCGCACTAGATTCCTGCGAATCGAGCATGTAAATGCGATCGGCTGTGAGCGCCAATTCCAAAAGCGATCCCGCGAAACACGAGCCCGGCTCGATGAACGCATACATTGATCGAGCGGAAACATCCAAACGCGCAAATGTGCGACGCATCATTCCCACAACTTCGCGCACAAACCAATTGTCCTGATGCTTCAGAATGCATTCGTCAATCGCCAAAACGTTTTCCGCGTTGCCCGTGGCGTTCATGATCCACAATCCAATGTCCAATTCATTCGTGCGCATGCTCAAAATCGCATCGTCCAGTTCTCGCGCCATTTGCAGCGGCCACCACTGACTGCCCGCGGCAATTGCGGACTCGACAGAATTTTCAGTGAGCTGCTCCGGCGCTTTCACGGTGAATGTTGCGGTGCGGGCTGCGCGATTAATTTGCACGTCAACAAATTCGTAGTGACGGCCGGCTTCGTCGATGGTTCGCTTCAATGGACGCAGCGGCACGCCGCGCGAATGCTCGGGGCGATCACTTTTTTCCGCCAATTCCAGCAGCACGTTTTTTCACGCCTTCAGCGAATTGCTGCGTCTTCACAACTTCGTCGACGAGTCCCCATTCTTTTGCGCGGTCGCCGCGAACGCCATCGGGATTTGTGCAAAACATATCGGCAAGATCTCTGCGGCACGCGACGCTTATCGGTGACGCGAGTGAGTCCGCCGGTGCCGGGAAGCACGCCGAGCAAAGGCAGCTCCGGCAGACTGACGGCCGAAGAACGATCGTCCACCAAAATAATTTCATCGCACGCGAGCGCGAGCTCATATCCGCCGCCGGCAGTGGTGCCGTTGAGTGCCGCGAGGAATTTCATTCCTGAATGCGCGCTGCAATCTTCAATACCGTTGCGAGTTTCATTCGTGAATTTGCAGAAATTCACTTTCCACGCGTGACTGGAAAGTCCCAGCATATAAATGTTTGCGCCGGAACAAAAAATCGCGGTTCTTGCCGCTGGTGATCACCACGGTGCGAATTTCAGGATGCTCAAATCGAAGGCGTTGGATGGCGTCGTGCAATTCGATATCGACGCCGAGGTCGTAAGAATTCAATTTCAGTTTATAGCCGGGACGAATTCCACCCTCTTCACTTACATCCATCGTGAGCGTGGCAACGTGGCCGTCTTTCGCTAATTTCCAATGACGGTAACGCGAAGGATCGGTCTGATAATCAACCGCTTCCATTTTCGGTTGCGATTCTTGAATTGCTGCTGCGTCCACGCGGGCCTCCACTATTTCGACTTCGACTTAGATTTCGATTTCAACTTCGATTTCGACCTTGATTTGAACGGCAAGGCCAATTTCGGCTGCGGCTTCGATTCAGACTGCGACCTTGATTGGAACTCCAACTTCGATTGGGACTCAAATTTCGGATTCATTTTCTGAGCGATCTGCTGAATCACAGATTTCAATTTCGCAAAACTCTTTTCTTCAGATTCGCCGGAGGTATCCACGGTTCCGTCGGCTCGTTCGTAGAAAGGTTCGCGCGCTTCGAGGATGCGGCGCAAATCTTCCATCGCTTCGTCATTATTTTCCATCGCGCGGAAATCCCCTTGCGCGATTACGCGAGCCATATGTTCTTCGGGCTGCGCTTTGATCCAGACGGTGAAACAATTTTTCAGCAGATAGTCGTAATTCTCTTTTTCCGAAACAACTCCGCCGCCGACGGAAATTATCACGCGCTGGTATTGTTGCAGCACTCGCTCCAGAGTTCGGCGTTCGATGCGGCGGTATCCGGATTGTCCATACAACGAAAATATTTCCGCGAGAGGGATGCCTGCATCTTTTTCAATTTCCGCGTCGAGTTCGACGAATGGCGCTTTGAATTCTTTGGCGATTTTGGCGCCGAGCGTCGATTTTCCAGCGCCGCGCAATCCGATAAGCGCGAGACGGCTCCAGCGAAGCTTTAGGTCTTCACCAAATTCGCGAGTCAGTCGCTGGGCTACTTCCTGCAGGCGATGATCCGGCAATCGCTCCAGCAAATTCTGGATAAATCTTTTTTCCGGCTGCGGCTCTCGCACGTCCATGAATAAATCGGTGAGAGAAAAATTCAGCGCGTCGGTGATTCGGCGCAAAAGTACGATGGAAGTATTTCCTTCGCCCATTTCCAATTGCGCAAGAAGACGTTCGGAAACGCCGGAGTCGTTCGCGAGCTGTTTGCGCGTCATCCCGCGGCGTGCTCTGGCCGCGCGGACACTTTTTGCGACGGCGGTCAGGAAGGTTTCGTCGGCATTTTGGGCCTTGCTGGCCTCGTCTTTCGCGGTCGCGGAAGCATTTTGGGTTGACATAATCGGGAGTTTTGGATCCAAAACTGCATTATAATGCATACGAAATGGGCTTGCAAGGCTAAAACTGCATTATAATGCAGTTTTTGGAGGGGCCTTAAAAAAATCGAAAAAACGTGTTTTTGAGGGTGCAAGAGCACGAAAATTTTGACGTTAGTGCTATCCTTCGTCACCATTCAAATCAAGCTGGATTGTCAGTTAGTTGGAGCAACCGATGAATAAACTATCGAGGCCGTACGCCGCAGGCACCCGAGTTTCCTTCTTTGCGCATGCGATTGCGCTTGCGATCACATTCGCGATTTGCGCTTTGCCAGCGCGGGCACAGGACGTCAACCTTCAGACTACGATTGCGCTGAATGCCGAGGGCCAAGCAGCCGTGGACGGCTTCGTACTAAAAGTCCTGGCGGATACCGGCGTGCCGAGTGCGTCGATCGCAATTGTGCTTCGCGGAGAAATTGTGTACGTGCATGCTTACGGAAATGCGCGACTGAATCCTCTAACGCCAGCGCGGCCGGACATGGCTTACAGCATTGGCTCCGTCAGCAAACAATTTACGTCGACGGCGATTCTGATGCTGGCGGAGCAGGGGAAACTTTCGCTCGACGATGCGGTATCAAAATTCATTCCAACTCTGACGCGAGCAAATGAAATTACGATTCGCCAGCTTCTTTCGCACACATCGGGATATCAAGATTATTGGCCTCAGGATTATGTCCCGCCTTTCATGACGCATCCGATTACGGCGGCGGAGATTCTGGAGACGTGGGCGCGCAAGCCGCTCGATTTTGATCCCGGCACAAAGTGGCAATACAGCAACACGAATTATGTGATCGCCGGAGTGATCATTGAAGAAGTGAGCGGCGAACCTCTATTGCAGTTTCTACAGGAGCACGTTTTCGCGCCTCTGAAGATGCGCGGAATTGAAAATGTTGACTTGAAGGCGCTTCCCGAATCAGGCGCCACCGGATATATGCGCTATGCGTTGGGGCCTCCCCGAGTTGCGCCGAAGGAAGGGCCGGGATGGCTTTTCGCCGCGGGAGAACTTGCGATGCCCGCGGAGGAATTGGCGAAATGGGACGTCGGGATGCTGCACGAAACATTGTTGAGACCCGCCACGTACAAACAAATGGAAACTGAAATAAAACTGAAGGACGGCCAACCGACAGGGTACGCACTGGGCATGCAAACCGGAGACGCCGCCGGACATCGAGTACTGCGGCACGGCGGCGAAGTTTCCGGATTCACTTCGCAGAACTACGTTTTTCCGGACGACCACGCGGCAATTGTGGTGCTAACGAATCAGGATGCATCGGCCGCGGCTGGAATGATTGGGCGACAAATTGCCGGCTTAATTCTGGATGGCGAGCGCATCACGAACCCTGCGAAACTGCGAGCGGACCGTTTCATATTTGAAGAATTGCAGCACGGACGAATTGTGCGCGGTTTGTTCACTTCAAACGCGAACGCATATTTCACGGAGCAAGCGCTGGCCGACTACGGCGCAAGCCTGGGCGCGCTGGGAGACATTCAGCAGTTCACAATGACGGAAGAATCGGGACGCGGAGGAATGATTTTTCGCGCGTATCGAGTGTCATTCGCGAAGCGAAATGTGAATGTTACGATTTACGAGATGCCCGACGGAAAAATTGAGCAGTATCTGGTCGGGCCGGTTCAATAGTTTTTCGACGGAATGGCGAAAAGTCCCGATGATCAGAGAGATGCGAACGATGAGCGCCGACGCATGCTGAAGATCCGAGATTACAGCGGGCGCCAGTGGAGTGTGCTGATCATTCTGATGCTGATTAATTTTGTGAACTACGTGGACCGGCAAATCATTTTTTCGCTCTTCCCTTTCATCCGCAAAGATTTCAATCTGGATTACGCGCAACTTGGCATGTTGGCCACCGCGTTCACCGTGGTACTTTCGCTGGCCAGTTTACCGCTGGGAATGCTGGCGGACCGGACTTCGCGCCGGCTGGTAATTAGTTGCGGCGTGATTTTCTGGAGCGCCGCTACTTTTTTCAGCGGACTGGCAACGTCATTCCGATCGCTGCTGACCGCGCGCGGACTTGTCGGAGTTGGCGAGGCCGCGTATACGCCGGCGGGCACGGCGGTAATCAGCGCGACATTTCCGCAAGAAGTTCGCGCGCGCGTGCAGGGAACGTTCGATTTAGGAATGTTCATGGGCGGCGCGGTGGGCATCGCGCTTGGCGGAATTGTGGCGCAGTGGCTCGGATGGCGCGCGGCATTTTGGATCGTGGGCGCGCCGGGGCTGCTACTGGGATTAAGCGCGTTGAAATTGCCGAACACTCCGGTTCCTTCCGAAAAAGAAAGATTACCGCTACGCGAATTATTTCGCGTGCCCGCATATTTGATGTTGCTGCTGAGCGCTTCCTTCAGCAGCTTCGCCGGATATTCTTTCGTGGCGTGGGGTCCGGATTTTGTGCAGGAATACAAAGGGTTCTCGTCCACCGAATCCGGCGTGACGCTAGGATTGACCGTGTTGCTTGCGGGCGGATTTGGAATTCTCGTGGGCGCAACGCTTTCCGATTGGCTATCGCGGAAACGTCCGTGGGGTCGCTCGGCAGTTGTGCCCGCGGGATTTGTGTTGGCCGCGCCGTGTATTTTTTATGCGTTACACGCGACGAGCAAGCCGGCATTTATTTTTCTATTTGGCATCGGAACATTTTTCCTGACCTGGTATCACGGTCCGGTGACGGCCACCATTCACGACATTATTCCAGCGCAGGGACATGCGACAGCATGGGGATTTTATTCGCTGGTGATTAATTTGTTGGCGATGGCGGTGGCGCCTTTGCTGATCGGCACGATTGCGGATCACTATGGACTTATGACCGGATTGGAATCGGCGATCGTGTTCCAGTTAATGGGCGGATTGCTTTTTCTTTACGTTCCGTATTTTATCCGGCGCGATGGGCTGCATCACAAGGCGCTGAAAAATTATTGGCAGGGCGACGCGCATTTTGAAGCTGAGCAGAATGCGGTGGTTGGAACGACGAGTTAGGCCGTCGTTAGAGAATCAAGTTCAAGAACCCCACGTTCGCCCGCGTCGCGGCACGAACATGGGGCACCCCGAACAAAATCCGATTCAATTTCGCAGTGAAGTCGTAGCCACTCGCCAAGCAGCGAAATTCGTTCGGAAGCTTTAGAAATTGAGTGATTGCGTCAGCGGGAGGGTATAACTTTCCACCAACATTATATCACAGAGAATTCGTGAAAGGCCAGAGGCTGAAGTTCATGGTACGGAGGATGGAGCATCGGATGAGGGCGCAGCAAGCAGCGCCCCTACGGGTCGTGCGCTGTCCGCGGGAACGAAAATAAAAGGATTCAGAGAACCGGAGTACGGCGGTCGGCCGGATTGCAGGCGCTATCATATATTTACAGAGGGCCTTTCGACTCCGCGGAAAACTTCATTTCGTTTGAAAAAAATCATTCGGAGAATTGCGGCGGCAGGTCTATAGTGTTTTCAATAAACATATTTGTCGGAGATGTATTCCGGTTTGAGAACTGCCTTTCGAGGGGGATATATGGGCAATCTTCAGACAATACAGCCGATGCAGTCCATCCGAAGCGCGAAACCCGTAAAACATTATCAAGCGTACCGGCCGAAGCCGTTTCTTCGCGAGCAGCGCGAGGAGACGACAATTCTTTTTGGCGGGCTGACGTGGAAACACGAGCGGCTGGTGCAAGGCGCGATGCACAATTTGAATTACAAGGCGGAACCGTTGCCGAATATTGCGCGCGCGGATTTGGATGCCGGGAAAGAGTTGATCGATGTGGGCGCGTGCTGTCCGACAATTTTCACCACGGGAAGTTTGGTGAATTTTTTGAAGGACAAGGCTGTAGAGCTTGGCGATAAGAAAGCGGTGGCGGATAAATATGTTTTTTTAACGGCGGGCGCGTGCGGGCCGTGCCGGTTCGGCCAGTATCACGAATCGTATGCGATGGCGTTGGATGGATTGGGCATGCGGGATTTCAGAATGTTTTTGCTGGCGCAGGATGAGTTGGATCAAGGACCGAGCGGCGGAGGCGGATTGGAAATTAACTTGCCGCTGAGCATGGGACTTGTTTGGGGAATTTTGATTGGCGATGTGCTGGGCGATTTGGAATATCTGACGCGTCCTTATGAGGTGAAGGCCGGGCAAACGAATGAAGTGCTGAAGGAAAGCGTTGAGTATATGTACAGAGTTTTCCGCGAGCGGCCGATTAAGGGGAAAAAGTGGGGCGTGCTGGCGTGGCATTTGACCACAAATTATTTTACGAAGGCGCTGCGCGAAGTTTTTAAGAAGTGGGATGCGATTGAAGTGGACCGGCTACGCGCAAAAGCGAAGGTGAAAATTACCGGCGAATTCTGGCTGCAAACGCACGAAGGCGACGGCAATTACAATATCAAGCGCTGGCTGGAATCAGAAGGCGCGGAAGTGATTCCTCCTCCGGTGGCCGTGTGGCTGGATTATTTGATGCATCCTGACGTGCGAATTCCGGAGCATCGCAAGAAGCCGAGCCGCAAAGTGCTGATGAAGGAATCTCTGCTGCGAAATCTGGAAAAAATATACGTGGGAAGTTACAACCGGTTTCGGAAGGCGCTGGGAAACATTCCGTACGAGCTGCCGAGTCAAATTGAATTGCGCGAACTGGCGAATCCGTTTTATCACTACGAATTAAATGGCGGCGAAGGACACATGCTGGTCGGCAAGGCGCTCTACGCGTATCACCATAAGAAGGCGCACATGGTGTGTGAGTTGACGCCATATTCGTGCATGCCGAACACCATGTCGGTTGGATCGATGGCAAATGTGCTGGGGAAATATCCGGACCTGCTTTATGCGCCGATTGAAATTAAGGGCGATGCGGAAGTGCATGCGCTGTCACGTTGCCAAATGATTTTGACGGAAGCGAAGCGGCGTGCACAGAGCGAATTTGAAAATGTGATCGCGAAGCTCGGCGTGACGGTGGAAGACGTGCGCCGTTGCGAGGCGGAGCATCCGGAAATAAGACGCGCTTCGTATCGCGTGCCGCATATGGGATACGCCGGAACCGCGGCGAATTATGTGACGCATTTGGCGGCCACCGGAAAAATTAAAAGTCGTGGAGTTGCTGCGCCGGTGAGCGCCGCGGCGATGGTGCTCTAGTCGTGGCTAGCAATGGCTTGGTGAGCATTCAGCCGATCCTGCCGCCTCCTGTTGAGGCGCGGATTCCGCTTGGGCCTATTGCGGAACCCGGCGACGTAAAGATTTGCGCGATGGATGTGGGCAGCACGACCTGCAAATATGTGCTAACGGCTCCCTCCGGTGAAATAATTTCCCAGGCATACGAGCGGCACAACACCAAACAAGCTGAAAAAATTTTAGATTTCCTGACGCGTCTGGAAACGCAATTTGGTTTTCAGCCGGAGCAGGACCGGATTTTCTTTACGGGATCCGGCGCGGGAATTGTGGCGCCATTCGTCGGAGCGAAATTTGTGCAAGAAGTAGTGGCTGTCGCGGCGTCGGTGGAAAAATTTCATCCTGCTGTGCGATTTGTTAGCGAAATCGGCGGCGAGGATATGAAGACGATTTTCTTTACCGGCGAGGGCGAAGCGAAAAGCAAGCAAGTCTTAATGCAGAGCGCCTGCTCCGGCGGCACGGGAACGTTCATTGAGAAGACGGCGCGGAAATTAGAAATTGCGTCGGAACAACTGGCGAAGATGCGGTATTCGGGATTCACCCTGCACAAAGTGAGCAGCAAGTGCGGAATTTTTGCGGAAGCCGACTCAAACAGTTTGTTGAAGGCCGGAATTCCGGTTGAGGAAATAATCGCGTCACTATTTGAGGCGGTGGTTTATCAAAATTTGGCGACGTTGACGCGGGGAAATACTCCGCTGCCGGAAATACTTTTGTTGGGCGGGCCGAATTTATTTTTTACGGGATTGCAGGAGGCCTGGCGGCATCATCTGGCGAAGATTTGGAAAGAACGAAAGGTGGCGGGGACGGACAAAGATCCCGCATCACTAATAAGGGTGCCGGAGGACGCGCTTTATTACGCGGCGTTGGGATGCATTGAGGTTGGGCGGCGTGATGCGCAAACGGTGGGGATGTATCGCGGCAGCGGGAAATTAAATTGGTGGATTAACGAGGGGCAGCACGAGGAAAAGAAGAAGGCGGGGCGGGGCGGATTGTGCAAGAGCGACGCGGACTTGGCGACGTTTCGCGCGGAATACGGCGAAGAAAAAGTCGCAAAGCAAGTTGCGGTGGCGGAAGTAGCGCCCGCTGCAGAAAAACTTTCGCGCGTGGTGATTGGATGTGATTTTGGATCGACTACCGCGAAGGCCGTTTGCATATCACCGGACAAAGAAATTGTTTTTTCCTGTTATGCGCTGAGCAAAGGAAACCCGATTGAGGATGCGAAGTCGCTTTTCGAGCAGTTGCGAAAGGTGATTGGCGATGGAGAAATTTTGGCGGTCGGCATAACCGGATACGGCAAGGATTTGTTGAAGGGGATTCTGGGCGCGGATTGTCCGATTGTGGAAACGATTGCGCACGCCAGCGCGGGACTGCACTTTTTCCCGGATGCGGATTGCATTTGCGATGTGGGCGGCGTGGACGTGAAGATCATGCTGCTGAATAACGGAACAGTTTCGGATTTCCGGTTGAATTCGCAATGCTCGTCGGGCAATGGCGCATTTTTGCAGGGGGTGGCAGAGAGATTTGGAATTCCGTTGAGCGAAATGGCGGATGGCGCGTTTCGCGCGCAGTCCATGCCGCAACTTTCGATGGGTTGCGGAGTCTTTTTGCAGAGCGACATTGTGAATCAACAGCGCAAAGGCTGGCAGGCCGAAGAAATTCTGGCGGCGCTGTGCGCGATTTTGCCGCTGAACGTTTGGATTTATGCCGGTGGGCTGAATAATTTGAGCGTTGTGGGCAAGAAATATATTTTGCAGGGCGGAACGCACAAAAATTTGGCAGTGGTGAAAACGCAGGTGGATTTTATTCGCTCGAAAGTACCGGATGCGGATGTTGTTGTTCATCCTTATTCCGGCGAAGCGGGAGCGATTGGCGCGGCGCTGGTGTCGTTGGATTGGTACGACGCCGGCGGACGCACACAATTTCGCGGATTCGATTCCATCGCGCAATTGAAATACGCGAGCACAACTTCGACGGACACGGTTTGTCATTGGTGCCCTGTTACATGCCAGCGCAGTTTTATTGATGTGGAGCTGCTGAATGGCGGCGGGCGTCCGTGGAGCAAAGTTCCGCTTTCTGCGGGATGGGAGCGAGTGATCGTAAATAATTCCTGTCCGAAGGGACTTGTGGAAGACGTGAACGAAATGAAAGTGATTAAGGCCGAAATCGAGAAAACGAAGAATGCCTTTCCCAACATTGCAGACATGGTTCGCAAAGACGCCTTCCGCCGCGCCACCGCGTAAAAACCGCTCGGAAATTCGAGTTGGAATTCCACGAGTGCTGAACGTGTGGAGTACGCATCAATTCTGGGTGGGATTTCTACGCGAGCTGGGAATCGAACACGAAAATATTGTTTTCAGTTCGGATACGAGTGAAGAGCAGGGGCGCGATTTCGGCAAGGGACGCGGAACGGTGGACTGCTGCTATCCGGTGAAAAGTATCAGCGGACACTATGGCGAATTGGTATTCGGGCAGAAAAAGAAAATAGATATTTTGCTGAGCCCGATGATTTACTCGATGCCTTCTGTGTTGCGCGGACATGTGATGGACACGTTGACGTGCACGCGTGTGATGGCCGGGCCGGACAATATTAAGGCTGGATTTCTGAAGGAGCGCGACATTTTCGCGGAAAACGGAATTGCGTATACGGCGCCGTTTGTTTGTCTGGGCGATCGTGACGCTGTGGCGGCGCAGCTCTACGGAAATCTGAAAGATATTTTGGATTTGTCGGAGGACGAAACTGACCGCGCCGTGAAGGCCGGTTATCGCGCACTTGATTCGATGGACGCGAAATTGCGCAAGCACAGCCGGGAAATTCTTTCGTGGTGCGCAAAAGAAAATAAACCATGCATATTTGTGGTGGCGCGGCCGTATCACATGGATCCGGGAATCGGGCACGAGATTGAAGGCGATTTGCAGGCGCAAGGATTTCCCGTTTTGTGGATGCAGTACTTCCCTACCGATCCGGATATTTTGAATTGGCTGTTTGAAGAAGATTTGCGCGAGAAGCGAATCAAATCTCCATTCGATATTTCCGATGTGTGGAGTTCTTCGTACAGCAGCAACACGAATGAAATTATGTGGGGCGCGAAAGTGGCGGCGCGATGTCCGTGGACGACGTGCGTGCTACGGCTTTCCAGTTACGAATGCGGAATGGATCAGCCGACGTACACGCCGACGCAGCGGATCGTCGAGGCGACGGGAACTTTGTTTTTTAAATTTGGCGATTTGGATTCGACGAAGCCGGCCGGCAGCGTGAAGATTCGTGTGGAGACGATCACGCATTACATGAACAAGTATTCGGCGGATATTATCGCGAATAAGAGGGCGATGTTGTCGCCGAATTGTCCGTTGTAGCACGGGCGAAAGATCAGGCCTGTTTGGTGGATTGATTTAGATTGGCAGCGAGAGACCTGAGGGCTACGAGACGCCCTGAGCTACACACACCATGCGGAAACGAATTCTGATGATTGTGTTTTTCTGCACGCAGCCGCTGCTGGCGCAGAGTTTTACCGACGTGAAGCCTAGTCCGCAGCAGACGGCATGGCAGGATTTGGAAATTGGCGTGCTGATTCACTTCGGCCCGAACACATTTATGAATCGCGAATGGGGCGATGGCACGGCCGAGACATCTGTTTTTAATCCTACACAATTTGATCCGGAACAATGGATGCGCGCGGCGAAATCGGCGGGCGCGAACTATCTGGTGATGGTCGCGAAGCATCATGACGGTTTTTGTTTGTGGCCGAGCGGGCAAACGGATTATGGCGTGAAGTCGAGTCCGTGGCGAGGCGGCCGCGGAGATGTGGTGCGTGAGGTGACGACTGCGGCGCGGAAAAATGGTTTGAAAGTCGGGCTGTATCTTTCGCCATGGGACCGGCACGAGCCATTCTATAAGGATACAAAAAAGTATGACGATTTTTACGTCGCGCAGTTGGTGGAACTTGCGACGCGCTACGGCAACATCACAGAATTCTGGCTGGACGGCGCGGGAAGCGAAGGACACGTTTACGATTTCGACCGATACGTTTCGCAGTTGCGCATTTATCAACCGAACGCGCTGGTGTTTGCCGATGCGGCGCTGCTGAAGTATGGCGACATTCGCTGGGCTGGAAATGAAAGTGGATACGCGAACGAAGAAAATTGGAATGTGTTGGATCTGCACGGATATTTGCGTTATCGCCCCGCCGAAGCTGACACGCCGCTGCGAAAGGATCACTGGTTCTGGCATCCGAATGACGAGAAAAGTTTGAAGAGCGTCGGCGAAATGCTGGATACATATGAGAAAACTGTCGGCCGCGGCGCGCAATTGATGATCGGAGTTGCTCCGGATGAGCGCGGACTTGTGCCGGCCTCCGACGTGCAGAGGCTCGGCGAATTTGGCGCGGCGGTTCGCGCAATTTACGGTGAAAATAAAAATTTGGCGCGGCGGGCAAAAGTTGGTGCGTCGTACGCGGCGGTGATCGATGGCGATGCGGATACATTCTGGAGTGCGCCAGCGGATGCGCGTTCGGCTACGATTGAACTTTCTTTCGACGCACCGATAACAATCGATCGTACGATGACGATGGAATGGTTGGGCAGCGGCCAACAGATTGAACAATATTCCATTGAGACGTTTGCGGGCGGGAAATGGACGACGCTGCACAGTGGTACGTCCATCGGGCATAAGAAAATTGATAAATTTGCGCGAACGACTGCGACGCGCCTGCGTCTGGTGATTATTTCCGCCGCTGCCGCGCCACGCATTCGAGAATTCCAATTGTTTGACGGTGCAGCGGCGGAAGCCGCGGCGCAAAAGTTGCAGTGAACTAATTTCCGTCAAAATAAATCAATTTCTGCGCCATCGGAAAATTTTTATTTTTTGCGAATTTTTCTGGTAACTTCCACTCAATTCGTGTTATCTCTATGTCAGTGATTAGCAAAATTTACTTACTCTTACCTCAAACTCACATCTCAGTGCACAAGTTTCTTCGCTTGCTGAGTTACACGGCAAGCTACTTCTAGCCGGACTCACCCTGCAAGAGAACTGGTTTTCTACGGGTGTATTTCCAAACGTCCGAAGGAGGAAAGATGATGAAAGTTAAGACGAAGCAGAAGCGAGCGGGCCGGTTAGCACTTATATTAAACACCACTATCGCCACTTCAATTCCGCCGTCGTAATTGACGCCGCGGATGCGTATGTGAATCATCTGAACAGCGGCGGAAAAATGTTTGTGACGCTGGGCGGCGCGATGAGCACCGCGGAGCTGGGACTTTCTCTGGCGGAAATGATTCGCCAGGACAAGGTGCACGCGATTTGCTGCACCGGCGCGAACCTGGAAGAGGACGTCTACAATCTGGTGGCGCACAATCACTACAAGCGAATTCCCCACTACCGCCATCTGACGCCGGAGCAAGAAGTCGAGCTGCTGAATCAGCATTTGAATCGAGTGACCGACACGTGTATTCCCGAAGAAGAAGCCATGCGGCGCATCGAGCGGCTGGTGGTGGAAGATTGGTACGCTTCGGACAAGAGCGGCCAGGCATTTTTCCCGCATCAATTTTTCTACCGGCTGCTGCTTTCGGGAAAATTGAAAGAACATTACGAGATCGATCCGAAAGACAGTTGGATGATGGCTGCCGCGGAAAAAAATCTGCCGATGTTTGTGCCGGGCTGGGAAGATTCCACGCTGGGAAATATGTTTGCCGCACAAGTGATCGGCGGCAAAGTGAAAAACGTCCACACAGTGCGCGTGGGAATTGAATACATGATGGAGCTGGCGCGCTGGTACACGGAAACGGCCGGCAAAACTCCGCTGGGATTTTTCCAGATTGCCGGTGGCATCGCGGGCGACTTTCCGATTTGCGTGGTGCCGATGCTGCATCAGGATTTGCGGCGCGAGCATGTTCCGCTGTGGGGTATTTCTGCCAGATTAGCGATTCGACCACCAGCTACGGTTCGTATTCCGGCGCGGTGCCGAACGAGAAAATCACCTGGGGCAAACTTGGCGTGGACACGCCGAGATTTGTGATTGAGTCGGACGCGACGATCGTCGCGCCGCTGATTTTTGCTTACGTGCTGGGCTGGTAGTGCGGCTCGAATTTTCGCAGCGGCCAGCACTCATTTCGTCGCTCGAATCTGACAGCTTGAAACAAAAAAGGGGTGGCTCTTTCGAGCCACCCCTTTTTAATTTAGCGCTATCCTGAAATTCCAGTCGCACGGATTAGAAGTTGATTCGTCCAACCAACTGAATCATGCGGCCGCCGGGATCCTGGGTTGTGTTGAAGTCAGAATAATTCCCCACGATCTTTCCGAACGACTGCGACTGCAAGTTGATCGAGCATGGCGTGGTGCTGACGCCGCACGCGTAATAGAAATTCGCATGGTTGAATGCATTCAAAGCTTCCATGCGCATTTCAAAATTCACGCGTTCGGTGATCTTCGTCGTCTTCACCAGGCTGATGTTGGCGTCGAAGAACTGCGGACCCGTACACGAACAGCTTCTGGCAAAGCGATCCCGGCGTGTTGCACGGCGAGATCACCGACGTGTTCACCTTTGGACAGAGCTGGAGTCGAGCAGGTTTGTCGGGAAATAATAGACCGCGCCAGCTTGCTCGGTCTTGTTCACTCCCAACTTGCTCTGCAATCTGCTGGCTGTTATTCCGTGAAGGATCACGCCGGGATCGCTGTCGTTGGTCGTGCCGCCGAGCCCGCTGGTGATGTTAATCGGCGTTCCGGTCTGCCAGCGGGTAATCGAATCAATCTCCCATCCGCTGACGAGCCGGTTCATCACACCGTTGCTGGAGTTCAGCCATTTGCGTCCCGAACCAAACGGCAACGCCCAGACCGCCTGGCCTTTGATGGCGTTGCCGGATGTCGAAAGGCGCCGGGCCTTTGTCGTATTCCAGGTTGCGGAGAGTTGTGAATTGCGCAAAGTTGACGGAGCTATTTGCCTGATAGTTGGTTAGAGCTTTTGCGAATACATAGCTCACGTCAAATTGCAGTCCGTGTGAAGCGCGGCGGCGGAAATCCACTGACGAGCGAGTTGTATGTGGATTGTGCGCCGTTCGCCATCACGAACGACCCACCGACCGCTGCGAGCGGATTCGCCATAAAGTAGTTCGCCGGAAATCCCGCGTTCACGATATTGGTATAGCGAGAAAGCGTCCCGGAGAAAATGTTTGCGACGGCGCCCGGCAACCCCTGCTGAATCAACGGCACATAGGTCGAACTCGTGAAGTGTGAGTCAAACTGCGTCCCGTTTGTGGAGCCGGTATATGCGGCGGTAAAACCGGCACGGGCACTTGTCCGAGCAAGGCCCGAAATTGGCGAAATCCGGAATCGGAGCAGTAGCCGTTGCGGCGACGATAGCCGTGAGCCTTTTCAACTGCCAAACAACCCGCCGGATTCACGTTCGTGCAAATATTCATGTTGCTGGCCGCATTATTGAACTCGTTCAGGAATCCATTCTCGAAAATATTCACTTCGTTGATGTTGAACTGATCCCACAGGCCGGATCCGTGGTTCGCAACGTAGCGGATTTCGAGGGCGTTGTTGGTTGAAAGTTCGCGCTGCAATGCCCGCTGACCACGACTGAATCATCGGAGGAGCGATGTGTGGATCGTAAGCGTTGATCGAAGTGTTCGCGTCTGCAGTCAGCGGGAACGAGGCGACGAACGCCGTCGGAGTCTGCAGCACGTTGCCTAGAGTCGTGTGTTGAAGCCGAGTATCACCGAACCGGCGACGAAAAGTCCCTGCGAAGGATCATTCACGACGTCGGAGTTTGTTAGCTGGCTGCCGAAATAGCCCGGGTTGCCGCCGGCTATGCGAGGAGAATCCGTTCAGACCTTCGCGGCTGTAGGCGATGTTGTAGCCTGCGCGGAATACGGTCTTTCCTGCGGAGCTCCAAGCAAGTCGTGGATTCCAGCGCGATCCGTGTGGGGCTGCCATGCAATGCCAACCGTCGGAGCGAAGGCTTTCTTGTATAGGTTGTACCAGCTCTGCCCTTGTCGTTGACGTAAGTTGTTGTCGGCGAGCCGTTCAAGCTGCCGGGATGGAATAGATTTCCCGCGCCAGAAATGCCGAACAGACGCCGCTGTGCCACCAGGCGATCATCGAGTATTCATTCAAACTGTCACTCGGTGCTCCGGGATATTCCCAACGCAAACCGTAGCTGAAAGTGAGGTTCGGCCGTCATGCGCCAGGTATCCGCAACGTAGAAGCCGACTTCGTTCTGCCGCCACTTATCGACCGCAGGAGCGCCGGTCAGAAATCTCTTCGTCGTCGGGCTGATAGAAAACGCTGGCTGAGAAGCTCTGCACGCGTCCGGTGAGAGAAGCGTAGAGCGCTTCCGCGTTGAAGAAGTCGTTGTCGCCGATGTTTGGCAATGTGCCGTTTGTCTGCGCAACTGGCATCCATGCAACTGCCCGGGAATCCGCTAAATACTGGCTGGCCGTTTGTACCCGACGGGGGCACGTTTGCGATGGGATCGTTGTTGTTGTCCACGCCGAAGTTCAGGGTTCCGCTGGACTCAAAGAAATCGTTGTACCAGATCGACGTCGCCGAAACACCGAACGTCAAAGCGTGCCGGCCCTTGGTCCAGCCAAAATTATCGCTAAGCTGACCAAGCGCGCGTATTTCGTCCTTGGTTGTCGCCGAACGGATTGAAGAACGAATCATCACCGAAAATCCCAAATGTGAATGGCTGGCGTGCCGAGGTTTGAATTGATCGTCGGAAACTGCGTAGACGCAATGCCCACGCCAAAATTCACCGGGGCAACCTGAGCGCCAACGCGGAATTCGTTGCTCGATGTTCGCGCCGATCGTCCAGCGCCACGCGGCAACGAACAAATTGCGGTTGGATATCTGAGAACCCTGATTTGAGGTAAATGGCGCAACCGGATACGGCGCATCCATCCCGTTCAAAATGTCCGGACTGGATGTGTAATGCGCATAGTGGTAGTCCAACTCAAGCGAATTCTGCTTGTTGATTTGGTAGTCCACGACGCGCGTCGGGATAACGGCGGCTCTGGGTTCCGCTGTTATTGAAATTGATGGTTTGCTGAAACAGCGAAGGCGCCGTCGGTGAAATGGTCACGCCGGGAGCCGTAGCCGCACTTTCCACAGCGTTTAGCTTGCTGCGCAATCGACGGATGAATCGCGGTCGGAGCCGCCAGCGGCGCTTGCGCAGCGCCATGCAGATTGACCGTACACACCGGATTGATGTGCTCGTGTTGCAGGTTACCCACGACGGCAGCGCCGCGGTGTCCGGCAATTCGGCGTTGATCCGTCCGGTCCGACCGGAATGTACGAGTAGCTTACCGGCTGCAGCCGCGGGAGTCAGGATGTTACGCGAGCGGGTGATGGACGCCGGCTCGATGAAGTTGTCCATATCCACGAAGAAAAACAATTTGTCCTTGATGATGTGTCCGCCGACCTTGGCTCCGTAGTCATTCAATTGAAGGTTTTGCCTCGGCGTTCCGCTAAGGTTGTTGAAATAAGTGTTGGAATTAAATGCGGTGTTACGGTTGTATTCCCACACGCCGCCGTGAAAAGCGTTTCCGCCTTTCTTGCTGACGTAGTTCATCTGCACGGCGCCTTCACCGGACTTATCCGGGCTATTCACGCCGGTGGTGATCGCGAATTCTTCCACATCGTCAATTCGAGGATCGTTAAGTGCGAAGAATCCATCGCTGGATTTCAGTAGGTTGTCCTGCACGTTGATTCCGTCAAACGTGATGTTGATCGCGCCCTTCGGCAAACCTTCAAAAGCAGAATTACGCGTGCCGCCGTTGGTTTCCGCGCCTGGATCGAGAACGCCCAAAAGCACGGCGCTGCGTGAGTTAAATGGAAGCTGCGTAATCGCTCTTCCGGTGACGGTGGTAGTAATCGTGGCGCTCTGCGTTTCCATAATCTGTTCGCCGCCGCCTTCTACCTGGACCGTAATGTTTTGTTCACCCACTTCGAGGCTTGCAGGCAGGTTGTAGGTCTTGCCGACGGTGATGGTTACGTTGGTAAAAACGCTGGTCTTGAAGCTCTTCATCTCGACGGTAACTTTATAAATCGACGGCGCAAGGTTGTTCACTGTGAATTGGCCGCCACCGCCGGACATGGTTATAGACGTGGTGCCCGACGCCATATCGGCGACAGTGATCTTGGCGCCCACAACGGCGCCGCCCTGTGCATCGGTTACTACGCCCACCAATGTGCCGGTAGGGTTTTCCTGCGCAAATGCAATACCCGAAGAAAGCAAGCAGACCAACAGCACGTATAATATGGTCGTGATGAATCGCCGCATGTAGCCCCCTGTTGTGTAGTTGGATAAAACGAAGCAGAAACTGCATTTCGGGCACACATCCGTCCGTCACACAATTCGAGCTTTGTTTTCTGAAGGATTGAAAGCCTGAGGCGCCGATGCAGGGGTCCTTGGGCCCTGCCCCCACAAACTATCCCGCAAGCCGAGTACGAAACTTCACTTTGGAAATTACAGTACTGATTTACTCTGTTAACGATACGTATAACGAATGAAAGTAAAGACTTACAATTGACCTGGCCTTACCGCGCTTCATCACCGAATACTCTGAACTTTTCCAAAAACAATATAGAATATGACTTTCTGAATCGGCATCGACCTCGTCTCGCCTTTCTGTGGGCTGAACGTACAGTGTTTGCTGTAGTAGATCGCACCGCCCGGCGGCGGAAAAATTGACTTTATGCCAGGACGTAAAGTCATGCGAGAATGGAAACCGGAACGCGAATGTATGCGTCTACTTACATGCGAGCTATTGGTGTGCCGACCGAGCACACGGTTTGCATCGCGCGCTACTCTGTCGCATCAAATACAATTCACGCGACGAGTATTAGGATTTGTCTTCGCCACCGGCTGCTGTGTCGCAAATCCGGACGGAATTCGAGATAGCGAATGTGGATAGTACGTCTCGCCCTTAACAGGCCATATACATTTATTGTCTTCGCGCTGGTCATTATCCTGATCAGTCCGTTGGTGATTAGCCGCACGCCCACGGACATTTTCCCCGAAATTAATATTCCCGTCGTCAGCATTGTGTGGAACTACTCCGGCCTTTCAGCGACAGACATTGAAGCGCGGATTGTTTCCGGATACTCGCGCTCGCTGACCACCACCGTAGATAACATCGAGCACGTCGAGTCGCAAACGGAAGAAGGCCGCTCGATCATCAAAGTTTATTACCAGCCAGATGCGAAGATCGCCACAGCGATTGCGCAAATCACCGCGATTTCGGCTTCGGCGCTCCGCGGTATGCCTCCGGGAACTCAACCTCCTCTCGTGATTACTTATTCCGCTTCGACTGTGCCGATTATGCAGCTTGGCCTGAAGGGTGACGGACTTACTGAACAGGAATTGAATGACCTTGGCGTGAATTTTGTGCGGAACCGGCTTGCGTCGATTCCCGGAGCCGCCACTCCGTATCCGTACGGCGGAAAACAGCGGCTCGTTGCCGTCAACGTGGATATTTCGGCGCTGCAATCGAAGGGACTTTCTCCGGTTGACGTGATCAACGCGGTCTCTGCGCAAAATTTGATTCTGCCATCGGGAACGGTGAAGCTCGGCGCGATTGAATATCCGGTGGAAATGAACGGCAGCACCAACACAATCGCGGAGCTGAATAATCTGCCGATCAAGACGGTGAACGGCGCGACGGTTTACATCCGCGACGTTGCCTATGTGAGCGACGGATATTCTCCGCAAACAAATATCGTGCGCATGGATGGCCAGCGCGGCGTATTGCTCAGCGTGTTCAAGACCGGCGGTTCTTCCACGCTGGACATCGTGGCGCAATTACACTCTCTGCTTCCGCGAATCATGCCGACGCTTCCGCCTTCGCTGCGCATCACGCAAATGTTCGATCAATCCGTGTTCGTGCGCGCCGCCGTGCAAGGCGTTATCCGCGAAGCGATGATCGCCGCCGTGCTGACCGCGCTGATGATTCTGCTGTTTCTTGGAAATTGGCGCAGCACGCTAATCATCGCCATTTCCATTCCACTTTCCATTCTCGTTTCGATTTGCGTGCTCAGCGCGCTCGGCGAAACCATCAACATTATGACGCTCGGCGGATTGGCGCTGGCCGTGGGAATTCTGGTAGACGACGCGACAGTTGAAATTGAAAATATCAATCGCAATTTGGCGCAGGGCAAAGAAACAGTGCGCGCCATTCTGGATGGAGCGCAACAAATCGCCGTGCCTGCTTTCGTTTCCACGCTTTGCATTTGCATTGTGTTCGTACCGATGTTTTTTCTAACAGGCGTTGCGAAGTTTCTTTTTGTGCCATTGGCCGAAGCAGTTGTGTTCGCTATGCTGGCGTCGTATCTGCTTTCGCGAACACTTGTGCCCACGATGGCGATGTATCTGCTTCGCGGACATAGCGGCGAGGAGCGCGCTACCGGGCGCGATCCTTTCTCCGCCATACAGCGCGGATTTGTGGACGGCTTCGAGCGCATGCGCCACGGATATCGCAACGCGCTTACTTTCTGCCTGGATCACGCGTGGACGTTTATCCTCATGTTTCTGCTGCTCTGTTTCGCTTCGGCGCCCATCGTGATGGTGCTCGGACAGGATTTTTTCCCCGGCGTGGATGCCGGACTGATTCGTCTGCATATGCGCGGCAGAGTTGGCGAGCGCATTGAAGAAACCGCGCGTGAATGCGATCAAGTCGACAACCTCATTCGCACCGTAATTCCGCCGGAAGATTTGGGCAACGTCCTCGACAACATCGGTTTGCCATATAGCAGTTTGAACATGTCGTACAGCAATTCCGGAACAATCGGCACGTCCGACGCGGAAATACTTGTCTCGTTGAAACCGGAACACAAAAAGCCAACGGGCGAATACATTACCGAATTGCGCGGGAAACTCGCGGAAACATTCCCGGGAACACAATTCTTTTTTCAGCCGGCGGATATCGTCAGCCAGATTTTGAACTTCGGCGTACCGGCGCCGCTTGACGTGCAAATCACGGGACGCAGCCTGCAAGAGAATTATGCACTGGCCCAGCAAATCGCCAATAAAATTGCGCTCGTTCCCGGAACGGTTGACGTGCACGTTCATCAAATGTTCGAGCAGCCGCTGTTGCATCTCGACGTAAATCGTACTCGCGCGCAATCGGTGGGCCTCAGTCAGAATGACGTGGCGCAGAGCATGCTGCTGACTCTGTCCAGCAGCTTTCAGACGAATCCGTCGTTCTGGGCGAATCCGCAAAACGGCGTGACGTATACCGTCGCGGTGCAAGTGCCGCAGTACCGAGTCGATTCCATGCAGTCGCTGCAAAATATTCCTGTTTCCTCGTCGAGCGCCACTTCGCCGCAAGTGCTCGGCAATCTGGCGGATTTCAAATTGATGGCCAAGCCCGCGGAGCTTTCCGACTACGACGCGCAGCCGATGATCAATATTTATGCGTCGGTGCAGGGACGCGATTTGGGCGGCGTCGCCGGTGACGTCCGCAAAGTTCTGGACGAATACCGGCCCAAACTTCCTCGCGGCAGTGAACTTGACCTGCGCGGACAAGTGGAAACGATGACGTCATCGTTCAGAGGATTGGCGGCTGGAGTTCTCGTCGCGATTCTACTGGTGTATCTGCTGATTGTCGTGAATTTCCAATCGTGGCTCGACCCCTTCATCATTATTACTGCCTTGCCCGCTGCTCTCGCCGGAATTTTGTGGATGCTTTTGATCACGCGCACAACGCTCAGCGTTCCTTCGCTGACCGGCACGATCATGTGCATGGGCGTGGCGACGGCGAATAGTATTTTGATGGTCTCATTCTCGCGCGAACGTCTCCGCGAAGGCTATGATTCCACGCACGCGGCGCTCGAAGCAGGATTCATCCGCATTCGCCCGGTACTCATGACGGCCGCCGCCATGATGATCGGAATGGTTCCGATGGCGCTGGGCTTGGGCGAAGGTGGTGAGCAGAATGCGCCGCTGGGCCGCGCGGTAATCGGCGGACTGCTTTTCGCCACGTTCGCAACTTTGTTTTTTGTGCCATGCGTTTTCAAAGTGATCCACAAGAATTTCAAGATGGACGTTCCTGAGCACGACGGAATCGGAAACCCTTCAGGACCGCACCAGTGATTTCGCGGATGATTTCAGGAGACAATCAAGTATGACCGGAAGCGAAACAGAGCGATCTGCAAGCCCTCCAGCCCGCGAGCACAAGGGCGGCCGCGGCAAAATGATTTTGATGTGGCTCGTGCCGTTCGTGATTTTCGCGGCGCTGGCCATTTACAGTTTGGCCGAAAAGAAAACCAACAATCGTGTGCTGGCCGAGCAGACTACCGCAAGCGCCGTGCCCATCGTCGCCGTGATTCACGCCACTCCCATCAATGCGGATTCTGGATTGGTTCTGCCTGGCGCACTGCAGGCATTCGTTGAAGCGCCGATCTACGCGCGCACAAATGGCTACCTAAAAAAATGGTACCGGGATATCGGCAGCAACGTAAAGCAGGGCGAATTGCTCGCGGAAATTGAGACGCCGGAAATTGATCAGCAACTTTCGCAGGCGCGCGCCGATCTCGGCACAGCTCAGGCCAATGTGAATTTGTCGCAAACAACCGCCAAGCGTTATCAGGAATTAATCACCACCGATTCCGTTTCCAAACAGGAAGTGGACAACGCCGTTGGCGATTACAACGCGAAAAAAGCGATGGTGCAATCCGCTGAAGCGAATGTGAAGCGACTGGAGGATTTGGAATCATTCAAGCGCGTTTACGCGCCCTTCGCCGGAGTGATCACTCGAAGAAATGTAGATATGGGAATGCTCATTGACGCAGGAAATGGCGGCGTCGCGAAGGAGCTTTTTAATTTGGCGCAGATTGACCCCATCCGCGCTTTCGTCGCCGTGCCGCAAACATATGCTCCTTCCATTCGTGCCGGTCAGCACGCTTGTTTGGAGCTTGCAGAAATGTCTGGCCAGAAATTCTGCGGGCAAGTCGCGCGCACAGCCGATTCGATTGATCCCGCGACGCGAACTCTGCGCACTGAAGTGGACGTACCGAATCCTTCCGGCAAATTATTGCCGGGCGCGTATGCCGAAGTTCATTTCGATGTGAAAGTTTCCGGGAATTTGCTTTCCTTGCCGGTATCCGCGCTTTTATTTCGTCCAGACGGAACCATGGCTGCCGTCGTTGGCGCGGACAATAAAATTGAATTGAAGCGCATCGTTATTGGACGCGACTTTGGCAGCACCGTCGAAGTTTTGCAGGGCATCGACGCTGGCGATTCCATCGTGGATAATCCCCCAGACTCGATGGAACCGGGTCAGCAAGTTCACGTGAAGGCTCCCGCCGCGCCGGCCAAGCGCCAATGAAAAAAGTTTTTCAAATCTCTGCGCGCGTCACAGCAATCGTAGCAGTCTCCGGCGTTGCGCTATTGCTGGGCGGATGCACCGTCGGTCCGAATTACCATCGCCCGGACGCGCCCACGCCAGTCGCGTGGAAAGCCGAAGGCCCGTGGCGGCCCGGTGATCCGCGCGATCAAGTTCCCAAAGGCGAGTGGTGGAGAATTTTCGCCGACGCGGATTTGGACGCGCTGGAATCGCAAGCGGTTAGCGCAAATTTTACCGTGCAGGCGAGCGTTGCAAAATTGGAACAAGCTCGCGCGCTGGCTCGTATTTCCACCGCCGCACTTTTTCCGCAAGCAAGCGTCGGCGCGTTTGCAGGCGCTTCGCGAGTTTCCGGCAACCGTCCGCAGGCTGTCGCTCCATTTTCCGCCGTAACCCAGGGAAATTTCGCAATTCCCTTTTCTGTCAGTTGGGAACCGGATCTCTACGGCCGCATTCATCGCGGCATCAGTTCAGCACAAGCCGCGTATCAGGCTTCCGGCGCGGACTTGGAAAATGTGCGCCTCTCCACTTCTTCCGAACTTGCCGCGGATTATTTTTCGCTTCGCGAAATTGACGCTGAAATCGGCGTGCTCAATGGAACCGTGCAATCATTTGAAAAAGCCATGCAGCTCGTTCAGCAACGCGCCAGTGGCGGCGTCGCCTCCGGATTGGACGTAGCGCAGCAACAAACTTTGCTCGACGCAACTCGCGCGCAGGCAATTCTCCTTCGTCAACAGCGCGCGCAATTTGAAGACGCCATTGCCACGCTAACCGGCCAGCCCGCGTCTAATTTCAAAATTGCCATTAAACCGCTACCCGTCACTCTTCCAACAATTCCTGTTGGACTGCCTTCTGATTTACTCGAGCGCAGGCCGGACGTCGCGGAAAATGAGCGCCTGATGGCCAGCGCGAATGAGCAAATTGGAATCGCGCAAGCCGCGTATTATCCCAGCGTGAGCCTTGCGGGAGGCGCGGGATTGAACAGCGCCAGCCTCACAAATCTCGCCTCGCTTCCGAGCGCGGTTTGGGCCGTCGGCGCCGCCATCAGCGAAACTTTGCTCACCGGCGGAGCGAGACGCGCGCAAGTGGATTTCGCGCAGGCCGGATACAAAGTTACGATTGCGAATTATCGCGGCTCGGTGCTCACAGCATTTCAGGAAGTGGAAGACAGCCTCGCAGGCCTCGCCGTTCTCGACGAAGCGTCCAAAGCGGAAGCGGCCGCCGTGACAGACGCGCAAAAAGCCCTCGATATCGCCACCAATCGATACAAAGGCGGGCTCGTAAGTTACCTTGAGGTCGTAACCGCGCAGCAGGCTTTGCTTTCCAATCAGCGTCTCGCCGTGCAGCTCGAAGGTCAGCGCCTCACCACTTCCGTCTTGCTGGTGAAAGCTCTCGGCGGCGGATGGGATGCATCAAGCCTCGCCGCGCTGCACGTGGATTATCCTGCCAAACAAGCGCTGCAACCTTAATCGCAATCAGTCGCGCCGACACATCAAGCGTCATTAATAATCAGTGACTTTCCCTTGCGAACTGCGTCTTAATTGGGGTATAGCTGCGATATAAATCGTCAGCGGGGACGCCCATGGAAACTCTGCTTAAAGATCTGCGTTTTGCCCTTCGCGCGCTCGCAAAAAATCCCGGTTTCTCTGCGATCGCGATCCTCACACTCGCTCTCGGCATCGGCGCGAACACCGCGCTCTTCAGCGTCGTGAACGCGATCATGATGCGCCCGTTACCGGTGCGCGATCCGCAGCAGCTTGTTACGCTCACCGATCCGAACGCGTCGGGAATGTGGAATGGCACAAACGAAGGCGAACGCGGCATGCTCACCTACCACGAATTTGAAGGCGTGCGCGATCAGTAATCAGGTCTTCTCTGGAATTTTAGCTTTCTCCAGTTCAAGTTATACCGCTCCTGTCTCGCTTGGCTCGTCTTCCGACGCTACTCCCGCGAACATCAACATGGTCAGTGGCGGATATTTTCCCACGCTTGGCGTCGATCCCATGCTTGGCCACACGTTCGGCCTGGAAACAGATAAGGGACGCAACGCGCATCCCATCGCGATTGTCAGTTACGGATATTGGGATCGCAAACTGCAGCGCGATCCTTCCGCGGTTGGCCGCAAAATTCACATTCGCAATATGGTGTTCGAGATTGGCGCGGTGATGCCGCCGGATTTCGCTGGGATTGATGGTCGGCGACTCGCCGGACATTTGGATTCCGCTGATGATGCAGGACGCGATTTTTCCGATCCGCGATTTGCTCACGCAAAAACCGGGATCCGTCACCAAAGTAATGTTTCTCCACGTCGTCGGACGTTTGAAACCCGGCGTCACTCTCGCGCAGGCCGGCACTTCCATCAACATCACTTTTAAACAAGTGCTCACTGACGAAGCCGCGTCGCTCGCCGATAAAAAAGATCGCGATTCCGCAATAAATTCTTATCTCGTCGCAAGGGACGGCAGCCGCGGAGTTTCCTCTTTGCGCGGACAATACGCTCAGCCGCTGGAAGTTTTGATGGGATTGGTCGGACTGCTGCTTTTGCTCGCCTGCGCCAACGTTGCGAATCTGCTTCTCGCTCGCGCGTCCGGCTCGTCAACGCGAATTGGCTGTGCGCGTCGCGCTGGGTGCAGGCCGCGCGCGATTGATCCGTCAATTGCTCACGGAAAGCGTGCTGCTCGCTTCGCTTGGCGCCGCGCTCGGATTGTTGCTGGCGAAATGGGGCGACACTTTGCTCCTTCGCATGGTTTCATCCGGCCCCACTACAGTTCCACTCGACGTTCATCTCGATTTGCGCGTTCTCGCGTTTGCAATTGGCGCCACGCTTGTCACCGGAATTCTTTTTGGACTCGCGCCGGCCATTCGTGCCACGCGCGTGGATTTGAATCAAGTTCTTCGCGGCGCTTCGCGATCCATTTCCGGCGGCGGAAGCGGCTCCGGCCGCATGCCGCTGGGCAAAGTTCTCGTCGGCGTGCAAGTGGCAATTTCACTTTTGCTGCTCGTCTCCGCGGGACTTTTCGTGCGTAGCCTGCAAAAGTTGACCGCCGTTCCCCTTGGCTTCGACTCCAGCCACTTATTAATGTTCCGCATGATTCCCGCGACCAGCGGATACAAGCCCGCCGCGACGGGCCCGCTCTTTCAACAACTGCTCGCGAAATTTGCGACCGCCCCCGGCGTAAGCGGCGTGTCACTTTCCGAAAACGGATTATTCTTCAATTCCGATTCCGGCGACGATATTTCTATCGTTGGCTTTACTCCGAAGAACGGTCAAGAAATGAACGCCTCGTGGGATCAAGTCGGCCCCAACTATTTTGCGACAATAGGCATTCCCGTTCTGATGGGCCGCGACGTACAACCGCGGGATTCCGCCGGTTCAAGAGTTTGTTGGATTAATCAGACCTTCGCCAAATATTATTTCGGAACAGAAAGTCCGATTGGCCGTCACATGCGCGATGAATATCCCGAAGATCGGCAGGATCTCGAAATTGTCGGCGTAGTAGCCGACGCGAAATATAATTCTCTTCGTGGAGAAACCCAACGCCGCTTCTACGCTCCCTTTTTCAATCCTGTGGAACTTTCCACGCAAGCCGCGTATGAAGTTCGATACAGCGGCGAAAGCGCGCCCGTCGTTGCAGGCCTCCGCGAACTCGTGCGCCAAACTGACTCCACTCTCGATCCGCTTGAAATGCACACAATTCCGGAACGGATTGACGCGAAGCTCGTGCGCGATCGCCTCACCGCGCGCCTCTCAACATTTTTCGGCGTGCTCGCGCTTCTGCTCGCTTGCATCGGACTTTACGGCGTCCTCTCCTACACAGTTTCGCAGCGCACCAGCGAACTCGGAATCCGCATGGCGCTCGGCGCGCAACGCGGAAATGTTCTGTGGATTATTTTGCACGAAGCTTTGACGGTAACAATCATCGGTACAGCCGTAGGAATCGCAACCGCCCTGGCCGCAACAAAAGTTCTCGCCAGTATGTTGTTCGGTCTTACTGCGCACGATCCCGTCACTCTGATTGGCGCCGCGGTAATTCTAATTGCTGTCGCAACTCTCGCGGCGGCACTGCCAGCATGGCGCGCCTCGCGCACCGACCCCATGACCGCCTTGCGCTACGAATAAGTAGCACTTAAGTAGCACCGGCACTCTTGCCGGTGCACACCCGCGCAACCAAACAAGAACGCCGATCAAAAGATCGGCGTAATCACTACTCAGATTCAGAAGTTAGTTTGCTTCCCGCCTCAGTGTTTCCCCTTAACCTTCTTCCCTGCCGCCTCCGCGCCCTTCTTCCCAGTAAACTCCCCCCGCGCCGCAATTTCCTCCAACACAAGTTTCGCCGCCGCCTCGTCACACAAAAAAGTCCTCTGCCCATCCGGCAATCGAACAAGCTGCGCAGGCAACGGAGGCTCAGCCGTTCCCGCCAACACCGTATAAAGAATTTCCGCCTTCTCCGCGCCCGCCACCAGAAACAGCGCGCGATGCGCCGCGTTCAGCACCGGCATCGTCAACGTCATTCTCCGGCTTCCAAGTTTCGGCACCAGCGGAGTGCTCACCCATCGCGAAGTTTCCCGCATTCCGCGTACACCCGGAAATAACGAAGCCGTGTGACCTTCCGGCCCTAGCCCCAGAAAAATTAAATGGAAGCGCGGAAATCCGCGCGAGTCCAATGGCAATTTTTCGCGCAACAAATCTTCATAATCCTGCGCAGCGCGCCCAATGTTTGGCCGGTCCGCTTCCATGCGATGCACATTCCCGCCCGGAATCGGCACGCGAATCAACAACTCGCGCCGCGCCATTCCGTAATTGCTTTCCTTACTTTCTGGAGGAACCGCGCGCTCGTCTCCCCAGAATATTTCCACGCGCCCCCAGTCCACTTGACCACGAAATTCCTGCGACGCCAGCGCCCCAAATAGTGTCTCTGGAGTGTGCCCACCGCTCAGCGCCACATTGAATTTCCCGTCCTGCGCGATTGCCTCCCACGCCCACTGCACAAAATATCGCGCGGCCGCCAATGCCACACTCTCCGCATCCTTACACACCACTACGCCCGGCATAATCTCGCGCGTCACCGGCCCCACCGACGCAACCGCCTTCGGCTCATCACTCTTTTTCAAAGCATTCCTCCGTGCAAATCACGCCGCCGTCACCGGCACCCCAAGATTTTTCAATTCCGCGGAAAGCTGCGCCACATTTTGAAAATGAATTCCATTCATTCCAGCTTTTTGAGCGCCTTCCACATTTTCCGCGCGATCGTCTACAAAAATACATTCATCCGCGCCGCGCTGCATCACCCGCAACGCCATCTGATAAACCGCCACGTCCGGCTTCCGCATTCGCACATAGCACGAACTGAAAAATGCCTCAAAAATATCGCGCAATCCAAACTTCTGAATCCGATACGCGTTTATTTCCGCCGCTTCATTGTTAATCACCGCCATCAAATAACGCCCCGAGAGCGCGATCCCTCGCACAAATTCCAATGACTCCGGCATCGCCAGCGATTGCGCATACATAAAATCTTCAAAATCCTGCGGCGAAAATGTTCGCTTGCTATAAAAAATCGTCCGTGCCAAATATTCTTCCAGCGAAATTTCCCCGCGCTCCCAAGCCGGATTCGCCAACGCGTGCCGCTCTTCAAACTCTTTGGAGTCCAACTGGAATTTCGCGATCGCCGCGTGACGCGCCACGCTGTCCCATCCATTGGTCAAAATCACGCCGCCTATATCAAAGAACAGCGTCGTAATCTTCGTCAATGGTAACCTCGCGACCGGCGAAAACCATCCCCGCCAGATTCTACCTTTTTCGCAGATATATCCGTCCCGCGCAACAAGCCGATAGTGCGGCTGTGCTACAACTCGTATGCCCCAAAAAATAAAACTGGGCCTGCACCTCGCAGACCCAGTCACAGGTTCACACTTAAAGCGCAAACTTCAATTGTCCGTCGGCTTCTGTTCCACGTGATCGATTACCAGCACGGGCATCGACCGTTTTTGCTTATCAAGTTTCAAACCAAGCTGCTTGCTGATTGCGTCGAAAAGTGAAAGCGCCCCGCTTGGGTCCGCCGCCACCGCATCACCCGTTGGCGGCTGAACGGAATCGCCGCCTCGGCCACCAGTTCCACCATTCACTCTGCCCGCAGGACTGAAATTCAACGTGAAATCCCACGCTCCTTCGAGCTCCGTGGAATCCAACACTTCGCCGAAAATATATCCGCCTGCGATTGACGGAAGCTGTTCTGCAAACTGCGCCATCGTGACGTTCTGACATGAAACCAATCTGGAGACAATTGGATTCGTCAGCCGCGGATCTTTTCCATCCGGCCCGGGGCCATTCTTGCATCCAGTCCTATTCGCAGGATCCGCTTTCTTCATTTTAGGGTTTGCAGCCAACAACACAAAGCCGTTCACAGGACGATTTTCCGTGTGTACTTGCATTTTGAAGCGGTCAATTAGTAAAGCTCTCAGCATCAGTTGAAGTGTCTCAAAATCAATTTCCTGATCATCAGTCGGTGCGGCGGTAACGTCAGTCGACGTCTTCGCGATAATGTCAAACTTATCCGAATCAAGCCACTTCGGCGCGCCTGCAAGTGCATCACTGTCCCGCGGATTCAAATTCCACGCTGTTGTAATAAGATCCTTCAGCGTGATGGCTTGAAAACTTATCTGCCCGCCGTCCATCCTTCCATTCGACTTCGTACCCGGCGCACTCGGCTTAATTACCGCCACTTCAAATTCCGCAACAGGAGCGGGTGGCAAGTTTTGCGCCACGCCGGGCAAATTATCGGTCGGCTTTTCATTCACGGTGTCGATAATAAGTACCGGCATCGGCGCTTTTTGAGGCTCCAGCTTTAGGCCGAGCTGTTTATCCACCGCGTCGAATACGGAAACGCCGTCCGGCCCGGCTGTTGCAAGCGCACCTCGGGGCGTCCATGCAATATCGAAATCCCACGTTCCCTTCAGTCCGGTCATATCCACAACCGGGTTTGGCAAATACGCTCCTGCACGCGGGAGCACAGATTTTGCAATATCGTCAGCACTCATATTTCGACAAGTCAACGCATTGCTGGCAATTCCGCCCGGCTGAGGGGTTTTCTGCTGACACCCGCTTTCACCTATGCCTTCCGACTGCTTCAATTTCGGTTTTCCTTTTCCCAACGTGAGGGCAAATACCGCCATGGACTTGGTGTCCCGATGTAACGCGAGCTTGAAACGCTCGGCCAGCAACGCCTGAAGCATCAGGTTGAGTGCTGCCTCAGAAGTCGAAGGCTCTGCTTTCGCGATCACATCGAATCGCGTCGTTTCCAGCCAGCTCGGGCCACCTACGACATTCCTGTCGTCAAAACCGTACGCGGTCGTTATCAAATCCAACATAGTCGCGTTTCGCATTGTGTACCGGCCGCCTCGAAAAACCGCGCCAGAAAAAAATGCTCTTGTCGTCACGTGGGCGCTCGGATGCACATCGGCGACCTCAAATGTCGCCGGCGCCGAAGCGGGAGTTTCTGCAGATTGGCAAAAGGCCGCTCCTGAAACTAAGAGGACGAAACAAAAGGCAGCGAATACTCGCATAGTATTTACAACCTCCATTTACATCCGGAGTGTTGCCATCGATACACACAGCCGCACCTGCGGCTAGTGGTTAGGACGTTTCAGAGGAAAATTGGTCACCAAAATAGAACTGGGTCTGCACCTCGCAGACCCAGTCTCAAATCACTTTCAATTCAATAAAAACTACTTCTGATTCCCCATCGTTCGCGTCGGATCCAGTTTCCCATCCGAATCCTTCGTCATCGCCACGAATTTCGGATCGGTGCGAATCGAAAGAAACACGGCGTCCACTCGCGCTTCCATCATTTCTTTGCTGCGAACCGCGTTCGTGCGCTCGTATTCAAAGAAATGACGTTGCAGCAACGCCAGCGCCTTATCCTTTTGTCCGGTCTGCGCGTAAACCGCCGCCAAATTGTATGACGCCGGCAGCAGTGCTTCATTCTCACTCGCAATCTTCAACGCCTTGTCCCCGTTGCCATTCCCCGCCCAATATGCGGCAGCGAACACCAGGTTGTAAGGATCCTGCGGATCAACGGCCAACGCCTTTTCCACATACTCGCCGGCCTTCGCCGCGTTCCCTTCCGAATTCCAGAACACGGAAAGATTGCGATACGCCAGCGCCAGCGGATACGTCGCCACCGCCTGCTCCATCAACGAAAGTCCCTTCGCGAAATTTCCATCATGAATCGTCATCTTTCCCAATCCGTGCATCGCCACTGCGCGCGACAGCGGATCGGCGGGCATCGCAAGAATCGCGTCAAATTCAACGCGCGCCTTGTCCCAATCGCCCGTCTGGTGACGATACAGCTCGCCCAGAAATCGTAGCGGCGCCGGATCGGCCGGATCCATCAAATGTGCTTGCGTGTAATATTTTTCGGCCGTGTCGTAGTCCGCCGCCAACTCCGCATGCAGTCCGCGAACCATCGTTGCTTCAATCTGTTTGCTCTTCGCGCGATCGAATATCGGCGCGTTCGGAATTTCGCTGACGTCATTCACGCCCAGCTTTTTCAATTCCTTCACCGCGTCCTTCGCCTTTGACGGGAACAAGCACTTCTGCTCCACCACCGCCTTCAACGAAGTAATCGCCGCGGCATTGTCACCGCCCTTTTCTTTTTCCTTCGCGGCTTTAATTTGCTGATCCGCCGCCTGCTCCCGCTTCTTCATTTCGTCGGTGACCATCTTCTCAACCTGGTCAACGCGCAGAAATCCATCCTTGTTATCCGCTTTAACGATCGGCGTTCCATCCGGAGTCGCCAGCACCGCGATCGGCAGCTTCGCATTTTCCGCCAGTTTCAACGTCGCTTCCGACGCCGAACCCGTCGCCACTTGCATCGCTACGCATTGCGCCGCGAAAAGCGAAAGCTGACGCGATGTCCGCAAACTCGATTTCTGCAATTCTTCTTTCGATGACGGGAACCAGTACAGCACCAGTCCCGTTTTCGGCGCAGGTTCCGTCGCCGACTGAACTTTCCACGGAACCATGTACACCTGTTGATCCGGCGGCGCCGCTCCCGGTCCACCGCCCGCGGACATTCCTCCTCCGCCTCCTCCACCACCACCGCCGCAAGTTGCCCATCCAGCAGGCGCAGAGAACAGCAGAATCGCAACCATCAGCAAAGCCATCAGCCGTGCCAAAGTATTTTTCATGGAAGGCCGTCCAAGTGGGTTTTTCATGGACACAATTATAGGTTCACGCATCATCTTCAAGCAAGCTCCTCGTGAGAGCCGCGCCGCTTCAGACACACCGCGGCCAGCCATTTCCTAATCAGAGTCACAATGCGCAAATTTGGTTGTCTAGTAGCACCGACACTCCTGTCGGTGCCACAGTCCATCCCAACTCCGAACAAAATTTCCCTACCCCGATCCTTCAGAATCACTCCTTTTCCCGAACAAATCCACCACCACAATGATATAAACTCCGCGCGGCCATCGGCCCCACAACAATCAAATGTCCACCAATCCAAAAAAATTCTTCTACGGCTGGTACGTCGTTCTAACCGCCGCTCTAGGACTCCTTCTCGGCTTCGCTCCAATCTTCGTCTACTGCTTCGGCGTTTTCATCAAGCCGCTCACCGCCGAATTCCATTCCACGCGCACAAACATTTCCTTCGCGTTCACGCTCACAAATGTAATGCTTGCCGTCAGCTCGCCATTCGTCGGCCGTCTGGTAGACCGCTTCGGCCCTCGTAAAGTAATCATTCCCGCCGCCGTAGTTTTCGGCATCATGCTAATTTCATTCAAATTTATTTCCACGAATCTTTCGCAACTTTACGTCGCCTTTATTTTCGCCGGCATCATCGGCTCCGCCGCCGCTCCAGTTCCCTACGGCAAGGTTGTCTCCAATTGGTTTGACAAGCGCCGTGGACTCGCGCTCGGTGTCACCATGATCGGTATCGGGCTCGGCGCAATCGTTATGCCGCCCGCCGTGCAGCGCCTCATCACTCTCGTCGGCTGGCGCTCAACCTACGCAATCGTCGGATGCGTCGTCCTGCTAATTTCCGTGCCAATCATCGCGCTCTTCTTGAAAGACTCCCCTCAAAAAATGGGACTCCTTCCCGATGGTGAACCGCATTCGACGGCAAATGAAAATGCACGCGCGAATATTGCTCCGAACGCATCACCAGAAATCACCGGCATCCCACTCCGCGAAGCCATCCGCTCCAGAATTTTCTGGCTCCTCGCTTTCGGATTCGCGCTCATCGCCATCAGCGTCCACGGCTGCGTAATTCATCTCATCCCGTTGCTCACCGACCGCGGCATCACTCCGGAAAAAGCCGCTCTCGCAAGTTCCATCGTAGGAGTTGCTGTTCTCTTCGCGCGCGTTGGCTCCGGTTATTTGATGGATCGCCTGTACGCGCCTTACGTCGCCGTATTTTTCTTCAGCAGCGTAGCCGCGGGAATCGCGCTGCTCTGGACGGGTCTCAGCGGCGCAACCGTTTACGCCGCCGCATTACTTATTGGCCTCGGCCTCGGCGCCGAAGTGGACATCATCGCCTATCTCACCAGCCGTTATTTCGGCCTGCATTCTTTCGGCGAAATTTATGGATACCTCTTCGCCGTCTTCGCGCTCGCCGGCGCACTCGGCCCAATCCTAATGGCCCAAGGATTCGACCGTACCGGCTCCTACAGCACTCCCCTAATCTTTTTCTTCTTCGCCACAATCATCGGCGTCCTCTTAATGACGCGCCTCGGCCCCTATCGCTACCGCCCCCACGAATAATTTTTTCCGCTCAGTAGCACCAACACTGCTGTCGGTGCACTCGTCCCCGGGAACGCCGATCTCCCGATCGGCGCCGTTGACCTTCGCCTGCATAAATAACTCCGGGTGCCCCAGACGCCGTAGTGGCGTCTGGGGATTTTCCGACCAACTAAAGCAATCCCCGATTCCCAAATTCTCCATTTCCAAAAATGTTACAATCCCCCAGCGCCCAATCCGCATCCAATCCAACGAGGCCATCATGCTCTCGACAAATGAGAACGAAACTCGTTCCGCGCTCCCCCGCCGCACATTCCCAACAGCAGCAATCGCCGGCTCCGCGGGCTTGGCCTACTGGCTGATCACTCGCCACGATCCCACAAGCTCCGAAGCCGCCGCGCCGCCAATTCCGAAGACCGTCAACATCGTAGAATTCTCTGACGCCGGCGCCCGCAAAGAAAAAGTTTCCGTCTCCACAATCGTCAAGACCGACGCCGAATGGCGCAAAGAACTTTCCGCCGACTCCTACGAAATCACGCGCCACGAAGGCACCGAGCGCCCGTACACAAATGAAAATCCCAACAATCACGCCAAGGGAATTTTCCGCTGCATCTGCTGTGATACTGCTCTTTTCGACGCCGCCACCAAATTCGATTCCGGCACCGGCTGGCCCAGCTTCTATCAACCCATCGCGAAAGAAAATATCATCGAAGAAATCGACAGCACCCTCGGCATGACGCGCACAAAAATTTCCTGCCGCCGCTGCGAAGCCCATCTAGGCCATGTCTTCGACGACGGCCCTCCGCCCACCGGCCTGCGCTACTGCATGAATGCCGTAGCAATGCGATTCGCAAAAGTGGTATAGAATCCGCTGTCGTGACTACTTTCCGCGAGGATTCAGTCGACAACTCCCGAATCGCGAGAATCAAACGATACGCGAAGGAAGTACTTCTGGCGGCGTATGCCCCTATCATCACATCGTTCCTTGTAGCCATGCCGTTGATGTTGATGCTCGGGCGTCGCAGATACAGCTCCGCCGTACCGTGGATCGATCCACCGTATTCTCCCATTCCGATCATTGCCGCAGTGGGATGCGCGTATTTCTTTCGTCGTCGAACTCATCGGCAGCCCAACTTCTGGGTATGGGTTTTCCCCGCCGCCATTCTGGTCTGGAATCTTTTCACTTGGGATAGGTATTCTGGCCAAATCTACTGGACAGATGTATGGAACACTTTCTTCGGAACTGAGTGCGGCAGTTCGGAGTGCCTTTACGAACTAACCGTTACGGCGCCGTTCTTTTGCGCGGTCACGTACTCGATTGCAGCGATTTTCTTGCGCGCAAGAGAGCCGAACATGTAGGGCTGGATGCCACATTTTTTCGCGAAACGAAAACTGGGGCTTTTGAATTCGCCGTTCTCACCTCACCAAATGAAACGACCCCGCAATCGCATCATAAATCGGATCGTACTCAGCCTTAACCGTATAGCTCAACGAAAGCACGTGAATCCCTCCCAACAGCGTGTACGTGTCACGCCGCTTCCCAAAACTATTCGTGTTCTCCATAAAAACCGCGCGCTGTCCGCCGATCGACGTGCTTCCCGATGTCTCCGGCTTCGCACCCATCGTACGCGACTGCTCCGCAAACCATTCGTCAATCGTTCTCTTCGCGGCATTCTGATTCGGCTGAATCGCCAACGTCAATGACGGCCGCTCCGTACCTTTCACCGGCCCGCTCAACGTAATAATAACTGCCCCCGTCCCCGATCCCGCATGCACGCTCCAGGTCTCCGGATATTTCACCTCAAATCCATAAGTTTCATTCCGATAAGTCTTCCACTTCGACGTATCGACTGAAGGGGCCGGATCGTTTGCGCGCTGCGCGCCCACGCTTCCCGTCGCTTCACTCTTCGCAGCAGCCGTCCAGCTCTGCCCCGCCATCATCACAAACGAAATCACTATCGCCACGCGAACTGCCGAACTCTTCCATCTCGTCGCCATCAGCCACCCCTTTCCACGTCACCGCACTTCAGTGTAGCCCGCCAACACGCCGCACATCATCACGCGTGATACCTCGCGTGCTTCATATGAACATCCCCCTCGTCGCGAATATCATTGCGCGTGGCGCCATTCTGGATTTTACTTGGGTGCGGTTCTTGCCTTACATTGCACCCACGCAACCACCTCATCCTCGTTGACTTGCCCCCGCACCCGTCATAGCATGACGCCATTCACCGTGAAAACTTTTCCAACTAACTCAACTCGCGAAAGCACATCCGCGTGACGCTTCCCGCCGATATGCCGAAACCGCCGGCTCGAAATGCGCGTCTCAGGTACAGGGAGAAATCAGTATGCACAAGTTCCCGCCCCGCCTTGCCACTCGGAAAACATTCGTGGCCACAACGCTGTCGAGCCGAATTTGCGTCTCGCTGATCCTCGCCGCCCTCACAGTCCCACTCTTAGCCAGCGGCAAATCGAATCCCTGGGACCAAACCGACTGGCGGCACTGGTCTCGAAAGGATGTAGACGCTGTCCTTTATCACTCACCCTGGGTATCAACCTGCTGCCAGCCGCCTGTCGGAGACGGTTCTCCTCCGCTAACCTTTGCCGCAATAGTTTCGTCGCTCGTCGTGCGCCAAGCGCTCGCCAGACGGATGCAACTCGATAAGCACTACGACACGATGAGTCCAACGAATCAGCAGCAGATTGATCAACAAATCGCCGGCTGCATAAGTCAAAAATTCGACGATCAAGTCGTATTGACGACCATGTTTATGCCAATGACGGGAGAGACTCCCGCGAAATGGGGCAGCAATGATCCTAATAAGTTCTACGGGAATAAAATTCTAAGAGAGGAATATGAAAAGGCTCTTTCACACTCAATCTATCTAGTCACCTCCGACGGAAGAAACATTTTCGCTAATCCTTCGGCGAAAACCGGTGACTCCATAGCGCAGTCCTGCGGCGGCGTAACGACGGAGTTGGACACATTTCCAAAGGGTGTTTACGGCTCGATCCACGAATTGAGCTTCCCACGTTTCGTAAATGGTCAGCCCACCATCCAGCCGAGTGACAAAGTAATTCGCTTCCGATTAAACTACTCCGAGGGACAACAGATATTTACGATCGACAAATTGACTTATCAAGGTAAGCCTGACTTCTGAAAGCCTCGTCGTCCACCCCTTCATCTCCGTTGACTTGCCCACCCACCCCTCATAGCATGACGCGATTCACCGTGAAAACTTTTCCAACTAACTCAACTCGCGAAAGCACATCCGCTTGTCGCTTTCCGCCGGAGAACGTCTCGGCAACTATCAAGTCATCGCGCGTCTCCGCGCCAGCGGCATGGGCGAAGTCTATCGCGCCAGTCACTCCAAACTCGGCCGTGTTGTCGCCCTAAAAGTTCTGCGGGTGCCCCAGGTGACGATGTTTCACCTGGGGTTCTTGTTTTTATCGCGAAACGCGTTCTCCCGATCCCGAATTACTCCGCGCGCTCATCGCACCTTCTGCGTCGACGTTTTCGACGAAATCACAAATAACTCGGGATCAAGTTCAACCTTCTCCGGTATCGCAGAAATTTTAAAGCTCACTTCCGTCTGCGGCCCGGTAACCGCAACCGTGTAGTGCTCCACTTTTCCTTTTCCAAAACTCACGGTCACAGGCAGTGGCATGAACCATTTCGCGTCTTCGGCAAGGCCTTCTTGAAAAAGATTCCCTTTTACCATTGCGCTCCCGTCGGGCTGCGCTTCCACGTGATACTCCAGTCGGTACGACGGAAATCCTGCTGTGTAAACCCACTGGTCAAAAAACCAGCTGAGATCCTTCAGGTTATACTGCCGGGCAATCGCCGTATTCGCAAAATTCTTGTTTGCGACGGCGATCAGATCCTCCGTGCTCGCCGCGTCTCCACTGTGAGCCTTTTCTAATTCCTTCAGCATTTCCGAAAACGCTTTGTCATCCTGAGTCGCCGGATCCGTAAATAGAAAATCCAGCATGCGAATCACCAGTGTTCCCTTTTCAATCACAAGCCCCTCAAAAGCACCCGTGGATTCTCTGGTTCGCAGTCGCTGCCCCAGAATGATCGGACCGAGTTCCGCCATGCGCCCGGGAGCCACGCCGCCGACCTTTGCCGGTGCGAACGCCAGTTGTTCTCGTTCCGCCGTTAGTATGAAACGAAAATTCTCATTTCCGTGCCGATGCCGTTCGTAGAGCAACGCCGAATAATCCCGTAGCCCATCAACCATCCACTGATCGCGATACGAACGCGCCGTTATATTGTTCCCCCACCATTCCATCGCCATCACCCGGCCGAATTCAAAAAAAGTACTTCGGTCCGCAATGTCGCTGTTCGGTAGAATAGCCATCGTCGCAAATGCCTCGCCATTTGTAGGCATTCCAAAATCGGCGCGTAAGGTGGGATATGGGTAGCGCCCATACAACTCGTCGAAGTACTGCAGCGTATTTTCAATCTCCCCCTGGACGAACTTTGTTCTCGCCGGACGGTACTCGTAGAGCGATACTGGAATCGCCCCATCAACCGTCTTAACTTCCGAATCGGATTGCTTGTAATCGTCGCGCTGCTTGTCTTTCAGCACGAAACTATACGAGGCCACCGGGGCCTCCGTATTCCATTCAGTGATTAGGTAGGAGGTGTCTCCGCTCCAGGGCGATTCGGAAATCTGTTTCCCCAACCCAAGTGTCACGTATCGTTTGCCGTGGATAAACTTCGCATGATAGGTCGCGCGCTGGCGGTATCCGTGCGAGGGATGCCAGCTTCGCGAGGATGGCACAAATTCCCCGTAAAAATTCTTCACGACTCGTTCAAACCCCAGCTGGATCGTGATTTGCTGCCCCTGCTTTGCCGCCGCGGGCAGGAACACCACGACTGTCTTATCGTTCACTCCTTGTATAGCCGCTAGCGGCTTGCCGTCCTCCGTTTCTGCCGAGGTAAGATGCATCGCGTACTGATACGCATAGATCTGAGCCGCGATCAAATCCCGGTTGATGGAAAACTGCACCGCCCGCAGGCCGCCTTGCTGCACCTCCATCGTGATCCGGTCCTTGTACCGAACGGTGTTCTGCGGGTTGCGCAGATCGAACTCCATGTCGTGATTCCGAATCTTCACCTGATCGTATGCGTCTGGAAATTCCCGGTGCACCTCCGGATAATTCTCCTTCGCATAAAAAGCCATCCAATCATCGTTCGCACCCAGCAAAGGCTGATACTGAAAAATCAGTCCTTTCTCTCCACCGTTCACGCCGAATACTTCGGAGGGAATTCTGGTCTGCGCGTCGAACACAAACGAAAACCGTCCGAGCCTCCCGTTATCGAATTCGGCGATGAAGAATCCAAGACTCTCTCGGTTGAGAATAGATTCCGCAAGCCGCGCGGAGATGTTCGCTCCGGTTTCGTACGCCATCCGCGCGTCATATTTCTCCACAAACTTAGCCGCGGCGTCGGGCGCCGCGCCAGACGTCACACTGCCCTTTCCAAGAATTTCGTAAGTGTCATCCGTGAAGCGCAGCACCGCCGTCTTAAAATCGGAATCCACGTTGTCGGCATGAATGAGTCGCCGTATGTTGTCTTGTTCAAATTTAAGCGGCGGCGCGTCTGCGTGGAACTTGCCGGTGCCGATGAACACACCGCCATACACACGGCCGTCGATCGGCGTCTGAAAATAAATCGTGCCGTCCGCGAAGGTGATCTGCCCCCGGTCACGCTGCAGCACCAGGTTATGGACGGATGTTCCGCCGGCCAATTGAAATCTGTGCAGCGATTCGTAGAGCTGCATGGCGCCACCGCCAGTCGTAACTTGCGCTTCCGCAGCGGAAACGAAAGCGGTCGCGAGAATCAAGACAAAGAAGAGCCGGCTCAGCATCTGTAACTCCGTTCGCGCCTGGCATACGTCAACCGCGGCAAGGCACACGTTCGAGGCGAATCTTAGAGAAATCATCTCGGCGCCGCAAGCTGGAATTCAGTACTGCGTGGCTAACCACTCTCGTCCGGCCCCAAACCTTCATAATAGGCAAACCTTGGCGTCTCGATCCTCATTCGAATTGTTTTTCTCGGTTCCTCGCCGTATATTTAGTACTAAGTACCATAGTTTACTTGACATCCACCGAATCGCCGCGCTACCCTGAACCGCAGACTTGAAGCATCCGCTTTGCCAATTCTTCTTAAAGTGGAATTTCCAGCCTGCCGTACGCAAGAATCCAAAATTGTCAGGGGAGCGTATATCAATATCAAAACAAACGACTTATAAGTCCTTTGTTTTGATATTGATGCCAGAAACGCATAACCTAAGTCCCTTGTTTTTATATTGATGCGCATAATGGGGGAGGGGAGGGGTAAGAACTTCTGGGAGCCGGACGCCGGCTGCAGTGCGCCCGCCGTACAACGGAACGCCAGGTTGCTCGCCACTTGCGACGTCGATTTTAACTATCGACTGTAAACTGTGAACTCTCGACCGCTCTCTGTATTCTTTTTCCCCGCGATGCAGTATTGTAGATAGTGCGCCGTGAAAATTTCCGGCGGAGGCCATATATGTCATGCGGACACAGCGGTCCACCAAGCATTCCCAGCGCACCGAAACCCGGCGCGCACATGGTGAAGTGCGTAAAATTCGGCAAAGAAATGGAAGGACTTGACCGTGTGCCCTGGAAAGGCGATCTCGGCAAACGCGTCTACGAAAATGTTTCCAAAGAGGCGTGGAAAATGTGGATCGAGCATTCCAAAATGCTCATGAATGAATATCGTCTGAATCCACTGGACCCGAATTCCATGAAAGTAATGGAAGAACAAATGGAACAATTTTTCTTCGGCGAAGGAGCCAAGCTCCCCGAAGGTTACGTAGCTCCAAAAGCAAAAGGTTAAACTTTTTTAGACCAGCGGAAGTTTCTTGTGTTGACACTTTTTTGCGACTTGTCTTCGATCGTCATTTCGAGCGGAGCGAGAAATCTCTCGGCGGTTTTATTCTTTCCGCGTCCACGTCAAACCAGCGGCAATTTTCCAGTAGCAGCATTACTCACCGGCAATTCAGCAGTCACCACAAAATTTAATTTCGCATACGCTTCGCGCAAAGCGCGTTCTACTTTTTCCGGATTTCCCGCGCGCGCGAAAATAAATCCCAAATAACTCGAACCTTCAGGCCAGGAAATAATCTTGTCGTGCAATCGCGCGGTAATTTCAATCGACTCAATTTCTCAACTGCGCGCGCTTCATCTTCGCCTTCAACGCGTTCCAGAATTCCATTCGCGGGAACAGGAATCATCATCACGCCGGAAGAAACCGCTTCACGTTCAACTTCGGTTCCATCAAATCCCATCGCATGACGAACCAACAATTCCTCCAGCGAGATTAGTTCCGAGCCAAATCGCAAAGCCCGCGCGCAAAGTCCTCCAATTGGACGAGGCGCGATTTCCAGTGGCCAAACTCCTTCATCGTTCACTCGAAACTCCGCGTGAATCGGCCCGTGAATTAATCCCAGCGCGCGAGCAGCATCGCGAGCGCAACGCACAATCGCATCTTGCTGTTCCTGCGGCAAACGCGAAGGAGTCACGTAAATCGTCTCCTCAAAATAAGGCCCTTCAAGCGGATCAGGCTTATCGAATATCGCCAGGACGCGAAGAACTCCTTCGCTGATCAACCCTTCCACAGCAACTTCCCTTCCCGGAATGTAATCCTCAACAATCATGCGATCCAGTTCCGGATCGCGCGACGCACGCAATTCCGGCGATTGCAGCAAATGCGCAAGCCGCTCGACCGCTTTCCGGAATTCGGCCGCATTGTTCGCGCGCATCACTCCCTGGCTGGCCGAAAGACATATCGGTTTCACGACACACGGAAATTTAATTCCAGAAAGCGCTGCATCAGGAGTTGGAACAATCGGAAGCGTGCGAAACGCAGGAGTTCGCAATCCGGAAACGCGAAATGCTTCACGCATCTTTTCCTTGCTGCGGCACGATTCCACCGAAGCAGGATGATTGTGAAATATTCCCAATCCGCGAGCGACATAAGCAGCAGTAATTACAGATCGATCGCCAAGCGCAAGAACTCCATCAGGCTCATTTCCACGCAATGTTTCCAGTATCGAAAACGCCGCGGATTCTGGCTCCTCAAAATGCACAGCAATCGCGCGATCGTTCCACGGATCGTCAAGTTGATGGCAGCGATCCGTCGCAAACATTATCTCAACGCCCAGTTTGCGCGCTGCATCGCTGAAGCTGCGCGTTTGATATCCAAGCTTGCTCGTAAGCAGCAGCAATCGCTTCGGCTTTGTCGGATTGTGCTTTGGATTCGCGGATCACTCACGGAATTGGTCGTCGAGGACATTTACACAAACGCATCAGGTTGCGGCAGAGATTTCTCCGCATGTGCAACAATCGGCTTCACTTGTCCAATGGAAACCAGTTGATCGCTGCTCGGTTCCGCGCAGCAATACCATGGTTCATTCATATGAGGGATGGCCGCACGCCCAATCTGCGACGCGCGCAAAGCGTCCGGAATTTGTGGCGCATCGTCGCAGAAACGCGCAGCTGCATGCCAAATCTGCGTGAAAATTTCCGCGCGATTGCGTCGCAACTTTTCTTCGCGCTCTACAATTCCGCTCACTTCTGCTGCGAGCGCATCAACGCGCGGATCAGAATGTTTCCACGGATAAACAAGAGCTGCAGCGTCAAACGTTTCAACTCCATCGCGAATCTCCGCAAGATCCAGCAGACGCGAACCCGCAGGAATCAGCAGACGAATCGCCAACTGAATTGGCGCGACATTCTCGATGAGATCTTGCTCCGCGAGAACTTGCAACAGATCGAGATAACTTCGTGGAGTTGTCCACGGAGAAAACGGCACAAACGTTGGTTGCAGAGTCAGTCCAACAGTGCGGAATGTTTCTACGGCCTGCAGAAATCCCGCGCGAGTATGCCCTTTCGCAAGACGATCCAACACAAGATCGTCCACAGATTCGACCGCGCTCGTAACAAACAGACATCGGGTATCGCGCAATGTCGGCAGGTGCTCCGCGTGATTCAGCAGATGCTCAACCTTAATCGTCGCGTCATAACTAAGGTGCGGGAACTCATGATGCATTTCCTCCACGATTGCGAGCGCGTGCGTTGGCCCGTTGAAGAAGTCCGGATCGCCGAAGCTGATGTGTTGCGCGCCTGCGGTAACTTGCCGGCGAATATCTTCCAGCACGATTTCCCGCTGCACGATGCGGAATGTTCCGTCATACACCGGAACAATCGGACAGTGTCGGCACAAATGCTTGCAGCCGCGGCTCGCTTCGGTATATCCAACAACGCGATACCCACCGTCCGGCATAATCAGATGCGCATATTTCGCAAGCGCAGGAAGTCCTTCGCGCGATGGCACGCGGAATTTTTGTTTACTCAAAGAAATTTGTGGCTCGAATATTTCGGAAGTCGGCGCAGAATTTCGAGTAGCAGTTAATCGTTCAACGAGGTGAACAAGTCCCTCTTCAAATTCACCGCCAAGAATAGTTTGCGCGCCAAGCTCGCGCAAATATTCCGCATTCACCGGCGCATAAAGTCCGTAGAAGCTAATATGCGCTTGAGGATTTAATTCCCTGACGCGCGGAAGCAGCGCAACAGCAAGACGCGTCGCAGTATGCATCGGAACGTAGAATGCAATTAGATCCGCGTCGCGAATCGGCGCTTCCCGGAAATCCTCACGCGACAAATCCAGACTCGTTACCTTCGCACCGATTTCGGAAAGCCAAGCCGCCGGCGACGCCAGTCCAAACGGCTGGTGGCCAAGTTCATAAGTGGATATCAGAACGACATTCATTGTGTGGTCGGGGTCTACTTGATCATTCTAGACGATTTTATCTTTGCGCGGGTTTGTCAGTCTGCGGAATATCGATGCGCGTTAAATCGTGGCCCACAATTATTGGGCCATGGAAAGATTTGGCAGCTTCACTTTGGAACTCAGTGTCGGCATTGCCCGTTCGATGCGGAATCAAATGAGTCAGGACGAGCAACTTTACATTTGCACGCGCCGCATCTTCACCAGCTTCGGCAGCAGTGGAATGGTAACGCACAAACCACGGTTGATCGTCTGAAGCTGTGTCATTCGGCGCTTTGATTTGGGGAAGGTAGGCTTCGTGAATCAAGACGTCGGCATTCTTTGCGTAGTGAATTAAATTCTCGTTGGGATGAGTGTCACCGGAAATTACAATGCTGGCGACGATACGCGATTTTTCAGATGAGTTGGATTTTTTTTCGATTTGATCGAAGCGGTAGCCGAAGGCTGGCTCAACTGGAGCGTGATCGACGAGGAATGCAGTTACGCGAACATCTTCGTCTTCATAGACGATGCCTTCACGGACGGAGTGGAGATTTATTTTTGCGCCCGCGGCGGGAAGTTTTTCGGTTAGATCGCGTCGAATGTGAATGTCTGTTGCGTAGAATTTTATGATGCCGTCGACGAGACTCTTCGTGCCTGTCGGGCCATAAAGTTCAAATGGAGTGGTGCGACCAAATTGCCAGGTGGTGTGGAAGACGTCCGGCAGACCGTCAATGTGATCGGAATGTAGATGTGTTAAGAAAACGGCGCGGATATTTTTGAGCGCTAGATTTGCGGCGGCCAGACGCATAGTTACTCCGCGGCCTGCGTCGATTAGAAAAACTTTCTCACCGATTATTATTGCAGTGGATGGACCGGCCCGGTCGGCGTCTGGGCGCGGATAGCCTGTGCCTAAAAGGATGGCGTAAATTTTTGATGGCGCGGGTGCCGGTGGATTCTGGGCGGCGGTGATTGCCGCGGCGAGCGATAGCGTTGCGATGATTATTATTGTTGGGAGATTTGGGCGCATGGCGCGTCTCGATTCAAGTCGCATTCGGTGAAATGCGCACAGCCAAGAATGGCTGTGCCACCTAAACCGTGCACGAGTGCGTTCGTTCGGCTATCATAGGAATATCACATTTTGTTTTGAAAGGACGTTAACTTCATGTCGCCCGCTCGATTGAATTCCTTCCGCAGTCTTAGCGCTTTGCATGTTGCTGGAACCAGTTACGACATTCATCGATTGGATTCCTTGGCGAAGCGCAGCATTGGGCATGTGGATGAATTGCCATTTTCGTTAAAGGTGCTGCTGGAAAATTTGTTGCGATGCGAGGACGGGCGCTTCGTGCATCCGGAACATATTGAAGCGCTGGCGGAATGGAAACCGAACGACGCGGTGCGAAAAGAAATCGCGTTCATGCCTGCGCGCGTTTTGCTGCAGGATTTTACTGGCGTTCCGGCGGTGGTGGATTTGGCGGCGATGCGCGAAGCGATGCGCGTGCTGGGCGGCGATCCGAAAAAAATTAATCCGCTGCTGCCTGTGGAATTGGTGATCGATCATTCGGTGCAGGTGGATAAATTCGGGACGGCGGATTCTTTTTCTGTGAATGCACTGATGGAAAATCAGCGGAACGTGGAGAGGTATGCATTTTTGCGCTGGGGACAAACATCATTCAGAAATTTTGCTGTGGTGCCGCCGGACACGGGAATTTGCCATCAAGTGAATTTGGAATATTTATCGCGAGTGGTTTGCGCGGACGCGAATGGCGGAAAGAAAATTGCGTATCCGGATTCATTGGTGGGAACGGATTCGCACACCACGATGGTGAATTCGCTGGGAGTTTTTGGCTGGGGCGTTGGCGGAATTGAAGCAGAGGCGGCAATGCTGGGCCAGCCGCTTTCGATGGTGATTCCGGACGTGGCGGGATTTAAGTTGCACGGAAAATTACCGGCCGGATCCACGGCGACGGATTTGGTGTTGGTCGTGACGCAAATGTTGCGTTCAAAGGGCGTGGTTGGAAAATTTGTGGAATTCTACGGCACGGGACTTTCGAGCTTGTCGCTGCCGGACCGAGCGACAATAGCGAATATGGCTCCGGAATATGGCGCGACGATGGGATTTTTTCCCGTCGACGAAGAAGTGCTGAATTATTTGAAATTTACGGGACGCGATCAAGAGCGCGTGGCATTGGTGGAAGCGTACACGAAAGAACAAGGATTATTCCGGACGGATGAAACGCCCGATCCGATTTTCACAACAACGCTGGAATTGGATTTGAGCACCGTGGAGCCGACCCTCGCTGGGCCGAAACGTCCGCAGGATCGCGTATTGCTGCGCGAGTCGAAGGCCGCATTTGCTAAGAGCATGACGGGACAGAGCACCGAACAAATTCATGTGAAGAATAATGGCGATCAATTCGATTTATCAAATGGAGCGGTGGTGATCGCGGCGATTACGAGTTGCACGAACACGTCAAATCCTTCGTTGATGATTGGCGCGGGACTTTTGGCGAAGAAGGCAGTGGAACGCGGGCTGACTGCTAAACCGTGGGTGAAAACGAGTTTGGCGCCGGGATCGAAAGTGGTGACGGATTATTTGGATGCCGCGGGGCTGACTCCTTTCTTGGAGAAACTGAATTTTCATTTAGTGGGATTTGGCTGCACGACTTGTATCGGCAACAGCGGACCTTTGCCGGAAGCGATTGGCAAAGCGATTAAGGACAATAATTTGACGGCTGTTGCGGTGTTGAGCGGCAATCGAAATTTTGAAGGACGCATACATCCGTTGGTGCGCGCGAATTATTTGGCGTCACCACCGCTGGTGGTGGCTTATGCGCTGGCCGGGCGAATGGATATGGATTTGACAACTGAGGCGCTTGGAAAAGATTCGGCGGGTAAAGAGGTTTTCCTGAAAGAAATTTGGCCGACACCGACGGAAATTGAAAGGACCGTGCGCGGCGCTGTGACGACGGCGATGTATGACAAGGAATACGGAAAGATTTTTGAGGGTGACGCGACTTGGAAAGCCATGAAAGTACCGGAAGGCGATCTTTATTTGTGGGATGCGAAGTCCACATATATAAAGTTGCCGACGTTTTTTGAAAATATGCCGAAGGTTCCGGCGGCGTTGACGGACATGAAGAATGCGCGGGCGCTGGCGGTGCTGGGCGATAGCGTCACGACGGATCACATTTCTCCGGCGGGTTCGATTCCGGTGGATAGTCCCGCGGGGAAATACTTGATCGCGGAAGGTGTGAAGGCTTCGGAGTTCAATTCTTACGGAGCGCGGCGCGGAAATCATGAAGTGATGATGCGCGGTACGTTTGGAAATATTCGTTTACGGAATCAACTGGCGCCGGGAACGGAAGGCGGATGGACGCTGCATCAACCGAGTGGCGAACAGATGACGATTTACGATGCGGCGGTACGCTACAAGAAAGAACATGTGCCGCTGGTGATTTTTGCTGGAAAGGAATATGGATCGGGATCGTCACGCGATTGGGCGGCGAAAGGAACTCTGCTGCTGGGAGTGCGCGTGGTGATCGCGGAAAGTTACGAGCGCATTCACAGAAGTAATTTAGTGGGGATGGGCGTGCTTCCGTTGGAATTTATTGCGGGGCAGACGCGCGAATCGCTCGGATTGACTGGGCGTGAGGAATTCTCGATTGAGGGGATTAGCGCGTTGAAGGCGCGTGCAAGATTTAAGGTGCATGCGCGCGGAGCGGATGGCGAAAAAACATTTGAGGCGATCGCGCGCGTGGATACGCCGGAGGAAGTTGCGTATTACCAGAATGGCGGGATTTTGCCTTATGTTTTGAGGCAGATGTTGTAGGGCGATTCGCAACGAGAACGACGACACGTCATATTGGGGCGGCTTGCGCCGCGCAGAACTGTAAAGAAAGGTCTGCGCCAGCCAGTCTGAGCGAGAAGAAGTGCATCGACAGGAGTGTCGGTGCTACTACGGCTGACCTACTTGATGCAGCCTTACCACTGTGCCGCTGGAGTAGCGGGCTAGATATAGTTCGCCGGATTGATCCTGTCCGAAGGCTGGTAGATCATTTGCGGCGGTGGTTGTGAGTAGAGTGCGCGTCAAATTTCCCAAAGTATCCGTCGTCAATTCCCACACACGGCCGCTGATAAAATCTCCGAAAATGTAGGCGCCTGCCAAAGCTGGCGCTTTTATTCCATGGTAGACATAGCCGCCGGTAATTGCGTCGTCGCCTTGGGTGTGATCGTAATTAAAAATTGGATCGGTGAATGTTGATCCCGGCGTTTGCGTGCAAGTGCTCAACGTATTCGCGTGCAAGCCTTCGCGGAGATTCCATCCTAAATTTGCGCCGCCTTGTGATGAGGTGAGGCGATCGATTTCTTCCCACGCGTTTTGGCCGACGTCTCCGATCCAGAGCAAATTCGTGGTTGTATCAAACGAAAAACGAAATGGATTGCGCAAACCGTAGAGCCAAATTTCCGCAAGGCCCGAAGACTGGCCGACGAACGGATTTGCGGGAGGAATTGCGTAGGCTTTTCCGGCGGCGGGAGTGGAGTTCACGTCAATGCGCAGAATTTTTCCGAGAAGCGTGTTGATGTTCTGTCCATTGCATAGCGGATCGCCTTCGTTGCCACCGTCACCGAGCGCGATGTAGAGAAATGTGTCCGGGCCGAAATTCAGTCCGCCGCCTTTGTGATTGTTGAAAGGCTGATTCACGACGAGAAGAATTTTTTGCGTGGCGGGATCGGCGATTTCCGGATTGACGGTAGTGGCGAATTCCGCGATGACAGTTTGAAATTGACCGGACACCTGCCGCGTGTAATTCACAAAGAATCGGCGATTGGTGGAGTATTGCGGATGAAATGCGAGACCGAGGAGGCCAAGTTCGCCGCCGGAAATAAAATTCGGTAGTCCGGTTACGTCAAGAAATGGCGTGGTGGCGCGCGTGCCGTTGCTTTCGATGATTTGAATTTTTCCTCCCTGCTCAACGACGAAGAGGCGTCCGGAATTATCGTTCGGCTGTTTGATGTCGAGCGGAGTGGTGAAGCCGGAAGCGACGGGCAGCAGATCAAAAGTTGCGGGCGTGGGAGGAGTCGGGGGAAGAGTGACGATGACGATGGAACTGCCACAGCCGGAACATACGAGCGCGATTAACAAAGATGCGTAGGACAAACGACGAAGCGCTGTGGGATTCTTGTGGCGCAATTCCCCTCCCCGGGTGAGGCAGCAATCGTAACATAGAGGATTACGGCGCGATTGGCGTATAATGCGTGCATAAATTCCTACCATCGCATTGGGGCTTTATTTTGATTTCCACAGCAACAAGTCTGGCGGACAAGCGTCTAAGTTAGGCGTAGGGGTCTGTCCAGTATTCGACTCAAACGACCGAAGGAGAAATTGATGCGAAATATGAAATTTGTGCATGCGCTTTGCCTGAGCGCCGGTTTGCTGATTGTCGGATCAGCGATTCGGCCGACGGTTGCGACGGCGGCTGACGGCGGAAATCCTGCGCCAGATACGCCGGCTTCTTTCAGCATAAAAATTAAACAGATGACGTTGAAAAATGGTTTGCGCGTGATTTTTTCCGAGGATCACACGGCGCCGACGTATTCGATTTGCGTTGACTATAACGTGGGTTCGCGCAACGAGCGGACGGGGCGCACGGGATTTGCCCATTTGTTCGAGCACATGATGTTTCAAGGCTCGGAAAATGTCGGCAAGGGCGAAATGAATATGGTGGTGCAAAACAACGGCGGCAACATGAACGGAACGACCGACAAAGATCGGACGGTTTATTACGAAACGCTTCCGGCAAATCAATTGGACCTGGGACTTTTCCTGGAATCAGACCGTATGCGCGCGCTGGCGATTAATCAGGCGAATCTGGATAACCAGCGAAACGCGGTGCAAGAAGAGCGTCGGCTGCGCGTAGACAATCAGCCTTACGGCAAGACATTTGAGAAAGTCGACGATCTGGCGTACGAGAATCCCGCGTACAAACATTCGGTGATCGGGTCGATGGAAGATCTGAACGCCGCTTCGGTGGCGGACGTGACGGGATTCTTCAAGACGTATTACGCGCCGAACAATGCGGTGCTGGTGCTGGTTGGCGATTTCAAGCCGGACGAAGCGCTGGCGAAGATTGAAAAATATTTCGGCGGAATTCCGCGACAGGCGGATGCACCTCCTGTCGATATGACAGAGCCAGCGCAGACAGCGGAACATCGCGCGACGCTGGAAGATTCGTTGGCACGGACGCCACGATTGGATATGGCGTACAAAATTACACCGGGATACACAGCGGACTGGTACGCGCTGGACGTGCTGGGTGACGTGCTGACGAACGGCCAATCTTCGCGGCTCTATCAAGAACTGGTGAAAGATAAGGCGATGGTGACTGGAGTTTTCGGTGGCCCCGGAACAGATCGCGGGCCGGCGTTGTTCCGCTTTATTGCGAATGTGAAGCCGGGAGTTTCTCCGACGGACGTCGAGAAAGCAATCGAGGCGGATATTGAACGCATTAAGAAGGATGGCGTGACACCCGAAGAACTGGCGAAGACGATTACTCGCGATCGCGTTAACCACATCCAAAGTTTGCAGGGCTCGTTGAACCGGGCGATTGGGATCGGCGAATTTGCCGTGAACTTTAATAATCCGGAGATGATCAACGGGAGCGATGCAGCGTATGCGAAGGTGACGCTCGCGGACGTGCAACGAGTGGCGAAGAAATATCTGACGGACAACAATCGAACGGTGGTAATCACTGTGCCGAAGGCCGCAGCACCGGCCGGAGCGGGCCAGTAAAGGAAAATGGGAGAGACAAAAATGAAAATACAACTTGCGAAGTTCTCAAAATCGCTCCGGATGCTGTTGCTGGCTGGACTGGCCCTGATGTGCGTGCTTCCTGCGTTTGCTCAAGGAGGAGGCGCGCCGCCACAACTGAGTCAGGTGGAACGGAAAAACAAAGCGCCGATTTCCAACGAAGTTTTGCACGTGAGTATTCCCAAGCCGATGGAAACGAAGCTGGCGAACGGCCTGACTGTTTTGATTCTGGAAGACCACCGATTCCCTCTCGCGACAGTGCAGTTTTACATTGACGGAGCAGGAGGACTTTACGAGCCGGAAGCGTGGCCGGGAGTAGCGAGCCTGACGGCACAGATGTTGCGTGAAGGCACGAAGACGCGGACGAGCAAACAGCTTGCGGAAGAAATCGATGCGCTGGGAGCGGCGGTGAATGCGGGCGCTGGATATGGCACGGCCAGTGCAAACGTCAACGCGAGCGGGCTTTCGGAGAATTTCGACAAGTGGTTTCCGATCGCCGTGGACGTGCTGTTGCATCCGTCGTTCTCGGCCGAGGAATTCAACAGCATGAAGCAACGTCAGAAAACCGGGTTGATACAGAACCGGACGAGCCCGGCGTTTTTGGCGACGGAACGGTTTAATCGCGCGGTGTTCGGAAATTTTCCGGCGGCAGTGATTTCTACGAATACGGAAACGCTGGACAAACTGACTCCGGAAAGCCTGGCGAAGTGGCACGACGAACATTACGTGCCGCAAAATTCAATTCTGGCGATTGCAGGAGATGTGAACGCGGCGACGTTGCTTCCAAAGTTGAAGCAGTGGTTGGCGGAATGGAAGCAAACGGACAGTTCACCGAAGAAGCTGACGGCGGCTACACCGGTGTCGGCGAAAAATATTTATCTGGTGGACCGGCCGGGTTCGGTGCAGACCACGCTGTATTTGGGAAATGTCGGGTTCGATCGCCGCAGTCCAGACTATGTCCCGTACGCGGTATTAAACGGCGTGTTCGGCGGAAGCGCCGGGGCACGGCTATTTATGAATTTGCGGGAAAATAAGGGCTACACATACGGCGTATACAGCAACGTTGTCGCAAATCAGTATCCGGGTTATTGGAGAGCGTACGGAGATTTCCGCTCCGACGTGACCGGCGGCGCGATGACGGAACTGCTGGTGGAGATTAACCGGATACGCGACCAGAAAGTTCCGTCGACGGAACTAGAAGAAGCGAAGCGCGCGATTGTGGCAAGCTTTGCGCTATCGCTCGAAACACCACAGCAAGTAATCACGTATGCAATCACACGCAAGATTTACGGATTCCCGGATGATTACTGGGATACGTATCCCGCGAAGGTGATGGCGGTGACTGCTGACGACGTGGAGCGCGTAGCGAAGAAATACATCGACCCGAACACAATGCAGGTGGTAGCCGTGGGAGATGCGAGCAAAATCAAACCGATGCTGGAGAAATTCGGCACGATTGAAATGTACGCGACGGATGGAAAACCAGCGGGAGCGAAGGCTGCTACGCCGGGGATGAATTAACGTTCGTGAAATAGAGTTGGTTCAAAAATTAAGCGGCGGTTTCTCCACGAGAAGAAACCGCCGCTTTTTATTTTGGTCGAGCTACTGTTTGCGAAATCAGATTATCTGAAAAATTATGCGGCTGCTGTCTGGCCGAATGCCGCCTTCACGTTGGGCTGCAGCATGTACCAGATGACCCAGATGTGATACGCGAGGATGATGATCGTCACGACCATTCCACCGCCATGGAACGCCGCTATGAGGTTGCGAAGCGAGCTCAACAGGCCGAGCGCGGAGAGAACGATGGTCGTGATTCTCGCCCAATTCTTTAGTTTGAGAAGCCCGAGGGCGACAAAAACAGCAAGTGCGCCGAAGCAAAGAACAATGACGCCTGCAACTATCCCGATGGACGCCATAATGCCGGCTGCCGGGGCCGCGCCCGCCGCACCATTGGCTGTTGCAGCGGCGCCCATAAGACTCGCGAGGATTGAGCCGCCCATGAACATGAGCAGTGCCGCTATGACGCAAAAACCCGCGCCGATAAAATCCAGAACTGCGATGACTGTAACTCCGCCTGGTCGCTGCATTCGATAGTTACCTCCACTGAGAGATGGCACGCCCCCGCGCGATAAAGTCGCCGATTGCGAGGGGAGGGGCTGTGCGGGCTGAGGCTATCGGAAGGCCATGGGAACGTCAAGCAAAAGAGTGGCTTAGGAGGCCGCTTGAGATGATTGCCGGGCGCGACCGGAAGCGGCGACGCGCGGAGTGCGAATCAGCAGGACGGCAGCGACGACTACGTAGATGATGCTGGCGATTTGCGCGTTGGTGAGTCCCCAGAGAACGCGCGGATTGATGCGGATAATTTCAACGAAGAAGCGCGCGACGCCGCTGAGGAGCAAGTAAACTCCGAAAAGTTTGCCGATACGGTTTGAGTCATTCAGCCAGCGGGCGCCGATGCGCCAGAGGATCCAGAAAATTACGACGGCGGCGAGAAATTCGTAAATGGGAGTGGGATGAACTTTCTCGGTGGTGGGGACAATTCCGTTCGGGAAGCTCATGCCCCACGGCAATGTTGTCGGGACGCCGTAATCGCCGTCACCGGAGATGAGGCAGCCGATGCGACCGAATCCATAGCCGATTGCGGCGGCGGGCGAGGCGATATCCAGCATTTGAAGAATGGGCATTTTGTAATGGCGCGCGATCAGGACGAGCGCGATGGCTCCGAACAGCGCCGCGCCGGTGAACGTGAATCCCATGGTGCTGAATAATTGCGGCCAGGGATTGGCGAAAAATTCTTTCGGAGTTTCGAGCAGAAAATAAATTCGCGAGCCGACGAGTCCGGCAAGTCCGGTGACGCCGACAATTACGTTGGGGTCGGCGGTAAGTCCGCGTCGCTGGAGATCCTTCTGCATGACGAAGAAGGCGACGAGGAGTCCGACGGCGACGAAGATTCCGTAAGTGCCGAGAGTGATTGGGCCGATGTGAATGAATGGGAGCATTTAGTTGGATTGTCATTATACACAGTTCGGGAAAATGGATTTTGGTGGGGCGGCGTTGCAGAAGAATTAGTGAGTAAGAATTTCGAGCAGTTCGTGGACGGAGTGGAGAGTTTCCGGGCGAAGGAGCGCTACGAAAACTGCGCAGGCCAGTGCGATGGTAGTGACGGAGAGAATCGTGCGGACACGGTTTGGAGATTTTTGGCCGCGGCGAGCGGTGTGGAGAAGACGGTTGACGCGCTCAGAAAGATCCTGATTCATGCACGCTGAGTTGCCGGAGAGTAGCGACGTGCAAAGTGGAGACAAGCGCGGAGCGACACCCAGTTGCGCGACATGAACTAGCGCGCCTGCCAATGAAAGCGAGCGTTGGAGATCGTTGGCGACGGCGGAATCGTCGGCAGCCCATTCGGAAAATGTGATCCAAGAGCGATCGAGCGCGGAGAAAGCGTTCGTAAGGAACGGAAGAACGTCCGGCGCCAAAAGAAGGAGAAGGCGTTTGAAATTATCGGCGGAGGTGCGATGCGCGCGCTCGTGTCGGATGGCGCAGTCCAGTTCTTCAGGCGAAAGAGACTCGAGAACGTTGCGCGAAATCACGAATTGCGGGCGGAACGCGCCGACCATAGCGAGAACTGGGGAGGCGCTGTCAATTACAGTAATCGGTGAGAAAGTCGTGGGCGTTTGCACTTGCATGCCGGATTTGAGGCAGTTGCGCGCGTAGGAAGTTGTGCTTACGATGGCGCGAATTCCACGAGCGAGAGAAATGGTCAAAAGTGTGGCCGTCAGGAAAGCTGCGATGACGCAGATCAGGCCAACTTGTTCGCGAGTGTCGCCCGGTTCAAACGACAAATAACTGGGGATGCACAGCGCGAGAACCGCGAATGCGGCGCACGCTGCAGGAGCTAAACGCAGAGCGAGCAGAAATTGCGCGGCGGTGCGCGGTTGCATACGGCGTGTGAAACGTAGCGCCGATGGAACGAGGAATCGCGCGGCAAGCCCGGCAATGGCGTTCGCCACAAAAAAAGTGGAGGCGCAGAGAAATAGAAGTCTCCAAAAATATGGAAGAGTCATCAGCGCGCTCCGCGCAGCAGCTTTTTGCGCTCGCTCCTGATCTTTCTTTCAAGTTCGGCGAGAAGTTCTTGATCGTGCTGGCCAACTACGTCAACGAGGCAGGAAACCAGCAAATCGTGGCGCGGCTGCGGAACGGCGAGAAAGCCAGCGACGAGTTCGCCGGCGCGGGCGCGTTCCCATTCCGCATGCGAAAGGCGTGCGGAATATATAAATGCGCGAGCTTCGCGACGGCGGTCGAGAAGACCTTTTTTGTAAAGGCGATCGAGAGTGGTCATGATCGTCGTGTAAGCGAGCGGGCGCGGGAGTTTATCGACGACGGTGCGGACGTTACAGTCGCCGTGCGCCCAGAGAACTTCCATGACGCCTTCTTCGAGATGGCCGAGAGAAGAAAGTACCGGCATGGTGTGTTTGCTGGTTGTGCGAGATTTCCAAAAATTGAACATTTAGTGTTAGCCCCCAACCCGCGAAAGAACCGCATTTTATACCTAGTTCGCGAGATTTGGACAGAAATGCGTCGATGATTATTCAGAACGCAGCGCTATTACCGGATCGACCGACATGGCTCGGCGCGCCGGTATGTAGCAGGCAAGCAGCGTGACGGCGACGAGCGTTAGCGATACGGCGGCCAACGTGACGGGGTCAGTGGCGGTGACCCCGAAGAGCATTGTCTTCATTAGCTGCGTAAGCGCAAGCGCGGCGATTACGCCGGTGACGACGCCGATGAGCGCGAGCTTTGCGCCGAAGCCGAGAATTAGACGGAGGACGTCACGCGGCTGAGCGCCCATAGCGATGCGAATGCCGATTTCTTTGCTGCGCTGCGCGACGGAATAGCTGGTGACTCCGTAAATTCCGATTGCGGCGAGGACGAGAGCGAGCGCGGCGAAAATTCCGAGGAGCAGCGTGGAGACACGTTGCTGTCCGACGGCGGAAGATAAATTCTGTTCTAGCGAAACAACTTGCGTCATGGGCTGATCGCGGTCAACCGATTGAACGGAGCTGCGAACGGCGGAAACAATTTGCATGGGATCGCCGGAAGTTTTCACGATGACGGTCATGCTGCCCCACGGCCTTTGCGGAAGTGGCGTGTAGAGTTCGTCGGCAATGTCATTGCCAACGCCGCGATTGCGCAGATCCGAAACGACGCCGACGACTTCCGATGATGAGGGTTGGCGTGCAATTTGAATATGACGGCCGATCGGATCCTCGTGAGCCCAATAACGAGCGGCGAGACTTTGACTGATGATTACGACTTGCGCGGATTTTTCCAAGTCAGCGTCAGAAAAATTTCTGCCTTTCAACATTTGGATTCCCAAAGTTTGAAAATATGCCGGGCTGATGGAATTCCAAAGCGCAATCGGGCGTTGGCCACGTGGCATGTCCGGTGGCATTCCTTCGGCGAGATACGGCGCGTAGAGTCCGCCGAAAGGAGGAATCTGAAGGCCGGTGGCCACGGAGCGAACTCCGGGAATTACGGCTATTCGGTCTCGAAGCTGCATGTGAAATTCAGTTTTCTGAAATTGCTGCGCGTATTTTGTGGTGGGCAAGGCGATTTGAAACGTCAGAATATTTCGAGGCTCGAATCCCAGTTGCACGTGGAGCAAGCGATAGAAGCTTTGCAGAAGCAGGCCCGCGCCGGCGAGAAGGACGACAGAAAATCCCAGTTCGGCGATGATGATGAGAGCGCCTGCACGATTGCGTCGCGCGCCGGCAGAAGATCCGCGGCTGGCCTCGTTCATAATTTCGGAAAGATTGATGCGCGAAGTGCGCCAGGCCGGCACGATGCCGAACAAAATTCCGGCGAGAAAACTTATCGCGAGAGAGAAAATTAGCACGGCGCCATTCACCGCGATTTCATTGGCGCGCGGAAGCGTCAACATTGATGATGTGGAAAGCAGACGAACGCCCCAAGCGGCGATGAAAATTCCAATGGCGCCGCCGGTGACGGCGAGAATTACACTTTCGGTGAGAAATTGACGCACGAGACGCCAGCGGCTTGCACCGAGCGCAGAGCGAACTGCGATTTCCTTTTGGCGGCCTGCGGCGCGAGCGAGAAAAAGATTCGCGACATTGGCACAGACAATTAGCAGAACGAATCCGACGGCGCCGAGCAAGACCCACAGAGTTGTGCGGACACCACCGAGCGCGTTTTGCGAAAGCGATGCGACGTTGATGGTCGTGTCAAAACTTGCATCAGAGTTCGCGGGAAATGCATGCTCGTACAAGTGAGCGCTGGCGTCAAGTTCTGCTTTCGCTTGTGCAACGGGCGCACCGGATTTTATTCGCGCGATTGCGTTCAGGTAGCCTGAGCCGGTCTGGACGCGTTCGGGCGGAAACACACTGGTTTCGTACGGACGCGGAACCCACACATCGACTTGTTGAAATGGAACGTCCAATTCGCGGCCGAGAATCCCGACGACGGTGAAGCTGGCGCCATCGAGAGTAACTGCGCGGCCCACTAAATTCGGATCGCTGCCGAAACGGCGTGTCCAGAGATCGTGGCCGAGAATTACGACAGGCTGGCCGCCGGGCTCGCCTTCCGGTTTCAGGAAAGTTCGGCCGAGGGCCGGACGAATTCCGATTACGTCAAAAAAAGATGGCGAGACGCGAAGCGCCTGGAGTTGTTCGGGCGCATCACCGCCAACTAAATTGAAAGTGTCTGGGGCGAAGGCGGCGATACCTTCGAGACTTGTATTGTGGTCGCGCAGAGCTTGAAAAAATATGTAGCCGAAATTGCCTCCGGAGATGTTCTTCTTCACGTCCTCCATGGAAAGAACGTAAAGATTCGCGGGAGTTTTGAAATCGAGCGGTCGAAGAAGAACGGCGTTGACGACACTGAAGATTGCGGTATTCGCGCCGACACCGAGAGCGAGCGTGAGAATGGCCATGGCGGCGAAACCGGGATTCTTCTTCAGAACACGAATGGCGTAGCGGATGTCTGAAAGCAGGGCGCTCATTTGATTTCCTTATTATGCTTCTTATGCAACGCCGGAACTGAGCGGAATGTTACATGTTCTTTTGGCACGCGGAGTGGGGTCGAGTTGATTGTATTCACGGACGACGGGAGCTAAGATTCGGGCCATCCTGTGGCGGATTTGACCGGCTGAAGTTGACGGAGACAATTGACGATGAGAGTTGCAAATAGTTTGCGGCTGTGTGTAGCGATGATTATGTGCGGACTGATTGGGGCGAGCGTGTGCCTAATTGCCGCTGCCGCGCCGGGTGCGCCAATGACGGTGAAAATTGTGGGGCCGCAATTTGTTGTGGATGGAAAACCTCTGCAAATTATTTCCGGCGAGATGCATTATCCACGAGTGCCGCGCGAATATTGGCGAGATCGCATGAAGAAAGCGCGCGCGATGGGGCTGAACACGATCGCCACATATATTTTCTGGAATTTGCACGAGCCGCAACCGGGTGTGTTCGATTTTTCCGGACAGAATGACGTGGCGGCTTTTGTGCGCACCGCGCAGGAAGAAGGACTCTACGTTCTCTTGCGGCCGGGGCCATACGTTTGCTCGGAATGGGATTTGGGCGGATTGCCCGCGTGGCTGCTGGCCGATCCGAAGATCGTTCTGCGGAGTACAGACCCGAAGTTCATCGTGCCTGCGGAGAGATTTCTCAAACGACTCGGTCAGGAATTGGCGCCACTACAAGCAACAAAAGGCGGACCGATCATCGGCGTGCAAGTGGAGAACGAATACGGATCATTTGGAAAAGATGCGGCGTACATGGGAAAAATTCGCGATGCGATTGTGGCGGCGGGATTGAGCGAAGTGCCGCTTTTCACCGCGGACGGGCCGGAACAACTTCCGTTTGGCACGCTGCCGAATGTTGCCGCGGCGATTAATTTTGGTCCGGGAAATGCGAAGAAAGGTTTTGAAACGCTAGCGAAATTCCGGCCTGATGGCTTGCGGATGAATCAGGAATATTGGGACGGATGGTTTGACGCGTGGGGCAAGCCGCATCAGACGACGAATGGAAAACGCGAAGCGGACGAATTGGAATGGATGCTGGCGCAGGGATATTCGGTGAATTTGTATATGTTTCACGGCGGAACTTCATTTGGATTTATGAACGGAGCGAATTTCGAGGGATCATACGCGCCACAAACTTCCAGCTACGATTACAACGCGCCGCTGGATGAGTCTGGCGTGCCGACTGCGAAATATGCGGCGTTTCGTGAAGTGATTGCGAAGAGCCGTGCGGGCGAACAATTCCCTGCTCTGCCAACGGCGATTCCACGGATTGAGATTCCTGATTTCGAATTGGGCGAGATGAGTCCGCTATGGACGAATTTGGGGACCGCTGTAGAAACGCCGGCGCCGCGACCGATGGAAACATTTGGGCAATCTTACGGATACATACTTTACAGGACGCGTGTGGAAGGGCCTGCGAGTGGAGCGCTGAATATTCACGAGCTGCGGGACTACGCGCAAATTTATTTGGATGGAAAACTTTTGGGAAGCTCGGACCGCCGCACTGGCGCGATAGCTGTGAACATAGAGATTGCGGCCGGTACGCACACGCTGGATATTCTGGTGGAAAATTCAGGGCGAGTAAATTTCGGCCCGCGGGTTCGCGACGATCGAAAAGGAATTACAGAATCGGTGAGCGTTGGCGATCGCGTGCTGACAGGCTGGGAGGTTTTTTGTTTGCCGATGAATGATCTGCGACAGGTTCAGTTCAAGAAGCAATTCACGGACGGGCCGGTTTTTTATCGCGGCATGTTTGAAGTGAAAGATGCCGGTGACACGTTTTTGGACATGCGGCTTTTTGGAAAAGGCCTGGTGTGGGTGAACGGGCACGCGATGGGAAGATTTTGGAATATTGGGCCGCAGCAGACGCTTTATTTGCCGGGCGCGTGGTTGAAGCAGGGAAAGAACGAAGTGATCGTTTTTGATTTGATGCCCGGCGCAGGTGCTCCAAAGTTGCATGGAATTGGGCGGCCGATATTGGATTCGCTTGCTGCGCCGCCTGCGGAAAAATAGCGCGGTCGTCCATCTCGGGGAATCTTTCGGCGCTATTTTTGCGTCTGTGGATGACGAATGAAAAATTGCTGCTTGTCCACGTTGGCGGGCACGGCGACGTCGAAAAATCCGACCATCATTTCATCGTAAGTTTGATCTCCCCAGCGGACGGCTTTGTTTGGATCCGGATTGTGCGGATTGTTGGGCGAATTATCGAACCACGCGATGGCCTGCAATTCTGTTCCCGCCTTGAGCGCGAGCGGCTGCGCGGGTTTGTAGCTGAGCTGCCAATAAAAGTTATAGTTCACGCGGAGAAGAGTTTCCTTCGACTTATCCGCGTGGACGATGTTGTACTCAAAGCGTTTTCCGCGCAGATGCATGTGCGGAAAAAAACTGAGCAGCGTTGCGCCATTTGGTAGCGTGCCGTGAACTTCGACGGGAAAATCATCGGCGCCGGGCGGAATTAGGAAACTGTCATTCGTAAGCTGTAAAGTTATGACGCGCTGCGCGGGAGGATGCTTTGCGAAAATAATTCCAGCGCTGGTTGCGTCAGTGCCCGCTTTGCCGTTGGTCGTGTAATGCATTTGAAAAACTAAATCAGAACCGGCAGGAATGAATTTTGCCATTGCGTCCGGAAAATTGTCAGGCGAACTGCCGGGGGCGTAGACGAGGAGCATGTCGCTATCCGTCCAGTGCGCGTCATGGCTGAGATGGGGATCGTTAAGACTTCTTGCGGTAAACGGAATGCCGACGGGAGCTTTGCGAAGCCATTTGGAATCCGGCGGACGAATATAAACGACGGCGTGGTGAACGAATTGCAGGCCGGACGGAAGAATTTGGGAGGCTTGCGCCCATTTATCATCAGTGAATCCTGTGGGCACAATTTCGTAAGTGTATTCGACGTCGCCGTTCGCTGGAATATTTACCGGCACAGGCATTTTGATGATGGCGTCTGGCTGCGGAATATTCCAGCCGCCGGACCACAGTTTCGCTGGCGGCCGTTCATTCGGATTGCCTTTTAATTTTCCCGATTGCAGCCACGCGCGAAGCGTGGAGATTTCCCGTGCGGAAAGCGAAGGATCGTTTGCGAAATGACCGACGTGTGTATCGGCAAACCATGGCGGCATTGTGTGCGCGGTTGTGAGACGCACGACTTCGGTGGCGTGACGCGAAACTTGATCGTAAGTTTCGAGCGGCGTGGAACTGATGCCTTCGGCGCGATGACAGGTTTGGCAATGTTGTTGAAGGATTGGGAGAACGTCACGATAAAAAGTTGGATGAGATTGCTGCCGTGACGTGCGAATTGAACTTTGTTGCGAGCGCATGCTGGCGTTGACGCCCAGAACAGTTGAAATTATGCAGAACAGAATTGCAGTTGCGCGCGCCGGGCTGTGCCAAATTTTCATGATTGTTGGATGCGAGAAGATTATCCAGTGCTGTGCGCTTTCGCGCAAATCGCGCGGCGAATTCGTTGCCGTCGCGGGCGGAAGTGTGTACGATGTCTGCGAAATTGAGAAGGCGATGGAGTTCGCCTGAACCGCCCGAAAGGGCTGATGACTCCTGACCGCCGCGCGGCGCTCAGGAGTTTTTTTTGGCGCAGCGGCCGGCGAGAATTGGAGCGACGATGCGCATTACATTATTAATTGTATTTGGCGCGGCGGGAACCCTGACGCGCTATGGCCTACAGGAATTTGTTCGTCACCGCGCCGGCGACGCATTTCCTACCGGAACTCTCATCATTAATATAGTGGGATGTTTGCTGCTGGGCGGTGTGGCGCAATTCGGATTGCATCACGTGTCGCTTCCGGCGGACTGGCGAATCGGAATCGGCGTGGGATTTCTTGGCGCGTTCACAACATTTTCTACTTTCGGGCTGGAGACGGTGCGTCTGCTGGAAGATGGTGAATGGATGCGGGCGGCGCTTTATGTGAGTTGCAGTGTAATCGGAGGATTGCTGGCGGTTGTTGGGGGAACGCGAATTGCTGATTTGATTTAGCGGAGACCATCGATGCGAAAACTCTTCACAGTTTTGCTGATTCTGATTTCGTGCGCACTGTTGGCTTCGGCTCCGCGCTCTTTTTCCGCGCAATCAGCGGCAGTGCCGGCGTATTCGATTGACGCGCTTCGCTACGCGACGATTCCGAATTTTCCGCTTGCCAGCCTGATTCCCGGCGCGCCGGCGGATCAGAAGATTGATATCGCCATGGTGGTGTGGTTGATTCGCGGCGGCGGACGCACAATTCTTTTCGATAGCGGATTCCACCGGCAGAAATACATGGACCAATTTCATCCGACTGACTTTCTTTCGCCCGACAAGACGGTTCAGGAAGCGGGAGTGGATCCGGCGACGGTGACGGACATAATTATTAGCCACGCGCATTGGGATCACATGGATGGAATTGATTTATTTCCTGCCGCAACAATTTGGATTCAGAAAGCGGAATACGAATATTACACGGGCGCGGCGTGGCAGGCCGGTGGGCGTCACGGCGGCATTGAATCAGAAGACGTGCAAGAATTATTGCGGCGCAACATTGCGGGAAAAGTTCGGCTGGTGGATGGCGACGACAAGGAAGTCTTGCCGGGCATTCGCGCGTACACCGGCGCGCGACACACTTACGCCTCGCAATATATTCGAGTGGAAGGACAGCCGACATTTGTGCTGGCGTCAGACAATTGTTATTTGTACGAGAATTTGAAGTCGCATCGCGCTGGCGCGACATTTCTGCCGACTGATGCGCCCGGAAATATTGCGGCACAACAGAGAATGATCGAGCTGGCGGGATCGGCTGAACGCGTAGTGCCAGGTCACGATCCGGAACAATTCAAACACTTCCGTACTGTCGGGCGCGTGGCGCACATTCGTTAAAACTTAATTTGTGGTGGCGGTTTGTTTCTGCGGCGCGTTTAACTCGGCGAGCAACGCTTTTCCTTTTGTGAACCACGGACGCTCGATGCGCTGCATGTAATGCGGCAGCGTGCGTTTCTTCTCGAAAAGACGCTGGGTCCATTCGCGCGATTCTTCCGGCCTGTTCTGCGATTTCAGAAAAGTCGCGTAGCTGTAGAGCATTTCCGGCGTGCTGGTATATTTCATCACGTCCGCGAAAAGCGCGGCGGCATCGTCGTTGCGTCCCACCTGTGCGTACGCTTGCGAAAGAAACATTCCGGCGCGGTAGTGATCCATTTTCGGATCGGAGCGCACGGCAACTTCCAAATCGGGAACGGCGGCTGCGGCGTCGCCGAGTTCAAGCGCGCAGAATCCGCGGCGATAATAAGCGTGCGCCGAATCGCTGCGCGTGTTGATGGCGCGATCGAACATTTCGCGGGCTTTCGCATATTGTTTTTCGTCGAAATATAGTTCGCCCAACTCTTCTAAATTTGCGACGCTGGGATTATCAATGATCGTCGCTTCCACAACGTTGATGCGCGTTTTGCGTCCGTGACTTTGAAACGCCGCGCCGATGAGGCCGAAATCAGGAACAACTTCCACGACGATGTAGACCAATGCGCCGAGCGCTCCGCCAAAGAAAATAATGAAGAGCCAATAATATTCTCCGCGGCGGCGAAAGAAATGTACGAGCGCGAGGATTTGCAGGATAAATCCCCACGGGTAGAACAGGTGGCCAAGCATTCCCATTTTAGTTGCGTATTGTGCGTGGGAGATGTGCGCGAGTCAAAGCAATTTTTGCGGGCGACGAAGTGACGCTGAGGCAACTGCCGCCGGTGCGCGCGGCGTGGTATAAATAAAGCACGCGGCTGTAGCTCAGATGGATAGAGCGCGTGCCTCCGAAGCACGAGGTCGGGAGTTCGACCCTCCCCAGCCGCGCCATTCTTTTCTCTTGCACTATTGGTGTTTTGTACCCACTCTTTTTGGGTGGCGGGGAAAATCGCCTGGTAAAATGACGCGGATGATCCCGTTTCAATATGGTAGTTTTTACGACGTTCCGCGTGCAATTCTGATTCATTTTCAAGCTCGCTGGCTGTTGTTACAAAGCGAGTTCGATGAAACCCTGGACGAATACGAGAGTGAGTACTCCGTTTACTTGTTGCCAGCTTCTTTTGAACCTCCTGAGAATGGCGATACTTGGAGGTTCGTAGATCAGTTTGAATTGACTTGTATCGCCAAGATTCCCGTCAATGAACTTCAGTTTGATACGACTAAAAGAAAAACATTAGACGAGAAGATTCTTTGGCGCGTCATGAAGCCTTAGCGACAAAACCCCGCAAGCCGTAAGACTTCGGCCTGCGGGGCTCGTTTCTAAAGGTGAATTTCCCCGGCTTACTGCCTTCCCGGAATTTTCTTCGGCGGATTCTTCGCCAACTCGGCTTTCAGAACCTCAACTGATTTTTCGAGTTGGGCGTCGCGTCCGGTTAGATCATCGGGGGGCGTGTTGTCGACCCAAAAGTCGGTTGGCACGCCGTAATTTTCCAAATTATATCCTTCGACGTCCCACAAACCCGTGCCGGGAGTGCGTACCATTTCGCCATCGATCAAGCGGTACGCGCCCGTGCCGATTACGGAGCTGTTGCTGTTGACTCCGACGATTTTGCCGAGGCCGAGGCGGCGAATGCCGTCTGGGAACACTTCGGCGTCGCTGAAGGAGCGCTCATTTTCCATCACGACGATCGGACCGAAGTAGGCACGCTCCGGCCGCGTGATGTAAGTGGAATCGCGTCCGCGCGTGTATTGATACTGGTGCTGTTCGAGAATCGCGAGCAGTTCCTGATCAATGCCACCGCCGCCATTGAAACGCTGGTCGATGATGAGCGCTTTCTTGAAATGATTATCGGCGAGATCCCTTTCAAATTGCGCGAGCGAAGGAGCATTCATTGCGCGAATGTGGAGGTATCCAATTTCGCCGTTGGACATTTTTTCCACCATCGCTCTGCGGTCCGCCACCCACTTTTCGTATTGCAGAGTGGTGTTCGCGCCGGCGTTCACCGGAGTGATGCGGATCGTCCAAGCACCATCGGCCGCGGGCTTTGAATTCACTTGGAACTCAAATTTCCTCCCAGGCGCCATGGCGTAGAGTTTCCAGTAATTGTCACCGGAATGCAGCGGGACGCCATTGACGGAAATGATGTAGTTGCCGGTCGCGATTTTTGCGAAGTCGTGATCCGCCGGCCCACCCTTGTAAATTGTGGTGACTTTGAAAAAGCCCGAAGCGTCAGGAACAATTTCAAAGCCGGGATAGCGCGTCTGCATAGCTTCGCGATTCGGTTCACCGCCGCCACTCATTCCGGTGTGCGAGGCGTTCAACTCACCGATCATTTGCAGAGTGACGTTTTGCAATTCCTGGCGGTCACCGACGTCACCGAGCAGCGCTTCGTATTCTTGTTTGAAATGCGGCCAATCGACGTGATTCATATCGGCGTCATAGAAGCGATATTTCAGCGTGCGCCACGCTTCCTCGAAAATTTGTTTGCGCTCGGCGTGCTCGTCAACTTCCACGCGAACTGTGAAGTTCACGCGACGACGCCCACCTGCACCTTCAGCGCCACCTGCGGCCGGAGCCGCGCCACCGGCCGCTGGCGCGACACGCATCGCCCAAATGCCGTTGCGTTCCAGAAAGAAAAGATTTGCGCCATCGCGCGAAAATTGCAGACTGGAAATTCCGCCAGCGGCGGCTGCAGCGGCCGGAGGAGCATTGTCATCTTCGGCAACGGCTCCTGCCTGATATAGACGCCGAATTTGCGAGCCATCGGCTTGAATCACGTAGAGCGTGGAAGCCGCACGGCCGTCCACATCCACCGACGAGACAAAAGCGTAGCTGCGGCTATCAGGCGATGGCACGGCGGTGGAAATATTTTCAGTTAAGTGCGTGATCTGAGTGATGCGATGTTCCATGCCGTCGAAATCAATTTTCGTTTCGGCGTTTGCAGGAGCGGCACCCGCGGCGCCTCCGCGTCCACCGCGTCCTGCGCCGTTTGCGGCCGCATTCGCATGCGCTTGTTCTTCAGTGTCAACGTCACGGCTCATCGAGTCCGCATCTTCCTTCGAGAGCGTGACGCTGTACAGCGCGGCAACATTTGTGCGAAGCGTCGCGGAGCCCGCCTGTACGTACCCGCCGAGGAAAACTAATTTCTTTCCGTCTGGAGTGAAGCGCGGATCGAAGCTGGCGAATTGCAAAGCGTCCGGCAAACGATGCGCATCACCTCCGCTGGCGGCTACAAAATGAACATGCTGGCGGAAATCGCGGTCCGCTTTAGCGAAAGCGATCCATGCTCCGTCCGGCGAAACAGTCACTCCGGTGACGCCGCTGGATTCGTTCGTGGCGAGCGTCTTCATCTGGCCGGATTCGACATTCACCATGTTCAGCTTGTGGTCAGATGTGGTGTAGAGCAGCGACTTGGAATCAGGCATCCAGAGCAAACTCAACTTTTCGGAATCTGAATCAGAAAGTTTTTTCGCGTTTTCGCCTTCCGGTGAAGCGACCCACACTTCGGGCCGGCCAGTCTGATCGCTTACGTAGGCAATCCACTTGCCGTCGGCGGACCACGCGGGATCTGTGTCTCGGAAATAACTATTGGTGACGCGCGTAACGTCGCCACGATCCGTGGCCACTGTATAGACTTCGCCGTGCGTAGAAATTACAGCGCGCTGCGTTGATGGGGAGAGGTCGTAGCTATCTGTGTCGCCGTTCACTGTGAGGATACGGAAGTTGTTGGACTTGTCGTCCGCGGAAATATCAATTTTCACCTCGGAAGTTTTTCCGCTGGCCACATCCAACTTCCAGAGTCCGAAATTTTCCTCGAACACAATCGTTTTCCCGTCGGAAGAAATCGATGGGAAGAAGAGCGAACCGTCTGTGAAATTCGTCACTTTCGTCGGCGCGCCGCCGGTGTCGGATATTTTGTAAATGTTGTACGTCGATTTCCACACTTTGGGATCGCCAGCCTTGGCCATCACGTCGCGATCGGAGACGAAATAAATTGTGCCGTTGCCTGCATACTGCGGCCAGGAATTGTAAGGCTTCATCTGATCGTCAACTTCCGTATCCAAAATTCGCTTGTAAGTTTTCGCCTTTATATCCATTACCCACAAATCCGTGGCGCCGCTGCCGCGATAATGTTTGCGCCACCAAATGGGGACGTGACGGTTGAATGCGAATTTCGAGCCATCGGCTGAATAACTGCCCCAATATCCGGCATCGGTGGGCAACATTTGCTCAAGGCCGCCGGCAATGGAAACTGCATACAGATTCGCCTGACCGGGAAACGACGTGCCGCGCGGCGACGAGAAAATTACGTATTGCGAATCGCGCGACCATCCGATGGTAGTATCCGGCGATGAATTAAATGTGAGCTGCTTTGCTTCGCCGCCTTCGGCAGGAATCACGAAGACGTCATTATTGCCATACCGGTCCGATGAGAATGCAATCCATTTGCCGTCGGGAGAAAAGCGCGGGAATTCGTCGTGAGCCGAATGAACGGTAAGGCGGCGCGGATTCGAGCCGTCTTCATTCACCACCCAAATGCTCCCCAGATATCCAAACGCGATTTTGCCGTTGTGATAATCAGGCGTGCGCGGAATCCGAATGGGTTTCGCGGAACATACCGCAGCTACAAGAAGTAAAAGCGAACTCAAAGCGATTACGTGGCGCAATTTCACGTCGTCCTCCCGATATGCAAATGAAAATGGGAACTTACCGCAGCATGGTTCTAACTCCGCACGGGGCTACACGCAAGACAAAAATGTGAGGATGAAGCAGACTTCAGGCGAGACGCATATTCAACGTGGCAAGATGAAAGCGCGAAACTTCTTAGCTCGCCGCCAAACTAGCGATGTGGTGGGCAAGCTTTTCTATGTCTTGCGTTTTGCGCACCATCTGAATGGAAAGCACTTTGGTTGCATCCGTCTTTTCGACTTCCTTTTTAAGTTCGTCGGCATACTGCGCCAGCAGCGCGACTTGTTTCCGAATGTCTCTATCGTCGGCCTTCAAGTCTTTGCGCGGGGTCTTCGGCGTCACGGGCTGCTTGTCGCCATTTCCAAGAATTTCATTAGGAGATTCTTTTAGCTCTCCATCCTTTCCAAACGGATACGGTGGAGGCTTCGGAGGATTCGTCGGTGGATTTTGATCACCGGATACGGGGTTCGCGAGAGCGACGCCATTCCCTCTTGCCGCCCACAACATCAATAACGCTCCAGGAATAAATTTGATTAAGTTGCGCCGAGATTTATTGTTGTCCACACTGCCCCCCTGCTGTCCTCACGTTTGCCTTCAAAACGAATCATTCTCATCCTTTTGCCAACTCAGCAATATCGTGCGCAAGCTTTTCAATTTCTTTCGTTTTGCCAACCAGTTCCGCCGATAGAGTCTGCTTGGGTCCAAATTCTGAGATTGCCCTGGTCAGTTCCTGCGTTTCCATCGCGAGCCGTTGTACATCGTCCCGCAAAGATTTCTGATCCGCCGCGAGATCTTTTCTGGGTTGGCGTGGCGCTGGATCCTTTCCCTTGTTCCGGTCGTAAGTTCCGGAGAGGGTCGGCGGTCTGTAGTCCCCGCCGTGCTGAGCTGGGCCGGGGCCTCCCGTCCCACCACCGGGCGATACAGGATGGGGACTCGGGGGAGGAGTCTGTTGAGGCGCCCGCAGTGCGACCGTATTTCGCGCAGCTGTAAACAGCAGGAAAGCGCCAGACGCGTATCTTAAGAAATTCCTGCGCGGTTGATCCGGGGTCATTTCACTTCTCCTGCTTGGCAGAGGCGCCATGTGTCGAGTGGCGGCGCCAACGCGGATACTATAAACTGATTCGGCTGTAACCCCCTAATTCTATGACGAATTTGTTTCCTCAGTGGACAAATATATTGCTGACCCGAGGCTTGCGGGTCGCCGGAATATTCCTGCTGGCGATGGTGCTCATCCGCCTTTTGCGGACAGCCACCAATAAACTGGTTCGCCGTTCCGCGGGCGAATCTGCCAGCCGCGCTGTCCGTCTGCACGAACAACAAACGCAAACATTCGCGGGCATTCTAAATAGCGCAGGCGTGGGGATCATTATCGCGATTTCGATTCTGATGATTCTGCGCGAAATTGGCTACGACATAACAATTCTTGCCGCAGCGGCCGGACTGGCGAGCGTGGCCGTCGGATTCGGCGCGCAAAATTTGGTGCGCGACATAATCAACGGATTTTTTATCGTGTTTGAGGATCAATTTGTGGTGGGCGACACAATTCGCGTTGGCGAAACCGTCGGACGCGTCGAGCACATTACTCTTCGACGCACAGTGCTGCGAGACCCGCAGGGCGCGCTTGTGACCGTGCTGAACGGACAAATTCAGCAGGTCGCGAATTTGAGCCGCGATTGGGCGCAAGTGTTTATCAACGTGACGGTCGCTGCGGACGCCCCAGTGGAAGCGCCGTTGCTCGCACTGGATCGCGTGTCGGCGGAATTCCGGTCGGACGCTGCATGGTCCGGCGCGCTGGTGGACGGACCGCGAGTGTTGGGCGTGGATGCGATTGGTCCACAGGGCGCAAAACTTCTGGTGCAAGTGCGCACCGCGCCGAGCCGTCAGGATGACGTGGCACGCGAACTGCGAAGGCGAATCTGTGCGAGATTTGAAGCGGACGGAATCCGCACGACGGGCGTGCAACACGTGGAAATCCATCACACGGAAGAGATAAAACAGGAGGCGAACAGTGGGCCAAATAACGCATGAACAGGCAAATTTACTTTTGAAATTTTATGAGTTGCGCCGCGAACCTCGCCTTCGCGAGGCCCGCGCGTGGTACATGGGAAAGTTCTGGGCGAATTCAACTGAAGAAATGATGCAGAAGTGTCCGCCGGGAAGCGAAGCGAGTGTCAGTTTCCGGATGATGACGAGTTACTGGGAAATGGTTTGCGGGATGGTGAACCGCGGATTGATTGACGACGAAATGTTTTTCGAGAACGGCGCGGAATTCTGGTACTGCTGGCAGAAAATCAAGCCGATTGCCGCGGAGTTGCGCGCGATGTATCAAAATCCAATCGCATTCAAGAATTTGGAAGCGACTTCAAAACGAATTGAAGCGTGGTGGGAACGCGTTGGGCCGGAAATCGCCGAAGGACATCGGAAACGGATCGCGCAAATGCGTGAAACTGCCGCTGCATCCGCCAAAGCATCATGACGCTGGAAGACGCAATGCTGTCCGTCTGGCGCCAGGCGCTCGACGAGAATCTGAATCTGGTAGAGCTTGATGGCGCACGCTTTCCTGTGCAGCGAACGCAGCGCCGGAGGCTCCGTCAGGTGGATTTCACCGTCGCTGGACAATCTTTGCGCGGGCTGGAGCAAAGTCCGGAGACTCGCTCGAAATGGGCAGCGATGGCCCGCGAAGGACAGAAGGTGATGCAGTTTCTTTCGGGCGGACTGTACATCGGAAATGTTGCGGACGGAAATTTGACGCTCTACCGCAAGTCCACCCCGCGAGATAAGAAGGCGGCTGGCGCTTCGGCCAGCGCTGGAGTAGCGAAGACGCGTCCTGCGAATTAGCGAAGCGCCAAGGCAAATTCCCTTTCAGCTCGGCCCGTCACGGCAAGATTGCCACGGCGGGCGCGGGTTCGACCATCTCCGAAATTTCCGCGAGCTCTACACGATCACGGCCGTTGTGTTTCGCCCGATAGAGAGCGAGATCAGCGGCGCGAACGATCGATTCGAGATTCGGCGCGCCCCAACTTGAACTGCAGGCCGCGCCCATGCTCACTCTCACTGCAATTGAAAGTTCCGGAGCGCCGAACGGCGTTGTCCGAAAGCCTTGAAGAATATTTTCTGCGCGCTGCCGCAAGCTTGCCAAATCGCAGCCCGGCAAGACGACCAGAAATTCTTCGCCGCCGTAACGACCGACGGCGTCGTATGTGCGGACTCCAGCCGTCAAGCGTTGTGCAGCCTCCCGCAGGACGGAGTCGCCCGCGCCATGGCCCAGCGTGTCATTCACCTGCTTAAAATGATCCAAGTCGGCGAGAATCAAGCCGCAAGCCCCGCCATTACGCTTTGAGCGTTCCAATTCCCGTCGCAGAAAATCGGCAATCGAAGCGCGATTCAGCAGTCCAGTCAATTCATCATGCGTGGCTTTGTATTGCAGCACATCGGCAGACGCTACCAGCTTATCTTCCAGTTCGAGAATTCGCAGGCCTACGCGAATCCGCGCACGAAGTTCTTCGGGGAAAAATGGCTTGGTCAGATAATCGTCCGCGCCGGCTTCAAGCCCTTGAATTACATCCTGCTTATCTTCCTTTGACGTGACCAGCAAAATGTACGCGTAAGCGCAGGCTACGCGCTTGCGCGCTTCGAGGCACACTTCCGGGCCGGACATGCCGGGCATCATCCAATCCAGAATCAACAGGCGCGGAGGATCTTCTGCCTGCAAGAATTCCCACGCTTTAGCGCCGTCATTGGCCTGAATTACTTCGTAGCCCCATTTGCTAAGAAGTCTTTCGAGCAACATACGCGAAACAGCATTATCATCGGCAATTAGAACTTTCAACGTGCTACCTCCGAGCTTACTGCGAGAAGTTCCGGCTTCAGCAATTCCCATTCAGAATTCAATTCGGTGAGTTCAATTTCGGCGCCTGCGAGTTTTTCATCACGGCCCCGAATTTCAAGTTTTCTCGCGATAGCGGACAGTGTGTTTGCTCCAAGACTCGACGCGCTTCCTTTAAGCGAATGCGCTGCATTTTCCAACTGAGGCGCGGAATGTTCCGCGAGGGCGACTGCGATCGCGTTCAATTGTGTCGGCACGTCGTCGATGAATAACTGGATCAATTCGCTCATCAGTTCGTCATTTCCTTGCAGACGATCGCGCAATTCTGTCCGGTTGAATGAAAGTTCCCGCTGAAAACGTGTGAGCACAAGGCGGTCGATTTCCGCCATCAGAGTAACCAACGAAATTGGTTTAGCGACATAGCCATCCATTCCCGCTGCAATGCAGCGTTCGCGATCGCCTTTCATCGCATGAGCAGTCATCGCGATGATCGGCATGTGAGTGTGCGTCTGTTGTTCAATCCTGCGGATTTCTGCGGTCGCTTCCAGGCCATCCATTTCAGGCATTTGGACGTCCATTAGCACAGCATCGAACCCATGAAAACCTGCTTCTACCAGCAGGTCGATCGCTTTCCTTCCGTTGTTGGCAACGACTACACGATCGCCTTGCCGTTCGAGCAAGCGAACTGCGAGTTGTTGATTGACGAGATTATCTTCCGCCAGCAGAAATCGCCGCGGCGCGCCAATGCGTTTGGCCACGACGGGAGTTTCCAATGCTGGCGATGCGGGCGGCGCACTTCCGCTCTGCGCGAGCGTACTGAGAATCGCGTCCAACAATTCGGACTGTTGGATGGGCTTTATGAGCGTCGAAGTGATCCCAAGTCTTCGGCACCGCTCTTTATCGCCTGCCGCCAAATCAGAAGTGAGCATCATGATAGTTGCTCCGGCTAGTTGGGAATTTTCACGAATTTTTTCCGCGACGGCGAATCCGTCCATGTCAGGCATGTGCGCGTCCAACAAAATCAGCGGATACGGACGGTGCGCGGCGGACGCGGCGTCGAGAATCGAGAGTGCAGCTTCTCCTCCAACCGCTACGGCCGGTGCCATCTTCCAATTGTTCAACATCTCAACGAGAATTTTGCGGTTCGTGCCGTTATCGTCCACCACCAGAACCTGTGTGCCTTGTACTTTTTCTAGACTAAGAATTCCGGGATGCGGATGAGCAACACCAATCCCAAATGACGCTGTGAAATGAAACGTGCTGCCGACTCCTGCCTCGCTTTCCACCCAGAAGCGGCCGCCCATTAAATCAACCAACTGCTTCGCGATGCTCAATCCAAGTCCCGTGCCGCCATAGCGCCGAGTCGTGGAACTATCTGCCTGCGTGAAAGGCTCGAGAATCGTTTTCAGTTTGTCAGCGGGAATACCGATGCCGGAATCTTCCACCATGAAATGCAACATCGTCGACTCCGGCTTCTGCTCTGCAATTTCCACGCGCACTTTGATTTCGCCTTTCTCCGTAAACTTGATGGAATTGCCGACGAGGTTCACCAGAACTTGCCGGAGGCGCGTGGGATCGCCAACGATGTCCTCCGGAACCGCGGCCGGAATATCGACAGTCAGTTCGATTCCCTTCTTGTGAGCGCGCATCGCGAGTGCCTTCAGGGTGTCCAGTAAAGCAATACGAATCTCAAACGGAATGAATTCCAAATCGAGTTTGCCGGCTTCGATCTTAGAAAAGTCCAGAATGTCATTGATCACGCCGAGCAATCCGTCGGCGGAAGACTTCACCATCTGCAGATATTCTCGTTGCTCGGGTTCGAGCTTCGTATCCAGCGCCAGTTCGGCCATTCCCAGAATGCCGTTCATCGGCGTGCGAATTTCGTGGCTCATGTTGGCAAGGAATTCGCTCTTGGCGCGGTTTGCGGATTCCGCGGACTCCTTCGCGGACCGTAATTGTTCTTCCACCCGCATTCGCGCAATGAATTGTCCAATCTGACTGCCCAGCGAGCGAAAGACCGTGATCAGTTTGTCGTCCGCCGCGCGCGGTTCTCCTTTTAGAAATTGCATTACGCCGTTCACTTCATTTTCAAAATCGACAGGGAACGCGACGGCCGAGCGCTGATGTGCAATTCGTGCGAGCGCCAGCACGGCCGGATCTTTGCGCTCTTCGATGTCTGGAATCCATACCGGTTCGCCGCGAACCCAGACCTCGCCGGCAAATCCCTCGCCGCGAGAAATCATCAAGCCGGCCGTTGCCTCGCTGAATTCACGAAAGTCGCTGGTTGCTGCGCTTGAGATTTCCCTGCGCCAGAGCTTTTGCGTATCAGGTTTCGTGATCCAGAAAAGCCCCAGGTCCCAGCCCGAGCCTTCGCGAATGAGTGTTAGAATCCGGGGCATCGCATCGTCCAGTGAGGGCGAATCCGCCAGCACGCGAGTGACGCCGTATTGAATTGCCTGCCGCTGGGTAGCGGCTTTCTGATCGGTGATGTCGCGAATTGTGGCGATGAAGTATGTGGCGGCTTTCGCTTGGACGGCCGTCACCGCGATATCCGCAGTAAATTCACTTCCATCGTGACGGCTCAGCACCACCTCAGCCTGGTGTCCGACGAAATCTGATTTCCCGGTCGACAGATATTCGTACATATCGGCGCGGTATGATTCTCGCAAACGCATCGGGACTAAGACCTGCTCGAACGGTTTCCCAATCGCTTCAATCCTTCGGACTCCGAGCATCTTTTCCATTGCCGGATTGAATTCTGTGATGCCTTGCTCGACGTTGTGAGCGACAATGCCGTCAAGCGAAGCATCCTGAAATGCGATTCTTCTCGACTCGCTCAACTCAAGCGCTTCCTGCGCCGTCTTCCGCTCCGTCACATCGGCGTAGAGTCCGAATGCACCGACGAGTTCGCCATTGGTGAGCATCGGAACGGCATAAATTTCGGCGTCAAAGAGCGATTCCGTCCTTTCGCCGACGTCGTGCAGTTGTGTGAATGCTTTCACCGGAAACTCCCCGGCGAGTAAGTTCGACGGCTTGCTTGATTTCAATGTCATCGCAGATTAACGCGTCAATGTCTCTGCCGATGATTTCCGACTGCGCAAACCCGAAGAGCCGTTCAAACGCCGGATTGCAAAGCGTAATTTTCACTTCGGCATCCATCGCGACGATACCGAGCGGAGCAGTTTCGATCAGCGCGTTCAAATATGCTGTGCGTTCAGCTAACCGGTCCTCGGCGTTGCGGCGATCTACGATCTCCGACTGCAGCTGCGCGGTTCGCTGTTCTACGCGGCGTTCAAGTTCATCATGGGCCTTCCGCAGATCGACATCGCGCAACTCAATCTGCGAGAGCATCTGGTTGAAACCCTCGACAAGATGGCCCAGTTCGTCGTCTGATTCCTTCGTCGCGCGCATGGAATAGTTTCGCTCGACGGAAATCATTTTCGCCGTCCATGCTAGTTCCCGTATGGGGCGAGTGATGGCTTCCTGCAATCGCGCGGAAATAATGGAAGCGGCAAGAAGTGCAATGAGGAAAACGGCGCAGAGCACGGCGACATACTGTCCCAGTCGATCGTAAAGTTCGGAAATGTCGGATTCGAGGTAGAGAGTACCGATGGTCTCTCCGTTGTAGCGGATGGAGTGAAACATCCGGATGCGGCGCCGTGAGTAAGCGTAGCCGTCCTCCGCGACCGGCGGCGCTTGAAATTGATCGTTCCGGTCGCGGATGTAAACGGCAATCACGCTTCCATCACTGGCGTAAAGACTGGCCGCCGTGATGCTCTGCTTCGCGGATAAACTACCGAGAATTTCTTTTGCGGAATCCGGATCGTGAAAAATAATTGCGGCCGAAGTATTGGAACTGACGATCCCGGCGACGGCTTGCAGCGTCTCAACGCGCGTGTGATAAAAAGAATACGACTCGAATCCGAGCAACACGATTCCGGCCAACACCAGCGCAACGCAAGTCGTCACCATCGTAAGCGCCCGTATTTTTTTCGCCAGCGGAAGTTGGTGGATGAATTTCATTTCAATTGCCCGCCGGATCGGGAAGGGCCACGACGCTTCGCGCCAGCGCCAGTAGTTTGCTACTCAGATGGATCTTGGCGCGCTCAGCAGCGCCGACGTTTACGTCAAATCTCATTCGATTGTTTTCCACCAGGAGCCGGATCATGCCGCCGCGCGCGAGGAAGTCGTCGGACGTTCCAATCGAAAGTGCAGGGGTCTGCCGCACGAACTTCACCGCGTCAATCACGAGCGAACCATTTGACGAATCGATGTAAACAACCTGGCAGTTGTGGAGTTCGCCCGCTGATTTGATTGCTCGTTCCTCCACAAAGTGGCCGGTCACGGCCTTGCCGACAGAAAGACTTTGGAAAGCGGTGCGCACGTCTTCAGCGCCCACGAAACACACTGTCATCGGAGAACCGGCGTCGGCATATGCCTGCGTCGGCCACTCCGCGAATTTTGAGAAATTAAATATGAATGCCGCGCGAATCTGCGCCTGCGAAAGCACGGGAGAAGACTGCGAAGCGGATGCTTGCGCGGAGACGAAGCACGCCGGAGCGAGGAACGCCCCAAAGCACGCTAACGCGCCAGCAAGGCGCGCACGGCGAGCGATGGGCTTCTTAGTTCGCAGTGCACTACACTTCATTTTTTCGGGCTTCCTTGAAAATTCCAGGTAACCTTCGCGTAGTAGCTTCTGCGAACGGAGACAGCGGCAAACCAGTCCGGCTCCGACGGAGATTCCCTGTGATTCGGAGAGAGCAGATTCTGTCCGACGATGGCGAATTCAGCGTGTTCGCCGGCGTGCCACCCGAATCGAGCGTCCAACCGGTAATACCCGGCAACCTCTAGCGTATCCAGCGGGCCAACACGATACAGCGCGCTATCAAACTCCAGCCTATGGGGAAGATTGAGGCTTGAGCGAATACTGAATTGATGGTGCGGTGAGCTTAGATAGGTGGCCGTTGTATTCGGCGGCGCACCGAAGGAACCGTCGTGCAGAGCGCCATCCAACCAGGTATATGCGCCGCTTAACTTCCAAACTGAGATCGGTTTCCATGTACCGGAGAATTCGATCCCGTGCGTCTCGCCGGATACTTTGTTGTTGGAAGTCTCGGGGACGAGAAGAAACGGAATTCCCGCGCCTGTTTCAAAAATTGGTATTCCCGTATCCTCGCCTCGCAAGCGGGTGTACTTGTTAAAATATGCGGTGGCATCAACCGAAACAGTTGAAGTAAGTTCGGCACGATAGCCCGCCTGGAACGCAATCAATGCCTCGGCCCGCATGTTGGGATTTCCAAGGGCTTGTGGAACAACCAGCAGCCCTCCCGGGCCAGGAGTCACTGCCAGAGAACTATTTACGCTCGTGTCGGCCGGCGAGACGCCTCTGAGCGCTCGCGACGCTGCCAGCCAGACGGCTTGGCGGATAGACGGCGTCCACAATAGTCTCGCGTCCGGCTGAAAGTTGAATTTGCCGCCATACACGCGCTCGACGCGGCCGCCAAGAGTTAATCGCAATCTTCCGGGCAAGAGATCGATCTGATCCTGCAAAAAGGCATTCGCGAGATTCTCGGTAATTCGAGGCGGCGCGAATGACACCGCTACCGTGCCGATCGTGCTGATATCAATTCGCCGGTACCCGGCGCCCCAAACAATCTCATTTCGATTTCCAATTGCGATGCGATGCTCAAGCTCGACGTCAAACGTATTCACCACTGCATGAATAAAACTGGTATCTGAGTTCGCACGGTCGTAGTAGCCCAGCAGATTTATTTCCGAGCGCGTTGAAAATGTGCGGTTCCAGTGCGCCAGCACGTTGCCGCCGGAGTTCGCGAGCGTACCCGGCAACGGCGCGGATATCAGCGGCGCGAGCGACGTGGTAAAGTTTGTGGTTCCTTGTCCGCTGCTGCGGTACAGATCTCCTTCAACGGTCAACGAATCGCGCGGACTTAATCTCCAATCTGCGCGGAATCCGCCATGTGCAAGATCCCAACCGTCCTGCGGGCCCTGGCCTGGAACGCCCGGAACCGAATATTTTGCAAAGCCTTTTGCGAAAATGCGGAAGAATCCTTCGCTTCCGAGCCGGCCGCCGTATTGAGCGGCGCCGTAACCACCTTCGACATTTCCGCCGCCTGCCGTGGCCGAGCTGCCCTGCGTTTTCACTGCCGTCTTTGAAATGATGTTGATTACGCCGTTGACGGCATTGGTGCCCCACAGCGCCGCGCCCGGTCCGCGAATTACTTCAATCCGGTCGATGTCCGCCAACAGCAAATCCTGTGCGTCCCACAGAACTCCCGAAAAAACGGGCGAGTACACGGTGCGGCCGTCGATGAGTACCAGCATTTTATTTGCAAATGCATCGTTGAATCCGCGCGAGCTGATCGCCCAGGTATTTCCGCTGACTTGCGCCACGTCAAGGCCCGGCACCATGCGCAACACGTCGGGAAGTGTGGTTGCGCCCGAGCGGCGAATGTCTTCGCTGGTGATTACAAAGATTGCCGCGGCTGTACGCTGAACCGGCTCTTCTTTTTTCGCGCCCGAAGTAACTTCAAGATTCATGAGATCTTCGATCGACATTTGCGTGAGGTCCCCTGCTGCCGATGCCGGATGAGCAATTGGAGGCAGAGTCTGCGATTCCGCCCGCTTGGCTAGGCAGCAAACCAGAACGGCCGCAATCAATACGCCCTCTTGCCAATGCATCCTCTTACGCGCGGCCAGTGTCATGTTTTTCTCCGAGATGTAGACAGCGTTCGGCAATCGTCAGCGAATGACAAACACTGATCCATGAAGGGGGTTCAATTCATACTAAGCACTTGACGTGGGCGTGTATGTGCAATCAAGGACATGTTCCAAAGAAGAACAAATATTGCGCGACGACTATTGGAGGAAAAGCGGAAGTTGGCGGCGTGATGAAACTAAATCAAAATACTAGAAGCCCAGCAATCCTGTAGGCTTCACTGAAATTTGAAAGCTCGCAGTGCCGGCGTCCGGTTTGGAATTGCGCTTTAGCATTTGACCGCTCGCGCCATCGCGAACTTCAATTTTCAGCGTCAATTTCTTCTTTGCCTGAAGGTCAAAGCGAACATTGTTCGATTCCGCAACTTGCAGTCCGCCCTGCGAAGTGACCACGTGGAACTGATGCGTTCCCGGCTGAATGGAATCGTCGTCGTGCTTCGGATCTTGTGCGCCATCGGCAAGCGCGCCGCGCTGGAAAAGCACTTTGCCGTCCATCATCACTGTAAAACTTACGCCGTTCGGCACGGTTCGGTCGTCGATGCGGAGCTTCGCATAATCCGCCGTTGAAACGGCATCCGCAGGCTTGGCCGCAGCCGGTGGCGCGGACGCTCCGGAGTTCCCTGGCGCAGAGGGATTTGTAGTCGGCGTCGTCACCGGCGGAGTTGAAACCGTCGGAGCTGGCGCGGGATTCTGCACTTGCGGCGGCAGTGAAACCGTCTGATTGGGCTGCGCGGGATTTGATCCCGGCGCCGGAGTTACAGGTGCAGTGGGTTTGGCAAGTCCGCGCGTCGCGGGCGTCTTCGTGCCGGATTTCTTATCAGTTGCCGAGCTGGAATTTGTTCCGCTTCCCGGCGCAGAATTGCTCGCGGTCTGCTTCGTCGCCGATGGTTGACCCGCTGGCATCTGCCCCGCTTGTCCCGTGGCCGGAGCATTTGGATCGGGCGGCGTGAACGCAGCTTCGGTTTGCGCCGCGGCTTGCTTGGCAAGCGCGTCGGCTTTCGCGCGATCCGCTGCAAGAATTGCTTCCTGTTGTTGCGCCGCGTCCGCCTGCTCGCGCAACTGCCGTCGATGACGAACAATCGTGACCGTCGAAATGGTTCCGACCACCAGAACGCCAGCGATGATTGCGATTGCAAGCGTGCCCAGGGTACTTTTTTTCGCCGGTGGCCCGGCGGCAGCTTGCGCAGCAATATTGGCCGTGTCATTCGGCGCAGCTTTCGGGATTGCGCCCGGACCACCACTCGCGTTCACTGCCGCGCCGGGAACTTGCGATGAATTGACCGTCGCTTGCCCGCCGGCCGTCGCCATCTGCAACCGCGCGTCGGTATCCAATGTCGTATTTGGATCGCCATCCATGTGCGCAACGGGCGCGAGAATCGATCCCGAAGTGGTGCGCTGCACGGGCGGAGTCATTTGAGAAACGTCGCGTCCCGCGTGTCCCGCGGCTAGATCCGCGGCAAGCGCTTCGCCCGTTGCGTAACGCGTAGCCGGATCTTTTTCCAGGCACTTCATGATGATCCGTTCCATCGCCACAGGCACCGCGGGATTGATACGGCGCGGCGGCGCGGGTTCGGAGTGAACAATTTTGTAGGAGACGGCGGTAATAGTGTCGCCGGCGAAAGGCTTATCGCCCGTAGCGAGCCAATACAAGATTACGCCGAGTGAAAACAAATCGGCGCGGCCATCAATTGGAACGCCTGTGAATTGTTCCGGCGGCATGAAAGCCGGAGTGCCCAGCAATTGCCCGGTGGTGGTGATTTGCGTCGCAGTAAGTTTCGCAACGCCCAGGTCGGCGAGTTTCGCGCGCTCCACTTCACCGGGTCCCGGCGCGGCCAGCAAAATGTTAGCGGGCTTCACGTCGCGGTGAACCACGCCGTTGCGATGCGCGTACCCCAACGCTTCGGCAACTTGTTGGCCCAACTCGTAAATTCGGTCAATGCTGAATCGCTCACCCGCGTCCATCGCAGCGGCAAGAGATCTGCCGGCCACAAATTCCATCACAAGATACGGCGTACCTTCCTGCTCGTTTACGTCATAGACAGTCACGATTCCCGGATGCGACAGGCGCCCTGCGGCGCGCGCTTCACGGATGAATCGTTCACGGTATTCCCCAGCCAATGGACCGGTGAGCGCAGCGGCAAGAATTGTTTTGATCGCGACGGTACGATCCATCGTCGGATCATGCGCGCGATAGACGGAGCCCATCGCACCGTGACCGAGTTCCGAGAGAATTTCGTAGCGTCCGATTGTTTGTGGTTGGGGCATGTTTGCCGCAGGCGGCACTTTAGCACACCGCGGGGATTAAAATAAATCGGGAGCTCCCGGATTTCCAAATGCTCCCGAATTACTCGTCCACTTAGAATTCAATTTGTTCAGTGCGAAGCGCCGGCGTATTTCACCGAACATCCATACGGCCGAGTGGCGCCCATTGCCAGCGGCTTTCCTGCCAGCGCAGAAGTGAGAGAATCCTGCACGTAATTCTTTGAGTTGGGAATGTCGCTCGCGTCGGAAGTTGGATGATCATCAATCGCGCCGTCATAAATCATTACGCCTTGGGGATTGATAATCACAATCTGCGGTGTAGTTTTTGCGTCATACAAGTGTCCGAGATCACCGCTCGTATCGAGTAATGCCGCAGTGGGAGTTGCGTTCATCTTGCCCATGTACGCATTTTCCGCGTCGGCCGTCATGAAACCCTGCGTGCCCGGCGCTGAAGAAATTACCGTGAACCACACAACGCCCTTCGCGGTCCATTCCTTTTGAAGACGCTGCATGTTGCCGCTCTCGTAATGTTTGCGCGTATAAGGGCATCCATTGTTGTGCCATTCCAAAACGACAAATTTGCCGCGAAAATCCGCGAGGTGATACGTCTTGCCGTTGCTCGCTGCTGCGGAAAAGTCCGGCGCAAGCTCGCCGACTTTCGGCGCTGAAAGCAGCGGAGTTACCAGAAAAAGCAACGCGGCGCATACAAAGATTTCGACGGAAAATATCGATGACCGTTTCATTGGTTTCCCTCCTAAGAACAAATCGTGGGCAAGGCGGGGGCCCATTTGCCGAGGATAGCAAACTTTATTCTGCCGAAAAAGGTCTCTACTTACGCTCAGCGGATGTAATCGGCACATCCACCAGATACGCTTCACCACCCGGCAATTCGAGCACACCCTTCAGGCTCGCCAGCGGCTTGGTAAGCTCGCCGGACTTGCGCAACGTAAGCCGCAGTCCTGTCGGGCGGGACGCCACGACTTGAGGAGAGGAATTTTCAATTTCCGATTCGTGCAACGGGAAAAACGCGGCCTTCACGATCGGGTGGCCCGCCTGAATTTCAATTACAAACGAATCTTTTTCCGCGCGTCCGGAGAATTTCCAATCGGCGGGCGCCGGCTTCGGCAATCGCGCACGCGCCGCAGCGAATATCGCCACCGTTCCAGAATCCGAAGTGGGTTGCGCTTTCACGGGAACGGTCAGCGACACTTGCGCCTTGCCCGGCATGCACATTTGTTCGCTGCATATCAGGAATTTCACGCCAGCTCCCAGTTTGTTTCCGGAAGCAGCTGAATAATCTGCGCCCGCTCGAACCGGCGCCATTAACACAACGTCGCCCTCATAAACGTAATTCACGATTGTCGACGCGCCCATCCTTTGCGGCGCAGGCCACTGCACATCACCCGCGGTAAGGCCCTTCGGAAGTTGCCAGGTTATGCGCGGAGGCTCGCCGGAATCGCCGGGATTTAGCCAGTAGATGTGCCAGCCGTGCTCCATCTTAAATTGCAGACCTACAGTAAATTCATGCCCGGGAGCAATCGAGGATGTGTCGGAGACGAGTTCCAACGTGCCGTGAGGAATGTGTGCGGACTGCGCAGATGCTGCCGCTGCGGCGATCAGCACAGCCAAGAAGAACGCAAAAGTAGAAGCGATTCGTGAAAAGTGACTTCGCGTAAAATGTGTGAAATATTTGCGCACGGCAATCCGCGAAACGTGACACGGCAAAACTATCAAATTCCGCACAATCACGATAACGATTCTCACCTGCTACTGAACTATCAACGTGACGATCAGAGTGTGCGTATCGTTCCCGGCCGATCCTGTGAACGATAGGTTGTACGTTCCCGGCGGGGTCGCACCGGCTCCGCCGGTTGTTACCACCGTCGTATCGCCGCCGCAGCCGGACGCCAATCCTACGGATCCTACGAGCAGCATCATCAACAGCATGCCGCTTGCCAGTCTGCGTCGTCGTCCCGTGAGCCCACCCGCATGCGTTCGAGTCCATCGATAAAAACTCAGGAACGCAAGCAGCGCTAAAGTATAAAACACAAGCATCATGCGGCCCCATGGTGATCGGAAATCGGGCCAGCTATTGGGCGGCACTGAGCCCGTCTTCGCCGTGGTCTTCACGCTAAAACTTACTGTGGCCGAAGTTCCCGGAGACACCGTGACGCTGGGTTGCGGCAGCGTGCAAGTAGCGCCGGTCGGAACGGTTCCGCACGACAATGTAACCTTAATAGAATCAGTGGACGCGCTTCCGCCAACCGCATCTATTTCGACCGCGAACAGTACGCTTCCCCCGGCCGTTACCGTCTGCGAACTTGTTCCGCCGCTCGGCACCACAATCTGGAAGTCGATGCCGGTGCCGAAAAGATTGATGCTCTGCGGACTATCGCCGGCGCTATCGTTCAGGGTGAGCGCCGCGGTTCTCGATCCTCCGGACGTTGGCGTAAACGTGACGCTTATCGTGCAGTTCGCGCCCGGCAACACTGTTGGTCCGCAGGTTGTCGCCGATTGCGCGAAATCACCGTTATTTGTGCCCGTGAAAAATATCGCACTGATGTTCAACGTTTCCTTGCCGCTGTTTGTTACCGTCACCGTCTGAGCGGCGCTCGTTGTGGCGACGGCTTGCGTCGTAAATGTCAGCGTACTCGGAGACATTGTCGCGGTTGCGCCGGTGCCCAGGCCAAATATCGTCGCAGTTTGCGGACTACCCGGCGCGTCATCAGTAATCGAAATGATCGCCGTGTTGGAACCGGTGATATTCGGCGTAAACGTCACGGTGATCACACACGAGCTTCCGGGCGTTACCGCGGATCCGCACGTGTTTATCTGCGAAAAGCTCGAGGCGTTGCTGCCTGAAAGCGCGATGCTCGAAATGTTCAGCGTGACGGTCTGATTGTTCGTCAAGGTAATCGATTTCGGCGAGCTGCTTGTTGTATTGATCTGCAATGGAAACGAAATTCCGGTCGGGGACAGCGTCACCGCGGAAACACCCGTGCCGGTAAGTGAAACGAGTTGCGGACTGCCCGGCGCGCTATCAGAAACGCTGAGATTTGCGGTGAGCGATCCGCCGGATGAGGGCGTGAACGTTACGTTGATCGTGCAGTTGGCGCCGCCCAGCAGAGTTGCAGGGCAATTGTTCGTCTGGCTGAAGCTGTTTGCATTAGGCCCCGTGAAATTAATTCCCGCAACTTGCATCGGAGTCGTGCCGGTATTCGTTAACGTCGCGATTTGCGCCGGGCTGTTGCGTGCAATTACCGTGGGATTGAAAGCAAGAGTCGGCGGCGTCAAGCTGGCAACGGGAACGACCACCAATCCCGCCACGCTGCGAATTCTGTTGTTACCCGTATCCGCAATATCAACGGCACCGAGGCTATCAATCGCAATCGATGACGGCGAATGCATCTGGGCGAGTGTCGCCAGACCACCGTCGCCGCTGAACCCTGCGCCGAGCGAATTCTTGCCCGCGACCGTACTGATATTCGAGTTGCTCGCGAGTACTTCACGAACCACATTGTTCGCCGTATCCGCGATGAATACATTACCTGAAGGATCCACGATCACCGAAAGCGGTCCATTCAATTGCGCCGCGGTGGCAAGTCCGCCGTCTCCGCTGAAGCCCGCCGGCAATGCGTGATTGCCCGCGAACGTCTTAATATTGTGATTTGAAATGGTCACTTCGCGAATCACGTTATTGCCCGTGTCAGCAATGAAGATATTTCCGAGCGCGTCGAGAAAAACTCCTGTCGGCGCGGAAAGCAGGGCGCTCGTGGCGAGCCCACCGTCTCCGCCAAATCCGGCTGTTCCACCGTTCGGGGGTGTGTTCGTTCCCACGACCGTCTGAATTTTCCCGGTCGCAGATACAACTTCGCGAATCAAATTGTTTCCCATGTCCGCGATGAAAATATCGCCGGCGCTATCTACGTACACACCTGTCGGCAACCGAAGCTGCGCTTGTGCAGGTGGTCCGCCGTCACCCGAAGATCCAGCCGTACCTGTACCCACGATGATTTGCAGCGTTCCAGTGGACGCGACCAACTCGCGAATCACATTGTTCTTCGTGTCCGCGATGTACACGTTGTTCGAGCTATCCACAAATACGCCGGTGGGGCCGTTCAGCGCGCCGCCCACAGTTCCCGCGATTGTTTGAATTGCTCCGCTGGCCGCCACAACTTCACGCACCACGTTGTTCGCCGTATCCGCGATGAAAATATCGCGCGGGCCATCTACCGCTACACCGCTCGGAAGATTCAACGCGGCGTTCAGCGCGCTCGCTCCGTCTCCGCTGAAACTCAATTGGCCGTTTCCAGCGATACCGTGGATATTTCCGCTGGCTGCGACCACCTGCCTGACGAAATGATTCGCTGTATCTGCCACTACAATATTCCCCGTCGCGTCAACAAACACGCCTAGCGGTGAAGAAAGCGCGGCAGACTTCGCCGGACCACCGTCTCCGCTGAATCCCGGGATGCCAATTCCGGCTACCCGCGCAATTTTTCCGTCCACGGACGTGACTTCGCGAATTTCGCTGTTCGCCGTATCCCCAATAAAAACGTTATTGCCCGTGTCCACAAAAACCGCCGAAGGTCCGTGCAGCAGACCGGCCGTCGCCAATCCGCCGTCACCCGTCGCTCCAGCAACGCCCGTTGGTGATCCCGCGAAATTCTGAATATTTCCGCCCGCCTTTAGAATTTCCCGAATCTCGTTGTTGTCGTGGTCGGCGACATAAATATTTCCGGCGCTATCCAGCGAAACGCTCAGCGGATTGTGAAACACTGCGGCCGTGGCCAAGCCGCCATTCCCTGAGAACCCGGCAACACCGTGCGTTCCCGCGATGGTGTTAATCGTCGTGCCCACCACCTCGCGAATCACTTGATTGCCCGTATCCGCGATAAAAATATTGTTGGTCGCGTCCACATAAACGCCATTTGGATTGTTGAGCTTCGCGCTGGTGGCTGCTGCGCCATCGCCGGAAAAACCGGCTACGCCCGTTCCCGCGACAGTCGTGATTTTCAAACTCGTCGCATTCACTTCACGAATCACGTTGTTGCCGCTGTCCGCGATGAACAAATTATTACTGGAATCCACAAAAAGTCCCGTAGGGCCGGATAGCTGTGCGGCAGTTGCCAGACCCGTGTCTCCGGTATATCCCGCGGAGCCCGTGCCCGCGAAAATCGTCAGTTGTCCCGTGATGTCAATCTTGTACACCATATTTCCGTGGGAGTCCGCGATGTACAAATTCAAATTAGCGTCCTGAGCCACACCGACCGGCAAGCCAACGCTCGCAGAAAGTGCCTGAGTCGCGTTCGGACCGCCGCCCGCCACGGTGACAATATTATTTTGCGCGCGCGCTGCAACCGGAACAATTCCAAGAACCAACAATCCCGTCAAAATAATTCGGCGAACGTTCACTTGGCCTCCGCATGAACGGTGGGCAACAGCGCCACCGTACGCGTAAATTCCGAACCGTCAAGAGCTTGTAGACTCAGCACCAACATGGGCTTTCCGCCCTCCTGCCACAATTTATATTCCGCGGCGCTGATCGTAGCGCCAGCCGTAAAGTCCGCATTACCGTGTGCGGGGATTGAGAACGAAGCCGCAAGAGTTTGCGAAGTTCCCGAGAGCAGGCTGCGCAGCGAAACGCCTTTACTCTCCAGCGTCGCGTCCGTGCTGCTGCTCAGAACCACATGCATCGTCACTCTCACGTTGACTCCCGACGTGGCTTCTACTTCCTGAATTGCGTATGCGCCGGAAACTTCGTGTCCGTTCGCCGCTTGCGGCGTCCGCGCCATCAGCACAGCGGACAGCAGCAAACAAACTCCGGCTACGGCAAGGCCTCTTGCAGTGATCATGTATGACTCCACGGGAATTTTCCCGGCACAACTCCGGCTTCCATGTCGCCGAACTGCTTCCCCAGCGGCGAACTATACCTCATGAGACACACAAACGTGTCCGCTGACGGGCCGGCAAATTAAGAAGCGTGCCGAAGAGCGTCCATTCTAGCAGACTCAAGCATTCCTGGCACAACCGCGAAGCGCAATCTTACGCGCGCTCTCCTGCGTGTCTATGCGATGAAAAACCGGGCCAAAGCGTTGCCTGACGACGCGCGTCTCCTGCCAACCAATTCTCGCGCCGAGCGCCGAAGATAAAGCAGTGAGTTCGCCTGATTGGTTTGCTGTGTGATAAAACCCTTCAACAAAAACGCCGTTGTGAGTCCAGCGGCCAGGCGGTAACATCGCGGCATGCTCGGGCCGTCTGGCAGTTCCTCATCGCCCAAAGTCACGGTCATCATCCCTACTTACAACTGGAGCAGCGTGCTGCCCTTTTCCATCGGGAGCGTGCTGCGGCAAAGTCTTGCTGATTTTGAACTTCTGGTTATCGGAGACGGTTGCACAGACGACTCGGAGAAGGTCGTCACTGCTATTACCGATCCCCGCTTGCGATGGATAAACCTGCCAGTCAATAACGGTCACCAATCTGCGCCGAATAACGAGGGACTCCGTCAGGCTCGCGGCTCAATTATCGCTTACCTCGGACATGATGACTTGTGGCTGCCGCATCATCTTAAAGTGTTGGTCGCCGCGATCGACGCAGGTGCGGACATCGCCCACTCGATTGTTCAAATGATCGGCGCCGAAGGGAACATCATGCCCGGCTGGGAAATACAGGGCTTGCAGCCTGGTGATTGGATGGCGCCGACCGGCGTTGTGCATCGGCGAGCCGCTACCGAGAAAGTCGGCGGCTGGCCAGACTACCGCACTCTTGACGTGGATCCGGAAACGGATCTTTGGCTTCGCATGCATCAGGCAGGATTGGCATTCCAACATGTTTCCCGTCTAACAGCCGTGAAATTTCCGGCCGGGTGGCGCAAGGATGCCTACAAAAAGCGATTGAGCGACGAACAGCGGCAGTGGACCGAGCGCATTCTCAAGGAAAAAGACCTGGAAGCTGTGGAGATGGGGAGATTGTTGCTCGCCGAGGGATTGCAACGACGCGCATACGTTGGCTCCGTTGCGAGTCTCCGTGCAGTGTTTTCGAGAACCGGCGAAAAGATCCTTCACAGTCCGCCGATGAAGAACGCCCTTCGATGGGTATCGAGAAAACCCAAAGGGGTAACGATTCGCAAGAAACGGCGGTTCAAGGGGCTCTAAAGTATTTCAGGCTGAGAGGACCGTTTTCGTATATCATCCGCAGTCCAACGTCATGATGGAGGTGCGCCATGCTCAAATCGGCTAAGAAGGATACGCAGGTTATTTCCGAAGATTGGCATCTACTCAAAGAAACCATCCATGGGGTGCAAATCAAGGAAGTTCTGCACGTTCCCCGCGATCATGGCGTGATCACCGAAGTCTTCCGCCCTGAATGGGATCCGACTGGCATGCCTGTAATTCACATATACCAATCCCGCCTTTTGCCGGGCGCCATCGGCGCTTGGAGCTGTCACACCCGCACCGTCGATCGCCTCTTCGTCACTCAGGGTCATCTAAAGGCTGTGCTCTACGACGGACGCGAAGAAAGCCCCACCCACGGCATGATTAATGAAGTGCTTCTTGGCGACGCGCGACCCGCTTTCGTGGTCATCCCGGTCGGCATCTGGCACGGACTTCAGAATTTGGGTACCAGTGATGCGTTGGTCCTCAACCTTCCGACCCAGGCTTACAATTATCAAGATCCCGACCACTGGCGCTTGCCGTTTGACACTGACGATATTCCATACACTTGGGTCAGCCGCGGCGGCGCTACACGCCTTCGCGCCGACGCGCGGTAAATCAGACTCATCGAGTAGAAACAGTCTGCAAACGTGTGCGCGGTGACAATCCGACGCAGAGCATAGTTCATTCGTTGAAGACTACGGAATTGAAACGTGTTTGAAAGAAGTGGAGGCGCGGGTGGGATTCGAACCCACGAATGGAGGTTTTGCAGACCTCTCCCTTAGGCCACTTGGGTACCGCGCCCCTGACTGCACTGCCCCGCGATGCCGCAGCTAAAACGTACCGCGTGGAGTAAACGCAGTATAGCGGATTCCTCGCGCCGTGCGAAGTGCGGACGAGCAACTTATATTTCTCCGGGATTTCTCAGCGCCTCTGCGTCTCTGCGTTGAGAGCCTTATGATTTACCCTCAAAGAATCTCGCACCGCACTTCTCGCAGACATTCCACCCACTCTCAGTTACAATTGCGCCGCTCCTGATTCCTGATCCACATTTCGCGGAGGAAATTTCTGATGTCTTCTCACTCTTCACAAATCGCGCAACGTAAATCGCGCGGCACCATACGTAAATTTACCGAATACGCGCTCGCGTGCCTCGTCGCCCTCGCCGCAGGCTCGGCAATTTTCGTAGCGGCACCTCGTGAGTCTAACGCCCCTCGCGCAGCTCGCGCGCCGGAATCGCCGCAAGCGAAGAACGCGCCGTTCACAGTTTCTTTCGGTTCAGATCTTAGCGCCACTCCGCTAGACGGCCGCGTCTTCGTCGTCATCTCCACAACGAACGATCCGGAGCCGCGCATGCAAATTGAAGAACAGGAAGCGCGATCCCAGCAATTGTTCGGCGCCGATGTTGACGGCCTTGCGCCCGGCCAGAAGGCCGCGATCCCCGGCGAGGCTGAAGGGTATCCTCTGCACCATTTTTCCGATATTCCACCGGGCGATTACTGGATTCAAGGCGTCCTGAACAAATACACCACCTTCAAGCGCTCCGACGGCCACACCATCAAAATGCCTATGGACGAAGGCGAGGGCCAGCACTGGAATACCAAGCCCGGAAATTTCTACAGCAAGCCGCAGAAAGTTCACTTTGATCCGCATTCCGGCGCCACTATCGATATTCAACTAACAGAAACCGTAAAGCCCATCGAGCTGCCGAAAGATACTGAATGGGTGAAGCATGTAAGAATCAAGAGCGCAGTCCTCTCGAAATTTTGGGGACATGACATGTACCTCGGCGCGATCGTCGTGGTGCCGGAAGGCTGGGCCACGCATCCTGACGCGCGCTATCCGCTGCTCGTAAATCACGGACATTTCCAGCGCGACTATCGGTTTACCACAACACCGCCGGCGAAAGTGGGCTGGCAGCTGGACGCGGCGGAGTCGCCTATCAGTTCTATCAGGATTGGACCACCGGAAAACTTCCGCGCATGTTGCTACTGATTATTCAGCACGCCAATCCTTATTACGATGATTCCTACGCCGTGGATTCGGAAAACGTCGGGCCGTACGGCGAAGCAATTAACAAAGAACTGATTCCCTACATCGAAAAAGAATTTCACGGCATCGGCCAGGGATGGGCGCGCGCAATTTTCGGCGGCTCAACCGGCGGCTGGGAAACTTTGGCCACGCAGATTTTTTATCCCGATGATTACAACGGCGCGTGGGGCGCGTGTCCTGACCCGGTGGATTTTCACGGCTATCAATCCGTGAATATTTATGACGATAAAAACGCCTACTGGACGATCGGTCCCTTCGCTAAAGTGAATCAACCGGAAATGCGCGCGCGCAAATGGAATTATTGAAGCCACCACCGAAGGATCAAATCGCTGGGAAATGGTCCTCGCCACTCACGGACGTTCCGGCGAACAGTGGGGCATCTGGCAAGCGGTGTTCAGCCCAGTTGGAAAAGATGGCTATCCCGTGGAAATTTGGAATCCGCTGACCGGTGTTATTAATAAAGAGGTTGTTCCCTACTGGCGCGATCACTACGACCTCACCTACATCATGCAGCGCGATTGGAAAACTCTCGGCCCGAAACTTGTCGGCAAACTTCACGTGATGGTCGGCACCGCGGACACTTATTATTTGGATCACGCCGTCCACCTCATGCAGCGCTCGATGGAAGCGTCCCAAAATCCGCACTACGCCGCCGACTTCGATTACGGCGTCGACCAACCGCATTGCTACACCGGGCCTCCGGGATCCACCACACGCGAAGGCGGTCAAACCTTCACCCAGCGCGTGCTGGTAGCCGCGCAAGAGCAAATGCTAAAAACCGCTCCAGCAGGTGCGGACGTGAAAAGCTGGCGGTACTAAATTAATTCTCAAGGTAGAATGAAATACTGCCGGCTGGAAGCCGGCGCTACAAAACCGGCGAGAGTCGGACGTGGCGCCGGTTTCCAGCCGGCTTTTCTTTCGCGATTTCCCGGTGTGATGAGCGGAGACCTATCTTGCCTTTTTGAGGGGGTACCCCCTCCCCCCTGTTTTTGTCATGAATATCAAAACAAAGGACTTACGGACGCGAATCGTGTCAAGAATATCAAACTAAAGGACTTATAAGTCGTTTGTTTTTATATTGATGCGCGGTTTCACCAAAACTGCACTATTCCGGGGCATATTCATAGCTGGGGGACGATTACACGCCAAGCGTAGAATTCATCACGAAAATGAGGCGTAGCGCCGGCTTCCAGCCGGTTCTTTTGTTTGGGAATTTACTAGTAATGAGGTGCTTTACGTCTTCGCCACCGGCACTGCAGCTTCGCGCAAGAATCTTGCAGATTCTTCCGGAGGAGTTGGACAAATATAAAATCCACTGCCCCATTCAAATCCCGCAACCTTGGTTAGCTTCGGAATTAATTCGATGTGCCAGTGATAATGCTGGTTCAATTCTTCGCCAATCGGAGAGGTGTGAATCATCAAATTGTATGCGGGATTATCGAGCACGATTTCGATGCGCGTCAAAATATCTTTCAGCGCGCGTGCGAGTGTCGCGAAAACGGGCGTCTGATTATTTTCAAATGACGAGCTGTGAACCTTCGGCAGAATCCAAACCTCAAATGGAAATCGCGGCGCGTAAGGAGCGAGCGCGATAAATTCCGGCGTCTCTGAAATCACGCGAATACTTTCTTCGCGCTCCTGACGGATCATGTCGCAGAAAATGCAGCGCTCTTTTTCTTCGTAATATTTTCGCGCGTTGTCCACTTCTTCGCGCACGCGCTTGGGCACAATCGGCAGCGCGATCAATTGCGAATGCGTGTGTTCCAATGAAGCGCCCGCAGCATCGCCGTGATTTTTGAAAATTAGAATGTAGCGGAATCGCTTGTCATTTTTCAGATCCAGCATGCGGTCGCGAAACGCGAAAAGGACGTCCAGGATGGCTTTCTCGTCCAATTGCGCGAGCGTCATGTTGTGGTCCGGCGTTTCCACGATCACTTCATGCGCGCCAACACCATTCATGCGATCGAACAGTCCTTCACCGCTGCGATCCAAATCGCCTTCGATGCCCAGCGCCGGAAATTTATTCGGCACCACGCGGACTTTCCAGTCAGGCCCGTTCGCGCTTCCGCCATTGCGTCCATAGGCCAGCAACTCAGGCGGAGTCCTGTTCTCATTTCCATAACAGAACGGACAAATTCCCTCGTTGTGAATTTTCACGCTTTCGCGCACGAAATCCGTGGGACGCTTGGCGCGGTCCGTGGAAATAATCACCCAGCGATTGGTGATCGGGTCCTTCCGCAGTTCAGGCAAACAATCCTCCCGCATTCACTTTACAAACTCGTTTTCGATACATTCGTCCGGAGGTTTCCGACGTCGCTTACATTGTAAGCAGTGGAACGCGCGCGCGCAACGCGCACTCTTAAGACAGGTTCAAAATGGGTAAGCAGCGCGCATGATTTCATTTTCGCGCCGACTGATCGCGAATCGACTCTGCGGTTGACGTCATCCTGAGCGAAGCGAAGGATATCCGGCGTCGCTTTTTGACGCCGGGGTCTAGATTTTTTGACCGCCGCAATTTTCGGCCCTCTTAACAAACTCAGAAGACCCCGGCGTCAAAAAGCGCCGCCGGATCTCCTTCAAGGCAACGAACCTGATCGGTTCGTTTCAGGATGACGTCAAAGTCTTTTTAAACTCGGCCGGAAATTCCAAAGCAATCTTTGTGCAAGCGCACTACCGGAGTTTTTCCTTGCTGCGATTCAATGGCCAACACATCGAACCGGCAATCGCAATCTTTCAGCCGCCATTCCGCCATGAACATTCGCGCCATACGCACCAGACTGTGACGTTTCCCAGCCGTCATCGCGTCCTCCGGCAGAACTTTCCTCTCACCCGGTTTCACAATTTCGTCCGCGCCACTCGTGCGCGTTTTCACTTCAATAAACGTCAGCACTTTGCCGTCGTATCCGGCCAGATCAATTTCGCCTTTCATTCCCGGCACCATGAAATTGCGAGACACAATCACGTATCCGCGCGTTCTTAAATACCAGTACGCAAAAGTTTCTCCGCGTACGCCGGTTCGCCGCGCCGCGTGATTCGTTGCCAAATTTATTTCATCGGCACTCGCTTTGCTACTGCGCGCTTCGCGCGAGCGCGATTCATTTTCGTCGGGCGAAGAGAGCCCTCGCCGCGCGCGAATATTCACTATGCTAAATACCATTCTTGCAAATAGAGGCATGATGCCAACATTCTACATCGTAAAATCCATTCAGGCTGATAATCCGCGATCTTCGGAGGCATGCTTATTCTGAGAGCTGTTTGCGGTACACCACAAATCCCGAACGCTCTGCAACTTTGTCGTACAACTTCATCGCCGTTAGATTCGTTTCGTGCGTCTGCCAGTAAACGCGCGGACATCCCGCATCTCTCGCGTGTTCATAGACGGCTTCAATCAACGCGCGGCCGATTCCCTTTCCACGAACCGCACCATTCGTAAAGAGGTCCGCCAAATAGCATATCGGCTTAATCTGAATTGTGCTGCGATGAAACAAATAATGTGCGAGTCCCAGCAGTTCCCCATCTTTTTCAGCGACGATGGCGTGAATCGGATCGTGCGCGGTGAAGAAACGCGACCAGGTTGTGTTCGTGATTTCTTCCGGCAACGAAGGACGCCCGTAGAAAAGATTATAGCCCTGCCACAACGGTATCCACTGGTCAAAATCCGTTGGAGCTATCGAGCGAATTGTTAATGGACTTGAGATTTTGCCTTCTCCCCGCTCGTCGATTGCGCCGGGTCAATAAATTAATATCCTCAATACGTTCCGACGCGATATTCTTATGCACGGAATAGCCGACGCACATCATGGAGGATTCATGAAGACGAATGCGAGCGCCAGTGCCAATTTGACCGCAGCAGTAAAGGCTCCCACGCGCCGCCAACTAATTTCCGGCGCGGCCATCACCTTCGGCGCGCTCACGTTCGGCGCTGCTGGATTATTTGCGCGGCCCGAAGATGTAATTTCTCACGCCGCGGATTCCATTCACATGGAAAATGTTTTCGCCGCCAGCCGCAAACGCGTCTACGATGCGCTGACCGACGCAAAACAATTCACCGAAATTGTGAAGCTCAGCGGTGCAATGAAATCCGGCATGGTGAAAGATCCGGCGCCCGCGGAAATCAGCCGTGAAGCCGGCGGCGCGTTCAAACTTTTTGGCGGCATCATTTTCGGACGCGAGTTGGAACTTGTGCCGAACGAACGCATCGTGCAGGCCTGGCGCGTTTCACACTGGGATGCAGGCGCGTTCTCGATTGCGAAATTCACGCTCACCGAAGAAGGTTCGGGAACCAAAATTATTTTTGACCATAACGGCTTTCCGAAAGGTGAAGCGGAAAGTCTTGCGGCCGGATGGAAAGGAAATTACTGGGAGCCGCTCGCGAAGTACCTGGCGTAAGGATACGACTTTAATCCGGTACACCTAAGAGCCGGTGTGCCAGGATAATCAGCTGAGGAAGCGGCGTGCTTTTCGAAAGTACAAGGTTCACGCCGGATTTAGCAGCCTCGATCTGAGACAGTCCATCCCCGAACAGAGTAAACATGATTATTGGCGCTTTGGGGAGCAGCTTCCGTAGCTTCGCCGCCGCTTCCATTCCGTTCATCACCGGCATGGAAAGGTCCAAGGTAATAATGTCCGGATGAAATTCCTGTGCAACTCTCAAAGCCTGTTCGCCATTTTCCGCTTCGACGCAGGCTTTGAAGATGCCATTCGCCAGAAAAGCCGACACCATCATCTTACGGATTGCGGCGTTGTCCTCCACCACCAATGCCGTCTTGTCCGCGCGGACCTTCGTAATTGGACTGTTAGGCTCCACGTGCCCTCGCGCGTCCGGCAAGTCAGCTGGGCACTGGCCGCTAGGCGTATCCGAACTACACATAATCAGTATTGGGGCTGTGACACCATCAGACAAACACTGTAGGAAACCCTACGAGGATTTTTGCGGTGATTTCCAGTCAGGATAATTCAGGCGTTCGCGCTGAACCGTTCGCAGCATATTCAGAGCGTCATCGATCGCCTGTTTTTCGGGCTCGGCAGCATGGCTTGTGCGCAATTGTTGCAAGCGGTCGAAAATCACGGCTTCCAACTGTTCTATTTTGTGGGGCAATTTGGCTGGATCAGACTCCAGAATCACTTCCTGCAGCGGAACCTGCCATTCGGGATACTCCAGGTTGTGATCGTTCATAAGCGGTAGTTCCTTAGTTTAGTTTCTTGACGGCTTCTACGAGCTTTTGATATTCGACTGATAGGACGCGAATCTCCTTTATGAGCGTCTCGTATTCAGAGGTGCTGGTCTTCGCTGCCTTCAACTGTTCCCACAAATCTTCAATCCGCCGCAACTTATCAATCGCTACGCTCTCATCAGTCATGCTGCCATCCCTTCGCACCTGGAGGGCGCTCACTGGAAGACTCCCGTGGACGCACATCCGGCATTGAACACGAGCTTGTCGCCCGTTAATTGATTGAGTACTACATAGTCCCCTGGTTTACGGGCTGCGAACTGCTGGATACGCACTTTGGCGTCTTCGAGCGTCGCGGCTGATTCCACCCAGAGCACACCGCTTGGTTCCACGCGGAAAATATCGAGCGGAGTTTTCTTCATGTCAGGCCCCCTTCCTTTCGACTGTACTTTGCGGCCGAGCCGCATTCTGACCTTGCTTATCTTTTCGGCTAGATTCTTCTGACACTTTTCGCTGCTCATGCAGTTCCAAAATCTTCATCACTAAGCCGAGTGGCACTTGCTCGTAGTGCGTTGGGGCTTTCGACATTTCCATAGCTCCTGAACCCATATTGAAAACTAGCAGGGTGCAAGTGATACGGGTGAGATCTTTAAGTTTCCGAGCAGATTTATAGGGCGGGCTTATCGCGTGAATAGCGCAGAATCAGGGGCTCGTTACGGCATGCGTAGCATTACGACTACCCTACCTCGTATGAGCGGACAGAAGCGATAATTTTCGTTTTATTTTACTTGACAAATTATTTTACGATTGGATACGATAGCGCGTCGTTAGGTTAACGTATCTATCGTCAAGGAGGACGACGTGGCAACCAACTCAACCAAAGCCGCTCCTATGCATTTCAAAACGATGGTGCAAGCCAATATTCCGCAAGGACGGAACGGCAAGCACAAGTCGATCATCACGACAATTTTGAAAGATCTGGACAATTTGAAGACGGGCTCCGCGCTGAAAGTTCCGCTCGCTGAACTGGCGGAATCGAAAGAGAAAGTGCGCTCCGCACTGAATCGCGCCACGCGGAAGGAATCGCGGAAAGTGGCTACGGCGACGGACGCGGAATTTCTGTATGTGTGGAACGTCGCGGACTAACGCAGGTGTCTCGTGAAAACGTGCCTACTTGGCTGTGTACTTTCGAGCGGCCAACAATTCGGGCCGCTCATCGCCGACGGCAAACTGGATTAATTCCCGAAAATAAGTTTTGGCGGTTTCCTGATTTCCGGCCGACGCAGCCGCGCACGCCGCACCATAAACTGCGTTGAAACGTTTGGGAGCAATTTTCAAAACCGCCTGATATTCTGCAAGTGATTCTGCGGGACGATTTTCGAGCGCCAGCAGTTGAGCCAACATTTCCCGCGCAGGAACTACAGCGCCGGGTGAAACGGCATCCTTTTCCATAGTGCCTTCCAAATCCGCAGCGGAACGCATCATAGCGATCGCATCCGCTGAGCGGCCTATCTTCTCAAATATCCACGCAGCCACTTCGCGGTGCTGCACTTCAATCTGCTTCCCCCAGTACTCATTGTTCAGTCTCGATGCCGCGTCGTACAGGTGCGCAAGCGTGTTTGCCGCAATCGCAGCCCGTTCAAGATTTCCGGATCGCGCACTGCCTACGCCGATGGCATTCCAAGTAATTGCCTGCGCCCACGGAGTACCGGCGCCACTGGGCTTCAATGCGCCCGCGTAATTCCAATCGCTCAGTTCCATAGCGAATCGTGCCGGAATTGCGGCGAGTGCATAACCGCCGGGAAGCGTCAGGCCCTCGACGGGCTTGAGTGATTCCATTTCGTCGAGCACGGCGCGCGCCTGCTTCACGCGTCCGGTCTGAAGGTAGGCGTATTCGAGATAATCCATCGCGTGCAAGCGCTGGTCGCGTGCTTCTCCAGTTGTGGAAGTTCGTTCCGCGTTCGCCGCCAATTCTTCCGACTTCAAATTGGAAGCGATCGATTCGTCCCACGAACCCACGCGCGTGAAAATGTGCGATGGCATGTGATTCGCATGCGCCGAAGCCGGCGCAATTTTCGCGTACATTCGCGCGGCGTTCAGGCCTTGCTCCGCGAGCACGGGATTGTCATAACAATGAATCAGATAGTGCGCGGCGCCGGGGTGATGAGGTTGACGCGCGAATATCGGCTCAAGAATTTCCCCGCACTTGCGCTGATTCGCGAAGGTTTTGTCGGTTTTGGGAGCGGAAATGTCCAGCGCGAGCGCGTGAAAAACCGAGGCTTCATCATCGGTTGGATATGCCGCCTGCAGCGCGCCCATTTTCTGCTCCCACGCCTGCGCGTGCGCGAATTCCGATTTGTCGTCCACCCGATAAATTTCAGCGAGCGCATCGATGTAACCGCGTTCGCGGGGCGTGGTGTTCTTATTTGCTTGCGCGATTTCCTGCGCCTTTAGCAATGCGGCTCTGCCGGCGGCAAAATTGCTGTTGCTCCACAGTCCGTGGAACTGCGACATGGCGATTCCCCACTGCGCCATCGCGCATTGGGGATCCTGCTTCGCAATTTCGCCGAAGACTGTTCGCACTTGCTCGTACTGAAAGGAGTGCAGCATCGCTACCGCGCGATTGAAATTATTTTCGACGTCGCGCGAGCAACTGGTAGAGAACTTCACGGAGCCGACTTCTTCTTCGGTGAGCGCGTGCTGATGGTTTTCCTGCGCGACGGCGTCGCGCAAAGCGAGCGCTGCAAAAAATAGAATCGTGAAAACCAGAGCGGCGCGAACCCGCATTAGTTCCTCCGCAACGGAAGTATATGACGGGATTCTACAATAGAGCGCGGGCGAAAGATTGTGGCACTATCGAGCGAAGCCTAACTCTCGAACTGTTTCATACGTCTCATGATGACGGAGATTGCGATGAACTCTTCAACTTTGATCGTTCGTCAATTCGCGCGCCCGCTTCTAACGATATTGTTCAGCGTTACGATTCTCCTGAACGCTGCCTTGCTGCAGGCGCAAACTAATGCAAAGTCGAATCGCGTGCCGGATCAAAACTGGGCCGGAAAGCGAATCGTAATGCTGACAAGCTTTGGAGACTACTTCACGCCAGCGGAGAATGGTCAACCTCAGCTCATTAAAGCTTCTGGATTAGGCGTGAATGTCGTCTCGGTGGTCGAGCGGGTCGAAGGCAAGCATGTTTGGATTAAGGCGAACGGAGCAGGAGATATGGGCGTTGGATGGGTGGAATCAAATAATGTGATCCTATTAGAAGACGCCATTCCTTATTTTTCGTCTCTGATCGATCGTGACCAAAATGATTGGGACGCCTACTTTCGTCGCGCGGAATCCGAACATGCTTTGAACCAGCGCGACGCCGCGATTACTGACTACACGACCGCAATTAGAATTCATCCGGACGAGGTATTTCTGTACTTGCGTCGAGGACGCGAGTACAGAATCCTGAAAGCCTCCGATAAAGCTCTGGCAGATTTTGATTCGGCAATTCGCCTGAAACCGCAATGGGCGGAGCTATACAGTATGGAAGCGGGCATTTATTCCGATGGGCCGGATCCTAATTATCGCGATCCGCAAAAGGCCATTGCGTTGATTGAACACGCGATCGCTTTGGACGTTCAGCACCCGACGTATCTGACCGTACTGGCGTCAGCGTATGCTCAGTCGAATCAGATGGACAAGGCGGTCAGGACGCTCGAGCAGGCTCTTGAATCGCCGTTATTTCCTCCGAGCTATCGCGAAGACGCGGCGATTCAATTGCAGAAATATAAAGATGCGCTCGCTGCGCAAAAGATAGAAAAGCATTGAGGTACGTCCAACTACATTCCCTTCTCCACCGTTGTGATGCAATCGTCCAAAACATTTGCGGCGAATTCCGCTTGCTGCTGATCGATTAGAAGCGGAGGCGCGATGCGCACGGTGTTTTCTCCAGCGCCTAACAGCAGAACTCCTTGTTCAAATGCCAGGTCGACTACGCGATCGCGCAAATCGTGGGCACGTGCTTTTGTTTTTTGGTCGAGCACGAGTTCGACGCCGATCATCAGGCCGCGTCCGCGAACGTCGCCAACTATTTTGTGTTTCGACGGCCAGTCGGACATGCGAGCTTTCATCCATTCGCCGACTTTGCGCGCATTTTCCATGAAACTTCCTTCAATTAATTTCATTGTAGCGAGAGCGGCGGCGATGCAGACGGGATTTCCGCCGAAGGTGGACGCGTGCGCGCCCGGTTTCCAATCCATCACGCTTTCGCGCGCGATCACCGCGCAGAGTGGCATGCCGCTGGCAATTCCTTTTGCGACGCAGAGAATGTCCGGCTCAATTCCGGAGTGATCGCTGGCCCACCATTTTCCAGTGCGGCCCATTCCGCATTGCACTTCATCAGCTACCAACATTATTCCGTGCTTGCGCGCGATGCTCTGCAGCTCGCGCAGAAATTCCGGCGGCGCGGAAATGTATCCGCCTTCGCCTTGCACCGGTTCGACGAAAATTGCGGCGACGTCGCTGGGATCCACGAGGCGCTTGAAAAGTTCATTCTGAATAAAGTCGATGCAATGTTCGGGAGTGACGCCGCGATAGGAATCCGGATATGGCGCGTGGAATACGCCGGGAATTAGAGAGCCGAATCGCTGGCGCTGAACTGCTTTTGACGCGGTGAGCGAGAGAGCGCCCATGGTGCGTCCGTGGAAGCATCCGTAGAATGCGATAAATTTTTCGCGGCGCGTGTGATAGCGCGCGAGCTTCATGGCGGCTTCAATCGCTTCCGCGCCGGAATTTCCAAAATAAACTTTCTTTGGCTCCTTGCCGGGCGCGATATTCGCGAGCTTCTGCGCGAGTTCCACCATGTTGGGAATATAAAAATCGGTGCCAGAAATGTGAATTAGTTCGGCGGCTTGCTTTTGAATTGCGGCGACGACGTCGGGATGACAATGTCCTGTGGCGACGACGGCGATGCCGGCGGCGAAATCGAGAAACACGTTGCCGTCAACGTCAGTAATCGTCGCGCCCTGGCCTGATTTCGCGACGAGCGGATATCCGCGCGTGTAGGACGGGGAAATATATTGGTCGTCGAGCTGAAGAATCTTTTTCGCTTGCGGGCCGGGGAGGGCGGTGATTAGGTTGGGAAGTTTTCCGGATGCGGATGAAGTATTTCGTGCGGCGGATTTCGTTGCGACGACGGCTTTCTTCTTGGAATTCTTCGACATTCTGTCCTCCCGGGACGAGTCCATGCGCGCAAGATTAGCTGCGCCGCTGAAAATGATTAGGATGTCTAAAATTTCTTGAACTAAAAAAGCGGACTACGAGGAGGAGTGCTTACGCGGCGCCGTACAAGTTGGGACGATCCTGCGATGGCTTGTGATGCGCGGGGAGCGGGTTGTGATTTTGGGACTTCATTTTAATCTCGAACATCTATCCTACACTGCTACTTCCGTTTCCAGCGCACGCCTTCGCGCGTATCTTCCAAAACGATACCGTGCGCGGCCAGTTCGTCGCGGATGCGATCGGATTCCGCGAAATTTTTGTTTTTCTTTGCGGCGACGCGCTTTGCTACGAGCGCATTTATTTCTTCGTCGCTGGGGCCGTTGGATTCGGCTGCGAATCCAAGCGCGCGTAGACGCTCGGCGTCGTCGTCTTTCAGCACGGCGAAAATCTCGTCAAAGCCTAGCATTGCTTTGCGGACGACTTCGGCGTCGGCGGCGCTGAGCTTGCCGGATTCCATCGCGATATTCGTGTCGCGCACCAATTCAAAAACTGCGGCCAGAGCTTGCGCGGTGTTTAGATCGTCGGCCATGCCGGCGTCAAAATCTTCTTCGGCTTTGCGGACGCGCGCAACGATCTTTTCGTCAGGCTTCTTCGCAGCAGCTTTGACTTCATTCAGCCGAATCATGAATTGCCGTAAACGCTCCACGGAGCTTGCCGCTTGCTGCAATCCTTCCATCGTGAAGTTTAACTGGCGGCGATACGGCACGGAAGAAAGCAGCAATCGCACGGATGACGGTTTGTGCCCGAGCTTGAATAAATCGCGCAGCGTATAAAAGTTGCCGAGCGACTTGGACATTTTCTGTCCATCGACCAGCAAATGTTCGGCGTGCAGCCAGTAGCGGACAAACGGCTTTCCGGTGGCCGCTTCGGATTGCGCTATTTCGTTTTCGTGATGGGGAAAAGTTAAATCCACGCCGCCGGTGTGAATGTCCAAAGTTTCGCCGAGATATTTCATGGACATCGCGGAGCATTCCAAATGCCAACCGGGACGTCCGTTGCCGATGCGGGTCTCCCAGGAAAATTCTCCCGGCTTCGGCGCTTTCCACAACGCGAAATCGCGCGCGTCCTCTTTGTCGTACTGATCCACGTCGACGCGCACGCCGGTTTGCATTCCGCTCACGTCAATTTTGCTGAGCTTTCCGTACGCGGGAAATTTCGCGATGCGGTAATAGATGGAACCTTCGATGGGATAAGTAAACTTTTTCGTCTGCAACTTTTCAATCAGCGCGACCATATCCTCAATGTGATCGGTGGCGCGCACCAGTTTTTCCGCCGGCTCCATGCCGAGCGTGCCGCAATCGTCCACGAACGCTTTGATGTAAGGATCGGTGTAATCGCGAATACTTTTTCCGGCGGCCGCGGCGTGGGCGATGATGCGGTCGTCCACATCGGTAAGATTCATTACCTGAAAAACTTTGTAGCCGCGGATGCGCAGAAACCGACGCAACAAATCCTGAAACATAAATGTGCGGAAATTTCCGATGTGCGCGAAGTCGTAGACAGTCGGGCCGCAAGTGTAAATGCGCACAGCATCGGGCTTCAAAGGAACGAACGCTTCCTTCTTGCCGCCCATCGTATTGTGAAGTTGTATTTCCGCCGCCACTATTTTTGCACCCGGATAAATTCGTTGAACAAGCCTGTGTAAAGTGTCTCGGCATTCTAGCCGACAGTCCGAATGGCCGCAAACAGCGCTCGCATGTAGGCTTATTCGATAGTAACAGCAGTGTATAGAATTGAACTTGCGTCTAAACCGTCACAGGTTCATATTTGCGGAGTGCCGCGTAACCGATTCCACCATCTTGAACGCGAATTCCGGGTAATCTCCGAGCAGATTGCCAATTCAACGAACGCGTCCGACGTTTCGCGACTGAAAAAACACTGCAAGGCAATCGTGGCCGAAGCTCGCGAAATTGCCCGCAAGCTGAACGTGCCGGAACCTAAGTGGACGTGCACAAATTAGTTGCTGCATCCGTTCTCCAGTGGCCGGCTCAAACTGAAATGCCTCCGGAACATTTTGCCCCTGCCGTTCCGATGCTAGAATCCTTCGGCGCGACTTTCACGATGTAGATTTGCGCGTAACCACACGATGACACTCGATGCTCTCTCCCTATTCGGACTCTTCGCCGTGGCCGCGGCGCTGGTCAGTTACGCGTTGGAAGACCGCGGGCCGTGGTGGATTTTCGCGTTTGCAATCGCGTGCGTGCTCAGCTCGATTTACGGATTCTTGCAGGGCGCGTGGCCGTTCGGAATCATAGAGATTGCGTGGACGATTGTTGCGCTGCGACGATGGTGGAAGGCGATTCGGCCGGTTGGTTCACGATGAAAGACATCTCTAAGATGTTCGTCGGCATTCCGAAGGGCGTCGCGTGGGTTGCACTGGATCACGACCAACAGAAAGTGGTTGCTTACGGCGCGACATGGGATGAAGTGGTTCAGAAAGCCAAGGACGCGGGTGAGAATTTCCCTTCGATGTGCAAGATGCAAGAACCTGACGACGATACGAGCCTTCTGTAGCGAGATGCTCCTCACGAAATAGTTGCGAATGTGTCTTGCTATCCGGCTCCGGCTCTGATAAATTTTCATTCCGTACCGCCATTGTAGCGCCAGGCGGATGGGCCCTGCTAAGAGTCCTTCCACAGTTTTTGTCGAAATTCTCCCCCAGTCGAGGCAAAGGAACGCGCATCTCTATGCGTCGTGGTGTTCCGCGTTTTGGCGACGGTGTAGGCGCGTAGATCATTGAAAACGAAAGGGTTACCTTGCTAAAACTGAGAAAAGTAGAAATCAGCGGATTCAAGAGTTTTTGCGAGCGAACGGTGGTTACGTTCAGCGGAAACGGATTAACTTGCATCGTGGGCCCAAATGGCTGCGGAAAATCAAATATAGTGGACGCTATATCGTGGGTACTCGGCGAGCAGAGCCACAAGAGCCTCCGCGCGGAACGCATGTCCGATTGCATCTTTAATGGCACGCTGAAGCGTCCGCCGCTGGGCATGTCTGAAGTGATCATTACTTTGGAAGATCCCGAACTGGCCGAGGCTGGCAAATTTATTTTTGGGCTGAATGAGGATGCCGCTGCGACGCAAACTGGCGCGACGGCGGAAGCTGGCGCGGATGATGCGAACGATTCGCGGATTACGCCGGACACGATCATCATGAACGCAGACGACGCGACGAATAATTCCGGCGCGAACGCAGAAAACTCCACGGAAGCTAACGCGAGCGATTCGCCTGCGGAAGAAATTGGCGAAGGCGGCGCTGAAATGTCGGGCGACGCAGAATCTGGCAGCGAAACTCCGTCGAATCACAACACCGATTCCATTCACATTGCACAGCCGGCCGCGACCGAGCCGGGATTCCTCGCCAAACGCAAGCGCGCAACAAAGCCTGCGATGACGGTGAAGCCCGGCGAAGTTGTAATCGGGCGCCGCTTGTATCGCAGCGGACAGAGCGAATATTTAATTAACGGACGGACAGCAAGACTGCGCGACGTACAAGAAGTTTTCATGGGCGTCGGACTGGGGCCGGATAGCTACGCGATCATCGAACAGGGGCGCATCGGACAAATTCTTTCCAGCCGCGCCGCAGATCGCCGCGCAATTATTGAAGAAGCGGCGGGCGTAACGAAATACAAAACGAAAAAGCGCCTTGCGGAAGCAAAACTGGAATCGAGCAAACTGAATTTGGCGCGCGTGCATGACATTGTTGTGGAAGTGGAAAAGCAACTCGCGTCATTGAAGCGGCAAGCGAGCAAGGCGCGCCGCTACGCGGAAATTCGCGAGCAAATGCGCGGACTGCTGCGCATGGTGATGGCCAGCAAAGCACGCGAACTGGATAGCGAAGCGGATCGGCTGGCATTATTGCTGCAAACAACTGTCGCTGCGGAAACTGAGCAGACGCAATCGCTTGGCTCGCTGGAAGTGGAACACGAAAAACTTACCAGCCGCACCTACGAGCTGGATGGCGAGCTGCGCCAGAATCAAAATATTCTGAATCAGACGGCGCTGGAGTTGGACCGCGCGGAAAATCGTATTTCGTTTAATCATCAGCGCAGATCCGAACTGGATACGCGCACGTCACAAATTGACGGCCAGATTATGCAGGCCGAAGAGCAGACGGCCGCCGTTGCAGCACGCGCCGCGGAACACTTCGCGGGCGTAGAAGCGCTGACCACGGAAACTCGGACGCTGGAATCGCACGTCGCCACGCTTTCCGCGCAAGGTACGGAACACACTCAGACCGCACAGCAGACTGAAGCGCTGATCGCGTCGCTGCGCAAATCTGCCAGCGAGTGGACGGATCAACTGGAGCTTTTGCAAACCGAACATGCGCAGGCAGACGCCGCGCTTGGTCAATTAGTGGAGAAGCTCGGCAAAACGCAACTGGACGAACAAGGATTGCTGGAAGAATCGCTGCATCACCGCGATCGCGATCAAACCGCGGAAGTACATTATCAGGGAGTGTTTGCGCGAGCGCGCCGCGTCGAAAGCGAAGTGCAGGCCGTGAAAGCGCGCATTGTGGAACTTCGGCATAGCCGGCAGGAATTAGAAGTTCGTTGCGATGCGGCGCGTGACGCGGCGTCGTCCGTTCGCGCGCGGCGATCAACGCTTGAACAAGTGCTGAACGATCGCGCGTACACCGCTGAAGCTGTGAAGAAACTTTTTGCGGCGAATGCGGAAACGGGATCTGCCGCAGCGAATGGACGCGATTTCCGCGCCGTTGGATTGCTGGCCGACTACGCCGAAGTTGCGGAGTTGCACGAAGCGGCCGTAGAAAATTTCCTGAGAGACGAATTAGAGTACGTGGTGGTAGAAACTTTTGAACACGCGCAGACCGGAGTCTCCATGTTGCGCGAAGAACTTGGCGGCCGCGCGACATTCTTTGTGGATTCACTGAACAAATTGAATTTGCTTCCCGAAGAACACGTGATTCCCTTCCCAACCGCGAAGGGCGTGATTTCGCGCATGGATAAACTGGTGGAGTTCCGCGATCCGCTGGGCCACGCGGCGAAACAATTCTTGCCGCGCCTGAAGTCGGCGTATCTGGTGGAAACGTCCGCGGCAGCGGAAATTTTGGCGCGCGAATATCCGGCGTACTGCTTCGTTACTCCGGACGGAACAAATTATCAGGGCCGCATGGTCAGCGGAGGACGCGCCGCAGAAGCGGGTCCGCTGGGAATGAAGCGCGAATTGCGCGCGCTGGAAGCGGAAGCAGCGCAACGTGAAATTGAATTGACCACCGCGCTTACGGAAGCCGAGCGCGTGGAAACGGAGCTTGGCGAAAAGGAAACGGAACTCGTGACAATTTCCGCGAGTCACATGGAAGCGGAAAAAGCGCTGGTCGGCGCAACGTTGCAACGGGATCAGGCTCGCGCTTCTCTGGTGCGCATGGGAATTGAACTCCGCGATTGCCAGACGGAGATCGAGCGCCTGCGGGGCGGTGTTTTGCAGGCAGAGAATCGCGTGAAGTCTGCGCAGGAACATCGCGCGGAGGCCTCGCGTTCGCGAGTTTCCGATGAAGAAAATTTGCGCACGGCTACCGCGCAGCTCACGGATCTACGTCAACTGGTGGAATCGCACCAGCATGATGTTTCCGCGAAACGCGAAGAATTAGCGGCAATCGCGGAACGTCTTGCGAATGCCGAAGCGCTGGCGGCGCGATTGGAAGAAGAGCGCGTGGCGGCTTCAGCCCGTGCGGAAGAATTGCGCGCCCAGCAAACAACTCTGAATGCGGAGCGCATGCAACTCGAAGGCGAATCCGGCGAACAGGCGCGCCGCGCAGACGCGCTGCGCGAAGAAAAAGTTCGTTTGGATGCGTTGAAGGGCGCGCTCGAAGCGGAATGGGAACAAGCGCGCGTTCGCACTACACAGGTGGACGATTCATTGCGCACGATTCGTCAGACACTTGGCGAATTGCGCGAAGAACGTGGCCGCGCGGAAGTGGAAGCGGCGCGGAATGACAGTGAACGCACTCATCTGCGCGCAACTTGTCAGGAAGAATTGAACGCGCAGCCGGAAGATATGATGGCCGAATTCCCCGCTCTGCTGACGGGCGAAGAACTGGCCACGGCTGATGCGAACTACAAAGAAATGAAGGCGCGCATCGAGGGCATGGGCCCGGTGAACATGATGGCGCTCGAAGAATATAACGAGTGCGATCAGCGCTTCACTTTCCTCACGCGCGAGCAGGCCGATTTGCTGCAATCAATCGAAGATACGCGCGCGGCTATCGTTGAACTGGACGAAGTTTCGCGCACGAAATTTGAAGAGGCGTTCATCGCCATCAACGCGAATTTTGCGGAAGCGTTCCGCGCATTGTTCGGCGGCGGCACGGGCGAAATGCGCTTGACGGAGTTGGATAGCAGCGGCGATGCAGGCATTGACGTAGTGGCGCAGCCTACCGGCAAACGCTTGCAGAACGTAATGCTGCTGAGCGGAGGCGAAAAAGCGCTTACGGCGCTTGCACTGCTCATCGCGATTTTCAAATATCATCCGAGTCCCTTCTGCATTCTTGACGAAGTGGACGCGCCGTTGGACGAAGCCAACGTCGGACGATTCGCGGACATGGTTGCAGCGATGGGCCAGCAAACTCAATTCATCGTGGTCACACACAACCGCCGCACGATGGAAATGGCGCCGGTGCTTTACGGCGTGACGATGCAGGAGCCGGGTGTAAGCAAACTGGTTTCTGTGCGCTGGAATGAAGCGGTTGCTGCGGCGGGGACGACTGCTCCGGCTGCGCGGGCGGCGTCTAACGCGGCGTAGATCCCCCCCCGTGAAGCACGGCACGGGCTACAGCCTGTGCCGCAGAGCTGCGGCACATCATGAGCGAGACTGAATCCGCCAAGCCGCGCATCGCGGAAACTTTCATCGCTGCATATTACCTTTCGATTTTCTTTCAATTCGTGCCGCTCGGTCTGCTTGAATTGGCAGCGAATCGGCGGATTTTTTCCCGCGGCCCCTTTCTTATTTTCGTGAGCGTTGGGATTGTTTGCCTTCCGGTTGCCGTCAGCCTTTTGCTCCAGCGAAACTGGGCGAAGACGGCGGCGGTGCTCCTCTCAGGAATTATTACGATTGCATTGCTGGTTCCCTTTCTTGCGATTGTGGCACCGCGCGGAGGAACTCTTCTTCCGCGGCCAATTTATCCGTGGCCGATAATGGTGATGCACATCATCATAAACGCCGTGATCGTGTGGTATCTGGCGCGATCGTAATGGCGCGCGTACCGTTGGCAATCAGTTAGGTGATGTGGGCAGTGAGAATCCCCAGGGCTGCATGACGCCCTGGGCTACATAAACCTGCCGCGCTCGCTTCCGTCGATACGCTCATTGTAAGCAAACACTTACAATTGGCCACTTTCCCTGTAACCAAATTTCAGAGTAGCGCGTCCATCAACACAGCAGGTTGACTGGACACGAATCTCCATCCCAGGGGAGGTCAGGCCATGAGACTTTTAGCGCCCACAATTTCTAGGACGATTTTTCTGACCGCTGCGGCTCTCAGTTGCGCGCTGTCTAGTCCGGCTCGACCGCCGGGGACCGGGCAGTCACAAATTCCGGAAACGACTTCTCCGGATTTCACGATAGGTGCAAGTCCGCCGTCACTAACCGTTACGATCGTGGTCTTCACAAGTGGCTCCTCGGGCGAAGCCGAAGGGACGGTTATCCTTACAGGACAGGGTGGGTTTTCCGGCAACGTGGCGCTTGCTTGCACGGTGTTGCCGAATGTTGCGGATCAGCCTCAGTGCGACATATTTCCAAATTCGACAGGCGTAGATGGAAACCCTGTCACCGCCATGCTGGAAGTAAGCACGCACACGCCAGAATGCAATCCCACACCAGTTTTCGGAGTGAACTTTCCGGACGGCGCGCGGCGGCTGGCCGAAATTGAAACTGGTTTTTTCATATTCGTGCTACTGGCATGTTGCACGAAGCTTGTGCCTGCTTGGAGCCGAACTCGAATACTGCGCGCAGCATTCATATGCACGACTGCGCTGGCGATTTCCGGCTGCGGCGCAACGCCAACCAATAACTCTGTATGCGACACCGGAAATTTTGACCCGGGAACGCCGGGCGGCACTTATATGCTCACCATTACCGGTACGAGTGGAAACCTTTCGCATTCGGTGGTCGTTCCGTTGACGGTACCGGACTTGCGATGAAGTCGGATTTGATTCAGCATCCCGGTGGATTTGAGCTGCCGAAAACGATAGGCGTTCGCGTGAACATGGCTGGCGCAGACCCTTCAGTGTAGACCTGCGTGGAGCAAAGCGGCAATGTACTCGACGGGCCTCAGTCGCATTTCGCTAAATTGAAAAGAGAGTGGTGCGCCAGCCCGACGTGAAACGAGTCGAGATTGCAAAGCGCAACATCCGTGCCGCAAAAAATCTTCCACAGGATATCCTTCAAGTAGGGTTGACTTCCTATCTTGCCGCGATAGAATACCGCCTCCGCTTGGGGGGAAGAAAAAACGTGGCGTCACCATCTATGAGTCCAATTGTTTGGGAAACAAATCTTGAAGGCGCTCACCTCCGCAACCGCGGGAAGGTGCGAGACCTGTATGACGTAGGCGAATCGCTGCTGATTGTCGCGACCGACCGCTTGTCTGCATTCGACGTGGTGTTGCCGACGCCGATTCCGGACAAGGGCCGCGTGCTGACACAGACGTCCATGTTCTGGTTTGACCGGCTTTCCAACGTGATTCCGAATCACGTGATCTCGTCGCACGAATTTCCCGTGTCGCTGAATTCGTCCAAGGCGATTCTGGAAGGACGCGCGATGCTCTGTCGGAAAACCGAGCCGATTCCCATCGAATGCGTGGTGCGTGGATATCTGGCTGGCTCCGGATGGAAGGATTATCAGAAGACCGGCGCGGTATGCGGCATTGCCTTGCCGCCGGGCATGCAGGAATCGCAAATTTTACCCGAGCCGATTTTTACTCCGTCCACAAAAGCCACCACAGGACACGACGAGAATATTTCTCTGGTCGAAGCGGCCGCACGGATCGGATGGTCGCTGGCCGAGCGGCTGAAAGAAGTCAGTTTGGAGTTGTACCGCCGCGCTGCTGCGTACGCCGAGCCGCGCGGAATTCTTTTGGCGGATACGAAATTTGAATTTGGTCTAACCGGCAATGAACTTCTTTGGATTGACGAAGCGCTGACGCCGGATTCTTCACGCTTCTGGCCGCTGGATGCCTACAAAGTCGGCCAGGCGCAGCCTTCATTTGACAAGCAGTACGTCCGCGATTATCTCGAGAAAATCGGATGGAACAAGCAGGCCCCCGGGCCTGAGCTGCCCGCCGACGTCGTCGCGCAGACGAGGGCCAAGTACCGCGAGGCTTACCAGCGGCTAACGGGGACCGAACTTCCCTGAGCGAGCAGACACCCGGGGCTTATTGCTGCGCCGGAAATGGGCCATTCACCGAATCTATCGCGGAGCGTGATTGCACATGAAGGATCAACTGGAAACTCTTATTGGCAGAATGGTAGAAGGCGGAATTTTATTTCCGGAAGCAGTGAATGAATTTGAAAAGCGATACATCAAGCAGGTGTTGGATCATGTGAAGGGCAATCAATCCCGCGCGGCACGTGCGTTGGGAATTCACAGGAATACGCTGAGCAGGAAAATTGGAGTGTTTAAGCTGGAACCGCGGCCGCATCGTCGACGGCGGGAGTAGAAATAATCCACTGCGGGAAATAAAAAATAGGCTCCGATTTATCGGAGCCTATTTTTTATTTGTAACCGTAGTAGAGAAACTTACTTCGTTCCTCCGGGCTTCTTCTTGGGCGCGGGCTTCTTTCCACTTTCTGCCGGAATATCTTCCGGATTCACCTTGCCCTTTTCCCAGTGAAGCATGAAAGGCGTTTGATCGTATGCGGCCAGCGTCGCGCCGAATCGCAATTCGTCGTTGACGGGAATGCGCTTAACATCAGGTTGGGATCCGTCAAGCTTCACTTCCATGTTGGCAACGGTGCCGTCCTTTGTTTCATCGCCGGTCGCGCCCGTGAAGGTGTGAAGCACGGCCGGAGCGCCTTCGGGTGCGTCAATGGCAATCAGCTTGGTAACAATTTCAGGATAGTCCAAGCCGCAAACGGCCAGCCACATCAGCTTTCCGTGTTCGCCACCTTCCTTTAGATAAGGAATGAAGTTGGCGGTGTCGGTGCGGGCCTTGTTCAGATCGTCTGCACTGTACAGAGTGAATGTTGCGGGACGGTCCGGCGAGCCGCCAGCCAGCGTGATCATCTGATTCACTTCGTCATCCACCAGCTTGTCGCATGCGGCCTGTTGATAGTTTATGACCAGCTTTTTGAGGTAGTCGTGAATCTGAGCCTCGTTCGGGCCCTTGAGCGAAACGGATCGTGAGATCGCCCAGAAAGCGTCCATGGTCTGCGGCGGAGTCATCGCAAGATACGCGCGGCCAATCTGGTACCACGATGTAGGATCGGTCGGATCCAAAGCAGCCAACGTCTTGTACGCGGCGATCGTGCCCGGAGCATCCTTCAACGCGAGGCTGGTATGCGCAATGACCGTATCAAAGTAGGCTGCAATTTGGGTCTTCTGCTTGTCGAAATCCGCCTGCGAAGTCGCGTCGGGCTTCTTCAATCCGTCGAGGTCCTTGATGCCCTGCCGCGCTGAATCGCGCGCTGCGTTCAATTTATCGGGCGCCTGCATCTGTGCTTCACCGCCCAGGAAAGCCTGCGCACGGGCCAATCGGGCACTTAACTGATCGGCAGCCGAAACTTTTTCGCCGAATGCCAACAGCTTATCGGCGGCTTCGATGGTCTTCGGCCAATCCTTCACGTCGCGATATGCGAGCATGTAGTTGTTAGCAATATACGGAGCGAGAGCTGCAGCGGCGCTGGGACTCTTCGCGACAAACTCGTCGAAACAGCGAATCTTTTGTTCCGGAACTTTTTCCTGCGTGCACGCGATGTAGCGATCGTAATCTTCGCGAGTGTAGGCAGGGCCCTGCGCAGTTTGTCCCCCTTGCGCGAACGCGGCGCCAGAAGTAATTACAGCGCCGGCGAATAACGCGACGCCCATCAAAATTCGTTGTGAAATTTTTCCGACACGGCTCATCTTTCTAAGGCCTCCTCGGCAGAGTTCCATGGCAGCCATCCGACTTGCCTTGCAGCCGCCCAATTCAAAAATACACGAACACGTAAAGCGTGGATTATATGTATCTGTTGCGAGTGGTGCAAGCGTGTTCCGGCCTGGCTCCTCTATTTTGATAAGATGTTCATCCAGCGGTAAAGGTGGCTCGAAAAGAAACGCGCCGGGGCGCAGCTCTACATGCTCGCTGCGGAAGAGCCGTTAGCTTTGACACCGGTGAACCGTTCGGGGTTCCAGGAATTTCGCGGGAGAAAATTGAAATGGGAAAAACGAATGAATTGAACGGCCAAGTCGCGCTGATTACCGGCGGGAATCGCGGCATTGGATTCGCCATCGCCGAGCGGCTGGCCGATATGGGCGCGAAGGTGGCGATATGCGGGCGTGACAGCAAGAAGTTGCAGCAGGCCGCGGTGAGTTTGCAAAATCGCGGCGCGGAAGTTTTTTCGCGCGTGGCGGACGTCACCGATGTGGCGGACATATTGATGATCGTCAATGAAACTCGCGCGGCGCTGGGACCAGTGGATATTTTGGTGAACAACGCGGGCATCGGACACTTCGGTCCGTTCTATGAATTGAACGAAGACGAATGGGACACTACGCAGGACACGAATTTGAAATCAGTTTTCCTGATGAGTCGCGCTGTCGCTCCGGAAATGATCCAGCGGCGCACCGGACACATTATTAATATTGCCTCTCTAGCTGGGAAAAATGCGTTTGCCGGCGGAGCAATTTATTGCGCGTCAAAATTTGGATTGATGGGACTAACGGCGTGCATGGCGGAAGATTTGCGGAATTACAACATTCGCGTTGCGTCGGTTTGTCCCGGCTCGGTTTCTACGGAATTTTCGCTGCATAAGGGAACCGATCACAGCAAGCTGTTGCAGGCGTCGGACGTAGCGCACGCGGTGGCGGCATTAGTGACGCAAGGGCCTACAAATTTTATGAGCGAAATCCAACTGCGTCCGCTGGCGAAGCCGAAATAGGACGGCGCTCGATTGGAGCCGGACGTGGGCTGCGCGCAGTTGCCAATAATCGTTATAACGACTAATATAGGTATGTGACCAACCCATCTCGCAAATTCAAGATTGCATCACAGGCGCAACCAGTGCCGCTCGAAGCCGAAGTTTATCTAACGCTTCAGCACGTGGCCGATTTGTTGCTGCGTCCGCTTGAAGAAACGCTGAAGACCGCCGAACTCACGCACACTCAATATAATGTTCTCCGAATTTTGCGCGGCGCGCACCGGGATGCCGAACAACGTGGCGCTCGCCAAGGCGGCGAAAGTGATGCCGATTATCACGGCCTCCCCTGCGGTGAAATCGCCGCACGTATGATCACGCGCGATCCGGACATCACGCGTCTGCTGGACCGGCTAGAAGCGCGCGGACTGGTGGCGCGTTCGCGGCAGAAAAAAGATCGGCGCGTGGTGCAGGCGTGCATTACACCGGACGGAATTGAACTTCTGAAAAAATTAGATAAGCCGATTGACGCGATGCATCGCAAGCAGCTTGCTCACGTGCCCGCTTCGAGTCTTCGCCAGTTGCTGGCGCATCTGAAGGAAATACGCAGCGCTGTTTCGCAAATTAAGGCCTGCGCCGGCGACAAGGGGAAATCAAACTGATGCGAGCGCTCACCGATCCACTGGCAAGAATCCTGATTACAGGGATTTTCGTTTACACGGGAATTACCAAGCTGATGCACTTTGACGCCACGGCGCACATGATCGGCGAAAAAGGAATTCCGCTTGCCGCCGTTGCTGCGGCCATCGCGATTCTGATTGAGCTTGGCGGCGCGATCATGATCATCCTCGGCTGGCAAACGAAGTTGGCCGCGGCGGTGCAATTCGTTTATTTAATTGTGATTACATTCATGTACCACAATTTCTGGGCGGCGCCGCCGCAACTGCACGACGTTCAACTGCTGAACTTCCTGAAAAATGTGGGAATCATGGGCGGCCTGCTGCTTCTGGCGACGCGCGGCGCTGGAGCTTCATCGGTAGATGCGGGCGCGGCGCATTCTTAATTCTCGTTCGTTATTCGCATACGTTATTCGCGTTAAGTTTGTATTTTTCGCATAATATATCCACTCGATGAGCCACAGTCTTGAATTCCTGATTCGCTACGGGTATGTGCTGATTTTCGGCTGGGTGTTCGTCGAACAAATCGGCATACCCATTCCTGCGATTCCGGTGCTGCTTGCGGCGGGCGCGCTGGCCGGGATGCACCGCATAAATCCAGTAGCGGTACTGACGTTGGCGGTGGTTGCAGCGGTCAGCGCGGACATCATGTGGTACGAACTTGGCCGGCGCAAGGGCATCCGTGTGCTGCAATTTCTTTGCAAAGTTTCGCTGGAGCCGGATTCATGCGTGCGGCGCACGGAAAACATTTTCGCGCGCAGCGGAGCGAAGTCGTTGTTGGTCGCAAAATTTGTGCCGGGCCTAAACACGGCGGCGCAGCCGCTTGCGGGGATATTTCGCATGAAATTTTGGAGATTTCTAATTTTCGATGCAGCCGGCGCGGCGCTCTACGTCGGAACGTTTTTCGGATTGGGCTACATTTTCCGCACCGAACTGGAAAGCGTGGCAGGAGCCGCTTTGAAACTTGGCACAAGTCTGGTGATTCTAGTGGTCGCCGCGCTCGTCGGCTGGCTGGGCTACAAATATTACCGGCGTCAGAAATTTATTCGTCAGTTGCGCATTGATCGCATCACGCCGGAAGAATTGAAGCGCAAGCTGGACGCTGGAGAAGAAGTGGTGATTGTGGATCTGCGCGGCTCGCTGGATTTTGAAGCTGAGCCCGCGATGATTCCCGGCGCTGTCCATTTGGATTACGCGGATTTGGAAGAAGTGTCCGACGAATTAGCGAAGGCCGCGGAGGTCGTGCTGTACTGCAATTGTCCGAACGAAGTGACTAGCGCAAAGATGGCGCTAATGCTGCGGCGCAAAGGGGTGCAGAAAATTCGTCCGCTGCAAAATGGATTGACGGGCTGGCGCGATCTGGGATACCCGGTGTCGGAATCGCAGGAACCGGTGACGGAGAAACACTGACAACAATGGCGGTCCCAGACGATTCGCGCGAAAAAAGATTGGAACGCGGGCTCACCACCACGCGCGTGGAATCGCTTTCCGATGGCGTGTTCGCGATCGTACTCACATTGATGGTGTTTCAGATTCGCGTTCCAGATATTTCTGCCGATAAAGCGGCGCACGATCTGTGGCCGCGTCTACTGCATCAAGCGCCCGAGTTCTATAGCTACGCTATCAGTTTCATTTTGGTGGGAATTTATTGGGTGGCGCACCACAACATGTATCACCTCGTGAAGCGCTCCACGCGTCCGCTGCTGTGGATGAATCTGCTGTTTCTAATGTTTGTGGGGTTCGTTCCTTACACAGTGGCGCTAGTGGGACGCTACGCCGACATTCAAAAGGTGATGATCATTTACGGCGTGCACCTGATGATCATCAGCGGACTGTTGTTCTTGCAATGGTGGTATGTGACGAGGAAAAAGAATCTGCTGGTGAGTCCCCTAAATGCGGAATTCGTTCGCAGCGTAGATTTTAAAATTCTGACGGCGCCCGCCGTTTGCGTGCTGGCAATTCTCACGTCATTTATTTCCGTGCGCGGCAGCTATCTGCTGTATCTGCTTACCATCATGATGTACCTGCTGCCTTCACGGATGGACAAGTTCTGGACTGAGCTCTAAACGCACAAATATTTGCGCTGCGCGCCGCCTACAATCTCGGCAGCACAATTCCCGTCTGCGACTGATACTTTCCCTTTTTATCTTTGTAGGAAATCTCGCACTCTTCATCGGCCTTCAGGAAAATTACCTGGCACAGTCCTTCGTTCGCGTAGATTTTCGCGGGCAGCGGAGTGGTGTTGCTGATTTCAAGCGTCACGAAACCTTCCCATTCGGGCTCGAACGGCGTGACGTTCACAATAATTCCGCAGCGCGCATAAGTGGACTTGCCAACGCAGATGGTGAGCACGTTACGGGGAATGCGGAAATATTCCATGGAGCGGCCGAGCGCGAATGAATTCGGCGGTACGATGCAAACGTCCCCTTTAAATTCGACGAACGAGCGCTTATCAAAATGTTTTGGATCCACGATGCTGGAATTCACGTTGGTGAAAATGTTGAACTCGTCAGCGACGCGCAGATCGTATCCGTAGGAGCTGACGCCGTAGCTGATGACGCCTTCACGCACCTGGCGATCCTGAAACGGCTCGATCATTTTGTGCTCAATCGCCATGCGGCGAATCCAGTGGTCGGGCATTACGCTCATTCGTGTCTCCGGAATTGAAATTTAATTTTTGGAAAATGAAAACGCAGTTTAGTATGTCGCGACTCGCTTGACAACCCGCAACTCGCTGACTAGCATAAGCTCGCACTCGAGATTGCGGAGGACAGCGTGATTAAGGTCGACATCGTGAAGGCCGTGGTGGCCGCGACAGGCGTGAGCAACACCAAGTCCGAAGACGCCGTGGAAACTGTGATTCAGTCATTGAAGGACGCGATGCGCCGCGGCGATCGAATCGAGCTTCGCCGCTTCGGAGTTTTCACCGTGCGATCGCGCAAAACCGGAATGGGCCGCAATCCGCGCACCGGCCAGGAAGTAATGATTCCTCCGGGACGAGTGGTGCGATTTAAGCCGGGCAAGGAATTGCAGCAGCTTGAGGCGTAAGGTTGTACTCTTGAAGAACGATCCCTCAATTCATAGAACCCCGCGAATTCTGTTGCCGCGCAAAAACACGCTAAACTAGTTTTGTCATGGCCCTGGGAAATGGAAACGGAAATGGCCGCGTACCCGTCGAAGTAATTTCGCTGGAGCGGCCGCGTGAAGTTGCTCCGCGAAAAGTGCCGAAGGCGCCGCGGCCGTATCGACCCGGAAGATCGCTGGCGATCTCGCTGATCTTATTTGCGATCACAATTATTTCAACGCTCGCCGCTGGTGTGGATTTTTCTTTGGCATACGCGCACGGACAAGTTCCTTCGTTCGACGATTTCTTCCACGTTTATTTTCTGGCGCTGCGCGATCCGCGAATTTTGCTCGCCGGACTTCCCTTCGCGTTCACGCTGACGGGAATTTTGTTGGCGCACGAGCTGGGACATTTTTTCACCTGCCGCTATTACGGAATGACGGCCAGCTATCCTTATTTCATTCCGTTTCCGTCACTGTTCGGCACGATGGGCGCATTTATTCGTATCCGTTCCGCTATCACAAATCGCAAAGCACTGTTTGACGTGGGACTTTCCGGACCGGTTGTGGGATTTTTGTTTACAGTTCCGGCGCTGGTGTTCGCAATCGCGCATTCCAAAATTGTTCCGGGCGTGGCGGCCGCAAGCAATTCGCAAATTCCATTCGGCGAACCGATGTTGATGCGAATGTTGATGGCGCTGCTGCATCCACACGTGTTGTCGCAGGATTTACTGTTGCATCCAGTTGGACGCGCTGCGTGGGTCGGGTTGTTTGTCACCGCGATGAATTTGCTGCCGGCGGGACAACTTGATGGCGGACACATTCTGTACGCGCTCGCGCCTCGCATTCACAAACGCACCACGTTCATTGTCGCAGGAGTGCTCGGCGTGCTTGCGTTCACCGAATGGCCGACGTGGGGCATGTGGGCCATTCTGCTGCTCGCGATCGGATACCGGCATCCTCCGCTAATTGATCGCTATGAGCCGTTGGACCGCAAACGAATGGTGTGGGCCGCGGCGGGCCTGGCGATTTTTGTGCTGTCATTCATGCCCGTGCCGATTATTATTCCGCGGCCGTGGTGGTAATTCCAAAAATTCAAATCACAATACAGCCATAAGGCGCTATGATGCGCGCCAGCATGAGCAACCTCGTTCGCACATTGGGTCTGCGCGATATTTATTTGCTGACGATCGGATCGGTCATTGGCTCCGGAATTTTTCTGGTGCCCGCTACGATTCTGATGCAGGTGCATCTTTCCGTGGGGCTCGCGCTGCTTGTTTGGATCGCAGGCGGCCTGCTTTCTTTGCTTGGCGCGCTGACGTACGGCGAATTGGGCGCGATGAATCCGGCGGCTGGTGGACTTTACGTTTACATTCGCGATGCGTTCGGCCCGCTGCCTGCATTTCTTTACGGATGGGCGCTGTTTCTCGTAATCGCACCCGGCACAAACGCTGCACTTGCGGTAGCGTTCAGCACATATCTCGGCGAAATTATTCCACTTTCACATTTGGGCGCACAGCTTGTTGGCCTGACGATGCTCGCGCTTCTCACCGTATTGAATGTTCTGGGCACTCGAAAAAGCGCGGACGTCCAGAATTGGTCGACACTCGTGAAAATGGCGGGAGTCGTAGTGATGAGCGGGATTTTGTTGGCGTGCGGACACGAATATTCCGCGACGCGCGCTTCCATGTGGCCTGCCCATTTTGGTGGTGGCATCGCCGCCGGATTTGGACTCGCAATGATCGGCGTCATGTGGGCTTACGAAGGCTGGCAGTGGGTTAGCTACAGCGCGGGCGAAATGATTAATCCAACGCGCGATTTTCCGCGAGCGTCGCTAGCTGCGGGATTAACGCTCATCGTGATTTATCTCCTGCCTGTTTGCGCGTACTTCGTGGTGCTCGGCCCTGTGAATGCTGCCAACTCGCCGAGGATTGCGACGGCGGCTGTTTCCGCAGTTGCGGGACCGTGGGCTGCGAAATTTCTGGCGGCGATTATTCTGGTCTCGGTATTCAGCAACGCAAACAGCGCACTACTCACAGTGCCTCGCGTTTTTTATGCGATGGCAAACGACAAATTGTTTTTCAAGCAACTTGCGAATGTCCATCCGCGTTATCACACGCCTGCAGTGGCAATTATTGCGACGGGAGTTTGGTCGGCCGTGTTGGCATGGACGGGCACGTTCAATCAGTTGCTCACGTATGTGATTTTCGCCGCGTGGATTTTTTACGGATTAGCGGGCGCGAGCCTTTTTGTATTTCGGCGCCGCATTCCCGCTGCGTCACTTCCCTATCGCGTGCCCGGATATCCGTGGACGCCGCTGCTTTTCGTAATAGCGTCCGCGGCTCTAGTGATCAACACAGTGTGGTCCGACTGGAAAGATTCCGCGTTTGGCGTGGCGATCCTGCTTCTTGGACTGCCAGCGTATTTATTTTGGCGCAAGCGCGGCGGCGCATTACCTTCCGTGGAACCAGCTTCAGAATAAACTGAGCGGATCTACATCCAGCACAATCGCAGTTTCCGGAATTTGTTTTTTCACGCAGAAATCCAGACATCCCCGCAACGCTTCGTGAAGCGACGCGCGGCTGGGCGATTTCAACAAGAATTGGAAACGGTGCTCCTCTTTCAAACGCGCGAGCGGCGCGGCGGCCGGGCCCAGCACGCGGACTCCGCGCTTTTCAAATGGCGCAAAATATTCACCTAGTTGGCGTGACCAGCGAATCGCATTTTCTATTTTGCGGTCACGCACCAGAACATTCGCGAGCGCGGCGAATGGCGGGTAGTGCATCGCGCGGCGGAATCGCACTTCGCGATCGAAAAACCCCTCGAAGTCCTGACGCGCGGCGTCCTGAATCGCGTAATGCTCCGGATAAAATGATTCGACGAAAACTTCTCCGGCCATTTCGCCGCGGCCAGCACGCCCCGCAACCTGAGTGAGCAATTGAAACGTACGTTCGGCGGCGCGGAAATCCGGCATGCCGAGACGGAGATCGGCCGATATAACTCCGACAAGCGTGACGCGCTGAAAATCGTGTCCTTTGGCAACCATCTGCGTGCCGACAAGGATGTCGAGTTTACCCGAGGCAAATGCGCCTAGAATTTTCTGATATTCGCGTTTGGTTCGTACTGTATCGCGATCCAATCGGCCGATGCGCGCGTCCGGAAAAAGTTCGCGCAAGGATTCTTCCAATCTTTCCGCGCCTTCGCCCACGAAATAGATAAATTCCGAATCGCACTTCGGGCATGTTTTCACCACGGCGGTATTAAATCCGCAGTAGTGGCACACCATGCGCTGGCGTTTCTTATGATACGTAAGAGAGATGCTGCAATTTTCGCATTGGATGGAAGCGCCGCAGCTTCGGCACATCGCCAAAAAAGAATATCCGCGGCGATTAATAAGAATGAGCGATTGCGCGCCGGTCACCAGCCGTTCGGCGACAGCTTCGCGCAAACGTGAGGAAATTGCCGTCGCGCGATGCGTCTTTTTGAAATCCTGACGCATGTCCACAATTTCCACGCGAGCCATTTCACGATTTGCGACGCGCGATTCCAACCGCAGCAGCGTGTACTTCCCTTCGCGCGCGTGATGATAACTTTCAAGCGAAGGCGTGGCGGAGCCGAGCAGCACGGCGGCGTTTTCCAATTTCGCGCGCATCACCGCGGTGTCGCGTCCGTGATAGCGCGGCGATTCTTCCTGCTTGTAGCTGGCTTCGTGTTCTTCGTCAACGATGACGAGCCCGAGATTCGCAACCGGCGCGAAAACCGCAGAACGCGTACCTACGACAATCTTCGCTTCGCCTCGGCGCACGCGCCACCATTCGCGTGAACGCTCGGCGTCCGGCAGGGCGCTGTGAAGCACGGCAACTTCGTCGCCAAACCACGCGCGAAAAATACGGCCCATCCACAGGGTGAGCGCGATTTCCGGCACCAGCACGATGGCAGTTTTGCCCAGCCGCAGCGCTTCGGCGACGGCGCGCAAATAAACTTCGGTCTTGCCGCTGCCGGTTACCCCATGCAGCAGGCCAACAGTAAATTCGCCGCGGGCGAGCCACGCGCGCAATTCGGAAACGGCGCGTTCTTGATCCGCGTTCAAAACATTGGCGGGTGCGGTGTAATCAGCATCGAAGAAATCTTCTTCATCCGCGATTGCCGCTTCATCCCATGAGTTGAGTTTGCCATCGCGTAGCATTTTATCGATCACCTTGCGTGAGGCGGTGGCGCGCTCCAAGAGCAACTTCAACGGCAGAGGGCCGGACTCTTCGGCGAGAACGTGTCGTACGCGCTCTTCCGCTTCAATCACCTTAGCCGATATTTTTTTCGGCTTCGCGTTCTGAACGATAGGAACGATTTTTTCCTGCGGCGCGCCGACGTGCGCGAGATTCCACGCGATAATCTTTTGCGTGCGCGTTGTTCTGGATTTGTGGATCTGCTCGGCCTGCAAATATCCGCGCTTCAGCAAACGCACGGATGCATCTTCGCCGCCGGGTAATTTCTTCAATCGCTTTGCCGCGAGAGGCGCGCCTTCAATATCAATTAATTCCAGCAGCGCGTATTCCTTAATTTCGTCGTCACTGCGATTCTGCAGCGCTTTCAAGTGCGCAAGATGATCGACTCCCGCAGGCGTGATTCGCAAAACGCGCTCGGCGCGCAATTCGGTGAGCGGAGGAAGCATCGCGCGGAAAACATCCCCTGGCGTAGCCAAATAGTACGATCCGACCCAACGGCCAAGTTCGACTAAAGTGCGCGGAAGAGCCGGAACTTCATCCAGCGCGCGCGAAATTTTTTTTATTTTTACGAGCGCGCTTTTCTCGTGCGCAAAGTCCGGCGGCTTATCGGTGAGTTCCAAGACGACGCCAACCATCACCTTATTGCGAAATGGCACGGCAACGCGTGAGCCAGGCTCGATCACTCCTATGAGCGATTCGGGTACTGCGTACGTGAAAGTGGTGCGCAGAGGAACGGTAAGCGCGACTTCGCAATATGTCGACATGGCCGGCGAATAGTCTAACAGGCGTGACGGATTCGTCGAGTCGAGCGAGTCCACCGGCGAAGTCGAGGCATCGAAACTACGGGATGTAATAATCGATCGGTGGCTCGCGATCACATTGACGAGCCGGGCTCCATGAGCGGGGGCGCAAAGGAGATGTCTTGCACAAATACGCTCATGTTTCCGGACGATTTATTTCAATAATCGCGTCCGCAATAATGATTCTGGCCGGAAGTACCACGGTAAGCGCACAGTCCACCGCTCAGAATACTTCCACATTAAGCGGCGCAAAAGACTCGACGGTCGCGCTTGATGCCGCGCCGGTGACAGAATCAAGTTCACTTCAGGAGTCGCAGAAACCTGCGAAGGATCGAAAACCGCCGGACCAGTGCGGCGTGACTTCCGCGAAGCAATGCGTGAAAGATTTTCTGAACGATCAAAAAGGAATGTGGACGAGTCCGCTTCACATTAAACCCAAAGACGCGGAATGGCTGCTGCCGTTCGCCGCCGCAACTGCCGTATCAATTCACTACGACGCTGACGCGCTCAACACACTCGGCGAATCGCACAGCCGCGACGTAATCAGTCGGCGGCTCACCGATATTGGATCGCCCTATGCTCTCGTTGGATTCGCAGCGACTGCTTATTTGATTGGACATTTCACACACAACGAAAATGCCCGCGAAACGGGAGTACTGAGCGCGGAAGCGTTGGCCGACACGGCGGTGATAACCGAAGTTCTGAAATTTGCGACGAATCGCGAGCGCCCATTTGAAGGAAATGGACGCGGAGATTTCTATCCACATGGCTTCAGCAACTATCCTGCCGGACTTTCCATGCCGTCCGGCCATGCGGCAAGCGCATTCGCCGTCGCAAAAATAGTTTCAGATGAAACACGCGGGCATACTTGGCTGCACCTGGGACTCTACGCGGTTGCGGCAACAATCGGAGCTGCGCGCATCACAGGACACAATCATTTTCCTTCCGACGTGCTCGTCGGCGGGACGTTTGGATATCTAATTGGGGGATATATTTATCATCATCGCGCATCGAATCCCACGCGACGAGGTGATCACGCGCTGCTGCTCGGATTCAGTCCGATTTCTGACGCGAACACGCGTACCTATGGCATGACGATCGTGACGAATGGGGATATATTTCAGAGCGAATTTTTTCAACATCTACACTTCGGAGCGAAGCGCGCTACGGACCAAATGCCGAATTCCGTCGACGGCAATTAGGCTTTCGTGCCGGATTTCGGAACTTTCAGGCCAAGAACTCCCATCACCTTCTGCAAATCCTTCCACACGTCGCCCTTCGCGGCGGGATTGCGAAGTAAATACGCGGGGTGATAAGTGGCCATAAGTTGCATACCGCGGAAATCGAACCACTGTCCGCGGAAATGTGAAATGGATTTTATGGTGCCTAGAAGATTTTGCGCAGCTGTGCTGCCGAGGCACACGATCACCTTCGGATGGATCACTTCGAGCTGGCGCAGCAGGAATGGAATGCACGTGGCCACTTCGTCTTTTTCCGGCGGACGATTATTCGGCGGACGGCATTTCACCACGTTGGCAATATAAACTTTATCGCGCGTCAGTCCCATCGCTTCGATCATTTGTGTCAGCAATTTTCCGGCGCGTCCAACGAACGGAAGTCCCTGCATGTCCTCGTCACGTCCGGGACCTTCGCCGACGAATACCAGTTCTGCTTTTGCGCTGCCCGAGCCGAACACAATTTTGTTGCGTTCTTCGCACAGGCGGCAGCGTTTGCAATCGCCGATGTCCGTGCGAATGCGTTCGAGCGTGTCACCTTTCACTTTTTCAAGTTCGGTGAAAAGAGATTCATCGCGGCCAACGGACAACACGTCAAACTTCTGCGCTGGCGCTGCTTTACGCTCCGGGACCAGATCCGGATTCAACGGAAAACCAATGTATGAACCTGCGGGCAGAGGTGGTGCGGCAGCTTTCGATTTTGCCATTTGGGCTTTCAGTTCTGAGAGTTCAGGATTTTCTTCGACAAGCGGAGCCGGCGCGGCTGCAGGCTGTGCGTGACCGGACGCATTTGCGCGATCGCGGTAGAAGCCGCCGATGCGTAGATCGTCAAAATATTGGAGCCACGCTGCGAGATTTTCTTTATTTGGCGGAACGGCTGCGCGGGTCATCCGGCGAACATCTTATCACGCGGGAATTTACAGGGCGACGCGTACCAAGTGGGAATATTAAATGGCTCCGAGCACCAACCACTCCTAATGGGTCGGACAATTCCTAATAACCCGAGTCCTGTGTATCAATTGCAGGTGCTCATTCCGAAGCGCAAAATAATAAGCCCCAGCTCTGGATTCATCTTCTTCTGGGTCGCCCACCACCATAAGTAAGTTACTGCTCGCCTTGAACAAAATTCCTCCGGGGTCGTCGGTTGCCAGACGTACCATGGAAATATACGCCACGCCTTTCGCGGTCATGACTCTGCCGTCGTTCATGTTGATCACGGCGAACATCGCGCATGAACTGCCACAACCCCAGATAGCCACCCGATAATGTCCTGCGAAATTAGCGCCTTCCGCCATTTCTGAGCGCAACACAGTTCGATATCTTTTTGCAATCGGATTGCTCGAAAGGTCGAGTTTAGCGTGCCGACTTTCGTCTCGATTCTTTGACGGGAAATCTGTGAACGACGGCGCTCTCGGGTCAACTAGATCAGCGGCCTTGATAAGCTTGCATTCCTCTGCGGGTGTCGGTCTATCCTTTTGCCCAAACGTCGCGATCGGCAAAAATAATACACAGTGTATCGCGATATATTTTGGTTTCACGTGGGTCAACTTCTCAGGGTTGTGGAGCCATAGCCAGATTCATTTGCGGACAGGCACGGAAACTGTCGAGCGCAAGCGCACCAGTTCATCCAGCACGCGACCGGCAACATCAAACTTGCTCATCTTGGGCAGACGAACTTCTTCGGCATCGCGCGAAAAAAGTGTGACGATATTTGTGTCGCCATCGAAACCAGCGCCCGGCTCGGTCACGTCATTGGCGACGATCAAATCCGCGTTCTTCGACATAAGTTTCTTTCGCGCGCTGGCGGCTACGTCATTTGTTTCAGCGGCAAATCCAATAATGATGCGGCGATTCTGCGCGTTCGATGGAGAAGTAATTTCACGCGAAATATCCGCAAGAATATCGGGTGTCGATTCAAGTTCAAGTGTCAACTTGCCGGAACCACGCTTCATTTTCGCAGTCGCCGGATTCGCAGGACGGAAATCTGCGACGGCGGCGGCCATAATTACGGCGGTCGTTTCGGCAAGCTTTTCTCGAACGGCGCGATGCATTTCCGCGGCAGCACGTACTGGAACAAATTCAACGCCATCCGGCGCGGTTAGCGCAGTCGGCCCGCTCACAAGAATCACGCGCGCACCACGACGACGAGCTGCATCCGCCAATGCGTAGCCCATTTTTCCTGACGACCGATTCGTCAGATAGCGCACGGGATCAACGTCTTCGCATGTTGGGCCAGCGGTGACAAGAATTGTTTCGGTCGCAAGGTCGTGCTTAATTCCCAGGACATCGCGCACTGCGAGCGCAATTGCTTCAACGCTCGCCAATCGTCCGGAGCCAACCATGCCGCATGCAAGATAGCCTTCGTCCGGCTCAACAATGCGCACGCGACGCGCGCGTAAAGTTTCCAAATTTAATTGCGTGGCGGGATGTTCCCACATGTTGACGTTCATTGCGGGAGCGATAATTACGGGCGCGGTCGTAGCCAGCGCCAGCGTGGAAAGAAAATCATTCGCCAGGCCTTGCGCGAGTTTCGCGATGCTATTCGCGGTGGCAGGTGCAATCACCAGCGCGTCGATGCGCTGCGCGACGGCAATATGTTCGATGGCGCTTTCGACGTTCGCGGGCGCGGAGTCGTCCGCAGAAAACATTTCGGTGATTACTTTTCTTCCGGTAAGCGCGGCGAAAGTCAAAGGCGTGATGAATTCCTGCGCGTGGCGCGTCATGATGACCTCAACTTCAAGGCCATCCTGTTGCAGACGGCGAACGAGTTCAGCAGCCTTGTAGGCCGCCACTCCTCCCGTCACTCCCAAAGCAACGCGCATGGATGAATCCTGTGGCTTGAAGCGGAGTTACCCCTTGCGCCGCTTCAGCTCCTCTTCACTGGGGCCTTGCGCAATCGGCGGAATATCAAATTCGAGGACGGAATTTTGCAGCTCTTCCATTGCGATCCGAGTGGACTTCGGCGAATGCGGATTAATCACCAACGGCGCGGCGCCCAACATTAATTGGCGGGCACGCCGGGATGCAACCACGACATAGGCAAAACGGCTTTCCGGCGGACGGTTTTGATTCGTCATCAAGGTCAACCTCCAAAAGTTTTCAAAATTCGCTCTACGACCGGACGCGCCCGGCTGCTGCGGCATCGCGTGCCGAGCCCGATGGCGTGCACCTCGCGTCCAGCCCGCTCGAGGTCGTCATTCACAACGATAAAATCGTACAGTCCAAAACTTTCCATCTCGTGACGCGCGCGCTTCAGTCGCCGTTCAATTTCTTCGGCGGAATCCTGGCCGCGAGCGCGAATGCGCCGCTCCAGTTCTTCCGCGGAAGGCGGCACGATAAAAATTGAAACCGCGCCCGGTACTTGCGCGCGAATATTCGCCGCGCCTTGCACATCAATTTCCAAAACTAAATCCTGGCCGGTCTCTCGCGCCATCGTGAGCCATTTCCGCGGAGTGCCGTAACGATGCTTTCCGAAAACCTGCGCGTATTCGAGAAAAGCATCTTCACGCACAAGTTTGTCGAACTCGGCTTCAGTTACAAAATCATACCATTTTCCAGGGTTCTCCGTTGGACGGGGCTGGCGCGTTGTGCTCGAAATAGAAAATATGGTGTTGGGCAGCTCCAGCAGTTTGCGCACGAGCGTGGATTTGCCGGAGCCTGACGGCCCGGAAATCACAAAGACCAATGGATCTGTGCTGGCGGCGTTCATTCGTTGGTGGCGGTTCGGTACCGGGAAGATGATAGCCGCTTATTCGATGTTCTGCACCTGTTCGCGCAACTTTTCTATCTCGGATTTTATCTCCAGCGCGAGGCTGGTTACTTGCAGCCCTTCGGCTTCCACGCCCGGAGTTTTTGAAAGCAACGTGTTCGCTTCGCGCTGCATTTCCTGCAAAAGGAAATCCAGTTTCTTGCCGGCTTCACCGGCGCCATCCAAAAGCTTCGCGAATTGCGAAGTGTGACTTGCCAGACGCGCGAGTTCTTCGGCAACGTCGCTGCGTTCCGCGAGAATTGCGGCTTCCTGCGCGAGTCGCGCGGGATCAACCGTGCCATCGCCCAGCAATTCGCGGATTCGCGTTTCCAATCGTTTCGCAAATGCCGGACGCATTTTTTCCGCGAGTACTGCAATTTGTTTTGCGTTCTCTTCCACGTGCGCAAGGTGAATGCGCATTGCATCGGCGAGAGTTTTTCCTTCAACGAGCTGCATTTCTTCCAGGCGCGCCACGGCCAGCTCAAAACATTCGGCAACGAGCACGCGCAACTTTTCCAGAGCTTCATCGCTCAGACCGCCGGCGGGAGCACCGGGAGCTGCTACAACTCCGGGCAGACGCATCAGCGCGATCAGGTCAGGCTCCGTCTTCAATCCAAATTGTTTTCGTAGATCGTCCGCGGCGCGCAGATATGCCTCGGCTAAATCGCGTTTCACTTCCACGGCGCTTGCGCCCATTGGATCCACGCGCAAATTCACGTCCACGTGACCGCGATGCAAGCGCGCACGAAGCACCTTGCGGATTTCCGGCTCGAGCGATTCCAATCCTTCAGGAATACGCAGATGCACATCCAGAAAACGATGATTCACGCTGCGTAAACTTGCGCGCAGTGCCCATCCGTCGCGTTCCATGCGCGCTTCGGCAAATCCCGTCATGGATTTAAATCCGGCCGGACCGGCGGCGGTGCGAGGAGCAGAGTTGGGCATTTTTATGCGATTCCTTTTGCCGGTTCGGACTGCGCAACCGCGGCGGGTTCTACTGATGGGGCCGGAGTGTCGTCATCGGCAAATTGCATGTCGTAAAGACGGCTGTAGATTCCGCCACGCGTCAACAACTCCTGATGCGTGCCGCGTTCGCAGATGGTGCCGCCGTCGAGCACAACAATTTTGTTTGCACGGCGAATTGTGGAAAGGCGGTGCGCAATCACGAAAACTGTGCGTCCAATCATCAAGTTCGCGAGCGCCTTCTGCACTTCCATTTCCGATTCGGAGTCGAGCTCGGACGTCGCTTCGTCAAGAATCAGGATTGGAGAATCTTTCAGAATTGCGCGCGCAATGGCCAAGCGCTGTCGTTGGCCACCGCTTAAACGCTGGCCGCGATCACCGAGCATCGTTTGATATCCATTGGGCATTTCGGAAATAAAATCGTGCGCCCAGGCGGCTTGCGCGGCGGCAATTACTTTTTCTTTGGGCAGGCCCGGCCGGCCATAGCACAAGTTATTCCACACAGTATCGTTGAAAAGAATATTTTCCTGTGTGACGATGGCGATCTGTTCGCGCAAGGATTTCAGTGTTACGTCTTCAATGTCATGTCCATCGAAGCGAATCTTACCGGAAGTTGGCGAGCTGAACCGCGGCAGGAGATTTACGAGAGTTGTTTTACCGGAGCCGCTCGAGCCGACGATGGCCACGACTTCTCCGGCACGCGCGGTCAAATCAATATTGCGGAGCACTGGCGATTCCGGTTCGTACGCGAAATTAATTTTTTCGAGGACGACGTCGCGCGAGAACGGCGGCAATGTGACAGCGCCTGGTTTTTCCGATTCTTCCTCGCCTAGTGCGAGGAATTCAAAAACTTCGGCGGTGGCGCCGCGCGCTTGCTCTAGCTGTTGATAAAAACTACCGACGCGCTTTAGCGGCGTGTACGCAAGCAGCATTGCGGAAACAAAGGTGCCAAACTCGCCGACGGTCATCGTTTCATGATTGATTTGATCGCGCGCATACAGCAGTGCCAGCGCGATCAGCACGGCGCCCAGCAAGTCCATCAGAACACCGTTCAGAATATACGCGCTGATCCAACGCACATTTTCCTTCAGCAACCGGCGCGCAGTATCGCGGAATCTTTCGATCTCAAAACCTTCCATGCCGAAAGCTTTCACCACGCGATTACCAGCCACACCTTCCTGAATCATCTGATTCAGTTCGCCCAACCGAGTCTGGCTTTTTTGAACGGATTTGCGAATTAGCTTGCCAAGTTTCCCGATGGGCAGCAGCACCGCGGGAAGGAAAATGATCGCACCGAGGGCCATTTTCCAATTCACGATAAGGACCACAGCAGCAAGAGCGGCGAAACTAAATGCCTGCAGGAAAAAATCGGCTAGGTATTCGGACATGGCAATGCGAACCCGCTCAACGTCATTGATGGTGGCGGACATCAAGCGCCCGATGGTGTGGTGCTGAAAAAACCCGATGGGCTGCCGAATTAGTTTTGCGTAAACGCGGTTCCGCAAGTCGGTAACGGCGGAAAGACCGACATACTGCACAATCATGGTTCCCGCAAATTCAGTAAGCCCCTTTACAACAAATATGAATAGCAGCGCAATCGCAAAAACCGGCCAGGAATTTTTGATCCACGGCGGATAAAATGAATTCAGATAAACGATGTGCTTATTCCACGGCAGCGTTACCAAAGGCGTAAGCGCGCCGGCAGCCTGACTCTTCGGATCCAAAACGCTATCGAGAATTGGCCGAATCAGCAGCGCCACCATTGCGTTTCCGGCGCCTGCGACAACGAGAAAGGCCACGCCCAATGCGAGCCGCGCGCGGTACAGCCGCACCGTGCCGAGTAATCGCCGAAATTCGATAGGAATAATCACTGATTGTCGCCTGTCAATATTTGCGTCGCGTCATTCAGAAAACGTGCGCGTTTTCCCTTCTCTGTGACGCCAATACGCCGAACGCGGTTGCCACCGCGAACGTTTGTTTGCGAATAAAATTTACTTCGGTAAAAGATTATTTCGCGCCGTTGTCGTTGGTTTTCGGCGCTACTTATTTATATCCCTGTGCGTAACCTTTGCCGGAAATCCGCGCTTCGCGAGCGCCTTACGTATAGATTCGGCCAGCATCACGGAGCGATGCCTGCCGCCAGTGCAGCCGAATGCGATCGTCAAATAGCTTTTTCCTTCCTGAATGTAATGCGGCATCAAGAAGACAAGTAGACTTTCAATGCGCTTCAGAAATTCGCCGGTCTGCGGGAATGAACGGATGTAGCGCGCCACCTTCGGATCTTTTCCAGAGAACGGGCGCAGCCGCGCGATGAAGTGCGGATTCGGCAGAAAGCGCACGTCGAAAATCAGATCAGCATCACCGGGAATTCCGTAGCGATATCCGAAGCTGACGAGCGAAATCAACAGCGGACGCTTGCCGCGCGTGTGAAAACGATCCGTGATGAATCGCCGCAGTTCGTGAACGTTGAACCTTGTGGTGTCGATGACCACGTCCGCCATTTTGCGAATCGGCTCCATCAGCACGCGTTCGCGCTTCAAGCCCTCGCGGACGGAACGGTCGTGGCCAAGCGGATGCGGACGACGCGTTTCGCTATATCGCCGCAAAAGTGATTCGTCGGATGCTTCGATGAAAACCAATTCCGCCGGCAGACCTTCGCGGTGAAGCTGGCGAATTGTTTCGGGCAGACGAGTAAGCTGCGCGCCCTCGCGCGCGTCCACCAGAAGCGCGGCGCGGGAAATTTCACTGGTGCCACCGAAATGCATTTCACTGAATGTGGGAATCAGATCAATCGGAAGGTTATCGACGCAATAAAAATCCAGATCTTCAAAAGTTTTTAGAACGGTGCTTTTGCCCGAGCCACTTAGCCCGGTGAGGATCACCAGTTGGCGGCCGTCGCGACTGGTTTTTCGTTTCACAGAGATGAGTGCTATCCCTTTATCCGGCGTTGGTGCGTGCTGGGAATGCGGAGAACTTCGCGATACTTCGCGACGGTACGGCGCGTCACATTAATTCCTGAATCGCTCAATTTTTTCGCGATCGCGTCATCCGTTAGCGGCTTCGCGGAATCTTCTTCTTCGATCATTTTCTTCACCAGACGCTTCAGAGAAAGCAGCGACATGTTGCCGCCCTCTGGCCCGTTCACCGATTCCGAGAAAAACTGGCGCAGCTCGACGACACCTTGCGGCGTGTGCGCATATTTACTGGCCACCGCACGGCTGACGGTAGAAGGATGCACGCCAACTTCTTCGGCCACTTCCTTGATCATCATCGGACGCAAGTGATCAGCGCCCAGGTCGAGATATTCGCCCTGGCGGCGAATCACAGACTGGCAAACGCGCAGAATGGTGTGCTTTCGCTGTTCAATATTCTTCAGGAGTTGAATCGCCGCGGTGAATCGTTCCTTCACGTAATTACGAACGTCGCGGTCGGCGGCATCGCGCGCCATCAGGCGGCGATAAACGGGGCTCAGCCGAAGCTGTGGCAGGTCATCTTCATTCAGAAAAACTTGCCACTCGTCGTCAACCTTGCGGAAATAAACATCTGGTTCAACGAGACGCGGCTGCGTTTTGTTGTAGCGCAGGCCGGGACGCGGATCGAGCTTGCGAATCACGTCCATCGCACGCTTCACCAGTTCGTACGGGCGATTCAGCGCGCGCGCAATTTCCTTCAGTTGATTGCTTTGCAGAAGCTTCCAGAGCGGAGAATCCGGCTCGACGAGCGGAGAACCGCTTTGCGCGGCCGCGGAATTCGCGGAACCATTCGCGGAAGGCGCGCCGGGCACCACCACGTCTGAAGCAAAATTTGCCGCGAGATCTTCGACACTTACGGGGAGCGCTTCTTCATGCGCCGAAGCGTCTCCATTTTCCGCATCGAGCGCAGACTCATCAACCGGTACGGCATCCGGCGCGGCAACAACAGTTTTTTCGGCCGCCACATGTTCATTCGCAATTCGTACCGGACTTGTGGTGCCAGCCGCCAATGTTTTCTTCGGCAAACATTCGGAGACGAGCTGCTTCGCCAAAGTATTCTGCGGATCCAACACGTGAAGCTGAATCAACAGACATTCGCGCAAATTTCGCGCGGCCACGCCAAGCGGATCAAATTCCTGCACCACGGCCAGCGCTTCTTCGACGTCGTCCATATCGTAGCCGCCGTTTAAGGCAAGCTCGTCGAGCGACGCGGTGAGATATCCATCCTCATCCAAATTTCCGATGATGGTTTCCGCAATTTCGCGCGCCTTTTCGGTGCAGACAATTCCGTGTAGCTGCCACTGCAAGTGCTCGGTCAGTCCAGTTGGCGATGAAAGGAATTTTTCAAAGGAAGGCCGCTCGATGGTTTCGCGTTCACGATTCGCGCCGTCGCCCGCACCCGCATCCAGATATTGATATAGCGCGGAAACATCGAACTCATCAAAGGGATTGGAAGCTTCTGTATCCGGAAGCTTTTCGGTTTCTGCTTTCAGGAAAGTTTCTGCGCTGTAATCGTCGGTAACGGGAGTTTCTTCGGTGAGTTCTTCAAGAACGGGATTCGAGACGAGCTCCTGATTGAGCATCTCGCGCAATTCCAGCCGGTTCAGCGCAAGAACGCTGACCATCTGCACCAGACCCGGCGTCAGAATTTGCTTCTGCGAGACTTTGAGATGAAGTTTTGGCGAAAGCCAGCTCATACCAAGACTCGCGGTGTTTTCGCGGCCTCCTAGTGCAACCGAAATCGCTCGCCCAGGTAAACGCGCCGTACCTCGGCGTCGTCGCTCAATTCCTGTGGCGTGCCCGAAAAAGATATTCTGCCATTACTGATGATGTACGCGCGGTGCGTTACCGAAAGTGTTGCCGGAACGTTATGGTCTGTGACCAACACTCCGATTCCACTCGCGCTTAATTCTAAAATCAGCCTTTGCAACTCAACAACCGTCAGCGGATCAATTCCTGAAAAGGGCTCGTCCAGCAGAATGAATGCCGGTTCCAGCACAAGTGACCGCGCAATTTCCAAGCGGCGGCGTTCACCGCCGGAAAGCGTGTATGCACGATTATACCGCACTGCGTCCAATCCCATCTGTGCAAGTAGCTCTTCCAGGCGGTCGGTTTGCTGTTCCGGTGTGAGCGCGATCGTTTCCAGCACCGCGAGCAAGTTTTGTTCCACTGTAAGCTGGCGGAAAACGGAAGGCTCTTGGGGAAGATAGCTGATGCCGTTGCGGGCCCGGAGATACATGGGAAGATCGGTAATGTCTTCCCCGTCCAGCAAAACTTGCCCTGAATCGGGCCGCGCCAAACCGACCAAAATATAAAAAGTGGTCGTTTTTCCCGCGCCATTCGGCCCTAAAAGTCCCACTACTTCGCCCTGCTGCACTTCCAGACTTACGTCGTTTACCACCTTGCGTCCGCGATAGGACTTGCTTAGCTCGGTAGCCTGGAATTTGAGCATTTTCAGTTCATTTCTTGACCTGATAGCGAGTTATTGTGCGCGTTCCGACTTCCGAATCTACGAGAATCGTATCGTCTTTTATGAGGAAGGTCAATTGACGTCCGGAAGTGGACGTTCCAGAACCATCGTAAAGTGTTGGATTTCCGCCCGAAATTACGAACTTGGAAGATGCCGAGTCGTATTCTCCGCGCTCGCCGACTGCACGGCGGTCTTCCGACCGCACCACGACATTGCCTGTGAAGATGGCGTGGTCAAGCCGCTGAGTGGCTCCGGGGACCGTTTGCGCGGCACTTGAGGACGCTGTTTGAGGCTGAGGAGCTGAAGCGTCTGCCTTGGCGGACGGCGTGAAAAATAGATCGCAGGCCTGACCAGTGATTGTGCCGTCGCGTGATTCGGCGGTGCACCCGCCTTCCATGTGCACCTGGGATTTAGCGTCCCAATAGGTGAGGGTTGCTGCGTGCACACGGATTACATCCGGGCCATCTGGCGTTTGCTTCGCGCTGGATGACAGTGGCTTCGCAGCGGCTCCGCGCGAACGCGACGGCGGCGGTGCGGGCGTGGCTGGCTTGGCAACCGTCGAAGATCCAACTTGAATAAATACTGCGCGGACATTTCCACGAGCATCAAGCTGACGTTTATCTCGATTCAATTCGATTTCGTCGGCTTCCATTGTGGATTCGCCCTGCCACAAGCGCGCGTGTCCGGTATATACCGCGCGGCCAGTCTCGGAATTCCCAACCAAATGTTCCGCGGTAATGTTAGCGGGATCCGGTCCGAGTGAAAGCGGCGTGCCGATTACGTTGGGCGAAGTCGGCGAAACCTTTGTGCCGGATGGCGGCTTGCGGTAGCTGGTAACCACGTGGCCATCGGCGCGAACTTCCTTGTTATCCTGATTAAAGATAATTGTGTCGGCGGTTGTGTGACTGGCGGCATCCGAAGCTTCGGCGGATCCGGTTAGTGTCACGATATCCGTGGCGCGATCCACATGAGATTTCGCGGCCTGCCCGGCGCTTGCCGCGGATTGAAAATGTACATTCCCGGATTGATCGACGGTAGTCCACTGACCCTGCGGATCGAAATCCGCAACAAGTTCCAGCGAAGTGGAATTTTGGCTCGGCTTTCCGGGAGTCTCGCGATCCATCTGAGCGCCGTTGTGCGCCAGCAGCCGGCGCATTCGATTGTGCTCGTCGAATCCGACTTCCATCGATTGTCCGGTGGCGCGAGTTACCCTCGCTTGATTGCTTCCTGCGACAGGCTCGCGACTGATCATTGTGGCCGGAGCAAGCGTGCGTGCACGGTCCGCGTGATACGACGGTGGCGCGCCGGGATGTGGTGCAGGGCCGGGCACAAAATTAACTTCGGCGCTTGCAGTTTCCAAACCGCGTGTGCGTCCATCTCGATTGGAATTCAGTTTCACGCCGCCATTTGCCGTGACCAAACGCGGTTGATTTATTTTCGGAACCATGTCTGCGTCAATTCGCGCCGCAGTCAAATGATCTGCTTCGCCGGACTTCGCGTTGGTGAAATCGCCTTGCACATTTCCAATCGCCGAAAAATGTTTTGCGGAGCCGTCCACGTCAAGGTCGATGACAAATTTGTCCGCGGTCACCGTGCCCGCGCCTTTAGGACTATCCATCACCAAGTTAGGTCGCGTCTTCGCGTCACCTTCCGCGGTGACCAGCTTCGCGTGAAAGTCGGCGTCCATATTCACGGTCACCAGGCTCGCGTGCAAAATATGCGAACCAGTGCGAGCGGCGGCCGCGCCGCGAATGGCGGAATTGAGGGGCGGCGCGGCGGTTACTTGCGTGACCACAACTGGCCCGCGCAGTACGGCTGTTTTTGCCTCGCGACGAAAAACTATGCTCGATCCGGTAACTTCAATTGGAATCGGCGCAGTATTCGATTTGCTGGGATTTCTGGCGCTCTGCGGCGGCGTGGCCTTCAAAGACAAATGCACCTCGTGCAGCAATTCCAGCGTGCCGTCGTCCGAACCGTAATTCGCGCCGATGGCGTGGCCCTGCCCACCGCTAAATTGAAAGTCTACGGGCTGATCGGTGTGCGCGTCCGCGGTGCTGCTATCAAATGTGACGCCTTTGGTGACGACGCGAACAATGCGAGGATCGATGTTACTTCCCGGCCCGGCATTGGCGACAAGCTTCGCGTCCTTCGCGCTTTGCAAATCCATTTTCACATCACCGGCGCAGATGATGCTGCCGCGCCCCGACGATTTCGCGGCCTTCGCGTCGGAGTTCTTGTCCGTTTCCGGACGGTAGAAATCGCAAGCGTCGGTGTGAATCACGTCGTTGCGGTCACTGTTGCGTCCGTAAACCGTGATGCCCACATTCAGCAGTAAATTTTTTTCCGCTTCCTTGATGGAGCCTCTGAAAGTTGTGGTGTTGGCTGCATGTAGGACAAAAAGTGGATGGTCTCCGCTGCCCTGCGTGTACGTGAATCCTTCGGACGAGCGCTCGACTTCCGCGGGAACCGATGGCGGCGAGTTTTTCTTGGCTTCCCTATCGCGCCAGGAGCGCCGCAAATATACGCCGAACACCGCGATGACCAGCATCGCCGCAATAATTACCGAGACGCGCGCGTAGCGATTGGCTTGAGTTCTGCGCATGCTTTGGACGAGTTCCTGCCCGCTCCAGAATGCATTCTAGACCAGATTTCCCATAAATTTTCAGAAGAGCGTTGCGCCAAAGTTGAGGCAACGGACACGCAACGTTGACGCGCGGTGTTATTCCGAAGAGCTGGTGGCGCGAGCCGGAGGAATGTACTCCGTCATCACGATGACATTTTCGGAGCCGGCAACATCACGCGCGGAAGGAGTGAGAATTGTTTTCGGTCCGATGAAAATTTTCTCGCCGCGCGTGACGGCACGCCGAACGTCGCCTTCCGTTACGAACGGAGAAACATTCGCCGCGGACGCCGCGGGTTTAGCGGCTGCGGGCGCGGAATCAGTGCCACTCGCTGCAGGCTTCGCCCCGCCGGACGCAGCTGCGCCGCGCGCGATTCCCAAATGCGCCATCACGTGCTCCACTGCGTGCGCGATTGCAGCGCGGTCGGGCGTTCCACTTGCGCTTGATGGCTGCGACTGCGGCGTTGCGTCTGTTGGTTTCACTGCGCCTCCTCGTGTGCCTACAGAATCCGGCTTTAGCGCTGCGGCAACCCGCGCATTCATGCGGTCAGCCGCGGCAATTGTACGATGCTCGACCACGCGCGATTCCCACGCCACGCGACGAAGATTCATCAAGTGTTGCGGACCAATATTATCGGAAGTAATGTTTCCGCCGAGCGCGCCGCAGCCAAGCGTCATCGCCGGAAATAAATTCGTCGAATACCCAACGGAACCTTGGGTCGAAGCAGTGTTCACGCAAACGCGAAACGCGAGAACGGCCAATCCATACTCGCGAACGGCGGCGGCATCCTGCGAATGAATGCTTGCCGTGTGTCCCATTCCACCAAAGCGCAGAAGTTGCGTGCACAGATCAATGCCCGCAGCAAGATTCGGCACGGAATAAAACCCAAGAACTGGACAGAGTTTTTCACCGGAAAGTGGAACCTGTCGCCCGACTCCATCCAATCGCGCAATCAAAACGCGTGTTTCCGGCGGAACTCTTAATCCGGCAAGTTCCGCAACGTGCGTTGCGGGCCGTCCCACAACTTTCGGACTGGGCGCGTGCGATCCGCCGGGGAAAATAAGTTCGCCAATCGCGCGAGCTTCGTCCGCATTCAGAAAATATCCACCCTGCTTGCGGCATTCTTCCAGCGCCGCATCGCGCACGGCTTCTTCAACGACTATTGCCTGCTCGGACGAACACAGCGTTCCGTAATCAAAAGTTTTTCCCGCGAAAATATCCGCCACCGCTTTACGAACATCTGCGGTGTGCTCGATAAACGCGGGCACATTGCCGGGGCCAACTCCATACGCCGGTTTGCCGGAACTGTATGCAGCGCGAACAAGACCGGTGCCGCCCGTCGCTAGAATTAATCCAACTTCGGGCGCGCGCATTAATTCCTGAGTGCCCGCAAGAGTATTTCTCTCCATGCAGGTCACAATTCCTTCGGGTGCGCCGGCGGCCACCGCGGCACGCGCGAGTAATTTCGCCGTCTGGCAAATGCAGCGCACCGCTCCAGGATGCGGACTGAGAACAATTGCATTGCGCGCTTTCAAAGCAATCAGCGTTTTATAAATCGCAGTAGACGTGGGATTCGTAACGGGAATAATTGCGCAGATCACTCCGACGGGCACAGCCACTTCCAGAATTTTCTTTTCTTTATCTTCGTGGACAACGCCGACCGTACGCATTCCGCGAATCGCATTGGGAACATCAATCGCGCCCACGCGATTCTTCAGAATTTTATCGGGCACGTTGCCGTAACCGGTTTCTTCCACGGCGGCGCGCGCGAGGGTTTCCGCCTCAGCCGCCGCAGCTTTCGCGACAGCTTCCACAATTGCATCCACTTTTTCCTGGGAGAATCGGGCGAATTTCTGCTGGGCAACGAGAGCCTGTGCTGCCAGCCCACGGGCTTCCTGGATGGAAATCAGATCGCGGTCGCGCAGTTCCAAAGCGCTTTACCCAAAACTTCGTCGAGATTAGCCGGTGCGTCCGCGGCGCCGCGCAAATTTTTTGCGCGGATAATTACCTGCTAGAAATTACTTCTTCGCATCCTGCGGTTTGTTTCCGCCGGGAAGAATTTTTTCAACATGCTCATGAGGACGCGGAATAACGTGAACGGCAACCAGCTCTCCGACACGGCGCGCTGCTGCGGCTCCTGCATCCGTTGCAGCCTTCACTGCGCCCACGTCGCCGCGCACCATCACGGTGACGTATCCCGCGCCGATGTATTCCTTGCCCATCAGCACGACGTTGGCCGCCTTAACCATTGCGTCGGCGGCTTCAATACTCGCCACCAGCCCTTTGGTCTCAATCATTCCCAACGCCTCGTAGGACATCGAACCCTCGCTCGCGGAACGTCCGCTGTTTCAGAATTTTCTGGAAAAATTTCGCCGGTGACGTGCTGCATCCACCGTGAGGCATGAGCCTAGCATGGGCTTCGGAGTGAATCAAGGAATGCGCGGACGTGGCGCGAAAGAAAACTGTGGAAAACCAATGGCAAAATTTCCATCGAGTCGGCAGCTCGCCGCTAGTTTCCGGAAGGCCGCTCGACATGATCGATCACAATGAATTCAACTGGACCCTTTGCCGATTCCAATTTCAAGCCAAGCTGCTCCTGAATTGCAGTAAACAAAGATGCGCCACCAGTTGGATCACTCGAAGGTAACGTGCTCGGCGAATCTGCTGAAGCTCCTTGGACGTTCGAGGAAGGCTGCGGTCGATTGTCATCGGCGGTCCAATGCAAGGTGAAGTCATATCTTCCCGTAAGACCCGTACTGTCGATGACGAGGCGATGCAAATACGCCGTCAGCATTCCTGTCAAATTCGAGAGAGGAGATGCTTGACCCTTCATCACCGGCGCGGGCCCTCCAACCATCGACGCTCTTCCCGACGCGGGACTCCCCTTGGACTTATCCGAGTCGGCGTCGTCGACTTTTACTTCCTGAAGTTTAGGGCCGTTCTTCCCGACGACGAGTGCATAGACTTGGAGTTCCTTATTTTCCCGGTGGATTGTCAGGTTCAACCGCTCCGCAAGAAGCTTTTGAAGCATCTGCCGTCGCGCAAGAATACGATCATCGGGGCTGAGCTTTTGCAATTCATCAGCCGTAGAACCATCAAATTTCGCATCGATGTCGTAACGTTCGGAGCTGATCCAATCTGCCGCGCCTGATAATTGATAGTTGTCGACCGCATAAGCCCGAAGAATCAGCATCTTTGCCGTAACGAGTCTCGCGACAAGCCCGTCCGGTGTTTCCGCAAAAGGGATTACTCCGGATAAATTCGTAAACCCGACGGGAATGAATCGTTTGATGGAGGCGACCTCGTATTCCAGAACGGGGCCGTGGGCGGATTTGTCTTGCGCCTGTCCCTGCACCCGGCGCGGCGTCGAATCTATTAGGCCAAAAACGATCGAAGCGCCAACAGTCATCATTGCAACCGCGCTTAGCAATAGCTTCCTGCGGCTTCGCAATACATGGGCAAGTCTCTTCATGTCTAAAGCTCTAGCATGTAGACGCACTCTCCCAAAAGGAGGTTGTACAGCTAAACCAGCCTGGCGGGAAGTTAAATTTATAATTTTCCAAAAATTAGGAAATTACCAGACGTCCCTGTCCCGCCGCGCACACGCCATCGCGCGTGCTGTTCTTCACGGCGTACATCGCGTCGTCGGCCATCTGCAGCAATTGAAGTTTCGTGCGCGAATCCGCTGGATAGGAAGCTACGCCGATGCTTGGCGTAATGCGCACGTTCAGGCCATCAGTTGTCAGCCAGGTCGTATCACGAACAATTTTGTGCAGGCGGCGCGCAACCGTGCACGCGCTTTCTTTGGAAGTTTGCGGCAGCAGGATCACAAACTCGTCGCCGCCATACCGAAACGCGAAATCAATTAAGCGGCAATTTGTTTTCAGCAACTGTCCGACCTCAGACAACAACTTTGAACCCATCAAGTGACCGTGCGTATCATTCACTCGCTTGAAGAAATCCAGGTCAATGAAGATCAGCGAGAATTCGTAGCCGTATCTCTGCGAGCGGTAAATTTCTGTTTCCAAAATAAAATGCAGGTGCCGCGCGTTGTAAAGATTCGTGCAGTCATCAGTGATGGTCAGTTCGTGAATTCGTTTTACGTGGCGCGCATTTTCAATCGCGATGGCCGCAAAGTCGGATAGCGCTTCCAGCAGCGCAAGGCTTCGCTCGTCAAACCCATCCGGCCCGACGCAATTGATCAGTTCAATCACGCCCAAACAGCGATCGCGGAAGCGCACCGGCACGGCCACAATCGACTGCGTTTCCATATTTGTTTTCTGATCCAGTTGCGAAAAAAAGCGCGTGTCCTTGCTGACGTCAGGCACAATTACAGCTTGATTATTCTGCGCCACCCATCCGGCAAGTCCCTGCCCCATCTTGATGCGCACTTCTTTCAACGCCGCGGCACCCTTGCCAATCGCCAGCTCGAAATAAAGTTCTTGCGTGGCTTCGTCCACCAATAGCATCGACCACGTATCCGGCCGCAGGAACTCGTCAATTTTTTCCATGATGGTGCGGAGGACCTGCTCAAGCTCGAGAGAACTGGTGAGGGCTTTTCCGAGTTCGCGAAATACAGTGACCTCACCCGCGGGTCGCCCGGCGCGCTGCGCGGCCAGATTGCGCCGCCGGTCGACGCCTTCAAAGTTGTTTGTGTCAGACATTCGTATTCAGACCCTTCATGAAATCGGCAGCACCTCTAAAAGATTCGGAGCGCGAACCGACTCGCGCGAAAGGGCCAAGATACGTTTCTAACATCGTTATTGGACACATGCAATCTGGTCTTGAAGTCGATGTGACTACACGGAACATACACGACGAGCTTCTTGCGCAATCATATTTCTAGGTCGAAAGGGCACTTAATTGGGAATGTTTCTAAGCTCCATGATCGCGCCTCCACAGCTTCCAAATCCCGCCTCTTTCCACATTACCAAGAGCATGTTTGGCGTCGCGCCATCAGCCAACCGGATTAACTGGTCGGTCGAATCGTAATCACGACCACCGGAAACCTTTCCACCATCAACATGGAGGACGTAGACTCCCTGCGGAACAGAATCGAACGCGAAGCCACCGTCGTGATCGGAGAAGACTTCGTAAACGCGGCCGGTCAACGGCTCGTGCAACGTCAACTTGGCGCCACTTATTGGGATGTCAGTTCGATGTAAATAATTTGCCAGATTCGTTCCGCCTTCGCCGGGTAGAGAATCAATCAGCTTCCCAGCAAGCCGACGTGATGCTGGCACCAGATCGCCCCAATCGAAAGTTACCTTTCCTTTCGCTCTGCGCGAGGTGTGTGGGCTCACGTGAAAACACCCGTCTCGCGCGGTGATGCCAAGCAATTCGGCGTTTAGCCAGTAGTCCCCTTCCGAGAGACCCGTGACGCGTACACTTCCGTCGGTACTCGTCGTACCGGAGAATCGTTCAACAGCCTTCTGTTCGGTGAAGCTGGTGATTCGCACCATTACACCTGCGAGAGGTTTGCCTCCATGTCTGACTCGGACGACGAATTCTCCACGCATTTCCTCCCCATGGTTACCGCACATATTGACGGAACATGGGGCGGACGAACGTGCCACCGTGAGGAGCACCACCACAAAGGCAAACGTAATCAGGCGCTTCATTTAATCACCTCGTTACGACGTCAAGATATATCGACATCGTACTCCCAGCCACCGAAGCAATAGAAGTCGATATTCAACACACGTTGACATCAATGGGACACTTGCGACACCGCGCGCATTGGAACGGAACTGAACGCCGCGCACCATATACCAAGCGCCCGGATTGACACCCCTGTGACCGCCGCCTATATTGATTTGCGGACTTCGTGCGAACATTTCCGCGGATACCTGCGCCACAAAGTTCAATTGAATGAATCAGGCCACTACAAAAGCTGGATTTGGCGAACATCTGCGCCGCGAGCGCGAAATGCGCGGCATTTCGCTGGACGAAATCTGCTCGGCCACGCGCATCGGCACCCGTTTTCTGAACGCTCTTGAAAATGAAGAGTGGGATCAACTGCCCGGCGGAGTTTTTAATCGCGGCTTCGTGCGCGCCGTCGCTCATCATCTGGGCCTGGACGAGGAAAGTTTGCTCGCGGAATACATGCTCGCGACGGGCGACAAGGCGACAGCTTCGGCATCCGTTGTGCGCGCTTCGGCAATTCCGGAGTCGCGTGGGCAATGGGTCAGCTGGGTTTTGGTATTAATTGTGCTCGGTGGAATTGTTTTCGGCGGAATTTACGGCTGGCGAAAATATGCCGCGCATCGACGCAATGCCCATCCGGCTCCGGCAACTTCTCCAGAAACACCGGTGACGCAGGAAATGAATCGTGTAAGTCGCGTTGCGTGGTTCGCTTAGATATTTCAGAAAAATTCCACGGAGGCGGCCATCAGCTCCGAAAGCTCTGAATTCCGCGAAATGTTTCGGTCGGGCACTGCGCCCATCGAACGCAAATTGGCCGTATGCACCGGAACTGTTTCTCTTGAACCAGCGGATCAAGCCGAACTGCTGGTCATCCTCACAAAAGATTCCGACATACGTTTAGCGCAACGCGCGTCAGTTGCATTGCAGGCGGTGCCACTGGAAGCATACGTAGCGGCGCTGGCACGATCCGATGCGGCACCGCAATTATTTGAATATTGCCGCGAGCATTTTATCGCGAAGCCGGAAATTGCACGCGCGCTAATCGCAAACCTCGGCTCTCCGATTGAAATCATAATTGACGCCTTGATTCGTCTGCCTGAAGAAGAAGTGAAAGCACTTGCGGACGATATGGGGCTTCTCAGCATGCGTCCGGAATTGGGCGCCGCGCTGCTCAGTTCAACTTCCCTTGCGCCGGACCAGCGCCGTCTGCTTGAAGAACTTGAGCACAGCGAACCGATGAACGTCGAACTGCTTGCCGAGGTGGTGAAAGACGCCGAAGAAGATCCGCAAAAACGGGAATCACTCTTGCAGCGGCTCGCGAAAATGCGCGTGACGGAGCGCATGCAACTCGCATTCAAAGGCGGACGTGAAGAGCGTATGGCGCTCATCCGCGATTCGGCGCGGCTGGTGCAGCGCGCGGTGATGCAATCTCCAAAACTTACCGAGCGCGAAGTGGAAGGGTTCGCTTCCATCACCAGTTTGACGGAGGAAGTACTGCGGCTGATCGCCACCAGCCGTTCGTATCGCAAGAATTACACTATCGCGAAGAATCTTTGTTTTAATCCGAAAACACCGCTGGATGTCTCGCTGCACTTGCTGACGCGCATTCACATTCCGGATTTAAAAACACTCACGTCGAACAAAAATATTCCGGAGACGCTCCGAAGCACCGCGCTGAAATTCTTCAGGCAGCGCACGTCTGAACGTTAGCCAAACGAAAAATTATTTTTGCGTGGTAGTGAGAGATTTCTTTACTTGCGCGCCAAGTTCGCGAGCCTTAGCGATGATGGCGGCTTCGTCGAGCGTCAGGACGTGACCGTTCTGCATCACGACTCGGCCGCCGATGATCGTGTCCTGCACGTCGCTCGCTTTCAACGCGTAAACAATTTGCGAATAAACGTCGTAAAGCGGCACCGCATTCGCCTCACCTAGGCCGATCACAATTAGATCCGCTTTCTTCCCCGCTTCAAGCGAACCAATTTCATTTTCCATGTGAAGAGCGCGAGCGCCGCCAATCGTGGCCATTTCCACGGCTTGCTTCGCACCGAGGGCCTGCGGATCCATGTGCGTAATTTTCTGAAGTTTTGCGGCCAAATCCATTTCTTCCATCATATTCAAATCATTGTTGCTGCCGGCGGGACCGTCCGTGCCAAGCCCCAGGCGCACTCCGCCGCTGAGCATTGCCTGCACGGGCGCCACACCGCTTGCCAGCATCATGTTGCTGCTGGGATTGTGCACGCATCCGGTTTGCGATTTCGCGAGAAGCGCGATGTCCGCCGCGTCAATCCAAATACAATGCGCGGCCACCACATCCGGGCCAAGCACGCCGAGTTGATCCAGCCACGCCACCGGAGAAAGATTGTGCGCGGCGCGATTGTCGTCCACTTCCTTTTTTGTTTCGGAAACGTGAATCAAAATTGGCGCGTAATATTTCCGGGCGAGCGCAGCAGCCGCGTGCAACGTATCCGCAGAATCGGTATACACGGAATGCGGCGCAACTGCCGCATGAATTAGCGGATCGCCCTGCCAATGCTTCAGATACTTTTCCGAATACGCCAAAGCCTCAGCGAGTGTCTTATTATCCGGCGCCGGAAAATCAATAAAAGTTTCACCTAGGACTCCACGCATTCCGGCGGCTTTTGTTTCACCCGCAACGGCATCCTCAAAATAATACATGTCCGTGTAAGTAGTGGTGCCACCGCGCAACATTTCCAGAATTCCCAGTCGCGTGCCCCAGGTGACAAAATTTTCCGTAACATTTTTCGCTTCGGCAGGAAAAATGTAATTCGTTAGCCAGTCTTGAAGTGTGACGTCGTCTTTGATTCCACGGAAAAGCGTCATCGCAGCGTGCGTGTGCCCGTTGATCAGGCCGGGCATAACCAATCCCTGAGGCGAGGAAATTTTGCGTGTGGAACTATATTTAGATTCCAGCTCCGCGCGCGGCCCAATCGCCAGAATCGCGTCGCCACGCACGGCAATTGCGCCATCTTCGATTACACGCTGAGATGCGTCCATCGTGACGACGTATCGCGCGGTGACGAGCAGGTCAACATTTTCGCGCGCGGCCGGCGTTGCGGCCGGCTTCTTCGCTTGTGCGGCGGCAGTCGTCGAGATAGCGATCACAAATAGAATTGCCGCGAGACTCTTCGCGATAATTCGCAGCGTACGAGTACCGGCGAAACTGCCCTTCGCGATATTCAGCATATTGATTGTCATTTCGGAATCGTACTCGCCGGCGAGATTCGCGGCAAGTTAGAGATTTGAAATATCAAACGGCAATGGAAATAGCGCCGACATTCGATGCACTTCAGTTTTGCCTATCAGATTACCGAGAATCACATCGGCGTTGCCGCAGAATTCCCAGATAATTTGCCGGCACGCGCCGCAGGGCGGAGTCAACTTTTCGGCATCGGTAACAACCGCGATCGCGTCGAATTCGCGTTCGCCTTCCGAGAGCGCCTTGAATATCGCCACACGCTCGGCGCAAATCGTCAGGCCGTAGCTGGCGTTTTCAACGTTGCAGCCCGTATAAATTTTCCCCGACTTCGTGCGCAAAGCGGCCCCCACGCGGAATTTGGAAAATGTGGCGACGGCATTTTCGCGCGCAACCCGAGCGGCCGCGAGAAGCGTATCATTATTAACGTTAGCACCGGACGTCATTTCTTCGCCTCAGCGTGATCGGTTTCAGCGGCAATATGCGGAATCACGGCGCGAAGTAACGCGATGAACTGATCCTTCACACGCGCGCCGGTAGCCAAAACTTCTTCGTGATTCAGCGGCTGATCCAGAATTCCAGCCGCCATATTTGTGACGCAAGAAATTCCCAGGCATTCGATTCCCATGTGCCGCGCCGCAATCACTTCCGGAACAGTGGACATGCCCACCAGATCCGCGCCAACCGTTGCAAGGAAACGAATTTCCGCAGGCGATTCGTAACTCGGTCCAGTGAGCGCAGCGTACACGCCTTCGTGAATCACCATTCCGAGTTTGCCGCCCTCGTCGAGCGCGTGCTTCCGAAAATTTCGATTGTAGGCGTGCGTCATATCCGGAAAGCGCGGACCGAAACGCTCATCGTTCGCACCAATCAGTGGATTCGAGCCTTGCAAATTAATGTGATCGCTCAGCACCACGAGCGCGCCCTGTCCATAATTCCGATTAATTCCGCCAGCGGCGTTTGTGAGAATCACCGCGCGAATCCCCATCCGCGCAAAAACTCGCATCGGAAAAATTACTTCCGAAAGCGGATACCCTTCGTAGAAATGCACGCGGCCTTGCATCGCTGCGACAGGAATATCGCCGCTCTTCCCGTTCAACTTGCCAATCACAAGTTGTCCTGCGTGGCCGACGGCTGTTGAACGTGGAAATTTCGGTATGCGAGCGTACGGAAAGCGCGTCGGGGCAGTCAGTGCATCCGCAAATCCTCCAAGCCCGCTACCCAAAACAATTCCGATTCGCGGACGAAGTTTTGTACGCGCAAGAATAAATTTCGCCGCCGCATTCGCGCGCGCAAATTCCTTGCCTGCACTATTCCCTGCCGTGCGCGATGGACTCACAGAAACATTCCTACAATTGCCGCCGACATTAAATTCGCCATCGTGCCCGCAAGCATCGCGCGAATTCCGAGTTTCGCAAGTTCGCCGCGTTTATTCGGAGCCAGCGCGCCGATGCCGCCAATCTGCATGCCGATGGAACTAAAATTTGCGAAGCCGCACAACGCAAATGTGGCGATTGTAAATGACCGCGGATCAAGCGATCCCTTCATCGGACCAAGAAAGGAAAACGCTACAAGTTCGTTAAGCGTCATGCGAAGACCCAGCAAATTTCCGATTGCGCGGCAATCGTGCCACGGAATTCCGATGACCCACGCGATCGGCGCGAATAGCCAGCCAAAAATTACTTGCAGGGAAGCCGGAAACCACCCAACGTGACTGTGAATACCGCCCATGATTCCATTCGTCAGAGCAATAAGCGCGAGAAACGAAATCAGCATCGCCGCAACGTTCAGCGCAAGGCTCAGGCCGTCCGTAGTTCCGCGTGCAATCGCGCTCAGAAAATTATCGTCCTTGTGCTCCGCCGATTCCGGCATCGTCACGTTCCCCGCCGTTTTCGCGATTTCAGTTTCGGGCACCATCATCTTCGCGATAAGCAGTGTACCGGGCGCCGTCATGATCACCGCGGCAAGCAAATGCTTTGCTTCCACGCCGAACGCGATATACGCGGCCATAATTCCGCCGGAAACGTGAGCCATGCCGCTGGTCATCACCGTCATTAATTCTGAACGCGTTAAATCCGGAAGAAATGGGCGGATGGTTAGCGGCGCTTCCGTCTGTCCCATGAAAATACTCGCGGCTACGTTCAGCGATTCCGCTCCACTGGCGCCCATCACTCGTTGCATTACCCACGCTGCGATGCGAATAATTACCTGCATTACGCGCAGATAATAAAGAAGCGCGAAAAATGCGGCGATGAAAATAATCGTCGGCAAAACCTGGAACGCAAAAATAAATCCAATGGAAGATGACTTCGCGCCGAGCGGACCGAAAACAAATTCGGATCCGACGAACGCGTAATCAAGAAGTTTTGTGACCCATTTCCCGGCGACCGTGAGAATTTGTTGTCCGATTCCGAGCCGCAAAACACAATATGCGAATACCAGTTGCAGACTCAGCCCCCACGCAATTGTTTTCAATCTGATCGCGCGACGGTTGCTGGACATTAAATAAGCCAGCCCCAGCATTGTTGCCAGGCCGAGCACTCCGGTAAATCGCCCCATCATTTGCCTCCGCGCCTTTCGGCGGCGTGCTTAGCGAATGCCTCTGTGAATTTCAGGCGCCAATAACTTTGTGAATCAAAGGACGCGGCGCCGGTGCTTTTGCTCCAACAACATAACTTGACTCAACAAGCTGCCGCGCTTCGGAAAGTCTCGCGTCCGAATTGTAACGCAGCGTCACCAGACGGGCGCCGCGCTCAACTTTATCGCCGAGGCGGCAATGAAATTCCAATCCGACCGCCGGATCAATGGTGTCTTCCTTTTTTTCACGTCCGCCGCCCAGTACCCCGCACGCAATACCGAGCCGTTCGCATTCAATCGCCGAAATAAATCCTGCGGTCGTTGCAGTCACATCCAATTTCGCGCGCGCTTTTGGCAAACGCTGCGGCTCGTCCACAACTTTCGGATCGCCGCCTTGCTGCGCGATGATCTCGCGGAATTTATCACGAGCGCGCCCGGAAGTAATCATTTCGCCCGCAAGTCTACGTCCATCGGCAACATTCGCGGTGCGTTCGCCGAGGAAAAACATCCAGCTGCTCAACTCAATGCAAAGTTCGCGCAAATCCGCCGGCCCGCCGCCGCCAAGAACTTCGATGCATTCCGCGATTTCCATCGCGTTTCCCGCGGTGCGTCCCAGCGGCTGATCCATATCGGTGATGAGCGCGACGACTTTTTTCCCCATGCGCTTCCCTGTCTCCACCATCAGTCCAGCAAGATATTCCGCGTCGGAATCTTTTTTCATGAATGCGCCGGAACCGGTCTTGACATCGAGAACCAGAGCGTCAATTCCCTCGGCGAGTTTTTTGCTCATGATGGAAGCACAAATCAGAAATGGATTATCGACGGTGCCGGTCACATCGCGTAGCGCATATATCTTTTTGTCGGCCGGTGCAATTTCTTCCGTCTGCCCGATTAATCCGCATCCGCATTTCGCCAGCGCTTCGCGAAATTGCGCGAGCGAAAGATTCACGTTGAAACCCGCGATCGATTCCAGTTTGTCGAGCGTGCCGCCAGTGTGACCGAGTCCGCGGCCGCTAATCATCGGCACGACAAGTCCGCCAGCCGCCGCAATTGGCGCGACGATCATCGAAGTTTTATCTCCGACGCCTCCGGTGGAATGCTTGTCGACTTTCCGCCCGGGCAAATCGCTCCAGTCCAAAACTTTTCCGGAATGCAGCATCGCTTCGGTGAGCGCGGCAAGCTCCGCGGCACTCAATCCGCGAATCCAGGCAGCCATCAGCCACGCGGCCATTTGATAATCGGGAATTTGCGCGTGCGTGTAGCCATCAATCAGGAATTTTATTTCTTCGGCGGAAAGTTCTCCGGAGTCACGTTTGCGGCGGATTAGGTCAACTACGCGCATGCGCGACGAGGCTAGCATTCGCCCCAAGTCGAGTCAACGCGCGGCGCGTATAAATCTGATTTCCGGATCACGCATGCGACGTTGCAGAACACGATCGATTGCGTAACTTTTGACTCACAATGTGGGATTTGCGCCGTAAGTTGTTGAGAATCGGCGGAGATTTGCGTCATGCAGAGGCGTAAGTCCTTTAGTTGCAATACATACATCACAGATCGCTGTAAGTCCTGCATTTGCAATACATAGCAAATACGGACGGGGGGTGGGGTATTGACGATTTTTGAATTTGAGGACTTTTCGTACGAGTTGATGAGAGATATTGTGCGCGGAAAACCCCGTGTTCGGCGAACCCGGGCTACACGATTGCCAGCGGCGCATCCGGGGCAGTCCGCGCGGTTTCCGCGGCAACGCTCAACATTTCCGCATGCACCAGCGAATTGGACGCGATCAATTCACGCGCGCCAAGTTGATACGGCTGCCCGGAAAAATCGGTGACCATTCCGCCTGCTTCACGCACCAGAAGAACGCCTGCGGCGGTATCCCAAGGTTTCAAACCAAATTCCCAAAATCCCTCGAATCGGCCGCATGCAACGGAAGCAAGATCCAGCGCCGCGGAACCAGCGCGGCGAACTCCGTGCGTGCGCAAAGTAAAATTCCAGTAGTAATGAATGTTCGGATTCTGCACGCGCTTGTGCGCAGGAAATCCTGTTCCCAGAAGACTGGTGGAAAGTTTTTCAATTTTCGACACATGAATTCTTTTGTTGTTCAGATACGCGCCTTCGCCGCGCGCCGCGGTGAATAATTCCTGCGTCACCGGATGGTAGACCACTCCTGCGAGCAATTCTTCTTTCCCGGGAGGGCCTTCCGCCAGTCCAATCGAAACGCAAAACCACGGGTAGCCGTGCGCGAAGTTCGTTGTGCCGTCCAGCGGATCCACATACCAGCAAAATTTGGGACCCGATCCACTCGCCGCCGCAGCTGCGGCCGCGTGCGCTCCACTTTCTTCGGCAACAATTGCGTGCGTGGGAAAATGATTGCTCAACCGCGTGACAATCGCGCGCTCCGAACGGCCGTCGGCCTGCGTCACGATATCCACTTCGCCTTTGTAATTTATTTCGACGGGCCGCGAAAGCTCGGTCATCAGAATTGCGCCCGCTTCAAGCGCCGCTTCAACCGCCACTTCCAAGTAGGATTTCATCGCACTTATCGTAACAGAGCGAATGCGCCGGCGTCAGTGAAGTTGGACGCAAATGTGCGCGGAGTTGCAAAACAAAGTGAACGCATCGCAAATGCTGCGATAAACTCTACGTCGCAATCGCGGTGATGAAGGAGCGAATGTGATTTCGGCGAGAATTGTTATTTGCATCTTCGGAATTGTCGGACTCTCCGCAATTGTCGGATTTTCCTCGTCACAAACTTCCGCGCCGAATAAACGCATCGTAATCGCAGCAAGCACCGTGCTCGACGGTAAGGGCCACATACTGCACGACACTCACATTGTTATCGAAGGCTCGCGCATCGTCGCACTCGATCCGAACGCTGGACCCGTCGATTACGATTTGCGCGGACTCACCGTGATGCCCGGGTGGATCGACGCACACGGTCACATCACCTGGAGTTTCGGCCCCGACGGAAAAAATGGCGGCATGGACCGCGCAACTCCAGAGGCGGCATATCAGTCCGCGTCCAATGCGCTCGCCACGCTGATGGCCGGCTTCACGACAATTCAAAGTCCCGGATCGCCCACGGATATTCCTTTGCGCGATGCAATCGCACGAGGATCAATTCCCGGCCCGCGCATTCTCACTGCCGTCGCTCCGCTCTTCGGGCGTGGCGAACAAACGGGAACGCCGGATGAAATTCGCGCATTCGTGCAAAAACAAAAAGCCGCCGGCGCGGACGTGATAAAAATATTCGCATCCGGTGGAATGTCGCGCGGCACGATGACCATGTCACAGGAACAATTGAATGCCGCTTGCGACGAGGCCAAGAAACAAGGTCTGCGCTCGATCGTGCATGCTTTTCGCGACGCCGTCCGCGCAGCGACAATCGCGGGATGCACGGAAATTGAGCACGGTTTCGGCGCGTCTGACGACGATTTAAAATTGATGGCTGACCGCGGAATGTATTTGGATCCGCAGGCCGGCCTGCTGCTCGAAACCTACCTTCTATATAAGGATAAGTTTCTCGCGCCGCCGTATTACACCGAAGAAGGATTCGCAACGATGAAAGACCTGATTCCCGCGCATCAGGAATTCATTAAGCGCGCAATCAAAATTCCAGGATTGAAAATTGTTTATGGCACAGATGCAGTCGCCGGCGCGCACGGCCGCAACGCTGAAGATTTTATTCACCGCGTGCGCGACTGCGGAGTGGACCCAATGACCGCAATGATTTCCGCGAACTCGCTCGGCGCGGAAGCGCTAGGCATGGCCGATCAAATCGGCTCAATTGCGCCCGGACTTCAGGCGGACATCATCGCCATCGATGGCGACCCGCTGAAGGACATCACGTCTGTCCGGCGCGTTTTATTCGTTATGAAGAGTGGAGTGGTGTACAAGAATATTTCGCGCAGCCTAATTCCCGCAAAGGCGCAACGCTAACTGCTCAGTGCTTCGTAGTATCTTCGGGAGCAATATAAGCCTGCCGATATCGCACTCTGTAATTCCCTGCCACACGTAATTCGATTTTGCGCACTCCACCACCACCCGACTTGCGCTCAGGGTAGTAGCCGATGCGGTACTGGGTGCGAAGCTCGCGATCAATCTGCGAAAAAATATCATCGAGCTGTGAAGCGCCGTCCGGAAAAAACATTGCGCCGCCGGTCATCTCCGTGATGCTTTGCAAAGCGTGCTCTCCGGCGGTGTTGCGGCCGCTTTCCGATTTCATGGGACGCAGACAAACCGTGTAAAGCATTGCGCCGCTGCGGATCGCTTCATTTCGCGCGGTGTCGTATGACGCGCGGCTGGTGGATTCACCTGCGTCGGTAACTAGAACTAGTACGCGGCGGCGATCCGACTTTTGTTTTTCAAGCGACGACGATCCCAAATAAACCGCGTCGTACATCGCCGTGCCCGCGCCAATTTTGATGTTTCGTACCGCTTGCTGCAAACGCGGAACGTTCGACGAAAAATCCGTGAGCGGCTTCACTTTATCGTCAAACGAAAAAACGGAAAGCGTATCGGAAGGGCGCACAATTTTTGCGATGAACCGCGCCGCCGCTTCACGCTGCAAAGGAAAATCCAGCTTGGTACTCATGCTGGAATCAATCATCAGCGCCAAATCCAAAGGTAAATGCGTTTCGGCTTCAAAAATGTCGATCTTCTGCTTCTCGCCGTCGTCGTAAACTTCAAACGCGCTCGCAGGCAGGCTCGGAATCGGCCTGCTGTCGCGGTCCGTAACGCTCGCCAGAATATTTACCAAGTCCACTTCGATGTGAATACCCTGGCTCTGCGCGGAAACGCGCGGCGCTGAAAACACCAGTGGAATTACGCTCAAAGTGGAAACAATCGCAATCAGCGTGAGGCCGCGCCAATTAAAAAGTGGTTTTCTCATCCGTTTACTTAGATTCACTTTCGGGCGAAATTGGTTGTGCGAGTGGAAATTCTCCGCCGGCCCAAACTGCGCCGTCTTGGAAATATTCTTTTTTCCAAATTGGAACTGTGCGCTTGAAAGTATCAATCGCGAAGCGGCTGGCGTCAAATGCTGCGGCGCGGTGTGTGGAGCTAACGGCGATGAGAATGCTTGTTTCGCCTATCTCAATACGGCCCAATCTGTGAATCATCAGGACGCGATCAATCGGATATAGGCGGCGCATCTCGACGCAAATTTCCATCATCTTTTCAAATGCCATTTCTTCATACGCTTCGTAAATCAAATAAAGAGTCGGCTTTCCGCGAGATTGATTTCTAACTATCCCCTCGAATACAACCACCGCTCCATCAGCCGGCGCTTTCACCTGATCGACAACTTCGCTGGCGTGAATTGGGGAATGTACGATCGCAACAATCGTCGCTCGTCGGGGTCGCTTCTGGAAGCGGTTCTTCGCCTCCGCTGACCGGAGGCAGAAACGCAACTTCATCATTATTATGTAGCGGCTCGCGCCACTCGGCGTATTCCTGATTCACAGCCGCGGCAACCGACGCACGAAAACTCGCAAGCTCCGGAAATTGATTTCCATATCGCGCGAACAAATCTTCCACGCGCGCGCCTTCGCTCAACTCGACACTATCCTCAGCCTGGCCAACAATTTCCTTCAGGCGTCCGAAGAAAAGTACGCGCACTTGCATAGCGGCATTATAACGAGCGCGGCTGCGTATCGCTAATAGTCCACTGGTTGCGCGCCGCTGAATCAAGTTGGTGACGAGGACCGAGATTGTTCCGCGTCGTCACCGCCGCCGAATTATCTGAACGCAATGAAAATACCGGCCGGAATTTCGCTATCACTGAAAACATCGTCGATGAAAACCGCTGTCCTGCTTGACGTGCCAGTGTGCTCAGAATAGCCTGAGTACCGTCTGGACTGGTGATGCAACGCAATCACGCGCCGGACGAAAATCAAATGCGCATTTTAATTTCAGGCTCTTCGGGAATGGTCGGCACGGCCGCCACGCAATTGCTCATCGAAAACGGCCACACCGTTTCGCGCCTCCTGCGGCACAAGAGTCAGGGAAAAATCATCGAGGAGCGGCCTGTCGAAAATCGTCCCGCTGAGGCCTCGCCGCCTGAACCTCCGCAGCCGGAAGAATCACCTGCCGAGGCGTTTCTCGGCGAACCGGCCGAAGAAACAGTCGAAGCGCCAGTTGAAGTCGCGGTGGAGGAACCCATCAACCGCGACATCGAAGTTCCGGCCCATCCGATTCCGAAAGACGTCCGCTGGGATCCCGACACAAATGAATTTGACGCGCAAGCCGCCGAAGGCGCTGAAGCCGTCGTCCATTTGGCAGGCGCAAGCATCGGCGGCGGCCGATGGACAAATTCGCGCAAAGCTTTGCTGCGATCCAGCCGAGTAGAAGCAACGCGCCATTTGGTCGGTTCACTCAGTGCGTTGAATGCGAAGCCGAAAATTTTTGTGGGCGTTTCGGCTGTCGGCTACTACGGCAATCGCGGCGACGAAAAACTTACCGACCACAGCGGCCCCGGCGCGGATTTCTTAGGGCAAATCTGCAAAGATTGGGAACGCGAAAGTAATCGCGCGGCAGAATTCGGCGCGCGCGTAGCGATTTTGCGCTTCGGAATTATTCTCAGCACACGCGGCGGCGCGCTTCCGCGCATGCTGACGCCCATAAAAATGTTCGTCGGCGGCAAGCTAGGCTCCGGTCAGCAATGGATGTCGTGGATTTCGCTCGATGACGCCGCGGGCGTGATTCGCTTCGCATTGGAAAACGAATCCGCGCGCGGCCCCATCAATACCGTCTCGCCATACCCAATCCGAAATGTGGATTTCACGAAGAAGGCCGCGCAAGCCGTGCATCGCCCCGCGATATTCCCCGCCCCGGCATTCGCGCTGCGCCTGATGCTCGGCGAAATGGCAGACGGATTATTGCTCAGTAGCCAGCGCGCCCTTCCTGAAAAATTGCAGACACTCGGATATGCATTCAAAGACAGCGACCTCGGATTTACTCTCGCGCGATTAATCTCCGAAAGAAAATAGTTCACGCAAAAAATAAGGGCGCGGCTAAAGTCTCCGCACCCTTATTATTCTTTTGTCCGATTAAGGATTTAAACCGTCACTTCACTGCATTCACGGTTACGGAAATTTGCAGCACTCGTCCGCTGATTGGATCCGTTGTCGTTGTCGCCTCAATTGTTTGGCCATCGCGAATCAACAGGTTATATGTCGACGAAAAGTGTTGCACGATCGGATTTCCCGAACTGATGCTGACTCCGTCGCTTGCAAGCGCCGGCGATTTCTTGTCGTCTGCCGCCGTAAGATACGACCGCTCAACAGAAAGGGAAAGCTTGAAATGGCCGTCGGGAGTGGAATACGCGGCGCAATCCAGATTCGTCCCAATGTCCATATACTGAAATTGCGTCGGCGTGGCTCCGGTACCGCTTCCACCCGTAGCAACCGGCACGCGCAACCCCATTCGTACTGACGATGTCGAGCCGCGGCCGTTGTCATCTGTATTTACATAAAAAGTGTACGGCAGGCTGGAAATTTTCTTTGCGCCATCAAGTTCGGTGACCACCACCCCAACTTTTAATGCGGTTTGCGGTTTCTTCATTTCTACGCTCGCCGCCGGCTTATCCTGCGCCCGTATCGGCGTCACAATCCCTACCGCCGCCAGAATCGTCAGCGCAACGAGACACTTTACCCGGTTGAGTTTCATCTGCGTTCCTCCGCGTGAATTTTGTTTGGCCCGTGCGGCGAGTTAGTACTCGATGTCGAACTCGTCCCCTGGTCCTTCACTGCCTCCGCCGTTCAAAGGTTTTACTTCCAGCGGAGCAATCGCCAGCGGAGCAACGTCACCCGGCTGGGTTGTACGCATAAGAGACGCCGCGTCCACGCGTCCAGTTCTCAGCGCGTTCACAAGACGCAGAACTGCTTCGCGTTGTCCGGCAGGAACAATAATTTCCGAGCGAGAATTATTTGCGGCCGCATTCACAATTGGTTGCGCAACTTTTACCATCGACGGCACAACGCGCGGCAGATTCAAACGTGACGCGCTTCGCACCGAATGATGTTCTGGAGCGATCGTGTTTTTCGATTGTAAAACTTCCTGCGGCGCAACTTGAACCGGCGCAGGCGCCACAGAAACCGGCGCGCTCACCGCAGTTTGCGTCGCCAAATTCCCCGCATCATTAATCCGCGGCGAAGGTCGCCCAATCATCCACATCGCAGCAACCGCCAACGCACTGACCGCAACGCCGGCAATCGCCCACTGCATCCACTTCGCGGCACGCGGAGCTTCCATCGACACAATCTCCGCGCGAATGCGTGTCAACAACGCGGGCGAAGGCTCGTCCGCAACCATCGCGGCAATGCCGTCTGTGATGCGCTCTTGCAACGCAGTCTGCGCAGCAAGCTCCGCGCGGCAATCGGCGCACTGCGCCAAATGCGCGGTCAGCGCGGGATCCGTATCCGCCACCGCCCTTTCGATCAGCCTTGTTTCAAATCCTTCGCAAGCCATTGCAGTTTCTCCGTCAATTGTTTCCGTGCCAGATGCACGCGGGATTTCACCGTGCCTTCCGGCAAATCCAACATCTCTGCGACTTCGCGTGTGCTGTGTCCTTGAATCGCAGCCAACACCAACGCCTGACGCAATTTTTCCGGCAACTCGTCCATCGCTTTTGCAAGGTGGCGATCGAATTCGCTGGCCACTGCCATCTGCTCAACGCTTCGTTCGGGAGTTCCCGGCACAAACGTAGAAGCCGTCTCGCGTTTTTCGCGTCGACGCGTTCCACGCTGCTTATCCAGCGCCAATCGCCAGGTGATGCGGCACAGCCATCCGCGAAATGCGCCGCGCTCACGCAATTTCGCGAAGCCGCGATACGCGCGCAGCAACGCATCCTGCGCAACGTCTTCCGCGTCGGCGCGATTGCGTAGCACGCTCATCGCCAAGCGGAACGCCATCGACGCGCCGTCGGCCAATTGTTCTTCAAATTCACGAGCCGCCGCATTTTCGCGGACGATCTCGTTCGTCTCGCCGTCTCGCTGCACCACGTTCCCCGGCAATGTCGCTTCAAGTGCCTGCATCTCGGTCCCAATGGCAAGACGCCGCAACCGCGCCGATAGTTCAGTGGGAAGTTCGATTGTGGGCGTAACTTTCACGGTGTGAAGGACTTACAGGTCGAGTGCCTTCAGCAGCTCTTCCAGGTTGGAATCATCCACCAGCAAATCCGGCTTGGTGGCGGCCAGATCTTCTACTTCGTCGAACGCCTGAAACAAACGCATCTTCGCGACGGCATATTCTTCGGTGCCGCTCAACTTCCGGCCTTCGCGCTTGGCCCATTTATCTTCGGCGGACTGTTTCACGAAAACAGTCAGCGGAAAATTTTCCTTGCGGTCCACGGACACGATGTAAACGTACTCGTTTCCCAAAGAAAGTCCGCGGCGCGCCTTCTGCACTTCCACGAATTGATACTGATAAACAAATCCTGTCGCGGCGGAATAGCTCTTGATGCGATGCGCAACTTCGGGGCGTGCCATATGGCAATTATTCGCCGGGCATTCGGGGATGTCAATTCGCATCGGTGACGACCGCGGATCGAAGCGCCGTATCAGCCTACGCAAGCGATTCACAGAACCATATTGGAACGCGTTCGCGGCTCGCGTTCCCGTTGTGGGACGCAATCCTCAGAAATTTGCTTCGTATCGGAACACCGAAATTATTTCTGCAAACTCTGTCACGAAAAAATTATCGCGAACAACTGGAATAGATTCATTACGTTAGCCAGTGTCGCCCACATTTTCCGGCGCGCGATTCTTTCGGATTCCGGCCCGTCGTGTACCGACTCGAAACACTGGCCACGTTCTTGCTTTATCCCTTCGCGTGACCAACCTACCCCTCCCCGAAAAATGCGATCGAATCGGCAAGCGCGATTCAAACGGCAAACCTCCAACTCTTTTGCTCGGCGTCATGTTCATCGTCTTCTCCGTATTGTGCATGCTGCTCCTCTCATCCTGCGGAGGAGGCGGCACGACAAATCCGCCTCCGCCGGCCATCGTGGGCGTGAGCGTTTCGCCGGGAAGCGCATCCATTCCGCTCGGCGCAACTCAACAATTCACAGCAACCGTGACAAACACAACGAATCTTGCCGTTACTTGGAACGTGAATGGAATTGCCGGCGGAAATTCCATCGTCGGAACAATTTCTGCCAGCGGACTTTACGCCGCGCCACAAATTCTTCCGCAACAAGCTTCGGTAACCGTGCAAGCGGTCAGTCAGGCGGACGCAACCGCCACCGGCTCTGCGATCGTAACCATCACCGGTGGAACATTGGTCACGGTAACAATCGCCCCGACTGGCGCGAGCGTCGTGTTAGGCGCCACGCAACAATTCACCGCAACTGTCAATCTCGCCGCCAACCAATCGGTCATTTGGAATGTGAATGGAATCGCCGGGGGAAACTCCTCAATCGGAACAATTTCCGCAGCTGGAATTTTCACCGCGCCGCAAATCTTGCCGCAACCCGCAAGCGTAAGTGTACAAGCCATCAGCGTTGCTGATTCAGCGGCAAGCGCATCAGCCCCCGTCGCAATCACCAGCGACGTCGCCGTTAGCGTCACTCCGCCAAGCGCCAGCGAGGAACTCGGCGCCGTACAAACTTTCGTGCCGCACATCGCGAGCGCTGGAAATCCAAACGCTGCCGTCACGTGGACAGTCGCCGGCACTGGCTGCGCAAATTCCGCGTGCGGAACAATTGACGCGAACGGAAACTACACCGCTCCCGGAATTTTGCCGTCACCCGCGACAGTCGCTGTCACCGCTCGCAGTATTGCCGACACATCTAAATTCGCAACAGTCCCAGTAACAATCACCAGTCGATTTACGCTGACCGTAACCGGCCCAACATCCGTGAACACCGGAGCGAACGCCAATTACGTCGCCGCGTTAACTCCGCTGTCGAATTCCAATCCGAATCTCGCAATCTCGTGGACTGTCACGGGCGCAGGCTGCACCGGGGCTACGTGCGGAACAATTTCTCCGAGCGGCTCACCTGCAACTTACCAAGCGCCTGTGCTCGCTCCATTTCCAAGCGTCGTCGCAATCATTGCAACGCCCACCGCCGATCCAGCGAAAGCATTTTCACTTAGCGTAACAATCGTTCCGCCAGTCAGCGTAGTCGTAACTCCCGGCACAGCAACCGTTCCTCTTCAGTCCACACAGATTTTCACCACGCAGGTTACAGGGACTCCGAACACAAATGTTACTTGGGATGTAAACGGCGTAGTCGGCGGAAACTCAACGCTCGGCACCATAACAAATATTTCAGGCTCGACCACGACTACTTACACCGCGCCGGCCGTCCTTCTCGCTCCGCCAACCGTGATCGTTCACGCAGTCAGCGTGGCGAATCCGGCCGGCGTCGGCCAAGCCACCGTCACACTTTCAACTCCCGGAGCGCTTGTGTTGACGCCCACCAGCAGCACACTCGGCGTCAGCCATCGCCAACCATTCAACGTCACAATTTCAGGAAGCGTGAACACGAATGTGATCTGGCAAGTCGCTGGAATTGCCGGAGGAAACACAAGCGTCGGACAAATCTGCGTCGTCGCGTCAAATCCATGTCAGCCCGTGAGCATCGCGCCCGCAGGCAGCGTTGAATATCTCGCGCCCGCAGGAGTTCCGTCGCCAAATCCGGTAACGCTTACCGTCTCAAGTCAGGCATTTCCCGCGCAGACTCAATCCGCGCAAATCACAATCCTCGCTCACATCGTTGTGACCGTTTCTCCGCCCAGCGCCAATCTTGCGCCAGCAACTACTCAGCAATTCGCTGCAAGTATCCTCGGCACAACAAATCAAGCGGTCACCTGGAACGTAACGGGTGCCGCGTGCAGCGCCGCAGGCTCGCCGTGCGGATTGGTCGACGCAAACGGACTCTACACCGCTCCGATTTCCACCCCGTCACCAAATTCCGTCAACGTCGTCGCCACAAGTTCCGAAGACACGTCGCGCACCGGAAGCGCCAGCGTCACCATCACCAACGCGATCACCATCGTCAGCCTGCTTCCCGCCAGCGTAACCGCTGGAGGCGTTGGAAGTTTCACCCTGCAAGTTCTCGGCGGAAATTTTGTACCCACCAGCCCCGGCCCCGGCTCCACAATTCTTATCAACGGAAATGCGCGCACAACCAACTGCATCTCGAATGGAACTGTGCACCACCGCGCTCAGCTCAAACGATCTGGCAAACGCGGGAAATTTGGCCGTCACAATTCGCAATCCCGATTCATCGCTCTCCAACTCCGTAAATTTTGTCGTCGTAGCCAACGTCGGCCCCATCGACATAATTCCGGTCACTCCAACAAATCCCAATGTCACCGGCAAAGACATCATCGTCGTTGAGCCTTCCACCGCCGGATCCATCGCGCCTCAACCTGACGTCACCATCGCCGTCGCCGCCATGGGAATTTTTTCGCCCGCGCAAAATACTTGCACGCTCGGCGCCGGTTCGCTGGTCATCACTCGGCCCGCAACCGGCACGGCAACTCTAGACATCTGTATTTTTTCCATTAGCGGACTCGATCCATCATTCACCTACACAATCACCGGTCCCGGGGGTGGAGACATCACCATCATCGGAAAGCAGCCGCTGGGTCTCGGCATCGTCGATCTCACTCTCGCAATCCCGGCTTCTACATTGAAGGGCCTGCGTTCCATCTTCATTCAAAATCCAAATCAAGATAAAGCCGTCGCCACCGGCGTGCTGGAGGTTCAATGATCCATCGCTATCGCAAATATCTAACCTTGCTCACTTGCCTATTTCTCGCCTGCGGACTCGTTCTCGAAGCTCACGCCACAACTCTCGTCCGCATGGACCTAAACGCCCTCGCGCACTCCGCGGAAATCATCGTCCGCGCGCGCTGCGTTCATTCCGAAACTCACTGGGAATCAGAAACCATCTGGACCTTCGACGATTTCGCTGTTCTCGAAACCTTCAAGGGTGCGCCGCCGCAAATTCTCCGCGTGCGATTGCCCGGCGGCCGCGTGGATCACACCGAAGTCAGAATCGAAGGCGTGCCCGCATTCGCCGCGGGCGAAGAAACCGTTTTGTTCGTAGAAAAAACTTCGGCGGGCGACTACGGCGTCACAAGTTGGGCGCAGGGCACATTCCGAATTCACCGCGAAAAAATCGGCGATGCGAAATTAACTCAAGACAGCAGCCACTTCGCCGTCTTCGATCCGCACACGCACCAGTTCGCCACAGTAGGCCTGAAAAATCTTCCGATCAGCGAATTCCGCATTCAACTAGCAAGCGCTCTCGCTAATCCTCCAACAAATCAATCGCGTACCGGGAGCAAACAATGATTCAACTCAGCATAAACAGAAATTCCCTGTGCACTCTCGCTAGAATAATTCTCGCGACATCACTCGCAACTTACGCAGCCATCGCGCCAGCCGCACAAGCCTATGCCTTCGCCTACACCGTCGCCGATATGCGTCTGCCATCCGCACAATCCGGCGGATCCGCGTGTCCACAAGCTGACCACTGGAATAGCTCTCTCGCCGGAGGCGTCAACAATCGTTGGAGCACTTCGCTCAGCACAAATCCCATCAGGATTCTCACGCAGGATCCCACGCCCGCAGGAAAACTAAATGAAATCGAAGCGGTAATCGCGCAGTCCTTCGGCGTTTGGACGGGCGTTTCCGGCACAACTTTACTTCCGAGTTCACTCGCAACTCTCGCGCGCACTCCCACCGCCATCGCCTGCTCTTCCGCTGACGGCCTAAACACTATTTGCTTCAATCAAAGTGACGCCGCATTCACCACCGGAGTAATTTCATTTACCCGCGTCACCACCGCCGACTCAATCGGCGAACAATTAGTTCCAAATCATCCTCCATCCACTTTCATCGGAGAAATTGTGGACGCAGACATCGTCCTGAATCCCACGAACAATGCCGGAGCCTTCGCCACTCCCGCAGCACTCGCCGCAAATCCTCAAGCCAATGATTTGGAATCCGTGCTCACTCATGAGATGGGCCATTTCTTCGGTTTCGCGCACACCAGCGTGTGGAGCGCCGTAATGTTCCCATTCGTTCCGCCCGCAGGAGCATTTGACGGCCCGCGTCCAACTCCGCAAACGCCCGACGCGCCGCTCTCCGATGACGATCGCACCGGCCTCCGCGTCCTTTATCCCAATTCCGCCGACACGACGCACATCGGCTCCATCAGCGGACGCATTCTTCCCGCGAATCCGCTCTCACTCGTCGGCCTCGGCAACGTCACAGGAATTTTCGCCGCGCAAGTCGTCGCCGTCGATAACGCCACCGGCTCCGTTGCAATGGCCACGCAGGCAGGCTGGTTCTGTACCGCCAACGGTCCACCAATATTTGACGGCTCATACACTCTACAAAAACTTCCCGTCGGCCCATCGCAGAACTATCAAATCTACGTCGAACCCTTCACCGGCCCGGAAAATTCCTCCGACGTAGCTGACTCGCTCGCAAGACTCTGCCGCAACGGATTAACCGACGCCAACTGGCCCACACAATTTTCCTGCACCGTCCCAACCGTAAACACAAACTTCACCGCCCGCATACGCCCACCGGGCTAGTCACAAAAAAGCCGCCAAGCCCTAAGGCTCGGCGGCTCTACTTTCGTTACGTAATGTTTACGGCTCGATCTCGCCGGAACTCTGCAAGTCCCCGTTTACTGGCAGGACTTACACGTCCACTGGACGCGTTGCGCCGTCGGGCTGGAAACAGTCGAGTTCTCAACTCCGGTCGGCGTACTCGTCACCGTCGTGGATGGAAACCACGGCGGTGCAAAACCGCCCAGCGCAAAGCGCCGGTCAAAGAATACGTTTCGTGTGGTCGCGCCGATGTTTTGAATCGTACTTTGAATTCGGCCGCCAACGATATTTAGAGTGTTAATTGAGTTTCCAGTGTTGACGAGACCGCCGGTGCCGGCGCCACCGATCGCCGCGATGGAAGCATCAATTTCAAGATTCTGGCCACTGGAACCAACCGCCAAATTTACGTTTCCGCTAGCGGTGAAAAGACCCAAAACCTGCTGGTTAGCGCTAGAAGGCAGCGTAATCAGCGTGTCGGCGGGAGTGCCCGGGATCTGATTCTGCGTCATTGTTACAGGCTCGGTCTTGTATGTAATGTTCCCTGTAACCGTCATGTCTCCGTTAGCCGTAACCGTTACTGCCGAATTATCTTGAATCGATGCAGTTCCGGCGCCTGCAAGTGAAGTGATGTTTCCGTCCACATAGAGCATCACGGCTTCGGTAGGCGGGGTTGCGTTTAAGTTAGACGGTACGCCGGTGAGGACTTCAGCAGGACTTGCGCCTGTCTTGAACGTAGTTATATTTCCCACAGGATCGACGGTTACTGTAGTCGTCGCACCGTTGTTCACGATCGTGAAGATCTGAACGTTATTTCCGCCGACGACGGACGCTTGCATCGTGACGGTCGCGTTTCCTTTTACATAGATTCCGCCTCCACTTATGCAACCGTTCGGACCGGCCTTAGCAGGAGCGACTGGGGCTGTCACGGGCGCACAGGTTGTGGGTGCTGCTGCTGTCCCGGGTCCGCCTGGAACACCCTGCGGGGGAGAAACCCCCGGTGGCAGCCCCAGCGAAGCGCCGGACGTCACAAACGGCATGTAAACTCCGCTCGAAGTACCGCCGCTCGGGAACGCAACACCGGTTGCATTTTTCATCATGTTGTTCAAGTCGCTGTTTGCTGGCGTAGTGGCTTTAGTTCCCAGGCCGTCAATTGCCGCCCACTCCTGGTTAAAACTGTTGCCTGGAGGAACTACGCGCGCCTGATTCATCTGAAATTGATTATTGAATGTCGGGTTCACCGTCTGACCCGAATGGTTGTTCGGAAGCGATGAAGTCGAATTGCAGGTTCCATCCGAAAAATTCGCGCCCGCCTGCGCTAATTGCTGCCCAACGGAATCGGTGAAAATGTACGAACCTGTATTAAAATTCCAGGCGCCATTGGTAAACACTGGGCCAGTCAGGGTTCCATTCACCAGCGTGCTCCCGTTGCAGAGTGGTGACTGATCAATGAACATTCCCCACGCGGCAAAACTTTGATTCTTGGTCACGCCCGACGGTTGGCTGATATTTACAGTAATCGATATGCTTCCATTATCTAAAATTTCAGCCTGTTCGCTGTTCTGTACCTGCCCAAGCGTGTCAATTGTATAGTTATAGGTGTACAGGAAATTATTAATGACGTAGCAGCCCGTCAGAACACCCGCCGCCGTGGAACAGATTTTGTTATTCGGAGGCAAAGGCGAGCAAGTGCTGTAAGCACCCGGATTAGGATCCCCTAATGGCGCGGTGGTCGGCGGTGCCCAGCTATAATTCAAGTGACAGCTCGCAAAAGCAAACGTCGCTGGCGCACCTGAGTTCAGCTCAAATTGCCCAGGCCAGGACCCTGCCGCTTGTCCTCCGTTTAACGCCCCCCACGATCCGTAGGTGCTGTTAATGTACGTTTGAACCGTGGTGGCGTTCGTGTTGCTCGTCGTTCCCACAGTCAAAGGTGGCGTACCGAGCGCAACCGTCGCGGGTACGAGTGAGCTTATTTTGTTGATCATCGCCACGCGTGCAATGTTCGCACCTGAATCGGCCGCGTAGAACGCGCCGCGAAAATTCCGGTAATAACCGCTGATGAATGTTTGCGAGCTGAGCGCAATCACCATTCCCAGCGAAAGGACCATCATCAGCGCCAGAATTAATAGTGTAAAGACCAGCGCGACGCCACTCGAAGAGGAACGGCACTTTGAACGATTTTTTATTTCTGCAAACATGATCATTTTTTTCATCTTAGACCTCGATGATTCCCTTTTTACATGCTCAAGTTGCGTGGATTAATCACTACGGAAAGGCCCTGAATCTGGTACGGACCCGTATCGTAGGTGTTGCGAAATGTGTTCGTGCCTGTGGCATTTGGTGCCGTCCGGCCAATCACAGAAACGCGAATCGACCGGATAATGCTGAAGTCGAAACCATTGCCAAAATGAGAAGCATCATAAACGTAAGTGCCGTCCGTTTGGTTCGCATTGTTCCACAGCGATGCCCCCACTTTGAACCCTACAATCTGCTCCGCGATAACGTCCGCAGCAGCAGTGCCCACCTTGCGGGTAAGCTTCGGATTGGAGGGGTCCGTATCGTCCACGCTGTATACGATCGGCTGTAGCCTCAAAACCCAATCTGTAGCGGCTGAAACGGAAAAAAGATTCGTCAGTTGCGTATGCCCGTTGTCGGCAGCTCCGTTATTCGTGGTCATCAGCAACGTATCTCCGGGATTTACACCGGCCGTGGTCTGGGCAGTATAGGTGATGGTGATGTTGGTCCCTGAAACGGTCGCCGGCGTCGCGCCGGTAAGCGTTACAGTCGTCATCATTGACCCGTCCACGTTCACCAGCAGAAGCTGATCTCCCGTCTTATACTTCGCGGCCTGCGTAATTGCTTGCGCGTTTGTCAGACCCGGCATCGTCACTACCATTGTCCCTGACGTGGTATTCGTGCCAATTGCGGCGTGCATCGGCGGCGTCGCAGGATCCGTGGCAATAATGTTCAGCGTGTCAAAGCAATCCGCATGATACAAAAACGTCGCGTTGTCTCCGCAATCGCCCACCGGCGGATTCGTCGGCACATTCGCGACCATGTATTCCTTCAGCGTAATTCCGACAGGAAAATTTGGAATGTTTGTGCCGGTGTAATATCCGGAGCCGGCATTTACAGCGTCCACCTGCAATTGTGTGATCGAGTTCTGTAGCGCAATGTTCAATCCAGAGACGCCTTGCTGCTGATTGAACAGAGGATCGTCTTTTCGGAATAGCGCAAAGACCGAACCCGTCACGGTCATGAACACCGCCATCGCCACCAGAAATTCAATCAGCGAATAGCCCTTGCTGCGCGTGTTTCGTGCCAAACCATTTGTAGGATTATTTTTCATATTTGGACTCTTCATGGTCGAATGATGCTCAGTTGTATGGACGAACGATACTCATTTGGAATGTAACGTCTGGCGCGATCGATTGATTTTCCAGGCTGACCCACACTGTGATTCTCAGCAAACCGGCAATCGGCTGATCCTGTTCGATCACCCACCGCCGCTTGAAATAGATGGATCCCGAGACGAGTTGCGGCCGCGTTGTGGTGGTCACGGGAGCAATTGTTCCGTTCGGTAGATAGGTCGTGGTCGAATAAACCAGGTTCCCGGTTGCTGGATCGGTTTGGCTAATGCTTTCGGAAACAGAACCCTGCGTCGGGGAAAAAAACACTTCGTCCCAATAGTAGATTGCCTGCGCTGGCCCGTTCGTATCGACGGTCGCATTCGTATCGGCCGTGATGCTTCCGGCCGTCGTCCCGGTTACCACCGCAATATGCGGATCACCCTTCACATAGTGATTTAGGTCTTCAAGTTTCTCGGACGCCAGCGTCGCCGCCTGCGTCATGTACTCCGTCCGAGATGTGCCCTTGATCGCCGTGGCGAACAGCGCTGCCACAGACAGTAGTCCGACCGCGAGGACAGTGAGCGCCACCATAACCTCGATGAGCGTGAATCCAGCTGCAATTTTTTTACTGAACTGTGACTGAGCCATAGTTGGACACCGTAATGGTTTTCGTTCTGCCTTTGTAGGTGATGGTGAATGACTGGGAACCGGCAACAACGGAAGAAACCGAGCCGTTTCCTTTGAATTGCAACTGCGCAGCCGTGCCGATTGTTACCGGCGACGAAGTAATTGGAACAGCTCCGCCGACGTTGGCGAAACTTGCCGTTCCCGGTGGTTCGCTCGCCACCTGGAACGTATTGTTCGTCGTGCTGAATGTCAGTTGATACGGATAGCCCTTCATCAACGCCTGATAACGCGTGGTCTGAATCGCCCACGACGCCGAAGTGGCCGCCGCGTTCAACTTGTAAGAATCGATGGTGCTCATCATCGACGGAACTCCGAACGCCAAAAGGATCATTACGATTGAAACGGTCATCGCCGTTTCAATCATCGTGAATCCGCCGGCACGATGCCGTCGACTAACCGGCACGCGCGCATTCCGTCGCGAGGAAACAGCACAAGCGCTTGGCCCGGTGATCGAAGCTGCTCTCGTCATTGTGTCTCGCACGATTTTCATTTCCTTAAGCCAGAGCCGCGCTCTGAAAGTTTGCTTCCCAGTGACCAACAATTGCCTGATTGCCGCATCGGTACCGGGATTCTGAACTACGTAAGTGCAAATGCGGGCCCATCGGCCTCCTCCCGTATGCATAGGTAAATAATAGGGTTAGCACCGTAGGCGATTTGACACACTTGGCGCCGCCCGTCTTCTTGGGTAGAAAAGTGACGGATACGGGGGTGATAAGCTCAGTCCAGAGGGTTTTCAGGACTATGCAAAGAATGACCGATCGCGTCGGACAAAGTGCAGTTTAGGTTTGCTTAGTACGCGCAACAACTAACTTGGGTTCACTCGCGGGCGGAATTCTCTGAGGTGATCTGACTACTGAAGGGTTGGTAGCGCCAGCGAGAATCGAACTCGCGTTTCGACCTTGAAAGGGTCGCGTGCTAACCGTTGCACCATGGCGCCACACTGTTGCAGCTCACTTACCGCTAAAACGGGTGAAAGTAGAGTAGAAGAAAGTTCGCGCGCTGGCAAGTCGTTGGTCTTCCAAACTTTGTCGCGCGCTTTTATTCTAGCATTGCCAGATCGCCGCAATCGCTCAGCCGTTCTTGCGGTCGTTATGTTCTTCCAGCCATGCCATCTGAATTGCTTCCAACTTTCCTTCGTTTGACGCTTTCGGATCACCGGAAAAGCCTTCCAGATCCGTCACCCACTTGTGCAGATCCGTGAATCGCACGTTGATCGGATCGCCGTCCGGAAATTTATCCGCGAGCGCGATGGCGATATCTTCCGGCATGTCCCAATCCAATTGATTCGGCATTTTAGTGGTCTGCTTCCTTGGCGTAGTTCTTATTCCACTCCGGAATTTCAATCACCAGGTCCGCTGAACCGTCCGGCACACACTGGCAACCCAATCGCGATTTCGGCGTCGAACCCGGCGCTTCGTCAATTTCATCCAGTTCGGCGTCACTCACTTCGTTGCACGATTGCATTCCCTCGTGAACAATCACATGGCACGTCGAGCAAGCCGCCACTCCGCCGCACGCATGATCCAGTCCCATATGCGCGCCCTGTGAAATATCCAGAATGCTTCCGGGCAAACCGTCATGTCCGTAGGGGATTTTCTCGGGATCAACTTCCACGATTTTTCCCTGACGAATAAAATTTATTTTGTATTTCTTCGTAGGCAAAACATATTTTGCCTGCTCAATATACGGATTCTCCCCACCCATGCTGTACTCCTTGTGCTTCTCTAAATGACGTAAGAATTTCTATAATTTGTCGAGATCTTTGCCTTCCAACGCTGTGGCCAGTGCGCCGTTCATAATACGCTCAGCTAGTGGCGTGGTGATGGCATTCAGTTCATCCACGCGAACGCGAATCAATTTGTAATCGCGTCCTGCAATCGCTTCACGCAATGACGCCGCAACTTTTTCAATCCCGCGCTGTTCATCCGCCGGTATCGCCACTTCCTTCTGCGCCAACGATTTTTCCGTCGCACGTAAAATTGATTCCGCTTCCGTGCGCGCCTCAATCAACTGCCGTTCCGTAAAATCCTGTTCCGCGTGCTCGATGGATTCCTCAAGCATCTGCTCAATTTCCAGATCCGAAAGTCCATAGCTCGGCTGCACTTCCACGGTGCTCTGCGTTCCCGTGTGCATTTCTTTCGCGGCAACTTGCAGAATTCCACTCGCGTCAATCAGGAATTTCACTTCCACTCGTGCCAATCCTGCCGGCCCCGGTGGCACCTTCAATTGAAATCGTGCCAGCGAACGGCAATCCTTCGCCAACTCGCGCTCGCCTTGCAGCACGTGAATGTCGATGCCCGTCTGATTGTCCACGCCGGTCGTGAAATTATCCTGCGCGCTCGCGGGAATCGTGGAATTGCGCGGAATAATTTTCGCCACCACTCCACCCATCGTTTCAATGCCCAGCGAAAGCGGCGTCACGTCGAGCAGCAACATGTCCTGCACGCCGGTCTCAAGAATATTCGCCTGCACCGCCGCGCCCAGCGCCACAACTTCATCCGGATTTAATTCCGTGTGCGGCGCGCGCCCAAAATATTCTTCCACGACGTGACGTACCAAAGGCACGCGCGTCGAGCCACCCACCAGCACAACCTCTTCCATTTTTTCCGGCTTCATGTGCGCGTCAGCCAGCGCCTGTTTCACAGGAACCATCGTGCGCGCAACAACCGGCGCAATCAGACGATCATATTCCGCGCGCGAAATCGTCCGGGTGTAAATTCGGCCATCCGCCAACGGAAACTTCACATCGGCATGATCTGCCAACGAAAGCTCGTGCTTCGCCGCGATCAGCGCCTTCCGCAACTCCTGCACAGCCGCAGGCTGCGCCGCAATATCTACTCCAAACTTCGCCAGAATTTCTTCGCCCGCCACGCGCTGCAATTCGTTATCAATATCATCGCCGCCCAGATGCGTATCGCCGCTGGTCGAAAGCACTTGATAAATATCGCCTTGATCCGTGGAAATTAATTTCAAAACAGAAATATCAAATGTTCCGCCGCCAAAATCATAAACGGCCACAAGTCCACGTTGCTTTTCATGCAGACCATATGCCAGCGCTGCCGCCGTCGGCTCATTCACCAAACGCAAAACTTCCAGACCCGCAATCCGACCTGCATCCTTCGTCGCCTGACGCTGCGCATCATTAAAATAAGCCGGCACGGTGATCACAGCCTTATCCACCGCTTCTCCAAAATGTTGCTCCGCCCAACTCTTCAGTTCGCGCAAAATGTACGCGGAAATTTCCGGCGGCGTAAAAACTCGATCGCCCAATCGCACGCGAATTACATTTTCACTGGAAGGATCAATTTGAAAAGGAAATATTTTCAGCTCCTCGGTCACATCGGAAGGTCCGCGCCCCATCAAACGCTTCACGCTATAAATCGTTCGCCCCGGTTGAGTCAACAAACGCCGCCGCGCCGGTTCTCCAACAATCACAGAACCGTCCGCGTCCAAACTCACCACGGAAGGACAAAGCGTCGATCCATACGGCCCTGGGATACACACCGGCCGGTTCGTGGTTTTATCCACGTAAGCCACCAGGCTGTACGTTGTCCCGAGATCAATTCCTACCGTGCGTCCCATTCTCTCCCCTGCCGCAATCCTAAATCGCAAAACTAAATCGCCCAGTTAAATAGAAAGTTCCGCCGCAACCTTATTAACCAAATTTCGTATGTACGACCGCCGGTTCAGCACATCATTCATCTTGGTCATCAACGCTTGCCGCTTCGCTTCATCCGCGCCCGCATCAATCGCCGCATCCCATTCACCGGCAACCACGTCCAACTGGGCGTCCGACTCTTCCAGCTTTTCCGCAAAATTCTTTTCTGCCGCTTCTAACTTCACGCGAATCCCACTCACCGGCGAGTCAGCCCCGTGCTCGCCCGCTTCCCGGCTCTCGCGCAATTCGTCCAGCGATTCATTCAACTCAAAAACTTCTTCCAGCAATTCCGGCGGCGCTTGCTGCTTGTGCGCACCCTCTTTGCGCATTCCAGAATGCGCCAGCAAATATTCCACTCGGCTCAACGGCTCGCGCAACGCGCGGTACGCATCATTTAATTCCGAAGAAAGCGCCAGTGAAATTTCGCGTTCCTTCTCCGTAGCGCGAACAAAATTATCCGGATGCAACTTCCAGCTCAGTTGATGAAATCGTTTCTCAAGTTCCGCGGTATCAATCCGCAACTTCTGTGGCAATCCGAAAAATGCAAAATAATCCATGCCCTGCGCCAGCGGCTGAATTTTTCCGCACGCCGCGCAGAAATGCGCGCCGGAAGTAGCCGCGCCGCAGCTCCAGCATTTGACAGCAGTTTTTGTGGAGGTAGTTGCCGCGTTCATTTCCGTACGAGCGGTCGGCACAAATTTACGCTGTGAACGAACTGCCGCAGCCGCAACTTCGTGTGGACTGGGGATTCTCGAACACAAATCCCTGACGAATCAGCGTCTCTTGATAATCCAGCGTTGTGTTCGCGAGGAACAAAAAGCTTTTCGGATCCACAAACACGCGCGCGCCATTTTCTTCAAACACTTTGTCGCGATCCCGCGCCTGCGTATCCAGCTTCATCGCGTACGTTAGCCCCGAACAGCCGCCGCCTTGCACGCCCACGCGAAGGCCGCCAGTCGTTTCCGGCACGCCCTCTTTGCTGAGCAACTGACGGATTTTCGCCGCCGCTTTTTCCGTAACGTGAATGGTCGTAATCGCCGCTGTTTCCATTGTTCTTTCCTGAACTTCGGCTCTTTCGTGGACTACGCTCACCAAAATCCCACACGCTTCGCGCCCGCGCTATTTCCGTCAGACGCCCGAGGCGAATTACTTCGCTTCGGCTTCGTCGCCGCGCTTCTTCTTCCAGTCGCCAATCGCGGCCTTGATCGCGTCTTCCGCCAGCACCGAGCAGTGAATTTTCACTGGCGGCAGGCTCAATTCGCGCACGATATCCGTGTTCTTAATCGCCAGCGCTTCTTCGACGGTCTTGCCCTTCACCCATTCCGTCGCAAGCGAACTGGACGCAATCGCCGAGCCGCATCCAAACGTCTTGAATTTGGCTTCTTCGATTACGCGCGTGTCCGGATTAATTTTCATCTGCAGCTTCATCACGTCGCCGCATTCCGGCGCGCCAACCAAACCCGTTCCAACATTCGGATCTTCCTTCGGCAAGCTTCCGACGTTGCGCGGGTGGTTGTAGTGTTCGATAACCTTATCTGAATAAGCCATTTGATTTGCTCCCTCTCAAGTTAGATGCTGTCTTTCAAATCTCCGTCACCAAATCCGAATCACAACAAAATTTTAGTGTTCCGCGCTCGTCACATTCCACTGCATCTTGCTGACGTCAATCCCTTCCTTCGCCATTTCATACAGCGGAGAAAGCTCGCGCAGCCTGCTCACCACTTCGTACATTCGATTCACCACGTAGTCCACTTCTTCTTCCGTGTTGAACCGGCCCAAACCAAATCGAATCGAGGTGTGCGCCAGATCCTCGCCAACTCCCAGCGCCTTCAAAACGTAACTCGGTTCCAGCGTCGCCGAAGTGCAAGCCGATCCGCTCGATACGGCGATGTCATTAATTCCCATCAAAAGCGATTCGCCTTCAACGAACGCGAAGCTCATGTTCAAATTATTCGGCAGGTGATGTTCCATCGTGCCGTTGATGTAAGTCTCGTCCAGCTTCGCTTCCAATCCTTTTCGCAGACGATCGCGCAGCGCAATCATTCGCGCCGACTCCGTCGCCATTTCGTTCATGCAAATTTCGCAGGCCTTGCCGAATCCCACGATGCCCGGCACATTCAACGTGCCCGACCGCATACCGCGCTCGTGTCCGCCGCCATCCAAAATCGAAGAAAGTTGCACGCGCGGATTCCGTCGACGCACGTACAGCGCGCCAACTCCCTTCGGCCCATAAATTTTATGCGCCGTCATGGAAAGCATGTCGATGTTATCCGCCTGCACGTCCACCGGAATTTTCCCGATGGCCTGCACGCCGTCGGAATGCAGCAAAACGCCTTTTTCCTTGGCAATTTTGCCGATTTCCGCAATCGGCTGCACCACGCCAATTTCGTTATTAGCGTACATAATCGAAATGATGATCGTCTTCGGGGTAATCGCCTTGCGAACATCTTCCGGATTCACGCGGCCATCTTTGCCGACCGGCAAGTACGTCACTTCGTAGCCGTACTTTTCCAAGCGCTTGCAGGTGTCCAACACCGCCTTGTGCTCGGTGACCTGCGTAATAATATGATTGCCCTTCTCACGGTACATTTCCGCGGCGCCTTTCAGCGCCAAATTATTCGATTCCGTCGCGCCGCTCGTGAAAATAATTTCTTTCGGCGTCGCGTTGATCAAACGCGCGATTTGCGCACGCGCATTTTCCACCGCTTCTTCCGCCGTCCATCCAAACGCATGGTTGCGGCTCGCCGAATTTCCGAAGCGCTCGTTGAAATAAGGAAGCATCGCTTCCAGTACACGCGGATCAACAGGTGTCGTCGCGTGATAATCCATGTAAATCGGTGTCTTAATGGCCATTCCAGCTTCTCCTCAGTTTCCAAATAATTTTATAAAGACCAAATCCCCCAACTACGAAATGCTTAACTCTGCATCTGCACAAGCGCCGGCGCCGGCTGTTCCGGCTCTTCGCTCATCTGCGAAATCGTCACCGTGGCCAGCACCTGCATAATGCTTTCATTCACTCGCCGCAATGGCTCGCGCACCGTACACGTCGACGACTGAAAGCATTCCCCGCGATGCGTCGAGCACGAAGTAATCAGCAGCGGCCCGTCAATCGCGCTAATCACATCCAGCGCCGTAATTTCGCTCGGCAATTTCGCCAGCCGATATCCCCCGGCCGACCCGTGCTGCGCAATAACCAGTCCACTTCGCGCCAGCTTCTGCAAAACTTTCGCCAGCAGCGTCGAAGAAATCCCGTAAACTTCCGCAATATCCGAAGCGCTCTGCGAACGCTCCATTCCATGCGTCGCCAGATGTTTCACGGCAATCAACCCGTAGTCCGATTTCTTAGAAAGCTTCAGCATGGCATATACGACTGATTTAGTCGCAATTGAATTCTACGGCAACAATCAGGCCCTGTCAAGCCGCACACCTAGAGCCGTTCCATCGCGGGAATCCACCTCTGCCTGCCCTTCTAATTACGACCCCTCTGGTCGGATATGTCAAAAGCATCTCATCCAATCGCTGCGCTCTCCGGCCCAATGGTCGTCAACATGGGTTGAACGGGATAGGTGCACACGTTAGAATCGCGAGCATGCCTCACCTGGCCTTATTGGGAGATTCGATTTTCGATAACGCTCATTATACGAGCGGGGGCCCGGACGTAGTGTCGCAAGTTCGTAGTTTGCTACCGTCAGGATGGCTTGCATCACTGCTAGCGGTCGACGGATCGACAACTCTGAATATTCCTGACCAGATGACGCGGCTCCCGAAAGAATGCACCCATCTCGTACTGAGTATTGGGGGAAACAACGCACTGACAGAAGCATCAAGGCTCGGAATTTCATTCTTCGGCATGACGGGCGAACCCACTTCAAAAGCACTCGATTCCTTGGCTGACGTTGCCGACGCATTCGACGCCGATTACCGCTCGGCCGTGGATTCCTGTTTGCGCGCCAAGCTGCCGCTAGCTGTCTGCACGATTTACAATGGCTGCTTTCCCGATAAGTCCTATCAGCGAATTGCCTCACTGGCCCTGGCGATTTTCAACGACGTAATCATACGAGTCGCCATCGAGCGAGGCCTTCCTGTGATTGACTTGCGCTCAATCTGCACGGACCCGGCAGACTATGCGAATCCGATCGAACCTTCGTCAATTGGGGGCGAGAAAATTGCGAAGTCGATCGCAGCCCTTGTGACAGAACGTGGCGACCAAATTTCCGGAACGCGAATAGTAGGCCAAGCTACTCCGAGGCGAAAATGCGAAAACTAGTCTACGCAATCAATATCACCCTGGATGGCTGCTGCGACCATACAAAAATGATTCCCGATGAAGAACTACTTGAATATAGTGCGCACCTCCTGCGCGATGTTGACCTAATGGTCTTTGGACGGAAGACCTATCAGTTGATGGTTCCCTATTGGCCTGATGTCGCAACAGACCCTTCTGCGACAAAAGCTGACAAGGAATTCGCCGACACATTTGTCTCTATCAACAAGATTGTCTTCTCACGATCATTAGACGGCGTTGAAGGAAAGAATACGAGAATTGTTCGCACCAATCTGCAAGACGAAATACGTAAATTGAAACAAGGACAAGGCAAAAATATTTTAGTCGGTGGTGTAAATATTCCTTCACAACTTATGGAGCTTGGTCTGATTGATGAATATTATTTTACCGTTCATCCGATAATTGCAGGAGAGGGGACGCGGCTGTTAGGCGGAGTTAGCCTGCCAGAAAAATTACAATTAAAACTCGTTGAGTCCAAGATTTCCAAATCAGGATCGGTCGCGCTTCATTACCTGAAACAGTGAAGGTAAAACCAGCCGATATCGCGCGCCCCGAAAGGTAGTGCAGCCACTATTGGCTGCGTGCTCCAATCACCCAACATATTTCTTCCAGCACCCAGCATTCGATAGGATAGAATGTCGCCCAGTTACGCTAAGACGCTAGACAAACGACCAAAATGAAAACCTCTCTAGCAATCTACCCGGGCTCGTTCGACCCGGTAACCAACGGCCATCTCGACCTCATCGAGCGCGGCACTAAAATTTTTGACCGCCTCGTCGTCGCCGTCCTACGCAACTCCGAAAAAGATCCGCTCTTCACCACCACCGAGCGCGTCGAAATGCTGCGCGAAGTCACCAAGCAGTGGGACAATGTGGAAGTGGACGTGTTCGAGGGTCTGCTCGTGGAGTACGCGCGTCAGCGTAAGGCACAGGTAATTTTGCGCGGCATTCGCGCCATCAGCGACTACGAATACGAATTGCAAATGGCCTTGATGAACCGCAAACTTGAGCCGAACATCGAAACTGTTTTCATGATGCCTGCTGAAGCGTACAGTTATCTAAGTTCGCGGCTGGTGCGCGAAATTTCTCAGCTCGGCGGAATGATTCACGGATTGGTGCCGCCGATTGTGGAAGAGCGCCTGAAATCGAAATCGCAAAAGTAATTCAACTTACTCCGAAGGAATTCTAGTTCGATGATTAAATTCGCCGACCGCGTCAGCCGAATCGCAAGCTCCCCCACTCTCGCCGTATTAATGATCGCCGAGCAATACAAAGCGCGCGGCATTGACATGGTGGATTTCGGCCCTGGCGAGCCGGATTTCCCCACGCCGGATCACATCAAGCGCGCCGCCGTGCAGGCGCTCGAGCAAAATTTCACGAAATATACCGCCGCAAGCGGCATCCTGCCGTTGCGCGAAGGAATTTCCAAATGGCACGCCGCGCAGTTCGGCTCAAACTATGACGCGAGCGAATGCATTTTCACTACCGGCGGCAAGCAAGCGCTCTTCAATGCCCTGAATGCGCTCGTCCAAGCCGGCGACGAAGTTCTGATTCCCGTTCCCTACTGGGTAAGTTTTCCGGACATGGTGAAATACACCGGCGCAACTCCCATCTTCGTGGAAACTCGCGCGGATGATGGCTTCACTTTGCGCGCCGCCGCCGTCGAAAAAGCAATCACTCCCCGCACGCGAATGATCATCATCAATTCGCCGAATAATCCAGCGGGCGCCGTGATTCCCGCTGACGAATACGAACGGATCCTCGCCGTTTGCGAAAAGCACGGCATCTGGCTGATGGCCGACGAGTGCTACTCCCACTTTATCTACGACGGCGGCAAACCATATTCCATCGCAGGCCACTCAAGTTCCAAGGAACGCGTGATCGTCGCGGGCTCTCTCTCAAAAACTTTCGCGATGACAGGCTGGCGCGCCGGTTTCGCGCTCGCTCCCAAAGAAGTAATCGAAGCCATGACGCGTTTACAAAGCCAGTCCACATCCAATCCAAGTTCCATCACGCAAAAAGCCGCGCTCGCCGCGGTCACCAGTCCAATGGATACAGTAACCGCGATGCTCGCCGAATATGAAAAGCGTCGCAATCGCATCCTCGCCGGACTGAACGCGATTCCCGGAATCACTTGCGATTCTCCGCAAGGCGCGTTCTATATGTTTCCTAACGTGTCCAAGCATATCGGCCGGCCCGGTGGCGCGGCGGATACGCCCACGCTCGCAAAGCAGCTTCTCGAAAAAGCTCACGTCGCCGTCGTAGCCGGTGACGCATTTGGCGCGCCCGGATATTTGCGACTTTCCTACGCCACCAGCATGGAACGCATCGAAGAAGGTTTGCGCCGCATGGAACGATTCTTCGCCGAGGCCGCTGCGGCATCGTGAGTAAAGAATTTCCGTTGCGTCCTTCGCGTCTCGAACCGATTTTCGTGCCGCGAATTTGGGGCGCGCAATCTCTCGCTCCCCTCTTTTCGGAAAAAACCAGATTGCCCGAAGCAATCGGCGAAGTCTGGCTCACCGGCAACGAATGCAAATTCGCTGAAGGACCATTCGCCGGACGCCCCATCAAAGAAGCGTGGCGCGAAATGCCGCCCGAATGGGCAGGCACTCACTTTGAAGCGGACGGAACCGAACGCGCCGCATTTCCTCTACTGGCCAAATTTTTATTTCCCGCCGATAAACTTTCCGTCCAAGTGCATCCGCACGATGACTACGCCCACAAACACGAATTGGCCGCGGGCGGCACGGGCAAAACCGAAGTCTGGTACACCATCGCTGCACAATCAGAAAGCGATGTTTTCGTTGGACTGAAACCCGGTGTAACTCGCCAGGTTTTTCGCCGCGCCATCGACGAAGGCACCGTCGAAAACTGTTTGAATCGCATTCCCGTCTCCGCCGGAGACGCAATATTTGTTCCCGCAGGAACTGCGCACACAATCAGCGCCGGTTCCGTGCTCTGCGAAATCCAGCAGAATTCCGACGTCACCTATCGCGTGTTTGACTATAATCGCCGCCAAAAGGACGGCGCCATGCGTCCATTGCACATAAATAAAGCAATGGACGTGCTGAACTTTGATCGCCAGCGCGGCGGAAAAGTGGAAGCCGCCCGCGCGGCGACCCACGGCGGCGATATTTCACATTTCGTTGCGAACAAATATTTCGCGCTCGAGAAATGGCAATTCTCAAAACCTATTGACCTGCACGCCGAGCGCGAACACTTTGAATTGTGGATCGTAATTTCTGGAAAAGGACGTATCACCTGGGGCGCAAATTCCGGCGGCAAACACGGCGAGTCGGAATATCATCCGGGTGAAGCATGGTTCGTGCCCGCGGCGCAGGCTTCATGGCGCTTCGAGCCTGCCGCCCGCACCACGGCACTTCGCACATTCGTCCCGAATCTCGCGCGTTACGCCGCGCACCTTACAACGCTCGGAATTTCTGATGATGTTGTATCGCAAGTCGTAAAACGATAATGGGTCAGCGAGAAATTTTGTGAAGAAAACCAAAGAAAAACTTCGAGCGTACGCTGTGATCCTCGCCGGAGGACGCGGCACGCGCTTCTGGCCGCGTAGCCGCACGCGCACACCCAAGCAACTGCTCAACATCATCGGCACCGATACAATGTTGCAGCAAACTGCCGCGCGCCTGTTTCTAACTTTCCGCCCAGCAAATCTTTGGATCGTCACCAACGAAGATCAATCCGCCCAAGTTCGCAAGCAACTTCCACGCATCGCAAAATCCCACGTACTCGCCGAACCAATCGGACGCAACACCGCCGCTGCAATCGGCCTCGCCGCAATTCATCTGCGGCACGCGCACGGCGATGCGCTCATGGCTGTTCTCCCCGCCGATCATTACATCGCGCAATCCGCGAGATATCGCGCGCTAGTGCAAACCGCGCTTCGTATCGCAGAGCAGCCCGGACAAATGGCCGTCCTCGGAATTCTTCCAACGCGTCCCGAAACCGGCTTCGGCTACATCGAGCGCGGCAAATCCGCCCAGCGCGCCGGAAAATTTCAAGTTCACGACGTCCGTCAATTCACAGAAAAGCCTTCGCTCAACGTCGCCAAGAAATACCTCGCATCAGGCCGCTATTTCTGGAACGCCGGAATGTTTTTCTGGCGCGTCTCAACGTTCTTGGAAAATCTCCGCCGCTACGTTCCGAAAACGCACGCCGCTCTCGAAGAATTAGCGCGGACAATCGGCACTCCACGGTACGCAAGTGCCCTTCGCAGGATTTATCCGCGCCTGGAAAATATTTCCGTCGATTACGCCATCCTCGAACCAGCAACGCGCAACGCAAAACATCCCGTCGTCCACGTACTACCCGCAGAAATCGGCTGGAGTGACATAGGCTCATGGGAAGCCGTTTACGAATTAATCGCCAGCGGGCGAAATAGTCGCCAACGCGAAGAATCTTCCGGCAACATATCGGCTGGTCCGCACGTCGCTCTGGACGCCGCCAATAATTTCCTCTGGAGCCCGAAAAAATTCGTCGCCGCCATCGGCATCAACAATCTAGTCGTCGTCGAAACGCCGGACGCCCTGTTAATCTGCCCGCGCAATCGCGCCCAGGACGTCGGCAAAATCGTGAAGTATCTCGAAACGCAAAAGCTTAATTCCCTTCTCTAGCGCAAACAATTTTCACTTCAACGATATTTTCCTGCCACGAAACGGTTTCGTAGGGGCGGGTCCGCGACCCGCCCGCCTCCAATCGCCCGCCAAAATCGGGGTGGCTGTTCCGCCTTTTCCGAATCTTTGTAACAGGGCACGACTTCAGTCGTGCCATACAGTACAAACAAAACAGGGGTTTTAACCCCCGCCTCCGCACCCGTACCGCCCCTCCCATTTTCAAAATGATCATTCCACTTTCAGAAACTCACGCTCCACTTTGGACGTTTCTCCCCGCCGCGAATTGCTTATACTGTTTGCGGCCTGCGATAAATTATTCGCGCCCATAACACAATGACCGAAATTAAATTTGGCACCGACGGCTGGCGCGGCGTAATCGCCGAAGACTTCACCTATGCAAACGTCCGCAAAGTTGCGCTTGCCATCGCACGATTTGTTGTCCGCGCCGAAAATGCGCAACAGCGCGGCGTCCTAATCGGCTACGATAACCGTTTCGGCGGCGCAGAATTTGCAAAAGTAGCCGCCGAAGTTATTTCCAGCACCGGAACTCCCGTCTGGCTCGCCAACGAGCCTTGCCCGTCTCCCGCAATTTCTTTATTGGTGCGTCAACGCAAAGCAGCCGGCGGCGTGATGATCACCGCCAGCCACAATCCCTATCGCTGGAATGGAATTAAGTTCAAAGCGAGCTACGGCAGCTCCCCTCTCCCCAGCATCGTTGCGCAAATTGAAAAAGAATTGGAAACAGTTCTACGCAAAGAAATTCCGGCGCTGCCAGCTCGCCTGGAATTAATTCAGCCGCTCGACGTCCGCACTCCCTATCTCGAAACAATCGAAAAGCTTGTCGACTGGGATCGCGTGAAAAGTCACAAACTTCGCCTGCTTGTCGATCCCATGCACGGCGCCGCCCGCGGACTTCTTTGCGAATTGCTCGCGCGCCACGATATTCCCTGCGACGAAATACGCGGCACGCGCGATCCACTTTTCGGCGGCACAAATCCTGAGCCGATCGAATCGCAACTTGGCGCGCTACAACAAGCCGTGCGCGACGGTGGATATGACGCTGGCCTCGCCGCCGATGGTGATGGCGACCGCATCGGCGCCGTCGATCGCAGTGGACGTTTCGTCACGCCTCATCAGATTTTCAGTCTGCTGCTCTGGCATCTCGCCGGCACAAGAAATCTTTCCGGTGACGTAGCAAAAACTTTTTCGTCCACAAAAATGCTGGACAAAATTGCCGCGAAATATGATCGCCACCTTTACGAAGTTCCCATCGGCTTCAAATATATTTGCGAAATCATGCTCGAACGCGACATCCTTCTCGGTGGCGAAGAATCCGGCGGCATCGGCACAAAACTTTACTTGCCGGAGCGCGACGCCACCGTCACCGCGCTGCTTCTTGTCGAGTTAATGGCGTGGCACGGCAAAGGCCTTGGCGATCTGGTGCGCCAATTAGAAAAGGAATTCGGCGAGCATCAATACGGCCGCGTCGATCTCGAACTGAAGCCCGGACAAAAAGAACGCGCCATCGAATATTTTTCGCAGATGCAGCCGGCAAACGGAGCTGCATCCAACAAAAAAACAATCACGCGCTGGCTCGATTGGGATATCACCCGCCGCGAAAACATGGACGGCGTGAAAATTTATCTCGGCGAAGTCGGCTGGCTGCTGGTGCGCGCGTCTGGCACCGAAGCGATGCTCCGGCTTTACGCAGAAACTTCGCGTCCCGGCACTACTCGGCGTATCCTTGACGAGGCATCGAAACTTGTACAGGGCCTGTGACATCCTTTTCGGCCCCGCGAACATCTTTGTAGCAGCGCAGTTTGTGAATGTCGTAATTTACAATCAGCAACATTTTTGAAGTAGGGTGCAGATTTTGAAGGTCGGTGCAGATTTCCGAACGGAGAAAATTGTGAAGCGACGCCTCTACCAGCTCGACGTTTTCACCAACACGCCATTCGCTGGAAATTCTCTCGCCGTCGTCATCGATGGCGACGGTCTCACTTCGCGCCGCATGCTGGACATCGCGCGCGAAATGAATCTGAGCGAAACAGTTTTTGTGCAGCAACCCACGAACGCGAAAGCTCTCGCGCGTCTACGCATCTTCACCACGCAAAATGAATTGCGCCTCGCCGGACATCCCGTTATCGGCACGTGGTTCCTGCTCGCGCAACTCGGCGTCGTTCCCGCGCAAGAAGGTCCCGTTCACGTTTGGCAGCAAACCGGCGCCGGACTTCTTCCCGTCGAAATCACATTTCATGACGGACGCCCAACCAGCGTTACCATGTCGCAGACTCCAGCGGAATTTAAATCTTCGCGTCTCTCCAAACCCGCGCTCATGCGCTCCCTCGGACTCAACGCGAGTGATCTAAATCCCAAGCTGCCGCTCGAATCTGTTTCCACCGGAATTTTTAATTTGATGGTGCCGCTAAAAGATCGCCGCGCTCTCGGCCGCATCAACGCCGATCCGCGCGCATTATTTTCCGCGCTTGGCGGAGTTGACGTCGTCGCTTATTGCTTTGCTTTGGGAAATCGCGGACAGGCTTTCGCGCGCGGCATGCTTCCGTGGTCGTCCTACGAAGATCCCGGCACAGGTTCCGCCGCCGGTTCGCTCGGTGCGTATCTCGTGCGCCACAGCCAACTCAGCGTCGGCCAACCGCTCGCCATCGCGCAAGGAATTGAAATGGAACGTCCGTGCCGCATCGGCGTCGCCGTCGAAGAACGCCGCGGAAAATTAGTTCCGCGCGTAAGCGGTGCAGCAGTAGTGGTTTTTGAAGGTCAACTCGAAGCGTAAAAAGTCAACGCGGGGAATTTATTTGTTTGAAGGCGGCTTTTCGCTCTTCGCTTCCGCCACTGCAGCATTCTGCTCTTTCAAAATCGCGTCCAACACGCCGTTAATAAATGACACCGACTCTTCCGACGAATATTTCTTCGCCAACTCCAACGCTTCATTAATCACGACTTTCGGCGGCGTTCCCGTGGCGCGAAATTCTCCCACGGCCAATCGCAAAATTGCGCGATCCATCGCCGCCATACGATCCAATTTCCAATCGGTCGCATGTTTTTCCAGCAACGCATCAATCTGCGCCGCGCGCGCCACCGACGCTTCCAAAAGTTGATTCGCAAATTCGCGTGTGCCGGGCGCCGCTTTCACTCCACGCCAAAATCCCGCTTCAATTTCCGCGGGCGATTCGTGCCGCATTTCCCATTGATAAAGCATTTGGTAGGCGAACTCGCGGGATTTTCGACGCAATGCCATTTATCGGCGGGCCTTCCGCACAACCGCACGTTTCTTTGATGTAGCTTCCGCCGCGCGCGGCGCATCTCCGCGCAAATTTCGTACAAGACTCCCCATCTCCAACGCAGCCAATCCCGCTTCGTGTCCCTTATTACCGGTGCCCGGCCCCGCGCGTTCCACTGCCTGCTCTATCGTGTCGCAGGTCAGCACGCAAAAAATTACCGGCACTCCTGTATCCATTTGCGCCAACTGAATTCCGCGCGCCACTTCCGAACAAATATAATCGTAATGCGAAGTTTCTCCGCGCAACACGCATCCAATTGCAATAATCGCGTTCACCGCGCCCGCTTCCGCCAATTTTTTCGCGGCCAGCGGAAGTTCAAACGCTCCCGGTACGCTCAACACATCCAATTGTTTCTCGCTCGCTCCGGCGGACTTCAACACCTCCAGCGCCGCGCGCTCCAGCGATTCCGTAATTGAATTGTTATATCGGCTCGTCACCACGCCGAATCGCATTCCATCCGCGCGGAATTTTCCAGCAGTCGAATTTGAAGTGATCTGTGTAACCATCCGTCCGATTTATTTTCCTTTGAATTGCGCCGCGCGCTTTTCCAAAAATGCCCGCGTGCCTTCTTTCATATCTTCCGTCGCGCAACACAATCCGAAAAGCGTCGCCTCCAGGAAAAGCCCTTCTTCCTGCGGCATTTCCATTCCATGTTCGATCGCTTCCATCGCGTATTGCACGGCCAGGGGCGCGTTCGCCGCAATTTTCTTCGCCAGCGCTTCCGCGGCGGGCATCAATTCCGCCGGCTCGTAAACGTGATTCACCAATCCGATGCGCATAGCTTCGTCCGCGGAAATCATTTCCGCGCCCAGCACCAGTTCGTGCGCCACACCTTTTCCGCACAATCGCGCCAACCGTTGCGACCCGCCGTATCCCGGCAAAATTCCAAGTTTCACTTCCGGCTGACCGAGCTTCGCATTTCGCGATGCCAACCGAATCGAACAAGCCAGCGCAAGTTCGCATCCGCCGCCCAGCGCAAATCCGTTGATCGCCGCGATCGAAGGCTTGCCCATCGTTTCCAAAATTCGCAGCACGCCCTGACCGAAAATTGACATCTCTTTGCCGTCCACCGGCGTCTGCTGCGCCAGCTCATTAATATCCGCGCCCGCGATGAATGCTTTTTCGCCCGATCCCGTCAAAATCACCACGCGCACGGCGTCGTCAAGCTTCGCCGCACCCAGCGCGATCAAAAGTTCCTGCATCGTCTGGCGATTCAGCGCGTTCAAAACTTTCGGTCGATTAAAAATAATGTAAGCGATCGCGTCGCGCACTTCGTAGAGCAAATTTTCGTAATTCATTCCTGGAATCTCCGTTCGGAATTTACGTCAACTTCATCGGTTTCGGATTTTGCGGATCGCTGTAATCGTAAAAACCGCGGCCCGCTTTGCGTCCATTCCATCCCGCCAGCACCATGCGCTTCAGCAATGGAGGCGAAGCAAATCGCCGCTCGTGAAATTCATCAAACATGATCTGCGAAATATAATAAGTCGTGTCCAGCCCCACAAAATCCAGCAGCGTCAGCGGCCCCATCGGATGCCCGCATCCGAGCTTCATTGAATTATCAATGTCCACGATATTTCCCACGCCTTCTTCCAGCGCGCGAATCGCGTCCAGCAAATAAGGAACCAGCAATCGATTCACGATGAATCCCGTGCGATCCGAAGTCAGCACCGGAGTTTTTCCCAGCTTCTTTGCAAACGCCACCAAATCGTCGTAAGCCTTCGCGTCCGAAGCAATTGTGCGAACCACTTCCACAAGTTTCATCACCGGCACGGGATTGAAAAAATGCAGTCCGAAAAATCTATCCGGACGTTTCGTCGCCGTCGCCATTTCCGTAATCGAAAGCGAAGAAGTATTGCTCGCAAAAAGTGTTGAAGCTCCGCAAATTTTATCCAACGCACCATACAGTTCGCGCTTAATCGGCAATTGTTCGATGATCGCTTCCACAACTAAATCGCGATCCGCTAAATCTTCCAGATTCATCGTGCCGCGAAGACGTCCGCACGTCGCATCACGATCCGCCGCCGTCAGCGTGCCCTTTTCCACTAGCCGCGCCAAATTCTTTTCAATACTCTTCAATCCCTTTTCCACCAACTCCGGAGAAACTTCGCGCACGATTACGTCGCAGCCAGACTGCGCTGCCACCTGCGCAATTCCCGCGCCCATCAATCCGCATCCCACCACTCCAACTTTTTCAATCGACATTCAACTTTCCTCTCCGCTTTTAGAAACCGCATTCCGAAATGTTCGCCAGAAATTTCGCGCGTCCGATTCTACTGCATCGCCTCAACAATCATCGCAATTCCCTGTCCGCCGCCAATGCACGCTGTCGCCAATCCGTATCGCAAATTTGTGCGTCGCAATTCCAGCAGCAGCGTCAAAATCAATCGCGTTCCGGAAGCGCCCAGCGGATGTCCCAACGCAATCGCTCCGCCATTCACATTCGTCTTCGCGCGATCCAATCCCAATCCTTTTTCCACCGCCAAATATTGCGGCGCAAATGCTTCGTTCACTTCCACGCGATCGATTTGCGCAATTTTCAATCCCGCCGCAGCCATCGCTTTTTGCGAAGCAGGCACCGGCCCAATTCCCATAATTCGCGGCTCAACTCCAACCGTCGCCCATGAAACAACTCTTCCCAGCGGCTTCCATCCGCGCGCGTCCGCGGTTTTCGCGTGCGTCACTACCACGGCCGCCGCGCCATCCACAATTCCGCTGGCGTTTCCCGCCGTCACAATTCCATCTTTGCGGAATGCCGGACCCAGTTTGCTCAGCGTTTCCAAAGTTGTTTCTGGCCGGCGATGATCGTCTAAGCTGAACAATTCCGTTTTGCGCCCGGCCTTCACTTCCACCGGCACAATTTCATCTTTCATTTTTCCCGCTTGCACCGCCGCTTCCGCCGCCTGCTGACTTCGCAACGCGTACTCGTCCGAATCTTTCCGCGTAACTCCATATTCCGCTGCAACATTTTCCGCCGTCTCCGCCATGTTGCATCCGCAATAGGTGTCCAGCAATCCTGACATCAGCGAATCTTCCAATTTTCCTTCGCCCAACTTAAATCCGGTTCGCGCGCCGCGAATCACATGCGGTGACTGCGTCATATTTTCCATTCCGCCCGCCAACACCAGCGTCGAATCGCCCAGCAAAATTCGCATCGCCGCTTGAGCAATCGACTCAATACCCGATCCGCACAACCGGTTTACCGTTACGGCCGGAGTTTCCGCTTTCAATCCCGCTTTCAACGCGACGTGCCGCGCGCCATAAAGCGCGTCCGAACTCGTCTGCATCACGTTTCCAAAAATCGCGTGATCAAATTCAGCTGGATCAGTTCCGGCACGCCGAATTGCTTCGCGCGAAGCAACGGCTGCCAATTCAATTGCCGAAATATCTTTGAACGCTCCAGTGTAACGCGCCATCGCAGTGCGCGCTCCGGCCACGATGACGACATCTGTAGGAAACATTCCTGCGCTCCGATCCGCCCAGTTTTCTTGGAAGTCTTATTCTAATGCAGTCTGCTTCGGAATCTACTACGGCTTGAAATTTTCTATGCCTTTGAACTCGTAAGCGAAACCACGGAATCCCCACCGCGTTTTCTCGCTTCTTCCAAACTCGATTCTGCCCGATTAATCAAATCCGTCACAATATCTTCCGTATCGTAATCCGCGCGTGCAATCGCCTCAACCACCCCCGCGCTCACTGTCATTCGCAAAGCCGATTCCGAACTTTCTTTCCGTCCGTTCTGGACCGCCTGACGCATTTTCTCGACCATTCCCATCGCACCGGCTAAAGTCGTATCCGGAAACACGAACGCCAACGACCATGCCGTATATTTCACTGCGAGATCCGTAACGCGAACAAGCGGCAATACGGCGCGAGAAATCTGTTCCAGAAAATTTTCTACCAGCGCTTCGCCCTGCTGACGAATTAAATCCGGTCCGCTATCAATCTGCAAAATTGCCACGGAAAGCGAAGAGTCCTGCGTTTTCGCTCGCTGCGCTTCCCCCAGCAATCGATCCGTGTACGCGCTTCGCGCCAGTAATCCCGTTTTTCGGTCCGCTACCGTCATCGTTTGCACAAGCGAACGCAACCGCGTGTGGCTCACGCCCTGCAACATTTGATCGCCAACGGTTTGCAAAAAATATGACTCGTTCGGTTTCCATTTGTGCGATTCCGCGTGGCCCGCAATAATCACACCCGCAGGCGCTTGCGTTTCTTTGTCCATCAACGAAACGCCTAGCGCCGTCACCAGTCCAACTTCGCGCAGCATCGGCGCCGCCGCAACATCCAAGGGCAATCCGCCCATCGCATCCGGCGCGGCGCGCTCCAATTGCGAAACCAATTTCATCACTTGCGGCGCCGACGATGGGGCGACTCCCGCCGCGCAATATTCCGCGGCAAGTTGCGGCGGCTGTCCGGGTTCGCCTACAACCGCAATGCACCGCGTCGCGCGCAAATGTTTTCCAATTTCATTTACCGTGTAACTCAGCATCGCCTTCGGACTCGACTGGCGGTAAATCGTCTGACCAATTTCGCCAATCTTTGCCAAATCACGCAGCGTTTCCTGCGTGAAAATTCCAGATGAAGGCGAAGGTGGAACCGCAATTTCCCGCGGCTCTTCGTCTAGCATTTCCGTTTTCGCGGATTTCGGTTTCGTCGCAAGCCGCTCCGTCGATTCGCCACCTGCTTTGCGCGCCACGCCTTCCGGCCACCATCCCGCCAACTCGCAAAGTCCGAGATACCGTTCGTTCGTCGTCGATTCGTAAGGAAATAATTCCACAACCTTTTGCAATCGCTCGACGGCCTTCGGTTGCAGCGCATACTGAATAAAAATTTCCGCTTGCACCAACAAATCATCCAGAGCCGCAGAAGCTGTGCCGGATTTCTCTCCGGTTGCGTTTTCAATTGCATCCACGACGCCGCCCTGCGAAAGCGTTACGCCCAGCCGTGACGCCACGCGCAGCAAATAATCGTTGTCCGTCAAACCATTCAATCGTTCCAGCCGCTGCTGATTGCGGAAATCGTACGGGTCAATATCCACCATGCGATCCAGCGTGTCGCACGCGCCCTTCAAATTGTCATTTTCCAGATACGCGTCAAAAAGCGCTACCAGCGTTTCAAAATAACGCGCCTCGCGGTTCATCCCGCTGTAAACCAAACTCCAAAATTCTATGATTGGCAGCGAGCGCGGATTTGCTTCCGCAATCTTGTCCAGCCGCGCTGCAAAAGCATTGTCATTTCCTGCCGCGTGAAATCGTTGACGCACCGCGGTCAAAACTTCCACTGCTTTTGCATCATTACTTACTGCGCCGTAATGCTCTGCCACTTGAAACAGCAACGAGTTATCGCCGCCCGCTTGTTTGTAATATTCTTCGAGCATTGCGTGCGCTCGATCCAGTTGGCCCGCGCGCAACAGAGCTTCTCCAAAACATTTTGAAAATGCCGGCGATTGTTGCTCAATCCCGGCAAAAGGCTCCAGCGCCGTTACCGCAAGTCCAGACTTCGCTGGACATCATTAATGCCTGAGCATAAAGCAAAGCAACGTCGCGATCGTCTGGCATCGCGGCATTCGCACGCCGCCAATCGCTTGATCGCTGTTTGCGTCTCGCCCGCTGCCATCGCAAGTTGTCCAGCGCGAACGTAACTTCGCGCGGCGATCGCGCCCTTGCCGCGCTTTTCCGCCAATTCCGCAAGCGAAATTTGCCGTTCGGCGTTTGTCGGATCCAGTTCCGCAACTTGCTCCAAACATCGCACGCGTCGTCTTCTTTTCCCTTGGCAATAAAATGTTCCGCGGCTACGGAAAAATGTTCAATGGCCTCACCCGGTTTATTTTGCTTCTGCAGCGCGGCTGCATAACGCGCTTGACGTTCCGGCGGCTGCTCGCTCGAACGCAAAAATCGCGTGTACAGCGCAACGGCTTTCGGCTCTTCGCGCGAATCGGCCAGCCGGTCAAAAAGCAGACCGTAATAATTTGCCGCGCGCACCGGTTCATTTTGTTGGATGAATAAATCTCCGAGCGCCTGCATCGCCTCAATGTTGGTAGGGGCGGCTTGCAGCACGGCCTGATACGCGGCGATGGCGTCCGCCGATTTGCCTTTTTCAATGGCGCGTTTTGCCCGTTCGAGTTGTTTTTCTACTTCAGAGGCCATAACAGAATTTTATTTCCCTGTAGAATCCGCGCACACGCGCAAATCCGCCGCGCGCATCATGCCACGCACTGCGCACAACAGACACAAATCCACATCCACTATATAACGTCAATGAATGCCTAGCCAGTGCGGGCAAAATCTCCTGTGTCCGATTTGATGATACTTGCGCCGTAATCGCCACAATGAATTCTCCATAGAACTGTAAGTGCCTCAAGTCCGTTTGTTGGCCCAAGTTCGCAATCTGTGGCAGACTAAAACATTCTGGTGCGCCCGAAAAACTTTCCTGCGGGCTATCTTTGTTCAGAACGGTTTCATGGACCCCAAGTTCATACGAAATTTCTGCATCATCGCGCACATTGACCACGGCAAGTCCACGCTGGCCGATCGTTTACTCGAACTCACCGGCGCGCTTTCTTCGCGCGAGATGACCGAGCAAGTGCTCGACTCGATGGACCTTGAGCGCGAACGCGGAATCACCATCAAAGCGAAAAGTATTCGCCTGCATTACAAAGCGAATGACGGCAATACCTATCGCATGAATCTAATTGACACTCCCGGCCACGTGGATTTTTCCTACGAAGTTTCGCGCGCGCTTTCCGCGTGCGAAGGCGCGCTGCTGGTCGTTGACGCAAGCCAGGGCGTTGAAGCGCAAACTGTTGCGAATACTTTTCTGGCGGCGCAGCACAACCTCACCATTATTCCAGTAATTAATAAGATTGATTTGCCCGCGGCGGATCCGGAATCCGCGCGCGAACAAATCGAAAGTGTGCTGGCGATTCCCGCCGCGGACGCCCTGCTCATCAGCGCGAAAAGTGGTTTGGGCGTTCAGGATGTTCTCGAAGCGATCGTCGCGCGAATTCCTGCGCCTGTTGGATCTTCTGACGCGCCTCTGCGCGCATTAATTTTCGATTCGTGGTTTGACGCTTATCGCGGCGCAGTTGTTCTGGTGCGGGTGATGGAAGGCCGCATGACGCGCGGCATGAAAATAAAACTTTGCTTCAACGACGAAATTCACGAGGTGGAATCGCTCGGCGCGCTCACACCGAAACCAGTTGTGCTAGACGAACTCGCAGCAGGCGACGTGGGATTTCTGGTCGCAAATATCAAACAGGTTGCCGACGCACGGGTGGGTGACACGATCGTTGAAATAGGCAGGCCGGCTGCGGCGCTTCCGGGATTTGAAGCGATCAAGCCGATGGTTTTCGCGGGACTGTTTCCGGTGAATGCTACCGACTACGAACCGCTGCGCGATGCGCTGGGCAAATTGCAGTTGAATGACGCGGCATTCTTTTACGAGCCGGAAAATTCCGTCGCGCTGGGATTTGGATTCCGCTGCGGATTCCTGGGACTTCTGCATTTGGAAATTGTGCAGGAGCGGCTTGAGCGCGAATTCAACATCAATCTAATTACGACGGCGCCTTCGGTGCGTTATCGAATTACCAAAACAAATTCCAGCGCAACGATTGAAGTGGATAATCCCACAAAATTTCCAGAGCCAAACGAAATCGACAAAATCGAAGAGCCGATCATTCGCGCGATGATTATTACGTCAGAAGAATCTGTCGGCGGAGTTTTGCAACTATGCGAGGACAAGCGCGGCGTGCAGAAAAATTTTGAGTATCTTTCGCCGACGCGTGTGATGGTCACGTACGATTTACCGCTGAATGAAATTGTTTTGGATTTTTACGATCGGCTGAAAAGCGTCTCCCGCGGATATGCTTCACTCGACTATCAACTTGCAGGATATCAGGAGTCCGATCTGGTGAAATTGGATGTGCTTGTTGGCGGAGAGCCGGTTGATGCGCTGACACTTGTTTGCCATCGCGATCAATCTTACGAACGCGGACGCGAGCTGGTGACGCGCTTGCGGAAATTAATTCCTCGGCAAATGTTTGAAATTCCGATTCAAGCCGCAATCGGAAGCCGCATCATCGCGCGCGAAACCGTAGCCGCTATGCGCAAAAATGTTTTGGCGAAATGTTATGGCGGAGATATTTCGCGCAAACGGAAATTGTTGGAGAAACAAAAAGAAGGCAAGCGTCGCATGAAGCGGGTGGGTCGAGTCGATATTCCTCAAGAAGCTTTCCTGGCAGTCCTGAAAGTCACCGGCGGTGAAGAAGAAGATTAGTTGGCGCATCTGGTTCCTTTCACCTGAAAAGGAATGAGAATGAAGCGCAACAGAACAAAGCTCTCGAAATCGATGAGCGAAGAGCAGTTCGACAATGAATATTGGTACGCGACTGAAATCAAGAATTTCGCCGACGAAATTGGAATCCCTTCCGCATCAAAACTTCGCAAGGACGAAATCGAATCGATCATTAAACGTTATTTGCGGACCGGCCGCGTAACGAAACCAAATAGAAAAATCCTTTCGCAATCTGGAATCAGAGACACTGAAAAGGGGCTGGCCCTCGCGCTTCCTATAGTTCGATACACCAGCAACAGGGAGACGAAGGATTTTATCGTCAAGGAAGCATTGAAGATCGCGCCAGACTTAAAACGGAAATCAGGCGCGCGCTATCGCCTGAACCGTTGGCGAGAAGAAAAAATAAACAGGGGTGGCAGGATTACGTATCGGGATTTAGTTGATCAATACGTGAGATTGAATCAAGCGGAGGGCAGTTTTGCTCGCGTTCCATCGGGTCGATATATTAATTTTCTTTCCGATTTCCTGACCGGAGAAAAGAACGCGACGAGGGAACAAGGAATCAGAGCATGGAAGGAATTGAAGAAGGCTGACATTCCGAAGACCTATCGCGCCTGGAAGAGAAATTGCAAATAAAGAAAAACGCGGATTAGAACGAGCTGCGATTCGCCGGTCGATCTGAGAAACACCGAATAGGTACAGCCACCCGCCCACACGGTTTCTGCGATGGCTGGTTTTTCGCTAACTCCTTCATTAGCACACACATAAACACCAGATCGCCGTAAGTCCTTTATTAGCACATACATCGTTAACGAGGGCAGGGATCGGGGGTGCGGGGTTTTTGACGAAATATGCTGTAAAGGCCTGGAAACAGGGCGTTTATGGGAGTGGGTATTTGAATTTGGCTACCTCACGATGGCGTTTTATCACCGGACGACATGAGGATGCCAACCTGAAGGTTCCCGCAACATGAGCTGACTTAATTGAGTGCGACACCCGAGGTCAACGTCCGATCTACTTCAAAGACGCCACATTTAGGTTCGACACCTGGGGCACACGCGAAATCAAAGACCCCGGCGGCAGACTGCACCGACGGATATCCTTCAGGTCAACGATCCTGATCGGTTCATTTCAGGATGACGTCAAAATCAACGCCAAGAACGCGGCCCTTCCAAGATTGAAAGTTTTCGCTTGACATCTAGTGTACTAGCTGTACTAATACAGTCGTGATTGCGTTCCGCGTTCAATTCGAGCCAGGAATTTCCCTTTACGAGCAGGTTGTTTATGCGGCGAAGAAAGCTGTGGTTTCCGGGCAAATGCGGGCGGGCGATGCGTTTCCTTCTGTGCGAGAACTCAGCAAGGCTTTGAAGATCAATCCCAATACAGCTCACAAAGTGGTTATGCAGTTGGTGGACGAAGGAATTCTGGAAGTGCGTTCGGGCATTGGTACGGTAGTGGCGAAGCGCGCTGGTTCGACGGCTGCTGATCGCGGGAATTTGCTGAACAAGGAATTGGAACAGTTGATTGTTGAAGCCAAGAATTTGGGTTTGTCGATTAGCGACGTGACTTCGGCAGTCTCGCAGCATTGGACGCGGTTAGATGGAAAGCGTTCGGATGGGAGCAAAAAATGACGGACATTTTGCGGACGGTTGATCTGTCAAAACGATTCCGCGGCACGGTGGCGCTGGATCGCATGAACATGAGCGTGCCCGAAGGCAGCGTGTACGGGTTGGTTGGGCCGAATGGCGCGGGGAAAACTACCACCATCAAAATCTTGATGAACATTCTGCAATCATCCGGCGGGACGGCAGAAATACTTGGCCGCGATTCGCGAAAACTTTTGCCGCTGGATTTCACTCAGATTGGTTACGTTTCAGAAAATCAGCAGATGCCGGAGTGGATGACGGTCGAATACTTCATGAATTACCTGAAACCATTTTATCCGAATTGGGATTCTGCTCGCGCTTCGGAGTTGCTGCGTCAATTCGAGTTGCCGCTGGATCGCAAGATTCGGAATTTGTCGCACGGAATGCGCATGAAAGCCGCGCTGGCTTCTTCCCTTGCGTACAGACCGCCGCTGATCATTCTGGACGAGCCATTCACCGGACTTGACGCGTTGGTGCGCGATGAATTTATCGCGGGCGTTTTGGAATGCGCGGAGGACGCGACGATTTTTATTTCCTCTCACGATCTTGCGGAAATCGAAACTTTCGCCAGTCATATCGGTTATTTGGACAAGGGCCGTCTGCAATTTTCGGAAGAGATGACTTCCCTTTCAGAGCGTTTCCGCGAAATCGAAGTCACTCTTGGGAATCCTGCACCGTCACCCGCGCCTTCTTCTGCGTCATGGCCGGCGGCGTGGCTGAATCGAGAACAATCCGCGACGGTGGTGCGATTTGTCGATTCGCATTTTGATTCGGAACGAACGATGGCCGAAGTTCAGGGAATGTTCGGCGCCGTGCAGCAAATCAATGTAAGTGCGATGCCGCTTCGCGCGATTTTTGTGACACTGGCCAAAGCCGGCCGAAAGGCAGCGTAGGCAAATATGGGACAAGCGATTCATATTTTCAAAAAAGATGTGCGACATCTTCGATTCGAGATTGTTATTGCGGTGGCGGTGGCGGCGTTGTTCGCATTTATCGAAACAAAGCACGCGTTGTCGCCGGTGGATGCGGTATACAGCAATACTTCTGCCTCCTATTTAGCACTAATTTTGTTGCCCATCATCTGGTGGACGCTTATCGGCCGAGTGATTCATGACGAAGCGCTGCCGGGTGACCGTCAATTCTGGATTACGCGTCCGTATTCATGGCGCAGTCTGCTGAGCGCGAAAATACTTTTCATTCTCGCGTTCGTGAATCTGCCGATGTTGATCGCTCAAGCGGTGATTATTCACGCTTACGGATTTTCGATTGGTTCGGAATTGGTGGGACTGTTGTGGAGCCAGGTTCTGCTGACAATTGTTTTTGTATTGCCGATAATTGCGATGTCTGCTCTGACCACTGGATTCGTGCAGTTGATCGCTGGAATTCTTACGCCTTGCGTAATTGCGTTGATTTCCAGCGTCGTTGGGCCGGGCCGCGGAATCATGCTGAGTGGCTTTCCCAGTGGGCTTGCCGTCTTGCGCCTCGGCAGGGCGCTGGGCGTTTCCACAGTATCCGCGGGCGGATATGGGTGGGTGCAGCCGTATTTTGTGTATCTGTTGATTGCAGTCGGAGGATTGACGATTATTTTGTGGCAATTCCGACGGCGCGGAACCGCCGTTGGCCGCTGCTTCGCTGGCGCCACGGTGATTCTGTTGATCGCGGGATTCCCGTGGATCTCGTGGCCGACGGCTTTCAAGATTCAGTCGTCGCTCGCGAAAACACGCGTGGACCTTACTTCAGCACATTTGGTTTACGATTTGAGGAACGAGCGACCGCCTGTCGCTTTTCGACAAGGAGGTGAAAATGTGCGAGTCCACATACCTCTTCAATGGATGGGAATCCCTTCCGGCGCAAGCGCACAAATTGAACATTTGTCTATGAGCTTCACTGTTCCGGACGGAACGAAATGGACGTCCGAGGGATCTTCCTGGATAGATCCCAAAGAGCCGAACCAACCATTTTTCGTGAACTCTAGCTTTGATGGCGGGGCTTACCTGACGCGCAACGATGTTCCGGTAAAAGTTCACGGGACGTTATATTTGACAATATTTGGAAATCCGCACACGACGCAAGTTCCCTTCGGGGGTCATTTCGTTCCAGTGGCACAAGTCGGGTTGTGCTCAGCGACAGAGAGTTACATTGAGAGTTCCCCTCCCCCACACTATCTGGTGATTTGCAATTCCGCTTTCCGGTCTCCGGAGGGGCTGATGGCCTATCGATTCGCTCAGTCCGATCAAGACGCGGCGGATAACTTCAAATCGCTGCCCATCCCGCAGAGGCAGCCGTCGTTCTCGCCTTTTCCCGCCGAACTGCGCATCAGTCCGGTGAGCCACGAAGCTGGAAGCTACATGGAGTTGTACCTCCACCCGGCGAGCCAAGAATCTGCGGAGCTTAACGATCTAAGGACTTGGGACCATGCAGTTATACAGACGGTGGAACCGCTGGGGCACATTCGATTGGATTTTGATCTTGATGCTGGAAGAGCGACGATGTACCGGAGCAACAACAATGAAAAGATTCGGCCGGGTGGTTGAAATTCGCGGAGTGCGTTTGCTGCGCGCCGCGGGATTGTTGGCGATTACTACGGCGCTTGCATTTAGTTTGGCGCAGGGTGCGGCCACGCATACTCAGTCGCAGGGCGTAGCCACTTATCCGCCGGGATACGAGTTCGACGTCGCCACGATCAAGCCGAACCGAAGTACGGACAATGGCGGCACCGCGGGGTTTGAAGGGGGAAATGGCTACAGGTCGAGGAATTTTACACTTCGATCTGTAATTCGATTGGCATACGGCATGTGGGGAGGCGGAGACGATAGGCTCTTAGGCGGGCCAAGTTGGCTCGACACTGAGAGATACGACATCACCGCAAAAATGGATGCGACGGTCGCAGACAAACTGAAGAAGCTCAGCCCGGATCAGCGCACGGAGATTCAAAACGAAATGCTTCAGGCACTGTTGGCTGAACGTTTGAAGTTAACTGTCCACCGCGAAACTAAGGAATTTCCAGTCTATGCGCTGACGATTACGAAGAACGGTGTAAAACTTCACGAAGCAAAACTGGGCGACCCTTACACCAATGCGTTCAAGTACGCCCACAACTTCGCCGAAGGCGCCGAACTATCGGGGAAAATATTCCTCGTTGGAGGCGGAGGCCCCGAGGGGCACACGCTGACGATTTACGGATTCGGAGTTTCTATACGTGCTCTAGTCTCCGAATTGACTCTCTTTTCCGGCAAGACCGTTTTGGACAGAACTGGTCAGACGGGCAACTACGATTTCGCGTTGGAGTTTTCAAATAGCCCAATGCGACCTGCCTCGGAGAGCGCAACGGAAGGGCAGCCCGTGCCAGCCGCACCGAACCCCAACGGCAGTCCTTCTTTATTCGCAGCGGTTCAGCAACAGCTTGGGCTGAAACTGGAATCGACGAGGGGTCCCGTGGAAATCATTGTGATTGATCACGTCGAGAGGCCTTCGGGAAATTAGTAGCGGGCGAGAGCGACGATGTACGAGAGCAATAACAATGAAAAGATCCGGCCGGGTGGTTGAAATTCGGGGAATGAAATTTCTGCGCGCGGCGGGAGTGATGGCGATTGCTGTGGCGTTTGTATTTAGTTTGGCGCACGCAACGCCGAACCGCGGTCGCTCGACATCTCAAAACACAGCCACGATTGGCCCCGAATTTAGGTACGAGCCGGTTTCGATCAAGCTGCTTAGAACCGACGCCACGCCAGATTACCGAGGACTGGTAGCTGACCTCGAGCCGGATGGGATAAGCGTTAGAATGGTGACGCTGCTGGGCCTTCTACAATCCGCGTATGCCGAGATCGATCGCAGCTCGTTATTTGGATTAAGAGATAACCAAATCGCTGGAGCTCCAAACTGGGCGACCACCCACCTGTATGCTATTGAGGGGAAAATGGACCCATCTGTTGCGATTGAACTCGGCAAGCTTAGTCCGATGCAGCAAGAGCTTGCGCGGGCGCACATGCTGAAAGCGATGCTGGCGGACCGCTTCAAGTTGAAGGCTCATGCTGAAAACAGGGATGGTCCTGTGTATTTCCTGGTTGTCGCGAAGAACGGCCCAAAGATGAAACTGGCGACACCTGGTGAAACGTATCCAGCATCCGGCTTCGGAGGAATCATGCCTTACCATGCTGGCTCGGTTGTGATGGCTATGTCTGACCCAGGATCGACAAAGCGCTTGGGTTTAGGTGCTCCAATAGAGAGATTGACCATAACGTTGTCAGCATGGCTGCACTGTCCTGTAATTGATAAGACCGGACTCACCGGAAAGTACGATTTCCAACTTCAATGGACCGCAAAAGAAGGCGCCGAAACCGCGCCAGAAACGAATTGGCCTTCGCTTTTCACCGCGATTCAGGAGCAGCTAGGTTTGAAATTGCAGCCGGGGAAGGGGCCAGTTCCTTTCCTTGTGATTGATCATGTCGAAATGCCTTCGGGGAATTAGAAAGCCGCAGCCGCTTCCGACAATGGGACAACCCTTCGCAGGACCTCGAATCTAAGCGGAAAAGTCCGCCATTGACGCGCTTCTGGACTGTGCCTAGAATCCGCATTTAACCGAGAGGGCTGTTCTTATGAAGACACTTTGCTGCTGCGCGAGGATCGGCGTTTTTTCGGCGGCTTTGCTCGCGACGGTTTTGTACGCACGCGTTCCAGGCGCTCAGGATGTTGCGAGCGGCGGAGCGGTCGTAAATGCGATGCACGCTCGGTACGAAAAAGTCTGGTACGACACGGTGACTTTCACGCAGAAGAGCACAACCTACAATCTTGACGGCACGACAAAGGTGGAGACGTGGTATGAAGCAGCGAGTCTGCCGGGAAAACTGCGCATTGATTATGGGGCGGCGAGTGAAGGAAATGGACTGGTGTTGGCAGATGGCAACGCGACATCAGTTCAGGCGGGAAAGGAAACATCGACGCGGCCACTGCTGAATTTGTTGCTGGTGTTGGGGTTTGACGTTTATCGCCAATCACCCGAAATCACGCTGGGACAATTGAAACATGAAGGAATTGACGTGACGAAATTTCACGAAGAATCGTGGAATGGAGAACCCGTCTACGTGGTGGGAGCGGACAAGGGCGATTTGAAATCAAAGCAGTTTTGGGTGGAAAAAAAACGCTTGTTGTTTGTTCGCCTTCTGCAGCCTTACCAGCGCGATCCGAGCAAAACAACGGACACGCGCTTCGTGGATTACCGCGAACAAGGCAAAGGAATGATCGCAGCGCGCGTGGAAGTTTACCGTGACGAGAAAATTGTGTTCACCGAGGAATATACGGACATAAAGATTGACGTGAAACTTGATCCGGGGACGTTTGATCCGAAGCAGTTCAACACAACACATTGGGAGAAGTAGTCGGGTGAAGGACGCGGAGGGATAGTCGGAGCGTGTGACTAGAAACCAGACATGAAAATGAAGAGCCTTCTCCCGCCTTGATGACCAGATCGTAGCTCTGGTCAGACTTCGTCAGCGTTATTGAGTTCCCGAACGTAACACGGATAGTCGCGTTTCGCGGCGGCTGATACGTTGGGATCGAGATCCAGTATCTGTAACGGATTTTTTGAATTTGTAACCGAGACTAGCCGGCCTTGCGGCGCGTAAGCAAAACCGCCGCCGCCAAAATTGGTGCCGCCCTTCGACTGGCCGACGCGATTGGAACTGACGAGGTAGGCGCCTGATACGAGAGCGGCCATCGCGCCGGCAATTTTCCACGATTCAATATCAGTGCCTGAGGCACGAGGGATTACGATCAGAGAAGCTCCGCCTTTTCCATAAGCGCGGGCGTGTTCATTGAACATTGCTTCCGTACATAAAAGTACGCCGACTTTTATTCGCAACACGTCATGCAGCTTAAAACCAGAATCATCGGCGACGTACCACTCGCTTTCAAACCAGCCTTTCTCGTTCGGGAAATATTGTTTTCGGTGTAGCGGACGGGCGACTTGGTTCTCAAGAACAAATGCTTCATTGGCGAGGCGAGTATCATTCCAGACCGGCCGCGAAGAAATTACGGCGGGCAGATGAAGTTCAATCAGCGCTTCAATTCCCTTTTCATGCGCGCGAACGCTACGAATGGCTTCGTCTTGGGAAAAGACTGGGCTTTCGGCGAGCCAGGGACCGAAAGGAAGTTCGTTGGTGACGAGGATATCGGGGCGCGCGGCAATGACGGAGTTTTTCAGCTCCGGCCATTGTGGGTCGGCGGGAGTAAGAGCTTCGGGCCATTCTACGAAAGCGATGCGCAAGGGAGTGGTCATATCTGAAGGCGATTTTACGTCGCCGGCTCGGTACGCTTTACATCAGCAATTAATTTTCCTCGCGCTAGTCGCACCGAAATTTCATTTCCGGGGCGCACTTGATCGGCGTTTCGCACTACATTTCCGGCGGCGTCGTAAATAATTGCGTAGCCGCGATCTAAGACGCGCAACGGGCTTCGTTCTTCGAGTTGGAGGACGAGACGTTCGTATCGTTGGCGCTTGGCGACTAAGAACCGGTCGACGCGCATTCGGAGATCGCTGGCGCTGTGCGTTGAGCGGAGGCGCATCGCGCTGAGGCGCGCGCGGAGATCGTAGGCGGCGATATGAGCGCGCGCTTCGGTGAAGCGTTCGCGCAGCGTATCGAGTTTGTCGAGTAACGCATCGCCCAGACGAAGTGCTAGTTCGTCGGCGCGCTGGCGATATTCGCGGACAAGATTTTCCGCGCGACGGAACGCGGAATCGGTTATCAATTCATGCAGGCGCTGGCGGCGGTGAATAATCAGATAGCGGATGCGCTCGGCCAAACTTTCCTGTAGTTGCGCGATGTGGCGATCGAATGCTTCGCGCGTTTGCAAAACAATTTCGGCGGCGTGCGAAGGTGTGGACGCGCGCACATCGGCGACGAAATCGGCGATGGTGAAATCGGTTTCATGTCCGACGGCGGAGACGATTGGAATTGCGGAGGCAAAAATCGCGCGGGCTACTTTTTCTTCGTTGAAGGCCCACAAATCTTCGAGAGAGCCGCCGCCGCGCGCAATAATTACAACGTCCGGGCGTAAATTTGCAGCGGCGCGCGAATTGAAATATGTGAGTGCTTCAACAATTTCTTCGGCGGCGCCTTCGCCCTGCACTTTTACCGGATAAATCATCACGCGGACATTTGGAAATCTGCGTCGGAGGATGCGCAGAATATCGCGCAGGACGGAAGCGCGCGGCGAGGTGATCACCCCGATTCGCAGCGGGAGCATGGGGAGCGGCTTCTTGCGCGCTACATCGAACAACCCCTCGGCGGCCAATTTTTTCTTCAACTGTTCAAATGCGAGTTGCAGCGCGCCGAAGTCCGACCGGCTCAATGTTGTCGACGTAGATCTGATATTCGCCGCGCGCTTCGTAAACGCTTACGGAGCCGCGGATGCGGACTTTTAATCCGTCTTCGGGACGGAATTTTAGCCGCTGCGCGGTGGTGCGGAAGCAGACGCACTTCACCTGCGCCTTCTCGTCCTTCAATGTGAAATATAAATGGCCCGATTGGGCATCGCGGAAATTGGAAATTTCGCCTTCGACCGTAACTCCGGCAAACGCGGCGGCCAATAGTTCGCGGACTCGACCGGTGAGTTCGCTGACGGTCCAAATCTTGCGCTCGGGAATTAAATTGAATTGAAGCTGTGACGACACGCGGGCTTCCTTGTCGAGAACATTTGGAACGGCGCATTGAGGATAACGCGCGAAGCGGCGTACGTCACGGGTGAAATGGTCGTTCGTATCCCTGATTGGCGCGAATGTCCCGAAGTGTCCCTAATCGTCCGTTGCACCGCGGGGCGAAACCGAGGTATACCGCGCAGCAGCAAGTTGGTTCGGGTGATTCGGACGGAGAACATCATGAAGCTCAAGACGGGAATTGCAATTCTTTTGACAGGCGCTTCAATTGTGGCAGTGGCGTGCGGAAACAAGTCGACATCGAGCGCGGCGAGTGCACCGCCAAGCTTAGCCTCGGCTGGAAATCCGGCGGCGGGCACGTCGAATTCGGCAGCGGGTGGAAGCGCCGCAGCGGCGCCAGCGTCGTCCAGTGAGTTTGGCCCGATGAGAACGGTGGAAATTTGGGACCCGATGTTCAACATGGTGGCATACACGATTTCCATTCCGCAAAGCTGGAATTTTGAAGGCACGGTTCTGCATGGCCCCGGCTGCACGAGCGGAATGACCCAACCGGTATTGCGAGCTTACAGTCCGGACATGCTTTTCGGGATTCAAACAGTGGCGACTTCGGATTTTTACTGGGCGGACGATCAGCGCGCGATGCCGCAGGGTCCGGCATGCAAGTTATTGCAGCCCATGTCCGCTGAAGATTATGGCCGGCTGATTTCGACTTCGATTCGACCGGGATCCGTTGTGGACGATGTGGAACCTTCGCCGAATGAAGCGGCATATCTGGCGGGCATCGAAAAGACGAATCAAATGCTGGCATCGGCGGCGGCTTCGATGGGCAACCGTAATCCGATCAAGATCACCGGGCAAACAAAGTGGCTGCACATTCATTACGATTTTAACGGCCACGCCGAAGAGGAAATGCTGGGCGTCTCGATTTCGCTGGCGGACCAGCCGACGGCGGTGATTGTAAGCCGGCCCGGACAAGTTTTGCAGACCGGGATTAAGCACCGATTCGATTCAACGCCGTACGTGAGTGGATTCCGCGCGCCGCAGGGACAATTACAAGCACACATGAATGCGTTCAAGGCAATGGGAGCGTCATTCAAAGCGAATCCGGATTACAACGCGAAATACGCGGCGTACATGCAGGATCAAACGAACAAATCGATTGCTGCATCATGGGCAGTAACGAATTCAATTCTTGCGCAAGGCCGGGCTCAACAGGCGCAGCGCACGGCGGACGCGCAGGCGTTCATCGCGAACATGCAGAAACAGGGCGATGCGCGCAACGCGCAATTCAACGCGCAAATGGCAGCGAAGGACGCGCATACGAAGGATGTGGTCGATTACATTTTGGATCAACAACTTTATGTGAATCCGACGACGGGGCAAACGCAGACGCAGAGCAATCAATACAATCACACGTATTCAAACGGGAGCGGGCCGGGAAGTGTAGTAGTGCAGACGAACAGCACCGCTCCGCCGGCTTCGGGAAACTGGACGGAGTTGCAGCCGATACATCACTAGAACACGCAGTGATGCGGCTGACGAGTTGCTGTAAATGCAAAGCCCACTTCCCGAGGGGACCGGGACGTGGGCTTTGTATTTTTGCGTTGAAAATTTTACGTTCGCGGATTGCCGGCGAACTAAAGTTCCATGCCCGCGAAAAAATAGCCGATTTCGAACGACGCGGTTTCCGTCGCGTCTGATCCGTGCGTGCAATTGTTTCCGATGCTGGTGCCGAGGTCACGACGAATTGTTCCCGGCGCGGCTTTCGCGGGATCGGTGGCGCCCATTGTGTCGCGCCATTTTGCGATGGCGCCATCGGCTTCCATCACAATTAGAACGCAACGGCCGGAGCTCATGAAATCTGTGAGTTCGCCGAAGAACGGGCGCGCTTTGTGGACGGCGTAAAATCCTTCGGCTTCTGTTTTGCTTAAGCTGACGGATTTAATCGCCAGAATTGAAAATCCTGCTTTGTGAATGCGCGAAAGTATTTCGCCGGTGAGTCCGCGTTTGTACGCGTCGGGCTTGATGATTGCAAATGTTCTTTCCAGTGCCACAATTCCCTCCAGGATTTGTAAAATTTTATTTGCGTTTCTTATCGCTTCTTTTTCTTGGCTGGCTTGGCTTTTGCTTTGCTCGGCGCGGCTTTCTTCGCCGGCTTCGCTGCCGGTTTCTTCGCGCTGGATTTTCGCTTCAGCGCATCGGCCATCATGTGTCCAATTTCCGCCGGACTTTGCACGGTGCGAATTCCCGCGGCTTCCATGGCTTTGTACTTTTCTTTTGCCGTACCCATGCCGCCGCTGATAATTGCTCCGGCGTGGCCCATGCGGCGGCCCGGAGGAGCAGTTTGTCCAGCGATAAATCCGACAACCGGTTTTTTCACGTGAAGGCGAATATATTCCGCGGCGATTTCTTCGGCGTTGCCGCCGATTTCGCCGATCATCACGATGGCCTCGGTTTCCGGATCTTCATTGAACAATTTGATCGAGTCCAGAAAACTTGTGCCGATAATCGGATCGCCACCGATGCCGATGCAGGTGGATTGTCCGATCCCGAGCTTGGTTAGCTGGTCCACGGCTTCGTAGGTGAGGGTGCCGCTGCGGCTTACGAGTCCGACGCGGCCTTGCTTGTGAATTCTTCCCGGCATGATTCCGATTTTGCATTTGCCCGGCGAAATGATCCCGGGGCAGTTCGGACCGATCAATCTGGTTGCGCCGCCGCGCAGAACGGCTGCCACGCGCACCATGTCCAATCCCGGAATTCCTTCGGTGATGCATACCACCAAAGGCAATTTGGAATCGGCGCCTTCGAGAATTGCGTCGGCAGCGAATGGCGGTGGAACAAATATCACGGATGCGTTTGCGCCTGTGGCTTTCACGGCTTCGGCGACGGTGTTGAACACCGGCACGTTCAAATGTTTCGTGCCACCTTTGCCGGGAGTAACTCCGCCCACTACTTTCGTGCCGTAGGCGATCATTTGTTCCGCGTGAAAACTTCCTTCACGGCCCGTAAGGCCTTGCACGATAACGCGTGTTTTTTCATTTACAAGAACGCTCATCGCGCACCTCCTGCTTTGCGTGCGAGCGCTACAATTTTTTCCGCGCCGTCTTTCATTCCGTTGGCAATCGTGAAATTCAATTTCGATTCGCTCAAAATCTTCTTCCCTTCCTCGACGTTCGTTCCTTCCATTCTGACCACAACCGGCACGGTGATTCCCAACTCGCGCGCCGCGGCCACGACTCCCGATGCGAGCACGTCGCATCGCAAAATTCCGCCGAAAATATTGATGAACACGCCCTTCACGGCTTCGTCGCTCATCAAAATGCGGAATGCGTTCTTGACTTGCTCCGCGCTGGCGCCTCCGCCGACGTCCAAAAAGTTTGCAGGTGATCCGCCGGCGAGTTTAATAATGTCCATGGTGGCCATGGCAAGGCCCGCGCCATTCACCATGCAGCCCACGGTTCCGTCCAACTTGATGTAATTCAAACTGAATTTTGAAGCCTCTACTTCGAGCGGATCTTCTTCGTCGATATCGCGAAGTTCTTTTAGTTCCGGATGGCGATAGAGCGCGTTGTCGTCGAAAACCATTTTCGCGTCAAGCGCGACGAGTTTGCCTTCGCCGGTAACGATGAGCGGATTGATTTCAACGAGCGACGCATCGGTTTCCATTACCGCGCGATAGAGCGCCTGGAAAAATGGACCTGCATTTTTAATTTCGTCGCCTTTCAATCCGAGGCCAAACGCGAGCTTGCGCGTTTGATACGGTTGGAATCCGACGGCGGGATCAATTCTTTCGCGCAGAATTGCTTCGGGATCTTTCGCAGCCACTTCTTCGATTTCCATTCCGCCGGAAGTGCTGGCCAGAAAAACAGGCGCCTCGGCGGCGCGATCTACGACAACGCTCAAATAAAGTTCGCGCTTGATATCGAGCCCTTCTTCAATCAGCAGACGCTTCACAATTTTTCCGGCTGGGCCTGTCTGCACAGTCACAAGATTCATGCCCATAATTTCCTGTGCGAGTTGTAACGCCTCGTCACGAGACTTGGCGAGCTTCACGCCGCCGCCTTTTCCGCGGCCTCCGGCATGAATTTGCGCTTTCACAACAACCACTTTGGTACCCAATTTTTCGGCGGCCAGACGCGCATCTTTCGCGTCGAACAGAACCATGCCGCGCGGAGTGGGAACACCATACTTTGCCAGTATCGCTTTGGCTTGATACTCGTGTATCTTCACGCGCGCTCCATAAATGCTAGAATTTTGTGGAATAGAAAACACGTAAGTTTATCTGGAACCAGAGCGGGGAGCAAGGAGCCGCTGAAATGGCGCTGGAAATGAAAGTGAGATGCATGCAGTGCGAGCGGCCGCTTGCGCCAGACGGCGAAGCGTTTATTTGTTCATTTGAGTGCACATTTTGCGTAGAATGCACCGCAAAGTTCGGCCAAGTTTGTCCGAATTGCGAAGGCGAACTGTTACGGCGCCCGCGCAGAAAAGCGTCAGCCACTGCATAAACTGAAATGTTGAGCCACCACATTCAACGGATATCGCAAGGTGCGCATCTTTCGCGCGCCGATGCAGAATCCGTTGCCGACGAATTACTTACCGGAAAACTGACCGACGACGAAATTTCACTGCTGCTTTCGCTGCTGCGCGATAAAGGCGAATGCGTGGACGAACTCGTGGGATTCGCTTCGGTGATGCGGCGACACGCGAGTCCGGTGTTTCCGAATCTGCGACCCGAACAACGTCACGCGCTTGCAGACGAGATGGTGGACACGTGCGGCACAGGCGGCAGCGGACGAAACACATTTAATATTTCCACTGCGGCGGCGTTTGTGGCGGCGGGCGCGGGAGTGCGCGTCGCGAAACACGGCAACCGCACATCGAGTTCGCGCAGCGGATCGGCTGACGTGTTGGAAGCTCTCGGCGTGCGCGTGGAAATTCCCATCGAGCAGTCCGGCGCGGCCATCATGGAAATTGGAGTGGGGTTTCTTTTTGCGCGAGCAGCTCATGCGGCGGCGCGACACGCTGCTCCGGCGCGAAAACTTCTTGGCGGGCACACAATTTTTAATTTGCTGGGCCCACTGACGAATCCCGCTGGAGCAGCCGCGCAGGTTCTTGGAGTGGTGGACCCAAAATGGGTTGAGCCGATGGCGCGCGCACTGGCGAAACTTGGCACGCGCCACGCATTCGTTGTTCACGGCGATGACGGGCTGGACGAAATTTCGCTGAGCGGCGAAACGCTGGTTGCGGAAGTTGGCGCGCCGAATCAATCGTCTGCTGCGCGAGGAAATTCAAATCTGGAAATTCGTACGCTGCGGCTTGCTCCGGAGAATTTCGGAGTCGAGCGCGCTCCGCTGAGCGCACTTGCCGGTGGCGGACCCGCGGAAAATGCGGCGATCATCCGTGCGATTTTTGAAGGCGAGCCGGGACCGCGCAGAGACATTGTGATGATGAACGCGGCCGCCGCGGTATTTGTTGCAGGCCGCGCTGCAAATTTGCGCGAAGGCGTGGACTTGGCGACGGCTTCGATTGATTCCGGCGCGGCGGGCGAAAAACTGGAAGCGCTGATTGAATTTACGAATCGCTAGGATTGCCGCGCCGGTGGTTGCATAATCCCGTTACAAATGTCCGCCAAATTCAGATCGGAGCCCACAGATGGCCTCGCTCGGTAACGTCCGCATTGGAATTGTGATTCTAGGAATTGCAGCGCTGGGATTTCTTACTGCGGCACAGGCGCCGAAACCTGTAGCGAGCGCTAGCGTGTCACACACAGCGGGCGAAATTCGGATTTGGCGTGAAGCGAATGAGAATCGCGTGATGGACGAACTTCGCGCGCTGCTTTCGATTCCTAACTTTGCTTCCGAGACGGCGAATATTCAGCGCAACGCCGACAAACTTGTCGAGATGCTGCACGCTCGTGGATTTGAAACGCAGCTTTTGCCGATATCCGGACGCGGGCCGGTTGTGTTTGGAAAATTGGAAACGCCCGGTGCGGCGCGCACAATTATTTTTTACATGCATTACGACGGGCAGTCCGTTGATCCTGCGACATGGGTGGGCACGAAGCCTTACGAGCCGGCGTTGCGCGATGCGCCGTTTGATTCCGGCGGAAAAATAATTTCGTTTCCTTCAGCGAGCGAGCATTACAAAGACGATTGGCGGGTTTACGCGCGTTCGTCGGGCGACGATAAATCTCCCATCGTGGCGCTGCTTGCATCGATTGATGCTCTACGCGCGCGCAAAATTCCCATCGGGGTGAATGTGAAAGTTGTTTTCGACGGCGAAGAAGAAGGCGGCTCGCCGCATTTGGAACAGACCCTGCTGGCACATCGCGATTTGCTTAAGGGTGATTTGCTGATTAATGGCGATGGGCCGGTGCACCAGTCGGGAAGAATGCAGGTGCTCTTCGGCAATCGTGGAATTGTTACCGCACAAATTACGGTCTACGGGCCGCTGCATTCGCTGCACAGCGGACACTACGGAAATTGGGCGCCGAATCCGGCGATGCGGCTGGCGCAACTTTTGGCGAGCATGAAAGATGATAACGGACGCGTGCGCATCGCTAATTTTTATGATGGCGTTACGCCGCTGGGGCCGACCGCGGAGCAGGCTTTGAAGGAAATGCCAGACAATGACGCCGACCTTGAACGCGACCTGGCGATCTATGCGCCCGAAGGTGGCGGAAAACATTTGGTGGAGTTAATTACACAACCGTCGCTGAATATTGATGGGCTGCGCAGCGAGGATGTTGGCGCGCAATCGCGCACGATTATTCCTGAACGCGCCGTGGCCGCAATCGATATGCGTTTGGTGAAAAATATTTCTCCGAAAGAACAGTTCGCGCGGCTTGTGGCGCACATTCGCGCTCAGGGATATTTCGTTACCACTGACGACGAACCGAACATTGAACAACGCCGCACGCACGCGAAAGTTGCGCGGGTGGTGATGTCCGCGGGTAGCTATCCGGCGAGTTTCACGTCAATGGATTTGCCGGTTTCTAAAGCGTTAACCGGCGTGATTAACGCGGCGGTTGGAGGCGGACTTGTGCGAATGCCGACGAGCGGAGGCAGTTCTCCGATGTACATTTTTGAAAATCTCGGATTGCCGGTGATAAACGTACCGATCGTGAACTACGACGATAATCAGCACAGCCCGAACGAGAATTTGCGCATTGGGAATTTGTGGAGCGGGATAGAAATTTACGGAGCGCTGCTTGCGGATTTGAAGTGGTAATTTCCGGCGTGAAGCAGTTTAATTCAGTGCGAGAAAATTTTTCAGCAATTGCATTCCCGGGTCGGTGAGAACTGACTCCGGATGGAATTGCACGCCTTCCACACGGAATTTGCGGTGACGCAGGCCCATGATGGTGCCGTCAGAAGTTTCGGCGGAAATTTCCAGCACGCGCGGCAGTGATTTTCGTTCGACGATGAGCGAGTGGTAGCGCGTCGCGGTGAATGGTTTGTCGAGTCCACGGAAAATTGTTTTCCCGTCGTGAAAAACTTCGCTGGTTTTGCCGTGAAGAATTTTCTTCGCGCGGACAACTTTTCCGCCGAATGCTTCGCCCATTGCTTGGTGTCCAAGACATACGCCGAGAATTGGAATCTTGCCTGCGAATCTACGAATCAGTTCAACGGAAATTCCCGCTTCGCTTGGCGTGCACGGGCCGGGCGAAACTACAATTTTCTCCGGCTTGCGTAGAGCGATTTCGTCCAGCGTTATTTTGTCATTGCGGCGAACTTCCAGCTCGCAGCCCAACTCACCCAGATACTGCGCTAGGTTGTAGGTGAACGAATCGTAGTTGTCGAGCAGGAGAATCATATTTTCATTTTAGCCGCACGCGAAGTGATTGTCATTTCTCGGCCATGGAAAATGCAGCGCTAGTGTTGTAGGCGGTGCACTGAAATTATTGCGGCTATAAACGCTACGATAAAGAGTAGACCTCCGGCAATTAACGGCAAGCGAGACCAGCCCTGTTTTGGCGCAAGCCGCCAATAGGTGGCATAGAGTTTGAAATCTTGAGAACTCCACCACCCTCGTCGAAATCCTAGGGTATTTAGGCGCGCGAATATCCAGAATGCGAGTATTGTTGCGATCACTGCGCACGGAAAACCAATTGTCCAGAAAACGTCCACGAGAGTTCCTCGACACTACGTCGGACTCCGTCGCTTCCTAGTCCTCGTCCGACTGCGCGATTTCAATCGCGCGGAAAAGCGCTTTGGATTTGTTCAGCGTCTCCGCATATTCGGTTGCGGGAACGGAATCGGCCACCAAGCCCGCGCCGACTTGCACGTAGGCAACGCCATCCTTCACGACCAGCGTGCGAATCGCGATGCAGGAATCGAGATTACCCGCGAAATCCAAATAAAGAATGGCCCCGCCGTAAACGCCGCGGCGCGTGGGCTCAAGCTCGTCAATAATTTCCATGGCGCGAACTTTTGGCGCGCCGGAAAGCGTGCCGGCGGGAAAACATGCGGCGAGCGCGTCGAAACAATTCACGTCAGCGCGCAGAGTGCCGCGCAAACTGGAAACCAGATGCGAGCACGTGCGAGTAGCGCTCGACAAACATTAATTGTTCCACGCGGACGGAGCCGTATTCGCACACGCGGCCCAGATCGTTGCGGCCCAAATCCACGAGCATGATGTGCTCGGCGCGCTCTTTCGGATCGGCGAGCATCTCCGCTTCGAGCTTTTGATCCTCTTTTTCGTCACGGCCGCGCGGAAGCGTGCCGGCAATCGGCCGGTAAAACGCTTCGCGTCCCTGTACTTTCACCAGCATTTCCGGCGAGCTGCCGACGACGGCCATGTCGCCCAACTTCAAAAAATACATATACGGCGAAGGATTCACGACGCGCAGCGCGCGATAGACTTCAAACGGATCGGTATTCATTTTCGCGGAAAATCGCTGGCTCAGCACAACTTGAAAAGCGTCGCCCGCGCGAATGTATTCCTTCACTTTGTCCGACGGACGAAATAAATTTCGCGCGCGTCATGTTCGATCCGAATTTCAGTTTGCGCTTGGCTTTTCTTCCGCGTTTGCGACGCCGGCTTTTCTTCGGCGACGGGCTGGCCGAGCGTTTTTCGCAACGCGCCGATTTCGCGCACCGCTGCGTCATATTTTGCACGCAGACTTCCCTGCCCGTCGGTAAAAACGTTGCGCATGATCCAAACGCGGTGCTGCACGTGGTCGAACACTACGAGGCCGAGAAAAAACATCATGACGGAGTCGTCCAGACCAGCATCGTCGCGGCCGAATCCGGAATGCTCTCGAACTGGCGCACCATGTCATACGAAAAATACCCGATCGCGCCGCCAACCAGCGGAGGAAGTCCCGGAACGCGCACCGGCTGATATTTGCCGACGAGGCCGCGCAAAAATTTCATCGGATTTCCGTATTCGAGTTGCATGCGGCCTTCGGATTCCAGCACGCAGGCGCCCGGCGGCAGCGGAAAACCTCGCGGGATTCGCGCCGACGAATGTGTAGCGCGCGATTTTCTCGCCGCCCTCCACGCTTTCCAGCAGACACGCGTATCGCGCATCGCGCGACAATCGCAGATAGGCGGACACGGGCGTCAGCAAGATCCGCGCGCACGGTCTCGTACACCGGCACCAGATTTCCCTGCCGCGCCAGTTTGCGAAACGTTTTGAAATCAGGCTGAATCATTCGTCCTTTGGAAACACTTCCGCACTAAATGTTGTACCAATTTTTCAGTGATTCGAGAAATTACCCGCGTTCCGCGTCAGCGCGTCGAGCGTCACTCGCCGCATGATTTTCTCCGGCGCGCGTTCACCCATCCAAATTTCCCACTGCGCGATGCCCTGCGCTATAAACATTTCCGCGCCGGATACGGTTTCGATTCCGCGGCGTTCCGCGAGCTTTAACAGCTTCGTGCGGATGGGTCGGTAAATCATGTCCATCACGACGCGGCAATTCAATTCGTCGCGCACGCAACGGCGACGACGTCACTTGGCCGCAGACCGAGCGGCGTGGAATTCACAATCGCGTCGAAGAATTCGCCTTTCAATTTTCTACGCGAAATTGACTCGCATCCGGCGTCGCGTGCCAGCGCCGCAGCTTGCGCTTCGCCGCGCGCACAAATGCAAACCATCGCGCCGGCTTCGACCAGCGCGAATGCCGCGGCGCGCGCGGCGCCACCTGCGCCCAGCAGCAATACTCTGCTGCCCTTCAATTCGACGCGCGAAGAAAGCGCGCGCAGCACGCCGACGTAATCGGTATTGTATCCGTAGAGCTTTCCACCTCCGCGCACGACTACCGTATTCACCGCGCCGATCCGCGCGGCAAGCGGATCGCATCCATCCAGATGCTGATGATCGCCTGCTTGTGCGGAATCGTAACCGCGAATCCCTTCACGCCGAATGCCGGAATCGCCGCGAGAAAATCCTTCAGCTCGTCGACGAGGAAATGGCAGCAGCACCGCATTCACATGACGCGCCGCGAACGCAGAATTGTGCATGAGCGGCGAAAGCGAATGTCGCGATTGGATTTCCGATGACTCCATAGACGCGCGTTTGCCGATTCAGTTTTTCGGCGCCGATACATCCCGCGCATTTCGTTGAAGATAAGTTGTCCCGGCGCTGTGGCCTGATCTGCTGCGGCATACGCAAGCGCGCTTCCCGCGCGCAACGCCAGCACACGCGCCGGGCAATCCAGTTTCGCCCATTGGAACGGCAACCACGTCGCGGCGGCCCCGCGCGATCGCCAACACGCGAACGCTGTCGCCGATCGTGCGAGACTGCGCCGCAATTTTGATCGCATCGCCGCCGCAGCGATCCAATCGTCGGACACGACTTTAGCAAATCGCGCGGCGTCCCGCGAAAATCGTGAAACGAAATCATCACTCGCGCGCCAACCTGCCGCAATTCGTCCAGGCCGAATTCGTCGAGCCGCTCCGCGGATTCCACTTCTACGTCACACCACGCGCACCCGGATTCGGCTGCAAGGCGCAGCAATGACATTTGTTCGTGCAAGCCACCGAAATACTTTGCCTCCCGCCGCCCGCCGGCGCAATGTTGCGATGACGCACGACTTTTTTGCGGTCCACGCTCAGCCGCGCATGAATCGGCTAATTTCGCGCCGGAACTCAGCCAGTCCATGCGCATTCCACGGTTCGATCCGGCCGTCCGCGAGTCCGGCATCCGCCAAAGCGCCTTCAGGGCGGCAGCAGCCGTTTTTTCCGCAATTACCACGCAAATGCGCTCCCGCCCGAACAACAATGCCCGCCCCCTGTTTTAGCGCTTGGAAGATGAACTTTTGCTTCTACCATGCGGTGTCGAATGTGTAAAGGCTGTCCTCTCGGGCCATTGACGCTCATTTGCCCCTTTGCTAGCGTGGACATAGGACGATTTCGCTCGATTTACGCGTATCGGGCGCGTCCACAGAGTTCAAGGAGTGAAGCACATGCGAGGTAAATTCGTCACTTTTGGCCTGATTTTGGGGATGGTGGCCGGCATTGCCGCCGCTCAGACCCCTCGGCGCACCACAGTGGACAGAGCGCCATGTATTGCTCGGGCACGGTTACGACCGACGCGGTTCCGCAGGACAGCTACGTTATTTCGGGCGAGCAGTCGGTGGATAAAGTTGCGTTCGTGGTGAGCGCAGCTGGTTTATATCAATCGCGGCTCCGCGCAGGGCGTGAAGGTCGGCGATGAATTCCTGGTAGTTCGCCACGTGAAAGAAGAACTGAAGGAACCCTGGTTCAACGGACAAGACGAGCTGTTGCGCGCGATGGGCGAAACATGGGCCGACCTCGGTAAGCTGAAGGTCGTTCACGTTGGCGACAAAGTTTCCACCGCGGAAGTTTCGTCAACCTGCGACTACATTCAGCGCGGAGACATTATTCTGCCATTCAGAGAACGTCCGGCACCGCCACTGAAGCAAGACGCACAGATTGTTGATCCGTTCGCGCCTGCAACGGGCAAGACCGGAATGATTGTTTCGTCGAAATTTTTCGGACAGGCGTCCGGCGCAAACAGCATCGTGTATGTGAATATCGGTACGTCGCAAGGCCTGCATGTCGGAAGCTATCTGCGGGTGTTCCGCAATCAGGGCCGCGGCGTTTCCACGATTTATCAGAACAAAGGAACCGAATATAAGCTCTTTGGATTCGGCATCACACCGGTGGAGTACGACGTGGCAGGGTCTGCCGCGTGAAATCCTGGGCGAAGGAATCGTGATTCGCGTCTCCGGCAATACCGCCACACTGATTCTGACGCCATGCGGCGCGAGATTTATGCCGGGAGATTACGTCGAACTCGAACAGTAAAGTTTCAGTTGTAGGCAGATTCCGAAGAGGGCCGGCTAACGCCGGCCCTTATTTTTTGTGGGGCAGGAATTACGAGCGCGCTTCCCGCGCTTTGCGGACGGCGTGACGCCAGCGCAAAATTCCAATTGCAATTACCACCAGCAGACAAACTTCGATGAATACTTTTTCGCCGTCGAATGGATCGAGCGGCGAATTCTTCAGTTCGGAATCCGTGAAAATGCTGTGCCAGAACAGTGCGATTGCAGCGGCGTAGGTGACGAAATGAAATGCTTTCCAAGTCTTGCGGCCCAGCGTGATGCGCAAATAGGAAGTAAAGACGACGATCGTCAACAGATACAGCGCGATTGCGCCGATGGTGTTGTCCAAAGGCTGGCTTGGCGAATGCACGGGATAAATGATGTCAATCAGACGGAATTTTGCGGTGGAAGAAAATAGCAGGATTACCGGATGCAGGATCGAAGTGAACAGCAGAAGATAGCCCGTCCAATTGTGAATGCGAAAATAATTGAAATGTTTATGCGGCCAGTGACGCGTGGGGCTGTAACGCAACGCCATCATCAGGCCGAGAAGCAGATTCAGAGTGACCAGGCCGACGGCTACGAGGCCGACATCGGCGGAAAGATCGATGGCAGAGATCATCGATTTTTCGGCCTTGCGGCGTACGTGCAAATCGCTGAGATATGGTGCGACAAAACTATTATCTCCAGAGAGCCGCTAGGATAGCAAAGACGTGCGCGGGGACGAAGCGCGTTTCACAATTCACGCTTTGGAATTAGCGCGCTGACTCGATTCGGATTCCGAGAATATTTCCGCGCTGAATCCGAGGATTTTCGTTTCCGCGGATTTCCACGCATCGCCGGGCAATCCTGCTTTCAAGCACGTTTCCGAAAGAAATTTCTCGGCGTTCCAATGACGCTCGGTTGCTACCTGCGGCAGAAGCAATCCGCGGAATGGGCCGCGTTCGACGATCAGTCCGTGCGTGCCGATTATAATTTCAATTGGCGTGATTGGTTTTGGTGGCGAGAGCACGGAAATTTCGATGGTGAGCTGCGCCACTTCTTCCGGCTGAACAGGATCGAAGCGATCATCTTCGCGCGCGGCGGAGATCGCGCATCGCGCTACTGTTTCGGCGAGAGATTTCTGCGGTTCCACTTGCCCGACGCATCCGCGCAATTTCCTGCGAAGGTGCAGCGTGACGAATGCGCCTCGGCGCTCGGCCAATATTCCAGATCGCGTGTCTGGCTGCCAGCGGCGCGCGTGGACAATTGTTTCCACTAGAGCTTCGCCGCGCAATTTGCAGCAGCGCGCTCTTTTCGTCGATTTGAAATTGATTCAGGAAATTCAGCGGCGCGGGAATTAAAGAGTGGCGACATCCTGCATTTTCTTTTCTCGTTCAATTCGTTCGAGCAGGCGCATTTTCTTGCGTTGCTTGATACTGCCGTCCACTTGGCTCCAGAATTTCATGAAATATTGCACGGCGGAAAGTATGGCGCTAACCACAACGAGCCACAAAAGCACGTACGCCGTCTGTTTCAGACGATTGAAGTTTGGCGCTCAAGATAACCGCGCTCGCCGCCAGAATCTGCAAAACTGTTTTTGTTTTGCCCAGCGCGGAAGCTTGAATCGTGAATCCTTCCGCCGATGCGATCGTGCGCAAACCCTGCACCGTAAATTCGCGGCCGATGATGATCACCACCATCCACGCCGGCACCAAACCCATTTGCACCAGCGAAATAAATGCGGCGGAGATCAGCAATTTATCCGCGATGGGATCCAGCAAAATTCCCAGCGTCGTTTCCTGGTGGCGGCGCCGCGCAAGATATCCGTCAGCCCAATCCGTTGCCGCTGCAGCCAGCAAAATGAGTACGCCCAGAATGACGTAAGTGATGTGAGTGCCGAACACGAGTAAAATTCGGCTGGCCAGTCAGAAGAACGACAACCAGCAGCGGCACGAAAAAGATTCGGAGAATTGTCAACGAATTTGGCAGATTCATAAGGCACCGGAGGCCGCCGAGGCCCCCACCCGCTGCAGATTCGGGCTTAGAATCACACTATAGTCCCTCGTATTCGCGCTCGTCAACGATGCGATTTTCCAGTCAACACAATTTGTCACCGAGATCACCACTGTCCCGGAACTCCGTGTAAAGTAACCACTTCCGCACATCATTGCCCCAAAGCTGTGCAAATCCGGGAGTTGGTAAAAAGTTACCCCCGGAGGCATTTCTAAAACGAGGCCTGCAATAGCCATCCGTAACTAGCTAAAAATAAAAGACTTACGGCAATTTCGCGAACTCTGACGAATTTATGCGTAAGCTTTTGCGATCCGAATGGCAAGCGCAATTTCTTGGCTTTCCACAGGAATTTCCACAGCGTGGCAGCAGCGGAAAATCGGTACTTTCTAGCCAATTAACGAGAATTTTCGCTGATTTCCAGCCAAAATTGCGCGTTCACGCGGTAGTAACAAATACATAACTACGCGAATTCTTCGCGATGCCGCGGCGTTTGATTCGCCGCTCGCGAAAATTACTACACGACATATGCATTCAATCTTCGCGCCAAAGATTCCGGCACGTCTGCAGATAAACGCATGGAAGAATCTTCAATTTCGGAACTCACCACGCGGCCCAGCGCGTGAATCAGCGCGAGCATACGTCCATCGGCGAGTGGCACCAATAATTTCATGTGCACGACTTCATCAATCGGCATTGCAGTGTCCATGCGGCGCAAAAGTTCGTCGAGCCCTTCATTTTTCAGCGCGGAAACAAATACTTTTCAGTTCGTGGCGGCGCCGTTTGTTGGAGCGCTGGATTTGCCGCAACCAGCGCGGCCAGTTCATCTTTCGGTAGGCGATCAATTTTGTTGCACACCAATAATCGCGGACGATCGCTTACTCCGAGATCCGCCAAAACTTTTTCCACTTCGGCATCCTGTTCGGCATGATGCGGATTGGAAATGTCCGTGACGTGCAGCAGCAGCGACGCTTCCTGCACTTCTTCCAACGTCGCGCGAAACGCCGCAATCAACGCCGGAGGCAACGCGCGAATAAATCCCACCGTGTCGGAAAGCAGCACGCGGCGTCCCGAAGGCAAGCGAACGGCGCGCACTGTGGGATCGAGCGTCGCAAACATTTTCGACGAAACGAGCACTCCCGCTTTGCTGAGCGCGTTGAACAAAGTGGATTTTCCGGCGTTTGTATATCCAACCAGCGCGACAGTTCCCAGCGGAACGGCCTGGCGCTTTTCGCGGCGCAGCGAGCGCTGCTTGCGCACCATCTCAATACTTTTCTGGATGCGGCCGATTTTTTCGCGGATGCGCCGGCGATCGGTTTCCAATTTTTGTTCGCCGGGACCGCGCGTTCCGATTCCGCCTCCCAGCCGCGAAAGTTCCGTGCGGCGTCCCGCGAGCCGCGGCAACAAATAATTTAGCTGCGCGAGTTCCACCTGCAGTTGGCCTTCGCGGCTGCGCGCGTGACGCGCAAAAATATCCAGAATAATTTGCGTGCGATCAATCACGCGGCGGCTGAGCGCTTCTTCAATATTTCGCTGCTGCGTTGGACGTGAGATTCGTATCGAAAATTACCAGCGGCGCATTGTGCATTCGCGCTTCAATTTCGATTTCTTCAAGCTTGCCTTGCACCGACGAGCGTTGCAGGGTCGGGCCGTTCGCGCATTTGCAGCATTGAGCCGGTAACTTCGGCGCCCGCGCTTCGCGCCAGCTCCGCCAATTCCAGAAGCGATTCGCGCTCGGCTTGTCCGGCTTCCACGCCGGGCAATCGTCCCGGGCGTTTTTTGCCGAGGCCGACGAGGAACACTTGTCTCGCGATGTTCCGTTGCGTGGGATGTTGTTTTCATTCTGTTGTTTACTTTACTACAGCAGCACAGCCAAGAGTGGCTGCTGCAATGCTATGCCTACGCTCGCGCGATTCCGTCTCGCCAAGATGTTTCAACGCTGCGTCTGGAAGCTTGGCGTCATCGCCAAATCCTTCAAACCATTTCACGTCCGGTTCTCTGACGAAACCATGTGACCTGCCGCTTCGCGTATCTCCGCGTGGCCTGCTGAATTGCGGCAACAACCGCGGGCAATTTGTGTTTTCCTTCCAGATGCGCCCGCAATTCTCGCATATCCAATAAACGAAAATGGTTTCGCCGTCGCGGGAATCCCCTTCGCTACCAGCGCTTGCACTTCCGCGAGCCATCCGCGATCCATCATTTCGACGGTGCGGCGCTCGATTCGCTCGTACAGCGCGGTACGCGGCGGCATTAACCCAATTTTAATTACGCGAAAGCCTTCCAGCTTTTGCCGTCGCGCGCTTTGCACTTCGGAAACTGGTTTTCCCGCGAGCATGGATATTTCAATCGCGCGCATCAGCTTCGGCGTGTCTCGCGGACCAATTCGCGCTGCCGCCGCGGAATCGATTCTTCGCAGCGCGCGATGCAAATAGTCCGCGCCATGCCGCGCGGCGCTTGTTCGCAATCGTGTGCGCACTTCTTCCGAACGCACCGGCGTATCGGAAAATCCGTCAATCAACGCTCGCATATAAAGACCTGTGCCGATGGTCATCACCGGCAAGCGATTGCGCTCGCGCAAATCCGCAAGCACTTCGATGGCGCGTTCGCGGTAGACGCCGGCGGTAAATAATTCGTCCGGCTCCAGCAAATCCAACAAATGATGCCGCACACTTTTCTGTTCCTCGCTGGTCGGCTTTGACGTTCCGATATCAAATCCGCGATACACCTGCGTGGAATCGCAGACAACAATTTCGCCACTCAATTCGCGCGCAACCCGCATTCCCAGCGAGGATTTCCCCGACGCGGTCGGCCCGACGATCGCCACCAGCGCGGGAAGCTTAATCACAAAACGCCTTCATATCGCAGCACCAAAAACACCAGTGCGATAAGCCCGAGGATGATCAGGCCCAAGATTTGATTGCGTGTAGGTCTCACCGTCCGCGGGGAATTTCCAGGTTGTAGTAGTAGGCGAATATGTATTCAACGTAAGGCCCGGTGAATGCGGCAGGCAGTGGTTCAAACGGACTGGACGCGCGAATCGAACCCATCGCGGCACGATCCAACGGCGGCTTGTTGGATGATCTTTCCAGAATTGGTTCTTCGGCTGACCACCGTGCCGTCCTTGAAAATCCGAAAACGCAACATCACGATTCCTTGATCGCCCATCAGCGCCGATTCCGGCATGATGGAATACCAATTGCGCTTCACGCTCTGATAAACGCGGGCGTCGTAACTGCTGAAGTCCACTCCCTGCGTGTCGGTAAGCCGAGTAAGTCCGGCGCCGGCCTGGCCTCCTCCGCCACCGCCGCAGCACCTCCGCCTCCGCGCGCTCCCGGCATTCTTCCCATACCCGACGATACTCGAAGCAGCCTGGCCACGCACCGGCCGTGCGGTTCATTCGGCTGCCTGCGAAAGCGTGTGTCCGATGGATGTGTTCGGCAAAATCAATCCATGTGGAGTTGGCGGCTGATCCGCGCGAATCGGTTCAAGAGTTGGCTGCGGTTTCACAGGTTGCGGCTGCGGCGCAACGGGCAGCGAAGGCGGAGGCAGCCGCCGTCTCTTTCGGTTGCTCGTGCACAATCACCGGCGTAGGTATTTCGGACTTTCGGCGGCGGTGTAGGCGCCGGGGCCGACGGCGTCAACTGCCGAATTATTTTTGGATCGATGCGAATCCGATTCGCTGCCCGGATCGATGTGGCGGAGAAGGACGCAACGCGCTGCGCAAATCCGGCGGCATATAAAGATCGCCCAGAGAATGCGACGCTGCAGATCATTTCCATCGGGCGTGGTTGGTGCGGAGTAAACAAACTCGGAATCAGCAGCAGAATTGCAAGGCCGCGGCGTGCAGCACGGCCGACGTGCCGCGCAAAACCCATTTCGTTCATCCCGCAAACTTCGCGGGCCATCCGTCATCAAATGGACTTCGCCGGTTGTAAGCACGTCCGGATCGAGAACTTCCGGCATTTCCGCCGCGTGCTGCATCGGCTGACGCACCGCAGGAGTTTGCGGAAGCACAGCGTCCTTCGGCACAGCAACGTGCTCGCCAAGAACTTCCAGCGGCACATGCGAAGGCAAATGTCCGACGTCCAGCGCGTTCACCGGCATGTCGCGCGGAATAATCAGCCGCGCAGAAAGAACGTCCAGCGGCATATACGCGGGAATATTTGACGTCGCGTCGATCTGTCCGGCCGGAAGATCCGCAGCGATTACCGTGCGCGTATCGAGAGCAGTCTTGCGGCGAGTTCCGGGCGGAGCTGCGCCTTCAGCGCCCAACGTGGCATTTTGAGGAACTAGGATTCTATTATTCATTGTTTCGACGATTCATTATGAAGCGGACGAACTTCGAAACAACATAGTCGGCCTATCTATGACAACGGAGACACAAATGCACTTAGTTGGACGCGCTTCCCGTGCTCTTGGATGCTTGCCGCCACGCGTTCCGCCAACTCCAGCGCCCTGCGGCCTGCTTCGCCATCCACGCCCGGCCGGTTTCTGTCTCGCACAGCAATTATAAACTCGGCCAGCTCCGCTTTCAGCGGTTCTTGCGGCTCGGTGACCAGTTTTTCAAAGTCGAATTCTGGTGGCGGACCGAGATTTTTTACGCGCACGCGAAGCGCGTCCTGACGGGTGTAATCCAGCGACACGTATTCGTGTTCCTGAAAAAAGCGCATCTTGCGTACGCGCTCGGTGGAAACGCGGCTGGCCGTGACGTTCGCCACTGCGCCCGACGCAAATTCCAAACGCGCGTGCGCGATGTCCACCTTGTCCGAAACCACGGGTATCCCCACGGCCTTCACGTCCGTAACTTGCTTCACCGACAAGCGCGAGCAAAATATCCAGGTCGTGGATCATTACGTCGAAAACCACGTCAATATCCAAACTGCGCGGAGTGAAAATTCCCAGCCGGTGCACTTCAAAAAATAATGGGCGGCGCATGATTTCCACGCGCAGCAACTACGGCTGGATTGAAGCGCTCCAGATGTCCAATTTGCAGAACTCGCTTTGATTCCGCGGCGGCGATTAATTCATCCGCTTCGCTGAGCGAAGTTGCCATCGGCTTCTCAACGAGCACGTCAATTCCCTGCCGCAAAAGCGCGCAACCGATTTTCGCGTGCAGCGCCGTGGGAACCGCAACGCTTACTGCGTCCACTTTGCCCGCTAGTGATTCGATGCCCGGCAGCACCGTGGTGTTAAATTCCGCGGCTACTGTTTCGCGCGCTCGGCATTTGTGTCCACGATGCCGACTAGCTCAGCGCCCGGCAATTCGCTGTAAACGCGTGCGTGATTGCGCCCGAATTCTCCGGCGCCGACGACCGCTACGCGAATGCGTCTCGCGTCTGTCATTTTTTTCCGGCGTTCCGCCGCAGTTTTGCGCCAGCCGATCGGCTCGAATGCTTGAATTGTGATTCCCGCTGCGTCCGCCGCCGCGATTAATTCCGCGCGATCGAACAGCAGCGTGCGATGCGCGTCAATCGCCAGTGCTGTGGCCTTACACCGCTTCATTACTTCGACGGTTGGCAGCCCCACTACGGGTACATCGAAGCGCATATCCTGTTTTGGCTTGCTCACTTTCACGACGGTCAACTCCGCGCCGCCGGTGATGCGTGCCGCGCGCTCGATCGTTTCGTCGGTGCCTTCCATCGCTTCAATGGCCACGCACGCGCGATCTCGCACGACGACTGTTTGCCCCAGATCCATCGCCGCAATGTGACGCGCTACGCCCAATCCGTATTCGATGTCTTCGATTTCGCGCGCGTCGGGCTTGCGCTTCGTCAATATTCCGACGTCTGGCACGCAGTGGCTTCAGAAATGCCGTCGAATCCACCAGCTCAATTCCTTCTTTTTCCAAAACTTTTGCGACCGCGCCAATCAGTGAATCAGTATTTTTTCGCGGCAGCGACATCATCAATTTCGCGAATTGCCAGTCCGGGCGAATGCTGAAAATCTTATTGTGCTTTACCTGACCGGCCATCACGGCGCGCGTCACGCCTTCCTGATGCAGCAATTCGATCGTGCGGCCAAGTTCGCCTAGACCCGACCCAATGCAATTTTTTCGCGGTGCGTTCCAATTCCGGTGACGCTTCTTCTTTCAGCGCGATTACCGCCATTTCAATTCCCTGACTGCGCGCGCCTTCCAGCACCAGAAATGGAAATCGCCCGTTGCCCGGCAATCAATCCCCACTGCCCGTGGAAGTTTTTTCAGTCGGAATGATGGGAGTTTCCTTGCCCATGAAGGCTGATCTACTTTACGAGTCCGCGTTCGGCCGTTTCGATAAATCCGACTAATTCCTGAACGTCCGCTGAATCCGGCATCGTCTCGCGCATTTTTTCGATCGCCTGCGACGTGTTCAATTTTGAACGTAGCAGCAACGGTACGCTTTTTCGAGGTCTTCAAGCGTTCCGGCGAAAATCCCTGCCGCTCCAAACCGACCTTGTTGATGCCGTAAGCAAGAAGTAGTCTCGCGGCCGTAACCACCTTGGGAAAGGAGGCACGTCCTGCGTCATTACGGTGATCGCGCCGATGTAGGCGTGCCTGCCCACGCGGCAGAATTGATGCACCGGCTATAGTTTCCTACGTCGCATAGTCCTCGACGGTCACGTGGCCAGCCAGCGTCGCGCCGTTCACGAAAATTGTGTGATCGCCCACCTGACAATCGTGGCCGACATGCGTGTTCGACATAAACAAATTATGGCTGCCGACGCGCGTAACTCCGCCGCCCTTGATTGTTCCGCGATTGATGGTGAAAATTCGCGGAACTGATTTGAATCGCCAACTTCGAGCGTGACGCGCTCACCTTTGAAAGTTCAGGTCCTGCGGATCTCCATCCCACCGAACAGCAAATGAAAATACATTGTTCTCGCGGCCCAATTTTCGCGTGGCCCGCGTACTACGGCGTGTTCTGAAGTACGCAGCCGTCGCCAATTCCACGTCATCGCCCACAATGGCGTACGCGCCCGACTCGTAACGCCTTCTCCCAATCGAGCTGACTTGGAGACTATGGCTCGCGGATCAATTTCACGTTTCGTGCGTCATCATTGTCCCCGGCACTCATCCGCCAAAATTATTTCCCCAGAACTATTAACCCCGGCACGAGCAATTTCTCTCGCTTACTTTTTTTCTGCCTCGGCGGGCGCTATCGCATCGCGATCAATCATCTTGCACATCAGCGTCGCTTCGGCGACAACATCGCCATTCACTCGTGCTTCGCCGCGCATCTTCCAGAAACCGCCGCGGCCGTTCAACACGTTCACGTGAATCATCAATTGATCGCCCGGAACCACCGGCCTGCGAAATCTTGCGTTATCCAGCGCCGCAAAATACAACAACTTATTTTCGCGATCTGGAATTTCCATCAGCAACAAAACTCCGCCCGTCTGCGCCATCGATTCGATTATCAGCACACCCGGCATCACCGGCTGGCCGGGAAAATGTCCCTGAAAATATCCTTCATTGATGCTGACGTTCTTCACGCCGACGATGCTCTTGCCGCGGTCAATCTCGGCAATTCCGTCAACCATCAAGAACGGATATCGGTGCGGCAGCAATTTTTGTATGCCAATCGAATCCAGAATCATCTTTTCGTCTCCGAACACCACTCGCAGCGCGCCGATGCTGTCGGCCTGTTCCGCGGCGCGCAAAAATCCCCATGACACTCTCGAATCCGAGTCCGTGAATTATACGCGATGCGATAGCGGCTTGTCCCAATCCGCCCCACTTGTTAGCATACCGACTTCAACACGCCAAGCCTGTGAACAACGCCCACAATTCGCGCAAAATTCTGAAAGATTTGCGCTCGCGCGAATCGGAAATGCTGCGCCTGCTCGGAAAATTTGTACGCGCGGAATCTCCATCGCTCGATAAAAAATTAGTGGATGATTTTGGCCGCATGATCGCCGCCGAATGGCGCACTCGGGGCGCGCATGTAACTGCACTTCGCCAGAAAAATCGCGGCGATCATCTGTTAATTAATCTGCCGCACAAAAATTCTCGTGCGGACGGCCGCATTTTGCTTCTCGGCCACATGGACACGGTTTACGACAAAGGTTCTCTCGCCAAAATGCCGTTCCGCATCGCGCAAGGGCGCGCCTGGGGCCCGGCCACATTCGACATGAAGGGCGGACTCGTCCTCGCGCTCTTCGCGATTGACGCGCTGAAGCGCGCGGGCATCGCGACACGCAAAGAAATCGCCTGCCTATGGACGACCGACGAAGAAATCGGCAGCGAATCCTCACGCAAATTTATTGAGCGCGAAGCGAAACTCAGCGACGCGGTACTCGTCCTCGAACCCGCGGGCGAACCGCGCGGCGCGCTGAAAACTTCGCGCAAAGGTGTGGGCGAAATTGAATTGCGCGTAACAGGCCGCGCCGCTCACAGCGGACTGAAACCCGAAGAAGGCATCAACGCCGTTCATGAATTGGCGCTGCAGATCGCGCGCATCGCAAAATTTAACGAGCCGAAGCGCGGCATCGGCGTTCACGTGAATGTCGCCGGCGGCGGTACGCGCACAAATGTGATCGCCGCAGAAGCGCACGCTTTGGTAGACGTTCGCGTCACGCGCGTCGCGGACATTCATCCGCTTGAACAAAAATTCCGCGCGCTAAAACCAATTCTGCCCGGCGCGAAACTGGAAATTTCCGGCGGGATTGATCGTCCGCCAATGGAACGCAAAATGTCTGCCGCGCTGTATCAGCACGCGCAACATCTCGCCGCAGATTTGGGAATCACTCTGGAAGAAACCGCATCCGGCGGCGGTTCCGACGGCAATCTGACAGCCGCCGTTGGCGTGCCTACGCTTGACGGGCTCGGCGCCATCGGTTCCGGCGCGCACAGCCTGCGCGAAAATATTATCGTCCGCGAACTTGCCCCGCGCGCCGCGCTGATTGCGTCACTGCTCGCTACTCTATAAATACTTTTTTATTTTTCAGCAAGCGCCCTGTTAATTTCCTGAGGCTTTTTCGACGTGATCAATCACGATAACTTCTACGGGCCCTTTCCCGATTGGCAGTTTAAGAGTACGCCTACACGCGCGCTCAAATCACGCATCGCCGGAACTTCCTTCACAGAAAACTCGTACCAAGTATTTGCAAGAAGCCATTTCACTTATAAGGGTATAATCCGCGCGCATGCCACTCACCAGCGGCACAAAACTCGGTCCATACGAAATCGTCTCTCCGCTCGGCGCGGGCGGCATGGGCGAAGTGTATCGCGCGCGTGACACGCGGCTAGACCGCACTGTCGCTATAAAAGTTTTGCCGCAGCATCTCGCCGACAATCCCGATGTGAAGCAGCGCTTCGAGCGCGAAGCTCGCGCCGTTTCCGCGCTGAATCATCCCAACATCTGCGCGCTCTACGATGTTGGCTCGCAGGACGGCACTGAATATCTCGTGATGGAATATATCGAAGGCGAAACTCTCGCCGCGCGATTGGAAAAAGGCGCGCTGCCTCTCGATCAAGCTCTGAAAATCGGAATCGAAGTAGCCGACGGGCTCGACAAAGCGCATCGCGCAGGCATCATCCATCGCGATCTGAAGCCCCGCAACATCATGCTCACAAAATCCGGCGCGAAGCTTTTGGATTTCGGCCTCGCCAAGGAAACTTTGCCTCTCTCGTCCGGTGGGAGTGTGACGATACTCGCCACGCGCACAACTCCTGTTACGCAAGCAGGCATGATCATCGGCACATTTCAGTACATGTCGCCCGAGCAAGTGGAAGCGAAAGATCTGGACGCGCGCAGCGACATTTTTTCTTTCGGCTCAGTTCTTTACGAAATGCTCACAGGCCGCGCGGCATTCCAAGGACGCAGCCAGTTAAGCGTTGCCTCGGCAATTCTGGAAAAAGATCCGGAGGCGATTAGCACGCTTGTACCGATGACTCCACCGGCGCTCGATCGCACCGTGCGCAAATGTCTGGAGAAAGATCCCGACAATCGCTGGCAGACGGCGCGCGATTTATTGCTCGAATTGAAATGGATTGCTGGCGCAGGTTCGCAGGCAGGTGTGCCCTCACCGGTGGCTTCGCATCGCAAGAATCGCGAGCGAATTGCGTGGGCCATCGCAGGAGTCGTCACGTTAGCAGCCATCGCGCTGACCGTGGGCTACTTGCAGCGCGCGCCGAAGCCTACTCAGCCAATTCGCCTGACCGCAGAGCTAGGCACGGATGCAATAATCACGCGAGCAACATCTTTTCGCTATGGAGCCGCCGCGATTCTTTCGCCAGACGGCAAACGGCTTGCCCTGATTGGCCAATCCTCCGATAAGAAGACTTATCTTTACGTCCGCTCGTTGGATCAACTGCAGGCCACTTTACTTTCGGGCACCGAAGACGCCCGCGATGCCTTTTTCTCTCCCGATAGCCAGTGGATCGCCTTCTTCGCGGAAGGTAAGTTGAAAAAAATTTCGGTGCAGGGCGGCGCTGCAATCACGCTCTGCGATGTTCCCGGCGATCGCGGCGGCACTTGGAGTCAGGACGGTACGATTGTATTTAGCGGGAACACCCGCGTCGGCTTATCCAAGGTGTCTTCGGCGGGAGGAACTCCGGAACCTTTGACCACGCTCGATCCCCAGAAAGCTGGAGACACCCATCGCTGGCCGGAGTTTCTACCCGGCGGTAGCGACCTGATTTTCACGTCTGCCATAGCGGCCGACAATTTCGACGACGCGGATATCTCGGCTTATTCCGCTGGTACGGGGAAATGGAAAACGATTCTTCACGGCGGTTCTTACGCGCGCTACGTTTCTAGCGGCCACCTCGTCTACGTGCACAAAGGAACTCTGTTCGCGGTTCCTTTCGACGCGAAACGTTTACAAATAACCGGCCAGCCTATCCCGATAGTTGAGGGCCTGACGACAAATACCGATACAGGCGGAGCGCAGTTCTCCGTCTCCGACTCTGGAACCCTGCTTTATGTCGCAGGCGACGCCTTGCGCGCGGACGTCGCCATTTATTGGATGGACGCGGCGGGGAAATTCACACCGATTCGCGAAACTCCCGGAATCTACGGCGATCTCTCGGTATCTCCTGATGGCAAGCGGCTAGCGATGGACATCAATGATGGGAAGAGAACCGATATTTGGGTGCTTGACTTGGAACGCGATACGCTTACGCGCATCACTTTCGCGAGCACTACAAATATGTATCCCCTCTGGACGCCCGACGGCCAGCGAATCGTTTATACCTCGTCGGAAAAAGGGATTCTCCCGAATCTGTGGTGGATTCGCGCAGATGGCGGAGGCGACGCGCAGAGGTTGACCGAAAGCAAGAATGCTCAGATTCCGAGCTCGTGGAGTCCCGATGCCAAGATTCTTGCGTTCTTTGAAAGCAGTCCTACAACTTTCTACGACGCCATGATCATGCCCATCGAGGGTAGCGAAAAGTCCGGCTGGAAGCCGGGGCAGCCGAAGCCCTTTGTAAATACTGCTTTTAACGAAATACTTCCCGTGTTTTCTCCTGACGGCAAATGGATTGCCTACCAATCCAATGAATCGGGAACCTTTGAGATTTACGTCCGGCCATTCCCGGGCACCGGCGGCAGGTGGCAGGTTTCCGCGGGCGGAGGCGGGTATCCCACGTGGTCACGAAACGGAAAAGAGCTTTTTTACCGTGCGCCGGATCTGAAAATCATGGTGGCTAATTACACCGAGTCGGGTGACTCCTTCCGTGCGGATAAACCGCGCGTCTGGTCGACCGGCCAGTTCGCAAATCACGGAGCCGCTACCGACTTCAGTTTGCATCCTGACGGCAAACGCTTCGCCGTATTCAAAGTCCCGGGTTCCGATGCAGCTCCGCCTGCCATCACCAACGTCACCTTCATCTTCAATTTCTTCGACGAACTTCGCGCCAAAGTTCCCGCTGGAAAAAATTGAAGCGGGTGTCTCCGCTTCTAAGTATATAATCCGCGACGCGTGCCACTCATCAGCGGAACCAAGCTCGGCGCCGGCAGCACGGGCGAAGTCTATCGCGCACGCGACACGCGGCTCGACCGCACCGTCGCCATAAAAGTTTTGCCTCTACCTCGAGAAGGGTTATATGGCAAGAATCTCGACCATAAGTCATCGTGGAGCCTTGTCGGCCTAACTGCAATTTTCAATTCTCGATTTTTACTTCACGGGAGTCACTTACATGAAATCTGGTTCGACAGAATCTCCCGATTTGGTCGGTCCAAAGCTATTTGTCTCGTACAGTTGGACAAGTCCAGACCACGAGGCCTGGGTATTGCGTCTTGCAACGGAACTCCGTGAATCAGGCGTCGATGTCATCCTCGACAAGTGGGATTTAAAGGAAGGGCATGATGCCCATGCCTTCATGGAAAAAATGGTGTCCGATCCGGAAATCAAGAAAGTCATTCTCATTTGCGACAAGATGTATGCCGCCAAAGCCGATGGGCGAAGCGGCGGTGTAGGGACAGAAGCGCAGATCATTTCCGCCGAGATTTACGCCAAGCAAGCGCAGGGTAAGTTTGTCGCTATCGTAAGGGAACGTGACGAAGACGGAACACCCTGCGTGCCCGTTTACTATCGTTCCCGAATTTATGTCGATCTGAGTGATGCAAGTACGTATTCCGAGAACTTCGAGAAACTTCTTCGGTGGGTGTATGACAAGCCGCTTCATCTAAAACCGGAGTTGGGCGTTAAGCCGCCCTTTCTCTCAAGTGAAAACTCAAGCTCGGTATCTCTCGCCACATCATCTCGATTCAGACGCGCAATCGATGCGTTGAGAAACGGGCGCGACTATGCAATTCCGGCAGTTGGCGAGTATTTCGATTTGTTAGCCACGGAGCTTGAAAAGCTCCGAGTAACTCCCGACGCGGATCCCTTTGACGATCCAATCGTACAGAGCATTGAGGCTTTCCTGCCTTGTCGCAATGAAGTCATCGACGTATTTGTTAATCTAGCAATCTATTCGGACACAACGCATTCCAGAACTATACTGCATCGTTTCTTTGAACAGATTATTCCGTATCTATATCGGCCACAAGAGACAACCAGGTACCGAGAATGGGACTGGGACAACTTTAGGTTCATCGTCCATGAAATATTTTTGTACGCCATCGCGGCGCTCATAAAGTACGAGCGGTTTGAATCCGCCGCATATCTGATAAACACTGGATATTATGTTGCAAGTAAGTTGAACTCGGGCAACGACGTTTTGGAGCCGTACACCACTATCCGCCAATATATGTCGTCGCTTGACTACCGCAAGAAGCGTCTTAGCCTGGGAAGACTGTCTCTTCGCGCGGATATGCTTAAGGAGCGATGCAAAGGAACGGGCGTCGAGTTTCGCCACCTCATGCAAGCGGATTTTGTCCTATTTCTAAGGTCGCCGTTGGACCCGGATCAATTTGAACACTGGTTTCCGGAAACGCTCCTATACGCGAACCATAGCTCAGGCCCGTTCGAGATATTTGCACGAGCTCGTTCCAAAGATTATTTCGAGCGGGTAAAATGCCTCTTGGGGAACCGTGACAAGGAGGCACTCGGGGCACTATTTAAGATACTTCAGGCAAATCCTTCGATGTATCCTCGCTGGGACTATGAGTCATTTAACGCGGCATACTTATTGGGGTATGAAAAACTGTGTAGCTTACCGTAGTGAGGTACGGACGGCGCCAAGGGCCACGTCGACACAGCATCGCGGAACTATCGTGGGCCGACTTACCGGCGAATCCTCCTCGTGCTACGATTCTTTTTCTTTGGGGCCAGATGCGGTTTCTTGATCCGATCTGGAACGGGGTTTCGGTCGTTGATTCTATTCGACGATAGAAAATTCGCACGCTGTCGGTTCAAGCTCCTTAGGAAAAACGGAAGTGATCTGATCAGCAGGACCTCAACTTCCTTCTGGAGGGCATGGTTCTTGATCTCGAACCAGGAAAAATGATCCCAATATCCCGCTTTTGATTTGCTGGCAAAATGTCTTCTCAGCCTCCTGAAAATCTCGCCCCGACCGACGTACATCGGTGTCGATCCGTCCAAAAGGATATACACACCGTGGCAACCCATTGCCTTAACCGCCTTCAGATTCTTCCTGTTGCGCGCCCACCGGTCGGCATGTTTTGTGACGAGTCTCATTTTCCAGTGCTCCTCGCGAAATCTTTCGCTTCTCTGAAGTAAGATTCAACAGTTCTATCAAACTTATGGGTGCATCCACGATCTACCGGTAGGTGTTTCTCAAATAATCCGCGGTCTGCTTTTCAAGCTCCGCATAGCTTTCATGCAGCACCTGCCGCACGGCCGCTTCCGTCGAGCCACCAGCCGTCACCGCGTCCACTAACTGAACCAATTGCGCCATGTTTCCACTCGCCAGAATTGTTTCCACGGCGGCGAGAGACCACGCATACGCAAACGCCGCGCCCGTTCCGCTCAACTGCATCCATGAAATTTCCAGACTACTCAGCGGAATCGCCGCGTGTTGATCGTACGTTGCAACTAATCCGCTTGCGGACGCGCTGGATCGACGGCCTTCCATCCATTGCGCGATTCCCTCCTGCAACCATGCCGGGCACCGTCCGCGCGTTTTCTGTTGCAGAAAACTGTGCGTCAATTCGTGGCGCAGCACCCGCGAAAGTTGATCGTTCACGGACGTGAGTCCCTGCACCGGCACGCGGATTCGCCCGTCATTAATTGCACCGACCCATGACGGCGCGCGCGTAATGTCCTCAAATTGTTGCCCGGTGTACAAAATCACGCCGATGGGTTCCGGCGGAGAATAATTCAGCATCGCGCTCATTTGATCGAAGTGAATTTCCAGTATGCGCAGAATCTCGCTCGCCAATTCGGGCTGCGCCGCTCCGGAATATTTCAGAACGAAATGATTCGTCTGCCCTTCGCGGAAATCCTGTTCGGTTTTCGCGTCGCGCTCCGCTTTTTCCAGCGCCTGCGCCACGTCCGGTTCCGGACGCAGTTTCTGCGCGCGCTTCCATTCCGCAACCGCTTCAGGAATGCGGTTCAATCCGTATTCCGACCAGCCCAGCAACTTCGCAACATCGGGTGAATCGGGCGAAAGACTTTTTGCGCGCGTCAAAAATTTCAGCGCCAGTGAATATTCGCTGCGACGCAAATGTGCGAAGGCAACATCCACCAGCAAATTTACGTTGTCCGGCGCGAAGCGCAGCGCCTGCGCTTCCTGTTCCACCGCGGCATCCAAATTCCCTTTATTTGCTTCAAACGCTGCAGCAGCCTCATGTGCGGCGGCAGCCTTGTTTGCGGCGTCCGGCGTTCCGGCAATCGCTGACTGTTCCAGTTGTGCGATGAAAATATGATCAATCGAACCATCATGAATCACAGCGCGCGCAATGCGTTCGTCAATCACGAATACGGACTGCGTCGTCGGTCCGGCGAACCCAATGCTCTTCGTCAATTCGTTTGTGGAATTGGAACTCGAACTGGAATTGCCGCGCGAAGCATTTGCAGAGGCGGCTATGTTGGCGCGGTTCACCGAAGTGGGAAAATCCACCGGCCCGTGCTCAATGCGATCGACCATCGACTTCGGCAGCGAAATTTCGCCGGCGTCTGTTTCGCCGGTAACGCGGTCGGCAGTTTCCTTGGCCACGTTCACGGTAATCCGGCGGCCATTTTTCAGGACGATCGTATCGGCGCGAACACCCGTGGCTGCGCCAGCCACCATCAGCACAAATACGAGTGCCAATTGAGGAAAAGACACATATGACAGCACGGTCATGGCGCCACGAATCCGCATCACTCCATTTTAACCGGACGTCCCCTCACGCCTCCCGCCTTGCTTGCCGCCCGTTGCCCTACTTGCTACAGTGGGATAACGTGAAAAATTTCCTCCGGATCGCATTTTTATCTTCGCTGGCGTCAATTTCCATGAATGCCGCATTCGCGCAGGCCACGCCACCAGCACAGCAGCCCGCGCACGCGATTTACGATTCGCTGAACGCCCTCCGCGTTAATTCCGACGAAGTTTATTTCGTCCGCGATTTCGATATTCGGCATGACGCCGTGCACCTCACACTCATCCAAGGCCAACTCGCATTCCTTCAGCCATTTCAAGGAAAAATTACCGGCGCGGTGTTTACCGGCCGCGGAAAACTTCTCACTGTGCCGCGCGATCCCACCGAAAAAGCATCCGCCGCGCGCTTCCTCGGCACGCCGGTAATTGACGAGGATTTCAGCGGCGTTTACATCCGTTTCGACGACGACACTGCCGCAGAAATTCTTGCCCACTTGCGCGAAGCAAATGTCACTGCGGAAAGAGACGCCGGAATGAGCGACGAGTGGGACACGACCATCCCATCTCTAAATCCCTGGCATTCGCTGCGCATTCTTACCGATCTTCTCTCCGACCATCCGCTTCCCTATTTTTACGCAGCCGTTCTTGGATCGAAAGTGGGCCCATTTGACGCGCTGGTTGACGAGCGCCGCTCCGAACAAGTCGTACTGGGCCAACCGAAAACCGTGAACGAAAATATGAGTTACGACTTCTGGACATCCTTCGCACGCGCGCGCAGTTCGGAACCAACCGCGCCTTTCGTTCCAGACCGCTACGAATTGGATACAACTGTTCAGCCCGATCTGGAACTTTCCGGTACGGCGATACTGACACTTCACGCATCGCGCGCCGGCGAACGAACTATCCCATTGGAACTTTCCAAATTTCTGCGCGTCGATTCCGTTTCCGACGGCGCGGGACATCCGCTGGAGTTTTTTCAAAATGAGCCAGGCATTCGTCAGGAAATTGCCGTCCGCGGAAATAATTCGCTCATCGTGATTCTTCCGCGGCCGGCCGCCGCGGGCGAACCAATTCGTCTACGCGTCACGTATCGCGGACGCGTTATCACGCAAGCTGCCATCGGAGTTTATGTTGTCGGCGAGCATGGAAGCTGGTATCCGCATATTAGCGGCGCGGACACATTCGCGATGTTCGATTTGAGTTTCAAATGGCCGCACACCGTCCAACTGGTGGCCACGGGCGAAAAAATTGACGAAAAAGAAGAATGGCGACTGGCGCATCGCCCACTGGCGTTCAGAAAAGCCGATCTTCGTCGCCGGATTTAATCTTGGCGCCTACCGCGTGTTCAACGTGGATTCCGCGGGACTGAAAATTGACTTGTTCGCAAATGCCCGCCTCGATCAATCACTGCAACCCACTCCGGCACAGCGCATGATTCAAACTCCTATTCCCGCCAGCAGTGTTACCGGAAGTGTAGTGCCGCTGCTTGTGGGAAAACTGCCAATCGTTGACGTCTCGCCTGACGCCGCCACGGTAATCCGCTCGCTTGGGGATGAGATCGGCCAAGCCACGCAATTCTTCAGCCGCTACGGCGGGCCATTTCCCTACAAACAACTTGAAGTTTCGCAAATTCCCGGAAATTTCGGACAGGGCTGGCCCGGATTAATTTATCTGCCCACGTTTTCATTTCTCTCGCGCGAAGCGCAGCGCCGTCTGGGATTGAATGAGGCGCATCAGGATCACTTCACAGAAATCGTTCCGTATCACGAAGTGGCGCATCAGTGGTGGGGCAATCTCGTCGTATGGCACAGCTATCGCGACCAGTGGATCTGCGAGGGGCTGGCGAATTATATCTCTCTGCTTTTCGCCGATAGCCGCAAGGATTCCGATCACGCGTTGAATATCTGGCTGGCACGCTATCGCGACAATTTGCTTTCCAAGATTCCCGGCAAAGAAGACACCATCGATTCGTCCGGCCCGCTCGCGCTCGGCTTCCGACTGAACTCGTCGGTAAATCCGAAGGGATATGAGGAAGTCGTCTACGCGAAAGCGACGTGGATTTTTCATATGTTGCGAATGATGCTGCGCGATCCTCTGGCGAAAGATCCCGACGCCCGCTTCGTCGCGCTGCTGCGCGGGCTTGCCGAATCCCATCGCGATGCCGCGCTCACCACCGGAGATCTGCAAAGTGCCGTGGAAAAAGTGATGCTCCCCGCAATGAATCTGGAAGACAACCACTCCATGGATTGGTTCTTCGATCAGTACGTCCGCGGAACGGGAATTCCGCAATATAAAGTGGACTTCACATTGCAGAAGTCGACGGCAGGCGAACAGTACATCGTGAAGGGAGTCCTGCATCAATCTAACGTGCCCGATGATTTTCTCGCGAGCGTTCCTCTTTACGTCAGCTACACCGGCGGCAAGCCAATTTTGCTGGGACGCGTAGTTACCACTGGCGCCAATACAACATTCCGCTTTACCACCCGCGTTTCCCCGAAACACATTCTGATTGATCCGGAATTAACTCTGCTGGCGCAAGCCGATCGCGGCACCGAACCGAACCACTAGCGAAGAATTTTCTCCAAAAAAACAAAACGGGCGGAACCGTTAAGTTCCGCCCGTTCAAAATTTCGTGTGAGGTTAAATTACGGTTTGCTTGGGCTGCGGAACGCCAACCACAGTGCGACTCCGGTGCCGGCTGCGATTGCCGCAACCGCGATCCAGATGCCGCCGCTGGTTCCTGCCGCTCTCGGTGATTTGTTGTTCTGGCTGCCCCCACCGTTGCTGTCGCCATCCAGGCTAACGTTGTACGCCGTTGACGCTTCCACCGTGTGATCCACGCCGTTCACCGCTACGTCGAGCGCGCCCTTTGTGCTGCCAATCTGGAATGATGCAGGCCCGGTGACCGTCAACTCGCCAACCGCCGGTTGATCGCCCTTCGAGTGAATCACAACAGACTTCAGCGTGCGCACTTCAAGTAGCGAACCAGGAACGCTTGCGAATCGCACTGAACCAGCGACGAGCGTGGCTACCACGCCAGCATCCGTCTTGTTCAATGATACGGTCGTATCGCCTGTGAGAACCATCTGCGAACCCCCGAACTGCAAACGGATTGCTCCGTTAGGCGCAGTTCTTAGCGTGTCGCCGTCATATATGCTAGTGCCATCCACAGCCGCGACGTGGCCGACCAGGGCGCGTTGCGCGCTGGTGACAATTCCCATGGGGGCGGAGGGGCCCGCAATTGTCGGTACTGCTGCCAGTCCTGCTGATAGTGCGAGGAGCGCAATCACTTGCAATCGCTTTTTCACAAAAACCTCCGAAAGATATCCTGAATTATCCTAAGTGCATACGGCACTACTGTCAAGCCGAAACGGTTACAATGTGCAAGAAATTGCAACATCGAACTGTACCATTTTGAATAGCTTACGAGCCACTTCCACTAAATGGGATACATACTTCCCTGTATTTTTGCACCAATTTTCCTCCCCAAAATCCACCACAGCTTAGGTGTTTTGTTGGCCTAATTAGATTTGGCCGGCGCTTCCTTTAGCGATGCATCACGGATCGCTTTAAATTCTGTGCCGGGATTCCATTGGGGAGTCTGCGCCGCGTTGGCGACCTGGTACCCGACCAGAAAAAATAATTGGCAGTCTTCCACCGCCCCGCTCAAATCCCAGTACGGCTTAATCACATCCGAAGGCTTGTGATAATCCTCGGTCGTGTATTTATTGCGCATCTGCAATCCCCAGCCATCCGGCTTGCCGACGTAGTCCACGCCTTCGTCGGGATCAAACGCCGGAACACCGTGCTTCGCAAAATTGAAGTGATCGCTGCGATAATAAAAACCCTTCTCCGGTTCGGGATCGGGCTTCACCGTGCGTCCTTGATTCTTCGCAAGGTCCTCCACAATTTGGTCCAGCGTAGAAGCACCCTTGCCAATCATCACAATATCTTTCGTGCGTCCCAGCACATCCATGCCATCCATATTGATGTTCGCCGCGGTTCGCGCCAGAGGATACAAAGGATGCTCGCCATAATATTGCGATCCAAGCAGACCTTGCTCTTCCGCGGTGACGCTCAGGAAAACCATCGTGCGCTTTGGCGGAGTTTTCAGTTGTTTGTACGCGCGCGCGATTTCCAAAAGCGCCGAACTGCCCGCGGCATTATCTTTCGCGCCGTGATAAATCTTGTCGCCATTCACCACCGGCCCGATGCCGAAGTGATCCCAGTGCGCGGAATAAATCACGTACTCGTTTTTCAGATTCGGATCGCTGCCGGTAATTTTCGCGACCACATTGTGTGAATCCAATGTGCGCAGCGTGTTCGTCAGATCCAATTTCGCGCGAACGTTCAGCGCCACCGGATGAAAATCTCGGCTGACGGCCGCTTTCCTCAGCGCCGCCAAATCCTGTCCACCCATTTTGAAAAGTTTTGTTGCCGTGTCTCCGCTGAACCAGCCTTCAATCGCCGCGCGATTCATGGCCTTATCCGGAGTGTTCAAAGTAAATTGTTCGCCGCTGCGCCCGTTCTGCACCACTTCCCATGGATATCCTGCGCCCGCCGTATCATGAATAATGAAGCATCCCACCGCGCCCATTTCCGCGGCCTTTTCATATTTGTAAGTCCAGCGGCCGTAATACGTCATCGCGTTGCCGCCGAAAGTTTTCGGGTCCAGCTTCGTGGGATCGCTCGGATCAGGTATCGGCGGATCGTTAATCAGCACGACGATCACTTTGCCCTTCACATCCACGCCCTTAAAATCATCCCAATTAAATTCCGGCGCTTGCACTCCGTAGCCAACAAAAATCATATCCGCATCAATCGACGACTTCTCTACCACGCGTTTCGTCCACGCCACAAAATCCTTCGGAAATTCCGGCGAAAGCGTTTGACCATGTCCCGTCAACGCAATTTTCACTCCCGGCTGCGGCGTAATGCTTACTAGTGGGACATTTTGCAAGAATGTTCCGTCCGGATTTCCCGGCTCAAGTCCGCTCGCGCGGAATTGATCTTCCATATATTTGATCGTCAGCTTCTCGCCGTCCGATCCCGGTCCGCGCCCCTGAAATTCATCCGACGAAAGTGTCTTGATATTCGCCAGCAGGCGATCAGCGCTCAGCGAACTCAGCGCCGCATCCGGAGCGCTCGGCGCGCTTGAGCAACTCACAACAACCAACGCCAATACGAGCGCGCAAAAAATCGCCGCCTGCTTAAATGTTCTACGACCGCCGATCTCGTGTCGAGTCATTCCATTCCCTCCTGAACTCTGTCGCTATATTCGTCACTCAGCGTCCTCAGCATTTCTGCGTTCAGAACACTTCACCGCGGACGCTGCAAATCATACTCACGTCTCCACACATCGGCAATCTTCGACCTCAAATTGCCGCTCAAATATTTTACCCCTTGACAGCTTAGGAGAGTCTAAGCTACTCTCCTTATCATCTTAGGAGGGCCTCATGAACAACCAAGCCCAACTTCTTCCCGGCACTCTCGATCTCCTGATTCTCCGCGCCGTTTCGCTTGGCCCTCTTCACGGCTACGGCATCCTTCTCCGCATCGGCCAAATTTCGGATAACGCACTGCTCATCGAACAAGGCGCGCTCTATCCCGGACTTTTTCGCCTCGCGCGCCAGGGTTTGCTCGCGTCGGAGTGGGGCACATCCGAAAACAATCGCCGCGCGAAATTTTATGAACTCACCGCTGCGGGCCGTAAGCGTCTCCGCGAGGAGACCGCGAGTTGGAAACGTCTGGCGACTGCCATGGGCGCGGCACTTACCGCGCGACCGGAGGAATCATGAAAATCCTCGATTCGATCCGCTTCCGTCTCGCTACGTTATTCCGTCGTTCGCGGTTGAACGCCGAGATGGACGACGAGCTTCGTTCCCACATCCAACATCGCGCGGATGATCTCGAGCGCTCCGGCCTTAGCCGCGGTGAAGCCGAACGCCGCGCGCGAATTGAGTTCGGGGGGTATCAACGCTTCAAGGAGGAGAGCCGCGAATCCGCGGGTGGCACGCTGATCGAATCGCTCTGGCAAGACTTCCGTTACGCGCTGCGCACGTTGCGCAAGAATCCCGGCTTCGCGCTGACTGCGATCCTTACGCTGGCGCTCGGAATTGCCGCGAACGTAATCGTTTTCGGTGTTCTGCAGGGACTTGTTCTCCGCACACTCAATCTGCCGAACGCGGAGCGCGTAATGACGCTTCAGTCCCGTGACGGCGGCCCGTTTCTTTCGCATCCCGAAATGCGCGATGTGCGAGATGACAATACTGTATTTTCTGCCGTTGCCGCCGCCGAGATGAACGATTTTGGTTTGGAAGTGAACGGCTCAGCGCGGACTTCCTGGGGGTATGAGGTGAGCGGGCAGTATTTCGAGCTTGTCGGCATTAGACCGTTTATCGGGCGCCTGCTCCAGCGTTCGGATGACGATCATCCCGGCGCTTCAGACGCTGCGGTGATTACCTGGTCTGCGTGGAAAAATGATTTTGGAGCAAATCCCGGCATTGTGGGAACTACAGTTCGTGTCAACAAGCATCCTTATACGATTGTCGGCGTTACCCCAGAGGGTTTTTACGGAACCGAAAAATTTATGCAGCCGGATATTTTCGTTCCGATGTCCAACCAGGCGTCGCTGGATGGGATCGACTGGCTTGAATCGCGGCACAACAAGAATCTCTTTGCGATTGTGCGGATTAAAGACGGTGTCACGCTGGCGCAAGCGCAGGCTGAATTGAACGCCATTGCTTCCCGAATTGCGAAGCAGTATCAAAAAGATGAGGACGGATTGGCATTGAAGCTGGCTCGTCCCGGCCTTGGCGGAGACTTCATCGGCGGCCCGGCACGCGGATTCCTGGCGGGTATCATGGCGCTGGCGGGTATCGTGCTGCTCGCGGCCTGCGTCAATCTTGGTAGTCTGTTCGCTGCGCGCACTGCGGACCGCACGCGAGAAATTGCCATCCGCATGGCACTAGGATCAAGCCGCTGGCGCGTCATCCGTCAACTACTTGTCGAAGCTTTTGTGATTTCGATATTCGGTGGCGTCTGCTCGTGTATTCTCTCCTGGATCGCGCTCACTCGTCTGGCCGGCTGGCGGCCAATCAGTAGATTTCCGTTCAACTTTCAGGTCTTGCCGCAGCCATCGCTGCTCGCGATCGCATTCGGCATCTCGATTCTCGCCGGCGTTGTATTCGGAATGATGCCGCTTCGGCAGATATTCAAGTCCGATCCGAATGACGCCATCAAGGGTGGCATGAGTCAGCTATCTCATGGACGCCGGTGGGGCGGCCGTCGTTGGGCGCTTCGCGATGTTCTGCTTGCAGCACAGATCGCTCTTTGCTGCGTTACTGTCACCGCTGCTTTTGTCTCTCTTCGGGGACTGAACAAATCACTGGCGATGGATTTGGGCTTCAATCCCCAAAACGCCGTGCGAACACAATTCGATTTGAGCCGCGCTGGATATTCCATCGACGGCTCCGAACATCTGCAGCGTCAGTTGCTGGAAACGGTTGCGAATCTTCCGGGGGTAGAAGCGGCAGGCTATGCAAACACCACTCCGCTGGCCATGGACGGGTCTATCACGGAGATATTCTCTCAGCAGAGCGTGGATTTCAGGCATTCCAGCAGAGCGTTCGACGCCTATTATTACAACATCTCGCCCGGGTATATGCTTGCTTCCGGAACGCCGCTGCTCGCGGGACGCGACGTCAGCTTCGGTGACAATCCAAAAACGCCGCTTGTCGCCATTGTGAATCAGGAATTCGCGCGGCGACTTTTCAATTCTGAAAATGTAGTCGGACGCTATTTCAAAAATCGCTCCGGCGTGATGATTCAGATCGTCGGCGTGATGGCCAATGGAAAACAGTTTACGCTAAGCGAAGATCCGAAAGCCGCGGCTTTCTTTCCGATCTTGCAGCGCGGAGAAACAAGGACCGCGCTCATCGTCCGCACACATCGCGACACCGCCGACATGGTCGGCGCCATTCGCAAAGTTATCAGCGATCTCGATCGCGCCATTCCCCTTCAGGAGTCCGGCCCCTGGAAAAACCAGCTGGCTCTTAGCCTGTTTCCGTCTCAGGTCGCGACCGTTGCGCTTGGCCTTTTTGGCGCATTCGGACTTCTGCTGTCCATCACCGGCACGTTCGGCCTGGCCTCCTACACGGTTAGCAAGCGAATGCGCGAGCTGAGTATTCGCGTGGCGCTTGGCGCGCAAACGAAGCAGATTCTCGCGGCTGCCCTTGGCCGTATGCTGATTCTGCTCGGAAGCGGCTCAGTAATCGGAATTGTGCTGGGATTGGGCGCGAGCCGCCTACTTTCGGCCATCGTCTTCCAGGCCTCCGCGCAGGATCCATTTGTGCTTGGCGCGGTTGCAGTCACTTTGATGCTGACCGGATTCGTTTCAGTGGCTGGTCCTGTGAGACGAGTGTTGCACGTCGATCCGGCGAAGCTCTTGCGCGAGCAATAGGCACGCGGGCGAATAGCATCCAAAAACGCATCGCCGCGTAACAATTCGCCCGAATTGTTTGATCCGCGTTCCCATTTCAGTCGTGCCCGGGCGCAGGGCTATTCGGATCGCGGAAGCGTTTCTCCTTCCGTTAGGACAGACCGGCATGAACGCATCCGGAGCGGTCTCGGTCCCTTCTTTGTCAGAAGACCGGCGCGGCTGGCAGAAAACTTCTGATCGAATTGCGATTCACAGGCTCCCGTCAACTATTTAGTACTGAGTACCATAGTTTTCTTGACATAATGATGCGGTCGGCGCTACCCTGAACCGCAGACTTGGACGATCCACTTCAAATAGTGACTCAAGACCGGTCGTCGTCCCACCTGCTGGAATCAAAAACTCATCATTTTCGGTAGAGCGTACAAGCGCATCAGAACAAGCGACTTATAAGTCCTTTGTTTTGATATTCATAACACGATTCGCGCCCGTAAGTCCTTTGTTTTGATATTGATGACAAAAACAGGGGGAGGGGGGGTGGAGTACCAATGTAGTAACGGTGCAGACCGCCGAAGCCGAACCGAAATTCCTGTCGGTGCCGGATCACAGTGCCGCAACGCGCCAAACGGCGAGTCTCAATACGCCAGACTATTCGCCTGGAAAAGCGGTCCCGGATTTTTTCCTTCGGCGGCGGCGCGGATGCGGAACATGAGTCCGCCCCAAGCGGTATTGCACGAGACGAAATAATCCGTCTCAGCTTGCCAATCGGCGTGCGTGAAGCGCAGAACGGTTTTTGTGCCGGAGCTTTCGAGTTTGAAAATTATTTTCGTGCCGGCCCATTCTTTGCCGGTGGTGCAGCGCCATTCTGCTTCGTTTGGCGAGGCAATGCGAATTGGTTCGAGTGTGTAAATCGTGGCGCGATTGAAAAATCCAAGTTCGATCACGCCCGCGCCTGGCTCCGCCACGTCAGCCGACCACCACTGCGCAAATCCGCGCGCGGTGGAAACGAGCGGAAAAACACGGTCGGCAGGTGCATCAATCTGAAGTGAGTGAACGATGTTAGGCCTGGCCCGAGTTCCCTTTCGCGTAAGTAGAATCGAATTATTGTCCCGGGCGGCCATACTGTAACGGAGCAACATCAGAAAAACCACAATGCCTCAATGAGGGGCACGGGATACCGAAGGAGGAGTCGGTTACTTAGATGGCGTGATGAGGCCTGCGATCCAGTTCTCGAGCAGCCGGCGCTGATCCAGTGCAATATTTGTGAACACGATTCCCATTCCCATGCTGTCGTGCACGTAAACAACTTTGGCTTCGCACTCAAATGCGCCGCCATCTCGAATGATGCGAATGTTAACCAGCGTTCCATCCGGAAATGGACTGAGCGTATCGACGTAGCATCCGCCGAGTCCAATTTCGGAAACGCGCGCGGAGATTTTAGTTTGCGAATCTCTTTCGGTTACTTCAGCAGAAGCAACGAGTGGGCAGCGGCGGACGGCGCGCTTTTTCGCCGGCGATGCGACGGCTGGGCCGGAAACAGCGGTGTTCGTACCGGACAAATTGTTTGCAGCGTCACTCATAATTTTCTCCCGGTGTGAAACTGAGAGGACCGGAGAAACAGTTTGGGCTTCCATTTGTATTGACGGCAATAGACCGGAGGTTTTTTGTGCTGGGGCAGATAACAGTCGGAAGGACAGCGGCACACCCGCGGTCACCACTTCTTGAAAATCACGAAAACGGCGGCAACCATTAGTGCGAAGCCCAGAAAATAATTCCATTTCAGTTCCGTTCCCAGGTAAAGGACGGAAAAAACTGAAAACACAGTGAGCGTGATCACTTCTTGAATTGTTTTTAGCTGGACGACGTTGAACTGGTAAGAGCCGATGCGATTCGCGGGAACCTGGAAGCAGTATTCCGCAAACGCAATGATCCAGCTAATTAGAATCACTTTAAAGATGGGCGCCTGACGATATTTCAGGTGACCGTACCAGGCGAAGGTCATAAAAATGTTGGATATCGTGAGCAGCAAAATAGTAGTCATACGCGATATGCTGCCGCGAAATTTCGGCGCATGCAAGTATTTCGCGGAAACACCGAGCGCCTTCGAGTCAAGCGGAAGCGCATGCGCAATTTGATTGAGTGCTTGATTGGGATGCGGAATTTGTTAACATCGCGCCGGCTCGGAAGAATGCTCACAAAGAACTTCGCCGGAGGAATTTATGCGAGTAGATGTCATTAAGGGATTTGAAGCATTTCTTACTACGGTTTTCGCGGCAGTAATTGTGGCGATACTCGTGGTCTCGCCCCAGATATCGTCCGCGCGAACGGGTGGAAAAACCACTCCGGAGCTGCATATGTGCTCCATGCTATCGGAAAACGACGTTGCGCCGATTGTCGGCGCCCATCAGATTGCTCAGGAAACAAAAGGCGGCACCACTTGCATGTGGGGCGATCCGGGAAACGATCCGACCAAGTTTCGGCTGCTGATTCAGGCGCCGTCGTTCGCGCAGAACTCCACCGACCCTCTGAGCGGCGTCAATTCCGCGGGCCGAGACAAATTGGAGTCGAGTTTCAAAGCGAATCGCAAGCAGGCATTTGACGACAAGAACTCGCACGCGAAGGACGAGCCGCAACTAGGAAAAACCGCGTTCAGCGCAATCACTGATGACGGCGTGGAATTTATCGTCATGAAGAAGAATAGTCTTTTGAACATTCACTTCCTGACTGGAATGCGCGGAACGCCGGAAAATGTAGACGCGATTCGTAAGATAACGATAAAAGTGGCAGCGTCGTTTTAAGTTTGGGAAGGATCACTTAATGAAGAGCAAACTTTGGCGCGCGCAATTCGCATTGCTGCTGGCGACCGCGTTCGCCACGGCGATTATTGGTGACGTTAGCGCGCAACGAAAGAGCGCGGCGCCGATCACGCGCGGACATTTTGAAGTTACCGAAGCGACGATCGCTGAAGCGCACGCGGCGATGCGCGCGGGGAAATTAACCTCCCATCAACTGGTGGAACAATATTTGCGAAGAATTGCGGCGTACGATCAGCCCACTCGATTGAACGCGATTGTCGTTGTGAATCCAAACGCGCTGGCCGCAGCCGATAAGTTGGATCGCGAATTCAAACGCACCGGAATAATGCGGCCGCTCCACGGGATTCCGGTGATCGTAAAAGATAATTACGACACCTACGATTTGCAGACGACCGGCGGATCGCTGGCGATGAAAGGAAACGTTCCGTCAACCGATTCGTTTATGGTCAGGAAATTGCGCGAAGCCGGCGCCATTGTTCTGGCGAAATCCAATATGGCCGAATGGGCATTCAGTCCGTACGTAACGGTCAGTTCGATTGCCGGTATCACGCGCAATCCTTACGATCTGGAACGAGTGCCGGCCGGGTCGAGTGGGGGAACCGCCGCGGCTGTTGCAGCAAATTTGGGAATGGTTGGACTCGGAACAGACACTGGAAATTCGATTCGCGGGCCATCGTCACACAATGATTTGGTGGGAATTCGTCCAACAATCGGACTGACGAGCCGTGACGGAATTATTCCTCTGTTTCTGAGCGCGGATGTTGGCGGACCAATCGCGCGAACGGTTGAAGATGCAGCAACAGTGCTGAGTGCCGTGGCGGGATACGATCCGGAAGATCCCATCACGAAAAATTCTGACGGCAAAGTTCAGAAAGATTACACGAAATTTTTGGATAAGAATGGATTGCGCGGCGCACGCATTGGAGTTTTTCGTCCGTACATCGACGCAGCCACGACAGATCCCCAGATAAAAGCGCTGACGGAAAAAGCAATCGCGGATTTGAAAGCGCAGGGCGCAGAAATTGTGGATCCATTTGTGATTCCGAATTTTGAAACTCTTACTCGGAATATCGGCTGCGGAGATTTTCAAGCGGATTTAAACGCGTATCTCGAAAAGCACGGACAGAACGCGACGTACAAAACTTTGGCTGAAATTGTGGATTCCGGATTGTACATGCCGTATATCGATGCGCAGTTGAAACGAAATGTCGCGCCAAAGCCAGCGGACGACGCGAGCGCTCCTTGTCTGGACACTTATCACAACGAAAAGAAAATCGCGTTTCGCGAAGCGATCCTGAGCGCGATGGCACGCGATAAAGTGGACGCGATTGTTTATCCCACATGGAGCAACGCTCCGCGAAAAGTCGGCGACACGAAAACTCCAGCCGGAGATAACAGCCAGATTCTTTCTCCGCAAACAGGATTTCCGGCGATCACCGTGCCGATGGGATTTACCTACGACGTTCTTCCCGCGGGACTAACTTTTCTGGGAAAACTTTTCGACGAACCGACGCTGATCAAATATGCATACGCCTACGAGCAAGCAACGAAGCATCGACATCCGCCTGCGCATTTTCCGCCATTGAAATAAATATTCGGCTAACTCAAGTCAGTTCAGGTTATTTTTCTTCTTGCTTTGGCGGACCGACAGTGTGAAGCGTATCAATATTGAATTTCTTATAGTCGGAATAACGCACGACCACATTGACCTTCAGGCCTTTGACTAAAAGAAAGCGGGCTCCAATGTGAGCTTCACCGTAAGTCGGTAACCAGACCTCGTTGTTGATGAAGGCTTGCTCGAAAATAAAACTGGTTCCCTTTTGTAGATTTGCAAGAACGCCGCCGGCGATTTTGAAATCGCTGACGAAATAAGCTTCGAGGCGAACGACGTCAAGAGCTTTTTCGTCGACCCAAATTACGCCGGCAAGTTTATGCGCGATTTCTTCCGCCATCTTGTGCGGCTTAAATTCCGGATTCGGCTCGAAATCGAAAACGAGAACGTCCTGTCCGCGAAAACGTTCGCGGCGCGGATTCGTGAATTGGCAGGCGCGAAGAAAAGTTTCTATGCCGGGATCGTCGTCGTTCTTTTTTCCCTGCTCTTCGGCCTTCGCTTCTTTGGCATCTTTTTTGTCGTGACGCTTCTGAGTTTCTTCAATTTCTTTCTGAGCTCTTTCGTTTTCTTTCTTTTGCTCGTCGTCGGAAAGCGGTTTGCCGTCTTTTTTCACGAGCGTGGAAATTTCGTCGCCGTACATGTAGAAAAAAGTGTATTCCTTCACTTCGGTCTTTTTTACTTTTCCGGAGTTGTCGTATTCAGTTTCTTCTTCGTTGCGCGTACCAGCGTAATTTTCAAGGATCTTGTCGACGGCTTTTTGATTGTCGTCAATCTGCTTGAAGAGAGTTTTCAAATCTGGAAGTTGAACCTGCGATTTTCGCGGGAAATCGAAAACTCTTTCGCCAACGACGGGATTTAAAACCGCACGAGCAACGGAGACCTGGAATACGTCGCTACCGCGATGCAATTCGATCTTGAAGGGAACTTTTACGCCATCGACGGTGCGATAGTCGTCGTAAAGCATTTCTTGACTCATTCCGGCGATGGTGGCGGATTCTTTCGCGATGAGGTGAGATTGCGCGTCAAAGAAGATTTCGCGCTTCAGACCTGCTGGCGAAGTGAGTTCAATTTGAAATGTGTCGCGTCCGCGAACTTGCGCGTGACCGATGAGCGCGAAACCGATTTTGTTCTTTTTTAGACTGTTGAAATGCAGGTTGTAGTAGAGAGCCGCATCTTCCATTTGCAACGCTTCGGCGCCCAACAGACTGGAGACATTGCCGCCTGCGTCTTCATGCCACGCGGATTTTCCGTTGTAGGCTTCGATTAAGTGACGCGCTTCGAGTTTGGGCTGCGCTGCGTCAACGCTGACGCCGGATTCGACATTTAATTCGGAGTAGTAGCGGTTTGGAGATTTAATTTCAAACGAGTAGCTTCCCGATTTTGCGCCGTCGGCCGAAGTGAAGGTGCCGTCGATCGTCAGCGTAAGTATTTTCGAGAGAGCTTTCGATCCTCCCGCGGCTTTCTGATATTGATCGATAATTTTATTTGCGTCCTGTGCGCGAGAAGACGTTGCGCACACAAAGAGAAATACAATAATCCCCGTAATTGTCGCGAGGAAGTGACTGGTCTTTTGAAAATGTATTTTGGGAAGTGAATCACGCTGGGACAATTGGCACCTCGATGGTCATACAGGCTCAATCACTCGCGAGACTGCGTGCATTACAGAATTAAATTGAGAAACCTCGGCTTCCATTTGCTTGCGGCCCAGAGGAGTGAGGCGATAGTAGCGCGCGCGACGATTTTCCGCGGTTGTTCCCCACTTCGCTTTCACCCAGCCCTTTTGTAGCATTCTGTGGAGCGCGGGATAGAGCGAGCCTTCTTCAATTCTCAAAATGTCATTGGAGATTTTTTCGATCGATTTTGTGATTTCGTAGCCGTGCAGTTCGCCGCCGCGTGCGAGGGTTCGCAGGATCAGCAAATAGAGAGTGCCGGGAAGAAGTTCGTCCTTGCGCATCGCTTGGTTCTCTGCCCTAGTTAAACTATGCCAGTGTGAATTCATTATTGCGCCATGTCAAGAACCCTTCGACTGGTAATACGATGGGCAACCAAGAAAAGTTGCGCGGCGGTCGCGCCTGGCAGCTCCGGGGCGTTGCGAATCTGAGATAGAATGTCGACTCCTACGGAAATGTGCCGCCAGTGAGACGCGGAGGGGAATGTGATTCACAAGTACGTTCATCATAATGATGCGCTGAAACCGATTGACGATGTTCGGCTTTCGCCGGGACAGGCGGGGCTGCTTTCGGGTTGGGGACTTTTTACGACGCTTCGCGTTTGGGAAGGCGAGCTTTTTGCGTTTGAGCGTCACTGGGCGCGATTGGAACGCGATGCAAAGCGCACGCGAGTCCCCTTTCCATTTGACCCGGAGAAAGTGCGCGCGCAACTTCACGAAGTTCTGACTGCGAATAAAGTGATTGAAGGTACGGCGAGAATCTACGTCGTTTATAACAAGGTGGGATTTTGGCAGAGCGAAGAGCAAATGCCCCAAGTGGATTTGATCCTTTACTCGGCGGGATTGCCGAGTTATCGCGAGCCGGTGCGTTTGGGATTGCGCGAACATGGAAGACATGCGGCTTCTCCGCTGGCCGGAGTGAAAGTAACTTCGTGGCTGAATAATGTTTGGAACCTCGCGGAAGCGCAGGAAGCCGGATGGGACGAAGTTGTTTTGCTCAACGAACGCGGCGAAGTTGCGGAATGCACAGCCGCAAATATTTTCTGTGTCCGCAGCGGAAAAGTTTTGACTCCACCGCTCAGTTCCGGGTGTTTGGAAGGTGTGACGCGCGACACGCTGTTGGACATCGCCCAGGCTTCAGGAATTTCCGCGGCCGAAGAAACATTAACGCCCGAGAATCTTTATAGCGCGGAAGAAGTTTTCATTTCGTCGACGAACCGGAATTTGCTCGGCGTCGGAGAAATCGCGGGGCATAAATTCGCCAATGCGCCGGGACCGGTCACATTGAAATTGGAAAAGGCGTTGGCGGCGTTTGTTGCGGAATATGTGGCGAAAAGAAAAGCCGCCGCGCGTGGATAGACTGCCCGACCAAATCCTTTGACTCTGTTTCTTCTCCTCTATAACATGCGCGACGAGGATTTTCTTCTTCGCACACTATGATCGGCGAAACAATTTCGCATTATCGAATCACTGAAAAACTTGGCGGCGGTGGAATGGGCGTGGTCTATAAGGCTGAAGACACGCGCCTGCACCGTTTTGTTGCGCTGAAGTTTTTGCCGGATACGGTTGCGCAGGACCCTCAGGCGCTGGCGCGATTTGAACGCGAGGCGCAGGCGGCGTCTGCGCTGAATCATCCCAACATTTGCACGATTTATGACATCGGCAGTGAAGGTGGACGCGCGTTTATCGCGATGGAATATCTGGATGGCGCAACGCTGAAGCACATTATCAACGGGCGTCCGATGGACACGGATAATCTGCTGGGGCTCGCTATTGAAATAGCGGACGCGCTGGATGCCGCGCATACACAGGGTATCGTGCACCGTGATATCAAGCCGGCAAATATTTTTGTGACCAAGCGCGGACACGGAAAGATTTTAGATTTCGGACTTGCGAAAGTTGTGGCGCGAGAATCTGGCGCGGGTTTAACGCAAGCAACGATGACGCAGGCGACGCTCGATGCGAACGCCGAACACTTGACGAGTCCCGGTTCAACGCTCGGTACTGTGGCGTACATGTCGCCGGAGCAGGCCAAGGGCAAAGAGCTGGATGCGCGCACGGATTTATTTTCATTTGGCGCGGTGCTTTATGAAATGGCGACAGGTCTGCTGCCGTTCCGTGGAGAAACTTCCGCGCTGATTTTTCACGCGATTTTGAGCGGCGCGCCGATCGCACCGGTGCGTGTGAATCCGGATGTGCCGCCGGAGTTGGAACGAATCATCAACAAGTCGCTCGAGAAAGATCGCGAACTTCGTTACCAATCCGCTGCGGACATGCGCGCGGATTTGAAACGGCTGAAGCGCGAATCGGATACGGGAAAATCGAGCGTCGCAAGCCCCACGGAGGCAGTTGCGCTGTCGACCAGAGGTGCGACGCAATCACATCCAGCACCGGGCGCCGCACAAGCTTCAGTGATGGCATCTGCGCCAGCCGCGGTAGCTCCGTCCGCTAGCTCAGGATTTTCGGCGTCGTCTGGAACGGTTGCGCCCGTAAGAAGTCGCCGGAAAATGTTTATCGTGGTTACGATAGCGGCGTTCGCTGCAGCATTCGCGGGTGGAATATTTATTTCGCATTCGCACGCGAATAAATTGACGGAAAAAGATTCCATCGTGTTGGCGGATTTCACGAACACGACGGGCGATGCGGTGTTTGACGGAACGCTGAAGACGGCGTTGCAGGTGAGTCTGGCGCAGTCGCCATTTTTGAGCCTTGTTCCTGACAGCGAAGTTCAATCAACGTTGAAATTGATGGGCAAGCCGGCGGATACGCGCGTCACTCCGGAAATCGCGCGAGAAATTTGCGAGCGTCAGGGAATCAAAGCGATGGTGCACGGATCGATTGCGGGTTTGGGAAGCGCGTTCGTTGTTTCGCTGGAGGCGGTGAACGGCGCGACGGGAAACGTGATTGGCCAGGAACAAGTGCAAGCAGCAAGCAAAGAGAAGGTTCTGGATGCGCTTGGACAGGCGAGCACGCAATTGCGCGGAAAGCTGGGCGAATCACTGGCATCGATTCAGAAGTTCGATACGCCGTTGCAGGAGGCTACGACGCCTTCGCTGGAAGCGCTGAAGCTGAGCACCGAAGCAGCATATCGAAACAACAATGGCGATTTTTTGGGCGCTATCGAGCCAAGTAAGCGCGCGGTCGAGTTGGATCCGAACTTCGCGATGGGATATCGCGGGCTGGCGGTTGAGTATTCCAACATGAGTCAGAACGAAACGGCGCTGGAGTACATGCGTAAGGCGTATGAGTTGAAAGATCGCGCGAGCGAACGCGAGAAATACGCGATTGAGAGCGATTATTATTGGTACGGCAATCAGATTGATAAGGCGATCGAAAGCTACAACGCGTACAAGCAAGCCTATCCTAGAGATAACCGCCCGCGTGTAAATTTGGCAGTAGCATATGTTGTGCTCGGAGAATGGGATAAGACAATTCAATCCGCCTTGGAGGCAAAAGATCTAGCTCCCGGCACATTCAACGGTTATGCCCTCGCGGCCAACTCCTACACTGCTTTGAATCGGCTGGATGACGCCAAGGCAATTTTGCGCGAAGCTGAGCAACGCAAAATTGGAGGAACGCTGCTCCACGAAGAGTTGGCGACTGTCGCGATAGCGCAAGGCGACAAAGCAACTCAGTTGAAAGAAGATGAACTGGCGAGGGCAAATCCACAGGGAGAGTACGACTTGATCCAACGGGACGCTGCCCTGGCTGCCGCGCACGGCGAATTGCATCAGAGTTTTACACTGAACAAAGAAGCCAAAGAGAAAGCGCAGAAGTTGGGTTTCAGCGACGGCATCGTAAATATCATGTCGGGCGAAGCCTTGACAAAAGCGATGGTGCAGAACGGGCGCGAGGCAGGCGCCGAAGCCGACGCGGCTCTGAAACTTTCGCAGACGCCGACGACGCTGACATTCGTGGCCGATATTTACGCGCGGACAGGCGATGAAGCGAAAGCCGAAAAGTTGTTGGCGCTGGCAGCCAGTCAACGACCCGATGATCAGATAATTCAATTGGTGAACGGGCCGATGATTCACGCCGTGATTGCGATGAATCATCACGATGCCGCGAAGGCTGTGGAACTAATGAAACCGGGGCAGCGATTTGAAAACGGTAATACGGAATTCATGTTCACACACGCGAGTGCGCTCTTGATGGCTGGTCAGAGCGCCGATGCGGCGCAGCTATTTCAGCGCGTGCTCGCTCTGAAAAGCGCGTTCCCGCAGGACTTCTTTATCGCTTTGTCGCAGCTCGGGTTGGCCCGCGCTTACGCGGCGCAAGGCGATAAAGCGAAGGCGCGCACGGCGTATCAGGATTTTCTTGGCGCGTGGAAAAATGCCGATGCGGATTTGCCTTTGCTGAAACAGGCGCAAGCGGAATACGCGAAGTTGCAGTGATGGTTTTGCGGCGTGGTATGCGGAAACTGACAGTGCTCTGAGTAAACGCTTCGAGACATTCGGCTTGCCTGCTGCATCCAAGAAATCGCAACGCAAAACCAGCCCAATACGTCTATTATGTGGGAACCCAACCTGGGGCTGGCCCGGCTCAGGCTTATGGCTGGGCATTCGGCCCTAGTTCATGCATGAATTGAAAACTGAGGAGACTCCAAAATGAAGAAGACAACAATGTGGCTCGCGGCGGTTTGCGCCTGCGCGTTACTGCTTTCGGTTGTGGCCGTTAGCGCCGCACCGCAGGCTCCGGCAAGCGTTGGCGGCTCATGGACATTCACGATGGCGCCACCACCTGCAGGTGCAGGCGGTGGTGGAGGTAATGGCGGTGGCGGAGGCAACGGTGGTGGCGGCGGACGCGGCCCTGCTGGCCCGCTCGTTATGACGTTCAAACAGGATGGTTCCAAGATTTCCGGAACGATGCCGGGCCGTAACGGCGGACCTGACACAACATTCGACGGCACCGTGACCGGCAAGGACATCACGTGGACAATTACGCGTCCCGGACGGGGCGAAGGCGCACCTCCTAACGTAACCGTTTACAAAGGAACAGTGGACGGCGACAACATGAAGGGCACCGCAACGACTGGCGATCGTCCGCCGCGAGATTTCACGGCGGTTCGCGCGAAGTCCTAAGTAAAATTACGAATAGAAAGAAATACGGACGCGCCCTCGAAATTGGGGGCGCGTCTTTTTTTTGCGCAGACATTTTGCACTGACAATCATTCATTTGGTAGATTGCGCAGGGTGCGCTGGAGTCGTGTTAACATACGCAACCCAAGGGCCTTATGTCTGACACAGTTTTCTATCCACGGATGCCGGAAGTTGTGCTGCCGGAAGCGGCGCTGGAAGTAATTTCGCCGGACGGTACGCGCCAGATCATGCGCGTGGAATGCACTCCATTCCTGATTGGCCGCGGGGCTGACGTGGGCAATCACGTGCAACTTTCCGACCGGAGAATTTCGCGTCAATGCGCTGCGCTGATTTTTGACGGGCGCGCATTCCGGCTGGAAGATCGCGGACAGAAGCGCGGACTTTTCATCAACGGGCAGAAAGCGCCGGATACCGTAACGCTGCGCGACGGCGACACGATTAGTTTTGGCCTGCCGGATTCCTACGAAATTGTTTTCCGCTCTGACAATGCATCCCTGCCGAAACTTCTGGATCGCATGGAACATTTGACGAAGACGGATACCGGCGCGGGCGGTTTGCGAAATCTGAATTTGCTGCTGGAAGCCACCAAGATGCTGCATTCGCACATGCCGCTGGAAACAATTTTGGCGCACATGGTGGATCAGGCGATTAATTTGACGGATGCGGATCGCGGATTGCTGCTGGTGCCGGGCGACGACGGAAATTTGCGGGTGGAAGTCGCGCAACAGCGTGGGGGCGTGCGCGTTGCGGGAACAACTGTAGAACCGAGCAAAACGGCCATCAAAGCGGCGATGGAGCAACGGCGCGGCATTGTGACGGAAGACGTTGCGCTGGCGGATCAAAATTTGCAGGCGGCGCATAGCGTGATTGCGCAGCGTTTGCGCGCGGTAGTGGCGATTCCTCTATTTGGAATGGGCGAGCGCGGAACCGGCGATGCGGACAGTGCGCCGCGCGGACAAGTGCTGGGCGTCCTTTATTTGGACAGCAGAAGGCCAGCGGCATTTTCAAAATTGGAGCGCGACATTCTGGATACGCTGGCCGGCGACGCCGCGATGGTCATGGAAAATGCGCGGCTCGTTGTGTTGGAACGCGAACGCGAAAGATTGGAACGGGAAATTGGAATTGCGCGAGACATTCAACGCGCTTTGCTGCCGCGCGAATTTCATCACTACCCTTATTTGGAAGTTACAGGCAGCAACCAGTCTTGTTTGGAAGTCGGCGGAGATTATTACGATCTTTTTGATTTGGGGCCGGAGCGAATTGCGTTTGCGCTGGCGGACGTTTCCGGAAAAGGATTGGGCGCGGCGTTGATGACCACGATGTTGCAGGGCGCGCTTTCGGCAACGACGTTTGGCCAGCATCCGGCGGAAACTTTTGCGCACATCAATCGATTCTTATGTGATCACGCGCAAGTGGAACGGTACGCGACCATGTTTTTCGGCACGATGGATGCAAACGGGCGGCTGGAATACATCAATGCGGGGCATCCTTCGCCGGTGCTGATTCGCAATGGTCAGGCGGAGACGCCATTTCCGGCGGAGTCATGTCCTGTGGGATTAATTCCGGACATGCAATTTTCAAGCTCGGTTGTGAATTTGCAGCCCGGCGATACGTTGGTGCTATTTAGTGATGGCGTGAGCGAAGCGATGGATCCGGATCAAAATGAATATGGCGTGGAGCGGTTGAAAAAAGCGGTGGGGGAATGTCCGGCGGGATCGGTGAGCGACATGCAGGAAGCGATTTTGGAATCGGTGAGGCAATTCGCAAGAGGCGAGCGGCAAGCGGATGACGTGACATTATTGTTGCTGCGATACACGGGCGCGGCGGCAGCGGTGCGTCCGGCGGCGGACTAGCTTTTTCTTCATTGGATTTTTCCTTCGATAGTTTTAGTGACCCCGATTGCACAGTTCATCGTTTAATTACGTGAGGAACTTCTTTGGCATTCGCGGGTTGAATGAAGTGAGCTTCGGCGGTTAGATTAGTAGAGGCTCGCTCCCGGCCTGCGCGGTGTGTGAAGGAGTCGGTTCTCATGATATCAATTTCCAAACAGATTCGCTGGGGCGTTTTGCGGGTGCTGCATTTTGGTGCAGCGGGATTAGTGGCTGGTTCTCTGATGGCTGCGCCGAATTTTCCGCGCGCGCACAACGCGTTTTTTTATCGTGATTCCCTTCCGACATTGGAAAATTCCCCTTCGACTTCTAAAGATGATGCGGCGTGGAAAGGCCGGCTTCCCATTTCTGATTTGACGGAAGATGAGGCGATTACGCACGCGCTGGATCGTTTGGGATATGGCGCGCGGCCGGGCGATATTGAACGCATACGGAAATTGGGTTTGGAAAAATGGATTGCCGGCCAGTTGCATCCGGAAACTTTGAATGACAAAGCCACGGAAAATCGGCTGGCGGATTATTCGACGCTGACGATGTCTGCGACGACACTGGTGAACGAATATCCGCAGGCAAATGTGGCGGCGAAGCGATTGGGCATCACGCCGGAGGAATACAACAAGCGCGTGCAGGACGGACTGCATCCGCCGCAGGGAGAACGCGCGGCGCCGGACAAACGTCCGCAAGTAATTTTAAATGAATTGACGATGGCGAAGTTGACGCGTGCGATTTACAGCGAGCGGCAACTGCAGGAACAACTTACGGATTTCTGGTTCAATCATTTCAATATTTTTGCGAACAAGGATCAGGATATTTTTCTGGTCGGTGCGTACGAGCGCGACGCGATTCGTCCGCACACGCTGGGAAAATTCCGCGACATGCTGGGAGCGACGGCGCACAGTCCGGCGATGCTGATTTATTTGGACAACTGGCTGAGCGCCGATCCGGCGGCGATTGAACGCGCGAAACATGCGACGCCAGAACAGAAACGTGCGTGGAAAAATTTGCCCGGATACGGCAACAAACGCGGATTGAATGAGAATTACGGGCGCGAGTTGATGGAATTGCACACGCTGGGCGTAGACGGCGGATATACACAGCAGGATGTGATTGCCGTAGCGAAATGTTTTACGGGTTGGACAGTGCGTGATCCGGGAAGCAAGCCGGAATTCGTGTTTGATCCGCGAATACACGATGCCGCGCCGAAAGTGGTACTCGGAAAGAAAATAAGAGATGGCGGCGAACGCGACGGAGAAAAAGTTCTGGATTTGCTAGTGGCGCAGAAGGCCACGGCGCATCATTTGTCTTTCGAGTTGGCGGAACATTTCGTGTCGGATACACCTCCGGCAGCGCTGGTGGATCGCATGGCGAAAACATTTCAGAAAACGAAAGGCGATCTGCGTGAAACAATGCGGACGATGATTTATTCGCCGCAGTTTTGGTCACGCGCTTCTTATCGGGCGAAAATCAAAACGCCGTTTGAGCTAGTGGCGTCTGCGGCGCGCGCGCTAGGAGCGGACGTGGACGCGCCGACGCCGCTGGTTGGTTGGGTGGAACGAATTGGAGAGCCGCTGTACCGCTGCCAGCCGCCAACTGGATATAAGGATGACGCGGCGACGTGGGTGAATACCGGCGCGTTGCTGAGCCGACTGAATTTCGCGCTGACGCTGGCGACGAATAAAGTGCGCGGCGCTTCTGTAGATTTAACTTCACGATTGGGCGAGGACGTTGGCGGCGATCCAGCACGGGCAATGGATCGCGCGGTGGATGTTTTTCTGAGCGGGCAAATTTCCGCCGCTTCGCGCGCCACGCTGGAGAAAGATTCGTCGGACCCGAAATTGCTGAACGCGAAACTGGGCGAGCCGGTGCGGCCGAATCCCGCAGTACAAAATACGGCGCAGCAGAACGCGACTCGACAGAACACTGCTCCGTCGATGGATATTGGAGTGATGACGGGACTTGTTTTGGGAACGCCGGAATTTCAGCGGCGGTAAACTCTTCAACTTGCTTCAGAAGATTTCGCCGGTATTGCAACCACGCACAACCCTGCTAGAATCAGCCCGCTTACCGGATTTCGTTTGGAATTGAACTGCATTTTCCCTGGAGAATGAGTCCAGAAATTTTGTTCGGAGGGAATTCATGAGCCAGACTTTTGCGAATCACACCAGGATAGTGCCGGCGTGGCATCTTGTGGCAGCGCCGATTCTTGTATTCAACTTTGGGTGGGCCATTCATAACGTCATCAAGGCGCAGGACACCGGTACTGTGGTCGCGCTGCTGCTCTCGATTGCGCTACTGATTATGTGGGCGTTTTCGCGGGTGTTCGTGCTTACCGTGCAGGACCGGCTCATTCGTTTGGAAATGCGTTTGCGGATGGCGTCTGTGCTGCCGGCGGAAATGCGTTCGCGCATTCCGGAATTTACGGTTGGGCAACTGGTGTCATTGCGATTCGCTGGCGATGACGAACTGCCGGCGCTGGCGCGGAAAGTTTTGGATGAAAAGATTGTCCAGCGCAAGGCGATCAAGAAACTAATCAAGAATTGGCAACCGGACGAAGTGCGCGCGTAGTTTGTTTCGTTGGCGAGAGGCCGGACGGGATCTAATATCCCGTCTGGCGAGCGCTTTCGCGATAAGCGCACCAGATGCAGCCTTCTGTTGGCGGCGGAGCGGCTGCGAGATCGAGAACCTCTGCTACTTCATTGAGAAATTTTAGAAAAATATCGTGGCTGAACGGAATTTCCACCCAACTGAGAGAACCTGCGAACGAAGCAGCGCTCGCTTGCGAAGAAAACGAGCGCGGTTCAAAAATTAATAATCCCAAACGCTTGATTGGTTTCAGCGCGAGGTAACCCTCGGCCGGATGTTCGAGCGCGTATGCATAAGCGCTGAGCTGGCGCGTGTAGGTTTCCACGTTGCGGCCCGAAACCGAAGTTGTTTTGAAATCCACGACAGCGGCGGAACCATCATCGAAATGTATGAGCGCATCAAGTTTGCCGCGGATTTGCAGGCTGGAATCGCGATTGGGCGAACGGATGGGAATTGACTGCACGCGCTGGTCAGTGCAATCGAGTTTGCCCGGCGGTAATTGCGGCAAGACTATTTCGGTGCGCTTACCGTCGAAGCAAGCGCGCATTTGCGCATCGATAGCTTGGAAAATTTTGGGGAATGTTCCGGGGCGATTATATTTCTGCGTGACCTTTAAGTAGTAGCAGCGCTTGCATTCTTGCCACAGAAAACCGAATTCGGATGGACTGAGCGTCCACGTGCGCGCGGGCGGCGGTTCAGCGAATAGAATGTGTTGATCGATGTTCATTTTTCCTGACCGGGATTACCGGACGCCATGATGATTGCTTTGCGCGGTGTCATTATCTTTATCGTCTGAATCTCAAATGGCATCACGTGGATGCCGACGCCAGAACCTTCGTTCCGAACTGCGCGCGGAATATCTTTTTCCATCAGGTCGCAGTACGAAGCACCCTGAACATCTAACGGAAGGTTTATGCTGACATCGGATTCTTTTCCCGCCCACTCATAGTAACGGAGAATGAAACCGTTGCCATCTTCAGTTTTCTTCATCGCGGTAAGAATTATGTTCGTCGAAGAAAAATTGATGAGCGACTGCCGCGGCGCGAGAGGTCCTTTGGTTTCGGTGAACGGATTTGCTGCCGCGCCAGCATGAACCAGAACCTGATTCACGAGAGACGGATAATTCAGTTCGTAACCCTGGCGAACGGTGAGCGCTTGTTTCCAGTCTCCGTCATGAGGGAAGAGCGAATAAGTAAATTGATGCCGGCCTTCATCGGCGTGTGGGTCCGGTGATTCGGGAGAGCGCAGGAGCGAAATGCGCAGCACGTTATCCTTGGCATCGTAACCGTACTTGGAATCGTTCAGCAGACTGAAACCGTGTGTGGAATCGCTAATGTCTGCCCAGCGAATCGCTGGCACTTCATACATAGCTTGTTCTTCTTTTGTGTTCCGAGTTGTCGGGCGCTCGATGGATCCGAACGGAATTTCGTATGTTGCGTGATTTGATTTCGCCGCGAGAGTAAAACTTGCCTTCAGCAAGATATGTTTTTCGTGCCAGTCCACATCATTAACTACGTCCACGCGCTGCATGCCTTCACAGAGACGAATTGTTTGCCGAATTGTGGAATTCTGAAACTTTCTTATCACGGCGAATCCAGCACACAAAGCGCCATCAATGATGGGCCGAACTTCTTGCGCCTCTAAAATGTCCCAGTGGACTTTCTCGAAATCGGCGTCGATATTCCATGCGTCATAGTCTTTCGGCTTGTCCTGAAAGGCTTGCAACAAGTTTCCACAGGAGCCGGGCGCGAGCGTCTCGAAATTATCGCGCTTGATTACGAGACTCGTGATGCAACCCGTCTTTGGATCAACCCGCAATTTCAGAAACTCATTTTCGACCGTGGTGGCTGTGCCACGCACGTGAGACGGAGGAATGGCACCGTTTTGGGCGGGGATCACCCGATACACTTCATACCCGAACGAAGGAAGATTTCGCGCGAGAAATCTGATTGTATGTTCGTCGGAGCTGGCGCGGTGCAAATCCGAAGACCACAACACCGAGTGGCCCGCGGAATCCACAACATCAATACCGTTTACGGAGTTGGGCATTCGCACGGTGACTTCGACTTGCTCGCTGCGCTCCCACGCAAGTGGATTGACAATCATCACGGCCGCGCCGGGGCCGGAAGTGTCAATGTAAATTGAAATTGTCTTAAGCGAATTTCCCAAACTTTCTTCGCCAATATGCCGAACCTCAGTGTAATCGCGATCCGCATCGCGATAAATCGCGGATATGCCGGAGCCGGCGGCGACGTCATGAAATTGATTGAACAAAACCTTTTTCCACGCGTAGGTGAGTTGATCGGATGGATAGTCCGCGCCCGTTAGGAATGCCAGCGACGCGAATTTTTCCGCATTCAGCAATAGTTCTTCACTTTGACGGTTGTGACGTTTGGTTTCGGACTGCGAAGTGAAAACGCCGCGATGATATTGCAGATAAAGTTCGCTGTTCCATGTTGGCAGATTCAGGCGCGGCATTTCTTTATCAACGTCGTCGAAAAATCCCTGCGCGGTGCTGAAGATTACTTTTGGAAATGGCTGCGCGGGATTCATCCACTTTTTTCCTTCGTCGAGCATGAAGCGCGTGGGGCCGCCTCCGTGATCGCCAATGCCGTAGAGGTGCATGATCGTATCGAGATTCGGGACGCGCGGCATCAGATCGGCGGTATCGCGCGCGATTTTTACCGGATCCATCGTGTTCACGTAATCGTGCGGAAAATAAGTGAGAACTTTGCTGCCGTCGGGCGATTGCCACCAGAATAACTTGTAGGGAAATTGCGTCGTGTCATTCCATGCGATTTTCTGCGTAACGAAATAATCGATGCCGGATTTTTTGTAGATTTGCGGGAGCTGCCAGTTGTAGCCGAAAGAGTCCGGATTCCAGCCGATGCGAACGTCCTTGCCGAATTTTTCCTTGAAGTAGCGCTTGCCCAGAAGCAATTGGCGGACTTGCGATTCGCCATCGGGCATATTCAAGTCCGGCTCAACCCACATACCGCCGACAATTTCCCATCGTCCTTCGGCGACGCGTTTCTTAATCTCGTCGAAAATATCCGGATACTTTTCTTCCATCCACGCATAAGTTTGCGCGGACGAATGCGCGTACAGGTAATCCGGATATTCGTTCATCAGTTGCAGCGCGGTGGTGAAAGTATCGTGAACGACCATCGTGGTTTCCGACCACGGCCACAGCCACGCCATATCAATGTGAGAATTGCCGACGGCGCGGACTGTGAATTTCTTCAGGACGGGATCGAGCGCGAAAAGTTTTTTCGTTACCGTGTCCAGCGACGCGTCGAAAGCGTGCTGATCTCCGCGATTAATCGCGGAGAAGTCTACAGATTTGTACGCTGATTCTACGATTGCGTTCGCGTCCACGCGATCCACTCCGATTTCCGCTATCGGAAATAAAACTTCCAACGCCTCATCTGCCTGCAGCGCCTGCGCGACCATCGCCGGATCGGGTCTTCCATGCGCGGGAGTCATACTGAGCGTCACGCCTGCAAACGTGACTTCTTTCAGCGGAGGGCAAATCACTTTCACGGCGAGAAGAATTTTCTGGCCGGGACGAACGTCATTGCTAAGTTCGATGGGTTCCAATTCAACACCCATCGCGACGCGCGAGCCATTCAAATAAACAATCGCGGGAATATCCATGTCACTTTGCGTTGCGAAAGTGAGCCGGAGCGACGCGCCGGTGTAATCGTATCCGGATGACGCCGCGGGAATTTGCACCACGGCGCGCAACCAGATTGTTCCACTGGTCCAGACGTAACCGGTCTTCACAACCTGCCACGAGGAATCGTCAACGCGCGCGGATTGACCGTCGGGAATATCGCCTGCGTGGATGTGCCATTCCGGCGCGGGAATTTGCGCGATGGCCTGAAGGCGATCGATGACTGCTTTGTGCTCCGGAGAAATAGTGGGCTGTTGCTGCGCGAAAATGCCCGGCACGCACACCATCGCAAATATCAACGCAAATAAATATTTTCCGAGCACGCGATTTCGTAAAACACTTCGACGCATCGAATTTCTCCGCAGCAAGCCGTGATGAATAATAAATCGCCCGACTCTTCATACCACAGTTCCGCAAAACGGCGGGCGGCAAAGGTAAATCGCGTCAAATAAATCGTGTCTGGCATCGTGCGGCGCGTGCGCTTGTGATAATCTGCCCGCCGATAGCCCCGCAGTTTGCAATTTGGATGGGGCGTGAGGATGAATCGTGCACAACCCCGCATTGGGATTAATTATTTTGATTGTGGCCGGCGCGATGAACGGCAGCTTCACGTTGCCGATGAAATTCACGAAGAACTGGGCGTGGGAAAATACGTGGCTGGCGTGGACGCTTTTTGCGCTGTTCTTTCTTCCGCCCGTTGTAACTTTTATTTCGCTGCCGAATGTTCACGAAGTTTATGCGAACGCGGGAATACACGCGGTATTGATTGTGGCCGCGTGCGGCGCGGGTTGGGGAATTTCGCAAGTTTTCTTCGGGCTTGCGGTTGACGCAGTCGGAATCGCGCTGGCGTTTTCCGTGATTCTTGGGATCGCGGCGGCGGTTGGCGGAGTCGTGCCGCTGTTGAGGGATCATCCGGACAGAATATTTTCGGCCGGAGGACTTGGCGTGCTCGCGGGATTGGCGCTTGTGGTAATCGGCGTGGGAATTTGCGCGGTTGCCGGACGAAAGCGCGAAAAAGCGCTTGGACTTGGGCCGCAAGCGGGCAAGGCGTCTATCGGAATGGGACTTCTATATTGTTTGTTCAGCGGACTTGGATCGGCCCTTGTGGGGATTGGATTGGACAACGGAAAATCGCTGGTGGATGCGAGCGTGGCGCTGCACGGAAATCCGATTTGGGCGCCGATGGTGGCGTGGCTACCGCTGATGCTGGCCGGCGGAATTCCAAATTTACTTTACTGTTTATATCTATTGCGAAAGAATAAAACGGGTGGTAAATTTTCGCTGCCTTCCACCGGCGGATACTGGCTGCTGGCTTTTGTGATGGCGATTTGCTGGTTCGGAAGCACGCTGATGTATGGCGTGTCGAAAGATATGTTCGGAACATGGGGCACCACGCTGGCGTGGCCAATGTTCATGTCACTGATTGTGATTACCGCGAGCGTGCACGGCATTCGCACGGGCGAATGGAAAAATACTGGGGAGACTCCGCTTCGAATTCAGTTGAGCGGATTGGTCGTCTTAATTCTCGCGGTGGTTGTGCTGACGTTTGCCGGACAACAAGTGCAGTAGCGCGCGCAAAACTGCGAAATAGAATTCGGTGGAGATGGAAATGACCGGAAGTGATGTTCTATTTCTCGGTGTGGATATCGGCGGCACAAAAGTGGCCGCGGGATTGGTGGACAGCGCCGGAAAAATTATTTGCAAAGCGCGCGCGCCGATGAACGCAACCGGCACGGCGGAAGAGGGGCTCGCTTCTGTACTGACGGCGATGCGCGACGCGATGAAGCAGGGACAATCCGCGCATCCGGGATTTAAATTGGGCGGCGTGGGAATTTGTTCGCCGGGGCCGCTCGATCCGCGAACGGGCGTGGTGATTAATCCTCCGAATCTTCCCTGCTGGCGCGATTTTCCATTGGCGGCGCGAGTGAGCACGGAATTCGGCGTGCCTGCGCTGGTGGAAAATGATGCGAACGCCGCGGCACTTGCGGAATCAATTTGGGGCGCGGGCAGCGGATACCAAACAGTTTTTTACGCGACGCTCGGAACGGGAATTGGAACGGGGCTTGTGATGGACGGGCGCATTTACAACGGACGCACCGGCTCCGCGACGGAAGGTGGGCACGTCACGATTGATTGGCGTGGCCCGAAATGCGGATGCGGAAAACATGGCTGCATTGAAGTGCTGGCGTCGGGTCCGGCAATTGCGTTGCGGGCACGAGCAAGAGTTTCGGCGGACCCAAAACGCGGCGCTCCGTTGCTGATGGCGGCGCTGGATAAATTAGAAAAAATTCAGGCCGAACATGTTGCGATTCAGTGGCGTGCGGGCGATCCACTCGCGCAAGAAATTCTTTCCGAGACAATGGATTATTTGGTTGTGTGGCTCGGCAATATTATTGATTTGCTGGAGCCGGACGTACTTGTAATTGGGGGCGGCATCGGACAACTTGCCAGCGAATGGTTCGGTTACATCCATGCGAAACTTCCGGCGTGGATCATCATCAAGCGCGGAACGGAAATTCCAATTGTGCTGGCGCGCTATGTTGCCGATTCTGGAATTGCCGGCGCCGCGGCGCTTTGCCTAGCGTCACAACCTAAGGCGTAATCGCAATTACCCGCAGCGGACTTCCTGATCCGCCAACAATTTTCAACGGCGCGGCAATCACAACTGCTCCTGTTGGCGGCAACTGATCCAGATTGCACAATCCCGCCAGTCCCAATTTTCCGCTGCCGTGCATAATGAAATGATTTGGAAATGGCGGCTGCATTCGCGCGGCCTGTCCTGCGTCGGTGCCAACTGTTTCCACGCCGACGCCAAGAACGTCACGTTCGCGTGCGAGAAACTGCGAAGCTTCTGGCGCCCAGCCGGGAGTATGCGGGCCGTCATCCTTAACATTTATGTATTCCGGCGCGTTCGTGCGCTTTGACCATCCGGTGCGTAGGAGTAGCCATGAAGCCGGAGGAATTTCGCCGTTGTTTTTTTCCCAGGCGCGAAGTAAATCCGGCGTAACTAAGAAATCCGAATTGCGCACGACGTCGCTGGTCACATCCACAACACATGCTGGCCCAACAAATTGCCCGGGCGGAATGCGGTCCACTGTATTGTTCGGCAAATCCTTGCCGCTGATCCAGTGGACCGGCGCGTCGAAATGCGTGCCGGTGTGCTCTCCGGTTTCAAATGCATTCCAATACCACGCGGGACCGCGGTCGTCATAGCGCGAAAGTTCTTTCAAATTAAATGGCGGAGTGTTGTTCCACTGCGCGGGCAATGGAAGCAGCGGAGTGTCCGCGGAAAGCGGCTGCGTCAAATCTACAATGCGCAAACGGCCTGCGGCGAGTTCTGAAATTAGTTGCGAGAGAATTTCGGACATGATTTCACCTTATTAAAGATGGAAGTGCCTTAAGCGTCGCGCAGACCACGCACGTGCCGGCTGAATTGGAAACGATTTTCGAGCAGCGTCAGATCCGTGACGTATCGCGTTGGGCCGACCGCTTCCACTTTCGCGACGATTGTAGAAACTTCGGCGGCGCGCATGGCGTCAGCAAATGACGCGCTGAATTCTTCAATCGTCCGCACGGTGCTGCTACGCGGAATTCCTGAAGCGCGCGAAATCTCAGCAAGATCCGTGCCGGTGGAAGTTGCCGTGGGAAATCCGCCAACGGAAAGCAGGGATTCATTATCGAAAACAATTTCGATTAAATTTGGCGGACGATAACGCGCCAGCGTGGAAAGCGTGCCGAGATTCATGAGCAGTGAACCATCGCCATCGATGACGATAACTTTCTGATTGGGCACGCAAAGCGCGAGGCCGAGTCCGGTGGAAGATGCCAATCCCATCGCATGCTGCAAATAAAAGAAATTCGGGCGGTGACCCAGCGATTGCAATTCCGCGGCAACTGCGCCCATGATCGTAACAACGATGCAGGATTCCAGCTCCTTGTAAATTGCGCGCAAACATTCCAGGCGCTGCATTATTCCTCCCACATCAATTCGCGCATCAGCAGAAGCGCCACGGGATGCAGACTGCTTTCGGCGAGATGCTGCGCCCACTGAATTTTTCTGGCGACCGTCGCGGGATCGTCAAGCCGCTCGACGGGAATATTCAGAGCGCGCAAAACAGATTCCGTCACGCGGCCGCCTTCGGTCTGCCACGGATCGCGTTCGCCATGCGTGCCGCGATGGCTGATGAGCATCAGCAACGGAATTTTATAAAGCTGCGCGAAGGAAACAATTCCGTTGATCGACGCGAGGAATCCGTGATTCTGCATGAGCATCGCGGACTTCACTCCCGCCAAATGCGCGCCGGCCGAAATGCCCACACCTTCTTCTTCCTTCGCAAGACGCACCAATTTCATTTCCGGATCGTCTTCAGCCATGCGAATTAAATGCACCAGCCACGTTTCAGGCAGCGCCGAAACAATGCGGACGTCGCAGGCCTTCAGCGCCTGATAAATAACTTTCGAGTTGGTGACGGAAACCGGCATTGGACGATTTTTCTCCGCGGCATTCTTGCGGCAAGCGGAAGTGCGCAATCATATAAGCGAACGCGAGATAAGTGAAGCGGCGCGAAAGAATGGAAGCGTGTAAAATGCCATCAACGAAATGCAGCGATTTTTCCGGACTCATATTGGCGCTCTGCGAGTGGCGCGCAACGCGGTTTGTTGTGCGGCGATGTTGCTTTCGGTGCTTTCCGGCTGCGCGAACGCGCAATTTATTGGCCGTCAAACCGGTTGCTACTCTGGCGAAATAAAAACTCACCCCATCCAGAACAATCCGAATCGCCCAACAGTTGCGAATCCGGCGGACACAACGCAATATGGCGTTTTGGAATTGGAATACGGATGGGATCACGGTTGGCCCGCTTCAGGTCAACGATTTACTGACGCAGGCGGGCTTCTGAAATTTGGTCTGCTATGTGACATCGAATTGCGATGGACCACGACAAGTTTTCTTTTGCAAACGGACGCGGTGGGAGCCCAATCAGGATTTGGCGATAACTGGTTCGGGCCGCAGATTCGCGTTTACAAACAAACGCGCCGCGTGCCGTCGATCGCCGTTAGCTATGCCGTGAAAATCCCTTCGGCAAACGCGACGCGCGGCCTCGGCTCGGGCCGAGTGGATCACGAGGTCACCCTGCTTTTCAGCAAGGATGTTCGCGGCGTCCACTTCGATTTGAACGCGTCGGAATTTTTTGTGGGCCGCGTACGAACAATTGGATTCGATCGCGCATCGCAATTCAACGTTGCATTTGGACATGCACTCTATAAGAATTTGCAAATTCAAGGAGAGTTTTACGGAGAAACAAGGCTGAACAACAGCACGCCCGGATTTATTTCCGGGCTGTCAGCGCTGGTTTGGAACATAACTCCACGATTGGAAATTGACGGCGGCGTTGACTCAGGAATCACAACCGGCGCGCCACGTCTGCGAATATTCGCCGGATTCACCTACGCAATCGCGAATCTTTATCGCCACTAACGCCGGCCGAAAATTAAATTCCGCAGCCGTGCAAACCGTGCTTCGCAAAATATTTCTGGTGATATTCTTCTGCGCGATAAAACGGCCCTACCGCAACAATTTCTGTGACAATCGGCCGCTTCAACTTCCCGGATTTCTCCATCGCTTCTTTGGACGCGCGCGCTGCAGCTTCCTGCGCTGCATCATGAAAGAAAATCGCGCTGCGGTATTGCGTGCCGACGTCCGGCCCCTGCCGGTTCGGCGTGGTGGGATCATGACTCGTCCAGAAAATTTTCAGCAGATCGTCATAGCTCACTTTTGCTGGATCGAATTCCACTTCCACTGCTTCCGCATGCCCGGTGCGGCCCGAGCAAACGTCTTCGTAGCTTGGATTTTCAATTTTTCCGCCGGTGTAGCCGGAAATCGCCGAGATCACGCCCGGCGTGCTTTGGAAATTCGCTTCCACACCCCAGAAACATCCTTCTGCAAATGTCGCTTTTTCCATGGTCTTATTTTACCTCGGACTTCAAATTGATTCGACTACTCGCGCGAAGCGTCGAGATACATAAGATGCTTTGACTGTTCCGCAGGATACAGGAATTGCGCTATTCTCTCCACGGATTCGGCTGCCGTTCTCCGGCCGCGGTTCGTCACAAAACTTTCTTATGACCCCTCAAGACCCACTCGACCGCGCATCCGTTTTGGAAACGCTGCAACTTCTGATTGCCACTCCGTCAGTGAATCCCGATCTTGCGCCGGATGAAAATGCGGGCGAAGCGAAAATTGCACACGTGATTCGCGATTGGTTCAGCGCACGCCGAATCGAAAGTTGGTTAGAAGCCGCTGCGCCAGGCCGGCCAAACGCAATCGCGCGAATCGGCAGCGGCGCCGCGCCTACATTAATACTGTGCGCGCACATCGATACTGTCAGCACGTCCGGCATGACCATCCCGCCCTTCTATCCACGCGTGGAAGGAAACAAAGTTTACGGGCGCGGCAGTTACGACATGAAAGGCGGCGCGGCTGCCATTTTGTGCGCGATGGCAAAACTCGCAAAAGAGAATCTCGCGGGTACAGTAATTGCCGCGCTTGTTGCCGACGAAGAATACGCCAGCATTGGCGCGCGGCATTTTGTCGCGCATCACAAAGCCGACGCGTGCGTCGTCACAGAGCCGAGCGAAGGCCGCTTGATTCTCGGTCACAAAGGTTTTGTGTGGGCGGAAATTACAACTGAAGGCCGCGCCGCTCACGGCAGTCGGTGGGACTTAGGCGTCAGCGGCATCGCGCGAATGGGGCGCATCATCGCCGCGCTGGATGAATTTGACCGCACAACTCTTCGCGCGCGAACGCATCCGCTCGTCGGCGCAGCTTCACAACATTGTGCCACAGTTCACGGCGGCGCGGGACTAAGTACTTACGCACCAAGTTGCACGATGCAATTGGAGCGCCGCACTCTTCCCGGCGAAACTACTGCGCAAGTAATGGAAGAAATTCGGACAGTGATTTCCGCAGCCGGCGAAGAAGCTTCAATTAAATTGTTGCTCGATCGCCCGTCCCTCGTTTGTCCACGCGAAGCACGCATCGCCGAATGCGTACGGAGCGCCGCAACGAAAATTCACGGCCGCGCGCCGGAAGAGGCCGGCGTTGCATTCTGGATGGACGCCGCTTTATTTGCCGCCGCAGGAATGGAAACGGTTAACTACGGAGCAGCCGGAGCTGGCGCGCACGAGGCAATCGAATGGGCGGATTTGGATTCCGTGGTGACATGCGCCGCGGTGCTCGCTGAAACCGCGCGTAACTTTTGCGGATAATTGCGCGAAGATCGCGGTACGAATATTTCATGCGAACAGTCGGAAGCAGCCGTATCCCAGCAGCGCACCGATTGACGAGCCCACAATCACATCGCTCAAAAAATGCATGCCCAGAATTACGCGGCTGATTGCAATGCTCACCGCGCACACCAGCAAACAATCCTGAAATTGCGGATAAAAAGATCCCACCGTCATCGCGATTGAAAACGCCGTGATGGAATGTCCGGAAGGAAATGAAAATTGGTCGGGCGGTAAAACTGTTGACCAGCAATGCGGCTCGAGTTGGCAAGGACGCTTTCTGCGGCTCGCGCGCTTCACCAACATAAATAGCAACGTGCCAATCGCCACCGACAAAATCGCCGAGCCAATCGCGGCCACTCGCTGCGCTCCACCAAAAACAACCAGCACAATTCCCAGCGCGTACCACAGCCAGCCGTCACCGCAGCGCGTGGCGTAAACCATCCACAGACGCACCCATCGCGGCGCACGCCAGCGATTTATACGACGCATCAAATCCTGATCGCGTGTATCAATATATCCCCAGACTGCTCGCGCTGCGCTCATGCCAGCTCCTCCGCCGGATCCACTGGCGTAGTGATAAGCGTCCAACGGTCACGGCTTTGCGGTGCGGGAATTACGCGTCGAGCCCAACGTTGCGCGAAAATTTGCTCGGCAACGAAGTGGCCCGCCACGACAACCGGAATCAGCAGCGCAAGTGGAGCGAGAATTCTGGTCCAGCGCTCCTCGCGCATCATTTCGTGTGCAACCCGTGCAACGTCGGATGTGAGCCGCGAGAAAGAACCCGCTTCACCGCGAACTCTCGCCGCGCCACTTCGCATTCCTTGAAAAAATTCTTCCTTATTCCTCGCTCCGCGAACTTCAGTGAACGCAACGCCCGCGGATTCCAGCGTGTGCGCGTCACTTCCGCCAATCGCAATTTTTTTCGTGCGCGCCGCGAACCGCACCGCTTGCCGATTCGCCGCGCCGGCGATTCCCGCGTTGCGAGTTTCCACCGCCGGAAAATATTCGCTGAACCAGCGGAAATCTTCCTTCGCGCGACGGCCCGTTAAATTTGAAAACACGTGGTTGATGCTGAAGAACAGCCGGTGCTCGGTAAGATAAATCAGCAGCGAGACCAGATCGTTTCGCCGGCGCTGAATTTCAATGTGTTGACGCTCGTTCAAATCGTAAACGCCGATGTGCGCGATCGTTCCGCTGGGCATCGTGCACGTAACTTCTTCGCTGATGAAAAAGTTTGGGTTGCGCCGCAACAAATCGCAGCCGTCAATGGAGTCATGATCGGTGAGCGTGAATAAATCCATGCCGCGCTGTTGCAGCGTCTCGTACACTTCTGCGGGATCGCTGTAGCTTTCGCGACAAAACGCGCGAAGTACCGGAGAGGTACACGCTCCGGAGTTGTAAGAGTGGATGTGCATGTCACACTTCATGAAATTGTTGTAACACTCGTGCATTACGCTCCCGTAACATCCGCATAATCTTATGATTAATAAGGACTTATGACCGATTGGACAAACTTCAAAAGTTTTCCTCAGATCGCTCCGCGCAAATGGCATTTCCCTTGCTAAGACTTGTGCGAGAATCCCGCTGGCTTCCCGCGAAGGCTTTGAATGCCAGACGACCAGAAACGCATCGAATTCGTGTTCTTCGACGCCGGGGGCGGCCACCGCAGCGCCGCTTCCGCGCTTCAAACCGCCATCGAATCAGAAAAACTTCCGTGGAAAATTGATCTATTTAATTTGCAGGAAGCGCTCGACCAGCTCGACATCATCAAGAAAATCTTCGGCGTGCGCATTCAGGATTGTTACAACTATGTGTTGAAGTCCGGCATGACGCTCGGCAGCATCGCGCTACTGCGAACGTTACAGACAATCCTCGCGCTATATCACCGGCCCACTGTGCGCCTGCTTGAAAAATATTGGCACGAATCTTCGCCGGACATGGTCGTCTCGCTCGTGCCGCATTTCAATCGCGCCCTCTACGAAAGTTTCGCGAAGGCCTGCCCCGGCCGGCCGTTCGTAACAATTCTTACGGACATCGCAAATTTCCCTCCACGCTTCTGGTTGGAAAAACAAAAACAGGATTTCATTTGCGGATCAGATCGCGCGGTGCAGCAAGCGTTGGCGCTCGGCCACGCGAAAGATCGCGTGTTTCAAGTTTCGGGCATGATCGTAAATCCGCGATTTTACGAGCCGATCACAGTTGACCGCGCCGCCGAGCGCATTACTCTCGGACTCAAGCCGGATTTACCGACGGGCCTCGTAATGTTCGGCGGCCAAGGCTCGAAAGTGATGACGCAAATTGTCGAGCGCCTAAACGAATCCGACCTGAACATGCAGCTAATTTTAATTTGCGGAAAAAATGAAAAGTTGGCGGCAAGTTTGCGTGCACTGAAAACGCGTTTCCCAATTTTCGTGGAAGGTTTTACGAAGAAGATTCCCTACTACATGCATCTCTCCGATTTTTTCATCGGCAAGCCGGGCCCCGGAAGTTTAAGCGAAGCAATTCTGATGAAACTGCCGGTGATCGTAGAATGCAACGCGTGGACGTTGCCGCAGGAACGTTACAATGCGCAATGGATTCGCGAAAAAGAAGTCGGCATTGTGGTGGATAATTTCCGTACCATCGTGCTCGCCATGCGCGAGCTTCTGCAGCCCGGTCGTTTAGCCGCGCTCAGCGCAAATACTGAAAAAATGCCCGATCGCGCGGTATTTGAAATCCCCTGTATATTACAGGCCCTTTTGTCCCGCGGCACTGAGGCGTAGGGGCGGGTCCGCGACCCGCCCGCTGACCAAATTACTCCAATTCAATCGTTCTACGGCACCGCCGCCGAAGGATTTTCCGGATTCACTTTCGGGAAATATTTCTCATACCACGCAATGCACCGCAAAATACTATCCACCGTGTGCCCCGACTCGCGAATCCCATGTCCCTCGCGCGGATAGCGCACGAAAATCGTATCCACGCCAACGTCTTTCAACGCCACATAATATTGTTCAGCTTCGGCAATCGGCACGTCGGCATCATTTTCTCCGTGCATCAACATCACCGGAGTGGCCACCGCCGCGACATGCTTCAGCGCGGAGCGTTCCCACATCAAATTCATAAAATCGCCCTGATGCGGTAACTGACCGAATTCCATTTGCTCGTACTGGTTGTAATACGTCATGTAGTTGTAGCTGATCAGATTTGAAATTCCCGCAATCGGAATCGCCGCGCGAAACATTCGCGTCTGCGTAATCAGCCAGTCTGTCAACTGGCCGCCGTAGCTGACGCCTTCAATTCCCATTCGCTCGCGGTCCAACCACAAGTATCTTCGCAGCGCCGCCGAAACTCCGTACAAAACATCCTGCCCTTCGTTGCCGTCCTGATCGCCAAACACCGCGTCCGCAAACGCCTGCCCATATCCCGTCGACCCGCGATAATTCACATGCAGCACCGCCCAACCGTGCGCCGCATAAACTTGATCCTTGAAATTAAATGCCGGACCGTTTTGTCCGTGCGGGCCGCCGTGAATATTTACGATGAGCGGATGCTTCGACGTCGCCGTCATGCCGAGCGGCTTTACGAGAAACGCTTCCACCTGGAATTTATTGTCGTTGCTGGTGAACGTGAAAGATTCCACGTCGGCGATTGTTTTGCTCTTCAATAAATCAGAATTCAAATCAGTGAGCTGAATAGATGATTTACCGTTGTGCGTATAGGTCATTGACTTGCCGTTCGCGTCGACAACTGCGTTGGGCATATGCAATTCCGCCATGTCCGTCGGACTCGCAAACGCGCATGCGACCTCTCCGTTCTTCGCCACTGAATAACTTCCGAGAGATCCCCGCTGACTCACAATCACTTCCGGGGCAAAATCCGTCAACGCCTGCCTGTACAGATGAACACTCCCACGCTCCTGCACCGTAAAATAAACCGCACTACTATCCGCCGACCACTGCGGCGTCCCCTGCCGATTATCCATCGTCGCCACCTCATGCCGATTCGTCCCGTCAGCATTCACCACCCAAACGTGCGTATCCTCCATCGTAGTTTCGCGATCCGTCAGCCCGCGTTTCGTGGCGGAATACGCAATCATTTTTCCGTCGGGCGACCACTTCGGCGAATACTCCGCATTTTCCGTCGCCGTAATTCTGCGAACGGTTCCGTCGCTTACCTTAATCGCGAAAATATCGTAATTGAAAAATTGGTCCGCGTTCGGCGAAGGATCGGAGAGATAAACAATTTCGTCGCCGTTCGGTGACCAGTCAATGGAATGCTCGTACGCAACTCCATCCGTTAGTTGACGCACGCGCTTCGTCGCCACGTCCACAACAAAAATGTGCAGCCGCCGATTGTCGTTGAAGTGCGAATTTCCTTCGCCCGCGTCGGGCTTATACATGTAGCGCGTAATCACGATCGGATCGCCACTCGCATCTTTCGTTTCCGGCCCCGGCGTCGCAGAAATAAACGCAATCTGTTTTCCGTCCGGCGACCAAGTGACGCTCGCGCCCGTCGAAGGCAGCGGCGCATTCGTGTCCATCACTTCCGCCATGAAAGTTGCGCCCGTTCCATCCGGACGCACAATCGCCAGCCCGTGCTTCCCTTCCGCCGCGCCCATGTAGGCAATCCACTTTCCATCCGCCGACCACACCGCGCCGCCCGATCCTTCATTTTCCGCGCCAATCCGAACCGATTTCTTCGATGCAACATCCATCACCCACAATTGTCCCCACGGCCGCCCCGGCCGGTCATATCGCACAATCGTGTACGCAATTAATTTCCCGTCCGGCGAAATTTCCGCCTGTCCCACAGAGCGCAATTTCTGGTAGTCGCTCGCCACCAACCCATTCCCCTGAGCGCCAACCGCCCCAGAAATAAAAATCGAAATCGCCGCAACGAAAATTGAAACACAAATTCGCAACCGCATCGCTAGTCACCCCCGAAGATGCTCCGCATTCTATCCAATTCGTGATGCCAGAAAATATTTTTCGTAAACTGTGATAGAAAAATGCGCGCGCCAAATCTCCTCAGCCCCTCCTGGCAAATTACGAATTTTTCTGCTAAAAAATAATATGAGCTTGTATCTACCGACGCCGTTGATTTCTCGCATCGTGGCGTCAGCAGGCCGCCGTGGATAGCCCCGTACTTTCCGGAACTCGCACCACTTCCGCTGAGCGTCGCAGTCACGTTCGCCATCGTCTTAAACCGTTCTCGACGGTTGTCGTTCAGCTTGGTCCAAATAATGGAGGCAATCTCCTCGACATCGGCGGGGGTGGATTATCCCTACAGGCCGTCGCGAAACTGATTCCCGAAATGGAGTTGACCCTGAGTTTTCGGCTTGAGGGAATTCAGGAGCCGATTAGAACTCTCGGCCGCGTTACGTGGGTCGGCCCAACGCTGAAAGTAGCTGGCATTTCCTTCAAGAATCTCCCCGCCAGTACAGAACAACGGATAGTCGAATGGATTGCGAATCAGGAGCGGGCGGCTCAGAACGATTCTTCGATTGACTCTAATGACTCGCCACTTCCTGCAACTCCAATTTCTCCTCGCGAAATCCCGGAAACTAAGCAGGAGACATTGGCTCCGGCTCCGCCGCAGTCTTCTATTTCTGTCACCGGAGTTAGCCCGCAGAAAAAAATCGTACTACCGCTACACAAATCCCTGGAATCACTCTCAGCGAAGTCCAAACCTGACCTCGAAACAATTACGCTCTCGAAGAGTGCCGCAGCACTCTCTTCGAGACGTTCCGTATCGCTAGACGCGTCACTGATTTCTCCCGCTGACAACGATTCAACGAGCGAACGCCTGCGCGAATCATTCGCCGCAGACGCTCGGCGCCGCCGTTGGAAATTCGCGATTGCGCTGGTAGTCGTCATCGTGGGAATTTTCGCGCTGCTTAAGATCATGCCTCAAAGCAGCGAATGGATTAATCGCGCGAAGATTTCCCTCGGCATAAGCGCACCCGCAAAAATGGATCCGTCCAAAGCCGGCATACAGGTGTGGACTCATGACGGATTTTACTATTGCGCCGACGATCCGAATTTTCTGAAGGTGGAACCAGGCGCAATCATGACGCAAGCCGAAGCACTTCAAGACAAATTCACGCCAAGACTCGGCTTCTGCCAATGAAGCGAAGAAATAAATTCTGGTGGGGCTGGGGAGAGTCGAACTCCCGACAAGCAGTTTAGGAAACTGCTGCTCTATCCATCTGAGCTACAGCCCCACGCGCGTTTCAGTTTATCGCAAGCGCGCCAAAACTTCCTCACTCCTGGAAAATTTCAGAAGCAAAATCACAATAACGCTGCTACGATCACGTTCGGATCAGCACGTTTGCGATTATTCTCGACCCGAAGATGATTCAGGAGATTCAACATGGACTCCGCAATTCTCGGCACATGGAAACTAGTCTCGGCTTCAAGTTCAACCTCTGACGGCGAACGAAGCGACGCCCCGTTCGGCGTAGGCCCAACCGGCTTCATCACCTACACTCCGGACGGCAGAATGTCGGCGATCATCAGCCACGGCGGACGAAAGCCCCTCTTTGCGGCCGGCCCCACTCCACCGACCACGGAACAGCGGGCCGACGCCTTCAGCACATTTGTTGCCTATGCCGGACGATTCACGCTGAAAACTGACGAAGTAATCCACCACGTCGATATATCCTTTATACAGGACTGGGTCGGCACCGACCAGATTCGCAAGATTAAGCTGGAAGGTGAGCGCTTGGTATTGTCTACGCCACCGATGAGTACGGGCGGAAAAATCATAACAATTGAATTCATTTTTCAACGCCTGCCTGCGGCGTCCTAATGAAGTTGCGTAATATTGTCCTGATAAATGTTGGCATTGCTGCCGCCCTTTCGGGATCAATTTACCTTTTTTCTCAAGTTCGGAGCCAACAGAACAAGCGCAAGTCAGATGGTTTTTATCGCGACGCAAGAGATTCATTCAGCGAAGCGGCGGCCTTAAAAGACGCGGATGCAGCTCAGTTTGACCCGAAGTACGTTGCAACATTGGCGGCTATCAAGACGCTGAAAGCATTTAACGATCACAGCTTTCTCGGTGAGAATCAAATAGCTGCGTCACAGGCTATCGGCAGCTTAGAGCTCTGCGTGAGCACGCTTCAGGCTTACCGCTTACCGATACCGACTGACCTGAATGTTCCAGCCGTCAAGCTGCGCCTCACACGAATAGTCGACCACTGCGTCGTCGACGGCCGAACCGGATCGCCTAGCGATACGAAATAAATTCGGAACTCTACGCCCGGACAACGGGCTTCCACCGGACAGGGCTAGAAATATTTCCTGCGCGAAATCCGCCGTGTTGCGCCACAATGCTTCCGAACAATCGCGAAAAACAAAATGCCCATGAACAATCAATCCGCAAGGTCCTCCGCTCCCACCCGCATCCGCTGGGTCATCATGTCCTGGCTCACCGTCGTCCTGATGCTCACTTATCTCGACCGCCTGAACCTGAGCATCGCTGGAAAATTTATTCAGGACGAATTTTCTTTCAGCACGCAAACGATGGGTTGGGTTTTCAGCGCATTCATTCTCGGATATTCCGTTTTTCAAATTCCCGGCGGATGGGCCGCGGACCGTTTCGGCGCGCGCAATCTTCTCACCACGGCAATCGTCTGGTGGTCCGCATTCACCGCGCTAACCGCGCTCGCGCCAAATTTAATTTTTGTGCGTTGGGTCGGCGTGGCTGGCTCGCTCATCATCGTACGTTTCATGGTCGGCATCGGCGAATCTTCCAGCGCGCCCGCTGCAAATAAAATTGTCGCCTATTGGATGGGCGCCACGCACCGCGCCACGGGCTCAAGTTTCACTCTGCTCGGCATCGGACTCAGCGGCGCGTTCACTCCATTTTTAATTTCGTGGATCATGCAGCGCTGGGGCTGGCGCATGTCATTCATCCTCTGCGGACTCGCCGGGCTCCTTGTCGCGCTCGCATTTCATTTGTACGTTACCGATCGCCCCGAACAAAATTCCCGCGTCAACTCCGCCGAACTCGCGCTAATTCGTTCCACTCAATCCGCGCAAGCCAGCGCATCAAATAAACCGCGTCCAGCTCCGTGGGGCAAAATATTATCCAGCCCATCCGTCTGGGCGCTGCTCGTCGGATATTTTTGTCAGGGATATCCCATCTATATTTTCCACACATGGTTTTTCATTTACCTCGTGCGCGTTCGCGGACTCACCATTTCGCAAGGCGGCATCTGGGGCGCAACTCCCTATCTCGCGATCGCAGTTCTCGCGCCGCTGGGCGGAAAATTTTCTGACGCAGCCACTCGCAAACTCGGCAAACGCAAAGGACGCCAACTCGCCGTGTGGGTTGGAATGCCGGCCTCCGCGGGATTTCTGTGGTTCGGCAGCGGCGCCACAAATAAGTGGCTCGCCATCGCACTGCTCGCTGCGGGCGGAGGCTTCAACATGTTCGCCGTCGCAAGTTTTTGGGCCACGTGCATCGACATGACGCAGGAATTCACCGCCTCCCTTTCCGGCCTGATGAACACATTCGGCAATCTCGGCGGATGGGTCTCTCCAATTCTCACTGCATACATCGCTACGCATTTCGGATGGAACATCGCCCTAGATTTCGCCGCCATAATCACCATCGCCTGCGCGGCATCCTGGATCTTCATTGACGCATCTCAATCTTTCGACACGGAACCACAATGATTCGCTCGACACCAATTCGCCGCACGCTTCTGTTTGTCCTGTTGTCGCTACTGTCAAGCGCAAGCTTCAGCCAACAACAACCGCAAGACGCGCCGAAAGAATTACAGCGACCGGAACTCCACGTCCTCTTCATCGGCAACAGTTTCATCTACTTCAACAATATGCCGCGCCTAGTCGAAGCAATTTCCGAAAGCCTTGATGGCCCCCGCATCAAAACAGAAATGGTTGCCATCGGTGGAGCCCGCCTGGAAGACCTGTGGCGCGAAGGCTCTGCACTCGTGGCAATCCGCAAACAACATTGGGACTTCGTCGTCATGAACGAACAAAGCGCGCTCGGCGGCGGCATCGTCAACGGAGAAAAGCGAATCGGCGATCCCGCAAACTTTTTCAAATACGCCGAAATGTTCGACAAGGAAATCCGCAAATCCAGCGGAAAAACCGTAATCATAATGACGTGGAAGGACAAGAACGACCCCGATCGAATTCAGAATGACCTGAACAACGCATTCGTGGAATTCAGGAATACACACAAGATCATTTTGGCTCCCGTGTCATCAGCGTGGGCAACAGCCAGAAAAATCGCGCCCGAAATTAATCCATACTTCGACGATAACCATCATCCATCAAAGGAAGGTTCATACCTGGAGGCGTGCACTATCTACTCCACTCTTATTGGCCGCTCTCCCGAAGGTACAACCGCAAAAGTGGAAGGAACCCTGGTAGAAGACGCGACTGGAGTTGCTCACGCAGGAAAAACCACAACTCTCGTGAATCTTTCCGCGCGAATCGCCGCAAAGCTCCAACGTATCGCGTGGAAAGCCGAGCAGGATTTTCCGCACTGAGCAAAACTTTCCCACCAATAAAAAATGCGCCGGCCATCCATCCTGCCTTTCAGCAGAACAAACAACCGGCGCACTTAATGTATCTATCTCTGTCAATAACTACTGCTTCGTAGCCTTATCCACAAATGCCGCAATATTCGCGTGCAATTGCGACCGCGCGCCGTCCTTCAAATACATCATGTGGCCCGCGTCGTAGTATTTCAGTTGCACGTGACCTTGCAGATCCGCTGGCAGTCCAAGATGCTCCATCGTGAACTCGGTCGCGAAAAACGGCGTCGCAAAATCGTAATATCCGTTTTCCACTTCCACCAGCAACTTCGGATTGGTGATCATCGCCTGCGCCAAATCTCCTGCAACGTTCGGCGCGCCCGGAAATCCTCCGCCGCCTCCGCCGCGCCCTCCGGCTCCGCGAACCCAGTTCCAATTTCCCCCGCCCTGGTTGTGGTAATCCTTGTCCAAACCGAATTTCAATTCTTCGTGGTTGTATTGATTCAGCATCGCAGTGAACGCGCCGCCAACCGCCGGCCCTTCCGGATCGCCCGCCGAATTTTCGCTTAGCAAATCGCGAGTGTATCCGGTAAATCGCGCATCAATGCGGCCCACAGTCAGCCCACGGCTGCGCAACAGTTCCACGTTGAATTGACTGAGCGTCACACGCAAATTCGCGCGCTTCAAATATTCTTCGCTCAGTCCGGTGAAGTAGGAAAGTTTTTTCGCCACGGCGTCTTTTTCCGCCGCGGAAATCTTGTCGCCCTTGAATAGCGCGGCGGCATATTCGCCTTTGCCGTATTGCCGAGCTTCTTCAATGAACGCTTCAAGATTTCCCGGACGATTCTTCAGCGCCTTGTGATACCACGCCACGGCCGCATAGCTCGGCAGATAATAAACGTACACGCGGTCATCACCCGGCCCGAAGGTCAACGACGAAAGATCCAGCACCGACGACATCAGCACGATTCCGTTCAAGTGCATCGTGTAGCGGCTCTGCAAATAATTTCCCAGCACCGCCGAACGGAATGTGCCGTAGCTTTCGCCCATTAAAAACTTCGGTGAATTCCAGCGGCCATTCCGGTTGATATAAATGTTGATGAACTGTCCGAACGCGCCCATGTCCTCGTCAATTCCGTAGAACAAATTCGGCGCGCCCTTGCCAACAATGTGGCTGTAGCCGGTTCCCATCGCGTCGATGAAAACCATGTCGGTCTTGTCGATCAAACTTTCCGTGTTGTCCACCAACTTGTATGGAGCAGGCGCCGTGAATTCGCCTTCCGTCGTGGCCACGCGGCGCGGACCAAACGCGCCCATGTGCAGCCACATCGTCGAAGATCCCGGCCCGCCGTTGTAATAAAAAGAAATCGGCCGCGTGCTCAAATCTTTCACGTCGCTGCGCGTGTACGCCACCGAATACATCAAACCAATCGGCTCGCCCGCATCATTCTTCAGCAGAATTGTACTGGCCGTCGCCTTGTACGGAATCACTTTTCCGCCAATCGTAATCGTGTGTTCCGTCACCGACGATTCTTCCTTCGTCGACGCTTCTTCCGTTCCGGCGGCGGGTGCTTCGCCACCGCGCCCAGCCCGGCCCTGCGCATTCACGCGCGCCGACTGCCCGGCCAACAAACAAATCACCATTGCCCCAAGCCAAAATCTTCTTCGCATTCAAACGCTCCTATTTGTAGATTTCAATTTCTCCGAGAGGTCCGACCTGTTTGAACAATCGAAACGGAAACCGTCGCGATTCTATGCGCCCAGCCGCGCATAAGTCAAAGAAACTCTCCGCGCCACTACCGCCTCTAGGATTTCACTGAAATGTTCCGCCTATTGCCGCGAACGCCCGTCAAATTCATTCTTACCGCACGCGTCTGGTACAATTAAGTTATATTCCAAAAGCTTGAAATGGCAGAAACCGTCCAATCCGGGAATGTGAAGCTGCGGCGACGTCTGCGCTACTGGCGCACACGCGCGCGCGAAATCCGCAAGCTGACGTGGCGTGGAATTTCCACGCGCGCGCCAATCCTCGCGCACATTATTCCCATGCGCCGATGCAATCTTGCCTGCACCTATTGCAATGAATTCGATGACGTCTCGAAACCAGTTCCGCTCGACGAAATGAAGCGCCGTCTCGACGATCTCGCGCGTCTCGGCACCGCCATTGTCACCATCAGCGGAGGTGAACCTCTTCTCCATCCCGAACTCGACGACGTGATCCGCCACATCCGCAAGCTCGGCATGATCGCGGGCCTCATCACCAACGGCTACTACCTTGTGCCCGAACGCATCGAGCGCCTGAATCAAGCCGGACTCGAGCATTTGCAGATCAGCATTGATAACGTGCAGCCCGACGAAGTTTCCAAAAAAAGTTTGAAGGTGCTCGACCAGAAACTCAAGAATCTTTCCGAGTACGCCGTTTTTCAGGTGAACATTAATTCCGTCCTAGGCAGCGGCGTGAAAAATCCGGAAGACGCTCTTGAAGTTGCGCATCGCGCGATGGCGCTTGGATTCACCAGCACCGTTGGCATTATTCATGACTCAAACGGCCAGCTTCAGCCGCTCGGTCCGCACGAACAGGAAATTTTTGAAGAAATTATGTCGCTCGGTAAGCGTTCCTTCACGCGCTTCAACGGATTTCAGCACAACATCGCGGCAGGCAAAGCGAACGAATGGCGCTGCCGCTCCGGCTCACGCTATCTTTATATTTGCGAAGAAGGTCTGGTCCACTGGTGTTCGCAGCAACGCGGCATGCCCGGTGTTCCGCTGTCCGGATACACCCAAGCCGATCTCGATCGCGAATATCTAACCGTAAAATCCTGCGCGCCCTACTGCACAGTTTCCTGCGTTCAGCAGGTCGCCATCATCGATAACTGGCGCGGCCCGCAAACTCTGAAGCCTCAAGCCGCTCCTCCCCATCCCGGCGGATTGATAAATCTTTCCGGCTTGGACTCCGGCACAACTTCATCCACTGATTCGCGTTAGCAAACGTCAGGTACTCCAGACGCGGGTGCCCCAGACGCCGCATGTGCGTCTGGGGTTCGTGAATTTTTTCTCCGCGCCTCTGTGTGTCTGCTTTGAGCTCTCTACTTCAACTTCGCCCCAACGTAGTTCGCACAATCCTCAACGCTAGGCCAAGTCCGATTGTGAGAATCCCGATCAATCCCAGCAGCGGCAAATTGCTCGCAGTCTTCGGCAGCGACGTCGGTGCAGGTTCTGCGGCAGCTGCTGGAGCAGCAGGTGCTGCGGCGGGCGCTGATGGCACAGGGCGAACGTGAACAATCAGAATCGCGACTTCCGGCGCTGGTGGAGGCGGTGGCGGCGGCATGGATCCTGTTCGCGTCACGGCTCGCGAAACCTCAAGTTCTGATGACTCGGTGACTTGCTGCGCGGCAACCCTCATACCTTTCTTGAGGCCAAATACGTCCGTTTCTTGTCCATCGATGGTGAACTTTTGCCCCGCAGGGACTTCAAATTGTTGGGCCGTGCCGTCTACCAGCATCAGGGTAACCCAGTGGGGTGGCTGAACTTGTATCACTCTACCGGTGACGGTCTTAACCGTGGTGATCGTCTTCGGCACCGTCGTCGTCACCGTTTGTCTCTCGATCTTCATACCTGCTCGCAGTTGGTGGACATTTAGCTGTTTTCCATCAACCGTCACCGTTGCGCTTTCCGGAACATTGTCAAAATGCCTTAGTGTTCCGTCTTCCGCTTTCACGATCAGGCTGTTGCCCGAAACGTTTACAACCGTTCCGCGCTCGACCGTAACGTCGCGAGTCGGCGCACCTGCCGCGACTTGTCGACTCGTTTGTACTTGCGCGAACGTGGTGAAAGTAATCGCGAGAAAAGCGGCGCTTGTCACCAGCAGTTTTTGCATCACTCCTGCACTTCTACGTTTTGCGTTCATTTCCTTTTCTCCTTAGTTTTATTTCTTCCAAACTTTTAATTTGGAATACCGAATTACCGACCGTCCTGACCAAAACTCTTGCCAAATTCTTTAAGTGAAGCGCGCACGATGTAGCGTTGCGGCGCACTCCCGATGTAATAAAAAGGGAAACACGTAACCAAAGTGATCGAGGGCGTTCGAGTGGGACTCAGAACAGAAACATCGCTGGGACTGACAACCTGTATGTTCTCGACCACGTATTTATCTGTTTGGCCTGTGCGAACTAGAATGATCTCGTCGCCCGCTTTAAGATCCTTCAGGCCGCGGAAAAAACCATCCCGGTGACCGGCAATCCCAAGATTCCCACCTTCTCCAACCCGCGCGGTTCCAAGAATCCGGCCCACTCCGCGATTCAAAACCAAATCATCCGTGTCGTTGAACACGGGAACTTCCAGAGAAATTTTCGGAATACGAAGAATGGCGAGAGGCAAATCCAGTTTCTGTGTAAGGCTATCCTTATATTCCCGAGTGCGCTTCTGCGACCAAAGCGCGAAGTCAACTCGCGAACCCGAGACGGGATCAGTCATTCGCGCCGCACTCACGCTCACCACGGACGCCTGCGCCTGATTCTTCTCAAACCTTTCGATGGCTGCCTGCGAAGCGAATGTGCCCTGAACCCACGCGCCGCACGACACGCCGAGCAGCACCGTTCCCGCTCCAAGCAATATCCTTTCAACGATTCTGGTTCGCATGAAGTCCTTCTTCACCGTCTTTACTCAAATTTACTCAAACTTCTGCATGTCGATAGATAATCGATACGTCCCGAGCATCTGAAGCGGTCTACAAACATATTCAGTGCGGGTTGCTAATCCTGGGCAGAATGCAGCGTCGCGCCACTCATCCGCATACAGCTGCGTTTGCGAATGGTGAACCACACCACCAGGCAATGTAATTGTCAGAACTAACAGGTAGCCGCATTCGGCCCAGTTCAGTCGGGGTGGGACTTTGGGTTCGATTGTGTAGGGGCCACCTTCAGGTGGGCCGCTCTTGTCTCCGAGGGGGTGCCCAATGTTCGTCCCTCCTTGATTTTCGGGAGGGCGAACGTGGGGTTCTTGATCTTAGTTTGTCGCGGGTGCCGCACCCTTTGGGTTATACGGGCACGGTTCTTCAGGTTCAGGCCTGGTGCTCCAGACGCCCCATTTGCGCCTGAGGTTCTCAAATCTTTCTCTAGTTTTTCCTCCGCGAACTCAGCGTCTCTGCGTTTAAAGATCTTGTTTTTCTCTCGGCGGCCGCAGTTACACACAACAGTGAATTTCGTCCCTACATCAATCCACAATAAACAACTTCGCTCCCGTCTCGGTCGAAGACCGATGCGCTTCCGCATCGTCAGCAACTTGATAACTCATACCCGCAGTAAGAACAAATTTTCGGCCATCCTTCAATTCAGTATGCAGCTCCCCTTCAAGGCATAGCAGCACGTGGCCCTTGCTGCACCAGTGGTCGGCGAGATACCCAGCGGTATATTCCACCATCCGAACGCGGATGTCCCCGAAGTTTCGCGTTCGCCAGTAAGCCATACCGTTTTCACCCTTGTGCTCCGTACGTTCAACCTGCGCCCAGTCGGTGACGCCAAAAGCTATTCCAGAAATTTCCACAGGATGCTCCTTGGATGGACAAAGAAATTGCAGAATAGCAGGTCGGCGGGTGCGCATTGTATTCGATTTTCATAGGGGCCACCTTCAACCTCTCTGATCTTCGCCGACGCCATCTGACGCAGCGCGGTCACCCCGTCCGTTTTAGAACGTAACCACGCCGGAAATCTGCAGTGTGTATCCTTGGAAGGTAGATCTGCACTCGAATTCATGAAAATACTTAAAACCAACGCTCACCTTCTTCTCGGGTAGCAATACGTTTGCTGCGAATCCCAGAGCGTTCACTTTGTAGCGCGCGGATGCCTGTTCCGGCGTAATGGTCGGGCCGCTTTTATCGGTAGTCTGCCACTGGCCGTAACCCGCCAACCCAACCTGAAGGCTCAAACCACGTTGAAGCGCAAAAGTCTGCGTTAGTGAATAGTCTAGATTTAAGGTCTGCCCGGGGTGGACCATCGTTCCCTCTTGCGTACCGTGAAATTCATACATCTGAAACGCAGACAAAGCAGTGGTCTTGCTCGAATTCAGATAAATCGTCTGCCCACTTGCAACAACTGACGTCCAGTAACCTGAACCGACATTCGTGTTGGCACCCGCGACAAATCTTCCAGTGGGCGCCAGAAATCCATAAATCGCCTTAATGGCAAATCGCTGCTTGCGCCAGCCGAGAATCACCGGTTGATAATACGAATCCGCAAACCCGCCACCGCCGCTAAGCGCACCGTTGACGTCCGACGTGAGCGAATTGTTTGCAATGGGAAGCGTAGCCGATGCCGAAAATACTGCTCCACCCAGAAAACTGATCTCCTTTTTGCTCACCCAAACAAAACTATTCAGATCCATCATGATCGAGTTCTGGCCTGTGGCCAGTATTTCGCCATGAGCGCCCTTCTCTTCGTCGCGCGAGAAAAAAACAAAAAGGTTTGAATAGGTAAATCCTGCGTGGGGTGTCGCCCCAGAGTTGGTGGCATTCATGCCGACAGGATAGACGCCTCTGACTTGCGCATGAGCGGGTGTACAAACAACACAGCTAGCAACCTCAACGAGGGCAAACAACGCAAAAGCACGAAATACAAAGTTTGCTCTCATCAACGTTTAACGGTCACGAACGTTTAGCAGTCACGCACGTTCGCAGTTCGGGGATCCGAGTCTCGTATCAGCCAGCAGCGTGCGCTTTCGTCGCTTGTATCCCGCTTGCCAGCGGCATCGTCGCAAGGTTTTTCCAAAAGGTCTCCAACGACTCGACGCCCCCAAACAAAGTCGTAAATATCGTGGAGTCCGCCAGCAGGATGTTTCCCGCGCGTTGCGCATTCGGTGGCATCCAGATGAACGAGTTGAACTCGCTGTTACCCGCTTGCGTGAAAGGATGCGGCCGCTCCATATCAATCGGTTGACGCGTAAGCACGTGAACGAATTTTGAGTCGTCAGCGGTCAGCGCGTAATGCGGCAGGTGAGGATGAAAATTAAATGTGCTAACCCCGTTCAGAAGGCCAAGTTTGTCCAAGTCTTTGTTGATTGTCAGCGGCGAAATTTGTTTTGTGCCTTTCACAAGCGCCGGGCGAAGTCCGAATTGATTGATCACCGGCACGCCAAGTGCCTTCATCATCGAACGCGTGTACTGCCCGAACCGCTGCTGCCGAGGAACCAGCGCATCTCCGTGATGCGCATATTCCATTTGGCGCTGCTGCAGATCTTCCGAAAATCCGACATCGTGATGCGGCCCCAACAGCAGGCAAGTTCCTTCTCGTTTCAGCCACTCGCGCACCGCCTCGATCTCCCCCGAACCCGCCTCCTGCTCCGAAACCAAATGATCGAGACCGAACACCATCAGCGTGTCCGTGTCCGCCAAAATTCGTTCATCTATAGGAAGCTTGTACCCGGCTTGATCGATTCGTTGAAATACTGCAACTGAATTTCCGGTAGCTTCACCCACGACACTCTGGAACGCAATCGTGGACCGGTGAAACAGTTCCAGGGTCCCAGCGATTCCTTGCAGGAAATTCATCTTGTCCCATTCCGTTCCCTCATACGCCGGCCACCCAACTCTCCGCACCTCCGTCATAGTCGAAAAGCGATTGTCTAATTCCGCGGTGTCTCGATTCGTTTCCCAGGGATAACTCCAGGTCCAGTAAATTGAAACTCTGCGTTTGCCCGGAGTGTAATTTCGGGGCGCATGGTTCTGGTTGTAAGTGCGTGGCGGTTGAGGAGCGGTGCTCATGATTGCCTACCTTTCTGTACTGTTCAGCGACGCCAAATATCGCAGCGCCTTTATCCCCGGCAACAAAAAGTAAGCGCCGCCTCGGATCGTCGTGAAAGCCGGTAGGCCCGTGATTTTTTTCCGAATGGGCCGCTTCGGGATGGTCATGTCAAAAGTGCCGTCCTGTGTGCCGAAAATCGGATCGCGCTCGTTTCCTAACTCGTGAAAATTTGGGTCGTTCGCCCAAACATTCATCGCAAATTCAAATTGGCGCACAAGGCTCGCACACCCGACGAACGCCGCAATGCCTCGCTCAACGCCGTCGTCAGGCATGCCCTCGGGCAGCTCCGGACCGTAAGTCCCGCCTCGCCGAATCATCTTCCGCCGGTTCATGTTCACTGCGGTATCGCGCGGGTTCATGCGTCGGATGTGCGCACCCAGCGGACAGCCATAGCCGTGCGGGTCCATCTTTCCGTAATTGAAATCGTTGTTGTGTTGAGAATCAGCACCCAGCGTTGGATTGTCCTCGTCCGGCGCGAGCACCAACGGAGCGCCGCTCCGCCATCGTCCCATCAACTTGGCGGCGACCAACTCCTGCTCTTCCGGTGTTTCGCCATTGGCTCGGAGGAAATCGCGAAATGCGCCTACGTGCTCTTCCATTCTCAAATACGCGACATAGCTGCCGTTGCGCGAAAGAATTTCCGGTTGGGGGAGTCCCGCGGCAGGACCTTTTTCGTCAGCATAGCCAAGAAAAAATTCGCCGGCTTTGATCGGTGGACCAGATCCCGGCGTCGGCTCCACTCCCGTTCCCTCGATCACTGGCTGCGAAAGCCGGTCACGGTACCCAAAGTGTTCGTGCGCGTGGTCAAACGGCGGGATAGCTTCCAAATCCAGAGAGGACAAAACTTCGACTCCCTCGCACTGCTTCACATGTTTTACATGTTCGTCCCGGCACCGCTCGCGTTCGGCCACATCACGCGCAAACAATATTGCAATCGCATGCAGATTCGCGCTCGCCAATCCTCCGATCCAATGATTCGGATGATTCGCGCCAGTGGTCCCGAGGATTCCCGCTCGGGCAGCCATGCCCTGACGAAACTCTTCCGGAAAAGTGGCCAACGATGCTTCGTCCACACCGAGTGCTCGTAATCCATTCCACGTGAAGGCGAGTGTCACCCATCTAGAGTCAGCTACATTCGACCCGACCGTGCTTACCGTTCCCACCTTGTCGGTTAGGCCCGTCAGCCACGCTCGTCCACACGCCCCATTCCGAAATGACAGAAACTCGTAACGCGCTGCCCGCGCAGGTGGCCGCGACATCAGAAAATGCTGAATGTCATCGAACTCAAGCGAAGCAGGCGGATCCGTTTGTTTGGACAAAGCTTGTGAAGTACCAGTCGATTGTTGCAAGACGGACACCGCCTTCTCACTAACAACTAAAACAAGATCTCCGCTACTGCATCAAGTCCAGCATGTTAGTGAACGCCGCCTTGAGCTTCAGGGCTTTCTTGATCTCGTCCGCGCTCGCGTAGGGATATTCGCCGTATTCCAAGAAGCTCGGGCATTGATGATCGCGAAAGAACTTGATAACTGCTGTCACGTTCGTCTTCCAGTCCTCTGGCCATCCTTCGAGATTTACGAAAACCGTGGTAATGCCGGTTTTGACGAAGAGCGCCACAGCGTCCTCGAGATATTTATCGAAATCAGTGTCGAAGATGCCTTGATACATGAAGTGCAATCCCGAGCCGACATCGAACAAGATCCAGCGGAGATAGTGCAGTTTCAACGGGGCTAGCACGGTAGGATCGCCCTTTACAGCATCCTCAATATTCTTCCCATATTCGCGGATCGCCTGCTCTCTGCCAGGCTTGACCTTTGCAACGACAGAAAAGCCGTAGCAGGCAGGCGTCTGTGGATAGAGTGGGCCGTACCTGCCCTGTTCAACCTTGAAGTATCCCTCCTTCGGAATCGCCATCGCCTGTGGTTTTGTCCAGTCATGCTCCTCGGGCGTTGGAGTTGATTTTGGTGCGGTCGCTGGTGTGGCCATGTCAGTCTCCTTTTGCGGATGGCATTGTGCGGATGGCAGATTCTTGCTACCGGTAAGCTCCCTATTCCTGATGCCGGCTCTCCGCAATGAATGCGGATATTCCCGAACCCGTGTAGCAGTCCGTACTTTTAGCGATAATCACGAACGTTTCCACTGATAGTTCTGACAGCGAAGGTCGGTCTTGCCTATGTAGGGGCCACCTTCAGGTGGGCCGCTATTCTTCTGTCGTCATTCCGAACGAAGTGAGGAATCTCTGGTGGGCTTTATCTTTTGAATTGCCTTTGAATTTGTTTTTGAATTTGCTCGTCATCCCGAGCTCCGAGGGACCTGCTTCTTCCTTTTCGCTTTTGTCTTCGCGCTTTGTTTTACGCCGTCATCCTCGAGACGATGCCATCAGCATCGTTGCCACGAAGGATCTCCGGCGCCGCACTTTGACGACGGGAATTTGCTGCTCAATTTGCTCGTAATCCTCTGCGGCCGGGTGCCTCACACATCGCATCAACGTGTGGGCTTTCTGGAACGTCTTCGCCTCGTAACAGGGCACGAGTTCACTCGTGCCCTATTCGTGGCACTCGAAATGGGCTTCAGCCCCTGCGTCCGAATTCCGTACCCATGTCCTCAAAATCTGCGTTCCCCGGCCGTTGCCTATGTAGGGGCCACCTTCAGGTGGGCCGCACTTGTTTCTGCCGACGCCGGATGCCCACACGTCGCCTTCACGTATGGGTTCTAGAGTATTTCCGGCGAATCAAAAAAGGACGCGAAGATCTACGCTTACGCAAACAATCATTGCGCCGGACACGGCCCGCGACGGTAGAGTCGTTTTGGAAAGTGTGGGAGAAGGACTGAACGAACCGGGCCGACGCGGGCCGATGTGGTTCACGGGTTGTTCCAATCCGAATTCCACATCTTGACATTTTCTGAGTGATGACGGATCATCAACGGTACCGTGGTAGGGTGTGGTTAGATTTTAGGGGCGTGGCTGATGACACCAAAGCCGCAGAGTTTCGGCAAATTTGCACGAGATGCACGTCTGAAGGCGAACAGAGGCCTACGCGATGTTTCGCGTGAGATCGGAATCTCATCAGCGTACCTCAGTCGCGTCGAAAATGACGTCGAGGTTCCTTCCGGCGAGCTAATCGTACACATGGCCCGATTATACAATGTTCCAGTAGAGAATTTCACTGCGAAGGTAATTAGTCCGAGAGCATCGGCCGCTGCGCACGGCCAAACGGTTCAGGAAAGCCCCGAGCTACGCGCTCTCTATCGGCTCCGTTCGGAACTGGATTCCGAAGCGGTCGAAGCGTTTATCCGTAAGTTCCTGCGAGAGCAGAGCATGACCGAAGAGGACATCGAGAAAAAACTTGCGTCACTGAAATCGGAATTGCCTCGCGTTTCGGGCAGCATGAGGGACGGACTTTTCGCTGCGGAGGCAAAACCCCGGCGATTGACTCGGCTACAAATTGCGGCGATTGCGCACGAGATGTTGGAACGAAACGGCGTTACCGAACAAAATTACGAACCGCCAACACCGATCGAGTTGATTGTCGAGAACGAGCCCGGAGTAATTTATAAGATCGAGGAATTGAAGTGCGATAAGTATGGGAACCCGCTCGTCCTTGGGCTTACAGGCTGGGACAATTCTGGCAGCCGCCGAATTGTGGTTAACAGTGTTCTAGCAGACAGCGACGGCCAGTCAGATGAAGCACGATTCAATTTCACTTTGGCTCACGAACTTTTTCACGCTGTTGAACACCTGCCACGCGCGGCAAAGGTGAACGGGCGTCCCCTCGCGCGACTGCAGGTCTTCATCGAAGGATCTCCGGCAAGATCAGATTCGGTCGCCGAACGTGTCGTTAACTCATGGGCGCGAAAATCGACGGGGCCGCGCACGCTAACAACTGATGAAGATTGGCGAGAGTGGCAAGCGAACACTTTCGCCTCCGAGTTGCTGATGCCGCACTGGGCCGTGATACGAGAGTTTAGAGAAAGATTGACCGCTGAGAAGTTTCTTCTAAAGAATGGCGAGAATCCCCGCGAGTCTGCGCTCACATTGGCGGGCGAGCAGCAATTTGTGTCCGGATTTTTTGAAGCTAGCTTGGCCGACCTGTTCGCTGTTAGCCGGCAAGCCATGGCAATTCGACTTTTGCAATTACGATTATTGGAGGAGGAGCGCGTCTAATAAAAATGCCGGAGGGACTGTTCTAAGCAGCCCTCCGGCGACCGAAAAACCAATGAGCGGCAAAGCTATCGGCTCGGTAAGCGTTTAAGTACCACGTGGCGATGATGATGTCAATCAGGAGCTTTACGTAGGTGCTTATTCTTCTAAGGGTTAGCACCCCTTAGTCCCTTCCCGTTCCGATAAAACTAAAGTTTTGCCCTGAAGCTCGATGCCCGACGGATCGATGGCGAATCTGTCGAAGGTCCCTCGGCGTTCGGCGAAATCAGAAAAGGAGAAACCATGGGTAAGAAGGTGGAGTTCGATGCGCACGTTGTCGTAAAGAGGCCGACAGAAGTGGCCTTCAAAACTGGCGATGGAAAGAAGGTGGACTTCGTAGCCCAAAAGCCGACGAAGGTGCCTGTACACGTGAAGTTCAGCGTCAATACGAAGAAGTCGTAACGAAAGAAAGTGTCAAGGCCGAGATCTTAACGGGAGGCTCCGTATCAAATTGCCTCCCTTTCGGCCAGGAAAATTTGCGATTCAGAATCCAAAACCGAATTCAAAAGGAGAAAAATGGCGAATAAACGTGTTTTTGTCGCATTTGCGGCTGATGACAAAGTCTATCGGGACTTTCTGGTCGGCCAAGCACGGCATGACAAGTCGCCGTTCGATTTCGTCGACATGTCCGTCAGAGACCCGTGGGATTCAAGTTGGAAAACGAACTGCCGCGCGAGAGTAAAAAGCTGCGACGGAGTTGTAGCGCTAATTTCCAAGAACACCGCTGCAGCAGACGGGCAGCAATGGGAAATTCAGTGTGCGTACGAAGAGGGCATTCCAACGATGTTGATTTGGATAAATGGCGAACGGCCCAGGCTCCCAGCTCTGTTAACGGGCAAACGGATCAATGTTTGGAGTTGGGCAAATCTCAAAACGTTTATCGATGGACTGTGACGTGTGCGATGAGAAAAGCTCTGATTGTCGGCATTAATGACTATCCGCGTGCTCAGTTGCGAGGCAGCGTGAACGATGCAAACGCGATGAGCACGGTGCTCGGGACTCACGGCGACGGCGCGCCGAACTTCGAGATTAAGCTAATTACCTCTCCGAGCGACACAATCACGCGCCCCGTGCTCAAGGCAGCGATCGAAACTCTGTTTTCAGGGGATCCGGACGTTGCCCTTCTGTACTTTTCTGGGCATGGATTTATTAATGGCCTCGGCGGCTACATCGTCACCACCGACTTCATAAAATACGACGAAGGTGTCTCGATGGACGACATCCTAAAGCTTGCCAACCAATCCAAGGCCAAGGACAAAATCGTCTTCCTCGATTGCTGCCATTCCGGGGCGTTGGGGTCGCCAGCGCTCAGCGGCTCCAACGTTGCGCAATTGTCGGAAGGATTGTCCGTACTCACCGCAAGTCGCGATTCGGAATCCGCCTTGGAGATAAACGGTACCGGAGTGTTCACGGCCCTGGTGGTGAATGCACTTCAAGGCGGCGCCGCCGACCTGCGGGGGCACATCACACCAGGCAGCATCTACGCTTATGTAGATCAGGCATTGGGTGCTTGGGATCAACGGCCTATCTTCAAAACAAATGTCACCCGCTTCACTTCTCTTAGAACAGTTCCGCCTCAGGTGACACTCGCAACGATGAGGAAATTGACCGACTATTTTCATACTCCGCAGGATGAGCATAAGCTTGATCCGACATATGAAGACACCTACAGCGGACATGATCCTACGAAAGCGGTGATTTTCAAGGATCTTCAAAAATTCACGAGTGTTGGTCTTGTCGTGCCTGTCGGAGAAGAGCATATGTATTTCGCGGCGATCAACTCGAAGGCGTGCAGGTTGACTGCATTGGGTTATCAGTACTGGAGATTGGTCAAAGAAAAGCGAATTTAGGTTATAGGCGGAAGATATTACCGAGAAGGGGACAACGAATTCGCCGCGCCAACGAAGTATCTTCGGTATGGAAGCACTGAAAAGGATTAGTCCCGGTGTTAGCGTAATTTCTAGATTTGAGAAAGGCTGAACAGCATGGAAACTCCTTTCGACGAATACGACCAAAGCGATTATTCGAGGCGTCTTCATCCCTTCACACGTGAAGTTCGCGATCTATATCAAGCGAGTGTGATAGCGGAACTCAATGAACCGAGAAAACACGATGAAGACTGCCCAGCCCTCACCAGACGCGGACGAGAGCGCTGCACATGTCCGACCGAAACAATGTTCTTTGTAGGCCAGCGGGCCATACCGTCGGAGGATTTGCCTAGGGTTTCCGTCACGCCCCGGTTCGCCTGTCTTGCTGAGCTTGAGGAGTACTGCGAAGGCCAAATCCACAAGCTTCGGTTGGCCGCAACGGTTCGGTCCTAGACGCGCATGGCGCACTCTTCGTGGGATGCTGAATTCTGGGATTGGGTTAAGAACGGAAGCACTTTTACTGATTGGTGTATTGCTGCGTTTACTTGTGTCCTTGCTTTCTCATCTATCTATCAATACTCCATCATGAGCGGTCAACTCGATGAGATGCGACTGGATCAGCGCGCCTGGGTAGCCGTTCATGGGATCGGCGGCAGTTTCGAGGTAGGAAAGCCCTGGGACATTCGGATATTTCTGGCTGATACGGGGAAAACTCCGGCCATTAATGCGAGATTGTCTTGCAATGTAGAACTCACGCAGAAAGAGAGCGACATCATATTCAATGCCCAAGCCTACGGGCCATCGACCGTAATCGCACCTAGTAATTCTGGGACATTCTGTGTCCTTTGGCCAAATGAGAGCGAACCCGATCCGACCGTGCATCAATCTTTGGGCCAAGAGGTGAAAGACCGTTTTTCCAAAAGAATTGTGACGGCTTTCGTATATGGCTCGGTTCTCTATGACGATATTTACGGGAGCCACCATTGGCTCGTGTTCTGCCGCTCTATGGGACCTGACGGACAAACTTGGAATGGCTGTTTTTCTCATCCCGACGACATGGGTGATGGGCAGTTCCCGCCTCAGAGATGGTCGCGTCCCGACGATCTGTCACATTAACCTTCTGCTTCGCTGTCCCGCGACGCACCACCGTTCGGTATATATCGTCCTGCCATGCGGCGTCATCGTGGTAGAGTCAAGGCGGCGCCGACACACCTCTGAAAACTGGCTTGGATCGATCGCACGATGCCGTTAGGCGCCTCATTCCTTCGCCGTTCAAGGGTGCGATTCTCGACTTCGCGACATGACCATTCGAACTCCCATTCGAATACTCTTCCCCAATTCCCCGTCAAGTATTTAGTACTCAGTACTATAGTTTTCTTGACATCACTTCCCCACCCGCGCTACCCTGAACCGCAGACTTGGACGCTCCGTCCAAAGCAGTAATTCTCAAACGAGTTACTCCCTGCCTGCCGGACCCAAACGCGACTCCCGATCTTTTCATTCGGGATGCGTCCCGAACGATACTTGGGGATGAGGGAACTGCTTCATCGTTGGGATCGTGTCGTCGTATTTCCAAAAAGGCGCACGCACCTTTGAAGATGGCAGTTTTTCTCCGGCACGTAAAGCTATGAAAACGTAGGACTTGCACCCTTACCAGGAGTAAGTCCTTTAGAATGATATTCTTAACACGATTCGCGTCCGTAAGTCCTTTGTTTTGATATTCATGACAAAAACAGGGGGTGGGGGTGGGGGGGGGGTAGGACGTCCGAGGCAGCTAGTCGCTAGAAACTAACCACTAGCCACTGCCCCTAAGTCCTTTGTTTTCAAACTGATGCTAAGAAGGGCTGACCTAACCCCTTTGTTTTTATATTGATGCGAATTGTAGGGGGGAGGGGGTGGGGTGGAAATATAGTTACCCCGGAGGGCGACGGTTTGAGTAGCGTAGACATTCTTGTCTGCCCGTCCCGATCATCCGCACCTGTTGCCGTTCCGGAACACCCTGTACCTCCGTTTGGTTGACGCCCTACATCCTCAACGCTATTTTCAATTGAGGTATGACCTCGGCATCCGGCGCCGTTTCTTGCGCCGAGCCCGGCCCAACGCGGTTTCTCGCCAGTCTCCGCGCGCGCCGAAAAACCTCGCGAGCATTCCTCCTGCAATGGCAGGAAAGGCAGCGGCTTCGCGTCCGCCACAATTTTCAACTGGACGCGCGCTGCAACCAACTCAGTCCGATGACGACACTTGCCAAAACCGGCCGCTACCAGCTTCTTGATGAACTGGGCCGCGGCGCCATGGGCGTTGTTTATCGCGCGCACGATCCCGTGATCGGACGCGACGTCGCCGTAAAAACAATGCATCTTTCCGCCGACGGAAGCAGCGCCAACCGTCCTGAATTTCTCTCGCGTTTCCAAACCGAAGCGCGCGCCGCCGGAATTCTCACTCATCCAAATATTGTTGTCGTCTATGACGCAGGCGAAGAGGCCGGCGTGTTTTACATCACCATGGAATTGGTGGAAGGCCGCAGTTTGCAATCGCTACTTGAGGAGCACCAGTCATTTCCTTTGCCGCGCGCGATAAGAATTATCGAGCAGGCCTGTTCCGCGCTCGATTACGCGCACAAGCACAATATTATTCATCGCGACGTGAAGCCCGCCAACCTGATGATTGCCGCGGACGACACTGTGAAAATCACCGACTTCGGCACCGCGAAAATCCTTCGCTTCAACACAACGGAAACCGCCGCGGTCATCGGAACTCCGTCTTACATGTCACCGGAGCAAATTAAAGGCAAAACTGTTGACGGCCGTTCCGATATTTTCGCCCTCGGCGTAATTTTGTACGAACTGGTCACCGGCGAAAAACCATTTCCCGGACAAAACATCACAACCGTAATCTACAAAATCGTCAACGAAGAACCGGTTCCGCCGCGCGAACTCGATCCTTCCATCAACGCAGGATTGTGCAACGTGATTGCGCGCGCCCTCGCAAAAGATCCAACCGCGCGTTTCCAAACTTGCAGTGAGATGCTGGAAGCGCTGAAGAACTACCGCAACTTTGAGCAGGGATTACGCGCAAATCTGCACGCATCTTATGTTCCGACGCCCGCAGCGCCGCCGAAACTCTCGCTCAGACCGCCTCAAGCTCGCGGAACTTACACGCGTCCTCCATCAAATATTGCACTGGCGGACGTGGCCCGTGCCGTTGCTGTTCCTACCGCAGGAACAATTTACAATGCGTTGGACAAGAGCAATAAGAAGGCGCGCAGTTGGTCAACATTTTGGTTTTCGTTGATGCTCCTGGGTGTGATCGCGGGCACTTGCTATTATGTGCGTCCATACACGGACGATGTTCTCGCAGCATTTCATTCGTATTTCAATAAAAACTCCGCGCCGGCGACAACTTCAACGACGCCCGCGCCCGCAGTGATTGCGCCTTCCGCTCCAATCGCGCCGGCAAAAAATAAAACGTCGAAGCCAGCGTCGTCAGTGAAGCAAGATGATTCCGGCAGCGCTTCCGCGCCGACAGCAAAATCAAAATCCGCGGACGATTCAGCTTCATCCGCAAAACCTAGAACCGAAAATCCAATCGACGCGCCAGTAAAATCGACCGAGCCAACTGTTTCCACAATTTCCGATTCGACTTCCGCGACTCCTCCCCAACTTTCACCAGCTTCAACTTCGGTTGCAAGCGCTCCGGTGCCTTTGCGCGTTCGCATGGCGAATCTGAAAATTGCAATCGATCAGCGTCTCGGTGACGCCGGACTTTCCAATCGTGTTCGCGTAACTCTTAACGGCGGCACCTTGGTTTTGCAGGGTCATCTCCACCCCGCCGAGCATCAAGCACTTCTAAATAAATTGCGATTCCTGCCGGACTGGGCACACGTCACCGACGATATTCTTCCGATCCAGTAAACTTCACCGTTCTCAAAAGCCAGCCCAGTTACCGATTCGACCACTCCGCTTGCACAATTTTTTCGCCACGCCCCCTCCCGATAGAACATAGTCGCATGGCGCATCACGCCCTTCCGGCTCCGTCGTCTGATGACGCGCGTCTATATCGCGAATCCAGCGGCAAAAATCGCGCCTCGTCCGCGAATTCCGCGCGCGCTTCCGTGGCAAATCGCGGAAGCAAAGCGGCCGTAACATCAAAAGCCAATGCGACTCCTCAAGATGCCGTAGAATTCTGCGTCGCCCGATTTCTGCGCTCGTTTCAAGCGCTGTGTGTTGCCACGCGCCTGTATCAGAAAAATCATCCACTCGCGAACACTGCGCTCGAGACCGCCGACATTCATTTGCGCGCGGCGCTCGAACGCGTTTCTTCAATCGCCATCGGAATTGAAAATGACATTCTAGTTTTTTGCCCCACGAAAAATGCAGACCCGGTTCCTTTGGAAATAAACGCCGCGTGGACCGGTCTCATTGACAATTGGAAACGCCGCGGCATTCGCACGCTTTTATTTCTTCCGCAAACAAATCTTGGCGAGATTGACTCCTTCAGCCGCATGCTGAATCTTCCGCGCAATCTTTCTGACGCGGAATGGTCTGCGCGCTTCGCGGAGTTCCGTATCCTCGGAATTCGCGTCAACGTTCCGCTGCGTCAACGTCCGACTGCGGCGCTCGCAACACTGGTTTCCGTTTTGGTTGCGCATCCCGGCGCGCAGTTCGCACCACATCATCTTGACGCGCCTGCCGCGCCACCCACATTTGAAGATTTGTCCGTCGCGCTGCGTTTGCTCGCGCGTATTCAACCAATCGTTGCAGCCAGCACGGAGAATAATTCTCAGCGCGTGGCCGAATCGATTCAAATGGCTGTGCTTGACGCAGAAAGCCGCACAATTCTTCAGCTTGTTCGCGGAATGTCAAAGCATGCTCCGAGAGATTGCGAAGCCGGAGACAAATATCTCGCGCGCGTTTCCGAATACCTGCTGCTGGAAACTCTCACCGCTCAATTTCTCGCGGGGCGGTTGGCAGTCTCTGATTTGCGCGGAGTCTTTCTAAGTCTTAGTGAATCGCTCGTTCGCGCCGCCAGCGCAAATGCTGATTCGGCGGAGCGCCTAAATTTTTCTGGATCGCTTGACGCTGCACTGTCTCGCGCAGCACGCGCATTAATTCCCAGCCTTTCTGAATTATCTTCTGCCGCAGCTGAACTTTGCGCCGAGCGTCTTCACCACAATTTCTGGGACGAACTTCCGGCCCGTGAAAAATCCGCCGCGCTGCGCGGACCCGAAGCGTGGTGCGTTCCACTTGCCGTTCTGCGCCGGTATGTTGATCAACTTTTGAGCGCGGGACGGAGCAGTCACGGCAGCGCGCCGATTCGCGAATCGCGAATCTTAATTTCAAATTACGGCCGCGCTCTAGAATCTGAAGAAAGTCGCGCGCGCCGAACCGCCGCAAACGGATTGGTCGAACTTCTTCCCGTCATCGAACATTTGTGGCTGGAAGAAAGCCCCGTCGAACTCGATCGCGCCGCAGTTCGCGCGCTGGTTGCCGAAGTTTCGCCGGGAATCGCGGGAATGCTCGCTGCGCTCGTGGAAAATCTCGCGCGCCTCTCGATTGTGCGGAACGACTTTGCCGAATTTGAACGCATCCTCGTCGCTCTGGAAGACGCTCCGCGCGATGCCGAACATTCTCATCTCACCGCGCTTGCCGAACGTTTGATGGTCGAGACAAATTGGCAACTATTATTAGACAAGGCGATCCTGCCCAGCCCCGCAAAGGCTCCGCGAATGCACGACGCAACTGATGCAGCGCTCGCGCGTTTGCTCGCACGAAATCCAGAGCGATTGCTCAGTGCGCTCGGCACAACATTGAATGCGCATCGCGGACTCGACGATCTTCCTGCGATGGCGCGTCTCGTTCTTGCCGCAGGCGAACCGGTTCTTGGCGCACTTGAATCACACTTGAATGACCCGCGCCGACATCGTGCCGCCACGGCCATAAAACTTTTGGCAGCCACAGAACCGCAGCGCCTTGTGAACGATTTGCCGCGCGCACTTCCGGCATGGGACTGGAATTTGCAGGATCTGGCCGTAGCAGAATTGACACGCCGTGATCTAACGATGAAACCCACCGGAGTCGCGCGCGCGTTCGTCGAACTTCTTCCGGATGCGCATCCGCTTGTTGTTCCCGTGATGATCGATGAAATCGGAATCACCGGCGAAAATTCCGCAGCTCCGATTCTGTGCAAAATTGCCGCAGGATCGACGGAACAATTGCGCGACGTTTTTATCCGTATCAAGGCGATCGAAGCGCTCGGACGTTTGCGCGCTGCGGAAGCCGCCGATTTGCTGCGCACTCTCTTGCGCCAGCGTCAGGGACTTGTTCACACCGAGCCGGCTGGACTTCGCGCTGCGGCAATGGAAGCGCTCGCGCTGATTGAAAATCATCCGTCGTCCGCGCGGCTTCGTGCGTCGAATGACGCGCTAAACAAATCCAACATTTCTCACGCGCGCCCGCGCCGTTATTTCCGCATTGCGCTCGAGCATCCGTACACTGCAAAAATCGAAACGCACGTTGATACTCGCGCAGAAATCCCAGCCGAAAAACGCACATCAATTCGCTCGAAAAAAGGACCCGCAGCCGCGACAGGGCGCGTCACCCAAATCAGTCTTGGCGGCGCGTTCATTGAATCCGCGCGGCGCTTTTCCGTGGGCGATCACATTCGCGTGGATATTCGCGCAGGAATTTGGCACATTCGCTCCACCGCGGTCGTACGAAACGTCAGCGCGTCCGGCGGCGGCGTCGAATTTCTCCACATGCCGGACGTGGATCGCGAACGACTACGCCGTCTTGTGCGCAAACTTCTCGACTAAATATTTTCCGTCAAATAATTATTTTCAATGCAGGTAGGAAATCTCATCGCAATTTATTTTTGTGAAACTTCTGCGCGCGAAGCGCTCACGAATTTTCAGACGCGGAAGCCGAAGCCGCTCGCGCCGCGGGCGTGTCAGACGATGCCGCAATATCAGGTTCCGAGGAAGATGCACTGGACAACGGCTCCAGCAGGCTTCCCACGGGCTCCAGCGGCTCGATTTCCTTTGAGCTGGCCACACCCAATTCGCGGAATTTTTGCGCGCCCGGCTGCAGACGCGTATTAAATGATCGAACTGCCCTATCGTAGCCTTCGTTCGCCTTTCGGAGAGAATCACCCACACCGCCCAAATGATCCGCGAAAACTGTGAGCCGCTCGTAAAGTTCCTTGCCCAGCGAACTGATGCGCTCCGCATTTTCTGCCAGCATTTCCTGGCGCCATCCGTACGAAATCGCACGCAGTAATGCAATTAATGTCGTTGGACTTGCGAGCACAACGCGCTTGTCGATCGCTTCCTCTATTAATGTAGGGACGGATTCGAGTGCGGCGCTGAAAAATGATTCGCCTGGCACGAACAGCACAACAAATTCCGGCGTCGGTTCAAATTGTTTCCAATATTCGCGCGCAGAAAGAGATTGAATGTGTCCGCGAACCAATCGCGCGTGTTCGAGCATCGCCGCCGCATGTTCATCATCATTTTCCGCAGCGGTGGCCGCAAGAAATCCGTTCAATGGAACCTTCGCGTCAATCACCACGTGTCCGCCGCCGGGCAAATGCACAATCATGTCTGGACGCAGCCTGCCGCCTTCCGTATCAACAGAAACTTGCTCCACAAAATCGCAATGCGGGGACATACCCGCCAGTTCCACCGCGCGGCGCAGCGTCAACTCTCCCCAGCGTCCTTTTACTTGCGGCTGCTTCAGCGAATTGGAAAGCGAACTGGCCTCCACGCGCAATTCTTTACTGGTGTCCGCAAGCTGCTTCACCTGAGTACGCAATTCGCCGTAGGCTTCCTGTCGCGATGATTCGACTTGTTGCAGCCGTTCATTTAATTGTCCAAGAGTGTCGCCCAGAGGACGCACCAATCCTTCGATGGCCACCTTGCGCTGTTCTAAATCGCCTTCTGCTTCGCCGCGCAAGGATTCAAATTTAGAATTTGCCAGCTCCAGAAATTGCTGCGAACTTTTTCCCAGCGCATCTGACGCCAATCCTTGAAACGCATCGGCGAATTTCGTGCGCGCTTCGTCCAACAGTTTTCTTTGCTCGTCAATGTTCTCTCGCGCTTTTGCTGCGGAACTTTCGGCGCTGGCGCGCCGCTGCTGTTCCATTTCCAATTTTTCGCGGAGCACGTCGCGCTCTGCTTTCAATTCCAGCGATTGCCTTCGTACTTCCGCTTCAACGGATTGATTACCGCTCTCGCAGAGCTTCCAATTCGCGCACTCGCGCGGAAAGTTCGCGCGCATGCAGCCGGCTCCAAATCGACGTCATCGCGGCGCCAAGAAGAAAAAGAACCACAGCGATGCCGATTGTGATGGGAGTGAATGGAATCGGTTCGTTCATGGCTACCTCCGAAAAAGTTCAGTCGCCGGGTGCGCAGATTCTAGCACACGAAAATTGCCAAAAAACCGTGCACAGCGCAATCAATTCTTTTGCGCCACTACCAACCATGCCGGCTGCAAATGCCGCTTCACGTCCGGCGGAGGATTTTCCGCCAACATTATTGCGATTTCCTGCTGCAACTTCGATGCGTCGCGCGGATTTCTTTCGGCCTGATCCATCCTCACCATCACGCGATCCATCCGCGCGATCCATTCGCCTTCGGCGAGTCCCTGCGCGGCCTGCAACTCTCGCCGCGCCAAATTCAAATCGGGCGCCGCTGCGCCGGTACTCGGCGCCACGCGCACGCTCACGGAAAAATCTCCGCCGCCGCGCGCGCGCATTGCAATGGTAGCTTCGTTCAGCACGCCACCGCTGGAAATCACCCAATGAAAATTTCCGTCGGTTAATTCCACAACGTCCGGCACGCGATTTTCTATCGCCAGCATTACTTTTTGTTCCGTGCCCTCCACCCGCACAAACATTTCGCTCTTATTGCCGACAACAATTTTTCCTTCCGGCCGGGTAATTTCGATCGACACGATCGTCACCGCAATCGGTTCGCGTTTCACGCCCGCAACGCCCAACACCAAACTCGCCGGACCCAGACTCGCCGTTCTCCGCCGTTTGAAAGACGATTCCCATCGGTGACGCCGCTAGAATCATCGCCGGCTTTCCGCCGACGGTTACGGCATCAAATTCCGCGTCGCCGCGAAACCCGTAACCCATCACCGCAGCGGGTTGACCGTTAACCAGGATGTGCGGAGATTCCGAAATTGTGAGCGCCGAAGAATTTCCGGCCGGATGCGTACGCACCAGCGAATATCCGCGCACGCGCGGCTGCAGCGCGCTCTCCGGCACCTCGGCAACAAACGCGCCGGGCTCCGACGTAACCACAAATCGCGCGCGGCCGGTGGCGTCCGTCGTAACTTTTCTGCCGCCCGGCAAAGAAACAATCACGCCTTCGACGAGCATTCCATCGCTATCAATTACCGCAAGTGTCGCGGGCTTTTCAATTTCAAGTTCGGCAGGCAAAACAATTTCCGCGACGGCGGCGTGGCCGTTCATTTCCGGCGGAATCTGTTTCTGCTGAGCTGTCGTGCGTGATGGAAGTCGTTGTCACGCAAATGAAAACCGCCGCGGTCAGAGCCGCGGCGGTCGCAAAGCCTCTGTACATGGAATTGATTCTACCCCGGCGCTTGCGATGCGGCGAACGCTGGAGCGAATTTCTTTCCACGCACACTATTCTTTTGGCGTGCCGGACGTTGTTGTCGCCGAAGCCGGTGTATTCGCGTCCGCGTTCTTTACCCATTTATCGAACCACGTTAATTTTTCCCACACAACGTGCTCGAGCGTTTCTTTCGCCTGATATCCATGCGCTTCCAACGGCAACGTAACGTATCTCACGTTTCCGCCGTTGCCTTTGATTGCGCGATAGAAACGTTCCGACTGAATCGGAAATGTTCCCGAATTGTCGTCCGCTTCTCCGTGAATCAGAAGTATCGGCGCCTTCACTTTATCCGCGAACATGAATGGAGACATTTTCAAATATGTGTCCGGCACTTCCCAAATCGTTCGCCGCTCCGACTGAAATTCAAATGGAGTGAGCGTGCGGTTGTACGCGCCGCTTTCCGCAATTGCCGCGCGGAAAATTGTTGAGTGCGTCATGAGATTCGCCGTCATGAACGCGCCGTAGCTGTGGCCGCCCACGCCCACTCGCTTCGGATCGATCACGCCCATCTCGTCCGCTTTCGCAACAGCGGCTTTCGCGTCCTCCACAATCTGGTCGATATAGGTATCGTTCACCTTTTCCGGATCGGTTCCCTTCGGAGTTACCACCGGCATGGCGTTGTCGTCATCCAGCACGACGTAGCCTTCCAGCAGAAAATACAATTCCGAATATCCGCGAATTGTTGTGAAACGATATTGCGAGCCGGTGATTTCGCCCGCAAGATCCGCGCTGGCAATTTCACGCGGATACGCCCAGAAAACCGCCGGCAAACGCGTGCCCGGTTTGTAATTCGGCGGAGTGTAAACCCACATCGAAAGCGGAATTCCGTCGGCGCGCTTATATTTCACAAGCTCGCGGTGAATTCCACGAATCTGCGGAGTGGGATCAGCAAAATGCGTGAACGCTTTCGCTTCATCGGATCCTGCGGTGCGAACAAAATAATTCGGCACATCGGTTGCAGACTCGTGCCGCGTCATGAACTTCGTTCCATCCGGATTCAGCAACGCCACGACTGTTTCGTATGCTTTGTCTGGACATTGAAACAATCGCTCGGACTTCATCGTCTTCGTGTTGAATTTATCGACGAACGGATGATCGCCTTCGGGGCCCGATCCCATTCCGTCCAGGAAAATGAAATCGCCCTGCTGCCGGACGACCGCATGTCCATTGGGCAATTCGCGATTCATGGGATTTCCGGGATTCTTGTAACGATCGTCACTATTCAAATCAAATGCCAGCTTCGGAGCTTCGCTTGGATTCGTTGGATTGAAAAAATATGTCCGCGTGCGCCGAGGACGCATATTTGATTCGCGATAAATTGCGAAATCCGGACGTTCTCCCCACGAAATTCCACCAAATCGGAATTCAGTTCGCAGTAATTCTGCAGGCTCTGTTTTGAACGGAGCCTTCAGCCACATTACCTTGTCGCGCTGCGGAACCTGTTTACGAGAGTCGCCACCGTCGAGCGCTTCGGCCCAAACTAATGTTGCGGGATCGGTCGGCTTCCAAGTAATGTCCCGCCGGCCTGCAAATTGCACGCCGCGCGTGAAATTATCTTCGAGAGGAATACTCACGACCTTGAATACGGAGTGGCCTTCCAAATCGACTACTTCTGTTTCGCGTGGAAAAGAATTCCAGCCGAGCAAGTACGAGTAGTGCCCGTCCTGCCGGTGCAGGTGAGTAACCAAAATATATTTTCCGTCCGGCGAAGCGTTCACACCCGCATATACCGCGGGCTTTCCAACCGGTGTAACTTTTCCTGTGGACAAATCCACCGTGGCAATTTGCGACGTTGCGTAATAATCAAATAAATCTTCGTCGTGCGCGTTCTGGAGCAAATCTTCCAGCGTCGCTACCACTGTTGTACGCCCGAAACTTTCTTCCACGTGCGGGCCGAGCGGAACTTTTGCCGTTGGCGGAGGAGAATTTCGGCCACCTGCGACGACTGTCTTGCAAAGAAGTTTTGTGCTGCTGCCCATCCACTCGCAACCGCCGCCACCTCCGCCGCGCCCACCACCACCCGCGAGCACTGCGTTAATCCGCACATCGGGAATCATGTGAATTGCACCGGTCACATCGCCGGTCCACAACTGAATCGCGTTGCGCGTGGTCTGCGTGAAAATAAATCGCTTACCGTCGGGTGACCATCGCGGCGGACTGAATCTTCCGTCCGCGGGCAAAGTAATTTTTGTTTCCTTGCCGTCGGAAATCCGCTTCACGACAAAATCGGTGAAGGACGGCACGTTGTGCGGCCCGCTGGTGGCGGGATCAATTCGGATCGCCGCCAGCCGAAGCATCGGCTGCGCGAGATCCGTGATCGTGGGATATCCGACTTGCCGGAACGTCAGCAGATAGTCGCCGGTGGGATTCACATTGCCGCCCGGAACCACCGGCGCGTTCATCACACCCAAAATTTCTTTTGGCGGCTTTTGATATGTAGTCTGCGCGCCAGCCGTCAAACCGAAATGTCAGAATCGCCGCAGCCGCGCAAACCACCGCCAGCGCCACTCGAATTTGCTTCACGCTCGTAAACATTGTCTGAAAACCTCCGTCGTAGCAGCGGTCTTCGACCCCTGCCTTAATTCCCAATCTCTGCAGATTCATACATCACAAATACGCCGACCGCAACCACCGCGTCCTATTCAATGACGGGCAAACGGGCGGTCGCGTTTCGTCCAACTCAGATTAGTACGGGAGATTGCGGCTTAGTGGCTTTTGTGCAGAAGCTGATAAATTTTCGCATCCACAAACAATTGATACAGCACCGGATCCAATTCGTTGTCGCGCACGGACAATTCCAAAATTTCCAGCGCGCGCTCCGGCGAAACCGCTTTCTTATAAGGACGGTCGGACGCCGACAACGCGTCAAAAATATCGCAGACCGTCATGATTTTCGCCTGCACTGGAATTTGCGGCGCCTTCAACTGCCGCGGATATCCCGTGCCATTTAATTTTTCGTGATGCGCTTGCGCAATCGCGGGAATCCCACGGATTTCGCGCGTCCAGGGAATCTGCATCAGAAAATTAAAACTATGGACCACGTGCGATTCAATTTGCAGGCGCTCCGTGGCGTCCAAACTTCCTTTCGGAATGCTCAAGAAGCGAATTTCGTCGGACGTGAGCAGCGCCATTTCTCCGCCGCGCGGATTCGGAAACGATTGTTTTCCAATCGATATGAGTCGCTCGAAATTACCTCCCGGCATGACCGTCGGTTCGTTCGCGCTCGAAACAAAACGGAACGCGTCATTTAATTCCTCGATTTTCAACGCCAGCTCGCGGTCCAATTCCGCTAACTGATCGCGCGCGCGATCAGCACCAATCAGCAACACCAAATCAAATTTCCTTTTTTCGTAACGCGCTTCCAATTCTTTTTGCGCGTAGTCAAACCGCGTCTGCACAATTTCCAATTGTCCGGGATACAGTTTTTTCGCTTTGACGAGCACCTCTTCGCGCACGGCAACTTTTCCGAAATCGTGCAGCAACGCTGCGTAGCGAATTTCCTTCATTTGCTCGCGTGTGAATTTCACGTCGCCGTAAGCGCCGTTGGGCATACGGTCGACTGCTTCGGCGAGTCCGCAGGTCATGTCAGAAACTCGATGTGAATGGCCGGATGTGGTGGGATCGCGCTGTTCAATCGCGCTTACGGAAGCCTGCACAAATCCCTCGAACAGCGTTTCAATATCCTGATACAGCTTGCTATTTTCGTAGCTGACCGCTGCCTGCGATGCCAGCGAAAGCGCGAATTGCACCGCGCGCGGCGAAAATGGTTGCACTTCGCGCGCCACCATTTCAGGACGCGTCAGTTTTATTTTCGGATCCCGCTTGCAATTGATCAGTTGCAGTACGCCGAGCACTTCGCCTTTCGCATTCTTCATGGGCAGAGTTAAAAGTGAACGCGTGCGGTAACCCAACTCGCGGTCAAATTGTTCGTTCAGATGATACGGAGCGGACAGCGGAACTTTGTAAGCGTCGCGCAAATTAATTACAGTTCCGTTTAGCGCCACAAATCCGGAAATGGACGTCTCCGAGATCGGCATGACTATTTCGCGTTTCGGAATTTCCACGCTGTCATTTTGCGACATCTTGAATCTGAGAAATTGCTGCACCTCGCCGTTGATGTCACCTTCCGCACGCTTTTCTTCAAGCAAATAAATTGAACCGGCATCTGCACCCGTGATTTCCCGCGCTTTCGTCAAAATAAGTTCCAGCACAGCATTTGCATCGCGTATCGAAGAAAGCGCGATTCCGATTTCGTGAAGCTGCTCCATCTCGCGTTCCGTGCGTGCCAAATCTTCAATCGCTTTTTTCTGTTGCGCTTGCAACTCCATACTTCCAAACGCGGCGGCAACAGTTTTTCCTACAATTGCTTGCGCACTATCGCGCGGTAGCAACGCGAACCATTCGATCTCGCGCGACTTCCTCGTTAAAGACAACTTCTTTCCGTGCGAATTCTTCACGCGCGAATTCGTTGGCGCGGTTTTGCCGATTACGCCAATCATTCTTATTTGCGGGAGTTTTGCCGCGACATCGCGCACTTGATCGAGATCGTCACGCTGCGCGTCGACGACCCATACAACACGCTGTTCTGGCTTGGAAATTATTTTTGCGGACGCACTCAGGTCCGGTGCGCGCATTTCGGGCGCACGCGCGCGGACGCCAACGCCCGACCGCAACCAGGCGGTCCAGCGTCTTTTTTCAACGTTCGGAGAAAGCCAAATCTGCTCGTGAGAGGGCATCAGAAGAACCGCTAACTATATAATTATAACGAATTGAAGCAGCCCGTGGCTTTGCGCCGGAGCAACTGTTTCTCCGGAGGTACCTCGCACCCGCTTCCGTATCGTCGCGGCTTGCGCCGGTCGCGTTGCTTTGTTAGCCTGCCAGCAGTCCGAGGACACCGTGTGAAGATTGATGTGGGAGCGCGCACAGATGTTGGGCGCGTCCGTGACAATAACGAAGACGCTTATCAAATCGAGCCCGGGCTCGGCCTTTACGTTATTTCAGACGGCATGGGCGGCGAGGCTCACGGCGAACTGGCCAGCCACATAACGGTCGACACAGTCATTGAGCATTGCAAAACGTCTCTGGATGATCCCGCAGCAACTTCTTACGGCGATCCGCGCCCCGATCTTTCCGCGCGAACAAACCGGCTTGCAGGCGCAGTCTATCTGGCGAATAAACGCATCTATGACGCAGGGGAACGCAATCTGGAGCAGCGCGGCATGGGCGCCACAGTTGTTGGCGCGTGGATGGAAGGACAACGGCTTAGCCTTGCACATGTTGGCGATAGCCGCGCGTATTTGTTGCGCGCCGGAGCGCTGGAACAATTAACCGCGGATCATTCGCTGGTCGCTGAACAAGTTCGGCAAGGATTGATCACTCCGCAGCAAGCGGAAAGCAGCGAGCTGCAAAATGTTTTGACGCGCGCGCTTGGCCCTCACGAAGAAATTGGAATTGACGCTGACGAACATCAACTGATGCCCGGCGACACGCTGCTGATGGTCACTGACGGCGTTTCGCGTATGGTGACCGACGAAGAAATTGCCAGCACGCTGATGACTTCCACTTCCGCGCAAGAAGCCGCTGAGCGCCTAATTGATCTGGCAAATGAAAATGGTGGCGTCGACAATTCCACGGCGATCGTCGTTCGACTAATTCCTGAACCCGACGGGCTGCTGGATAAATTTAAGCGTTGGCGTCAGGGCGACGAAAAAAGTTCGTAACGACTAATAAGTTCAACTAATTCGGCACGCTATCTCTTGCAACAATGCCGCAATAAATCCCGCACATCTCTGCTCATGCCGCCTGTAAACTGAATTCAAGAGGAATCTCGCGCGAATGGCTCGCCTTATACTTAGTTTTGACGGTCACGAACTTCGGGAACTTCCCGTGGGTCCGCGCGGCATGGTCATCGGCCGTTCGCCGGATAATGACGTGATGATCGACAACCTCGCCGTCTCGAACCATCACGCTCGCGTCACCTGGATCGAAGAGCAACTTTTCGTGGAGGACCTGCAAAGCCTGAACGGCACTTTCGTGAACGACATGCGCGTCGAGCGCTCCGTTCTGCAACATGGCGACAGCATTAAGGTCGGCAAACATTGTTTGCTGGTGGACACTGCGTACATCACCGTGCAGCCCGAAGGCGCTCCGCACAAATCCGTCGCGCCAAAAGTGGACGACACGCTGATGCTGGACACTAAACAGGCGCGCGAAATGTTTCAGCATGCCGCCGACATGGGCGAGCGCGCGCAAGTTTCTCCGAGCCGCAAAAAAATTCCGTCGCTTGTGGTCGTCCATGGAAAAACAGATCGCTCCGAATATCAGCTCACCAACAAACTCACCGTCATTGGCAAATCCAAAATGGCCACGGTGCGCCTGCGCGGATGGTTCACGCCGACCGTCGCGGCGCAAATCACCAGCCGCGATGACGGGTATTACATTGGGAGCGGCGCGCACATTCCTGTTGTGAATGGAGCAAGCATCTCCGGACAGAAAAAATTGTCAGAAGGCGACGCGGTGCAGGTTGGCAAAGTTCAGTTTCAATTTACGTTTCGCGACTAGTCAGTTTGGCCTAAACTCCCCAGTAAACTCTAATGGGCTTTCTTGCATCGCACTGTTCGCAGACGGGGTGCGTCTCAGCGAGGGCGGCTCATGAATTTACTTGTACGATCGAGGAGACAATGTGCGCATCAAGGTAGCTTATTTCGTAGTAATAGCAATCCTAACCAGCATGGCCGTAGCCTTCGCGCAATCCGCTCCGCCGAGCGCGCCCGCCGCGCAAAATAATTCTTCCGCATCCGTGCTGCGCGTCACGTCGCGGCTCGTTCAAGTGAATGTGATCGCGGAAGATCGAGACGGCAAGCCCGTCACTAATCTGACCAAAGACGACTTCACGGTTTCCGACGAAGGCGTTGCGCAGAAAATTTCTTTATTCGCTCCGCTTAGCAGCACGCCGCCGATTTCCACCGCATCGGCGTCCTCGACAAATCTCACGCCCGTTTCCAATCCAGTGCCTATGCCGATTCGCGTTTTTTCAAATCGTTTGCAGGCTGAGCCGGGCTCTTCTACGAGCGTCACCATCATTCTGCTGGACGCAGTGAACACCGATTTCGGTGACATGTCCTACGCTCGCGCTCAGGTAATGAAATTCGCGCGGCAAGCAAGTCCCGAAGATCAAATTTCTTTGTACCTGCTTACGAATTCAAAACTCTACATTCTTCATGATTTCACCAGCGACGCGGAAACTCTGGTTCGAGTGCTGGGCGGCGCGAAAAAAGACGCAAATAATTCCGATCCCGATGTGGCCGCGGCGGACGCCGCGAACAAACGCATGAACAAGGCGCTGTCCGACGCGTTCGCCGAATCAAATCGCTTTTACAAAGGCCGAGTCATCGATCGAGCTGGAGTCACATCTGAAGCCATGCAGGATATCGCGCGAAGAGTAGCCGCAATTCCCGGCCGGAAGAATCTTGTGTGGGTCTCCAGCGGATTTCCGATTGATATCGGATACGACCGCGAAATTGGACGAACTGGTGGAGGCGGCCGCGCGAGTACCGTCCAAACCCTCTCGAATACTGCCAAGGCGCTGAACAACGCGAATGTTGCCGTGTATCCGGTGGACGCGCGCGGACTGATTGGGGAAGACATATTGAATATGGCCAATGGAAATAACCGTTCGCAGCTATCGGGTGCCGCTCCTGACAGCCGTCCATTTACAACAATGAATACCATCGCCGCCGGAACCGGTGGCCGCGCTTTTTACAATGGGAACGACATCGCGGCCTCGATTCGACATGCGATTGAAGACTCGCGCGAGTCCTACGCGATTGGCTACTATCCGGATCACAATAAATGGGACGGAACTTTTCGTCGGATCGTCGTGAAGGTGAATCGACCCGGCGTCACGCTACGATATCGCGGCGGATACTTCGCAAATTCCGAGGCCACCGGCACCGTCGCTCAGCGCAAACAGTTGCTCGCCGACGCCGTTCGCAGTCCCGTCCAATTAATTGATCTCGGTTTGGAAATTCATGCGGAACCGGTTGACGCGCCGGGCAGCCGCCAGTTGAGCGTGCAGGTGCGCGTGAATCCGGATCAGATGCATTTCGAGCAGAGTGCGGATCGCTTTACGGATTCACTCGAAATTGCGTGGGTCGAGCTAAGCGCCGACGGCCGCATCCTTGCGCGCGGAGGGCACACGCTGACCTTGAAGCCGGGGCAGAGCGGCTACGATGAAATTCTAAAGACCGGCTTGTCATTCTCGGAGCATGTAGGCGTGAAGCCGGAAGCCGTTGAAATGCGGCTGGTCGTTCGCGACGATGGCTCCGGTGCGGCAGGCTCAGTGAATATTCCGCTGGCAAAACTATTGACGCAGAATGGCGCGCCTGCGCCGGTGAAAAAATAATTTGTAAGTTGTAGGAGAAATGTTGTGTGTAAGAAAATGACGAGCGTGATTGCTTTCATCATAGTGCGGCCGTCTTCTGCTGCTGCGATCGGACGCCGCATTTGCGCTAGCTGCTCAGCCCCTTAACAAAACTCACGATTACCTCCGCGCATTTTTTCGGCTCACGTTGCAGCACCAAATGAGGCGCGCCCGGAATCGAAACCAACGTAGCGTCCGGGCGAATTCGTTGAATTCCCGCAAAGCATTCCGGTGGCACCAGGCGGTCACGCTCCGCTTGGATGTACAGCAAAGGAATTTCCGTTCGACGTAACTCTTCTCGCGCATCACAATCTAAAATTGCCCGAAGCCGCGCGGCTAACACTTCAGTATCCACTGTCCGCAGAGCTTCGCGGAAGCTGGCTTCGAGAGCAGCCGGCAGATTATTCCCCATTACAAAACGCTGAAGAAACCAGTGTGGCGGAGGAATCTGAAGCACAGTACGTCTCGCCGACACTCTTGCCAGCAACGTCCAACTTCGCGCAGGATTTGTGACGAATCCTGCGCACATGACTAGCCCTAACAGGTTCGGCGGACGTGTAGCTGCAAACATAGCGGCCAGCGGAGTCGAAAACGATTCCGCCACGAGCACGAATGGAGTTTCGCGTGGAACTATTTCGTTCACGAAAGGAAGAAGCTGGTCGTACGAATGGAATCGCTGCGTAGGATACTTGCCGATAATAGTGGTAAGCGTCGGAGGAAGCTGAGAAACGAAATCTGCGAATAAATTGCCGGTGCCTTCGAGTCCGGGCAAAAGAACTAGCGTCGATACGCTCAATTCTTTTCCAAATTTTGGCTGCGCGTCATCGTTATGGCGTTTTACCCCGGCGGCCATCGCATCGCGCGTCCACCCAGCACGTGAACGTGCAAATGATCCACGCTTTGCCCGGCCTCTACGCCATTATTAATCACGATACGATATCCGCCCAAAATTCCGCGTTCGCCAGCGAGACGTTTCGCCACCAATAAAATTTTCCCGAGCATCGCGGCGTCGGCGTCTTCCGCGTCATTCAATGACACCAAGTGTTTGCGCGGGCTAATCAGCAAGTGCGTCGGCGCCTGCGGATGAATATCTTCAAACGCGAATATTTCCGTGTCGTCGTAAATATGTTTCGCGGGAATTTCTCCGCGGGAAATTTTGCAGAAAATGCAGTCGTCGCTCATCGACGCGATTCACTTCCCGGAGTGGCCGACATCGTAGGCGCGTCATCCAATCTCACCACGAAAGTGTGTAGCCCGGTGACGCCGCTCAATTTATTTCCCAACTTCCGCGCCGAAGCCTCATTCGGTTCGCTTCCCACGCGCACGCGGAACAATCGTCCGGTTGGCCCCGTCGTATCCTGAATCGAAATGTGTTCGTAATCCCCCGCCAACTTTTCGCGCAGACGTTCCGCATTCGCGCGATCCGCAAACGCTCCGACCTGCACGGCAAATTTCCCGACGGTCACGCTTTCATTTCCCGGCGCGGAAATAATTTCAACTTTCACTCGCGCCGTTCCCGGCCCCACCATGTCAATCGCGCGTGCACCGGCCAGCGACAAATCAATAATTCGATCGTCCACGAACGGCCCGCGATCGATCACGCGCAAATCCACTTGTTCGCCATTCGCGAGATTCGTCACGCGCACCACGGTATTGAACGGAAGAGTTCTGTGCGCCGCGGTAAATTTATACATGTCATAAATTTCGCCGTCCGACGCTCGTCGCCCGTGATACGGCACTCCGTACCATGACGCAATTCCCTGCTCCACCGGCCCGCGCGAACGCACACCAGCGTTTCCTTCGCCACTCGGAACCGGGCCAACGTGCGCGCCCGTTGTGGTATCCGAAGTGCCCGCCGAATTCGGGGAGCCATCCGAAATTTGCCCGCTGCTCTGCGATCCCGCTGTTGTGGAAACTGTAGGCACGTGGGCCGAAGTGTGATGCTGACCGCAACTTACTCCCACAAATGCCACCATCATCGCCACAAATATCCAAACTCCCGCAGCCGAACGGAATCCCAAACCGGCGCGCTTGCGATCCGCATCGTCGGCATAGTCCGCCACGAACGAATTCCCACGAGCGCGATTCGCGCCCGAAGAATTTCGCCGCCGTGTTTGCCGCGCTTTGATTTCTGGTTCCACTAATTCTCCCTAGGTCCGAGACTAATCCTCATGCGCTCTTCCGCGAAGCCTTCTTCTCAAGCTCTTCCGCCATCGACGATAATTTCTGCGCCGCAATCTTCAGCGCGGAAATACATTTCTTTTCCGCGGTCGGTTTGATGTCCGTCTCAATCACCTGTCGAACGCGCTGCACCTCTTCATCCAGCCAGCGCCCAAAATCTTCAAAGTCCTTCATGACCGTTTCCTCCCAATCGCACTTCCGGCGTCAATTCACGATTTCAAGTATTATAGGCACGCGTTGCAAATGCTCGCAAGAAATCCGTGCCCTAAGGGAGACTGAGTGCCAATTCCGCTGCGCTGGCAATGGAAAATTGATCGCGTCCGCGACGCCGTCACCGGATTTTTCCGCAGCAATCCGGAAAACGCGCGGCCACGCATGTGCCCTTCGTGCGGCACGCTTGTCGGCACCACCGCAACAAAATGCCATCAGTGCGGTGCGAACGTTCGCTTCGGAATGGCCGCCGCCAGCCGCTCGCTCGGACAAATGCTGCCGACGAACGCGCCCGTCACTTATATTCTTCTGAGCTTGTGTTGCCTTCTCTACGGAATCAGTTTGCTCTACAGCACGCGCAGCGGCCATTCGCTGATGCCGGAAGGCGGCGGACTTGCCGCGATTCTTAATATCGGCGCGATTGACGGCAACACGACTCTGGTTCTCGGCTCGACGCTGCCCTGGCAATACATCATCGTGTACAACCAATGGTGGCGCCTGATCACCGCTATTTTTCTTCACGGCAGCCTGATGCACATCGTTTTCAACATGTGGGTGATCATGGACATAGGCCCCATGGTCGAAGAACTTTTCGGCTCCGCGCGATATTTGTTTCTCTACATTGCAACCGGAGCGTTTGGATACGCCGTCAGTTCTCTCGCGGGCCAGAAAAGCGTCGGCGCTTCCGGCGCCCTGCTCGGACTCATCGGCCTGCTCCTCGCATCCACCACGCGAAGCAGCAGCGCGTCCTCGCAAATGTTGCGCTCCAATTTAATCAAATGGATCGTCTATATCGCCATTATGGGCTTCATGTTTTCGGGCATCGATAACTATGCCCACTTCGGCGGCCTCGCCGCCGGCTTCGTCCTCGGAAAATTATTCGTCGATCGTCCGCCACAGGGCCAAAGCGAATTGCGCATCGCCAATGCACTTGGATGGGCCACTGCAATTGTTGTAATCGGATGTTTCGCGCTGATGATGCAGTATTTCCTGACGAACAGATAATCGGAAGAATTACTTCGCCGCCGGCTCGCCACTGCTATTCAAGCGCCTCGCCACTATCACGCTGTAATGCAATCCGGAAAACGCCGTCAGCATCGCCACCAAATACTTCAGCACGAAATGCACTTTCCCCATTGCCAAATTCGGAAATGCTTCCTGCGTCACCGTCGCAAACACCAGCACGATCTGCGCCGCCGTCGTCATCTTCCCGTAAATGGTCGGCGGAAATCTCCGATAGCCGACCACCAAAATAATCACAGCCGCACCGACCAACAGCGTCAAATCGCGTGTCAGCACCAGAATCGTGAGCCACCAAAGGATTTTTCCCTTTAGCGAGAGTACGAGGAATGAAGAGGAGAGCAGCATCTTGTCCGCAATCGGATCCAGATACGCGCCCAGCACCGTCTTCTGATTGAGCTTCCGCGCCAGCAATCCGTCCAGCCCGTCGGAAATTCCCGCCAACAACAAAACTGTTAACGCCAGAATGTAGTGATCGTAAATAACCAGCGAAAGAAACAGCGGCAGAAATGCCATCCGCAGAAAAGTCAGCTGATTGGGTACGGTGAAAAGATTAGAGCGCATCAGGATTTTTCAAGAAAGCTTCAGACAAACAATTCCAGGTATTCGCGCAGAGTTCTTCCCGTTCTTTTATGAAACATTTCCGAAAGTGACGGAATCGATCCTGTCGGCTCGTCCAGAGCCACGCGCTCGATTCGCTGCATCGGCAAGAAAACCGTAGGCAATCCCACGCGCGCGCCATCCGGCTCTAAAACTTGCCGGATAAAATCGTCAAAGGAATTTAAATCAATTCCGCGCACGGTAACGCCCGCCACCTGCAACGTCATCAGCTCGCCCCAAATTTTTTCCTTGGGCGTGTGCAGACTCACCAGAACAATGGAATGCGGTTCCATGAATTTCTTCCCCACATGCTAACTCAAACCAGTGACGCCAACGAATTTTTTCGCGGGGTGCTACTTACCCCTTCATCGTTTTCAAATCCGGCGCGATCTGCAACTTCGCTTCCGTCACCGCCTGCACTTGCTCCGGCGTGACTCCCGCCGCAATTTCGCGCATCACCAATCCGCCCGCCGTAACATCAATCGCCGCCAACTCCGTCACAATCTGATTCACAATCCCAACTCCCGTCAGCGGCAGCGTGCATTGCTTCAAAATCTTTGCTTTCCCATCCTTCGTCGCATGTTCCATTGCAATAATCACTCGACGTGCGCCCGCCACCAAATCCATCGCGCCGCCCATGCCCTTCAACATTTTTCCCGGAATTGCCCAGTTCGCCAGATTTCCGCGCTCGTCCACTTGCAGCGCGCCCAGCACGGTCAAATCAATGTGACGCCCGCGAATCATCGCGAAAGATTCGGAGCTCGAAAAATAAGCCGTACCGGGAATTTCCGTCACAGTTTCCTTTCCCGCGTTAATCAAGTCCGGATCTTCTTCGCCTTCCCACGGAAATGGACCGACGCCCAGCATTCCATTTTCCGATTGCAACACAACTTCCATTCCCGCCGGAATATGATTCGCCACCAGTGTGGGAATTCCGATTCCCAAATTTACGTAAAATCCGTCGCGCAATTCTTCAGCCACGCGCCGCGCGATGAAATCGGTTTTGCCAACAGCGGCCTCAGCGCTTCCTGAAGCTGCGCGCTTCCGCACGGTGCGCTTCTCAATTCGCTTCTCGTATCCAGCGCCCTGAAAAATCGCGTTCACGTAAACGCCCGGCGTGTGAATCTGATCCGGCTCCAACTCTCCCAACTCCACAAGTTCTTCCACTTCCGCAATTACATAATCCGCCGCAGCAACCATCACCGCGTTGTAATTTCGCGTAGTCTTCCGAAAAACTAAATTTCCCCAGCGGTCGCCTTTCCACGCTTTCACAAAAGCAAAATCGCCGCGCAGCGAACGCTCCATCAAGTGCGGACGCCCGTCAAAATCGCGCACCTCTTTCCCCTCGGCAATCAACGTGCCCACTCCCGTCGGCGTAAAAAACGCAGGAATTCCCGCGCCGCCCGCGCGCAAACGCTCCGCCATCGTGCCCTGCGGATTCAGCTCCACTTCCAATTCACCCTTCAGCACTAACTGTTCAAAAAGTTTGTTCTCGCCAACGTACGTGGCGATCATCTTCTTCACCTGTCGCGTTTGCAGCAGCAATCCAATTCCAAAATCATCCAGCCCCGCATTATTGCTGACGAGCGTAAGATTCTTCGTCCCGCGTTTCCGCACCGCCGCAATTAAATTCTCCGGGATGCCGCACAATCCAAATCCACCCAATAAGATCGTCGCGCCATCCTTCAATTTCTCAATCGCCACATCCGCATTGGCTACGCGCTTATCCATATCGAATTACGCCCCCGGTTTTCTCGCTACGAATTGTGCCATAACCGGGAGCCGTCCGCGTCAAGCTCGACCGGTTATGTCCACCCGTAACTAATCCGCCTCAACTGTACTCTCGTTTGATTGACTCAATATTTTCAACTTTCTAGGCTGGAATGTCGCCAACTGGCCGCCTGGTTCGGCCTACCTCCGCGACTGAAACCGCAGCAGACCGGGAGTCGTGATATCCGTTCGGCGTCGGCAAACTTGGGAGAACAGTCATGCTCGTAGACACTGCCGGACACTCAATGAGTTCAGCGCTCACCGGATCTTATGACCATCGCCTTGTAGCTCTATCCGTTGTTATCGCTGTTTGCGCCTCCTATGCAGCGCTCGATCTTGCTGGCCGCGTTACCGCCGCGCGTGGATTTGCGCGTACTGTCTGGTTGATGGGCGGGGCTACGGCCATGGGCCTGGGCATCTGGTCGATGCACTACATCGGCATGCTCGCATTCGATCTGCCCGTTCCAGTGGAGTATGACTGGCCTACAGTCGTTGTCTCTTTGCTCGCGGCAATTCTGGCTTCTTCAGTAGCTTTGTTCGTCGTAAGTCGGCAGAAAATGGGCGGATGGCGAGCGGCGGCAGGAAGCCTTCCTATGGGAATAGGCATAGCGATCATGCATTACTCCGGCATGGAGGCAATGCGCCTTACCGCGATGTGCCACTACGATGCACGGCTGGTGAGTCTTTCGGTTGTCCTCGCAATTGTGATTTCCTTTGTGGCGCTCTGCCTGGCGTTCCTTTCGCGCGGAGAAAAACATGGAATCACCCCGCGTAAATTAGCCAGCGCTGTGGTGATGGGAGCAGCAATTCCTGTGATGCACTACACAGGCATGGCCGCCGCCAGCTTCATGCCAACGAACACGCCTCCGGATCTTTCACACGCAGTTAGCATTACTGCTCTTGGAACGGCCGGCATCGCAATGGTGACGATGGTGGTTCTCGGACTTGCCATCCTGACCTCGCTGTTCGACCGCAGATATTCGGCGCAAACACTTGAGCTTGAATCGGCCGAACAACGGTATCGACTATTGTTCGAGAGGAGCCTGGCCGGAATTCTACGGACGACGCTCGACGGACCCATATTGGACTGCAATCAAGCGTGCGCTCGCATCCTTGGCTACGCGTCGCGCGAAGAGTTGATGGCCAGTCCGGTGGCGGATCGCTACTTTGATCCCGAAGACGCGAACACTTTCATTGCAAAGCTAAAAAAGGAAAAGAGCCTTACCAATTACGAATACCGCTTGCGCCGGAAAGACGGAAGTCCTGTTTGGCTTCTGGCAAGCGCCCATCTTGTGGAAGGCAAAGATGGCGTGCCTTCTGTAAACGAGGAAACTTTCATCGACATTACTGAGCGCAAGAAAGCGGAAGAGACCTTCCGCAAAGCATTCGATGCGAATCCCGAACCGATGACCATCTCTTCGATTTCCGAAGGCCGCTATATCGACGTGAATGAAGCATTCCTTCGGGTAACCGGATACGCGCGTGACGAGGTTATTGGCCATACGTCCCATGAGCTGAACTTCTGGGAGAAACCTGAGGCTCGCACTGCGCTTGTGGCTACATTGAGAACTGAGGGTTCCGTCCGCAATCTGGAAATCACGTACCGCACAAAATCTGGCGAGCAGCGCATAGCACTGGATTCCTCGGAAATCATTGAAGTGGGCGGACAGAAATGCATGATCTCCATTCTTCGAGACATGACGGAGCAGAAATCTCTGGAAAAGCAGCTTCGTCAGTCGCAAAAGATGGAGGCAGTCGGCCAGCTTACCGGAGGAATCGCCCACGACTTCAACAATATGCTGGGTGTGATTATTGGCTACAGCGAAGTGATCGGAGAACGTTTGGCGGGTAACGATCCTCTTCATAAGAAGTGCGAGCAAATCACCAAAGCCGCGCAGAGCGCCGCATCGCTGACGCGCCAGCTTCTCGCCTTCAGCCGGCAACAGGTGATCGAGCCCAAGTTTTTGGATCTGAATTCAATCGTCCGCAACATGGAAAAAATGTTGAGGCGCCTAATCGGCGAAGACATTACCTTCTCCACCGGGCTGGGGCCAACGCTGGGAAGCATTAAGGCGGATCAAGGACAGATCGAACAAGTCATCATAAATCTGGTAGTGAACGCCAGGGACGCTATGCCGCACGGCGGAAAAGTGAGAATTGAGACATCCGCAGTCGAATTGAGCGGAGAATATTCCAAGAAGCACCTGCCGCAATTGCCCGGCTCCTATGTGCTTCTGACGATTTCCGACACTGGAATAGGAATGGACGCGGAAACTCAGGCGCGCATTTTCGAGCCATTCTTTACGACCAAGGAAGTGGGCAAAGGAACCGGCCTGGGACTTTCGACCGTGTATGGAGTTGTGCGCCAGTTCGACGGTCACATCTGGGTGTACAGCGAACCTGGACACGGAACCACTTTCAAAATTTACTTGCCCCGCACCAGCCAAACGCCCGAGGTGATGAAATCAAACAATCGCTTCGCGAGAACGATACGAGGAACAGAAACGATCTTGTTGGTGGAAGACGAGGAAGCACTTCGGGAACTTACCAGAAGCCTGCTGGCCGACCAGGGATACAACGTGCTCGAGGCGTCACGAGCAGAACGAGCCATCGAAATTGCGAAACAATATGAGGACACCATTCATCTGATGCTCACCGACATGGTGATGCCCGGAATGAACGGGCGAGTCCTGGCCGATACGCTGGCATCCGTCCGACCGGACATGAAGGTCGTATTCATGTCGGGATATACCGGCTTCAATCACGCGGCCTTAACGGATTCCAAGGTGACGCTACTTTCCAAGCCGTTTACCAAAGATAATTTGCTTTCAAAAATGCAGGAAGTCCTTGGATTTAACGCTCAACTTGAGACTGTATAAGAACTAGGAATACGAACATCGACGCGGGTGCCGCGAAGTTTGCAGGTCGCCCGCGTGTGAACCTCATGGCATAATCTCCGCCGGAGATTTCCATGACCTCATTCGCATCATTCACAAAACGCATTTATAGATTCGTCGCAATTATTCCCGCGCTGCTGATCGCGCTCGCAATCTTTGCCACTCCCTCCGCCCATGCCTGGGGATGCCAGGGACACGAAACCGTCGCGCTCATCGCAGAAATGCATTTGAATCCGCACGCGCTAGAGATGGTGAATAAACTTTTAACGGATTATCCGCGCGATCCGGCGCTGAACAAATATTGCAAAGAGACGGGACTCACTCCGATGGCTGACGCCGCGCCGTGGGCCGACGACTATCGCAGCGTCCATCCCGAAACTGAAGGCTGGCATTTTATCGACATTGCCGGCGACGCTACAAAGAAAGACGAGGCATCATTTTGTCCGGAAAAAATCGGCTGCCTGCCGAAAGCTCTGCAAGCGCAGTGGGATATTCTGCGCGGCACCGACAGCACTTCGCAGCAGCGTGCGGAAGCGCTTCGATTTGTGATCCATTTCATGGGAGATATTCACCAGCCCATGCACGACACCGGAAATAATGATCAGGGCGGAAATTGCGTGCCGGTGGAATTTTTCGGGGCGATGCCGCAACTAAGAAATCCACAACGTGAAAGTTATTCACCGAATCTTCACGGCACCTGGGACAGCGGAATTTTCGGCCGCATGATGGGTGACAAAACAGTGCAGCAATTTGCCGCGGAAATAAATACGGCGCAGGCCGTTCAAATTAGCGGATGGATGGTGGGCGGCACAAATGTGGATCCGTGGAATTGGGCGTGGGAAGGACACGAAGTGGCAGTAAATGTTGCCTACGGAAAACTTCCTCACGCAATTCCCGTTGAAAAGCCGGTGGAGATGACCTCTTGCGCGGACGCCAATCATGTGTCCACACGAATGCTGGCGTTACACGAAGATTTGGAACAGCCATATCAGGACGCGACCGCACCGGTAGTGCAGCAGCAAATTGCGAAGGCCGCCGCGCGGTTGGCCGGAATGTTGAACGAAGTTTGGAAATAAAAAGTTTGGAAATAAAGTCGATTAGAAAAGGTCGCTGCGATATGCGAACCACCAGCTAATCACGCCGGCAGGAACCGTCGCAGCCAACGCCCACCATAGCGGCAAAATCATATCGGCAATGATGCCGAGCACCGTGAAGGTAATCCAGAATATTTTCTTCTGCACACTTCCATTTTACGCCTTCGCAGAGTTCGGGACGCAAATTCGATTTGTTTGTGCGCTGTGAATGACAATCGCCAACCAATTCACAACCTAAGATTATTTTCGAGTCGGCTTCGCGCGCTCGTATTGCAGCGGCCAGGTAATTTCCTGATGCAGCGTCTCCGCCGCGTGAAGTGGCCAGTACGGGTCGCGCAGAAATTCACGCGCCATAATCACAAGGTCCGCTTCCTCGTTGCGAACGATTTGATCGGCCTGCATCGGCTCGGTAATCATTCCCACAGCGCCCGTCGCGATATTTGCGTGCCTGCGCACCGCATTCGCAAATGGAACTTGATATCCTGCCCCAAGCGGAATTTTCGCCAGCGGCGAAGTTCCACCGCTCGAACAATCCATTAAATCCACGCCAAGCGGTTTCACAATTTTCGCGAGCGCGATTGAATCTTCTCCCGTCCAACCACCTTCCATCCAATCCGTCGCCGAAATTCTCAGAAAAAGCGGCAGACGTTCCGGCCAAACTTTCCGCACCGCTTCAATCATTTCGCGGAGAAAGCGAGTGCGGTTTTCAAAGCTGCCGCCGTATTCGTCGGTGCGATGATTGGAAAGCGGCGAGAGAAATTCATTCCCGAGATATCCGTGCGCGCCGTGAAGTTCAACAACTTCAAATCCCGCTTCCAGCGCACGCCGCGCCGCATCCGCAAACGCAGCAACAATATCCCTTATCTGCGCGACAGAAAGCGCGACGGGAATTTGGTATCCATCATTAAATGCCAGCGCGCTCGCCGAAAATATCGGTGTCCATCCGCCTTGATCCACAGAAAGCGGCTTGCCGCCAAGCCACGGAGCATTCGTGCTGGCTTTTCGTCCGGCATGCGCAAGCTGAATTCCCGGAACTGCGCCCTGCGCTTTGATGAACTTCGCCGCACGCGCCAAAGGCTCAATATGCGCGTCCTTCCAAATCCCCAAATCCATGGGACTGATCCGGCCATCGGCGGTTACGGCAGTGGCCTCGGCAAATACCAGCGCCGCCCCGCCAACAGCGCGCGAACCCAGATGAACCAGATGCCAGTCGGTCGCGAATCCGTCAACGCACAAGTACTGGCACATCGGTGAAACAGCGATGCGATTGCGAAATGTGATTTCACGAATAGTGAGCGGAGAGAATAAGTGCATGCGGGCAATTCTGACACGAGCCGCGCAAAGTTTCAAAAAGTGGACCACACCAAACTGTCCGCACCAATCAAGAACGAGCGCGGCACCAGGACTAAGTGAGATTTCCACAGCTTTACTCTTGCATCGTCCAGTGCCATTTTGATAGGCTTCCGGACATTGTAAGTAAGTGCTTACTTTGTTTTAAGAAATACGAAACGCAAAGTTGCCTGGTACGTCATATCAACAGGGCCCCTACTTCCAGCAGGAGGGCGTCATGAAGACTTCAGTCGGAATCGCAGCAGCAGTAAATTCAGTCGATGCGGTAAATTCCCCAAGCAAATTAGTTCGCGTCTCAAGATCTTTCGCGATTGCTTTGGTCGCTATGTTGCTTGCAGGCCTAGTTCCCTCTCGCGCCGGAGCCCAGATGCAAAGCAACTGGGAGCCGGAAATTGTCCGGCTCAGCTACGTGCAGGGTAACGTGCGTCTATCGCGCGGCGGTAAGAATGGCGCGGATCTAAATACTTCGTGGGAGGTCGCCAAAACAAATGTGCCCATCGAAGAAGGATTCAGCATCGCCACCGGCACAGGCCGCGCCGAGATCGAATTTGAAAACGGAACCATTCTTTATCTAGCTGATAATTCCGTCCTGGAATTCAATCGTCTCGAAGATAACTTCGGCGTACCAACCACTGACGTAGAACTTGTGACCGGAACGGCCACCGTGAACGTGCGACCTGTGCCGCGAGAATTATTTGTAATGTCCACTCCGTCCGAACGGCTCACTTTTCCCGCAGCCGCATTGGTGCGCATGGATAGTTTTCTGGATGGCGTAACCGCCACTCCGCAAAACTCCGCGGGTGATGACGTGATTGAATATGGCGCAGACACAGCGCCGAACGCTGATACCCCCATCACAATGGATCTGAACGACATTCATTCCACAGTTGAGTTGCCCGCCGGACTGGCCGGTGCGATCAGCGATCTGGCGGCACGGAATTCCGCGAAAAAAACGCATCTGAACGGCGGCCAGCCGATCACATATCAGAACAGCAAGCGCGTCACGGATGGCAGTGTCGCAAATGATTCCGGCGCACCAGCCGACTGGGACGCTTGGGTTTTAGCGCGCGTAACGAAACACGATTCGGAAATGTCCGCCGCACTGAAAGCGTCCGGGCTTTCCGCGCCCGTCCCCGGCTTGATCGATATGTTTGAGAGCGGAACATTTTATCCGTGCGAGCCGGAAGGAAATTGTTGGCGGCCAAATGGCACCGACGGTTCCGATGGCGTAATCGATCTCGGCGATGGCGCGCTGTTGTCGGACGGAACGATGCCGCCAGACGGCTCGGATGTCTCCAGCATCGACGAAACCAGCGCAGGATTAATTGCAAGTTTGGGCGCGCCAATTTTTCCGGCCAAATATTTCCTCGCGATGCAATCGCAAACGTCTCAGCAAGAAACCGCGCAGCAACCCATGCCGGGAACGATTCCCCCGGGCGGCCAGCAGAAGCCACGAGTAACTGTGTATCGCGTCCGGCTCGACGAATGTTCCGACGAAGTGCGCCGACAGGAAGTGATGACCGATCCCGTCACCGGAAAGAAAATTGTTCTGAAGGAAACAATCGAACACGATCCGTGGATGTGGGGCGTGTGCCATTCCGGCGGATGGATTCCCTACCGCCACCGCTACCAGTTCGTGGCCGGAAGAGCTCAGCATCATCCTGTGCACTACATGCACATCGGCAAAAAAGATTGCTGGGTGCCACGGCATCCGCATGACAAGCGCGGACAGATGCCGCTAAATTTAAAGAACGGCGCTTTCGCCGCTGGGAAAAAACCGGGAAGCCCTCTGCAATTTGTGAAATGGAATCCTTCGGACAAAGTGAAATTTTTGACGGCAACGCCCAAAGAATTTCGTCTGCCAACAGAAAAATCAGGACGCATACCCGCGCAGCGTCCGGATATTCACGCGCGGCTCGTAACTCGCGGCACGACGACCATCGCGCGCACTCAGCCCGGCGGAAAGGGCGGACAGATCGGCGTAACAAAAAATAGCGAGCGCGCGATTTCGTACAACTATCACAACAGAACTTTCGAGCGGGTCGGCGGCGCGCCGGTTAGCGGTCACAATTCTGCAAAACCAGAAACTGTAGGCCACTTCAACTCGAACGGACAATTCAATAACCGATCAAACGGGAATTCACGCGGCAACGGCGGTTCGACGGCCAGCGGAAGAACGTCCGGTGGCAACAACGGCGGAACCACCGCCGGCGGAAGAACTTCGGGCGGCGGAAATGGCGGAAACTCCGGCGGCCATTCCAGTGGAGGAAGTTCCGGCGGTAGCAGCGGAGGACACTCTGGCGGCGGAAATTCTGGCGGTGGAGGTGGAGGACATTCCGGCGGAGGAAGTTCCGGTGGTGGAGGAGGAAGTTCCGGGGGCGGTGGTGGCCACTCTGGCGGCGGAGGCGGAAGTTCCGGCGGTGGTGGCGGAGGCGGAGGGCGCGGCCACTAAAAGTTGTATCATATATTGTTCGTATCGTCGCACAGATGTCTTGTAACAGGGCACGGCTTCAGCCGTGCCGTAACGGAAAGTGAGAAAAGGGGTTTCAATCCCTGCGCCAGCGCTCCCAGCAAATCGCGCGGAAGCGCTGGCCATCAGGAAAAGCGAAGATGCGAACATTAGATTTTTTCAAAGATGGCCTGGGACGAGAGAGAAGGCAGTAATCGCTCGGCCAAACGGAGCGCCGCGATGGTGGTCGCCACATCCGCGGCACTCCGTATTTTTTCTCAAATCTCCTTTGTGCGTAACGCAGCGAAGTCTCTTCCCGGCGGTTCATCTACGATTCTCCTCCCGCCAATTCGTCTAAATCCGCATAGCTTCCATCCGTATTAAGTCGGTTTGACATATCGGTATAGTTCGTATTGAATCGTCTAATCGCCGTCTCGTGAGCGGCGATTCGTTGCGATCGGCGGCCTGCGGGCCTGACTTCATCATTTCCAAGGGGATTCCGAAATGAAATCACGCGGGGAGCACGTTACGGCACGGGTGTCTCACGAACGAATTTCCAGCATTGCCAGCCGCCCAGCGCGAGCGCTGCTGCAACTTTCTCTTTGCGCATTTTTTGCGCTATTAACTTGCGCGTTGTCCGCACACGCGCAAACGTCGGCAAGCATTAAGGGAATCGTGACGGATGCATCCGGCGCGCGCGTAACCGGCGCCAATGTGACCGTGAAAAATATTGAGACCGGCGCAACGCGAACTGCGGTAACAGATGACGACGGCCGATTTCTGGTGCTCACACTGATGATTGGCGAGTACCAAGTGAAAGTTACCAAGCAAGGATTTCAAGAATCAGTTCGCGGCGGAATCCGTCTTGTCGTCGGCGAAGAAGCCAGCGTCGATTTCAAATTGGATGTGGCCGGCGTGAAGGCTGAAGCCACGGTGACGGCCGACGCGCCGATGGTCAGCACCACGACCCGCAACATCAATGGCCTGGTCGATGAAAAACAGATCAAAGATTTGCCATTGAACGGCCGCAGCTACGATTTACTGATGACCATGAATCCGAGCGTCGTAAATTTCACTTCGCAGAAAACCGGCGGCACGGGAATTTCCAATTCAACCACCTCCAATAATTTTGCGGTCTCAGGCAATCGTCCGCAGCAAAACATCTTCTTACTAAACGGAGTCGAATATTCCGGCGCGGCGGAAAATAACATGCAGCCGGGCGGCGCCAGCGGAATGTTGCTTGGTGTGGACGCAGTGCGCGAATTTGAAGTGCAGGCCGATACGTACAGCGCGGAACTCGGCAAGCATCCGGGCGGCCAAGTGGTGATCGTCACGCAGTCCGGCAGCAACAAGTGGCACGGAGATGTTTTTGAATTTCTTCGCAACAACGCGCTTGACGCGCCGAACTTTTTTGATCAAGGCTCCGCGCCGCCATTTCAGCGAAATCAATTTGGAATTTCTTCCGGCAGTCCGATTCACACCGACAAAACATTTTTGTTCGTGAACTACGAAGGCTTCCGCCAGCACCTGCACCAAACTTCCGCGGCATTTGTGCCCGATGCAGCTTCGCGCGCTTCGGCCGTAGCCAGCGTGCAGCCGCTCCTGAATTTGTGGCAGACGGCCCCCGTTGGAGCACCAGATTTCAACGGAATTGCGGAAGTGTTCAGCAGCCCATTGCAAACGATCCGCGAGGATTTCGGCACCGCGCGCGTTGACCATATTTTTTCGAGCAAGGACAGCATCTCCGCGGTTTACACCATCGACGATGGCGGCGACGTGACAGCAACGCCGACAAATCCATTCAGCTCCGACATTTTGAATTTGCGCGAACAAGTGCTGAGCATCGACGAGACGCATGTTTTTTCTTCGAGTCTGTTGAACACCGCGCGAATCGGCTACACACGCGCCGGATATTATTTTCTCGGCGAGCCAACTCCGGGAACTCCGGCCGCAACCGTTCCCGGATTTCTGCTTGGCCATCCGGTAGGCGCGGTGGTCGTCGGCGGAAGCGCTGCCTCAAATCCGCAAGCATCCATCGGATTGGCGGGCAGCAATAACGGAAGCAATTTGAGCATCGCGCGCAACCTGTACACATATGAGGACCGAGTGACGTGGACGCGCGGCCGCCATCAATTCAGTTTCGGCGCGTGGTTCCAGCAATTTCAATCGAACGAAAATATCGCGCTCAGCCAATTCGGCCAGGCCACGTTCGCAAGCTTGACCACATTTCTGCAAGGCACGACTTCTTCATTTCTATACGACCCGTCGCCAACGCCGCTGAATTGGCGGTCGTTGTACGGCGCGTTTCATGCCGAAGATGTTTTCCGGATTAGCCCGAAGCTCACCGTTTCGCTGGGCTTCCGCGATGAATTCTCCACCGGATGGAATGAAGCGCACGGGCGCGCTTCAAACTATGTTTTCGTGAACGGAGTGATCCAAACTCAACCGAACATCGGAAATAATTTGTTTACCACGAACAACGCAAAATTCCTGCCGCAGCCACGTATCGGCATCGCGTGGAGTCCCTTCGACAGAAAGACAGTTCTGCGCGCGGGATTTGGAATGTACAGCGATCTGCAGGACGCGCTCGGATATCGCGCCGACCAAAACGCCCCGTTCAATCCCGTTTTCACGATTGCGAACGAGCCCGTGTCGAGTTTGCCGATTAATCCATCGGCCCCGACGCCCGCCGCTGCAAGATTGGTTCCGGGTGGAGTACAACCGGACATGAAAACTCCAACGCTGATTTCCTGGTCGGCGAGAATTGATCGCGAACTCTCTCCGAACACTTCGTTGACGATTGGCTACCTCGGCTCGCACGGCTATCACGAACTCATCGGACTGGACGCGAATATTCCTGTGCCAACAATTTGTCCCGCGTCGCCGTGTCCAGCGGTTTATCCCACATTTGATCCCAGCCAACCGGTGACCGCCACAAATTCTCCGAACATCGGATTTCCGATTGGCTCGCCGCTTGCCGGCAAGCCAGTGCCCGCGGGATCATTTTTTATTCCCGTTGGCGCCGCGCGCGTGAATCCCAATCTTGCGCAAACGTGGACGTGGTTTTCACTCGGCACCAGCTCATACAACGCATTGCAAATCGATGTACGCCGCAGATTCAGCCACGGATGGACGTTCCGCGGCGTGTACACATTTTCAAAAGCGCTCGACGACGGCGACTCGCTAAATCAAACGACAGCCAACAACGCGCCGGGACTGCTTTCAAATCCCGCGAATCCAGGCGTCGATAAAGGTCCAGCAACTTACAACGCGACAAACGTCGGTGTAATGAGCGCCGTCTACGCGCTTCCTTTCGGACGCGGCCAACATTTTGCAAACGACATGGACGGATGGCGAAATAGAATCGTTGGCGGCTGGTCGCTATCGAGCATCGTCACCATCCAATCAGGATTTCCAATCACTCCGCAGCTCAGCTACAACCCGTCGAATAATGGCGACAACCGAAATCCCGTGCGGCCATTCATCAATCCGAATTTCGTCGGACCGGTGGTCACCGGAAATCCAAATCAATGGTTTAATCCCGCCGCGTTTATTGCGCCGCCTTCCACCAGCGGATTCTACGGCAATCTTGGCCGCGACGCTTTCACCGGACCGGGACTCGGCACGTGGGATTTGTCACTGGCGAAAGAGATGAAAATTCGCGAACGCATGAACGCGCAATTCCGCATGGAAGTTTTCAATTTGCTGAATCGCGTGAACTTTAATACTCCGAACCTGATTACGTTCACGCCGCCTACAGCGGCAAATCTAACCGGCGTTTCCGGAACTGCGGGCGCGATTACCAGCACGTCCACAACTTCGCGGCAGATTCAGTTCGCAGTGAAGTTGAATTGGTAAACGAAATCGAATTGGTAAGAAGCACTTCGATCAGCTAGAAGGTTTAAGGCAACAGCGATTTCTGAAGACGATTTGCTTCGGCGAATGAGCTTTCCAAATCGCGCGAAGTAAGATGCGTGCGAAGCTGTTCGACGGCGTGTGCCAGGCGATCGAGCGCGCGTCCGAGATTATCGGAATTTGTGAACGCGATGTCTCGCCACATCGCATAAGGACTGGCAGCCAGCCGCAGCGAATCGCGAACGCCAGTACCAGCAAGCGAAACAGGAAGTCCGTCGGCCTCGCCGTCGGATTCCGCGGCTATCACTTCCGCAAGCGCGATCGCAGCCATCTGCGGCAGATGCGACACGATAGCGACAGCCCAGTCGTGCGTTTCAGCGTCCAGCCACATCGGATTCGCCTGCATTTTTTCCAGCAATGACGTGAATGCTTTGATCCGCGGGTCATTCTTCAATTCCGCGTTTTCTTCGATCAGCGCGTACTTCGCATTCGCTAATAGTTTTTCGTCCGCCGCGCCAATGCCTTCCGTTTCCTTCCCTGCCATCGGATGACCACCCAGAAAAATTGCTCCTCCATGAAAATGTTGCGTGGCAGCGCGACAGATCGCCCGCTTCGTGCTGCAAGCATCGGTGACGAGCGCATTCGGCGCGGCATGTTTGGCAATTTCGGGAAGTAATTCGATGGTGGTCGAAATAGGAAGCGCAATGTAAACAAGATCCGCGCCACGCACAGCGGTAGCGAGATCAGTAGCCGATTCGTGAATTACGTTGAGAGCGCGCGCTTCGGCAAGAACGGCTTCGCGATCGAAGCCAACAACGTGCGCTTCAGAAAAATGTCTGCGTAGCGCAAGCGCAAAAGATCCGCCGATAAGTCCCGTGCCGAGTACGGCTACGCGATGAAATCCGGAGGCGTTTTGTTCGGTCATGGGAAATGTGTGCAGTAATGGAGCTAAGCGATGCGGCGTCCGACGGCCGGCGCGATGATGCGGCACTCCGTCATCAATTGCGCGAATTGATTCGGAAATAGCGATTGCGCGCCGTCCGAGAATGCGTGCTCCGGATCATTGTGAACTTCGATGAGCAATCCATCAGCTCCCGCGGCAACCGATGCGCGTGCCATCGGCGCGACTTTATCGCGCCGACCGGTGCCGTGCGAAGGATCGGAAACAATCGGCAAATGCGAAAGTTTTTTCACGATGGGAATTGCCGCGATATCCAGCGTATTGCGTGTAGAAGTTTCAAACGTACGAATCCCGCGCTCGCACAAAATCACGTTGTAATTTCCGCCGGCCATAATATATTCCGCGCTCAGCAAAAGTTCTTCGATGGTGGCCGAAAGTCCACGCTTCAACAGCACGGGCTTTGAAAGTTCGCCCAGCGCGCGGAGCAAATAATAATTTTGCATGTTGCGCGCGCCAACCTGCAATATGTCCACCATCGGCAGCATCAGTTCAATCTGCGAAGCGTCCATCACTTCGCTAATCACCAACAAGTTGTGACGGTCCGCGGCTTCGCGCATCAGCGTCAGCGCTTTTTCGCCCATCCCCTGGAACGAATATGGAGAGCTGCGCGGTTTGAACGCTCCGCCGCGAAGAATTTTCGCACCGCTCGCCGCAACAGTTGCAGCAACAGCTTCAATCTGCGCGGGCGATTCCACAGAGCACGGCCCCGCGGCGACAATCACTTCCTGTCCGCCAAATTTCACACCGCGTCCAACGTCAATGATCGATCCTTCCGGACGAAATGCGCGGCTGGCCAACTTGTACGGCTGCGTAATGCGCACAACTTCGCGCACACCCTCAAGCAATTCAAATTCGCGCGGATCGTAATCCGGCCGCACGCCCACCGCGCCAAGCACCGTCTGCGACGCGCCCGTCGAGCGATGCACGTCGAATCCCAATTCCGTCAGGCGGTCGATTACTTTCTGAATCTGAATGTCGGTGGCGCCTTGCTGCATTACCACAACCATTTTATTCTCCCCGGAAAAATAAATTTCTCAGCGAATAAGATTGCTAATTTTATTTCTGATCTTTCTTCTGCGCGGCTTTCGCAGCTTCGGGCGGCTTCATCGCATGCCGTTCCACAGAACGCGCCTCGTCCAAAATACGCTCGAAAAGCCGCATGATTGCTGTGTCCGGAAGCGGACCGTGATTATATCCCGCCGCATTCGCCAGCACTTGCTTTTCGCGTTCCGGCTGATACAGCGGCATGTTCGCCGCCTGCTTGATGTGGCCAATTTCCATCGCGCACGTGGAACGCTCGTTCAGCAACTCCACAAGTTGCTGATCGATTTCGTCAATGCGGCGTCGCCAGTCTTCAATATTTTTCACGAGTGTGCCTCGCGGCGGCTCATCCCTTTTCCTGCGGCCTGCTTCAGCAAACGAATTCGCGCGGCAACCGCGGTTGCAGCTGCTTCCGCTGACGCAGCCCGTTCAATTTCTTCCACCAGCGCCGAACCAACTACCGCTGCATCAGCAAGTCCGCCAAGAATCGAAACGTGTCCTGGCAACGAAATTCCAAATCCAATCGCAAGCGGCAATTTCGTCGCTTGTCGCGCACGACGAATCAGCGCCGGCAAATCTTCAGGCATCGCTTCGCGCGCGCCGGTCACACCCGTCCGCGAAATTAAATACAAAAACCCGGTCGTAGCTTCCGCGATGCGCACAAATCTCTCGTCGGTCGTCGTCGGCGCGGCAAGAAAAATTGTATCCATGCCATGCGCATGCAGCGCCGCGCGATACGCACCCGCCTCTTCCGGAGTTAAATCCGTAATCAGCGCGCCATCAGCTCCCGCCTTTGACGCGCGCGCCGCAAACTTTTCCAGTCCCATTTGCAAAACGGGATTGTAATAACTAAAGAGCACCAGCGGAACTTCAGATTCACGGCGGATCGACGCGACAAGATCCAGCACGCCAGCAAGAGTAGTTCCCGCGCGCAGAGATCGTTCGCTCGCGCGCTGAATCGTGGGCCCATCGGCCAGCGGATCGCTGAACGGAACTCCCAACTCGATAATATCCGCGCCCGCTTCGGCCGCCGCCAAAACAATTTCGCGCGTCGCCTCCAGCGAAGGATCGCCCGCGGTGATGTAAGCAATCAGTCCGAGGTCACCTGCGCTCACAAGTTCCGCGAAGCGGCGCGAAATTCGAGTTGTAGTTGCTGCGGTTGGCGCCATCGCGTTCACTTCAATAATTTCGCGTACGTTTCCATGTCCTTATCGCCGCGCCCGGAAATATTCACGATCACCAGCGAATCGCGCGAAAGTTTTGGCGCGCGCTCCACCAAACACGCTACTGCATGCGCGCTTTCCAACGCCGGAATAATTCCCTCTTGCTGAGCCAGTAGACGCGCCGCCGCAAGCGCAGCTTCATCACTTACGGCCGTATATTCCGCGCGGCCTTGCTCGGCAAGCCAAGCGTGTTCCGGACCAACCGCCGGATAATCCAAACCCGCGGAAATCGAATGCGTCTGAGAAATTTGCCCGTCGGCATTCTGCAATACATAAGTGTACGTGCCGTGCAGCACTCCGGGCTTCGCGCCGGAAAATCCCGCAGCCGCTGCAAGCCGCGCGGCGTGTTCGCCTTCGCCGTGACCGCGCCCGCCTGCTTCCACGCCAATCATCTTTACGTTCGCGTCTTTCATGAACGCGCTAAACAGTCCAATCGAATTTGATCCGCCGCCGACGCACGCATAAAGCGCATCCGGCAAACGATTTTCCGCGCGCAAAATTTGTTCGCGCGCTTCGTTGCCAATCACCGCATGAAAATCGCGCACCATTTGCGGATATGGATGCGGCCCGAGCACCGATCCCAGCAAATAATGCGTCGTGCGGACGTTCGTAACCCAATCGCGCATCGCTTCGTTAATCGCGTCCTTCAGCGTGCGACTGCCCGAATCCACGCCAACAACTTTCGCGCCCAGCATTCGCATCCGCGAAACATTCAGCCGCTGCCGCTCCATGTCGTCCGTGCCCATGTAAACGACGCACTCAAGTCCCAGCCGTGCGGCCACGGTTGCCGTCGCCACTCCATGCTGACCCGCGCCGGTTTCCGCAACCACTCGCGGCTTACCCATGCGCACCGCAAGCAGTCCCTGCCCAATGCAATTATTTATTTTGTGCGCGCCGGTGTGCAGCAAATCTTCGCGCTTCAAATAAATGCGCGGCCCGCCAAGATATTTCGTCAACCGCGAAGCAAATTGCAGCGGCGTCGGACGTCCCGCAAAATTCCGCAGCAAATCGTCCAGCTCCGCAACAAATTTCGGATCTTTGCGCGCAGCTTCGTAAGCCGCCGTCAGCTCCGCCACCGGAGCCATCAAAGTTTCCGGCACGTAGCTTCCGCCGAACGGCCCGTATCGTCCGTGTGCATCCGGCCAAATTTGTGGAGTAGAAGTCATTATTGAGTCGCTGTCATTATAATGTTGTGTTCGTTTCTGCCAGTGAATCCGTCGCGGCAACGACGCTCACAAACGCTCTCACCAGCCCCGCATCTTTTTTCCCCGGCTTTGATTCCACTCCGCTCGCCACATCCACCGCATATGGCCGCGCAACGAAAATTGCCTCGGCAACATTTTCCGGCGTCAATCCGCCAGCCAAAATAATATTTGCGTGACGGCCGGCACCCGCCGCAAGTTTCCAATCCACAGTGGCACCGGTTCCACCGCGCAGGCCTGCGCGAAAACCGTCCAGCAAAATCGCGCCAGCCGCAGAAAACTTGTTCAGCGACTCCGGCCGGAAACCGCTCTTCACTTGTACCGCCTTAATAACGGATATCTGCGCCGCCAGCGTTTCCACATCGCCCACAGATTCGTCGCCGTGAAGCTGAACTCCATGTAGATGCAAAGCTCGCGCCAACGATAATACTGCCTCAGGCTGCCAATTCACAAAAACGCCAACGGCCTCAACAAACGGCGGCAACCGCCGCGCAATTTCCCAAGCCGCCGCAGGACTCACCGACCGCGGACTCGACGCGTAAAAATTTAATCCAATCGCAGACGCCCCCGCATCCACACACACCTTCGCGTCCGCCCAATTCGTAATTCCGCAAATTTTTATGCGCGTCATAATATTTCTTTGCAAAATTAAACAGTGCCAGCAATCAGCGCCGCAAGCCCCGCACCCGGATCAGCCTGCGTCATCAGATGCTCGCCAATAAGAAAAGCGTCAAATCCCGCCGCGCGCAAACGCTTTATCTCCGCGCCATCGCGAATTCCAGACTCACAAACCGCAATGCATTCTTCAGGAATCGCTTTCACCAACTCAAACGAAGTAGCCAAATCAACTTTCAAAGTTTTCAGGTCTCGATTATTCACGCCAACGATCTTCGCGCCCACGGCAATCGCGCGATCCAATTCCGCGCGCGTGTGAACTTCAATCAGCGGCTCCATGCCAAGTTCGCGTCCCAGCGCCAGTAAATCTTTCAACGCAGCATCGCCCAGCGCCGCCACAATCAGCAAAAAAGAATCCGCATCAATCGCGCGTGCTTCCCACACTTGCCACGCATCCACAATAAAATCCTTGCGCAGCACAGGAATTTCGCAAGCCTTGCGTGCATCGCGCAAATCTTTCGCCGAACCTTGAAAGAATTCTTCCTCGGTCAGCACACTCAGCGCCGCCGCGCCCGCCTTCTCAAATCCCTTCGCCAATTCAATCGGACGAAAATCCTCGCGCAACAATCCCTTCGATGGCGAAGCTTTTTTCAACTCCGAAATAATATTCACTTGTGGACGCGCCAGCGCCGCAGCAAAATCTCGCGCAGGCTTCGCGCTTTTCACCGCCATTCGCAGCACCGGCTCCGGCAGCACTCGTTGACGATGCGCAATCGAAGCGCGCCGCGCCTCAACAATCCGCCCCAGCACCGAACCCGAATTTATTTCCGCCCCCAACTTCACATCCTCCGCCAACTGTCCATTGCACTACAGCGACACGCGCAGCTACGCGCTATAAGTTCGCAAAGTATTTCTTTGAAAAGGTGAAAACGTAATGCTAGACGCCGCTCTACGCTATGTCAATTTGCCGCACGCCAATTTCGCCGATACCGTTAGCCATATTGGATGTCCGTTTTTGCGACGATTAGTCCCACAAGCGGCCAGCAAGTGACAAAAATTGGCAACCACGCACCTGCTAACAGTATTATAATCAATGATATAGAATCCCCGAAGCTAGGCCCGACACTTGCAATTATTACAGTGCTAACGGAAAGCCAGAGGACTAAGAATAATGGATATCGCCAGGCCAGATCAGTCTAAAAAGCGCCGCATCAAGCGCATCATTATCGGAGGCGTGCTCGTCATCGTCATTGGTGGCGTCACCGTTCTGCTTTCCAAGCTGCGCCCAGCCGCGCCCACCATGGATGGCTCGACGACTTACGCCAGCACTGTAACGCGCGGCAACATGTTGATCGAAGTTCACGGCCTCGGCACGCTCGTTCCCGAAGACATTCGCTGGATTCCCGCGCAATCGAGCGCGAAAGTTGAAAAAATTCTTTTGCGTTCCGGCGCAATCGTAAAGCCGGACAGCATCATCATCGAATTGAGCGACACACAACTCCAAAATGACGCGTCGACCGCCGAGTATTCCTACAAAGTAGCGCAGGCAAATTTTGAAAGTTTGAAAGTCCAGTTGCGCAGCAGTCTTATGACGCAGAAAAGCGGAGCCGCACAGGTCGACAGTCAATATCAAACAGCCGTGCTGAACTTGAAATTGGATACTGCGAAGGCTGATTTGGGAGTCGGACCGCGCTCCACTGCCGAACTCGATCAAGTGCTCGTGGACCACCTGAAAACACAACTACAGTATGCAAACGACGGTGTCTTGATTGCCGACGACGCCGCTAAAGCGCAACTCTTGGCCTCCGCCGCCCAAGTTGATTCGGCCCGTTCTCTTTACGAATTGAAGAAACATCAACTCGACGCTCTACATGTAAGGGCAGGCATCAACGGCGTGGTTCAGTGCGTTTGCAGCGTCGTTGGCACGGATATAACCGAAGGCCAGCAGGTAAATCTTGGGACAAATCTGGCGCGTGTCGCGAATCCCGCCAAACTGAAAGCAACCGTGCAAGTACCTGAAACACAAGCGAAGGACGTGAGGCAGCTCCTAAAGGCCACCGTCGACACGCGCAACGGAATTGTAAAAGGACATGTAACTCGCGAAGACGCTGCCGCAATCAACGGAACAGTCGCGGTCGATATCAGCTTCGATGAGCCGCTGCCCGCAGGCGCGCGCCCCGATCAAAGCGTTGACGGAACCATCGAAATCGAAAACATGACCAACGTGCTTTTCATTCAGCGCCCCGTTCACGGCGAACCGAATAGCATCGTCGGTCTTTTCAAAGTTATGAACGAAGGCGCCGACGGCGAACGCGTGCAAGTAAAACTCGGCCGCGGCTCCGTGAGCACCATGGAAATTCTCGGCGGTTTGAAGGAAGGCGACGTCGTCCTGCTGAATGACATGTCCAACTACGACAACGTCGACCGAATTCAATTTTCGCCGAAAGTCGTTCAAGTTAAATAGCGCCCGTCGCTAAGCAACGCGACGCAACCACATCAACTCGTGCGGGGGAATCATGGGAACATTTTGGCAGGATTTCCGTTACGCCGTGCGAATGCTCGCGAAGAAGCCCTCCTTCACGGCCGTCGCGATTTTGTCGCTCACGCTCGGAATCGGCGCGAACACCACGATATTCACTCTCGTCAAAGCAGTGTTCCTGCAGTCCGTTCCCATAAAAGATCCGGCGAATGTCGTCGCGATTTTTTCCACGCAACAGAGCAAAGGTACCGCGCAGTTGCAATTTCTGCCGCTCTCCCGTCCAAACGCCGAAGATTATCGCGAAATGAATAACGTCTTTTCTGCGTCGACGGTAATAATGTTCTCCGGAACAACGCTCACGGTTTCCGGTAAAGACACTCCCTTGTTCGTTGAACTTGTCACCGGTGAATTTTTTGATCTGGTTGGAGTTCAACCGAAACCGGGCCGCGGATTTCTGCCCGACGAAGATAAAACTCCCGGCGCCAAGCCTGTCGTGGTCCTGAGCGCCGCGCTTTGGAAAACACAATTCGGCGAAGATCAAAATATCATTGGCCGGACGGTTCTGATTGGCGGAACCGATTACTCAGTGGTGGGTGTGGCCCCCGCGAATTTCCACGACCTCGGATCTTTGGGAAGCCCTGACGCATACATCCCGATGATGATGCACGATCAGATTCTAACCGGCCCAATCAAGGGCGCGTACGACCAACGCGGCTTCCGAGCAGCTTCCATGATCGCACGCCTAAAGCCCGGCATTTCACTTTCTGCGGCGCGAGAATCGCTGCATCAACTGGGCCTGCAACTTGAGAAGACCTATCCCAAAGACAACGCCGGGCGCAACAATGACATGCTGCCCATGAATCAAACATTCATTCCGCCGCAACAGCGCGCACTTTTTGCGAAGGCCGGCGGCCTGATGATGCTAGTCGTGGGACTTGTGCTTCTGATTGCGTGCGCCAACGTGGCGAATTTGCTTCTCACTCGCGCAACGCAACGCCGTCGTGAATTGGCAATCCGTCTTTCCATGGGCGCATCTCGCGGCCGTTTGATTCGCCAGCTCCTCACAGAAAGTCTCTTGCTCTCGGTAATTTCCGGCATCCTCGGAATTGCTCTCGCATATTTCACCAAGGATTTAATTTGGAAACTTGTGCCCGCCGGTGGCGCCGATCCGGATCGTTCGATGGACATTCGCGTCCTCGTCTTCACGATGGCACTCGCCATCGTAGCCAGCGTAATTTTCGGTCTGATCCCCGCTCTGCAAGCTTCCAAGACGGAACAAATGGCCGCGCTCCGCGATCGCAGTGACGCGCCAAGCGGAAGTTCGCGCTGGTACGGCATCCGCGGAATTTTGGTGATGACGCAAGTGGCGTTTTCCCTGATTGCTCTCGTCGGCGCCGGAATTTTTATTCACAGCCTGCGAAACGCACAGCAAATGGATCCGGGATTTGAAATCAAACACGAATTGGTGATGAACGTTAACCTCGCGTCGCAGCAGTATCCGCAAGCGCGCGCAGAACAGTTTTACCGTGATGTGCAGGAAAAAATCTCCGCGCTGCCGATGGTTTCCAGCGCCAGCCTGGCCGACGTTCCACCTTTCGGTGGCAATCTCCAGCGCACTACTTTTCCCCAAGGTGTGGATCAAGCAGACCCGCGCAACGGTAAACTCACGCCAACCATTAATGTTGCCCCTCACTATTTCGGAACGCTGGGAATTTCATTGCTCAGTGGACGCGATTTCACCGAGCACGATGACGCAAATTCGCAAATGGTCGCCGTCGTAAATCAGGCGCTGGTCGACACCATGTTCGCGGGCCAGAATCCCATTGGCAAGCATCTCCATTTCCTACTGCAAACGTGGGAGGTCGAGATCGTCGGCGTCGCGAAAACAGTGAAGTTCCAAGCGCTCGGCGAACCGCCCCAACCGATTGTTTATTTTCCGCTCAAACAGCATTACAACCCCTTCGCCACCATTTACGTAAAAACAAAGGGCGATCCAACCGCCGCGAAAACCAGCGTGTTAAGCGCAATCAAAACTTTGGACGCGACTCTTCCCGTCAACAACGTCCGCACCGGACCGGAAGTGATGGACAGAGTTTTAGCGCAGGCGCAACTCGGCGCTGAATTGCTCGCGGGATTCGGTTTGCTCGCGTTGCTGCTCGCGGCAATCGGAACCTATGGCGTGATGTCCTATTCCGTCAGCCAGCGTACGCAGGAAATCGGAATTCGCATGGCGCTTGGCGCGCAACCCGGTCACGTGATGAAACTAATTCTCGGCAGCGGCATGGCCATGGTCGGCGGTGGAGTCATCGCCGGACTGATCCTTTCCTATTTCCTAACCAGCACAGTCGAAAATTTGCTATTTGGAATCGGTGCATTCGATCTACCGGCATTCGCGGCCACTTCCGGTCTCTTACTATTGATCGCGCTAGTGGCGTGCTGGATCCCCGCGCGCCGCGCGATGCGCGTAGATCCCATGATCGCGCTGCGCTACGAATAAGTAGGCATGCGAAACACAAGTTCTTGAGGTCATCCTGAGCGAAGCGAAGGATATCCGGCCGCGCTCCCGAAGATTCGGGATTAACGCCGGGGTTCTATTACGGAAATAAACACGAGCGCGGACCGTTTCGTAACAGAACGAAAATGGTTTGTAACAGGGCACGAGTTTACTCGTGCCGTAAAGATCCAAAACGAAAGGGGTTTTAATCCCTGTAACGGCGGAAACTAAGAATGCCAACCTTCTTCCAGGATTTTCGCTTCGCCCTGCGCACGCTGACGCAGAAGCCCGGCTTCACCATCATCGCGGTCCTCACTCTCGCGCTCGGCATCGGCGCTACCACCGCGATGTTCAGCGTCGTTGACGCCGTTCTCCTTCGCCCGCTTCCCTTTCATTCGCAAGAACAACTCATCCACGCGAACGGAAAATTTTCGCTAAGCGATGAAGCCGGGATTTCCCCACCCGATTTTCCGATTACCGCGCCAACGCAAAAACTTTTCAGCAATTCGCCGCGATCGGCTATCTCGACGGCATTTCCAATATCACCGGTGGCGCGCAACCCGAACAAGTTCGCAGCCAAATTATTTCCTGGAATTTCTTTGAAGCGCTTGGTGTTCCTCCGCTGGTTGGCCGAAGTTTTGTGGCCGACGACGAAAAAGTAATCGAGCCGGAAGTTGTAATCCTCGGCAATGGAATTTGGAAGCGCGAATTCGGCGGCGATCCCGCAGTCATCGGCCGCAAAGTAGCTCTCGACGGCAAGTACGTCACGGTAGTCGGCGTTCTGTCCGCGGATGTTCCCTCAATTTCACTCGCGGAAATCTGGATGCCGTTGCCCATGGACAATCCCGGCATGAATGTTCGCCAGGCGCATTTCCTCGCTGCCATCGGCCGAATGAAATCTGGCATTGACATAAATTCCGCGCGCACCGAACTCGACTCAGTCGCCGGAAACATCGCCGCGCAAAATCCCGACACAAATAAAGGTTGGGCGCTGCGCGTAATGCCGCTAACAAACTTCGTAGTCGGTGGCACTCAAAAAGCATTGCTGCTCCTGCTCGGCGCGGTAATTTTGCTTCTCCTCATCGGCTGCGCAAACGTAGCGAATCTTCTTGTTCGCGCGCGCCGCGAGCCGACGAAAAGAAATCGCCATCCGCACCGCGCTCGGCGCAAGCCGCTGGCGCATCGCCCGCCAATTGCTCACAGAAAGTTTCGTGCTCTCCATCGCCGGAGGCACGCTCGGAATCTTCGCCGCCATCTGGGGCGTCGCAGGATTAGGCGCCCTCGCGCCCGCAAGTCTGCCGCGCGTAAACGAAATCCAGGTTAATTTCACCGTCCTCGCATTCGCCGCGGGCATTTCCCTGCTCACAGGAATTCTTTTCGGCCTAGCTCCCGCAATTCAATTCTCCCGTGGTGAAGTCCAGCAAGTTTTGAAGGACGGCGTTCGCGGATCATCCCGCACTTCCCGCCATCGCACAGGAAATTTATTAGTGATTGGCGAAGTGGCTCTCTCCGTCGCGCTCCTTCTCGGCGGCGCTCTGCTGTTCAATAGTTTCTGGCGCTTGGTCCACGTCGATCCCGGCTTCCGTCCCGATCACGTAATCGCCACAACTCTGCACGTGAGCAACTCCGCTCGCCCACGAGATCAGAAGGCCGCCTTCTATCATCAGCTCGAAGAAAAACTCGCGTCGCTACCGGGCGTCGAAGGCGCCGGAGCAATTTCGGAATTGCCGTTAAGCGGACAATTGAACGACAACTCCTTCCAAATTGAAGGCCGCGTTTATCCCAAAGGTCACAGCGACGACGCGGATTTTCGTCAAGTCACGCCGGGACTTCTGACCGCGCTGCGCATTTCTCTTGTTTCCGGCCGATGGCTAAACGCCACCGATACCGCAAACGCGCCCGGCACTGTTGTCGTGAATCAGGAATTCGCGCGCAAATATTTTGCCGGAAAAAATCCCGTCGGAAATCACATCCACGTCGAAGGCGACCCTGTCAAAACTCGCGAAATTGTCGGCGTCGTCGGAACCATCAAGCACGGTTCGCTCGACGAATCTCCGCGCGCGGCAATGTACATTCCCGTGGATCAGTATCCGCCGCCGGATATGAACGTCGTCATCCGCTCGTCCGGCAATCCGCTGCAATTGGCCGCCGCTCTGCGTGACGAAGTTCGCTCGCTCGATCCGAATCAGGCCATCTCAACAATCCGTTCGATGGACGACGTCGTTAGCGGCTCCGTCGCACAACCGCGCTTCGCGTCGCAAATTCTCGGACTCTTCGCCGTTCTCGCGCTGGTACTCGCCGCCGTCGGACTCTACGGCCTAATCGCGTACACCGTAACTCAACGCACGCACGAACTTGGCATTCGCATGGCGCTCGGCGCCGAACCGCGCGACGTCCTGAAACTTGTACTCGGACAAGGGCTGAAGCTCGCATTAATCGGCGCCGCACTAGGAATCGCCGGAGCGATGGCGTTAACGAGGCTGATGCAAGGCCTCTTGTTCCAAGTCAGCCCGACGGATCCGGTCACGTTCATTTCGGTCACCGCGTTGCTAACCATCGTTGCCTTGGCGGCGTCTTACTTGCCAGCAAGGCGCGCCATGCGCGTTGACCCTATGGTTGCCCTGCGTTATGAATGACTTGCGGGCATCGGCGGTTGGCCCAGGTTGGCCCAAAATTTGTTAGTTTTGTGCAAATTAATCGGTGATAATTTCCATTTTCCAGCGTCTAAGTAGGGGAACTGGGCGATTTAGCCGATATCATTGGGGAACTTACAGAACCCCTGTTGCGTATGTAGACTGTGGAGTAAGCTACTACGCATAAGCAACACGAACCACAAATTTTGACCGGTACGAAACGAAGTACCGAAGGCAGCACGGTTAAAGCATTACGGAAAAATAGTTCGCCGGAAATAACAAGGAGCGCAACACCATGGCTGAGAACAACAACGAAGTTCTAATTCTGATGGACAACGTTCAGAAAGTCTTCATGACTGACGAAGTGGAGACGCACGCCCTCGCCGGAATTCACATGCAACTGAAGCGCGGGGAATTCGTCGCCATCAACGGGCCATCTGGTTGCGGTAAATCAACCCTGCTCTCCATCCTCGGGCTGCTCGACTCGCCCAGCGACGGCAACTACACCATCAACAACAAGCCCGTCTCGAATCTTTCGCTTTCCGAGCGTACGCGAATCCGCAACCGCGAAATCGGATTCATCTTTCAGGCGTTCAACCTGATTGGCGATTTGAACGTCTACGAAAACGTTGAGCTGCCGCTCACCTATCGCGGCATGGGCTCCGCCGAACGCAAGCAGCGCGTGCAGCAAGCGCTCGAAAAAGTCGGCATGGCGCACCGCATCAAACATTATCCGTCGCAGCTATCCGGCGGTCAGCAACAGCGCGTCGCCGTAGCCCGCGCACTCGTCGGCGATCCTTCCATCCTGCTGGCCGACGAACCGACCGGTAACCTCGACTCCAAGAACGGCGAAGCCGTAATGGAACTCATGACTGAACTTCACCGCGGCGGCGCCACCATCTGCATGGTCACACACGATCCGCGCTACTCCGCATTCGCCGACCGAAGCATTCACCTGTTTGACGGCCGCATCGTCGAAGAAAATTTCGAAGAAAGCAGCGCGTCAGCTCACTAAGATTGTTTCCTCTGAAGGCCGGTATCCGAGAGAGCGGATGCCGGCCTTTTTTATTTGACGGCGCTTTTTCTTTTCGCCGTCATCCTGAAACGAACCGACCAGGTTCGTTGACCTGAAGGATCTGCTTCTTCTTTGCCTCGTAGGGGCGGGTCCGCGACCCGCCCGCGCCTTTCCCGGGAACGCCCACTCTGTTCCATCCTGCGGGCTAGGCGGGATGAATCGCCTGATTGGCGTTGTCGCCTTAATCTTTTCGCCGTCATCCTGAAACGAACCGGGTGTCGCGCACACGGTGTGCGCGGTCGACGGGGCGCGTGGTTTCGTCTTTGCCGACAGGGTGCGTTCTGCTGCAGCCCTGCGGCGACTTAAAGACATCGCGGCCCCGCGGCACTCGGAAGATGTTCGTTGACCTGAAGGATCTGCTTCTTCTTTGCCTCGTAGGGGCGGGTCCGCGACCCGCCCGCGCCTTTCCCGGGAACGCCCACTCTGTTCCATCCTGCGGGCTAGGCGGGATGAATCGCCTGATTGGCGTTGTCGCCTTAATCTTTTCGCCGTCATCCTGAAACGAACCGGGTGTCGCGCACACGGTGTGCGCGGTCGACGGGGCGCGTGGTTTCGTCTTTGCCGACAGGGTGCGTTCTGCTGCAGCCCTGCGGCGACTTAAAGACATCGCGGCCCCGCGGCAATTGGAAGAGGTTCGATGACCTGAAGGATCTGCTTTTCGGTTTCGTCCTTCGTAGGGGCCACCTTCAGGTGGGCCGCCTTCGTCTCTTTGCCGTGCCTTTCCTTTCGCCGTCATCCTCGTGCTGATAATCTATATTTATGATCAGCACTCCGATGCGAACACAGCGCGACCAGGTCAATAAATGATCGGTTTGATCGTTGAACTAATTCTTTCGTGGACGATTCTATGGCTTTTTGAAAAACAGAATTTATCTGTCCTCGGCCTGCGTCCGAACGGTTCTCGCTTACGAAATCTTCTGTTCGGGTTCGGTGCAGCCGCCGCCTGTTGTGTTCTCTATTTTTTCTTCAGTGAACATCTCGCTCACGGCAGTTGGACGCTCGACAAAACCTTTACTGTAAGAAAATTAGTATCGGGAATGGGATGGACGTTGAAGTCCGTGCTCTTTGAAGAATTGATCTTCAGGGGCGCGCTTCTCTACATTGCTATAAAACGGCTTGGGCAAAACCGTGCGTGCCTCTTATCTGCGATTGCATTTGGGATTTATCACTGGTTCTCGTTCGGCGTTCTAGGTAATCCCATCTTGATGGTGATTGTCTTTTGCATGACAGGTTTATGGGGCCTGACGTTTGCCTGGGCCTTTGCTCAAACAAAGTCAATGCATTTGCCGACGGCACTTCATCTGGGATGGGATGCGGTCGCCATTATTGTGTTTTCGCAAGGCCCTCTGGGCCAGCAACTTCTAATTGCCAGCGTAAAGCCTCAACCAAGTGGCCTCGTATCTTTGGCCACCTTTATTTTCCAAATCTTTTCAGTGCCTCTCGTTGCATATGGATATTTAAGGCATCACAAAAACTAGAACAGCGGCAGGCTTCTTTTTCCCTCTCCCAATGACGCGCCACCCGCCGTTTAGTATCTTTGGTTTTTCGCCGTCATCCTCGAGGCGATGCGAGCTTCGCGCACATGGTGTGCGCGGCCGGGTGTCGTCTTTGCCGACAGGGCGCGGGTGTCGTCGTTGTCGACGCGGCGCGATGTGCTGCGGCCCCGCGACACTTCATAAAATCGGCGCCCTCATCCGCTTATGTAGGGGCCACCTTCAGGTGGGCCGCCCTCGCCTCTTTGCCGCGCCGTTTCTTTACGCCGTCATCCTCGAGACGATGCGAGCTTCGCGCACATGGTGTGCGCGGCCGCCCGGGCGCGAGCTTTCGTCTTTGCCGACAGGGTGCGTTCTGCTGCAGCCCTGCGGCGACTTAAAGACATCGCGGCCCCGCGGCACATGATAAATGTCATCGCCGAAGGATCTGCTTTTTTTGTTTCTCTTTTTCCCTGCCGCATCTTCCGACGCCTCTACCCCGGTCCTCTAAATCCGCCCGGCTTCATCCTTCGTAGGAACTAACCTCCCTACCGCAATTCGCAATCACCTTTTCCAGCAACTCGCTGACCGCAAAATTACTGCCGAAGATCTGTATAAACTGAAACTGTGGCGGGAATCCGATCCAGACGCGCCGGAAGGACTTTGGTATAAGGATTTCGGTTCATTTAAGATTTGCGGAGAGGGAAGATTTCCGAAGACGTTTCTTTTGAAAGGGCAGGTAGCGAGAGGAATTCCACTGTAGATTAGTTTTCGAGATATGGAAAAGCCCCACCCTTGCTTCGCAAGGATGGGGCAGCATCCGTAGGATCTATGGTCGCCGCTTAAAAATTCTTGGCAGCAAATATTAGAAGCAAAACAAGCCCCAGTAAGAACCCAAGCCGCGCTATCCATCCAAGCGGTTGCCACACATTTAAGAAGAGTTTCTCCCAAAACTTCGACCGCCTCGCTTTGGCGGCGACGATCAACGCAGCTTCTTCGCGCTGCCCTACGTATGCTTGGCGCTCCTCAGGAGTCCTGACGTTCACGATATCGAGATGAACGATTTCAGCCGCCTCGGTCTCGAACTTCGTTTTCAATGCTTCGTTATACTCTCGGTCCCGAAAGAAGTGCCCATAGTGTGTGTGGAACATTGTCCAAAAGACCGAACATGTAAGACAAATAATCAGCGCAATCCAACTCGAAATTAGAAGTCGCGGACACGCTACCGGCTTTGAGAGTGTTTTGAGGTGGCCCAAGTAAGTAACGCTAAGGGCCACGGTGCCACCTGAGAAAAGGGCCAGATTGTTGTAAAACCTCTCGTACGCGATGAAGCTCACGTCCGCTTCCTTCGCACGCACTTGTTCGATGGCGCTGACCAGACTGGCAGCATCTTCCATGCGTTTGAATGCGAAATGTTCTGCGGCATTTCGCGGAACGAACGGCATAACGAGATCCCCCTTTTATACTATCTTAGCTACTTAAGTCCGCCTATAGTACGCCTACGAAGGTAAAAAGCCGACAGCGGGTGGCACGCGCCCGAGCCAATCCCTTCTGTTGCCGGCCAGCCTAACTAATACCGCACGTTCGGCCTGTGCGGCGGTGCGAGCAACTTAACGGCAGGAGAGCCTATGAACAACGACGAAATAGAACGCGCTTACACGTTACGCGAGACGCTGGCGCGCTACGGCGTGAACCACGGGCTGTTGTTAGTACAAGGGAATTTGGTAATTCGAGATGGCGTCAACCGCCAGGATGTTCCAGCTATGTTAGACGAGGCGGACCTTCGGAACGCGATTGAGTTAGGGTTGCTCCAAGAAAACCATGTGTCCGGAAGCGACCAATGGATATGGCACGTCCCAACGAAGAGAGTTTACACCACGAAAGCCTGGCTTAGGGATGCTCCAGATAGGAAGTACAGCATTCTTACGGTTGCTGAGTCTAAAGGACAGGCCAACATTGGGGCGAGGGAGGCTATCCGGCTTTCCACTCTTCCCGAAATGGATGGGAGCGAGATGGATTTCGAGACGTCCGATCGATCTGGCCCAAAAAAAACCGGGGACGATTACAACTTCATTATCTACACCCCAAATGCCTCTGAGGTTGCCCGCGGCTAGCTTGGGCTGACTAGGCGGGTGGCCCGTCCTTGCGCAGCAAGGGTGGGGCTTTTATCTTTTTGATCTTTGTCGCGCAGGCACCGGCAACGATCAATCTTTCACGCCCTCAATCTCTGGATATAAAATTATTCTATACTTGGAAGAAACCTTTGCCCTCCTCGCTGACAATAAAGTCAGTGAATCCTCCTTGGCCAACAATTTCGCGCGGCAGATCCACGCCAATTCCGTCGAGAAAAGTTCTGCGAGTCGCTTCCGCATTCGCTTCGCTTGCTCCGACCACCATCACGCGTCTGGGATTTAGGCTCGACCGCAGCATCCGCAGGAAGTGCGCCTCCTTGGCTTGCCATCCGATGATGAGAACCTTGGTGACGTGTTGCAGCATTTCTCCCAGATAGCTGAGGTGATTCCCCGGGCATTCAAAGCTGTCGTCGGATTTCGTTTGAAATGGAATCGCGATCGCTGGAAATATGGGTTTTACGTGACCACGCCATTGACGTACGTCTGTAGCGTTTGCACGAACGAACGTGTCCGACACTTGAATAGTGTCGGCATGCGCAATCAGTTCTTGCGGCGCGAACATGCTCTGAGCGGTGGTCTCAACGAGACGGCACCAATCGACGGAACCGTGTAGCTTGAAAAGTTTTAGAATCGGGTGAGAATCAAGGAAGGCGTCAGGTTCTTTGTCTTCGAAACCGAAAGTCCGCAATGCGCGGTCTAGCAAAGTGTCGTAATTAAAGGTCACTAAACAGATCGGCTCACCGGACTTGTTGAATCGCAGAATCTCTCTCACCAGTGGGGAATAGTTTGTTGCTCCACTTGTCCGCGAACTCCACTCCCGGCTAACTGTCTGAAGCAACTCAGATAAATAATATTTGACTGACGCAAGTTCACGCCGACTCTCTGGATTCCCTTTACCTTGCTCTTGGAAAGCCTCGAGCACTTGCTCGACGCTTCTACCAGCTGGAAATTCGCGCAGATACGGAAGTATGTGAGTCAATTTGGGATATTTTCGGACGATTTCACCCCTGGTAAAATGGCGGTCCAGAAAAAGATCATTCGCAAGAGGGGGACGCCATGGCCCTCCCTCGTCTACGTAACCAGGGTTGGGCCTGAATGCTTGAGCCGAATCGAAGGATGCTCCAGCGCCAAGGATTACCATCAACATGACAGCAGTATACGCAAATCGGAGATGCCCATCGAGGGGGGCGGCTGGCACACTCTTAGCCTCGCGTATGACCGGACGCCGCATCTGCGTGCCGCACTCTTTGGCGTCTAAGAGTCCTGTTCTTGAACTTCTCTTCGCTCTATTCGAAATCCCATTCGAATACCTTTCCACAGCATTCCCGCCACATATTTAGTACTTAGTACTATTATTTTATTGACTAACATCCTCCACCCGCGCTACCCTGAACCGCAGACTTGGACTCTCCGTTCAAATCAGTAATTCCCAAACGGACTTCGCCCTCCCTGCCGGCAGTAAAAATCCATTGATCGCGGACTCAGTAGCGGAGACAACGACGTTCGGCGTAACCCAGCCAATCCTGTCTGCGCGCTTTTGACTGGCCAGACCTAGAGCGCGCAGACAGGAATGTCTACGCTACTCAAAAAGAGCACGCAAGACCATGAAAACAAAGGACTTGGACTCCGGTTGGGAGTAAGTCCTTTAGAATGATATTCTTAGCATGATTCGCACCCGTAAGCCCTTTGTTTTGATATTGATGACAAAAACAGGGGGGAGGGGGGTACCCGACTCAGCGGCAGCAAGTCACTAGGAAGCGTCCCTAAGTCCTTTGTTTTGATATTCATCCGACGATGAATCGACTTAACTCCTTTGTTTTGATATTGATACAAAAAGTATGGGGGGGTAGGGGGCACAGGTAGCGTAGCCACTCTTGGCTGCGCGCCTTGGAATTGATTTTGTAGGGGCGCTGCTCGCTGCGCCCCTACAAATGCAGAACACGCGGACATGAAATGATGCGGTGTCTAACGGAACATCCAGTTCAACCGGTGCGTTACTACATCATCAGACTCCGGCGAGCTGGGAGGAATCATTTCCATGGGAACACTTTGGCAGGATATTCGCTTTGGACTGCGCACTTTGGCGAAATCGCCCGGCTTTACGGCGGTGGCGATTGTGGCGTTGGCGCTGGGCATTGGCGCGAACACCGCCATCTTCAGTATTGCCGATGCGTTTCTCCTGAAGCCGCTGAATATTCCTGATCCCGAACATCTTGTGGTGGTCGCGGAATTGGCGCCGAACCAAACTTCCGGCACGAACAGTGTTTCAGGCGCGAACTTTGTGGATTGGAAAGCCCAAACGAAATCGTACGATGCGTTCGGCGCTTACGAATGGGACGACGTGAACCTTACCAACGTCGGCGCGCTGCCGGAAAAAATTCAGGGATTTAAAGTTTCGCAAAATATTTTTGAATTGTGCGGCGAGAAGCCGCTGCTTGGCCGAACATTCTTGCCGGAAGAGGATCAACCCGGACACGACGGCGTTGTGATTCTTGGCCAGCGTTTATGGGAGCGGCGCTTTGGCGGCGATGCGCACATCATCGGACAGGAATTGCATATCGACGGACGGCCTTACACGGTAATCGGAATCATGCGGAAAAATTTTGATTTTCCGCAGACCGCCGAACTTTGGGTGCCGATGGCATTCACTCCGCAACAATTGCAGGACCGCAAATCACATTTCTTTTTGACCGTTGGAAAATTAAAAACCGGAGTGACGGTTGCGTCGGCCAACGCGGAAATAAAAACCCTGTCGAAACGATTGGCGGACACGTATCCGGACACGAATCACAATTGGAGCGCGCGTGTAACGCCCATCCGGATTTTTGAATTGGGCGACGACACAATTCAATACACCGTGATGCTGCTGGGCGCCGTGGGATTTCTTCTGCTGATTGTTTGCGCGAATGTTACAAATCTTCAACTCGTTCGCGGCGCCAGCAGACACAAGGAAATGGCCATACGTGTGGCGCTGGGCGGAAGCCGTTGGAGACTTGTGCGCCAGTTGCTGACGGAAAGCGTGCTGGTGGCGCTTGGCGGAGCGCTGCTGGGATTGGTGCTGGCGAAGTGGGCCGTTTCGCTGGTGGTGGTGCACATGCCGCCGGAAGTTGCGAAATATATTCCGGGATGGAGTGAAATCCGGCTGGACTCGCGAGCGATGCTTTTTACGATGATCGCCGGTGTGGTGGCGGGAATTGTTTCCGGATTGCTGCCGGCGTTTCAAGGCGCGCGGCTTGATGTGAATGAAACTTTGAAAGAAGGCGGCCGCTCCAGTTCCAGCGCGCGGGGCAGACACGTGCTTCGCAATGGATTGGTGATTACTCAGGTAGCGCTGGCGACGATTTTGGTGGTCGGCTCGGCACTGCTGGTTCGCGGATTTCACACGCTGCTGAATTTCAATCACGGATTTGAGCCGGAAACTTTGCTCACCATGTATTTGAATTTGCCGGACACGCGATACGCGAAGGCAGAACAGCGCAATCAATTTTATGCGCAGGTGCTGGAACGAATGAACGCGATGCCCGGCGTGTTGGGCGCGGCGGGAACTTCGTGGATTCCTTACGGCGACGGTGGCGGAACTTCACAATTTTCGATTGAAGGCCGTCCGTGGCGAGATGCCAGCGACACGCCGACGATTATGAATATCGCGGTGAGTCCAAATTATCTTCACATGGTGCATGTGCCGCTGATTCAAGGCCGCGAACTTACAGAGCAGGACGCGGCTGACTCACAACTCGTGGGACTGATCAGCCAGAGCATGGCGAAAAGATATTGGCCGGCGGGTGACGCGATTGGACATCACATTCGCGTTGGCGGAAATGACTCGAAAAATCCGTGGATGACGGTTGTGGGAATTGTGGGCGATGTGAAAATGGATTGGAGTTCGACGAGGCCGCTTTACGCGATCTACCGGACGTACCGGCAAGCGCCGCGCGGATATTTTGCGTTGATGGTGCGAAGCGCGGGAGATCCGATGTCACTCGCGCGCGCGTCAGGAGCCGCTGTTGCAGCAATCGATAACGACATGCCGCTGACGGATGTGATGCCCATGTCAAAAGTGGTTGGCAACAGCATCATCGGCATTGCGTATGTTTCGGTGATGATGGGTGTGATTGGCGTGATGGCGCTGATCCTGGCGGCCGTCGGCGTTTACGGAGTGATGGCGTTCACTGTGACCGAGCGCACTTACGAAATTGGAGTGCGCATGGCATTCGGCGCGCAGACTGTCGACGTGATGAGAATGATTGTCGGACGCGGACTTTTGCTGACGGGAATTGGACTCGCGATTGGATTGCCGATCACGTTGGGAATCACATACGCATTGCGAGAATGGATTTTCGGAATTGGCGCGGCAGATCCAATGACGTTTAGTGTAATCGCTGGAGCTCTACTGGCCGCGGCAGTAATCGCGTGCTGGATACCCGCGCGTCGCGCTACTCGCGTTGATCCGATGATCGCGCTGCGTTACGAATGATAGGTATCCAATAGTAAAAATTACTTTTGATACACTTGCGCTGCGGTGCGGTTTACATAGTAAAATGCCGCAACGTGGGAATCCTCTGGCGGGATATCCGATACGCACTTCGCGCGCTTCGTAAAGCGCCTACATTTACGGCCATCGCGGTTATCGCGCTGGGCCTGGGCATTGGCGCGAACACCGCAATTTTCAGCATCGCTGACGCATTCCTGCTGAAACCTCTCGCTCTTCCTGACATGGAACACCTGCTGGTAATTTTGGAGCAGGCGCCGGGGCAAACCGGCGAAGACGCCACGGGCGTTTCTCCCGCAGCTTTTAGAGACTGGCAACACCAGTCAAAAGTTCTGCAGGACATGACTGCTTATGAATGGCATTCGACGAGCCTGACCGGAGTGGGAATTCCGGAAAACGTGCAGGCATACATGGTCCAACCAAATTTCTTTTCGCTTTGCGGCGCGGCACCGCTGCTTGGCCGCACTTTTCTTCCTGAAGAAAGCAAACCCGGTAACGACGGAGTGGTCGTGCTGAGCGCCGGCCTGTGGGTAAGCCGATTCGGCGGAGATCCTCGTATGATTGGACAGACGATTCACGTCGAAGGAAGGCCTGTGGTCGTGATCGGAGTAATGCCGCAATCATTCCGCTTTCCGCTCGCTACGGATTTGTGGGTTCCACTGGCACTGAGCGAAGACATTCTACCGCGACGAGACTTCCATCCGCTGTTCGTTCTTGGAAAACTGAAGCCGGGCGAGACGCTGGCACACGCGCGCACCGAGATGACCACGATCGAACAGCAACTCGCGGGTGTTTATCCGGGCGCGATGCAGGGTTGGAACGTGATGGTTGAACCCATTCGGACGTACTCCGTCGGTGACGACTATCGCAATCCGACACTCGTCCTATTGGCGGCGGTTGGATTCGCGCTTCTGCTGGTCTGCGCCAATATCGCAAATTTGCAATTCGTTCGCGCCTCCGGCCGAGTAAAAGAAATCGCGATACGAGTGGCGATGGGCGGGAGCCGCTGGCGAATTGTCCGCCAATTGCTGACGGAGAGTACGCTGATTGCGCTTGCCGGGGCTGGCCTGGGAATTGTCGTCGCATATTGGACAATCAAGATTGTCGTTTTGAATATGCCTCCGGACGTTTCCAAATTTGTTGCCGGATGGGATCAGATACATGTGGATGCCCGCACGATGATGTTCGCCATTGCGGTGGCATTTGTCGCGGGAGTGCTGGCGGGAATTCTTCCGGCGCTCAGGAGCACGAGAATCGGACTGAGCGAAACGCTGAAGGAAAACGGGCGTTCCAATTCGAGTTCACGCGGAAGCCAGCGATTGCGAAATCTGCTGGTAGTGATTCAGGTGGCGCTGGCGGTGGTGCTACTGGGTGCCGCCGGATTGCTGGCGCGAACATCGCATCGCATCAGTGAATCCAATAACGGCTACCGCCCCGAATCCCTGCTCACGATGCTGATCAATTTGCCAGATACAAAGTACAAGACGCATCCGCAAATAATGGAGTTTTTCGATCCTGCTTTTGCAAAGTTACGCGCACTGCCCGGAGTGCAGGCCGTCGGCGCAGCTACCACGCTTCCCTTCGGCTCTGTTCATCAACCAATTGTTTTCACCATCGAGGGACGCCCGTGGCGAAGCGCCGCTGACAAACAATTCGCGGAAGTTGAAACGATCAGTGCAGGTTACTTGCACATGATGGGAATTCCGTTGATTCGCGGACGGGAATTTGTGGACTCGGACTCTCCAACTTCGCCGGAGGTGCTGATCATCAGTCAAAGTTTGGCGAGAGCTTACTGGCCCAACGAAGATCCCATCGGCCGTCGCATTAAACCTTACGGGCCGGATGACGCGAAGCACCCGTGGATGCCGATTGTTGGAGTTGCCGCGGATGTGACACTTGACTGGAACAATCCGGGAAAAGGTTTCATCATTTATCGTTCGCAACGCCAGTGGCCACGGGTGTATTCAGCAATCGCGATGCGAACTTCAGGGAATCCGGAGTCATTTATTCCGCAGGTGCGAGCTGCGATTGCGTCGGTGGATCCAGAGCAGACCATCATGAGCGTGAAATCCATGACGCATCTGGTGAAAGAAACCACGATCAGCATTTCTTATCTCACGATGATGATTTCGGCGCTCGGCGTTCTCGCCATGTTTCTCGCCGCCATCGGACTCTACGGCGTGATGGCGTACGTCGTATCGGAGAGCACGCACGAAATTGGAATCCGGCTGGCGTTAGGAGCAACGCCCGGAAATGTATTGTCGCTGGTAATCCGCCGCGGAATGCTGCTCACAATGGCCGGCCTTTTCATTGGACTGCCAATATCATTGTTCTGGCTGCATCGTGTACTAGTGACGTTCATTATCGGAGTCGGACCACCTGACTCCGCCACGCTTGTGGAGGCGTCGGCTCTGTTGGCGCTGGTCGCGCTACTCGCGTGCTGGATTCCAGCACGCCACGCGACGCGTGTCGACCCGCTCGAAGCGCTTCGCTACGAATAAGTTGCTCGGCTTCCCCGGCTTACTATCCACGGAACATTTGCCGCGTTTCAAGCGTCTTCTATAGAGACATGGACTTCCGGCGCGCCAACCATCACCGACTGCGCGATGGTTCCGGCGGAGAGGATTTCTAAATCTATGGAAACATTCTGGCAGGACGTTCGATACGGCTTCAGGATGCTCGCGAAGCGACCCGCGCTTACACTGATCGCCGTCGTGACGCTGGCTCTCGGCGTCGGCGCGAACACGGCAATTTTTAGTGTTGTGGATGCCGTGTTGCTACGGCCACTTCCCTACAAGCAGCCTGACCGTCTGGTATTCCTAACTGAAGAATCGCAGCAGGTTCCGGGCATGAGTATTTCCATGCCGGATTTCAATGATTGGCGCGCCACAAATTCCGTGTTTGAAAGCATGGCTCCTTACAGTCCGAGCGGCGCGATCCTGACGGGCAATGGTGAAACTGAAAGCTTGCAGGTGCGGCAAATCACCGCGGGACTTTTTCCGACGCTGGGAATACAGCCGATTTTGGGACGCGCGCTTACGCCGGACGACGACAAAGTTGGCGCGGCGCCTGTGGTTCTTTTGGGCGACGGATTTTGGGCGCGGAAATTTGCACGGGATCCGAACATCGTCGGCAAACAAATTACTTTGGATGGCGTGAGCTACACCGTGGTCGGAGTTTTGCCTAGCAGCAAGTTTCATGGATCGTGGCCGCGATATTCCGTGTTCACTTCTCTCTGGAGACAAGAAGATGTCCTCGGCGGCGAAGCGAATCGGGGCAATCATCCGGGCATTTACGCGATCGCTCGGATGAAACGCGGCGTAAGTTTGCAGCAAGCGCGCAGCGAGATGAGCGCAATTGCATCGCATCTTGAAAAGCAATTTCCGAAATCCAACACGGGCATCGGCGTGAGCGTGGATTCCGTACTCAATGCGTACGTGGGAGAAATTCGACCTGCGTTACTTGTGCTGATGGCCGCGGTGGGATTCGTACTGCTGATTGCCTGCGCGAATATTGCAAATCTTTCTCTTGCGCGAACGACGGAGAGAAATCGCGAGCTCGCCGTTCGCACAGCTTTGGGCGCCAGCCGATTCCGTTTACTGCGTCAGCTTATGACGGAGAGCATGCTGCTCGCATTGATTGGCGGAGCGCTGGGATTGCTGGTCGCCTACGGTGTGACGAGCGCAGTCGCGAAAATATCTACGTCGAGTATTCCTCGCGTGGATTCCGTTTCGATCAATGGCGGGGTGCTGCTCTTCACGCTTGCGGTTTCACTTGTGACGGGACTTTTCTTCGGACTTTTTCCTGCGTGGCACGCCTCTCGCGCAGACGTGCACGACACAATGAAAGAAGGCGGGCGCACGGGAACGGCGAGCGCAGGAAAAAAGCGCGTGCGGTCGATTCTGGTTGTGGCGGAGGTAAGCATTTCATTGGTGCTGCTGGTGGGCGCTGGATTAATGATCAAAAGTTTCTACCGCGTGCTTCGCGCCGATCCCGGATTCAATTCTGAGGGAGTGCTGACCGCGATATTTTCAATGCCGAATTCGCAGTACAAAGATCCCGCCGCGCGCAGACTATTTATAAATCAGTTGACGGCGAAACTGGAAGCGATTCCCGGCGTGCAGGCGGCCGGTATAAAACTGCCGTTGCTGGGCGGATTTCAGACGGGATTCATGATTGAAGGAAAACCGAAACCCGATCCCGGGCAAAGGACCTTCGACAGACATCACCCGGATCACGCCCGGCGCTTTGAAAGCGATGGGAGTGCCCTTGCTGCAAGGCCGATATTTCACCGCGGCAGACAACGAAACTGCGCGAATCAGTTTGCATCGTGGATACCACGATGGCGCAAACTCAGTGGCCGGGCGAAAGCCCTATCGGTAAGCATGTCGCAGTCAACGGACGTAACAACGATCCGAACAATCCCGACTGGATGAAAGTAGTCGGCGTGGTTGCGCACACGAAAAATTACGGCGTGGATCAACCGTCGCGCGTGGAAACTTACCGGCCCTTTGCGCAATCCCCTTCGAGCGGCGGAGTTGTAGTGCTGCGCGCCGAAGGAAATCCATCGGGTCTCGCCGGGCCTGCTCGAAATGCAATTCTTGCAATTGACGCAAACGTGCCGTTCTCGCAGGTGCGGGAACTTGGCGAAATTGTTGATGAGAACGTCGCGCCGCGAAGACTTTCTGTGTTGTTACTGAGTGCGTTCGCGGCACTCGCATTGGTACTCTCTGCCGTGGGAATTTACGGAGTGATGTCCTACATGGTGACGCAGCGGACGCAGGAAATCGGCGTGCGCATCGCGTTGGGTGCGCAACGTGGAGACGTGATGCGCCTGGTATTGCGAAATGGAATGGGGCTATTGCTCGTTGGACTGGGGATTGGATTGGCAGGAGCATTTGCGCTCAGCCAGATTCTTGCAATCCTTGCTGTTCGAGGTAAAGTCTACAGATATAATGACGTTTGCTAGCGTTCCGTTTCTGCTGGCTGTGGTGGCGTTCCTGGCGTGTTATTTGCCTGCGCGGCGTGCGACGCTGGTGGATCCGGTGGTAGCGCTGAGGAACGACTAGCCTTCAAGAACGCGACATAGTCGCGCGACATTACCGCGTGCGGCGTCTAAAGACACAGGAGATTTATGGCTGACCCATTGATTCAATTGCGAAATCTGGAAAAGTCCTACGACATTGCCGCGGGAAAATTCTTTGTGCTTCGCCGCATCAATTTAGATATTCAGGCCGGCGAATTTGTGACCATCATGGGGCCGAGCGGCGCGGGCAAATCCACGTTGCTTGCGATCATCGGAATGCTGGATGGCGCGTGGACCGGCGAATATCATTTCGTCGACCAGCCGTGCACAAACTGAGCATCAAGCAGCGCAACGAACTGCACAAGCGCTACATCGGATTTGTGTTTCAGAGCTACCACCTTGATCGACAATCTGACCGTCTTCGAGAATTTGGAAATTCCGCTTTCGTACAAAAATGTTCCGCGCGGAGAACGCACCAGCCTGGTCTGCGACATTCTGGACCGCTTCAATATCGTCGGGAAAAAAGATTTGTATCCGAATCAACTTTCCGGAGGACAGCAACAGCTTGTGGCCGTGGCGCGCGCGGTGGTGATGAGTCCGAAATTAATTTTGGCTGATGAGCCAACGGGAAATTTGCACTCCGGACAGGGCGACGAAATCATGCAGCTCTTCAAGCGACTGAATGACGCGGGCACAACAATTATTCAGGTCACGCACTCGGAGCGAAATGCGACGTACGGCAATCGCGTATCAATTTGAAGGACGGCTGGATCGTGGACGAGACGCGGCCTGTGGCGCGGAATCCGGGGCGGCGCGGTAATGTTCGGCGAATGCGCGATATGGGATTTCGCAAGTCCCACCAGTTTCGCGACAGGCAGTCCCAATATCGGGCACAAATGGTCTTGCGAAGCGTCCCGAGGGCTTGTAAGTGTTTCCATAATAACTACTTAGCTCGTACTCGACAGGCCAGAAACTTGCTCATATATGGTCGGATACGGGTAAAATTCCAACGCATCTTCCTTCAAGGAGCGACAAATGAAACCCGTGAACAACTTCAGAGATTTTGGCGTTGCGTGATTGCGCTGGTTGGGCTTGTGTCCGTGATTCCGTCGGCTGGAAGCGCAAACATTTTTGCGGCGCAAAAGAATTCTTCGTCACTACAAAAAGCAGCGAAGGCGGATCTTTCCGGCAAGTGGGATTTGAGCGTGAGCACTGACGGCGGTCCGGTTTCCGCGAAAGCGGAATTCAAAGTTGCGAGCGGACGGAACAATTACTGGAACTGTCGAGTCTGCGGAATATGGCTCGTCGACGATTTCCAGGGGCTCGGTGACGGACGCGAGCTTCGTGATTAAGTTCAACATCAGCGGCGATGGAAATGCGATTCGAAGTCAGCGATGAGCGGAACGTTTGACGAGAAATCGATGAAGGGTTCCGGATCGGCGGGCGATGCGACTTCAGTTTTACGGGAACGCGCGCGAGCAGCGCGCGAAATAATTAGCGACTAGTTTCGTGAACACGGAATCGCCCACGGGAATTAGCGCCTCACAATCGTCTGACAAGGAGGAGCATCTATGGGAGTGTTCCTGAAAGACATTCGATACGCGGCGCGGATGTTCACGAAAAATCCCGCCGTTACCTGCGTGATGATTCTTTCGCTGGCGCTGGCCATTGGCGCGAATACGGCGATCTTCAGCGTCGTGTATGGAGTGCTGCTGCGTCCGCTCCCCTACCCAAAAGCCTGAACAAATTGTTGTTGTGAATGAAGTTGGTGCTAAAGGCACGCGCGCAAATTTCGCTGATCCGAATTTCGAAGATCTGCGCGCGATGAATCATTCGTTTCAGGGGCTGGCGGAATATTCCGCGTGGGCACAGCGGTGACAGGCGGCAGCGAACCGACGAGAACGATGGTTGCGAAGTCTCGGCGGATTTCTTCGACGTGATGGGCGTGGCGCCCGATTTTCGGGCGCCCGTTCGGCAAAGAATCGCAACGATTCGGTGGCGACGCCGGCGGCGCTGGTCAGCTATGCCTACTGGCAACAATATTTGGGCAGTTCGCAGGATTTTTCAAAAATCCAAATTGACCATCGACAAGCACGAGTATCCTGTGATTGGCGTGCTTCCTGCCGGATTTCGCTTTCCATCCGAAACGAGCATCTGGATTCCGCGTGAACTAGATGAGCGCAATCCCAGCCGGACGGCGCACAACTGGCGCGTGATCGGGCGTTTGCGTGATGGAGCGTCGGTACAACAAGCTCGCGCTGATGTGAGCAGTATCGCCAAACATTTGAAGCAGCAATATGGAAAAGATATTTGGATGGCAGATGCGTCTGTAATTCCGCTGCAGGAAGCGATGGTCGGAAAGTTCGTTCAACATTATTGTTACTTGCTCGGCGCAGTGGGATTTTTGTTGCTGGTAGCGTGCGCAAATGTTGCGAACTTGATGCTGGTGCAAGCCGCGAGCCGCGTCACGAGAACTGGCGATTCGCGCGGCGCTTGGCGCCGGACGCAGCCGGCTGGTACGTCAATTTCTAACGGAGGCGTTGCTGCTTTCGGTTGTGGGCGGGACGCTTGGGAGTTTTTGGCGCGTTGTGGGGAGTGGATGCACTGTTGAGTATTGCGCCAGCTACGCTTGCCGCGGACGCACGACGTATCTGTGAATCTGCCAGTGATGTTGTTTGCTGCTGGGCATTTGCGTTTTCGTTGCGGCAGGACTTGGAGTTCTGACTGCAGTACGCGCGACATCGGGGAAATTTCAAACAATGCTCGGCGAAGGAAGCCGCGGTCAGGCCGGTTCGGTGCGCAGCCAGCGAATCGGGCGGACAATTGTTGCGTCACAATTGGCGATTACACTTGTGCTTCTGATTGGCGCGGGACTGTTGGGACGCAGCTTGTTACAGATTCTTTCCGTGGACTACGGATTCAAAAGGGAAAATACACTTGCCGCAAATTTGCCGCTGCCCTTTCCGGTGGGCGACGTCGAAAAGGCGCGGCGAGTGGAACTGATTAATCAGATTCTTGCGCGATTGCGACAAGTGCCGGGAGTTGAATCGGTCGGAGTGGCTAATGAACTTCCGCTCACTGAAGGATTATCAGACGGCACATTTATTGTGATGAATCCGGGGGAGATAGTTAAGGATAGTTCGGAGTTCGGAAAACTGTTCCGCGACCGGACTCGCACCGGTGAAGCTGACTACGCTGTTGCAAGTGAAGGATATTTCCAAACGCTGGGAATTCCGCTGATTCAAGGCCGATTATTCGACGATCGCGACGCGATGAACACGCCGCATGTGGCGGTGGTGAGCCAATCTCTGGTGAAAGCGAAATGGCCCAAAGAAAATCCGATCGGAAAAACAATTGAATTCGGAAACATGGATAACGACATCCGATTACTCACGATTGTCGGGGTCGTTGGCGACGTGCGGGAGAATTCGCTGGAGCAGGCTCCGTCACCGACGGTGTATGTGAACTACCGGCAGCGGCCACAGCGAGCGTCTGATCCTTATTTCGTCATGCGGACATCTTCCACGCCGGCGAATACATTTGCTGCGGCCCGCGCAATCACTCACGATCTGGCGCCGGACGCGCCGCCGCGATTCACAACTGTCTCACAAGTGTTTTCCAATTCGCTGAGCACTCAACATTTCAATTTAATTTTGATTGGCGCGTTTGCAGGAACGGCCTTGCTTTTGGCGATGGCTGGAATCTATGGAGTGATGGCGTATACCGTCGAGCAACGTACGCGAGAGTTCGGCGTGCGAATGGCGCTGGGCGCGCAACCGCGCGATGTGCTGAGTTTAGTTTTGCGGCAGGGATTTATCACGATTGCAATCGGCGTGGCTGCGGGAATATTCGGAGCGATTGCGCTGACGCGTCTGATGCAATCGATGCTGTATCACACCAGTACAACTGATCCAATTACCTTTGCGGGCGTGGCCGTGCTGCTGACATTCGTGGCATTGCTGGCGTCTTACTTACCAGCGCGGCGTGCGACGCGGGTGGATCCCGTTATCGCGCTGCGGTACGAGTGAGCGCCGCAATCTAGCGCGGGCCACCGCAGAAGCACTTCGCGAAAAGGAGATTGATCAAATGAAGCTCGCACGAAATTCCATGAAAATAATGTTGGCGCTGACGGTTGCGCTGGCGGCGTCAATGGCGTGCACCGCCGACGACCGGTACGCGGAAGGCGCATTCGATCGCACACTGAAAACATCCGGCGCGGTAGACCTGACTGTCGAAACTGGTTCCGGTTCGATTTCCGTGCGTGCCGGGGATGGTTCGAGCGTTCACGTTTCCGCGAAAATTCGCGTGAACGAAGGCTGGCACGTGACGCTGAGCGAAGCGCAGGACAAAGTGAAAAAGCTGGAAGCGAATCCTCCGATTGAACAGAGCGGCAACACAATTCACATAGGCGAAATTCGTGATGAAGAATTGCGCCGCAATGTTTCGATTAGCTATGAAATTTCCGCGCCGGCGGATACGAAGTTGAAATCGAGCACGGGATCGGGCAGCGAAACGCTGGAAGGACTGAAAGGGCCTGTCGAGACGAGCACTGGGTCCGGCGGAATTCGGCTGACAAAAATCGGCAGCGAAGTTCACGCGACGACGGGATCGGGAAGCATCACCATGGATGGCGTGAACGGCAGCGTGCGCGCTTCGACAGGAAGTGGAGGAATTCACGCAAGCGGAATTGCCGGCGGCGTGACGGCGAAGACCGGCAGCGGCACAATTGAAATTTCGCAGACCGCTCCGGGCGACGTGGAAGTTGAGACCGGCTCCGGTGGGGTCGAATTGCGCGGCGTGCAAGGAAAAGTGCGAGTGCATGCGGGGAGTGGAAGTCTTCACGCGGAAGGCAAGCCGACGGGCGACTGGGATTTGCACACGGCATCGGGTTCTGTGACGCTGCGATTGCCTCCTGACGCCGCATTTAATTTGGAAGCGAGCACCGGCTCTGGAAACATCAGCACGACGCATGAGCTGACCGTGACCGGAGTAATCGGCGGACGCCACGAGCTGCACGGAAAAGCTCATGGAGGCGGGCCGGTGATTTCTGCGCACACGTCTTCGGGAAGCATTCGCGTAGAATAGAGGCGAGGCGGATTCTGGCGGGCCGGACCTCCCGGCTCGCCGGAAAATTCCGCCGGCAAGGCGACCCGGAGGACGCAGTTCTCAACGATCGAATGAAAAACTCCAATCCCGCAGCCACGCGAGTGCTGGTTGCTGATGACCAACCCGATGTCCGCGAAGCTCTGCGGCTGCTTCTGAAAAATGAAGGATACGAAATTCAGCCGGCTGCGTCGCCAGCCGAAATTCTGGCCGCGCTGGAAGCACGCGAATTCGATATCGTGCTGATGGATTTGAATTACGCGCGTGACACCACGTCCGGCGCGGAAGGCCTGGATTTGTTGATGCGCATTCAGGCGATCGATAGCGCGCTGCCAGTGATTGTGATGACGGCGTGGGGCAGCGTTCAACTTGCGGTGGAAGCGATGCGCCGCGGCGCGCGAGATTTCATTCAGAAGCCGTGGGAAAACGCGCGGCTGCTTGCGATTGTGCGGACGCAAGTTGAATTGCGGCAATCGTTGCGCCGGCAAATTCGCTTGGAAGCAGAAAATAAACTTCTGCGCTCGGATTCGATGCCGACTCTGATTGCCGAATCTGAGGCGATGCGGCCGGTACTGGAATTGATTGCGCGAGTGGGGCCGTCGGACGCGAACGTGCTCGTCACCGGCGAACATGGAACTGGTAAAGAAGTTGTCGCGAAGGCGCTGTATGCGCTATCGCCGCGATCGACGAAGCCTCTTGTAACTGTAAATGCTGGCGGACTTTCTGAGGGAATTTTCGAGAGCGAACTTTTTGGTCACGTGAAGGGCGCGTTCACAGACGCGAAGATGGATCGCGTTGGAAGATTTGAACTGGCCGAAGGCGGCACGCTTTTTCTGGATGAAATTGCGAACGTGCCGATGAACTTGCAGGCGAAACTTTTGCGCGTACTGGAAACCGGCGAAATGGAACGGGTGGGATCATCGAAAACGCGACGAGTGGATGTGCGAATTCTAGCGGCAACAAATGCGGATGTGGATGCAGAAGTTGCCGCTGGGCGATTTCGTCAGGATTTATTATTCCGTCTGAACACAATTGAAATTCATTTGCCGGCATTGCGCGAACGCCGCGAGGATATTCCGCTGCTCGCAAATCACTTCTTGCGAGCTTACGCGCAGCGCTATCGAAAAACTCTTACGGGATTTGACGCGGCGGCTATGCAGGCTCTGCACGAGCATATGTGGCCGGGCAACGTGCGTGAACTGGATCACGCGATTGAGCGTGCGGTTTTGTTAGCGCAGAGTAATCAAGTGCGCGCTTCGGATTTGGGTTTGCGTGCTACGCCGGGAACAGGAATTGCTCGTCTGGAAGAAATGAACCTTGAAGACGTTGAGCGTTATCTTGTGCAGAAAACACTTTTGCGATTTGACGGGAACGTCAGCCAGGCAGCGGAAGCATTGGGTCTCAGCAGAAGTGGACTCTATCGCCGCATGCAGAAGTACGGACTTTCCGCATGAACAAGCTTTTCCATGAGCGCCATATACTGCTGCTGGCGCTGGTGGCGGGGCTTCCCGGATCACTTGCCGGAATTATTCTTTTGTGGATGGGCTATCACGCCCAAACTTACCGCGCGCTGACTTGTTGGACGCTCACAATTTTAATTGTCGGCGTGTGGCTGGGATTCGCGGCGTCTGTCAAAAACAAAGTGGCCTTCCCGCTGCAAACACTTTCCAATTTGATTGCGGCAATGCGTGAAGGAGATTTTTCCATTCGTGGACGCGGCGGCACGTCACCTGACGCGCTGGGCGAAGTAATTCGCGAAGTGAACGCTCTGGGCGTAACGTTGCGCGAACAGCGATTGGGCGCCGTGGAAGCGACTACACTTCTGCGAAAAGTTGTGGAAGAAATTGACGTGGCCATGTTCACGTTTGACGGTACACAACACTTGCGTGTCGTGAATCGCGCGGCGGAAAGATTAATCGGATTACCTTCGGAAAGAATGCTGGGCCGCACCGCGAGTGAATTGGGATTGGCAAGTTGCCTTGAAGGCGAGCCGGCGCGCACATTGGAAATAAGTTTCCCCGGTGCGACGGGCCGATGGGGTATGCGCCGCAGCACATTTCGCGAAGGTGGGCTGCAACATAATTTGCTGGTGCTTTCGGATTTGAGCCGCGCGCTGCGTGAAGAGGAACGTCAGGCATGGCAGCGCCTGATTCGCGTGCTTGGCCACGAATTAAATAATTCCCTCGCGCCGATTCAAAGCGTGGCAGAAAGTATGGAAAGTTTGTTGCGCCGCTTGCCCGTGCCGACGGAATGGCCTTCCGATGCTTCCTCGGATATGCAAAGCGGATTCAGCATTATTCGCGCGCGTTCTGAAGCGCTGGGAAGATTTATGGGCGCGTATGCTCGGCTGGCGCGGCTACCGCAACCTCAACTTGGGCCGGTGGATGTGGCGCGATGGATTGCGCGGACCATCAGCCTTGAGCAACGGTTGAGCGTGAGCGTAGTTCCAGGCCCGCGTTTAATTATTTCCGCGGATGGCGATCAACTCGATCAGCTCCTGATTAATTTATTGCGAAACGCGACAGACGCTGCGCTGGAAATGCATGGCGGAGTGCGCGTCGGATGGACGCGCAGCTTTGATTCAATCGAAGTGTTTGTGGAAGATGACGGGCCCGGCCTTTCCAACACGGCGAATCTTTTTGTGCCGTTTTTCACGACGAAGCCGGGCGGTTCCGGAATTGGTCTTGTGCTGAGCCGGCAAATTGCTGAAGCGCATGGCGGAAGTTTGGCGCTTACGAATCGCACGGATTCGCATGGATGCCGCGCGCGGCTGCGGCTTCCGATTGATGTGCAAAATTAAGTTCCGGAACCGTACGTGCTGACCTCTCTGAAAATAATCAACGCTAAAATTGTTGAGTGCAGAAAATGTCCGCGGTTGGTTCGCTACCGCGAAGAAATCGCACGCACAAAACGCCGCGCATATATCGATCACGATTATTGGGGCAAGCCGGTTCCGGGATTCGGCGATCCGCATGCGAAATTAATGATCATCGGCCTCGCGCCCGGCGCGCATGGCTCGAATCGCACTGGACGGATGTTCACCGGTGATCGCTCCGGCGATTTTCTTTATCCGCAACTTTACGAGCGGGATTTGCGAATCAGCCTACGGCTTTGTCGCGAGAAGATAACCTTAAACTAATCAACGCATACATCGGCGCGGTGGCGCGATGCGCTCCGCCGGATAACAAACCCACACTCGCTGAAATAAATAATTGTCTGCCGTATCTGGAAGCCGAACTGGATTTGCTGAAGCCTCGCGCGGTGCTCGCGCTCGGTCACATTGCATGGACGCATTACCTTCGTGGGCTTGTGCATCGCAAAGCAATCACGCGCGTCGGCGAATATAAATTTTCGCACGGCGCAAACTATCAATTGCCCGGCGACCTGCCGCGTCTATTTGGTTCCTATCATCCCAGCCAACAAAATACGTCGACGGGCAGGTTGACGTCGGCGATGCTCGCCAATGTATTGCAAAACATTGGGCGATTCCTGAAGGACGCAAAGGCAAAAAAGTAGCGAGCAGCTATCAGAAGGACACCGACTATTCGTAGTGCAGCGCTACGATTGGATCCACTTTAGAAGCTCTCCTTGCCGGCAAATATCCGGCGATCACCGTGACCGCCGCGAGCACCACGACGCCCAGCGAAAATGAAAGTATATCCGTGGAGCGGACTCCGTAAAGCTGGCTGGAAATAAAATGCGAAGCTCCGAAAGCGGCGGGAATTCCAATCGCCAACCCGAATAGCAGAAGCGCAAGCGTGTCGCGCAAAACCATCCACAATATATTCGCACGCTGCGCGCCAAGCGCCATGCGTATGCCAATTTCATTTGTGCGCCGCGCGACGCCCTGCGCAACTACGCCGTAAAGTCCGACACACGCCAATAGCAGCGCCAACGCGCCGAAGAAGCTTACCAGCCGAGCGGCTAACTTTTGCTGCTTGAAAGTGTTATCGACTTGATCGTGCAATGACTGAACGCCGGAGATGGGCAGCTTTGAATCTATCTGGCCGACGGACGCGCGAATAGCGGAAACCGCGGCCGTGGGATCGCCGAACGTCCGCACTTCCAATTCCGTGGACAATGCAAATTGAGATTGATCCTGTAGAAGCGCTCGAAAAACTGTCTCCTGAACTTTCTTGGAGTTGGCGCTTTCAAATTGAGCATCTTTCAGCACGCCGATAATTTCAATATCGGCTGAGTTTTCATCGCCGAACGTGAACCTGTGACCAATCGGACTTTCGTGCGGAAAATAATGGCGCACGAACGCTTCGTTCACCATGGCAACTTTTCCGGAAGCAGCCGTATCCTGCAAACCAATTTCCCGGCCGAGCAGCAATGACATGCCGAGAGTCTGCGGATAATCCGGGGCAACAAAAATCATTTGTGCTTCTGTGCTTTCATTTTGCTTTTGTTCATAGCCCTGCACGGTGAGGCTGCTCGAGCTGTTACTGCCGCCAAGTGGACTGTACGAAGCAATCGTAGCCGCCTGAACTCCCGGAAGCGCGTGCAGCCGGTCGTACAATTTCCGATAGAGTGTGCCGACTTCCGCGGGTTTGTATCCAGCAAGCCGCGGATTGATTCGCGCCAGCACAACATTTTCTTGATTGAAGCCGAGCGGCTGATGTTCGAGATTTAACAAACTTCGCGCAAAAAGAGTGGCGCCAACCAGAAGCACAAGTGACATTGCGATCTGCCCGACGACAACCGCTTGCGTGGTGCCGAATTTTCTTCCCGCGGCCACGCGGCTGTTGCCCATCTTCAGTGCTGTAACTAGATCCGTGCGTCCGGCCTGAAGCGCCGGCGCCAATCCGAAAATAATTCCCGCCACAAGCGTGATGCCAATCGTGAAAGCGAGTATCGGGCCGTTCAGAGATGTGTGCAGCGGCGATGTTCCGGCAAGGAATTTCACCAGCACCTGCACAGCCCAACGCGCCAGCAACACTCCGAATGCAGCGCCAAACGCCGCAAGCATCACACTTTCCGTCAGCAGTTGACGAATCAATCTCGCGCGGCTTGCGCCCAGCGCCAAACGAACAGTGATTTCAGTTTTTCTGGCAACGGCCCGAGCTAGCAATAGATTCCCTACGTTGGCGCACGCGATTAACAGCACCAGGCCGACCACAATCAGCAAAATATGCAACGGCTCGGAGTACACGAAACGAAGCCCGGAAATTCCTCCGCCTCCATCAAAAAGTTGAATCCTGTTTTTCGCCAGGCTCGCTTTACTTTCCGGCGTCAACTGCGAACCGGCCTTGCTCATCACAAGTTGCTGCAGCGCGATGGTAGTCGCTTCCTGCGCCTGCTCTCGTGTAACACCGGGACGCAGCCGCGCCATCAACGAAAGCCAATAGGTATCTGTGCGATCCAGAAATGACGCGCGTTGCTCAATTTGCGGCTGAAAAATCAGCGGCACCCAATAATCCGCGGGACGCCGGACGCGCTCGCCAAAAAATTCCGGGGGAGCGACGCCAACAATTGTGAATGCCACCCCGCTTAGAACTGCTACCTTGCCGACAGCGTTCGGATCGGAATGAAGACGCTGCTTCCAGTATCCGTTGCTAACAACTGCCGCGGGATTCGCGCCGAGGTTGCCGTCGTCCGGCCGGAGGCTTCGCCCCATCGCAGCTTCGACTCCCAGCACATCAAAATAATTTCCGGAAACCAAATGAACGGTAGCGCGCTGAAGCGGACCCGAATCACTTTCTCCAGGAAAATGCACCGTTACCGGATCTTCTCCGCTGCGAAAAGCGCATAGCGACTCAAACGGCAGCGGTTGCTTTTTCAGGTAATCGTAGGATTCAGTTGTAAAAAGATTCCAGGTGGCATTCGGAAGGCTACCGGTAGAAGTGCCTTCGCCCGCTTGATTGGAAAAAAGCACCAAGCGCGAAGGCTCGCGCACCGGCAAGGATTCCAGCAGCACGGAATCAAATAGCGTGAAAATTGCGGTATTGGCGCCGATTCCGAGCGCCAGCGTGAGCACAGCGATCACCGTGAACGCGGGCCGGCGAACCAGCATTCGCAGGCCGAAAGTAATGTCTTTCCAGAGAGATTCCACGGCGCGCCTCGGTTGGGAGATTGAAGTCCTATCCAACGAATTAGACGCCGCGGCGCGAAATTCGTTTGGTAGTTTTCTTCAATAACTATGGTGAACTATTCGTATCGTAGCGCCACCATCGGATCCACTTTCGTCGCGCGGCGCGCTGGAATATAGCAGGCGACAAGCGCGACGAACAGCAATAGCAGCGATACGCCGATGTAGGTGACTGCGTCCGTTGCGCCTACATTGAAAAGCAAGCTGGACATCAGGCGCGTGAGAAAAAATGACGCGACAATTCCTGCGCTGATTCCAATTGAGGTGAGAATAAATCCCGGTTTCAAGGCCAGCCGGACGACATCGCCGCGCTGCGCCCCCAACGCGATGCGAATTCCGATCTCCTGCGTGCGCTGATTCATTGCGTAGGACATGACGCCATACGTGCCGAGTGCGGCAAGAAGCAACGCTACCGCGGCAAAAACCGCCATTAAGCGAAGCACGAAGATCCGGCGCGCTTCGGAAGCGGCCATTTGATCCTTCATGGTGCGCAGACCGTAAACGGGGAGATCGGAATTCACCGAATGAATTGCGCGCACGACTGCATCATTCAAAAGTCCCGGCGCTTCTTTGGTCCGGAAATAAACTGTCATCGCATAGTTAGGAATTTGCAGATGATCGAAATACATTCGCGGCTCGACAGGCACATCGAGTCCAGCATCGCGAATGTCGCCGACGACTCCAACGATTCGCGCCGGGTTCGTGCCGCTGTTCAGGAAAATTGTTCGGCCGATGGGACTGCGCGCCGGCGAATATCTATTCACGAAAGTTTGATTCACCACCAGTACACGTTGCTGTTGGTTCGTGTCGTCGTCCGATAAGTACCGGCCCGAAATCAACGGCACTTTCAATGTGCGAAAGAAATCCGGAGTTGCGGTATCAGCTTCCGCAAGCGATCGCCCGCCACCCGCTGCTACGTCATCTGCCCACCGAAACGAAGACGAATTGTGCGTGCCGGAAAATGGCACGGTAAATCCGCCGCCCATGCCGGCCGTTTCCACGCCGGTGATTGCGCTCACTCGCCGCAAAACTTCCACCGCAAACGCGCTGCGGCTTGCCGGCTTTAGAAATGGATTCGCGGTTGGATCGTTGGGAACGGGAATCCAGATTTGCGCGATTCCAACATTCGCGGGATCGAGGCCGGGATTCACCTGCAACATTCGCCAGAAACTGCGCAACAACAGACCTGCGCCAATCAGCAGCACCAATGAAAGCGCGATTTCCGCGGAGACCAGCGCGCTACGAAACCGATTCGTTCGTAGACTGCCACCGCCGCTGCGTCCGCTTTCTTTCAAATCGACATTCGGATTCACCGAGGATATTCGCAATGCGGGAACAAGTCCGAATAAAATTCCCGTGGCAATCGAAATCGCAAAAGCGAAGGTGAGCACGCGCCAGTCAAAATGTATTTCGTTCAGCCGGGGCAAATCCGCGGGCATCATCGCGATCAAAGGTTTTTGTAGCGCGACGATAACCAGAACGGCCGCCGCGCAGCCGCCAATTGAAAGCATGAAACTTTCTGTCAATAATTGCCGGACGAGCCTGCCACGCGAAGCGCCCAGCGCACGCCGAATCGCCATCTCGCGCACCTGGCTGGAAGATCGCGCAAGAAGCAGACTGGCCACATTGACGCACGCAATCAGCAACACGAAGCCAACCGCCGCGAGCAACACATTTAAAATTGGGCGAACCTTGCCGGTTAAATTTTCCTGCACCGCTTCGGCGCGCAATCCCCATTTCGCGGCGGTTGGATAATCATCAGGATACGTTTCGCGCAAACGTACAGACATCGCGTCCAATTGAATTTGTGCCTGCTGAAATGTGATGCCGGACTTCAGCCGCGCGATTGCTCCTGGAACATAATTTTGCTTGCGCTGCGGTTGAGGCGGAAATGGATTCCCGGTAAATCCGCACGGCACCCACATTTCCACTGCGCCTTGCACGGTTTCGCCGGGATGACGGAAATCCCGCGGCATTACGCCGACGATTGTGTAAGGGTCGGTATCCATGCGAACTCTGCGGCCAATCACATTCGGATCCGAGCCGAATAATCGCCGCCACAATCCATCGCTGATTACGACCGCATCGGAGAACCCCGGCACGGCATCTTGCTGGCCGTAGACGCGCCCGAGTTGCGCTCTGGTCACGCCCAATAGTTGAAAGTAGTTTGCGCTTGTGGACAGCAATTCAATTCGTTCGGGGCGATCGCCGCCCGTGAGCGCTGCGCTGATCGGCCAGAGGCCGGCAACTTGATCAAAAATTCCAGCGCCATCGCGAAGATCAGCCAGCTCCTGTACGGAAAATCCAACGTTCCTCACATTCGGTCCGTTTTGATCCGCGAAAACACGCACGAGTTGGTCGGGGTGATCAAATGGAAGTGGACGTAACAACACTGCGTTCACGACGGAAAATATTGCGATGTTCGCGCCGATGCCCAGCGTCAAAGTAAGTATCGCGACAATCGCGAATCCCGGTTTTTTCGCAAGCACGCGCGCTGAATAGAGTATGTCCTTCCAAAGTGTGCCCATAGTTCCTCTTCGCCGGAGGATTTTTTCCTATTCGTAACGTAGCGCGACCATCGGATCCACTCGTGTCGCGCGCCGCGCCGGAATGTAACAGGCCAAAAGGGCGACCGCAGTGAGAAGTATCGTGACTCCGACAAACGTGATTCCGTCGACTGCGCTAATTCCATATAAATATCCGGACAGGATTCGGCACATCGCTACGGCCGCTGCGATTCCAATCGCCGCTCCAATGGCCACGAGTTTTCCGCCTTGCGTCACCAGGAGACGAACAACGCCACTTGGCTGCGCGCCAAGCGCCATGCGAATTCCGATCTCGCGGGTCCGCTGAGTAACGGCAAACGCCGTGACGCTTGTGATTCCCACTGACGCCAGCAGCAGCGCCAGCAATCCGAGCGCAGCGGCAAGCGCCGCACCAAGCCGCGAAGGCCAAATCCAATTTTCAATGTTCGCTGACATCGGCGCCGCTTCCGCCGGAGCGGCCGGATCCTGTTCGTGTGCAAGCGCGGGCAGCGCAGCGTTAAGAGTTCTTAAATCGCCGTTGGAGCGAACCAGGATTTTGAACTCCGCGTACTCGGTGACATTTTCTGTGGTCGCCGGCAAATAAAGATACGGAAGGTTCGCGGACCACAAATAAACGTTGCGCACATCCGGCGCAACGCCCACGACTTCGCACAACGGCGATTTACGTCCACGGCGAATTCGTTTCCCCACGGCTTCTTCGCCCGGCCAAAATTGTTTTGCGAGCGATTCATTTACGATCACGACGTGCGCGCTGTCTTGAATATCCTGCGGAGTGAATGTGCGTCCGCGCAGCAGATGAATTTCCAGCGCGTCAAAAAATTCGGGCGAGACAACGTTGTAATTCATGATTGGCGCGGGCTGGCCCGGTGGCGGCTCATGCCCTTCCGCCATTGCGCCGGTCTGCGCAAAGGACGTGCCGAGCGGCACGGTGGAAGAAAATGCCGCAGTGCGAACTCCGGGCACGGACTTGATGCGTTCCACGAGTTGCCGGTCGAAACTCATCATTCTCGCGGCGTCATATCCGCGAACGCGCAAATCCACGGACAACACCGCGACATGCGCGGTATCAAATCCGGGATTTGTATTCTGTGCTTTGCCCAGCGCTCGCACGAGCAGCCCGGCCGCAATCAGAAGAAATAATGACATAGCAACTTGCCCGGCAACGAGCACACCGCGCAGCCGCGAACCTTTGCGGAAACTCGTCGCGCCGCTATCGCCGCGTACGGCGATCAGCGGATCTTGCCGGGAAACGCGCAACGCGGGGAGAAGCCCGGAAACAATTCCGGTGAAAAGTGAAACTCCAAAAAGAAAAAGTCCCACGCGCCAGTCCGGAGAAATCTGCAACGAAAGCGCGTCAGTATCAGGTGGATGCGCAATTTGCAAAAGAATGTCAGACGCCCACCAGGCTAACAAAAGTCCCACCACTCCAGCGGCACTTGCGAGCACCAAACTTTCCACAACCATTTGGCGAATCAATCTTCCGCGCGACGCTCCGAGCGATGTTCTGATTCCCATTTCTTTTTGCCGCGCCACGCCGCGCGCCAGTTGAAGATTGGCCACGTTCGCGCAGGCAATCAGCATCACCAGACCAACGGCCGCCATCGCTACAATTGCGAACGGAATCACGTCGCCCTGTTCACGCGGACTCAGAAATCCACCGCGCACAACTTGAATTGTCGCGCGACGCTGACGCGCGTCATCTTTCGCGTGAAATCGCGTTGCCAGCACGGACATTTCCGATTGCGCTTGCGCTATCTGCACGCCGGGTTTCAATCGCGCAATCACGTAAAGCCATCCAGATTCGCGATCCGTAAATGGGCTGCGCCCGCCCTGCACGTTTGGCGTCATCATCAGCGGGATCCACACGTCAGGCACTTCCGGATCAGCGCCAACGAAATCGCGCGGAGCAATTCCCACCACGGTATACGGCAGCGAATTCAATGTAATTGTTTTGCCGACCAATCCCGCATCCGCGCCGAATCGCCGCTTCCAGAATCCGTAATTCAAAATCACGACTGGGTGTGCGTTGGGCGTTTGGTCATCTTCTGCAAGAAATGATCTGCCCGCCGCCGGTGCCGCGCCAAGCAAATCAAAATAATTTGCGGAAACAAGATTTGCCTTCAGCCATTCCGGACGCGCATCCGAAGAACCGCTAACATTTCCGAGGAGTACGTGCGCTCCGGTGTGCGCAGCCATCGCTGAAAAAACTGAATTCTGCGCGCGGGCATCCGCAAAATCAGGATATGAAAACACGCCGGTGCCCTGCTCTCCTTCAATTCCGGCGTAAAGATTCACAACGCTCGAAGGGTCTTGCACCGGCAGCGGACGCAGAAGCAGCGCGTTGAATAGCGAAAAAATTGCAGTATTCAAACCAATCGCGACGGCCAAAGTAAAAACCGCCATCGCGGTAAATCCCGGACGATTAAGAAGCACACGAGTTCCATAGCGAATATCCTGCCAGAGTGTTCCCATCAACTAATTCCTCCCGCGAAAACTCGCATCTTCCACCGCATTACGCAAAAACTTTAAATAATTGCTGACGCCGTTCCGCCCACTGATCGCTGGTGAAAATTCGCGGCCCCACTTCAATCATCCGGGGAAGCAGATCGAAAACGGAGATTGGATCCCACTTTGCGCCGGAGCGCGTGCGGTAATTGCGCTCGTTCAAGGTGCTGGCAATTTTCGAGAAGGGGTGATCCTGGACAATTAATTCCAAAATTAAAATGATGCATTCTTTTTCGATGGGATTTTCTTCCAGGTGCAGACAATCCGTGGCCACCTGAAGTCCGAACGGAACTTCGGTTTCCAAGTGTCCCGACGATCGCTCAAATCCATCGGTCGGACGCTCCCATTCAATCGCGACCATTTTCCAGCCAGCCGCTGTCCGCTGATCCAAATGTGCAGCATCCACCGGACGGCGAAGCACTTCGCGAATTCGTTCAAACTTTGGCATAACTCCTCCTTTTATTCGTAACGTAGAGCCACAATCGGATCCACTTTCGTCGCGCGAAGAGCGGGAATCCAACACGCAATCAACGCCACCGCTGCGAGAACGAAGATCGCCGCAGCAAATGTAACTGGATCGCTCGCGCCAACTTGATAAAGCAGGCCGCCAATCAAGCGCGTCATCCCCAACGAAACGCCCAGCCCGATCGCCAGCCCAGTTCCCACAAGCGCAAACCCTCGCCCTAAAACATTGCGAAGAACGTTGCTGGAATTTGCTCCAAGCGCCATGCGGATTCCAATTTCGCGCGTGCGCTGCCCTACCAAATAAGAAAGCACACCGTAAATTCCAACGCCTGCCAGAATCAGCGCGAGGCCGGCAAAAACTCCCAGCAGCAATGCGTAAAATCTTTGGCCGGAAATTGCGTTATCGAATTGTTGTTCTAGCGTTCGGTGCCCTACCGGCTGATCCGCATCAATATCTCGCACCGCCGCGCGAATCGGAGCGGCAAGTCGCGTTGGTTCGCCTTCCGCCTTCACCACCACGTACATGAATTGCAGCGCGCTTTGTTGATACGGAGTAAAAATCTCCGGCAACGCGTCCTGCCCAAGGCTGAATTGCTTCGCGCTTCCCACAATGCCCACAATTTCATACGGCTGAGAATTCCGCGCGCTCAACATAATGCGCTGCCCGACCGGATCGGTCCCAGAAAATTCGCGCTTCGCGAGCGCATCATTAATAAGAGCAACGTGAAGCGCGCCGGAATTATCCGAATCGCGTAGCTCGCGCCCGCGAATCAGCGCAATTCCCATCGTCTTGAAATAATCTTCCGTCACCACATTCACCACCGCACCGCGCTTGCCTCCGGGCGATGACGAAGGCTTACCGATAATTTCGTAATTCCTTGTTGCGCTATTTCCTTGCAGCGGCAGCGACGTGATCCCGCCGACCGACACCACGCCGGGAAATGTCTTAATTCGATCCATCAGCTGTTTGAAGAAAATCACCGATTGCTCGTTCGTGGTGTATTTGTCACGAGGCAAGACCAGTTGCGTATTAATCAGAACGCCTTGCGCTTTGAATCCGGGGTCAGTCCCGCGCAACGCGAGAAAACTGCGAATCAACAATCCCGCGCCGCTTAGCAGAACCAGCGATAACGCGACCTGCCCGATCACCAGCGCACCTTGCATTCCCAGCCGGGATTTTCCGCCCGTGGTTCCGGCACTCGCTTCCTTTAAAACCGACGACACCTGCACACGATTCAAATTCCACGTAGGAACAATTCCGAAAAATATCCCCGTCGCGAAACTCAAGATCATCGTGAACAGCAGCACTCGCATATCGAGTCCTACTTGGACATTTCCGATGAAGCCTGCCGGCAAACTTGCGACCAGCAAACGAAGTGACGGCACCGAGAGCAAAAGTCCACCGGCTCCTCCGAGCAAACTCAGCAGAACTCCCTCAGTAAGAAACTGCCGCAGCAACCGCCAGCGTGACGCGCCCATCGCCATCCGCAAACTGACTTCCTTTGAGCGCGCTGTCATTCGCGCTGTCATCAGACTGGCAATATTCAGGCACGCGATCAGCAAAACAAAAAGCATCGCGGCCAGCAAAATAAAAAGAGGATTTTGCAGATTGCCGGATTGCGTGTTCTGAAGCGACGATGCATTCACGGTCCAACCAGCGTTCGTATCCTGGTGCTCGCGTTCAATGGCCTTCGCGATTGTCTGCATTTCGCTGGTGGCTTGCGTGATCGTCACGCCATTTTTCATTCTGGCCACAGCGAACTGCGAGCGGTCGTTGCGATCGGAGACCGCGGCGTTCGTCAGCGGAAGCGGCTTCCACATCAGCATGCCCGACGGAAAATCGAAAGCGCCCCGCGCCACGCCGACAATGGTGAACGGTTTGCTATCCACTCGAATTACTTTTCCGATTACCGCCGGATCGCTGCCAAGCTGGCCTCGCCAGAATAATTCGCTCACCACGAGAATGTCGTCGTTGCCGGGCCGGTCGTCGCCATCCGCGAAGAATCTTCCCATCAAAGGCGTCTCGCCCATCACTTCAAACAAATTCGGCGAAACTTCCATGCCGTTCACGCGCAATGCTCCGGCGTTTTCCGAATAAGTGAAGGCCGCAAAACGGAGCGCGGACATTCCCGAAATTGTTTTTGCCTGCTTCTGCCAGTCCAAAAAGTCCGCCAGTGAGACTCCGCCGACAAAGATTCCTTTTTGTGGACTCTGCGAATTCAAAAAAATAAGTTGGTCGGGATTCTTGAAGACGACCGGCCGCAGTACGGTCGCGTCAATCACGCTGAAGATTGCGGTATTCGCGCCAATGCCCAACGCCAGCGTGAGCACAGCAATCATCGCGAAGCCGGGCTTGTTCGCCAGCATTCGCAGCGCGTACCGCAGATCCTGCAAGAGCGTCTGCATTCACATCCTCGTTTTCTGAATTTCGGTTGCTTCGAAGAGCTAAAAATTATTCATGACGCAGCGCAACCATTGGATCCACCTTGGTAGCGCGCAGCGCCGGGAACCAACAAGCCAGAATTGCCACACCGCAAAGAATTCCCGTCACCACCACGAAAGTGATCGGATCGTCGGACTGCACACCATAAAGTTGATGCGTCAACAATCGCGCCGCGCCAAATCCCAGCGCAATTCCGGTGACCGCGCCGATAATCACCGGATGCATCCCTTGATTCAGCACCAATCGCAGCACATCGCCGCGTTGCGCGCCGAGAGCGAGGCGAATTCCAATTTCCTGTGTGCGCTGGCCAACTCCGTAAGAAATCACGCCGTAAATTCCCAATCCCGCAAGCAACAATCCAAGCACACCCAGCACACTTGCTAACGCAGCGGCGATTCGCTGCGCAAAAAGTGACACGCGCCCAAGCTGGCTCACATCGTCCGATTCAAGAATGGCAACACTCGGATCGAGCGCACGTGCTTGTTCGCGGACAATTGGAATCATCGACGCAGTGCTCGCGCGCGTACGCACAACAATATTCGCGTCGGTACCACCGCCCTGCAGAAGGGGCATGTACAAAAACGATTCCGGCTCTTCCTGCATGCTGTGGTACTTGATGTCCCGCGCCACGCCGACGACCACTCGCCACTCGTCGTCAAAATTCACACGATGACCCACCGCATCTTTTCCCGGCCAAAATCGCCGCGCCATCGTTTCATTCACAATGATTGACTGCGGCGCGTCCCGACGATCGCGCTCGGTGAAATCGCGTCCGCTCACCAGCGGAATTTTCATGGTCGTGAAATAATTTGCGCCGACCACGTTGAAATCAATTCCCATGTACTCGTCCTGCTTCGGTGTATAACCTTCCACGGTAGCCGGAGCCCATCCCCGGCCGCTAAACCACAGCGGCGCCCAACGTTCGGCGCTTGCGGATTCCACTCCCGGTACGGCGCGAAGTTTCTCGACGAGCCGGTCAAGCAATTCCTGCGCCTTGTATCCGCCATAGCCGCTCGGACGCAAATCAAACGCGAAGAGCCGCACATTTTCCGCTTCAAATCCCGGGCTCGCGCTCAACAAGTTGCGGAAGCTTCGCGCCAGCAGGCCCGCTCCAATCATCATCACCACCGCCAAACTCACTTCGGAGATCACCAGCGCCGCGCGAAGCCGGCGGCGTCCGCGAGACATGCTCGAATTTCTTCCACCTTCTTTCAACGCCGCGAAAATTCCCGGCTTTGACGCTTCGAGCGCCGGAACAATTCCGCAAATCACTCCAGCGGCCAGCGAAAGCATCAGCGCAAATCCCAGCACGCGTCCGTTCAACATCGGTTCCAGTCCGAATGGCAAATGCGCCGGCGGCAAGAATAATGTAAGCAGATTAATTCCCCATGCCGCCGCCAAAAGTCCCGCTGCGCCGCCAATGAACGCCAACAACATACTTTCGGAAATAAGTTGCTGCATCAGACGTCCGCGGCTTGCGCCCAGCGCGCCACGAATTGCAATTTCTCTTTCGCGAGAAAGCGCACGCGCCAAAAGCAGATTCGCAATATTGACGCAGCCAATCATCAGCACCATCAGCACGGCCGTCATCAGAAATGCCAGCACTGGACGCAAGAATGTTTGCGCGCCATAGCTCGCCGCATATAAGGGACCAACATGCACGCCAACGTTTCGGCTGCTATCCGGATATGCGCGGGCAATCCGCGAAGCAATTGTCGACAAGTCCGCCTGCGCCTGCTGAACAGAAACGCCCGGCTTTAACCGCCCCATCATGTGAACGAATGTCGGGTGCCGCTCCGTCAGACTTTCTCCGGCAAGCACTTGCGGTTGCTCTGCCATCGGCACCCAGAACTCAACGGCAAGCCCCACGATAGTTCCGCCGAATTCCGACGGAGCTACGCCAATAATTGTGAAAGGATGCTTGTTGAAATCCATCGTCTTGCCAACGATCAATGGATCCGATCCGAATCGCCGTACCCAAAGTCCGTCGCTGATCACCGCCACCGGATGCGCATTCGGCGCGCCGTCTTCTTCCGGGGCAAACGTACGCCCCAACTTTGCGTTCACTCCCAGCACATCAAAAAAATTCCCGGTGACGAGTTCGCCCCACGTCCGTTCGCCCTGCGTTTCATTTCCCGCTCGGACAATATCTCCCACCAATTCAAATCCGATCATGTCCGTGAAGACATTTTGCTGCGCGCGGTAGTCCACAAAATCAGGATACGAACTAGTGTGTAGCGCGCCGTCGGGCATCACTGTTTCTGCAACCACAAGTTGATCGGAATTCTTCGCCGCGCCGAGTGGATGAAACAGAACTGCCTGCGTCCAACTATAGACAACTGTGCTTGCGCCGATTCCCAGCGCCAACGTCAAAACTGATGCGAGCGTAAATCCCGGACGCTTCATCAGCATCCGGAATCCAAATCGCATATCGGCTATCAATGAGAACATCCGGCCCCCCGCCAACTCGGCTGCCTACCACCTTGCGGAAACGCACAGCTTTGAACACCCCAACACTATTATTAATATAGAACGCAATTCGGCTTCCGCTGCGGCGATTCTAAGCGCTTTATTTTCATCTACTTATACGTTCTGACGCTCTCGCACAAGGCAAACTTGGCCGGATGTGGGATTATTCGTCTCGGAATCGAACAATGAAATCTCGTCCACAAACGGACTTGAACATGCTGAATTGCAATTGCCATCACACAGGAATGGATTTCATCCTGCGAGACGAAACTCGCACACACGCATCCAAATTTACAGAAAATGCAACGCACTTGGCTCGCGATTCGTCCAATGTAAGTGTTTGCTGACACCAATGGTTGTGTGCGGGAATCCAACCTGATTTGCGGTATTATCTCATCTTGGATTGCGCCGCAAAGTAGCCTGGCAGGAGTTCACGAATGGCAACAAGCCCAGTGACGGAAGAAAGACCAAAACAGGAAATCCCGCGCGACAGTGCGCGCCTGGATTCAAACGTTCCGCACCGCAAAGGCCGCGGTTGGGTCTGGCTCATTATCCTCGCCGCACTCGCGTACGGCATCTGGCACTATCGCGGAATTTTCTCAACAGCTCCCGCAGACACAACTACCACCGGAGGCAGTGGACGCGGTGGCCGAGGCGGAGCAGGTGGCGCAGTTCCCGTCGCAGTCGCCACGGCAACAAAAGGCGATATTCCCGTTTATCTTCGCGCGCCCGGAACTGTGGCGGCGTTCAACACAGTTACCGTTCACTCTCGCGTCGATGGCCAACTCATGAGCGTCGCCTTCAAGGAAGGTCAGTTTGTACGTGAAGGTGAAGTGCTCGCGGAAATCGATCCCCGGCCTTATCAAGTACAGCTCGAACAAGCGGAAGGACAACTCGCCCACGATCAGGCGCTTTTGAAGGATGCACAGCTCAACGCGGAGCGGTACACGAAGCTCTACAACGAAGGCGTTCTTTCCCAGCAGCAGGCAAATACGCAGCAAGCCACTGCGGCGCAATATATCGGAATGATCAAAACCGATCAGGGAATGATCGATAGCGCAAAATTAAATATCACCTATTGCCGCATCACTTCGCCCATCAGCGGACGAATCGGTTTGCGTCTGGTTGATGCAGGAAATATTGTTCACGCGTCGGATACGAATGGCCTCGTCGTCATCACGCAATTGCAGCCGATCTCAGTTCTTTTTAGTCTGCCGCAGGACGATCTGCTGTCGGTGAACAGGCAGGTTCTCGCGGGAACTCAACTTTCCGTCGACGCGTACGATCGCGACACTGTCACCAAGCTCGCCTCCGGCAAAGTGACCACGGTTGATAATCAAATTGATCAGACCACCGACACTTACAAAGTGAAATCCGTTTTCAGCAACGAGAATAATGCTCTCTTCCCGAATCAATTCGTTTACATTCGGTTGCTGGAAGGCAGCAAAACGGGATTGACGATTGTTCCGCCCGCCGCAATTCAGCGCGGCCCGCAAGGAACATTCGTGTATGTCGTCACCAACGCGCCGCCTCCGGCTGCCGGCACTCCTGCCCCGGCTCCGGCTGCTGGAGCGAATGGCGCCAATAGCGCGCCAGCCGGCCCCGCAAAAATCGTCAACCTGCGACAGGTAACCGTCGCCATCACCGAAGGCGATCAAGCCGGAATCAACGCGGGATTGCAGCCGGGCGAAGTAGTTGTCATCGACGGAATGGATAAATTACAGGATGGCACGAAAGTGGACGCGCATGCTCCGGCGCAATCTGGTTCGGCCGGCACACCGGGTGCCGCAGCCGCGCCTTCCGCAAACCCATCCGCGAAGCAAGTGTCAGGCAAGTCAAAGAAGAGCCAGAAACCATGAGTCCGTCTCGGCCATTTATTCTTAGGCCGGTTGCCACCACGTTGCTGATGGTCGGCATTCTGCTCGCCGGATTTGTTGGCTACCGCCAACTTCCCGTTTCTGCTTTGCCCGAAGTTGATTACCCCACAATTCAGGTGCAAACGTTTTATCCCGGCGCAAGCCCGGATGTAATGTCGTCCGCCGTCACGGCGCCGCTCGAGCGCCAGTTCGGACAAATTCCCGGTCTGAATCAGATGACCTCGATGAGCTCCTTCGGGAGTTCCACGATCACTCTGCAATTCACGTTGGATTTGAGCATCGATATCGCCGAGCAGGAAGTTCAGGCGGCAATCAACGGCGCATCGAACCTGCTTCCCACCGACCTTCCCAATCCTCCGGTCTACAACAAAATTAATCCGGCTGACGCGCCGATCTTAACGCTCGCACTTTCTTCCACGTCGCTGCCGCTTTCCAAAGTAGAAGATCTGGCCGATACAACTCTCGCGCAAAAAATTTCGCAATTGCCCGGCGTAGGACTCGTCAGCATCAGCGGAGGCCAGCGCCCTGCCGTTCGCATTCAAGTGAATCCCGCCGCACTCGCGTCTGACGGCCTGAGCATGGAGGATTTGCGAACCGCGCTCAGTCAGGCAAACGTTGACCAGGCCAAAGGAAATTTCGATGGAGCGCACCAGTCCTTCACGATCGGTGACAACGACCAGCTACTTTCCGCCGACGTTTATAAGCCGCTGATTATTGCCTATCGAAGAGGCGCGCCGATTCGTTTGTCCGATGTGGCGAACGTGGTCGACGGAGTGGAAAACACCAAGCAGGCTGCGTGGGCCGATGAAAATCCTTCCGTCATTCTGAATATTCAGCGCCAACCCGGCGCAAATATTATTAGCGTCGTCGATCGCATCCAAAAACTTTTGCCCACGCTTCAGACGTCCATGCCTTCCGCCGTGGCTGTGCGAGTGCTTACCGATCGCACCACCACAATTCGCGCGTCGGTCAGCGATGTTCAATTCGAGTTGATCCTCACCGTCATCCTCGTCGTGATGGTGATTTTCCTTTTCCTGCGCAGCATCGCCGCCACCATTATTCCCAGCGTGGCCGTGCCGCTTTCCATCGTCGGCACATTCGGCGTGATGTATTTGCTCGGCTACAGCTTGAACAACTTAACTTTGATGGCGCTCACAATTTCCACGGGCTTCGTCGTGGACGACGCCATCGTCATGATCGAAAACATCACCCGCTACATTGAAGAAGGCGATTCTCCGATGGACGCCGCGCTGAAAGGCGCTGAACAAATTGGATTCACCATCGTTTCGCTGACCGTTTCGCTGATCGCCGTTCTAATTCCACTTTTATTCATGGGCGATGTTGTCGGACGCCTGTTCCGCGAATTCGCCGTCACACTCGCCGTTACAATTTTAATGTCCGCAATTGTTTCCCTTACGCTGACGCCGATGATGTGCGCGCGCCTTCTGAAACATCAAAAGGAAGAAGACCGCGGGTGGTTTTATCGCAAGTCGGAAGACGCCTTCAACGCCATCATCGCGTTTTACGGACGCACGCTGAAATTCGTTTTGCAATATCGCACGATAACATTGCTCGTCACGGTGGCAACTCTCGTCATCACAATTTTGCTCTACATCTACGTTCCCAAAGGCTTCTTCCCTGTTCAGGATACCGGCGTGATCATGGGCCTTTCCGAAGCGCCGCAGGATATTTCGTTCGCCGCGATGGCCACCAAGCAGCAGCAACTGGCGCACGTGATTCTGCAGGACCCCGCTGTCGCCAGCCTTTCCTCCTTCATCGGAATTGACGGCACAAACACCACCACCAACACCGGCCGCATTCAAATTAATTTGAAGCCACTGGAAGAACGCAAAATTGACGCGCTGGAAATTATTCGCCGCATGCAGCCGGAGCTTGAAAAAATTAACGGCATCTCTCTTTTCCTTCAGCCAGTGCAGGATTTAACCGTTGAGGACAGAATCAGCCGCACGGAATATCAGTACAGCATTGAAGATGTTGACGCCAAAGAGCTCGCCGTTTGGACGCCGAAATTAATCGCTAAACTTCAGACGCTTCCGCAATTGCGCGACGTCGCCAGCGATCAGCTCGACCTCGGTCTGCAAGCAAATCTCGTTATCGATCGCGACACCGCTTCGCGCCTGGGAATTCTTCCCGCTACAATTGATAACGTGCTCTACGACGCGTTCGGCCAGCGCCAAGTCTCCACAATGTTTACGCAGCTAAATCAGTATCATGTGATTCTCGAAGTTGACCCGCGCTTCCAGCAGAATCCGAAATCACTCGGCGATATTTACGTGCCGTCGTCGACAAGCACGTCCGTTGCAGTCACCTCGGTGCCGCAATCATCCTCGGCAAGCACCGCGGCAGTTCCATCCACGAACACTCAGGCCAGTGCGCCAGCGAGCGCGAATCCAAATTTGATTCCTAATTCTGTCGGTGGAGAAGTTCCGCTCAGCGCGTTCACACATTTTGAGCCCGGCACATCTTCGCTCGTCATCAACCATCAGGGACAATTCCCTGTCGTCACGCTTTCATTTAATTTGGCGCCGAATGTTTCTCTGGGCGACGCCGTCACCGCCATCAATGCCGCGGCCGCAAGCCTTGGAATGCCCGCCAGCGTTCAAACTAGTTTTCAAGGTACCGCACAGGCTTTCCTGAATTCGTTGGCCAACGAGCCAATCCTAATTCTCGCCGCGCTCGTCACCGTCTATATCGTGCTTGGCGTTCTTTACGAAAGTTACATTCATCCCATCACAATTCTTTCCACGTTACCTTCCGCCGGAGTTGGCGCAATTCTCGCGCTGCTTCTTTGCCACACGGAATTCAGCGTCATCGCGCTCATTGGACTAATTCTGTTGATAGGTATTGTGAAGAAAAACGCCATCATGATGATTGACTTCGCGCTCGAAGCCGAACGCAAAGAACACAAAGCGCCGCTCGACGCGATTTACGAAGCCTGTTTGCTGCGTTTCCGTCCAATCATGATGACCACCATGGCTGCGCTACTTGGCGGATTGCCGCTCGCTCTCGGCAGCGGCGTCGGCTCAGAATTACGCCGCCCGCTCGGCATCACCATCGTCGGCGGATTAATCATGAGCCAAATTTTGACTCTCTACACAACGCCGGTAATTTACCTCGCGTTTGACTGGGTCTCGCAGCGCCTCAGCAAAAAGATTCATATCGGAAATCCAGAGGAGCATCCCGATCCGGCTCCCGCGGATTGATTTCAAGTTTTGGTTTGTTGCGTTCACTGTAATTGGAAGTTGTTTGGCAAATGGTTCGTAATAGGGCACGACTTCAGTCGTGCCGTACCGGCCCTAGAAAAAGGGGTTTTAACCCCTGCGCACGTGGGCACGTTTTGGACTGATACATGAATCTTCTCGGCCCTAACATTTCCGCTCCATTTATCCGGCGGCCCGTCGCCACCGCATTGTTGAGCATCGCTATTTTCCTGGCCGGAGCCGTCGCATTCCGCCTGCTTCCCGTTTCCCCGCTTCCCCAGGTCGATTTTCCGACCATCAGCGTTGGAGCGTCGTTACCCGGCGCCAGCCCGGAAACAATGGCCAGCGCAGTTGCTACTCCGCTCGAGCGCCAGTTCGGCCGCATCGCAGGCGTCACGGAAATGACGTCCACCAGCCAGCTCGGCTCAACGAATGTCACTTTGCAATTTGATCTCAACCGAAATATTGACGCCGCTGCGCGCGACGTGCAGGCCGCCATCAACGCCGCTCGCGGACAGCTTCCCGCCAGCCTTCCCAGCTCGCCAACCTATCGCAAAGTGAATCCCGCTGACGCGCCCATCATGCTTTTAAGTTTGACCTCGACCAGCGTTCCGATCAGTCAGGTTTATGACGCCGCTGATTCCATCCTCGCGCAAAAGCTTGCGCAGGTGGAAGGCATCGGGCAGGTCGCCACCGGTGGTGGAGCGAAACCTGCCGTGCGCGTCGACGCGAATCCCGGACAGTTGAACGCGTATGGCATCAGCCTTGAGCGCGTTCGGACCGTTCTGAATAGCGCAAATGCAATTCGCCCGAAGGGCCAGCTCACTAGTTCTTCGCAAGTGTGGGACGTGGCCACCACCGATCAACTTTTTAAGGCTTCTGAATATCGAAAACTAATTGTCATCTGGAGTAAAGGCGCTGCCGTTCGCGTTGGCGACATCGCCACCGTCACCGACTCAGTCGAAGACGTCCGCACCTCCGGCCTCGCGAACGGCGAGCCTGCCGTCGTCATGATTTTGTTCCGCCAGCCCGGCGCTAACATTCTGGAAACTGTGGATCGCGTGCGCGCCCTTCTGCCGCAATTGCAGGCATCCATTCCGCAGAATATTCATTTGGGAGTTATTCTCGATCGCACACCCACGATTCGCGCTTCGATTCACGACGTTGAAATCACGCTCGTAATTTCCATTGCGCTTGTCGTGCTGGTGGTTTTTATTTTCCTGCGAAATGTTTGGGCCACGGTAATTCCCAGCGTCGCGGTTCCGCTTTCTCTCGTCGGCACTTTCGGGGTGATGTATCTTGTCGGCTACACGCTGGACAATCTTTCGCTGATGGCCCTTACAATTTCCACCGGCTTCGTCGTGGACGACGCCATCGTCGTAATCGAGAATATTTCCCGCTATCTGGAAACGGGCATGTCGCCGATGAAAGCGGCTTTCACCGGCTCAAAAGAAATTAGCTTCACCGTTATTTCCATGAGCACTTCGCTCATCGCCGTTTTCATTCCGATCTTATTGATGAGCGGCATCGTCGGCCGGCTTTTCCGCGAATTCGCCGTTACACTTTGCACAGCGATTCTGGTTTCGCTGCTCGTCTCACTTACCACTACCCCCATGATGTGCGCCCGTTTTCTGAAACACGAAACAGGTGAACACAATTGGCTCTATAAGCTTTCCGAGCGCGGCTTTGATTGGATGCGCGATGAATACGAGTTCGCCTTGCAGTGGGTTCTGCATCACCAGCGAACTATCCTTACGCTCACGCTCGCCACAATTGCTCTCAGCGGATATTTGTTTTATATCGTACCCAAAGGATTTTTTCCCCAGCAGGATACCGGCCGTCTGGGTGGCAGCATTGTCGCAGATCAGGACATTTCATTTGCGGCCATGAAGGATAAGCTGCAAACTTTCTCGGATATCGTTCAGCATGATCCGGCCGTGGACACTGTCAGTGCTTCCACCGGTGGCGGCTTTGGCGGTTCGACAAATTCTGGCCGCATGTTCGTTCAACTGAAACCTCAAGGCTCCCAACGCAAGGAGACTTCCGATCAAGTAATCGCGCGGCTTCGCGCGAAAACAGCGCACGTCCCCGGCGCAACTTTATTCCTGCAATCCACACAGGACGTTCGCACCGGCGGCCGCCAGAGCAGCAGCCAGTATCAGTACACCATGCAGGCCGATCAAATTGCCGACCTGAATCTTTGGGCGCCGCGTATGCTCACGGCCATCAGCAAAATTCCGGAAATTAAGGACGCCAACAGCGATCAACAAGTCCACGGACTGCAAACCACAATCGTAGTCGATCGCGATACCGCCGCCCGCCTCGGCGTTCCGATGGCCGCCATTGACGGCACATTGAACGACGCCTTCGGCCAGCGGCAAGTCTCCAACATTTACAAAGGCCTGAACCAGTATCACGTCGTTCTGGAAGTAGCCGCGGATTTTCGACAGGATCCTACCGCGCTCAACAATATTTATGTGCAATCATCCACAACGGGAACTCTAATTCCTCTCAGCACATTCACTCACGTCGTTCCCACGCAACTTTCCTTGACGGTGAATCACCAGGGCCAGTTCCCTAGCATCACGCTCTCCTTCAACCTCACGCCCGGCGCGTCACTGGGCAAAGCAGTCACCGATATTCAAGCTGCTCAGCGTGAAATTGGATTGCCCGCAAACGTCCACGCCAGTCCTTCCGGCACAGCGCAGGCATTTCAAGATTCGCTCGCCACCATGCCCATGCTGATTCTCACCGCCATCGCCGCGGTTTATATCGTTCTCGGCATGCTCTATGAAAGTTACATCCATCCAATCACAATTCTTTCCACAATTCCTTCGGCGGGTGTCGGCGCGCTTCTGGCAATTTTTCTTTTTCATTCCGATCTCAACATCATCGCGCTCATCGGAATTATTCTGCTCATCGGAATTGTAAAAAAGAACGCCATCATGATGATCGATTTCGCGCTGCAAGCCGAACGCATCGAAGGCAAATCACCAATTGACGCGATTCACGAAGCCTGCGTCCTGCGTTTCCGCCCCATCATGATGACCACCATGGCCGCGCTCCTCGGCGCAGTTCCACTCGCCATCGGCGGCGGCACCGGCTCCGAACTTCGCCAGCCTCTCGGCATCACCATCGTCGGCGGATTGATCGTCAGCCAAATGCTTACACTCTTCACTACTCCCGTCGTCTATCTCTACATGGACCGCCTGCAAACATGGGTTCGCGGCTCGCGCCCCGCTCCGCACCAAATTCCCAAGCCCGCCCCCGCGGATTAGTTCGCAAGAATTCTCTCCCAACAACATTTTGCAACCGCGCACGCTCGTGTAGGGGCGCTGCTTGCTGCGCCCTCGCCCGAGCGTTTGATGTTGGCGTCATCCTGAGACGAACCGATCAGGTTCGTTGTCTCGAAGGATATCCGGCGGCGCGTTTTGCCGCCGGGGTCTTGCTCTTCCGTTGACCGTTGCATTCGCCGCCGTAGGGGCGCTGCTCGCTGCGCCCTCGCCCGACGCATTTGTCTGTCGGCCGCCGTCGTAGGGGCGGGTCTGCGACCCGCCCGCCTCAACTTGCCTTTCAAGTAACTTCCTTGACCAATTATCAATATTCTGCTACTTTGGAATCGGAGAAGAACTGTCTACCCGCGCTCACCAGCGCGGGTTTTTTTGTTTTCCGGCCCAGTAGCACCGACACTCTTGTCGGTGCAATCCGAAATTTCATCCCAATCTCACAAGCATCAGTCTGCGTCTCGCGCAAAAACCTGTAGCTCAGGTCTTCAGACCTGAGGCTCTTCCGCACCGCAAACCCAATCGTGTAGCACTGCCTTCAAGCCGGCATAAACTGCGGTTTGCTTCAAAATCTCGACAGTAAACTCTCAACTCTCGACTAACTTCGTCCCTAACCCGTTTATCTGCAACACTTACGCCACCTAACAACGTAAGTCCTTTATCTGCAACACATACAGAAAAAGGGCGGGGGGAGCTATTCCAAATTAACAATAACAAGGAGGACCAACAAAAAATGTCACCGAACGCCGCCAAACCGAATTACCCAAAAGCCAAAGTTCCCGAACCAGAGCGCTGCACCTTCACTTCAAGTCACGGACAGCGCTGCCTGAATCCCCACATGGACGCCGCCAATAAATTCTGCATTGTTCACGAGCGCCACGTGGAAAAAACCAATGACGCCCAAGCTCAATCCATCTCCGATCAACTCCTTTCCGGCGCCCCCGAACTTCGCACCCGCGAAGAACTCGGCCGCGTCATGGCCCAGCTCTTCACTCTCATCGCCCAAAGGAAGATCCGCCAACGCGAAGGCGCTCTCCTCGCCTACGTCGCCAGCCTTCTTCTCCAAACCATGTTGCCAACCGCCGCTCCTGCCCATCGTCCAGTCGGAGTCGTCTGGGACATCCCCATGGGCGAACCTTCCGAGGAAGAACTGCAGCGCCTCCAACGCCCACAGAACTCCAATCCGCAATTTCCAAATCGCACCTAAAAACACAACCGGCGCGGCGACCCTTTCGGAATCACCGCGCCGATTGTGCTTGGGTTGAGAGAGAAACTTTTTATCAGTGATGTCCTGACGATCCGTGCCCGCCAGAACTTCCATGCGATCCGCTCGAGCCACCATGCGACCCGCCGCCGGAACTGCCGCCGTGCGATCCACCACCACCTGATCCGCCACCACTAGATCTCGACGGAGGCGGCGCCGAATTTCCACTCGGTCGCGAAGGCGGCATCGGACGAGACGACGGCAGAGGCGCGCCACCATAACTCGGCCGGCTCGGCGCTGAATTTCCGTTGTATGTCGGACGCGTTGGTGCCGGGCGATTGTACTGAGCTCCACCAACCACCGGCCTGCGCAAATCCAACGGAGGCCGCGATCCATTATTCACAGTGTTTCCCGGACCACCGCGATTCGATTGTTCCCGGTTCGGAGACGGCGGATTTGCCGGTCCGTTAAATTGATGCCACCCACCGGAATTCTGCGACCCAGAATTATTCGGCCGCTCTGTTCCCTGTCCTTCAAATGTCCTGCTCGTCGGCTGCCCGTTTTGCATTCCGCCACGATTCGGATTCACGTCGCGATTCGGGTTCACATCATTATTATTTTGCCGAATCACATTTCCGGAAGCCGCGCCACCCGGTCCCGAATGCATCGGCTGAGGCTGCGCGCCGCTCCGGTGAATTTCCGAAGTCGGAACATTCATGCCGCTATTCCGCATTCCCTGCTGCACCCGTCCGGCCTGTTCATTGAATGAGTTAAACGAGCCCCGCTGCGAAGGCTGCCGCGGATTGTTTCCAAAAAATCGCGTGTTCTGATTATTCCGAATCGTTCCCGGATTCGCCGCGCGGTTTGTAGCCGAAAGACTTTCGCGCGTCGGCACCGCCGGCACTCCACCGCTCGTGAATCGCGAATTGTGAAATTCTTCCGACGAAATTCCGCGCGTGTGCGCCACCGCGCCGCGGCCAAATTCTCCAGCGCGCTCGGAATTCACGCTCCGAAGAATGTGCGGATCGCGTTCCGCTTGACGGAAATTTGAGAAGCGCTCATCAAAGTGGCCGTGCAACGGTTCAAACGCGCCGGGAAATCTGTGGTGAAAATCGTTGCCGAACCGGAACGTCGCAAATTCATTAAATCCGAAAAATCCAAAACCAAATCGGCCTCGGCCATACCACGGGAAAAATGGATCGCACGGCCCAGTTGCCAGCCATCCAATCGAGCCAAAGCCGCCAAATCCGAAGAATGAAACGTAAGCAGGTCCCCAAACAGGACGAATGCCGCGCTGGCCCGGCCACCATCGCCACGCGCCGCCATATCGGAACCAGCGTCCATAGTGATAAGGGGCCCATCCCCATGATTCGTTTCCAACCCACGTCCATCCGTAATAAGGTTCCCAAACCCAGTTGCCGTCGCTGTAAGGCGCCCAATCCTGATCCACATTGTTCGGCGTCCACACCTGACCGTAGTCCGGCACGTCACTCCACTGCCCGCTACGATCCAGATCATTCGCGCCGGTGTAAGTCTGGTCCACGTGATTCCACGTTGGCGAACTTTGTATCGTGCGATCGCGCTGTGTGTTCCAGTTGTCCCACTCATCCAGCGCAGGCGCGTCCGCCGTTTGGTATTGCGCGTTATCCGTTCCGCCGCGAATTGTGATCATCTCTCCGGCGGCAACATTGGTACTCCCTTGCGCGGTAGAAATTTCCGCTTCACCGCGCCGCACAATCACAACTGTTTCGTTCGCCGAATTCACCTGCACCCGAATCGAACTCTCACGGCTTGGATGAATTCCCACATTCGGCGTATCAAGTTCCACGTCCGCTTCAGAGCCTTTCAGAATTGCGTACTGCGCAAGGCCCGACGCGATTTGAATTTGAATGCGATTTTCCATCAGCGCGGTAATGTCCGCTTCCGTATGTCCGGAAAGCCGCAGCATATTCTCGTTATCGATTTGCAATTCGGCGGAGCCGGTCGGTGAAGTGGAAACTTTATCGCCCGCCATCACCGGAGTGTTCAACGTGATCGCAACCCAGTCGCCGGAATCTCCGCGCTGTGTAGACACATCTCCGCGCAGCAAACTCACGCGCGCGACTCCCTGCGGCGGCCCCTGCTGATCGTCACCCTGCTGATTCGGCTGTTGTGAATTCGGTAGTTGATTCGGATTGAACTGTTGATTTGAATTGTACTGGGGCTGATTCTGCGATGGCGGTGCCGACATGGATGGCGGCGCACCCTGCGCCACAGCCAATCCCACCGCAAGCCCGCTCACTAGTGCCAATGTTGCAAGAACTCCAAGAGTTCGCTTCATGGCCCACCTCGAAACTGTCTTTCTCCCCCGCATTAATTGTCCCTCGCCCAAGCTCATAGCAATGCTTCTCACCTTACATATATGCATTGCAAGAGCCAAACTCTGCAGAAGCCGCCAAGATCTCATAAGTAACTGTCAAATAAGCACTTGCTGGCACTTTTACAGCTCCCGAAAGGGGCCCCCAACGACGGAATTTCCGGTGGCTTTCAACCGGGCCTGGTGGATTTCAGCCACCGCAAGACGCGCCGCCTTGGCAGCACCGACACTCCTGTCGGTGCGCTTTGAACTGGCCCACGCCACCTATGCAAAGCATTACTGAACGGAAGCAAATCGTTCGGTCAACTCTCAAGTGAGGAAAAATCAAAATCGCAGCGCAAATCCGAACAAACGTTACTCCTGCCCATCTTGCTCGTCAGCAATTCCAATTTTCGACAATCGATATCGCAATGCATTTCGCGAAAGTCCCAACAGACGCGCCGCCTGACTTTTATTTCCATTCGCGCGTCGCAGCGACTCGCGAATAATTTCATCTTCCCATTGATCCAGCGTTACTCCCGCCGGAATAAACGCCGTCGCCGAATCCGCCGGCTTCGCGCGCTCCGTATCCAGATGAATATCGCCCGCCTCAATCACATTTCCCTTCGCAAACGTCGCCGCGCGTTCAATAATATTTTCCAGCTCGCGCACATTTCCCGGCCAATGAAAACTCGTCAGCAGTTGCAACGCGCTCGGAGAAATTCCGCGAATTTCCCGCGCACTTTCCTTGCGATACTTCGTCAAAAAATGTTCCGCCAGCCCCGGAATATCCTCTTTGTGGTCGCGCAGCGGAGGCACATCAATCGGCACGACATTCAACCGGTAGTAAAGATCCTCACGAAAAGTTCCCTGCTCCAGTGCCGCGCGCAAATCGCGATTCGTCGCAGCAATCAATCGCACATCCACTTTCAGCGTGCGCGTTCCGCCCAGCCTCTCAAATTCGCGCTCCTGCAACACACGCAACAATTTCGCCTGAGTCGCTGGAGGCACATCGCCAATCTCATCCAGAAAAAGTGATCCCTTATCCGCCAACTCAAATTTTCCCGGCTTGGAGGTCGTCGCTCCCGTGAACGCGCCCTTCTCATACCCAAAAAGCTCGCTCTCCAATAAATTTTCCGGAATCGCCGTGCAATTTATTTTAACAAATGGCCCGGTGGCCCTCCGCGATCTCTGATGAATCGCCCGCGCCACCAATTCTTTTCCAACTCCGCTCTCTCCGCCGATCAACACAGTTGAGTTCGTCGGCGCTACTCGCTCCACCGCCGCGAGTACTTCCTGCATCTTCGCGCTGCGCGCCACAATATTCGGATACTCGTACTTCTTCCCAAGCTCCTCGCGCAAATCTCGATTCTCACTTCTCAGCGCGCGGACATCCAATTCCTTACGCACCACCAACTTAATTTCTTCCAACGAAAATGGCTTCAGCACGTAATTATTCGCGCCGCTCCGCATCGCTTCCACGGCCGTCTCCACGTTTCCGTAAGCCGTCATCATCACCACGGGAACTTCCGAATTAATTTGCCGGATCAATTTCAGAAATTCCAATCCATTCATCGCCGGCAATTTAAAATCCGTCAGCACCAGATCGAAAGTTTCTTCGCGAAATAATTTCAACCCCGCTTCCGCGTCTCCCGTCGACGCAGTCGTCCAGCCCTCTTCGCCAAGATTGAGCTCCAGCAATCGCCGCATCTTCGGCTCGTCTTCGACAATCAGTATCGCTGCCATATTCTCCGCCCCAATGTTCGCTCTGCCATTTGGATGCTATCAGGCTACGCGCGCAGTCGTCCCCGCCGCCGGAAAAAATACGCGAAATGTCGCGCCCTCTCCGGGCCTGCTCTCCACCTGCAATGATCCGCGCAACTCGTCCACAATTTTCGACACAATCGCCAATCCCAATCCCGTGCCCGCTTTCTTCGTTGTGAAAAATGGATTAAATATCTGCTCGCAAATTTCCGGCGGAATTCCCGGCCCGGTATCCGTCAACACAACTTCAACTCCCGGCACTTCCCCGCGCGTCGCAGAAAATATTTCCACGCGCAATTTCCCGACGTCAGGTTCCATCGCTTCATAAGCATTCAACGCAAGATTCTGAAATACTTGTTCGCACAATCGATCGTCCATCCGCACCATCGGCAATTCCAGCTCGTAGAGACGCTCCACTATCACTTTCGCGTTCGGCCGCTGCGCCACCACCGCCGCCAGCGCCGTCTCCACAACTTCGCGCATATCTCCTGGTGTCAACTCCAGCGCTTGTGGACGCGCGAAATCCAGAAATCGCGCCACCAGCGAACTCAGCCGGTTCGTCTCGCTCGATATATATCCGGCAAGTTCACTCGCCAGCGGATTCGATTCTCCCAATTTCGTGTGCAACATTTCCGCCGATCCCTTAATCACTCCCAGCGGATTCCGAATTTCATGCGCCAGTCCCGCGGACATTTGTCCCAGCGCCGCCAATCGTTCCGAACGCCGCGCCTCCTCCTGTACTTCCGCCAATCTTCGATTCGTCTGAGACATCTGCTCCGCCAACAATTGATACGCCGCAGCGCGCCGCCGAATCTCTACTGAAAATCGATTCACCAACATCGCCGCCAAAAAGAAAAATAAAATTCGCGTCGCAAGCTCCGTGATCACTTCCGTAGTCAACGCAAAATCCTGCAGCGCCGGAATCAATAGCGAGCAATAAGCAGCGGACGCCAGCGCCGTCCAAATCAGCGTGCCCCACGTCTCAAAATAAGTTGCCGCCGTCACCACCGGCAAATAATAAATTGGATAGTAAGCGCTGTTGATCGCCAGATCTCCCGTGTGATCCAGCAGCGCCGTCGCCAATAATATTTTCAGTAGCACAACAAATCCGCGGCCGTACCGCGGCGATCGCGCCACTAAGCGGCTTTCCAGCACCTGGACAAGTGCGATTGCTGCAAGAATTAATTGTTTGTGATATTCCCGGACGGGAGGCAGCGCGGCCAGCGCCGCAAGAAACAGCAGGAACAATCCTTCAATCCAGCTCAAACGAAATCCGCGCGAAAATTCTCCTTGCGCGTCAGAAGCAGCGCTCGCAGTCTCGGCATGCGCGGGCATTCTCCCTGCTTCAGGATTCATTTTTTCGCCGGTCGATTCTTGCACCCGGAGATTATGCTCCATAACCGCCGCTCGAAGCATTTCCAAAATGAATCTAAACGCCACTTCGCCCGTGCTTTATAAATCGCGCACCTACTTTATTTCTCTTCGGCCGCAATGATCGAACCATCGATATAATTTGAACCACGGTCCGCAACTGTCGTTCATTTCAAAAAAGGACGGTACATCATATGAAGGTTCTTCTGAGGATCACGCTTCTGCTTTTTGTTGTTGCAATGTTTCTGCCGCTGGCAAATCAAATGCACGCTCAAAGAAAACATCCAGCATATTTGCACGCGCTTTCCGATCTCCGCTTTGCGCGTAGCCTGCTGGAACGTCCCAACGGCGGCGAATTAAGAGAACAAGAAAAGGAAGCTATCCACAAAATTGATGACGCCATCGGCGAAATTAAACGCGCATCCATCGACGACGGAAAAAACATCTCCGAACACGAATCCGTCGACCCGCATCTCCCGTGGACCGGCCGTCTGCACAAAGCGCAGGAATTGCTTGATGACGCGCGCCGCGATTGCCGCAGAGAAGAAGACAATCCCGAAACTCGCGGCCTCCAAATGCGAGTTCTCCGTCACATCGACGAAGCTCACCACCACGTAAGTGAAGCCATCGCCATCGTCGATCACCGCTAAAAAATTAGAAATATTTCCAACGGGCACGGTGTTCACAAGACCATCGTGCCCGAATTATTTTCAAAATGAGATTGTTGTGAATTTGGTAGCGGTACCGGGAATCGAACCCGGGTTTTCAGGTTGAGAACCTGACGTCCTGACCCCTAGACGATACCGCCACAGCAGAAAATTCCCGGGAGAAGAATATTCACACGTTTACAATGCCCGCGCAAGCCGCGAGCCCACTTCAATCCTTCGCGAGCGCCCCATCCTTCAATCTCCAAATCCCCAGTGGATTTCCATCCTTCAATTCCTCCGGCAGCGCCGCACCCGGAAAATTCTGGAAGCACACTGGCCGCGCAAATCGATAAATCGCCTGCGAACCCACCGACGTCGATTGTCCATCCGAACTCGCCGGATACGGCCCGCCATGCACAATCGCGTGTCCGACTTCCACGCCCGTCGGAAATCCGTTGAACACCAATCGCCCCGCTTTTTGTTCCAAAATTTCCACCAGCTCGCGATACTCGCTCAAATCCTCATCCGTTCCGTGCAGCGTCGCCGTCAAATGTCCCTGCAGCCCGCGCGCAATCTCCAACATCTCTTCACGCGCACCGCACGAAACCACCAGTGTCGTCGGGCCAAATACTTCCTCGCTTAATTCCGGCTCTTTCAAAAAATTCGCCGCGTCCACTGCGAACATCGCAGGCACGCCGCGCACTCCCGCTTCTCCCGTCACAGATTTTCCTTCCGCTGCCAGTGAAACTTTCGATTGCTTCGCGCGCGCGCCAACCATTCCCGAATATGCCGACTGAATTCCCGGCGTCAACATCACTTGCGAAGCGGACTCGCCGATCCGTTTGCTCAAATTCTGCGAAAAACTCGCCGCATCTCGTCCGGGCGGCAAAAATACCATTCCCGGCTTCGTGCAAAATTGTCCCGCGCCCAATGTCACCGACCCGTGCAGTCCTTCCGCAATTTGTTCACCGCGCGCCGCAAGCGCCCCCGGCAAAATAAAAACCGGATTCGTGCTTCCCATTTCCGCAAACACCGGAATCGGCGCTGGCCGCGCCGCCGCCAAATTCATCAACGCTCTTCCGCCGCGCTGCGATCCCGTAAATCCCACTGCGTGCACCAGCGGATGTTTCACCAACGCCGACCCGACTTCCGTTCCCGCATCAAATAATAAAGAAAAAATTCCCTCGGGCATTGCGCAAGCTCGCGCCGCCGCAAGAATCACCACGCCAACTAATTCCGAGGTTCCCGGATGCGCCGGATGCGCCTTCACAATCACCGGATTCCCCGCCGCAAACGCCGATGCTGTGTCGCCGCCCGCCACCGAATAGGCCAACGGAAAATTGCTCGCGCCAAAAACTACCACCGGCCCCAGTGGCCGCCACATCGAACGCAAATCCGGTTTCGCCGGCTTCCGTTCCGTATCCGCTTTATCCAGCCGGGCGCGCACCCACGATCCCTCTTCAATTAAATCCGCAAAAAGCCGCATCTGAAAAGAAGTTCGGGCCGCCTCAGATCGAATTCGCGCTTCCGCCAATCCGGCTTCTTGATTCACGCGAACTAGTAACTGGTCGACGATCCCATCCAACCCTTTCGCAATTTCGCGCAAAAACTTCGCGCGTTCTTTTCCCGTCGTTCGACTAAAGGAGTTAAACGCCAGCGCCGCAAGTTGCGCCGCGCGCGCCACCTCCGCCACAGAAGCCGAAAAATATTTCGGCTCAATCGCCAATCCTGTCGCAGGATTTATCGCCGTAAACGTTTTTCCGCCGTCCGCTCCGCTAGTCCATCCAATAAACGATCGCCCTCGCAAATCCATAATCCCCCCCTGCTCCGGTAATCAAGAAAGTTGAGCTAACTGAAAAATTCGCGGCAATAATTTATTTCAAAAAAGCCGGCCGCGTTTTCATCGCATGCTTGACCGCCGCCCGCACTTCAGCCAATTCACCTCCCACAACTTCCATTCGTGGCGGACGCACCCTCGCGCTCCCCTTGCCAACTTCATCTTGAACAAGCTTGATAAGCTGCACAAACTTTGGCACCGTGTCCATGCGCAGCAGCGGCAAAAACCAACGATAAATCTCAAACGCTCTTTCACGTTCGCCGCACATACAATAATCAAAGAGCATCACAGACTCGCGAGGCATCGCATTCACCAGTCCCGCGATCCACCCAACCGCACCGGCGCCGATCGCTTCCAAAATTAAATCATCCACGCCCGCCGACACTTGCAGACGATCTCCGACCAGCGCGCGTATTGCCGAAATCCTTCGCACGTCAGCGCTTGACTCCTTCACGCCGTGCAAATTTTCATGCTCCTTCGCCAACTCGGCAATTTGTTCCGGCAAAAAATCCGTCCCATATGCAATCGGATTGTTGTAGAGCAAACAGGAAAGCTTCGTGGCCTTCAATACCGCCACAACGTGCGTCTTCATCTCGCGCCAGTCGCCTTTGTAAACGTATGGCGGCAGCACCATCAGATCCGTTGCATCCGTGATCTTCCGCCGCCTTCGCCAACTTCACCGCGTCAGAAGTTCGCAGCGCAGAAATCGCCGGCGCCACAAATGCGCGATCTTTAACTCCACGTCGGCACGCGTCAATCACTTGCAATTTCTCCTCGAACTCCAGCGTCGCGCCTTCGCCCAGCGAACCCAGCGGAATAATTGCCGTGCATCCGTTATCCACCATCCATTTGCTGTGCTTTTCGATGAAGTCCGTATCCACTCTCAACTTGGAATCGAAAGCGGTAGTAATCGCGGGCATTACACCTTTCCATTTCATTCGTTCTCTCCTGAACATTTTTTTGTATGAGCAAAATTATTCCTTCGCGCCAGCCGAACTCATCAATGATTCCACGCGAGCCGGAAATATCGGCGGCCTCACTGACTCCGCGCTCCATCCAAAAATAAATTCCACTGCCGCTCCGCAAACTCTTCCTTGGCACGCGCCCATTCCGCATCGTGTCTGCAATTTAGCGCTGCGCCAATCCGAATATTTCGCCAGCCGCGCATGACTCACATCCTCGCACCGGCAAACAAGTGTCTCCGGCCCAGCCAGCGAACGCAACTCGTCCCGCAGAGCAAACGTCCGAGCCAATAATCCCGTAAATTTTCTAGCCGCCGCTCGTTCAGAAAATAATCCGCGCGCTTTCCCAACGTTCCCGGCTGCCGCAAATCCCGCAATCTGTCCTTCAATCAACGCCGCTTCAACTCCGCCAATTCCCACGGGCTCTCCGGCACAAAAAATTCCCGGCGCAGAAGTTCCCTGCATTTCATTCACGCGCACAAATCCATCCTCAATCTCGCAACCCAACAATTCCGCCAGCTCCAGTTCGGCACAAGATTAAACCCGCATGCAAGATAATCGCACACGACGCGAGTTTTCGTCCCTCCATGCACCACTTCAACCCACTCCAATTTCTCCGAACCGCCAGCCGCTACCGGCCACGTTCCAAATCGATAAGGAATCCCACCAAGCGCACGCCGCAATCGAATCGCCTGCCAAACTTTCGCCGGATGAAAAAATAATCTCGCCGCGAATCCGCGCACTCGCCCCGCCGGCGCCTGCTCCGCAATTAAAATAATTTTTGCGCCGGCTCGTCGCAAATATTCTGCCACCGCCAAAAGTAACGGCCCGCTCCCGGCAATCACCACGCGTTTGCCCGCAACAAAAAGGCCGGACTTCACCAACGCCTGCAATCCGCCTGCACCCATCACCCCCGGTAAAGTCCATCCGGGAAACGGTAAAAATCTTTCGCGCGCGCCGGTCGCAATCACCAGCTTCGCAAATTTCAATTTCAGCGTGCGTTCCCACGTCTCCGCAACCAGCACTTCTGCCGATTCCCGCGCCACCACTTTTGCGCCATATATAAATGACACGTTCGCCCGCGCTAACCGAGCATGCCACTCGGACGCTTCCTTTGACGGCGAATGCTCCGCGCCTCCGCGCCAAATCTGCCCGCCCGCCGCAGGATTATCATCAACGATCCCTACTCGCGCGCCAGATTCCGCAGCCGCGCAAGCCGCTGCAATTCCCGCCGGCCCCGCGCCAATTACAAGCACGCCAAATTTCGTGTCGAAATTTTCGGCGCCCGCCATCACTCGTCCGTCCGCACAACCATCCCGTCGCTGCAAATAATCTGGCAGCTTCGCGCGTGCACTTTCCCATCAATCGTCAAGCGGCACTCAAAACAAATTCCCATTCCGCAAAGCGCCGACCGCGCTTCTCCTGTGACCGACCGCCGTAGTCGTGAAACTCCGGTCGACAGCACCGCCGCGGCCACGCTCGTTCCCGTGCGCACAATTACATCTGCGCCATCCACGGAAATTTTCACCTGCTCAGTTGTTTGCGGATTCATGAAATGTTCTACCCGGAGCGTACGGCGCACGCGGAATCGCAGATTCTCTGCCCAAAATTTCATCCACCAATAATTTTCCGGTTGCCATTGACGTCGTGATTCCCAAACCCTCGTGCCCCGCCGCCAAATAAAGTTTTTCGTGCGCCGGCCATCGACCAATCAACGGCAATTTATCCGGCGTCGCGGCGCGAAATCCCGTCCACGCTCGCAATGAAGAAACTCCGCACAGCTCCGGCATAAATTCGCAAGCGCGCGCCAACATTTTCGCCAAAATTATCGAATCCACTCCGCGCTCCTCGTTTCCGTATTGCCGCGAAGATCCAATCAACATTTGGCCCGTCGGACCGCGGCTGCACATTGAATGCTACCGAATCGCCGCTAACCGAATGCGCGCTCTTCAAATATCCCAACTCCACCAGTTGATGCTTCACAAATCCCGCGTATCGATCCGTGATTAACAAATGCCCTTTGCGTCCGCGAATCAGCGCGCCCGGAGTCAATCGCGCCGCTGCATCTCCCGCAGCATTCACAATCGCTCCCGCGCTCAATCGCGTTCCATCTTCAAATCGCACACTGTCTTTTTCAATTTCCGCTACGCGCCGTCCAACTTCCAATCGTGCGCCTAGCGCCGTCGCCCGCTCCAGCAAATATCTCGCCGCGCATGGCGGATAAATCACCGCGTCATCCGGCACCAGCAATCCGCCCGCAAAGTCCAGCGCGCAAATGCGGCTCAGCCGCATGTAAAGCCGGCGCGTCCAGAATTTCCGCTTGCACTCCGCGCGACACATAATACTCGCGCTTCGCTGGCAAGAAACTCATTTCCTCTTCGTCCGCCGCAACCCAAATCGTTCCGCTTTTCGTGTACTCGGCATCGCTCGGCAATTCCGCCGCAATCTCGCGCCACAATTCCGAAGAATATCGCGTCAGTGCAAATTGCGCTTCGGAATCGTCCATCACAACAAGATGTCCCATTCCCGCCGCGGTAGCGCCGCCGCCAATAATTTTCGCTTCCAGAATTGCCGTGCGCATTCCGGCGCGCGCACATTCCAACGCGCAAGCTGCGCCCACAATTCCACCACCAATAATTATTGCGTCAGGAGCGCTCACAGCTCATTTCGGAACGCCGTAGCAGAACGGGTCGCGCGGATCCAAATTCAATTCCGCTTCGCCGGTAATAAACGCGGAGCCTTTAATACTCGGCAGGATTTTTCCATCACGAATTTCCACCGTACCTTCAAAAATACTCCCCAGAATTCCTTCCTGACGATAAACGCCACCCGCCTTCAATTTTCCATCGGCATAAAGACAAGCCAGCTTCGCCGAAGTTCCCGTGCCGCACGGCGAACGGTCATAAATTCCTCCGGGGCACAGCATAAAATTTTTACTATCCGCATAAGGCTGCTGCGCCGGACCGGAAAGTTCAATGTGATCGATTTCCGCGCCGTCTGCACCGGTCACTCCCTGCGACCTTCAATTGATGCCGCACGCGGCAAGCAAAATCCGTGAGCTGCGCGACATTTCGCGGCGCAATTTCAAATTTGTGCGTGTGCAACAGATAAAACCAATTCCCACCCCACGCTACATCGCCCGTAAAAATTCCAAAACCCTCGATCTGCACCGCCGCGTCTTTCAAATGCCGATAGCACGGCACATTCCGCATCGTCACTTCGCCATTATCGTGCAGTTGCGCATCCACAATTCCCACGGGAGTTTCAATCCGGTGATGACCCGGCCTAATTCGCCGCATCCATGCCAGCGTAACAATCACTCCAATCGTTCCGTGCCCGCACATCCCCAAGTATCCAACATTATTAAAAAAAATCACGCCTGCCGCGCATGACGCATCCGTCGGCTCGCACAAAAGCGCTCCGACAATCACGTCCGACCCTCGCGGCTCATTCACCATCGCCGATCGCCACGCGTCATGCTCATCGCGGAATTTCGCCAGCCGCTCAGAAATTGTTCCGGTGCCCAAGTCCGGGCCGCCACTAATCATCACTCGCGTCGGCTCTCCGCCGGTGTGCGAATCCACCACATGCACCCGTTGGTTTTCAGTTTTCATTCGTTCCCGCTGTCATCATCCGAATCAGGATCACTCGGATTTCCGAAATTTCCGCGCACTCCAGTTGAGGGCGGAACTGCCGCATTCAGCGGAGTCACTCCATGTTCCGCGATCGACTTATTAAATCCCGGCAATTCCTTGTCCATCAATGCGTGATATTCCGCAGTTGCCGCCGCCAAATCTTTTTCAATCATATCCAACAACATGCGCGAAGTATCCGTTGGACCAAATTCCATTCCGCCGGCCACATCTCCTGCTCCAGGCCCCACCTCTCCATTCAACCACAACAAATTAAAATAAACTGTGTACGCCTCAATAAAATATTTGTCGTCGCTGGTCATCAGCGCTTTGTTCAACAACTTATATTCCACCGCCAATATTTTCTGATCCATCGCCTCAACGCTCTTCGCCAACTCTGCTTTTTCTTTCTGCGGCCGCAGCGCCTTCGTCACATCATCCAGCTGCTTCCGCATCCACTCCATCTGATTCACCATGTCGGAAGTTTTATTGATGTCATCTCGAATCCGCAATTGCATTTTCACCGACGCTTCAATATCCGCATTCGATCCCGAAAATTTCGGATCCATCTTCGGATCTCTCAACACTTCCACGGTCTGTGTGAACGTCTGTCCATCCACGATTAATTTCACCGTGTATTTTCCTGGCGCCACCATCGGCCCCGGCTGATTCGGTGACATTCCCCAGTGCGTAATCGGCCGCGAGTCCTGCCCCTTAAATCTCGGCTCATCCCAAATGTGCGGATTTTCCGGCGGAGTTGTGCGCATCGCGACCAATCGCGGCCCGTCGTAACGCAGATCCCATCCCGCGCGATTCATTCCAGCTCGCCCTCCTCCGGTCATCGAACGCACCACCGTTCCACTCGCATCGATCACTTGAATTTGCACCGGCGCTTGCGCATTTTGCTTCAGCGAATAATTCAAAATCGCGCGCGATCCTCGCGTCCATCGATAAGCCTCGCGCGGCTTCACAAATTGCACCGCCGCGTCTGACGTTCCCGCCTCCAACGCCGACACATCATCCAAAATATAAAATCCACGCCCATATGTGGACACAACGACATCGTGAAATTGTTTTTGCACCGCTATCCACGAAACCGGCGCATGCGGCAATCCCACCTGAAATGAAACCCAGTGCCCACCGTCGTCCTGCGAATAATAAAATCCGTTTCCCGTGCCCGCAAAAAGCAATCCCTGCTTGTTCGGATCTTCCGCAATGCTCTTCACATAACCAAGCGGATGATTCGCCGGCAAATCGCTATTAATTCGCTTCCACGATTGCCCAAAATCCTTCGTCATATAGATAAACGGCGAGCGGTCGTCCATCATGTGAAAATCCACCGCAATGTACGCCGTGCCCGCGTCAAAAGTCGAAGGCGCAATGCATGAAATTGTTCCCCACACCGGCAGTCCGGAAATATTTTTCGTAACGTTTGTCCAATTTGCCGTACCATCTTTCGTCAACCATACTTGCCCGTCATTCGTTCCCGCCCAAATCAATCCTTTCTGTTTCTGCGATGGCGCAATTGAAAAGACTACTTCGCCATAAAATTGTCCAAGATTGTCTCCAACAATTCCTCCCGAAGGTTTTATCCGCGCCGGATCATTCGTCGAAAGGTCCGGACTGCTCACCGTCCAGCTCTGCCCCGCATTTGTCGTTTTCCAAATCACCTGGCAGCCGTAGTAAACCGTATTGTGATCGAACGGATCGATCGCCAGCGGCGGCGTCCAGTGACACCGGTATTTCGTCGCGTCCGGCGGCGAATCGAGCGTGTGTAGCCACGGACTCACCGACCTCGCCTCGCGCGTCCTCGCGTCCCATCGCGTAACTTCATCGCCGTAACACGTCGCCCAAATAATATTTGGATCGGTCGGATCAGGAATCGTAAATCCAGATTCGCACCCGCCCACGGGATGGTCCCAATCGTCCGCGCCGCCTCCGCCAAATCCGCGTCCGCCCGCCGTGCTCAATCCGCGCATGCTTCCGTCGTCCTGCATATTTCCGTAAACGTAATACGGCACCTGATTGTCCACCGCCACGTGATAAATCTGCCCAATCGGAAGTTGCACGCGATGAAATCCGCGTCCATGTACCGTCGTAATGTTGATTCCACCGTCGTCGGAAATCGCAAACCGGTCCGGATTCATCGGATCAATCCAAATGTCGTGATTGTCTCCGCCCCACGGAACTGTCCGAAACGTGTCGCCACCATCTACGGAATGGAGAAACGCGCTGTCTGACACGAGCACTTCGTCCGCGTTTCCAGTTCCCACCGCCAATCGAATGTAATATCCCGCGCGGCCAATCAATGCACGATCCCAACTTCCATTGCGCCACGTTTCGCCGCCGTCATCCGATCGCCAAATCGATCCCTGATCCGCCGTTTGAATCAGCGCATACACTCGACTGGAATCCGTCGGCGCAACCGCCACATCAATTTTCCCCACATTCGGACGTGGCATTCCGCGCCCTTCAATCTTCGTCCACTTCGTTCCGCCATCGCGCGAAACGTAAACTCCGCTTCCCGGTCCTCCGCTATATTCTCCGTACGTGTGCATTTCCACTTGCCACATTCCCGCAAAAAGCACGTGCGAGTTGTGCGGATCCATCGAAAGTCCGCTGCATCCGGTTTTTTCATCCGCAAATAAAACGCGTTCCCAATTTTTTCCGCCGTCAATCGTCCGATAAACTCCGCGCTCTTGTTGAGGCCCCGTCAACCGCCCCAACGCGCAAACAAAAACGTTCTCCGCATTTTTCGGATCAACCACCACGCGCCCGATTCGCCCCGTCTCCTTCAATCCCATATTCGTCCACGTTCGTCCCGCGTCCGTCGACTTATAAATTCCATCGCCCATCACATCGCTATCCCGAATCGCCCAACCCTCGCCTGTTCCCGCCCAAACCGTGTTCGGATCCGTCGTCGCCACCGCTAGCGCGCCAATCGCCGCCACCGGCTCGCCATCAAAAATCGGCGTCCAATTATTTCCGCCGTCCGTTGACTTCCACACTCCTCCCGACGCAGCGCCCGCATAATACGTGCTCGGGTCGCCCGGAATTCCCGCAATCGCCGACACGCGATTCCCAATCGCCGGCCCCACAAATCGGAACCGGAATTGATCCTGGCCGCCTGCGCCGCGTCCTCCGCGCTGCGCATTTCCAACAGACGCGCACAACAGAACTACTACCAGTCCCAGTAAGAAATTCCGGAAGCCTCGATTACCGATTCGCATTCTTATCTCCTCTGAAAAATCAAAGTTAAATGATAGCGCTTACATTGCCCCTTCGTAACGCAAAGAATCGCCCCAAATATCTGATATACGGTTCGCATCGTCAAGACATTCCGTGAGGCACACAATCGGCGGCGGCACAATGACGCGGGGAATTCGGAGCGCCGGCATCTTGCGGGCATCGTTCACCAGCGCCTTTTACGTTCGTGCAGGCCGGTCTCCAGCAACGGCCGCTGCTCGCGCCGGTCTTTCTTTCTTCCTCGGCAAAATCGAAAAAAACCGGTTCCTGCAGGGCGGACATCGATACAGAGGCAGGCACAACAATTGTCCGATAAATCTCAGTGGTCCTTCCGCATGTTCGCGGGCCATTCTCTGCAACTCAAATCTTCCGCATCGACGGCAATGCACATATCCTAAAAATTTCAGCGGTACGCGCCACGCAAAAAATCGGTGACTGCATTCCTGGCAGCGCCACGGCCGAATCCTTGTGACGCCATAAATAAAATCTGACGCGCTGCGCCGCCTCGACCGCTGGCAATCTTGGCCTTCGCATTTCGGACAAACCAATTCTGATTCCTCCGCGGGGATTCGCGCTTCCAGAATAGGCTCACCCCCACACTGGCGCAAGATTTAACTATTCCACTACGCGTGGAATTCCTGGCCGCCCCTCAAACAGAAACCGTCACCCTCATAAACGTCGCCGGAATTGACGTGCTTCCGTCGCTGCTCGTGTTCTGCGCTTTCGCCAACTCCAAAAGTTGCGCGTGCAGTTCGTCCACTTTCCCGTTCTTTTGCGCGGCATCGTAAGCATTCATTGTCGGGCCGTAATATCGCTCCAGAAATTCAACGAATTGCGCCGCACTCTTCTCCGCCGAAAAAAACAAGTAAGTGTCCTTCACCATCGAAATCTTTTCTTTCGGCACCCCGGCCTGGCCAAACCTCTCAACAATATGTGAGTCCACTCCCCAGGTCATCGGACTCACAAATCCTTCCGGAGGCGGCGGCATAAATGATGAACTGATCTTCAGCAGTTGCGACACGAATGAAGTCGGATCGTTCGGTATCCAGTTGCCCATTACCACTCGCCCGCCCGGCTTCGTTACCCGCACCATTTCTTTCGCCACATCGAACGGCTTCGGTGCGAACATCGCGCCGAAAATCGACATCGACAAATCAAACGAGCAGTCGGCGACTCCACGCAAATTGCAGGCATCTCCCTCTTGAAATTTCAAATTGCTCAAACCCAGCGCCGCCGCTCGCTTATTTCCCGCATCCACCAAATTCCGCGCGATATCAATTCCCGTAACGTCCGCGCCCAATCGCGCCGAAGGAACCGCCGTCGTTCCATCTCCGCATCCCAAATCCAAAACTCGCAGCGCCGGCGTTATCCCAATCGACTTCACCAACGCCTCTCCGGATTCGCGCATGAAAGCGGCAATCTCCGTAAAGTCGCCCTTCTCCCACAAAGCTTTGTTTGGATTGACAGGATTCATTGCAGGTTCGGCGCTCATGAGAATCTCCTTTTTGTCGAAACGTGGAATTTGAAACTCAGTTCGCGAAGTTTCTGTTGACCGTAAAATACGCCGCGCCCCCAATTTTTGCAACGTTGTTCCTACGCAATCATATTCCACGTTCAGCTAAATTTCAGCCACGAGGCATATACTTCCTTTATCGTGGGCAAAAGCATCTATGGCGTTACCCGATTCACCTTGTCCGCCGGAGTTCGGCCAGCATGAATCAATTTGATTATGTCATCGTCCATTTTCTGAACGAATTCGCCCATCGATCCTGGGCTCTTGACGCATTCATATCATTCGTCGAGGAGAGCAACTTGCTTAAAGGCGGTCTTGCTCTCGGCTTTTTTTGGTGGGCTTGGTTTAAAACGCAGGATACGAAGCCTGACAAACGCGAGTTCCTTGTTTTTGCATTCCTTGCCGGTCCATTTGCTATTCTGGTCGGAAGAGCAGTGGCGCTCATCATTCCCTTTCGCGAAAGGCCATTCCAGAATCCTTTGTACCATTTTCAACTTCCGTTTGCGGTAAATGGCGACGTGCACAGTTGGAATTCATGTCCAAGCGATCACGCGATTCTGTTTTTCTGTCTTGCGACATGCTTATGGATGGTTTCATGGCGACTCGGCATTTTGGCGATGTGCCACGCCGTGCTCGTAGTGTGCGTCCCTCGAATCTATGTTGGGTACCACTATCCGACTGACTTGCTGGCCGGTGCGCTACTTGGAATCGGAGTAGGATTCACGTGTAGGATCGCAGTTCTAAGGAAGTGGGTCACGCGCCCGGCCTTCCGATTGCTGGACAAATCTCCGTCGTGGTTTTACGCTCTCGCGTTTGTCTTCTCGTTTGAAGTTTCGGAACTATTCGTGACGCTGCTAAATCTCCAGGCATTCCTTCGTAGGGCGATCGGAATATTCCCGCGATCTCATTTCTGAAACTCCACGGATCAGCATCGGAAGTTATTTCGCCCTGTGGGCCAGCCAGTCGAGCGCGTCATCCAATTTTCGGAAAGTTTTGATTCCTCTGTCGCCAATCTCCTCGCGAAGAGTGCGGAATACTTCTGAAAGCTCAAACGTTGTGTCATTTCCCACCAGGATGGCGCGCCGGGCATTGTGTTTGAATTTCGATTTCTCGGCGAGCGTGCGGAAGTCGTCGACGGTCGCGTCAAGGCTTGCGACGTGGGTGAAGTCAATCAACTGCGAAAAGGTAGCATCAAAATCAGGGTCGTCGAACAGCTTCCTCTGATGCTCGAGCATCTCGGTGATGGTCACCGTACCCGAGCCGGAGCTCAAAACAATTCCGTGGGTCTTATCGATTTTGTACCACGCTGGCATCGTTCTTATTACACCTATTACAAAGGACTACACCCGAGCGTCGAAACCGATCAACCGAAATTCTCGAATTTATTTAGTTAAGTCCTGCCAGTTGTTTAGAGGGAGCTGACCTATCCTGCCGGTCATGTTCGTATTTCCGTCCACCATGCCCGAAGGAGAAGCAGGGACAATCCCGCGTGAACCACAACAGCAGGCCACAGCAGAATCCCCGCGCCACCATTGAGCCCCATGTAAACCAGATACAGCGTTACTGGCAAGTTGTAGGTCAACATCCCGAAGAACGCCCGGAGCATGGTGCGGTCCGGCCAACAAGCCACTGCCATCGCAATCAGGCTAATTCCGGCGATCCGCCCTATTGCGAAACCCACGCCCGCGATTTCGGCCCCGAGCAATAGTCGGATCACAAACGACGGAGAGACTAGCAACGTCAAACCAGTCAACGTTTCCAATGCCGCCGCGAAGATGAGGAGTTTTTTCAAGGGTATTTGGCGCTCCTCTGATTCTCCGTGTCGATTGTTCTTGTTGGCTTCTGCTGAATGACCGGCAGCGGGGTGCGGGCTGCCGATCATGTTCGTTTTTCCGTTAGAGATTAGAGTTGATGCATGTAAGACAGCGAAACTGTCAAGAATTAGAGGCACCGACGGTAACGCTCACCACTCCACTCCTGTCAGTAGAGGCGCATCTGTAGCACCTTTGAAAGTGTGGCAGTTCAAACTTCTACTGAGGAACAGCTTCCCCAACATGACCGCGCTTATGGCGGGTAACAGCTCCGTGAAAGCTTTTGTTTTAACAATGAATCCTGACCCGATCCTCATGGCTTCTTGCACAACGGTGGGAGAAGATTCCTGACTGACGAAGAGTATTTTGGGCTTCGGGGAAATTTTACTGATTTGTCGAGCGGCCTCTAATCCATTCAGGCTTGGCAGGCCGATGTCCAGCAAGATCAGATCTGGTTTCAACTCACTTGCCTTATCAACAGCTACTAAACCATCTGAGACCTGGCAGATTATCTCCATCGCGGCTTCTTTCTCGACAATTGAGCAAACAAAACGACGCCACGGCTCAAAGTCCTCGACTAATAAAATACGGATCGACATCCACACGCTCCCAGTTCTACCGATCCCGTTTCACAGCCCAATTCCACCCCCCGATGTAGCGAGCTCCAAATAGTCGTCTGTGCTACGAACGGACAAGCGATCTCTCTTACTATGTCCCACGTCAAAACTCCCAGGTCAACTGGCAAAAGTGACAGGCAAGCCATTGAACCCGCAATGTCATGTAATAATGTTTGAGACATAGGAGAAACAAATGCCTTCCCAATATTCTGACGAGCACGCGCGCGCCGGCATTGACGCGAAACTTCCCAAGCTGGATGTTTGGCCAAATCAATTTCCCGGATACAAGATTTCGACCACGTTTCCGGAATACACTTCGGTTTGTCCGAAGACCGGGATGCCGGACTACGGTTCGATTCTGATTGAATATGAGCCGCGAAAAGCTTGTTTGGAATTGAAATCCTTGAAACTTTATTTGCTGGGTTACAGGAACCTGGGAATATTTTATGAGAATGCTGTAAACCGGATGTTGAAGGATATTGTTGCGGCGACAAAACCTGTTTGGTGCGTGGTGCGAGGCGAATTCACTCCGCGCGGCGGGCTTACGACGACGGTAGAAGCGCGTTGGCCGCACAAGCGGTGATGCCGTGCCAACCGGTGGTGCTTTCCGAGCAGTGATAACATCTCAATAATGAACGGTCGGGTCACGGACCCGCCCCTACGAACGCAACAGCAGTCACCGTGGGCGTAGACAACCATATTGACCTCAGTGATAATCAAACCGCACATGCCTGGACGTTGCCCACGTTACCAGCGCACATGGAGGAAAGATGAGCATTTCGCCGAGCACCAATTTGCCTGATAACCCGCCGCCGGCTTTGCCGCGCTGGATATATTTTGTTTTTGTGATTTTGCTTGCAGGTATCGGCTACCTTGCCTGGGCCGGATACACAGCGCGCACGCAATTTAATTCCGATATTGCCAAGTCGACGGAAACGGCGAATCAACTTTCCGCACGATTGGATCAAGCCAATGGACGCATCGCGGAATTGCGCGGCCAACTGGAAGTTACTTCGCGTCACGTGAATTTGACGGAAGCGGAGGTGGCGCGCGCGCACAGTTTGGCGCAACAGATTCAGCTGGATCAAAAAGCCAGCGACAATAAACTGAGTTCGCAAATCGGACAGGTGCAAAAGGAAAGTGACGCCAAGATTTCCGCGGTCTCGAGCGACGTGACCGGCGCGAAGACGGACATTGACGCCACCAAGAAGGATCTGGAAATCACCAAAGGGAAATTGACCAGCGCCATCGGCGACGTGACCAATCAAGGTGGATTGATCGCGCGCAATCACGAAGAGCTGGAAGAACTGAAGCGCCTGGGCGAACGGAATATTTACGAGTTCTCCATCGGCAAGACGAAGGCTCCGCAAAAGGTCGGCCCAATTCAACTGCAACTGACCAAAGTGGACACGAAGCATTATCGCTACACCGTGATTATGGTGGTGGACGATAAGCAAATCGAAAAGAAAGATAAAACTCTCGACGAGCTGATGCAGTTCCGCGTGAACGGAGTTGCGCGTCCTTACGAACTGGTTGTGAATGACGTGAGCAAGGACAAAATCAGCGGATACCTTTCAACGCCGAAGGATACGGCGGCCGGCGTGGCTCCGGCGAAGTAGGATTGAACTAAATTTGCAGTGCTGCAAGATTTGAAAGGCTCCGTCCGATGCGTCGGAAGCAGGGCGCAAAGAACGGGGCCTTTCTTTTTGCTTGTTGGACAATCGCGGCGGTTTATAACAATTGGAAAACTACGAAATGAACTACAATTTATTCCAGAAGGACAGGAGATTATTAATGCTCATACGCTCGCGATTCGCCGCACTCATGCTACTGCTCGCTCTCGCTGTCCTTCCCGCGGCAGCTCAGGAATTCGGGCCGGGAATTTTGCCGGCGGATACATCGTTCGTTATTTTCTCCCGCGGAACTGCTCACGCGGAAGCAACATATCCAACAAATCCGATGATCCAGTCATGGAATTCAGCAGACTTCGCGGATTTTCGGCAGCAAGCAATCGCGTATGCGGTTCGCCATGCGGATTGGAAAGTGAACGGCCGGCCGGTGAAATTCGCGCCTGCGGAAGCCGAACAAATATTTTCTTTTCTAAAAAGCCCAATGATGATTGGCCTTTCCGGTCCGATCGATATGAGCGCGCTTACGAAAGATGGCGGTCCTTCCGCAAAACAATTGATGAACGTCAACGGCATGTTTGCGATTCTTGACGTGACCGGAAAAACGCCGCAATTCGATTTACTGTTCAAATTGATCGCCGCAAATATTCCGAAAGAAGTTACGCACACGCGAACTGATTTCGCCGGTGTCAGCATCGAAAAATTTGCGGGACCAAACAGCACTTCTTTCGCAACGCGCGTGGGAAATTATTTTGTGTGGTCGAATCAGGAAAAAGTGATTCAGGATTTGGTTTCGCGGCTCAACGCGCGTTCAGCGCCCGCAGATTCGCTGGGCAAGAACGCCAACTTCCAACGCTGTCACGCAACGTCCGATCCCGATTCCGTGTACGAAATGTACATGCGCTTTCCGGATCTAACGAAGACTTCGATTCCTGCATCCGCGCAATTCGATAGTTCGGCTGCGTTGCGTTCACTGAAACTGGATTCTCTCCACGCCATTTGCGGCAGCATCGGACTGACTCAGCAGGGCGAACATTCGCATGGATTAATTCTCGGTGACGCAACTGCCGGCGGAGTTTTCGATTTCTTCGGAGCCAATCGCGCGCATTTCGATACGCTCGCGTTCGCGCCACAAACTGCGTATTCCTATTTCGGTTATTCGTTCGATCTTCCTGCGATTTACAAGACGGTGCGCGCCGCTGCGATGACAGCGCTTCCTCCGCAGCAAGCGTCAATGGTTCAAATGGTGGAAGGAATGGTCGGCATGCAGGTTGGAATGCCGGTGAACGACGTTCTCGCGCTTGTTGGCGGCGAAGCTGCTTCGATTCAATTCGATCCGACCGCAAATCCACCTTCGCAAATTTACGTCGTCACAATCTCGAATCCGGAAAAAGTAAAACTTCTGATGACTAAATTCGGCGCAAGTTCTTTCGACGAAGATTCGCACGAAAATGGAATTACTCTGTACAAATCCAAAATTGCGCCGCCCGACCCCAGCTTGCCACAGCCCGGACCGGCGAGCTACATCGCACTCACGCCGCATTTTCTTTTTTACGGCACGGATAAGAAGGCACTTCTGAAAGCCGCGCAATCAAGTTCCGCCGGCGGAAGCGCTTCGCTCGGGGACAAGCCGGAAATTAGCAGACTTCGTGCGTTGCTACCGCGCGAACTTCTCGGCTTGAGTATCACGGACTATTCGCATTTCGACTGGGCGGGGCAACTCGCGAAATCGATTGATACGTCGGAAAAATCTGACGCGTCAAAACTTTCTCCCGAGGATATTCAGTTCTTTGAGACGATGAAAAAATTCAACATGACGGCGTTGGGCAAAGCAATGTTGCACAGCAGCGTTGATGGTTGGTGGAAAGATTCCAACGGAATTCACTACGAGGGATTTGATCAGTAGTTTGTAAACAGCGGACGAAAATAATTATTCAAATTCTTTCAGCGTGTGCGCCATGTGATGGAGGCGCTCATTCGAGCGCGCCAACACAGTTCCTTGTTCAAAATTTCCTTCGGAGTCGCGTCCGCCGGCGCGAACTCCAGTTAGAATTTCAATTCCCTGTTCGATTGACGTCACCGGCAAGACGTGAAATTTTCCAGCGGTCACAGCTGCGACCACATCCTCGCGCAACATTAAATCTTCCACATTCGCGGCGGGAATAATCACGCCCTGCGTTCCCGTCAATCCTTTCAACATGCAGACGTCGTAAAATCCTTCGATTTTTTGGTTCACTCCGCCAATCGGCTGAATATCTCCCTGCTGATTCACGGAGCCGGTGACGGCAATATCCTGACGCAGCGGCAAATCGGAAAGCGCCGAAAGCAAAGCGTAAATTTCCGTAGAGCTGGCGCTATCGCCATCGACGCCGGAATAGGATTGCTCGAAACAAACGCTCGCGGAAAGTGAAAGCGGTTTATCCTGCGCGAAAACTCGGCGCAAATATCCGGCGATAATTTGCATGCCCTTGTCATGCAAGCGTCCGCTCAAATTCGCTTCGCGCTCCACGTTAATCAATCCGGTTTTTCCGAGCGCAGCGGTTGCGGTGATTCGCACTGGCTTGCCGAACATGTATCCGCCAATTTCAAGTACGCTCAGCCCGTTCACTTGGCCAACTCGTGAACCCGACGTATCTACGAGCAGCGTGCCCTCGTCAATAATTTCGCGCAATTTTGTTTCGTATAAATTGTGGCGTTCTACTTTCGCTTCCGTGGCTTTGCGAACGTGATCGCCGGTCACCGGTGTTTCGCCCATTTGCCGCGCGGCGTAACAGGATTCGCGCGCTAAATCCGCCAGATCTACAAATCTTGCGGTGACTTTATTTCGTCGGCCTGCTTTGCGAACACCATCTTCAATTAGCGCGGCAACCGCAGTTCGATCGAAGGGGCACAGGCCTTCATCGTCGCAAAGTTTTCGCAGACGCCCGCCGAATTCCAGAATCACTTCATCGGCCATGGGCATTTCGTCGTCAAATTCCACGCGCACTTTGAAAATTTTGCGGAACTCTTCTTCGTAGGTGTAAAACAATTCGTACAAATCGCGGTCGCCAATCAAAATAACTTTCACCCTCAAATCAATCGGCTCCGGTTTTAATCCGGAATTTCCCAACGGAAACATCATTTCCATCGGCTGAATTTCCAGTTTGCCGTGATTCATGGTGCGCTTCAGAGTTTTCCAAACACCGGTTTCCGCAAGCGTGTCAAAGGCGTAGAGAATTAAATATCCGCCGTCAGCACGCAGCATTGATCCGCCGCGCAAATCCATGAAGTCGGAAGTCCACGAACCGCGCCAGTCATAATTCCGCTGAATCGTGCCGAACAAATTTGCATAGGTCGGCGTGGTCTCGAAAATTACGGGAGGGGTTTCGTCATCTGTATGCGCCAAAATCACATTCACGCCGTACACGCGGAATGGATCGCGATCTGTGGGCGCAGGGCCGCGGGGCATCTGTTCACCGCTCGGAGATTCGTGATCTTCTTCGCCTTCGCGCTCGCGGAATGGATCCAGATTGTCCAAAATATTTAAGCGAACTTCTTCGAGATATTCCGTGGCCTGTTGCGAAGGATATTTTTCTTTTAGTTCTTCGATTACGCCGTCGAGAAGAACTGACGCAGCTTCTTGTTCCAAATAACTTAGTTCGCTGGCGAGTTCGCGAGAGAGTGTGAGCGTTTTTCGATAGACGACTGTGAATTCCTGGCGGAATTGTTCGTACTTGCGTTCGAGTTCTTCGGCGGAGGCGGATTCAATCTTTCCTTCGTGCACGAGTTTCGGAATATCTTCGATGGGTACCATCTGCCCTTCGAGCACCGGGAAAATTTCCGGCAGCGCGACAGCGCCAACCTGCATGTGACCCAACGCAAATTGTTCGCGCGCGATGCGGCGAGTGAAATCGTCCATCAATTCTTTTTCGCGCGCGGTGTAACGATCCACGATGCGCGCTTTTTGCCGCTGAAACGGTTCGCCTTCAAATACTTGCGGAATTCTGCGGCGCAGAAATTCGATTCCGGATTGCATGTCCTTCTTAAATCCGTTCGCGCGGCCGCGTGCAAGCGTCAACAATCGTGGACGATCGAGGTTCTTGAAGTTATTTACGTAACAGCGATCAGGAGATTCGCACGATTCCGGACGAAGCTCTTCCAGGATTCGCGTGATGGTGCTGCCGCGGCTGGTTCCCGCCATTCCGCACACAAAAACGTTGTAGCCCGGCGCGGGAATTTCAATTCCCAATTTCAACGCTCGCAGTGCGCGGTCTTGTCCGATTACGCCTTCGAGTGGCTCGGCCTGCGCGGTGGTTTCGTAGGGCACGCGTGCGGGATCGCAGCGCCAGCGCAATTTCTCGGGCGGAAGTTCGGCGTGCAAAGAAGCAGGCTTGTTTTCCATGTTGAGGTGATTCGAGCGGGTTACTCTAGCACATCCGGACAGGAAACGTTTATTGCTGCGGCGCGCCCTTCGAGAGCGAGGTGGAGAGTGTTACTCGTTCGCGCGCCTGCTGCAGCAGTGTCCAATCATTCTGAAATTCCGGAATCATTTCACGGCTGTGCGATGGACTTTTCAACACGCGATTTACGCGCGCAAGAATAATTTCATAGGCTAGGTCGCGATTCGATCCCGGCGTGAGCACGTTATTTGCGTCGATTCCTACTCTTTGCGGGCCATTTTCGCCTTGCAGCTCCATCCAGATTGATCCATCCTCGTCGACGCGCGGGGTGCCGGCGCGATCCAATTGTTTGAACGTATGTTTTGTGGATGAAATTTTCGGCGCCGAAGGATCTTTCGCAGCGCTGGCCAGGAATGTTTCAAATTCCGCACGGCGCGCGGCCCACAGTTCGGAACCCCCTACGGTCATCTGCTTCGCGTTCTTCTTCGCGGCCTCAAGTTCGGCGATTCGCGCTTTATCTTTTTCAATTTTCGCGGCGGCTACTTGGAATCCAAGCTCGGTCGCTTCCGGTGAAGCGTGCTTTTCCCATTCGTGTTGCGGATTAAATCGGCCCGTCAGCAAATATGTGCTGATGAATACGGGAAGGGTCTCGTGAATGGAAAGAATCCCGAGCGGCACGAGCGGAACTAAACATTCTTTGGCGTGAAAGGCAAGCTCGGTTCCGAGCCGGTTTTTATCGCTGCGTTTGTAAGTGCCAGGCAGTTGCGCGTAATGAAGCACACAGTAATCCAGGTCCGGGCGGCCGTGCGCGAATCGCGCAAAGGATCGGGCAACGGCTTTCGGACTAGTCATACCGAAATCGTTTACGAAATTCCTGTGAGCGGCGTGCGGAAAATATCCGTTGACGATATCCGCCGCAAAATTGGCGCAATTGCGAACGAAAACGCTGAAGTGATTTTTATTGGAAAGCGAATTCAGTTTCTGAATCGTGGCGAAGTCCTGCTCGACTGTGGTTCGCACGACAAAAACGTAGACGCTTCGGTTGAATGTTGCGCCGACGGTGGATCTCCAATTTGCTTTCAAGTTTGTCTCGCAGGGCCCGGAGCAATATTCGGCCAGGAATTTCTTGCGATACTCATCTTCGAGCGCGGTTTTGATTTTCGCGGATGCAATCAGCGGCCGGCGATCCACATCGGCGACGCCGTACATATAGATGTTCAGCGGCACAACGTTCCAATCGTAGTTTCCGCTTTCACCGAAATTTTCGTAGGTGGTGATTACGGAACCCTGCTCGCCTGCGCGGCACAGGCGCAATTTCACGGGGCCATCTGCACAGATGTTGGAAAAATATACGGCGCTATGTCCTGAAGCGGTAAATCTGGATGCGCCATTATCGAGCGCCTCCTCCAGAACGACGCCAACATCCGCCGATGCGCGCGGGCAAATGATAAGTGCACCGAGTAGCAGCGCAAGCGCAGCAATAACAGCGCGGCAGTGCCGGGGAGTTTTTCGATTCGCGCCGTTCATCGCAAAGGTTCGTTCCATCGGAGCAATCCTACACGGCTATCCGAATAATTGGGACGCCCGGAGCCACGTTTAGGTGGCGGTTTCACAGGAGATATGATGCGTCCTGGGGCTGTGGAGATGGCAGGGATATTTTCCAACGCACCGCATCAATAAACTGCAAGGGTAGTGTGGAGGGCGGGCTACGCTTCGAGTTGCATTTGAACCTGGGCCTGAGCTGAAACCTGAGTTGGCACAAACTCGGGCTGCGGCGCAAATTCCGGTTTGCGCTTGTCCTTCGGACGCAGCATGCGCAGGCCGGGAACTTCAATCCAGCGATAAACGCCCACCGAAACGAGCACGGCGACGGTTACGGCGGCGACAGTTTTTAGAACTGTAGGATTTTCAAATCCTGTTTTTGAAAATTGGAAGTACGCTCCGATGACGATAGTGTGCAGGAGATACAAACTGTAGCTGGAGTCGCCGAGGAGCACGAGAGTTTTATTTTCAAGAAATTTTGAGACGCGTGGGCGTAGTGCAACGCCGTAGACGATTGCGGCGAAAGCGGGCGCGAGGAGCGCAGTGTGAAGAACTGGATATGGAATCCAATTTCCGCAGCGCACGACGAGAACAAATGCGGCGATGCCGGTGGCGATGAGAGAAATTGCGAGCTTGTCATTTTTTCGCGAGCGCAAGAATAAAAATCCGCAGGCCATTCCCATCATAAATTCGGGAAGGCGCGCCATGGGATTAAATTGCAGTGCGTTCAGCCAGAATGCGTTGATCACTTCGGAATTTGTGGAGCTGAGGCCGTCGGGCTTCAGCCAAAGGTAGATTACGGAGATAGCCATGCCGACGATCCACGATGCGGCGACATAGAAGAATAAACGGCCGCGGGACCTTCGCGCAAAAACGAGAAGCAACAACGGAAATAATAAGTAGAAGAAGGTTTCGACGGAAAGGCTCCAGCAAACAGAATTCCATGCGAGTGCATTTCCGGGCACCCAGGCTTGAGTGAGCGTCATGACCAACAATGATGCGGACTTTAGATGGTCTGTAGCCCACGCGAAGAGCGGGAATTTTAATTTCGTTGCCGCGTAAAAAAACCACGGCGCCATCAGCAGCAGCGAAAAAACATATGCCGGATAAATTCGCGCGAATCGCGTGCGCCAAAACTTCATTACGTCCACGGATTTGCCCTGGCAGGTGTAAACCAAAATAAATCCGGAGAGAACGAAGAAAAAACTTACGCCGACGTAGCCGATGGAAGAAAGCTCGCGGAACCAAGCCGGGCCCAAAGTAATTTGCATGGACTGCAGATGAAATAGAACTACGAGGCCTGCCGCGAAAAATCGCAGCGATGTCAGTCCGGGCAAACGGGGCCGGAGATTAGGTAGGGGTATGGAGCTCGTTTTGCGCCTAACCTTTTGCAAAGCTTATTTCACCGGAATTCGGTGACTGTTTCTTCTGCTTTCGCCGGCAAGGAAGAGGCTTCGACAACCCGTGAACCTGGGTGGTGACCTGTGCTTACGAGAAAATTTCTCGTTGGCTTGAATGGATACTACAGTAATTCCGAGCGCGCGCGAGAAAAATCCAGCGCTTACGTTGCATTGTCGCAATCGTCCTTACGGACACCGCCTGATGTCCCAATGGACAGTGACCCCGGCATTTGATAAATTCCCGCCATCATGAAAACCAAAACTGCTTCATCGCTTCTGAAAGTTCTCTCGATTCTTATTTTGCTGATTGCCGTCGGCGCTTCGGCGCAGACCAAGCGTCCGCTGACACATACGGACTACGACGGCTGGCACAACATTCAGAACCAAGCGCTTTCCAATGACGGAAAATTTCTGGCGTACGGACTTTTTCCGCAGGAAGGCGACGGTGAGGTTGTGGTGAGAAATTTGCAGACGGGAACAGAGTGGCGGCAGCCGGCGGGGGCGCGCCCTTTGGCGACGCCGAATCTGGAGAGCGACGAACCGCCACCACCAATCAACATCACGATTTCATTTACGGCGGATAGTCACTTTGTGATTTTTTCTGTGTTCCCCGCGAAAGCGGATTCGGATAAAGCGAAGCGCGAACGAAGGCGCGCGGATGACATGCCGAAGAACGGCATGGTGATTATGGATTTGGCGACGGGCACGCCGGTGCGGATTGATCGCGTGAGAAATTTCCAGATACCGGAAAAAGTTGGCGGAGTGGTTGCGTATCTGCGCGATGCTGAACCGGCACGCGCTGGAGCTGGACGCGGAGCTGCGGGAGCGGAAGGCGCTGCTCCGGCTGCGGGCGGTGGTGCGGGTGGAGGACGGGGAGCTCGTCGAGAATTCGGGAGCGATTTGGTTTTGCGGAATTTGACGACGCAAGCGGAGAAAACTTTTCCTGACGCGCTGGCGTACACATTGTCGAAGGATGGAACGGCTCTGGTTTACGCCGTGGCTTCGCACAAAGAGGATACGAACGGACTTTTTCTTGTGAGCGTCGGATCGGATGCGGCGCCGCACGCGCTGATTACCGGGCCCGGAAAATATACTCGGCCTACGTGGGATTTCGAGCAGACGAAGCTGGCATTCTTGAGCGATCGCGACGATGCGAAATCGAAACAGCCGAAGACGAAACTTTATTTGTGGGATCGAAAGTCGGATGCGGCGATGGAAGTTGCGTCATCGAGTTCGCACGGAATTCATGATGGATTTGTGATTAGCGATAAGGGCGCAATTAGTTTTAGTCACGATGGGAAGCATATTTTCTTTGGCGTTGCGCCTCCTGATCCACCGGAAGCCGATCCTGCGAATGAAGTATTGGCGGATGACAAAGTGAACGGCGATTTGTGGCATTACAAGGACGAGCACATTCAGCCGATGCAGAAAGTTCGCGCGGCACAGGATCGGAATCGCACGTACCGCGCGGCATATCACGTTGCTGAAAAACAAATGGCGCAGCTGGGCGATTTGAACATGGCGGAAGTGACGCCGACGGAAGATGGAATGTGGGCGCTGGGAGTGGATCCGCGTCCATACGTGCAGATGGAAGAGTATGACTCGAATTACAGCGACTATTATTTAGTGAACACGATAACGGGCGAGCGTCGTTCGTTGCTAACGAAGCACGCGGGAAATCCGCAGTGGTCACCGGACGGAAAGCATCTTCTCTATTTCGCGGACAAGAATTGGATGAGCATTTCCGTTCCTGACGGAAAAATTACAAACCTGACCGGAAAACTGAATGTGAAATTCTGGCGCGAGGATACGGATACTCCCGGCGTGCCGCCGCCTTACGGCCCTGCGGGATGGACGCTGGACGGAAAATGCGCGCTGGTGTATGACGAATTCGACGTGTGGCAACTTTCTCCGGATAGCGGCGAAGCTGTGAATTTGACGGCAGGCGCGGGACGCAATGCGCATCTTGAATTTCGGTATGCGCGGCTTGGGGCGGACCGGCGCGATCCAGAAGCGCGTTGGATTGATTCTTCGCAGCCACTTTTGCTGCGTGCGACGAACACGGACACTTTCGATACCGGATTTTATCGGGCGCGTGTGGGTACCCCAGCCGCGCCGCAGAAATTAATTTTTGCGGCGAAGGCTTTTACTGCTCCGCTGAAGGCGAAAGATGCGGACGTGCTGGTACTTACGGCTTCGACATTCGAGGAATTTCCGGATTTGGTGATTACGGATTCCAATTTCTCGAAATTGCAGAAGGTCAGCAATGCGAATCCGCAACAGGCTTCGGTGAATTGGGGCACAGCGGAGATGATTCACTATTTGAATGATGACGGCGTGCCGCTGAAAGGAATTCTTTTCAAGCCGGAGAATTTCGATCCGAATAAAAAATATCCGATGATTGTGTACATCTACGAAAAACTTTCGCAGAACGTGCACGCTTACAATCCGCCACAGCCGCGGCACACGATCCAGCCGAGCTTCTACGCGAGCAATGGATATTTAATTTTGGAACCGGACATTGTTTACACCACCGGAAATCCGGGACAGAGCGCGCTGAAATGCGTATTGCCCGCGGTCGATTCGATTATCGCGCGCGGATTTGTGGATGAGAAAAATATCGGAATTGAAGGACACAGCTGGGGCGGATATCAGATTGCTTACATGATCACGCAGACGCACCGGTTCAAAGCGGTGGAAGCGGGCGCGCCTGTGGTGAATATGTTCAGCGCGTACGATGGAATTCGCTGGGGTTCGGGAATGCCGCGGCAGGGACAATACGAGCATGGACAAAGCAGAATCGGCGCTTCACCGTGGCAGACTCCGCTGAAGTTCATGGAAAATTCGACGATATTTATGGTGGATCGGATTACGACGCCGGTGCTAATTCTTGCGAACGATGCGGACACTGCGGTGCCGTGGTATCAGGGGATTGAATTTTATTTGGCGCTGCGGCGGCTGAACAAGGAAGCGTACATGTTCAGCTACAACGGAGAACCGCATGGATTGGTGCGGCGTCCGGACCAGAAAGATTTCAGTTTGCGAATGCAGCAGTATTTTGATTATTTTTTGAAAGGCGCGCCGAAACCGGAGTGGATGGAAAAAGGGATTCCATATTTGGATAAGGATGCGGAGAAGGCGAGATTTAAGGAGAAGACGGGGATTTATTAGGGATTGAAACACGTCAATGGCACACAGCCAGGAGTGGCTGTGCCATGATTATTCGGCGGCAGGCACGGGGTCGGGATGAGAGTAGGCATCGAGAAGTCCTTTGGCGGTGGCTACTACAATTGGGCCGAGGACTAGTCCGATCGCGCCGAAAACTGCGACGCCGCCGATTACGCTGATAAAAACGGTGAGGCCGCTCAATTGTGCGCGGCCGCTTAAGAGCAACGGACGCAGAAGACTATCAATGCCGCTGGTAAATCCCGCGCAAATTGCGAGCAGTACAAGCGCGTGGCCCCAGTGTCCGGTGGAAAAAAGCCAGATGGCGGCGGGCGCCCAGATAATTGCCGACCCGAAGATGGGCAACAGCGAACAGAAAGCCATTCCGACGCCCCAAAAAACCGGCGCGCTGATTCCGCTGATCCAAAACGCGAAGCCGCACACAATTCCCTGCACTGCCGCGATTACCAGGCTGGTGGTGACGCTGGCGCGGATCAAATCGCGCGTGCCACTGAACATTTTTTCGCGGGTAGTCATTTCAAACGGCAGAATGCCGTGAAGCGATTCCATTATTTGCTCTCCATCGCGAAAGAAAAAGAAAAGCGCGAAGAGCATGACGAAAAGATCGAAGAAAAATAGCGCGGTGTGCTGCAACACGAGGCTCAACATCTCCGCGGCGCGCGAAGCGAGCGCGTTGCCGGCCTGACTCAGTAGAGAGGAAAGATCGCGTCCGGTTCCGCCGGGCGAATGCGTGAGCAGCCAGGTCCACGCGTTATTGATCCACGGAAGATGGCCTTGCGAGAATGCAAGTTGCACTCCGACGGCGGCCTGGAACGCTTCGCGAACAAATAATGTGGCGAGCGCGAGCGCGGGAAATATCAGGACGCAGGCAACACCGCCGGTGCTGATGGCAGCCGCGCCGGAATTTCCCCAGCGGCGGACAAAGCGTTCATGCCACGGATGGAAGAGCACGACAAGAATTGCGGCCCAGGCTAGCGGAACGAGGAACGGCGCGAAAATTAAGAATACAGCATAGCCGAGGGCGATTACGACAGCGTAGAAAATTAAATGAGTGAAACGCTCGCGGTTGCTGCCGGTCGAGTGCGAAGTTCGGCTGGGGAGCGGCATGGACGTTGGCGGGCTCGTTCCGCGCTAGTCAGGAGTATATAATTGTTTACTGACGGAGTCTTGCGGAGCGTTATGGCTGAGCCTGTGGAACGGAAAAATGTTGAAGGGCGGAATGCGACGCAGTGCAAACATCCGCGCAAACAATTAATCGCGAAGGATGAGGACGCGGAATATTGGGAGTGCTTTGAATGTGGAGAAATATTTGAGCCGGGCGAGGATGGCGGCGTTGTGAATATTGATGGATCGCTTTCGGATGCGTAGAAGTACTTACTTCAGTTGGCGTATTTCAATCAGGCGCAAAACTTCCGCTTTGGGAACATCGTAGAGATCGTGCTGGTCGTCTTCTTCTTCCAAACGTTCACGTAAATATTCGGCGGCGATGAAGCTGGCTTCGCGGTCGGAAAGATCGCGCTTGGTGCGTTCGCGAAATTCATAGAAGGCGGTGTGCGCCAGGCCGACGACTACGGCGCGGCCATCGACGAAAAATTTCGTGTCGATGGTATCGGCGTGTCGCGTGGCGATGCCGTTCCACATGTGCGAAAAGCGGCAGTGGTAGACGATGTCAGTTAGCTTGGATGGAACGTCGAAGGCGCCGACGAATGCGCTCATGGCGCCGATGTTTGGGACTGTGGCTGATTGTGGGGTCATGGTTTGTTTTGAAAAACCTAAGAGGGCGACCTGAAGGTGGCCCCTACGTTATTTGCGCGCGCCTACTGCTACTGGTTGATTGCCGTTTGCGGCGGAGCTGTTCGTTTGCGAGTAGCTGCGAACTGCCGCGCCAACGCCTGCGCCGGGCGAGGTGCGGAAGCCTTGATCGAGCAGGCACTTTTCCAGCGCGGCGAGAAGCAGCAAAACATTTTTGCTCTGGCTGGCGAAACCCATCAGGCCGAGCCGCCACATTTTTCCTTTTAGCGGACCGAAGCCGCCGGCGATTTCAATTCCGAATTCGGCGAGCAATTGTTTGCGGGCCTTCACATCGTCAACACCTTCGGGAACATTTACGGAGGTGACGGTGGGCAAACGGTCGGCCATGTCGGACACAAAGCAGGAAAGTCCCATCGCTTCGATTCCGGCGATCAGCGCGTACTGATTCTGGCGGTGACGTTCCCAGCGCGCTTCCAGACTTTCTTCAACCACCATGCGCATTGCTTCGCGCAGCGCGAACATCAGCGAGATTGGTGGAGTGTGATGATAAAGGCGCTCGCTGCCCCACATGCTCATGGTGTTCGTTAAATCGAAATACCAGCTTTGCACTTTTGTTTTACGCGCTTTGATTACTTCTTCCGCGCGGGGGCTGACGGTGATTGGCGCCATTCCCGGCGGGCAACTTAACGCTTTTTGCGTGCCGCTGAAACAAATGTCAATGCGTTGCTGATCGATGGCGAGAGGAACTCCGGCGAGGGTGGCGACGGCGTCAACGATGAGGAGCGCGCCAAGTTCGTCGGCAACTTTGCGGTAGCCATCAATATTTTGGATGACGCCGGTGGAAGTTTCTCCGTGCGCGAGGCCAATCATTTTAATTTTGCGGCCTTTGCCGGCGCGGCGAATATCGTCGAGATCCACGGCGCGGCCGTAAGGCGCTTCCACGCGGATAACTTTATCGGTTGCGCGCTCGGCGATGATGGCCATACGCTCTGAAAACCATCCATTCACGCAGACGATGGCTTCGTCACCCTGTTCCAGAGGATTCAGGACTGCTGCTTCGATGCCTCCGGAGCCGGACGCGGAAATTGGAAATGTGATCTTATTTTCGGTTTGGAAAACGTAGCGCATCAGGTCGGCAATATCGGGGATGAGGTGGTCATTGAACCACGGGTCCATGTGTCCGACGAGCGGCGTGCTCAGCGCGCGATACACGCGCGGATCGCACGAGGACGGACCGGGAGTCATCATCAGGCGGTTGGGAGGATTTATTTCGCCGATGTGCGGCTTGGCAATGTTCGGTTTAATCATTGTGGTGCGCCCCTGTATAACTTGCGTTGATAGTAGACGATAACTTGAGGCGTCTATTGTCTCTATTTGGGAGGTTTGAGGTCAACCACCAATATGGTGCGGTGCAATGGGCGGGGATTCCACTACGGAAGTACTGGGCAATCATGACGTTGGGGCGATTGTTCTCAACCCAGAATTTGCTAGAATCTCGCCCGATATAGCTCACGGCAAAGAGTGATCACGTTAACCACGACTGCACGCGTTTTTAAGGGAGAGAATTTCATGAGATTTCGGACGATGTTTTTCTGTTCAATTGTTCTGTTTGTAGGCAGCCTGCACGTGCAAACTCCTCCTCCGGGAGCGCCTTCCAATGTAGAGTTGGCAGAAATTACTGCGCGAGGACGAGCCCTTGCGGAGTATGACGCAGCGGCATGGCACGCAACTGACGCCGTGGAGCCGTTAAAGCCTGCGCGCGGAACATTTGAGCGTTACATCGCGAGGAAAACGAGTGACGGCTGGGTTGTGATGTTCGGCCGGTACAATGAAGGCAAAACTAAATTCCTGATTGCGTACGAGGCACGACAAACTGCAAATCCAACAGAATATAAAGTTACGCTCCACGAGCCGCCAGTTGAAGATACTGATTTTTTTCTTCACGCAGCAAAGGCCCACGAACTCGCAACGGCGGAGTTCATGCGTGTGGCGAAGCCGCAGCGTGCGTACAATATTTCGATTTTGCCCGCGCCGTTAGGAAGCTGGTACGTTTACGCAATTCCGGGGCAAACAAGTGAAGATGTTCTGCCTTTCGGCGGAGATGTGCGATACATCGTATCGGCCGATGGCTCGAAGATCGTTGAAACGCGGCAGATGCACAAAACCGTATTAGAGGAGAAGGCACACAATCCAACTGACTTCGGATTCCACACACACTTTCTTAGCGACACACCCGAGGATAGCGACATTTTCTACGCGATGACGCGAAAGGCAGTAAACGGTGAAATCATTGCCACGAAAAGATTCTTCTATGCAATCAGTCCAGCCAGTTCGCTGAGTTATTTAGGAGAGACTGATGAAATCGTAAAGCAACTTCAGGCGGGAAAGTTTGACGCCATTCCCGCTCGATACCAGCCAACGGTATTCGCAACCACGCAACGCCTCATGGGAGCGCCGCCTCCGCCCAGCCCGATCGAAGCGACAGTGTCATATTCCGACGTGCGGTGCACCGACCACACAATTTGGATAAAGTTTTCGGAGACAATCCGAAATACCAGCGACACTAAAGTGCTCTTGTACAAAGATCCTCTGTTGAATTCGCAAGCGCGGTTTGCCGGTTCAGGAGCGGACATACTGGCTGGCAAATACGAGAAGCTAGCTTTTTTTTCCGTGGTGAAGGTGGACGCATCGGATGCGAATTCGATGATAGCTCTTGAAGCCGGCATGGTGCATAAGGAAGATCGGGAGTATCCGATTCTTGGAATGAATTTGAAGGGTAAAGACTATGTGCAGTTCATGTTTTTTACGTGGCCGATCGGAGAAGAAAATCAAGTGGATGAGTTCCGCGTTCGATTGGCCGGACAAGGGTTGCTATTTTCGGATACGGTTACGACCGCGCCTACGATGATGAAAGTGGACACAAATCTACTGAAGAGTTGCGGTGTGAAGTGAGTGGTGCAAGTTGGGGATGGAAGTTGTGTACTTGCTCTCATAGCCTCGGTGAATAAGTCCGGCTGCGCACAGCCAGGATTGGCTGTGCATTCTGCAAAATGAAAACAAGAAGGGTGCGCGCGGGATGACCTACTACGTACGGGATCTTCCGCATTGGCATCCGAGTGGACGTCCCCTGTTCATTACATGGAGGTTGCATGGCTCCCTTTCGCAAGCTGGCACCAAGCACGCTGCTCCTCTAAACAACGAGGAGTCGGGTAGACGATTTCGGTTGATGGATGCGGCATTGGATCGAGCGCAGTGCGGCCCGGTGTGGCTGAAGGATGAGCGTGTTGCAAACGCGGTGGCGCGATGTATTCATCATGCAGACAACGCGCTGGGTTTTTACGAATTACACGCATTTGTTGTAATGGCGAATCATGTGCACCTGTTGATTACACCGAAGGTGACGCTCGCGCGGATAATGAATGGTCTTAAAGGAGTAACCGCTCGGGAAGCAAATGTGATTCTTGGGCGAGTCGGAAGGGCCTTCTGGCAGGCAGAGTCGTTTGATCATTGGGTGAGGAATGCGGCGGAGTTTGAGAGGGTGCGGAAATATATCGAAGGAAATCCGGTTGCTGCGGGATTGGCGGGGAGGGCGGAGGAATGGCGGTGGTCGAGCGTGTTTCGTGACGGCGTGTGATTAGAGAAAATTGTGGGGGTGCACAGCCAGGATTGGCTGTGCCACTCACTGCTTGACTAGTTCTACTCTTCGATTTTTTGCGCGGTCTTCGTCGGTGGTGTTGTCGGCTACCGGCTTTGTTTGGCCCAGACCTTTGGCGGTTAGGCGGCTCGCGTCTACTCCGTTCGCGATTAGCCAGCCCATTACCGCTTGGGCGCGTTTTTCCGAGAGAGTTTGATTTGCCGCGGCGACGCCTTGATTATCGGTGTGGCCTTCGACGCGCAATTTTAGTGCGGCGTTTTGATTTAAGAGCGCGAGGATTTGTTTGAGCGAGTCTTCTGATTCGGGAAGGATTGCGGATTTTCCTGTGTCGAAGTGAATGCCGTAGACGGCGACGTGTCCGGATTTATTTATTTCGTCGTTGAGGCTTGAGGCGTCGGCGGTGACTTCCTGAGTCATCGCTTGTTCGGTGATGATGGTTTGATAGTAGTAGTCGCCGCGATTATCGATGTAAATCCAGGTTTTGCCTTTGTGTCCCACGAGCTGGTCCGGCGGATTTGCGTAGTCAATGGTGATTCCGGCAGCCTTCATGGCATTTTCAAAATTGCGGTAGACCTGAATCGCGCTGACACCTTCGCGCGTGGCGATATCCCAGTATTGATATGCGCCTTCGAGATGTTTCTGATGAGCTTCGCCGTTTGCGGTGGTGGCCAGCGGAAAATCGGCCTGCTCAAATTCTTTTTTTTCGCAGGAATTAATGTGTCCACCGGGAAAACGAGAAATCAGGGGAGAATCCTTGCAGCCTTCGGCATCCTGAGGTTTTTCTGCATCCTGCGCGTGAATTGCGGTAGCGCAACAGAAAACGACGGCACAGATGACGAGACGCAAGAATGCTTTCATGAATTTATCCCCTTTTATTTTGGCCGATTGGCGTTGCACGTTCACGGAACCGACGTTTCCCGTTGAAGCTTGCTCTAAGCGGCATTGTACACCGTGCTCGCCGTCAAGGTGAAGATGCCATGCTCACAACCCATTTGGGCGTTTGGCGCATCAGATTGGGTACGTTTGGAAGGCTACCGTCGGAGGATGGGCCTAAGTGCGCGTGTTGCAGATAGGGAAACGGCGAGGCGATAGCCAGCTACGGATAGGGAGTGGACGTTGCGTCCGTGTTAAGATTTCGAGTTCTTATTTCACGAAAGTTTGGGGCTATGACGAATCTTTTTATGAGGCTTATTACACGAAATTCTATACGTATGTTTTTGGTGATGACGCTGGCCAGTATTTTTGCGGCGTCGGCGGTGAACGCGCGGCAGCAGGAAAATTCGGGCACGATCGGTGCGGGGCAAGTTACAGGAATTGAGCAGGCTACGGGAACGAATCAATCCTCCAGCGCGGCTCAATCCCCCCAAACGCCACCGGCTGCTACACCAGATAAAGATAAGAAAGACGAAAAGAAAGACGAGAAGTACGATCCGAATAATCCGAAGAACGACCGGATATTCATGGTAATTCCGAATTACGGGACAGTGGAACATCCGACCGCGGATATTCCCCCGCTGACGGTGAAGCAGAAATTCAAGACCGGCGCGCAGGATGCGTTTGATACTTATTCGGTGCCACTGGCGGGAATCGTAGCTGCAATTTCGCAAGCGAAGAATGATGATTCGGCATGGGGCCAGGGATGGGGAGCGTACGGCAAACGTTATGCGGCGACGTATGCGGATACGGTGATCGGCAGTTTCCTGACGACCGGCGTATATCCTTCGCTACTTCATCAGGATCCGCGATATTTTCGGAAGGGTACCGGAGGATTTCGTAGCCGATCGTGGTACGCGCTGACGCGGCTTTTTGTGACTCGGACTGACGCCGGGAAACCGCAATTTAATTATTCGGGATTTGTTGGCAATGCCACCGCGGCGGCGATTTCACTGACCTACCACACGGAACAGGAACGCAATTTTTCGAGTTTTGCCGGCGATTACGCAACGCAGATTGCGATCGACGCATTCGCAAATCAGTTGAAGGAATTCTGGCCCGATATTAAGCATCACTTTCATAAGAACAAGTAGCGCGGGCCGCTAGGGCGACAGGAATTCTGGTATGAAAAAATCCATACTAGTGACGGCGTTACTGACGGCTGCGTTTAGCGTTACACCGGTGTTTGCGCAGGGCGATACGGCGCAGGCAGACCAAACGCAACAAGCCCCACCGACACAGCAGACGGCTCCTCCGCCACAGACGACTCCGCCGCCGGCAACTCAGACGCCGGCAACAACTCAAACATCACCAACCACGCCGGATAAAGACAAGAAAAAAGACGAGAAGAAAGACGATCCGGATAATCCGAAGAACGACCGGCTTTTCATGGTGGTGGCAAATTACGCCACGGTGGAACATCCGAAAGTAATCACTCCGCTGACCGCGAAAGAAAAATTCAAGATTGGCGCGGAAGACGCATTTGATACGTACTCCGTTCCGTTGGCGGCGGTGCTTGCGGCAATTTCGCAGGCGAAGAATGACGACGCGTCCTGGGGACAGGGATGGGGAGCTTACGGTAAGCGGCTTGCGGCGGGATACGGCGACACGGTAATCGGAAGTTTTATGACCACTGGAGTGTTTCCTTCCCTGCTGCACGAAGATCCGCGATATTTCCGGATGGGCACGGGGACAAAGAAAGCGCGTTCATTGTACGCGCTGAAAAGAATCGTGGTTATTCGCAACGACCGCGGCGGAACCGAATTTAATTTTTCGGAATTCGGTGGAAATGCGACGGCAGCGGGAATTTCGCTGACGTACCACTCGAGGGCCGACCTGAACGTTTCAAATTGGGCCAGCGGCTTCGCCACGCAAATCGCGATTGATGTGGTGGCGAATCAGTGCAAGGAATTCTGGCCGGACATTCGGCAAAAATTATTTAAAAAGTAACGCACGCACTTCGGCGAACGTATGAGTCTTTCGTAGACGCGGTTTGTGCTTCGTCGGAGCGGGCGGCATCTGCGCAGCGGCGGCGTTAATTCCCGACCATACAAGATTATGAAATACAGCGTCGATTTGTTCGGCGGACGCGTGAGAGCCGCGGTCAATCCACCACGACATAAGAGAAAGCATGGCGCCGGCGGCAGCTACTGCCAAAACTGTGCGCGTGGCTGGCGGTATTCCGCGAGACTTCGGAATTTCAGCTAGACGCTGTTCAATTCCCTTTGCGAAATGGCCTTGCGCGAGTTGGAGAATTTCGTGAATGCGGCCGGAGGCAGTGAGCGCGGAAATGAATTGATGGGCGTTTGCAACGTGAGAGAACAGTTCGCGCACCGGAGCGAGACGAGTTGACGCTTCCTTGTTGCGCGAAAGATATCCCGCCATCATTTGAAAGAAATCTTCGACATCACTTAAAAATAAATCTTCCTTACCGACAAAGTGTGTATAGAAAGTTGAGCGGCCGACTTTGGCGCGGTCGACAACATGCTGCACGGTGATTTCGTCGAAAGGCTTTTCGTGCATAAGGTCGACAAGAGCGTCGCCTAGCGCGTCACGAGTGCGACGAACGCGGCGGTCCGTTTTTCGTGGCAGGCTCGCCTTTTTCGTTGAAGCGCTGGCTGACTTTCGGGACATTGGACGCCTCTTTGTTCAGCATCGCAGCGCTTCACGCGGATTCACGTTGACGGCTGCGGACTTCGACTCTACAGTCCAGCGCATGAATGAAAATCGAATGAGCGGACTCGCGCTGATCCTAGGATCGGTGGGATCCATTATAACCATGGCGCTGCATCCGACGGGGCACGACCTGGTCGCACCCGGGCAACTGGGAGCCGTGTCACACATGGTTGTTGCTGTGCATGCGCTGGCGCTGATTAGTTTGCCGGTAATGTTTTTGGGCGCATGGGGATTGTCGCGGCGGCTGGCCTCGCCGAATCGGCTTTCCATGATGGCGTTGGTTTTTTACGGATTCGCAACGGTGGCAGTGATGAATGCCGCGGCGATCAGCGGATTCATGAGTCCGTATATCGCCAAACAAATGGCTGAGGCTGATCCTGCAATGCACGACATGTGGCACGCGATGCTTCACTACAACGGACAATTAAATCAAGCCTTCGCGATGGTGTTCGTGGTGGCGGTTTCGACTGCAATTTTGCTTTGGTCGATTTCGATTGTGAAACAAAAAAGCTTTGCGACGAGCATAGGAGTCTATGGATGCATTCTTGGGCCGGCGACGGTTGTTGCGGTGGCGTCGGGACAGGTGACTTTGGGCGTGCATGGATTTGGAATGATCGTAGTGTGCGAAGCGATATGGTATGTGTCAATCGGCGTGACGCTGTTGCGACTGAAAGAGGAGAATTAAAGAGAAATGGCAAACCGCGACGACAGTTCGACTCGTTCCTGGAATGGCGCTGCGGATGATTGGGTGGCGCACGCGGATTCGAACGATTATCACAATTTTTTTCTGATGCCGAAGATGTTGGAAATGATCGGCGAAGTGGGTACGCGAAAAGTCTTAGACCTTGGATGCGGAGAAGGCAGCTATTCGCGAGAGCTGGCGCGGCGAGGCGCTGAAGTGACGGGAGTAGACGGAAGCGCGCGGCTTATTGAAGTCGCGCGCGAACGGGCACGCGCGGGAGGATTAGACGTCGAATATATTTATGCGAACGCGAGCGCGATGGACGATGTCGCGTCGGCGTCGTTTGATTTGGTGATGGCCGCGATGAGCTTGATGAACATCGAAGATTATTTGGGCGCGGTGAGGGAGTGCAATCGGGTGCTGAAAACGGGCGGCGAATTGCTGATGAGCACAACTCATCCGTGCTTTTCAGCGCCGGTTTCTGAGTGGATAAAAGGCGACGCAGGCGAGATGCGGTACTACGCTGTGGACAGATATTTTGAGCGCGCGGCATGGGAGGATCGGATTACGCCGAAGTTTCGACTGCCGACGATTCGGCGGCATCAGCCCCTAGGAGATTACATGGACGCTCTGCTTCAAGCTGGATTTGCTCTGCGAGAATTTCAGGAGCCGTGTGCGACGGAGGAGGATGTAAAAAGGTCGGCACGATTCGAGCAGATGACGCGCGTTCCATATTTTTTATTTATGCGGTGGAAGAAAGAATGATGTGGCAAGCTCGCGGCGTTACCAGTGCGCGAGAAGATAGTAAATTCCGGAGCCGATTGCGGCTGCGCCGGGAATTGTTAGCAGCCACGCCCACATGATGCGGCGAGTGACGCCCCAATGAACGGCGGTGAGGCGTCGAGATGCGCCGACACCGACGATGGCTCCCGTGATGGTGTGAGTGGTGCTGACGGGAATACCGAAATGGGCTGTGCCGATTAAAGTTAACGCTCCAGCTGTTTCCGCGGCAAATCCTCCGAACGGATTTAGTTTTGTGATGCGTTGGCCCATTGTTTTCACAACGCGCCAGCCACCCGCCATCGTGCCGCAGCCCATCGCGAGGTGGCAGGAAATAATCACCCAGAACGGAACGGAATAAGTGGGGATGAATCCACCGGCGGCGAGAGCGGCGGTGATGATGCCCATGCTTTTTTGCGCGTCATTGGTTCCGTGGCCAAGGCTATATGCTGCGGCGGAAACTAATTGGAGGCGGCGAAACCAGCGGTCCACTTTTGTGGGCGATTGTTTGCGGACGGCCCAACTGGTGGCGATGGTGACGAGGATTGCGGTGATCATTCCGATGAACGGCGCGAGGATGATGAAGATGATGGGCTTCGTCCAACCGGAAACGATGATGGCGCTGAATCCGGCGCGCGCAATGGCGGCACCGCCGTATCCGCCCATAAGTGCATGCGAAGAACTTGTAGGCAGACCGAGAATTAGCGTGAATAAATTCCAAGCGATGGCGCCGAGAAGTCCGGCGATGAGCACTTGTTCATTCACCATTTCAAGGTGGACCATTCCCTTGCCCATTGTTTTTGCGACGGCGGTGCCGAAAATAAATGCGGCGATGAAATTCCAGAATGCCGCCCAGAGAACTGCTTTGCCGGGAGTGAGAACGCGCGTGGAGACGACCGTGGCGATGGAATTTGCGGCGTCGTGCCAGCCGTTGGAGAAATCAAAGGCGAGCGCGATAACGACGATGATGATCATCAGGTGGAAGCCGCTCATGGGAGAGGCTCCGCCGATGTGGATTCAGGTTTGAAGAATAAATATGAAGTGAGGCTCACGCGTTTTTTAGGGTGACGGTTTCAATTACGTTGGCGACGTCTTCGCATTTGTCCACGGCCGCTTCGATGACTTCAATAATTTCTTTCCACTTGATGATTTGAACGGGATCTTTTTCTTCGTCGAACAAGCGGGCGATGAGGATGCGTGAAAGCCGGTCCGCTTCATTTTCCAAGCGATTAATTTCGATGCATTTTTCGAGAACGGCGTCATGTTTATTGAGCGCGCCGACGACTACAACGACTTGACGTGTGGTTTCGTAAAGGATGTGTGCGAGATCGGCGACGCCGGGTCGGGCGTGCGCGATTTTGTAGGTGACCATGCGGCTTGCGGCGGCGTCGATGAGATCGAGCACGTCGTCAATGCGGCTGCTGAGCGCTTGGATATCTTCGCGATCAAATGGCGTGACGAAAGTTTGGTTGAGGCGCGTGAGAAGAGTGTGCGTGAGATTGTCGCCGGCGTGTTCGATATCCTTGATGCGCTCGGCATATTTGTCGAAGCCGTCGTCCTTCTGGAACATTTCCACGAGCACTTGCGCGCCCTGATGGCAATTGTCGGCGAGAGCGACAAACATCTCAAAAAAATTATCTTCGCGCGGCATTAACCGCCTGAGAAAGCTTGGCATGTTCGGTCCAGCCCCTGTGAGGTGGGTAATCGAGAAGGTGAGTTTAGCGGAAGTTGATGGGAGCGGCAAGGAAACCGGAAGGAGAGGCGCGGTGATTGCGCGCGCGCAACTTGATGCTTTTGACTGATGACTATTTGGCTGGCCAGCCGCGATGAGTGCAGTCGGCGGAGTACTATTTCGCATCTAACAAAAAGCTGGGACAATTATTTCGTCAGGGAGAATCGTTTCCTCAGGGAGAAACGGTGCGTCGCCTTAGAAATTCTGTGAGAGTGGCTGCAATCGGATTACTGGCGCCGATTTATTTCGTCGCGGGCAAACTTGGGTTGAAGCTCGCGTTTCTACACACCAGCGTCAGTCCGGTGTGGCCTGCCGCGGGAATCGCGGTTGCCGCGCTGCTACTACTTGGAATTGAAGTTTGGCCCGCCATTTTTATCGGAGCATTCCTCGTCAATCTAACTACCGCTGGAAACGTCTTAACTTCGTTGGGAATTGCCGCCGGAAATACTTTGGAAGCACTGGCGGCGGTTTATCTGGTGAATCGATTTGCGCGCGGACGCCATGCGTTTGATCGCACGCAAGACATTCTGAAATTTGCGTTGCTGGCGGGCGGAGTGAGCGCGTGCATCGGCGCGATGTTCGGAGTGACGAGCCTATCGCTGGGCGGATTTGCGGCGTGGACGCATTATCAGGCGATGTATTGGACGTGGTGGCAGGGAGACGCCATCGGAATCATTGTCGTTACGCCGCTGTTGGTACTTTGGAGCGGAACTCCGCGGCCGCGATGGAATCTGGATCAAATTGCGGAAGCAACGGGGCTGCTGTGCATGTTGGTGGTGGTGAGCTTAGTCATATTTGGCGGGCTTTTTTCGTCGATCGTGCGAGACGAGCCGGTGGAATTCCTGTGCATTCCATTTTTGATTTGGGCGGCGTTCCGGTTTGGTCAGCGCGAGGCAGCGACGGCGCTGGCAGTGCTGGCGGGAATTGCGATTTGGGGAACAATGCGCGGGGACGGGCCGTTTGTGAGGCCGTCGCACAACGAGTCGCTGCTATTGCTGCAGGCGTTCATGGGCGTGGTGGTGGTGATGACACTGGTGCTGGCGGCTGAGGTGGCCGAACGCAAGCGTTCCATGGAAAAGATTCAGCAAATGGCGCTGAGCGATCCGCTGACCGGGCTTTCCAATTACCGCCGGCTGACCGACGTGCTTGACTCGGAGATGAAGCGGTTCGGGCGCAATGGGCGTCCATTTTGCGTGTTGCTGCTGGATTTGGACGGGCTGAAGAAGATTAACGACACGCATGGCCATGTGGCGGGTAGTCGAGCGCTGTGCCGCCTGGCAGAGATTCTGCGGGTTCATTGTCGCAGCACGGACCTTGCGGCTCGTTACGGCGGCGACGAGTTTGCGATCGTGATGCCGGAATCCGAAGATGATGGCGCGCGGCGGGCGATGCGTCGGATCGCGGAAAATGTGGCGAAGGACAAAGAGGAGCCGCGCATTTCGGTGAGTATTGGGGCGGCGGTGTTTCCGCGCGACGGAATTTCGATTGCGGAGCTGCTGGAAGCGGCGGACCGGGCGTTGTACGCGAAGAAGAATAAGGCTAGGGCGGCGGTCGGGTAGGCCTGCCCTAGGCAAGTTCGCCCGTGTTTCAGCTAATTGCAGTTCCTTCTAAGTCTCATCTTCGGTTCCCTCTATGCAAGCGTCGAACTTGGTGGCTACTGCTGCCCCAATTCAATTATTATGAGCACGCTCATTTTGATTTTCAATGACATGACGGCAGGTAATATTATGAGCACGCTCATTTAAGTGATATAATTGGGACGTGAGAGTCACTGATGCAGCCAAGAGTGCTACTCGGCAGCGAATATTGGACGCTGCGACGACTTTGTTCGCTCGGGACGGCTGGCAGAACGCTACTACGCGTGCGATTGCCCTTGAGGCTGGAATCGCCACGGGAACTTTGTTTAATTACTTCCCTACCAAGGAGGAGGTTGCGGCGACGCTGATCGCGGAGGTTCTGGAGCGAGCTGGCGAGGCGTTTCGGGCTGGGCGGCGCGAGGATGATTCGCTGGAGGCCGACCTGTTCCTGCTGATCTGGTCTGGGCTTCGTAGTATGCGCGAGTATCGCAATTTTCTTGGGCCTGCTGCGGAGACCATTTTCAGTCCGCTGGCGCGCCAAACTGCGGACAGCCCGGGTGACGGGATTCGCGCGGCTCATCTGGAGCTGATGCAATCGATTCTTATCTCGCATGGATTCCCTTCTGCTTTGCCCCGGGTGACGGTGCAGCTCTATTGGACTTTGTATATGGGAGTTTTCGCTTATTGGGCGGCGGACGATTCGCCGGAGCAGGAAGATTCGTTGGCGCTGTTGGATCAGTCGTTGAAATTGTTTTTGGCTTCGCTGGGAACTGAGCGTGAACGAGGAAGGCATGGGCGTTAATGTGCAGCCTGGATGATTAGGCGCTGGCCCCATGCTTGGATCGTTCGCCGATTGCGCCGGCCAGAACCAATGCGGTTCCGCTTAAGGCTAAGGTATCAGCGAGAGAGTTCAGACCACTATCCAGATCGGAAGGATTGGAGATTGTGACGGGGACGTATATGTAGAGCACAAGAAGTAGAATTACAATTCCCAGATAGATTGCCGCGGGGCGCGCCTTTTTATTCACGACAAAGCACGCGCCGCAAACGATCAGCGCCGAACCTGTGAGATAGACCCAGAAAATATTCCCGGGAATCCAAGCAGGAGTTATTTTCCCCAGAGGAAATCCGGGTTCGAGCGTGGGATGCAGAAAATGCTGGACGCCAAAGAAGATCGACGAAATCCCAACGAAAAAGCGAGCGATTGTTACCAGCCAAGCGGCGCCGTCCGAAGCCGCGCTTTTCCACTGTCGTGCGGCTATCGCAAATGCTGCACCGCTGAATGTAACGTCTCTGAGGGTGATTGCCCAAAACTGCCGTGAGTTATGTGTGATTATCAGGGCGCGGATATCCATCATCGCTACGAAAAGTATGAACATGCATCCCAAAAGTGTGGCCGCCAAGCGTGCTTGTATTTTTAGGATGATGCTTAGAGACGCGGCGATCAGCGCAACGCCGACGAAATAGGTCCAAAACATGTGCCAGGGCATCCAGCGCGGAACGATTTTCGCGATGTTCACCGCGTCGACGAGATGATCCGTGCCGAATACTCCCATCGGGATTGCGTAAAACAGTCGTCCGAATGGCAAGAGCTTGTCGATGCCATGTTTTTGCGGGAGGTCGTCTTTGATGATTTTTATTAGTCCGATTACGGAAAGAATTACGAAACTGACGAACGGCCAGAACACGACTGGCGAGATTCCGAAGACGGCAAGCGCCAAAGTGAGATGAGCGTGGTGGAAAAATTGGATACTGCAATTCAGCATATTCATTTTCGGATCGCCATTCGCCGACCTTGAATCATAACTGCCAGATTTTCTTCAACCTACCTGAACGGTCAGCATCGAAATCGAGCCGCCATCGACACCTGTGACGGGAAACGAAATCGGCTCACCCTGTTGAGCTGTGGCGACGACGTAGAGCATGGGCAAATAATGATCGGGAGTTGGGACGGAAAGAATTGCCTGACTGCCGAGGCGCTCGTATTCCAGCAGCGGAGCGTGAACTCCGGCAACGAGCATTTGTTTCACCTGATCTTCGAAGCCGACCGCCCAATCGTATGGGTCAGGGACGTGGCGGCCCCAACCGTAGGCATGCAAATTGTGAACGAGATTGCCGCTGCCGACGATGAGGACGCCTTCGTCCCGGAGCGGCGCGAGACGCCGGCCGATTTCGTAATGAAATGAGGGCGGCTGCTTTTCGTCGATGCTGAGCTGGACAATGGGAATATCCGCGTATGGATAAACGTGGCAAAGCACCGACCATGCCCCGTGATCGAGACCCCATGATTTGTCAAGCCGCACGGGAAGCGGCGCGAGCATTTTCTGAACGCGGCGAGCAAGAATTGGATCGCCGGGAGCAGGATATTCGACCTGAAATAATTCCTGCGGAAAACCGCCGAAGTCATGAATCGTACGCGGCGAAGTGCTGATGGTTACTCCGGTTTCAGCAACGTACCAGTGCGCGGAAATGCAGAGGATGGATTTCGGCTTGGAGATTTGCGAACCGATTTGCTTCCACGCTTCTGTGTAGCTGTTGTGAAGAACAGCGTTCATTGGATTGCCGTGACCGAAGAAAATTGCGGGTGTTCTGGGCATGTGCGTATGGTGAAGAGATGCAGGGCGGCGAAAAAAGGATTCATCAATGACACGGCCGGAAGAGGTCAAAAGCGCACAGCCAAGAGTGGCTGTGCTACTAAGACTTCTTCCGGCTGCGCCGAGTTTTAGTTAGCGACGATTACAGCATTGATCACCGTCGGGCGGAGGTGGTGGCGGAGTGCCGCCAGTTCCACCGCGGCCGCCACGGCCTGCTGAATCGCCGGTATTGGCGCGTTCGCGCTGAAGCTCGATCACGTCAGGACCATCCTGCGCAGAGCCGAGCAACCAGCGGCTGAAATAATTGATGCGCGCCCAATTGATGTAGTCACCATCGGTGGTGTAACCGTGACGCTGACCGGGCAGGACAAACATATCGAAGCGCTTGCCGGCGCGGATGAGCGCATCGGCGAGACGCATGGTGTTTGCCATGTGGACGTTGTTGTCCATATCGCCGGTGGTGAGCATCAAGTGGCCTTTCAGATTTTTCGCAAGCTCGGAGTTTTTATCGATGTTGTAAAGGAATTTCACGGTTCCGTCTTTTTCCGTTTCTTCCTTCACGCCGTGATATTTTTCGCTCCAGTATTTGTTGTAGACATTGTTTTCGTGATTGCCGGATTCAGACCACGCCACTTTGAAAAAATCCGGGAACTCGAGAATCGCGGCGGCGCTCATGAATCCGCCGCCGCTGTGTCCCCAAATTCCGACGCGGTTGATATCAATATAAGGATGCAGCGCGGCGAGTTGTTCGGCGGCAGCTTTTTTATCGGCGAGACCGTAATCGCGAAGATTGTTGTAGCCGAAAGTTTCGTACCACAAATTGCGATTCGGATTGCCTCCGCGGTTGCCGACTTCGATAACGATGATGCCGACGTTGGAGAGGGCGGTATTGCTGCTGCGCGGAGTAAATGCTTTGTCCACGCTTTCGGTTTGCGGGCCGGGATAGACATATTCGACCAGTGGATATTTTTTATTGGGATCGAAATCGAACGGCTTCCACATTACACCGTAAATATCGGTGATGCCGTCATCGGCTTTCACGTGGAACGGCTCGGGATATTTGAAGCCTGCTTCGAGCAAACGGCGGGCGTCAGTGGTTTCGACGTCAGCAATCGGCGCACCTTGCTGATCTATCAGAACCATCTTGGGTGCAGTATCCACGCGGGAAAATGTGTCGATGAAATATTTCCCGTCGTCTGGAGCGGCGGCGGCGTGCGAAAAATTTCCAGGCGTGAGAAGTTTCATGCCCGAGCCGTCAAAATTCACGCGATAGAGATGGTCGTAGTAGGGATCCTCGTTCGGCTCTTTGCCGTTCCCGGTCAAGTACAGGACGCGCGCTTTATCGTCGATGGAGACGATCGCGTCCGTCATGTATTCGCCGGAAGTAATTTGATTTTTCAGTTTGCCGTCACCATCGTAGAGATAGTAGTGGCCCCAGCCGTCGCGTTCCGCCCACCAGAAAAGTTCCGCGCCATTATTAATTTGACGCAATTGTTTTACGTCGATGAAAACGTTGGCGCGTTCAGCGATTAGCGTTTTCGATTTGCCGGTAGTTGTGTCGGCGACGCAAACGTCTACGCGATGAAGATCGCGGCTGGTGCGTACGAAATAAAGTTTGTCGGAAGTATCGGCAAGCCACACGGGAGTGACGCCGCCGAACATTCCGCCGCCGCCGCCAACTCCGACGCCGGTGTTTTCCTGTTGCTGCTCGCGCATTTTATTGGTGATACGGTCAGTTGCGACCTGCACGGTTTGATCCTTAAATCCGGCGGCTTCGACGGTTACACGTGCTTTGGTGGCAACGTCGAAAACGTAGACGTCAAATTGCGGAACATTTTCTTCGCCGGGCATAGCGTAACGATATGTTTCAAGAATTGGACGCGGATTGCCGAGCGTGTGGATGACCCACAGATCGCCGACTTTACGATCGTCCGAACGAGTGGTGCTGAATTTCTTAGAATCCTTCGACCATTGAATGCCGATGGAAGGGGTGCGCGGGCCGTCTTTGTTCTTGTCATTGCGTTGATCGCGCCGGAGCATTTGCTGTTCTTCATCGAGCAGGACGCGTGCGTAGCTGTAATGTTCCACGCCGTCTGTGGTGAGCTGCGTTTCGACGATGGAGGCGTCACCCGGAGTTTTCTGGGCTTTCTTGTAATTTGCCTGATCCATCATGAAAAGATTGTGGCCGCGGGCGAAAATAATTGTTTTGCCGTCAGGCGAAATTGAGGAAGCCCAGCGCGGACGCGCCGCAGGAGCTTCAAATTTATCGAGGCGCGTGACTTTTCCGCTGGCGATATCCAGTTCAAAATAAATTGTGCGCGTATTTTCCGGAGGAGTTGCAGCGGCGCCGACTGCTGCGCCACCTCGTCCGCGCACCACCGCGTCCACCCTGTTGAACTTGCGTTTGATTTTCTTCCTGATTGGTTTCGTCGGTCTTTGTTTCTTCTTTCTTTTCTTCGTTCGGAATTACTGCGTCCTTGGAGACCTGAACGTCGAAGGTGAGCATCGTGTCATTCTTCACGAGCTTCAAATTGCGAATCGCGAGATGCTGCGCGTCGTAAGGAAGTCCGGTAAGCAAGGTGAGCTGCATCGCAACCTTGGCGTTATCGAAGAGCGGAGTCTTCGCTTTTTTCACCGGATCCATGATCCAGTAGCGCGTGCCGTCGGTGGTTTCGAAGCTGTACCAGAAACGGTCGGACTGCTCGAACCAGTGCGGCGTGACGCTGGTGTCAAATAAAAGCTTGCCGATTTTTGCGGGAGACCAGCGCTCGGAAAGTTCCCAGTTGGGCGTGACGCGCGCGGGTGCTTGCGCCTGCATCATGCCGCACTGATTCTGCGCGCCTTTCGCGATCAGGCCGCCGACGAGCACGGTAGAGATGATCATCATTATTAACAGCGCCGGCACAGCGCGCCGGTAGTTCGACAAAATATTCCGCGATGGGCGGAGATTCATATAGCGTACTTCCTCCTGAGCAAATTGCTCGTGGTGCTTTCGATTCAAATAGACGGGTGCGAATAGACGACGGTTGCAGACGTTAATACAAATGCGGAGATTTCGCTAGGGAAGATCGTGGAGGACTACTGGGGATAGGAGAAGCTTCCGCGGCGCGGGAATTTTCACAGGGCTGTGATGGCAAATTCGGGTTTCGATGTAGAATGGCGTTTTATTATTGCGTGCGGAGGATGTTGAATGAGCGCCACGGCGAAAGTTTCCATGCAAAGCGATGACGTGAAATACATTCAGGAAAAAGCGCGGCTGCTGCGCATTCATTCGTTGCGCGCAACCACGGCAGCGGGGTCGGGACATCCGACTTCGTGCCTTTCGGCGGCAGAGCTTGTGGCCGCGACATTTTTTCACGCGATGAAATTTGATGTCGCCGATCCGAACTCGATTACGAGCGATCGGTTCGTGTTGTCCAAGGGACATGCGGCGCCGATGCTTTATGCGGCGCTGGCGGAAGCCGGAGTGTTTCCTGTTTCGAGATTGATGACGCTGCGCACGTTGAACAGCGAATTGGAAGGCCATCCGACGCCGCTGATTCCGGGTGTGGATGCGGCAACGGGATCACTGGGACAGGGATTGAGCGTTGGCGCGGGATTGGCGCTGGGAGCGAAACGATCAGGATCGTCAGCGCGCGTTTACGTGCTGATGGGCGACGGCGAAATGGCGGAAGGAAATGTGTGGGAAGCGGCGGCGTTTGCGGCGCATGCGGGAATCAATAATTTGGTGGCGATTGGCGATATAAACGCGCTGGGACAGAGTCAGCGGACGATGTATCTGCATGATATGGAAATTTACCGACGCAAGTTTGAGTCGGAAGGATGGCACGCGGAAATTGTGGACGGGCACGACGCGGCGGCGGTGATGGCGGCGCTGGATCGCGCGAAAGCTGTGACGGACAGACCGAGCGCGATCATGGCGCTTACATATAAAGGACACGGCGTCAGCTTTTTGAACGACAAAGATAACTGGCACGGCAAGCCGCTTAACGCGGAGCAATTGGAAAAAGCGCTGGCGGAGCTGGGCACGATTCCGCCGATTATTCCTGACGACGGAAAATCCTATGCGCGCAAAGCTGTTCCTGTGCCGCCGGATTTTCCCGCACCCGCCGAACCGGATTACAAGACCGGAGATATTGTCGCGACGCGCGAAGCTTATGGATTTGCGTTACGTAAATTGGCGATGGTGAATCCGAAAGTTCTGGCGGTGGATGGCGATGTGAAAAATTCCACGTTTTCGGATGGAATTGAAAAAGCATCGCCGGATAAATTAATTGAGGGCTACATCGCGGAGCAAAATATGGTGGCGCTCTCCGTCGGATTGGCGGCGCAGGGATACGTGCCGTTCGCGGCGACCTTCGCGTGCTTCCTTTCGCGCGCATACGATCAGGTGCGCATGGCGGCAGTGAGCCGTAGCTCGATTAAATTGTGCGGATCGCATTGCGGAGTGAGCATTGGAGAAGACGGCCCTTCGCAAATGGGACTGGAAGATTTGGCGATGTTCCGCGCGATTCCGGGAGCGACGGTATTTTATCCGTCAGATGCGGTTTCGGCGGAGCGGCTCACGGAAATTGCCGCGCGGACTCCGGGCATTAGTTACATTCGGACTTCGCGTCCAAAGACGGCGATTCTTTATGCGCTGAATGAAGAATTTCCAGTGCCGGGATTTAAAGTTTTGAAGCAAAGCGAAAATGATGCGGCAACGATTGTCGCTGCGGGAATTACCGTGCACGAAGCGCTGAAAGCTTACGATCAGCTGAAAGCGAAAGGCATTTCCGTGCGCATTGTGGACCTTTATTGCGTGAAGCCGCTGGATGGCGCGAAGCTTGGCGCGGAAATTCGCGCGGGCAAAGGAAAACTTGTGACGGTGGAAGATCACTATCACGAAGGCGGAGTCGGTGAGGCGGTGATTTCCGCGGTTGCAGATGCGGGCGCGTGGCCGACAGCGGTGAAACGGCTGGCGGTGGATCGCGTGCCGCATTCGGGCAAGCCGGACGAGCTGGTGGATAAGTTTGGAATTTCGGCGCGGCATATTGTGGCGGCGGTTGAAGCGCTGAAGTAGCGCGTTGGCGATGAGAACGGAATTGCTGCGATTCGATGGTGCTGTCGAGCGGGATCCCGCAATCGATGCGTGGTTCAAAAAGCATGCAGGCGAATTGGGAACCATTGCGCGTCAATGGTTTGAAGTGATGCGAAAATGCGGTGACGAAGTTCGGGAGCTTTTGCATGATGGCTGCCCGGTTGCGTGTTTAGGAGATGTCCCCTTCGGGTATGTGAATGTTTTTACTTCGCACGTTAACGTGGGCTTCTATCAGGGAGCAGGGCTGCCCGATCCCGTTCACTTGTTGCAGGGCAGCGGCAAATTCATGCGCCATGTAAAGCTGACGTCGGGGACGGCCGCGAACGCGGCAGCACTTCGCAGGCTGATCGAAGCGGCGTATTCGGATATGAAATCGCGCGTCGAGCACGGCTAGTCAGTTCGAGAACCAGCGCGTCAGCGTGTAATTCACTGGCTGGTGTGCTAACGTAACGACTCGCACTAAATCTCCCGCTCAGAAAGATTGCAGGCACAGAGACGATGGCGGAAAAACTCGTTTTGATTGGAATGATTCCGGAAGCGATTGCGATTGGTCCGCGCGATCAGGTGGAATGGATTTGCGGCTCGGGTAATTTGAAAGTGGAATTCGATCCGCACCGGTGCCCGTTCTCGTCGAATGTATTTCAGGCGCCCGCGGGCGCGCGATTGCTGAGCGGTCCGGCAAAACCGGGAACGAATCCCGGCTCATATAAATACCGCGTATTTTTGAACGAACAGCGGATTGGTATGGGCGAAGTAATGCTGCGCGAGGAATAGCGCTTCAATATTTTTTCAGAGGCTAGCTGCGGCCTGGGCGTTCTCTAGTATTCAACTTTCCAAATTCACGTCGAATCAGCGCGAGTGTGTCCGCGAGCAAATCGCGGTCCGGTGCGATTGCGATTAATGTGGAACGGCGCGGAAATTCGGCGCGCTTATCCCACTTCAGACCCTCTCCGGCAAGAATCTCCGACGCGAAATTCGGATCATCGCTGCGATCCACTCCCCAAAACCACAGGCGCTCTTCATTCATTTGCAGAAAGCGCAAACTCTCTTCGAGCTTTTGCACGGCGCGCGAAAGCGAAGCGGTGACGAAATATACGTTCAGATCCCAATCCTGCCGTGCGAAATGAGCGCGAATCCGGCCGCCAAATTTTCCCGCCTGATTTTTTTCGATGCTGCAGCGATATTGATTTGACTGGCTGTTCGGCGGCGCGTGGCGGCGAGTTTTTTCGGGGGTGCCGGCGCGGGTTTTGAAACGCGCCTGGACGCAACGTTCTCCGCGGAAGGAACGCGAACGGAGGAAGTTGCTTTGGCGGAATTGGTTCCGTATCGCATAGTTGTCACCTATTCGATGAATACTGGTGCTGGAAGGTTTCCGGTCGACTAATTGAGTGAATCAGGTTCGCGGGCACGGGACGAGATTCGCGAACCAGCCGCAATTCTACCGTGCGAACGGACGAAGGACAATCCCAAAAGTGAGTAATAAGTTGCTTGTTTCTACAGACTTACAGTCATACCTAAGAAGGCCGCGTGAGCTGTTTCATGGCATCGGCGTTGTAATTCAGCTTGCCCTCTTTTTTCATTTGGGCTTCGAGAGCGGTCTTAAAACTCTCGAACGCTAGTTGGCGCTTGGCGTCCAGAAGCTGCGTTTCGATGTCCTTCTTCTGCTTATCGAAATCGGCCTGATTCGGCTGCTGGTGATCGGCAACGCGATAGACGACCCAATCGGAACCGAGGAAAACGGCATCGCCGGTTTTGCCGACGGGCAAAGAGAACGCGCCTGGATATTGCTTCACGGTTCCGGCGCCGGTAATGGTTCCGTCGCGCGCGATTTCGTCGCTGGTCTTCACTTCAAGTCCGAGTGACTTCGCGGCCTTTGCGAAATCCTCGCCATCTTGCGCACGCTTGGCGAGATCGGATGCGCGTTGGCGCGCCAGGTCGACGGCTTTGTCATGGCGATAATCGGCGACGATCTTGTCGTGCATTTCTGCAAGCGTGCCTTGATGAGCGCGCGAAACACTTTTCAGCGACAGAACGACATAGCCGCGATCGGTGCGCTGGGGCTGGCTCACGTCGCCTTCGCGCAGGCGGAAAACTGTTTGCTTGATGTCCGGCGCGTTGCCGAGTTCCGGCGCGGAATCAGAAATTCCGATGGCCTGAGTTTCGGCGACGGTCAAACCGATACTGTTTTGCAATCGTGTCGATCGAAGGCTTCGCGGTTTTTCGCAAGTCATCGGCCGACTTTCTGCGAAAGGTCTTCGGCCATCGCGGACGCTTTCTGTTTCATGATTGCTTGCTGCAAAATCGGCATCACTTCGGCAAGCGTCTTGGTATGCGCCTGCTCTTTATCCGTAACTTTAATAATATAGATTCCGATTTGAGTGTTGATTACGTCGGATACTTCGCCCTTGCTCAAGCTGAACGCTGCTTTTTCCAATTCGGGCATGGCCTGTCCGCGGCCGATCCAGCCGGTGTCTCCGCCCTTGTCCTTGGTGTTCGGATCTTCGGAATATTTCTTGGCGAGTTCGTCAAACTTCCCGCCTTTTTTGGCTTGCGCGTCAACATCCGCTGCTTTCTTGCGGATTTCCGCCAGTTCGGCGTCCGTCTTTGCTACTGATTTGAAAAATATTTGGGAAATCTGCACGCGCTCAGGAACTTTGAACGAGTCCAGATGCTGGTTGTACGTGGCTTCCAATTCCGATTGGGGAATATTTATTTTCGAGGCGAGTTGGTCCGGCTCAATCAGCATGTAGCGGACCACGCGCTGCTCGGGCACATTGTATTTCGCTTTGTTCTTGTCGTAGTAGACGTTCAAATCGGCGTCGGTAACTTGCACCTGTGATTCGAGCGCGTCCGGATGAATCACGGCGTAGTCGAGTTTAACTTTTTCATTCTTGCGTCGGAATTCAGCGGAAATCTCATCCGGTGAAACTGTGACGCCTGCGGAAACCAGCGCGCCGACTTTTTCTTGCACCAGACTCTGGCGCACCAGTTCTTCAAATTCTTCGACGCCCATTTGGTAACGTTGCGACACCATGCCTTCGTATTGCGTGCGGTCTACAATTTGTCCGTTCTGGAAAGCGGTGGGAACCAGGAGCTTGATGCGATCCCCCAGTTCAACGTCGGAAACTGTGACGCCGAGGCGCTGCGCTTCAACCTCCAGCTCTTTTTCAAACACGAGCTGCTCGATAATTTGTTGCGCGTAAAGCGGCGCGAGCGCGGCGGGAATTTGCTGGCCGGCCTGCAGCTTCTGAAGCTGCTGCTGCACTTCGGTGCGCGTAACGGGCTGGCCGTCCACGGTGGCAACCACGTCAACGCCGGTAGCGCCAGTGCCAGCCTGGCTGGGCACGAGATACAAGAGCATTCCGATGCCAATCATTCCGACGAAAACACCGAGCACGATGCGCGTGCCGAGTTTATTGCGTTCCATTGACCTAAGCATTTATCAAGTCCCCTGAATTGCGAGCGAGTTTACGATTATACATGAAGAGACGGGCGGGAGCGCATTGCGAAGCGTCAAGAACGTCCGGTGCGGAATCCTGCGGGCGGGGTGTTGCGTCTGCCGAAATTGCTGTTGTTGCGTTTGTTTCTCCGCTGTGGCCGCTGTGCTAAATTTCAAAGTGGAGTGAAATCGACGGATTAAAGCATGCGCGGAGACTTACAACCCGGACTGCCGAAACAGAAAGTGAATCGCGTTGAAGTGTATTGGACCGCCGTCACTTACAAGACGGTGATGATCTACATTTTAATCGCGCTGGCACTTGTGTTCGGCGTGATCTATTTGATGAATCCGGCGTGGGTGGATCAAGCTATCGCGCGCGTTCAACAAAAATTCTCCGGCGGCGAAGCGGATGCGGGTCCGTTGACTGCCGATAAGGTCCGATTTGTAAGCGCGAATGGCGCGGTGCAAGTGAAAAAAGTGAACTCCGTAACATGGACCAGCGCGGAACCTGGAATTACGTTGGACAAAGGCGACCTGATTCGCACAGGCGGCGACGGCCTTGCGCGGCTTTCATTTCCTGACGGCACGACATACACGGTGAAGGCGGATACGTTTGTGACCGTAGAAGAAAATTCCGTCGATAAAGATAAATCAACAAAAGTTGCGGTGCACATCAGTTCCGGCGCTGTGGATTTGACGACACCGGCGTGGGAGTCGCCGCGATCCACCGCGGGAGTCTCGTTCGCGGATGCGCACGCGTCAATGAAAGAAAACAGCCGCGCGGCAGTGCACAGCGACGGGAAGACCAACGAAGGCGACATCACTCTTATGGCTGGCGGCGCGGACGTGAAGACGCCGACCGGAAGTGTTTCACTGAATAAATGGGAGCGCGCTGCAGTTGCACCCGGAACCGGCATTGTGAAATCAAATGTGCTGGCGCCGCCGGATTTGCTGGCGCCGCTGAATATGCAGCCATTAATTGAACCCGACCCGAAGCAGGCCAAGATTGCGTTTGAATGGAAAGCCGTTCCTGACGCAGTAGATTACGCGCTGAAGATTAGTCCAACGGCATCGTTCAACACAGTCGCGAAAGAACAGCACGTGGCGGGCACGTCCTTTGAAGTGACCGGATTGGATCCCGGCGAATATTTCTGGAACGTGGTGGCGATTGGTCCGGGGAAAAAAGAAAGCGAAGCGAGCGATACTTATAAGTTCACCGTCGTGGCGCAGGGCAAGAGCGCGGACATGCTGCTGGAGGTTGATGAAACAGTGCTGCACGGCAAGGTTGTGGAGATCATTGGACACACCGAGCCGAGCGCCGCTTTGATCATCAATGGAAATAACGTGGCAGGAATCAAGCCCGACGGACACTTCAGCTATTTCACGGAGCCGCTCTCAACAGGCAGCCATACGATTGTGATTACCGGGCAGAATCGCCGGGGCGGAATGAAAAACTTCAAGATACAGATTGTGATTCCGTAGCACGCTAAAAAATTTTGCGCAATTATTTTGGTTCATTTGTGAACAGTTTTTTCTAGAAAGTTTTTGTGACAAGCTTGTTAGAGACTTTGTGAATTCGGCAGCAAATGATCCGGGATGGCCGCGGCGGCGGACACGGGTGATGCGGCCTTAATCTGAGGGGAAAAATGTCGAAGAGCGGATACAACTTCCGGTCGGTGTTCAGTTTATTTTCGTCCGACCTGGCCATTGACTTGGGAACGGCGAACACGCTGGTATTTTCCAAAGGCAAAGGCATCGTCGTGAACGAGCCGAGTATTGTCGCCATCAATAAGAACACGGGCGAAGTGGTGGCGGTGGGAAAAGAAGCGAAAGACATGCTCGGGCGCACGCCGGGCAACGTGGTCGCGATCAAGCCGATGAAGGACGGCGTGATTGCCGACTTCAAGGTGACCGAAAAAATGCTCACCTACTTCATTCAGAAAGCGCATAACCGGCGCATGCTGGTGCACCCGCGCATTGTGATTGGAGTTCCTAGCGAAATTACACCCGTGGAAAAACGCGCGGTGCAGGACTCCGCTTATCGCGCGCACGCGAGCGAAGTTTATCTGGTGGAGCAGGCGATGGCCGCTGCGATTGGCGCAGGCCTACCAATTGAAGAGCCGTCAGGAAACATGGTGGTGGATATCGGCGGCGGGACTACTGATATTGCGGTTATTTCGATGAGCGGCATCGTCTATTCGCGTTCGGTGCGTGTGGCCGGAAACGAAATGGACGAAGCGGTGATGCACTATCTGAAGCGCAAATATAATTTGTTGGTTGGCGAACGCACCGCGGAGCAAATCAAAATGGAAATTGGCTCCGCGTATCCGCTGGAAAAGCCGCTGACGATGGAAGTGAAGGGCCGAAATTTAATTGAAGGCGTGCCGCGAACCGTTACGATTGATGACAGTGAAATCCGCGAAGCGCTTTCTGAATGCGTGGCCACAATTTTGAATGCGATCCGCGTAGCGCTCGAACGCACACCTCCGGAATTGAGCGCGGACATCAGCGACCGCGGCATTGTGCTGACCGGTGGCGGCGCGCTGATCAAGAATCTTGATAAACGCATTCGCGAAGAAACAGGTTTGCCGGTTTCCGTCGCGGATGACCCGCTCGCGTCGGTGGTTCTCGGCACGGGCAAAATGCTTTCGGACTTCCGTCTACTCCGTCTCGTTTCCATCGATTAAGGTGAGGGACTGATGCTCGCTGTTCCCGGACGACATCGCTCACTCGCTCTACTTGCAGGCGTTCTGGTCGCGCAAGTATTGCTGCTTGCCGTCCAAATCCGGCGAGACACGCAACGCGTGCGACTGATTCGCGTGTGGGTGGTGTCCGCGGTGACTCCATTCGAGCGCGCCGGCACGTGGAGCATTACGAAAGTTCGCGATACGTGGAACGGATACATCGCGCTGGTGCACACGCACCGGGACGATCTGGCGATGAAAGCGGAAATGGATCGCCTGAAAATTCAGAACGCAGAATTGCAGAGCCAGTCCGCCGAAGCGCAACGACTTGCCGAAATGTTGGGATTCATCAACGCCCACACGGAGGTTCCGATGGTGGCCGCGCGGGTGATCGCCGCGAGCGCCGACAGCGCCACCCACACTTTCTACATTAATCGAGGCGAACGCGAAGGCATTCGACGAGACATGGCCGTGATCACGGCGGATGGCGTGGTCGGAAAAGTTCTTTATGTTTACGGGCACGTTTCCAACGTGCTTGAAATTACCGATCGCGATAGCGGAGTTGGCGCATTGCTGGCGGAATCACGGATACAAGGGCCGGTTGGCGGTACGGGCGATCCGTTAATGGTAATGAAATACGTGAGCAACGACGACGATGTGAAAGTGGGGCAGCAAGTTTTAACTTCGGGACAGGATCAAATTTTTCCGAAGGATTTGCCCGTCGGCACAATCACGGAAGTGAAGCCGGGCAACCCATTTAAGTTAATTCGCGTAAAACCCGCGGCGCGTTTGGATCAACTGGAAGAAGTAATGGTGCTTTTGACGCGGCAAGATTTGAACATTAAACCGGCGAACGCTCCGGCAACCACGACGCCGGATGTGCCTGCGGCTGCGCCGGTAACTCCACCAGTTAAACGCTGAAACATTCACAACTACAGAAAAAAACGTGGCCGAATACACCCATACCGAAACTCACATCGAAGTCCACAAGTTCCGTGTGTGGGCTGTGGTGGCGGTGGCTGCCGCGGCGCTGCTGGTTCAAAGTTTCATACCGGTTTATTTTCCGAGCCTGCGGATATTGGAATTGCCTCTGCTGATCACACTTTATTTTGGGTTCAGCCAGCGCAATCCTTCCTCGGGATTATTATTGGGAATGGTGATTGGGCTTGTGCAGGATAGTTTGGGCGGCGGCCAAATTGGACTTTACGGAATCGCGAAAACTGTGACGGGATTTCTCGCGTCTTCTTTCGGATCACGAATTGACGTGGATAATCCGCTGAGCCGGTTCGGCTTGACGGTCGTGTTTTTAGTGATTCATCAGGGAACTTACGTGCTTACGCGGCGTTTGCTGCTCGGCGAGTCTGGAGTATTTTTCACACCGCATTTGGCGATTGCGGCTGGAGTGAATGCGGCGCTGGCTACGGTGCTATTTCCGCTTTTGGATAGACTTCGATTGCCAAGCTAGATCGCAGAACGGCAGTCAACGTAAGGTCCCCGGCAGGATTTATGGAACAAGTTTGGATGACCTTGGCTGAAGTTCAGGTCGAGCCAGGAGACATGCCTTCCGCGGATACGCTGGGGTTCATGTGGATTACCATGTGGGCCTCTTCGCACGATGACTTTTCTCGGCGGCTGAAAGCTTATTTCGCCGAATATAAGTGGGAACTACTTTCTATGGAGAAGACTGAGGTGGCCGATCCGTCAAATGACTACGGCGATGTGCTAAATCAGATGATCGATGAAACGCTAGAGAACAAGAATTGGGTTCGTATGGGTACCTACCACAGTTACAAAACAAACTAAGAGGAACGCAGCCAGGATTGGCGGCACCACTTCCGGCGTTTGACCTTCGCACAGCCAGGAATCTCTGTGCTACTGGAAGTTGTGCCCTGTTACAAACCATCCGTAAAGCTGATCTACGCGTTGCTTGATCGCGGGCGATATCCTGAGCATTGCAAAACAGGAAGGCGCGGATACTTCGGAAAATTTGCGTCGGTGGCGGAAAGTCCGCAGGAATAAAATTCCGATCCGCGCGAGGATTCGATTCGGCGGGCGTGCATGCAATCGAGGCACAGGCCGATGCGGGCGCGATCAATATTCGGCGGTGCTTTAGCTGTCACACTGGGAGCATATCGCAGAGCGGTGCGTTGGGTATGCGGAGTTGCTCATGCGCAGCCACGCCCGGACAGTTGCGCAAATCGCACACCTGTCCGCGTGGACGTATTGCACCACTGTGGTGCAAGTGCTAGTGTGAATTGCTCGTCGAAAGTTGTCGAAGAAGGTTCGGTAGCGTGGCATTCGGTCTCGGTAACGATAGTCGATTGCCGCAAGGGCGGCTGGCGGTAGTGTCCTACGTGATTGTGGGATTGACTCTGCTTCTGCTGATCGGATTTTGGAAATTGCAAGTTCTTGATTCCGGACATTATTCCGAACTCGCTCAGCAAAATACCACTCGTACAATTCCTCTGATTGCTCCTCGCGGCAGAATGTTGGATCGCGATGGGCGCGTGCTCGTCGACAATTATCCTTCGTTCAGCGTTTTGCTTTTGCGCGATGACATGTCGATTGTAAATAAAGCACTGCCGCAAATCGCCGCAGGTCTGGGAATTACGCCGGAAGATATTCACCAGCAAATTGAAGCCGCCAGACACCTTCCGAAATACGATCCGATCGTGATCAAGCCGGAAGCAAGCCAGGCGGATATCGCATACATCGAATCGCATCGCGCGGATTTGCCAATGCTGGAGATGATTTCCATGAGCCGCCGGCGGTATCCGTCGGATGGATTCCTAGCGAGCGCGATCGGGTACGTCGGTGAAGTGAGTGAAAATGAAATTGATGCGAGCGATGGGAAATTGCGTCCGGGCGATATGTCCGGCAAAGCCGGTTTGGAAAAACAATATAACGATATGTTGATGGGCACGGACGGCCTGCGCCGCGTGATTGTTAATAGCGTGGGCAAAGAAACCGGCCGGCTGGACCAGACCGAAGCCATTCCCGGAAAACCAATTACGCTGACCATCGATTACGATTTACAAGTCGCGGCGGAAGCGTCACTGGGCGATAAAAAAGGCGCTGTGGTTGCGATGAATCCGCAGACCGGCGAGATTCTGGCGTTTGTGAGCCGCCCTTCGCCGGACCCGAATGCGTTTGCGGTGCGAGTGACGAAGCAGGAGTGGCAGCGGCTGAATAATGATCCGGATTTGCCGCTGATGAATCGCGTGATTCAGGCACAGCTTGCGCCGGGATCTGTTTTCAAAATTGTTGTGGCGACGGCGATGCTGGAAACAAAAGTTGTACCGGAAAATTTCAGCGTGTTTTGTCCGGGCCAGACGACGCTTTATGGCCGCGTGTTTCATTGTTGGGATCCGAAGGGCCACGGAACGGTTGAATTGGAAAAAGCAGTGGCGCAATCGTGCGACGTATTTTTTTACAATGTCGGCCTGCGGCTGGGGATCGACCGCATGTCCTACTATGGCTCGCAAGTTGGGCTGGGCAAGCGCACCGGAATCGATTTGCCAAGCGAAGAACCCGGGCTGATGCCAAGCGCCGAGTGGGCGCAACGCGTACAACACCGGCAATGGATGGTCGGCGAAAATATTTCCGTGGGCGTGGGCCAGGGCGCAATCACAACGACTCCGCTACAACTTGCGAAGGCCATCGGTGGAATTGCGATGGGCGGTGTTTTCAAACAGCCGCACTTGCTGAAGACATCCGATCCGGTTCCTGAAACGCGTTTGGCGCTTTCGGAAGACACGGTGGAAAAAGTCACTACGTACATGAATGATGTTGTGAAGCCCGGCGGCACGGGATACGCAAACGCGCATCTGGAAGGAATTGAGATGTGCGGCAAGTCGGGCAGCGCACAGACAATTGGTGCGGAAGGTTTGGCGAAGGCGAAAAATCGCGCGGACTACAAAGACAATGCGTGGTTCGTGGGATACGCGCCGCGCAGGAATCCGGAAATTGTTGTTTCCGTGCTGGTGCAAAGCACCATGAAGCATGGCGGCGAAATTGCCGCGCCGGTTGCGCGCGATGTAGTGAAGGCGTACTACGACAAGAAAAACAAAAAGAATTTGCAGCAGTTGACAGCCTCGAACACGCCGCCGGAAACGCCGACAGTTCCGGCGCAAAGTCCGCTGCAGCGTCAGCCGGTGCAACCGCAACCGAAGGCAACGCCTTCCGCGCCGCCACCGGACGCGCTGCCGCAATCGAAAAATTCGAGTGGAGCTGGAAAGCCGACACATCAGCCAAGATAGTTGCAAGATGGCTTCGAGATAAGAGCGAATGAAAGAACGCGCAGGAATCCACGAATACGATTGGTGGCTACTGGCCATTGTGGGCGCAATTTGCGCCATGGGCGTGGTGGAAATTTATTCTGCGACGCACAACGCTCACACGCCCGGCACGGCGGCTTACGTCAAACAGTTGTGGTGGCTTCTGACGGGCATCGCGTGCATGCTGGCAATTTCCCGCATTGACTACCACATGATTCTGGAGCAAGCGCCGATTTTTTATCTAATCGGAATGATCGCTCTGGTCGCGGTGCTCGTGGTCGGCGAGACGCGCCTGGGAGCTAAGCGATGGATTCCAGTGCTCGGCGCATTTTTTCAAGTGTCAGAATTGGTTAAGTTGATTATAATTATTGTGCTGGCCCGTTTTTACAGCGAAGTGCGCACTGATCAACTTTCGCTGGCAGATTTGGTAAAAGTGGCCATTTTGACGGGAATTCCGCTGCTTTTGATTTTGAAGCAGCCGGATCTGGGCACCGCGATGGTTCTGGTTCCGGTGGCAGTAGTCGGAGCCTTCCTCGCGGGTATACAATGGAAGCATGCAGCGGTAATCTTGCTGCTGGCCGGCTTGCTTATCCCCGTCGGATGGGGTTTCATATTGAAGCCGTACCAGAAGGAACGCATTACAACTTTCCTTCGGCCGGAAGATGATCCGAAGAGAAAAGGCTATCAGATTTTGCAGTCAGAGATCGCGGTAGGTGCAGGCGGGTTTTGGGGAAAGGGCCTGGGACGCGGCAGTCAGAATCAGGGGGGATTTGTTCCCATCCAATATTCTGACTTTATTCTCGCCGCGCTGGCTGAAGAGACAGGATTTATCGGCGTCTTCATAACGCTGAGTTTGTACACGGCTTTGCTGCTACGCCTGGTCCACAATGCGCAACGGGCAATGGACCGCTCAGGAATGTATCTGGTGATGGGCGTGGCGGCGATATTAGGGTTTCACTTGCTGGTGAACGCGGCCATGATGATCGGAAAGGTACCGGTCACCGGCATTCCGCTGCCGCTTATGAGCTACGGCGGGTCAGTTACGTTGTTTGTTTTTCTGTCGTTGGGCCTGGTGATGAACGTTCGCATCAGGCGCTTCGTCAATTAAATCTATAGGGATGGACCTTCCGGCGATTGTCCGGAACGCCTCCCGTTTGCGAGAGCAGCACCGCGTGGCGCGCACACTTCAAAATCAATTGAGCCGCAGTTCTAGATTCCCGGCATCCGGGAACGCTGTGGCCGCAGTGCGCGCGGGCGCCCAATGCGCCGCACCGCGCCGATGCGCTCTGAGGAGTTTTCATGTCGAAAGAATTAGTGATTTCAGCGACCCCGCACGAGACGCGGGTGGCGATTCTGGAAGATGGGCATCTTTGTGAGATTTACATTGAACGTGAAAAAGAATTTGCACTTGTAGGAAGCATTTACAAAGGCCGTGTCACACGCGTGCTGCCCGGCATGCAGTCGGCCTTCGTGGATATCGGCCGCGACACTGACGCATTTCTCTACGTCAGCGACTTCCTGGAAAATTTAGAGGACTACGATCACGTCACCGCGGACGAGGCGAAGGCGCACGCGCCTGCGGCTCCGTCGGCGACTACGCCTGCACCAGCATTAGCTCCGCCAACGCAATATTCGTCGTCGGCTCCGGTTGAGACGATCGGCGGAACTGGTATCGGCGTGCTGGAAGGCGAGACGATTGGCGGCGCTCGAGGGAACGACCACACGACATATCCACCGTCAGCTGCCGGCGAGCCGACCAGTGCTCCTTATTCGCAGACGATTGGTGTAGCTCCGGACTTCGATCCGACGGCCGAAAATCCGGCGCACGGTTCCGCGGCAATGGAGCCTTCTGATTCCGCGCCCCCGCAGGATTACGTGGCGCCGACCGCTCAGGTTGCGCCGTCACATGGGAATTATCCTCCGGCACGCACACATTCTTCAGGACAGGGGCAGCATGACCGTCCGCGCAATGACCGCGGATTTGGCGGTGGAGGCGGCCGTGGAGGCCGTGACCGCGGTGGAAATCGCGGAGGCAGGTTCCGTCGTGGAGGCGGAGGCCGCGATCGCGGAGGACGTCCGCAAGGACGTGATTTGCCTGCGTCGAAGTATGCGTCGCCATCAGGTTCAACCCGCGCGCCTTATTCGCCGCATTCACCGGCGGGATCATTTGCGCCGCGCGATAGTCAGAGTGACGCTTCGTCACCTGCAGATAATTTGCCGCCAATTATTTTGCCCGGCGAGTCGCTGGCGAAATATAAGGAACGTCCGGCAGTAACTCCATCTTCTTCGCCGAGCATTACAGAATCATTCGCAGCGCAGGCGGCAGAAGCGGGCCGGGAACATTTGTCCGGATTCGGCGAGCAGACTGCGCCGATGCAGCATTCGGATTCCGAGATCCCCGTCGCGCCGTATACGGAAATGGAAGCAGTTGCCCCGCCCACGTTGGATTTGCATATCGAACCAGCGCACGAAGCATCATTTCCTGTCGGGCGCGACGAGACGGTTGAAGTCGCGCACGAGGAAATTCACGAAGAGCGTACGGAAGTAAAAGACGCGCATGATCGCTTTGCCAACATTGTCGCGGAAGCGGAAAGCGTTCGCGACGAATGGATTGGTTCTGAAGCGCCGCGCACGGTAAGCGCTAACGATGACGAGCGCCCCGGCATGGGACTCACTCACGGTTCGCCGGCCGATCTCACCGACGAACAAGCGCGGACTCTTGCAGAAAGCTTGGTCGAAGCCAAGCACGAAGAAGCGCAGGACGAAGTGGACGATCAATCAGCGCTCGCAATTGGCGGCGCAGATTTTTCAGATGCGGAAGCCGATGCAGCGCACGACGAAGCACATGACGAAACGGAGTTGGATGAAGCCGAAGTGAACGGCAACGTCCACGACGAAAATCACGACGCAGCCGGGCACGAATCGCATGACGAAGCGGCCGACGCTGCGCACGATGAAGCTCACAACGCCAATATTGATGCCGGCGATCCGGAAGCAATTCACGCTGCCGGAGAATTCGCGGAGCCCGGTTCATCCGAGCTAAGCCTGGCGGAACAACAGAGCAACGATCAGAAATTTAATCGCGAGCCGCGCAGTGCGCGCGTCGAAGACCCTCGCCGCAATGCGCGTTTCCAGCGGCCCCAACGCCGCAGCGGCGGAGGCCAGCGTGGCGGACGTCCGATGCGCCATGGCCGGCCGCCGGAGCGACACGGCCGGCCAAGCAGCGGCGGACATGCCCCGCAACGCCGTCCTCAGCTAATCTCCGAAATGCTGAAGGCGGGCCAGGAAATCATCGTTCAAATTGCGAAAGAGCCGCTCGGCAAAAAAGGCGCGCGCATCACCAGTCACGTCGCGTTGCCGGGACGTTTCCTGGTTTACATGCCGACGGTGAATCACATCGGCGTTTCGCGGAAAATCAGCTCGGCGGAAACCCGTTCGCGCCTGCGAAGTATTGTTGGCGAATATAAGAGCACATTCCCCGGCGGATTTATTGTGCGTACCGCGGCCGGAAATGTGAGCGACGCTGATCTCCGCATGGACATTGAATTTCTGGGCAAGACCTGGCACGAGATTTGTGCGCGATCGGAAAACAAAAAAGCTCCTGCGTTGATCCATCGCGATTTGAATCTGGTCGAGCGCATTCTGCGCGACTACGTCAGCTCGGATTACACGTCCATCTGGATTGATAACGAAGAAGAATTCAGCAAGGTCGTGGAATTCGTTAGCCGTTTCCAGCCGGATTTGGTGAGCAGAGTGAAGTTGTACACCAAAGAAGCTCCGATTTTTGAAGAGTTCGGCATCCAGCAGGAACTCGATAAGGCGATGCGTCCAAAAGTCTGGCTGAAGTCGGGCGGATACATCGTGATCAATCACACCGAAGCGCTGGTGGCGATTGACGTGAATACCGGAAAATTTGTCGGCCGCGGATCAACGCGTCTCGAAGACACGATCGTCAAAACCAACCTGGAAGCCGTGAAGGAAATTGTGCGGCAAATCCGGCTGCGCGATCTTGGCGGCATTATTATCGTGGACTTTATCGACATGGAAGAACGCCGCAATCGCGACAAGGTAATGCACGCGATTGATGACGAACTGCGCGCCGATAAAGCGCCGTCCAAAGTGCTTTCGTTCAACGAGTTCGGTCTGGTGGCCATCACGCGCAAACGCACCAAGCAAGCGCTGGAAAAAGTTTTGTGCCAGCCGTGCCCGTATTGCACCGGCTCGGGAATGGTGAAGTCCATCCCCACCATTTGTTTTGAAATTCAAATGGAAGCTAGAAAAATGGCGGGCGATTTGGACTCAGCCAGCGTCACACTGCGCGTGCATCCGGAAATTGCGAAGGCGCTGAAGACACGCGAAAGCGCGCTCGTGGAAGAATTGGAATCGATTAGCAAGAAGAGCGTGATTATTCAGTCGGACCCGACGCTGCATTGGGAGCAGTACGATATTTATTAAGGCCTATTTGGATCGTTACACCCGAACGGGGACTCTTCAATGAGTCCCCGTTTTGTTTTAGCAGTGCCGTGATCGCGTATTCTCCATGACAACGCAGTCGGTCACCGATCGAGGAGAAACTGATCCCGGTGCAGGAGGCTTCACACTATGAGCGAAGAAATAGACCCGCGTCACAAAATGACAGAATCAGATTATTTGAAAGAATTAGAACTCTTTGCAACTGAGGTGGATAACGCTAGGGTGATCTACCACACCTATGAAGAGATGAACTGCATCTCGCTCACAGATAACGATGTGTTTGTCGCACTAAATAAGCACGCACTGTTCTGGAACGCGCAGATTTACAGTCTGCAAACATCGCTCATGATAGTTCTAGGGCGAATATTCGATACTGACGGCGACGTTCAGTCCGTACATACTGTGATGAAAGCGACCCTCGCCAACTTGAATCTTTTTTCAAGGGAGTCTCTAAGAAGACGGAAGTCTGGGGGCGAATTAACAGCCCAAGATATAGAGAATTTCTTGGACGGAACGTGGGAACCCGCCGACGTAGCAGATTTGAGACCTTTGAAGAAAGCTGTATCTGCGCAGGCGACGTACTACAGAGATGTTTACAGGCCTATCCGGGATAAGTTCCTCGCTCATCGTGTAATAAATGACCCAAATGACGTCTGGAATCTCTTCGCTGCGACAAATCGTACTAAAATTGGCGAGACGATCGAGTTTCTAGTAGACCTTGTGGAAACTCTCCGAGACCTGTATCACAACGGAATACAGCCAACGCTAGGCGGCCAACGCAGCAGGCGTTACAACCAAGAGATAAGAGACGGCGTGAAAGATGTTCTCGATGTCATTGCCAGAGAATTTCGAGAATCTAACCCGAACTAAACCGCTGTTCCTTGAACGGGTCCCCATACATGTTGTATCCGTTCTGCTCCCAGAATCCCGGCTGATCCACCGGCAACAAATCGAATCCGCGCACCCATTTCACGCTTTTCCAGGCGTAAAGATGCGGAACAATCAGCCGTACGGGATATCGGTGCTCGGCGGTAAGCGGCTCGCCGTCGTGAAGAAATGCGAAAAGCGATTTGGATGACGCGAAATCCTCGAGCGGAAGATTCGCCGTGTAACCCTGCTCCGCATTGATCATCACGTAATGCGCTTCAGGCTTTACGCCGGTCAGTTTCAGAACTTCGTTGGCCGGAACCCCTTCCAGTGATTGTCGAATCGGCTCCATCGCGTCACACAATGGAAATCTGAGACGAACTCGCGCTGCGGCAGCTTGTTAAATTCTTCCCAGGTAAATCGCATGGGCTTTTCCACCAGCCCGCCGATTTCAAAACTCCAGCGCGCCGGATCGAATCGCGGCACGGAACCAGCGTGCAGCACTGGCCACTTCAGCGTAAGCGACTGCCCGGGCGGCAAACGACCAGCGTCGCGCATTTCCTGCTCAAGTTTTTTGCGTTCACTGCCTTCGCCGAACAGCATGGCCTGCCTCGCAATCGGTAAATCCCGCGTATGATATGATGCAATTTGACGTGAATCGATGCAGTTTTCACGCTAAAACACATGGCCGCACGAATCCTGAACGGCAATAAAATTCGAGACCAAATTTACGCGGAGTTGCGCTACCACATTTCCGCGGTCCTGGCCTATGGCGCCCGGCCGGGACTTGCCACTGTATTGGTGGGCGAAAATCTTGCGTCCAAAATGTATGTGGCCAGCAAAATTGGCGCGTGCGAATTGCTGGGAATAAAAAGCTGGAATTACACTCCGTCCGCCAGTTCGTCAACCGAACAACTGTTGGCGCTCATTAATGACCTAAATAAAAATCCTGAAATTGACGGAATTCTGGTGCAATTACCGCTTCCGATTCAGGTGGATAGCAAACGCATTTTGGAATCGGTGAGTCCCGCCAAAGATGTTGACGGATTTCATCCCATGAATTTGGGACATCTTGTGACCGGACAACCCGGCCTCGTCGCCTGCACACCAAGCGGCGTGATGGAAATTTTGCGCCGCAGCGAAATTAGAGTGGATGGCGCAAATGCGGTGGTCGTCGGACGCAGTGACATCGTCGGCAAGCCGATGGCACTTCTGCTGCTGCACGCAAATGCGACCGTGACAATTTGCCATTCCAAAACGCGCGATCTTCCCGGCGTAATTCGCGGCGCGGATGTTGTGGTGGCGGCAATGGGCCGCCCCGGAATGATTGCCGCGGATTGGATCAAGCCGGGCGCTACAGTGATTGACGTGGGCACGACGCGCATCACCGACGCCGCGCTGGCGGAAAATTTATTCGCGAATGTTCCGGAGCGGCTCGCGAAATTTCGTGAAAAAGGATTTACGGTGATTGGCGATGTGCATCCCGATGCCGCGCAAGTTGCTGGCGCGATTACTCCCGTGCCCGGGGGAGTCGGTCCGCTAACCATCGCCATGCTGATGAGCAACACCGTGAAGGCCTGCGAGATGCGCCGCTATCGGCCGCGATATGCACGCGAGCGGGAGCTCGCTGAACGCACGGATGCGCCACCAATAAAACACTGATAAAACAATAATGCTGCGCGTGGGACTAACAGGCGGAATCGGCTGCGGAAAAAGTACCGTAGCCGGAATGATGCGCGATCTCGGATGCCGCGTGATTGACGCCGACGCAATTTCGCGCAACCTCGCCGAGCCGGGCCAATCTGCGTACGAAGAAATTATCTCCGCATTCGGCCGTGAAATTGTTTTGGCCGATGGTCATCTCGATCGCGCAAAAATTGCTCACTTAGTGTTCTCCGATGCGTCAAAACTTTCGACGCTCAATAAAATTCTGCATCCACGCGTAATCTCCGAAGAGGAACGCCAATTGGTGGAAATCGCGCGCGCCGAACCTAACGCCGTGGCCGTCGTCGAAGCGGCACTTCTGGTTGAAGCTGGACATCAAAACATATTAGAGCGGCTGATCGTGGTGTGGTGCCGGCCCGAGCAGCAACTCGAACGGCTGACGGATCCGCGCGGGCGGGCCATGTCACGCGATGACGCCATGCAGCGAATCGCCGCGCAAATGCCGCTGGACGAAAAGCGGCGCATGGCTACAGATGAAATTGATAATTCCGGATCGCAGGCCGCCACGGAAAAACAAGTGAAGGAATTAGTAGCACGGCTGAAAGTTCAGGCGACGTCCGGACAGAATATTGAGGGAGCGCAATCATGAGGGCAAATAAAAACTCCGCTAGCATACTTCGTTTGATTTGGGCCGGCGCACTAATCGCAATGGCCGCGTACTGGACCGGCGGCCGCTACGGCGAACATCAAATCCAGCAAGTAGAAAATGTTTTCGCGCAAAGCACCGCCGCACGCCCTGCTGGCAGGCCATCCAATTTGACGCAGGACGAATCGCTGACCGTGAAAATTTATAGCGAAGCGTCTCCAGCCGTCGCAAACATTAATACCAAGGCCGTCGAATACGATTTCTTCAGAGATCCCGTGCCCGTGCAGGGTGCCGGCTCCGGATTTCTGATTGATGGGCGCGGATACGTGGCCACGAATTTTCACGTAGTGCAAGGCGCGCAAAATATTGAGGTAATTCTTGGCGACCACACTCACTATCAGGCAAAATTTGTGGGCGCTGACGAACAAAATGACGTGGCGCTCGTGAAAATTGACCTGAATGGCAAGACAATCACCGCTCTGCCGCTGGGTGATTCTGATAATTTGCTCGTCGGCCAAAAAGTTTTGGCGATTGGAAATCCATTCGGCGCATTTTCCAGCACGCTGACTACCGGAGTTGTGAGCGCCGTCGGCCGCACAATTCAAACCGGCGAAACCACAATTATTGACGAAGCGATTCAGACCGATGCCGCGATCAATCAGGGAAATTCCGGCGGCCCGCTGCTGAACACGCACGGCGAAGTAATCGGCATCAACAGCGCGATTTACACGCCTTCCGGCACCACCGCCGGAATCGGATTTGCAATTCCGATTAACACTGTTAAAAAAATTGCGCAGGATTTAATTAACGAAGGCCGCGTGCATCGCGCGTCGCTTGGAATTCCCATGATGCTCGAACTCTGGCCCGATCTAGCGCAGGCACTAGGCTTTTCGCCCAACCAAGAGGGATTGCTGATTGAGCGCATCACCGCAAACGGTCCAGCAGCGCGCGGCGGATTAAAGGCAGGCGATCAAGTGCGGAGTTTTGGATTTCAGCGGCTGATTATCGGCGGCGATTTAATTGCCGCGATTGACGGAAAAGAAATCGGGCATGCACTCGATCTGGATGTTCTTCTAAATCACAAGAAGCCCGGAGACACTGTGCGAGTGACAGTTTTCCGCGGCGGCAAAAAAATGGATGTGAACGTGACTCTGGGCGAAGCCGCGCAATCTGTGGCGCACTAAGAACTATTCCGAATGCGCGCTGTAGGGGCGCTGCTTGCTGCGCCCTCAACCGAACAAACCATCACGCGTTCCAACTTTTGCGCGCTCGAACCTTCTCTTCGTCCGAAAGCGCAAACCAATTTTCCGCCGCCGCTTGCACGCGCTCCAAATCCTTCTGCATCTCTCCGTGCTTCGCTTCCACCGTCTCGCGGTCCGCGTCGAGAGGAACTTCAATCGGCGGCGCGAAAATCATCACCACTCGCGAAAATGGACGCGGTATCTGCAACCGGTCCCACGAATTCAATTTTTTCGCGTGCTCGTATCCAACATGAAAAACTTCAATCGGACATCCACTGCTTCGCGCGAGAATCGCCGGCCCCGGTTTCGCAACAAATCGCGGCCCGCGGGGCCCGTCAATCGTAAAGCCCACGTCGCGGCCTTCACTTAATCGCTGCTCAAGCTCAGACAGTCCTCGCAGACCTCCGCGCGTGGAACTTCCTAGCGCCGTTCCAAATCCAAATTTCTTGATAATTCGCCCAATCCACTGGCCGTCAAAATTTGTGCTGTGCAGCACGACCACGCCACGATTGCGTCCCCAATACAGCACGCCCAAAATTCCACAATGCCAGAACGTCCAAATGATTCGCCGCTGCTGCGCGTAAATTCTTTCCGCATGCTGCCAACCGAGAATTTCGTATCGCAACGTGCACCCAATCAAACGCACACCCGCCGAAACTACTGCCGCAATAATGGGGATTTGCATTCGGCGCCACAGCGAATAATTCGGCAGCCGCGCGTCAAAATGTGTGTTTGGCGGCGGCGCGCCACCGGCGGGCTTTTCTGTTTCCGTCATCAGCGTATAGTATAGGCGAAGCGCTCGCGCGCCGCTTTAGCGAATCCGCCGGCGCGCAAAGGTGGACGCGTAATCCTGAATCAGATTGGCCGCATCTAAATCACTGTGACCAACTTCGGCCCACAAAATTGCCCAACGCCGCGGCGCTCTCCGCACAAGTTGCAACGATTCGCAATCGCCGCGGGATTTCCCAGCGTGATTATTCCGCTCGCTTTCCTTTTTTGTGGCGCAGCGGCGGTTCACGCACAAACTACTCGCGAATTTGTAGGCCGCGTCGAAGGCCACGATTTTGTAGTGCAGAATTCCTTGGGCGAAGCTGTGCCGCCCGGAGAGCTTGCCGAACATCTATCGAGCGGCAATAAGCTTCTGGTGCGTTCCGGCCAAGCACGCATTCTGCTGGAAGGTGGCGGAGATATTTTGATTTGCGGCGCCGCGCAACTTGAAGTATTGAAATCCCAGGGCGCGATCACGATTGCGCTCGATCGCGGCACAATTCGCGTGCACGTGAAAAAATCGGAGCCCGTTTCAGTATTCACTCCGCTGGTGCTGGCAACCACGATTGCGATTGGCAATGGCGAGCGAGACGTTACCGTTGGCCTGGAGCAATCTGGAGAAATGTGCGTTCGCGCGAAAAGCGGCGCGGTTCGCCTCGGCCAACAATTGAGCGGCGAAAATCTTCTGGTGCCACAATTCGGCGGGCTTACTCTTTCCGGCGGACAAGTAAATGCAGTTTCCGCGTCCGCTCCAGGCTGCACCTGCGAAGCGGAAGCCGCAAAACTCGCGCCGCCACGTGCGAGCGTACTTCAATCCGCGCCAAGTGCGAACGCCGAGGTTGTGGAGACGTTTGCGAATTTCAATGGAGCGCAAATCACTGCTCCGGTTGCGCAGACTTCGTCCTCCGCGAACGCGGCAGCTCCGCCCAACGTCAACGAATCCGTACTCACTGTAATCATGCCGCCGCTGGTGTTCAACGCGTCGAATCCGGATGCGCCGCTCGATCCAGCGCTCGAAACAGTCGCGTTCGTGCGGTCGGTTCGGGTACACGAGGACACGACGATTCACGGCACCGTCGAGCCGAAGGGAAATTCTGCTGCGACGGCGGTGGCGAAAAAGACTTCAGACCCCAGCGCGGAACATCCGGGAGTGTTTGCGCGAATCGGTGGATTCTTCAGAAAACTTTTCGGCGGATCTTCTTAACTCCAAAACGTTTTTGAATTTAATGTGCGCGGGTCCGTGCTCACATGCCCTCGTAATTCGGCCCGCCTCCGCCTTCCGGCGGTACCCAATTAATTATCTGGTACGGATCGGAAATGTCGCACGTTTTGCAGTGAACGCAATTTGATGCGTTGATTTTCAATCGCGCGGCGCCTTTTTCGTGGACCATTTCGTAGACGGCGGCCGGACAAAAATATTGGCAGGGATTTCCATATTCAGTCACGCACTTGTTGACGCAGACGTCCGGCTCCGTCACAACCAAATGGCACGGCTGATCTTCCTCGTGCCGCGTACCCGAGTGATAGACGTCCGTAAGCCGATCGAACGTCAGCATGCCATCGCCTTTGTACCGCGCTGACTGGTCGATCAGTTCATTGCCGCGATTTTCCTTCGCATATTCTTCGTAGCCGGCGCGCGCGCGCATCGGATCCGTAAACCCACGCCCGCCTGAAATCAATTGCACGGCGGTGTGGATCAATCCGCGGAAGAATCCGTGCTGATACCCCTGATGAAAATTCCGCACGGACCACAATTCTTTTCGCACCCAGCTTGCTTCCAGTTTTTTCTGATAGGTGGAAAGTTTTACCGCAGAAGTGTCGCCATCGCGCAGCGCTTCAAAGATTGTTTCTGCCGCCAGCATGCCGCTCTTGATTGCCGTGTGAATTCCCTTCAGGCGCTGCGAATTCAGCAGGCTTGCGGAATCGCCAATTATAATTCCGCCCCTCACCGTGCTGCGCGGACTGGAATACCATCCGCCGTACGGCACAGTTTTCGCGCCGTAGCGCACCATCTTCCCACCTTCGAGAATTTTCTTTATGAAAGGATGCGTCTTGTATCGCTGGAATGCTTCGTGCGGATCGAACTGAGGATCGCGATACTCCAATCCGATTACCATTCCCAGCGAAACGCGGTTTTCTTTCAGCCCGTAAACCCAGCCGCCGCCGTAAATATCCAACGGCAACGGCCAGCCGAGCGTGTGCGCCACAAATCCCGGCGCGACGCGTCCGGCGGGAACTTCCCACAACTCTTTAATTCCCAAACCGTATGTTTGCGGATTCACTCCATCCAGTTTATATTCGCTTACAAGTTGTTTTGTGAGCGAGCCGCGCGGCCCTTCCGCGAGCACCGTAATTTTCGAGCGCAGTTCGTAACCCGGCGCATAATTGTCTTTCGGCTTGCCGTTCTTATCGACGCCCTTATCTTCAGTGATCACTCCGGCGATGCCGCCATTTTCATAAATCAAACTCGCGCCGGCAAATTGCGTGAAAAGATTTACGCCTTCCTTTTCCACAAGCCCACCGAGCCACTTCACCAGCTTATTCAGCGAGACAATATAATTTCCATGATTGTGGAACGGTGGCGGAGTTATGGGAGATTTCCACGCGCTTTTTCCAGTGAAATAATAAAACGCGTCGCTCGAAACTTGCGTGTCGAATGGCGGAGCTTTCTCAAAATCCGGCACAAGTTCGCGCATTGCCACGGGATCCATAATCGCGCCGGAAAGTTGATGCGCGCCAATCTCGCGCGCTTTTTCCAGCACGTAAATATTTTCGGTGGAAAGTTCCGGCTTCGCGCCCGAATCGTTATGTTTGCGGATTAAATTGGAAAGATGCAGCGCGCAGGCAAGTCCCGCTGGACCCGCTCCCACGATGAGTACATCGGCATCCAGCCGCTCACGTTCAATCGTCACAAGATTATTCTAGCAAACTCTTCAGTTTAATTTTTTAGGAAGGAGAGGAAGCGCAGAATAATTTCTACTTCAGGCGCCTGCGCCTTTGCTACGCATCGTGTGCATGATCTTGGTAGTGTCAGTCGGGAGCGCAAGCCCCTTCACGAGATACTCTTGTTCAATCACGCCGAACACGCGCCTTAATTCAGGAACGGCCGCTTCGAGCGTCGGCATCACCGCGTAGCAGCCTTTAATTGCGGGAATTTCGGCGACCCATGTGTTGTCCTGTTGACGGTACAAAACAATTTTGTAGTCTTCAAATTGCACGAATTCATTGCCTCAAAACTGCCTAGCCCGCTTTTGATTTTTCGAGCTCTTCGGTCAACGCCGGAATTAATTCAAAAATGTCGCCCACAATTCCGTAATCCGCCACTTCAAAAATCGGCGCGTTCTGATCTTTGTTGATCGCCACGATCGTGCGCGAACCCTTCATGCCGACCACGTGCTGAATCGCGCCACTGATTCCCAACGCCAAATAAAGTTTCGGCGCCACAGTTTGTCCCGAGCTGCCAATTTGGCGTTCCATCGGTAGCCAGCCTTCATCGCAAATGGGACGCGACGCTGCAATTTCTCCACCGATTGCCTTCGCCAATTTTTCCGCCAACGCGATATTTTCCGGCGCCTTAATTCCCCGCCCTACCGCAACAATGATTGGCGCTTGCGTCAAATCGACGGCCTGCTTCGCTTCGCGGAATAGTTCCATTGGCTTCGTGCGAATTTGCTCCGCCTTCAAATCCACGCTTACTTTTTTCACCGGAGCTTTGCCGCTCGGATGCGCCGCAGCTAAATCCGCGCGGAACGCGCCCGCCTGAAATGTAGCGAACCACGGTGCGGCGCCCGCGAAACTCACGTCGGCAACCGTTTTGCCTTGAAACATTTGCCGCACAAAAATTAATTTGCCGCCTTCATTTCGATACGCGATGCAGTCGCCGATCATTCCCTTGCCCAGGGACGCCGCCAGCTTCGGCGCGAAATCACGCACCTGATATGTGTGCGGCAACAAAACCAAATCGAATCCACCTTGCGAAATCACCTGCGCCAGTGCCAAAGAAAATCCATCCGGCGTATATGCACCCAGCAATTCGTGCTCAATCAGCAGCACTTCCGCTACATTTTTTCCAGCGAGTTCGTCCGCAAGTCCGGAAATCCCATTGCCAATTACAGCAGCGGTCAGCGTGCTTCCGGTGTCCTGCGCGATTTGTTGTGCAGCGGCAAGCGTCTCAAAGCTCGCCTTATTCCACTTCGCGTCGCGCTGCTCGGTGATCGCCAATATTTTCATCTAGCTGAATTCCTTTTGTACTTCACACACAGAAAATTAGATAACGCGCGCATCGTGCTTCAATTTTTCGATCAGCTTCGCCGCGGATTCTTTCGCCGTACCAGTAATGAACTCCGTCTTCTTCGTTTTCTGCGGCACGTAAATTTTCTCAAGCTTCTGAGTCAACTCACCCGAAACTCCCAGCGATTCGCGCGACACCGCCGCAATTTCTTTTTTCTTCGCGGCCATAATTCCCTTCAGCGTCGCATATCGCACCTTATTAATTCCCGACTGAATGCTCAGCACCGCCGGCATCGGCAATTCGACCCACTGAAACCAGCCCGCTTCGAGTTCGCGCTTCAATTTCAAATGTCCATCCACCGCGTCAATCTGCATGATGATCGTCCCGTGCGGCAATCCGAGTATTTCCGCCAGCAAAACTCCCGTTTGACCAAATCCGTGGTCGTCGCTCTGCAGTCCCGTCAAAATAAGATCAAATTTTTCGTTTTTGATTGCGGCGGCCAACGATCGCGCAGATCCCAGCGGATCCAGCGCGTAAAATTTGTCGTCCGTAACATGAATTGCGCGGTCCGCGCCCTTCGCCAGCGCTTCTTTGATCGTCTGTGTAACGCGCGCCGGGCCCATGCTGAGCACAACTACTTCCCCGCCGTGCTTTTCCTTCAGACGCAACGCCTCTTCCAGCGCGAAACTATCCGGCTCATTCATTTCATAGCCGATGTCAGCTTCGCGAATCCATGTGCCGTCCGCCGAAATAGCCAGCGGCGCATCCTTCGCCGGCACTTGTTTGACGCAAACAATAATGTTCAAGAAATTTTCTCCACTTGCGCTGTCTGAAGTCCTTGCTTTGTTCGCAAAAATCTAAATATGCAGCATCCTAGCCTATGCAGCATCCCAGCGCCGGAAAATCAGCGCAGCATTCGTTCCGCCAAATCCAAATGAATTGGAAAGCGCATATTCCACGGACGTTTTCCGCGCGTGATTCGGAATGTAATCCAAATCGCAAGCCGGATCGGGATTTTCGTAATTAATTGTCGGCGGCAGTATCTGATCCCGCAGCGCCAGCACGCTGATGCCCGCCTCAAGTCCGCCCGCACCGCCCAACAAATGTCCGGTCATGGATTTCGTGGAACTAACCGGAATCTTCGGAGCATATTCCCCGAACGCGCGCTTCATCGCCTGCGTTTCAATTGCATCGCCAAGTCCGGTGGACGTGCCGTGCGAATTCACATAGCCGACTTGCTTGGGCTCGATTTTTGCGTCGGCCAGCGCTTTGCGCATCACGCGGAATGCACCATCGCCACCTTCCGCAGGTTGCGTAATGTGGAACGCGTCGCCGGACATTCCGTAGCCCACAATTTCCGCCAAAATTTTCGCTCCACGTTTCTGTGCGCGCTCGAGCGTTTCCAAAATCAAAATTCCGGAGCCTTCGCCAACGACAAATCCATCGCGCTGCGCGTCGAATGGACGGCTCGCTCGCGTGGGCTCGTCATTGCGCAACGAAAGCGCCTTCATCGCGGCGAATCCGCCAATGCCCATCGGCGTAATGCTCGCTTCCGCGCCTCCGCAAATCATAATGTCCGCGTCGCCGCGCTGAATAATTTTGAAGGAATCGCCAATCGCATGAGCGGAAGCGGAGCACGCCGTAGCCGTGGCGGAATTTGGCCCGCGCGCACCGTAGCGAATAGAAATTTGTCCGGAAGCTAAATTGATAATCGCCGCAGGAATAAAAAATGGGGAGATGCGGTCAGGTCCGCCGCTCAGGAGTTTCTGGTGCTCGCGCTCGATTACATCGAATCCGCCGATGCCGCTCGAAACGTAAACTCCAGCCGCTTCACTTTCTTCGGGGGAAATTTTCAGGTCGGACATGCGGACAGCAAAATCAGTGGCCGCCAGAGCCAGTTGAATAAACCGGCCCATCTTCTTCAGTTCTTTTTTCTCCACCCATTTCAGTGGATCAAAATCTTTCACTTCGCCCGCAATGCGGCATGCGAACCGCGTCGCGTCAAAATGCGTGATCGCACCAACGCCACTGCGGCCGCCCGCGACATTGGCCCATACTTCATCGGTCCCAATCCCGCAACCACAGACAAGCCCGACACCGGTAACCACTACACGGCGGCTCAAAACGGATTCTCCTGAGGAAAAGAGATGCGCCCTGAATTATTTCTTGCTGTGTTTATCGATGTAGGCGACAGCGTCTTTCACCGTTGCGATCTTTTCGGCATCTTCATCCGGAATCTCAATGCCGAACGCTTCTTCAAACGCCATTACAAGCTCTACGACGTCGAGCGAATCCGCGCCCAGATCGTCCACGAACGACGCGGTCGGTGTTACTTCCGCTTCGTCCACCCCGAGCTGCTCCACAATAATTTGTTTTACTCGTTCATCTACGCTCGGCATTTTTCCCCCTGCGTCGGGACAATTCCCGTCGCGGAATTTACCGGACTCTTTCAGTCCAGGCTCTTTGCAATCCACACATTGTATGTATCGCTTCCACTCAGGTCAACCGCGCCGCACTTTGCGCACGCACGTCAGCCCATGTGCAAGCCACCGTTCACGTCCAAAACGTGCCCGGTGATGTAGCCAGCCTCTTCGCTGGCCAAAAACACTATCGCCGACGCAATCTCGGCGTCCGTGCCCATGCGGCCCAGCGGAATCCGCGCCATCATCGCATCTTTCACCGGTTGCGCCAGCGGATTCGTCATCGGCGTGGAAATAAATCCCGGTGCTACTGCGTTCACTGTGATGTTGCGCGACGCAATTTCCACGGCCATCGCTCGCGTCAATCCAATCAGCCCGGCTTTTGCGGCCACATAATTTGCCTGGCCAGCATTACCTGTTTCGGCCACAACAGAACTTACATTAATGATGCGTCCGTAGCGTTGCCGTAGCATCACGCCAATCGCCTGCTGGATGCACAGATACGCGCCGGTCAAATTCGTGCGCAGAACGGCGTCCCAATCTTCCAATTTCATTCGCAGAGCAAGCATGTCGCGCGTGATCGCCGCGTTGTTCACCAGAATATCCAGCCGCGCGAATTTTTCAGTAACTTGCTTGAATCCCGCTTTAACTTGATCCGTTTCGGCGACGTCCATTTGCACTGCCAGCGCTTCGCCGCCTGCCGCATTAATTTCCGCAACGACGCCTGCGATCTTTTCGGCGTTCCGTGCTGCGCAGGCAACTTTCGCGCCAGCCGACGCCAGCGCCAATGCCGTCGCTCGCCCAATTCCCTGGGAAGCGCCAGTCACGAGTGCCACGCGATCTTTCAAGCTGAACATCATTCGTCCTGGGAAACGTTCTTCTGAAATTAATTGTCGCCGCGTTCGCCGCGAATCGCCGCCAGCTTCGTCTGCGCCCCGCGCAATGTCGCTTCGTCTTCCACATTCATACTGTGCACGCTGCGATCAATCTGACGCAGCAATCCGCTCAACACGCGCCCCGGACCAACCTCAACAAATGACGTTGCGCCCTGCTCAATCAACGCGCGCATCGACTCTTCCCAGCGCACAGGCAGCGTTAACTGACGCACCAACGCGTCGCGTGCATCCTTACCTTCCGTGATGATGTCCGCGTCCACGTTCGTAACCATTGGAGTCTTCAAATCATTAAAAGTGGCGGCTTTCAACAACGGTTCCATGCGCGCTTGCATCGGCTGCATCATCGCGCAATGGAATGGCGCAGACACCTGCAAAATCACCGCGCGCTTTGCGCCATCCTGCGAAGCCAATTCCACAGCGCGCTTCACCGCCGCGGCTTGACCGGAAATAACTGTTTGCTCCGGCGAATTTAAATTCGCAGCCGAAACAATTTGTCCGTCCGCCGCGCGGCGGCAAACTTCTGCAACTTGTCCCGGTGAAAGTCCCATGATCGCGGCCATTGCGCCTTCGCCCGCCGGAACTGCTTCCTGCATAAAAGTTCCGCGCTGACGCACCAGCTTCACCGCATCACTAAACGAAAGCGATCCGCTCGCCACGAGCGCCGAATATTCGCCCAAACTATGACCCGCAACAAAATCCGGCGTGATGCCCAGCCCGCCATCTTTTCCGGTCAGCACGCGAAACGCTGCAACGCTCACCGTCAAAATTGCCGGCTGTGTGTTCGCCGTCAGCTTCAGATCTTCTTCCGAGCCTTCAAAACACATTTTGGAAATTGAAAATCCCAAAGCTTTGTCGGCTTCGTCAAACACAGCTCGCGCCGCGGGAAATTTTTCCGCCAGATCCTTGCCCATGCCCGGATACTGCGACGCTTGTCCGGGAAACATCATTACCAGCTTGCTCATCTGAGTGATTACCTTTTACGGGCGCCGCCGGATTTATACCGCGGCGCGCACCGCTGGAACAGAAAGTTCCTCTTCGATTTTCTCCCCTACTTTGCTGCGAACCAATTCAGTGGCTACGCGAATCGCATTCTTCACCGCATTCGCATTAGACCTGCCGTGACCGATTACCGTTACACCGCGCACGCCCAGCAACGGCGCTCCGCCATATTCCGAATAATCTATTTGACGCTTAAATTCCTGAAACGCGCTGCGCGAAAACATGGCGCCAACTTGCGCCGAAAGCGTGCTCTTCAACGCCTTCTTCAACATTCCGCCGATGTGCTGCGCCACACTTTCGCTAACTTTCAGCGCCACATTTCCGATGAAACCGTCACAGACAATCACGTCCACATCGCCAGCGAAAATTTCTTTGCCTTCGACGTTTCCCACAAAATTCAGCGGCGTCTTTTTCAACCGTGCAAAGGTTTCGCGCACCAGTTCATTGCCTTTGCTTTCTTCTTCGCCGATGCTCAGCAGCCCCACTCTCGGCCGCTTGTTCCCAAATATTGAGCGGTAATAATTTTCGCCCATCACCGCGAACTGCACTAGATGTGCCGGCCGCGAATCCACGTTCGCACCCACATCGAGCAACACGCTTGTTCCACCGCGCGCGGTCGGAAATGGCGCGGCTAATGCCGGTCGATCTACGGATGGCAACATGCCCAGCAAAAATCGCGCGGTAGCCATCGCTGCGCCGGTATTTCCCGCCGTCACCATCGCATGCGCGATGTCAGACTTCACCAGCCGCGCCGCCACGTGCATCGAACTATCTTTTTTCTTGCGATACGCCTGCAATGGCGCGTCGCCCATCGTGATTACTTCGGTGGCCGGTACAATTTCAATCTCCGCGCCGCGTTTCGCGTGCCGCGCCAGCTCTGCTTTCAACGCGGCAGGCTGGCCAATCAACATTACGCGAACCGAAAATTCACGCGATGCCAGTATCGCGCCCTCAACTTCAGGCCGCGGAGCAGAATCGCTTCCCATCGCGTCCAAAGCTATCGTAATCATTGGCGCTCCGGCCGACCGAAACTGGCTGTTGGGGAAAATTCGTTAGGTCTTCGTGTTGATGACTTCACGCCCGTTGTAGAAACCGCAGTTCTTGCAAGCTTGATGCGGCGCTTTCAGTTCCTGACAATTCGGACACTTCGCAAAATTAGGCGGAGTCAGAAAGTCGTGCGCGCGGCGCTTGTTCTTGCGTGCGTGTGAATGTCGTCGTTTCGGATTAGGCATACTGACTCCTTGATAAGTTTAACAAGCCCGTTAAAAGGGCCATTTTAGGGGTTCTCCCCTTGGATTGCTACTATTGATTACTACTGCTTCTTGAACCATTCCTGCTTCAGACGAGCCAGCGGAGCCAGCCGCGGGTCCATGGATCTGGCCTCGCAATGACATGGTTCGCTGTTCATATTGGCGCCGCAATGCGGGCACAATCCCCGGCAATCACTGCGGCAGATGACCTTCATGGGGAGAATCAGGAGCATCTGTTCTGCAAGAATGTCGCTCAAAAACATTCCTTCGCCTTGAAAAAATCCAACTTCGGTATCTTCGTCTTTTAACCGAACGGCTTCTTCTTCCGTCAATTCCTTCGCCGGACGGTAGAAAAGATCGAAATCGCGCGAGATTTCTTCGGAAATTTCATCCAGGCATCGCGCGCACACCAACTCAATCCGGGTTTGCAGCGTGCCCTTAATTCGGATTTGCCCGTCCAACAATTCCCCAACCGCGCGCACCACCAGAGGTTCGACAAGCTTGAACTCTGTCGTGTGAAAATCGATCGCATCCGGAGCGTAGCTCTTGTGGATGCGAGCTTTGTGTATCGCGAGTTCGTTGATATCGAGAAACATATCGTCTGCTATCACAGGACGGTTCCCACGCGGAACGGCGGAAAATCGAGAAACCTGAAAAACCCCCTAAAAATACCGCGAAATGCATGATACGGCGCGTTCCGCGGCAAGTCAAGGAAGGGCGGAAGACATGGCCATAAGCCCTTTAGAATTAGCGTGTTAGCTCAGGCGTGAGACGGCTCACTTGCGTCCAGCATAGGGACTCCGTCCGGCTTCTCGCTCGATCTTCTTCAGCCATTTCAATTCCAACTTGAACTGCTCGACCACGAGGCTGACCATCCAGGTCACTTCGGGATACGAATCGCCCACTTCTTCCTTCACCGCTTTCAGCGTTCGCTGTTCGCGAGCAAGCTCACCTTCCAGGAATTTCCGACGGCGGTCGACTTGCTTCTTGAAAACGCCCGAACGCGCCCGCCAGGAAAGCGCCATCCAAGTCACGAATGGAGGACGATCGCGATGAATGGTCCAGTCGTCGCGCTCAAGTGCGTCCGCAAGCGCTTCACGCCCCTTCCCTGTAGTTTCCATCACATTGCGCTCGGGTCCTACGACGGGTTCGTCGGTGCGCGCTTCCGCCACCAATCCCATCTGCCTCAACTTTTCAAATGAATAGTAAACCTGTGGACGCGAGACTCCCGCCCAGTCACCTACCTGCCGCCGCTCTAATTCCTGATTCGCCTCGTACGCATGCCACGGACGCTCACACAACAAACTCAGCAGCACGAGATCCGGCGTAGTCAAATCCCGCGAACGGCGATTCAACTTCGCGTTCGCGACGGACTTTTGCCCGTGCGATTTATTTTTTGCCATCGCGCGCCTTCCGAATTTTGCTCCAATACCACCACTGGCACTTCTCTGCCGGCAAACGCGGATTCACCGCCTGCGCCACGGCCGCTTCAAAAGTGTCCAGCACGCAAGGATCTTGCCGCTGTCCGGTGAGCTTGCACAACTTGTCATACATTTTTTTCGGATTTTGTTTCGCCAGTTCCGCCACGTTGCGAATGCCCATCATTTCAAAATCACGTTCGATCGAAGGGCCAACGGAAAACAAATCCTGAAACTTCCGGCCATCCGTTTTCCGCTCCTTAACTTGCATTGTTTTCGTCACCATAAAATTCTCCTTGACAGGAATTCTATCGTACCTTACACTTCGCTAGTCTAAACGAGACTAGTGCCGATATGCAAGACTAATTTACAAAGAAAAATTCAGGCGGCTGGTCTTACAGGGAGGATTTCAAATGTTTCGCGCAACAGCTTTCGTAATTCTCACACTTCTCTTCAGCGCCTCCACAGGCCAACTGAAAGAACAACAAAAGGAGAACCACATGTCCGTCAATAAAATCACCGCCGTCCTGCTCGTCGAAGAAGTCGAACCCTGCATCAGCTTCTGGGTCGATCGTCTCGGATTCCAAAAAACAGTCGAAGTCCCCGAAGGAAATAAAACCGCCTTCGTAATCCTTCAAAAAGGAAATATCGAGCTGATGTACCAAACTTTCGACAGCGTAAAAAAAGACGATCCAAATCGCGTCGACGTAATGCGCAAAGGCCCAACCTTCCTCTACGTCGAAGTCACCAACATTGACGAAACCATTGCCGCCCTAAAAGGTGTGCCAGTCGTGATGCCGCTGCGCACAACTTTCTACGGCGCAAAGGAAATCGGCGTCAAAGATCCCGGCAATCACGTGATCACCTTCGCGCAAGTTGCTGCTGCGCCCGCGCATTGACCAGTAGGTCATGCGGTGCACACCGGTCCCACTAACTATGCTCGACGATTCGCCCGTCCAAACCACTGGCGAATCGTCGCAGCCCATTCAGAATTGTTTATGCAGATTGCTATCCAGTATTCACTGCCTTCCGCGAAGCCGTCAGTCGGGTAAGTCGAATTGGTAAGGTATTCGACCGCTTCGTCCAGCGTGTCATCGTCATGCCACGTTGTCATGATCACATCGTGCGAGTTTGGACCAACGAAAAGGCGAGCGCCCAAGTCATCCTCGACGCATACCTCGTCAACAATATCGTGAAATCTCTCGCAGCCAGGGCCCCACGCGCAGAAATAGACCATGCCGCTTTTCAGCGCAGCATACGCGAATTGCGAAATGATGTCCGTGGAAACTTCGGTCACATCAGCGACGACCAACAGCCGAAATCGTCGAGACGGAATTTTCAGGTCTGTCGGCCAGCTCAATTGGGCGAGTTCAACCAGACAAAAACTATTCTCAGTGGTCATTACGACGGCAGATTGCCATTCATCACAAATCCACGGAGTGTTTTTCACTCATGCCGCAGCGCCTCAGTAGGATCCAACCCCGCCGCTCTTCGCGCCGGCACATAGCACGCCGTAAATCCAATCAACATCAGCACCGCCGTCACACTCACATACGTAACCGGATCCGTCCCGCGTAATTCCCATCAGAAAACTTCCCACTACTCGACCGATCGCCAGCGCCGCGGCCAATCCAATCGCCAGCCCCGCACAAATAATGATCATCCCCTGCTTGCAAACCATGCGCAGCACTTCACCGGGCTGCGCGCCCAGCGCCATCCGAATTCCAATTTCACGCGTTCGCTGACTCGCCGTGTAGGAAACCACGCCGTAAACTCCAACCGTCGCTAAAATTAATCCCAAAATTCCCAGCGACGCCGCCAGCACTGCGCCCGCCTTAAATAAAAATAGTCCGCCAATTCCTTTCATCGCATTCGACATCGTCTGCACCGCGTAAACCGGCATCGTCGGCGCAATCGATTGCACCGTCTTCACGGTTTCCTGCGCGATTGATTCCGCTCCGCTCGCCGCGCGAACTTGCAACGTCGCCAACGACGCTTCGTGTTGCGAAATCGGCACGTAGAAAAACGCATCCGGCGCGTCACTCAATCCGCTGTCCTTGCTGTTCCGCACAATGCCCACAATCTCCACAACATCTTTTCCGCCATCCGTCATCGTGAATCGACGCCCAATCGGATCGTCCTTCGGCCAATATTGTTCCCGCATTTTTTCATTGATGATCGCCACGTGTTGCGAATTTTGTTTGTCGCCATCATTGAATGCGCGCCCGCGCAGCAGCGGAATCCTCATCACATCGAAATACTGCGGCGAAACGTAGTTATCTCCCGCTGAATCGCGTGGCTGTCCGCTTACCGGTGGCCGCCCTTCAATCGTAATCTCTCCGCCCAACTGTACTTCGCCCATCGGAAACGTGGCCGCCAACGCCGCAGATTGCACGCCCGGCATTGCACTCATCCTCGTCAACAATTGCGAATAAAACTCTTTGCTTTGCTCGTTGGAGTATCCGATTTCGTGTGGGTCCATCGTGAAATTCATCACATGCTGCGGATCAAATCCCAAATCGGACATGTGCATGCTGCCTAAACTTCGCGTAAATAATCCCGCCACCACCAGTAACGCCAGCGAACCCGCCACCTGCGTCGCAACCAGCGCACTACGCACCCATTGCCGCCTATTCGTTGACGACCGATTCCCTTCGTGCAGCATTTCGCTCAAATTTGTGCGTGACGCTCGCAGCGCCGGCACAATTCCCGCCAGTATTCCCGTCACCAACGCCATTCCAAATGCGAACGCAAACACGCGCCAATCAAAACGAAAATCCAGCACAATTGGAAACGAAGTTGTCACATTAATTGAACTCATCGCGCGGCTCGCCAGCAATCCAATTCCAATTCCCGCCACGCATCCCAGCGCCGCCAGCAGCAAACTTTCCGCCAGCAGTTGACGAATCAATCTGCTTCGCGCCGCGCCCAACGCCGCACGCACCGCCATCTCGCGTCCTCGCGCAGCCGCTCGCACCAACAACATGTTCGCCACGTTCAAGCACGCCAGCACCAACACTAAAAATGAAAGTCCCAGAAATAACGCGGCCAATGTACGAACCGGACTGATCGCTGGATTTGAGTTCGGCCCCATCGGCCCAAGCCGCCACACGCGAAGATTCATGTCCGCATTCGTCTTCGGATATTCCTTCGCTAGCCGCTGCGAAATTACGTGCAACTCCGATCCCGCTTGCTCCAACGAGACGCCATCCTTCAATCGCGCAAATATCAACATGCTGCGCGCTTCGCGATTCGTCAGAAAATCCGCTGGCCGTTCTCCTCCAAGATTGCGCGTCTCCATGCTGATTGGCAAAAATCCCTGAAAATCCACCCCCGCGCTCGGCCCCTGAAACCCTTTCGGCCCTACTCCAATAATCGTTACCGGCGTTCCATTCACCGCCGCTTTTTTTCCAATCACATTAGGATCGCCGCCAAATCGCGTTTGCCACGTCGCATAGCTCAGCACCAACACAGGATCAGCTCCCGCCACCAGGCCTTCCGACGGCAAAATAAATCTGCCCATCAGCGGATTAATTCCCATCATCCGGAAAAAATTCCCAGAAACGTATCCAACGAGTATCGGCTGCGTCCGCCCATCCGCCGTCAATCCATCCTGGCCGATGTCATACGCCGCCACATCCGAAAACGAATCCGTCGTCTGCTTCCGCACGTCGTCAAAATCCGGAAAAGAAAATCCGTTGCTGTTCCGCTCCTTCTGCTGAATCGTCAGAAAAGTTATCCGCTCCGGATGACTAATCGCCAGAGGCCGCAGCAGTACCCAATCCACAATGCTGAAGATCGCCGTGTTCGCGCCAATTCCCAGCGCCAGCGTCAAAATTGCAATCGCGGTGAATCCCGCGTTCTTCCGCAACATTCGCGCGCCATACCAAAGGTCCTGCCAAAGTGATCCCATCTGCGTTGCCTCTGCATATACATACGCGCAACGACCCCATAAGGTTCCCCTCATAGTTCAAATGTTCCGGAATATTAGGTAGACTGATTACGACAGCGCGCTCGTAACTCAACTGGATAGAGTGCAAGCCTTCGAAGCTTGATGTTGGGGGTTCAAATCCCTCCGGGCGCGCCACTTTCGCCTTTAACGAAAACTACAAATTGCTTTCCCCGTCTGCAATCGCAGCCATCTACGCAGCCATATTCGCGCTCCTAGATAATCAAGGACGGTTTGTTTGATCGTCAATTTGTCGGGTGCGAGATACGGTGCGGACTGCGAAGCGACAGTCCGGAATGCCGCAAAAACAACAATAGCCGCAAGCAGCCATTTCGAAAGATCCAGCGACAAGCTCTTCTCTGACATCCGTATTTGGTCCACTAGTGTGTTTTCCATCCATAAATTTCTTGGTATCGTTCTACAGCTTCGGCAGTCCAAATAACAGATACCCGACTCGCGTCAAACTTTCAGACCAATAGCAGGCTCTCGATCCCGCACGACCGAAGCGACGACACTGGTCTTCGATGCCTAGTTTTCCTTCATTTGTTTTGTTGGCCGTCAATCGACGAAAGACGCTTCCTGATCGTAGCGACATTGTTGCGACGAGGCCCTGTTGCGGAGATGTGTTCGGCCTCTCGCAATGCTTTTTCAAGTGCCAGTCTCCCTGCTTTCGTGTCCCCCTTCCCCAATAGCGCATCCGCTTGAATTTGCAATAACCAAGATTTACCGAGCGGACCCGTCGCATGTGCAAGGCCCCGAGTACAAGCCCCGATCGCGTCATCGAAGCGTTTTGCGAAAAGCTCCATCTGAGCCAGACGCAAAGAAGCGTTGAAATTTGTAGGCATCGCGCGTTCTGATTCGGCCAATGCAGGAAGAACCCGTCCGGGATGGCCTAAGATCGATTCGACGTCAACGCGAGCGATGTCAAGTGCAGAACGCTCATCATCGTTCTTCGGCTTAGTCGCATCAAGCTCGGCCAGCCAACGATCCCCCAAAATTGCGACTCGTTTTTTATCGTTCCTAGCATCGCTCAACATCATCAGGTTTTGATAAAGCTCAAAGCGATGGTCGCGAGCTATGGCCGGCAGAGCTATGGCTTCTTCCGCAAGCGGCTCTAGTATTTCCCGCGCGCTCTTCGTCCATTCATCTGATCCTCCTTGATTGACACACATAATCCCAGCCAAAACTAACTTGCCGAATGAGGCTCCTCGCTCCATGTGCGGGGCCTGCCCTACGGCTGTTGTCGCGCATTCGTGCCATTGCTGATTCGATTTCAGGGCCCACGCCAGCGACCCGATTGCCTCATCACGCTGCGCCCAAGATTTTCCACCTATTCTCAGCGCTCGTCGAAAGGCCGTTGTTGCTTCGGCGAGTTTGTTTGCAGCCAAAAGCGCGTCTGCTTCCGAGTAGACGAGATCTGCTGGCGCTCTGTTTCGTGTGGTGGCGGTTTCTCCTCGTTCAAGAAAGGCCGTCAGTTCGTTAAAAGTCATGGCCGTAACTTGCGTAGCCGTGACCCGCCCAGAAACCGGATCGATTATAAAGAAAGACGGAGTGCTCACGACAGCATGCCGCGCTAGAAAGTCTTGGTTCTCAGGGCGATCGAAGTTCAGCTCGAGCCAGACAAACTGTCCGGCGTACCTGGCGAGACGCGCGTCGGTCAGCGTGTCTCGCATCAGGCGACAGCTGTATCACCATGGAGCCCATACTTCTACAAATATGGGCAAGTTACGCAGCTTGCCCTCGGCGAGTCCTTTCGGATAATCGTCCGGGATAAAAGGTAGCGGTTTCGCAACTAAGGCAGCTCCAGACAACATCAGCAAGCTAGCCACTCCCAGAAAAAACGAACGAATTGATTTAATTTTCATAGCTCCCCCCAGAACTAGGCTATCCGTGGACATGGAAATACTTCAGCGTTCCGTCGAACGAGATCTCATTATTTCTTCGGCTGCGCGGTCGGCGGCAGAAGGCCATTCAGTCGCAGATAGATCGCCGCCGTGCCGTAGTGATCGGCGAGTTCTGCTGCAAAGTACATCATTAGATTCGCCCGTGTGCGACCAAACATTTGCACCTGCTCGTCGAGCTTAGAATCGTCTACTTTTGCCAGAGCGCTGCTGCAGTAATTGAAGGAAGCTTCCACGCTCGCTACCAGCTTGTCTTTATCATCCTTGTCGGTAACGCCAATTTCTTTTGGCACGGACTCCCCGGCGATGCCCGCGCACATATACCGATTCGAGTCGGCGATGTGCACCATCAGATGCGCGAACGTCATCTGCTGGGGCGTGGGATGAAAACTATATTTATCTGCTGGCATTTCTTGGGCCGCCGCAATCAGATTCTTGGCTTCGAGCTGCAGCCAAGAACGTGCAGCATCAGCGACCGGATTCGACGGCAATTTCGGTTCCTGCCCCTGCACCGCAGCGGCGAACAGTGCGAGAATCAAAATCTTCTTCATTTGTTCTCCTTAATGGCAGCTTGTGGGCACAGTTTTTCGCGACCGCACCGCCTGCCTTCAAATCTTCACTGCTTCTGCGGCGTTTCTGGCTCAAGCTATTCGTATCGCAGCGCAATAATCGGATCCACGCGCATCACCCGCCGCGCCGGAATATAACAAGCCACCAGTGCGACACCGTTCAGGAGAAGCGCAACTCCCGCAAATGTCAGCGGATCTGTCGCTCTCACACCGTAAAGCACTCCTGCCATCAAGCGCGCAACAATCAGCGCCCAAACAAGTCCAATCGCAGTCCCCGCCACCGCGAGTTTGAGCCCCTGGCGCAATACCATCCGCATGATGTCCCCTTTTTGCGCTCCCAGCGCCAGTCGAATGCCAATTTCGTGCGTGCGTTCGTTTACGATGTAAGAAATCACGCCGTAAATTCCAAGTCCCGCCAGGAGCAACGCCGTAACCGCGAATAGCCCCACCATTTCCATCGAGAATCGCCGTTCCGACAGCGATAGCGATACCGTTTCATCCAGGGTCTGCGCGCCGTAAACGGGCAGCGTTGCATCAACTGCCTGTACTTGTTGGCGCACTTCCTCTGGAATTGCGCCAGAGTCCAAATGCCCGCGAAGAAATATCGCCAGATGATGTTCGCCTTTCTGGTACAAGCTCAGAAAAACTTCCGGAACTCTGGCGTTTTCCAGCGATTCGGTCCGAGCGTCCGCGACAATTCCAACGACTGTGGTCCAGGCCGTGGCTGTTCGAGATATCTTCAGTTGTTTTCCCAGTGGATCTTCATTCGGCCAGTAAGTCTTCGCCATCGTCTCGTTAACCACCGCCACTGAAGCCGTCTTTTCGTTGTCGAAGTCGTTGAACATGCGGCCGCGCAACAGTGCCATGCCCATCAGATGGAAATACTCCGGCGTAACCAACGAATCGTCCACCAGAGGTGCGGCGTTGCTTTGATTCTCGCGCCCTTCCAGAATCAACGGCACCGGCAAATTTTGATTGTCGCGATCGTGTCCCAGCGGAACACCGCCGAAATTTGCGATCGCGACTTCTTCCACTCCGGGCAGCGTTTTGGTTCGGCGAAGCACTTCGCGAAAGAATGTCGCTTTTTGTGCAAGAGTTCCGTAATTGTCCAGCTTGGGATCGTTGGGGTACGGCATCCTCGTCCTTACAGTCATAACACGTTCTGGATTGAATCCCAGCGGCGCGTTCAACAAATCCCAGAAACTCTGCAGTAAGAGGCCGGCGGCAATCATCAGCACCAAGGAAAGCGCAAACTCCGTTATCACCAGCATGCGCCGCGTGCGTACCTGTGACCCGGTGACCGTCGAACCGCGTCCTTCTTGTTTCAGAGCGCGAGTCAGATCCACTCGTCCGGCCTGCAAGGCCGGAGCCAGACCAAAAATCGCCCCGGCGACGAGACAAGCTCCCAGAGCGAAAAACAAAACGCCCCAGCTAATTGAGATTTCATTCAGCCGCGGCAGGCTCGCCGGCATCAGCCGCACCAGCAAATTCTTCGTCGAGTAAAGAATCGCCAGACCGGCGATTCCCCCCAGTAGCGAAAGCAGCAAACTTTCCGTCAGCAACTGGCGTACCAGCCGTGTTCGCGCCGCCCCCAACGCTTGCCGAACGGCAATTTCGCGTCCTCTGGCGCTGGCGCGCGCCAGCAGCAGATTCGCTACGTTCACGCATCCGATCAGCAAAACCAATCCGACAGCGCCTAGCAGCAAGAGCAATGACTGGCGAACATTGCCCACTACACTTTCTTGCAGCGGCACCAACCGCACTCGCCACGCGCTTTGCACTGGATAGTCGTTCGGATATTGCTGTTGCAACGTCGCCACCAGTGCGTCCACTCGGCTCTGCGCCGCTGTAACCGTCAGTCCCGGTTTCAGCCGCGCGATGCCCGTCGGGAAAATTCGCCCGTTTCGCGGTGGATGATCAAGGAATGGAGCACCGTAACCGCTCGTTGCCGCCCACACTTCAATGCTCCTTTCCCGCGTTGTTTTCCCAGGATCGTGATAATCAGGCGGCATCACTCCGATCACTTGATACACGTCCGTATCCATCCTCATGCTCTTGCCCAGAATTCCCGGATCGCCGCCGAATGCCCGCTGCCACAATCCGTCGCTGATAACAACTTCCGTAATGAATCCAGGGCTATGGTCTTCCGGATTAAATGTTCGGCCCAACTGCGGTTTCATCTTCATCAACGAAAAATAATTCGGGGCGACCATCAATAAACTGACGCGCATCGGCTGCGACAAGCCCACAACATTGTTGTCGTCGTACTGCGTTGCCGACACATGCTCGAAAATCCCTGAGTGCTCAAAATCCTGCCATTCCGGTTGCGACATTCCCACATTCTGCGCACCTACGCCGGGGAGATCGTCCTGAATAATTACCAGCTGCTCCGGCTGCGGATACGGCAACGGGTGCAACAGCGTCGCATCCACCACGCTGAAAATTGCTGTCGTGGCGCCGATGCCTAACGCGATCGTCATTACACAGATCGCGGTGAAGCCGGGAGATTTGCGCAGCATCCGCAGCGCGTAGCGAACGTCATGCACAATATTCTCGATGAAAAGCATTCGCCGCTCCTCGCGGTATTCTTCCTTCACAGTTTCTATGGCGCCAAATTTCAGTACGGCGCGGCGGCGCGCCTCAGGCGGGGAAAATCCCGCTCGAATATTTTCGTTCGTCTGAAAAGCAATGTGCTCTTCGATTTCTTCATTTACCCGATCTTCATTTCGCCGGCCTATCGCCAGGTTACGCAGCCGCGCTAAAAAACGCCGAAGAGATTTCATGCAGAATCTCCCTATCCACTCAAGAAAACCGAACGGTCAGTCGCATCTCAAAGCGACAATCGGATCGACATGCATCGCCCGTCGCGCCGGAACGTAACAAGCGGCTAGTGCGATGACAATCAAAAGGACGGCAACACATGCGAACGTGATCGGATCATTCGAGGTTATGCCGTACAGCATGCCCGCCATTAAACGCGAAACAATCAGGGCACCAGCAAGACCAATCGCGGTCCCGGCAATTGCCAGCCTCAGTCCATAGCGCAGAACCACGCCCATCACGTCCGCTCTCTGCGCACCAAGCGCCAGTCGAATTCCAATCTCATGGGTGCGTTCGCTCACCATGTACGAAATCACTCCATAAATTCCAAGTCCCGCGAGCAGCAATGCCGTCAGCGCAAAGAGCCCAACCATTTCCATTGAAAATCGCCGTTGTGCGAGGGACGAGGACACTACTTCATTCAACGTCTGCGCGCCGAAAACAGGAAGCTCTGGATTAACGGATTGCACCAGTCGCCGCAGCTCCACCGGAGTCGTCGCCGGATCCAGCCGCCCGCGCAAAAATATCGCCAGATCTTTCGCCCGCCTCTGATACAAGCTCAGGTACATTTGCGGAGCGCCTGAGTCCGCCAGCGATTCTGACCGCACATCCGCGATCACACCGACGATAGTCGTCAACGACAGAGTAGAACGATTGCCCGGAGTTGGAAGTTTGATGTGTTTGCCCACCGCATTTTCATTTGGCCAATACGTGCGTGCGAACGATTCATTAATGATCGCGGCATACGGAGCGTTGTCGGAATCAAACTCATTTAATAAACGTCCGTGCAGCAGCGTCATTCCCAGTAAATGAAAATATTCGGGCGTAACAATCGATGCGGAAATCCATGGCGATTCATTGGCAGGACGCTCTCGGCCTTCGATGATAAGTGGGTATGGATTTAGATCGTTTCGACCATGTCCCAAAGGAAGTGCCGCTAGATCGCCGACGGCTATTTCTTCCACTCCGGACAGCGTCTTACCACGGCCAAGCACTTCACGGATAAATACTGCTTCCTGCGCGGCAGTTCTATAAATATCGGTTGCCGGATCATTTGGTATAGGCAGCCACGTCTGAACTGACATCACGTTCTGAGGATTGAATCCCGGCCGGACATTTACTAATTCCCAAAAACTGTGCAGCAAAAGCCCCGCGGCGATCATCAGCACCAGTGACAATGCAAATTCCGCGACGACTAGTGTACGGCGCATGCGCGTATGTTCGCCGGATCCAGTCGAGCCACGGCCTTCCTGTTTGAGCGCGTGAGTCAAATCCCAACGGCCCACATGCAAAGCGGGAACAAGCCCGAAAATTACTCCGGCAGCAACCGAAACAATAAGAGCGAAAAGCAAAACCGGCCAGCTAATGGACACTTCATTCAGCCGCGGCAGGCTATCCGGCACAATTCGCAGCAGAAGTCCTTTCGTGCCCAACAGAATCGCTATACCGCCAATTCCTCCCAACACTGCAAGTAGAAAACTTTCAGTTAGCAACTGCCTGATCAACCGTCCACGCGCAGCTCCGAGCGTCTGTCGGATCGCCATCTCGCGACCCCTTGCACTCGCGCGCGCCAGCAGCAGATTAGCGACGTTTACGCATCCGATTAACAATACCAAGCCCACGGCGCCGAGTAGCAATATCAACGACGGTCGAATATTGCCGACCACGGACTCCTTGAGCGGAATTAATCGCACCGTCCATGCGTGCTGCGACGGATACTCATTCGGAAATTGTTTCTGCAACGCCGCCACCAACGCGTCTACCCGGCTCTGTGCCGCCGCGATCGTCAGTCCCGGTTTCAATCGCGCAATTGCTTCCACCAGAAAACGCGAACTGCGCAAAGGAGGCGGGGCAGGTGCAGCGGCAAATCCTGATGCTGCCCAGATTTCAGTATTTCTTTCTTCCAACGCTCGGCCCGGACCGTGATGACCAGCCGGCATGACGCCGATCACTTGATACAAATCGTTGTCCAACCGCAAATTCTTTCCCAGAATGTGCGGATCGCCTCCGAAGGCTCCTCTCCACAACCCATCGCTTATGACCACTTCCAGCGTGAATCCCGGCGTCTGATCGTCGGGATTAAACGTCCTGCCTATCTCGGGTTCCACACCGAGAAGCGAAAAATAATTCGGCGCAATGTTCAGAAAGCTCGCTCGCGTGGGCTGCGTCGAACCCGTAAGATTTACGGACGCGCCTCCACCCAGCGGCGACACGCGTCCAAATATTCCGGATCGTTCCAGATCGTGCCACTCCGGCACAGACATTCCTACATCTCGCACGCCTACTCCCGGAAGGTCATCCTCAATCCGGACCAATTGCTCCGGCTGTGGATATGGAAGAGGATTCAACAGAGTGGCATTCACGATACTGAAGATTGCGGTCGTGGCTCCAATGCCCAAGGCGATCGTCAAAATTGCCACAGCAGCAAATCCGGGAGATTTTCGCAGTGTACGCAGTGCGTAACGGACGTCTTGGCAAACATTCTCGATGAAAAGCATCCGTCGCTCCTCTCGATACTCCTCTTTCATCGCCTGAACAGCGCCGAATTTCAGTACAGCGCGTCGTCGCGCTTCCTCCGGTAAGAATCCCGCTCGAATATTTTCGTTCGTCTGAAAAGCAATGTGCGCTTCAATTTCTTCTTTCAGCCGCGCGTCATCTTTGCGGTTCGATCCCAAATTTCGCAGCCGCGCGAAGAATCGCCTCAGAAATCTCATGGCAAGTCCTCCGCCTTCACGTCAAAGAACCGGCCAATAATCGCCGCAGTCTGTTCCCAATCATGCGTTTCGGATTGCAATTGCTTTCGTCCCGCACGCGTCAGCCGGTAAAAACGCGCCCTACGATTATTTTCCGAAGCGCCCCATTCAGACGCCACCGCGCCTTCCTGCTCAAGTTTCAACAGCACCGGATAAAGCGTGCCCTGATTTACCGCCAACAGATCTCCGCTGATCTGCTCGATGCGCCGCGCAATTCCGTACCCGTGCTGCGGGCCCAGCACATCCAGAGTTTTCAGGACCATCAATGCCAAAGTTCCCTGCTGCACATCAGTTTTCGGTGTCATCGCTCCGCCATGTTGGTTACCAAAAGGACTATGCCATATCTTCTTTGGGAAAACAACAGGTGGGTCCCTCATAAATAAATGGGCTGGGTATTCCCATCGCTTCGCGCGAAGTTGTCAGACGATGTTGTCAGGCGAATTCTTCTACACCACCAGGAAAACTAAGCAGGCTTCTTCCCAACTCCGCAAATCCATCCCTTCCGAAGCTCTTCAAATATCTGAACGTCCGCATATCCCGCCTTCAAGAATAACTCCCGCTGTTCATCCGCGCTCAGGTTCGACGTCCCCAACAGTTTCATCGCCGGCTGTTCCAACTTATTTCGTATTCCCCGTTTGTAGCTTTCCAGGATCACGATCAACGTTCCGCCCGGTTTCAGCACGCGCAGAACTTCCTTCATGTCGTGCAAAAGATCGGGCCAGTAATATTGCGTCTCAACAGCGGTCACCAAATCGAATTTGTTATCCGGAAACGGAAGCTCGGATACCGAACCCTGTTTTATTTCCACGCGGCCTGCCTGAATTAATTGCGCATTTTTCGCGCGCGATGCCGCCACGCTTCCCGCTGCATAATCCACTCCGCAAACAATTCCGCGTGACGCAACAGCGGCTATCTTCTCGATCGTCCTTCCGCCTCCGCACCCCACATCCAAAATCGTAAACTGTTCTTCGATCCGAACATGGCTCAGCCCCCAGTCGGTTACGCCCGAATGAGACATGTTCATTACCCACGTGAAAAACCGGCCAATCCACCGGTCCGGTTTCCGCACTTGAGTCAAAACGTAATACGTGAACGCCACCAACAGAACGTAGTACGCCACACTTCCGACGGTATGCATCGTAACCATAATCAAAATGTTTCCTCCGAGACGTAATTTCGTCCGATTGAAATATCACCTCGACAACAGACGCGCACGAACTCGCATTGTCTCCGGATGTCCATACGCACAGTGCCGCAAGAAACTTTCACCAAGAGTTTTAACTATTGAACCGCCCCGCAAAGCTTTGGAATATTGTGCGTTTGAGTTAGTATCCCATCGCATTATGCGTCTCTCTAACTCCATCTGGAAGATCACTAACTTCGTCGCGCTGTTATGCCTGCTGGCTGCAACACCGGCTGCGGCACAACTCGTACAGGAACCACCGCCGGAACTTTCCTTTCTTTCCACAATTCTAAAAGTTAGAAAGAACATTCCCTACCAGGCGTGGGACGAAGTGAAGTTCCCGCCCAACCGCGACGTCGGTCCGGCCAAGCAGGGTAAGCATTGGTTTATTTTGGCCGAAACCGCAAGTGGCAGCGATCCGGTTACGGAGTGGAACAAGGTCAAGCCGGCGTTCCTGCAGAACGGATGGACCCTCGTTAAAGAATATCGCGCCGGCGGACTGCTGGAGGTTCTGCAATATTCAAAGGACGGCGTGCAAGCCTGGGCGAATGTGGACACCGACGGCTCGCCACTTATCTTCCGCCTAGATGTAATCGAAATCGCTCCGCCGCCTTTTGCTCTGACGCTCACTCCGCCTGCCGCGACTCCAGAGAAAATCGCGACCGACACGGGAGACTTCCCCTATCTGGCGCCGCTCCCCGGATCGAAATTTCATCGCGGCGGTGCGGACAACGGACCTTTTCAAGTGACGCCTCCGGGCGCCCAACAAGCGGAAGTTGTGGCGAGCGGAACGATATATCGTGATTACGATTTTCCGGAGATTTCAAACGTGCTGCTCACCGCGGCATATCACGACGCGCTCACCAAAGGCGGCTGGGTGATCGTGCAGGAAGCGCCCAACGTTATTCGGGCTCATTACGCGCAAAGGGGCCGCAACATCTGGGCCAGCGTTTTGCCAAACCAGGGCGGGTACACAATCAGCGTGGCAGACGCGGGATCAGTTGATCTGGGCGCGAACCTGGCGAAGACGTGCCACGTTGTGCTCTACGGCGTTTTATTTGACTTCAACAAATCCACGTTGCAGCCGTCTTCCGACGCGACCCTGCAACCAGTGGCAAATATGATGGCGGCAGACAAGACCCTGAAGCTAGAAATCCAGGGGCACACCGACAACGTCGGCGCCGACGTGTATAACCAAACGCTTTCTGAAGCGCGTGCGAAAGCTGTGGTCACATGGCTCACACAACACGGCGTCGCTGCGGATCGCCTCACAGCCACAGGCTACGGCAAGACGAAACCCATCGCCGACAACGGCAGCGACCTTGGACGTGCAAAGAATCGCCGAGTCGAAATCGCCAATCCTTCGTGCTCGCCTAAGGACAAGTAATTCTCCTACTCTCACCGAAAAACTTTCGCCGAAATCGCGCAGCAAACAATAAATCCGATCGCCAGCGCCGGCCCGTCCCACAAATGCGTGACGACTGCAGATCGCCGCTGGATGGCGATATGCACATGATTTCAAGTAGAGTTTACGAACTATTCTCATGTTTAGGAATTTTCGGTAGAGTGTTGCAGGTTGCGAGCAGTTCAATTAGACGGAGGCGTTAAGCCTGAAGTTCGAGATCGCTTCAGGACTCAAAAGCGATGTCTTATCTAATCCTAGTTGTGGCCTTCGTTATATTCATGATGGGCTGGTACCTGGTGAGGTTTGCGAAGCGAGGGCACTGGACTAAAAGAGTTTCTGTCGGTCTTGTTGTCGGATTGTTTTGCCTTTCCTCTGGCTGCTTGGTCTTGTTCTTTCTGCTAGGGCATTTGATGGGGCAGTCCTTAGGATCCCAACCGCTTCTTCTCCCAGCAATAACGTTTCTAGCAGAATTTGGGTCGATTGGGGTCCGGCAACAGAGCCCTTTTATAGTTCAGTTGAACTTCGGTCAACGCATTTCGAGCTATCGCCTTCTGGAATTAAGAACCGCCTATTTTTTCACCGCGTGTATTACGGCGAGGAAGATCCCAGAGATGTCCAAGTTGAATGGAACGGGGAGCACGAACTTAGAATTCGTTACGCACGATATCCAAATAGGCCGCCGGGTTTCACATGTGAATCTGTTTGGCGTGATGTGAAGATAACCTGCGAAAGTTATATACCGGATCCAAACAGAACTTTTCAACCGTTACCTTCGCCCGATTTCATTTTCTGGTAGCCCTCACTCGAGTTACTTCCCTACTCCCACCGAAAAACTTTCGCCGAAATTGCGCAACAAACAATAAATCCGATCGCCAGCGCCGCCACGTCCCACAAATGCGCCGACCACGCGTCGCCTTTCCAAATTCCTTCAAGCAGTGACACCGCATAAGTCGTCGGCAGCACTCGCGCTACCGCACGCAGCGCCGGAGGCATCAACGCGACTGGCACGAATAGCCCTGAAATTCCCAGCATCGGATACAAAATCGCCGCGCCAATCGGCTGCGCAAATCGCGCCGTGGGAACAATGCTCGCAATCAGAAATCCAATTGAAAGAATACTCAGCGTCCCGATCAGCAAAGCAATCGTAAACGAGAACAGCGAAATATGAATGTCCGCGGGATAATATCGTTTGCCCGCCAGAACCATCAGCAGCAGAGTGGCCGCCGAAAGCACCAGCTTCACGATCACCTGCGCGGTCAAAATCGTTTGCGGACGCAACGGCGTGGCGCGAAGTCTTTTCAAAATCCCGCCTTCGCGGTAAATCGAAATAATTGTCACCAGCGAAAGCACCGCGCTCACAACAATCAGCAGCGACACAATAATCGGCAAGCCCACTTGAATGAATCCGCTGGCAGCTACCGCGGTTGGCGGCATCCGGCGGCCCACCATTCGCCCGACAACAAGGAAAATGATCACCGGAAAAACAATCGTCCCAAACGCGCCCATCGGCTCGCGCAGAAATACTTTTATCTCAATCCACGTTAGCTTCCACAGTCCGCGCATCATCATGATTTTGTCCGCAACATAGAACGCTCTACTCTCGAATCGAATGCCCGGTCAATTTCAGAAACACATCCTCAAGACTCGGCAATATCGTCCGGAAATCTGTCACGCGAATCCGATTCTCTGAAAGACATTGAATCACCGCGCTCACCAAATCATCCCCGCGTCCCCGAATCGTAAATCGCGAATCCGTGCCCGCGGTCACCGACTCAACTCCCAGAATCGCGCGAAATCGCTCCTCAGCATTCGCATCTTCCGTGACGAGCACCACCGTCCGCTCCGGACAATGTCTGTTCACAAGTTTTTCCGGCGTGTCCACATCAATAATTTTTCCGTGCTCGATGATCGCCACGCGATCGCACAATTTCTCCGCTTCTTCCATTAAATGCGTCGTCAAAAATACCGTTTTGCCGCGTTCGCGAATCAATCGCACCAATTCCCAAATCGCGCGACGCGCTTGCGGATCCAGTCCCGTCGTCAACTCGTCCAGAAAAACCACTTCGGGGTCGTTAATCAGTGCCAGCGCGATAAACAATCGCTGTTTCTGCCCGCCCGAAAGATTCATGAACCACGCGTTGCGTTTATCCGCCAAACCAAGTTGCTCAAGCAAGCGTTCCGCGTCCACCGCTTTCTTCTTGTAAAGCGACGCCCACAGATCCACCGCTTCCCAAACTTTAATCCGTTTTTGCAGTTGCGCCTGCTGCAACTGCACTCCGATTCGCTCCTGCAATTTGTAAACATCGCGAAACGGATCCAGTCCCAGTACCAAGATATTTCCGCAGTCCGGCTTTCGCACACCTTCCACGCATTCCATCGTCGTCGTCTTCCCCGCACCATTCGGCCCAATCAATCCAAAAATCTCGCCTTCATTCACTTCAAAAGACACTTCGTCCACAGCGACCGTTCGGCCGTAAGTTTTGCGAATTCCCGAAACTTGAATTACTTGATTCATGATGGACAAAATGCGGAATTTTCAAACAACGCGCGTTCGCCAAACTTTCTTGAGCGAGCGCGCGTTATTCTCAAACTAACTGACTTCACTTCTTCGGCGTAATATCCAAAAGCATTCCCGGCCCGTTCGTTCCCGTCTGCACCTGCGGCACCTGACCATTCCATTTCGCAATCCAACGGTCCGTCACCGCTAATTTCTGCCACTCAATAATGTTTGGACTAATCGACGCCGCCCTCAGCCGGTTCGATTCCGCTTCGCCCGTCGCCACAGCAATTTGCGCTTTCGCCTGACCTTCCGCCGCCGCAACTAATTTCGCCGCGTCAGCCTGCGATTGCACCAATTCATTTTGTTTTTGTACGGCGATCTGTTGCGCCTGCACCTTCGCGTTGATCGAATCGATCACCGACTGCGGTGGCCTCGGCGATCCGATAAATCCGAATTGATCGATCACCACTCCGATGTCGCCCACTTGTTTCTGCAACTCCGCGCGTGAATTCTGCTCCAGCTCGGATTTTTTCTCGCCCATCACTTCCTGCACCGTGTATTGCGAACCCGTCCGGTTGATCGCGTCGCGCGCCACGTTGCGCAAAAATCCGTGCGTGAATTGATTGATGTCGTCATTCCGGAATTTCACATAGAACGCCGGAACTTTGCTCGAATCCAAATGATAGGAAACCGAAAGGTCGCCGTAGACTGTCAGCCCGTCCTTCGTGTTGAAAGACATTTCTTCATTGTTCGCCGTCCCCTCATTCGGATCGCGCGTCCACTTCGCCGTCTGCACCGACGTGGGATATTCCACGATCGTCGACGATAGGAAACTATAGAACACCCAGCCCGTGCGAATCGGCAATTGCTCCACGCCGCGCTGCGATCCCGCCAAATCCACCTTAATTCCCACGCGGCCCGGCCCAATCCGCGTCGCGCATCCCGCAAAAAACAGCACAATCAGCACCGGAAGTCCCAGCCATCGATATTTACGCCACATTTATTTTCTCCTATTCTTTCGTCTTCTCGTTTTGCGCGGACGTATCTTCGTCCTGCGAAATTGGTCGCGCCTTCACCACAATCGGCCGCCCGTGCGGAGTCATTTTGTGATGCCAAATCCATCGCATCGCCGCCGGAAATAGCACCAGCACCACAATAATCACGCCAACGCCGCCGGCCACTTTCAAATCGCTCGGCTCATTAATCAAATCCATCGCCTGCGTCACCAAATAAATTCCGCCGCAAATCACCATCAGCAACACGGCATAAACAAAGCTATCTCTCATGAAGTGGCTCTCTCTTATGACGTGGCTCTCACCAATGACGTTCAGCCCTCTAACCATGCAACCTTAACTACGGACGACTACGAAATTAGTTTCGTCCGCTCCCACCCATGTTAATTGATGCTTAAATCTATACTCGCCCATCTCGCTTTGCAAAGATTCAGCGGCGGTAACTAGGAACTAAATTCGTCGCTTCGGCGTGACGGTTTCGCCCACAAACGTCCGCACGTCCGGGAATTTATCCCGAACTGCTTAACTGCCTCATTCATTCTTTTGTTTAGGGTCGGACTCTATGCCGAAGATGCCGCAACAGCCGTGAAGAAGTCATAACCAATTCGTAAGGATTACATCAGGCTTTCGATGCGAAGGAATTCGTAGGGGCCACCTTCAGGTGGGCCGGTCTATCCGTCGGTCGAATGTTCCACCCAGGTTCTTTAAATCGCGCCAACTTACGCGGCAATCGGCGCCGCTCCAGTAGCACCGACACTCCTGTCGGTGCTATTTTGAATTCGTCGCCAAACTCAACCAGCTGAAATTCTCACGGAGTACACCGCGTGCCACAAAATCGAAACGTCATCCTCGTACAACCCGACGGCACTTTCCTCGCATTCCCTGCTCCAGCGCAGGGTTCGATGCCACCAGAAAAAGTTGCGCAAATTGAATCCATCGTCGCCGCAATGCCGCAAAGAAATATTTCTGCGATCGCAGCAACCGCGCTTGTCACCGGCCAACCAAGACCAATCGCAATCGCCACCGAAGAAATGTTTCTCGCCGCGGGCAAAGCCATCCCTTTTTTCGGCCTGCTCATCGGCTTCGCCTACATCGGTCACACCGTTCGAGTCTTTGATGGCACAACTCCGCCGCTCGCCATCGGCTGCAAAGACGCCGACGTACTAATCATCGACAGCGCTCAACGCGCGAATTTACGCGAGGACTGGCTGGCCATCGCTCTCCCAGCAATGCGCAACGCAAATGTTTTCGTCCACGATCGCGCGACCTACCAGCTGCGCATCATTCACAAAATCGGCGACGCACCAGACCTCATCGAATTTAAGTAGCGGATCAATTTCTTACGTGAGACGCAAGTCCGGGGACGCTTCTATCTCACCCAAAAAGCAACCGGTCCACGCAATGAAGATCATTCGGATCGAAAAATTTCGTCGTCCACCTATCATCCGTTGACAAAAACCATCCAGCCGCCACCGCAGCCGGTTGTTTCGCGGCAGGCGCAACCTTCGGCTTTGCAGCTGCTCCGCCCTTCGCGGGAGCGGTAGCCTTCGCCATGCTATCCAGAAAATTAAAATGATCCACCAGCCCCAACGCTTCCAACGCAAATGCTGTAGCCACATCTCCATCGTGTATTGCCAACAAATTATCTCCGTTCTGTTCCTCGCCGCCCAACGCGAGATTTGAAGATCCGCAATACACCACCGGATTGTCTCCGTTGAATCCGCACACAACAAATTTATGGTGAATCTGATGTCCGATCCCAACGCTCGGCACTTGATTGAACGGCGGCGGCAATTGCGTGGCCGTCGGCTTCCCCGTCACCAGCACGCCTTCCGTGCTTCCAACCGGATACAAAAAAATTCCTCCGGGGCTGTCCGAAATCCCGTAACTAAAAATTTTCTCATTCGCGTGAATGTTTGTAAGTGCCGTGTATACCGGACTCGTCCCGTTATCTATTTCCATCACCGCGAAAAGCACGCTTCCTATCGCCTGCTCCTTTGTTTCTTCCTGTCCAATCCGCGTAGCCATACCCTGCAAATTTGCCGTGGCAACAGTTGTCGTATGCGGCGCAAACGTTATGTCCGTCGGCGGAGTCTGCACCGACGCAAATGAAAACGTCTTCGCGGAAATATTCGATCCGGTAAATGCCTGTTCGCTCGCCTTATCGCTCCAAACTTCCTGAAACATTTGTGCGTACGCGCCGGCAACCTGCGGATCATTGAAAATAAGAATGTGATTTGAATTGACGTACAGTCCCGTCACCGAATAATTCGTCGAACCCGTCAGCACTTTGATGGCGCCGTTGGAATCCGAAACGATAAACACTTTATCGTGCGCATAACGGGCAAATTTCCCGCGAAGAATTGCCGCCTTCCCTTTCGCCGCTTTCGTAAACAACGTTTCAAACTGATCCTCAGGTTTCGGCGACGAAGTGCTGTGGTGCAGCGCCGCATTGTCCAGCACAATCCGGATGCGCCCTTTCGCGGCAAGTTTTAGCAGAATGCTGATTACGTCAGGCTCGTTCAAATCGTAGGCGAACATATCCAACTGCAGCGAATTGTTGTTCAGCACTTCATTCAATATCGAAAAAATCTTTTCGCGCGCGGTAAAACCCAGCCATTCATATTCATCCGCGTACGTATATTTTTCACCGGCTGCGTTTGATCCGGATTCTTGAGACGTATCGAAAATAAGATCCTTGGCCTTCGGACGAATCAAAGCTTTCAGTCCGAAGTGATTCACAAACGCCTGCGATTGCGTAAATCCTCGCGTGAATCCAAGCTCCAGCCCCTGTTTCTGGAATGGCCCCACATCAATTGTCACTTGTGCGTTCAATTTTGAATCGAGCGGCAGCATCGATTTCTTTCCATCGAAATATCTCGGCGTAACCGTGTAAATGTACGCGCCCGCCGCCGGCTGAGTTCCCTGATGAACGGAACCCGGCACATGCATCCAGCGAAATTTGTGAATCGGCGCGTTGATGCTCGCGTGTGCTGACTCCTTCGGATCCTGCGCATGATTCCCCGGCGTCTGAAACTGCAGATCGTTTTGAATGTAATAAGAAGGTTGCCCCGCAGGCGTGCATTGCAGCGTAAAACCCGCCAAATTTTTCGCGCTCTTTTTGTCAGTGAAATTAAACGCCAGCAGCGTCTTAAAATCTCCCCGGTAGGCTTTCACAGAAAATGTTCCCTGACTCGCCGTAACGAATGACATATCCGCCTCCTATAAAAACTGCCTCTTGGCGGCGGATTCTACCAAACACATATTCTTCTTGCCAATATCTATATTGATGAATATCTGATGACACCGATCACGCGACTCTGATTTCGTAGGGGCCACCGGAACCTGTCCCGATGAATTCCATCGGGAGGTGGGCCGCTCTATCCACCGCCGAACGTCTTACCCGTCTTCTCTAAATCGCGCCGAGCGACGCAGGAATCGCCTTCGTTTGAGTGGCACAGACATTCCTGTCTGTGCTCTTTTGAATTCTTTGCTGAGCGCTACGCCCTGCGTCTTTTCCGCAAATGCAATTCATCCCGACCAACTCGCACTCCGCCGCCCAAACGAAATCCACGCTTCAATAATTCCCGCGCCCGCCGTTCCGCACGTTCGTACAACTCTTCCTCACCGAAAACAAGTTCAATCCGACGAGATACAAGTTGGCTAAGCGAAATCGAACGCCGTGCGGCAAGCATCTTCGCCTTCCGAATAGTCTCTCGGTCGAGGCTGATCGTCACATTTCGCTTTTCGCTGCTCTGAGTCATCACCGCAACACTCTCTTCTTGCCACTACACTTCATGCAAGGCGACTTCGACGTAGCCTCAATAATCATAGTCGCATTTAACCTTGAATCCCTCTTTGTGCGCGCGGTCGCAGTAATACCTTTGCATGGCCGCCAGCTCATCGAAGGCCTTCGGCGAATCCGGATACAGCTTGTGTAAGCTATGATCAGCCGCTTCAATAATATTAAACGAGAAATCGTGGAGGGCCGCCCCGACAAGGTACGGTATTGCCGGACGGTACTTGCACTTCCCGAACAGTTCGACACTAGTTTCGTACTGCATACTTCCTTGATTACGGTACTTGCCGGTGCTCAACTCCTGCAATGCTTGTGGAAAGCATTTCTTGGCCATGTAGTTCACTGGAAAATAGTCGTCGTCACCGTCGTCAACTTTCTCGGCGACGATGCTCCGCATAAAAGCAGTCACTTCCCCAGAATTAGCCTGGTACGCCACCTTTTCGATGCCATTCCTGACCATGAATCTGGATTCTTTCCAGTAACTGCCGAGCAGTTCATGCACAGCATCTCGTTTCAAGAGTTCGTCAGCGATATCCCAGTCGCTTCTCTCGCAAACTTTCCAGTCGTCGAAGCAAGAGAGGAGCATTTCAGTAGAGAACTTCCTCAGATTCGGCTTGGACGCGTTGCCTTGAGCTCTGACCGAAGATGTAATCAATACGAGAAGTACCACAGCTATCCCGCATGCGGCCGAAAACACAGCGGTATAGACTTCCAGGCGGACTCGGTTCGTCGCGATCCTCACGCGAAGATATTACCACCTTGATTTATTGTCGGACAGTATGCGGTCTCAAGGCGGCGAACCTCGCGAACCGAACACTTTCACTTTGAATGTTCTCACTGCACAATACGGAGCTGGTCGTCTGACTGACGCAAACTCCGAGAGCCGATTGAGGATGTATTGACTGAATTGTGTGGAAATAATTTCGACGCCATAATCCTCGGCGCAGGCGCCGCCGGATTAATGTGCGCAATCGAAGCCGGCAAGCGCGGACGCCGCGTCGCCCTTCTCGATCACGCTGAGCGCATCGGCAAAAAAATCCTCATCTCCGGTGGAGGACGCTGCAACTTCACCAACATTTATTGCACTCCTGAAGATTTCATCTCCGCCAATCCGCACTTCGCAAAATCCGCGCTGGCTCGATACACGCCCGATGATTTCATCGCGCTTGTGAGAAAACATCGCATCACCTTTCACGTTGCCTTTGTCGTCGCTCATTTTTTCATTTCGCTTAGACCGTCACAAACTCCGAGCCTATACTAGGTCGGAAAATGAAAGAAATAGTTTACTCCGCGCCAACGCCAGAAAATCTAAAAGCCACCAACATCCTCGACATCCTCGACGAAGAAGCCCAAACACTAGCGAAAGAGGTAATTCAGCAGCAGCTTCCCGATCGCGTCCGTCTACAAAAAGCTCATCTCCTGCTCGTGTCCATGCTCCGCCCGGTATACAGCGTCGATGAATTGCAACCCGCATCAAAAACTCTAGCTAGAAAGCGGGGCTCCTGCAGTCAGCGAATGGCGTGTCTCGAAACTGTCGCCCGGGCCATCGGCATTCCCACGCGAGTGCGCGCGATTTACGTTAACGGGAAATTCTGGTATCCCAGGTTTCGATTTCTCCGCGTTTTCATTCCCAAACGGATACTGCTCGTCTGGCCGCAATTCTTTCTGGAAGGATCATGGCTGGATTTCGACGAACTGCACTCTCCCTTGGCGAAGCTAGCCGCCACCGCGACTCACGGATTCAGCAACGACGCGGAATCGCTCTTTGAAGCAGTGCAAGTCACTCCCATAGATTTCTTCGGAAAAACTTGCGGCGTTGCATGCGCAAGGCCGGATCTCGATCTCTCCAAATTCGTTTTGGAAGACAAAGGATTCTTCAATACGCGCGACGAAGCATTTGAACGCCTCGGTTCCTTCCAACAAACCTTGCGCGGACACCTATTTGAAGTGTTTCTCGGGGACCGAAAAAGTGTCTAGCCAATCCTTCGACGCCATAATCCTCGGCGCAGGCGCCGCCGGACTCATGTGCGGCATCGAAGCCGGTAAGCGCGGACGCCGCGTCGCCCTTCTCGATCACGCCGACCGCATTGGCAAGAAAATCCTCATCTCCGGCGGAGGACGCTGCAACTTCACGAACATTCACTGCACGCCTGAAAATTTCATCTCCACAAATCCGCACTTCGCAAAATCCGCGCTCGCTCGATATACGCCCGATGACTTCATCACGCTCGTGAAAAAGCATCGCATCACCTTTCATGAGAAAACACTGGGCCAGCTTTTCTGCGACCGCAGCGCCCAGGAAATCGTCACGCTTCTCGAAGAAGAATGCCGCGCTGCAAACGTAGAAATCTTCCTCAACAGCAAAATCCGCGAAGTGAAACATTCTGAAGGCTTCACCGTCATCACCGAATCCTCAGAATTCCGCGCACCCGCGCTAGTCATCGCCACCGGCGGACTTTCCATTCCCAAACTCGGCGCCACTTCCTTCGGCTACGATCTCGCGCGCCAATTCAATTTGAAAATCATCGAGCCAAAACCCGCGCTCGTCCCTCTCGTCTTCGCAACAAAAGATCATGCCAACTATTGCGACCTCACCGGCCTTTCCGCGGAAGTCATCGCCTCCACTGGCAATCAATCCTTCCGCGAAAAAATGCTCATCACTCATCGCGGACTCAGCGGCCCCGCGATCCTGCAAATTTCTTCGTACTGGAATCCCGGCGAATCCATCAGCATCGATCTCGCGCCCGATCATGACGCCACCAAACCCATCCGCAACACCAACGTGCGCAACATCACCGTCGCCCGCGCCGCATTCCACAAACTTTTACCGAGCCGCATGGCTACGCGCTGGCTGGAACTAAACGCTCCGCAAACTTGGACCAACAAAGATCTCGCCGATCTCGAACAGCGCGCGCATGAATGGAAAATTTCTCCGGCAGGCACAGAAGGCTACGACAAAGCGGAAGTTACCAGCGGAGGAATTGACACCAACGAACTTTCCGGCAAAACCATGGAATGCCGCAAAGTTCCCGGCCTCCATTTCATCGGAGAAGTTGTGGACGTTACCGGCCAACTCGGCGGATTTAATTTCCAGTGGGCTTGGGCCTCGGGCGCCGCCGCCGGCCGCTCGATATAAGCTCCAGATGTTTCCCAAAAGAAATTGCCGGGCGGCGAATTATTTCTCGCGGCCCGGCAAAATCAATTACATTTCACTGCGCTGACTAACTCTTACGGCGTTGGAATCAGCACTGACACTTCGTTCGATACGACGCTCTCATTTCTGTTCGCGTCAACCGCGGTCACCACGTAGAAGTAAGTCTGTCCCGCGGTTACCGCCATGTCTGTGTAGGTCAATGCCGCACCCGGTGTGGAATTCAACATCGTGTACGGTCCGCCCGAAATACTTCCGCGATAAACGTTGTAGCCAACTACGGTCGATGTGCTGGCAACCCATGACAAAGTCACCGAGTGCACAACCGCTGCCGTTCCGGTTCCGCTCACTGCAATCAACGTTGGCGAATTCGGAGTATTGCTCGTCACCGAGACGCTACCCGAAACAGCGCCCGCTGCCGTCGGTGCAAAATTAATGGTAAACGGGACGCTCGCTCCCGCTGCCACCGTCATCGGGAATGTCAGTCCGCTCGCCGAAAATCCAGCTCCCGTAACCGATCCCGCACTGATTGTCACTGCGGCCGATCCGCTGTTGGTAAGTGTAATTGTCTGCGTTCCGTTCGCGCCCGTCGCTACGCTTCCGAAGTTCAGTGACGTCGGATTGGCAGTCAGTTGCGGCTGCACTCCCGATCCCGTTACCGCAATCACTCCCGGTGAATTGGAAGCATTGCTTGCCACTGAAACGGTTCCATTCACCGCTCCAACTGCCGTTGGCGCAAACCCAACCGAAAGAACAGTTGTTTGTCCCGCCGTCAGCGTCATCGGAGTTGCAATTCCGTTCGCGCTCATTCCTGCTCCCGTCACGGTGATTCCGGAAATCGTCACACTTCCCGTGCCGGAGTTTGTAATCGTCACGCTCTTCGTATTGTTATTGCTGACGTTGATGTTTCCAAACGCCAGGCTCGTCGGACTCACGCTGAGCAAGTTCGTCTGTGCTGCCGTTACTGCAAGCGTCACCGTTGTCGACATCGGCGAATTCGTCACGCCGGACGCCGTCGTGATCACGTGTCCAGTGTAGTTTCCCGCCGCCAATCCGCTGATGTTTGCGCCAACTTGTATCGCGCCTGAAGTCGTGCCCGATGCTGCGCTCAACGTCATCCATGCTTGGTCCGCCGTTACCGTGAACGCAACCGCGCCCGCTGGATTCTCGCCAATCGTCAAACTCTGTGTTGCCGGTGCCGTTCCGCCCGCCACTGCTGTGAATGCCAGCGAGCTCGGTGACGCCGTCAATGTGCTTGCCTGCGCTGCTCCAATTACAAGTGACACTGGAATCGACATCGGAGAATTATTCACCGTCATCCCAACGGTATTCGGCCCGGTCGCCGTCGCGATGATGTGACCGGTGAACGTTCCCGCTGCAAGCCCCGCCGTTTTCACGCAGACATTCGCCGTCAACTTCGTGTTTGCGCCAGAAGCCGTGACTGTCAGCCACGCTGCGTCGCTGCTCATCACCACCGGCAATGGACCGCCCGGTGTCGTGTCGTCAACCGTCACTGCCTGACAAACCGGAGTCGAACCAACCGCTCCCGTGAATGCGAGTGAACTCGAAGACATCGTCATGACATATGGACTCGGTGCGGCCGCCGCTACCACCAGCGTCACTGGAATCGACATCGGCGCATTCGTCACGCCTGCCGCCGACACAATCACATGTCCGCTATAACTTCCCGCCGCCAGTCCGCTCATGTTTACGCCAACCGTAATCGCACCGGAAGTCGTTCCCGACGTCGCGCTCAAACTAATCCACGCTTGATCCGCCGACGCCGTGAACGCTACCGCGCCCGCCGGATTCTCGCCAATCGTCAAACTCTGTCCCGCTGGTGCCGCCGCGCCTGCTTGTGCACTGAACGAAAGCGCACTCGGCGCCGCCGTCAACGCATGTGTCTGCGCCGCCGCAACCACAAGCGTCACTGGAATCGACATCGGCGCATTCGCTACGCCAGCCGCTGACACAATCACATGTCCGCTATAGCTTCCCGCCGCCAATCCGCTGATGTTTACGCCAACTTGAATCGCGCCGGAAGTTGTTCCCGATGCCGCACTCAATGTGATCCACGCTTGATCCGCCGCAGCCGTGAACGCAACCGCGCCCGCCGGATTTTCGCCAATCGTCAAACTCTGTGTCGCCGGTGCCGCTGCTCCAACTTGCGCGCTGAACGAAAGTGCACTCGGTGACGTCGTCAAGGCCGAAGACCCCGCGGTCACTACAAACGACACTGGAATCGACATCGGAGAATTATTAACGGTCTTTCCAGCCGTGTTCGCGCCCGTTGCTGTCGCGATGATGTGGCCCGTAAAGTTTCCCGCCGCCAATCCCGCCGTTTTCAGGCAGACACTCGCGCCCAATCGCGTGTTACCGCCCGAAGGCGATACTGACAGCCATGAAGAATCTGAACTCAGAACCACCGACAATGGACCGCCCGGTGTCGTGTCGTCTATCACCAGTGCCTGGCATGCTGGCACTGAACCAACTACTCCACTGAACGCCATCGAACTCGGTGACATTGTCAAAACGTATGGACTCGGCTGCGCCGCTGCTGCAACCACCAGCGTCACTGGAACCGACATCGGCGAATTGGTTACGCCTGCTGCTGACACAATCACATGTCCACTGTAGCTGCCCGCCGCCAATCCGGAAATATTCGCGCCAACTGAAATCGCGCCGGAAGTCGTTCCCGACGCCGCACTCAAACTGATCCACGCTTGGTCCGCGCTCACCGCGAACGCCGCCGCGCCTGCCGGATTTTCGCCAATCGTCAAACTCTGTGCTGCCGGAGCCGCGCCGCCAACCTGCGCGCTAAAAGAAAGCGCACTTGGTGACGCCACCAGCGCCTCACTTACCACCGGCTGAATCCCGGTGCCCCTCAACTTCACCGACAAGCTTAACCCGTTACTGCGCGCGAATGTCAGCGTTCCACTGAACGCTTGCGCCGCCGCAGGACGAAACGTCACAGTTCCAGTAAAACTCTGGCCGCCGGCCAGCGTGATCGGAAACGCCGGTCCCGAAAAGGAAAATTGCGCCGACGACACGGACGCTGCCATAAATGTTGTCGATTGCCTGCTCGTATTCGTGATCGTCACCGGCATCGAGCTTGTCGCGCCGACTGCCGTACTCGAAAACTGTACCAAACTAGGACTCGCCGTCACCGCCGCGAATGCCGCCATGCTGCATACAAACATCAGCGCCAGAATCAACGCCGCCCCAATCACTCTTACTTTTGCTTGCTTTTGAATCAACATTTTTTCCCCCGACCGACGCTTGCGGGACATTCGGAGCTCTGAGAACTGGTTGAGAGCAATCGAATGTGGCGCGCGTTTCTGACTCGCTCAGATTAGTTCTGGGGACGGGTTTGCCTCGACTGGTCAGGGGGACAGAATGTGACCACGTTAAAAAGTCACGACTTCAGAACCGTGGTACAGGTGGAAAATCGCCAATGTTTATCAGTGTTTGATGCACTACATTGCGGAGCAACAATTAGAATTTCGGAGTGACTTTTTGAATCGCGCGTGAACTTCGTCGTCAAAAAATCTCAGGTGTTCGCAGGGACACCGCGCATCAACAAGCGTAGTCCGCACGACATAGCGCTAAGTAGCACAGACATTCCTGTCTGTGCGCCTTTGACCTAGCACATGTAGCGTCCGCCTTCAGGCGGACAGCCTTTGTTTTTATGCGGAGAGTTGAACGTCGTACATGCCGGGTTAAGTGGCGCAGCCAATCTTGGCTGCGTGTTCTGCGGTGCCCTACCTCGAACTCCAACCTCTTCCCGCGTCTACTCTTGCGGCAGCAGGGACGCCACGAAATCTTCCATCTCGAGTGCGGTTTGCACTTGCTTTGGGTAGTTGCAGGTAGTTATCTCAAAATCGAACCGCCCTGCCGCACCAATCGACCTCAGCGTCTGTTCGATTTTCAATTCCACCAGCTTGACGTTCGCTATGCTGGCCTCCGGCATCACCGCGCCGAATACCGCCTGCCCGAGCGCGTAGAGCGAATCCGTCGAACGCAATGCCCGCGCAATTCCCTTCACGGCTTCGCCCAGCGCGGCGGATGTTTCCGTCTCGCCGGCCAGATTCCTTGCCACCTTCACCTTCACACCGAGCAAAGAAAGCGGCTTCCGCATCGTCACCGCGCGTGGAAATTCCATGGCAAGCTGATCATGGAAACGGCTCACGTCGCCCAGAACGTCCAGCAAATCCATGTTGGATTGATTGCGCAGCTCGGTGTTTCGCTCGATCTCTTCTATCAGGTGCTGCTTCAATCTCTGCACCGTGCGCTGACGATCAAACAGATACACGACAAACAAAACCGTCAACGCGCAGAATCCGGTGAACGCAATCTGCATCGTCCACTTGCTTCCCTCTTCGGGATGCAGGAACACCGTCGGATACATCAGCAGCGCCACTCCGCCCGCCAGCACCAATACGAAGACGGCCGCCAAAATCATAAGTTGAAATTCGCGCTTCTCGAGGGCCTTTATTTCTTCCAGATCAAATTTCGCCATTTTCACGTTCACGGCCGCTGGGGCTCAGCAGGTCCCTTTCTTCTGTATCAGTCAGACGCTCATCCGTCTGACCGCCCGTATCACCTAAACGTAACTTGGCCCGTTTTAGAACTTAGCGCACGGTAGAACTTAGTTCAGTGTGGAACCTAACATACTGTAGAACTTATTCCACTGCGAAATTTTCTTTACCGCGCTGTTGTCTTCACCTGGCTGTTGTCTTCACCTGGACGATCCAACCTCTTCCCAAACCTGCCTCTGCGGCATCAACGACGCCACTACATCTTCCAACTCGTGCGCGCTCTGCACCTGCTCCGGATAATTGCACGTCGTCAACTCAATCTTATATTTACCCGCGCTGATCATCCGCAGCGTCTCATCAATCTTCATTTCAATCACGTTGGCGTCCGACGCCGGAACCTCCGGCAGTATCACGCCAAACAGCGCTGGCGCCAGCAAGTAAGTCGTGTCCGACGCCCTCACACACTTCGCAATTCCCTTCACCGCTTCGCCCAGCGCCGCCGTCACTTCCTTCTCATCCTTCATTGACGCCGCCACATTCACCTTCACAGCGATCATCGAAAGTGGCTTCGTCATCGTCATCGCACGCCGGAATTCCATCGACAGTTGATCGTGGAAATGACGCACATCCGCCAGCCCGTGCAGCAAATCCACATTGGCTTGGTTTCGCAGCTCAACGTTGCGCTCCATCTCTTCCACCAAGTGCTGCTTCAACTTCCGCACCGTCCTCTGACGATCGAACAAGTACGTCACAAACAGCAGCGTCAGTACGCAAAATCCCACAAACGCAATTCGCATCGTCAACTTGTTGCCCTCTTCCGGATGCAAAAACACCATCGGATACATCAACAACGCCATTCCGCTGGCCTGCACCAACACGAAGACGGCCGCCAAAATCGAAAGATGCTTCTCGCGCTTCTCCAAAGTCTTCAATTCAGCCGAATCAAGTCTAGCCATATCCTCGCTCTTTCCGTTCGTCAATCCGTTCCGATCTCGTAGCGCCGGCATCCTGCCGGCTCTTTTCCTCCCGCAACTGCAGGAGGAACAAACCACAGCTCTACCATTACAACTCTGAGCACCTACTTCGCCCCACACAATAGAACTCCAAGCAAATGTGACCTGCTGTGAAACAGCGCCTCTGACGGCGGTTTTCACTAGTCGCTAGCCACTCACCTCCAGCCACCGCTCCCCGCCCATCGTCCCGACCCACGCTCTTCGCATCCCAATACCCATCATTCACGGCCACGAATCACGTCCCCGCGCAATCCAATTCATCAGCCACATGGAGGACGAATCGATGCCTGACAGATTTGTGCGTCCGGATTTGCAGTTAGCCAAAGCGAATATGCCAAGAACGCCGTCGGCTTCCGAGGACTTTCACCGGGCAATTGTCGAGAAGATACGGGCGCTGGAGCGCTCACTTACTGCGCAGCAAGCGCTTTCTATCTTGTGTTACACACGGTCAGGAGAACCGATCATCGTTGCGCGACTTCAGTTTACGCAGAGCCCGGCAATCCTCGTCCACGGATGGGATCGAGAAGCACGTCCTACCTACATCATGTCGAGTGTTTATTCCCTCGAGCTTGTTTGCAAGATCATGAAGAAACGAGCGAACGAGAAGAAGAAAGATCCTATCGGTTTTGATTTTCCACGGGACGGCGGGGGCTAGAGTTTCGGACTTTGAACTTACCCGGCCGGTTCTTCGGTTTCTGGGTCGTCCTCGTCCCGTTCTTTGCCTCGCAGGGAGTAGTCGTTGCTTAGGATTTCACAAGCTCTGAGGACGTTGGCGTGCCACTCTGTGGTTCCTCGCTCTTTGTTGGATACGCGGAGGAATTCTTCCTTAATCGTTGATCCGACGCTCCGAAGAAGCATTTGACCGATGTAGGCCAGAAGAGCGCCATCCCTATTAGAGATACGTTTTTGGGCTACGAGGTTGAAGAGGCAGCCGAGCGTTCGATTGACGCACATCGCGGTTTGATATTCTTCGACGGGGCCGATGAGTTCCGCGGCGACGGTTTGGGCGTTGAGCATTTGTTCCTCTTGTTGGGCGTGAGTCATGCAGAGGGAATTGTGTCCTTTGGCGCGATACATGCGGCAGCGGCGGCCGTCGATTGTGGTGAAGCGGCAGCGGTTCTTATCGAGGATGAGAGATTGGGTGATGGTGGGTGATTTTTGTTTTCTGGGCATTGGTGATTCTCCTTTTTTGAAGTCCGCGCACGCCATGTGCGCTGAAGACGTTTCCAAATTTGTGGTGCGCTTTCGTAGGGACCTCCTTCAGGTGGTCCGGTTCCAATCCATTTCAAACCAAGCGGACCACCTGAAGGAGGTCCCTACGAAAACAAGGGCATTTCCGAGCTCCGGGCCCCGCCCCCGTCGTTTCTGTAACTGCTCTATCTAAAGGACTTACGGGGGCCCCATTCTGTAACTGCTGCAAATAAAGGACTTAGCATAGTAACCTTGTGGTTACTATGGTTGTTGATTCTAAAGGACTTAGCTCAAATGGTCTGTAAGTGTTGCAAATGCAGGAGTTGAAGTCCTTTGCTTGCAACAGTTACAGACTTGAGGTACCTCAAGTTCTGCCTTGAGTTGAATCCGGGCTGCTTCGGCGTCCTAAGACACAAGCAGGCTCATACTTATAGAGGTGGTTTTTGATCGGAAAGTTTGGAGGATTGAAGTTCAGGAGTGCGGTTGGAAGAGGCTAATCCTAGTGCGCTACGTACGATAGCATGGGAGGGGGTTTCGTGTCAATAGAAAAGTATAGTTATATTAAGATAATTTATGGGGACGCTGTTGAGGGGCATTCGAATAGGCTGCATAGAAGAGCCCCACCTAGGCCGCCGATTTCGGCTCGCTGATGGCTTTCGCGACATCGCCAATACTAAGGCCAGTGCCAATAAAATCCAAATCTTCCTCTCGAATCTCTGGACCAGTCCTGGTCCAGGACTCAAACTGGAATCCTTTCACCTTGTCGTCTGCACGCGATGGTCTCAACTTACTCATTAAGAGCCGATAGAATTCCTTGCTGTGCGTTGACACGAATATTTGAGTGCTCGGCTTAGCTCTCCTTAGAACGTCGCAAAACCCTAATACGTTAATGTCGTCCATAGCCTGGATGGGATCGTCCAACATCATCAATTTAAGAGGTCCACTGGCATGTATATTCATGGCGAGGAAAATGCATACGGCAAGTGCGTTCAGTTGGCTTGCGCTGAAAACCGTTTGTGGAAAGGCTTGTATTTCTCCGCTTCTGGGAAACACACGAAAGTAAAGTCCTGCCTCGCCGTACTCCCGAAATACCTCGAAATCTATCTCTGTAAACAACGGGTGTGGTTGTAGACGCGCATACAGGTTTCGAATCAAAGGCTTGTACGACTCAAGTGCGGTCGACACAAGCGTAGCCTTGGCGTCTGCTAGGGACTCGCCGCATTTCGCCAGCATATTAACGAGGGAATTTGTTGCATCGATTTTTCCCTTTGCTTCCAAATATGTTTGCCGAATCTCCGTCAGTTGGGACTCTTTCTGTGGGAGCAGGGGCGCGGATCTCAGTTCTTCGAGAAATTTATTTAGTTCAATTGCTCGAATTTGTGCCGCTTCAAGTAGGCGAATCGCCTCCCGCGCCCGGGTTTCGATATCAGCCGGTTCGAGCGACGATAGATTCCAACGTATCGCAACTTCTGACGTTCGAAATTCACGAAGACGGCGATCGTATTCCTGTCGTTTGTTGATGCCTTCTTTGAGATTTCGCAACGTCTGTTCGAGTTGCGCTAAGTCTCGGTTTTTTTTGGCCAAGTCCTGCTGATTTGTCGCTAGGTCTTGAGCGAGTTTTTCGCGTTCGCCTATGAGTGACGATAGGTCGGTCCCGGTTTTGCCGATTTGATCGTCAATCGTGGAGATAATCTTTTCCTTTTCAAGCGGACGCAGACATATGGGGCAAAAATCAGCGGTTACGAGCTGCCTCACATCTGCCAAGACGGATTGCACACGTGCCTGCAGTCGCTTCTCCTCAGCTATGCGCAGGTCCAAATCTGTAAGGTTCTTTCTAAGTGTCTCGGCACCGGCCGAAAGGGCGTCATGGCCTTCGTGAGAGTAGCTGATCAGTTTCGTTGCATTTTCGAGCTCGGTTTCCAGGTCTTCCGGAGCGGATTCGTCTCGCCGCGCGAGACTCAACAGGTCATTGGTCGTTGATAGTAACTGTGTGAGATCCTGCCTCGCGGTGGAGATTTGGTTCATGAGGACGGGGATGTTGCGCTCAATCGTTGGAATGTCGTCGTCACCGAAGCCGATGGTTCCGAAACCGCGCGCAGCTTCGTCGAACGCTTCTCGAAGCGACGCATACCGCGCTTTAACGACTTCCGCTGGAGGGGCGGCATTAACTGATGTAAGAGCGGCTATATCACCTTGGAGATACGTTAAGCGTGCTTCGGCGGTCGCGGCTCGTTCGCGGAGTTCCGAGCCCAACTCCGACAGAACCGTTTTTAGCGCGCCAACTCGACCTGCGAGTTCATCAATCGAGCCTAACTTCAAAAGTGAGACCATCGAGTCGTATCGGCTCCGCGGCTTCGAGTCGCGCACAAAGGAATTGAGACGTTCTTGCTCCAAATGGTAGGTTCTGTAGAAAGTGTCCTGCGCGTCCGCAGCTCCGAATCCAATCTCGGCAAGAAACTCGCGATCGGGAATCTCGACGGTATTGAGAAACGAGCGGCAGCCATCTCGGGTGCGTATTCTTTTAAATACGCGACCCGATGTCGTCTCGAGTTCGACACAGACCAGCGCGGCGTGGCTTGCGAACTTGTTTTGGCAAACGTCCCCTGCCCGAGAGAAGTCTCGTGTTCCCGACAACCTCTGTACCGTACCGAATAGGCACCAGCCGATCGCGTCAAAGAATGAAGTCTTGCCGTAGCCGTTTCTTCCACAGAACACGTTGGTCGACGCCAAATTGAACCGACGCTCGACGTTGAATGCTCGAAATCCTCGAATGGTAACGGAGCGAATTCTCATTTACGATTCCCCATCCAGGTCAAGAAATCATCGAGGCTCATATCTCGATCGCGGAGTTCTCGAAGCAGATCAATCTCTCGAGACGATAACTTTTCGGCTAAAGTTGTCCAAAGCAATTCGTCGAGATTCGGTCCACCGGGTCCGTCGTCGCGTAGCGGACTTAGGAAGGAAAGTCGGGACGAAAACTCAGCTGCATCCCTAAGTATTATCTTTCGACAGACGCGAATATCCTGCTCATATTTTTCGATGATTTCAAGCGGCGTCTGGGGGTCGGCTAAAAATATGGCATATATCTCAAGAGTCTTGGCGCCGAAACTCTTTATGCGGAACGGCCCGATAAGGGCGTTCACTGAATCGCTCACGCATTTTGCAATGTCGTCACCAGCTGTGGCAACGAAAACGATTAGATCTTCATTTTGGCCAAGAAGGCCAAATGGTTTGCCGTCGCCCATTACAATCTCGAGCTTCAGGTCGGAAAGAAATGGAATTAGCTGCTTCAATAGTTCGTTCATCGCGCGAATCGCTTGACCATGTCTCCAAAGGAACCGAGCAAAGAGTTTTCATCATAACAAACTGCAGGATCATATCCTTCGACGGTTGTGTCCTCTTCTCGCGGGACGATATCGAGTGTTGAAGCATCTATAAAACTGACGCAGTTGATTATAATAAAGTAGCACCGAGCGAGACCTCGAAGGCGGAACTCTTCTTTGAAGTCATTCTCACAGATACGCTCTTTAAGTCTCTCGCGGCAATGGAGCGCATTCTTTCGTAGTCCATCGATGATGACTATCGGATCGGAGGCGTGACTGTCAAGACCAGGGTTAAACGGAAGGGTTAGGACGGGACGAAAGCTCGAATCTTCGAGGATCCCTGAGGAGGTGAGCAAAAGCATCCATTTTATAGCGCCTCTCAAATCAACATCACGCAGTCTGACGACTTTGTTTTTAGAAAGAGCTAAAAGCCGCCGGGCAAACCCACGGACGGCCGCGTGCTCAAGTCCGCGAATGGTTCTGGAAAGTCCGAACGAAATCGGTTGCTGGTATTCTGCTGCATCCTCTGATGCGTCCTCGAGTTCGTTGAGCATAATTCCTCGAAAAACTCGATTCGCAACGTCTTCAAAAAATCGATCGGACCCGTCGGCGGTATACCTTTCGGGAATAACGCCGCAGTGTTGATAAAACTCGCCTAGAGAGTTTCCTGCCGCGAACACAGTTCCGCTCGAGACTATGTCAACCGCATAGGCACCAGGCACGTGCCCTTCGAGATCTCCGTAAATTTGCGCAACAGCATCCCGTACGTAGTCTACGTTTCCTGAGAATCCCGAATAGATAAATATTCGCTCCTGAAGCCTGCCTCTCAAAAAATTTACGATCCAGCGCTGCGGCGTCCGAAGGTCGGCGGCGAGCATAATTAGATTATTGAGGTTTCGGTCGGAAAATGGACATCCGTGCAGCTTAATGACGTGGAGGACGTTGTCGGTGAGGAGGTGGACTTGACCTGGAGAGCAAACGATTACCGGTTGCAAATTCAATGTCTTCAGCCCGTTTTCAATAAGCGGGTCATAGTTGATGGTAACAACGTCGACATCAAAACCCTCGCACTTTAAAGCCGCAATCGCGTGGTGGCCTGCGGTTCCCTCTAGCTCATCCCATCCTTGTTGAATAATGAGGTCGCGGACTCTCGCTTTGGTTATTCGCTGTGCGAGCTCGGCAAGATTAAATGGTTGTCCCATCTCCCGGTCAACTTCTTCCTGTCGGCCGAAATGTATTAGTGCAAGTTGGTTTGCCAATCCGCCAGCGGTTCGGCTATCGGGAGGAATGCCTGCTGGCACGGAGGTGCCGGCAGCAATCCACAGCAGCAGTCTGCGGTTGTTGAGAAGGTCGACTGCTACGAGTTCGGACGTAGTTGGCATTCTTGGTAGTCGCGAACTCTTAAGGGACACCCGTAACTAGGAAGTTCGGGCTCGGCGAAATTAATGCCTGAGCTATCGCAGTATAGTTAGAGAACTGCATATATACAACAGTACCGTCAGGCATCGGTACTCGGATAATCGTCCGATGGTCGAACGGTAGACTGAAAGACAGCTCGCAGGGCCCTTTGCAACTCGGCGTGAACAGTCGCTAGGGGCGCGGACAGATTTAGAAAACCTGGGTACCCGCCTCCGCCAAGGCTATGGCGCGCCACGTAGAGAGTTCGGGACCGGATCATGTAGGAGCGCAGCAAGCAGCGCCCCTACATGATCTATTTCGCCGTGCCGATCAACTCGCGATGCGTGCGCAACAAAAAATGGTCCGTCATCCCGGCAACGTAGTCGAGCACAACGAGATGCGCAGGTCGTCCACCAGCCGAACTCGGCTGCGTCGCCTCGGCGGTGTAAAACGGAGGCATGTCCTCCGGATGCTTCATGTAATGCCGGAAAAGTTCGTCGAGCGCCGCAACGCCGCGATCGCGGTCTTCGACGATGCCCGGATGATTGTAGAGAATTGTGAAGAGAAAAACTTTTAGCTGCGAGGATGCGGCACGGGCGGCCGCGCTGAAGGCGGCTAACCGGGCATGACTGCCGTGGACGGCGGCTTGGTGCGGAGCGGCGCCCTGCGACACGATGCGAACTTTGCTATCGGCGGGCGGAGGTTCGGCGTGGCGAACTTCATTCACGCTGTTCACACCCGCATCGGCGATGCGCCGCCGCGTGTTTTCGATCAGGTCCGTCGCGAAATAATCGAGCGTGCGTTTCAGCGCTTCATTGAAAATTAATTGCGGCCGCGCGACGGGATGTTTCGTTTCAATTTCGCGGTAGAAATTATTTACCAGCGGAACGCCGGCAAGAATTTGTTCGATGGTGATGAGTCCCGCTTCTACACCATCGTCAAGGTCAGCGGTGTTGTAAGCGATTTCGTCGGCGAGATCGATCAGCTGCGATTCCAGCGGCGGACGTTCTGCGAGCAGATACTCGGAAAGCTCCGGATATTCTGCGGGTGAATAGTCCCGCGAATGTTTCACGATTCCTTCGCGAACCTCGAAGGTCAGATTCAGCCCGGGAAACGCGAGGTAGCGCTGCTCAAAACTTTCCACGATGTGCAGCGCGTGAAGATTGTGATCGAATCGCGCGCCATAATCGCGCATCAGTTGATTCAGTTTGTGTTCGCCGGCATGTCCGAACGGCGGATGGCCTATGTCGTGAACCAGCGCCAGCGCTTCGGCCAGATCGGTATTCAGATTCAGTGCGCCCGCAACTGTGCGTGCGATTTGCGCAACTTCTAAAGTATGTGTGAGCCGGTTGCGGAAATGATCGGAATAGCGCGTGGTGAAAACCTGGGTTTTCGCTTCCAGTCTGCGAAACGCGCGCGAGTGAACTACGCGATCGCGATCGCGTGCGTAGTCATTGCGATACGGATGCGGCGGTTCAGGATATCGGCGGCCACGGGAATTGCTGACGTCCATCGCATAAGGCGCGAGCGGCGATGGAGATTGTTGGGGCATCGTAATTCAGATGCTGGACTACGATTGTCCCGCAGGAGATTCGAGGCGCTTGGTGGCTTCGTCGGCGGCAGGAGTATTCGGAAATTCAGTTTTAATTTGCGTCAGCAACTTCGTGGCTTCTGCCGGACTTGTTTTGCTGTAAACGTCGGCGAGCGCCAGCATCGAGACGGGCTTTGAAATCAGCACGGTGGGATTCGCCATCAGAGCTTGATACAACGGAATTGCTTGAGAAGTTTTTCCGTTTTTCACGTCGAGCGAAGCGAGTTGGAATTTTGCGAGCGAGGCAACGTCGTCATTGCCGCTATCGGCAAGTTTGGAAAGTTCGGCTTCGGCTTGCGCGTCGCGGCCCAAATGGATTTGGCATAGCGCGTTAAAGTATCGCGCTTGTTGACCGGGCTTGGTGCGCGGATACGCGTTGGCAAGATCGGTAAATTTTTTCGCGGCGTCTTCGTATTTATTTTTTTCGTCGACGTAAGTAATTTCGCCGGGCTGCGTTGGTTCGCCAACCGTGCGGATGCGCGCGGTGTAAGTTCGCAACGCTTCGCCCATTCCGGCCGAAGCTTGAGCGGTTTGGTGTTGCGCGTAATATCGCCAGCCGAAAACGGCGAGCGCCACGACGATTACCACGCCGAGAATTATTGCGGTCAGTCCTTGGTGCGACGCAACGGCCTCTCCCCCATGGGTGAACGCCTCGCGGAATTCGTCTTTTTTCAGGTCCTTACGTGAAATGCGCGCCACTGTTCCGCTCCTCTATCCATTCGGGGTCGATTGGGAAGGTGTAATCGTATCACAAATGGAAAAAAGGCTGGAATGCCGGATGAAATTAGAAGGCGGGCAAAATTTGCGGAACTATGCAGTCTTGGAAGTATCAGCAGGAGCGGTGCGCAGACGTTTTGCCATCACAATTACCGCGCCGCCGGTTTCAATTTGCTGGACGTCGAATTCGTCCATGAAAGAACGCATCAGAAAAATTCCGCGGCCGGAACTTTTCAAAAGATTTTCGTCGGCCAATGGATCGGGTACATCTTCCAGACGGAATCCCTTGCCCTCATCCTGCACGCGGACAATTAATTTGTCGGGAGTCAGTTCAAAAGTGAGGAAGATTTTTTTACCGGGCTGTTTCTGGCTGCCGTAATTATAGGCATTGATCACGCCTTCGCGAACGGACATGCCGATTTTGAAGCAGTCGTCATCATCGAAACCTGCCGCCGCAGCGATGCGAGTGCACATTTCTTCAGCGAGACTGACGCTGTCCAGTTGCGATTCCAGAGTTACATCGACGCGTTTGTTGGTCACCGTAGAATGGCCGTGTGTAGCAAGGCTCAATGAGGATGTAATGGGTAACACAGCGTTCCGGCGGAAGTCAATAAAGTTGTGCACACGCAACGAGAACTCCCGACGAATAACTTGACGCGTAGTGGAAGGCAGAATAAGGTTGCGCGCACGAAGGCCGAAGTGAAACCTATGGAGGATCGATCGTGAAACCAAGAGTCAGGTGGACGAGCTTTGCGCTGATGCTAATTTTTGGATCGTACGAATTTATGATGGCAACGCGGAGTCCGCGATTCGAGATGATGCACAAAATTGATATCGCGCAACTGCTTGTGTCAGGCCTCTGCTTCGGAGTTGCGATATCGACGCTTGCAATTATTATTCGCGGATCGCGCGCGCCGCAAAACCAAAACGAGACGCAGCGTTAATTCGTTCGGCGAATATGACGCACTAAATTCCGACGCCTGCGCGCGGGCGTTCCGTGCGAACCCAGTTGGTGTCCTGAATTGGTTCGGACGCGCATTCGATCGCGATTGTTGTAACCGGAGAATCCGGCGCGTCTTTCGGCAAATTTGTGAAACGCGTGCGGAATTTTTCCTGCTCGAATTTCACTTCTTTTCCAGTGGCGAACATGCGCGCGGATTTCACTTCGGTTTTTAACCCGCCGATGGCGACGTATTCGCCGGGCCAGTAATGAACGTGCATGTAAAGAGTGTTTCCTTTGCGCGTGAATCCGGCGTATTCGGAGTGGCTGACGCTGCAGCGATCGGTTTCGTAAATAGTCTCGCCGTTGCGCGCAAGCCACTTTCCAACTTCGGTGAGCACACTGACGGATTCCGCTGGAATGGAGCCGTCGGGTTTGGGGCCAATGTTCAACAAATAATTTCCGCCACCGTTGCAGCATTGAATTAAATTGCGCACAATTGTTTTCGGAGTTTTCCAACTGTCATCGGCGCGCTGATATCCCCAGCTGCCGTTTAAGGTCATGCAGCTTTCCCACGAGCGGCCTCCTGAGGCGGCGGTGATTTGCTGTTCGGGCGTGGAAAAATCGCCCGGCAAACCGTTGCGATTATTCACGACGATGTCGGGCTGTAGTTCATACACCATTTTGTTCATGCGCTCAGATTCCCATTGATGTGAATTGAGCGGCCAGCTGACGTCATACCAGAGGACGTCAATCTTTCCGTAGTTGGTGAGAAGTTCGCGAATCAGTCCGTGCGTGTACTCGACGAAACGTTTGCGCGCATCTTCATCATTCGCGCAGCGCGCGCCGTCGGGATGATGCCAATCCATCAGCGAGTAATAAAAACCAAAACGCAAACCTTCGGCGCGCGCGGCTTCCACATATTCGTGGAGCAGATCGCGGCCCGCGGCTTGTTTGGACGCGCAATAATTTGTGAGCTTGGTATCAAAATTACAGAAACCTTCGTGATGCTTGGAAGTCATCACCATATATTTCTGTCCCGCAGCTTTTGCGAGCTTTGCCCAGGCGCGCGCGGAATTCTTGACGGGATTAAATTGCTTCGCGAGCTGCTCATATTCCGGAACGGGTACGGCTTCTTCTTCCATTTCCCATTCGTGTCGGCCGACAACGCTGTACAAACCGAAGTGAATGAACATTCCGAAGCGCGCTGCGTGCCACCACTTCATGCGGCGTTCGCGATCGGCGAGGATTTCGGGAGTTTCCTGCGACGCAGCCTGTGGCAGTGCCTCCGATGCCGCTGAAGGATTTACGATTCCGGCTTTTAGCGCAAGGAGAGAGCTGCTTGTGCCGACGAGCCAATCGCGCCGCGTGATTTGATTTGGTGCCATGAGTGAACGCCTCCTCGAAATGTTTGCCGATTCGGATGCCGCGTTTCCCAGCAACTTATATCACTTTCTGAGGGAGATTTGATTGTAGGATACTCGTCGTTTCACGATGTGATTTCGCGATGGAGGTGGGTCCATGCGGATGTTGCGAACATTTTTGTGCGCGATTTTATTTTTGGGCGTGAGCGCGGCAATTCGCGCGCAAGCGACTGGGTCGCAAACGACTGGACCGCAAACTTTTTTGTTGTGGCCTGATGGCGCGCCCGGCGCGATGGGAAATGAAGACATCGACAAACCTTCGCTGACAATTTATCCAGTGAGCGGCGCAGAAAAAGTTGCGACGGCGGTGATTATTTGTCCGGGCGGAAGTTACATGCATCTTTCGATGGAGAAAGAAGGATCGGATGTTGCGAAATGGTTGAACGAGCGCGGCATTACCGCATTCGTTTTGAAATATCGACTGGGGCCGAAATACCATCATCCGATTGAACTTGGCGATGGGCAGCGCGCGATTCGGTATGTACGTTTGCACGCGAAAGATTATGGATACGACGAAAAGCGAATTGGGATTTGGGGATTTTCAGCCGGCGGACATCTTGCGTCAACAACCGGAACGCATTTTGACGCGGGGAAAGTTGATGCGAGCGATCCGATTGAGCGGCAAAGTTCGCGGCCGGACTTTATGATTCTGGCGTATCCGGTGATTACGTTCACGACGCCTTATTTGCATCAAGGCTCGCGCGATAATTTGCTGGGGAAAGATCCGGACCCGGCGCTAATTGAATTGCTGTCGAATGAAAAACAGGTTACGGCGAATACTCCACCAACATTTTTATTTCACACTACTGAAGACAAAACTGTTCCGGTTGAAAACAGCGTTTATTTTTATTTGGCGTTACGAAAGGCTGGTGTGCGGGCGGAGATGCACATTTATGAGAAGGGGAATCATGGACTCGGACTCGCGCCGGGTGATCCTGTGGTGAAGAGTTGGGCGGATCGGTTGGCAGATTGGTTGAAGGTGGAGGGACTTAGGTAGCACCGACACTCCTGTCGGTGCGGTTTTGTTTGCGAAGAAACCTGCACCGACAGCAGTGTCGGTGCTACTAAACTACTTCACTTCGGCGTCTTGTAGTTTGTGTACTTCACAATTTCTTTGAAGTGGACGTCGCCGCGGCCGCGCACGCCGAAGTGAAGCACTTCGCTGGCTTTGCAGTAGGTGGGAAACCAATATTGGCCGTCGACTTGTTCGCGATAAGTTACGAATGTGGGGACGAGATCTCTTGGCTGGTTCCTTTTGATTGAGTTCGCGTTCACATCTTCACGAGTTTTGCCGCATGTTTTTACGATTACCAGATCATGATCGTCCACCCAGATTTTCCCGCGGAACATTTGCTTTTCTTTTTTAGGATTTTTCGGCGCGACATCGAAAACGTAAGTCTTCAGTTCGTCCACCGGTTGGCGGCCAGCGTAGGTAATGTTGAATTGCGGTAATTCTTCGGTTGTGATTACAAATGGCAAGCGATCCTTAATGTCTTCAATATCCCCGGTGGTGATCTGAAGAGAGCGAAGGGTGTTGGCAGGGGCGAAGGTCGGTCTTTCGACGCGCCTGCCTTCGCTATCAACTGAAACCTCCGCAACTTGATTGAATTCGCCTTGGATGTCTTGCTCATTACCAGAGAGTTCCTGAACGCTAATGGATTGCGTGTAGGAATATTTTGCGCGCGCAGCTTTGGCAATCGCTTCTTTGGCTGCGAATTTCTGAATAATTTCTTCGATGGTGACGCCTGCCGGCTTGGCAGAATCGAGCGCACCGTTGCCGGCTTCGCAGACGCTAAATTGAGCGGACGCACTGGGAGAAAACAAAGTGATAAAGAAGAACAGCGCGAGAATTGACAGAAAATTGCGAAGGCGCATTTGGTGCTCCGTGAGACGGGTGTTCAATACTTCATTTATTGGCGGACATGATACTCGGATGGCGAACTTCGGACAAGCGCGGCGAGCGCCAATTCCCTTTCGCTTTAGGCTATCCCGTTCCGGTTACAAGTTATATACTGGTGTCCGATGTTGGACACAGCGGCGGCGAACAAATCGTTCAGCTTAAGGGTTGGCGCGTGTTTGTTGTGCCTGATCATTGTCGCGGTGGCGCTGGATAGTTTGCCCGATCCGCCTGCAGTGAAGCCGCACGGTAGTGGAATCGCTCTGGTTTCACTGCCTCACCAACATTTATCAGCCGCGGTAAAAAATAATATTTTGGATTGCGCTTCCGGCGTTCCGCATATACAAGCCAGCTTGTTTTCATTGGGCGAAATTTTTGAGAGCAGGCGGCCATTCTTCAGATTGGAATTTGTACAACGAGCGATAGACATTTCGCCCCCCGATTTGTCCTAATCCTACTTTTTCCGCTCACACTCTCGAAGCAGTTGATCCTGCTTTGAATCGAAACCCGACCTCACCAGCCACTCGAACGCGGCTCATATTTTAAGAACGGAAATACCGACCGTACGTTCTGTGTGCGGCCAGAAATGGCCATTTCATATGAACACTTCTCATGTTCTTAAAGCCTGGGGCAGGATTCTAAAAGGTGAGCATCCTTCACTTTCCATAGAAATAACGCGCGAATGCCCGTTGAAGTGTCCGGGTTGCTACGCGTATGACGACGCGCATCTTGGCGGCGGACAAACCTTGCGCGAACTGAACGATCACCGCGGACAAGCGCTGGTTGACGGAGTGCTTGAGCTTGTTGACCGGTTGAAGCCGATGCACTTATCAATTGTTGGCGGCGATCCGCTGGTGCGCTTTCGCGAATTGGAATTATTAATTCCGGAATTGATGGGCCGCGGAATCCACGTGCAAATTGTGACCAGCGCTTTCCGCACGATGGGCGTGAAGTGGGCGAGTTTTCCAAATTTACAGGTTGTGGTTTCTATCGACGGGCTGCAACCGGAACACGACGTGCGGCGCGCGCCGGCAACTTACGAGCGCATTCTGAAAAATATCGAAGGGCAAAGCGTGACGGTGCATTGCACGATTACCGGACAAATGATGAAGCGGCCGGGATATCTGAGCGAGTTTCTGGAATTCTGGTCGCCACGCTCCGAAATCAGGCGTGTATGGTTCAGCATGTTCACGCCACAAGTGGGTGACCATATGCCGGAAATCCTAAGCGCAGACGAACGGACGCGCGCCATCGCGGACATGTTGCAACTGCGAAAACAATTTCCGAAATTGGATATGTCCGAAGCGATGATCCGACAATTCGCGGCGCCACCGCACAATCCTGAAGAATGTATTTTCGCGCAAACGACGCAGACGCTTTCCGCGGACCTGCAAACGAAAATAACTCCGTGCCAATTCGGCGGAAATCCTGATTGCTCGTCGTGCGGATGCATCGCGTCAATGGGATTGGCCGCGGTGGGCGCCCATAAATTAGGCGGAATACTTCCGATTGGAATGATTTTTAGCGCGTCGGTGAAAATCGGGCAAAAACGCGCACGGTTCAGAAATAAACAGCAAGCCAAAGACCTGCTGCAAATCATCCAAATCAAAGAAGAAAGATTGGGCAAAGGAGGAGTCGGCTTGTGAGCGATTTACTTCAAACGGACTTTTTTTCTGCGCAATACGAACAAGAGGTGATGTCGCTTCGCGATTTGTCCGCGCGCGTGGGAAGCGATCCGCTGCTGGTGCAGGCGAGCAACGGGAATACATCCATCAAACTTGATGGAGTGCTGTGGATTAAAGCGTCGGGCAAGTGGCTGGCGCGCGCGACCGAAGACGACATTTTCGTGCCGGTTGAATTGGCGGACGTGCAGGAGTCAATCGGGAGCGGCGCGGAAGTTCCTTTCCGTCAATATATTAAGGATACGAAATTACCTTCGATTGAAACACCGATGCATGCCGTGCTGCGGCATCGCGTGGTGATCCATGTGCACTCGATTAACGCAATTGCGTGGGCGATACGCGTGGATGGGCCGGATCAATTGCGAGAGCGGCTGGCCGGACTGAAGTGGCGATGGATTCCGTACACGCCCTCTGGAATTCCGCTGGCACGGAAAATTGAGCAGACCGTAGCAGACACACCGGAGACGGACATTTTGATTTTGGGAAATCACGGGCTGGTGGTATGCGGAAGTGATTGCCAGTCAGCCGAAAAACTTCTAGCCGAAGTGGAACGCCGGATTGCGATTGCTCCGCGGCGGCCACCGGAACCCGACGCCGCCGTGCTGGAAATGATTGCGCGGATTTCAGGATGGCAATTTCCGGAAGTTGAAACATTGCATGCGCTGGGTACGGATTCGGTGACGCGCAAAATTCTGAGCGGAGGCGTGCTGTATCCGTGCCAGGCGATTTTTCTGGGGCGGACGATGCCGCTATTTCCGCCGGCGATGTCCTTTTCAAATTTTGCAGAAAATTTTTGCGGCGCGGAAAAAGCTCTGCCATTTATCGCAGTGGAAAAAGGCGGCGTGATGCTGAATGAAAAAATGAACGATGCAGAGCGCGCAACATTAATTGCGCTTGCAGAGGTGGCGCAAAGAACGTCGGAGTCGGCGCGGTTGCGATATTTGGAAGATTCGGAAGTGGAAGACGTGTTGAGCGGTGGGGCGGAGAGTTATAAAGAAATGGTGGATGTGCCGGCGAGGAAGAGTTAGATCGATCAAGCGGGACGCGAGTCTAAATTCACATTTTGAGACGCCAAGGCTTTGCGCCGTCGTTCCAAGCAATCGTAAAACTCTTTCCTTGAAGCTTCGCGAATCACTTCCAAGTTGCGTTTTATCTGCGGAAAGTTTTCCGCGCTGCAAGCATCCGAAAGTTCGGTGAAGTATTCAGAAAGACGGCGAATTCCCCACGGGAATGGCGTTGGCGGAATCACTCCGTCCTTCATCTTCATTGCCACCACGCCACGCTCGATGGAATTCCAGAACCAGGGTGCTGCGAGTGGCGCAAAATCATAGGAGACACCATCGCGGTCTCGCGTTGCGCGCATGCGGAGATTTCCTGCGTCAACTGTGACGCACGCACTTCCGAAACTCCTGAAGTACCCACTCGAAATTACTCTGGCGCCGTAATCTGTAAACAAAAATGACATTTCCTCGCGCACTTTGTTGACGAACGCTTGATCCGAACCGATTGGATAGGAACGGTTTTTTTTGCGCGGAAAAAATAGCCTGTAAATCCAGCCAATCAGCTTAAACGGAAGAATGATTAGCTTGGTGATGAATCTGATACACCGTATTTTGAAGCTCGGGCGATAGGTCGGTGGTAACGACCAGATAATCGCTCCGGCTCTCCATGATTCTTTCATCTTTGCAAGCGTTTCCGGATATTTGCTGGTTGAAAAGGCTTCTTCGAGACGGGCAAAATCCTGCCGCAGCCACTCGCCTTGCTCCGTTAGTGATTCAAATTCTGGACGCGAGTCGAATTTCACTTCGGTCCTAACCGCCATCAATGCTGATGTCAGATCTTTCCAGTCATCCGGAGCGTGCAGCGGCGCAATTGAGACTTGAACTCTTCCCCAATATTGAACAGCTTTGAAGTGCAGACTTTTCGCTTCGAGGATTAGTTCGGAATTGCCGATACCCGGCAAATACCGATTGGAGATAACTCTGGCTCCGAAATCAGCAAACAGGAAGGGCAAGTCTTTCCGGACCTGTTTCTCAAGCTGTTCGTCCGCGCCTTTTGGGGCTGTCTTGTTTGTAATTATGCGCAAGTTTAACAACTCTCGCGCAATAAGATATCGCTGTTGGGCGGCGCCTAGAAAACCAAATTCACACACTTCACGTAAAAGTCATATTGGCCGCGTTCATTAAAGTAGAGACGCGCGGAGATCGCGAAGTTGTGATGACGCGGGAGTTTAATGCGCCGCGCAGGCTGGTGTTTGAAGCGTTGACGAAACCGGAGTTAGTGAAGAAATGGTTGCTGGGGCCGCCGGGATGGTCGATGCCCGTTTGCGAAATTGATTTGCGGGCGGGAGGAAAATATCGCTACATATGGAAGCGCGATTCCAACGGCAAGGAAATGGGAGTGAGCGGCGCGTATCGGGAGATTGTGAAGAATGAACGCATCGTGTGCACGGAATTATTTGATGATGCGTGGTATTCGGGCGAGGCGTTGCTTACGACGACGCTGGTTGAGAGCGGCGAACAAACTACGATAACGACTGGGATTCTTTATGAGTCGAAGGAAGCGCGCGACGGGGTGTTTGAGAAGTCCGGAATGGAGAGCGGAGTTGCGGTTAGTTATGACAGGCTGGCGGAATTGGTGGGCGTGCAAAGTTGAAGCAGCGAGGTGCGTGAAAAAACAAAGTTCAAGAACCCCACGTTCGCCCACTACGTGGGACGAACATGGGGCACCCTCGGGAATCGATCGTCGCGAAGAAATTGTTCTTACGCCCAATAAGAGCGGTCCAGCGTGCGGTACTGGATTGCTTCGCCTAGATGTTTGGTTTCGATATTGGGCGAGGCGGCGAGATCGGCGATGGTGCGAGAAACTTTCAGGATGCGATCATGCGCGCGGGCGGAAAGACCGAGGCGTGCGATGGCGGATTCGAGAAGTTTTTCGCCGTCAGCAGAAATGGCGCAGTGTTTGCGAATCATGCGCGGCGCCATTTGCGCGTTGGAATACATTTTTTCTCCGGCGTAGCGCTTGAGCTGAATTTTTTGCGCGGCGATTACGCGCTCGCGAACGGCGGCGGAGGATTCCACGTCGGTGGTGCTGCGCAGTTCTTTATATTTCACGGCGGGAATTTCAATGTGGATATCGATGCGGTCAAGCAGCGGCCCTGAAATTTTAGAAACGTAACGCGCGATTTGCGGCGGCGTGCAGCGGCACTGGCGCGTGGGATCGCCGAAAAATCCGCAGGGACATGGGTTCATCGCGGCGGCGAGCATGAAGCGCGAAGGAAATGAAACCGACATGGAAGCGCGCGCGATGGTGACGTAGCCTTCTTCGAGCGGCTGGCGCAAAACTTCCAGCACGTTGCGCTCAAATTCGGGAAGCTCATCCAAAAATAAAACTCCGTTGTGGCTCAGCGAAACTTCGCCCGGACGCGGAACTGCGCCGCCGCCGATCAGTCCGGCATCGCTGATCGTGTGATGCGGCGCGCGGAAGGGGCGCGTGCCGACAAGTCCGCGCGACGCTTCCAGAACTCCTGCAACACTGTGAATGCGCGTGGTTTCGATGGCCTCGTCCAGCGACATGGGCGGAAGAATTGTGGGAATGCGCTTGGCGAGCATTGTTTTTCCGGCGCCGGGCGGCCCGAGCAGAAGAATATTGTGTCCGCCGCTACAAGCGATTTCGAGCGCGCGCTTCGCGGCCATCTGTCCGCGCACGTCACGGAGGTCCACGGAATATTGCGCGGCTTCGCCCAGAATTTCGCGCGCGTTGCAATGCACGGGCTTGAAAGATTCCGGAGCGTTGACGAGATCGACAGCTTGCGGAAGGGATTTCACGGCGAACACGTCAATACCTTCGACGACGGCGGCTTCGCGTGCGTTTGATTCGGGTACAACGACGTTGCGAATGCCTCGATCGCGCGCAGCAATTGCGGCGGAAAGCGCGCCGCGAACGGGACGGACGCCGCCGTCAAGCGAAAGTTCGCCGAGGAAAACAAATTTATCGAGTCCCTTGCCGAAAAAAGTTCCCTGACAACCGAGAATACCGAGCGCCATCGGCAAATCGAATGACGAACCTTCTTTGCGAATGTCGGCAGGCGCGAGATTTACAGTGACGCTTTGCGGCGAGGGAAAATCGAACGCGCAATTTTTCAGCGCAGCTTTGATGCGCTCGCGGCTTTCTTTCACGGCGTTATCGGGCAGGCCGACAACGGTGAATTCGCCCTGACGATTCGAGCCGACATCGACCTCGACTTCGACAAGATAAGCGTCAATGCCGTACACGGCTGCGCTGAAACTTTTGAATAGCATGGGATGAAGGAGGGGCTTGTTTGGAGCAGCCGATGGATGGCCGCCCGTTGCAGGCGCCAAACGCAGTGCAAAGATAACTCAAATGCTATTAAAAAGCTATTCAAACCCAGTGGCTAGTGGTGGGTGGCTTGTGGCTAGTTGGGCGTTGATGCGTTCGACAACGGAATTGGATTCGGATGTGGCGCGATGTTGCGCGTCGGCTAAGATTCACTGGAGATAAATAACAGAGCACGAACGATGACAAACCCGGCCATCGAAACGCAGGATCTGCACAAAAAATATTTGACGCTGCGGCGGAAAGAAATTCCCGCTTTGAATGGCGTGTCACTGCGCGTGGAGCGCGGAACTATTTTTGGATTGCTCGGGCCGAACGGCGCGGGCAAAACAACTCTCCTGAAAATTCTGCTGGGCCTTTGCGATTCCACAAGCGGAACCGCGCGACTTCTGGATAGCACTCCGGGCGATACCCGGGTGCGGCGGCGCATTGGATATTTGCCGGAGCAGATGCGGCTGCCCGATTACATCAAAGCGGTTCCCTTCCTGAGATATATGGGGCGGCTGAACGGCGTTCCGTCGTCCACACTGAAAAAGAGAATTCCGGAGTTGTTGGAACAGGTTGGACTGGGCGGCGTGAAGAAGCCGGCGAAGTCGTATTCCAAGGGCATGTTGCAACGCCTTGGATTAGCCGGCGCACTGCTGAACGATCCCGAACTTTTAATTTTGGACGAGCCGACGGACGGACTTGATCCGCTGGGCCGCAAGCAAGTGCGCGATTTGCTGCAAGGATTGAAGGCCGCGGGGAAAACAATTTTCCTGAACTCGCACATGCTTTCGGAAGTGGAACTGGTGTGCGATCAAGTTGTGATTCTGCATCAGGGATTGGTGGCGCGGCAGGCAACACCTGAAGAATTTACACGCGGCACGGGCGAATGTTTGGTGCGCGTTGCGTCGGTGAATGATTCGGTGCGCGCGGCCGCTGCGTCGATTGCCGGGACGGCAACATGGACTGACAATGCGTTGCGATTTTCGCCGAAGGATCGCGCGGAATTAAACGCGTTGATTGATAAATTGCGCGCGGTGCCGGTGGAAATTGAGTCTGTGGAACCGATGAAGAATTCGCTGGAGCAATTTTTCTTGAAAGTTGTAACGGGAGAGAACTCGTAATGTTTGCGGCGTACATCTTTTCAGTGCGCGAAGCTGTCAACAAGCGCATGGCGCTGGTGTTGATTGGGCTGGCGGTGCTTTTTGCCGTGCTGTTATACCTCATCATCAACATAAAGCCGTTGAGCGACGGCAGTTCGATGATTTTCATTGGTCGACATATGCTAGGACCTGCATCCCTTGCGGTTCCCGCGGCGCAGGTACAGGAAGTTCAGATCACCGGCACATTGTGGATGCTGCTGTCGATTTTCGCGGCCGTTCCACTGATTGTGTCAGCGCTTGAGAAGGGCTGGGTTGAACTAACGTTGACTAAAGGCGTCGCGAGATGGAAGGTGTTACTCGGCTGCTACTTCAGCGGACTGACGCTCTACATAGCCACTCTTTGCGTCGCGATGCTACCGATCGCGATATGGCTTTGGACAAAGACGGGTGTTGGCTTCAAAGGGCTTCTCATTGCAATTCTTATTGAGACCACTGCATTTGCATCTCTGATGGCGCTAGCTACCTGGGCTTCTCTATCACGAACTGGCACGGCGCTACCGATCATGTTGGCAGTTTTCATGTATATCTTTACGCCGGTACTCGCTAACCGAAAAGAGCTGCTCTTCCAGCTTGTCACATCAGGTTGGGGGCAAGGAGTCTTCAATTGGTTGTATCGAGTGCTTCCAAAGCCGACCGAGCTTATGGGTTCAGCCACGAATTACATTCAATTTGGAAGCATTAAAAACTGGTTTCCGTTTTGGAGTACCGGAGTTTTTACCGTGGTGGTGTTAGGAATTTCGATGTGGATGCTGCACCGGAAGAATCTCTAAGCCTGCCTTTTCTTACACGCAATCAATTCCATTTACTGGGTAACATTCACCGGCGCAGGTGTTCCCTGCTGAATTCGCACGAATCGCTGCTGGATTGCGACGTAGGCCTGCGCCTCGTCGGACTGGAAAAGTTCGCGGGTGTTGACGTCGTCATCGGCGACTGGTGTGAGCGCCAAATCCGTATAGGTCATACGCGCGGGATCGCGCTTTATTTTTTGGTAGATCAGATACATGCGCGTGTAAAGTGCCGCCCATTTCACGGCCTTCGCGGCGGTACCGAGCCAATATTTTGGATAAAAAGTTAGCGGAGATTCATGCGGCAGGCCGGCTCGGCGGTCGCGCCGGAATTTCAGGCGCAGAATTCCACCTTCGAGCGGATGAATTTTTTCCACTTCCATGCAGCCTTTGAACCACACCATGTAGAACAGCGCCTTGCCGGGACTGACTCCCGTAACCATCGCGCGGCGTAAAACTTTGTCCACATGCTCGAAGGAATAATATGTGCGCCACGCGGATTGGAAAGCGTGTTCCCATTCCTCAGCGGACATGCGTGGATGCGCGGTGGTCACATGATTCACGTCGTACTTGTTCATGTCCGGATCCATCGCGACGCCTGCGTTGTAAAGTTTCTGGTGGTCTTCGGAGCCGGGCAGCGGCGTCAGGATGAAAAATTCCAGCAGATCGATTGGCAATTCTTTCTGAATGATGCGGACATCGTGAAGAATTGATTCTTCCGTGTCGCCGGGAAATCCCAGAATGTAACCGCAGCAGGTGAGCACGCCGACCTGCTTCCACTTCAGAAGCATGTCGCGGTATTCCGTAATTTTATTCTGGCGTTTCTTTGCGCCGGCCAGCGCGTCGGGATTAATATTTTCCAATCCGATGAAAATGCGCTTCACTCCCGCGCGGCCGCACTTTTCAATGAAGTTCGGAATTTTGTGGCAGAGCGTGTCCACTTGAATCACAAACTTGATGCCAAGTTTTTCCACTTCGCGCAAATAAATCAGGCGGTCGAGAATCGCTTCCCAATCTTTATTGCGCGCGAAATTATCGTCGGTGATGAAAAAACTGTGCGCACCCTGCGCGAGATTTGCGCGGACAATGCGCTCGATATCGTCGGCGGAGCGGCGGCGCGATTTGCGTCCCTGAACATTAATGATGGTGCAGAAAGAACATTGGTAGGGACAGCCGCGCCCGGCGTCGAAAGTTGTGTTGGTGCCGATGGTGCGCTTCACGCGTTCGATGGGAAGAATCGGAATCGCCGCACCTTCCAGGTTCGGCAGATCGTCCATGAAATTATAAAGAGGCTTCAGTGTTCCCGCGGCGGCGTCACACAAAACTTGTCCAAGCCGGCCTTCGGCTTCGCCTGCGAAAATTGAAACTCCCATTTCCTGCGCGCGGCGAACATCGGGATCGAGTTTGGAAAGCATAGCGATTGTGCCGGAGGCGTGAAAGCCGCCGATGCCGACATTTATTCCGAGCTGACGCAGCGGAGCGGCAATATCCAGCGCGCGCGGAAATTGATTGGACTGTACACCGACGAGCATCACCATTCCGGATCCGGCTGCGTTGATGAGCGCGGCGATTTTCTCGGGACGAATGCGCGTGTTTGTTTCGTCAAATGCATGAATTTCGATTTCTACATTTTCACCGAGAACGCGCTGTTCCGCGCATTCCTTGGCGAGTCCGTAGAGAACGGCGAGTGAATTGGAGGGCATGCCCGCGCGCAGCCACTGAATCACATATCCATCGTCGTCATAATGCGACGGTTTGATAAACACGAGGCAGAAACGTGCCGGAGTTCGGGTCGAGTCAGTCATTTTTCGTTGAACTTCAGGTGGCGAATGGATGAAACCTACTATATACCGCGCCGAGATACAATAAGGTTTGAGCTCGTCCAACTGCTAAAGACAACTGTTTGCGGCTCCAATGGTTCTGTTTTGGAAAGAGAGCAATGCGACGGCAATCGTGAGGTCGATGAATAGTGTGCTGATCCGCAACGAAGAACCGGCTGACATTCAGGCGATCCGCACAATTGTGGAAGAAGCTTTTCTACAATCCGCGGAGGCGAGGCTGGTTGACCGCCTCAGGGCCGACGGTGAATCGGTCGTTTCGGCTGTAGCTGTCGATGCCGGCCACGTCGTCGGACACATCATGTTTTCGAGAATGACGGCTCTATTCCGTGCGCTCGGATTGGCCCCCGTAGCCGTAGCGCCAAAGCGCCAGCGGAGTGGTATCGGCAGCGAATTAATCCGATGGGGATTGGCGCAAGCAAAAAATCTTGGATGGCAGGGAGTTTTTGTTCTTGGCGATCCAAAGTTTTACGGGAAATTCGGTTTTAGCGCGGAGCTTGCCAGTGGATTCGAGTCGCCGTATGCGGGCGAACATTTCATGGCTTTGGCGTTGAACGGAGTTTTGCCTGCAATGTCCGGAAAAGTGGAATATGCGGATGCGTTCAAGGCGCTCGATTAGTTCAGTCGGCCGCGCTTTACAGCATTAGCGGGGCGGCTTATAGTTGGCGTAAGTAGATTGCGCGGCATCAACGTGCTGCGTCCGGAAAGAGGCTCCTTATGATGATCGTGGTGCTGGTGATAATTGCGGTGGTGGTGCTGGCCATCATTGCGATGTACAACGGCCTGGTGCGGCTGCGCGTGCAGTGCGATAACGCGTGGTCGGATATTGACGTGCAATTGAAGCGCCGCTACGACCTGGTGCCGAATCTGGTGGAAACGGTGAAGGGTTATGCCGGACACGAGAAAGGCACGCTGGAAGCCGTGGTGCAAGCGCGGAATTCCGCGATGTCCGCGCAAGGCCCCGCCGCGAAAGCTGACGCCGAAAATATGCTGACCGGCGCGCTGCGGCAAGTGTTCGCCCTGGCAGAGGCTTATCCGCAATTGCGCGCGGTGGAAAGTTTCACTCAGCTACAGAACACGCTGAATTCACTGGAAGACACGATTCAGAATGCGCGGCGCTATTACAACGCAGTGGTGCGCGATTTGAATACGAAAATTCAGGTGTTCCCTTCCAACATTATTGCGAACATGTTTAATTTCAAGCCGCGCGAATTCTTCGAAGTCAGCGCGCCTGCTGAACGCGAAGCTCCGAAAGTTAGCTTCGGGACGCCAGCGGCTTAGTCCCGATGAAAAATTTCACCAGGTTTTTTCGGAATAGCGGATTCCCTGCTTTTTTCCGCGTGATGCTTGCGCTCTGGCTGGCGCTATCGTGCGCAGGCGCAGCCCCCGCGCGAACACTCACCATCCAAAGTTTCAAAGCGGAGATCACGGTTACTCCGAATGGCGTGGTGGACGTGACCGAAACAATTACCGCGCATTTCGCCGGCTCGTGGAACGGACTCTACCGCACGGTTCCGATTCAATATACGACGCCACAGGGACTGAACTACACACTCGACGTTGAGCCTGTCAGCATCACCGACGATTCCGGAAACAATTTGAAGTACGAAACTTCGAGCGCGAATGGATATTTGAAATTTAAGATTTATGTTCCCGGAGCCGAAGATGCCACGCGGACGATTGTGGTGCATTACCGCGTGAGCAACGGGCTGAGTTTCTACGAAGATCACGACGAACTTTATTGGAACATCACGGGAAATGATTGGGATGAGCCGGTGGGAAATGCTTCGGCGATGATCTCGCTGCCGGCGGGCACGACAGGAATTCACGCGCTGGCGTTCACGGGAAGTTACGGCTCGAAATCCCAAGACGCAACTGTGAAAACGCTCGACAGTTTGGTGGAAGTGCAGATGCAGCGCACGCTGGAATTCCACGAAGGTGTTTCGGTTGTAGTTGGATGGGACAAGGGATTCGTCCGAGCGCCGACAAAAAGCGAAATTGTTTTTCGATTTCTGCGCAGTAACTGGCCGTTCCTCGGGCCGATCATCACATTCTTTGTGATGTGGTGGTTCTGGTACACAAAGGGCCGCGACCCGCGCCGCAACGCCATCGCCGTGCAATACGGACCGCCGGACGACATGACTCCGGGTGAGGTGGGCACGCTGGTGGATAATTCCGCGGCAATGCGGGACATCACGGCGACGCTCGTGGATCTTGCGGTGCGCGGATTTATCACCATTGAAGAAACGCAGACTACGCACGCGATGGGATTGATTCACAGCAAGGAATACACATTTCACCTGAAGAAAAAGGCGAGCGAGTGGACCGGCTTGAAGCAACATGAGTTGCTGCTGCTTTCCGCGCTATTCACTGACGGCGCGATTGATGCCGTGAGCCTTACCGCATTGCAAAATCACTTTTACAAGAACATTCCGGGCATTCGCGACGCGATATTCGATGAACTTCTGGAGCGCGGATATTATTTGCATCGCCCGGACTACGTGCGGGCGGGATGGATTGGCGGCGCGATCGTAACTGGATTTCTTTTTCTGGTTATCGGAATGGGATCGTCATTCGCGATGCGGCAAGCGCCGGTGGCGCTGGTCGCATCCGCGGTGCTGACGGCGCTAATCATAGTTATTTTTGGCTGGCACATGCCGAGCCACACGGCGAAAGGTGCGACGGCGCTGGAAAATACTTTGGGCTTCGAGGATTTTCTACAGCACGTGGAATCCGACCGCATCGCGCGCATTGAAAAAACTCCGGCGCTATTTGAGAAATTCCTGCCGTACGCGATGGCGTTGGGCGTTGAGAAAAAGTGGGTTGGCGCGTTTGGAGATATTTGCAAACAGCCGCCGAGTTGGTATCAGGGCGGCGTTTACGGAAATAATTTCATGCCGCTATATTTTGTTGCCAGCTTGAATTCCATGACGGCGCAGACTTCTTCGGTGATGTCTTCGGCTCCGCGCAGCGCGGGCGGCGGTTCCGGATTTGGCGGCGGTGGATTTTCCGGCGGCGGATTTGGTGGAGGCGGTGGCGGAGGATTCTAGTTGCACTCCGCGCCACCTAAAATTATTTTTTATCGCGCGGGCATGGGATGCGCCGCGAAAAATTTCCAGATTACTTCGTTGGCTTCCAAATCATCGCTGGACCTGCCAATTTTATTCGCCGGAACGTAAGGCTGCTCGCCTCCGGGCCAAAAATGTCCGCCGTCGACGATGCTGTACAGCAAGACTTCCGCGCCCTGCGTGCAATCTGAGTATGAATCCACATTCGTTTGCAAACCGCCCGAAGCGCGCGGCGGCAAGTGTAGTTCGCTGAGCACTCTTTGCGCACCCCGCAGTTTTCGCCCAATCTTTCGCCGTGTCCTGCGCGGAAACTGTTGCCGGAGCAGTTGAGCGGCCTTTGTATGGAATCACTGGATCTTCCGTGCCGTTGATCATCAGCAGCGCAACGGGACGAAACGTCCAATTCTTACAGAAGTCCGCTTGCGACTTCGCCATCTCCGCGCCAACGGGCGCGATTGCCGCGATGCGATTCGCCAGATTGCAGCCCAACTGAAAATCCATGAATCCGCCGTCGGAAAATCCTGTGGCGTAAACGCGACTGTCGTCCACAGAATATTCCGTATCGAGTTGATCGAGCATCGCGTTGAAAAATGCGAGGTCATTCGACGAACGCCGGCCCGGGCCTCGACCGCCACCGCCGCTCTGTCCACCACGGCCGCGCCCCATGCCGCCACCACCGCCCATTCCTCCGTGTTGACGCCCATATCCGCCGCGATTTTGCGGCTGCTGCGACTCCTCTTCAAAATTTGTCCAGCGCCGCCGCACAGAATTTGGATAGACAGCGATCACGCCGTGCTCGTCAGCCGTCGCGTCAAAACGCGAAAGGCGAACCATATCGAGCGCGTCGTTATCAGCGTCATGCAACACCAGCACGACGGGATATTTATTTTTCGGATCGTATGTGCGAGGAAGGTGCACGAGGAAAGTTCGGCTCACATCTTCGACGGTAACGGTCTCCGGCTTATCTTGTTGAACGGCAGGAGCAGTTGAAGGGGGAGCGGCCATCGGAGGAGGAGTCTGCGTCTGTTGAGCGCGCATACCGATCGCGCACAAAAATATTAGCGCCAGCGCGCAGAGAGAAATGTTGCGTAGAGCATTCATCTTCATGGATTCCTTTATAACCCGGTCCCTGATAAGAAGTTGCGCGCGGTGCTCAGGTTGCCTGTGGCGGGATTCAGCGTTTCACGCGCATGGGATGCGCGGCAAAAAATTTCCAGATGATTTCACTGGCGTCAAGATCTTCGTTCGTTTTTCCGACGAAGCGTGCGGGAATAAAATTGCCGCCGCCGGGCCAGGTATGGCCGCCTTTCTCGATGGAATAGAGAACGGCGGTCGCGCCGTCAGTGCAATCGGAATAAGTTTCTACGCGAGTTTGAAGTCCTCCGCTGGTTCGCGGCGGAATTGTCTCGTGTTGCGGCTTCGGCAGACAGCTATTTATTTTCGCCCACTCCCTCAAAGTCTCCCGCGCGGGCAGCAAATGAAGTCCGGCGTGCGTGTCCGGCCGTCCTCCATAGGGAACCTGCGTATCGTCGGTGCCATTCATCATCAGCAACGGCACGGCGCGCCATGACCAAGTGCTGCAAGTCTCCGCCAAACTTTCCGGCAGTACCGCGCCAACTGTGGCAATCGCCGCGATCCGGCCCGACAGTTCACAGCCCAGCCGAAATCCCATGAAGCCACCTTCGGAATATCCGGTGGCATAAATCCGCGACACGTCCACGGAATATTCTGATTCGATCTGATCCAGCACTTCGCCGAAAAATGCAATTTCATTCAGCGGACGCCCGCCAACATCATCAGGCCGGGGCTGCCGCACCATCTCATCCATGACAGTTCTGTTGCGCCCCCATCCACCGATGATTCTCACTCCCTCGTCCGGCGCATAAGTCCATCTACCCTCGCGCGAATTTGGATACACAGCGATGAATCCGAATTGATCCGCGGTTCGATTGAAATGCGAAATGCGCGCGATAGAAGATCCGGTCTCGCCCATTCCGTGTAACACCAAGACGACGGGATAGCGCTTGCGGTTGGAATATTCCGGAGGAAGATGAACTTGAATCGAACGCGGCGAGCCATTCACTTTCACAGCTTCTTCGCGATCCTGCGCACACGCCGCGGGCGCATTGAACGCGCACACAGCACCGACCGCGAGCAGCATCATCGCAATCGCGCCGCGAGACTTCATAGCAATCCTGTGACATGGGCGGCGGAGCGAGATAAATTTTCCGCCGGCCCGAAGCAGTTGAAGTGGCCGCATAAACTTTCGCCGAGAAAACTCAGCCGGCTCCCTGAATACCGACGCCCTGCCAATCCAAAACTTCGCTCAGCGCAATCAGTGCTTCCAGAATATGAATGTTCGGGCGATTCACCACTGGCAGAAGTACCAGCAATTCCGTATCCAGGCGACTCAGTCGCCGCCGAATGGTTTGTTGGTCCCGCACGCAATCGCGGTGGATCTCAACGTTTTGCGGGCATGGGATGCGCGGCGAAAAATTTCCAGATAATTTCGCTACCGTCCAAATCTTCATTCGTTTTTCCGATGAAGCGCACAGGAATGAATTGCTCGCCGCCCGGCCAGGTGTGGCCGCCTTTTTCGATCGAATATAAAACCGCGGTCGCGCCGTCTGTGCAATCGGTATAAGTCTCGACGCGAGTTTCAAGTCCACCGCTGGTTCGCGGTGGAATCGTTTCGTGCTGCGGTTTCTGGTTGCAATTATTTATTTTCGCCCACTCTTTCAAAGTGTCTCGCGCGGGGAGCAAAGAAAATCCCACAGACGCCCCGAGCTGGCCTCTGTACGGAACTTCTGGATCGTCCGTGCCGTTCATCATCAGCAGCGGCACGGCGCGCCACGACCAATTGCTGCAAGTCTCCGCCAAACTTTCCGGCAGTACCGCGCCGACCGTGGCGATCGCCGCGATTCGATCCGACATTTCACAGCCTAGCCGGAAGCCCATGAAACCGCCGTCGGAATACCCCGTCGCATAAATTCGCGACAGGTCTACGGAATATTCCGATTCGATCTGATCCAACACGTCACTGAAAAATGTAATTTCATTCAAGGGTCGGCCACCAACGTCATCAGGCCGGGGCGGGCGCGTCATGCTGTCCATAATGCTTCTGCGTCGGCCGAAACCACCGATGCTTCTCACACCCTCATCGGGCGCAACCGTCCATCTGCCTTCGCGCGAATTTGGATATACGACAATAAATCCGAATTGGTCAGCGGTTTTATTGAAATGCGAAATTCGTGCGATCAGCGATCCATTGCCGCCGATTCCGTGCAACACCAGCACTACCGGGTAACGCTTTCGTTTGGAATATTCCGGCGGAAGATGAACTTGAAAGGTGCGCGGCGTGCCATTCACTTTCACCACTTCTTCGCGATCCTGCGCGCGCACCGGGGACGCATCGAATGCGCATGCGGCGCCGGTCGCGAGCAGCATCATCGAGAGTGCGCCGCGAAACTTCATCCTAATACTGTGGCACGGGCCGCGACACGAGACAAGTTATAACCGGCGCGAAGCAGTTCACCTGGCCGCAGAAAATTTCATTGGGAAACTTCAGTCGGCGCCGCGTTTGGCGACGCCGTACGATTCCAAAATGTCGCTCAACGTAATCACACCTTCCAACTTGTGAATGTTCGCGCGATTCACAACCGGCAGAAGTTCAAGTTGCGCGGTGCCCATGCGATTCAGCGCAAGGTCCAGCGATTGATCCGAATGCACGTGCGGAAAAACGAGCGGATTCACAAGTTCTCTCAACAGCTTTGCCGGACTTAGAGCAAGTTCCTTTTCGAGCGTCAGCAAACTGAGCACGCCTACAACTCCTCGCTTGTCGATCACCGGCCACGCGCGATATTTACTGATGCCGATTATTTCCAACGCCTGCTGCACCGTCAATTCCCCGCCGAGCGTGTCCGTTGCGGCGATCATAGCCTTCGATACCTGGCGCTGCCCGTGCTCGCGGAGCGTTTCTGATGTCGGCAGATGAATGCCATCCTGCATCGAGAGAGCGTCGTAAATAGTTTTGTGCTGCAATCGCGAAGAAATAAAAAGGCTTACGAGATTGGAAATCATCAGCGGCACGATCACGGCATAATCCCGCGTCGTTTCAAAAATCATCAGCACGGAGGTCATCGGCGCGCGAACCACTCCCGCGAAAACCGTGCCCATTCCGACAAGAGCGTACGCGCCCGGAGTCGCCGTATGCATTGGGAGAAAATGGTGAGCGATTGTTCCGATTGAGCCGCCAAGCATCGCGCCGATAAAAAGACTCGGCCCAAAAATTCCGCCCGCGTTTCCCGAACCGTAGCTGGTGCAGACGGCCACAGTTTTTAGAACAACCAGCAGGATCATTAATTTAAGCGCCATGCCGCCGTTCAAAACATCGCCGACATATCCGTAGCCCACGCCGAGAACTTGCGGAACGAACCATCCCATCAGACCCACAACCAATCCACCTGCGACCGGTTGGAACCATTGCGTGCTTCTAGGAAATTGCAAGAAGCGCGCGCGGATTGCCAACAGCAATTTCGTGAACGCAACGGAGACCAGTCCGCCGGCCACGCCGAGCAGGGCGTAGATCGCAAATTCCAAAGGATGAACAAGATGATATTGCGGCACTTTGAAAAGTGGGTTGTCACCGAGCAGCAGGCGCAGCACAACCCACGCCGTTGCCGATGCGATTACAATCGCGCCCATAACTGGCGCGTTCAAATCGCCCACAACTTCTTCGAGCGTAAATAACACCGCCGCCAACGGTGTATTGAACGCAGCGGCAATTGCAGCCGCCGCACCGACGGGAATAAGCTTTTTTACATTTTTCGGACTGAGACCCAGAAATCGTCCAAGCACTGAAGCGATTCCTCCGCCGACTTGAACGGACGGGCCTTCACGTCCCAGCGGAATGCCGCACGCCAGCGTGCCGGCAGTACAAAAGAATTTTCCCAGCAACGTGCGGAGACTGATTACGCCATCGCGGGCGAATAAAGCAGTTTTGGTCTGCGGAATTCCGCTGCCGCGCGCCTCTGGAAAATATCGGAAAAGCAGATAACCCATTCCAAGCGATCCAGCCACCGGAATAAGCACGCGCCGCCACGCAGCGCTGCCAATCGGATAGAGATGCAATCCAAGACGTTCCGTTCCCAAAATGAAGGCGACAACGGTGGCGCCGGTTAACGCGCCAATCACCAGCGCCAGAATCAGGATTACCTGATCCTCGCGCTGTCCGAATTGCGTTTTCCATCGGAGAAGCTGCAGCCTTACTGGATTAAGTTTCGCCCGCGGTTGAACTTCATTCATTCTTTGAGCGGCCTCGTCAAAACATTCCGCCGGGCTGACTGCAGATGCGGCGCGTCCGGCGAAGAAAATTCTGATGTTTACTTTCGCGGCGGTAAATCTGAAGTGCTCTTGAAATATTTCTTGATCCAGCCGTGCTCGCGAAGTGACTCGTCGTCCAAATGCTTACCCCAGGCGGACATCACACTTGAGCGGCTTACGTACCCGATCAAATGGTGCGAATCTTCACGGCTCACCACGGGAAGCCTGCCGATATCGTTACTCAGCATTCTGGTGAGTGCCTCAAAAACATTTTCATCAGGATAGCAAACAACAAGCGCGCGTGTGCCCGCTTCCAGAACAGTCTTGTCGCGTCCGCCTTCCAGTTCCAGCATCGCAAGCAAATCGCTTTGCGTGACCATCCCGGCGAGTTGACCATTTTCATCAACGAGCGGCAACGCGTGATGCCGCGCCAGATCTGGATCGCCCGACGCGATACGGTCAGATGCTTCCGATACTTTCATCTGCGGCGAAATTGTCGGCACGTCAGAGAACATTATCTCGCTGACTTTCACCTGCCGCATCACGTTAGCTTCAAAATCCTGATGCGTGTTCAGGCCGCGCCGGGCGAGCTTCTCCGTCATGATGGAATTCGGCAGGAAACGAATCGCAATAATATCGGCAATCACGCAGACCAGCATCAAAGGCAAAACGGAATTATAGTCGCGTGTAATTTCAAACGCGAAAACGATGAATGCAAAAGTTGAACGCGAAGCCGCACCGAACACCGCGCCCATCGCAACCAGCGCATAAGCACCGGGCGCCAAATGCGCACCCGGGAAAAAATGGTTGATGATGAGAGCATACGCACCGCCCAGTGCGGCGCTGGACATGAATGTGGGCGCAAGCAATCCTCCGGAAGTTCCAGAGCCAAGAGAAATAACCATCGCGAGCGTTTTAAACACCAGCAACAAAATCAAAACATGCAATGTGAACTGACTATTCAGGATTCCTGAAATCGTGTCGTAACCGACGCCCAGCACTCTGGGAATAAAAAATCCAATAATTCCCAATCCTAGCGCGCCAATTGCCGGATGCCACAGATCGTTAATCGGCAAATGGTCGAATAGATCTTCCACCCAGTATAGAAATTTGGTCAGCCCAACGGCGGCAAATCCACACAGAGCGCCAAGTACAAGGTAGTAAGGCAGTCCGGATGGAATGCCGAAGTCGACGCCGGAAAAATGAAACATTGCGCCCGAACCCAGCAAAAGAAAACGTACGCTGGTGGCGAGCGTTGTCGAAATCACCAGCGGAATAAATGAACGCGAGCGAAATTCCAGAAGCAGCAGCTCGATGGCGAGAACCACGCCGGCGAGCGGCGTATTAAATGTCGCGGCCATGCCCGCACCTGCGCCGCATGCCAACAACACCTTGCGTTCTGACGCGGTGGTGGAAATAAATTGTCCGATCAGCGAGCCGAAGGCGCCGCCCGTTTGGATGATTGGCCCTTCAGCACCGAACGGGCCGCCGGTGCCGATCGCGATCGCGGCGGAGATCGGCTTCAGAATGGCAACTTTCGCTTCAATTCGGCTGCGCGATGTGAGAACGGCTTCCATCGCTTCCGGAATTCCGTGGCCTTTTATTTTTGACGAGCCGAATTTCGCCATGAATCCAACGATGAGTCCGCCTGCGACGGGCAACAAAATTACCCAACCGCCAAGTTGGTTTGCTTCGGGGCTGCGGAAATGCGTCGAGAATTGATGGTAAAAAGCGATGTTTGTAATCAGGCCAATCAAATTGTAAAGAACGTACGCAATCAGTCCGGCAAGCAGCCCGATTCCGGCTGCCAGCAATGAAATGAATTCAAGTCTGAAACCTGCGGCGTCTCCGCTTTGAACGGAAGCCACGCCGCCGGATTTTGATTCTTTACTCACAACTCCTCCTCTTAAAATTGCAATGCCGCCGCTCTTCGGCTGAATCCATCAGGTTATTTCTTCTTGTGGCGGCGTATTCTTGTGCGGGCGTGAATCTGAGTCGACGAAATAACTTTCGCCAGCGCCGCGATTAGTTCCGGACCGCTTCGGCGGAGTTCCCGCATACGTTGCCGCGCAAGTTTTTCGACTTTGCGTTTTCCACGCGCGGAAAGTTCCACGAACACGACTCTTTGATCGGCATGGCTGTGCGTGCGGCGCAGCAAGCCCATGCGCGCCAGGCGGTCAATTCGTTCCACAGCGGTGTTGTGCTTCACCAGAAGACGCTCCGCCAAATGTTGAATCGTTGCGGCATTTCCCGGCGGCATGCCTCGTACCGCAAGAAGAAGTTGAAACTGTTCCGGCTCAAGCCCCACGGCGCGCGCGGTCTCTTCACTTTCTGCCAGGAACACACGAATGCGGTAACGGAATTCCGCCAGCGAACGGTAATCGGTTTCTATCAACCGCGAGGCCATGAACAATTATATCGTTAAACGATATTCTTTTCAAAATGCACGTGTGCGCCGAAAGTTAACTGAGTTTTTACTTCAGGCACTTACGGAAGGCTTTCTGCGTCTTGAAGTGTTCGTAGCCCAGGCGTTCGTAAAATGCGTGCGCGCCGGCGCGCTTTAAGTTCGATCTCAGATGCACAATCCGGCAGCCGCGTTCAGCCGCCCATTTTTCCGCGTACTCCATCAGCATGCGGCCGATGCCGCGGCCTTGAAGAACTTCGCTCACGACGAGTCCCGCCACATCCACGCGGGGTTCGGCGTCAATCAATCGCTCAACGACCAGCTCCATAAATCCGGCAAGCTCGCCTGACGGCAATTCCGCGACAATCAGCGCGTAATTGCTTTGCTCTGACGCAGCACCGAATCGCTCGCCCACTTGTTGGGGTGTGGTCGGATGACCAAGATCATCGGCGAGCCGCGCTAGTTCCGCTGCATCTTCCATCCGCGCAGCGCGAATTTTCAGTTCGTTCAGATTTGTTCCGCGATTGATCTCGTCGCTCAAAATAATTTCTCGGAATCCAGCAGAATTGTCACGGGGCCGTCATTCGTCAATTCAACTTCCATGTGCGTCTGGAACACGCCTGTCTCGACGCAAACATTTAGTCCTCGTAGCACGCGCACAAATTCTTCGTAAAGCCGATTCGCTTCTTCCGGAGGAGCCGCGCGAGTAAAACCCGGCCGGCGCTGACCCCGCGCGTCGCCATACAAAGTAAATTGAGAAACTATAAGTGCCGCACCGCCAATATCAATCAGCGAGCGATTCATTTTTCCTTCGGCATCATTGAAAATGCGCAGATTCGCGGTTTTTTCGGCCAGATACGCAGCAGCCTCCGCGTTATCTTCGCGTCCTACGCCGAGCAGCACCACAAGTCCCGCACCGATTTCGCCCGCGACGCGGCCTTCCACCGTCACGCGCGCTTTGCTCACCCGTTGAATCACTGCTCTCATTTCCACGACTCGCTTTCAGAAATGTATTCTACCTATTTTCGATTCGTGAATTGTGTGTTAAAACTTGCGCGTGCATTTAGTGAGGACTCGTCCATTGAAGTTGGCGCTGGTTGGAACCCACGGAGTTGGAAAAACTACGCTTGCCTACGAAACTTGTTCCCTGCTGAAAAAAGCAGACTACAACGTTGAGCTGGTGACAGAAGTTGCGCGACGCTCGCCTTTCCCGGTGAACGAAGGCACAACTCTGGACGGGCAACTTTGGATTTTGCACGCGCAAATTGCCGCGGAGCTGGAAGCATCGGCACGCGCGCCGCATATTATTTGCGATCGCTCCGTACTGGATAATTACGGATACCTCGTCAATAAATTTGGCCGCCAGCCGCAACTGGAAACATGGCTTTCCTGGTGGATGGAAACGTATTCGCTGCTGGTCGCAGTGCCGCCGATGGCTGACGGAATTCCGCCGGACGGATTTCGCTCTGAAAATTTGGAATTTCAGGAACGCATCCACCAACTATTCGGCGAACTGCTCGACGAAACGCCATTTCAGAAATTACGCGACCGCGTTTTGTGGCTTGATCGCCGCGAGCGCCGCGTATGGGGCGAATTAATTTTCGCAGCCGCCGCGCCGAGACTGCGTCCCACGGCTGAGCGCGCCCGTGGAACCGCCGCGGATTAATCCCCTACCTCAGAGAAATACTTCAACTAATTAAATCCAATTCCATTTTGAAAATTATTTTTTGCGTTTTGCTGCTTTCTTGCGCGGAGCGGACTGACATTGAGGACAGAAGTGTGTTCCGCGTCCCGCCACAACAACGCGGCGAATCGCGGTCTTGCAGCGCGGACACGGTTTGCCCTCGCGCCCATAAACACGATGTCGAGCTTGGTATCCGCCGGGCAAACCTTCGGCGTCCAGATAATCTGAAATGCTGGAACCACGCAGACGAATCGCGGTGTTCAGAACGTGCCGCATCGCTTTGTAAAGTGACTTCAACTGGCCGGGCTTGAGATTCGATCCTAATCGCGCGGGATGAATTTTCGCGCGCCACAAAGCTTCGTCGGTATAGATATTTCCCATGCCGCGCAGCACGCTTTGATTCAGCAGCAATGCTTTCACTTGCGAATTTCTTCCGGAAAATTCTGCGACGAATTCCTTCTCGCTAATTTCCAGCGGATCGCGGCCAAGTTGTCCGTGAAATTTTTCCTTTTCCGATTCCGCAACCAGCAGCATGCGTCCGAAGCGGCGAATATCCGTGTAACGCAGTTCGCGGCCGTCATCTAATTCCACAAATGCATGCGTGTGCGCGGCCACAGGCTCGTAAGGACTGCGCGACATGAGCTGGCCAGTCATTCCCAAATGAATGAAAAAATAAAATTCACTTTGCGCGGATTCCAGCGGCTGCATGGCAAGCGATATGAATTTTCCGAGCCTCTCCACACGCGCGATCTTACTGCCCGGCAATCGTTCGCCGAGCGCGATCGGATCGTCAATGAAATCCGTTTTGCCGAAACGCACGCCCACGATGCGGCGGCCCACAAGCGGCTCGCGCAGTCCGCGGACAACTGTCTCGACTTCAGGAAGTTCAGGCATTTGATGCGAAAGCTCCTTCTACACTATACAGGACGCGCGGAAATCGCGGCGCGCAACACTTGCGCGGATCATTTGCGTGTGCGATAACCTAGCCAAATGACTTCCCGACTGAAAATTCTTAGCGTCCTTGTTTTTGCCGGCTTGTTGCTTTCAACTTCATCTGTGAGCCGCAGCCAGAGCCGCGCCCCGCAAACTGCGAACATTGCGCCGCCTGCTGCTGCAAATCAGGCCGACGTTGAAGCCGCCATCGCGCTGCTTTGCAAACCGGCAGACTTCATCCGTTCACAAAATGGGAATGTATCGGGATGCAAGTCTTGTCCAAAAGGCACGGATTTCTTCGGCCAAAACATGGGTGAATGGGAATTACGCAATTCGCTGACCGGCCATTTTACTTCCGCGCAGGGCAACGAACTGATCGTCGGTGGTTTCAATTGCGATTCACACGCGAATAACTTCGGCGGCAGTTTTTTATTTTCGCTGGAATCCGGGAAGCCTCAACTTCTGAAGTACGACAATGGATTAATCACCGACACTTGCCACAAATTTCGCTACTCGGACGGGCAAGATTTTTTGATTTGCCGCGGCGGATGGTCAGGACAAGGAATGAATGATTCCCACATTTTCTTATCGCGATTTGACGCGAAGGGACAGGACGCCGACACTGTGATTTTCGCAACATCTGATGCGACCGCGAGTTGCGGTGACGATTCCAGGACGAAAGTGCCGTCGTCAGCAATTAAGGATATTAAATTCTCAAACAAAGTTTCCGGCGAACTTACCGGCATAACTATCACTGCGACATTCGGTGAAGTGACGTGCGGCCAAGTGAGCGTGAAACGCGCGCCGGGAAAAGACTTCCCGTCAGTGAAAACGTATGAGCTTCACTATAATTTCGACGGCAAGCAATTCACCATCGCGCCGGAAAGCAAAGCCGCGCTGAAAGCATTTCCGGAGTAGAGCGACTCTTTAGTGCGCGCCACCTGCTGTCCAGAAGCCCGGATCTGAAATTGAGCGTGTGTCCATTTGCGGAGCGTATTTCCTCATCACTGGACCGATTTCGCTGGCTTTTCCAATCACGACGAACACCAAATTATCGAGCGGATAGTAAGTCTTGATGATGCGCTGCGCGTCGGCGAGCGTCATCGCGTCAAGCTTCGGATAGTAATCGTCCACGTCGCGCGCATCCAGTCCGTAGAATTCCAGATCCGCAAGCTGGTTCGCGAGTTGGTCCGAAGTTTCAAGCCGCGTCGGATACTGGCCCTTCATATAGCTCTTGGCGGAAGCAAGTTGGTCGGCGGTAATTCCCTTCTCGTGAAGCTGCTTCAACACGTCGAGCGCCATGTCCATCGCTTGTTCGGTGGTGGGATTTTTTGTGTACGTCGAAATATAAAATGATCCAGGCGCTTTGCGTTGCTCGAATGCGGAATTGGCGCCATACGTTAATCCTGATTGAATTCGCAGCGCGGAATTGATCATCGAAGAAAATCGTCCGCCGAATAAAGTATTAACCACGCTCACGTAAATGCGATCGGGATTTGTGCGCGAAATTCCATCATTGCCTATCCGGAAATACGTTTGCGTTGAATCGGGCTTGTCGACCAGAAGCAATCGCTTGCCGGCAACGGGCGTGGGATCTTTTATGGGAACGACCGGCACATTTCCGCCGGCCCATCCGCTGAATTGCGCGGCCAGCATTTTTTCCATTTCATTGGAATCGAAATCGCCGACGACGGCGAGCACCGCGTTTCCCGGCTTGTAATAAGTTTGGTAGAAAGTGGCAACGGTATCGCGTGTAATGTGCGCGAGCGATTGTTCATCTCCACCAGTTGAACGCGCGTACGGATTCGATCCGAACAAATACGCGTTGAAGTAGATACCAAGCACGCCTGCCGCCTGATCCTTCGCGCCGCGAATGCCGTCTTTGCGTTGCGCGATAAGTTTTGTGAATTCCGCGGCGGGAAATATCGGATGAAGAACCGGATCGGAAAGCAGGTCAAGACCTTTCGCCAAATCCTTCTTCATAAATTCGGCCGTAATCGTCGTGAAATCAGCTCCAGCATTCGCGTTGAACGAACCGCCGATGAAATCCAAATCGGCAGCATACTGTTCACCCGTTCGCGATTTCGTTCCGTGGCGCAGCAGCGCAGCGGTAACGGAAGCAGTTCCTTCCGCGCCGCTTGGATCGGCAGTCGAGCCCGTCTTCACGATCATGTGGAAACTCACCAGCGGCACATTGTGTTTTTCCATCAGCAGGACGGTCAGTCCATTTGGCAATTTCGTTTTGCGAAATGGCGGAAGCTTCATCGTGCCACCTGACGGAGTGGTTTGCGCAGCCACAGGCAGCGCGAGCATCACCAAAAATAGCGCGGAAGCCAGCGCCGGAATTATCGTTCGCAGGATTTGCATGGTCTTCGGCATCCTTTTCACATTCATGGCGGAAATTTTTTCGCGGAAGTTCATGACTATTGACCTCCGCTCTTCTGCGCAGCTGCCGGCGGAGTTTTGTCGGGAATCAATGTGCCGACGGTGCGATTATTTTCTCCAAAATATTTCGCGGCGACGCGCTGCACATCTTCTTTCGTTACATTTTGATATGCCGTCGCTGCGTCAAACAATTTGTGGTAATCGCCGAAGTAGACTTCGTAGCTTCCGATGGCATTTGCGCGGCCGTTAATCGTTTTCATTTGACGGTAGAAGCCGGCGAGCTGAATATTCTTGGCTTTTTCAAGCTCCTGATCTGTGACGCCGGAATTTTTCACGCGATCCATCTCTTCGTAAATCACTTTCTCGACGGCTTGCGGATCAACACCCGCTTTGGGCTGCGCGTTAATCTGGAAAAGAGTGGGATCAATCGCAAACCCAGAACCGCCGTTCACGGAAAGCGCTAATTGGTCCTTATCCACCAAGCGCGTATACATGCGCGAGCTTTGTCCGGAAAAAACAATCGTCTCAAATAAATTCAGCGCGTAGTAATCCGGATCGGTGCTTTTCGGAACGTGATAGCCGATCATTAAAAGCGGCAACTGCGCGTACTTTTTCACGGTCACGCGATGCTCGCCCAATTGCGGCGGCTCTTGCGTTGTGACAACCGGCGGAGGATCGTGTGAAGGAATCGGCTCGATATATTTCTGCGCCAACTGGAAAATTTGTTCCGCGGTCACGTCGCCAACCACGACCATTGTTGCGTTTGACGGCGAATATCCCATCTCCCAATGATGTTTCAAATCTTCCATTTTCCAATTTTCGATATCGACCATCCATCCCACGACCGGCCAGTGATACGGATGCGCCTGAAAGGCAGTTGCCCAAAGTTGCTCGTCCAAAATTCCGCGATTACTATTGTCCACGGACGAGCGGCGCTCGGACGCGACAACTCCGCGTTCCGACTTGATGATCGCCGGGTCGAACGCGAGATCGCGAATGCGGTCGGCTTCCAAATCGAAAACAGTTTCAAGCGCGGTGGGCGGAAACCAATCCTGATAAACGGTCACGTCATACGACGTGTAGGCGTTGTTCGATCCGCCGGCGGCCTCCAAAGTTTTGTCGAATGCGCCGGGACCATATTTTTTCGCGCCGTTGAACATCATGTGCTCAAAGAAGTGGGAAATGCCCGTGGTTCCGGGGCGCTCGTTTCGCGAACCGATGCGATAGAAAATATAGAAGGCGACGCTTGGAACTGAGTGGTCTTCCTGCACCAAAACTTTCATTCCGTTTTTCAGCGTGGTGGTCTTCACGTCAAACGATTGCGCGAGCGTGGATGTGGCCGACATCAAAAGCCCTCCGGCAAGAATTGCGCACACGGCGCAGAGCAAGGTGATTTTTCGCATGGTTCGATTCTTTCCCCCTGAAGCATTTCGTACGTGTGAGTGTAAGTGCTGCGCGAATTGCCTGCAACTATTCTGATGAAATATTCTTGTGCGGCGAATTTATTTCTCAGCCACTTTGGCAGCTTCCGGAATAATCGCGAATACACGACATGCTCCGCCGGAACCGCCTTCGAGTTTTATCGGCGCGACGATGAGCAGCGCGCCTGCTTCCGGAACTTCACTTAGATCGGATAAATTTTCCAGTTGGTACAAATCCGAACCGAGCGCGAGAGTATGCACCGCATAATCTTTTGAATCGCCGGCGTCGACACTCATCGCGTCAGCACCAATTCCGCTGATGCGCTTCGAGATTAAATATTCCACAGCTTTCGCGGAAAAACCCGGAAAGTGCATAGAACCTGCGGCGTCCATTCCCTTGTATTTATCGGCGTTGCTCCATTGCGCGGAGCAGCGGGTGCGTAGCAGAACGATCGCGCCTTCCGGAATACTTCCGTTACGGTTTTCCCATTCTTTGACGCGCGAGACCGGTAGTTGGTAGTCAGCTTCAGCACTGTTGGCGCGGCGACTCTCATTGGAAACATCCAGCAGCACGCAAGGACCAATCAATTTATGCGCGGGAATTTCGTCGACGGTAGTTTTTCCCGGAGGAAAATGCGCGGGCGCGTCAAGATGCGTTCCGTAATGTTCCAGCATCCAGAAACTACGCGTGAAATATCCGTCGCGTTCGATGGTGGCGTTTGGAAATGCTTCAAAAGTTTTCTTATCACCCGGCCAAGGAGGCAGATGATCGTTGATGGCGTAGCTGAGGTCAATCACCCGCGCATTGCCCTGCGCGAAGCGCGCGAGCGCGACGGAAAGCGCGTGAGATTCCGGATGAGCGGATTTATCGGCCATGGATGCGGACATTAGTATCGCGCAAGTTGGAATGAATCGGTGAGAGTTTTGCGCGGAGATGCGAAGAAATTTCGTGCGAGAAAAAAATCGTGATGGCGCACGATTGGAGGCGGGCGGGTCGCGGACCCGCCCCTACGACTAGGGCAGCGGCATTCCGGGCGAAGGAACAATTCCGGCCATGCGCAAAATTTCGGAATATTCTTCGTCGGCGAGCGGAGAAATTATCAGCCGCACATTTTTTAGAAATTTCACTTTGCGGATTGCTGGATTCTCGCGCATCTCATCGAGCGTCACTTGGCGCGGCAAACGTTCCAGCGCGCGCAAATCGGCGACGAGATTTTTTCCTTCCGGATCTCCCGGATCTGGATACGGTGTGCGAGTAACTTCAGCGAGCGCGTAGAGAGAACGTTCGGGAGCGGCGTGATAGCAGAGCACGCGATCGCCGCGATGCATCTGTTTCAGTTGACGCTGCGCATCCGGCTTGGCTTTCGCGCCGCGCCACATTTCCTTGCCCTTCACGAAAAGCGTGTCCCAGTGATAGTGGTGCGGATCGACAGCAAACAGCCAGTGCCGCCGTTTTGGAGGCGGTGCGGTTGGCTTTAAGTCTTTTGCGGCCTTGGAGTTCCGCCGGTCGAATTGGTGCGTGGGTTTCAGGCGCGTCAATATACACAATTCTGGCCGTCTTGTCGAAGGTTTCCGTGCAAACATGCCAATTTGATGATTTTATGGGCTTGGGCGCTTCAAAACAGGGGGGTACCCCCACCCCCTGATTTTGTCATGAATATGAAAATAAAGGACTTACGGGCGCGAATTATGCTAAGAATATAATTCTAAAGGACTTAACTTGGTAGGGGGGGTCACTTATTTTCGCTAAGTGCAGCGTTAGCCTATGTTTACGAAAATATCGTCGCCGCGAACTTCGACCTGATAGCAGTCAACGCCCACGCTGGGGTTCATCGTTAGCTTGCCGTTGGTGACGTCATACTGCCAGCTATGCCACGGGCAGGTGACAACCTTGCCGTTCATCTGACCTGAGCCGAGTGGGCCGCCACGGTGAAGGCAGGTGTTATTGATGGCGTAGAAGGTGCCGTCAACATTCGCGAGGGCGATGGATTTGCCTTCCACGGCGAATTCCCGGATGTGGCCGGCGGGAATTTCGTCTTTGCGTGCGGTGCGGAGAAATGGCATTCGGTCAGCTCCTGAAATTTGCGCGGACTAGCGCGGCGCGGGAGTTTGCGCGACCATTACGCCGCGTTTGAAATCGTCCACCATTCCCGGATGCAGCTTCACTTCGGTGGGCCGCTTCGCGAGAGACATCTGGTCAATGCGGTCCTGCAGCTTCAGCAGAGCGAAGAAGAGTCCTTCAGGGCGAGGCGGACAGCCGATGACGTACACGTCGACGGGAACGACCTTGTCCACGCCTTGCAGCACGGAATAGGCGTTGAATGGGCCGCCAACGCTGCTGCAGGCGCCCATAGAGATGCACCACTTGGGGTCGGGCATTTGATCCCACACGCGCTTCAGCACGGGAGCCATTTTCAGAGTGACAGTGCCGGCGACGATCATCAGGTCAGCCTGGCGGGGCGAAGGACGAAAAACTTCAGCGCCGAACCGGGCCATATCGAATCGTGACGTCGTTGAGGCAATCATTTCGATGGCGCAGCACGCGAGGCCGAACGTGAGCGGCCAGATGGCGCTTTTGCGCGCCCAATTGAAAACGTAGTCCACCGACGTAATCATGAAATTCTTTTCAAAGCGCTGATCAAGTACGCCCATTGGTAGTGCGAGCCTCCGTGCTGACTTATGAATCTGAGAGCGGAAGTATATCTGTGCGGAGTGGGGCAGTCAAAGAAGTTCGAGAGGTGGAGAGACAATTTATTTGGTGGATTGGGGAATATTGTTAGAATGCGGCGCATGAGAAAAATGCTGCCGACTTTGCTTTTGCTGTCTGTTGCGTGCTGCGTATCCGCTGATGCACCACTCTGGACTGTTCAAACTTCCGGCATTGCCACGAATCTGCGTGGGATTAGTGTGGTGAATTCGTTTGACGCATCCGGCGCACCGGTGGTGTGGGCTTCGGGATCCGGAGGCGTAATTCTGCGCTCCGAGGACGCGGGAGCACATTGGACGCGGCTGCATGTTAAGGATGGCGACACTCTGGATTTCCGCGGGATTCGTGCGTTCAATCCTCTGGTCGCGTATGTAATGTCAATCGGCGTCGGCGACAAATCGCGAATCTATAAGACAACTGACGGCGGCGAATCATGGGAAATGCAGTATAGCGACAAGCGCCCAGGATTCTTTCTGGACGACATCGTATGCGTCTCGCAATCCCAATGTTTTGCAGTGAGCGATCCCATCGACGGTAAGTTTCTGATTATTTCCACGGAGGACGGGGAACATTGGAAGGAATTGCCGCGCGATAAGATGCCATCAATTATTCCGGGCGAAGGCGTGTTTGCCGCGAGCGGAACTTCGCTGGCGATCTACGGCGCGAAGGACATTTATTTCGGAACGGGCGGCGGCGCTACGGCGCGCGTGTTTCATTCCGCGGACCTCGGCAAGACGTGGACGGTTGCGGATACTCCGCTGGCGGCGGGGAATGCTTCGTCGGGAGTTTTTTCGGTAATGCGCGTGAAGAATACGGTGATCGCAATTGGAGGAGACTACAAAGTTGTCGGCGGAAACGAACATGCGGCGGCGTATTCGACGGATGGCGGAGTCACGTGGAAACTTTCTTCAGCGCAGCCAAGCGGATTTCGATCGGGAGTGGCGAGCATCGGAGGGACAACCCTTTTAAGTGTGGGGCCCAATGGAGAAGATCTCAGCGCCGACCTGGGAATCACCTGGAAACACACTGACGCGATAAACCTGAACGCGGTTGTGGCGCTCGACGAAAGTTATGCATGGGGTGCAGGCGCCAAGGGCACGGTCGCAATCGCGCAGTTCATTTCTCACTAGAACCAGTCTAATAAGAGTGTTGTTCTGCAACGCCACCGCACTCAGGGGTTAAAACCCCTTTTCATGGTTCGCTATGGCACGGCTGAAGCCGTGCCCTGTTACAAACATTTATCAAACCGTTCTGAGACCGGTACCGCGACAGATGCTCCTGCGAGAAATTCTTTGGGAAATTCATTTCCAATTATTGGGTTTGGTATTTTCCAGAGCTTTGGTATCGCGGATTTAGGTCGGAGCTAGAGGCCACAGGCTGAAGCCGTGCCAGTGAAGATCGATTATCGCGCAGTGGGTTTCGTGCCGCGAATCAGCAGCGCGCCTTCGCGGCGGAAATCGGCTAGTTGAGCAGCATCGCGGAACCAGCGGCCTTTATATTCGGCGGGATTGGGCGTGGGGTCGGGGATGCGTTCGTGGATTATGTCGGTGAAACCTGCGTCGCGAAATAGTGTGGACCATTCTTCGGCGGATAATAATTTTGCGGGAATTGAAAGCAGGTCGCCCCACTGATGGCAATGCGGATTGTCTTTGAAATAGTTGATTAGAATCCACGCAGAGCCGCCTTCGGCGGTCACCCGGAAAATTTCGCGCAGGCCTTTTGCGGGGTCGGGCCAGTAGTATGCGGATTCAACGCTGACTACGCGCGTGAAGAAATGCGGCTGCCACGGAATTTCCTCGGCGGAGCCGACGGCACAGAAAACATTTTGTAGGTCGGCGGTGGCGCGGCGCGCGGCGCGAATCATTTCGTCGGAAATGTCGATGCCGACGACGCGGCCTTCGTTCACATAGGAAGCGATGAGGCGCACGAGCCAGCCGGAACCGCAGCCGATATCGAGAACATTTTCTTCGGGGTGCAATTGCATTTCTTCGAGCATGGGCAGGACGATGGGCAGATGATCGCGCTCCATGCCTTCGCCTTTGCCGGCTTCGGCCCATTTATTGAATTCGATGCGAAGATTTTCGGCGGCGCTTTGGTCGGACATTTAATTATTGTATCCGAAAAAATAATTTGAAGGGACGGCGAGCGAAGATCGAAGGTAGCGCCGGTCCCGAAGCTTCGGGACCGGCGCTACGAACGGAAACAGAATCCTCTATTGGCTGATGAGCTTCCACACGCTGACGGTGCGGCCATCGCCGATGTTTGTTGTGAAATCAGAAGGGCGATCACTGAGTCCCGGGGCGGAAAAGCAAACCCTGAGAGTTCTGCCATTCAGTTCACAAATGCCAACTTGCGTTTTGCCTTTGTGCATTCCACCGATGTGTGTGTAATCCATCGTCTTTGGATTCTTTGGATTATCCGTTTCATATTTAGCTTTCACCATAACTTGTCCCATGAAGGACACAGTTACTTCCTTGCCCGTAGCCACGCGCTTTCCAGTTTTGATCATGAACGGTTCCATCGCATGTCCGTCTTGCGCGCCGGAAACGATGGCCCATTCGCCTTGAATTCCGGTGGCCGCCGGCAAATTTGAATCATCGGCGAGGACTGCGTTCTCGGTCTCCGCAGATTTCGCGGCCGGCTTGTTCTGGTCCGAGGTTTTTCCCTTCACGATTTTGCCGCGCTTTAGCGTTTCGAGTGCGATACCAGTGCCGGGCTTGGTGGCGAAAGTATTCGGTCGCACTTTGCCGCGTGTTGCAAGGCAGAGCGTCCAGGTGTCACCACTTAGTTCATAGATCCCGAGATTTGTGTTTCCCTTTTCCGGGCCGTCTGTAAATTTCAGGTCGAATGTTTTTGGTTTTGCCGACTCGTCCAGCGTGAGAACACCGGAGTAGGAAGCGCCCATGGAGACGGTGTCAAATTTAGATCTCTTCACAGTGATTTGCGATCCGCCCAGCATGCTGTCCGGCATCTTATTGCCGTCCACTTCAAGCTCGGTAATGCTCCATGTACCCTGAAGAATTTCGATGTCAGGCTTAATTTGTTTTTTGGCGGATTTCAATTCAGGCCTCCTTCGCGTGAATGCGAGAAATTTGCCTTGCTCGCAGCAGACCACCAATCGCCGCTCCCGATGGGCCCGTGACCGCGAGAGCAATTTGGTACCAGAGCGGTTCCTGCCCGAACGACGACGCGGCCGACATGATGCTCATCAGAAAACAGAATGCGGCGAATTGATATGTAATGCGACGCTCGCGACCGCGAGCAATCCGCGCGGTCACGTAGCCGCCGAGCATCACAAAGAAAAATCCGGAAATCAAACTGAAGGTCATATAACGTGCGGATGGACCGTTCGCCGGCTTTCCAGCAAGAACATAGAAAGAAATATCGACGGCCATAATCAACACGGCAAGGGTGAAATATCCGGCGCCGACGGCAAGTATGGAACGCCACATTTTTTCGCGCCGCCACTTCATCACCAGAAGAGAGCCAGCGGACGTGATTGCCTGCCTTAAGAACCAAATTTGCCGGGTAACGAGCGGCTGACCTTGCATTTCGAGTTCGTGGAACTCTTCGACCAAGTCTCCGAGAATGGTTTCTCGATCCGACTTCGGCGCGCACAGGCGCAGAACGGCGCGGCCCAACCAATTTGGGTTGGAGCTCAACGCGTCTTCAACCTCGGCTGCAGTCCAGCGACCATACTGTTCAAAGTTTGATATGACTCGCTCAATGCGGAAACGCCGGCGCCAGTCACGTCGAAGAACCGTTTCGCGCGACCGCCCCGTTCGACAGTGGGCTCGCCAACTCGAGATGTTACGAGGCCCTTGCGCTCCATGCGATCGAGCGTTGCATAGACCGCGCCAATGGCGGCGTTTCTTCCGGTGCGTTTTTCAATTTCCCGGCGCACGGCCATGCCGTATGCGCGATCCTGCAGACGCAGCAGGGCGAGCAGAACAATCTGCTCGAACTCACCGAGAAAAGTACCTTTGGACATAGTTCTACATAATAGAAGAAATAGACATCGTGTCAAGTTAAAATTGCTGCGAAGGAAGGGTGATAAACGAAAGGCCGCTCACGGGTAGGCGAGCGGCCTTCTTATTTCGGCGCTGTCGCTGAGAATAGAAGTTAGAACTTTCCTTCGTCGGCGGAGGGGCCGTAGATCGAAGGGACGGCGATATCGTTCAAGCGTAGATAGACGCCCATTTGCGCGCGGTGATGAACGTTGTGATTCATAACGAAGCTGCGCATCACAACAATTCTCGGCATGCTGAAGATGACTTGATCGCCGTTCTTCATCGTCCACGGCGCCATCCACCTTGCGTCGTCGGTGGCGGCAACGAGGGCGGCACGTCCCTCGGCAACGTGCTTGTCGAATCGCTCGAGCAATTCTGCTTTGTTCTTTGGGGGAGGCGCGGGAGTGTACCCGGCCATATCCATACTATCTTTCGCGAACGTGTCCTTGATCCAGCTGGGCATGTCCGTAAGATGCTGCGCAAGCGCGCCCATTTTCATGGATTTTGAGTGCGGCGCCCAATCGGATTTTTCAAACGGAACGCGTTCGAGAGTTTTGCGGGTGTTGGCCATTTCGTGATCGAATTCACCGAGGAAAGCTTGATTGATGGGCATTGGAAGTCTCCTGTCCCTAAGAAGGGGGTAATAGCTTCGCTTTTTCTTCGCCTTGAGTCAAGGCGAAAGATTTGAGCGGATTGGATGCGGGGGCGGACGTGAGGGTACGGGAATTTAGGAGGCGCTGTTTAGCGCCGTCCAGGCAGCGAGAGAGTCCATGTAGTCTCTCCACTGCACGATCTTTTTATTTTCGATCGTGACGACCGAGATGAGCCTGTTGTCATAGGCCTTCGCCAGTGGAAAGAATCGTGCCGGCACTTCGTATTCGAGGATGACGACGCGACCGTCCTGCGAGCGATGCACAACAAGTGCGTCGCCGGAGTGAAGCTTGATCGTCTTGCCGTAACCGGAGAGGCTTGCCATCAGATTGGCTCGGCCTTGGATTGTCGAAGGCCAACCGGGGAATTGATAGCGTGACTCGAAGATTGCGTCTTCGGCAAACGCGTCGAAATAATGTTCGCCGTCAACGAGTCCCCGCAAGCCTTCCAGGACGACTTTGAAGAAAGGATTGAGAGTTCAAAAAGTTCGTAGTGGGGTTGTGTCATGAAGGACTCGTCTGACCAATCAGCAAAACGAGTGAACTACACCTTCTGAACTTTGGCTAGTAACTGGACGAATCGTTCCTGGCGCTCGGCTTGATCCTGTCCGGCGTGGCCTTCGGCGACCTGCGTGATGTTCATGGAGCAGAATTTCGGGCCGCACATGGAGCAGAATTTCGCGTCCTTGTAGAAATCGTCGGGCAAAGTTTCGTCGTGCATGCGGCGCGCGGTTTCGGGATCGAGCGAAAGCTCAAACTGTTTGTTCCAGTCGAAAAGGAAACGCGCGTAGGAGAGCGCGTCGTCGCGATCGCGCGCACCGGGGCGATGACGGGCGACGTCAGCGGCGTGCGCGGCGATTTTGTAGGCGATCACTCCCTGCTTCACGTCTTCCGCGTTCGGCAGGCCGAGATGTTCTTTCGGCGTGACGTAGCAAAGCATCGCCGCGCCGTACATCCGATCATCGCCGCGCCAATCGCGCTGGTGATGTGATCGTAGCCGGGCGCGATGTCGGTGACGAGCGGGCCGAGCGTATAGAACGGCGCTTCGTGGCACAGCTCCACTTCTTTTTTCACCTGCAATTCGATCTGGTCCATCGGCATGTGGCCGGGACCTTCGATCATTACTTGCACGTCGTGTTCCCAGGCTTTTTTCGTGAGCTCGCCGAGCACTTTTAGTTCGGCGAATTGCGCTTCGTCGCTGGCGTCGGCGAGACGCCGGGGCGCAGACCATCGCCCAGCGAAAAGCTGACGTCGTGCTTCTTCATGATTTTGCAGATGTCGTCAAAACATTCGTAGAGGAAATTTTCTTTTTTGTGGAAATTCATCCACTGCGCCATGATGGCGCCGCCGCGGCTGACAATTCCGGTGATGCGGTTGCGCACGAGCGGCACAAATTCGCGCATGACGCCGGCGTGGATGGTCATGTAGTCGACGCCCTGCTCGGCTTGCTCTTCGATTACTTCCAGCATTAATGATGCGGTGAGATCTTCGGCGCGCTTCACGCGGGAAATTGCTTCGTAAATTGGCACGGTGCCGACGGGCACGGGCGAGGCGTCAATGATCGCTTTGCGAATTGTGGGAATATCGCCGCCGGTGGAAAGATCCATCACGGTATCGGCGCCGTAATGCACGGAGTGGTGCAGCTTCTTCGAGTTCCTCGTCAATTTCGCTGGTGACGGCGGAGTTTCCGATGTTGGCATTGATCTTGCAGTTGAAGGCGACGCCGATGCCCATGGGCTCGAGCGATTTGTGATGAATATTGGCGGGGATGATGGCGCGGCCGCGTGCGACTTCGTCGCGCACCAGTTCGGGAGCGAGGCTTTCGCGCACGGCAACATATTCCATTTCTTCGGTGATTGCGCCGAGCCGCGCGTAGTGCATCTGCGTAACGTTGCGCGTGCCATTTGTGCCGGCCGAGGCCAAACGCTTTTCCAACCATCCATCTCGAATTGCCATCGAATCCCCCGATGCGACTTCCGCGGCGTGGCGCTGATGTGAGAATGAGATTATGTCACCGCGATGAGTGCGCGGCAACCCTGACGCGAAAAACACTGGCCGGAGCGAAAGTGATGATAGGATTTGCGCGAATCGCACTGCACGCCGAAATGGAGGAGGTCACATGAAAAAAACAATTTTGGGATTGGTTATTTTGGCGTCAATTTTTCTGGCGGGATGTCCGGTTTCGGATTTGCATCCTCTATATAATAGAGCGATAATGTGGTTGGAGCCGTTGCTGGTGGGAAAATGGATTCCGCCGGACGCGGGATAAAGGTTGATTTCATTTGAGAAAGCTTCGGGCAGCGGGTACACGATGATCCTGAATGATCCTGAGAGCGGACTTACGCGATCGGTACGATTGTCGACTGGTGCGATTGGGCGGAAATCTTTTTGCGGATTTTCGTTTTGCAAATCGGCGCACGGCGACGCGAATGTCGACATGCCTTTCACGCTGATTTCGACGCACATGGTAATGAAATTGACGGTTGCGAAAGATGAATTGGGCTGGGCGACGATGGAAGATGACGGTTGAAGAACTTGACGAAGAAGATGCGCGCGCCGGAAAAATCAGCGGTCGGAAATCTGGCAATACGATTCGGATAATTCACTGGTGCTGGCGGACACGGAGAATTTGCGGCGATATGTGACTGCGCACGCGACGGATGGATTTTCGGAGGGAGAAAATTTGAAGCGCGGGAAGTGATGGAAGAGATTGGAGAGGAAATACACTTTCAACATCGGAGGATTGAAAATGCGATTTCGAACGTTGTTTGATGGCTTTGGCCTTTTGCGTTTTTGTTGTGACGGGAACCTTTTGCGCAGGCCCAAGGAGCGACGGCGGCTCCAAACGCCGGCACGCTGGCTCGAGGAACTGCTTGGAGTTGGAATGAGGTGCACCACAAGCTGTCGAAATGGCCAAGGATTTCCCGGAAGATAAATACGAATTCAAAGTGCAGAAAGATGCAGCGCTCGTTTGCGGAAAATCTGTTGCACATCGCAGGAGTGATTACATTTTCCTGAATTCGGTTTCGGCACGAAACTGGGACCGACCGACTTCGGCAAGGATTTGGAGAATCCTTCGCGGAGCGTTTATAAGACGAAAGCGGACGTTGTGAAATTATTGAGCAGGTTTCCGACGGACGGCGCGGCGCTCATCAAACAGCTTGGCGATGCAGGGCTGAACAAAGTTTTCAAATATCCGTATCGGAAACATATGGCAGCACGCTTCTTTCGCGTCTGTGGGGCGATTTGGAACACTGCGGCGAACACTACGGGCAGCTAGTAGTTTACTATCGCGCGAATAATTTGGTGCCGCCGGAATCGCGGCCGCAGCCGAAATAGGGCGGCAGAACAAGCTGCCAAGCGAGGATTATTTCGTCGCCGCGGCAGCCGGTGGCCCTTGCAAAGTTTTCTTCAACAATTCCGCGTCAGTGATTGGCGCCTGACATGTGGTTCCCGTGCAGACGAGCGCTTGCGCAACGTCCGCGCGCAAATACGGCAGCGTTTCGGCCAGCGCCGGAGCCAGCCACATTTTTTCGTGTGCTTCGGGCGTGATGCGCAGCACGGATTTGCCGAAGCGGAAAGTTTCCGCGGCGGCGCGTTCGAGCTGTTGCGCGGCGGGATCGTCGGCGCGTCCGGTAACGATCACTTCGATTGCTCCGCGCACATGCAGCACCGCGGCCAGCGAATAACTTGCCGCGAATAATCCGTATTGCGGCGCGACGCCCGCGAACGCGTTCAAAGTTGCCGTGGCGCGATCGCGATAGAGCGCGTCATTCGTATATCCGTGCAAACGATCAAGCACCATAACGGCAATTGCGTTGCCCGCAGAGCTTGGCGAATCCTGCAACGGCTTGCGGCGAACATCGAGACCACCCATCGGCGGCGCGTCGGCCGCGCGATCGAAAAATCCGCCGCCTTCGGAATCCCAGTGCTGATCCAGCGCGCGAACCATTGCGAGCTCAGCAGCGAGAAAATATTTTCGATCCAGCGTGGCTTCGTAAGCGTCAAGAAGCGCGAGCGCCATGAAGACGTGATCGTCAAGCGTGCCGGGTAACCACGCACCACCGAGACGATGTGAAAATCCGCGCTTGTCGTCCCACGCGCCTTCCAGTAGACGATCCAAAGTTTTCAGCGCGAATGCCGAGCAGCGTGCGCCGACTTCGCCGCCGAATGCGCGCGCGGCGGAAAAATATGCCGACGCGAACATGGCGTTCCATGCGAGATAAATTGTTGTGTCAATTGTTGGCGTGGGGCGCAGAATGCGAGCGGCAAACATTTTTTTGCGCGCTGTAGCGAGAATTGCGCGAACTTCGTCTTCCGATTTGCCTATTTGCGCGGCGATTTCTGCTGCGCCACGCGCGATCCACAAAACATTTTTCGCGGGATTGTGGTGCATTTCGCCGTGCGCTTCCACGTCGAAATGCAATTCGGCAATGCGCGATTCTTCCGGCGTCAGAACGGCGCGCAATTCTTCCAGCGTCCAGGTGAAATAATCGCCGTCATCGTCGAGCGAATAGTCGGCGTCCTGACTTGCGTAAAAACCGCCATTTTGCTGGTCGGAAAGCGTTGCGTTCACCCAGCCGATTATTCCTTCGGCCACTTCACGGAAAAACGGTTTGCCCGTAACTTGCCAGGCATGAACGTAATTTTTCAGCAGCTCGGAATTGTCATAGGACATTTTCTCGAAGTGCGGCACCAGCCATCGCTCGTCAACTGAGTAGCGATGGAATCCGCCGGCGAGTTGATCGTAAACGCCGCCGTTCGCCATATTTACCAGCGTGCGTTCGCAAATGTGAAGAAAACGTTCTTCTCGCGTGAATTGATATTGTTCGAGCAACAAATCCACGGCCTGCGAATGCGGAAATTTTGGCGCGCGGCCGAATCCGCCGTGCTTCGCGTCGAAAAGTTCTGTGGTGGCGTTCACGGCATGATCGATAATTGCGGGATCGAAATTTCCGGACGCGCCGGAAAATCCTTCGGATTTTATGACTGCATCGGCGATTGCGACGGCAGCGCGTTCCAATTCATCGCGCCGATTTGCGTAGGCGTCTGCAACAGCTTGCAGGATGCGCGGAAAACCGGGGCGGCCCATGGCGTCTTCTGGCGGAAAATATGTGCCGCCGAAAAACGGACGGCCGTCCGGCGTGAGAAATCCGGTGAGCGGCCAGCCGCCTTGCCCGGAAACTGCGCTGACGGCGGATTGATAGCGCGCGTCTACGTCGGGACGTTCATCGCGGTCCACTTTCACGGGAATAAAAAATTTATTTATCAGCGCGGCGATTGCCGGATTTTCGTAGCTCTCGCGATCCATCACGTGGCACCAGTGGCACCACACCGCACCGACGTCCAGCAGGATTGGTTTATTTTCGGCTGCGGCACGCGCGAAGGCGGCTTCGCCCCATTCGTACCACGCCACCGGCTGGTGCGAGGCCGAGCGAAGATACGGACTGGTGGATTCCGCTAGGCGGCTGCCGTTTTCCGCGGACGGATTTGCGGCGGCGTCAGAAGAATGTTCAGGAGATTTTTCGGACAATTGAATTCCCTTTCGAGTTCGAGGAAAAATTGTGCGGCCGCGCGCGAAGTCAGCGCAACATATTAATGATAAGAGTTACTGAACGGGCGGACCAGACGGCGCACCGCCCAAATCCAGCGGTCGGCGTCCAGCAAAACCTTCATCCTGCCGATGCCAGAAACGAATGCGGTCTTCGCCGAGCCGCCAGCACAAGTACGCTTCTTGCCCTTCGATGCGCGCCGGAAAATCCAGCAAACCGGTATCGAGATCTTTCACAACGCATCCGGTGGATTCAATTCCTTCGAGCGCTTCGCGAATTGTTGACGTCAAGCGTTCGCGTTCGCCGCGCAATCGCGACGTGAGTTCCGTATTCACCAGCATGCCGCCCAGCAACATGATGCGGCTGGCGATTTGGCTCACTTGCTCTTCGGCTTCGCCAAGTTTTCTGCGGCACGCGACCGCTTCCACAAGCAGCGGCTCAATTTCGCGCAGCGTGCGTTCGGCTTCGGTCAGCGTGAAAAGGCGCTGTTCTTCTGGAATTGGGTCTTCGTCGGACATGCATTCACTCGCTGCTCTATTCTCGCTTGCTCTGCGGAGATTTACCAGCGCGTTCCACTCGCTTCTTTTGGTAAAACGTTTGATGCGAACGCGCGCGCGAGGGTCACTCCGTTTCGCGGATGTGGTACAGTTTCTTGCCAATGCGCATATTTATTTTGGGAACAGGAGCAACGGGTTCGCTGCTGGCGCATTCGCTTGTGCGCCAGGGACACAAGGTTATTTGCGGAGATCGCGATCCGGAGCGCGCGCGGCTTTTTCTGGGCAAACGCAGCACAATTGAAATTCGCACCGTGAACGCGCGGAACCTTTGGGCGATTGTGCGCGCGGCGCGCGGCAGCCAGTTGATCGTCAACGCCTCTGCAGCCGTGTTCAACGAAATTGCGATGCGCGCGGCGCTGCGTCTACGTGCACATTATTTGGACATGTCCAGCCATTTGCAGCGCAATCCCTTCAAGGCGGAACAACTCCGATACGAAAAACGATTCGAGCAGAAGCGCCGCGCGGCGGTGATCAATTCAGGCGTTGCGCCGGGTTTGATGAACCTGCTGGCGCGCCGCGGCGCCGAAATGCTGGATCACGTGGACAAAATTTATATTCGCCTTTATCAAAGCATGGAAAGCGACGATCCGGTTTCGCAATGGTCGGCGACGGGATCATTCGACGAAGCAACTTCGCGTCCACGAATTGTTCACGAAGGAAAATTCAAACTCGGAAAACGCTTTGGCGATCCGGAGAAATTCCGATTCGCCCAGCCCATCGGCGAGACTACCGTGATGCTTGCCGCGCAGGACGAAGTCGGCACGGTGCCATATTTTATTCCGCTGAAAGAAATGAACGTGAAAATCGGCGGCAATGAAATGGAACGGCTACGCCGGTGGTATCGGCAGGGAAAACTTTCGAAGTCCGGTGGAATTGTGCACAAGCGATTTCCGAAAACGCTTACGCCACGACGCGTGGCGAAATTAATTAAAGGCGGCACGCTGCAAAACGCGCACTTCGCAGCGGCGGTGATTGTTACCGGCGTGAAGAAGGATCAGCCGCTACAAATTCGCTGGGACTGCCAGTTCCCTTCGCTCTACCAAATTCGCATGTGGGGACTGGCCGTGACGCCCATCTCATACGCGACCGCGACGATGGCGTCGCTGTTTGTGCGCTATTTTCCGAAGAATGAATGGGGAGTTTTTCCGCCGGAAAATTTACCGGCGGAAAACCGGACGGCGATTCTTGCCGGGGCGCGCGGACGCGGGTTTAAGATCACGCAGAAGATCACGCGCCTGAAAATAAACGAAGACGACGAACTTTTCTAGCTAGTTCGCTACGCAGCTGAATTACGGCCGCGCTTCGTAAACCAAATTAAACGGTGTTTGCGTTGCGCGCTTGAAACTCGTAAAGCCGCCGGACATCACAACATCCCGCATGCGTGCTTCGCCCGATTGCGCGCCCATCGCCAGCCCTACTTCCTGCGACATTGAACATGGCGTGCAAAGCAGCGTCGAGGCCGAATAGAAAATCCGGCCAATCGGATTCAAATTATCTTCCAATTTATCGTTTGCGAATGGCTCGACGATCATCCACGTGCCGTCCTTCTTCAACGATTGCTTCACGTGCTTCGACGCGCCGGCCGGATCACCCATGTCATGCAGACAATCGAAAAATGTGACGAAGTCGTAGTCATTGCCCGGATAGTCTTTGGCCTTCGCCTGAGTAAATTTCACGCGATCGGTGACGCCGGCTTTTTTCGCGCGATCCGTCGCAGCGTCAAGCGATCCCTGATGATAATCAAATCCCACGAATGTTGATTTCGGATACGCCTTCGCCATCAAAATCGTTGATGCGCCTAACCCGCAGCCTACGTCGGCAACTTTCGCGCCTGCTTTCAGCTTCGCGTCAATTCCGTCGAGCGCAGGAATCCATTCCTGCATTAAGTGCGCGGCGTATCCGGGACGGAAAAATCGCTCCGTGCCTTCAAATAATTCCGGATGATGTTCATGCCAGCCAAAACCGTCGCCGGTCGTGAAACGTTCTGAAATTTTTTCAACCGAGCGCGTTGCCGCGAGCGCCACTTGAAATGCTCCAGGCAAAAACGCCGGACTGTTTTCGTCGGCAAGCGCAAACGTCTGCTCTTCGGACATACTGAATTTCTGCGTTGCGGGATCGTAGTTCACGTATCCGCCGGCGGCCTGCGATGAAAGCCACTCGCGCACGTAGCGCTCATTTGTATTTGTCTTCTTTGCCAGTTGTTCGGGTGACATCGCGCCACCAGTCGACAAAGCTTTGTAAAGTCCCAGGCGGTCGCCGATTTGCACCAGCGCGGCGTGAAATGTTGCGCCGAAATCGACCAGACCTTTGCCTAGCAATTCATTTAGTTTTTGTGGATCAAGTGCCATGGGGTTTTCCTCCGAGAAATAGGTGATTGAATAAAATAATAGCCAGTTCGCGGAAAGCGCGCAAGTTATCGGAAGTCTTCGAAATCTATGGAGGCTAATCTGTCGTTCGCACAGCGCTCAGGAAAAGCGGCGCGCCAAGTTTGTCGCCATAATTCGGGCGGAATCGATCGACGCTGTACAAATTTGCAACGTCAACTTTTCGCGGACCAAGTTTCGGATCCGGCATCGGAGCGTGCGTATATTTTCCGTCCTGCACGGCGATCAATCTTCCATGCACTCCGTCGCGAATTAAATCCATCGCCAAATTTGCAAATGTGATCGCCACCATTTGATCCAGCGCGTCTGCTTCACCGCTGCGCAAATCGTAAGTGAGGTCAGAATTCAGCGTTTCAATTCCGGTTCGCCGATGAAATTCTTCAGCGATGGCCTGGCCAATATCTGTTTTCTTGCGGTGGCCGTACGCGTCGGCCTCGCCAAATTCGCCCACAGCTCTTCCCTTCCATACGGCGCCTTCGGACGCAATCACAAACGCGTAACGGCTGGGATTTCTTTCTCGATCTTCGACGAGAATTTGTATCAGCCTGTCCAAATCGAATTCCACTTCAGGTAGCACGCATCGCGCCGACGTTACCCATGCAGTGTAAAGCGCGGTAAATCCCGCGTCGCGGCCAAAAATTCTGAAAACTCCGACGCGTTCGTGCGAACCAAGAGTTGTGCGCTGGCGCGTGATCAGTTCTTTCGCGCGGGTAATCGCGGTGGAAAATCCAATGCAATATTCCGTGCCTTGTACGTCGTTATCCATCGTTTTCGGAATTCCCATCAGCGGAACGCCGGCGCTGTCCAACACGTGCGCAAAACTCAGTGTATCGTCGCCGCCGATTACGATCAGGTGATCCAGTCCCAGCGCTTCCACGTTACGATGCACAACGGGCGTCAAATCAAATGTGCCGTCGCCGCGATCGTAGGTTTGGCGTTCGCGTTCGGAAAGATGCGCGGGAAGATTCGCGGCCTTAATTTTTTGCGGATTCGTGCGCGACGTATGAAGAATTGTTCCGCCGGTGCGGTCAATTCCGCGCGTGTTAGTGCGGTCGAGCGGGCGAATATAATTCTCGTCCAGCTCAGCGCCGAGACGCATGTGCGTCAGGCCTTCCCAGCCGCGCCGGATGCCAATTACTTCGGCGCCCATATTCGTGGCTTTATAAACGACGCTTTTAATTACGGAATTCAGGCCGGAGACATCGCCTCCGCCTGTGAGAATGCCGATTCGCCGCACGATTGTCATAGGAATAATCTCTCGTAGAAAGATTGCAGGAACGATATAAGGATGTCACGCGCAAATTTTGAATTCAAGGCCGTTGTGATTTGAGTTGCTTTGCAGGTACTCTAGAATATCGATATTCTAGCAGCAACGGCTAATTTTGGAATACCGGCGTTGCAGTGAATCCAAATAGAACTGGTCGCGCGATAGCGGAATTGCAATATTTCCACCATGCGCCGCATTCCGGCGAATGCTCTGAAGATAATTTTCGTATGCGGCGTCACCAAAAATTTGCCGCAACGCCCACCAGATTTGACGCGCGCGACATTTAGCTAAATGAAGTAAGCACCGCATCAGTCGCCCTCCGCCCATTGCGTTTTCACGTACGGCGCTTCATGCAGCACAGGCGCGGTCGCGCTACGCCAAATCCGAATCCATTCAAATAGCGCTTCCACAACCAACACTAAAACCATCAGCGCAAGTGCCGCCGTCACCGCGGCGTCCAGTCGCTGATTAAATATCTGCCGCCCAATTTCGCCGATCTTTTCCGCAGGAACCGCGCCGGATGCAATTCGTGCGGCCATTTGATTTGCGGCTGACAAGAATCCTAATCGCGGATCAGCGCTGAATATCTTTTGGTAGCTGGCCGTCATTGTCACGGTCACAAGCCCCACCGCGGGCACAAGTGTGACCCATAAATATTTTCGTTTGCCCATTTTCAACAGAATTGTGGTGGCCACCACCAGCGCCACCGCTGCCAACAATTGATTCGCAATTCCAAATAGCGGCCACAACGAATTAATTCCACCCAGGGGATCCAGCACGCCCTGATACAGAAAATATCCCCACGCGCCGGTGATCAGCGCGCTTGAAAATAATATTCCGCCATACGAGCCGGTGCGTCCAAGCGGCTTGCTGATGTGCCCGAGCATGTCCTGCACCATGAATCGTCCAACGCGCGTGCCCGCATCCAGCACCGTCAAAATAAAAAGCGCCTCGAACATGATCGCGAAGTGATACCACAGGGCCATCAAATGCGGCCCGCCAATGGTGTGACTAAAAATTTGTGCCATGCCCACGGCAAGCGAAGGCGCGCCGCCGGTGCGATTCAGCAAAGTTTGTTCGCCGACCATGTGCGCCAGATCCGTCATCGTTTGCGGCGCGAGCGAGTAGCCCCACCCGCGAAATTGTTTGCGCCGCCGATTCCACCGTTCCGCCAACAATCGCCGGCGGACTATTCATCGCGAAATAAACTCCGGGCTGCAACGCGCACGCGGCAACCATCGCCATCACGCCGACGAATGATTCCATCAGCATCGCGCCGTATCCCACCAATCGCGCGTGCGTTTCCCGCATGATCATTTTCGGAGTGGTGCCGGACGAAACCAGCGAATGAAATCCGCTGACCGCGCCGCACGCAATGGTGATGAAGCAAAATGGAAATATTTTCCCAGCGAAAACCGGACCGGTGCCGTCCGCAAAACGCGAAAGCGCAGGCATTTGTACAATCGGACGCACCAATAAAATTCCACCGGCCAGCGCGAACACCGCGCCAGCCTTGATAAATGCGCTTAGATAATCGCGCGGCGCCAGCAACAACCAAACGGGCAGCGCAGAAGCTGCGAATCCGTAAATGATCAGCGTCACGGCGAGCGCCGGAGCAGAAAGCGAAAAAATTCGCGCCCATGATGGCGCGCCCGCCACCCACTGCCCGGCAACAACATCGAGCAGCACGAGCGAAACTCCGATTGCGGACGCTTCCAACACGCGGCCCGGCCGCCAGTAACGCAAATAAAGTCCCATCAGCATCGCGATGGGAATTGTCATCGATAGCGTGAACATTCCCCACGGCGAAGCCTTCAGCGCGTTCACGACAACCAGTCCGACGACCGCCAGCAAAATAATCATGATTGCCAGCACGGCAATTTGCGCGATGAATCCCCCGCGACGGCTGACTTCTTCGCGCGCCATTTGCCCCAGCGATTTTCCGTCGCGCCGCATGGAACAAAATAAAATTACGAAATCCTGCACGCATCCGCCGAGCACCGCGCCGACAATCAGCCAGAGTGTTCCCGGCAAATATCCAAATTGCGCGGCGAGCGTTGGGCCGACGAGCGGACCCGGCCCGGCAATCGCGGCGAAGTGATGTCCGAGTAAAACCCATTTATTTGTGGGGACGTAATCGCGACCATCATCCAGACGCTCCGCCGGAGTTGCGCGGGTTGCGTCGAGCGCTAAAACTTTTGCGGAAATAAACGCAGAATAAAAACGGTAGGCAACAAGATAGGTGCAGGCCGCGGCAATAATAAACCACGTCGCGTTCAGCGGCTCGCCGCGTTCAAACGCAATCGCGGAAAGTCCGGCGGCGCCCGCAAGCGCCACCGCGGCCCACACCAACACCCGGACAATTTTCATTTAGTGCGCATAACTTCCATTGATGAAATTGGCCACGTCCTTGTGCAATTTCGCGTGCGCCTTTTCGTCAATGTACACCATGTGACCCGATTCGTAATACGCAAAACTAATGTTCTTGCGAATCGTTGGTTCGAGGCCCATGTGATCCACGGTATGTTCGACGCCGTGAAAAACAGTCGCCACGTCGTAATATCCGCAGACGACCAGCACTTTCAAATAAGTTTGCTGGGTCATCGCGGCGCGCAAAGTTTCAGCAACACCCGCGTATCCGTTTTCATCCCACGGACGGACGCTGCCGCTGACCGCATAATACCCTTCCGTTTCAAATTTCAATTCGCGGCGCGCGTAATCCTGGAACGCCGCGGCATACGCGCCTTCGTACGAAGCTTCGCTCGGATCATACGAACTGCGCTCGCCTGCTGCGTCCGCGTCCATTCCCTCGAAACGCGAATCCAATCGCCCGACGGTGCGGCGTTTTTCGCGCAGGAGTTCCTTGAACCAGCGCGTATCATTAATACGCAGATTCGTTTCTTCGATGTACTTCGTTGAAAGTCCCGTGAAGCGCGCGATATCCGCCACAACTTTCGTGCGTTCCGCGCCGGTAAGTTGATCGCCCTTCATCAGCGCTGACGCATATTCGCCGTCCGCAAATTCGCGGGCGGCCTGCGCCACTTGTTCAACGCTCTTGCTTTGCATATCCGCCGGAAGCAGGTGATGGAACCACGCGGTCGTCGAATATGTCGGCAAGAAAGAAACCGGCGGCAAATCGTTGCCGGGACCGAAATTCAGCGAGTCAAAATTCATCACCGCGGAAACCAGCACGATGCCATTCAAATAAATTTCGTGACGGCGTTGCAAAGTTCCCGATAGTTGCGCCGATCGCGTTGTTCCGTAGCTTTCGCCAATTAAATATTTCGGCGAAGCCCAGCGCTGATTTCGCGTGATGTACTGGTAAATGAAATCAGCAAAATAATTGGCGTCCTCGGTCAGTCCGTGAAATTGCGCGGGCGCTTCGCCGGGCGCGGGACGGCTATAGCCGGTCGAAATCGCGTCGATAAAAACAATGTCCGTCGCGTCGAGGAAAGAATCTTCGTTGTCCGTGATGGAATATGGCGCAGGCATTCCGTGGCCATCGGGCGTCAACACCACGCGCCGCGGACCAAATCCGAGATGCACGAAAAGCGAAGCAGAGCCGGGGCCGCCGTTGTAAGAAAATGCGACGGGCCGCTTGGAAGCATCTTCGACACCATCTTTCGTGTAGGCCACGTAGAAAAATGTCGTCTTCGGTTCGCCGGCGTCATCCTTAATTACATACGTCCCGGCCGTGGCCGTGTAATTCAACGTCTGTCCGCCAATTTTCGCGCTGTGCTTCGTCACCGAACTTTTTTCTTCCGGCGGAGGCACTCTACGCTGCTGATCGGCTCCTGCCGTCGCTGCCGGCGCAGGTGTCTGCGCTGCTTGTTGACCGCGGCCGCCGCGGCCTTGCGCCAGCGCGCCGCTTGCCGCCAGCATCACCGCAATTCCTGCAATCACCATGCGATTCGTTTTCATTTCGGTACGTCTCCTCTCAATCTCGAATAAATAAAATTTTTATCGCAGCACAAAACGCCAGCTTAGTGGCTCGAACTGTTGGTGATGAAATCGCCCACGTCCTTGTGCAATTTGTGGTGCGCCTTTTCGTCGATGTAAACCATGTGGCCGGATTCGTAATACGTGAAGCTGATATTTTTCCGAATGTCCGGCTCAAGTCCCATGTGTGCCACGGTGTATTCGATCCCGAAAAACGGCGTCGCGAAATCGTAGTAGCCGCAGACGACCAGCACTTTCAAATGTGATTCCTGCGTCATCGCCGCGCGCATCACTTCCGCCACGCGCTCGCTGCCATTTTGATCCCACGGCTGCACCTGCGCCGTCACCGTGTAATACATGTCCGTTTGCCAATTCAAATCGCGGCGAACGTAATCCTGGAACGTGGCGACCCACGCGCCTTCGTAGGATGCTTCGCTGGGATCGTATTCCACGCGCTCGCCTGCCGCGTCCGCGTCCATTCCTTCAAAACGCGAATCGAGCCGGCCCATTGTCAGACGTTTGCTGCGTTCCAATTCCTTGAACCACCGTTGCGAGCTGATGCGCATGTTCGCTTCGTCAATATATTTCGGTGAAAGGCCGGTGAAGCGCGCGATTTGTGCGATCGTTTTTTGCCGCTCGGCGGCGGAAAGTTTGTCGCCCTTCATCAACGAATTGTGATATTCGCCATTCGCAAAACTGCGCGCCTGCTGCACAACTTCATCGATCGATTCTTTTTGCATGTCCGCCGGGAGCAAATGGTGATACCACGCGGTGGCCGCATAACCGGGAACGGAAACAATACACGCGCATCGGGATCAGCGGTCGCAAACGCAACCGTCGAGACCAGCACGATTCCGTTCAAATAAATTTCGTGGCGGTTTTGCAAAATGCCGGAAAGTTCCGCGGAGCGCGTGGTACCGTAACTTTCGCCGATTAAATATTTCGGCGAATTCCAGCGCTGATTCCGCGTGATGTACTGGTAGATGAAATCCGAAAAATAAACGGCATCTTCAACAATGCCGTGGAACTGCGCGGGATTCTCGCCCGGCGCCGGACGGCTGTATCCCGTCGAAATCGCGTCAACAAAAACAATGTCCGTCGAGTCGAGAAAAGAGTCTTCGTTATCGACGGTAGCGTAAGGCGCGGGCATTCCGTGACCGTCGGCAGTCACAACAGGACGCTTCGGTCCAAATCCCATGTGCACGAATGCCGAAGCCGAGCCGGGGCCGCCGTTATACGAGAACGCAATCGGCCGCTTTGAAATGTCGCCAATACCCTCCTTCGTATACGCGACGTAAAACATCGACGCTTTCGGCGTGCCACTGTCATCATTAATAACAATCGTTCCGGCGGTCGCGGTATACGTAATCGCCTGGCCGCCAATGTTGGCGGTGTGATGCGTAACAACTGTTTTCTCAGTCGGCGCCGGCCCTCGCGCAGGCTGCTGCCCTGCTGCGCTTGCCGGCGGCTGTTGTGCTGCGCCACCACCCGGGGGAAAATTTCCGCGTCCTTGTCCCGATACAATTCCCGAGGCAAATAAAATGAATGCGCCTGCGGCCATACTGCGCGTCGCTTTCATGCTTGCGTTCTCCTCTCGCTCACACAACCACGTCCGTTGCGTTTGAAAAGCATTTCTGAATTTGCGTCGGAATCATACTCTGAGACGTGAAGATTGCCAGCGGAGTTTCACACAGAATGAAATTCTTTAAGACAGAACTACTATCGCAGGTCGGAACTCGCCTAGCGGCAAGTGAATCATCAAGTATCTATTTCGCAGGGTACGTCGGTTACGGTTTCCAATTCGGAGAAGACGCAAACGCGCAAAGCGGCGCGACATCCCGGAACGCGCGTCCGACGTCCGCGATAAATCCCGGCCGCATCGCGGCGGCTTTCGTCATTTTCCGTCGCACAATCCACGCGCGCAATTTTTTCCAGTCAGCGGCTTTCACCGGCCAGCCATCGTGTTTCGTCCACACGCCTTTTTCGGATGAGTACCAGTAGCTTTCGTATTTCGGGCTCAGCCGTTTTTTCTGCTTTCCGATCCATGCCAAATTTTCCGCCGCCCGCTTCGCTCCAATCACGGCCAGCGGCGGCGTCTTCGACTTTGAGTCGGCGTAAATCCGGAATCCTGCCGTAACTTGATTCTCCGTAATCCCAACGTACAACTCCGAACCCTCGCCGCTCGGCGAGTCCGGAAACAAAACATACATGCGCGGATTGTAGGGCGTCTTATCTTTCGCGAAACGAATGTCTCGATTGATGCGCGAAAAATTCAGCCCCGTATGTCCGGTCACCACAAATCCGCCGTCCAGTTTCAGCACTTCCGGCGTCAGCGCTTCCAGCAAATCGCGCAGCGGCCCCACCACATGCTGCTGATAGCGATCGCGATTCATGTCCATCCACGATTTGCTGTTGTTCGTCGTCAGCTCGCTGAAAAACCGGAAAGTTTCCGGAGTCAAGATCGCGGTCTTGCCCGTTTGTCTGAAATCCATCATCAAACTCCAATCGCTGGTTAGAGAACCGTAAGCCGTACCGGCTCGCCCCGTGTAATCGCTAATTTTTTTGCTTGCTGTCACACTGCGGCGGAATTCGCGCGCATCCTTGCCGGTGCTTCCGCAACAATCCTGTCCATGGCCTGAAACTTTTCCAACTCATCTTGCGTGGTGGATTACATGTCCAACCCGAGAGGTGGCGCTATTCTAGCAAAGTTCCGCGAATAAACCGCCGTAAAGTACAGAACTGCACAGCCGCGCCAATCGCGCGCCGAATTGGCTCTTGTTCATCGGACGCGGCTGCCCTACGCTACCTCGCATGAACAACTTTTCTCCCACCGAACGCACGCAGGTGCGTAGGCTTCCCAAACGCGGCAATTACGATCGCGAAACTGTTTACAAAATTTTGGATGAAGCCATGATTTGCCACGTCGGCTTCGTCGTCGATGGCCAGCCGTACGTAATTCCCACGGGTTACGGACGCAGCGGTGACACGCTTTACATTCACGGCGCTTCCACCAGCCGCATGTTGAATTCCGCCGCCGCGGGAATTCCAGTTAGCGTCACTGTAACTCTTGTCGATGGCCTCGTCCTCGCGCGCTCCGCGTTCCATCATTCGATGAATTACCGCAGCGTAATGATTCTCGGAAATGCGCGCCGCGTGGAATCCGACGATGAAAAACTTTCTGCGCTGCGGATTTTCACAGAGCACATTGTTCCCGGCCGCTGGGACGACGTTCGCCAGCCGACCCCCCAGGAAATGAAAATTACGGCCGTGCTCGCGCTGCCTCTCGAAGAAGTTTCCGCAAAAATTCGCACCGGCCCACCAATTGATGACGACGCCGATTACGCCCTTCCGATTTGGGCGGGCATTTTGCCGCTGAAGTTAACGTCCGGCATTGCTGAATCCGATCCGCACCTGACGCACAAACTCGAGGCGCCCGCCCACGTAAAAAATTACCGGCGTGGCTGAATCGCGCCGCACAAAATTATCCACAGAAAACACGCCGACCGATTCCCATTCCGACCGATTCTGGACTATGCTGTCCCCCTTCCAAATAAACGCGGAGCATTACGAAAAACGAATCTTGTCTAAACGGGAGAGAGCTTCGATGCGCGACACAAAGAAAATTGTGAAAGTTCTGATCGCAACCACATTCGCCGGAATAATCGGATTCGCCGCGTCACTCGCGCTTCCCGCGAAATCCAGCGCGCAAACTCCACAGGCGAAATCCGCGGAAAAACCCGCGATGCCGTGGTCCGCGGAAGACATGATCAACGCGGAATCCGCGAACGGCTTCCGCATTTCTCCCGACGGCAAATGGGCCGCGTGGTCGAAAAGTATTTCCAACAAAGAAAAAGACGGCCGCACCTCAAATCTCTATCTCACCAACCTCACCGACAAAAAAGAAATTCAGCTCACGCGCGGCACGGATAACAACACCGGCCCGCGATGGTCGCCAAAAGGCGATTTGATCGCGTTTCTCAGCACCAAGCCGCTGCCCGAAACCAAGCCCGGAGTTTCGCGCTCTCAACTTTGGCTGATGAATCCGTACGGCGGCGAGCCTTGGCCTGTAACAACTTTTGAGCGCGGCGTGCAACGCTTCGAGTGGCTCAACGACGACACAATATTTTTCACCGCGCAGGAAGACGCCACTCTATTCGAGAAAGAAACCGAGCAGCGCAAAGACGATTCCAATGTGGTCGACGACGAAATGCACGCCGCTCCCGTCCGTCTTTTCAAATTTTCCGTGAAAGATAAAAAGGTCACTCGCCTAACAAATAATGAAGACCGCATTCAGGCCTGGGCCGTCTCGCGCGATCTTTCGCACGCCGTTACAGTTCACGGCCGCGAATTAAGCTACGCGTGGGACCAAAAGGTTGCGCCGCAAACTTTTGTGTGGGATTTGAATACCGGCGAGAATAGACAGATTTTCACGGACGGAAAAATCCGCCCGTCCAGCGTGGAATTTACGCGCGATGGCTCCGGCTTTTACGCTGCCGCTCCGTATTCTTCCGATCCAAAATTTTTCACCGCTTCCATTGAGCAGATGTATTTCTTCGATCTCTCCTCCGGCCTGCCACAAAAAATAAATCTCGATTGGGAAAATGGACTCGCGCGCGGATTTGACGTTACCAGCGACGGCTTCATCGCCATGCTCGCCGCAGGCCCGCGAACTTTGCCCGCGCGCTACACCCTGTCCGGCAGCGGCACGTCGCGAAAATGGACGCGCACGATGATCGAAGGCCCGCACGTGGGAAATCTCGGCGGCCTCACGGTCAGCGAAGAAACTCCGCGCATCATTTATGACTATTCCACCGCCAGCATTCCCACGCAGTGGTTCAGCGCCACGCTGGATGGCACGCGCATCAACGATCCGCAGCAAATCACAACTTTGAATCCCGCGTTCGCCAAAAAAGAAATTGCGAAATCAGAAGTAATTCATTGGAAGGGCGCGAATGATGACGATGTGGACGGAATTCTTTTTTATCCGCTCCATTATCAGGAAGGAAAACGCTATCCGCTCGTTCTGGGAATTCACGGTGGCCCCGCGGGAACAGACACCGATTCCTGGTCGCAAAGCTGGGCGTATCCCACGGCGCTCTACAACGAGCGCGGTGCTTTCGTTCTGAAAATTAATTATCACGGCAGCAGCAATCACGGACTGAAATTTGTGGAGTCAATTTGCTGCGGACATTATTACGATCTGGAAATTCCGGACATCGAAAAAGGTGTAGACGCACTGATCGCGCAAGGAAAAGTGGATGCGGACCGCATCGGCACCGCCGGCTGGTCGAATGGCGCGATTCTTTCCATCCAATTGACCGTCACAAATCCCGCGCGTTACAAAGCCGCAATGACGGGCGCAGGTGACGTTGAATGGATCAGCGATTGGGCCAACGTGGATTTCGGCGAGTCATTCGATTCCTATTATTTCGGCAAATCGCCGCTCGAAGATCCCGAACTTTACATTCGCAAATCGCCGGTATTTCAAATGGGCAAAGTTCGCACGCCCACTCTGATTTTCTTCGGCACAAATGACCGGCAGGTTCCAACCGAGCAGGGTTGGACGCACTATCGCACGCTCTACACCATCGGAAAAACTCCGGTGCGGTTTATTTTATTTCCCGGCGAAGCGCACGGCCCCGTGAAGCTTTCTCATCAACTTCGCAAAGTGAATGAAGAAATGGCGTGGATGGATACTTATCTTTTCAAAACCGCCGAGCCGATTAACGAAGCCTTCAAAGCGGAATCGCCGCTCGGTGAAGCGCTGCGCCGAAAAAATGTCGCCCGCGCCGGAACCGCCTACGGCAATAACGTGAAAGCCGCGAATAATCGCACGATTCTCGTTCCCGAAGTTGTGCATCGCACCAATCTTGAGATCGGACGCTTTGAAGTTACGCGCGCACAATACGCTAATTTCGATCCGTCCTATAAATTCGATCCCGGCACGGAAAATTTCCCCGTGAACGGTATCTCATTTGAAAAAGCGAAGGCTTACGCCGCGTGGCTTTCTTCAACCACCGGCGAGACCTGGCGCATTCCAAATGAACCCGAAGTCACTTCCCTTTACAACGGACGCACCGGCGAAAATACTCTCGACTATTGGGCAGGCTATTCTCCGAATCCAGATGATGCGCAGCGCCTGATGAAACAAATCGCGGAACTTCCCGGTGACGCGCCACTACTCAAACAAGTCGGCAACTTCAAGGCGCAAGGCGAAAAAGATGACGAGCTGATCTACGATCTCGGCGGGAACGTCGCCGAATGGGCCATCGCCACCGACGGCACCGGAAAAACATTGGGCGGCAGCGCCGATCGCGCGGCCGACGTAAAATCTGCATACAAACCCGCATCGCTCGCCTACACGGGACTGCGCGTAGTTCGCGGCGCACCTAAGCCTGCGGCGGCAACACCAACAACAACGGCGAAATAATTGCGATCGCCGCGAAATAGTTTGTTCAACAAATATTTCGCTGTAGCTGTGTACGTCCTCGCGTTCGCACTTCCCGCGGGCCACGCGCAAAATCAGCCGAAAAATCTTCCTGCGGAATCAGCCACATCGCGCAACGGAACTTCCTGCTCCGGTAACACAAAAGAAGAAACGCAAATCACCGATGGACTTTTGTGGACGCACTATTGCCGCGAAGCTCCTATCGGCGGCCCGTGGTCCATTCACGTTCTGCAACTCGCGCGACATCGCCGCGATTTGCTCGTCCATTCAACGATGGGCTTCGACTCCACCGGACAATTCGCTCGCGTGCCGCTCACCGAACTCGCCGGCCGCCAAACTTTGAACGGCGTAGACGTGCTCGCCATCGTCAACGGCGATTTCGATATGGAGCAGCCCTACTTCGGCGTTCCCACCGGCCTCGCCATCACCGGCGGAAAAATTCAATCAGCGGGAGGAGACTCGCGTCCGGTCATGTCAATTTTCGTTTCCGGTCGTCCTTCCATCGGCGTGCCGGATATTCACATGCAAACGCAAGTTGGAAAAAATCGCTGGCCCATCGCTACATTTAACAGGCCGCTGGGCTACGCAAAATCGCGCGACCTGCGCATGTATTCGCGCGCGTTTCGCAAATCCGTCACCGCTAAGCAGCCGTTCGCCGCAATCGTTGTCACAAAACTCGATCGCCCCCTTCCGCCCGACGCGCAAACCAGAATCATCGGCACCATCAGCGAAATTCGCGAGCCTGCCACCGAACAAATTATCCCGGAAAACTCGCTGCTAATAGCGGAGCCTTCTGACACCAAAGATTCGCAAAGTAAATTCCGAAAATTAGAAGTGGGAATGCGCGTCACCGTGCGCATGCTCGTGCGAATGGAAAAACAGGCCGACATCAGCGACGCGATCGCCGGCCTTCCAATTCTCGTCGCCGCGGGACACGCCGCAATTCAGGGCGAGCTTACCGACTACATCAAGCAGCGCCATCCGCGCACTGCCGTTTGCTACAACGAGCAAAATTATATGTTTGTGGTGGTGGATGGACGCCAGCCGAAACTCAGCGTCGGCATGACTCTCGAAGAACTCGCGGACTTGATGGTTTCACTCGGCTGCACCGAAGCAATGAACACCGATGGAGGCGGCTCCACAGAAATGGCCGTAACTGTGCCGCAGAAAAACTCGCCGGGTGCATCGAAATTAGAAATTGTAAATTCTCCATCCGACGTCACCGAGCGCGGTCGCCCCAACGCCTGGATGATTATCCGGCGCCACTAAATCTTTTTCAGTTTCCTGTAAAAATTCTCCACAAACTTTCCGTCGGCATCCTTAAACCTGTAAGTCTTCGCAAGATCTCCCACATAAACAAGCTTTCCACTATGCCGCGAAACTTTTTTGTCCGCGCTCATCATCGCAATCGCGCGCCCGGTGTACTCGGGCGTTTCGCTCAAATGAAAACCAAACGCCTTCTTGTGTTTTTCGCTCTTCCCTTCCAAATGCATCAACACGCGCTCGGTGCGCATAAATCCCGGCGCCAGCGCAACGATCGTCACGCCAATTTTTTTCAAATCCGATTTCATCGCCACAGCCATTTCATTAATTCCGCGGTGCCCCAACTCAATGAAAGCCCAGTCAAGCGTCTTCGGACCAAACGCGAGAATCGGTTCCGTAATCGAAACGATCAATCCTCCACCACGCTTCGCCATCAATCGCGCTCCATGCACCGCGCCCAGCAAATGCGCGTAAGGCCCGCCTTCCACTGACTCTTTCCAACTTGTGCTGCTCTGCTCCCAAAATAATTTCCGTTTGCGTTCAGGATGCAAGAATGCCTCGAACGATTCCGCGCTCCAACCAAATACAGAGTTCGCCAAAATATCCAGCCGCCCCGCTTCGCGTTCCACGCGCTCAAAAAGCGCCGCCACATCCGACTCGCGCGTAAAATCCACGGCCACAGGAATTCCGCGTTCTCCTCGCGCCGTCACTTCCTCCGCAGTTTCTTCAATCGTTCCCGACACTCCATCCGGCGGCACCGGGCCGCCGCGAACAGTTCGCCCAGTCACATAGACCGTCGCACCGCATTCGCCCAACGCCAACGCAATTCCGCGCCCGGCCCCCCTGCTAGCTCCCGCCACAACGGCAACTTTTCCGCGCAAGTCCGGCGGCGTCCATCCAACAGGCCGCTTTTCGTTATCGAGACCCGCAGTAATTCGCGCTCGCGATTTTTTGATTTTGAATCCCATGGTCAATTGCTCCGCAGCTATCAGAATTGAGAAGGAGACCGTGCGCCGTGTCCGTTATGCTCGGAGACAACGACGATTGAATCGCGCCGGCCCATGCGATATCTTCAAACTCTAATGCCCGCCGACCAATTTTATCAACGCAAAAATCTTCACCAAGCTCTAGGCGCGACGAAGCCTCCAGAAAAAATCACTCAAGAACCGTTTGAGGGAAACGATCGCCATCTGCGACGTCTTGCCCGCCTGCAGCCCGGTGAAAAAGCGAACCAGGATTTGTGGGAATACACTCAAGACCTCTTGTACACCCACGAGATCCAAAGCTCTTTGTTTGCTTATCTCCTGCCTTTCTTTCTGGAAGCATGGCGTGACGATCTGCGCGGCATTGATGGACAAGGTGTAACAATCGAGTACTTCTATACTGTCCTAGCGGATCGCCACGTTTTCGATTTGCATTTGACTGCCGGACAAACCGCGGTGGTTTCGGAGTTTATGCGGCAAGCGATTATCGAAGAAATCGACGGTCAGCGTGGACTCCACTTTCAAGGCATGAACTCAAAACCATTCCGTTGGATCCGTGCGCTCACAACTCACGGCGTGTTACTGCCTGACGTTGATCGGTTATGGAAAGATTGGTGGGCACTCGACACAATCGGGCGCGCCATTGCGGCCGTGCAGTATGTTTCTTGCTTGATGTATCCGGAAAATGAAAATCCGATATTTGCTCCATGGACTCCCAACGCTGGAGGAGGCCCGCCGTGTTTATGGGATTTTGAAGGGCACCTTTATTCCCACCGTTGGTTGGAACCAAACGTCGATTTCTTGAAGCAAGCCTTAACAGTTCAAAACGCAAGTGACGTACTTGACCGAGCGGCAAAACGGCTAATCGGCCAACCGGAACACGAAACCGCGGAGGCGCTACGAGGAGATTTTCCGCTTTGCGTCGAAACCATCCGAGCCCGATGCGATGAACTGCCGCGGCTACTTCAAGTAATTGATCAACCCTCTAGACCATACACTTGGACGAAATAATTGCGCCAAAAAAAAACTGCCTCCGGCAAGCCGGAGGCAGTTGTCAAAGTTATTCAGCTAAATTAAAACCTAATCCCCAGCAACCGTCTCAGCAACCGCCGGCTTCTTCGCATCCGCGCCGTTGCCAGTTCCGTTCCAATCGCCACTTGGCTTTTGGATGTTGCTGATCGTCACAGGAGCGCCGGTTGGCTTCGCAGCCTTGATCTGATCCAGCGTGCCGATGGTAACCACCGCCGGCTGCGCCTTCTTCAGCACCAGCTCTTCGTAAATCGCGCGAACCTTGGCTTCTTCTTTTTGAGCTGCCTTGCGGCGTGCGCGGTCTTCATCGGCCGCGGTTACTGGAACGTCGTCGTGATCGCGTTCCTTCACGCGCGCTGCGTCATCAGCATCGATGACCAACGAGTGCTCGTAGTTGCCCAGGTTCACTGCCTTTCCTGCGGCGTAAATTTCATGCTTGCCGTGCGTCTTGTACCACTGCGCGACGGTCGCATTCTTGTACATGTTCTCAATAATTTTCCGCCATCCGATTCCCGTGTTGTACGCGCAGAACGAAATTTCGCCCTGTTGCGTCGCATACGGAATAATGCACATTTCGGTGCGCCGGAAATCGTAGTTGAACAAGTCCTGGAACCACATGCCCGCGATGAACATGAAGTTCCACGGGTCCTGACGGCGCTTCATGGCGTCTTCAATGGTCCGGCTGCCATCAACTTTTCCGAACTTCTCGTCGACGTCCTTGGAAAGTCCCCATGACTTATCAAATTTCCGCCACAGGTCAACCAACGCCAAACTCTTCGGCGCCTGGAACGGTTTGTAAGCCTTCAGTAGCGCCAAGCCCATCATGATCTTGGTGAATTTCGTGCTGCGCGCCGCGTCCGTAATGGCCGTAACGTCTTTCACCAAATTCGGCACATCCAGGAATCGCGGAACCGGAGCCCATTCTTTCGTCTCTTTGTTGATCATTACCGCGGTGCCCACTCCGCAATTCGGGTGGCATCCGCAGGAAAGTGATCCCCACTGCGTATCGGGGCCGTGAACCAAGTCCGCAAATCCCGCGAATACGCTGACCAGTGAAATTGGGAACCAGTCGCGCGTCGGTTCCACTTTTCCGACTTGCTTGCTCACGTCCTGCGCCAAATGCGAAAGCGTGTAGCGTTGCTTCAAGCGGCGTTCCGGTGTGATGTCTTCATCGCGTCCGGTAAATGAAACCGGCTGGAATGACACGAACGCAATTTTCTTTGGGTTATCCATCGCGAACTTCACGATCGCGCCGACCTGATCGTTGTTCACGGTGTTCAAAATCGTCACCACCAGCACGATTTCAATTCCCGCTTCGTGCATGTTTTCGATGGCGCGCAGTTTCACGTCAAACAGGTTGCCCACCTGACGGTGGCTGTTCGCATCATTGCCAATGCCGTCGAATTGCAGATACGCATAGCGCATACCCGCCTCGAAAGCTTTGCGGCTGAATTCCTTGCTCTTGGCAAACTCAATTCCGTTCGTTGCCGCCTGCACGCTGTTGTAGCCCAGCTTGCGCGCGTAACGCACCGCATCCAAAAAGTAGGGATGCATCGTCGGCTCGCCACCCGAGAATTGCACGGACATCTGACGGCGCGGCTTAATTCGGATTGCGTTGTCCAGAATTTCCTGAATTTCGTCCCAGCCCAGCTCGTGAACGTAGCCAACCTGGTTCGCGTCCATGAAGCAGGGGTCGCACATCATGTTGCAACGGTTCGTAAGGTCAACCGTCAGCACCGAGCCGCGGCCGTAAAGCACCGTGCTCGAGCCATGCTTGTGTAAGTCTGCGTCGTTATGCGCAGGAATATCGCGGCCGGGGAAGTTCTTCTCAATCCATGCCAGGAAGTCCGCGTCCACGGCCATCAAATCTTCGTACTTACCGTGCAGCGGGCATTCCTTAATCATCCAGATCTGGTTGTCGCGCTTGATGATCTGCGCCTTAATCTCGCCGACCTTCTCATGCATCAGATCGCGCCAATCTTTATCGCCCTTGAAGATGGACTCGCGCGCTTCTTTCACGCATCCCGGACACAGCGAGTCAGTCTCGCGCGGAAATCCCAAGGTGGGCTTGGTCTTCTCCCACGATTTCAGCAGCGGCTTATCCGACCACTTCGGCGTAAACGCCGGGTTCGGATTCTTCTTGTTGAAATGTTGAATCGTATCGAAGGCCACGCCGGCAGACTTCGCCACCAGCAGATCAGCAACCTTCCAAATCTTCGTCCCGAACTTACGGGGCATATCGTTATCCTCCAATTTTCAGAAACTTCAATTTCCGGATTCTCTCGCCGGTTCGCTAAATCGAGCCCAACCCGTAACACTTCCCGGGTCCCCTTGTGATGAAACACAACGCCACAAAGCGCCTATACAATTTACAACGTAAAAATTATCATGCCTAGGAAAGAAGCGTCCAGCTAGGTCTTTCCCCCGCTATAGCTTCGCCCCTATTAGTACCCCCGACAAGTTGGATGCGTTAAGCGGTCGAAATAGGGGGTCGAATGGTAATTCTTTGCAGTTAATGGCACCGGACCGGGAGATCCGGGTCTCGATAGCCTAGTTACCGTTAAGTCGCAGGGACTACAGAACTTAGCTCGAAACGAGCATTTCCCATCGAAGCCGACATCGAAACAACGAGAGTATCTTGAAAACAGTAAAACACGGCTTCCGTTATTTGTAGCGCCGGCATCCTGCCGGCAGTTTTCAGGTTTCAATTCGGGACTCGTAGTTGAAGTTTACAAAAAGTTAGTCACTTTGTGCAGAGGTTCAACCATGTCACGCCAAACCATCCACCCCACCGTTCTTTTCGTAACCGTGCTAACTCTCGTAACGGCGACATTAGCGCTGATTCCATTTAAGTCTACGCATGCTTCCGCGCCAACCTTCGCCGCTCCCCAAGAACACGCTTGGCAAACACCCACGACGGAAATCGCCAAGTGCGCGCCTCTGGAGTTTGACGCAACGGCGAGCCACGTCATCCCGCCACGACAAAACTTGCCCGGCCTCCACAACTTCGGCCAGATCAATCCCACTCTCTTTCGCGGCGAACGTCCTACTGAGGAAGGCCTCGCGTGCCTCGCCAAAATGGGCGTCACCATCGTGATTAGTTTGGAAGGAAAGTATAAGGACCTGCATAAGCCCGTCGAGCGCCTGGGCATGCAATACATTTCCATGTTCTGGGAATGTTCTTTTCCGCAGGATCATACCTTCGCAAAGTTCCTTCAGTTGCTCCGCGATAATCCCGGAAAAAAAGTTTTCGTCTACTGCCACTATGGCGACGACCGCACCGGCATGATGATTGCCGCCTACCGCATCGCCGAGCAAAATTGGTCTGCCAAAGAAGCTAAGGAAGAAATGAAGGCTTTCGGTTTTGACTTCTTCCACCGCCGCATCTGCACCGGCCTTTCCGATTACGAAGAGCATTTCCCGCAGCACTGGCGCGAACATGAAGCCTTTGAAAAACTTCGCTCCGTATCTCCGCCGCAGCCTTAATCCGAAGAAACCTTCACCTACCGCGAGAGGCCGCTCAAAACAAAAATATTCTTTAGAGTGTGCCGGCCTTCCCCTTGTCGTCCGCCGAGTCATACTCTTTCTTATAATCGGTGATCTTCCATTCCCCCGCTTGGTCCTGTTTAAATTGATAGGTTCCACGTCTAAGCATTTGAACGACGTGCACCCCCGGCCGAAGCGTCAGATCGTCCGCCCGAACGCGCATACTAATCGCTCCAGTAGAACCCCTCTGAGGTTTATCGATGAAGATCTGAAGCCCGTGCGGAAAATCTTGGGATGATGCTGCCCGCCACGGCCAGTCGATGGCACACACACAGATTCATCACTAATTTGAAATCCGGCCTTGCGCAAGTATCTTACGAGCGGCCCGGTAGGTATCCCACTGGGCATTACAATGCATATCGGATAAAGCGCCCTATCCCCGAGGGCTGAGATCTCCTGATTGTAGATAAGGGCAACCATGTCATATTCACCAGACTTAAGTCCCGGCGGAACGGCTTGTCTGGCCATCGTTACTTTGGCTGACCAGCAACTTACGATCAGTATAAATCCGCATAACCCGACTCTTCGTCGCATGGTCGCACCTCTGACCGAGGATACTTTTGTCGTTCCTCGCAACTACACTAAAACGTTCTGGCAAGTGTCTTCAGAGTACCGAAGGCTTTCAAGTCTTAATCGGTGCGCTTGACGCACGGTTCCCACCGCAAACTCCACCCTCCAATTTGTTTCCTCTCCCCGCCAATGGTTCAATAGACGCATCGCGGCGACCACGACGACCGGCCCTTCGAGTTCCCGTCTCTGACGTCATCGCGCAAAAATCATTCTGAATTCTAAGGAGAACAAATGTCCGCAGTGAAACTGGAAGATGCACGCCGCGTAATTGCCGCAGCAGAAAAGAAAGCGCAGGAAATTGGCCAGCCCATGAACATCGCAGTCGCCGACGAAGGCGGAAACATCGTCGCCCACGTTCGTATGGACAACGCTTGGATTGGCAGCATCGACATCTCCATGAAAAAGGCTTACACCTCGCGCGCATTCGATATCGAAACAAAAGATTTGGCCAAGCATTCGCAATCAGGCGGACAGTTCTTCGGCATCCACGCCTCGAATGACGGCAAGATCATGATCTTCGCCGGCGGAGTTCCGCTGAAACGCGACGGCAAAGTAGTAGGCTCAATCGGCGTGAGCGGCGGCAGCGGCGATCAAGATCATTCCGTCGCAGTGGCTGGCGCAGCGGCGTTCTAACAACGAATTTCAAATTGGAAATGCGCGGGTGGCTCAGCCTCACCGACGTTTGTGATCGGTCGTTGCAGTTGGGTGCCGCACGCTCTGGTTTGTAAGCGTGCGGTTCTTAGCGATTGAGCTGACATCGTAGCGCCGGCATCTTGCCTGCAGAATTTCAGTTTCATTCCGAGATTTCCCGCTGCATCCCGAACAAGCAGAGTCGAACCTAGTGTGTCTCGCATTTCGGACTCTTCGGGCGGGTGGCCCACCTTCCCACGGAATTCTTGCGCGCGCACGGGGAATTATAACACTGAGATTAGTTGGCAGAAGTTAAAGTGAAGTGGTTCGAGGTCTGCGCTGTGTGCAGACCGGGGTGGCCCATCCTTGCGCAGCAAGGGTGGGGTTTTTGAATTTGGCTTGGCATTTTCTAGTGCGGACATCAAACGTGAAAAGCCTCACCCTTTGCGTGCCGCAAAAGATGGACCACCCGCCCTTTGCCAAATTCGCGAAGCATCAGTCGAGCCACCTGATTAACGCGAAAAATATTTCACTGTCCATCGGGCACCTGCCCTTGGCTACGTGTTCCGGCGTATGGTGTTCCAGATGGATAAAAATCGGAAGGAGTGGCGCAGTCGTAAAATCTCGCTAGACAAGAAAGATTGATTGAGTAAGCTCGATTCCTAAGTACTTCCGCGGATACCGAACCGAGGCGAACCAGAACCGTGTGCGCGACGCCACGTTCGTCAACACTTAGCCTCCAAGTACCGTACCAATTGTGTAATTCATCGACATGATGTGTATCGTCGATGACCTGGTACCTGAAGTAGTAGTTTGAGCGGGTATTGCGTTCATATTCGAATTGGCGGCCAACAATGATTCCGTCTTTCACTACGATGTCCGCGGCCAACTCCGTATGGTGAACGAACGGGACGTAGTTGAGCGGAATGTTCTCGAACTTGAATGCAAATGCGCATTTCTGGAACGTGCAACTTACGTTCTCCGTGCTCACGTCCCAAGGGACTCCTCCGTAGTCTCGCGCCAGTCGCTGGGCGTCGGCGAACGTAGATTCGCCGAGTTTCAGACTGCTGAAGTCGTAGAGAAAAGCTCTTGCCCGAGTTCGTTGAGAAAGTGCGATGCCGTACAAAGTGGCAAGTATCAGCAAACAGGCAAACAAAACACCAGCAAGAATTCTAATTGGAGCGCTTCGAAATCGCATTTTGTGTACGTCACGCCCCCATCTGATAGCGAACCGATTTGAAACCGGGGACAGAAAACCGGGGACGGAAACCGGGGACGGACGGGACGTTTTCCATTCTTGCCGGCACGCAAACTTCGCAGCATGGCCGTCATTCAGTCAGTCCAATTGGCGGGTCAATCATTCAGCGCAGGCCGCAGCATCGCAATCGCAAAGTGCGCCAAGAGTTGCGCTTCATCATCCAACTGCACCCAGCGGATCGCGCAATGATCCTTCAAATATTTCGCCACTTTCGGCTCGGTGATTCCCAAATGTTCCGCCAGAAGTCCGCGAATGTTATCTCCATTTCGCGTTCGTCCGCTGCGCACCAAATTTCCAATTCCGATTCGCAGCGTCTGGCACGCCTCCACATAATAATTGTCGTGCAGCTCGGAATCCGAAAGCACGAACACTCCCGGCCCGGCCGGAGCCTTATCCGCATCATCCAAACTGGAAGGCGGCGACGCCAACATTCTGCGCAGCCGTGATTCCAGTCCCGCCAATCTTGACGCCAGCGCAGGTTCTCCTGCGCGTCGACGTCCCTGCCACGCGGCAGGTCCAATGCTTCCCGAAGACGTATCCGTAAATTCCGCTTCGGAAGCGACGATCGTTTCGGCGGCAGGCTCCGAATCTCGCCGACGTATTTCCGTTGGTGGCGCGCTGGAACTTTGTCCCCGCCGCCCTTGCGATGAAACTCTTCCCGATTGCCGTCCACTCGATTGCTGCGACGGCCTTGACGGCATCGATCGCGGCGTCACCGGAGGCGCAACTGGCTGCGCATCAACATCAACCGGCTCGACGGGACTTGCCGCAGCAGAAACTGGACTTGCCGCCGTCACCGATGGTGCAGGCGCGCCAACAACTTTCTTCCGGCGTCCGCGTCCACCACGACGTCCTCTTCGACGCCGCTTCTTCGCGGCATCACCTGCAGTCCCATCACTCGCAGAGCCTTCAACGACAGCGCCATCGGTCCCAACAGAGGCCGCGATATCTCCCGCGCCTTCCGATTCTCCCGGCGCAGCCATTCCTTCGTCCGCATCCGCATCAGGCTCGCCCGTCGCTTCAGCATATTGACTCGAAGCTTCCGACCGCCCGAACAATTTATCCGTGCCGGAAATTTCCCTCATCACTTCGCCCTGTACCTGCTCCGGCGAAACACTCTCTGACGCCAACGCGCTTGCTTCCGTAATTGCCAATGGCACCTCAACTCCCAATCTCACCAACGCTTCCTGCGCCTTTGTTTTCCATTGGGCGCGCCGAAATTTCTCCGCCGCCGTCAGATACCATGTTGCTGCGTCGGCATTACTTCCATTCTTTTCATGCAGACGCGCCAGCTCAAACGCCACCATCGCGTCGCGCGTGCTTTCGTACAAAGCGGCAAGTTGTCCCGGAGGATCGCTGCTCGTCCGCGCTTTCCGAATTTTTCCCTGAATGTGTCGCCAATCAGCCATGCGTTGCATTCTAACAGTCACAGGCCGCGCGCTCCAACAGAGAAGCCAATTTATATGTAGATAAGTTATCTCTGAGGATGCGCTGCCGCGCACAGACATTGCACGCGAGCCCGCTTGTGTTGGGAGAAGTGTATCGCAATTCCGCGTCGCCCGCCGACGCAACGATGCTCGGCACCTGTAGCTTGGGGCGTCTTGCAGCCCCGAGGCTTCTTGAGGCCAATCTCCACAGTTCCACCAAACTCAACTCCGGTCCAATCCTGTTTTTTCGTTTGTCCCCGAAATATTCCGCAATTCGATGCGTATCACTCCGAGAAGCTCAAACCCGAATCCCATTTTCGCTCAGGGAGCTGCCGTGAAAAAGACTCTTGCACTACTCGCACTCGCATCATTCCTCGCAGCATTTTATTTCGCGCGGTCAGCCAACGCGCAGTCACGTGCGCAAACACCCGCACCAGCACCTGCCGAGAAAACCGCAGGCGAAGTTTACAAGAATGTCCAGGTCCTGAAAGACGTCCCGGCCAGCGAATTCGTGAACGGCATGTGGTTTATCGCCGGCTCTCTGGGCGTTCCCTGCCAGCATTGCCACACCGCGGCCAACGAAAGCGACGACAAACAAGCCAAACTCACCGCGCGAAAAATGATCCAAATGACTCGCAATCTGAACGCCGCAAATTTCGGCGGCAAGCAAGTGGTGACCTGCAATACCTGCCATCAAGGCAGCATCAAGCCAAATGGCGTTCCGAAATTGTGGGGCATACCGTACACACCACCCGACCAAATTGCCGCGTACATCAAAGAACGCCAACCCAGCGCACCATCGGCAGCACCTGCTCCAGCCGCCACGCCGGCTGCTGCACCGATAGAAATTCTGCCCAGTGTTGAAACGATCCTCGCAAATTACCGCAAAGCTATCGGCAGCACGCCCATAACTTCAATCCATCTGACCGCCGAAGTGGATGCCGACCTCGCGCCGCAGCCGACGCATATTGAAATCAATAGGATATTCCCGGACAAAATTGAACTCGCCGTGAACACTCCGGCGGGCCCGGCTCGCCAGATTTTAAACGGGGATCACGGATGGATCATTACTCCGGCGGGAACTTCCGCACTCACTCCCGCGCAAATCGCCGGACTGAAGGCCAATGCCAATCAAATAGCTTCACCATTCAAGATTTTGAATCCGGATAGCCTGCAAAAAGTTATCGGAATCGAGAAAATCGGCGACCACTCCTATTACGTCGTTGAATCACACGTCGCCAAGAATCGAATCCTCTTTTATTTCGACACTCAGACCGGCCTGCTACACAAATCGCATCTTGAGGTAACGACGCCGCTCGGAACGTATCCCGCTGACACCGTTTACGAAGACTTTCGCGAAACCAACGGCATAAAAGTGCCGTATTTGATGGTTGGGTCAGGCACCAGTGGCGGGGCCCGTAATAAATTCACGGAAATTCAGATTAATGTTCCGGTAGACCCGAAGAAGTTCGATCCGCCGCCGGCCACTCCGCCAAAATAATTCGGCTTACGCCGGAATTCCTTCCACGATCGATTCCGGCGTAGCCATCGGTATCACACGATTCAACTTCCATCCCGACGCCGCAAAAATCTCGCGGAATTGTTTCTCCGTCCGTTCGCATCCACCGGCGGCAACTAACATTTGAAGATCAAGAAATTTTCCCGGCGCAAAATCATTTCCCGGCTGAATCACTGAATCCACCACAAGCAATTTTCCGCCCGCGTTCACACTCTTCCTGCACGCCTTCAAAATGCTGACGCACTGTTCGTCCGCCCAGTCATGAATAATGTGTTTCATGATGTAAGCGTCCACGCCGGCTGGAACTGTAGAAAACATATCGCCCGACTGAAGCGTGCACCGGTCCATCACATTTTTAAGAGGCCCGTTCTTCGCGCCTTCCATCACTTCCGGCAAATCATAAAGTGTTCCGCGCATTCCCGGATGCCGCTCAAGAATCTTCGCCAGCAGCAATCCATGTCCGCCAGCCACATCCACAATGGAACGAATTCCTTCAAATGAATAAGCATCCACAACCGCCGGACTATCCATCATCGAAAACGATGTCATCGCGTCATTGAAAACCTGCGCTTCTTTCGGATGCTGCTTGAAATATTCAAAAATCGGCATGCCATAAACTTTTTCGATGGCAGTTTTTCCTGTCTTCACGCAGTACCCGATCTGCTCCCATCCACGAATATGCCATTCGTGACCATACATAATTGCCAACGCGCGCAGACTCGGATTCGCATCACTCCGCAAAACCGCCGACGCCGGCGTCTGAGAAAATTTCCCATCCGTTCCTTCCGCAAACACTCCCACGCTGGCCGTCGCACGCATCAGCCGATACAGCGAAGTCGCGTCAGCCTTGAGTTGGCTCGCCAGTTCGGCGGCCGATTTCGGCCCTGCTTCCAGAATGTCCGCAATTCCAAGTTGCGCGACGCACGAAACAGCGCCTGAAACATACGCGCCAGACAAGATGTGCATGATCTTTACTTCGGGCGGCGGCGCTTGTTTTTGTTCAGCCATTTTTCTCTCCGGAATTTCGCTCAAGGATTCTAAACCAGCGGCAGTATACACTCTTGCTATCGTGCTCCAAACCGAACGCACAACTTGGATCGCGCAACAAGCCCGCGCAATTGGCTTCGATCTTTGCGGCATTGTTTCCGTAGATTCCTGGCCGGAACTTGCGCGCATTCCCGAATGGCTTGCTCGCGGACATGCCGGAGAAATGCGTTGGCTTTCCGATCCCCGCCGCGAATCGCCGCAACAAGTGATGCAAGGCGCGCGAAGCGTAATCGTCTGCGCGGTGAACTACAATTCCGCGCATCCTTATTCCACGCAGTTCTCCGCCGCGGAATCGCGCGACGATTCTCCGCGCGGATGGATTTCCCGTTACGCCTGGGGAACTGACTATCACGAGACCATCGGCGCCAAACTGGAATCGTTAGTGAACGCAATGCGCGCGCAATTCCATGCAGTACCGTTCGACGCGAAATGGTACGTCGACACAGGTCCAATTCATGAACGCATCGCCGCTCAGCGCGCTGGACTTGGAACCGTTGGCAAACACACGTTGCTGATTCATCCGGAATTGGGTTCGTGGATATTTCTGTGCGTGATTCTTACGACGTTGGATTTAGCTCCGTCTTCTGAATTATCCGCGCAATCAGCATCAGCATTTCCGCCGACAGATGTTTGCGGGCAATGCACACTTTGCATTGACGCTTGTCCGACAAGCGCAATCGTTGAGCCTTATGTTCTTGATGCGCGTTTGTGTATTTCGTATCTGACGATTGAGTTGCGCGGCGCAATTCCGGAAACTTTGCGGCCGCAAATGGGACGCCAAGTTTTCGGCTGCGATATTTGTCAGGACGTTTGTCCGTGGAATCGCGAAGCACCAGTAACAAAGGAAGAAGTTTTTGCACCGAGGGAAAATCTGTTAGCGCCGGAATTAGAATGGTTAGCGTTGCTAACCGAAGACGAATTCCGCGAAACTTTCCGCAACAGTCCAATCAAGCGCACAAAATATCGCGGATTGATCCGCAACGCCTGCATCGCGCTAGGAAATTCAAATATCCAACGCGATTCGCCAGCGCACAAACGCATCACAAATTTGCTAGTGCGCCTCTCGGAAAATTCCGACGCAATAATTTCCGAGCACGCGAAATGGGCGCTCGAAAAAATAAATCAAACCTAAATCTTCACCGCAGAGACGCAGAGTACGCCGAGAAAAAGCAGATTCTTCTTTTGCAGCGCCACAGGGCTGCAGCGGAACGCACCCTGTCGGCAAAGACTACACCGGCGCTCAGAATGACGGCCTAGAGCTGTTGCCCTTAAACAATCCCTCGCCTCGGCACTCCATGCGTCCGCATCTCGATCAGTTGGTCTATCGTCAGATCCTTGTGTCCTTTTGCGCGAACGTCGCGAATGTAATCAGCGCTTACTCCGTGATTTTTCAGATTCACCAGTTGATCGATTCCGATGTGGTCGTATCCCAAATCTTTCAACTCGCGCACAAATTCGGGATTCACTCCATGATTCCGCAAATTAATTAATTGCGAAACCTCAATGTGATCCAGCCCCGCCGCGCGCATTTCCTTCACAAACTCCGGACTCACGCCGTGATTCCGCATCTCCACCAACTGGCCCATATCCAGTTGTGTGTAGCCGGCGTCCTTCATTCCACGCACATATTCCGCCGACACGCCATGATTCCTCAGCGTCACCAGTTGCTCCACGCCAAGTTTCGACATTCCCAGCGCCGCCATCTCCTTCACAAATTCCGGTGACACGCCGTGATTTCGCAGCGAAATAATTTGCTCCACGGAAAGTTGTCCCACGCCGGCATCCGACATTCCCTTCACAAATTCCACGCTCGCGCCGTGATTGCGCAGTTGAATCAATTGTTCCGCGCTTAAATCTTTCAGTCCCACGCCGCGCATTCCCGTCGCATATTCCGCGGACACGCCGTGCGCCTTCAGCCGAATCAACATGTCCGCCGAAAGATCGCGGTAGCCCAGCTCGCGCATCTGCTTCACGTAATCGCGCGACACATCGTTCATCGTCATCTGAAAAACCTGGTCGCTTGAAAGATTCCCGTAGCCCAAATTTTTCATCCCAGTGAGAAAGTCCGGGCTCGGCGCAAAAGAAATTTTTCCGCTGCCCACGCCCTTATCGAAATCGCCGGTAAAATTCAACGTGCCCGCGTCGCGACGCAATTCAAAATGCAAGTTGGCGTGAGTGCCAACGGAAAGACTCGGATCCAGTCCCCAAACTTCGCTCACCTTCCAAGTGCTGCCCCATGTGTGGTTTCCGCCAGACGTCTCCCAATGAATTTGCAGCCAAATCTGTTCGCCACCAGTTTGGAATTCCGCCCGCCATTCGCCATTCGGCATTTGTTGCGCGGACAAAATTCCCAAGAAAATTCCCGCCAGCGCCAAAGCCAAAACGAATTGTGTTCCACGATTTCGTGTTGCGATTTTCATGGTCGATCTCTCCGTACGGCTAGTAGTGAGACGCCGTAGGCGGCGAAATGTCACCTGAATAGATTTTGAATTGGTTCATGTAGGGGCCACCTTTACGGTGGGCCGCCTTTGCCCTTCTGCCGAATCTTTCGCCTTTGCTATACTCCCTCTCCAATGGAACCGCCCCGCAAAATCATCCGCTTACCCGCAATAAACTACGCCGGCCGCGGCATCCACTTCCTAACTCTCTGTTGCGAATTCAAACGGCGCCCATTTCTAAAAACCGAATTCGCCCACGAAATCATCGACGATCTCCGCAAATACGCCGAACAAAAACAATTCGCCATCCACGCCTACTGCGTAATGCCAGATCATTTACACATGTTGGCGGAGGGACGCGACCAATCCTGCGACCTACTGTCATTCCTAAAAATCTTCAAACAGGTCACCGCGTACAAATACAAATCGCGCACCGACAAACGTCTCTGGCAGAAAAAATATTACGATCACATACTCCGTCCGTCCGATTCGCAGGACGCCGTCGCGTGGTACATCTGGCTAAATCCCGTGCGAGCAAATTTGTGCGCCGACCATCAGACCTATCCGTTCTCCGGCTCATTCACATTGCCATGGCCAAATCAAAAACCAACAGACGAACCCTGGATCCCGGCATGGAAGCAAATGCGGCCCACCTGAAGGTGGCCCCTACATAAGCCAGTCAAATGCCAGTCAAACTCCGGTCAAACGCGTACCCCACGCCAGCGCCTGAAACGTCACCTAAGAACGATGGCCGCGAGAGGGTAACTAGTCTGCTACCCCACCCCCTCCCCCCTAGAATTCGCATCAATGTAAAAACAAAGGAGTTAGGTCGTACGATCGTGTTATGAATATCAAAACAAAGGACTTATAAGTCGTTTGTTCTTATATTCTTACGCGCTCTTCTGAAATCGGCGAGAAATGCGTGCCGGCAGGTGGGACGGGAGCCAATTCTGGCGTCCGCGCACGCTGTCTGCGCGAAAACGGATCGTCCAAGTCTGCGGTTCAGGGTAGCGCGATTGGTGAATAATAGTCAAGAAAACTATAGTACTGAGTACTAAATATTTGACGGAAAAACTGTGGAAAGGAATTCGAATAAGATTTCAAGCGTCAGGAGACAGTTCAAGAGCCGCACCCTTGTCCCGAAGCTTCGGGATCAAAGGGATGCGGCACCCGGCCGCCTTAGGGCGGCCATTTTCCATGTCTCAGATATCCATTTACCAATCGGTAGCGTTTATATTTTCTTGGAACTCATGCGGACGTATACTATGCTGCATCCACAATGCGAACTCTCTCGATCATCTTAATTCTAGTTCTGCTTTCTCCTTTTGTCGCCGCGATACAGGAGCCGACTGAGTCCGTTCAGATTCGTGTGATTTTGGTCGACAAAGAACTGACCCAGAAACCTGTGCCCCATTTCGAGCTTAAGTTCACAAACTTGGACAACTCTAGTGCGCCTCCAGTCACTGCGAAAACAGCTCTTGACGGAAGCCTGACCGTTCGATTGAGCAAAGGCAGATACCGCATAGCATCCTCTCAGAGTATTGAATTCCAAAATCACCGGTATGGGTGGGAATTTGAAATTGTGGTATCAGGCCCGAACCAGGTCGTTGAGCTAAGCAACGACAACTCAACGATGACCGACGCTGCACCCACAACGCCGACGAGAAAGACGGACGAACTAACCACGATGTTTCAGCATTATCAAAACTCGGTCGTAACCGTCTGGAGTGAGATTGGGCAAGGTACGGGATTTATCGTCAATTCCCGTGGATTAATTGTCACAAACCAACACGTGATTGGCCCGTCTGAGATTCTCTCGGTACAATTCGACGCGAAACGAAAGGTCGCGGCGAAGTTGCTTACGTTCGACGCTGAAAAGGATGTCGCCGTGCTTTGGGCCGATCTGTCGGCTTTTCCAGATGCAATCGCAGCTCCAATCGCAAGAGCAGAGAACGGGCAACCGACAGTAGTCGAAGGAGAGCGGGTATTCACTATTGGGAGTCCCCTTAGCAGGCGCAAGATTCTTACGACCGGCATCGTGAGTAAAGTAGAAGCACGAGCGATCATCTCCGACTTAAACATAAATCATGGAAATTCTGGAGGCCCCCTTTTCAATTCAGTTGGTCAGGTGATCGGGATCACGACTTTCAAAGAACAGGCGACAAGTGTGGCGGGTGTCATCAGAATTGAAGAGGTGATGCCGACGTTAGAGCAAGCGTCTAAGAAGATGGCTGACACGACTCCTCCAAGCTCCCGGTTACTTCCCGTGGAACCTCAGGATTCCTATCCTTTGAGCTCTTTGAAGGAATCGATCGAGAATGAAAAGTTTGATCGAAAGCCTTATGTCTTCTCAGAAGGCGGATTTAACATTGCTCTCATAACTCCCGTTCTTCGATATTGGTTGCGAGAAGAAGGTAACATTTCGGCAGCGAGAGAGAAGGAAAAGAGGACTAAGAAAACTGCGGCAGCAGTGACGAACACATTTGAACCATTGCAAGACCTTAGAGGTTGGGCAGAATACGTGGGAGAATACCAGCCCGTCCTACTAATCGAGGCGCAACCACAACTTCGAGAAGCGTTTTGGTCTGCTTTGGGACGCGGCTTGGCGTCCTCGAATGGTAATTACGCGGGGCCTGCGAGGATGAAGTTTGTGACTGACTTCTACCGCATGAGACTTTATTGCGGGGATAGGGAGGTCGAACCCATTCAACCCGGAAAAGCCGCAACTGTTGAGAACATCCATAATTACTTTGTTAACGTAAACGATGCGACCTACGAAGGTGTGTACTCTTATCCCGCAGATGCGATCTCCCCAGCTTGTGGTCGAGTAACGCTCGAGGTGTTTTCTGAGACAGATCCTAATAAGGCGACGGTAAAGATTCTTAGCGACAAGACGGTCGAGCGAATAGGTGAGGATTTTCAACCGTACCTGAATGGTCGGCCGCATGTGCGGGAAAGTCGGAAGATGAGTGATAGTGCTGTCGGTGGCGCGTCGTTATCATCGGGAGATCCGCCAGCAGTAAAAGCCGTGGACTGGACAAATGAGAACCTTGCCAGCGTGGAAGCAGCGGCGAACGATGGCGACGCGAGAGCACAATTCGAGATCGGAAATCGTTCTTACCTCGGACAAAAGGGCGCAAACAAAGACTACTCAAAGGCGCTGATTTGGTACCAGAAGGCCGCGGCTGTAGGGAGTGCAGGGGCACAGGTAAACTTGGGACTCATGTACGCGCAAGGACAGGGTGTCGCACAGGACTATGCGCAGGCACTCACTTGGTACCGCAAGGCCGCAGATCAAGGTCTCGCCAGTGCACAGAGTAATATCGGAGCTCTTTATTTCAAGGGTCAAGGCGTGGCACAGGATTATGCCCAAGCTCGAGTATGGTTTCTTAAGGCTGCGGATCAAGGTCTCGCGAGCGCTCAGGTTAGCGTGGGTTCTTTGTATCGATTAGGTCTTGGCGTCGTCCAAGACGATGTCCAGGCTGCAATCTGGTTCCGAAAGGCATCGGATCAAGGTGACCCGAGTGCGCAGAACAATATGGGCGCACTCTATTATAGTGGCGTCGGCGTACCACAGGACTTCGGGCAGGCCTTCTTGTTGTTTCGGAAAGCGGCAGATCAAGGAGACGTCGGAGCTCAGCGCAACCTCGGAATTCTCTACGAAAATGGCCAAGGCGTCACGAGAGATTTAGCGCAGGCGCGCATCTGGTATCAAAAGGCAGCAGATCAGGGAAACGCTGCAGCTAAAGAGCGCCTAAGGGCTCTCGCCGGACAGAATTGAAACTCGCGGGCGCTTGAGTTCACTGTCTTGCGTTTCGAATTCCATTCGAATCACTTTCCACAGTTTGCCATCAAATATTTAGTACTGAGTACTATAGTTTTCTTGACATATCCATCCCGCCCGCGCTACCCTGAACCGCAGACTTGGACGATCCAACCTGCCGGACTTAAAAAGTCATTGACGTGATCGTGTAGGGTTTTAGTAGCGTAGCCACTCTTGGCTGCGTGGTTTTGATTCGATCTTGTAGGGGCGCTGCTTGCTGCGCCCTCCGCAGAAAGTCTCGGTTGAGGGCGCAGCAAGCAGCGCCCCTACATAGGCGGAAGACCCCTCGCAGCAACCTCAAGCATCAAATGGCCGTGACCGCAAATACCGCGGTGGTTTACTTAATCTGGCTGCTTATCGCCGCATCCGTGATTGCGATGCTGGCCAAGCGCCTGCACGTTCCTTATTCCGTCGCGCTGGTTCTTGGGGGACTGCTCGTAGGAATTTTCAGGTCGCCCGCGTTGTCTGCATTCCGGATGGGCATGCCGGAGCACTGGCTCACTCCGGATGTGATCTTAATACTGTTTCTTCCGGCTCTGATTTTCGAGGCGAGCATCAAGATTGATTTGGCCGATCTGCGCCGCGACATTCTGCCCTTGCTGCTGCTCGCAATTCCCGGCGTTCTGCTGGCTACAGTCGTCACCGGCTTCTTAGTACATTGGACTCTGGGCTTTCCAATTTTAGTGGCGCTTCTTTTTGGAGCGATTATTTCCGCCACAGACCCAATTTCCGTGCTGGCAATTTTCAAGGATATGAACGTTCCGAAACGCCTTGCGCTGATTATCGAAACGGAAAGTCTGCTGAACGATGGAACCGCGGTTGTGTTGTTTGAGATTTTGCTTGTTGCCGTGATCGCCGGATCATTCGATCCGATTCGCGGCGCCTTTCAGTTTGTTATCGCCGTGCTTGGCGGCGTGGCGATTGGAGTGGTTTCAGGATTTCTGCTCAGCAAGCTGGCAGCAAGGATTGACGACCCGCAGGTGGAGATTACGTTCACAACAATTCTTGCGTACGGCTGCTACCTGTTGGCGCACCATCTGCATCTTTCCGGAGTGATTGCCACGGTTTCGGCGGGACTGGTGGTGGGAAACTTCACAGCAAAAACAAAAATGAGCGAATCCACTCGGATGGCGCTGCATTCATTCTGGGAATACGTGGCGTTCGTAATTAATTCTCTGGTGTTCCTGCTGATCGGATTGGAAGTGCGAGTTGGCGCGCTGGTTGCGCAGTCATGGCGGATTATTCTTATCGCGATTGGCGCGGTTCTCGTTGGACGCGCGGCCTCTGTGTATCTTCTGGTGCCGGTAGGAAATCTGATGAGCGAAAAAATTCCATTTCGTTGGGAACACATCGCTTTTTGGGGCGGTTTGCGCGGCTCTCTTGCGCTGGCGATGGCGCTCAGTCTCGGAGCCACTTTGCCATATCGAGATGAAATTTTCGTGCTGACGATCGGCGTGGTGGTGTTTTCAATTCTGGTGCAAGGTTTGACGGTGAAACCGCTGGTGCGAGGATTGAAAATCACCGGCGACGTTGAAAATCATTGATGGTAAATCGAAGCGCCAAAGGCGCGCATGGAAATGACGAATCAAATTTTCGGGCGCTTGGTCCAGACTACGTTTTGACGGTTTTTGAAATAGATGGATTCACCTTTGTCGGTGTCGTAATAGAAGGTGATTTGGCCGGGCAAATTGTTGGCAACATAGCCGATGGTGTAGAGGGTTCGGGCGCCATCGGGTTCGGCGGTAACGGACTGGATGAAACCGACGTTGACTTTCGCTCCGGGCGTGCCGAAGTTTACGGAGACGTGATCGATTTCAAACATGCGATCGTCGTAGCGCGCATCGGACGACACCCATTCGCCGACGAGATTGTCCGGCACTAAGCGCGGCGGCGGCGCCCAGAACCATGCGGCAACGATGAGGACAACGACGATTAATCCGAATCCGGAAAGCACTCTTACTACGGGTGACTCTGGCAAAGCGGGCAGCGTGATTCTCATGGTTTCCAATCCATTTCCGTGACTGAATTATTTCGCCGCCTTTGGCGGACGAAACGAGCTAAAACCAATACCGAGGACTACAACAATCTCGCCGCAAACTAAAATTGCGAAGCGACGCCGGTGTAGCCGCCGCTTCCGGCGCGGATAACGTCGTCCTGGCTAACATTTGTGCCGATGGTGGTAGCGGTCAGCCCGTCTTTGCCGAGACTGTAGAGGTCGTAGTCCTCATTCAACGAAACGAGGAAAAGATCCTGGCGCAGGATTCCGCCATTTCCGGTTCCGGAGGCGTGATTGAAATATTGATAAGGATGGCCCCAAGGATCGACGAGCGATGTGGCTTCGATTTGCGAAAGATCGGCGGGCAAGTTGCCGTTGTTAGTGGCCTGGTAAATTGTGATGTTCACTTCAATGGAGTGAATCTCACCGGCTGCACGCGCGATTCGTGCGTCGTCAAGAGCGGCCATAAGGTGTGGAACAGCCAAGGCGGTAATGGTGAGCATTACACCCAGAACAATGAGGAGTTCGACCAAACTGAAACCGCGGCTGGCGTGACGCCTGAGGCTTTGACGACGGACGTCAAGCGGCGGCGTTGGAGATCGAAAAACAGCGTCAAACAGCGGTGCAACAGACTGGGCTTTGGGCATGGGCGTTTGGTTGAGCCTTTCCGAACTGAAAGTTTTCTTCCAGAACGAAATTTCTCCCCAAGATTTCACTGCCCGCATGGCGGGGGACCAGCGCGGGCTAGAGGAATGCTATGACACGATTATTTTGTCAGGATTTTGAGCGCCTAAACAATAGGCTGTTTCCGATGAGGAAATAGCAAGAACGAAACGGAACTCAGCGAGAAAACGGGCTTGGAGAGAAATGGACGTGAGAGTCAAAGGGAGGTTGCGGCGCATCTATCAGATTGTGGAGCGGTCCACCTGAAGGTGGCCTCTACGACCACCAAGTTGTATCGCGGCATGTTGCGGCGATACAATGTCCGCGCCGCAGAAAGGCTTCCGATGACAGAATCCCAAGCAACACAAAAAAAGGAGCGTCCCTTGGCTTACGAACTTCCCGCGCTTGGCTATGCGTTCGACGCGCTTGAACCTCATATTGATGCGAAGACGATGGAGATACATCACGACAAACATCACGCCGCTTATGTGACCAACTTAAATAAGGCGCTGGAAGGCCAGCCGGAATTGGCGAAGCTTTCCATTGACGACCTAATGCGGAAAATCGATACCGTGCCGGAAGCGATTCGCACCGCGGTGCGAAATAACGGTGGCGGTCACTGGAATCATTCGATGTTCTGGAAACTGATGAAGCGAGATTCGCACGGCACCGGATCGCCGAAGGGAGCGATTCTTGAGGCAATTAATTCCGCGTTCGGTTCGTTCGACGAATTCAAAACGAAATTCGCGGCAGCCGGCATGGGGCGGTTCGGCTCGGGCTGGGCTTGGCTGGTGAATAAGGATGGCAAGCTGGCGATTGAGTCAACGCCGAATCAGGATAATCCGCTGATGACGGGCGGAAAAGCGGTGATGGGCGTGGACGTTTGGGAGCATGCGTATTATTTGAAATATCAAAATCGTCGCGCAGATTATTTGGCGGCGTGGTGGGAAGTGGCTGACTGGGACGCGATCGATCAGAATTTTATTGCGTCGCGGCGATAATTTTCAGAGACAACGAAAAACAAAAACGGCCTGTCGCGAGAGCGCCTTTCTGCTCACGACAGGCCGTTTTGCTGCGGACCTGAAAACTAAAACTTTTTTGCAAAACACGAACAATCGAGCAAACTCACTTCGTCGACCAGTCTTAGCCGAATGCCGCGGCTGAGCGATTCGGAATAAACGAAACTTTCTTGTTGTTGGAATTGGCTGACTGACCGGAGTTGTTTAACCGATCGGAATTGGCTGAGAGTAGTAGGGTTTCGGAACTGTTTGAACGCGCGTCGATTTCGTTTTTTGCGTTGTTGGCTGCGTTCGCCTGATTGAACATTCGCGCAGTGGAAAAGTCTGAGAGTTGAGAGCGCGTAGTGACTCCAAATTTTGCGAGGAGCGCGGACACGTGGAACTTTACGGTGCGCACGCTGATCGAGAGCAATGATGCGATTTCTTTATTGCCGAGATTTTCGGTGACTGCACGGAGAACTTCCCTTTCGCGGGGACTGAGGGCAACAGCTGAGGTACCGACACGAGCGGTCTCCAGCAAAGCAGCGGCGCGAGTTGAGATGTTTTCGTTTAAAGCGTCATCGGCGCAAATTACCAGGACTAAATCGCTCGGCGAACAGTAGTGCGCAATGCAATAAACGGCGAGGGAACCTGCAATGCGGTCAAGAGGGAGTTCACCGTCGTGCTCGGCATCCACTGTAAATTTAATGGCACCGGTCTTCTTATCGCAGAAAACGTACGAGTTTGGCTGGCTGCTACGCGCGCGCTTCGATGATATGCGCGCAGAGTCGTCAGACTTGAACAAGTTCCGTACTTCTTTCAAATGGCCCATCCTTCCAGGCGCTAATCGCGCTGTAGGTTTAATGATGTTCTGTAAAACTTAAAGCGAAGCTTCTGAAATCGAAGCTTGTTTTCTTGCATCAACAGTCGAGTTGAAATTTCCGCCGCAGCCGATACTGCGCACACATGGCTGCGTGCCAGCGGGAGGGGGACCGGCACATTTACATGAGTCCTGTAGAACGACTGAAACTTGCTGGGCCGCAATTAATTTGGGAAAAAAATGCATTCGTCGCATGGACAAAATTTGCACGGCGATAGCAATGCCCACGGTACTTAAGCAATTACTGTTCCATTTGACAGGGACGACGACGGGCCAGTAGTTGCAATGATTTACGCGGCACGACGGACGGAGTAGATTGTTTGGGGTGCTTCGGTGCACTGTAGAGTTTTCCAGGTACAGTAAAATGTTCCGTTTTATACAGTATCTTTTGTATTGGAAGTGTGCGTTTGCAATGAGTGGCGCGCGCTACTAATGGAGGATTTGATGATCGTAATATCCACAGGGATGTTTATTTTCTCGAACTTGAACATAAATTTTCCGACAGGCAGTGGGGATGTGGAACAGATAGTGCTGCGCGTCACACACTTTGTGGCGGGAATATCATGGATCGGACTACTTTATTATTTCAATTTGGTGGCGACGCCGGTGATGTCAAAGTGCGAACCGCATTTGCGATCGCGCGTCTATGCGGAGCTTATGCCACGCTCGATGGCGTTGTTCCGATATGCGGCGGTGCTGACGTGGCTGGCGGGATTTCGATACTTTATGATTTTGGCGAAGACGGATGCGATTAATTCCGGGAATCCAGCGCTGATGGGGAAGTGGCTGGGAATATGGTTTGGATGCTGGGTGGTGGCGTTCGCAATATTGATGGGGTTGCTGCAATCGCCGCTGGTGAATAATGGATGGTTGCTGGGCGCGATTGCGGCGATTGTGCTGGCCGGCGCGTCATGGTTAGTGCTGCATTTAATTGCCGGACCGAGTGTGAGCAATCGAACGTTGTGCATTGCAGTGGGCGGCGGACTTGGCACGATCATGTTCTTGAGCGTGTGGGGAATTGTGTGGCGATGCCAGAAAAAATTAATTAAGTGGCATCAGGCGAGCGTGGATCACGGAACGGCGATGCCGCCCGAAGCGGCGAAACTTGCGCGGCTTTCTTTTGTGACGGCGCGATTGAATTTTTGGATTTCATTTCCGATGCTGTTTTTCATGGCGGCGTCGAGTCACTTCCCTTTTCTTTCGGGACAGTAGGTGACCGGCGAAGTTATTCCGAAAATTGACCGGGTGCTGGTTGCGCAACGTGATTGAAACGCTTGCGTGACGGCGAGCGCTGTACTCCGCCACAATTCTCACGAACATGTCCGCAGACAATCCAATTAATCCGCTGGCGCAAATTCCGTCTGACGCTGACGCGCAAAAAAAATCCTCGCCCGCACTGGGGCGACAGATTGCGGGCGCAACCGCGATTGTGATGGCGAGCGTGCTGCTGAGCCGCTTGCTGGGATTTTGGCGGGACTGGGAGGTGGCGCGTCAGGTCGGCTCCAATGCAACGACCGATGCGTACAACGCGGCGTTCACGCTGCCAGATTTCCTGAATTATTTGGTAGCGGCGGGATCGTTGAGCATTACGTTCATTCCTGTGTTTTCAAAATACATGGCGGAGAAAAATGAGGAGGAGGGCTGGCGGGTATTTTCAATTGTCGTGAGTTTTATGGGACTGGTGATGATCGGCGTGGTGATCCTCGCTGAAATATTTGCACCGAGAATTGTTACGTGGATCGTGCCGGGATTTGGGCCAGCGGAAAAAGCACATGTGGTTTCGTTAACGAGATTGATGCTGCCCGCGCAATTTTGTTTTTACATGGGCGGAATTTTGAGCGCCGTGCAATACGCGAAGAATCGATTCATCGTACCGTCATTGGCGCCGCTAATTTACAACGCTGGAATTATTTTGTGCGGCGTGCTGCTTTCGTCGCGGATGGGAATCACGGGATTTGCCGTGGGCGTGCTGGCTGGTGCGATCGCCGGAAATTTTCTTTTGCAGGTTTATGGCGCGAAACGTGCGGGAGCAAAATTTAATTTTTCACTGAACATCCGGCATCCGGGATTTATTTTATTCGTGAAGTTGGCAATACCAATCATGCTGGCGCTTTCACTGACGTTTACGGATGACTGGATTATCCGGTGGTTCGGATCGAATTTGCAGGCCGGATCCATTACCTGGCTGACTTATTCAAAGAATTTGATGCGGGTTCCATTGGGAATTGTTGGGCAGGCGATTGGAGTCGCATCATTCCCTGTGCTGGCGCAACTATATTCAGAGAAGCGGATGGTGGAGCTCGATCGGATTTTGAGCGGCACGATGAAGGGGATCATTTTGATGTTGATGCCCGTGACCGCGCTGACTGTAGCGATGAGCGTGCCGCTGGTGCATCTGGTTTTTTCCCACACTCGGCTGGTTGAATCGGATTTTCTTGCGACGGCTGGGACGCTGGTGTGGTTTTCATTGGGGATGATCGCGTGGGGCGCGCAGAACATCTTGTCGCGCGCGTTTTATGCAATGCATGACACGATTACGCCGGCGGTATTGGGTACCGCGATTACGATTTCGAATTTGCCGTTGTACTGGCTGCTGGTGCGGCACATGCAACATTTGGGATTGGCGGCGGCAAGCTCCGCAGGGATCACGGCGTACACGATTATTTTATTTGCGATTTTAATTCGGAAGACGTCGGGAAGCGGGATGCGCGGGTTGATGAGTTTTTTTGCGCGGGTGACGTTGGCGTCTGCGATTGGCGGATTTATTTGTTGGGAATTTGTGGGGTGGGTGGGCGAAAGGATTTCGTGGAGGACGTTTCATGGGGCGTTTATTGATTTGAGTTTGGCGACGGTGGTGGGAGTGATTTTGACGATTGTTTTTTTGAGATTGTTTGGAGTCAGCGAGGTGAAAAATTATTTGGGGAGGTTTGCGGGGAAGTTTTCGGGGGCGCGGGGGTGAGTTCGCGATAAGGCGCAGAAAAGCCCAGGGTTCGGAGAACCCGGGCTACACAGGCCAATTTTTTATTCGTAGCGCAGTGCGATCATGGGATCTACGCGGCTGGCGCGACGAGCTGGGATGTAAGTTGCGAATAGAGTTACAGCGACAATTAATGCTGTGGCGGTGGTTAGAGTTGCTGGGTCGTTGGGTTTTATTTCAAATAATAGTGCGGCGAGAATTCGCGTCATGAAAAGTGAAAGCGCGATGCCGATGGCGGATCCGATTACCGCTAGCGACAAGCCTTGCAACAAAACCATTCGTAGGATGAGTCCGCGTTGCGCGCCCAGCGCCATGCGGATTCCGAGTTCGGCGGTTCTGCGCGAAACGGAATAGGAAATCACTCCGTACAATCCCAAAGTTACGAACAGCACGGCCATCAATGCACACGCGGTAGCCATTACAGTGTAAAAACGCGGTTCGCCTAGTGATTGGTGGACGCGCTCGTCCAAAGTTTGGAATGCGGTGGTGGGAATGCCGGGATCTAGTTTTGTGATGCGGCCGCGAATTTCGGGAATCAAACTCTGCGGCGGAACATTTGCGCGCACGACGATGGCGCCGTAGCCGAGCGCGTACTGTCTGACGGGAACATATAAGGTTGGAGTTGCGTCGGAAGCCAATCCGCGATCGTGCACGGTTTTGATGACGCCAACAATTTCGCGCGGCGTTGGGTCAAACATGGAAGCGATTTTTTGTCCGATGGGATCCTGATTCGGGAAATAGCGGCGCGCGAGGGTTTCATTAATGATGCCGACCGGAGCGGTGCCGGCTGCATCGGCGGCGGTGAAATCGCGGCCGCGTACGAGAGGGATCGCCATGGTTTGAAAATAATCTTCACTGGTAACCTGACGATTGCAAGTTGGACGCGCTGTTCCCGGAGCTGCGGCGGGCTGACCGACGATGGAGAACGCCATGAACATTCCCTTTCGCGATTCAGGAGGAAGGTTGGAAATCAGGCCGACCGAAGTGACGCCGGGAATATTTCGCGTGGCGTCCAGAATATTTTGAAAAATTTGCGCGCCGGAGCCGCGAGGATGATCGCTGGGTACAGAAACCTCAAAGCCGAGAACGCCGGTGGTTCGGAAACCGGGATCAATTGAGTTCAATCGCCACAAACTATTTACGAGCAGACCTGCGCCGCTGAGAAGCGCGAGCCCGAGAGCGATTTGAGTGACCATGAGAGAACGCTGCACGTTGCGGAGAACGCGTCCGCCCGATGCGCGCGTGCCGGAGCCGCGCAGCAGATCTTCGTCCTGAAAACCTGTGTGCAGTGCGGGAATTAATCCTGCGATCAGTGCGGCTGCCGCGCAGATTAGAAATGAAAAACCCAGGACAGAGAAATCAATTTCGATTTTTCCAGTAACTGGCAAATGGAAAGGCGAAAGGCTGACGAGTGCCGTTAATCCCCAATTTGCGAGAAGGATTCCGAGCGCGCCGGAGAAAAACGTGAGGCAAACGCTTTCGGTAAGCAACTGACGAATCAAGCGAGAGGTGCTGGCGCCCATGGCTTTGCGGACGGCCATCTCGCGTCCACGAGCTGCGGCGCGGGAAAACAGGAGACTCATGATGTTCGTGCAAGCGATTAGCAAAAGTACGAGAGAGATTCCGAGCATTAGCAAAAGAGCGGGACGAACGTGACGCGTTGTTTCCGCGCTGAGCGAAGTGAGTCGTACGGAATAGGCTTGACCTTGCTTGGGCTGCGGCGCGATTCGTGAAGAAATTCCATTCAATTCCAATTCGGCTTGATTTACGTTGGAGCCGGGCGCGAGTCTGGCGACTACGAACCACTGGAAAGAATCTTTGCCCCAATTTGCGGCGAGATTTGCGTTGGGAATCAGCAGGTCAACGTCGTTTGAGAAGTAGGAGGCGTCGGCGCGCGGAAATTGAAAGGTTGGCGGAAGAATTCCGATCACGGTGTAGGCTTCGCCATTCACTTTCGCGATGCGGCCAATCACTGAAGGATCGCTGTTGAATGCTGTGGCCCAAAGTTTGTGACTAATTATTGCGGAGCGATCCAATTGCGCGGTACCGCTTCCCGAAAAATTTGAGCCGATTGCGAGAGTGACTCCGAGAGTTGGGAGTAGTTCGGGATCGACGGCGGCCGCGACGGGATTGAATGATTGTTGATCAGATGATTGCTGAACAACGGTGAATGGCATCTGCGTGAAAGTGAAGCTGCCAATGGATTGAAGTGTGCGGCTGTGTTCGCGCCATGCTTCGACGTTTGTGACTGTGACGGTTGAGAAAACGCTGCGAGCGCTGGGGCTTTGAAAAACGGTGGAGAACGCGATTAATTGCGAAGGATCTTTGTATGGGAGCGGACGCACGAGCACGGCGTTGACGACGCTGAAGATGGCGGTGGTGGCGCCGATGCCGAGCGCCAAAATCAAAACGGCGACGATGGTGAATGCCGGGGATTTCGCGAAGTTGCGAATTGCGTAGCGGAGATCGTTCCAGAGATTTTCCATTTGGAGATTCCCCCGATAGCGGTGGCGGTGCGTCGGCAGCATTGCCTGTAATTAAGACGCTCGGGCGGGGAAATAGATAGGTGGGCATTACGCGGAACGACGGCGTGTGGAGATTGGCAGCGACAAGCCCCGGGTTCGGAGAACCCGGGCTACACGGTCAACGGCACGAAAAAATTATTTCATTAGGGATTCGACTTGTTCTTCTACGTGGCGGCGGAATTCTAGCGGGTGGGCCATTTTCTTGAATGGTTCGGGTGTGCCTCCGGTGCCACGAACGATCACGGTGCCGAAACCGAGCATGCGTCCTGACATGGATTCTTCTACGGCGATGCTTTCGATTTTTTGCAGGAGGATTTCGAGAGTGCGGCGGCCGAAAACTCCTTGCTTGATTAGGACGCGTTTATTGGTGACGGCCATTTCTGTGGCGTTGCGTTTTGTTAGGCCGATGCCGAAGACGAGCGCGGCTAAGACGATGAGTCCGACGCCGATTTCTTTCATGTTGTCCGTGTCGACGTGGGCGTAGTTGTAGACGAGGTATCCGCCGATGCCAAGCAAGATTAATGTTGGAACGATGACTGGCCAGAAAAGAACGACCCAGCTTAGGCGCGTTTCGTAGAGGAGTTTTTCGTCAGGGATTAGGTGTTTGTCGGCGTAGCTCATGGGGGCGGCCTCCGTGATGCGTGGTGCATTAGAGATTCAACATGATTTGCGGAGTGGGTGCAAGTGGGTCAGATTAGATGCCACCGAGCTTTATGTTCGAGACTATGAATTCCTTCTTGTCACAATCGTAGCGAAACGTAACTTCACTCCAATCTGACAAACCGTACATGTGCTTTCCCTTCTCCATGCTAACCCAGTAGACCGTGACATTTATTTTGAGAGCGTCTCCGACGTTTACCATAGGGAAGATCTTAAGGATGGCGATACTCTTCTTCACACCCTTCTGCTTAGCAAAGATTTCTCGATCGTCGAGGTATTCAACGTTGTACTCACCCTTCTTAGCGGGCAGTTTATCTGTTATTTCCGGGTCTTTTTGAACAATCATGTGATGGTAGTCAATGGGGATTTGGGTCTCCGAGCTGCCGCCGCTCAAATAACCCCAATCCGCGTCCATCTTTTCGATGCTGCTGAAGAGTGCCACTGAGTAAAGATTTGTCTCATCAGCGTGACCCTTATTTTGAGAAACACTAATCGGAGAGGAGACAAAACACATTAGGGCAAACATTAGAACTCTGGTTGTAATTCTCACGATTGGACTCCTCTCATGTCCGATCCTCTACGAGGAGCAGGAGTATAGCACCCGAGAATCTAGACGCAGAGGAGGCTTGCCCTGAGTGGGGTGCGGAAAGACTAGACCCCGACGTCAAAATGCGCCGCCGGATATCCTTCGCTGTGCTCAGGATGACGTCAAAGGCAGAAGGTTCTAAACAATTTCGGTTTGGCTGGCGGATTTCAGGTTGTAGCGGATGCCGCGCCATTTGATGCGACGGCTGAAGGCGGAGGTGGCGAAATTTATGGCGTAGAGAAATGGCACGAGCGGGGCGAGAAGAGTCCAGGCCCAGGCGTAGGCTTGGAGTTTTTGTTTGTAGGCGGGGAGAAGATCGGTGACGGCGATCCAGCGGACGGTTCCTTTTACGGCGGCGAGAAGCATGATCAGAATTAGAACGAGCGAGGTGGTTAACCAGAGTTGGCCGATGGAAATTAATTGGATGATTTGCGCGATGCCGAGAATTATTGCGGCGCAATAAAGGAAATGCGAGAAGGCGCCTGCGAACCAAACTTTTGAAGCGTACACGCGGGTGATGGTGATCTGCCGATTGGTGAAATTGAGAAGGCTTTTTGCGTCGGCGTCATGAAGCGTGGGAACGAAACATTCGGGAACGAATTGAATTTGGCGGCCCGCGGCGCGAAGAGCGTTGGTGATTCCCCAATCGTCGCTGACGGCGCCTGCCCAGTGATCTTTTACTTTTGCTTCGTCGAAAACGCTCAGGCGCATGGCAGTGCCGCCACCCCAACAAAAATTGCGATTGTGTTCGCCGAGCATGGTGACGATGCTGGCGTCCCACGCGGCGCCGAGTGCGGTCGCAAATCCGCCGGCGATGGGAAGCCACCAGCGAAATGTGGTGGTGGCGCCGAGGCGCGGATCATTCAACGGCGCGACGAGATGAGTGAGCCACTGGCGGCCGGGACGTCCATCGGAATCGGCGAAGACGACGACGTTGAAGGATGCGTCGAGCTGATCGATTGCGAAGCGAAGATTATTTACTTTTTCTCCGCAGCCTTGTGGGCGTCCGGCGATGACGATATGGGCAGGCGCGGCGCTGGCGGTTGTGACGCGCTTTAGAATTGTGCTGGCGGCGTCTTCAGCGCGGGCGAGGATGAAAAAAATTTCGTAATTCGGATAGTCCTGCGCGATTAATGAATTTAGATTTTCTTCCAGGCCGGGCTCGATGCCTTTGCAGGGACAGAGCAGCGCGACGCGCGGAGTGAAAAATCCGGAGTGTTGACCGGCGTGTCGACGAGACATGGCGAGCCATTGGAATCCCTGAATCAGGGACCAGAGGCTGAGCAGAAGTTCTGCGGCGACGACGATGTAGAAAATTAGATCCATATTTCGCGAAACCCGATTCCGCGATTCTGACATGCGCGGGAAGCGGAATGCGGGTAGAATCTTGCGCAAGTTGCGATACAGCAAAGGGGGAGACGATGCCACTGCGAATGGACCCGGCGAAAATTACCACGGCTTTTATTCTGGATGGATTTCACATTGTGCGCACGGTAGGAATTGTGCGCGGAATTGTGGTGCGGTCACGCAGTGTGATTGGAAATTTGGGCGCGGCGCTGCAGACGATTGTCGGCGGTAACATTACGATTTTCACGGAGCTGTGCGAGAAGACGCGCGAGGATGCGTTTGAATTGATGGTGGATCACGCGGTGACGCGCGGAGCGAACGCGATTATCGGGATGCGTTACGACGCGACGGAAATTATGAATGGCGTTACTGAAGTGCTGGCGTATGGTACGGCGGTGATTGTGGAGCCGAATCAGTAGTGGATTGAAATTCAGCATGCGCTTCAGGGGCTAAAGCCCCATTTTAATGACGATGATATGTCGCGGCTGAAGCCGCGACCCACAAGGCGTTTTGAAGTGCTGAGAGTATTTGCGAGATGCGTCACCGTTCGTTGCGAACGATGTTTTGACGATGTAAGAAAGAAAATCTGACTAATACTATGCGCTGCCCTTCCTGCACTCACGATGTTCCTGCGTCGAGCCGATTTTGTCCGGAATGCGGCACGTCGATGGACATTAGTAATACGCCGACGCTGCTTGGCGGAGAGACGATTGTTGCCGACGCGCCTGTTGCGCCGCCACGCGGGCCGTCGTCGGGCCCCTCGCCGAGCCGCGTAAGTTCTTCGAGCGTTACAAGCACCTCAAGTTCAAGTTGGTCTGGCGCGGGAAGATTTGCTGCGGGGACGATTCTCGCTTCGCGGTATCGGATTGTTGCGGCGCTTGGGCGCGGAGGGATGGGAGAAGTTTTCCGCGCGGAAGATTTAACTCTTCAACAGGAAATTGCACTGAAGTTTCTGCCTCATGAGTTGACCAGCGATCCTGAGGCGCTGGAACGGTTTCATCGAGAAGTTCGCGTGGCACGGCAGGTTTCGCACCCCAACGTTTGCCGCGTGTTTGATATTGGTGTGGCCGATGGTGCGCCTTTCATCACGATGGAATATGTGGACGGCGAAGATTTGTCGTCACTGCTGCGGCGCATCGGAAGATTCCCCCAAGATAAAGGATTGGAAATTTCACGGCAGGTTTGCGCGGGACTGGCTGCTGCGCACGAGCAGGGATTGCTGCATCGGGATTTGAAGCCGGCGAACATTATGTTGGATGGCCGCGGGCGCGTGAGGATTACGGATTTTGGATTGGCGAGTTTGGCGGGCGAAGTTCACGGCGCGGATGTGAGGGCGGGAACTCCTGCGTACATGGCGCCGGAGCAGCTTGAGGGGAAAGAAGTCACATTCAAGAGCGACATTTATGCGCTGGGATTAGTGCTTTACGAAATTTTCACTGGCAAACGCGCGTTTGACGCGCCAACACTTCAGGAATTAACCAAGCAACGCGAAACTTCTTCTCCGACGAATCCGAGTTTGATCGTGAAGGACCTGGATCCGCTTGTCGAACGCGTGATTGATCGTTGTTTGGAAAAAGATCCGGCGAAGCGGCCGGCATCGGCGTTGCAAGTTGCGGCGGCGTTGCCCGGTGGAGATCCGTTAGCGGCGGCGCTGGCGGCAGGAGAAACGCCATCACCGGAAATGGTGGCGGCGAGCGGAAGCAAAGAAGGAATACGACCGCTATTTGTGTGGGCATGCATTGGAATTGTGGTAGCCGGATTGATATTCAATTTTGCGATGAGTGCGCGGACACGATTTTACCGTCAAGTTGGATTGCCAAAATCTCCGGAGTTGCTGGAAGCGCGCGCGCAGGAACTGTTGCGCAATTTCGGATACACGAAAAAAGCAGTGTATACGGCGACGGGATTTGACGTCGATCAGGTCTACGAAAATTACATCGACAAGAATGACAAAACGCAGACGCGCTGGAGTCATGCGGATTCCGCGGTGCAATTCTGGTACCGGCAGAGTCCAACTTTCTTCGCAGTGCGGCAGATTATCGGCGGCGGAATACAGGGGCACGTATCGTCCACAGATCCGCCGGAAGAAGACGATGGGATGATTCGGATCGATCTGGATCCCCAAGGACGAATGAATTATTTACGCGTGCAGACGACGCCGGTTTCTGCGCCGGAGAAAACACCGGAAGCAAAACCCGATTGGAACAAAGTGCTGACGGCCGCAGGCTTCGATCCGGCGGCGTGCAAGCCAGTTGAACCGGAGCGAAATCCGCCGGTGTATGCGGACAGCCGCGCGGCGTGGACTACGGTGATGCCGGAGCGTCCTGAAGTGACGCTGAGAATTGAGGCAGCGGCATATCGGGGCAGTCCAGTTTATTTTGAGGAAGTGGGGCCGTGGACGGCGAAGCCGGGCGAGGGAGCCAACGAGAATCAGTCGCAACATATTTCCATAATTTTTGCGCTGTGCATAATTTCGAGTTTGTTAGTGGCCGGAATTGTGCTGGCGTGGCAGAACTATCGGCGCAAGCGCGCTGACTTGAGAGGCGCGCTGCGGCTGGCGGGATTTGTGTTGATCATGTCGGTTACGGCGTGGGTAATCGGAGCAACGCACATACTTGGATTTTGGGAGGCGTACAGTTTGACGCTGGAGTTGGCGTGGGCGTGCCTGGCGGCAGCTTTCCTGTGGATGATGTATGTTGCGCTGGAACCAATTGCGCGGCGCCGGATGCCAACACTTTTGATTTCATGGAACCGGATGCTGGCAGGAAATTTCCACGACCCGATGATTGGCCGAGATTTACTTGCCGGCGTAGCGGTGGCGCTTATTTCGTTCGTTTTGGGGCAAGTGGACGTGTTTTACAACGCCTTGCGCGGATTGCCGCCACCGATGGGCGATGCCAGCGCGTTCGCGATACTTGGCGGAGGAGGCGCAGTTTTTGCGCAGCCTGCATCCGCGATGAATTCCGCAATCTTCAATGGATTGGCGTTGATGTTGATGCTGGTAATCCTGCAAATTATTTTCAGGAACCGATGGATCGCGGCGGGCGCGTTCATGGCGATATTTGTTGCGAAGGAAGCGCTGCAGGGCGGAACATTTATTGACACTTACGTAGTTCAATTAATTGCCATCACGCTGCTGGTGTTTATGATTTACAGGTTTGGGCTGCTGGCGCTAACCATTTACGTTTTTGTTCAACAGATTTTGAGCGCTCCGATTACACCGGATACTTCGGCGTGGTATGCATGGATGGGATTTCTCGGCGTGGCGCTAATTGGGGTGCTGGTGATTTATGGAGCGCGAACTGCGCTGGCGGGACAGCCGATGTTCGGCCGCAGATTTGCAGATGCTGTTGACGATTAATATTTGGCGCGCGGCTGAATCGAAATAAAACGCGCGATGGATTTCCGGAAGCGATGGTAGACTGACGCCCAATTATGCGCTGCCCTTCCTGTTTCCATGATGTTCCTGCGTCGAGTCGATTTTGTCCTGAGTGCGGCACTTCGATGGACACCAGTAATACGCCGACGCTGCTTGGCGGAGAGACGGTGTTGGCCGATGCACCTGCGCCGCCACGAGCGCCTTCTTCGGGAACTACACCGCCGTCACGACCTCCGCAGAGCCGAACAAGTTCTTCGAGCGTTACGAGCAGCTCGAGTTCGGGTTGGTCCGGCGCGGGTCGATTTGCAGCGGGAACGATACTTGCGTCGCGCTACAGGATCGTCGCGGCGCTCGGTCGCGGTGGAATGGGAGAAGTCTTTCGCGCGGAAGATTTAACTCTTCAACAAGAAATTGCGCTGAAGTTTTTGCCGCACGAACTGACGAGCGATCCTGAAGCGCTGGAAAGATTTCATCGTGAAGTAAGAGTTGCCCGCCAGGTTTCGCATCCCAACGTTTGCCGCGTGTTTGATATTGGCGTGGCCGACGGCGCGCCGTTCATCACGATGGAATATGTGGACGGCGAAGATTTGTCGTCACTACTGCGGCGCATTGGAAGATTTCCCCAAGATAAAGGATTGGAAATTTCACGGCAGGTTTGCGCGGGACTGGCTGCTGCGCACGAGCAGGGATTGCTGCATCGCGATTTGAAGCCGGCGAACATTATGTTGGATGGCCGCGGGCGAGTTCGCATTACGGATTTTGGCTTGGCGAGTTTGGCGGGCGAAGTTCATGGGGCGGATGTGCGCGCTGGAACACCTGCGTACATGGCGCCGGAACAGCTTGAGGGAAAAGAAGTCACATTCAAGAGTGATATTTACGCGCTGGGATTAGTTTTGTATGAAATTTTTACGGGCAAGCGGGCTTTTGACGCGCCGACACTTCAAGAATTAACGAAGCAGCGCGAAACTTCTTCTCCGACAAATCCGAGTTTGATCGTGAAGGACCTGGATCCGCTTGTCGAGAGAGTGATTGATCGTTGTTTGGAAAAAGATCCGGCGAAGCGGCCGGCATCGGCGTTGCAAGTTGCGGCGGCGTTGCCCGGTGGCGATCCGTTGGCGGCGGCGCTGGCGGCAGGAGAGACACCGTCACCGCAAATGGTAGCAGCGGCGGGAAGCAAAGAGGGCATGCGCCCTCTGCACGCATGGATTTGTTTGGCGATGATTGCACTTGGACTTGTATTTCAATTTGCCACTAATGGATTCACGCGAATTTATCGCACGGTGGATTTGCCGAAGTCGGCGGAAGTTTTGGAAGACCGCGCAAGTCAGATTGCGCAGGCATTTGGCTATACGAATCCACCGAAAACGAAGGCGATCGGATTCGGGCTGGACTACGGATATTTGGGTTACGTAGCAAAACACGACGATTCCAAAACTCGTTGGAATCATGTGGCGAGCGCGATTGAATTTTGGTACCGGCAAAGTCCGGAAACGTTGATGCCGCTGCAATTGCTGGGCGATAATACTTCGATTGGACGCATCACGGGATCAGATCCCCCGGTGGACGGCGTTGGCGAGATTCTTATGGTGCTGGATCCTCTGGGACATTTGACCTATTTGCGGGCGAATCCTTCGCGAATAAATACTTCCACGGATTCCACCGTGAAACCAGCGGACTGGAATCGGGTGCTGAGCGAAGCTGGATTCGAACCGGCGGCGTGCAAGCCGACTGACCCGTGGTGGAATCCTTACTCATTTGCTGACGCTAGAGTCGCGTGGTCGACCACGATGCCTGAGCGGCCGGATTATGCGCTGCATGTTGAGGGCGCGAGCTACAGGGGAAGGCCCATTTTGTTTCGAGTAGACGGGCCGTGGACGCCGAAGCCAGTGCAAGGAGCCCCGCGCGCGAGTGGAAACGACACGAATCGCGTGGGACAGATGTTTTCAATTGGAATTTTGCTTTCCGTGCTCGTCGCGGGAGTTGTGCTGGCGCGAAAAAATTTGAGGCTGGGACGAAGCGACTTAACCGGCTCGTGGCGGCTGGCTGGATTCGTTTTCTGCGCCAGTTTAGTGGGCTGGACGATTGGAGCGGACCACATCGCAGGGCCTAACGAAGCCTATATTTTTATCGTGGAACTTGCGTGGGCGTCGCTGGCTTCGTTATTTATTTGGATGATTTACGTGGCGCTGGAACCGATTGTGCGGCGGCGCATGCCGAAGCTGATGGTTTCGTGGAGCCGGCTGCTGAGTGGGAAATATCGCGATCCGATGATTGGCCGGGACATCTTGGTGGGAGCCGCTTTTGGATTGGTGGGAAGCATCGTGGATTATTTGCCGTACATCGTCAAACTTCTTCGGCATCAACCGATGGACCAGCCCACTGGCGCGGGACTGGGCCAATTGGCAAGCGGCCGTTACGTGTTCGCGGATTTCTTTTCCAGTTTAAACAGCTCACTTTTCAACGCGCTGGCGATTCTTTTCCTGCTGATAATTCTTCAGGTGATCGTGCGAAAGCCGTGGCTCGCCGGAATTTTGTTGGTAGGAATATTTGCGATGCGTTCTGCGTTGGCCCAAGGCTTATCACCCATCGAGTTAGTAATTTCGGCGCTCTCTTATGGGCTAGTTGCGTTCCTGATGTTGCGCTTCGGGATTCTGGCCACTGCGGCGGGAGTTCTGGTGCAAAGTTTTCTGACGGCGCCATTCACTACGCAAGGATCAGCATGGTACGCGTGGATCGGATGGCTGAATATGGCGGCGCTGGCCGTGTTGGTTTTTTACGGGCTGCGAATTGCGCTGGCTGGACAATCTTTATTCAGCCCAAGACTTAGTACTGACGATTGACAACGCGAGATAAATTTATTTTGTCTGCCGGCCCGCGCGGGGCGGATTCAGAACTTCTTCCAATAATTTTTCAGATTGCGATTCGAGCTGCAGGAGAAGTTTCCCCGCGGCGCGGCTGGCATTTTCGATCATGCTGGGATCGAGCAGGATAGCGCAGCGGTCGACGAACGGGCCGGCGACTACGATGCGCGAACGCGTTGTGGATGCGCGTGAGGCGACGGCTGCTGTAAGCCGGCGATAAATTTCCATGTCGCCGCGAAATTCCATGGCGTCACCGGCGGTCCAGTTGGATTCTTTTGCGATGGCGGCGACGAGATCGCGGAGAAATATTGCCGGATCGCTATTGCGCGTACGTGGTGCGCGTCGCGAAGAATTGCGGCGGGAGTTTATATCTGCCACGCGCGCGATGTGAGACGCCATCGCGAGAAGCATTTCACGATCGAGCATGGCTTCGAGTTCGCGGCGACGCTCTGGATGCGCGGTGGCTTCGGGACGGTCAAATTGTTTCGCGTAGCTTTCTAAGAATGTGGAGGCGACACGGCCCGTCTTCAGCGCGTGAAGTAATTCCTTCGCGAGTTCGCGCGGCGGAGTTGAGGGCGTCGAATTAATTTTTTGCGGCATAGTGATTCGGAAATGGCCGGATACAGAGGTCTACGCGAAGTTTTTGTTTGGCGCAAGTAGTACGCGGAATTATTTGCGGTGGAATTGTGCTAAAAAAGAAAAGCCGGAGACCCTTTGCGGGAGTCTCCGGCTTTTGCGAGACGTTGTTATACAAAGTTAATTAGTGGACCGGCGGAATCACGCTCGGCTTCGGCTGGCTAGAGATGCGTGGCTTTTCCGTCGGAAGACCGGTGACCGGCACTTTTTCCAGGGCCAATTCGAGCACCTGTTCGACCGTGCGGGCGTAATGAACTTTCATTCCTTCGAGCATTTGCGGCTCGAGATCCGCCTTCACGTTCGGCTCATTTTCCGCGGGAAGAATTACTTCCTTAATTCCCGCGCGGCGAGCGCCGAGGATTTTCTCTTTTACTCCGCCGATTGGCAGAACGATGCCGAGCAGCGAAATTTCACCCGTCATCGCGACGCGTGGACGCACCGGACGGCCCGTCAAGAGGCTGACCAGAGCGGTGACCATCGCGACGCCTGCGGATGGCCCGTCCTTCGGAACCGCCCCGGACGGAACGTGAATGTGCAAATCCTGTTTGCGGAAAAAGTCAGGATCGATGCCGAAATGTTCCGCGTGAGCGCGAACCCAGGACAGAGCGGCCGTCATTGATTCCTGCATGACTTCGCCGAGATGGCCAGTCATGGTGAATTGCTTGCTGCCGCGCATGCTGGTGGCTTCGATGAAAACAATATCGCCGCCAACGGGCGTCCAAACGAGACCGACCGCCACGCCAGGATGCTTGACGCGCTCTTCCACTTCGCGTTCGGCGTGATATTTCGGAACTCCGAGCACTTCGTGGACGACCTCAGGAGTGATGGACAATTTTTCCTGATTCCCTTCGGCCATGCGGCGTGCTTGTTTGCGGACGAGCGTTGCAATCTCGCGTTCCAGATTGCGGACGCCCGCTTCGCGAGTGTAGCTGCCGATTAATTCGCGCAGACCTTCGTCGGTAAACTCAAATTGTTCGCCGTATTTCAGTCCGTGCTCGGTAGCCTGCTTGGGAATTAAATATTTCCGCGCGATATTCACTTTTTCTTCTTCGGTGTAGCCGGCCAGCTCGATGATTTCCATACGATCGCGCAGCGGTTCCGGAATTGGATCCAGCCAGTTCGCCGTGCAGATGAACATGACCTTCGAGAGATCGAAAGGCACGTCGAGATAATGATCGCGGAAACTTCCGTTCTGCTCCGGATCGAGAACCTCCATCAGCGCAGCAGATGGATCGCCGCGGAAATCACGGCCGAGCTTATCGACTTCGTCGAGCATGAAGACCGGATCATTTACTTCGCCGCGCCGCAGACCTTGCAGAATCTGGCCGGGCAACGCGCCGATGTAAGTGCGGCGATGACCGCGGATTTCCGCTTCGTCATGCATGCCGCCAAGAGAAATACGTACAAATTTCCGGCCCATGGCACGAGCGATAGATTTCCCGAGCGAGGTCTTCCCTACTCCCGGAGGTCCGACAAAGCAAAGGATGGGGCCCTTCATTCCCGGTTGCAGTTTCTTCACTGCGAGATAATCGAGAATGCGCTCCTTCACCTTTTCCATATCGTAATGATCTTCGTCGAGAATGGCGCGCGCTTTAGGAATGTCAATTTCCTCTGAACCGGAGGATTTGGTCCACGGCAGAGTGGTCATCCATTCCAGGTAGGTCCGCGCAACCATATATTCGGCGGAAGAAGGCGTCATGCGTTCGAGGCGCTTCAGTTCGCGCTCGCACTCTTTGGCGGCTTCGGCCGGCATTCCGGATTCATTCACTTTTTTGCGCAGCTCGACGACTTCGGCTTCGCCGTCTTCGCTTTCGCCCAGCTCCTTCTGAATCGCTTTCATTTGTTCGCGAAGCAGATATTCGCGCTGGCTCTGGCTGACCTGTTCCTGAACTTGTTCCTGAATTTTATTCTTCAGTTCCAGGACTTCCAGTTCCTTGCTAAGTTCGCGAATTAAAGTCTCTAGCCGCTTGCGAACGGACGCTGTTTCGAGCAGCTCCTGCTTGATCATCGTGTTCAGCGACGGCAACATTCCGGCGATGAAGTCGGCGAGACGTCCCGGATCTTCAATGTTCAGAACAACGGTTTGAAGATCGTCGGAAAGTTGCGGCGAGCGCGCGACAACTTCGCGGAATAGCGATTGCGCGTTGCGTTCCAGAGCGGTTAGCTCAGCGTCCACGGGACCGATGATGTCCGGATGGGCTTCCACTTTCGCGCGCATGAACGGACGTAGGCTCAAAACTTCAGCCACGCGGATGCGCTGCAATCCTTCCAGAAAAATAACCATGTTTCCGTTGGGCATCTTCACAGTCTTGTGAAGCTTGGCCGCGGTGCCAACGGAATGTAGATCCGAGCCGCCGGGTTCGTCCACGCGGGGATCCAGTTGCGCGACGACGGCGATCAGCTTTTCGTCACCCTGCAAGGAATTAACGAGGGCGAGAGAAGTTTCGCGGCCGATGGGCAGCGGAGTGACGCCGCCGGGAAAAAGCACGATGTCGCGAACCGGCAGGATCGGCAATTCGCTAGGAATAGTTGTGTTTTTGTCCGCCATTGGGTTCCTTAGAATGCCCTCGTAGCTGGGAGGGCGATTCGTCCAGCAATACAGTTAGATGCAAGCCGACAGAAACGGTTGCGACTCATTAAATTGTATACGCTAAGATAGTATGAGTGACTTACGCTAATATTATTGCTTTGACGCTTGGCGATTTGCAAGCTTTTTCTATGGGGCTTGCCACTGCCACAAAACAATTGCTAAGACGCTGATAATAAAGTACTTATTTAACCTCTACAGCCGAAGGCTCTCGTAAGATCACCCCGCGGTCTTTTCCTGTTTTTGGCTGAATTCGGTCCTAACGTAGCGAATTGCCTCCTCTTTGTCCGTCAGTTTTCCCTCCAGTTGAGCGTCCTCGACAGCCTGCAAAATCTGCTTATATAGAGGACCGGGGCGGAAACCCAAATCTTGCAGATCCTCGCCCGTTATCAACTTTGGTGGACGGACTTGTTCCGGAGGCGTTTCGGCGATGAACTTTTCGACGAACTGATAATTGTCGAGCACGTGATGACAAGCCAGGCAGTCGAGGCGGTGCAGCTCGAGTTTTTCGTCAAATTTCGGCGAGCGCACGAAACGCTTCAGCGTCGAGGCCTTCATTTGTTGCACGTCTTTGAAACGCATATGGCTGGCCACGAGTTCGACGATTTGTTCCGTGTCTTCATTTGAAAAGCGGAACCGCTTGCAAATTTCTTCGGCCATACGCGCGCCGATTTCGGCGTGCTCGTTGAAGCGGATGCGATCGCCGGTTTTGCTGGCGGGCTGGAACGTGGGCGGCTTGCCGACATCATGCAGGAGCGCGCCCCATGCGAGAGTTGGCGACGATCCGGCCGGAAGATTTTCCAGGAGCATGCGCGTGTGAATCCACACGTCTCCTTCGGGATGATATTCCGGCGGCTGCTCGACTCCTTTCATCCGTGCGACTTCGGGCAGCAAAATTTCCAGCAGGCCGGTTTCGTCGAGAAGCTCGAAGCCTTTGCGCGCGGCGCCTTCCGTAAGAATTTTTGTTAGCTCGTCGCGCAGACGTTCTTGTGAAACTTGATCGATTTGCGGCGCGAGTTCTTTCATTGCCGCGAAAGTTTTCGGCTCAATTTCATATCCGAAGCGCGCGGCGAAACGAACGGCGCGAACGAGGCGCAGCTTATCTTCGGTGAAACGGAGGCGCGGTTCGCCGATGGTGCGGATAATTCCTGCGCGCAGGTCTTCGCGGCCACCGACGTAGTCGAGCACTTTCCCGTCGACGGGATCCATGAGCAATCCATTGATCGTGAAATCGCGGCGCGCTACATCTTCCTGCGGAGTTTTTGCATAGACGACTTCATCAGGATGGCGCCCATCGGAATAGCCGACGTCAGAACGAAAAGTTGCGACTTCCACGTGAAGGCCGTCGCGCGGCACGACTACTACGCCGAATTTTGCGCCGACGGTGAGACTGCCGGGAAAAAGTTCTTCGACACGCGATGGAATGGCGTCGGTGGAAACATCGTAATCAGCGGGAACGCGGCCGAGCAGCTCATCGCGCACACATCCGCCAACCAGAAAAGCCTGATGGCCACTGGCGTGAAGCGTGCGGCAGATTTGCTCCGCGAGGAGGCGCGGAGTGAGCGCGGATTCCATTGTTGGATTATCCGCCCGTGCAGGCGGGCGCGCCAAGCGGCAAGGTGCGAAGTGTTCCGAGGCGAGAGTTAGTCTTCCGATTCCGGTTTGCGGTCGAGCGAGCCGCCGTACTGAATTTTCGAGAAGCCGAAGCGGTCGCGGAGCTTGTCGGTGGCGCGGGCGAGGCGTTCAAGTTTTTCGTTGCGCGGCCCTTCGAGCAAATCGAGTTGCTGTTCGCCGTGAGTGAAATGGGAAAGCGCGGCGCCGAGGAGACGAACTTTGCGCGAGCGTTGCCAGCGGGCGTCAAACAATTCGCGGAGAGCGGTGAGAATCACGGCATCAAGGTCGGTGGATTCGGAAAAAGTTTTTGCGTGCGTCGTGGTTTGGAAACCGGCGTAGCGGATCGTGAGCGTCACCGTGCGAGTGCTGAGGCCGGAATCGCGCAAACGTTTCGTTGCTTTTTGGCCGAGGTGGCTGAGCGTGGTGTGCAGAGCGCCGGCGTCATCAGTATCCACGCCGAAAGTGTGATTGTGCGAAATGGATTTTGGCTCGGCGTCTAGAAAAAACTCGAAGGCATCTTCGCCACGTGCTTTGCGATAAAGCGCGTCGCCCCATTGACCGAAAGAGTTCTGAAGTTTCTCAAGTGGAATGGCGGCTAGTTGACCGACCGTGGAAATTCCGAGCGCGTTGAGAGATTGCTCCGTAACTTTTCCGATGCCGGGAATGCGGCGCACGCTGAGCGGCGCAAGAAAAATTGCTTCGGCACCGGCAGGAATGCAAAGCAAACCGCGTGGCTTGGCTTGATCGCTGGCAACTTTTGCGACCAGGCGCGTGGCGGCGAGTCCGCCGGAACACGGAAGGCCAGTGGTGCGAGTGATTTCAGAAAGAAGTTTGTGCGCGGCGGCGAGCGACGGGCCGTGAAGTTTTTCGGTGCCGCTGAGATCGAGATAGGCTTCGTCAATGGAAGCCATTTCCACGGTGGGAGAATATTTCGCGAGAATTACTGCGACACGGTCGGACCATTCTTCGTAAAGCGTGTGGCGCACGTCGAGAAAAACCGCGTGAGGACAAAGTTTAGCGGCAGTGCGCAGCGGCATCGCGGAATGAACTCCGAACTTGCGTGACTCATAGCTGCACGCGCTGACGACTCCACGGGCGTCGGGACGGCCGCCGACTATTACCGCCTTGCCACGAAGATCGGGACGCTCGAGCAGCTCAACGGAAACGAAAAACGCGTCCATATCGAGGTGAAGAATTGGAGTGGCGACGCGCGGCTCGGAGGAATCAGCGAATGTGCCGGAGTGTTTCGCGCGGAATTGAGCTAGCTTTGGCACGGAAATTTCGGAGTCGCTGCGGGGAATTCTAACATGCTGTTGGAGTGCGTAGAAAAGCTAAGAGTGAATTGCGGAAATCACTCGGACGATTCCGGCGAGATCTTCTGTGGCGCTCACGCGAGTCCAACCGCTGCGCGCTTCGAGCAGTTCACTGACTGGCTCAAATAATCCGGCGCCGAGTTCGAGAACGAGGAGGCCGCCTTCGACGAGATGAGTTTTTGCTTGCGCGATTAGACGCGGATAAATTTCCATGCCGTCATCGCCGGCAAACAGCGCGAGTTCTGGTTCGTGTTCGCGAACGTCGATGGGTAGCGATGCGGCATTATTGCGAGCGACGTACGGCGGATTGCTGACGATGATGCTGAGCGGGGGTTGTTGCGGAATGCCCTCAAGCAAATTGCATTCGGTGAATGTTATGCGATTTGCGAAATCGTGGCGCGCTGCGTTGCGTTGGGCGATTTTTAGCGCGGCGGAAGAAATATCCGTGACGAAAATTTGTGCGTTCGGAAATTCTTTCGCGAGCGCGACCGCGATGCAACCGGAGCCGGTGCCAACATCTGCGATTCTTAGCGGATTGTTGCGGCGCGATTCGCCGATTCGCGCCAGAGCTACTTCGATTAGGTGCTCGGTCTCGGGGCGCGGAATTAGAACGTCCGGTGTGACTTCAAATTCCATGCCCCAGAATTCCTGTTTGCCGATTAGGTATTGCGTGGGCACGCCTGCGGCGCGTTTGTTTATTAGCAAATCGAATATTTCGAGTTGGGTGGGATCGACGGGAGCTTCTGGATGCGCGTAAAGAAATGTGCGATCGCGATGGAGCGCATGCATTAACAATAATTCGGCGGCAAGTGGTGCGGAGGGAACGTTTGCGCGCTCAAGCCTCTGGACAGCTTGGCGCAGAGTTGCGCCAACTGTTGCGGAAGAAAATTGTGGCGCGGGCTGAGACATCGCGGATTCCTCTGATGATTATGCGCTGCCGAGTTCCTGCTTTAGACGCTCGGCTTGATAGTGAGTGACTAGCGCATCGACGAGCGTGCCGATTTTTCCGTCCATGGCGTCGCCTAATTGATGCAACGTGACGCCGACGCGGTGATCCGTGATGCGATTTTGCGGAAAGTTGTAGGTGCGAATTTTTTCGGAGCGATCGCCGGAACCGATTTGTCCGCGGCGTTCAGAGGCAATTTGCTCGTGCTGCTTATTGCTTTCCAGTTCGTACAAACGCGCGCGGAGAACGCGCATCGCTTTCGCGCGATTTTTAATTTGTGATTTTTCATCCTGCTGCGAGACAACCGTGCCTGTGGGCAAATGCGTGATGCGGACAGCGGAATAAGTCGTGTTCACGGATTGGCCGCCGGGACCTGAAGAACAAAACGTGTCAATGCGCAAATCTTTTGCTTCGATTTTGATATCGATTTCATCGGCTTCCGGCAGAACGGCAACGGTTGCCGCGGAAGTGTGAATACGGCCCTGCTGTTCGGTGGCGGGAACGCGCTGCACGCGGTGGACGCCGCTTTCATACTTCAATTTGGAATAGACTTTTTGGCCGGAAATCGCGGCGGTGATGTCCTTCACTCCGCCGAGAGACGTGGGTGAACTTTCCAAGACTTCCACTTTCCAGCCCTGCGTTTCCGCATAGCGCGAGTACATTCGGAAGAGTTCTCCGGCGAAAAGTCCGGCTTCGTCGCCGCCGGTTCCGGCGCGAATTTCAAGGATGACGTTTTTTTCGTCGAGCGGATCGCGCGGCAGCAGCAAAACTTTCAGTTCTTCTTCGACGGCTGTGAGTTGCGTGGTGAGTTGCTTTTCTTCTTCGTGAGCCATCTGGCGCATTTCGAGATCGTCAGCGTCATTGGCCATTTGTTTTGCTTCGCGCAGACCCTGCTCGATTTTTTTCCACTTGCGATATCTGGCGACGATTTCAGCCAGGTCGGAATGATTTTTCGCGAGCTTCTGGATACGCGCGGAGTCGGCGAGAACTTCCGGCGAAGAAAGCTGGTCGGACATTTCGTCGTATCGCGCTTCGACTTGCTTTAATTTTTCGTAAAGCGTGGACATGGAATGCTCACTTCCCTCTTCGCAAATAGCAAAAATCCAGCTGAAATATTGCTTTGGAAAAAATTCGACCGAAGCGCTGAGCGCCCCGCGAGGGCGGAGCGCCGAAGAGGAACGACCTAATAGAAGGGTGCAAACATTTTTGCTATATCCACACTCAGAATAACGAGCAGTTCCGGCGAAGTCAAACAGACTTCTGCGGTGCTGTTTCCTGGCGGCCAAAAGCGCGCTGGACTGAAAATAAAACTAATGCGGTAAGCGCACCGGCGGAAAGCGTTTGCCAGATTCCGCTACGCATGGTGGCCTGGCCGAAAACAAATGGACCGAGCGGCGCGATACGCGAACCGCCGGCAACGCGATCGAACGCGTTGCCGAGAAATCCCAACACGATCAGCACCAGAAGAAAAACTCCGGCACCGCCGATGGCCCAGTGCCAGGCTTTTGTCCAATGGAGCGGCCCGGCGAGACGACGCAAAACAAATCCCGCGATGATTTGCGGGATGCACATGAAAATTGTGCCGAGAAAAAAGGAAAATAAAATTGCGCGCGCCCAATCGGGATCGCCGCTTCTATCCGTGCCAATCAAAAAATGCGCGAGCGTGAAGAAGAAGCTTCCGCAGACGACGGCCGCGAGATAATAGGCGATGCTTCCACTTCGCGTCATTTATTTACTCACCTGAATTTGATTCGACCGGCATTCAGCGGGATTCAAATGCGCCGCTGAATTTGTGGGAAGTCTGTCCAAACTTTCACTCCGCAAAAATGCGAGCCTTCGGTGCAAATCGGCGTGGCGATTCCGGCGCGAAGATAACACGGAGGGCCGATATATTTCGCCAGCTCGGGCACAGCAACTCGAAGCTGATCGAGTTCTTCCATCGACGCCTGATAAATTTCTTCTTGAGCGTTGAAGCATGTGCGCATCGTCCATTTGTGAAGCAGGTGCAGCAGCGAACCGGTTTCGACCAGCCGAATCGCTTTCGCGTTCGGCAATAAATACATGGCCACTTCACGCGGCGCGCCGCGATCGAGCAATTCGTTCTTCGCTTGCCACGCGTCGGCCATCGCTTGCGCGTAGACTTCGCGCGCTTTCGCGTTTCCAGCGATGAGCATGGGCGTCAAATAATCCGGCTCGCGCGTATCGGCCAGCGTCAGCAGCGGACGCGAACCGGGCACCATGCGATGCCGCTGATCCTGGCTATCGGCGGTGTGACTAATCTTTTTCGCGAAAGTAAAATTCGCGTGTTGCAGAGCGCGCATCATGGGCGCGTGCACGCCAATGTTCAGCGTTTGCAAACGATACGAATTTCGCGCCGGATCCAGCACACGCGCAATCGCTTCGCTGTCGGAGCATGTTGCTTCCGTCACGCCAATTACTGCGCGATACGATTCGGCGATAATTCGCGCGGCGCGCGGAGACCAGTCAACTAATTTTGAGACGCGGCCATCGAGCTTCGCGTCAAATTCGCGCGCGAAAGCTTCACCGTCTGACGGCTCCTTGGCCGCTTGCTCCCATTCCGGAAGCGATTCCATCGGCAAATTATCGAAGCGGTCGAAAAATTGCGGATCAAGTTCCCGCGCGCGCGCCACCATTTCTCCGATGACGATGCGCGATTCCGCCGGCGTGTCCGATGCCGCCTGCATCCGCCACAGCCGGTGAAGCACAATTCCGGAAAGCGTGTGCACCATGGTGGTTGCGGCGGCGACGGGCAGAACGTACCGCGCAACTTCGATGGCTCGCTTATCGGCTTGCCCCTCTACCTTTTTGACGCGCTTGGGGTGAGAAAGATTACTTACGTGCCAGATATCGCCAAGAATTTCGCGCGCTTCGGGTAAAAGCAGCTTGGCGATTTCGCGGTAGTGTCCCCAGGCGGTGGCAATTGCGCGCTCGTAAATCTCGCGTTCGGCGACGCCAAAGCCGGGGACTTCCGCGGGAACGTAGGCGACGGCGCGATTCTGGCGGACGTAGCGCTGGCTTTGCTGTTCAGAATTATAAAAAGGATGCGCGTGGAGAAATGACCATACAAATTGGCGGCTGACATTTTCCAATCCAAATTCAAAATGCGCATGCTGGAAAACGGTGTGATGTCCGCCGTAAAAAGTGGCGGCGCCAATCAGCAGACGCTGCTTGTCATTCACATCTTCGGGACCAATCAGGCGTGGCGCGTAACAGGTGCGCGCGGCGGCGATTGCCGAATCATACGGATGCGCGAAAGCGTTTCGCAACGTTACGCGCGGAGTTGCCGCTTCTACGGCGAATGGTTCGAGCGCGGCTGCGTCATCATTAAAATTTGGAACGGGTTGCGTGGCCATCTGCTGCGGCATTCTACACCGAGAGGGAGAGTCGGCGCAGCACCTGCGGCAACGTCCGCAAAAATAATTTGCGGACGTTGCAGAAGCGTGCGCGGACCTCGCGTTCGGAGAAAGCGAGCCACACACCATTGGACACACGTCGCCCGTTGGCGCGGCGCCAGTGAAAATTTCAGAAGTTTCGGGCGATTACTTCTTGGGTGCGTTCGCCGCGTATTTCCGATTGAAGCGTTCGATGCGGCCTGCTGTGTCGAGCAGCTTCTGCTTGCCCGTAAAGAACGGGTGGCAGTTCGAGCAGATTTCGACGCGCAGCTTGTCGCCCTTCATCGTGGACTTGGTCTTGAACGTATGTCCGCAAGCGCAGTGAACGTCAACTTCGTGGTAATCGGGATGGATGCCGGATTTCATTGTTACCTTCCTTGCCTGTGGCCGGTCTGCACGGCTAAGGGACAGAGTCCCAAAGGCGCGTCGCTTGGTCACTGGTGGACGATTAGATTACGCGAATACGGCGGGAGATGCAAAGCGGCGGAACTTATTGATAACACTCCGCGTATCTACAGCTAGCTCCGCAGGTAAATCCGTCCGATAAGAGAGGAAATATGAACTCGACCCACAATCCAGGGAGAGTGGCGGGAATGTGGTACCTGCTTCTGGTGCTCGCCGGCCCGTTGCGGCTGATCTATATTCCCAACAAATTGTTTGTCCATGGGAACGCGGCGGCGACCGTCGCCAACATTGCCTCGCACGAGTGGCTCTTTCGATTTGGGATCGTAACTGACCTCGCCTGCGCCGTGATCCTGATTTTCCTCACGCTGGCCTTCTACCGCTTGTTTAGAGGAGTGGACCAAAACCTCGCGGCGATGGTGGTGATTTTCGGTGGAGTGATGCCATCCGTCATCTACTTTGTGGGAGTGGTGAGTGATTCTGCCGCGCTGATGATCATTCGCGGTGGCGATTTCCTATCATCATTCGACATACCTCAGCGGGATGCGTTGGCGGTGTTGTTCCTGCGTCTGCGCGATCATCAAAATACTGCCGCGGAAATTCTTTGGGGAGTCTGGCTGATTCCGTTAGCGATACTTGTTTACCGATCGCGATTCTTGCCGCGATTCATCGGCGTTTGGCTGGCGATCAATGGAGTTACGTACGTGATTTTGAGTCTGACGGGCGAACTTTTGCCGCAATATCAGGGCAAAGTATTTGCGTATGCCCAGCCCGCATTTTTTGCGGAGATTGCGATTATGTTGTGGCTGCTAATTAAAGGTGCGAGGCCGTCGGCGTTGCAGACGAATCACACGGCGGCACCTGCATAGGCTAGGTCACAGCTAACTTCTCGGCTAGACGTGACGAACAGACTTCATTGGGTCTACGCGCATCCAGGGACGCGCAGCGGAATAGGCGGTGATAATGGTCATTGCCAGCATCACGAATGCTACGCCGACTAGGACGAGCCACTCTACGGATTGGATTTGGTAAAGAAGTGATCGCGCGAGAATGCTGGCGGCAATTCCCCCTCCGATTCCGAGAACGATTCCGATTGCTGTGATCGTGCTGGTCTGGCGCAGAATTAATTTCCACAAATCCAATTGTTGCGCACCGAGTGCTACGCGGATTCCCATTTCGCGGGTACGTTCGCTGACGGAATAAAAAACCGCTCCGTAAAGGCCGATGGCCGCCAGAAAGAACGCCAGAGCTCCGAATGCGCTGACGCAAATGAGCACAAGGCGCGGAATGTAGAAAGCGAAGCCTAGATTTTCACTCATCGTCAGATTTTGGTAGCCAAGTTCCGGATCCAACTTGTGTGCGATTTCGGCGAGAGAATTCATCCATTGCGCTGGATTCCCTTTCGTGCGGACGAGCGCCGAAAATCTGGGCTGATAATGTTGGGCGAGAGCGAAGTACATTAGAGGTCTCACTTCTTCGTCAACGTCGGTAATTTTGGTATCGCCGACAACGCCTACTACGGTTGCGACGCGCTTGCTCTGTTCGCGGTGAACCGTTTTCCCGACCGGATCCTGGTTGGGCCAGTATTTCCGCGCCATGGTTTGATTGATGACGATGACTTCGGGAGATTTCGCCGTGTCAGATTCCTTGAAAACTCTACCGTCGAGAATTGGAATTTCGAGAGTGGAAAAATATACGGTGTCCACGTTGCCGAAACCGATCAAATCCCCGTGCTCGGAATCCGCGATGCCGCCATCAATACGGACGTGTTCGGCGCCGGAGTTACCGCCCATTCCCAGCGGATACATATCCGCTAGACTGATGGATTCGACGCCGGGCAGTGGCGTGACGGCTTCGCGAACGCGAGTGTAGAACTCGCGCCCCTTTTGTTCGGAATATCCGCTGTCTTGCAAATTATTGAAAGTGTAGATCGCCACGTTGCGGGCGAAAAATCCAAAATTCTCTTTCCGTAAATTCAGCAAGCTCTTCAGACACAGACCGACACCAATAAGAACAACAGTGCACGCGGCAACTTGCATCACGACAAGCAAATTGCGGATGCGGCCTTTGCGCGTGCCACCAATTGCGATTTCACCACTCATCGCGGCAGCAAGATTCGGTGTGGAGGCTTGCAGGCCGGGTGCGAGGCCGGTTGCGAAACCTACTCCAAGCACGACGACAAACATGGCGGCGAGGACGGTGAAGTCCGGACGGAAATCGACGGTGAGATTGAACACTCCCAGTCCCGGAAGATACGGTTTGAAGTCGAGCAACCGATGCAGAGCATATGTGGCAAGCGCGAAGCCAAGCAATCCGCCGCTGACGGAAATGATGGTGCTATCCAGCAATAGTTGGCGGATCAAACGTGCGCGAGTGGCGCCGAGTGCGGCGCGAATCAGGATTTCGTGACGGCGCACGCTGGCGAGCGCGAGAAGTAAGTTTGCCACGTTGGCGCAAGCGGCGAACAACACGAGCGCTACGATTGCCAAAATTAACGTGCCCAGAAATTTTGCATCGGCGACCGAGTCCGGTGGAAGCATGGAAGTTTTTGTGACGGCGGCGACGCGTTCCTTATTCGTTTTCGGATACGCTTCGGCAAGTTGAGTCGAAAGCATTTGCATATTTGCCAGAGCTTGCGCGGAGGTGACGCCGGATTTCATGCGGCCAATCAGAGAAAAGCCTCGGCTCTCACGATCGCTGCGCCAGTCGGCGGAAGATGGCTGGCGCGAGAGCGGATACCAAATGTCGGGAAGGTCCGTGAGGATTGTTCCGGCGAAACCGCGCGGAGCAACTCCGATAATGGTGAGATCAGCGCCATTCGCGGAGATGGTTTTACCTATGATGTGTGGGTCCGCGCCGAGCGCTTTCCAGTATGGATAACTCATGACGACAGAGGTGGAAGCGTGGTCGTCTTCGCCGGGAGGAAACCACCGGCCGAGAAACGGCTGAATACCGAGAACAGAAAAGTAATTGTCCGAGACGGCATTGATTAGGCCGTTTTTTTCGTGGTGCTCGAATTTGATCGTCTGCATTGTGATGCTGAAAGGAACTGCGCAGAGGCCGGAGAAAACCTGATTGTTATCGCGATAGTAGAGATAGTCCGGATAGGAAAGTTCGTTGAACGGCGCATCCGGCGTGACGGTATAAATTGTGAGAAGGCGATTCGGTTCTGGGACAGACGGCGGTTGCACGAGCAACGCGTTGAATGTGCTGAGGCCAACAGATGCAGCGGCCATACCAATTGCCAGAGACAGAATTGCGATGCAGGTGAGCTTCGCGTGTTTACGTAGAATGCGGAGCGAGAAGCGAAGATTGGGGAACATTGCGCCTCCAGAAAATGGTGCGGCGGATTCGACAGGTTAGTTGATTCGGCGAACCGGGCAAACGGTTGCCTCGGTTGGCTGATTGGATGACGCCGTCATCCAATCAGCCAGGGCGATCACGAAAACTTCAACTTCTTATTTCGCCTGCGCTAGCCCCGCAATAACTGCGGCTACCTTATCGAGTATCTCGTTCCAGCCCTCTAGTTGACCACTATTTTTTGCGCTCTCCATGGTTTCATTTCCAATAAAGGTGAGCTTCGTCTGGCCGTTTCCAAAATCCTCAAAGGTAACGACATCGCGCGCGCCGTCTATAGCCTCATGTTCTATTCCATAATGCGCAGGCTCAACCTTGTTTCCCTCCGGGTCAGAAAAGTACATGGAGGAAACGATCTTCTCGTACGGAACAATCTCGTGGTATTCACCACCATTCCAGAACTCCTGCCCATCCGGCGTCCTCATGCAACAGAGAAATTTTCCTCCCACTCGAAAATCAATTTTGCAGACAGGTGCGGTAAAACCCTTCGGCCCCCACCACTGCATCACATATTTCGGATCGGTCCACGCCTTCCAAACCAATTCGCGCGGGGCATCAAAAACTCTTGTGATAACCATCCGCTCTGACTCGTTAACCGTGTTTTTTGTCATTTCTGACCTCCGTTTTTTTCATTTGATTCACAACCACATCCAGCTTGTCGAAACTCTCTTCCCAGAATCGGCGATAGTAAACCGCCCAGTCGCTGACTGTCTTTATCGCCGCTGGCCTAAGCGTGCACACACTCTCTCGTCCACGCTTCGTTTTGATGACGATCCGCGCTCGCACCAGGTAGGCAATATGTTTTGAAATCATCTGCTGCGAGAGCGCAAACGGTTCCGTCAATCCATGCACAGAGGCAGGCCCGTGCGAGAGTCGTTCGATCAACGCCCGGCGGGTTGGATCAGACAAAGCCGCAAATGTTGTACCCAATTTATCCACAACCATATGGTAGTGGATTGTTTGTCGATGTCAAGTGTGAATTTTCAATTCCTGATTTCTGTTCCCGGAGCTCTAAACTCTGACGCCTGCGCTAGAAACCCCCGGGAACTAGCGATGGTCCGGGCCAAGGTCTCACGCGACCGTTTTCGTCAGGCCAGCAAGACTGTCATTTGTACTTGTCGGCCGTGAGGGAACGCGATAGCGTCTTGCGATGCGCGTGGAAGCCGTGAATTCGTGGGGACTAAGTGCAAGGGCCATTGAGATTCCGTGGAGCGGCGCGAGTGGCGATGAGGATTTGGATTTGCGGGAGAATCCTGCGGCGATCTCGCAGATTGGCGCCGCACGGGAAAATTCTCCGCTGATGACGTTTCTGGCGGCGGTAAATGGGGCCGGATCGTTATTTGCTACGGCGCGGGCGAAAGTTTGGGAGGAGCCGGCTTCGCAATCCGGCGCGGAATTTACATTTCATTCGCGTGTGGATTTGATGTTTGCGCGGCCTGAGTTCAATTTTATTTCTGAGCGGTACGAGGATGTGGTGCAGCGCCTAGTTACATTGTGGATGCGCGATACGTCCGGCGATTCGCTTTCAGTGCGGATGGAAATTTTGCCGTGCGCATATGGCTCTGAAAAAAAAGAAGGAGCGGCGCTGCGGCTCACGCTTACATCGCGAAGCGCTAGCGCGGAACAGGCGCGTGTTCGCTGGGGATTGGGAATTGTGCGCGTGCAGCAGGCGATCCTGTTTGTTTCGCGCGCGATGCGGCAGAAACTTGGGATTGATAATGATGGGGAGTAGAAGTTTCGCGCTCAGAAATACGCGAGCCCGGGGTTCGGCGAACCCGGGCTACACATTTAGGTGACGAATAGGCAGCCGACGCGGGATTGCTGTCCGGGAATTTTTTGCACGTAAAGTTTTTTCAGTTTTACGCGAACTTCTCCAAGGATCGGCACGTGCAGCACAGCTTGAAATGATTCGCCCGATGGAAGATCTTGTTCCGCTTCCAGCGCCACACCGCCATGACTCATATCCAGAACACGAAACTGTCTATCCGCGCCATTGGTTACGGTTGCGAACGCTCGTTTGCCGGAAAGTGAGATTCGTTCCCATCTGCGGCGGTCCGCTCCTGTGCGTTCGGCCGGCTCGGGACGTGAGATTGCATCCGGCGAATTACCGCTTCTCTGTGTAGCCAAAGATTTTTCTACCGGTTTTGCGAGAGCAGGTGAGGCCCCTGCCGCACGATCTTCTGGTTTCGGCGCGCCCGGTTCCACCTGACTTTGTTTCACGGAACTTTCCGGCGCATCAGACGAATCGGAACGAGTCTGCACATCGGGACGAAAATCCTGACGCCGCGACGCTTCCGCCGCCGCATTTATTTCGGCGCCGTTTTTTTCGCGAACGGAATATTTCATCTGGTAAAGCCGCTCATCGGCAACGCGCAGAAGAGATTCCGCCTGATCGCCATCCTGAGGATAGACAGCGAAGCCGTAATCGAGGCCGATGGGAATATCCATTTGTTGCGGCTGCAGAACGCCCGCAAAATTCGCGTGAACTCGGCGGCCAAGAGTGGCGGCGTGCTCGGCATCTGATTGGGGAAGCAAAAGGGCGAACTCGTCGCCGCCGATGCGAAATGCAAAGTCCGAAGTGCGCATGGAATGGCGCAGAGTGCTGGCAGCGAGTTGAAGTACTTGATCGCCGCGCGGATGTCCGAACCGGTCGTTGACCATTTTGAAAACGTGCAAGTCCATTACGATGAGAGCGAGACTAAGATCGTAACGGCGAGCGCGGTTCAATTCTTTTTCAAAATATTCTTCAAACAAACGGCGGTTATAAAGTCCGGTGAGCGGATCGGTAGCGGCGTTGACCTGAAGTTTTTTCAGGTCCTCATATTCCATCAGAATCGGCGCGCGCAAGAGATTGGATGACGCCAGATAATCCACCATTGCAGTTTTCAGCGCTATAGGCCGACCGATTAGTTGGGTAAGTTCGCGGCGGCGCTCCAGAATACGATCCCACGATTCCAAACTTTGCGCTTCAGTGAGATCCAGTTGCGTGAGGGATTTCAGCAGACGTTGCAGAAACAAGCCACGGGCGGGCCGATCGAGACCTTCGAGGGTATCGATAAGCAATTCAAAAAAAGCATCTTCGGCGGGCCGTGAAGAGCCCGCAATGCGTCCGGGATCGGACTGGTCCATCTAGTTTTTTCCATTCGAGCTTTCCCCCGGGGAGTGGGGAGCGCAGTTATACGAGTCCAACTAGTATATAGCACACGAGTTGCCATCTAAGAATGCGCTGAAACGTGCCGACTTGGCGCGCTGATCTCTAATAAATAGGGCCGAATTCGGAGTTGTCGCGGATAAAGCGGGAAAACAATTCGTATTGGCGGCATATTGCGCCAATCTCATTGCAGATCTCGTATCGAAAAGTTCCGCTTATTCCACTACGCTAGTTTTGGAACTGTGCGCTACTCCAGCGCTTTCAAAAACTCGACGCCGACAAATTGCACTTCGCCGCCATCATTCTCTTGCCGGCGGATGCGCGCTTGAATCGGCGGTGTCTCCGGAGGCACGCGGGAATACGATGTCGCCGCGGGTGATGGTGCGGGAATGGTGAGCTGAACGACGGTGTCTAACGCGAGCGCGCGAGTGCTGGCCAAAAATGCGCCAGTCGCGCTGATGTCGAACGTCTTCGTAAGATCGAGGAAGACAGAGCCAGCGGCGTCTGTGCCTCTTACGAACATAGGCACTTGCAGTCTAATCCTGGGCGAACGGCGTCGCTCGGCGGGGCTCAAGCGGATCCCTTCCCTTCACATGCCAATGGAAATTTATTTCCCAAGCCGTAGTACGGATGGCCTAGTACTCAATCTAGGAGCATATTGCGTGCCACAAAGTCCCGAACCTCGCGTATTAGTCTAAGCGTATGCAAATAAACAGCTTAAATGACACTGGGGTGTAGTGGAAAAGCATTTCCCACAGATATTTCCTCCTTTAGGTCTAGTTCTTTTCTCGTATTGTGCAAACTAGGACTCCTTTACCATTGACACCGTGTGTCCCGTTTGCCACTATTTGCCACTACGTGCTGATATGTCTAGCCCGCGCGAGGGAAAATCTTGGGAGTGTCTGGCAGCGGTAGCGAATAAACAGCAGTTCCGCAGTTGTACTGGGTGTGTATCAGTTTTATAGGGTCTTCGATGTTGGAAATATGTCCCGGGAGGAAGTTTGCTTAAAGAAGTTGCTGCGGAAGCGCCGAGCGGGGTCAATCTTTCACCAGGGATTGTGCTCTCGCTGCTGGACGCACTGGACGAACCCGTGCTGATCGCCGAGCGCGCGGGCCGCGTGCTGATGGCGAATCTGCGCGCGCGGCAAACGCTGAATACCGAAGGCTATCCCGATCTTCCCGAGTTAAATCTTTTTGAACACCTGCTGCATGTAGATCCAAGAGTAATTTTCACGCAAATCGAAAACGGCGAACACGAAGTTTCTTTGCAGATTGAACTTCACAGCGGAAAAATTCAGTCGCGCCTGCAATGGTTGCCGGAACCTGACTGGCTAGTCGTGCAGATGGACGCGCCGGCGAGAAAACTTCCCAACGACCCGGCCGGGCAACACACTGTGGAAGGATTGTTGCAGGAACGCGAAATCACCTACCGGAATTTGCTCGCGGCATATTTGCGTTTACAGGAAGTGAACCGGCAGAAAACAGTTTTCCTGGCTTCAGCGGCGCACGAATTGAAAACACCGCTTGCTGTAATCAAAGGATATTACGACCTGTTGCTATCCGGATCACTGGGAAAGCTCGCGGATAAGCAACGGGAAATTCTGCACGAGTCAAAAGAAAGTTGCGAGCGGCTGGTGCGGCTGGTTTCCATGTTCCTGAATTATTCGGCGCTGGAAAGCGGCAAGCTGGTGCTGCATCTTCACGACAACGACATCCGCGATTGTTTGAGCGAGTTGACGAAACGCTGGCACGAAGCATTCCAACGCAAAGAGGTGAAGCTGGAATTCCGACTCGATCCGGGATTGCCAATATTTCGATTTGACTATCAGAAAGTGCAGCAAGCGGTGGCGAATCTTTTGGATAATTCGCTGAAGCATACGCCGGCCGGCGGCTGCGTGAATTTGGTGGCGGAGCCGCATTTCTGGGAGCGCCGCGCATCGGGCGATCCGCAACCACAGGAGAGGCGCACGCAAATCATGCGCCATCCGAACAGCGCGAGAATTTCGGTAACGGACACAGGCCGCGGAATTTCCGCCGAGCATCATCAGGAAATTTTTGAGGATTTCGTTCGCGTGGATCGTACGTCCAGCGGCATGGGCCTGGGACTGGCGATTGCGAAGCGGCTGGTGCAGGCGCATCGAGGAAAAATTTGGGTGGATAGCGAACTAGGACGTGGGGCAAAATTCACAATTTTATTGCCTGTGGAAAAAGTTTAGGTCTCTTAATTGCGGAGCGCATTTATTCAAGGGGACATCATCGTTTAAGGGGACAAACATCGTGGCCGAAAAAGAAAAAGTAATGAAAGAAAGAATCATGGTGGTGGACGACGAACCGAGCATCCGGAAGTATCTTCAAACGCTGCTCGAAGTCGACGGCTACGAAGTGGAAACGCTGACGTCGGGTGAAGAAGCACTCGAACGCATTGGTTCCGGCGCAGGAGACAAGCCGGATTACATTATTTTGGATGTGCTGATGCCGGAGATGGGCGGGCTCGAGACACTTCAACGATTGATGCAAATGGACCGCAACCTGAGTGTCATTATGCTTTCGTGCACAAACGAAGTGGGCACGGTTGTTGAGGCGATTCGCCAGGGCGCGCAGGATTACATCACCAAGCCATTTGAAAAAAGCGAGCTGGATGCAGCGATGCTGAAGTGCCAGCAGAAACGCAAACTGCGCGAAGAAAATAAGACTCTGCGGGAATATTGCGACACGATTACCGAGGATTTGAGTTTCTTGGCGGCGAGCCCGCAGATGGTGCGCATCCGCCAGCAGATTTTGCAGATTGCTCCGGTGGACGTGCCGGTTTTCATCAGCGGAGAAAGCGGAGTGGGCAAAGAAGTTGTGGCGCGCATGATTCATTTGCGTTCGCAGCGCCGCACGCAGCCGTTTGTGAAAGTAAATTGCGCCGCGCTTCCCGGAGAATTGCTGGAGTCAGAACTATTTGGATTTGAGCAGGGCGCTTTCACGGGCGCAGTACGCTCGAAGCCCGGCAAATTTGAAATGGCAAACAAGGGCACGATCTTTTTGGACGAAATTGCCGAAATGAGTTCGCACATGCAGGCAAAACTGCTGCACGTTTTGCAGGATCATCAGTATTCAAGATTGGGCGGACGCCAACTGATTGAAGTGGACGTTCGCGTATTGGCGGCAACGAACGTGGAAGTGCAGGAAGCGATGAAGTCCGGACGCTTCCGCGAAGATCTTTACTACCGATTGAATGTGCTTTCGATTCAGATTCCGCCGCTTCGCGAGCGCATTCAGGAAATTCCCATGCTGTTCCGCCACTTCTTGAAGCAGTACAGCGAGAAATTCAATAAGGAAGCTCCGGTGCCTTCGCAACATTTGTTGGAGGCGGCGGTGCGTTACCAGTGGCCGGGAAATTTACGAGAGCTGGAAAATTTCGTGAAGCGCTATGTGATTCTGGAGGACGACGAAGGAAGTCTGCGCGAATTGGTGGAAATGTCCGCAGCAAGGCAGCGCACGGCTCCGCGCGCCGAACCTGCGCCATTCAAGGAGCAGGGACTGAAGGCGCTCGTCCGCGGATTGAAGGACGAAGCGGAAATGGAAGCAATCGGAGAGGCGCTGGAGAAGACACACTGGTGCCGCAAAGACGCCGCGAAAATGCTTGGCATCAGCTACAAAGCGCTGCTCTACAAGATGCGGCAATTCAATTTGGATGGTGGACGCGGCTCACGCAGCGCACCTGCAAAAGCAGCAACGGCTGCGGCACCGGACGCCGAAGTTCCGGCGGGAGCGGGAGTTGTGCGAGATTTGTAAAAGGGATTAAGGGCAAGCGCGTTGCAGCTTATTGGTACCGAAATGGGATTTTTATCTAATTCCCAGGGCTAGGCGCGGTACGAAAATAGTTGAATTACTAGCGTAAATAGTAGATTCTCACCGGAAACTTTTGAAAGATGGGACGAAATTTTCGCGAGTCCCGACTGCCACATGCTGTTGCAAAGTATCTGCTTAGCGCCCGTGAGCAAAAGGCAGTACTAGAAGTTTTTTTCGGAATTAGAAATTCAGCAGGCATGGCCTACGTCATATAGATAAGGCTTTGGCATGCTGATTGCACCTTTATCGCCCCGGGGAAGTCTATGCCAATTGGCTTGGGGAAATTGGGGGGAGTATGACAGAGCGGCGAAACGCGCGCCGGTACGATCTATCGTTACCGGTAATCATCAAGGTTCCGGTTGAAAAAGCGAATGGCGCGCGCAACGGGAGAACGCGGGATATCTCCACGCGCGGCGTTTACTTTACGCTGGATCAGGATTTGGAATCCGGAACAGAGTTGGATATCACACTGACTTTGCCGGCGGAAATCACGCGCGGTACGGAAGTATTTGTGCGAGCACAGGGACGAGTAGTGCGTGTTGACCGTCGCCAGGATGACGGCAGCAAGCATGTTGGAGTAGCAGCAGTAATCGAACGGTACGACATCATTCGCGGCGAAACTTCAGGAACGAATTAATTGCCGGCTCGGGGGCGCCAAGCCCCCGAGTAATACACCTTGTTAATCCTGCCCGCAGAAATTCGACTTCTAGTTCCGATCACCCTCCGATATCCATTGCGTTGAAGTGAAGATCGTCCTAACATTCGCGTAAGGCCAGCCCAGGGAGGAATGTGATGATCGTCGCCGACCTGATTAGTTCCCGCAAAGAAGTATTCTCTGTGCAAGAAGATGCAACCGTACATGATGTGGCGCGCTATCTGCGCGATCGCAGAGTCCGCACGGTTGGCGTGCTGGACACTTTCGGAAAACTCGTGGGAGTGATTTCGCAAGCGGATATTTCCGATCGCGTGGCGGCGGAAAATAAATGTCCGGCGTGGATGCGCGTTTCCGAAGTTATGACGAAGGAACTCGTGACCGTGTCGCCGGAGATCGGGATTGAGGAATGTCTTGTGCTGATGGAAAAGCACAAGATATTTCACTTGGTTGTCGGCGAATATAAAAAGAAATTTCTAGGGATGATTTCCGTGAAGGATTTGCTGCGCGTGATGTCTTCAGATCACAAGGCGCGCGCGGATCTGATGGAATCTTTCGTGTTCCCGCAACGCTAGCGTAAAACCGCAATCCTGACGCAGAACGAAGTGCGAAGAACTACGACAACCGGCGCAGCAACTGAGTGAGCCGGGCGCGCGCTTCCGTCTGCATGGCAGTAAACTCCAGCCCCATGCCCCGACCCGGTTCACAGGAACGCACAACAGCGCGAGCCCGGACCTCTCCGCCGGGAACGTCAAACACCAATTTGATTACGTCTCCGACGGCCGCTTCCCTTTTCGTGTAGATGAACACTCCGCCGAGGCCCAATGTCCCGATCCTGGAGATGACGCGTTCACCGCCCGCTTGCCACGCCACGGACATTCCCTTCGGAAGTCCTACGCGGGGATATCGCCGTGAAATCGGACTCTTGGTAGTGGCCATAATGGCGGTACCGATTCTAGACTAGGCCGGAGCCGGTTGAAGTGTCGTTCAGTACACTTTCCGGCTGGATGTATCTCTAAATTCTATTCAAAAACTCTCGAAACTAGCCCGTACGAACGTACTAAAGTCGGCGCGATGGGCAAGTGTGTGCCCAAGTAGGTAACACCTTTTCCTTACGACGTCGAGGAATCCAGCCGAATCCTCTCCTTCGCAGTCAAAATCTTGGCTGTATGAGGAAGCTCAATCAGGCGAAAGCGTCAGTAACTCATTTATTTTCATTTAGTTACAATAATTGGTAAGCCCGTAAGCCGCAGCCGTTCCGATTTGGCATCCAGGGTGCGTTACTCCCACACGCTCAGGGCGGCATTCGCCCTTTCCTTATGGCTACTCCTGAACTCAAGCAAGTCACGGGCTATGGACACAGTACGCCCGATTTTCCGCCGGATATTACCGTCTTTGGCGAGTCGGCGGCGATGCTGCTTGTCCGCCTGAAAGTCGAAAAGGTTTCTATAGCGGATGTGCCCGTACTGGTTCTGGGTGAAAGCGGCACCGGGAAAGAAGTGATCGCCCGGATGGTGCACCGCCGTTCGTCGCGTGCGCAAGGATCGTTCATCAAAGTAAATTGCGCTGCGATTCCGGGAACGCTGCTGGAGTCCGAACTTTTCGGATATGAAAAGGGATCATTCACGGGCGCGATGACGGGAAAACCCGGGCGCGTCGAGATGGCGAATGGCGGCACGCTATTTCTTGACGAAATTGCCGAGATGGACATTGGCCTTCAGGCGAAACTTCTTCAACTACTTCAGGATGGCCAGTTCTGTCGAATTGGCGGCCGCGAAAATATTCTAGTGGACGTGCGAATCATCTGCGCCACGAATCGTAATTTGGAAGTGGAAATTGCGGAAGGCCGTTTCCGGCAGGATTTGTTCTATCGGATCAACGTAGTGGCCGTGCAGCTTCCGCCGCTCCGCGAACGCAGTGAGGATATTCAGGCTCTAGTTCGCTATTTCGTGGACCAGCATTCGCGAAAATATAGTAGCCAGGTGCAATTGCCTTCGGACTATGCGCTGAAACTTCTACAGGAACACCGCTGGCCGGGAAATATTCGCGAGTTGAGCAATCTGATCGAACGTTACTCAATTCTGGGATCGGAAGACGCGATTACGAACGAGTTGGTTACTACAACTCCCACAGCGCCGCGTTCGGAAATACGGCAGCGCCCGAATGGGTCGATTCCCCTAAAGAGTATTACCCGCCGATCCGTGCAGGAACTAGAGCGTAAAATTATTCTGCGCGCGTTGATTGCACATCGCTGGAACCGCAAACGCGCCGCGCAGGATTTAAAAATCAGCTATCGCGCGCTGCTTTATAAAATCCGGCAGGCGGGACTTCCGTCGCGCCGGTTGACGGCGGAAACCGCCGCAAAAGAAATGTTGGAGAGCACTACGAGTTTGTCCGACGCTGAATGATTGCACTCGCGGTCGGATGAGGATTTTGCAGTCCGAACGGAAATGAATTGGGAATTAGGCGAATTTGTTGCATATTGGAATTTGCAGCCCGCCGGTGAACCCTCCTAAGTGCTTTGATTCACAGGCCAAATATGAAGGCTGGGATTGGCATCATAATTGCACTTAATAACCGCACAATCTGTACGGGGAGAGCTCTCAAATGAAGAAATTCGCTATCGTAGTCGTTGCACTAGCAGCAATGTTGATTTTGCCGGGAGCCGCGAAAGCGGACTCGTTTAGCGGCGCTGATGGATCAGCCTTCGGATTCACTGGTCCGTGGTCGGGTAGCGGCAATTTCGCGGGGGGCACGACTTTTTCGTTCAACACGTTTTTCAACACTGGTGGATCATTTAGCTCCATCACGATCGGTTCGGGCGCGTCCCAATTCGTTGGGATTTTCACGAGCAGCTTTTCTCTAACTGGTAGCTGCGGCAGCAACTGCACCACATGGACTGCGAGTGTGGCGTCTGTGTACGGATCCGGGTATGTCGGCGTCGGAACGATCACTCTGAACCTGAAAGCCGATGGTATCGGAAGCTTTGACATTACTGGTGGCACGGCAAGCGTTGGAACGAGCAACGTATCGGAGCCGGGCACCTTGGGCACTTTGGCCATCGGTCTGGCGGGTATCGGTTTGCTAGTCGGCCGCAAGGTTAAAGCACTCCAGGCGATGGCGTAATTTATCGCTAAGAGATTTGCTCCGGACTTTCGGAGAACAAAGGTAATGAAAAGGGCGGCCCGCAATTTGAGGCCGCCTTTTTTGTGCGCCGTGGCGCTAGCTGGATAATTCCGCGAGAGATTTGCGAATCGCGTCAGCCTGATCGCTCTTCGGATTCATTTCCAGCGCGCGCTGGAAACAAACCTTAGCTTTCGGAATGTCCTTCATCCCTTGGTATGCCAATCCCAGATGATAACGATAGCTTTGATTGTCTGGAGCTTTCTGAACGGCTTCACTGAGCAACCCCTCAGCCAACTGGAAATTCCCCTTGCGCAAGTAAACGGAGGCCAACGTGTCGGCGGTGTTGGGAGAAGAGGGCATGCCGCGACGGGCAATCTGCGCAAAGCTAAGTGCCATGTCTAGATTCCCTCCGTGTTCCAACATCAGATAGGCCAGGTTGTTTGCGGCGATGGCGTTATCCGGCTGAAGATCCAAAGCTTTTTGATATTGCTGTTGGGCGTGCTGCCAGTCCTGTTGATTTTCCGCGATGATGCCCAACAGAGCGTAAGCGCGTGGGTCACGCGGATTTTTTTGTTGTAGCTGCTCAAAGCTGGCTTTTGCTTCATCGAGCGAGCCTCTTTTTTGTTGCGATTGAGCCAGCAGGTAAATTGCGTCGGAATTGTTGGGATCGATCGAGAGCGACTTATGCGCGGACTGCTCGGCGCCGCTGAAATCATTTTGGCCGGCTTGCAATTGGCCGAGTAAAAGGAAGAATGCGGCATCATCGGGGACCAAAGCAATTTGCGATTGAACACGAGCCAGCGCTTTGGCGGGCATTTTCTGTATCAGGAACATGCGCGCTTCGCCGCCCAGACCTTCGTTGCTGCGCGGATTTTTCTGAAGCGCAATTTCAAAATTCTTCTGCGCTTCCGGAAATTTCTTCTGCGCGGAATAAAATTCGCCGAGACCGGCATAGCCGCGTGCATCGCCCGGCGCCACGATAATCGCCTGTTGCAGCGCGGCGTAGGCGCCCTGCGCGTCACCCTTATTGCTGAGAGCCTGCGCCTGAAGCAGATATCCTTCGGGACGATTCGGCTGTGCCGCAATAATTGATTCCGCGGCGGCACGCATGGAGTCGAAATCGCCTTTTTGCATCGCAAGCGCGGAAAGCGCTTTGCTTGCATCCGCCATTCCCGGGCGAAGCTTCAACGCCTGACGAAGTTCGCTTTCGCCGAGGCCGGTATTTCCGATCTGCGCAAGCACTAAGCCCAGCGCATAGTGAGCGTCTGCGTTGTCGGGAGCGCTTTTAACCGCTGCTTCCAGAACGTGCTGGGCATCGGTGAGTTTGTTTTGTGCGCGCAGAATTTGTCCGCGTAGAACCTGTCCGTCCACGTCGCCGGGATTCTGTTTGAGAAACTCATCGTCCAAACGAGCAGCGTCGTCCACACGGTTTTGAACAATCAATAGCTGAATATAGTTTTTGCGGACGCGACCATCGTGCGGATGATCTTTATCGAGCGAAGCATATTCCGTAAGGGCGCTGGAAATGTCTCCGCTGGCAAAATAAAAATCAGCAAGAAGCCTGTAGGCTTCTGGATTGTCGGGCATCACCTGCTTGGCCTGCTGCAGGATTTGCACGGCTTGCGGATTCCTGTTCCGACTCGCGTAAATTACCGCGAGTTCCCGGTACGCAGATGGAGTCTTGGGATCGATCTGCAACGCGGCCTGGTATTGTTGCTCGGCCTCTGGAAAACGCCGCTGCTGAGCATAAAAGTTTCCGAGCATCATTATCGCGCCGGTGGATTTCGGATCCAGCTGAATGGCTTTCTGGAAACTCTTCTCGGCGGCGGGAAGTTGCTTCGCCTGTGCTTGAATTTGTGCAAGGTTCAAATGCGATTTCTGAGCGTCGGGAGCCAACTGAACGACCAACTGCATTTCCTTCAAGGCTTCATCGGTTTCGCCCATCGCCGCTTCCGCATTCGCCATCAGCGTATGCGCGTCCACATTGTTCGCGTCCTGCGCGAGCACTAACTGTGCGCGGTCCTGAGCTTCTTTCACATGATGTCCCGCCAACAAGAGATTTCCAAGTTCGATATGCTTCGGAAAATTCTGCGGCTCCAAATCAACAACGCGCATCAGTTCCTGGTATGCAGCCGTCCACATTTCGCGCCGCAGAAAACAATCAGCAAGTTTTTCGTGAGCCGCCGTGAATTTCGGATCAATCTGAATGGCGCTCTGGTATTCGATGCACGCTTCGGGAAACTTTCCGGCGTCGAAATATTTGTTTCCGCTGTCGAGCGCTTTTTGCTTGCGCACGTTGGGATCGCGCGAGCAGCCGGCCATCGCGATTAGACCGGCGGTAAGAAGAATGGAATATCGCCTCCAACTATTGCGTGTCATGTATCCCTCTGAATCCGGATCGAGTCATATGAAATTTACTTCTACCCATTCATGAAAACTTTACACCCAGCCGCCGGTTCATTCGCCCTATTTTCTGCCCGGATGTGTCCAGCAAAATAGGATACGCATTGGCGAGGACCCAAGAAATGACACCGGTCGACCACGTTTGACCAGCGTTTGGATGATCTGTAGGCGCCGCTGGGTTCCGGGCACCGGCAATCAATCGACAAAGGCGCTCTTTGGGAGACTCACGGGGCACGGAAAAGTGCGGAACCATAGGTATGCTGGAACGCAATAACGTTAGACTGACGAGGCTAACGCTTTTCCGCCAAGTGGAACTATTTTGGACTAATTCGGAGGCGTCCACTGGCTTTCCGTTCCGTGTTTTAGTCATAAAGTCTTTATTTTCCGCTAGTTAGTCGAATTTACCCAACCCACCAGCGGGAGGGGCCCATGGAACCTGTCGTGCTTTTCCACAGTTGGGATTAGTTTGCTCTTCCCGATTGGTGTCTTGAGAAAGGTCATTAAGGTATGCGGGTAAGTCCATTGGACCCTCAGATGGCTGAAAGTGACGGCGGGGCGATCGTTCGCCTGAACCACTTTTACGTATGGGGTGTGAGCCCTGCAATGCAGGCCCTTCGGCGAACCGTCGCGGATACGGCAGCCACCGACATTCCTGTGTTGGTGCTGGGCGAAGGCGGGGCGGGCAAAGAAGTGCTGGCGCTGCAGATTCACCGGCTTTCGGACCGGCGTGATGAACCCTTTATCAAGACGCGTTGCCGGGCATTTGCTCCGGGCCGTCTGCCTGTGCAACTCCAGTCCCTTGCCAACGGAACGGCTACACCGGGATCATTTCGTGGGACGGTTTTTCTGGACGATCTGTGTGAGCTAGAACCTGCGGGACAGCGGCAGCTTCTGGACCTGCTGGCCGAGGGCGACGCGCTACCGGGCGAGTATTCCCTGAGTGCGCGAATGATCTCCTCCGCACGCCGTGGGCTGGAAGATGATCTGCGCTCTGGAAAATTTGAAGAAGAATTGTATTTCCGGCTCAACGGAATATGTCTGCGCGTGCCGCCATTGCGCGAGCGCCGTGAAGATCTGCCGGAACTCGCGGATTTTTTCCTGACGAAATATGCCAGCCTGTTCGAGCGATCGCGTCCGGTCTTAGGAGCCGAACTTCTGGCGCGGCTCAGCGCCTATTCGTGGCCGGGAAATATTCGCCAGCTTGAAAACACGATGAAGAAAATTGTGGCCACGGGGGATTCCGAATCGGCTCTTGCGGAATTGGTGGATATTTCGCCGGAAACCCTAAAGACCGGAGCAAGTCTGGGATCATCGCTGAAAGCAGCAGCGCGCGCAGCGAGCCGACAGGCCGAGCGCGAACTGATTTCACGCGCCCTCACACGCACGCATTGGAATCGCAAGAAAGCGGCGGGAGAACTTCAGATTAGCTACAAAGCTTTGCTCTACAAGTTGAAGCAGTTGGGTCTGGAGGATGCGGACGTATCGTAGGAGACGATTATGAAACGAATTTCGCAAATCGCAGTTTTATTGCTGATTCCGGCGATGGCCGTGCCAGTTCCGGCGCAAAAGAATAATTCCAAGAATCAGAAGCAGCCGAACACTACGGCAGCTGCGCCAGCGCAGGCAGCACCGGGTATGCCTGTGGCGAATGACACGTCGTACATCATCGGCCCCAGCGACGACCTGACTGTTGCGGTTTGGGAGCACACCGAGTTGTCGGCAGGCGTTCCTGTCCGGCCCGACGGCATGATTTCTTTGCCTCTCATCAACGACATTCAGGCAGCGGGCAAAACTCCGATGCAGCTGAGGACCGCCGTTGTCGAAAAACTTGGCGCGCTGGGCGTGAAATCGCCACTGGTGACCGTGACGGTAACATCGATCAAGAGCAAGTTCATATACGTTCTCGGACAAGTGGGACACCCGGGAACAATGGCGATGACTCCAGGTATGACAGTGTTGCAGGCGATCGCAACTTCGGGCGGACTCACGCTGTTCGCGAAGCAGACAAAGATCGAGATTCGCCGCAATCAGAACAACCAACTAGTGCGAATACCTTTTAATTATAAGGAAATAATGAAGGGCGTTCACCCGGAGCAGGACATCCTGCTGCAGCCAAACGACACAATCTTTGTTCCATAACGATAGTTCCTTGAGGAGTAGTGCATGAAACGATTCACTAATTATCTCTGGGCTGCGCTGGTGCTGGCCGTGCTTTGCCTGCCAGTTGCGTACGCGCAACAACAGGCGCCGCCGCCGACAACACCGCCAGCTTCGGGCGCGGGAACCCAAGGCGCGCCTCAACAAGAACCTGCATCACCGGTGATGAGTACGCCTCCGACTGTCACCAGCAGGCTTGCGCCTAATGTCGGCGATTCCGGAGATGTGCACAGTCAGATCACCGCTGGAGTGCAATATAGCGAATTGATTGACTCAAACTATGGAAACAACGGGGGAAGCCCAGGGTGGGATGCGATTAGCACAATCGGAGGCCACTTTGATTTGCATCGTGCCGGGGCCGGCACGTCCCTCACATTGGACTACACGGGTGGCGGATACCTTGACCCCAAAAACAGTGCTAATAACTCTATGTATCACGCATTCACCGCCTCAGAGGCACTGCAATTCAGGCGTTGGACACTGACCCTCGTGGATTCATTCAGCTACTTGCCTGAATCGTCTTTTGGATTTGGCGGTGCCGGAGGAGGCGGTTCTCCGTTTCTAGGAATTACGCTGGTGGATCCAAACGTGCCCCCAAATCAGGGAATCCTTTCTACGTTGGCTACTCGATTCAGCAATACGGCGTTCGCAGAGGTTTCTTATACCGCGAGCCAGCGTTCGGCGTGGACGTTTTCCGGAAGTTACGGGATTCTGCATTTTACAACTCCCGGCTATTTGAATTCGGCCGATTTTGGATTTTCAGCTGGATACAATTATGTCCTTTCATACAAGGACACCATCGGCGTCAGCTATCAATTTAATGGGACACGCTTTAGTCCTTCGGTTGCTTCGATCAACAACCATACGATTAGTTTTAATTACGGACACTATATTTCCAAACAACTCTCGTTCCAGGCAGGCGCCGGACCTCAACTGAACGACTACGTTCCTGTGAGCGGCCCCAGCTTGGGCATGCGCGTTCAATGGAGCGCCAATGCGGGATTGAGCTACCTGCACGGCCGCACCACGACGAGCGTCTCTTTCGCGCACGGTGTAACGGGGGGCTCGGGCATCCTTATCGGCGCCAATACGGATACGGTTTCAGTGGGCGTTTCGCGCACGCTAGGACGATACTCGTCGGTTTCCGGATCGTTCGGCCTATCTCGAAACAGTTCGTTGGCGCAGGCTTCGGTCGCCAGTAATTCCTATGACAGTCAATATGCGACGTTTGGATTCAGCCACGGGATGGGTCCGCAAGCAAGCCTGATTGCTAACTATTCGCTGATACACCAGACCACGAACACCGGGCCTTGTTTAGTAGCGGTTTGTGGACCGCAATTTACTCGAAACCAGATTTATGTTGGCTTCCGTTGGGACATGCGTCCTGTCCCGTTGAGATAACGGCGAAGCGAACGGAAGACACAAGGAGCGTATTTATGCTGGGACACAGAACGATGTCGGTAGACGACTACATAGGTATCCTGCGGCGGCACATCTGGGTGATTCTGGTGCCCGCGGTTGTCTTCTGCGGAGCTGCGTACTTTGTGTCGTTGAAGCTCACGAAGAAGTACGAATCGAGAACGACAGTGCTTGTTCAATCGCAGCGCGTGCCGAGCGAACTGGTGAAGCAACTAGAAACTGGAGACCCGAACGAACGGCTCAACTCGATGAAAGAACAGATCATGAGCAATTCGCGGCTTCAGCCGATTGTCGAGCGCTTCGGATTGTTTAGTGAGCCGAACGTATCGATTGATGCCAGGATTGCTGAGCTCCAGAAGGTGATTGTTGTCGTTCCGGTCGACACGATGGCGGGAACGCGTTCTTCCGCTCTTCCCGGATTTCGCATCTCCGTTACCCTCAGCGATCCTCACCTCGCGCAAGAAGTGTGCAGCGAGATCACTTCAATGTTTATCGAGCAGGATCTGAAAAGCCGGGAGAGCGGCGCCGCGAATACTACTACCTTCATGAGCGAAGCGGTGGAATCGGCGCGAGCGAGAATGAATGATCAGGACGCCAAGCTTGCGGCATTCAAACAGCAATATATCGGCGTGCTCCCGGACCAGGAATCGATGAACTTGAATTTGCTGATGACTGTGAATACTCAAATTGAATCAGTTAATCAGGCGCTGGCGCGTGAAGAATCTAACAAAGGATTGTGGGAAACAGAACTAGCCACAAAAACCGCCGAGTGGAAAGCGTCTCGCTCACAGACTGTCGCCGGTGTGGCCAGTCCAGCAACACTAGACATGGAATTGAAACGCAAGGAAGACGAACTCAACGCACTGAAGGATAAGTACGCTGACAATTTCCCGACCGTAGTCGAAAAACAACGGCAAGTTGACGAATTGAAAAAGAGAATTGCAGTTGCGGCAGCGGCCCCACCGGTCGCGCCGGATCCAAAAACTACACCGGATACCACAACAAACGCTTTCGCCGTCAAACCAGAGGCTATCCAACAGCTTGAAACCCGGATCAAGAGCTCGAACCTGACGATTCAAGAAAAGGAAAGAGAACTCGCAAACCTGCAAGCCCAGGCTAAAACGTATCAAGGCCGCGTGCAAAGCAGTCCAACTGTGGAGCAGAAGTACAGCGAACTGACGCGCGATTTCGCAGAAGCTCAAGAAGAATACAAATCATTGCTCCACAAGCGCGATGACGCGGACATGTCCGCGTCGCTACAACGCCGGCAGCAAGGCGAACAATTCCAATTGGTGGATCCGGCCAGCTTCCCGGAGCACCCGACGTTTCCGAATTCCCTGCAATTTGCGGGAGGCGGTTTGGGCGGCGGGTTGGCGCTCGGATTGGCGCTGGCATTGTTGCTGGAATTCCGCGACAAGTCGATCCGCACAGAAAGTGATGTCGAGACTCTGCTGAAGCTTCCGATCCTGGCGATGGTGCCAGTGATGGACAAAACAAAACGCGGCGCGCGAATCGTATTTCAGGCCCGCGGAGAAACACCTTCGCTTTCTGCGAAGAACTAAGACCTGAGGATACCTGAGGATAAATGTATAAGGAGTTTTTTGGGCTCAAAGAGAGCCCGTTCAATGTCAATCCCGACCCGCGCTACCTGTACCTCACCAGGCAGACGCAGGAAGCATTCGCTTGCCTGACCTACGGCATTCAGGCAAAGAAGGGATTCATCCTTCTGACCGGAGAAGTTGGAACCGGGAAGACCACGCTGCTGAACCGGTTGCTGGATTGGCTGCCGACTCAGCGCGCGCACACGGCATTCATTTTTAATCCAAGACTTTCCGTCACGCAGTTGCTGGATTTCATGATGACGGACTTCGGAATTCCCTGCGAATCGAAGCTGAAAAGTCAGGTGTTGCTGCGCCTGAACCACTGGCTGCTGGAGCGGTACAAAGCTGGCGAGCCCGCGGTTCTAATTATCGACGAGGCGCAAAATCTTTCGCATCAAGTGCTGGAAGAAATTCGATTGCTGACGAATTTGGAGACTTCTACGGAAAAGCTTTTGCAAATCGTGCTGGCGGGCCAGCCGGAACTTGAAGTGAAGCTCGCGCAACCGCAGTTGCGCCAACTTCGCCAGCGAATCACTCTGCGCAGCAAGACTTTGCCGCTTTCGCTGGAAGAAACAGGCGGCTACATTCAGGAACGCCTGCGGATTGCCGGCGCGACCGACAACAATATTTTTTCTCCGGAGTCAATTCAGGCGGTGCATCGTCTGGCGCGAGGAATTCCGCGCGTCACGAATCTGCTGTGCGAACATTCGCTGATTAATTCTTTCGTGGAACAGCACAAGTCCGTGCGTCGAGAAACTGTGGAAGAAGTTGCGAAGGAATTTCAATTGGAAGAGCTGTCGCCGTCCGCGGGCGCACAGATGGCCGCGCTGAAACACAACGGTGAGTCTGCCCCACTGGTGCAATCGCTGCTTCAAAATCTTTCCAACTTAATTGAGCGTCTTGGTCACCACGATCCCGAAATTGAGCCACCGACAGAGAGGAAACCATGAGTCGAATTCACGAAGCTCTAAAGAAAGCGCAAGAGGAACGCGCCGCGCAGCAGACGGTCCGCAGCTCCAACGGCAACGGACAGGAAGCGGCCGAGCCGCAGTCCCAGAATTCCTTCGCGCCGGCGGCCCTTCTGGAAGTGCCGGAGGCTCCCGCAACCATTGACCCGGGTACGGCGCTTGCCGGCCCTATCACGATTGAAATGTTGCTCGCGCGCTGCCCGCAGCGGCGCTGGAAGCTGAATCCCGATATGCTGCTGTTCGCCAGAAACGAAGAAGACAACACCAGCAAAGAAGTTTTTCGCACACTCCGTACGCGGCTCTATCAGGTTCGCGCGGTTCAACCGTTGCGCACTGTTCTGGTAACGAGCGCGTTACCCGGCGAAGGAAAAACTTTCGTAACTTCAAACCTCGCGCAGTCGCTGGTGCGGCAACGTGAACGCCGCACGCTGATTATTGACGCCGACCTGCGGCTATCGAGTCTCCACATACCTTTGGGCGCGGAATCAAGTCCGGGGCTTGCAGATTATTTGCTCGGCGAATTAGACGAATTCGCGGTGATGCAGCGCGGCCGTGACGAAAACCTTTTCCTGATTCCCGGCGGCAAGTCCATCGCGAATCCGACCGAACTTTTGGCGAATGGAAGATTTGAACAACTTCTGGAACGCTTGTCACTTGTGTTTGATTGGATCCTAATCGATTCCCCGCCGACGATTCCGGTTTCGGATTCGAGCATCATCGCAAAGTTGTGTGATGGCGTGCTGATGGTCGTTCGCGCCGGCTCCACTCCGTTCGATCTGGCGCAAAAGGCTTGCGAGTCATTTCACGATCGTCTGCTGCTGGGCGCCGTGCTCAATCGTGCTGAAGCCCGCGCCGGATATGGTGGGTACTACAACCAGGGCTATCCCGCAGCAGGCGAAAAAGTCCGGGCCTAATGCGCGGCATGGACAGAGACATTTAAGTTCTGTCCGGCCAGCGGCTTCCAGCGGCAAGAACGCGTTTTTGGCGGAAATTTGACGCTTGCCTTGTACTTAACTGCATAACAACAACGCTCCACGCTTCTATTGCTCCAGACAAATAAATCCGTTAGCCTATTTATCGGTGCCAACTACAGCTAAGAGCCGCTCGCTTTCCGTTTGCTTGCTGTCGCCCCATCCATTGGTGTTGGGCGAGTTCGAGCGAATCCTTACGCGCCCGGGCATTCGTCTCGTCACCAAACAAATGGAACAATCACTCGCGACGGATCTCGCGAGTCTCGATCTTCCAAACGCGGACATTTTTGTGGTGGACGCGCATTCCGTTCGTCCCAACACGAGTTCCCTGATCGTCGGCATTCTCGACCGGCATCCTGAAGGCCGTGTGATTGTGGTGTGCGAGAAACTAACAGATGCCACGAGCCACTCGCTGCTGCGCCTTGGCGCGAAAGGTTTGCTGACGTACACAGAAGCCGTTGAGCAACTGCCACGCGCCCTTCCACTCGTTGCCGGTGGCGGATTCTGGGTGCCGCGAAATGTTCTTTCTACTTTTGTTGATTCAATTTTGACGGACCAGCAAAAGCGCCGCTTGAAGCCTGATAATCACACACAATTGAGCCGGCGCGAGCGCGAAGTGCTGGATTCGCTTCTCGAGAATGTTTCCAATAAAGAGATCGCTTCCAAACTGAACATCTCCGAACGCACCGTAAAGTTTCACGTTTCCAAATTGCTGAATAAATTCGGAGTTCGGCGCCGCGCTGATTTGATTCTTCTGTGCTATCAGCAAAAATCAGCAACTCCCGCGTAGTTTGTCCAAGCTGACAATCCATTCGTGAACTGTTAGTCTTTCGTGCAAATTCAGTTCGGGTGATTTCATCACACCAAGGAGTTTCGGATGAATGTTTTGGTCACCGGAGCGGCTGGTTACGTCGGTAGCGTTTGCGCCGAAGTTTTGATTGCGCAAGGCCACCGCGTGATCGTCGTGGATAATCTGGGCGAAGGACATCGCGCGGCTGTGCCGCCCGGATGCGAGTTTCACAAATGCGATTTATTCGATACCGAGCAGCTCAATAAAATTTTCAGCACGTCGGAAATTCACGCCGTGATGCATTTTGCGGCCGAGGCGCTGGTCGAAAAATCCATGCGCGAACCGAGCACGTTTTATCGCGTGAATGTGGCGGGCGGAATCAATCTGCTGGACGGGATGATGCGCCACAATGTTAAGAAAATTGTGTTTTCTTCCACTGCGGCGGTTTACGGCGAACCGAAGCAGGTTCCCATCCCTGAAGATCATCCGAAAGCTCCGATCAATCCGTACGGCCAAACGAAGTGGATATTTGAAACTGTTCTCGCCGATTACGCGCGCTACGGCGGACTCAAGCACGTCTCATTCCGCTATTTCAACGCGGCAGGCGCCTCACCGGAACGCGGAGAAGCGCACCGCACCGAGACTCACGTGATTCCGAAGATTCTGGAAGCCGCAGCGGGACAAATTACGAAATTTGAAATTCGCGGCACTGACTATGCAACTCCTGACGGAACCTGCGTACGCGATTACGTTCACATTCTGGACATCGCCGAAGCCCACACCCGCGCGCTTACGGAAATTGACCGCGTAACCGGCGAAGCCTTCAACGTCGGAAACAGCCGCGGCTATTCCATCCGTGAAGTTGTGGAGACTGCGCGACGCGTGACCGGCCTGCCGATTCCGGCGGTCGAGGCTCCGCGACGTCCCGGCGATCCCGCAACTCTGGTGGCGGACGCATCGAAGCTGAAACGCACGCTTGGCTGGGAACCACAATATTCCACGCTCGAATCGATCTTGTCGACAGCCTGGAAGTGGAAACAGGCGCACCCCAACGGATATCCCGAGGCATAGCCGGACGAATCATTCGTATCACGATATGAAATGTTGCGCCTTGCGCACATCGTCGAGCTACGCATTGTTCCTCGCGCTCTGGATTCCTGTTATATTCAAACGTCTCTCAAAAAGGCACAGTGATTTTGCGAAAATTTGTCACGATGACTGAGCCCATCCGCCGAGGTTGAATGGAAACGATGCCGATCGAACGCAAACCGGAATTCTTCAAGGGCGCACAACTCAAAGTAGGAATCATCGGACTGGGCTACGTTGGACTTCCGCTGGGCCTGCGATTTGCCGAAGCGGGTCACCGCGTGACCGGCTTCGATGTGGACACCACAAAAATTGAGAAACTGAATCGCGGCGAAACGTACATTGAGCACATTCCTGTTAACAAGATTCGGCAGCACGTTGCTTCAAAGCATTTCGGAGCGACCACGGATTTTTCCAAACTGGCAGATATGGACGCGATCATTATTTGCGTGCCCACGCCGTTGGACGAGCGCCGCGAACCGGATCTGAGCTACGTGGAAATCACGACTCAATCGATCGCGCCGCACTTGCAGAAGGGCCAGCTAGTCGTCCTTGAATCCACTACATATCCGGGCACGACGGAAGAACTGGTTTTGCCGATTCTGGAAAAGAATGGCTTGCGCTGCCCGATTGCGCGCGGTCCTGAAGCGGAAAATATTGCGACGGATTTTTATCTGGCGTTTTCTCCCGAGCGCGAAGATCCCGGCAACAAACAATTTGGCCTGGCGCAAATTCCAAAGGTCGTTGGCGGGATCAATCCGCCAAGCGGACGTGCAGCGGCGGCAATTTACACGCAAGTGGTTTCGCGCGTGGTGCCGGTCAGCTCCACACGCGCCGCTGAAATGGCCAAGCTGCTCGAGAATATTTTCCGCTGCGTGAACATCGCGCTGGTGAATGAGCTGAAACAACTCAGCATGCGCATGGGGATCGACATCTGGGAAGTAATCGACGCGGCCGCCACCAAGCCGTTCGGATTCATGCCGTTTTACCCTGGCCCCGGACTGGGCGGACACTGCATTCCGATTGACCCGTTCTACCTTTCGTGGAAAGCGCGCGAATACGATTTCGCGACGCGCTTCATCGAGCTGGCCGGCGAAGTGAATACCGCGATGCCTTATCACGTGGTGGACGCAATCGGCGAAGCCTTGAACAAAAAGAAAAAATCCGTAAATGGGGCGAAGCTTTTGGTGCTTGGCGTGGCGTACAAGAAAGATGTGGACGATCTTCGCGAATCGCCTTCGCTGAAAATTATGGAGTTGCTGATTTCACGCGGCGCTAACGTGGACTACAACGATCCCCACTTCGCCAAGCTTTTCAAGATGCGCCACTACGATTACTCGGATAAAAAATCCATCCCGCTGGACGCAAAAACTCTTGCCAGCTACGACGCTGTGATCATCGCCACCGACCACACCAGCTACGACTACGCGGCGATTGTGGAATCGGCGCAGCTTGTGGTGGATACGCGGAACACGACGCGAAGACTACTGCGGCATCGCGATAAAATTGTGCTTTGCTGATGTACGCAAATGCCTCATCCTGATCAGACCGCGAAAAAAAGCATCTCGCAAAGGCGCAGCCAGCGTTTGCTTCTTCGCGTGCAAGTGGTCGCGGAGCGGCGAGTCGGACAGCCGACCACCAAATCCGAACCTACGGAAACTTTGGCGGTAAACGCGCATGGCGCGCTGATCCTGCTGACTCCGCCGGTCGAAGACACCGAACAAATCCTGATTAAGAACGCCCGTACCAGTGAAGATCAGATGTGCCGCGTGGTCTATCAAGGATTAACCGAGGCAGGCCGTCTGCAGGTGGGCGTGGAATTTATGACTCCGGCGCCGAATTTCTGGCGCGTTTCTTTTCCGCCGGAAGATTGGGCCTCCTACAGCAAGGAAATTAAGCCCGGCGCAAAAGAATAATTCCAGAAAGCAATTCCAGAAAATTATTTCCCCGGACTCGCCTGCATAAGCTCGATTCTTCCTGAGCCAAATGGAAGTGCCAGCTCAATTAATACCGGCGTGCGCGCAGCGTCCAGGGCGATCCACAAAGTAATTTTCGTATCGGCGAGTTCTTTGCCGTTGACGAACGGCTGGATGCTCAGTCCGGTTGCCGTAAATTTCCCCGCAGTCACCGCAACGTCTTTTCGAGGCTCCACTACCGACGCGTGAACGTCGTAAACTTTGCGTCCGTCAAATACAGGGGCGCGAACATCTTTTGTCTGCTGCCAGTTCACAGTCCGCAAATAGTAAAGAAATCCCAGCGCGTCTCGCGTGCCGTGAAGCAGCTGCACCTGCGTTGCTCCGGCGGGAAGCGGCATCGAACTCGGCGTCATTCGCACGATGTGAGTTTCAACTTTCGAGCCTTCGTTCAAATGCATCTCGAATTGCTCGCCGGAAAAATCCGTGTGCGCGGAGTAGGAATCGAAACGATCGTCGACCGCCAGCACATAGTGCAGCGGATTTTTCGTCTGCAGGCGCGCCTGAAAATGCCACACGGGATGCGCGTTGAATGGCCGGTCATCATTCGCGTTGAGTTGTATCGCGAGCACATCGTTTAGCGAAAGCCACGCACCGGAATATGTGAGACTTTCTGCGTTGCGGAATGGCGCAGCAGGTACAACGGGCGCAGCCACGGCCGGCGGCTTGACCGGCTTCTTGGCCGTTTTCTGCTGAGGAGCGGCAATCAATGACGCGGCGATCGCGAGTGAGCTAATCGTGATAATCACGGGCAAGATATTCCTGCGTCCGGCGTTAAGCCTTCGGGCAATCAGCGTGTGAATAGCGGCAAGCGAGCGAGTGTTGAACACGATATAGTAAAGCGTACCGGAAATGCGAACGGCGCGCCACTCACGCGTTCAGTAAGACTTAATCCAAGTTCCTGGAGAATTCGCTCGATGCGTTATCTGGTAACCGGCGGCGCCGGATTTATCGGCTCCAATACAGTGGATGAGCTTGTGCGGCGCGGCCATACCGTGGCCGTGCTGGACGATTTTTCCGCGGGTCGGGAAGAAAATCTAAAGCAGTGCGCCGATAAAATTGAAATTATCCGCGGCAGCATCACAGATTTATCCGTTGTTCAAAAAGCTTGTGAAGGCGCGGACTATGTGATTCATCTCGCCGCGCTAACTTCTGTGCCGCGCTCCGTAAAAGATCCGCTCGAAACGAATCACGTCAATATTGATGGCACGCTCAACGTACTCGTCGCCGCGCGCGATGCGAAAGTCCGGCGATTGGTTTATGCCGCGTCCTGCTCCGCGTACGGAGAAACTCCCGTGCAGCCGCAACGCGAATGCATGAGTCCCGATCCGATTTCGCCTTATGGAGTTACAAAACTTGTCGGCGAAGTTTACGCAAAAGTTTTTCACCAGTGCTATGGACTGGAAACTGTTTGCCTGCGCTACTTTAATGTTTTCGGCCCGCGCCAGGATCCCACTTCTGCATATTCCGGAGTGCTTTCAAAATTTATCACCTCGCTAATCACCGGTGGACAGCCTGTTATCTTCGGCGATGGCGAGCAATCGCGCGATTTCATTTTCATCGAAAATATTGTGCAGGCCAATCTGCTTGCGTGCGAAGCGCAAAACTGTGCCGGACGCGTGTTCAACGCAGGAACCGGTCGCCGGCACACGCTGAACGAAACTCTGCGCCTGCTCGAAAAAATTTCAGGCAAAAAAACGCCCGCGAAATATGAGCCGCCCCGCGCCGGCGACATCCTGCACTCGCAAGCGGACATCACCGAAGCGCGAAAATCACTCGGCTACGATCCGCAAATTAATTTTGAAGAAGGCTTGCACCGCACGTGGGACTGGTACCGCTCGAATTACACCAAGTAATTATCCGCACACCGTAACTAACTAATAGTTGAATCGCCTGTCGTGAAGGTGGTAGTGTACGCGGCACTTCGCAGGTTGATTTGATAGGAGGCCCCTTTGCGTGTTCGACCCGGTCTATTCCCACTAATTTTCATTGCGGCAGCTATTTTCGGTTCGCCCGCCGTCCATGCTCAACGCCCGTGCCCGCTCGCTCCGATTCCCACCGTCGATCCCGGCACGAATATGTTCAACACCCAACAGGAAATGGATCTGGGCGACGCTTTCTCCGAGCGATTTCAGCGGCAATATAAAGTGATTGATGATCCGGCGGTTACTGCCTATTTGCAGCGCATCGGGGATCGACTTGTCCAGCACCTTGCGGCGAACTCCATGAAATTTCAGTTTGTCTTGTACGACCAGCCCGTTGCAAACGCGTTCGGCACGGTCGGCGGCCGGATTTACGTCTCCCGAAAACTTGTCGGCTTCATGAACAATGAAGATGAACTTGCGGGGCTTCTGGGTCACGAACTCGGCCACATGGTTGCCCATCAGACCGCAATGGAATGGACCGAGCTTTTCAAAAAAGTGATCAGCGTCAATTCTGTCTCGGACAGGAAAGACATTTTCGACAAGTATCAACTTTTTGTGGATAGCGAAGCGAAGAAGCCCGATGTGTGGCGGAGCATTGAAAAGGCCGAAGAGCCGAACCAGATCATTGCTGACCGCCTCGGACTCTACGCCTCTTCCGTTTCTGGTTACGATCCGCGCGCGCTCGTCCAATTCTGGGATCGGTTCGCAGATACAAAGGGCAAGACCGGCAGTTTTTTCTCGGACATGTTCGGCGCAACAAAACCGGAACAGAAGCGGCTTCGCCAACTGGAAGCCGAGATGCCTTCCCTTCCCGGCCCGTGCGGAGAAGCGCGAGCAACCAGTACGTCCGGTGATTTTACGGCGTGGAAAACGGCAGTAATGAATTACAGCGGCCTCGGTCACCGGGAATCACTGCATGGCGTTGTGCTGAAGCAAGACTTGAACCCGCCGCTGCGGGGTGACGTTCATTTCCTTAGATTCAGCCCTAACGGCAAGTACGCGCTCGCGCAGGATGACTCCAGCATTTACATCCTTTCCCGCGAGCCATTCGCATATTTGTTTCGCGTGGACGCAGCGGAAGCTTTTCCCGCAGTATTTTCCGCGGATTCACAAACTATTTCCTTTTACACCAGAGGACTCCGCGTCGAGACCTGGAGTCTTGCCGACCAACAGCGAACGGAATTGCACGACATGGTGATTCAACACTCGTGCTCGCAGACTGAGCTTTCTCCGGATGGCAAGTTTCTGGCTTGCGAGGAATTGCAGGGTCAGGTCTTCTTTGATCCACACGGCGGTCTAATCGGATCGATTGATATGCGTCTATTCGATGTCTCTACCGGTCAGGTCGCTTTTGAGAAAAAAGGATTCGGCCAGGCCCAGCAGGCCGATCTTCTGAATTTCGTGCTGAACGTCGACCGCGAAGACTTGCGGAATCGTCTTACGACCATGCGTTTTTCTCCTGACGCGCACTATTTCCTGGCGTCAACACATGGCGAGGATGCGTTGGCTATTGAACTTCCTTCCCTAAAGCCGGTTCAGATTGGCAAGCCTCTGAAGAGACTGCTCGACCGCGAATTTGTTTTCGTCGCACCGGATCAAGTGGCTGGCGTCGTCGCGAACGCGCAGAACGGCTCGGCCATCATGCGATTTCCGAGTGGTGACGTCGTAGAAGAACTAACGCTCGGACCACAGAGTCTTGAGCCGGCCGCGCACGGCAGATATCTTTTGTTGCGGCCGATTGAAAAATACGCGCTAGGTGTGATGGATCTTGAAACGAAGAAAGTATTCATGGCGGATTCAAATGCTGCGTTCGACCTTTTCGATTCCGTCGCTCTGGTGGCTCACGCGAACGGTGAAATTGCGCTCAAGCAGGTCACCACCAAACAGGAGACGGCCAGTCTGCTTCTGCCTCGCGGCCCGCTTGCACCGTTGCGCGCGGTCGCGCTTTCTCCAGACTTGAAATGGCTTGCAGTGTCGGAACGCTCTCGAGGCGGCGTCTGGGATCTGACAAAGAATGAACGGCCGTTCTATGTCCGCGGATTCTTTGGCGCCTACTTCGCTCCAGATGGTGTGCTGTACGCAGATTTTCCAAAGTTCCAGGAGACTGGACGCGTGATGGGGCAATTGAATGTGGCTTCGCATTCTTCCGCACCCGCGTACAAACTTGAGGAACCGCACGCGGATCAGTTCGGCCCATATCTCATCGTCACCAAACCGAACGGAAAAGACCGCAACATTAGACAGAACATCACTCTTGAAGTGCGCGACGCTTCAACAAACAATGTTCTCTGGACGCGGCCAATGCCTAACGAGACTCCCACGGTTATCGTTTCGATGATTACCGGAAGCATCGTTTTCATGTGGCGCATGTCCAGCCTGTCAGCCGCCAACGAACTGAAGGCGAATCCTGACCTGGCACGAAAAACGGAGCAGGTGAAAAAAGAGGAAGCGAACTACCTGATCGAAATACTTGACGGACACACCGGCAAGTTTCAAGGCGGGCTGGCGATTGATACGAACAAAGGTTCGTTCAGGCCGGTAAGCGTTTTCGCGGTGGGCGATCGCGCCGTGATTTCGGACTCCGCGAATCGTGTCGAGATCTATTCAATGTCAACCGGCCAGCAATCAGCGAAAGTATTTGGTCACGCAGCGGCGGTATCCGTTCCTTCGGGAACACTCGCGGCGGAAAATGAAACAGGTCAATTACAAATTTTCGATCTAGCCACGATGGAGAAGCGCGACGAGCTTAGATTCAACAGTCCGATCGCGATGTACCGTTTCAGCGATGACGGCAAGCGGCTCTTTGTGCTGACCGCCGGTCAGACTGCGTACATATTTGACGTTGCCGCGCTTTCAAAATCTTCGGCGACAACGGCAAGTGGCGGGCAATAGAGCGAAAAAAATTCGATGCAGGCGCGGAAATTCTTAGGCAGTATTCGCGCCCCTCAGCAGCGGCGGCAATTCCGTCAAACTATCCAGCAGCACGTCCGGCGGATGCTGCACCAGCCGCTCGCTGCCCAATCCGTACGTAACTCCACACGCCCAGGTGTTCGCGTTGCGCGCGGTTTGCACGTCCACTTCAGAATCGCCAATCATCATTGCTTCGCGCGGTTGGACGCCAAAATCCGCCAGCAGTAATTGCATTCCCATCGGATCAGGCTTCTTGCGCTCAAAACTATTTCCGCCATAACAATATTTGAAATACGTTGAGAGGCCCAACCCATCCAATATTTTCTCGCTGAATCGCACCGGCTTGTTGGTCAGCACGGCCATCGGAAAATGCGTAAGTGCCGCCAACCCTTCGCGAACGCCGGGATACGTCACCGTGTTATCCAGCATGTGCTCGCGGTAGTAGCCCAGAAAATGTTCCAGGCCACGCTGACAATCTTCTTCGGACGCGTCCGGCCCAAGCGCTTTTCGGATAAGCGTGGGCGCGCCGTTGCCTACATAACTGTAAATAATTTCGTGCGGAATCGGCGGGCGCTTCATGAATTCGAGCGTAGCGGCGACGGCCAGCGCCAAATCCAGCGCCGAGTCAATCAGCGTGCCGTCCAAATCGAATACAAGTACGCGCACTGCGTGAAAAGTTTTTTGTAAGTCGCGATCCATCGTGGATGTTCAAACGTCCCGTAAAATTCTATTGTAGCGGAACTGGCTTGTTACATCTAACCGCCCACCGACGCCTTCGCCCTGTTAGAATGCTTCTCCGAAGCTAGAATCTGAGCGCCAATCTCAAGAGAGAACTCGATGGCCCAACTGTTCCCATTCCGCGCTTACCGCTACAATCCGGCAAAAACTGATCCCGCGCGCGTGCTGACGCAGCCCTACGACAAGATCACTCCGGAAATGCAGAAGCGTTACGCCGCGGCAAGTCCATATAACTTAATCACCGTGGAAAAAGGTCCTGCTCACGCCGACGATACTTCGCCAATCGATGTTTACGATCGCGCCGCACGAGCCGTGGACGATTGGATCACCGCGAAAATTTTAGTGCAGGATCCTTCGCCCGCGTTTTACGCATATTTTCAGGAATTTGAAGTTCCCGGCACCACGCAGCATCACATTCGCAAAGGATTAATCGCGCTCAGCCGCCTTGAGGATTATTCCGCAGGCGTTGTTTTTCGACATGAGCAAACGCTCGCCGGCCCGAAGGCGGATCGCCTCGAATTACTTCGCCGCACGCGCGTTCACACCGGCCAACTTTTCATGTTGTATGACGATCCCGTCGGCCGCCTGGATGCAATCCTTGAAGGCGTGTCCCAATCGCCGCCCACCATGGACATGCGCGATGAGTTCGGAGTCGTTCACTATATTTGGAAAATTGATGACGAGCGTTCCATCTCATCGATCCAATCCACCATGGCCGATAAGAAACTTGTAATCGCCGATGGCCACCACCGCTACGAAACCGCTCTTGCGTACCGCGACGAACAACGCGCGAAACATAATCCCAGCGATCCCAACGCCGACTACGAAAAAGTAATGATGACGCTCGTAAATTCGCACAGCAAAGGCCTCACAATTTTGCCGACGCATCGTGTCGTCGCGGGCCTGCCGAAATTTAATTTCGCTGTGCTGCTGAAACAACTCTCCAAATTTTTCGACGTCCGCGAAGTTCCGCTCGAAGGCACCGCGGCAAAACGCGCTTCAATCGCGCGAGAGCAACTCGCATTCGCCGGAGTTTCCGGCCGCGCAATCGGCGCCTATGGCGGCGGAGATACCGTCTCGTTGCTCGTCCTGAAACAAGATGCCGATCTAGCGAAGGCGCTTCCGAACGCATCGCCCCGTCAACATGAACTCGACGTCGTCCTGCTGCACGATTACATTCTCGATAAAGGTCTCGGCATCAGCGCTGAAGCCGTGCGGCAGGAAACCAACACGCGTTACGAACGCGAAACTAGCGCGGCCATGTCTGCCGTCGCTGAAGGCCGCGCACAAGTTTGCTTCCTGCTGAATCCCGTTCGCGTGGAACAAGTAATGCAAATGGCGTTGGCAGACGAAGTGCTCCCGCAAAAATCCACGGATTTTTATCCGAAAATGCTAAGCGGCGTAACGATCTTTCGGCTGGAAGAATAGTTCCGAAAAAATGAGGAAGGAAAGACCTCGGGTTCGGAGAACCCGAGCTACATCAGAGCATTTCGCGCACGCGCCAACGCAGCACGCCCCGCGAAACTTCGCAGAGCGCGCCGCGCCAATCAGCGTCAATCCTAATTGATTACTTGCTGAAGCTTCGGATGGCAGCCGCTTCGGAGTCGTACACGTCGAAGACGGTGAGTAGCTTCGTGACCTGAAGCACTTCCTGAAACTTTGAGCCGAGGTTGCTGAGACGCAGTCCCGCGCCCTGTGACTTCGCGCTGTGATGCGACGCCACGAGCGTGCCCAAACCGGCGCTGTCGATGTACGTTACGTTGTCCATGTTCAGCACGATTTTCTTTTGGCCCTTCGCCAGCAGAGCCTTCACTGTTTCGCGCAATGCGTTGCTCTCTTCTCCGAGCACAATGCGTCCTTCAAGCGCGATTACTGCTACTCCATCCATCTCTCGCTGAGTTACCTTCAGTGCCACGATCGACCCTCCTCATATGGCCGGCTATTTCTGAACCTCTTGGACTCCGGCGTTATCCCAAAAGTTCCCGGCGCAATCCACCGGGCCAAACTTGAAGTCAGTAATAATCGGAACAGGACATATAGTACCCGCAAACCGTGCAAATCAACTTGCACTTGCGCGCCGTAAGTTTTTCCGAACACACCGGACAGAACGACATCGCGTGTTCCGTCTCAACTGCGGGCACTGTCTTAACTGTAGGCAATGGCGCCAATGTCGCCGTCACGGGCGCTTTATCTTCAGTGATTCTCACGGCTCGAAGTTTATAGCACAACCCGGCTAGAGTGGGAAGTGTAGCCGCTTACAGGTGCCCCAGTAGCACCGATCGAGTAGCCCCGACACTCCTATCGGTGCAGGCCCGCTTTCACGCAAATCAAACTCTACTAAAAAACTGCCCCGACAAGAGTGTCGGGGCTACTAACTGCCTACTGCGGATTAAACGGCTCCGGCATGATGAATCCCGCTTCGCGCGGCAATCCCGCCCGCTCAAACTGTATCGTCGTATGCGAAATTTTGTAATCGTCCGCCAGCTTCGCGCGAATTTTTTGCAGCAGATCCTCGCATTGATCCAGATGCATATCCGGAATTCGCACGTGACAGGAAAGCGCGTACAAATCCGTTCCAAGCGTCCAGATATGAATGTCGTGAACTTCCTGCGCGCCCGAAGTCGCCAGAATCGCCTTCGCCACTGTTTCCAATTCCATGCCGCGTGGCAATCCTTCCAGCAAAATGTGCGAAGCCTCGCGCAGAATTCCGATGCTTGACCACAACACCATCGCGCCAATCGCCGCGCCCAGCAAAGGATCCAGCCACTGCGCTGCGGTTGCGCGAATCACCAATGCGCCGCCAAGAATCGCGATGTTGGAAAGCGCGTCGCCTAAATTATGAATAAAAATCGCGCGCACATTTAAATCGTGCCGCCCACGCACCACCGCCAACGTGATGCCGCTATTGATCACCAGCGCCACCATCGAAATCACCATCATGATTCCGACGTGCACCGGCTCCGGATGTTGAAAGCGCTGCCATGCCTCGTAAAAAAGAAATACCGAAATCAGCACCAGAATGATTGCGTTGATGAACGCGGCAAGAGTTCCTACGCGGTGATAACCAAAAGTTTTCTCGTCATTCGCGGGACGTTCCGCGACGCGCATCGCAATCCACGCAATCGCCAGCGAAGGCACATCCGTCAAATTGTGCACCGCGTCGCTAATCAGCGCGATGGAATGTCCCATCACGCCGCCGGTCAATTCCACCGCCACCAGCAACAATGACGCAACAACTGCTCCGGCCATTGCGCCGGAGCCGGGCATCGGATGCGCGTGACCCGCATGGCCGTGACTGTGCCCGTGATCGTGAGCGTGGCCGTGAGCGTGATCGTGCACGTCGGTATTCTACTATGCTCCTCTGTTTGCGCATGCGATGAAGATGCGCACCGTCGCTATTCTCCGACAATTGAATTCGGGGTAATATGGCTTCAGATTTTTCGACGTCAAGACGATCCAACGGAAACCGAGATAAAAATGCGCTCTCGCTGGCTCATCCTTCTCACGGCTCTTTCCGTTGCAACTATTTCCGCTAGTACTCTGAAATCAACTCAACGCGAATCGTCTGCGCCTCAGAAACCGTCCTCGGTCGCCGCGAAACAAACATCCCATTTCGTCGGTTCTGAAAATTGCAAGAAATGTCATGAAGCGCTCTATCAAGGCTGGAAGCAAACGCGCATGGCCAACGTCGTACGCGATCCGAAAGAACATCCCGAAGCCGTTCTCGGCGATTTTTCGCATCCAACCGCCGACGTAACTTTCGACATCAGCCAGGTCGCGTTCGCTTACGGCAGCCGCTGGAAACAGCGCTACTTCACCAAGCGTGGCGACGATTATTTCGTGCTGCCCGCGCAGTGGGACATCAAACACAATCGCTGGCTTCCCTATCACGTTCCAGACAACAGCGATTGGTGGACAAAATTTTATCCCACCAGCAATTTCGAGCGTCCCACCGGTCCACTCTGCGACGGTTGCCATTCCCTGAACTACAACCTCGAAACAAAACAGGTCACCGAATGGAATGTGGCCTGCGAAAAATGTCACGGTCCCGGCAGCGAACACACTGCCCATCCCACGCGCGAAAATATCGTCAACCCCGCGAAGCTTGACGTTGTCCGCGCGAATGACACTTGCATGCAATGCCACAGTCAGGGACGTCCTCTAATAATTCCTACGCAGGGAAAATATGTGGATTGGCCCGCCGGTTATCAACCGGGAGACCGCCTCGCCGATTTCTGGAATCTCGAAGAAAATCGCCTCGGCACCGAAGATTTCTACCACTATGCTGACGGCACCGCTCACAAGAATCGCATGCAGGGAAATGATTTCGTGCAAAGCGTGATGTATCACCGCGATATGCGCTGCTTCAATTGTCACGACGTGCACAGCAATAAAAACACTTCAAACCTGATCAAAACTGGGAATGATCTTTGCATGACGTGCCATCGCGCCGACGGCGCTGCAGGCCCAGCGAGCTTGAAGGGGTCGATCGCAGAACATACGCATCACGCCGCAAACAGCCCCGCCAGCCAATGCACCGCCTGCCACATGCCGAAGATCGAGCAAACTTTAGGCGACAACATGGTCAGCGCGCACACGTTCCAATTTATTTCTCCGCGCCTCACCGAACAATTCAAAATCCCAAATCCCTGCACCACCTGCCACGCAGACAAATCAACTCAATGGGCGCTCGACCAACTGAAAACCTGGCAGACCACTTCCCCCTGGCGCGTCGCGAGGTAGTAGGACTCACAGCGAAGGTTCGCCCAGCCAAATTGTTTCACGTGGAACAATGCTGCGTGGTGCAGTACATCGTACGAGGGCGTCGGATAAGTCCAGCAACCCGAATCGGTTGGCGGGTGCCAATTCGAATTGGCGTTCGATTTCGACACAAAAACGCTCTCGAACACCAAAGTGTACTGTTAAATCAACGTTTTGCCCCACCTGTACTTTTATTGCCCTCAAGTACTATGGCGCAAAACACACCGCACTCTTACTCTGTCAACACGACCTAATCGATTGAATTCCGCTGACGAAGAGGCCCAAGTTGCGCGTTACCAGACGATCCACCAATCCCGACGGTACAAAAGTTGAGTTGCGAAAGTCCGCGCGTTTTCCTGTCGCCGTACCCATCGAAGCGAGCTGGCAGACCTCCGACGGCAAGCCCATCAAACAGGAAGCCATCGCGCGCCAGGTGAATATTCGCGGCGGATTTCTGGAAATGGCGAACTATCCGGAACTCGGCACCAGAATCACGCTCACAAATTTTCTTTCCGCAGAAACTCTTGACGCGCGCGTGCTCGCCACGCCGAATTCCCGCGCCGGAGTTTCCAACGGCATCATCATCGAATTGGTAGCGCCCAGCGAAACTTTCTGGGGCGTTGATTTGCAGGTGAAAAAAACCGCCGTGGAATTGCGCAAGCTGGAAACTTCTTTGCGCAATCAGGGAATCGATCTTCGTTTGCTGAAAGAATTTCGCGATGCGGTGGACTACATCCGCACCGCCGCCACAGTTGCCCAGCAATTGCGCGAACGCCAACTCGCAGGTCGCGCCGATGACGATGTTATAGCTTTAATCGCCGGCGAACGCGCCCGCCGGGCCACGAATCTCTGCCTGGAAGTCGCGTCCGACATGGACGCCGCGAAAAACTCCAAACAGCCCAAAGTCGTCGCCGAATCCTATCGTGGACTGCAACAGGCCTGCGATCGCTTGAAACAACTCTTGAAGCGTCAGGAATCTGAGCATCGCGATTCCGACCGCCATGTGCTCGAGCGCCACGCAACTACACGCAGCTAAACTCGCGAAGCTGATCGCGCATTACTTCTTATCAATCGAAAGTAATTCCACATCGAACACCAGGGTCGCGTTCGGCGGAATAAGTCCATTTCCGGCGCCGCGATCCCCGTATCCAAGCTTCGCCGGCACTCTCAGCTGACGCTTGCCACCCACCTTCATCCCGGGAATGCCGTCCACCCATCCCTGCACCACTTCACCTGAGGCCAGTTTGAACTTTAGCGGCTTGCCGCGATCCACTGAGCTATCGAATTTCTTGCCGTTCTCCAGCCAGCCGGTGTAATCCACTGTCACCTTGTTCCCTTTTTTTGCTACGTCTCCGGTGCCTTCGGTAATTTCCCAGTAAAGTACGCCGGACGATGTTTTCTGCGGCGCGCCTTCCACCGCAGTCGGCTTGCTTGTATCCACTTTTCCGCTCTGCGCGAACACCGTCGCAACTGTCACTGAAAGAGTTACGATTAACATCATTCTTCTAATCATCTACGCTCCTTTACTGTATTTCCATCCGGTGGCCCATTGTAATCCGTAGGGGAGGGTCTGTGACTCGCCCGCCTCCGATCACGCATCAACGATCTTTATCGTGAGTTCACTGTTTTGGATGCACGTATTCAAACGATGATAGTTTATCCTTAGCAATCGCGGACAACATCCGCGAATTGCACCACCGCTACCCATGCTCGTTTTCATCACCAACGACTACGCTGAACTCAGCCGCGAAGCGGCGCGCATCATCGCCAACGCGATTCGCAAGAAGCCAGATCTGCGCCTCGGCCTGGCCACTGGTAACACACAACAAGGCATGTATCGCGAGCTAGTTCGCATGCACCGCGAAGATCATCTCGATTTTTCACGCGTAATCACTTTCAATCTCGACGAATACATCGGCCTCCCTGCCGGACACCCGCAAAGTTTCCGCGCGTCGATGCAAAAAAGTTTGTTCGATCGCGTTAATGTTTCTGCGTCGCAAATCCATATTCCCGACGGAACTCCGCGCGAAAACTTCGATGAAGTCTGCAATCAATACGAAGAAGAAATTCGCCGCGCCGGAGGAATTGATCTGCAAATTGTCGGCATCGGCAAGGATGGTCACATCGGCTTCAACGAGCCAACCTCGAGCCTTGCCTCGCGCACGCGCCCAAAAACTCTCACTCAACAGACCATTGACGACAATCGCCACAGTTTTCCGCCAGGCGAAGAACCGCCAGCAGCCGCGATCACCATGGGCATCGGAACAATTCTGGAAGCGCGGCGAATTCTACTGCTCGCATCCGGCGCTGAAAAAGCGAAAGCGGTTGCCTTGGCCGTTGAAGGCCCGCTAAGCGCATCCGTCTCAGCTTCCGCGTTGCAAATGCATCGCGAAGTAACTGTCCTTGCGGATCGCGAAGCCGCCGAAGATTTGCAGCACAAAGACTACTATCGCAAATCGCTCGAAGTCACGCGCAAACTAACTCCGAACCGCCTGTGGTAACGCCTTTACGCAGGTGACATCTGCATAAGTTCCTCGTAAGATTATCGCGTTTTCAGTCAGGTGAGCGTGATGAACCTTCGCAACCGAATTTTCGCCTTCGTATTATTCAGCGCCGCCGTTTCGTTTCTTTCCGCCTCTGCGCACGCAGACCGCATGACCTGGACCATCGACGGCGTGCAGCGCGAAGCGCTGGTTTTTCGCCCTCTCGGCGCGGCCCCAAAAGCGCCGGTGCTTTTCGCGTTTCACGGACACGCCGGCACGATGCACGGTGCGTCTGAAGCTTTGGATTTTCACCACGCATGGCCGCGCGCCATTGTTGTTTATATGCAGGGACTGCCAACGCCCTCCGGCAGTGATCCGGATGGAATAAAATCCGGCTGGCAGTCGGAATCCGGCCAGCTTGGCGATCGCGATTTGAAATTCTTCGACGCCGTTCTCGCAACGCTTCACAAGAAATTCTCAGTGGACGACAGTCGTATTTACGCCACGGGTTTTTCCAACGGTGCTTTTTTCACCTATCTGCTTTGGCAGGAGCGGCCGAAGATTTTCGCCGCCTTCGCGCCGTGCGCGGGCAAAATTTTCCCATCAGTTCATCTCACCGCTCCTAAACCTGCGTTCATCGTTGCCGGTGACGCCGACGACCGCATCGGCGCAAATCCTCGCGATGAAGCGATCAAAATCGTTCGCGAGTTGGATGGTGCAACGGGTAGGAGTACGGCGTGCGGCGATGGCTGCAATCTCTACGGATCTCTCAAAGGCACAGGCGTCAAAGTATTAATTTTCCACGGCGCCCACGAATTTCCGTCGACGGCAACGCCCGCGATCGTCGCCTTTTTCAAGAATCACACGCTCCAAAATTAATTCGGCGGCCGGATTCCGCCTCTAAAATTTCTCAATAACTTTCTGCACCTGTCCAATTTTCGCCTGCACCTTTCCCGCGATTTTTTCTCCAGTTCCTTCATCTTCCATGTCCGGATCATTCATCAACTTTCCAGCCTTCTCTTTAATCGCGCCCTTCACTTCGTGGATCTTTCCCTTAACCTGATTCTCCGTGCTCGGCTTCATTTTTCTTTCTCCCAATCTGAATGGATCAAATGACTTCCAGCGCGCAACCAAACGCCCTCCGCTTCGTCGCGCGCCGGAATCCGGGTACTCCAAAATCATCGCCCCGCGGTGATGGTTTCAGAGGCGCTTTGTTTCCCCTTGCCCCGCATCCTAAAAGAAGCCTCTCTCGTTAGCTGTACAGTTAGGGACACAATCGAAATTCCGTCCGAACGCCCCTTCATTTCTGACGCTTGCAAAACCGCACACCTTGCATTTTCCGCGTCATCCCCGGGAATGCTAATTGACTCAGCCGACAGCCCTGTTTAACATTTTTAGTTGGGGCATTGTTCGCATTGCACCGCCGAAAGCCTCGCGGTCTGCGTTCCTGCGCGCTTCCCATGCACACCACCGTATCCATCACGCGCGCTAAATTAATTCTCCACGCGAACTGCTCCGCGAGAATCCTGTGAGCGCGACACTTTGAACACAAACGGCGCACAAATTCGTTTCTGGGGAGTGCGTGGCTCAACTCCCACCGTCGACCAGGCCACCTGGCGCTACGGCGGAAACACGCCCTGTCTTGAACTTACAACTCCCGGTGGCACGCGTTTTATTTTGGATTGCGGCACCGGCCTCCGCATGCTTGGCAATCACCTCGCCGAATATAATTCCTCTACCGGGATCGATCCGGGATACAACGGCTCGCGCACAAAAAATCCCCCCGGTACCAGCTTCCCGAATGAACAAGAAAAAGATGACGCGCCGATCCACGCGCACATTCTCCTCACTCACTATCACTGGGATCACATTCAGGGTATTCCATTTTTCGCGCCGCTCTATTCGCCGCAGAATAAATTTCACTTTTATAGTTTCCGCTCAAAATTTCTCGGCCGCGATAGTTTGAAGCAAGTCTTCGAGACGCAGATGGCTTATCCGTATTTTCCGGTAAACGTCAGCGCTATGTCCGCCGAGCGCGAATTCACGGAAATTTCCGGCGGCGAAACATTTCAAATTGACGACGCGAAGATAAGTATCTTCTGGCTGAATCATCCGCAGGGATGCCTCGGTTTTCGATTTGAAACTTCCGCGGGAATCATTGCATACGCCACGGATAACGAACCGGGCGACGCCGAACTCGACCGCAATCTCGTGAAGCTCGCCAGCGGCGCAGATATTTTTATCAATGACGCGCAATATACGCCCGAACAACTCGCCGGCCCCCGCCGCGGCTGGGGACATTCTTCATGGCTCGCAGGCACGCAAGTTGCTCGCGAAGCAGGCGCGCGAAATTTAGTTTTGTTTCATCACGACCCGGACACTTCCGATCGCGAAGTCGATGGCTTGCTGCGTCAATCGCGCCAGCATTTTGAAAATGTTTGGGCCGCCGCCGAAGGAATGGCCATGGCTCTGGGCGGCGAACAAGTGGACGTGCATTTGCCCACTACGCGCACCGGTCAGCGACGCGACGGAAATTTGCGCGCGATGGTCACCGGATACACTTCCGACGGCCGCGCATTTCAAGAAGAAACTGTGATTCGCGATTTAACTGTGCAGGGCGCCATGCTTTATTTGAGTCACAGCCCGCGCCTGCAATCGGAATTGCAAGTTGAGATGGGCGATCCCGGCAAGGAAACTCCCGCGGAACATCCAATGAAGTTGCGCGGCTACGTTGTGAAGCTCGAACCCGGCCCGCATTCCGAGCAAACCGCCGTAGGCGTAGTTTTCACGGAATAAGTTCGTCCCGCCATTGGTTTTGACGTCACCCTAAGCGTAGCCACGGCCCCTTGTTTTGCCGCCATCCTAAGCGCGACGGCTGTTTTGTTTTTGACGTCATCCTGAGCGCAGCGAAGGATATCCGGCGGCACTCCCGAATCTTCGGGATCGACGCCGGGGTCTAGGTCGTCTTCTGAATTTCGTAGCGCCGGCATCCTGCCGGCTCCGAATCTTCGCAACCGGGATCTCTCTATATTATTCACTCCGGTTTCAGTTGTGCAATTTCCCGCATCCGCGCAAACGCTCGCCGCACGTGTGGAATCACAATCGATCCGCCCACAACCAACGACACGTTCAGCGCGTCGATCACTTCCGCGCGCGTCCAACCTTCTTCCGCGCACCGCACCAGATGATATGTGATGCAATCATCGCAGCGCAGCACCATTGACGCTGTCAGCCCCAGCATTTCCTTCGTCTTCGTCGTCAACGCGCCCGGCTCGTACGCCTGATGATCCAGCGCGAAAAATCTCTTCATTCCCAGATGACCGCATCCAAGAATTTCCTCATTCAAGTCCGCGCGAAATTTATTGAAGTCCGCTAAAGTTTCCGCCATCTCGCCTCCCGGCTAATTCATTCGCAAAATATTTCCCCACCAAACTGATAATGATGCCGTTCAGTTTCGCCGCACACGCAATGCAAGTCAACGCCCCGGCCTTGACGCCCACCGCCGCACAAAGTAACCTTCGCTCACCAAATAATTTCATTCACCGAGGCAACGAGTGCCGCTCAAACCATTCGCCGGAACAAAAACTGAATTCAAATTCCGCGTCTGGTTTTTCGCGCTCCTTTTCTGCATCGCGTTCCTTTGCTACGCCTTCGACAGGCAAAACGCCGCGCAAACAGTGGCCAATTGGCTCACTCTCAAATTTCCCCAGTTTGATGACGTCGCCGGGGTCCGAATCATCCTCAGCGCTGCCGCCGCAATAATTTTCTTCGGCGCCGCAATTCGCACTTGGGGCACTTCGTACTTGCACGCATCCGTAATGAACGACTCCAAGTTGCACACGGAACGCCTCGTCGCCGACGGCCCGTACCGCCACGTCCGCAACCCGCTCTACTTCGGAAATATCTTGCTCGGATTTGGAATGGGCATGGCCATGAGCCGCCCGGGATTTTTCGTTCTCGTAATCGGAATGTTTATTTTCAATTACCGTCTTATCTTCCGCGAGGAATCCGAACTCAGCGAATCGCAGGGCGAAAGTTATCGCGAATATTGCGCCGCGGTTCCCCGTCTGCTTCCATCGTTTACGCCTCGCGTTCCTTCCGCAGGCAACGTTCCCAACTGGCTCGACGGATTTATCGGCGAGCTAATGTTTTGGGGTCTCGGCATCAGCGTAGTAGTCCTCGCCATCACTCTCAGAGGCCTGCCATTCGAGACCGTCCTCTGGATTTCATTCATGACACCGTGGCTAATCCAAATCCTGCGCCGCAAATCCGTCACTTCCGCGCCGAATCCTCCGCGATAAATTCGCGACTCTTCAAATTATTTCGTGAAGTTTGCCTTGTGGGTCGCGGCTTCAGCCGCGACATTCGCTCGTACCCCTCAGGAGTTTTAACCCCTGCCGCCTTTCGTCGCGCCAAACAAAAAAATCTACTTCACCCCACTCGCGCTGATCGCACTCCATGCCCGCAAAATTTCCCCCACGCTCCACGCCTGTGCCGGACATCCCCGCGGCGCAAACGGCGCTTCCGCATCAAACGCTTCGCTGATCGTTCCCAGCCCCGCTTCCTTCATGTGCTGCGGAATCGCATCAAATAATCCCAACGCCGCCACCGCATCGCGATTCACCCGAAAATGCGCCAACGCAAACGGCCCCAACAACCACGCCCATACCGTCCCCTGATGATAAGCCGCCGCTCGCTCCTCTTCATTGCCCACCAATTGCCGCGAATAATTCGCCTCACCCTGCGCAAGAGATCGCAATCCAAATGGCGTCAGCAAATTTTTCGCGCACGATTCCACCACGGCGCGCTGCTGATCCAGCGCCAACGCGCTTACCGGCAGCGACACCGCGAATATTTGATTCGGCCTCACCGACGCGTCATTCCCCGCCGGCCCATCCAACACATCAAAGCAGCACCGTCGCTCCGGATTCCAGAATCGCTCAAAATTATCTCGCGCGCGTTTCGCCAGTCCCTGAAATTCCAAACTCGGCTGGCCCACTTGCCGCGCGATTGACGCCAACGTTTCCAGCGCGTTAATCCACAGCGCATTTATTTCCACGGCTTTCCCAGCGCGCGGCGTAACCGGCTTCCCGCCCACCCGCGCATCCATCCACGTCAAATTTGTGTCCGCCGCGCCGGCGAACAAAAGTCCGTCGACGGGATCGGCGTGAATCCCGAATCGCGTCCCGCGCGAATAATTTCGCGCGATCTCCGCCAACGCCGGAAAAACTTCGCGCGCGAATTCCAAATCGCGCGTCACATCCAAATATTGCCGCACCGCCTCCACAAACCACAGCGCCGCATCCACGGAATTAAATTCGGGAGTCCCGCCATGTTCCGGAAAATAATTCGGCAACATTCCGCCGTCAATAAATGTTGCGGCATTTCGCAGCAGACCTCGCGCAAACTCCGCGCGTCCCGTCACCAGCGCCAATCCGCAAAGCGAAATCGCCGCGTCCCGACACCAAACTCCGAACCACGGATATCCCGCGATAATACCGGCCGCCGACTGCGCCGCCTTCGCCCCAGCTAACGCCTGCGGGTGCGCCTCCACTAAAAATTGATCCGCCGCGAGCACTAGTTGTTGGATCCACGCAGGCGCGGAAGAAAAGTTGCTCGAAGTTGTTAGCGGTTTTGCCGGCATTCGCGCCGCCGAAGTTGATCGGAGCTTTTTTTTCGCCACAGCAAGCGGACTCGATTCGCGCGTCGCTGCCAGTGACGCAAGCGCATTATCTAGCGATTCCGAAATTCCGGCGCGTATCGTGCCTCCCACGAAAGAAAGTTTCGGCGCCGGAGCAGCCTGCATCCGCGCCAGCAAATCAATCGACCGCATTTGTTCCGCTGCAAGTGCGGCCGCGGAATTCAGTTTCGACGCAGCATCCAAACTCGCCGCCGCATCCGTCGTAAATATCAACGTCGCGCTCTGCCCTTCCGTAATCGACGCGTGAAAAGTGGCCGCATGCAAATGATCTTCGCAGTCACCCAGCCCGCGTTCGCGTTCCACAGCAAGGTCGTAGTTCAAGTACCATTCGTTCGCCGCTTCCACGGAAACCGGCGCACCAGTCCCAGCGCCAAAAATAAAATACGGCGTCGCTCCGTCAAACGCCGTCACGCGCAAACCTTTCGCCACGGCCGTCTCGCACGGCTCCACATTCATCCGCCAATCGCCGCAATGCGTGTCGCCATATAAATCCCGATAATTCACCATCACCTTGACGGCAAGATTCATCACGCCCGCGCCGCGCGCAGGTTCATTAGTTTTCGCGGGTTCAGTCGTCTTCGCAGATTCAGTCGTCCTCACAAATCGATACTCAACAAAAGTTGTGTTCGCGTCATGCTGCATCCAAACGCGCTTCTCCAGAATCGCGCCGCCAAGTGCCCCGCCAAGCGAATAGACCCAAACCGGCACCGAGCCTTCCAATCGAAATGATCCCAGCAACGTGTATCCCTGCGGAGCCACCACGCCGCCGCGCCACCGGTTCGCGCCCAACAAAAATGTCCCGCCGCCCACCGACGCAACTTCGTCCACCTTCGTCACCAACAAAGTCCGCTTCTGCGGCGGCTCCAGCGCGGCAATCAACAATCCGTGATATCTCCGCGTCAAAATTCCCGCCACCGTTCCCGACGCAAAGCTTCCTAACCCATTCGTCACCAACCACTCGCGCGATTCCGCCGAAGCAAGCTCCGTACAAACCTCGCGCTCCAATCGGACAAACACCATCTCCCTCTTCCGAATTCCTTCCCGATCGCGTGATTCCTTTTGCATGGCGGCGCACATAGCAGTCATTTCCAAAATAGCTCACTCCCGCCCAAAGCACAAAATGACCGCGATTTCGAAGAGCGGTCATTCCGAGGCCCGAAGGCCGAGGAACCTGCTTTTTCTGTTGTCCTCGTTGCGCAGCGGTGTTGGTAGGTGCGGGTCTGCGACCCGCCCGCCTCCAATTCCGCAAGACTCAACCATTGGAATTCGTGCGCCCTCACACGTATTATCAATGCCCGCAATCTGCGGCACACAATGCCCACTCAAATCAAACCTCGTCGCAACCGCTTCGTGCCCCTCGGCACGCAAATCGTCACACGCACTGACGCTCACACGCCTGAAGGCAATCTTCTCCAAATGGCTGGCGCGGTCGCCGTGATTCTTCAGGTTCCATCCGCGGTCGAAGGCGAATACCGCGTCCGTTTTCCTGATGGCGCTGAAACCTCACTAAAGCGCCCGGATTTTCAAGTTCGCAAAGAGGTGGCTAAAGTCATCGGCACCGCACTAGGAAATTCGCAAGCGGACCTTTATCAATTTGTAATTTACCGCTGCATAGTCGGATCGCGCGCCTACGGATTAGACGACGAAAGTTCAGACACCGATCGCCGCGGAATTTATTTGCCGCCTGCCGATTTGCAATGGTCGTTGCTGGGCGTGCCGGAGCAACTCGAATGCCAGGAAACGCAGGAATGTTATTGGGAATTGGAAAAGTTTCTGCGCCTCGCGCTCCGCGCAAATCCCAACGTGCTGGAATGTTTGTACACGCCGTTGATCGAGCACGCCTCGCCGCTGGCTGAGGAACTTCTCGCCATGCGCGATTGCTTCCTCACAAGACAGGTCTATCAGAGCTACAACGGATATGTATTGTCGCAGTTCAAAAAACTGGGCCAGGACTTGCGTAACAAAGGCGCCATCCGATGGAAACACGCGATGCATCTGGTGCGTTTGCTGCTTTCCGGAATTTCCATTCTAGAAAACGGAACGGTTCCCGTCCGAGTTGCCGAATACAAAGATCGCCTGCTGGCAATTCGACGCGGAGAAATGACCTGGAAGGAAGTCGACGCATGGCGAAAATCGCTTCACCGCGATTTCGACCAGGCTTGGAGCAAAACAAAACTCCCGGATCATCCGGATTTCGACCGGGTGAACGCGTTCCTCGTGAAAGCGAGGCGCAGCAAGATTTAGTTCATCCACTCTAAAAAACTAAAATGGAATTCGACCGCAGATTACTCAACACCGTTCAATCACAAAAACACCCACTGATCTTCGTGACCATCAGCGGCGCGCATCTCTATGGCTTCCCGTCGCCCGACTCCGACTACGATCTCCGCGGCGTGCACGTTCTACCGGCACGGGAAGTCGTGGGATTAGAAACCGGCTCCGAAACAATTCAAATCTCCGAAGACCGCAATGGCATGGAAATTGATTTAGTCACCCACGACATCAAGAAGTTTTTCAAATTGCTCCTGAAAAAGAACGGTTACGTCCTGGAGCAATTATTTTCGCCACTCGTGATTCTCACCACGCCCGAGCACGCGGAACTAAAAGAAATCGCCAAGGGATGCATTACAAAACATCACAGCCACCACTATCTCGGCTTCGCGGAAACCGAATGGAAACTCCTCAACAAAGAAAATCCAAAAAGAATCAAGCCGCTTCTTTACGTCTATCGCGTTCTTTTGACGGGAATCCACCTCATGCGCACTGGAGAAGTGGAAGCAAATCTGCCCCGCCTGAATCAGATTTTCAAATTGCCGTACATTCCCGAACTAATTTCTCAAAAAGTGTCGGGAGCTGAACAAAGCACGCTGAAAGAAACCGACTTCGCATTTCACGAAAAAGAATACGCGCGGTTACTCGCCGAACTCGAACACGCCAGCCAGAACTCCAAACTTCCGGAACTTCCATCCGGCCAGGCAAAGCTCAATGAGCTGCTAATCCGCGTGAGGCTTCGCGGGAAGTAGATAATCCCCCTACCCCGCCGTCATCATCTGCGCTCGCGCAGTCTCAAAATTCTGGTGCGTCTTCCACACTCCAACATTCCAGTGATTCCCGATTTGCACAAACAATTTTCGGGCCAGCGGAACATCTTTGAATCGCACCGCCATTAGTGCGTATCCATTCAGATCCACGTACGTGGAACCGTAAAGATGTTCCAGCGCCGCATGCCCCGCTTGAATTTTTTCCCAGGAAAATTGTTTGATTTCCGGTTTGTTGCCGCGCGCCGCCACTCGTTGCGCAATCACAAAATAAACGAAATCTCCGCGCTCTCCTCCAACGTGTTCCGCCGCGTGCTCCGCCATTTTCGCGGCGTCGCCGGATTTTCCATCCCACTTCGGCTGCAAGTAGTTGGCGTAGTTGACGTAAAAATAATAATATTCCGGTTCAAATTCTGTTGCCTGACGGAATAATTCGGCTTGCTGCTCCCCGCTCCAATTCTGCTGTAGACCCACGCCCATCATCGCCAAATACCATTCCGGACATTTCGCGCTCAGCGCGTGCGCTTCATCAAGCACGGCTTTCGCCTGTGTGTTGCGCTCGCTGAAAAGTTTCCATCCGCCGGAAGTTACCGTGCCGGCCATTCCATGTCCGCGCGCCGCAAATGCAAAACTCAAATACGCATGAGCCAGCGCCACGCGAGCGGTGATCGATTCCGGTTGTGCCGCCACCCAACGCTTCAATCGCGCAATTTGTTTTTCCCACTCGGGATCAGTCGGAACCGGCACGGGCGGTTGGTCTATCGATTCGTACAAGATGTGCAGTTTCCAATTCCCGCCCGGCAGTCTCGCCTTTGTTGAGCGCGCCTCCACTGCTTCCGCATCCAGCGCGACAAAGTCTTCCTGCTTAAGCAATTGCCGCAAGTGCTGGCGAGATTCTCGTGCAGCAGTCGAGTCTTCAATCGAACTGGAATCCGTATCCGCATCATTTTTCTGCTGGATAATTTCAGGATTCGCGCGCTTTGCATTCGTGAATTGAGCTGCGACCGAAGCAGGCAGACATACACAAAGTGAAACTAAAAGGACAAACGCATAATTCCTCATGGCTGGGTCTCCATGTTAAGAGTTCAATCAATGGATAGAGTAAAGATTCGGTTCTGCGGAGTCAACGACCGAGAACCGCTTACGTCGCTCCTACGCGCGCGGTTCTTGAATGCGGATCCACTTCTCGCCGGGTGCCCCACATGCCGTACTTACACGTGGGGTTCTTGAACTTGAATCTACTTCCACCGAATGTCCTCCGCCGACCAAACCTGCAACTTAACATAACGCGCCTCTCGCCCGAGAAACTCAATGAATTCAATCACATAAGCAGCATCCCAGAAAAAATGAAGTACCCCCACCCCCCACCCTAATTTGCAATGTGTATGCTAATAAAGGACTTAGGTGTCGTCTTTGCCGACGGGGCGCAATTTGCTGCGGCCCCGCGGCACTAAATGAGGTCGTTTTTGAATTTGCAGAGCTACCCTTGAGGGTAGCAGCCGTAGATTTATGGTTTACTCGTCCCGTTACCTTTTGCCGGGTAAATCACGTCTTGGCTTCCCTCTGCTTCCTCTCAGCGAACTCTGCGTCTCTACGTCGAGAGCTCTTGTCTTTCTTGGCCGGCCATCACAAAATCCACAATTCCCTTTTTTCCAACCCGCCATCAAAAACTGCACTATAATGCAGTTTCCTCGAAAAACCTCGATTTTGTATGCATTATAATGCAGTTTTTGACCCCCCTACCCCGCCGCCTCCATCCGCGCGCACACCATTGCCATAAGCTCCTTAGAATCAATCCCTTAGAAAACTGCGCAGGCCACTTTGAAAATAATCAGGAGTTTGTAATTCGAGGACAAACAAAAACAACTCGCGCCACCGCGCCCAGCGTCTCAATCGATCCGCGCATCGCACGCGGCGCCAACTTCGCCGCATTCTTCTGCAAACTCGCACACGTCTCCGCGCTCAATTCAACTCGATACAAATCCGCGCGCCGCGAAAAAGAATATCCGCCATATTTTATTTCCTGTGAAGGCCCAGCCAGCGTCAACAAACACTTCCAAAAACTCTGCGACGCGAAAAATGATTTACGATCCGAATCCGTTTTTTTCACATCAAGTAACGGACGCCCTTTCGCCGCGCTTTCCAACACAACGGTCGTGCAATCATCCGAAGAAAATTTCCGGCTCGGATCGTCCGACGGAAATTCTGCAAGCACCGCGGAAATTTCCGTCGCATCAGTTTCAAATCCTTGCCACCAGTACCGGTAGAAATGGAAAACAACTGTTCCCGTCCGCAAGATTTGTTGCACCCGTGGCACATCGCGTCCGGTCACAGAAAGAATCATGTCCACCAATTCGCGCAGCTTAAAAGTTTGCCGGCGCACCGGACGAATGCTCACATATTCGGCTTCTTCTTCTGTAAAACGAACGGGAATGGTTTCAGGAAGAGGCACTTTGCAAAAACTTTTATGCGCCGAGGCGAACTTTAACTCGATCGCTCAACGCTTTTCCGTCAACAGTTTTTCCTTCAAGTTTTCCGCGCGCGGCTTTAATTACCGCGCCCATTTGTTTTGCGGAGTTCGCGCCGGTCTCGGCAATCACAGCGTCAATCGCTTTTTCAATATCTTCGGCGCTCGCATTTGCCGGAAGATAATTTTCAATGATGGCGATTTCTTTGGTTTCTTTTTCCGCCAGATCAGTCCTGCCGCCTTTTGCAAACATTTCCACGGATTCGCGCCGCTGTTTCACCAGCGTCTGCAACATTTGCAAAACTTCAGCGTCCTCCAGCGGACGAATCTTTTCAATTTCTTTCAGCTTCAGCGCGGATTTCATCATGCGCAAAACGCTCAAACGCAATTCGTCTTTCGCGCGCATCGCGTCGATTAAATCTTTTTGAATCTGCTCCATCAAAGGCATTGTTTCATTTCTCCTGCTTACGAAAAATCACTATAGCACAGGAAATCCGCACCGCCTCGAAATCGAAACAGTGCTCACGGAATTTCAAATCCAATGTATCGGAAAAACGGGAATCGTTTGACATGTCTTCCGCGCATCCATACGCTAATCCAACTATGAATATCGTCGTCGCCGATCCAATCAGCCAGCGTGGTCTGGAACTCTTGCGCAAACCGGGATGGAATGTAATCACTCCATCAAAAGACGGCCTCATCGAATCACTCTCCACAGCTGACGCGCTAATCGTCCGCAGCGCAACGCAAGTAACCGCGCAAATTCTGGAGGCCGCGCCAAATCTCCGCGTCATCGGACGCGCAGGAGTTGGCGTCGATAACGTTGACCTCGACGCCGCAACTCGCCGTGGCGTTCTCGTAATGAACACGCCCGGAGGAAATGCCGTCAGCGTCGCCGAACATACTCTCGCTCTCTTGATGTCCGTTGCGCGCCGCATTCCGCAACACAGCGCCGCAATTCATGCAGGCCGTTGGGAGAAATCCGGATCGCAGGGAGTGGAACTCCGTGGCAAGACATTAGGACTCGTTGGTTTAGGCCGGGTAGGTAATGAAGTCGCTCGCCGCGCTCGCGCGATGGAAATGTTGGTGCTCGCCTACGATCCTTACGTCAGCGAAAGCGCCGCGCGCGATGCAGGCGTGGAATTATCCGGACTGAATGAATTGCTGGAGCGTTCCGATTTTGTTTCGCTGCACGCCGCACTCAGTCCTGCCACGGAAAAACTAATCAACGCCGAAAAACTCGCAAAATTTAAACCGGGCGCAGTGCTTGTGAACGCCGCGCGCGGCGAACTTGTGGACGAAGCTGCGCTCGCCGATGCTCTTCGCTCCGGAAAACTTTCCGGTGCGGGACTGGATGTTTTCGCGGTCGAGCCGCCGAAAGATTCTCCGCTGATTGGACTCGCAAATGCAGTCTTCACTCCTCACATCGCAGGCTCAACTCGCGAAGCGCAGGAAGAAGTCGGCACTCTAATCGCGCAACAGGTTTTGGATTTTCTTACTGACGGCGCATTACGCAACGCGGTGAATTTGCCGGCGCTCAGCGGTGAACAATATCGACGCGTGCGTCCATGGATTGATCTCGCCGAGCGCCTCGGATCTTTTCTGGCGCAAATTGGCGGCACGCGCTTTGAGCGCGTCAGCATTGCATTTGCAGGAGAGCCTGCCGCGATGGGTGCAAGTCTTTTGCGCAACGCAATTCTCGCCGGCCTTCTGAACACTGTGCTCGATGAAAAAGTAAATCTCGTAAACGCAGGACAAGCCGCCGCATCGCGCGGACTTGTGATTGAAGAACGAATGCGCAAACGCGAACAAGGTTATCCGGACACGATCGAAGTGGCGATTCACGAGTCGTCAGGAAATGCTGCGCGCAGCATCGCCGCCGAAGCCACCGTGCTTCACGGAGTTTCTTCGCGCATTCTTCGCGTCGACGGCATCGAGCTGGAAGCTCCGCTCGCCGGTACATTATTATTCTCGCGAAATTGCGACGTGCCCGGTGTGATTGGTGAAATTGGAACTGTGCTCGGAAAGCGTGATGTGAATATTTCTACGTTTGCTCTTGGCCGGCGCGATGGCGTAAGCGGCGCGGAAGCAGTCGCGTTGGTGCGGCTTGACGGAGAAGTTCCCGAATCTATTTTGGAATTTGTGAGGGGAATTTCAGCAATCACGGAAGCGCGTTTGGTTCGTATTCCGGGATAAACAAACTCCGCTCAAATAAAAATCCGGCAGAGCTTCCGGATTCGCGTTAGGCAAATCCAAGCTCCGCCGGGACCTGAAGGAGACTACCGTAATTTATTTTCCTTCGACCGCGATGTACAACACCTGTTTGCCGCGATTCACGAGCAACAACGTTGATCCGTTGTTCGCGTGTGACATCGCCTGTTCAAATTCCTGACTGGTGTGCACCGCGCGCCGATTCACTTCCACTATAACGTCGCCGCGCGCCAGGCCGCCTTCCGCCGCTGCGCTTTCCGGCGACACTTGCGAAACCACGACTCCTTGGGCCTGAGCGGAAACTCCCAGTTGTTTGGCGATTTGTGGTGTTAGGTTTTCGATCTGAACTCCGGCCAATCCGTTTTCATTTGCGTCCGAATCATCTTTCGACGAAGCCTGCTTTTCCTCTTTCAATAAGCCGAGCGTCACCGCAACGTCCATCGCTTTGCTGTTGCGCATTAGTTTCAGATGGACTGTCGAGTTCGGCGTCGCTTCCGCGATGTGCAAACGGAATTGGCCAAAATCCGAAATCGTTTCGCCGTTGATCGCGAGGATCACGTCACCGCGTTGCAATCCGGATTTCGCAGCGGGAGATCCTTCCGTCACTTCCGTGACGAGAGTGCCTTCGGCATTTGTCAGTCCGAATTGTTTCGCGAGAGCAGGCGTCATCTGTTCAATTCCGATTCCCAGATATCCGCGCGTAACTTTTCCGTGCTCGATAAGTTGATTCATCACGCCGCGCGCCATATCAATTGGAATCGCAAAACCGATGCCCTGATTTCCGCCGCTGCTCGACGCGATCGCCGTATTAATTCCCACCAATTCTCCGTGAGAGTTAATCAAAGCTCCGCCGGAGTTACCGGGATTAATTGCAGCATCGGTTTGAATAAAATTTTCATATCCGCCCGCGCCTTCCACGCCGACGTTGGTGCGTCCAGTGGCGCTGACAATTCCAAGCGTAACAGTTTCACCGACGCCCATCGGGTCGCCAATCGCAAGAACGTAGTCGCCAACTTCAAGGGTCTTTGCAGTTCCCAGCGTAAGAACCGGCAAATTGGTCGCGTCAATTTTCAGCACAGCAACGTCTGACTGCGGATCAGCGCCAACAACTTTGGCTGTGAAGTGTCGCTTGTCCGACAAGTCAACTGTGATTTGCGTCGCGCCATCGATCACGTGATTGTTCGTCAGAATGTATCCATCCTTATTTACAATCACGCCGGAGCCGAGGGCGTGTTCGCGCTGCGGCTGCAATTGCTTTCCGGAGTTCTGCCCGAAAAATTGGCGAAGCGGCGAATCATTCGAGGATGAGTCATCTCCGTCGTTGCTGACTTTAATTATTTTCGATGTGGAGATATTCACGACCGCAGGCAAAGCTTGCTTCAGGATGGGAGCAAATCCCGCGTTCGGTAAATTTGATTCCGCGGCGAGTTCCGGCGCGGTGGCAAGAGTAGAAACGGGTGACGCGCTCAGAGAAACTCCGCTGGCGCTCGTAGCAAAACTGCCCAGAAGACCGCCGCCCGCCAAAGCAATCGCCACCGCCATCACTAGCTTTTTTGATCGATGCGAAAATGATGCGTTCCACATAATTAAAACCTCCTTGAATCTGCTTCATTTTTTAGCGGCGCGAGCTGTGGGCTCCAGCCGTTGAAACGAACTTCTTGAATTTTTCCCCTCGTCCGCGCGGAGTTGTACACACACGTATAGCCGTGCAGTTTTGGGATGTGACCGAAACTCGAACGCATTTTCCGCCGGGTTATTGGCAGTTTGCGTCGCGTGCGCTCACCTTCATATAGATGAACTGAGATTTCTAACAGGTGCAGAAATTCGAAAATATTTGCGAGATTTCATTGGAAATGATTGATGGTGCGCAACTTAGCGCGGACTAGTACTCATGAACGCGCTCATCCTTTTATTACGCCCATCGGGCGCAACCTGGCAACTTTTTTGGCAAGCCCCGCGTTATGAACAACGTCCACGACGGCGTCGATATCTTTATATGCTTCAGGAATTTCTTCCAGAATTCCATCCTTCGTATCAGAACGCAGAATAATTCCCTGCTCTTCCAGTTTTCGAGTTTCCGTCCGCAGATCGCGTCCGCGTTTTGCCGCTGTTCGAGAAAGCGCGCGGCCGGCGCCGTGGCAAACCGTGCCAAAAGTTTCCTCCATCGCAAGTTGCGTTCCGACAAGCACATAACTCGCCGTGCCCATCGATCCGGGAATCAACACGGGTTGTCCCACGGCGCGATACGCTTCGGGAATGTACGGTGAATTTGCGGGAAAAGATCGCGTGGCGCCCTTGCGATGCACCAGCACTTCTTCTTCGACGCCGCCATTCACGCGATGACGTTCGCGTTTCACAATGTTGTGCGCAACATCGTAAACCACGCGCAAATCACAATCGCCACCAAATATTCTTGCAAACGAGCCGCGCGCGGCGTGCGTGATTGCCTGTCGATTCGCCCATGCGAAATTTGCAGCCGCGGCCATCGCGCCCATATATGCTTCGCCTTCTTTTGAGCGCGAAGGAACGCAGGCGAGTTGACGATCGGGCAAAGTAATTCCGTAGCGGCGCATCGCCTCATTCATTGTTTTCAAATAATCCGTGCAGACCTGATGTCCCAATCCGCGCGAGCCGCAATGAATCAGCACGACAACTTGATCCACCGCAAGTCCAAAAGCGTCCGCCGCTTCTTCATCAAGCACTCGCTCGACATACTGCACTTCCAGAAAATGATTGCCGCTGCCGAGGGTTCCAAGCTGTGTCCGCCCACGTTGCTTCGCGCGATCGGAAACTTTGCTCGCGTCGGCGCCGTCCATTTGCCCGGACTCTTCGCAGAATTCAATATCGGCCGCTTCGCCGTATCCGTTCTCCACCATCCACGCCGATCCAGTTTCCAAAACGCGATCCAAATCCTGAAAGCTGCACGGAATCGGACCTTGCGAACCCGCGCCGGTTGGCACGTCGCGAAAAAGTTGATTCACAAGTTCGCGCATATTTTTCTGCGCCGCATCGCGATGCAGATTCGTCGCCAGCAAACGCACGCCGCAATTAATGTCGAAGCCGACGCCGCCCGGCGAAATTACTCCGTCGCGCATGCTTGTGGCCGCAACTCCACCAATTGGGAATCCGTAGCCCTGATGAATATCTGGCATGGCCAGCGAACGTCCAACAATTCCCGGCAAGCAGGCAACGTTCATCGCCTGCTCAATGGAAAGATCTCCGAGAATTGCTTCGAGTAATTTTTCGTCGGCATAAATCAGCGCGTCAGTACGCATGCCTTCGCGCAGACTTCGCGGCGCGAGCCAGCGGTAACGATCCAGTTTCTGTAATTTATTTTTTTCGATTGCCACGAATGCGGACTCCGAAATGATTATAGCGTGATGGGTAGCCCAATCATCGGCGCGTGTGTTAATCTGTGAATCTCGCTGGCGTGCGTATCTTGTCTACACGCATCGCCAAGTCGCCTCCGTCGGGGCGTAGCGCAGCCTGGCTAGCGCGCCTGGTTCGGGACCAGGAGGTCGAAGGTTCAAATCCTTTCGCCCCGACCATAAAATGAAAACGGTGAGACGATCCAATCGCCCTTCATTTTGGATTTGGGGCGGGTGGCCGCAGTCGAACGGTGGGACTCCTGATCTTCCCCTGCTTTTCGAAAGCTAGCTTCAGAGAAGTCAGGAAATATTGTCCAGCTTCCAGCCCGTCACTATTCCTTGTTTGTCCGCTTCGAGGTACAAATATCCGGTTTGTTTTTCCTGATCCTTTGAAAAAAAAGTGTAGCAGCGGTCGACCAGCGAGTCCGGCTCTCCCATCACTTCCAGGATTTTTGACACTGGGATCGGTTGGGGTGGCGCCCAGTCGACCAACTGCGTCGCCAGATAATCCAGCGTCGCGTAATCACGCTTCTCTCGCCACTCGCGGCCGCGCTTCTCCAATTTCTCTTGCCAATCCGGCGCAGTCCGCTCCAGCGCGAGCTGCACTCCTGCTGGTAGTGTCACGCCGGGATTCGCTTGCGCGTAGTTCCGCAGCATCGCGATGGACTCTTCATTGCCAAACGTCAAATCGATAGTAATCCTCGTCGCATTGCGTTCCGAAATTCCGTTGCGTTTCACCCATTCACGCAAATAGTCCGCGGACGCGTCGGGATCAATCTTTCGCCAAAACGTCCATGCGGACTGGCCGAGCTTTTTCTCCGGATAACCTTCGACGACGTACTCCTTTAGAGCCGGGCAAAGCTGCCGAAAAGTTTCCGGCCGGGCGTGCCGGTCATTCTGCATGCACAGCGCGAAAAGTACCTGCAAAGCGGCGTCCCGCGTCACGCCCGGCTCGCCGGTCACAAGCCCAGCTAGATCGGCAAGATCTTCTCTTTCTTGGAGTTTGAACACCGGGCCAAAGTCTACGTACCCGCCGCTGGCTACTCCTTCCACGAGCTTCGACCATTCGTCCGTATCGATTAATTTCGGCATAGTCTCGGAAATACCCCCAGTCGTGTGATCCTTGGTTTGAGCAACCCGGCCAGTATGCGGAGGAAGTACAGCGTGCCTCTCATGACGTGCAAGTCACCCAGATTCACGGAAGACGTGCGAACTCTTATCAACATTTCATCGTCCTTGGGAACTGCATTCTCGACGCCCGTGATTTGGAAAAGATTCTGAGATCCGTATCTGATGAAAACGCCTGCTTTCATGGGAGTTCCTGCGCGGCCCCGGCTTGCTCCTTCCACCGTTGCACGTTTACGCCCTTTAACAACAGCCAGAGCATCAGAGCTAATTCCGCCAGAAAACCCAAGGCAAGATTGTAGGGAGACAGATAGTTTGCGAATGGCGGTGACAAAAAGGTCAGCCAACCCAAACCGGCAAGCGCCATCATTGCTCCCAAAACTCTAGGGAGGAAGGTCGACCGAAGAATGAGGTAGCCGATCAGGACGTCGAACAGCCCAAAAAGCACCAAGTAGATGTAGGAAGCCTGAACATTCAAGTTGAGAAACAACAGCGCCAACGTCTGCCGCTGCTCCGCGTTGAATGCGCTCAAGTTTGGACTGTTTCCCAAGACGACCAAAGGGGCGAGCTGAAAGAGGCTGCCGAACGCCTGAATTGCGCATCCCACGAGGCTAAATGACGCCGCGAGCAAAGAGACCCTTCTGTTCACAGGCTCAAACAAGTAATAGAGGAGTATTGTAAGAGCAATATAGAGCGCGGTGCCGATGAGGCCAACTGCGAAACCCAACCGGAATGAAGGCTCGTGCGCCAAGATATTGTTGGCCGTTACCGCAGCGTCGCCAGGCACAACAAGCCCTTTGACGAAGAGCAAGGCGGATATTGCGGTCAGAAAATAAAGGAAATAAACTACGCCAGTAGTCCTAGCCCTAGGACGCAATGACGCTCCTGCAATCCGCTCCATCATTTTCATAGTCTCCAAGACAGGCCACCACATAAATGTGACGACCCGAAACAATTCTCACGCCCATCAGGGCGTGAGTTCGACGAGTTTGGCGCACCGCGACCAGTTGTAACCACTGTGTGATCAAGTCTGTTTCAGCTTATTCGTACCTGAGCGCGGTCACAGGTTCGATGCGGGTCGCACGCGCCGCTGGGATCAGGCTGGCGATGACAGTCACGATAAACATCAAAATGGGAACCACGAGGAACGTAATCGGGTCGCGGGTGCTAACTCCCACAAGCAAGCTCGAGATTAGTGGCGACAACGCGAGCGCGCCCACGACTCCCGCAACCAATCCGACGGCGACCAAGGAAATGCTACTCTGAAGGATCATTCGGAGCACACTGCTGCGTTGCGCACCGAGCGCCATGCGGATTCCAATTTCCCGCGTGCCGATTTCCACCGTGTAGGAAACCACTCCATACAGACCGATGATGGCAAGTGTTAGAGCAATGATCGCGAACACGCTACTTAACACGGCAATGACTCGAGGCAAAAATAACGAACGCTCAGAAACCACTGTGGACAACGGCAGACTGTAGACCGGGGCGACCTGAGGATCCAGATCATGAATCTGTTGATTGATGGCAGAGGCAAATCCCGCGGGGTCGCCTTCTGTCCGTACTTGGATCGACATGTAAGAATCTGACCATTGCGGAACAGGCGTATAAAATTCCGGGGCCGCAGGCGAGCCGAGAGGTGTCGTCACGCCATACACGGTGTCCTTCACGATGCCCACGATTTGTATGGGGAGATTGTCGCGACGCCGAAAGGTGTGCCCAATCGCTTTGTCAATTTCGCCCGACCCGACAACAAATCTTCGAGCAAAGGTTTCATTGACGATAGCCACTTTAAGAGTGTCTGCCTTGTCGTTCTCTGTAAAATTGCGGCCGTCGAGAAATGGAATTCTTAGAGTGTCGAAGTATTCCGGGCTGATCCTGTTTGTGAGAGTGTCCACCACACTGTCTCCGCCGGGAGTGATGTAGCCATCAATGGAAATATCCAGCGAGTAAAGCCCTAGAAATGGAGGAATTGCGGTAAGTGAAACGGATTTTACGCCAGGCATAGTTGCTGTTCGATTACGAAGCTCCTTGAAAAACTGAGTAATCTGTTCCTTGGAATATCCGTTCAGTCCGGGATTCATGGATGCGACGTAAACGTGGCTGGGGTCGAACCCGAGATCAAACTTTTGCAGCCGGTCGAAAGCCTTCAAGAAAAGGCCGCCGCCTATCAGCAGCATCACGGAAAACGCGACCTGCACTCCAATCAGTGTGCGTCGGGCGAAGGCCCCGAAAGCAAGATTGGAAACGGCAGACGATCGCACCCGAAGCGCAGCCCGCGCAGCTTCACGTGTCGCCATGAAGGCCGGAGCAAGTCCGCAAAGAAAGATAGTCAGCGTGGAAGCGGCCAGCGCGCAAATCAGCACACGCACGTCGAGGCTGAATAGCGGTCCCTGCGGTGAGGGCGTATACGGCACAAGATTCATCGCCAAATGGATACCGAGGTATGCCAGCGCGACGCCACAGGCACCGCCGAGAATGGCAAGCGCGGTGCATTCGGTCATGAGCTGGCGAAGCACCCTGCTGCGGGTGGCTCCGAGGGCGAACTGAGTCGCAATCACGCCAAGTCGCGCAGTGGCCCGCGCCATCAGCAAACTTGCAACGTTGGCGCAGGCGATCAACAGCACAAACAGCACCAGCCCGAACAACACAGCGGGAAGCACCACACCGTTGCCTTCCATCCGGTAATTCAGATCGCTCCGGAGAATGAATCGAGTGTCTTTGTTGGTAGCGGGATATTGCTGCGTAAGGTTCGAGCAGATGACGTTGGCTTCAGCCTGCGCCTCAGAAATGTTCACACCAGCGCGCAGACGGCCGCGGACAATGAAACTGCGGCTGTGCCTCGACTGAAGTAGTTGGCTTCCGCCCACCGGGACAATATCCGCGATCATCGCCATCGGGACGTAGATCTCGGGCCGGTAAGCCAGATCAAGACCTCTGAAGGATTCGGGCGCCACTCCGATGATTGTGTAAGAGTGCGAGTTCAATTTGATGGACCTGCCTATTACTTGCGAATCGCCATTGAACATCCGCTGCCAGATTGAGTAACTGATAATGGCCACGGGTGCTTTGCCGGCGACCTGATCCTCCTCCGGCAGAAAATCCCTTCCCAGAATAGGCTTCACATCGAGCACTGAAAAATAATTTCCCGATACCAGCAAACCCCAAATGACAGTCGCGCGTTCCTGCGAAGGAGAAAATCCCGCATTCATCGCGGCGTTCATTCTCCGAAACACGACCATTCCCAGGAAATCCTTAGTTTGCTTCGCGTAATCCACGTAGTCCGGATAAGAGGAGTCGCCAAACTTTGTCGCGCGAGACGCCGCGGTATCGACTGTCACCACATTGACGCCGCGCGGCACTCCGGCGGGACGCAGTAGAATGCCGTCGACAAGACTGAAGATTACTGTGCTCGCCCCGATGCCGAGCGCGAGAGAAAGGACGACGAGAATTGTAAATCCCGGTCTGGTGATCACGCCCCGCAACGCAATTCGAAAGTCACGCAAAACGCTTTCGAGAAAGAGTGGCAAGTTGAACTGGGAGTAGCTCCCAAAGGGCTTCGTCAGGTCATCGGGCATCAATATAACCTCCGCAAACATGGGCCGAGAAATGTTTCGCATTTTTTCGGTTCACAGTCACAGTTTTGCTCCGCAGGTCAAAATTGTCGCTAGGCAGAAATGCCAATATTCGATAGAATCCTGCCATGGGGCCTCGCAACAAACGCAAGGTGTCGGCGGTTGCTTACGACGGTCTTTGCACATTCGAGTTCGGAATCGTCGTCGAAATCTTCGGATTGCCCAGACCGGAACTGGATGTTGACTGGTACAAATTCGAGATTTGTTCCCTCGATCGTGGGCCTCTCCGCGCGACAGGCGGCATTCACTTCCAGGCATCGCACGGGCTCCGTTCGCTGCGGGATGCTGGAACAATCGTTATTCCCGGCTGGAGGCGCATTGACGAACGGCCCCCCGAACCACTTCTGGAGGCGCTTTGCTCGGCTCACGCACGCGGCGCGCGCCTCGTGTCCATTTGCTCTGGAGTCTTCGTGCTTGCCGCGACGGGATTGCTTGACGGCAAACGCGCGACAACCCACTGGCGTTACGCCGAAAAATTGTCGACCCAATTTCCGAAAGTCCGCGTTGACCCCGATGTCCTTTACGTCGATGAGGGCAGGATTCTCACTTCCGCAGGAAGCGCGGCTGGAATTGACCTCTGCTTGCACATCGTTCGGAAGGATTATGGCGCGGAGATCGCCAATCGCGTGGCGCGGCGACTGGTGATGCCGCCGCATCGCGAAGGAGGGCAAGCTCAATACATCCCAGATCCGATCCGCGGCCGCGCGTTTGGGGGACTTGCGCCGGTCATGCAATGGGCGCAATCGCACCTGGATGAAACTCTACGTGTTAGCGATTTTGCGCGGCGCGCGGCGATGTCTCCCCGCACTTTTGCGCGGCAATTTCGCCAGCAAACGGGAACCACGCCTCATCAGTGGCTCACCCACCAGCGCCTCCTAGCCGCGCAGCAGCGCTTGGAAAAAACTGACGAGGGGATGGATCAAATTGCGGAAGCGGTGGGGCTGCAGACGGCGGCAACATTGCGGCAACATTTCAGCCGGACACTACGAACGACTCCGACGGCTTATCGGCGCAGGTTCTCAACAAAAGGATGTTGATCGGGAACTTCCCCACAAGAATCTATCCTCAATTGCAACGAGCCCGTGCGTTTTGAGCATGACAGAAATACAGCGGATATTAGCAGTTTTGCTCACCGGGAACTGCACGCGCAGGAAATTGAGATCAACAGAATTGTAGATAATTTTGTAGCTAAGAAAGCCTCCGACTTCAACAAAGTTCAACAGACTTCAACAAGCAGGCCGCAAAGGCTTCAACAGCAATCACTTAGAATCAACAAGAATCCATAGATTTCAACAAGTGCTGGCACCTGGTTCGGGACCAGGAGGTCGAAGGTTCCGTTCGGCAGGCTCAGGGCAGGCAAATCCTTTCGCCCCGACCATTTAATTTCGATATTCTCTTTGGGAGTTCTGATCTTCATTCCTCGAACAAATTCAAAGGCAAAAACAAAATCAAAGGCCCCACCTTTTGCAAACATCAACTTCGCAAAGGATGGGCCACCCCGGGCTGCACACAGCGCAGCCCACAGCGAATCGATACGTTAGTTTGTCTTGACAATAGTCTTTAGTGAAGTATATTGTTGTCAAGTATGTTCAACCGCGAATTGAAAAAGGGCAGTGTCGAGTTTCTCGTCTTGTCGTTGCTTGAAGCCTGCCCGCGCCACGGCTACGAAATCGGCAAGCTGATCGAGGCGCGCTCGAAGGGACGAATTCAATTCCGCATCGGTTCGCTCTACCCGATTCTCTGCCGCTTGGAGGACAGAGAGATGCTCTCCGGCCGTTGGGTAGAAAAAGCGGGCCGGCGGCGACGCAGATATTACCGGCTGACCGTCGCCGGCCGCAGGTTCCTGGCGGCGCAGCGTAACTCGTGGGACGAGTTTGTGTTGACCATCAACCACATCGCGAGGTCCGATAATGCCTGACTGGGCGAAATTCGTCCGCCAGAACTTGCAGCTGTCCCGTCTGCGTCCGGAACGTGAAGCGGAAATTGTTGAAGATATAGCTGAGCAGTTGGATGAGGCCTACACCGAAGCGCTACAGCGTGGCCTGTCGAGCGAACAAGCTGAAGCGGCAGCGAAGCAGCACGTCGACGATTGGGAAGCGCTCAAGATTGAGCTGAGTCGCTCAGAGCATGGAAGGGAAAGCGTCATGACGACTCTGCAGCATCAAGCTGAGGATCGCGACGCCGCCAAGCACGGACGATTCTCGCTCCTCACTGATTTCCGCCAGGATGTTCTTTATGCTCTGCGCGTTATGCGAAAAAGTCCCGGCTTTACTGCCGTGGTCATTCTCACGCTGGCTCTCGGAATAGGGGCGAACACATCGATTTTCAGCATCGTAAACGCGGTGCTATTGCGTTCCCTGCCGTACTACGAGCCCGGTCGTTTGGTGAAGGTCACTTTCAACAATCCTGGAATAGGTTTACGTGACGTCCGCTTCTCTGTCCCTGAGTTGGAGGATCTGAAGTCCAGAGCCGGCGTCTTCGAGGAAGTAAGCGTGGTCGTCTCTGGCCCCACCAATTTGACCGGCGCCAAACAGCAACCGGAACATCTTGAAATGCTCGAGGTAAGCCCCAACTATTTTTCCATGCTCCGCATAAAACCAGAAATCGGGCGGCTATTTGACTCTCAGGACGTTGCGCTGGGTTTTGCGGAAGCAACTGTGATTAGCGATGGCTTGTGGCGCCGCTCTTTCGGCGCTGACCCGAATGTTCTCGGAAAACGTCTGCAGATGGACAACGATTCGTACACGATTGTGGGAGTGGTTCCTGCCGGATTTCGCCACCCCGGAAAGACGGTCGGGGGAGATGTGGAGGTGTGGGTCACGTGCGGGTACAGCGCGGATCCTTTTCCGAAACCCGCGCGCAACATGAAGGTGGCGCCCGGCGCAATCGGACGCCTGAAACCGGGAATCAGCGTTGCGCAAGCTCAGTCGAGGCTAACCACAATGGCCAGCGAACTTCGGACTGACTTCCCGAATGATTATCCTCCTGAGGCCAAATGGTCTATCGAGATCCAACCTTTGCAGGACTCACTGGTGGGCAATGTGCGTGCCCAGCTTCTGGTACTGATGGCCGCGGTAGTCCTCGTCGTGCTAATCGCATCCGTGAATATCGCAAACCTGCTACTGGCTCGCGCTTCGGGACGACAGAGAGAAATCGCACTTCGGATGGCGCTTGGGGCCGGCCGTTTTCGCATGGTGCGCCAACTGCTGACGGAATCGCTGGTGCTGTCCCTGATCGCGGGTGTAGCAGGCGTGCTGGCGGCGAAATTGACCTTGAGTTTCATCATTCACTTTGTTCCGGCTTCAGTTCCCCGGCTTGCCGAAGTGGGTGTCGACCGGACTGTGCTGCTTTTTGCTCTTCTGATTTCCATCTTCACCGGAATCATATTTGGGCTCGCTCCAGCTTTTCAGGCAATGAAAGCCGATATTACCGCCGCAATTCGGGAAGGCGCTCAAGGTTCCGGTTACAGCGCTAAGACCTTCCGGTTGCGGAGCGCGCTGATTGTCTCTGAATTGGCGCTTGCTGTTGTGTTGATGGTCGGAGCCGGCTTGCTCCTGCGGACTTTCTTGGGATTGCTTCAGGAAAATCCGGGTTTTAATCCTTCGAGAGTAGTTACTGCAAGCATCTACCTACCGGTACCGAACGATCCCAAGCTGGATGTGTATGAAGACGTCTCAAAAAGGACATCTTTTTTCCGAGACGTAATTCGGCGCGTGGCCGCGATTCCAGGAATCGAGCGGGCTGGCATGACCTCAGATTTGCCAGGCGCGCGTCCCGCGACAATCGCCGCACTGGTGATCGAGGACCGCGCGGCCGATTCATCACAAGGGTTAACAGCGGAAGTAATTCGAGTGAGTCCCGATTATTTCATGCTGATGCAATGCCCATTGATTCGTGGGCGCTTTTTTCTTGAAAACGACGAAAGCGGAAAACAGGAGGTAGCCATCATTGATGAGACGACGGCGCGACGCTATTGGTCGGGCATTGACCCTGTCGGCAAGAGCTTTCGGATGGGGATAAATCCCAGGCTTCCTCGGGTGACCGTAGGCGTGGTCGTGGTCGGAATCGTCAAGGATATGAAGCAAGACGGACTCGATACAGATGGTGTCCCCCACATATTCAGACCAATCTATCAACTACCGCCGTCACGTGCGCGGGCCGTGAGTGTGGTAGCGAGGACGCCTCTGTCCTTATCACTCCTCGAATCGCAGATTCGGAGTGAGGTACAGACTGTCGATCCTGCTCTGCCAGTATTCAATGTCCAGTCGATGACCGACGTGATCGATGTTTCAATTGCTCCGCGCCGATTCTCGGCGGAATTGGTTGGAGTGTTCGCGGCCGTCGCGATGCTTTTATCTTCCATTGGCATCTACGGATTGCTGGTCTACATGGTTGGTCAGAGGTCTCGTGAGATTGGAATCCGAGTCGCCTTGGGAGCGCAGCGGTCGGATATCCTCACGCTCATTCTGGGGAAAGGGCTATTGCTCGTGGGCGTTGGGATTGCAATTGGGATGGCGCTTGCCGCAGCCGCTGCGCCGCTGATTGCAACTCTGCTGTATGGCGTGCATCCGTTTGATGTGACGGTATTCGCGACAGTTCCACTGGTTTTGATGTTTGTCGCATTTCTGGCCACGTACATTCCGGCTCGCCGCGCGACGTTGGTGGATCCAATAATTGCCTTACGCGACAGCTAAGGCTACCGAGCCGAAAACGAGTCCTGCGGTAAAGGAGAAGACAATATCGGTATAAAAGCTCCGCGCACTCAACATCACACTTCTAGAAATGGCTGCTGTCCCTAGCCATAATTCAAAGCGGATGGAAAATAGGGTCATCTGGGACTGTAGATAATTTTGTAGATCAGAAATCCTCCAACTTCAATAAAGTTCAACAGACTTCAACAAGTACTGGCATCTGGTTCGGGCCCCTTCGACTTCGCTCAGGACAAGCCGGAGGTCAAAGGTTCCCTTCGGCAAGCTCAGGGCAGGCAAATCCTTTCGCCAGGACCATTATTTTTCAATAACGTATCTAGAACTTCCGGAGTTTCGTTCACGCCGGTGTAGATAAAACTGTAGACGCGCAATTTCCTTGTGTGAGACGCTGCGTTGACGACGAATTCCGCGATCAACAAAAACCACGAAACGCTCCCTTAAGCCTTAAAGGGTTCACACCCACCTACTACATCGACTCCGCCACTCTTGGCGTTAATGCCTCGATGGTATGGTCCGTTTGACTCGAAACAAGCCCTCGGACCATTTGGCTTTCACGATGAGGTACTGTTTGAGGACATCCGGAGGGAAGAATGCCTAGGCCATTTGCAAATCATACGGAAGAATAGAACAGACATGGATTTCGATGCCATCATTGTGGGAGCAGGTCCCTACGGGCTCTCTAGCGCGACCTATCTGAAGAACCGTGGCCGCAGCGTCGCGGTTTTCGGCGATCCCTTGAGCTTCTGGCAAGAGCACATGCCGGCCGGGATGTTTATGCGATCGAACTGGGCGGCATCGCACATTTCCGATCCACACAAGAAATTCACGCTCGACCACTTCAAAGCCGATACCGGTAAGCAGTTTGTGTTCCCCATCCCGCTGGAACGTTTCGTCGACTATGGCCTGTGGTTTCAACAAAATGCCGTTCCCGAGGTGCAGCGCCGCCAGGTGATCGCCGTGGAAAGAAACGGCAGCGGATTTAATGTCACATTGGACGACGGTCAGAGCGCGAAGGCACGTCGCGTGATCGTGGCCACAGGCATCGCCCCATTTCCCTACTTTCCGCCACAGTTCGAAGGGCTGCCGAAATCGCACGTCACCCACTCGTCGGACCATAAAGACCTTAGCGTTTTTCGCGGAAAACAGGTAGTCGTGGTCGGCGGCGGGCAGAGCGGGCTTGATGCCGCACGCATCCTGTACGCGCATGGCGCTCATCCTGAAGTGGTTGCAAAGGAGCCGACACTGAACTGGGTTGGAGAGCACGTCTGGCTGCACAAGCTTGGATTTCTTTCATGGATGCTGTATTCAAAATTCGACGTTGGCCCCGCAGGAATCAGCCGCCTGGTCGGCTTTCCCAACCAATTCCGCAAGCTGCCGCGAATGATGCAAGATCCCATAAGCAGGCGAGCTGTCCGCGCCGCGGGGACGGGATGGCAGCGGCCCCAACTGGCGAAAGTTACGATAACTATGGGGAACCGGGTCACATTCGCGGAGATATCGGGGGACAAAGTCCACCTGAAGCTGACCAACGGTACTGAGCGCTTAGTGGATCATGTGATTGTCGCTACGGGCTACCGAGTGGACAGCGCCCGCTACAAATTCTTCGGCCCGGAGATCCAACAGAGCCTGATAACTAAGAAAGGCTACCCCGTGCTGGCCCGCGGCTTGGAATCGTCCGTGCCCGGTCTACATTTCGTAGGAAAGCCTGCGGCATGGACGTACGGCCCGCTGCTCAATTTTATTTCAGGCGCGCATTTCGCAGGGCCTGAACTCCTTCGCGTTTTCTAGCTACGCTCTCCGGGAAGCTCTTTGATCAGCTTGAACTGGAGCTGGGGCAGTTCCGGTTTCGGCCGGAGTGGTCGTAACAGACCATATTGAGAGATGTAGTTCGCCAAAACTCAAGACGGCCTGTGAAATGAGTCATCGTTGACTGTAGATAACTCTGGAGCTCGGAAAACCTGCAACTTCAACAAAGTTCAACAGACTTCGACACGCAGGCGGCAAAGCACTCAACCGCAATCACTTAGAATCAACAAGAATCCATAGATTTCAATGAGTGCTGGCGCTTGGTTCGGGACCCTTCGACTTTGCTCAGGATAAGCCAGGAGGTCGAAGGTTCCCTTCGGCAGGCTCAGGGTAGGCAAATCCTTTCGCCCCCGCCATTTATTTTTAGTATTTAATTAGGCCTTCTGAATTTCATTCCTGAGCAGAACCAAAATCAAAAGCAAGTCAAAAGCCCCACCCTTTACAAACATCAACTCGGCAAAGGATGCGCTACCCCGGTCTGCACATAACGCAGCCCGCGAATTATTCCGCTTTACTCCCTGCCAACTAATCTCAGTGGTATCATCGTCGCGATTGAATCAAAACTGCTGGAAGGGTGCGCCACCCGACGAGGTAACTCAGTTGGTAAAGCAATCGATTCGTAATCGACAGGTCTCTGGTTCAAGTCCGGATCTCGGCTCCAACTTTCCTGCGTTGCTGTCCGGATTCCTTCTCGCCTCGATCATTTGTTCCGGTTTTTCATCCGCCGCCACAGGCGCGCAGCAGACAAATGCAGCGATTCCAGTTGTGGTACAGCCGGGTGCGCCGGGGCAGCCGAGCAAAAAGCTGCCTGCGTCGACAAGGGCCACGTTACCGCGACCTTCGCATGCAGAAATCGAATTCATGCAAGGGATGATCATGCATCACACGCAAGCGGTGGAGATGACGGCGCTGATTGCGTCTCACACGGAGAATAAGGACTTGCGGTCGCTGGGTGCGCGGATCAGTAGCTCGCAATCGGACGAGATCAAGTTTATGCAGCGTTGGCTTGCCGGTTGGGGAGAATCGATTACCATGGCGATGGCGGGAATGCAGGGCATGAATATGTCCGGTCAATCGATGCAATCGATGACACTCATGCCGGGAATGCTGACGCCGGAGCAGATGAATGCGCTGAAGAACGCCAAAGGCGCGGAGTTTGACCGTTTGTTTTTGACGGGTATGATTCAGCATCACAATGGCGCGTTGATTATGGTAAGGGATTTGTTCAATACGGCGGGCGCGGGGCAGAACGCCGAAGTATTCGACTTCGCGACAGACGCGGACAACACGCAACGGGTCGAGATCAGAATCATGCAGTCGATGTTGGAAAAGAAATCGTCAAAGGAGAAACAATGAACCGAGTGCGACGCGTAATTTTGGGATTCGCCGTTATAGCCGCGGCTGCGATTCTATTTGGTGGTGGTGTGAGTGCGCAGGAGCAGAAAACTGCGCCACCGGCGCCTGCGCAGGCGCCGAGCGCGGCACCGAATCCATTTGCGCCGTCGCCGGCTCCGCCGCTGCCGGCAGGAATGACGGGGGCGGACGTGAACGATCCGCGTTACAAGCTGACGCCCGGAATGTACGACGCTGGCGAAACGTCGATGGGCTTGAAGCACGTCTTGTTGCTGAAGAAGCCTGATGCGTTTCAGCTCGGAACGAACCAGCCGGATGATCCAAAGGTAGCGAAGACGATCGAGCGACTCGGAATGGGAGACGCCTCGAAGATGCCGATGGAAAGGCGATTGTCGATTGCGGAGCTCGCATTTGCGAATTCGGATCTGGCATTCGAGGGCAACCACCTTTTTCAAGGAAACTTTTACGGTGTGAGCATCTATGACATTTCTAATCCGGCGCGGGCTGCGCTGTTGACGACACTGGTGTGCCCGGGCGGGCAGGGTGATGTGTCGGTGTATGGGAAATTATTATTCATGTCGGTTGAGATGGCGAATGGACGGCTGGACTGCGGCTCGCAGGGATTTCCATCGGAGCCTCCACCTCCCGCGGGGAAGGAAAACCAGCGACAGTTGCCTGTCGCACAAAAGGATCGATTTCGCGGCGTAAGGATTTTCGACATTTCGGACATCAAGAATCCGAAACAAGTGGCAGCGGTGCAGACGTGTCGCGGATCACATACGCATACGTTGGTGGTGGATCCGAACGACAAGCAAAATGTATACATCTACGTATCGGGTACATCGTTTGTGCGTCAAGCGGAAGAACTTTCTGGATGTTCGGGCGACGCGCCGGATAAGGATCCGAATACGGCGCTGTTTCGGATCGAAGTGATCAAGGTTCCGCTTGCGTCGCCGCAGGATGCGAAAGTAGTGTCGAGTCCTCGCGTGTTCATCGATGCGCGGAGTGGCGCTTTGAACGGCCTTAGCAATGGCGGCACGCATGGCACGACTGACGAAGAGCGAAAGGCTGCGGATACAAACCAGTGCCATGACATCACGGTGTATTCCGCGATGGGATTGGCGGCTGGAGCGTGCTCGGGCAACGGGATTCTGCTGGATATCAGGGACCCCGTTCATCCCAAGCGCGTCGATGCCGTGAACGATCCGAACTATTCGTACTGGCACTCGGCTTCGTTCTCAAATGACGGGACGAAAGTTGTGTTTACCGACGAGTGGGGCGGCGGACTTGGGGCACGTTGCCGTCCGAACGACCCGAATGTGTGGGGCTCGGATGCGATCTTCCGGCTTAATAATGACAAGCTGAGTTTCGCGAGTTACTACAAGCTGCCGGCCGCGCAGGGCGACACAAAAAACTGCGTGGCGCACAACGGCTCGCTTATTCCGGTTCCGGGCCGCGATATCGAAGTGCAGGCGTGGTACCAAGGCGGTGTTTCCGTGGTGGATTTTACGGATGCGGCGCACCCATTTGAAATTGCATACTTCGATCGCGGGGCAATTGATCCGAACGTGCTGGTGCTGGGCGGCGATTGGTCCGCTTATTGGTACAACGGATCGATATATGGGTCGGAGATTACACGCGGCTTGGACGTTTTTGAATTGACGCCGACTAAGTTTCTGACGCAAAACGAAATCGACGCGGCGAAGACAGTTCGAGTCGCTACACTGAATGTGCAAAACCAGCAAAAGATCGAGTGGACTTCATCGCTGGCCGTTGCAAAAGCGTACCTGGACCAGTTGCAGCGATCGCAGGCTTTGCCGGCGGGCCAGATCACATCTCTGCAGAACGCCATCAAGAGCGCGGAAGATTCGCACATGAGCGCGGGGAAAGTGTCCGCACTGAAAGGGATGGCGGCGTCAGTGGAGCAGAGCGCTGCAGCGGCGAAAAATCCGGCTGATGCGAAACGGCTGAAGGCGTTGGCGGATATTTTGAAGAAGCCGTCAGCATAGAGACATCGTTGGCTCGGCTGAATACCGAGGCGCCCGCAGAGCATCAGCTCCGCGGGCGCGCATTTACGTTGTCGGTCTCCACGACGTTCTGGAATGGGCCAAAGCGCAGCTTCGATAGAGGCGAGGAAGATCACTGCTTCACTTCTTTTCAGTCAATTTCCCAGCTAAGGAAATTTATGGGCGTACTCCATTTGTCGTCGGCGCGGGTGCGTGTTTGATATCGTCGAAGCGAAGCCATTTGTAGACAACGATCGAAATAATCCAACTGACTAGAAAAAGGCCCACAATAAAATAGCCAAGGGTGCCGAAGTTATCGTTTAGTCTGGCGATGGCGTCCCACACGGGCCCTTTGAATTGAAAGCGTCCCACCAGCAAACCGAGCACTTCAATCCCGCCGACCACGAGAGCGACAATTACTGAGATGAAGGTGATGGTCATGTTGTAGTAGAGCTTGCGGATCGGCTTTACGAAGGCCCATCCATAGGCGCCTAACATTAATATATTGTCCGTTGTGTCGATGAGTGACATGCCCGCCGCAAAGAGAATGGGAAAAACCATAATCGCCCAAAACGAAAGACCCTTGGACGCCTGGAAGGCGGAAATACCGAGGAGTCCGATCTCGGTGGCGGTGTCAAACCCCAGTCCAAACAAAATTCCCAGCGGGTACATGTGCCAGCTGCGGCTGATCATGCGAAACACGGGGCGAAAGATCCGTGCAAGAAATCCGCGGCCGCAAAGGAGCATGTCGAAGTCCTCGTCGGTGTAAGGCTCACCGCGACGGACCCTTATGAACGCGCAATAAATCGATCGTAGAACAATGAGGTTCACGATGCCTATGGCGAAGAGAAAAAACGCAGAGACCAGTGTGCCGACTACCGCGCCCAGATTCCTGATGGCATCAAAGCGATTTTGTAATGCCATTGCTGTTCGAGCAATGATGGCTGAGCCGAGAATCACGACAGTGGAATGTCCTAGTGAGAACATGAACCCCAACGTGACCGGGCGCCTGCCATCCTGCATCAGCTTGCGTGTGACGTTGTCGATTGCGGCGATATGATCTGCATCGACAGCATGACGAAGACCGAAACTGTAGGCGAGCAGCGATGTGCCCAACAGCAAAGGGAAATGTCTAAAGGCGATACCGGCCCAGAGCCATGCGCCGATATTGAATACGATCAAGATGCCAAAGATTCCGATTACGCGGTCGCGGAGATTATCGGCGCCGTCATCGAACAGCGTTTTCAGTATAGAAAGCACGGGTATCCTATTCCGATGAATCATTTAGCCCCAAAGCTGTAATGCAACCCGAATCGTACTTGAAATGGTTCGACGGGATGGAAAACGTCTGTGAATGCAGGCGCGGCGGTCGGCGTTATTTGGGAAGTATAGGCGTAGTCGATGTCGTGATCCCTACGGTTAAGTATATTCAAGAATTCGGCCGTAACGCGCCATCTCCGGTTAATTTGATAACCCACCTCTCCGTTGAGCAACGCCGTTGCGCTTGAGCGAAAAATTCCATCAGATGTTAAATCGCGCGGGCCAAAGTAGCGCAGGCGCAAACTGCCCGAAAAGCCTTTGAGACTATGCAGTGTTATGCCCGAAGAAATCACCCACCCAACCGCTTCGGGCACACGCCTGCCACCCAAGCTGCCAGGCGCCGCATCATCTCCGTCGATTGTGGTGAAGAGAGCTTTCGAGTCCGCAAGGTCAAGATCAAAAGCCAAATGTTCGAGTGGTGCGTAGTAGTTCGCCCATTCGACGCCGTAGCGGTCGCTCGGCTGTGCTGAAGCAACCGTGCCTCCGGTGTCGCCGGACTGCTGGAGTTCGGAAGCACTGTGTAGATACCAAACCGAAAGGGTACTTTGTAAATGCCAGATGACCCCAGTGCGAATGCCGACTTCCGCGCCCTTCGTTGGGATCAGCGCGGGGATTCTTGAGACGGGCGTATTGGGGAAGGGATTCTCCGCCGAAACCGGTTCCACTGTTTGCGTTGCGCCACGCCCGTCGTTGCTGTGAAAACTAAATCCGCCCTGTATATAGAACTCAGAATTGGACCACGGGCCGAAAATCATACTTAGTTTCGGGCTGGGAAGGAACTTGCTGGCCGTGCCGGAATTGGACGGGGTAACCAAGCTGGTGACGGCAAAGTATTCCAGGTCGCCGCGCAGGGCCGCGACGGTGCGGAATTTTTCCGCCCACTGGGTTTTGTTTTCCATATAGAGACCTACTTGCGTGTCGGTAAAGCGATCCGCTTGCGTGGTCGATGGCAGAGTGTTTCCGGTGGAAGAATCAGTTTTGTCCACGCGTTCCCGATCTTCCGCCTGGAAAAGTCCGTTGGTGATCCAATCGTTGCGGACCTGCAAGCCGAATGTATTTGCCACTTTGTGGCCAAACCATTCGCTGAAAATTGTGTGGTGTGCGTCCATCCCAGCCACCCAGCGTCGGTCCTTCTGTTCAAACTGGTCGCCGCGATCGGGATCCGTCAGGAAGTAGGTGAAATCAGAAAATAAATCGAGATCATAATAAAAACCGTAGACCATAATTTTCGTCTCGGAATTTACATGCCGGCGATGCCATTCAGCCTGCAAGCTATAGCGCTGTGAATTGCCGCCGTCAGTCGGGTTCAGGGTGCCGAAGAAACCAACGAGGGGTACGGCGTTTTCGGCGATTTGATCGCTGGAATTCCATTTTCCGTGGTAACCGAGAGCAGTGATACTGAAACCATTGGCGTCGCTGCCTTGGCTGTAGTTCATGAAGCCGTTGAATTTGTAATAACTATCGGGATGATTCCATGGGCCGTCATCGTGATATACCTGCCCACCGTACAGTAAATTGCCCGAATCGAGCTTTTGCGATACGCCGAAAACAGCGCGCCCGTAGCCATACATGCCGCCTTCGACCGCTATGAAGTTTTGAGGCAGAGTCTTGACAAACACTAAATGGGCGGCGCCTGCGGAGCTATAGTTGCCGACGTCGGCATAGTAAGGACCTTTCTCATAATCCACGCGCTCCACAAACTCCGGGATAACGGTGTTCATGTCCGCGTACCCTTCGCCGTGCGCGTGTGACGGCAAGTTAAGGGGCATGCCGTCGAGGAGAATTGCGAAATCTGTGCCGTGGTCGAGATTGAAGCCGCGAAGAAAATATTGGTTGGCTTTGCCGCCGCCGGCGTGTTGAGTGATCATGACGCCGGGAATCGTCTCCAAAACTTCTCCCGAACGAAGAATCGGACGATCCTGGATTTCAGTCGCGCCCACGATTCCCTGCGTGGCGGAGTCGGCGATTCCGACGAGGTTGTCCGCGCGGCCCTGTATATTTACAACGATGGGGCTTACGGAGCTCACCGCCAGGGAGATGCTAAGCGGGGCGGCCTCAGTGTTCGCAATGTTGACGGGGATTTCTTTAGTTTCAAAACGCGGATTCGATACCACGAGTCGATAACTACCTGCCGAGAGTCCAGAAATAATAAAGGAGCCGTTCGTGTCCGAGTGTGTGGTCATTTGTAGAGTACCGTTCGCATTTTGGATCTGCACGGTAGCTCCGGCAATCACCGCGCCAGATGCATCAAAGACCGTTCCTGAAAGCTGAGAAGTTCCTTGGGCAAATAGAAATCCGGGAACAAGAAGCAATAAGAAGAGTACGCATTTCCATCGCACAGATGAGCCTCACCGGATTTCACGGGCCACCCGCTCGCGGTCACTGAGTCAAGAGCGGCGACTCAAAATGAGTAACACCTTTGTAAAAATCGTGTCACTGCCAAATCTGACAGCCGAAGAGAAGCTCCGTCATACGTATGATGGGTAAGTTTCATGCGGGAGGATTCAAATGGGAGAATTGGTGCGAACTGGTGTTTCTCTTGAGCAGGAACTTTTGACAAAATTCGATGCCGTCAATGGAAAGAAGGGATATCGAAACCGCTCCGAGGCTATCCGCGATTTAATCCGCGATCATCTGGTTTCGGAAGAGATCGACAAGAACAAGATGGTGATTGGAACGCTGGCCATCATCTACGATCATCATCGACCAAACCTGACTGAGAAATTAGTGGAGGCGCAACATCATGCGGGCGGCAAAGTGTTGGCGGCGACACACGTACATTTGGATCACCACAATTGCCTCGAAGTGATCATCATGAAAGGCCGCAGCGGCGTGCTTCGCGATTTGTCTAACGGGATACTGAGTCTGCGCGGGGTGAAGCACGGACAATTAATGGTGACGAGCACCGGAAAAGATCTTCAGTAGATGGTTCAGAGTTAATTCTGGTAACGACACCGCTATCCCGGCTTTCAAAATCTGCCTTCCAATTTCTGTAGACCGGTCATCGAACCATCCGCGAATACAAAACTGGTAGAGCTGACAGTACACGACCGCGCCTCCGATTCGACAGAATCGAGTTGCTCGCTACTTCGGTGTTCGTCCAGGCTTCTTGCACAGTGGGTTACCCGTTCCGGCGAGGGAAAGGCTCATGGACCGCTTAATTGGGTACGCGAAGAGTCGGCATTTTCTTCTGCCAGTTTTGATCATGTGTAGTGCGCTTCTGCCCATGCTCGCGTGGCGTCACATGTCCGACGTCAGCACCTTTAGCTTTCGTGGACAGACGGTTCAGGAAATCTACGAATGGCACATCGTGGCAGTCGTGGGACTTTGCGTTCTAGAGACATCTTTGATCCTGGTACTTTTTCTTGAACTCGGCAGGCGGGCCAGGGCGGATCAAGCCCGGCGACTTCTAGGGGAAAAGTATGCGAAGGCCTTTCGTTCGAGCCCCGACGCCATTTTATTGACGCGCCGGTCGGACGGAAAAATCCTGGAAGCGAATGATCGCTGGAAATCTCTAGTTGGATACAGCCAGGATGAGGCACTTGGGCGCACCGCACAAGAGCTGAACCTGTACGTGAATGTTGAAGACCCAAGAAAACTTATCGATCGGTTACAGCAAGAAGGAATGGTACAGGATTTTGAAACCAAACTCAGACTTCGGAATGGCGCAATCCGCCGCATATCGATTTCCGGAGAGTCCATCACCATCAACGATGAGCCCTGTGTCCTCGCCATCATCCGCGATGTCACAGAACGCAGAGAATCGGAAGAGACACTTCAGAGACTCACCTCCGCGCTGATTCATTCCCAGGAAGAAGAGCGGAGGCGGATTGCAGCCGAGCTGCACGACAGCCTGGGACAAGGTTTGATGATCATTAAGAATCGCGTTTTGATCTGTTTAAGAAAAACGATCGACAGAGAGAGGGTTATCGAACAGTTGGAAGAACTTCTGTCCACGGTTACGGCAGTGATTGAGGAGACCAGGGCGATTTCCCACAATCTGAGGCCATATCAACTGGATACGCTTGGTCTGACCAATGCTGTGAAATCATTGCTCGACATAATCTCCAGGTCAACACCGCTTGCTGTTTCTTCGGACCTTGACGCCATAGATGGGCTGCTCCCTCGAGACTCGGAATCCGACATTTATCGGATCGTGCAGGAAGGTCTCACCAACGTACTGAAACATGCACAAGCTACAGAGGCATGCGTCGCAATCAAGCGTGTCGGTGCGGACCTGATTGTGAAAGTTACAGACAACGGGAATGGGAATGGCACCGGCGCCGCCGAGCATGCTGGCAAGAAAGCGCCAAACAGAGCCGGATTTGGATTAACGGGAATCGCTCACCGGGCACGCATGCTGGGCGGAGCTTATGACTTTCATTCTGGATCCGAAGGAGGATCCGTACTGCAAGTGACCGCGAAAATAGGAAGGGGGGCCCATGAGCAATAAGACCACTATTGTGATTGTCGATGATCATCCATTGTTTCGCAAAGGGCTGCGATACATTATCGAAGCTGAGACAGACCTGGAAATTATTGGTGAGGCGGGCGACGGCCACCTTGCGCTGAAGTTGATTCGCACTTGTAAACCGAATATCGCTATCGTAGACATTTCGATGCCTGGATTCGATGGATTTGACGTGGCGCGCTCAGTGCGCGAGGCCCATCTTCCTGTGAACCTGATTTTCCTCACGATGTACTGCGGCGACGACGGAATCCTGAAGAAAGCGCTCGATCTGAACGTGAAAGGTTATGTCGCGAAAGATAGCGCTGTTACGGACATCGTGAGCTGCATCAATGCGGTGAACTCCGGCCAAAATTTCACAAGCCCAGCGGTTACGACCTACCTGATTAACAGCTCTCGGCGCCCGATAGCCGGCTTGGAAAAATGTATCGATCAAGGAAGGAAAGAGCTTTCGCAATCCGAACTACGCGTAGTGGACTTGATTGCCGAATACAAAACGAGCGCGGATATAGCGGACGCTTTGTTTATCAGCCGCCGCACCGTTGAATCTCACCGCACGCACATTTGCCAGAAGTTGGGCCTTCATGGGTCTCACGCGCTGATGAAGTTTGCGTTGGAACGCAAAGCTTGTGTTCATCCGACAAGACCGACTACGCAAACCTACGTAGCAAGTTAGGCATAAATGCTGAGTGAGATTACGCACTGTGCCGGATGTAGTCGTTTTGGTTCTTGGCTATAACCGAAAAGAACGCTGGAACCATAAGGGAAGCTTGAAATGACAGACGTTACAGAAAACGATCCCTGGAGCTTCTGGGCGCCGAAGAATTTTGTCCTGATCATCTTGCGCGGAGTCGGTCAGGTTTTGTTTCAGGACAACGCCGCCACGGGATTGCTTTTTCTAATCGGAATTGCTATTGAGTCGTGGTGGATGGCCGCGGGGGCGCTGGTCGGTGCGATCCTCGGTCCAGTGACCGCCACCTTAGCGGGATTCAAAAAAGAGGACCTTCACGGAGGGCTTTACGGTTTCAATTCCGTTTTGGTCGGCACCGGATCACTGTTTTACTTGAAACCCACGGGCCTAACGTGGGCGTTAGTTGTGATTGGGTCCATCGCGGCCGCATTTGTTACCAACTTGATGCGACGTCATTTGAGTTTCTCAACTTTTACTGCACCTTTCGTGGTTACGACGTGGATTCTCATACTTGTGATCCACGCAATCGCCGGCCCAGGAATAGACGTAGTATTCCCGCCTGCTGCCGATTTGCCGATTGGTTTCCTGAACATCGTGTTGCGCGGCACCGCCGAAATTATGTTTGGCGCAAATATGCTTACTGGCCTTTTCTTCATGATTGGCCTGTTAGTAAGTAACCGGATGCATGCGTTCCTCGCGTTCTTCGGATCGTTCGTGGGCACGGTGTTGAGTTTTTACCACCACAACCCGGTGGGAAATATCGATCTCGGTATCTATGGTTACAATGCCGCGCTGGTGGCAATCGGCGTTTATCTCTGGCGACCATCGATCTTGATTTCGCTGCTTGCCGCGGCAATCACGGTCCCATTAACAGAATTCTTCCCGAGCAGTCAGCTTGGAATTCCGGCACTCACATCGCCGTTTGTAGTTGCGGCGTGGATTGTTTTCCTCATAGCAGGAATCGAAACAGCCTTCCTGAAAGAGCAAAGAGCGGTCTAGTGCGGCTCGCGAGATTTGGTCTGCCGAGAGACGAATTTTAAATTTGATTATGTGACTTACAAGGAGGTCACTTTATGCATCTGACACCACGCGAAATGGAAAAGCTCTACATTTACCAGTTGGCTGAGGTTGCTGAAAAGCGAAAAGCCAAAGGCTTGAAGCTCAATCATCCGGAAACGATGTCGATCATTTGCGCTCGCCGCTCTTGAAGGCGCGCGCGAAGGAAAGACACTCGAGGAAGTGATGAAGGACGCGGCAGGTGTCCTGACGCGGAACGATGTGATGGAAGGCGTTCGCCGAGATGATTCCATTCGTTCAATTGGAGGCCGTTTTTACCGATGGCAGCCGGCTGATCACAGTACACGATCCAATCAAATAACAATTCATTATTGAGAAATCAGATCAAAGAGGAGATCGAAAAATGAGCGAGAGCAAATCGTCGAAATCGAGTGTTCCTGTTGGGGGCCTGATACTGGCCGAAGGTGATATCGAAATTAACGCCGGCCGACCTGTGACTATCATGAAGGTGCGCAACACCGGCGACCGGCCGATCCAGGTCTGCTCGCACTTCCATTTCTTTGAGACCAATCGCTACCTTGAGTTCGATCGTGCCAAGACGTTCGGCTTGCGCCTGGATATTCCGGCCACGACCGCAATTCGGTTCGAGCCGGGCGATGAAAAAGAAGTGAAGCTCGTGCCGATGGGTGGCAAGCAGTACTGCATTGGTTTCAACAACCTGGTTGACGGTTGGACCGGGGCTGGGCCGAACAAAGAATACCGGCCAAATTATGACATGGCTGTGAAACGCGCTTCTGAATTTGGATACAAGACAAACCACGTCGAGGATGCTCTGAAAAGGAAGGCACATCATGTCTAAAATTTCACGCCACCAACACGCAGACCTGTTTGGCCCGACCACTGGCGACAAGATTCGACTCGGCGATACGGACCTGTATGTCGAAATCGAGAAGGACATGCGCGTTTACGGCGATGAGCTGGTGCCCGGCGGCGGTAAGACGCTCCGGGACGGCATGGGATCAGACAACCAGATCACGCAGGAATCGGGCTGCCTGGATCTCGTCATCACGAACGTAACTATTCTCGATCCGCTGTTGGGAGTGATCAAAGCTGACATCGGAATCCGGGACGGCCGGATTGTTGGAATTGGAAAAGCCGGCAACTCCGCAACGATGGATGGCGTTACGCCGGGTCTTAGCACTGGCACGGCGACCGACGCAATAGCGGGCGAGCATTTGATCGTTACTGCCGCTGCGATGGACACGCACGTCCACTACATTTGTCCTCAGCAAGTCGAGCACGCACTCTCGAATGGGACTACGACATTTTGGGGCGGCGGTATCGGCCCGACGGATGGAACTCTCGGCGTGACGTCGACAAACGGTCCGTGGAATTTGGAAATGATGATGCGCGCCTCCGAAGGGCTGCCAATAAATATTGGCTTCCAAGGTAAAGGCAACAGCACTGGAAAAGCACCGCTGGTCGAGCAACTGCGCGCCGGCGCGGCGGGATTCAAAATTCACGAAGATTACGGCACGACCCCTGCCTGCATCCGGAGTTGTATGGAAGTCGCCGATGAGTACGACGTGAGCGTCGCTGTTCACACCGACACACTTAACGAGTCGGGTTTCGTTGAGGACTCAATCGCGGCCTTCGATGGACGAACGATTCACACCTATCACACTGAGGGAGCCGGAGGAGGCCACGCGCCTGACCTGCTGAAGGTCGTTGGTCAGCGAAATGTTCTGCCCAGTTCCACGAACCCCACGCTGCCCTGCGGCGTGAACTCGGTGGCTGAGCTCTTCGACATGATCATGGTTTGCCATAATTTGAACCCAAAGATTCCTTCCGACGTGGCGTTTTCCGAAAGCCGCGTGCGAGGCGAAACGATTGTGGCAGAGAGCGTACTTCACGACATCGGCGCGCTCTCAATGATCGGTAGCGACTCTCAGGCAATGGGCCGCGTAGGCGAGACTTTCTTGCGCGCGATCCAGACGGCCGATGCGATGAAAAAGACTCGCGGCAAGCTCCCCGAAGATGCAAAAGGCAATGACAACTTCCGCGTGCTTCGCTATCTGGCAAAGGTGACGTTGAATCCCTGCATCACTGCAGGCGTCTCTCATGTGCTCGGATCCATTGCTCCTGGCAAGCTCGCTGACCTGGTTCTGTGGGAGCCCGCATTTTTTGGAGCAAAGCCAAAGGTCGTGCTGAAGGGCGGGCTTGTGGCGTGGGCCAACATGGGAGATCCGAACGCTTCCCTAGCTCCGCCGCAGCCGATGTTCTACCGCCCGATGTTCGGAGCCTATGGCACCGCGTTGCAAAAGACCTGCATAACGTTTGTTTCTCAGGTCGGCTTCGATTTGAGAGTCCATGAAAAATACGGCCTTGAACGAATCGTTGAGCCGGTAAAGCAGACTCGCGTCTTGACCAAGGAGCACATGGTTCGCAACAGTTTGGTTCCTAACATTGACGTCAACCCGGACACTTTTGCGGTAACCGTCGACGGAGTGCATGCCACCGTCACCCCGCCGAAAACTATCTCGCTAAACCAACTCTATTTCTTCAGCTGATACGCGGGAATCCGGACATCGGGGAGGATATTGATGAAGGTGATCGAAACATTGCTGGGAAATGCAGAAGATCCACCCTGGAAGGCACGGCTTGCGAACGCACGTATAGACGTCTTGAATCTTGACCAGTGGCAGGCGCAAAAGAATCGCTTCCGTCGCAAGACGGATGGCGGGATCGATTTGGCCCTATCGCTGGAACGCAATGTCCACCTGCATGATGGCGACGTATTGTTTTGGGACGACGTTAGTCGTGTCGCCATCATCACGCGGATACAGCTAAAGGATGTGATGGTCATCCGGCTGGGCGGTTTGCTTTCAGAAGCTCCGGAATTACTCGGACGCACTTGTCTGGAGCTTGGTCACGCTCTGGGCAATCAACATTGGCCGGCAGTGGTGAAAGGCACCAACGTATACGTTCCTCTCACAGTAAATCAGGCAGTCATGAACTCTGTGATGAAGACGCATGCGTTTGAGGGAATTACATATGAGTTTGTAAAGGGCAAGAACGTAATCGCCTACCTCTCGCCACATGAGTCCCGCAGACTTTTCGGCGGCGCTGATTCCGTGCCGCATTCTCACGTTCATGACATTGAGCGTACCCATGATCACGACCACGATCACGACTTGGCACACGACCACTCACACGAACATGAGCACGAACACCAACATGAGCATAAGCACTGAGTCGACGAATGGCTGTCACCCTCGGAACGTGAACCGGATGCTGCAAATCCTGCAATTTGGGGACTCACTGCTTCCGGTCGGCGCATTTTCGTTCTCAAACGGACTGGAATCCGCCATTCAGTTAGGGATCGTACATGACCCGCAATCGCTCGGCGATTTCGTGCGTGTGTTGGTTGAACAGGCGGCGAATTCCGACGGCATCGCAGTCCTTTCCGCCTTCCGCGCGGTCAGCACCGGCAACAATTCTGAGATCGATCGTGCCGACGAAGCAGTTTTCAATCGCAAACTCAACGAAGAGATGCGCACGATGACAGTGAGGATGGGCCGCAAGCTGGCGGAGATGGCGGATCGTGTGATTGGTCCATCCGCAATAAGTTCGTGGCTTGAACGAATCAAGGCCAACAAAACTCCGGGTTGTTATCCGGTCGGGCAGGCGTTGGTGTTTGCGTCGTTGGGACTAACTGAACAAGACGCTTTTGCCGCGCACCAGTACGGCCTCGCAAGCATGCTCATTAATGCATCGCTACGTTTGATGAAACTTCACTATCTAGACGCGCAGTCGGTCTTATTCGATGTGAATTCACATGCGGAAGCAGACTACGCGCGGAACGCCACCAAATCCTTGGACGACATGTCTTCGTTTGCACCGATCATTGACGTTTGCGCGGCTACTCACGTCCACGCGAAAGTTCGCATGTTCATGAATTGATTTGATAACCGGAGGAATTGAATGAAGAAAATCACGCGCATCGGAATTGGTGGCCCAGTTGGATCTGGAAAAACGAGCATCGTCGAAACGATCACACCAAAGCTGATTAACATGGGGATACACGTACTGATTATCACCAATGATGTGGTCACGACTGAAGACGCCAAACACGTTCGTCGCGTGCTCAAAGGCGTGATGGTTGAGGAACGCATTATTGGAGTGGAGACCGGAGCATGTCCTCATACGGCTGTCCGCGAAGACCCCAGCATGAATCTGGCCGCGGTTGAAGACATGGAAGCTCGCTTCCCCGAATCCGATGTCGTGCTGATCGAAAGCGGCGGTGACAATCTTACTTTGACGTTTAGTCCCGCGTTGGTTGACTACTTCATTTATGTAATCGACGTCGCCGCCGGCGATAAAATTCCACGGAAGAACGGCCCGGGAATTACACAGTCAGACATCCTCGTCATCAACAAAACAGATTTGGCGCCGTACGTCGGCGCGAGCCTTGAGGTCATGGAAAACGATTCGCGCGCGATGCGCAACGGCGCGCCCTTCGTGTTCACCAACTGCAAGACGGGTGAAGGGATCGATGAACTTGTGAAGCTAATTAAAGAAAACGTTTTATTTGAACTTGCATTGACGTGAGGCCGGATGATGAAAGTTCTCGCGCCTGAACTCGACCAGTATCAGGACGAGCCAAGGCAGTTACCCACAGGTGGACTCGGGAAAGACGCTCTGTTGCGTCTCAAATTCGAGACGCGTCCCGGCCGCTCCATTCTTGCTTTCATGGAGCGCCGCGCGCCGCTGCTCGTTCAAAAAGCGCTTTACTGCGACGAAGGTATGCCGGGTCTCCCGGTTGTGTACATCATCAGCACTTCCGGCGGCGCCCTGCAGGGCGATCGCTACACAATGGAATTCTCTGTGGGACCGGGCGCTTGCGGACACATCACCACGCAAGCATCAGCAAAAATCCATCAGATGGACGCGAACTATTTCGCGCAAACGCAGGAGATCACCTTAGAGGATGGCGCTTACCTGGAATATTTGCCCGAATCAACTATTCCGTTTCGCAATTCACGCTTTCACATTTCTACGCGCATTCGACTCGCGCCCACTGCCACGCTGTTTTATTCAGAGATCCTTTCCAGCGGCCGGCACCACTACCGGGATGGCGAGGACTTTCAATTTAATGTGTTCTCTTCAACTTTGAATGCGGAGCGCCTCGACGGATCGAAACTTTTCACCGAAAAATTTCTGCTCGAACCACAAATTTCATCACTGTGCCGCAATGGCGTAATGGGTGAGTTCACGATTTTCGGAAACGTGATCGTACTCACTCCGCGAGAGCACTGGGAAGCGATTCATTCCCGCGTGCCGGTGATTTGGGACAAGGAACAGCATTTGGCCGCCGGCCTAAGCCGTCTGCCGAATGACGCTGGACTGATCTATCAGCGTGCTCGCTACGGAATCGGGCATCGTTCGGACAAAGGTTCGCGAATTTTTGTCACTAGTTCGTCCGCAGGTTACTGGTTTTGCGGTGCCTTCGGAATTTCCGTGGAGATGACCCGTTGCGCGAGATTGCTTGCGGACGGTTCACCGGCGTAGAGGCCATCTCGGGAAGGAGGCGGAATGGAACTTAGAAGGAAAGAGATACGCGAGCAATTCGAGCACGCTTGCCGGATGGCTCTGATCCCGCTGCTGTTCGCCTGGTTGTTCTCTGCAGGTTCCTACATCTTGACGAGATATTCGACAATCGACTGGTTTAGTCGGTCCGGATCTGTAATGGCACTAATCGGCGCGGCCGCTACATTCCGCCTAACCGGACTCTTACAGAGCCAACTCGTGACAGCTTTCAGGGAGGGACTTGGTACGGTAGAGCGGGGATTCGAGTTAATTCTCGATCCACCCAAGGCCTACCAGTCGACCATATATTTCAGCTACTTAACCGGAATCGTTGGAACAATTATTTGGGGATACGGTGATTTGATCATACGCTTGATGGCTTCATTATTCGGACGCAGTTGAGCCCCGCGTGTCAGATCGGAGCTACTTCATTCTGCCCGCTTTTGATTTGGGGAGGGAAAATGAGATTTCGAATTCTTCTACTATTGTGCGGTTTAGTTCTTTGCAGTTTGGTGCTCTTGCGTTTCTCAGTGACCGCGCAGCATGCGCCACACTGGGGTTACACGGGAGATGAGGGGCCGGAACACTGGAGCCAGTTGGATCCCGTCAACGCAACGTGCGGTGTTGGCAAGAGGCAATCTCCGATCGACATAAAAGGTGCAACGACTTCAGGTCTTCCTCCTCTCAACTTTAACTACAACGCGGTTCCATTGAACATCATCGATAATGGTCACACCATTCAAGTGAACTACCCTCCCGGAAGCACTCTTTCCGTAGCCGGCAAAACCTATACCCTGAAGCAATTCCACTTTCATCACCCGAGTGAGGAACACATAAACGGACAAGGCTACGATTTGGTTGCCCACTTCGTTCACGCGGATGCCGATGGGCACATCGCAGTAGTGGCCGTACTGTTTAACACTGGCAACGCAAACCTCTTGCTTGATCGAATATGGAAAAATATTCCTACGGAAAAAAACAAGGCCGTCGACGTTTCGGGGGAGACCCTCAACGCAAGAAATTTGCTGCCTCCAGACCATGGCTACTTCACCTTTGCTGGCTCGTTGACAACGCCTCCGTGCACGGAAGATGTCACCTGGTTCGTGTTGAAGAGTACGCGATCCCTTTCTTCAGGCCAGTTAGCGACGTTTGCAAAAATATATCCCAATAACGCACGGCCCATTCAGCCAACAAACGGCCGGAAAATCTTGCAAGCAAAGTAAGCCGGTAGAGCTTCGTGCATTTCCGATTCGTACGACCGGGTGAACTGGTCACCGATCGTGCGCCCGGGTGTCATGGTTACAGCGTCAGCAGGAAATACGTAAAGCTACCTAGATTATTCGGCACAAACTCTTACGCAAATTACGCACTCTACCGGATGTAATACCTCCCTGCTCACTCTAGGATTTGGGCGAAGCTGATCGGAAACACTTTCGACCAAACGTCGCTCCATGGATTGTTCGGATATTCAAAAGGCAGGTCTGCTACTCGCAACGCCATAATCGGGCGCGGCTCATCCGCGTTCAGGTTGAAATGAGGATCGCTATGTCCGCTACCGTAACTGGGGAGCTCTCTTCAAGAGTGTGGACGTCTTGCGTCCGAATTGGACGAACTCTCGGTGTGCCACGATTCTGCCTCGCCTGTTTAGTAGGGTTGCTGACACTTGTCGCATCACCTTTATGCGCGCAAAATTTTGTCCCTTCGATCACGGTCGGCGGCGGATTACAGACGAACTATGATTATGACAAGACCAGTGGCGATCTGGGTCTCAATCAATTCGCGCTCGGCCACGCCCGCCTTTATGTGAGCGGGGACGTCACCAGCTATTTCAGCGTGATGTTTAATACGGACTACAGCAGCCTTACCAACAACATGCAAGTACTCGATGCGGTGGCGCAATTCCATCCATCGCCCAAATTCAACATTTGGGCTGGTCGTTTTCTTCCGCCGACCGACCGCGCAAACCTTTACGGTCCTTTTTATTCCAACGAATGGGCAGTATTCACCGATGGAATTCAAGACGGATATCCTTCTCACTACCAAGGTCGTGACAATGGAGTGGCGTACTGGGGAGATTTCAAAGCCGGCTTCGCCAAAATAAAAGTGTCGGCAGGCGTATTCGACGGCCCTTCCAGCAACACGGGGGATAATAGCGTTATCTGGGCCGGCCGCGCACAGATTGATTTTTGGGATGCGGAGGACGGCTACTATCTGAATGGCACGTACTATGGTGACAAAAATATACTCGCCATCTCGGGAGCGAGCCAGGTGCAGTCCGGCAGAACTGCAACGACTGTCGATTTTCTAATGGAAAGAAAGGTGAAAGGCGGCGGAGCCTGGACGATTGAGAGCGAATATTCCAACTACAACAGATTCGGCGGATATGACGTGAACTATCCAAAGAGCCAAGGAGCTTACGGCCTTGGATCATTTCTAATTCCGAAACAAGTCGGCATTGGATACTTCGAGATTTTGGGGAAGTACGCCATCGCGCAGTTCACGGACGGAGGAATCTTTCACCCGAGCTACCGGCAAAACACCGCCGAGGTTAACTTCAGTTACATCATCAAACAATTCGACGCGCGAATCATGAGCTTCTATCGCGACACGCACTTCAACGCCGTGCGGCCGAATGACTGGCAGATTGGCGTAGGCCTGCAGCTCCAGATTTCCAAGAAGTTCACCTTGGGTTCCAACTGAGTTCCGTCCGAATGTGGTGGGTGCATGAGCAGGAGCATGTCAAAGAAAATGTTCTCTGGGCCATTCATCCGTCGATCAATCGCAAAAGTTCAGAGGATCACACTACCAAGCTGCATCACGTTGATATTTCCGGAGGCGCGCTTGGCATCATGCGCATTGAGTCCCTGCAAAAACATGAAACGACGATTGATTGCGCCGTTCCCGGACGACATGACCAGCGCTCGAAAATCTGCCAGTTTTGACAGTTCAACGATTGCAAGTCGGCTGCTAGTGTCGTCGCAGAAGTGAGCACGCGTGGGGCAGCTCAGCAAATTGTGAATTTCAAGTCCTAAGCGTGGGTGGTCCGGAGCGTGCAAGATGCGCAGGAAGTTTTCGCAACTCATACCGATTTTTTCCGCTAAACCGACAAAACTCCTGTCCGCCGGGCCGAGCTGGCTTGGCTTTGTCGGTTCGCTGCTGCTCATGACTTCGGTGGTTTGCGCAGGTTGCTCCTCCAAATCAGAAGCGCCGCCGGCTCCGCCGCCACCGGGAGTTAAGGTCACCCCTGTAGTTCAAAAGGACGCGCCAATCTTCCAGGAATGGGTTGGGACGATGGCCGGAAACATCGACGCTGATATCCGACCAAAGGTTGAGGGGTTTCTGCTGAAGGTCCTCTACAAGGAAGGTTCCTATGTGGAGAAGGGACAGCCAATGTTCCAGCTCGATAACCGGCAGACTCAGGCGGCGGTAGAGCAAGCCCAAGGACATTTGGAGCGGGCCCGCGCGGCACGAAATCAGGCGCAACTCGATGTGGACCGCTACAGACCATTGGTGGCGCAAAAGGCCATCAGCCAAGCTGAACTTGATAAAGCGATCAGTACGGAGGTAGCGGCGAGTGCAGAAATAAATGCAAATCAAGCAGTGCTGGACAATGCCAAGCTGAATTTAGGTTGGACGACTGTGACGTCACCAATTTCCGGAATCGCAGGCGTTTCAAAAGTTCAAATCGGTGACCTAATGTCGCCGGCCGTGGTCATGACATCTATTTCGAGCGTCGATCCAATCTACGTTGACTTCAACGTTACAGAACAGGACTACCTCCGATTCTCCCGTGAGAAATCAGGACGGTCAGGGGGCGACAACCTTGAATTGATTCTCGGGGACGGCACGGATTTCCCGGAGCGTGGTCATCTTCTTTTTGTAAACCGTGAAATCGATTCAAGAACGGGAACGATTCAAGTTCGGGGAGAGTTTCGCAATCCGGGCAACGTATTGCGTCCCGGTCAATACGGCCGCATTCGCGCAATCACCGAGCTTCGCAAAAATGCGCTGATGATTCCGCAGCAGGCAGTTTCTGAACTGCAAGGAGTGTATCAAGTGTGCGTGGTGGCGCCTGACAATAAGGCCACCGTCAAGACTGTGAAACTCGGTCCGCCGATTGGGGATATGTGGATTGTCGAATCGGGTTTGCAGGCCGGAGAGAGTGTTGTCGTAGACGGATTGCAGCAGGTGAAGACTGGGATGATCGTTAACCCAACGCCTTTCAAGGATACGCAACCCAAAATGCATGAAGGCGGCCAATAACCATGGCGAAGTTTTTCATTAGTCGGCCCATAGTCGCGATTGTCATCGCGATCCTCACTGTGGTTCTCGGTGTTTTGTCGATGCTGAAGCTGCCTGTCGCCCAGCTTCCCGATATCGTACCCCCGCAGATCAACGTCGCCGCTACATACACCGGTGCGGATGCGCTGACAATCGAGCAGTCTGTCGCCACTCCGGTTGAACAGCAAATGAACGGCGTGGACAACATGCTCTATCTCCAGTCCACCAATGCGAACGACGGTACGATGAATTTGAAAGTTACCTTTGATGTCGGCACGGATGTCGACATCGATCAAGTAAACACACAGAATCGCGTGTCGCAGGCGAGTCCTAACCTTCCAACTTCAGTCAGCCAGTACGGAGTAACAGTCAAAAAGCTGATGGGCCTTCCTCTTTTGGTGCTGTCCGTTTATTCGCCAAACGGGACGTATAACGGCCAATTCCTGGGCAACTACGCAACCATCAACATCAACGACGCGCTATTGCGCGTTGCGGGTGTCGGGCAGGTGACCAACTTCGGCGCGGCGGATTACGCCATGCGCGTGTGGGTAAAGCCCGATCAGTTGACCAAACTAGGTCTCACCGTCGCAAATTTGATAAGCGCTGTGCAACAACAGAGTGCGGTGAACCCGGCGGGACAAGTTGGTGCGGAGCCTGCTCCCAAAGGTCAACAGTTCACTTATGCGGTTCGCGCACCAGGTAGGTTGGTCAACGCGGAAGAATTTGGCCAGATCATCGTTCGTCAGAATCCCGATGGTTCCACTGTTCGTTTGAAGGATGTGTCGAGGATCGAACTTGGATCTCTCGTTTACCAACAGATCGGACGTTATAACGGTAAGCCCGCGGTCGTCATCGCTGTTTATCAAGCTCCCGGTTCTAACGCGCTGGCTGTCGCAAAACAAATCAAAACGCAGATGGGCGAGCTGAAATCCCGATTCCCTCAGGACTTGGATTATGCGGTGTCCATGGACACTACGCTCCCCATCACAGAGGGAATGAAGGAGATTCTTACTACTCTGGGTGAGGCCACCGTTCTGGTCATCATCGTGGTCTTTCTATTTCTGCAAGGCTGGCGCGCAACTCTCATTCCTCTGATTGCTGTGCCGGTATCACTGATCGGTACCTTTGCCGTGTTTCCGATTCTCGGTTTTTCAATCAACACGCTGTCTCTATTCGGACTCATCCTTGCCATCGGGCTCGTGGTTGACGATGCGATCGTAGTCGTCGAGGCAGTCGAGCTGAACATTGGAAATGGAATGTCGCCGAAGGAAGCGACCGAAAAGGCCATGGAAGAGGTGACTGCTCCGGTCATCGGCATCGCGCTTGTTTTGTCGTCGGTATTCATTCCTATGGCATTTATGGGAGGCATCAAGGGGCTGTTGAACCAGCAATTTGCGATCACGATTGCGATCTCCGTTCTAATCTCGGCATTCAACGCGCTGACGCTCTCGCCGGCGCTTTCGGCTTTATTGCTTCGTCCGCACAAGAAATCGAAGGGCCTTCTCGGCAAGTTCTTCGGCTGGTTCAACCGCTGGTTCGAGAAAATGACCGGGGGCTACGTTAACTGGGAGTAATTTTCTCATTCGCCGATGGGTGATTGCGCTGGTCGTACTTGTGGGAATTTCGATTGCAGGCTTAGCTTTGGGCAATCGCCTATCCACGAGTTTTATGCCGGAAGAAGACCAAGGATATGCGTTCCTTCAAATCCAACTTCCAGATGCAGCTTCACTTCAGCGCACCGATGCGGTGATGCGCAAAATGGATGAAATTCTGGCTCACACACACGGCATTCAGGGATACGACGCTATTGCTGGTTTCAGCTTGCTGTCCAACACTTCCGCCAGCTATACGGGCTTCTATTTCCTTCAATTCGATCCGTGGCACGATCGCGAAACTGAGGAACTCTCCGCCGAAGGACTCATGCAGGCCTTAAACAAAAAAATGCGCACGGAAATCCCAGAGGCAATCGGATTTGCCTTCGGGCCGCCGGCCATTCCGGGTCTTGGCACAGCCGGAGGATTCACATTTATGTTGCAAGACCGGTCCGCGGGAACTGTTGAACAACTATCGGACGCCTTTGACAAATTGAACCAAGCGGCTCGAAAACGCCCAGAAATCGGTTCCTTATTAACTACCTTCCGCCCTAACGTGCCGCAACTTTTTGTTGACGTTGATCAAGATCGGGTGCTGAAGCAGGGGCTGGAGTTCGCAGATGTATACCAAACATTGCAGGCCTTTTTGGGCGGCGCGTACATTAACCAGTTCAATCGTTTTGGCCGTCAGTGGAAGGTGTACCTGCAAGCCGAACCGGAATATCGCGTAACCGCGGATAAAATTAATGACTTCTACGTCAGAAACTCGAAGGGCGAAATGACGCCTTTGGGATCCCTGGTAAAGATGAAGCGCGTTTCCGGACCGGAATATACCAACCGATTCAATCTGTTTCGGACCATCCAGATGAACGGCTCACCGGCTCCTGGATATAGCTCAGGCCAAGCGATGGCCGCGATGGAGCAAGTTGCCGCGGAAACTCTGCCTTCGGGGATGGGATATGCATGGAGTGACATGTCCTACCAGGAAAAGAAAGCCGAGGGCGGACAAGCTGATCGTCTTCGGCATGTCGATCTTCTGCGTATTTCTGATCTTGGCAGCGACTGTACGAGAGTTGGTCTCTTCCGTTCAGCGTACTCTTATCGGTCCCTGCCGCTATCCTGGGAGCGAATGCTGGCCTGCTCCTACGCAATCTCGATAACGACGCTTTTGCTCAGATTGGGCTCGTCATGCTGATTGGCCTGACGGCCAAGAATGCAATTTTGATCGTGGAGTTTGCGGTACTTGGAGCGCACAAATGCACAACAAGGGAACTTGTGGATGCTGCGCTGGAAGGGGCCCGTTTGCGTTTGCGTCCGATCTTGATGACTTCCTTCGCCTTTATTTTGGGATGCGTTCCACTCTGGACCGCGAAAGGGAGCCGGCGCGATCGGCCGCAGAGTTCTGGGAAGCTCAGTCATCACGGGGATGATCGCAGCCACTGTTGCTTGGGGTCTTTCTCGTTCCCGCTTTATACGTCGTTGTCGAACGTCTAGCTACGAGGAAGCCAAAACCACAAGAGACTGCGACAAGTACTCCGGCCTGCTGCCGAGGAGGGCACGACTGATGCGTAGACTCGTTCGGGTCGCGTTCCTTCCACTTCTCCTGACCGGCTGCTCACTTGGTCCAAAATACAAGCGTCCGACATTGCATCCGCCTACGAACTACTATACGGAACAGCAAGCAAAAGAGAATTCCGTTGCCGATCTGGCGTGGTGGGATTTATTTAAGGATCCTGTTCTTCAGGCCCTTATCCGCGAGGCACTGACATAAAAACTACGACTTGCAATTAGCCATGTCTCGCGTCGAACAGGAACGAGCTCTTCTTGGAGTCACCAATTCGCAGTATTAGCCGCAGGTAGGCTTACGATGCGAGCGTTTTGGGGCAAGCGGCGCTCACGGAATTGCAAATCATGTATATTACCCCTATGGTTTCAGCACCTTCTGGGAGATTGACCTGTTTGGGCGAATCCGCAAATTGAATGAGGCGCAACGCGCCGTCTACTTCTCGAGCGAAGAAGCCAGACGTGACGTTCGGTTTCTGTTTTGTCCGAAGTCGCACAAGGATATTTTCAGTTGCGAGCGCTGGATGAGCAACTTGCAATTGCCCGTCGCACAGTGGAAGGCTTTCAGGAGACACGTCAATCTATTTCAAAATAAATTTCAAGGTGGAGCAGCATCAGGGCTTGAAGTTTCGCGTGCTCAGGCTGCGCTCTCAAATGTAGCGGCTGTAATCCCCGATCTCGAACGACAAATTGTTGCTCAAGAGAATGCTTTGGATCTGCTTCTTGGCCGCAATCCTGGGCCGATTGAGCGCGGCGTCGACGCTCGCCGATCAATACGATCCGCCGGACGTGCCCGCGGGTTTGCCCGCATCCTTATTGGAGCGGCGGCCTGATTTGCGTGAAGCAGAGCAGAACTTGATCGAGGCCAACGCCAGAAGTCGGTGTCGCCAAGGCGAATTTTTTCCCGACGATTTCCCTGACAGGTGTGTTCGGTGGTGTGAGTCCGGCAACTGTCCGAACTTACCGGCGCCGGAAAAGCGTGGAGTGCTTGCCGGTAATTTGATGGGGCCCTTATTCACCGCAGGTCGTCTGAAGAACGAGTATCGTGCAGCGAATTGATGTTCGCGACGAGGCCAGAGTCTCGTTTGAAAAGGAGTTACACAGGCTTTTGGCGAGGTTTCTACTTCGCTCTCGGCGCATCAACAGTTGGCCAATGCTCTACGTTGAACAACAGATTGCTGTTGACGCATATCGCGAGTCAGTGCGACTGTCATTTATAAGGTACGACAGCGGACTTTCCAGCTATTTCGAGGTCGTTGATTCCCAGCTTGAACTATATCCAGCGGAGAGTACTGCGGTCACATACGACCTCGGCCGAAAATTGGCTTTGGTCGATCTCTATCGCGCACTTGGCGGCGGATGGAATTTGGACGACTCGAAGTGGACGAGCGTCAATGGGACACCGAGCACGACTCAGACGCCGAATCCCTGAGTGGATTTTATGGCGCAGGCGAACGAGCATCGTGTTAGTGCGTAGCCGCGTGAAGACGGAAAAAGGCGAATCGGGTTCTCACGACGCGAACGCAACTATGGACGGTTATTTACGATGTCGAAATTCTTCGTTGACAGACCGATTGTAGCCATCGTCATTGCGATTCTCACGGTCGTGCTGGGAATCGTGTCGATGGCAAAGTTACCCGTTACGGCGCTGCCAGACATCGTTCCCCCGATGGTCAATGTCTCCACTACTTACACCGGCGCGGATGCGCTGGCGATCGAACAGTCTGTTGCCACTCCCATCGAACAGCAAATGAACGGTGTGGATAACATGCTCTATATGATGTCCACGAACGCCAATGATGGCACGATGAACCTCAAGGTCATCTTCGATCTGGGAACTGACGTGGACATCGACCAAGTGAACACACAAAATCGTGTGTCGCAGGCAAGTCCAAACCTCCCAACGTCAGTCAATGAGTATGGAGTGACGGTCAAGAAGCTGATGGGTCTTCCAGTCCTCATCTTGTCGGTGTACTCGCCGCACGGGACATATAACGGCCAATTCTTAGGTAACTACGCAACCATAAACATCAACGATGCGCTGTTGCGTGTGAAGGGCGTCGGTCAGGTAACTAACTTTGGAGCGGCGGACTACTCAATGCGCGTTTGGGTCAAGCCGGATCAGCTTGCCAAATTGGGTCTTACGGTTTCCGACTTGATCCATGCTGTGCAAAGGCAGAGCACGGTAAATCCAGCAGGGCAGATTGGCGCTGAGCCCGCACCTCCAGGCCAACAATTTACATACCCGGTTCGTGCTCCCGGAAGGCTGGTGAACGCTGAGGAATTTGGCAACGTTATCGTTCGGCAAAATGCCGATGGTTCAAAGGTAATTATGAAGGACGTTTCCCGGATTGAATTGGGCACGGTCGTTTACCAGCAAATCGGACGCTACAACGGGAAGCCAGCGGTAATCGTTGCGGTACGTCAGGCCCCGGGCTCCAACGCTTTAGCTGTGGCTCGGCAAGTCAAACAGCAAATGGAGGATCTGAAATCTCACTTTCCGGAAGACCTGGATTACGCCGTCTCGATGGACACCACTCTTCCCATCACAGAAGGAATGAAGGAAATTCTAACGACGTTGTTAGAGGCCACCGTCCTCGTAATCATTGTTGTTTTTCTGTTCCTCCAAGGCTGGCGAGCAACTATCATTCCTTTGATTGCTGTACCGGTGTCCCTCATAGGCACTTTTGCCGTCTTCCCACTACTGGGTTTTTCGATCAATACCTTGTCTCTCTTTGGGCTCATCCTTGCTATCGGACTGGTAGTGGATGACGCCATTGTGGTCGTTGAAGCCGTCGAATTGAACATTGAACACGGACAGTCGCCCCGCGAAGCGACGATCAAGGCAATGGAGGAAGTGTCCGCACCGGTGATAGGCATCGCCCTTATTCTATCTTCTGTGTTCATTCCCATGGCGTTTATGGGGGGCATCAAGGGTCTGTTAAATCGGCAATTCGCAATCACGATTGCGATCTCGGTACTTATTTCTGCGTTTAATGCTCTCACACTCTCGCCAGCTCTCGCCGCCCTTTTGCTTCGTCCTCATAAAAAATCGCACGGTCCTGTCGGAAAGTTCTTCGCCTGGTTTAATCGCTGGTTCTTAAAAATGACAGGCGGGTACGTGAATTGGAGTCACGCACTCATCCGGCGATGGGGGATCGCGCTGCTGTTATTGCTTGGAGTTTCAATCGCTGCCGTGGCTATGGGCAAGCAGCTTCCTACCAGTTTCATGCCGGAGGAAGACCAAGGATATGCGTTCATCCAAATCCAACTTCCGGATGCGGCATCTCTGCAGCGCACCGATGCCGTAATGCAGAAGGTTGATGAAATTCTGGCGCACACCCACGGCATTATGGGATACGACACGATCACGGGCTTCAGCCTGTTATCCAACACATCTGCCAGCTACATGGGGTCCTATTTTCTTCAGTTCGAACCGTGGGAGGAGCGCCAAAGTCCGGAGCTGTCCGTAGCCGGAATTGTCGAAAATCTGAACAAAAAAATACGCGCGGAAATCCCGGAGGCGATCGGATTCGCGTTTGGCCCCCCTGCGATTCCTGGTCTGGGCGCCGCCGGCGGGTTTACGTTTCTGCTACAGGATCGGTCCGCCGGAACTGTTGAGCAGTTATCGGATGCCTTCGACAAACTGAGCCAAGCGGCGAAAAAACGCCCTGAGATCGGAACACTGCTGACCACTTTTCGTCCCTCAGTACCGCAGCTTTTTGTGGATGTCGATCGAGACCGCGTGTTGAAGCAAGGTCTGCACTTCGCGGACGTTAATCAGACGTTGCAGGCTTTCCTCGGTGGTGCATACGTCAATCAGTTCAATCGCTTTGGTCGTCAGTGGAAGGTATACCTGCAAGCCGAGCCGGAATATCGCGTCAGCCCGGACAAAATCAACAGCTTCTACGTTAGAAACTCCGAAGGAAAGATGACGCCGCTCGGCGCATTGATAAATATAAAGCGCGTCTCTGGGCCAGAGTACACCAACCGTTTCAATCTGTTTAGAAGCATCCAGATTAATGGTTCACCCGCGCCCGGATACAGTTCCGGCCAAGCAATGGCTGCGATGGAACAGGTCGCGGCAGAGGTGCTTCCTTCGGGGATGGGATATGCATGGAGTGACATGTCCTACCAGGAGAAGAAAGCAGAGGGCGGACAAGCCATCGTCTTCGCCATGTCCATTTTTGGCGTCTTTCTCATATTGGCTGCGCTTTACGAGAGTTGGTCCCTCCCATTTAGTGTGCTTCTGTCTGTCCCTGTTGCTGTGCTGGGCGCGAATGCGGGTTTGCTACTGCGTCGTCTTGACAACAATGTGTTCGCGCAAATTGGGCTCGTGATGCTCATTGGGCTGACGGCTAAGAACGCGATTTTGATCGTGGAGTTTGCGGTTTTGGAACACACAAAAAATAACAAGGGACTTGTGGAGGCTGCTCTCGAAGCGGCTCGTTTGCGATTGCGACCTATTTTAATGACTTCCTTCGCTTTTATTTTAGGCTGCGTTCCTCTTTGGACTGCGAAAGGCGCCGGCGCGATCGGCCGCAGAGTTTTGGGAAGCAGTGTGATTACCGGAATGACTGTTGCCACTTTTCTTGGAATATTTCTCGTCCCCGTTTTATACGTCGTCATAGAACGGATAACTAAGAAAAAGCCAAAGGCGACTGTAGAGGTGCTCCGGCCTGTCGAACTGGAAGGCGGGCACGACTGATACGTAGACTCATTGCAGTCAGGTACACATTCCGTGAAGACCTGCTACATCACAAGCCGAATAGCCAAGTAGATTGGAACGGCGGCTAGCGGGCTCCTGCGCTCTTCGCGAAGGCACCTGATTTGCCGGCATCCAGGAACTGCTTCGCATCGAGACTACCGAAAAGCTCGATGAGCTTTGCTACCACTCCTGTCCATCCGGTTTGATGGCTGGCGCCGATACCCGCGCCGTTGTCTCCATGGAAGTATTCATAAAATAAGATGTAATCCTTCCAGTGGGGATCGGTTTGGAATATTTCTGTGCTTCCGTAAACCGGGCGCCTTCCAGATTGATCGCGCAGGAATATCCGCTCCAGCCGATTGGCAATTTCCTTGGCGACTTCAAAAAGGTTCACCAATTTTCCTGAACCAGTGGGACATTCGATCTTAAAATTATCTCCGTAATAGAGATAGAACGACATCAAGGCGCGAATCAGCAATGCGTTTACCGGCATCCATACCGGTCCACGCCAATTGGAGTTTCCACCGAATATGCCGGTATCAGACTCCGCGGGCAGATAATTCACACGGTATTCCCGGCCTTCAACGTTTACAACGTAGGGATTTTCTTCGTGGAAACGGGAGAGGGCTCGTATTCCGAAAGGACTCAAGAATTCTTTCTCATCAAGCATGCGCGTTAGAATCCGGCGCAGCCTTTCTGGATTCACCAGAGCGGCGATACCGCGTTCAGCGTAGCCGAGATGTCCAGCTCCAGTTGGATGAATGCTCTCGCGCAATTCAGGCATTCGCTCGTAGCGTTCTTCGAGGATTTTTACTACGCGCGGTACGCGTTCGCGCTGCCACGGCTCGATCACCGTGGTGGCGCACAAGGGAAGTAAGCCCACCATCGAGCGAACTTTCAGGCGCTTGGTATTCCCATCCGGTAGGCGCAATACGTCGTAGTAGAAACCATCTTGCTCGTCCCACATGCCCTCTGAACCAGTCTGATTCATGGCGCGGGCGATCCAAATGAAATGCTCAGCAAACTTCAATGTCATGTCTTCGTACAATTTTTCGTGAGACGCCAATTCCATGGATATCTCAAACATGTTCTGCGAGAACATCGATACCCAGGCCGTTCCATCAGCTTGCTCGAGATGACCTCCGTTGGGCAACGGAGAACTGCGGTCGAAAACTGCGATGTTGTCCAAGCCAAGAAACCCGCCTTCAAACAGGTTATTACCGAACCGGTCTTTGCGGTTTACCCACCAACTAAAGTTCAGCATCAGCTTTGAAAAAGATCGCCTCAGGAACTCCAGATCGCCTTGGCCTTTTAAGGCCTGCTCGGTCCTGTACAGAAAAATCGTGGCCCAAGCGTGCACGGGTGGATTAACGTCGCTGAAGTTCCACTCGTAGGCCGGGATCTGACCGGTCGGATGCAAGAAGAACTCCTGAAGCAGTAGGTCAAGCTGTTCCTTCGCGAAGTCCACGTCGACCGTCGAAAGCGCGATGGTGTGAAATGCCAAATCCCACGCCGCATACCATGGATATTCCCATTTGTCGGGCATTGAGATGATGTGCTGATTGACCATGTGGAACCATTCGCTGTTCCGCGTTTTGTGTTTGCTTGGCTTCATCGGATCCTCGCCATGTTCCGTGAGCCATTTGGCCACATCAAAGAAGAAATATTGTTTGGACCAGAGCATGCCGGCGAGCGCTTGCCGCATGACGAGGGCCTCGTCTTTGCTGGCACGTTCCGGTGTGACAGATCGATAGAACTCATCTGCCTCGCTCTGGCGCGTTTGCATTACTTCGGCAAAGTTCTTGAAGGGTTCGCCGATGGCCGCCGGCGCAACATCACTTAGCCGCAGTCGGATCGTGGCTGTCGCTCCTGCGCCCACACTCAACTGATAGTTTGCGGCGAATTTCGTTCCCGTCTTCTCGGGGTTTACGGCGCTATTATTTCCATCAACTACGAAGTCATTGATCCCATCTTTCACGTACGGCCTGGCATTGTCTGTGCCGAACAACTTTTTGTTGTTGGTCTCATTTTCCGTGAACAATAGAGGGACGTCTCCGTCACAGTACAAATACCTCACGCCTAAATCGACGTGAGATGCCGCCACCACCTGCGCACTCTTCTGGCTGGGAATCTGCCTTAGAGACGGTATGGCAAAGGTTGGCCACCAGGCCCACGTGTTGCGAAACCAAAGTGTCGGCAGGACATTTAAGAGGGCTGGCTCGGGCCCGCGATTAATTACGGTAATCTGAATTAGGAGATCTTCCGGAGCGCCTTTGGCATATTCCACGAAGACGTCAAAGTAGCGATCGTCATTGAAGACCCCGGTATCCAGCAGCTCGTACTCTAAGTCGCCGCGATTGCGGTGTTTGTTCGTCTCGACTAGATCGCTGTAAGGAAACGCCGCCTGCGGATACTTGTACAGGTACTTCATGTATGAATGCGTGGGCGTACTGTCGAGGTAGAAATAGTATTCCTTAACGTCTTCGCCGTGATTGCCCTCACTGTTCGTCAGGCCGAACATACGTTCTTTGAGGATGGGATCTTTGCCATTCCACAGACCTACGCTAAAGCAGAGCAGCTGCTTCTCATCACTGATCCCTGCAAGACCATCTTCGCCCCAGTGATACGCTCGAGATCGCGCCTGATCATGACTGAAGTACTCCCAAGCATTGCCGTCATGGCTGTAGTCCTCGCGAACTGTTCCCCACTGCCGCTCGCTGAGGTACGGCCCCCACTTTCTCCATGGAATCTTTGACGTACGCGCTTGTTCGAGTCTGGCAAGTTCGTGATTTTGGCGCATGGCTCATGCTCCTGACGGACTTTCTAGATGGCCTAAAGAGGCGTACGACGAGCAAAACTCAAGCTAAGCTGGATCAAAAGGAATTGACAACGAGTAAAACTAACAGTACGAAATGAATTAATTACTCTATGCGATATCTTTCCACCACACCACGGCCAGAGTTGCTGACTACTGTTCGTCATCCGTGCGCTGCCATGACTTATCCGGGTTGTAGCGCTCCATTTTTTTGACGATGCTAAGGGAGTCCGGTCCGAGGTCCTTCTGGTAAACCACTCCGTCGTAGCTGACTATGAATGTCATCACGCCGGTAACGCGATATTCCGAAGGCACAGCAACGAGCGCGAACCCGCCGATCATCGCTCCCTCGATCACGTAGTCGAGTTGACCTAGACGCGCATCAGGGCCTTGCCCTTTTAGAATCTTGAAGTAATAGCCGTGGAAGGGTTTAGTCTTGTCCACATAGCCTTCCTCCAGCCCTTTGGCTACTATTTCTCCGACGGGACCTCCCCAAGTGCCGTCCGGATTTTGCCAAGCTAGTCCATCCTGCTTTCCCGGAGAACTTATATAGAGCTGCGCGTATTGATTTACGCCGGAGCCGTCGTGAATTTTTTCGGCGTATTCCTTCTGCGCATCGTCGTAGCCGCGGCAAATCGTGATGGCGTTCAGTTCATTTGCTCCGATGTGCCGATCGAGGATCTCGGTGCGACCAGCCGCAGAATCGAAATGCCATTTTCCAGCCTTCTTAATAATGGGAACCGGCAAAGGCCAATCGTCGTTGCCAACGGAGATGATCGCGCGGTTGGCGTTAAGAGGATCTATGTCGACGTGCATTTTCTCGTCCACCATGGCAGAAAAGGCAGCACGCGAGTTTTTGTCCTGCACATCGTCTCCCGATGAGACGAAGTCCTTGCCAGCGGGGCCGAAAATCTCAAGCAGGGCAGCGATATCATCGTTCTTGACAGCAAGAGTCATGGCGTCAGCAGCCTGCTGTGCGTTGGCGAAGCTTTGCGGCGCGGACGAGGCAGTAACCGTGGTCTTTGTTTGCGGGGTCGCAAGTAATCCGCTTGCCAGAACAGAGCACGCGCCAATAGCAATCACTGCCCAGATAATTCTCGCGTGAAGGGAATTCGCATTTGTGGATCTCATAAGTTTTTCCTCGCTCATGAATTGATTACCTCCGGCGTCCGCCGCCTGAACGTGCACCACCACGGGATCCGCCCATGCTGGACGCCCCGCGCGAACTACTGCGTTGGGTCGCGGCTTTGTTTGAGGATCCTCCGAAAGAACCGGTGGTCCGCGATCCGCTGTTGTTCTGAACCTGCCGATTGCCAATACTGTTCGCGTCTCTGCTATTTGTTCGCGAACCGCCGTTTGAACTGGCCAGGTTACCCGGCTGCCTGCCTGAACTACCGAGGTCCATGGTGCCGGCTTGTTGTCGGCCGCCAGCACTCTGGTTCTGCCGTCCACTTGCCTGGCGATTAGACACGCTGTCTCCGCGAGCGGTGCCGCCGAATTTGTTGGCAGTGTCCCGGTTGGAATATGGTGCGCCGCCGCGATGCTGTGGGTTGTGCTGCCAATTGCTTCTGCCGCCGTTGACGTTGTTCCGGTTTCCGCCATTGACGTTGTTTCGATTTCCGCCATTGACGTTGTTTCGATTTCCGCCGTTGATGTTGTTGTTTCTGTTGGAGTTATTGACAAAATTATTATTGTTGTTGATGTAGACGTTGTTATTGCCACCCCATCCGCAGCCATAACCCCAACCTCCGCCCCACGCCGCACCCATCGCGATACCGACGCCAAACCCGATGACGGCGCCTGCTGCGTAATACCCTGCTGGCGGATAATAGATTGGCGGATATGGATAGATTGGAGGCCCGTAGACCACGGTTGGGTTATACGAGGGCACGTAAATAACTTCCGGACTCGCCTGCTGAATGACCACCACACTTTTATTTTCAACAACCTGTGTTTCCACTTTCATCTGCTCATTCGATTTCAAATTCCCTGCGTCTTTTGCTTTCACGCGCATGCGCTGAACAGCGTCCATCACATCGGTTTGCTGCGCGAGGAAAGCGTTTCCGAGGTCGGTGGTCCACTTGATGTTCTCCGCCAGTTGTTTGACAGCATCCGGGAGCGCAGCCATACCCTGGATACTAGGATCCCAGTCCTCCTTCTCCACGGCTTTCACGAGTGCGTCGCCTTTCAGGTCTTTGTTTTTCGGTTGCGCCAGCCACTGCTGCAACTGGATGATTTCCAACGGATACGTTGAAGCTACCAACACTTGGCTCAGAAGCGGGTCAGGATACAAGGCGATCGGTGCGACCAGCGAATCCAACTGATCGTTGGGAATTATTGCAGCCGCTTGCTCCTGCGGCGGATCTTGTTGCTGTACATAAAGCACTCTGTCGTATGGCGTGAGCATCAGCATACACAAACCAATCGCAAGACTCCGCTCCATCCCGCCATAGAATTTTGTTTGCAATAGTCTCTTGGTCATCGCCTTTCGCACCCTTCTCTCGGATTTCGTCTAGTCGCAGTCTTTACGTTATGTGTCGTCATTCGCTTATTTCAGCTTGGGCGCACTTCCCGGTAGCACGTAGCGAAGACTGACGTAGATCATGTTCAAATTTGCGCTGCCCGGTTGGCCGGGCGGCACAAACCAAACATGTCGAACTACAAACGAGTACTGGCTGTTCAACTGAAATGTCCCGTAATTCGGATTTTTCCAAAGAGCATAGGAGAACCCGCCGGTAACCTCTTGGATAGTTCGGTTTTGGCCGCTTGGAGAACCGATGAACCCGTAGCCGACTGGCAGTCCCGTCGATGGGTCAATCGTCACATTCTTGCTGACGTACGTGCCGCCGTAATAGCTGTAGAGCTTTAACTTCTCATTCAGCTGGTACTCAAGGCCGTCCACCGTGGACATGGCGTGCACCAGCGACGGAGAGCCGTCGGCCTTGATAATCAGGCTCGGCGCTTCCCCGAAAATGTAACGCCCGCCGCCATCGCTGTAAAAGTTGTTCGTGTATAACGAAAAATTCTTAAATACTTCAAACACACCGTTGATCTGGCCAGCGCCGCCAGTTGTGCTGAAGCTCTTACTCACCGTTGGGTTGAAAAAAATATATCGATCGAGTAGTCCACCAATCTCTATATGAATTGACCGGCCGCCAATCTTGGGATCGAAAGCTATTTTCGCAATGAAATCTGAGTTCGGATTGGGGACTGCTATTCCGCCGCTCCCCGTATTGAGCTGCCCGAAGTAGTCAGGTGTGAATCCTGCGGGCAGCGTGATTGCGCCGGCCCCGGCCGAGCCACCCGCGTAAGTGTCCGCGGATTCAAATGACACACCCACGGATACACTGGCGGTCGGATGATAAACTGCGCGGATTTGCGGATTTCGCGCCCACACTAGACCTGACTGGAGGTTCGGATCCAGATTTTGCGTGAGGAACAAGTTGCCGGGCAGAGGAGAAATTCCCGTGCGGCCCGGAGTCAATAGACTCCAGTCCTGTCCTCCAAGAAATTCCCATTTGCCTTTGGTAATATCCGCGAAGGCAAGACGTAACCGCATACCGTAGGCGTTCGTAGTAGTCGTCAGATTGCCCGGTTGAAATCCCAGGAAATCAGTCTCGACAACACCGAGTACCTTGGCGCCAAGAACCCTGGTGTCTACCTGCAGGCCGACACGTGAGTTTGCCGCGCTCGAAAGCGTCTGGCGGCGCGTGCCGAACACACTGTCACTGAATGGGATCCCGGCAAAACTAGTAGGCAATCCGCTGGTTACGACACTCGAGCGCCAAACCTGCGAGAAATCGAGGAAGCCAGTTGGTGTAAAAGTTGCCCCACCAATTTCAAGCGACAGCGGTGCTTTGATAGGAGCTGAGTCTTGCAACACCGGTGCTGCAGAAGCGGCAACCACCGGCGTTGTGGGCAAAGGTGTTTTTTCGACCGGCGTTTTCTCCAGCAACAATCGCTGCGCTTCAACGACTTTCAGACGGTCGTTGATTTGTTGTTGTTCCGCTTCAAGCCGCCGGTCGATCTCGTTCGGCGGGAGTACGTCAGCCGCGACCACCATAGTCGTTGGCGCAGATAGTTTTTCGAGCATCGATCGCTGCGCTTCAACAACTTTGAAAAGGTCATTGATTTGTTGCTGTTGTGCTTCGAGCCGGCGTTCAATCTCGCTAGGAGTGACCGCAGCAGAGGCGACTGGCGCCGCAGGTGAAGATAATTTTTCTAGCGCTAATCGTTGTGCTTCAACGACTCTCAGAAGGTCGTTGATTTGTTGCTGTTGCGCTTCAAACCGCCGGTCGATCTCGTTCGATGCGGCTCCTGGTTTCGGAATGTCCTGTTCCTCGGGCAGCCTGCACGAGCAGGAGACACGCGATGACACAAACCAACGGCGAGGCAGCAATCCGCTGCAAGACTTTGTTCCCAATCTCCATCGTTTCCCTTCGCTACCCCGCGCAAAAAACCGCAGGATCGCCATCCCTGCCCCAAGGTCCACTGTTGTTGAATATTTATGCTCTGAAAGGAAGAGGACGATACTGGCAGAAGCAACAGCGGGCCGGGTGCTGTAAGAAATTACCTGATCTCCTTTACTCGCCAACGCCCCAAGGCGTTTCCACGGACGCCGCACCGACTATCTCTGGGCGCGAAACATCGTCACCGCTAACCTGAGCCAGTTTCCCAGCGTTTTGCGTTTTCCTTAGTAGTGCAGCCTCGCGGCAAACAAGGAGAACTTCAGTGTTCAAGAATCACGCTCGAAATCATCGCGATCACAAATTGATTAGGATTATTATCGCGAGTCTGATTCTCGCCTCAATTTCCGTTGCAGCATTCGGACAGAAAACCTCAGTCTGTTCGCTAACAGATTCTCAAACGCAGAAAGCCATCGCCGCTTGGGCCAGAGTCGCCGCGTTCCTTACGAGTGAGCCGAGGTGCGTGAACTGCCATGGAGGCGTGAATCCGTTTATCAATGGCGTTGGTATTGATCCCGATGATCCCTTCAAAGATCCGGAAGCACCTGTATCGAAGATCAACCACGGAGGCGGGAAACAACAGCATGAAAACACGGGCATCATGGATCAGGGATGCAAGAAATGCCACAGGGGAATGGCAGCGGAAGGAGCTTGGATCGAGATTGGCGATAAGCCGCGCGAGCTGCCTGATGGCGCGCCTTCGCCGAATTGGACTACTGCTCCCACTTTTCTTTCTTTTGTTGATAAGGACCCGGTAACGCTTTGCCGGCAAATTAAGAAAGCAACCGGATCAGCGAATGCGTTTATCGGCCATCTAAAAAATGACAACGGCCGAGCCAATTTTGCGGGCACGGCGTTCTACGGGAACCGCGGCCTGGATCAGGACTCGATGGATGACGAACACTTAAAACCACAGCCACCCTCGATCACACACGCCGCGCTCGTTAAGCTGGGCCAGGACTGGATTGACGCAATGGGCGGAAAATTTCAGGGTGATGAGGGATGCGGCTGCGAAATTAGGCATTCCTTATGGACCGGGCAGATTCACTACGTGACGGAGCTCACCGGAGACGAAGGGCACAATGAGTTGCAAGACTGGTCGAATAGTTTGCTCAGCACGGCCAGAATCACGGTGAACAACGGCGTCGGGAGCGCGCACGGTGACATCACGCAAAAGAACCAAAAGCAAGGCAGAGTGATGGTGGCCGCCGGCAACGGCCAGCATACGCTTCGCAATGAAGGCAGTTATGTGGCGGAGACAACCGGGCAAGGAACAATGCCTATGACTGTGGACGTTGATATCGATGAGACACACGGTACTTACTCAATTAGGTTTGGCCCGGTCATCGGAAAAGACGGAAGGCCCTTACCCCAACAAGGCACGGCGACCTTTAAATGGACTCAATGCACAAATGGCGATTGCAAACAGGGCGGACAAACAACTCCGTTCATACCATCTGTGCCATCCCTCGGCCCGCTATCGGGACCACTGAAGGATCGCAATCATGTCCAAGCTTCTTACTTCGATAAAAAAGAGCACATAGGCTATGCGAAAAACGGAGTGATGATCCAGATGATGACCATCGATCTCTGGCGGTCCGGCAGCTCGAAATAAACGTGAGAAAAAACTACAGTTTCGCCAACGTGGAATTACATTTGGCAAGCTCTTCGCGAACGCGATCGCCTTCCCTGCCACCCATCGGATCAGGAGAGCCGCGCTTGGGATCCTGTTCCCAGATTCTGAGCGCTTTTCTCCAGCCACGCGCGTGCTTCCCGAAGATGTTCGGCTTTTTTCGCGTTGGACGATTCCCGTTCGGCAAGTTTTTCCTCGGCCAGCGCAAAAGTCGAATATGATTCAGCCTGTCCCGCAAAATCGTAAGCCGATTTGTGCTGTCTGCTTTCAAAAAGATCCATCGCGCGGCGGATGTGCGGCAACGCCTCTTGAATCCGTCCCTGCAAAATTAATGTCTCTCCAATTCCGGTTTCCGTTGAACCCAAATTAGCGGAAGCAAGCCAATTCGTCGGATCTTTCCGCGCCAACTCTTCAAAAATTTGCTGCGCCTTCTGTCCGGCTCGCAAGGATTCGTCGTACTTCCGGCGCTCCTGCAAAATCGGCTGCTGGAAACTGTAGGATTCACCAAGGTACTCGCGCAGTGTCGCGTCGTTTGGATTGGCTCCTGACAATTCCTCAAGAATCCGCACCGCTTTTTTGGAAGTTTCCACGGCGTGTTCCGAATCGCCGGTTCGCCACAACATTTGCGCCAGGCCGTTGTAATCACTGGCGAGGTGGGTGCGGATCACCGTAGTAGCGGAAGGTTCTGCACGAGCGGCTCTCGCATCGAAGCAGAAATACGGTACTCCTCCAGCGCATTTGGGAAATCCGCGGATTTCCTCAAAATGTTCGCCATCTGCCAGTGAACACCGGCGAGCCCGTCGCGAAATTTTGGATCATTACTTGTGGCCGCAAGTTTCTGCGCCAGCGGAAGCGCTTTTTTCAGATTGTTCAGAGCGCCCGCATAGTCACCCGCATTTTGAAGTGCAAACGACAAGCGAAAGTAATTGTTGAAAAGATCTGTTTGAATTTTTAGATCGGTAGAATTAGCGGCGGCGACAGATTCTCGTATCGCCAGCGCCTTGTTATAGCTTTGAATCGCTTGTGAAAAATTCCCAAGATTTGCGGCGCCGTCATATCCAAGAAGATCTCCGACTCGATCGTAGGCAGCGGCCAATTCGCGCTGCAGTGCCGCATCGCCGCTCGCTTCTTGGGACAAACTATCCAGATATTCCTTCGCCCGAGTCACCAATATCTTTCTTGCCGATGTGGAACCCGGCAAATCCTTGATGGAATCGTGAATCTCAAACATCAATGAGTTTGCGAGCTTGCGCACATCATTGAAGCGTTGTTCGGCGCGAATTTTCTGAGTGCGCGCGATTTCAGTTTGTTGCCGGGCAACGTGCGCCTCATACAACGAGACCGCCAGTGCGCCGACAATCGCAAGCAGCACGACGGCGGAGGCGGCAACGCCAACCTTGTGGCGGCCGACAAACTTTGACATGCGATAGCTCGCCGTATCTTTACGCGCAAGCACCGGAACACCTTCGAGATGCCGCCTGATATCCGCGGCAAATTGCTCCGCGGAGGCATACCGACGACCCGCTTCTTTTCGCAACGCCAGAAGAGCGATGTTGTCCAGATCTCCGCTCAACTGCTTCTGCAGTTTTTGTACGGTGCAGCGGCGAGCAGATGCAATTTGCTCCGCACTTTCAGTATTCGTAGCGGCGCCACGCACAACCAAGGTGCTCGGCTTCTCTGGTTCGCGATAAGAAATCGCCGCGGCAAGTTCTTGGGATGTTCGCGCCGTCGCCGGATACGGACTTCGTCCGGTCAACAAATCGTAGAGCACTACGCCGAGAGAATAAACGTCGCTCGCGGTCGTAACTGATTCACCGTTGAGCTGTTCCGGGCTGGCGTACTCTGGCGTGAGGATGCAGAAAGCAGTGAGCGTTTCATTTCGTTGCGACTGAAAATCGGAACCAAACACTTTCGCGATTCCGAAATCCAATAGCTTCGGCGTTTCATCCGAGGTCACAAGAATATTCGTCGGCTTAATGTCGCGATGAATGATCAGCCGCTGATGAGCAAATTGAACCGCTCCGCAAACCTGCGCAAAAAGTTTCAACCGGTCGGAAATCGAAAGCTTCTGCGCGTCGCAATACTCCGCGAGAGGGCGCCCCTCAATCAGTTCCATCACCAGATACGGCGTGCCCGATTCCGTCGTGCCGCCGTCGAGAAGACGCGCAATATTCGGATGTTCGAGGCTGGCCAGAATCTGCCGTTCATTCTTAAATCGCGCGATTACTGCGGAAGAATCCTGGCCGGTGCGAACTACTTTCAATGCCACTTCTTGTCGGTACTGATCGTCCGCACGAAAAGCGCGATACACCTCGCCCATTCCACCGGCGCCAATTTGTTCAACAATCTGATAAGCACCAACGCGCCGTCCAATCCACGGGTTCGCTTCCTCCGTAAGAACGGCCGCGGCTACCTCCTCAAGATCTTGTCGATCGAGAAAACGTGAACTTACCGCCGACTCGCGCTGCAACAGAACTTCAACTTCGCGGCGCAGCAAATCGTCGCCACGGCAATTCCGATCCAAATAAGCAGCGCGTTCCGCGGGAGAAATCTCTAGCGCCGTCGCCAGCAAATCCTTAATTCGTTGCCAGCGTTCGGGAGTCACAGTTCCGCGCCGGTCGTCATCGCGTGATGTAACCAAAGACGCGCCGTGGCCCATTCACGTTTTGCAGTTGCGGGAGAAATATTCAGAAACTGCGCGGTCTCCTCGATGGAGAGCCCTCCGAAAAATCGCAGCTCAACAATCTGACATTGACGCGAATCCAGTGCAGCCAGCCGCTTCATCGCATCGTCAAGGGCGAGCAAATCCAGATCGGGCTTCTGCGTACCCGCCGCGGACGACTCGTCCAATTCCACTGTGACGGCGTTACCGCCGCGCTTGGCGGCAAGTTGCTTTCGCGCGTGGTCCACCAGAATTTGCCGCATCATTTGCGCGGCCATCGCGAAAAAATGCACGCGACCCTGCCACTCCATTGAATCGCGGCGGGCGAGACGCATATACGCTTCGTGGACTAAAGCGGTGGGTTGCAAAGTATGGCTGCGGCGCTGCCCGGCCAGACAACGCCGCGCAATCTTCCGTAATTCATCATAAACGAGGGGAACTAATGCGTCGCGTGCCGAGGCGTCTCCGCCGCTCCAACGCGCCAGCAACTCGGTAACGGGATGTGACGAAGCTGATGGCACGCGCTCCTCTTCAGCCAAAAGAGTTAAGAAGAAAATACTCTGCTGGCTGGTATAACGTCAACGAACAACTCGCTCGCACCACCAAATACCGTGAGCCACCTTTCCCTGTTTTTACGTTTTACATACTAGAGAGCCGAATAAGAATCCGGCTCGACATTCGGGAATGCAGCGCAATTCTAAATAACGCAAATATCGAATTGCGGTACAGGAGGAATTCAATGTCTGGAATGGTTAGTCGTATCGGCAGCAAAGTTCGCATCGGCAGTTTGGTGGTCTCACTGGGACTAATTCTAGCGCCGGTCTTCGCCCAGATGCCGGGCACTCAAAACGCGCCCGTAGCCGCTGCTCCAATCGCAGCACCGCAGGCCCTCGGTCCAAAAGCTCCGGGAAAGATTCGCATCGGCATTGCGCCCTCCTCCGCGCAAATTGGACAAGGTAGCACTGCGAGCGCCGACTATGGGACGCCCATTCGGAATGCCATTGTCGCGATGATGAGCGGGCCCGCAGTTGAAATCACGCCACTCGATGCGCACATTCCGATTCAACTCCAAGCTGAAGCGCAGCAAAAGCAGTGCGACTACATTCTTTATTCCGCCGTAGCTGTGAAGCACACATCGGGCGGCGGGATGGCCGGCTTAATGAAAAAAGCAGCGCCGCTCGCATCGATGACGCCCATGGGCATGATTTCGCAAAGCGTAGGCGGCGTGGTTGCCGCGCAAGCGGCTCAAGTAGCCGTGATGACGGCGCAACAGCAAGCCACCAGCCAACTTTCCGGAATCAACGGACAAATCAAATCGAAGGACGACGTAACCGTCGACTATCACCTGTTTCCCGTCGGACAGGACAAAGTGAAACTTGAAAATTCACTGAAGGGCAAAGCAAAAACAGATGGCGAAGACGTTTTAACTCCGCTAATTGAAGAGGCAGCGACCGCGATTTTGACAGAGGTCACAAAAAAGTAGTTCCGACACTCCTGCTTGCCCTGAGAGCGCGAAGGGTCAGTGCAGATTCCCTCGCGTGGCGAAGCCAAAACAGTTCTACTGAATGGATTTCCATTTCAGCGCGTGCGTTGAGTTTTGTTCTGGAGGACCTAAATCGCCGCAGAAACTTCGGAGCCAGCCGCGGCAAATACCGTTTCCATTTCGGCTTGCGCCAACGGAAGAAATGATTGCACCACCGCGGGATCAAATTGCGTTCCACTTCCCAGAATCAACCGGCGAATCGCTTCTTCAAACGGAAGTCCCTGCCGGTATGGACGCGAAGAAACCATCGCGTCGAACGCGTCTGTGACCGAAACAATTCTCGATGCCAGCGGAATTTCAGAATTTTTTAGGCCGGCGGGATATCCTTTGCCGTCAAATGATTCGTGATGGTGAAGAATGTAAAGCGAGGCGCGATCGAATCCCGGCAGCATTCGCAAAACTGCCCAGCCATATTCCGGATGCTTCTTCATTAAAGCGTATTCGTCAGCTTCCAATTTCGCGGGTTTTTTCAGGATTGAATCTGGAATTCCAATTTTGCCGATGTCGTGAAGCAACGCCGCCACTTCCAAATCTCTCAGCGCGCCTTCTTCAAGTCCCAGTTCCTGCCCGACTCGCATTCCCCATTCCGCGAGCCGGGTGCTGTGAACTCCCGTGTTCAAATCTTTCAGATCAAGGGTCTGGTTGAACGCGCAGATCAGAGCCGTACGCTGCGCGACTAAACTCTCTTCCAGTTCCTTGACCCTGAGTAATGCTTGTTGTAGCTCTGACATTGTGGCCCCTCAGCCCTTTCTGTTTCTTCGCACTCAGGCGATTGTTATTTCGCTCCCATCACAGCTTGCATGTAGGTCATCGCGTGGAAAACATCCAGCAGCCCGTGACCCATTTGCATTTTCGGATTGAGCGGCTGTGCTTGATTAATCGCTGATGCCGCTTCTTGTGCCGTCGCTTTGCTACCCATTTGCAAAGCCAGTGCCGCGGTGCCTGCAACGAACGGCGCGCTGAATGATGTACCGGAGCTGGAGGCGTACGTCGAATACGGATACGTCGAGACGATACTTTCGCCCGGCGCCGCAACGTCCGTCACCTGTGCTCCGTAATTCGAGAACGTCGAACGTTGGTCCCGGTCGTTTACAGACGCAACGCCGATCACTCCCGCAAGTCCCGCCGGATAAACCATCTCTGACACGCCGTCGTTCCCAGCTGAAGCAACGCAGACCACGTTGTTCTTTTGCGCATTCGCAATTGCCGTAGCCAGTTCGTTTGAAGGAACCGTGAAATCAAAGCTCATGTTGATCACGTTCGCTTTATTCTGCACTGCGTAATACAAGCCACGAATGATATCCGACGTGTAGCCGGTTCCATCCGCGTGGAATACTTTCACCGGCAGCAACATAGCGTTCGGCGCTACCAGGTGAATAATTCCCAGCACCATTGTCCCGTGACCAAAATCCGAATATCCCGGTTGATCCAACACTGCCGCGGTCGACTGGTCGAGCACCGCTGCTGTCGATTGATCGAGCACTGCCGCAGTGGACTGATTGACGTTCGCGGAAGAGCAGTTGCTGTTGCATGATTTCGAGTTGGGATTTGATACGTCCAACATCTCGTTGCCGCCAACTTGATTGCGCGTGAAGTCGTAGCCCTGAAGCAGCACAGCCTTCAATGCCGGATGCGAAGGATCCACGCCCGTGTCGATGTCCGCGACAATAATTTTGCCGACACTGGTATTGAACACTCGCGCTTCGGGCAGGTTGATATCCGCAACCGCTGGCTGCGTTGCGTATCCACTCCAAACTGTTGCACCGGCAAATGCCACCGGGCTGCGCTGATACAAACCAAGAGGAATTCCGTTCAATAGCGGAGGAGTCGGGCCGACTGTGCGCAGCAGATCCTGCTCCACGCCCAGAACGCCCGGAACGAGTTTCAGCACGTTCTCAAGCGTTTGAACTGGCAGCAAACTCGGCGAAGTAATCAGAAACAATTGGCCGATCGTGCCGTCCAGCGCGCTCGATACCTGGCAGAGATTCAGCAGGCAAACATTCTTCAATATTGGAAGGTTCGTAGTGCGGACAATCAGCCGTTGCTGCGCCGAGGCGGGTCCTGCTTGGAATAATGACAATGCTATAAGTGCTGCTGTAAGAATCCAGATTCGGCGTTTCATATTCGTATTAGGCTCCCTCTAAGTGACCCGTCCGCTGACGTTTCCGGCTACCTGTACAGTGTTCCAAAAGCAGCCGTTTCCGCCAATGGTACGAGTGAATCGTTTCTACTAACCAGAAGTCCCATTTCGGGACAGTACTAGTGTACCGACATCAATATCGCGGCATTCCAGGGCCAGTTTTGGCATTTTCTGCAGGCGGAGCCACTAAACCGGTCAACAGGCAGCCAAGGGGGATCACGATTTCCCGGCCCTCAGGGCTAGGCAGGCGCAATTCAAGATCTCCGCTGTACTCCAACTCACCCTGGAATTCGCCGAAACTGTTGGTGGTGGCCAAGACCACTGTTCCCGTCCCGTTGGCGACCACGATAGGAACTGAGTTCAGTATCCGCTCGGGAAACTTTGAGTTCATGAGCTGGCCAGTAACCGATATTGCCTTGCCGTCGGGTTTCGCTGAGATATAAAGGTCCAGAAGATACGGCCCAATGCCATAAAGAAGCTGCCGGGTATCGCTGGATGACGACCGAACACCCGCCATAGCTGGCTGTAGGATACTGTCAAATAACAACTTAACTCCGGCCGACGCCTTCCCAAGCCCAGCCGCTGCAAACGCCGCTTTCGCGATTCGCACCGCGCCAGCGGGCGGCTGATATTCGGCCTCCACCGAACTCGCCTCCCGCACATGCCGCCACGTCGCTACAGCCTCCGAACAGCGTTTGCAGCCGGATTCAAGATGTTTCTGCGTTTCCGCCTGCTTTTCAGCCGGCATCATCAAGTTCACGAAATCCACTGCTTCCTCGCTCGACAGATGCTTCATGGTTCCCCCAGAAAAAATTTTGGAGACACCCTGTGCTTCCCCGGCGTTCGGGCGTCCCGTTTCTCGATTTTGCATAGACTTCGACATTCATGGATAAAGGGGCTTGAACGCTCTGAAAAATATAGGCAGGTTGAAATTAAATAAGCTCTTTAGAATCAGTCACTTGTCCGACCAGAACGAACGGAGCCCAGAAATATGGGTGGGGGTATTGCTTACGCAGTTCTTGAGCGGCGATTTGCAGTGAGGTCGAGGCACTGCCGGTGCGGATAAAATTCGTGTAGAACATTCGCATCAGTTCGGCGGTGCTGCGGTCGTGAACGTCCCAGAGAGAAAGCATCAGAGTGGAAGCGCCCGCAGCGAATAGTCCGCGTTGAAGGCCGATCAGCTCATCGCCGGCGGCCACAACATTCATTCCGGTTGCGCAGCCGCTGAGCGTCACTAGCGACGCCCCTAATTTCAATTGATAGAGGTCGTACAAATTCAAATAGCCGTCGCCCAGACGAACGCCAGAGAAAACCGGATTGTCTTGCCGGTACACGCCATGCGTCGCGATGTGAAGCAGGCCGCATTCGGGTCCACGCTCGCGCAAAACTTTTCCAGTGGCGCGATCTCCGATGAAAAGTTCTGGTGATGGCAAAATTCCTGCGACGGATTGTACTTCCGATAAAATCTGCGGCGCGCGCTGATCGGGAACTCCGAGAATAAGCGTCGACCTCTTCTCGCTTAGCGGCTTCGACTGACATAACGCGAAAACAGTTGCGCTTGGCGCGTAGGAAATTGTAAATGCGTCGCCAAGATATTCTTCGCCGTTCCGCAGCGCGTGGAACGGCAAAAAGTGAAGTTGCCCGTGCGGCACGATCACCAGATGGCGGCCTTTCAACAACGGACGCAACGGCGCGATCAACTCCGCGTACAAAGATTCCAGATGGCCATTCGTTGCACGCAGCAATGGCTCGGCAAAACGCTGCGGATAATCGCCACCCAGTCGAAACTTCGCAAGTTGAAAGCGAAGTAGGTCCATAAAGCCCGTCATTCGTGAAATTACTGTCAGCGGAATAATCTGAATATCGTTTCGGGTGACGACTGCGGCCACAACCTTCTCGCCCACCGAATAGTATTCGATCAGCGTCACATCTTCCGCGAGCGCGGACTGAATATCCTCAATCGATTTGGGCGCGGCGGACTCCGCAACACTGCTTTCCTGACGGCCCGCCGGTACTTCCCGCAGCGTGCGAAGCAATTCACTTTCGTGAGCCTGCGCTTGCTTCTGCAGATGTTCGATTCGCTCGCGCGAACGCTCTTCCGGACGCAGTTGTTCAAGTTCGATGCGGTGGTAATACCAGTTCAGTTCCTCGCGCAGATCCAAAATGCGACGGACCAATCCGCTTTTCGCCGAATTGCTCGTCGGCGCGGCCTGGCTGCTGGGGAAAATCATTTCGATCACACTGCGCGATTTTGCCGACTCGATATAGCCAAGCGCTTCGCGCGCAGGATCGCCACCCACTTCATTTCTCAGACAAAGCTCCACAAGTTCTTCGTAAACCTGCAGCCGATCCTTGACGAAGGAAATTTTTAACTCCGCGCCCTGTAGTCTGCTGCGCAGCATTTCCAGCGCGCTGCGGGCTTCCAGAAAAGCTGCGTAAGCAGCTTTTGAATTTCTCCGGGCTTGCGCAATTTGACCGAGCTGAAAATAGGTTTGGTGCGTGAGCACTGGCGCCTGGAGACCAGTCAACTTCTTAAGAGTGATATCCGTTTCGCGCTGCGCTTCATCAAGTTCCTTCATCTGATAAGCAATGCGAGCGAGAAGGAGATGTGAAAGAACGGCCTTTCCAGCGAGCACGGAATCGTCGAAGAATTTCGCCGCGGCAATACACAAACGCCTCGCTTCAAAATGCCTCCCTTCTTGAAAAAGCAACAACGCTTGATACAAATCCAACAGCCACGGCCACACAAGATTTTTTTCCTGCGCAAATATTTCGCGCGCTTTCGCGAATTGCTCCAGCGCAGGCAACGTTCTGTTTTGCTGGCCCAGCGCCATCGCTTCGTTGGCCAGCGTTTTCGCGGATTCGTAGGCAAGGCCGAGATTCTGGAATCGCTGGAAGCCCTGCATGGCGGTTTCGCGCGCTTCTTCGCTTAGGTTCAACTCCAAATAAATTTCGGAAAGATCCATGTAGCAGAGCGCTTCGTGATAATGATCGCCGCTCGCCTCGCAGGCGGCACGCGTGGCGTAAAGTATTTCTATAGCGCGGCTATATTCCCCGCGCAAATAATACAGCCACGCGATGTTGTAATCTGTTTGCGCCACCAACAGCGGCATGGCATTCTCTTCCGCAACTTTTCTTGCCTCTTCGTGGTATTTCAGCGCGCGTGGAAAATCGTTCAAACTAATCAGGCAGGTCGCCATATTTCCCAGCACCACGGCCATTGCTTCGGCATCTTGATAAGGAAGCAAGCCTTCGTAAGCGCGCTCGTAGTACGCGATCGCTTCCGTAAAACGATCCTGGCGGTGGAAAATATTCCCGACATTTATTTCAAGTCGTGCCAATCTCCACGGAAGATTCAAGCGCGTGAAAATATCGCGTGCGCGTTCGGACGCGGTAAATGCCTGGATGTATTCGCCAAGCAAAATCAGCGGCTGAATCGAAGCGCTGAGCGTTCGCGCGGCTTCATTCCACTCTTCCAATTTTTCAAACAGTTGGAACGCGCGTTCGTGATGCTCCGCGGCGGCGCGATTATCACCGGAGGCATAAAGCGCGTTTGCTTTCGCGCGAAGACCGAGCGCTAGGCATTCTTCGTTCTTCAATAGCCCGGCGATTTCAATGGCTGCTTCGGCGAGGCGGAAAGATTCCTGTGCGTTCACACGAACTCTGCGGACGACCACTTCAGTGAGTCGCGCAACCACTTCCGGCCGCACGAGAGACTCGTGTTGCTGCAAAAACCTCGCGCGGCTCTCCGAGTCGGGGAGCTGCGCGAGCTCGGAGAAATATTCTTCGCCGGGAAGAATGTTATTTTCAGTAACGCTCACTCGAACCCCATTTTCTGCAAACTTTTCCGCAGTCGCTCAATGCATTTTTGCCGCGTGAATCCTATCGAACCCACCGCCAGTCCTAGTTCCACGGCGATTTCCGCGTATGGCCGAGCAGGTGACTCAAAGAAAAGCGCCGCAACCAATTTCTGGCATTGCGGCGCAAGTCCTGTAATTGCTTCACGCAAAATTTGTTCCTCCTGCGTTTGCAGCATCAGAGACTCCGCCACCGGCGGAATCTCTGCTTCAGGGATTCCGGTTTCGCTGTCACTGCTAATCACGCGCTGCTGCCCGCGTTTCCAGCGATAGCACCGATGGTGTGTCACCTGAATGAGCCACGCAGGAAGCGCTTTCGGCTCGCGCAAATCCGGCAAGCTGGATAACAATTCCATGCAGACAGCTTGAAATACGTCGGCGGATTCCTGCGGCTGCATTCGGTATTTAATTGGAATTGAATAAATGAGCGCTTTGTATTTATCGATGAGCGCGGACCAGGCATCTTCATTTCCGGAGAGACATTCCTTCACAAGACGAGTGTCTGTCCATTTGTCCGGCGGTTTTTTCCGCGATTGCATAAGTACTGGGCTCACGGCCGCCCGCTCCCGGAAGATGCGCGCAAGAAAAGCTGCTCGACGTTCCAGAGAACATAAGGCTCAAGAATCGCAGGATGGAAATTTCCAACGGAGTTTTTCGCGCCGCAGAGAATGTCTGGGCTGGCGAGAAAAATCAGCGGCTGGTTTTCGCGGATAATTTCCTGAATGCGATCGTAAGAACGCTTGCGCTCGTCAAAAGTTCTAGACGCCAGCTGTTTTTCCATCAACTGATCGATTTCGGCTTCCCACGGAGTGGAAGGTTTCGGCTGGCCAAGGTTCCAGAAATGCGAGCCGCCACTGGACAGCCAAACATTAATGTCCGAATTTGGATCGGCGTCGTAATTCGCAATACCCAAAACGCATGCGTCATATTCTTTGGATTGCAGCACTCGATCGAGAAGCGAACGGAATTCCAATGGAACAACTTGCACGCGCATTCCGAGTTGTTTTAGATCGTCCTGAATCAGCGTGGCCATTTTCGTGCGTTCAGCATTGGAAGAACTTGTAGCGATTGAGAATTCAACTGCCGCCCCGGATGAATCTACGAGCGAAGAATCTCCGTTTGAATCTTTCTTCCAATTAAATCCGGCGCTACTCAAAAGATTTCGCGCCGTCTCAATGGATCGCGCGGAATTTGTCAGCGAAGTATTCTGCCAGCGCTTGTTTCCGGGCGTGACCGGCCCCCAAAGCGGAACGCCGCGATTTTGATAAACGAGACGGACAATTGCTTGCCGATCAATTGCCAGAGAAATGGCCTGGCGGAATTTCGCATTCGCAAACCATTTTTGTTTGCGCGCAAAATCCGCAGAAGTTTTTGCACCGAGATCATTCAAATTAAAAAAAAGGAAATTGTATTCAAGGCCGGGCCCGGCGTCGGCCATTGTGTATCCGCGCGAGTGGAGAGAGAGAGTAGAAAAACTATCCGCGGCAACTCGGCTGATACCGATAACGTCCGTCTCGCCAGATTGAAAACGAATTGCCTCCGCATCTGCACTGGGAACGAAAAGAAAAACGAGTTCATCCAGATACGGCAGCCGCGTACCCTTCGTGTCCGTTTTCCAATAGTAAGGATTCTTCTCAAGCACCAGCCGCTGGCCGGCAACATATTCCTTCAAACGATAAGGACCGAGTCCGGCGACTTGCGATGCGGACACTGAAAGCGGCCACTGTTGATCGAGCTTTCCTTGTTTGTACGGCTGTTCCAGAAGATGCTTCGGCAAAATCGCAAGGCCATCAAACAATCTTTCTTGCGCTCCATAAGGCTTTACGAGTTCAAACACAATCGTTTGGGAATCAATTTTGCGAACGGCGATTGGTTTTCCACCAACAATCAGTAAATCGCGCTGCGGAGCGTGAACATTTTCGTCGAGATAAAGTTGGAAGCTAAAAAGAATGTCGTCAACGTCGAGCGGATGCCCGTCGGAAAAACGAATTCCTTGCCGCAGCTTAATTGTGTATTGCAGACCGTCTTTTGAAACTGCCCACGATTCCGCCAGCGCAGGCTCGGTGAGTTGCGTTCCGCGATTGATGTGAATTAAATCCGCTTGCATCGCGCCAATTGCCTGACGCGAAGGAGCGTCGCCGGCAATCAGGGGATTTAAAGTTTTAGGTTCCGCGCGAAGTGAAACCACAAGACGTCCACCGGAGCGGCCAATTTCACCGGGGAGTGAAAGAAATTCTTCCGACGAAATCTTACGGGATTGCGATGACTGCGAATGTGCTGCTGACGCAACGAACACAGTTGTCCACGCCGCGAAAATTATCGACGCAGGGAACAGAATTTTCCCAAGATGCCTGGACGAACGTTGAATAAATGTGTTCACGAACTAGCCCTATGAATACGTTTATATCTTCGACTTGTCGGCAGCGTCCTGCAACGCGCTCGCGAGGGCCAGGTATCCCAAGAAGAAACAAACTATTGCAACACTTGGCAAGAACATCCACCAATAAGATGACAAAACACTGTATTGCTGAAGGCTGGAAAGAATGTTGCCCCAACTCGCCGCAGGTTCGGGAACGCCGAGGCCAAGAAAAGAAAGCGTAACTTCCCCGAGAACATATTGCGGAACAAGAATTGCCGCTTGCGTAAGCACAACATTCCATGTTTGCGGGAGAATGTGGCGGCGCAATAAATAAATGTTTGACGCGCCGAATCCGCGCGCCGCGCGAACGTAGTCGCGTTCCTTCGCACTCAAGACGACACCGCGGATCAGACGCGCAGGCCGGGCCCAGCCGACCGTACCGATTAAAATCACGACTAAGAAGAATGCTTGTAGCGGACTTACGGCCAGCGGAAGAAAAGCTCGGATTGCGAAGAGCAAATAGAGCCACGGGAGCGCGAGAAATAATTCCGCGATGCGCATTAAGATGTCGTCAGTCCATCCGCCGAGAAATCCAGCAAGAGAACCAATCAGCAAACCGCTGAAAAGCGCGAACGCGGTAGCAAGTAGCCCCGCCAACAACGAAATTTGTCCGCCGTAAAGCATTCGCGAAAATAAGTCACGCCCGTAAGCATCGCTGCCGAAAATAAAAACGGGCGCGCCTTCGCCTTCGACGCCAAATAAATGAACGCGCATTGGAATCGCGCCGATAAGTTTGTAAGGCGCGCCGCTGACGAAAAACTTTAGCGGAATAGGGCGCGATGGGTCTGATTCGTATTCGTCAAACGAACCTTCGCGAAGTTGCTGCGCGTAGACAAACGCCCTTGCGTGAAATGCTTTTCGCGAATCGATCCAGTGAATTCGCATCGGCGGCGCGTAAGGGCGATCGCGATCTTGTGAAGTGGGATCGTAAGGCGCGAAGAATCCCGCGCACGCAATTACAAAATGCGCGGCACCGAGCAACACTAACAACAGAACGAGTTTTCGCCGGGAGTTCATTTAGAAAGTTAGCTTGTGCGAATCCGTGGATCGGCCCAGTAAAGCAATAAATCGGCGATGAAATTTCCGGCAACAAGAAAAATCGTCGAGAGCATAACGCCGCCGATCACCACATAAAGATCGCGCGCCAAAATTGCTTCTAACAAGAGTGGGCCAAGCCCCGGCCAGCTCATCACCACTTCAATAATCAGTGAACCGCTGAGCAGTGCGCCGATGCTGAATCCGAATAGCGAAATAAGCGGATGTGCGGCGGCCGGCAATGCATATCGATACAAAATTGTGCGCCGTGGAATTCCGTGCGCCTGCGCCGCGCGCAAAAATCCTGAGCTAAGGACTTCCGAAATTGCCGAGCGGACGTGTCGCACCAAGAGTGGCAAAGTGCTGAGCACAAGAGCCGTGACCGGTAATGCCATGTGCAAAACCAAATCGCGAAATTTACCGAACCACGAAAGAGATTCGGAGCCGACGGAAACCATTCCGCCTGTTGGAAACCATCCGGTGCGAACGGCGAAAACCAGAAGACCTAAGGCGAGTAAGAGGTCCGGAATTGCGAGAAGAAATCCCGTTGCGGAGGTAATTGCAATATCCGGAGCGCGCGCTTTTTTTTCGGCGCTCCAAATTCCTAAAGGAAGTGCAATCAACCAGGAAAGAATTGTTGCGGTCACCGTCAAGAGCAGCGTGTTCCATGCGCGAGCCCAAAGAAGGGGCGCGGCGGGGCTGTTGTATGCGAATGAAAACCCCAAATCGCCATGAGCAACCGAGGCGAGCCAATGCGCGTAGCGAATAATGATCGGACGATCGACTCCGTAATGCGCGCGCAAAACTGCAACCGTGTCCGGAGAAATCTGCGGATTCAAACGCATCTCGTCAAAATAATTTCCGGGAGCAAGCGCGGTGAATGCAAAAGACAAGACAGATACTCCCAACAGAAGAAAAATTGCGTGCACAAATCTTCTGAGTAGGTAGCGCATTAGTGTTTGTGAACAATTTCCGTGGACTGATTCATTCGTGGAGATGCCGCGAGAAGCGCGCGCGTGTTTTCTTGTAATGGATGAAGAACAACGTCACGCGCGGTGCCGGACTCAACAATTTTTCCGTGCTCCATTACGGCGATTTGATCGCCCAGTAGTGCTGCCATTGCGAGATCGTGCGTGATGAACAAGTATGTGAGGCCGCTGGAACTTTGCAGATCAATCAGCAGATTCACCATTTGCGCTTGCACAGAACAATCGAGCGCTGAAAATGCTTCGTCAAGAATCAGGAGCTTGGGTTCGAGCGCTAGTGCGCGAGCAATCGCGAGGCGCTGGCGCTGGCCTCCGCTGAATTCGGAAAGGCGTCGTGAACCAGCGTCTGCGGAAAGGCCGACGCGTTGCAATAATGATTGCGCACGATCGAATTGTTCACTGCGGGCAATTTGGTTTTGGATCACTAATGGCTCGGCGACGATTTGAAGAGCGGTCCATCGCGGATTCATTGCGGCTGCGGGATCTTGAAAAACAAGTTGGATCTTCGGACGAGCTGCACGAAGTTCGCGTTCGCCCAGTGACGTTATTTCGATTCCCTCTATCCAAATGCGGCCTGAAGTGGGCCGCTCCATGGATGCGATACAAAATGCGAGTGTGCTTTTTCCGGAACCGGATCCGCCGACGAGAGAAAGAGTTGTGCCGGCGACGATGGAAAGTGAAACGCCGTCAACCGCGGCCGCGGTTTCGCTGCGTGAGTTTGCGCGAGACGGCGGAAATCGCTTCACAAGAGATTCCACTTTCAAAAGCGGTTCTGTAAATTGCATCGCGTCAAACCTCCCGTCCACCGAACTTGAAACAAGCGACTGTGTGATTTCCCTGCACAGCCACCGGCATTGGTTCGCGTTGAATACACTCGTCCATTTTGTCCGCGCATCGCGGAGCAAAAACGCAACCGGAAGATTTCGCGGACAAATCCGGAGCTGCGCCGGCGATTGCAGGAAGTCTTATTTTGTGTTGCAGAAGTGCGGCTTCCGGAGAATCCGTCATGGAGCGCAATAAATCGCGGAGATAAGGATGATGTGGCGCACTCAACAAACTTTCTGCGGTGCCTTCTTCCACCACACGGCCTGCATAGAGAACTAAAATCCTGTCAGCGAGTTGAGAAAGGATTGCGGGATTGTGAGTGATCAGAATGAGCGCCATTCCGTGACGGCGTTGCAGTTTTGCGAAGAGAGAAAGAATTTCGGACTGAGTTGTTGTGTCAAGGGATGCCGTAGGCTCGTCGGCAATTAGGATTTGTGGATTGCACGCGATGGCTTGCGCGATGAGCACACGCTGACGCTGACCGCCGCTGAGTTGATGGGGGTACGAAGAAAATATGCGATCGACATCTTCTGTGAAAACCTCGGCGAGAACTTCACGGGCTTTGATTAATCTTGCGCGACGATTCAAGTTTGTGTGCGCGGCAATCACACGCTTAACTTGTTCGCTAATTCGCAATGTTGGATGAAGCGCGAGTGACGCTTCCTGAAAAACTATGGCGATTTGCGCGCCGCGAATTTTTTCCAGTTCACGATCGGTTTGAGTGAGAATTTCGCGTCCGTCGTACACGATGCTTCCGCTGCGGATACTGCCGCCGGATGCGAGGAGTCTTAAAACGGAGGAGGCAAGTGTGCTTTTGCCACTGCCGGATTCGCCTAGCACACCGAGAATCTCACCGGACCACAGAGTGAAGCTGACGCCTTCGAGAGCTGGATTGATTTTCACGCGCGCGTTTTGGTAGTCAACACGAAGATCACGGACTTCGAGCACAGTCGGCATAAAAGAGTTTTGCGGATACGAATTGGGATTCCGTTTCCATACTTGACCAGGTGGGCGGCGTGCACAAGAGTTGCGTTGGCGCACGCGGCTGAACGGTAACCGGCGGCAAACCGGGCAACGCCGTTATGGATTATTCCACCGCTAAGTCATTTATTAGCACATACTTACATGCCAGATCGCCGTAAGTCCTTTATTAGCACAAACATCGTTAACGACTCCCGGGGTGGGGGGGCACAGTTTTTGGTGAAATATGGTGTAAGGCCATGGAAACAAGGCTGATAAGGGAGTTGTCCGGCGGAATTGATTGTTGCTAATTCACGCTATGTTGCGATGCCGGCGACCGAATTCCACTCCGATTGGACCATTTGAGTTACTCGCTGTTAGTTCTACCAGTTACCCGGTTATCACAGTGTTCATAGACTCATCCCGTGAGTTTGTGCGTTTCTTGCCGGGAGTGCCTTCCGCGGATTTCGCCCGAGCAGCAAGCACGCTAATCCGCGAAATTAGGCGATGCGTAGCGGTCTGCGATCAATGGAGGATGAGAGATGATGAAGCAAAGAGCAGCTTGGATCATGGTCTTGACGATGTTGATGATTGCTCCGGCGGCAGCGCCGAATGACAGAGCGCAGCCAACTAAAACTGCGCCGCAGGGAAACGCGGACACTCAGAATAAGAATCTCCAAAAATACATCGACCTGATGCGCGCCGATGTGGGGCAGCAGAAGACCGATCTGATGGGCGCGGTGATGCAGTTGAGCGCGGCTGATGCGGCAAAATTCTGGCCCATTTATAGCGAGTACAACACGGAGTTGACAAAACTGAATGACTTGCGAGTCGCAAATATCCAAGAGTATGCACGGGCATATCCACAAATGACCGATGCGAAGGCTGACGAGCTGATTCAGACTTCGATGAAATATGAAAAGCAGCGATCCGATCTTCTCGCGAAATATTACGACCGCGTGAGGCAGGTATTGGGCGCGACCACGGCGGCGCGCTTTGTTCAGGTGGAACACCAATTGCTTTTGATCATCGATCTGAAAATCGCTTCTTCATTGCCGATTGTTGGGTTGGGGTCGTAGATCGGGAAAGAGGAAAGACGAAATGCGTATTGTAGATAGTCACTATGCGTCGCAAATTACCGCGGGGTTGAGGTGACACTGAAGAATCGCGGGAGACTATCTGCTGCGCGGCCCATGGCGCGCGCGAGGGTGAGCTTCGCGGCGTTATGCGCGAACACGCTGTTGATGTAATCGAGTTTCGCGCTGGTGACGGATTCCTGTGCTTGAATGACTTCGACGTTATCGACGATGCCCGCTTCGTAACGCTGGCGCGTGAGGTCGAGCGATTCTTCGGTCACGTGAATATTTCGCTGAGCTACTTCCACCTGACTCGCGGCGGTTTCTAAATCTAAATATGCTTCGCGAATATCGCTTTCTACTTGCCCCTTGAGATCTTCGAGCTCAGCGCGGCGCTGTGCGAGCGCGGCGTCTGCCTGCTCGATGTCGCCTTTCGCGCGTCCACCTTCCCAGATAGGAACGCGAAGAGTTGCGGCGGCGGCAAATGTGCCGTGGGATTGCGCTGGGTTGGTGCCGATCAAGCCGTAATCACCGGCAACTGAGAGCGACGGGAGCAATTCGCTTTTCGCGGCGGACTTCCCGCGTTCCGCTGCGTGCACTTGCGCTTCCGCAGATTTTAGGTCGGAGCGATTGTCGAGCGCCTGCTTGAGTGCATCGGCGGCGGTGACGGGTGGCGCAGCGGCGAAGGGCACATCGTCCGAAACTTCGAAGTGTTCGTTGGGAGGCAGGCCAGTCATGCGCGCCAGATTAATTTTTTGTTTGGAAAGATCGTTTTCGAGAGACAAAAGTCTTTGGCGCTGCGTGAGCGCTTCAACTTCGCTGCGATCGACGTCAATTTGCGCGACGACACCGACGGCACGCCTCTGCTGAGTTTGTTGATAGAGCGCGTTTGCTGTGTCGAGTTGCGAGTGCGCCGATGCGACGCGCGCTTTTGCGGCAATCACCTGAAGATAGGCGCCACCGACGGCGAGGACGACGAGATCCCGGGCATCCTGCATGGCGAATTGATTTGCCTTAAGCGTTTCGCTGGACGCGCGAAAATTATTTAACGCGGTTAGATCCAAAATATTTTGCGTGAGGTGCGCGCGCAGATCGAAATAGTTGAACGGGCCGACGATTGTTGGAAATGTGAAACCGGCGATTGGCGTCGAGACGCGAAGACCGAGCGCTTTTAGATCAGTTTGCTGAACAGTTTCGCCCAAAGTGCCATTCACATTCGGAAGCAGCAAGCTTCGAGTGGAGATGCTTTGGCCATGCGCCTGGCGCTCCGCTTGCATCATGTTGACGGTGCCGAGATTGAAATCAAGTCCGCGCTGAATTGCATCGCGAAAAGAAAGCGTGCCGGAGAACGGCATTTTCGCAGTGCTCGGCGTGCTTCCCGCGTAAGGACCCTGCACCTGCACGACGGGACTGATCGTGTCCACGCTAGTAGTGGTTCCGGGAATTGGAGATTGAATCGCTTTCACGGATCCGCTTTGGCCGATTTTCCCTGAAAGCGGAACAGGATTCGCGGGCGTGCCTTGTGTTGCCGGCGCGCCCTGCGCGAAGGCGCAATTTGCGAATGCCAGTGTGCTAAGAACAAATGTCGCGGAAAGTTTGCTGATATGAATGCTGAATCGAATTGATTTTCTCATTGGAATAAATCCCCTCGGATTAACTCAATTGTTTTCGGAAACGCCAGACACTTAGAGTGACGAGAATGAATGTAAAGATCATAAGAGCCACAAAATTCGGCCACAGCGATGAGAGTCCACTGTCTTTCAACATGCTGGCGCGAACGATTGTGGCGAAATGGTGAATAGGATTGAAGACGGTGAGCGGCTGCAACCACTTGGGCATTGCTTCTACGGGATTTAACGCGCCGGAAAGTGAAGACATCGGCGGGTTTACGAAAAAACTCGTCAACTGCGCTTGCTGCGCGGATTTGCTGAAGGTGGCAATTACTGTGCCGAGACTGATGCCGGACAAAATGCAAAGCGCGCCGCCAATCATTATTAAGGATAGACCGCCCTGAAATGGAACGTGGAACACAACTTTCACGACCCCGATTGCGACGACCATCATCATGAAAAGCAAAACGAAGAGCGGCACAATTTTGGCGATGATAATTTCGGTGGTGCTGGCCGGAGACATGAGCAATTGTTCGATCGTGCCGGCTTCGCGCTCCCTGACCATTGCGCCGGATGCAACTAGAGAACTATTCAAGATGAGCAGCAGGCCAAAAACGCCGGTGACGATGAACCAGGAATCGACGAGGCCGGGATTGTAAAGAAACGCTGGCTGAAGTTGTACGGTGCCGCTGTGGCTGATGCTTGTTGCGGCATCGGGCGCAGGATTCGCGTGCATACCTTCGCCTTGCAGAATGCCGTTGAAAGTTTGCACGACGCCTTGTGCGTATCCCTGACTGATGGTGGCAGTGTTCGCGTCCATTGCATTCAATAAAAATTGCACGGTGGTTGAGCGATTGCGCGCGAGATTCCGCGCGTAGTCGTAAGGGATTACGGTTCCGGCGTCGACTTTGCTTTGGCTGATGGCATCGCCCAGTTGGTTCACGGAAAAATAGTAGCCGGACAATTGGAATGCTTTGCTTTCCGTCATGGTGGCGATTAGTTCACGGCTTTCGGGAGTGTGGCTATCGTCGACGACGCCGAGGCGGACGTTTGAGACAGCCGCGCTTAACGCGAATCCGAATAGCGTGAGTTGAAGAACTGGGGGAAGAATCAGCGAGACGGCAAGACGACGGTCGCGCTTAATCTGGTTGAATTCCTTGCGGATCAACGCGAGAAGGCGGTGATTGATAATGTTCGCGAAGAAATTTCTCATAAATTATGCCTTCAGTTGCATGCGCCGCATGGTGCGCCACGCGAGGCCATAAAAAACAAATCCGATTACGCCGATGATCAGCACCTTGTACCAAACGGCGGGCCAGCCGCCGCCCTGCAAAAGCGCGTCGCGAACAACTTCAATGTAATAGCGGCCCCAAATAAAATTTGAAATCCAACGAATGCCCGCGGGAATATTTTGAATTGGAAAAAGCAGGCCGGAGAGCAGGAAGACGAGTAAAAATCCACCGAGAGAAACCGCTTGCAACGCCGCAGCTTGATTTGGAACCGTGGCGCCGACCATTGTTCCGAAAGCAGCCACGCAAAATGCGTAAAGAATTGTGGCGATGAAAAAGGGTGTGGGGTCGCCTGCGAGTGAGAGACCGAAATAAGTGAAAAGCACGACCAACATTACGGAAGCTTCCGTTAGCGCGACGGCCGTGAACGCGAGAATTTTTCCGAGTAAAAATTCGTGCGCGGAAATACTGGAGACGTAAACCTGCAAAATAGTTTTTTGTTCGCCTTCCTTCGCCATTGCAAGCGCGGCGAGCAAGGGAGGAAACATGGAGAGACCGAGGACAAATATTCCGGGGCCGTAAAATTTATTCGAGGAAAGGCCGGGGTTATACCAGAGACGGAAGGCCGTCTGAATGAGCGCGGGATGAATTGCCGCGGCGGTGCGCATATTGTATGCGTTCGTGACCTGGCCCGAATACGCGGAGACGAGCTTCGCGGTGTTCGCATCCGAGGCGTCAACCATTAGTTGAACCGGCGCTTCCGCGCCGCGCGCCATTTGTTTGCCAAATTGTTCCGGAATAATTAAAACGACGCGCGCTGTGTTGGAGATGAGCGCTTGCTCGGCCGGCTTATCCGGCGGCCACGTAACAATTCGGAATGTTTCCGACGCGCGAAAAGCGCCAACGAAACTTCGCGAGGCGGCAGAATTGTCAAAATCCAGAACGACCATCGGCAAGTCGTTTACCGTCAATGAAATTGCGGTGCTCAGGAGCATCAGAAGAACGAGCGGAAGGACCATCGCCAAGGCGAGCGTGCGCCAATCCCGGACAATCTGGGTCAGCTCCTTGCGAATTTGTGCAGCGATGCGTCTCATTTAATGTGCGCTATTCTTCCTGAGCCACTTTTCCTTCGCGCCGCGCTTGTTCCACGATGCTGATGAAAACATCTTCGAGAGAAAATCTGCCTTCGCGTTCGCTGATTACATGAACACCTGCGGCTTCGAGTTGCTCGGTAGTTTTTTTCTCGCCTAGGGCGACGTCACCGTCCGTAATCACGTGAAGGCGATTGCCGAAAAGAGAAACGCGCCAGTTGTCAGTTCCCTGTTTCAAAATATCAACGGCGCGTTGCGGTTGATCCGTAACAATTTCCAGCAGATGGCCTTTCTGCTGCTTCTTAATTCCGCTAGGCATGCCTTCCGCGACGAGTTCGCCGGCCACCATCATTCCGAGGCGATTGCATTGCTCAGCTTCTTCGAGATAGTGAGTGGTGACGAGAATTGCCGCACCTGCATCGGCGAGACGGTTGATCATCGTCCAAAAAGCGCGACGCGCGAGAGGATCGACGCCGGAGGTTGGCTCGTCCAGAAAAAGAATGCTCGGCTCATGAAGAATTGCTGCGCCGAAGGCCACGCGCTGCTTCCATCCGCCGGGTAAACTTCCGGTGATTTGATCTTCTTTTCCTTCAAGGCCCGAAAACGAAAGCACCCATTTTATTTTTTCGTCGCGCTCAGCGTCGGGAACGCCGTAAACACCGGCGAAAAATTTGAGATTTTCGAGAATAGTCATGTCGTCATACAAAGAAAACTTTTGCGACATGTAACCGATGCCCTGTCGAATGTGTTGCGAGCGCAAGTTGGAAGTTTCGCCGGCGAGTTCCATTTTGCCGCTGGAAGGGTCCAACAGACCGCAGAGCATTTTGATGGTGGTGGTCTTGCCGGCCCCATTCGCGCCGAGAAGCCCGTAGACTTCTCCGTACTGAATTTTCAGGTTGACGTTTTTTACCGCGGTGAACGCGCCGAATTGTTTTGTTAGATTTGTGGCGCCCATCGCAATTTTGCCGCGCAGATCGCCGTGATCGTGGCGTACGGGAAATGGATCTCCGTGGATTTCCTGTCCCAGCCCACGCAACCTTGTTACGAAAACATTTTCGAGTGTGGGCTGATCGATGCGCACTTCATCGATAGGCAGGCCGAAAGCGTTCATTTTTTCTTTCAGTACGGGAATGGCTTTTTCGGCGTCGGATACGAGGAGGTCGACGTGATCGCCGAAGCGCTGGATGTCGATGAAGTCTTTATCAGTGCCGGTGAGCACGGAAAGCGCGGCTTCCGCTTTGCCGAGGTCCGGTGTGCGCAATTCCAATCGCTTCGCGTTCAAGCTTCCCGTAAGTTCGGCGGGCGTGCCCATCTGCTGAATTTTTCCCTGATGAATTAATGCGATGCGGTTGCATCGTTCCGCTTCGTCCAAGTATGGAGTGGCGACAACAATTGTTAATCCGTCCGCGGCGAGGTGAGTGAGCGTGGCCCAAAATTCACGGCGCGAGACGGGATCAACGCCGGTGGTTGGCTCATCGAGAAGCAAGATCTGTGGCTGTGGAACCAACGCGCAAACGAGCGCGAGCTTTTGTTTCATCCCGCCGCTCAACTTGCCGGCCAATCGATCAGAGAAACGATCCATGTCAAACATTTGCAGATACTGATTTCCACGCTTAGCGATTTCGTCGGGAGGAACGCGGCGAAGATCGCCGGTATAGCGAATATTCTCCGCGACGCTCAAGTCAGGATACAAACTAAATTCCTGGGTGAGGTAGCCGGTCTGCGAGCGCATGGTGCGAGCGTGCCCGCCAAAAACATCCGCGGTTCCTGAGCTGGCTTCCATTACTCCAGCAAGAATTTGAAATGTGGAAGTTTTGCCGGCGCCGTCCGGACCGATGAGTCCAAAAATTTCGCCCTTCGCCACGTCAAACGTGATTCCGCGCACGGCTTCCACAGTGCCGTATCGCTTCCATAAGTCTTTCACGCGGAGCGCGACGTGCCGTTCGGCGCTGCCCGGTGCGGGAGCGTTCACGTTTTCAGAAGCGGTAACCATTATTGAAGTCGCCCGACCTTCGGCCACGTGTCGCCGAGAACGAGGATTTCGCCGTCGGCGGGCATACCGGGTTTTGCAAAACCGACCGAGCCCTTGAGTTGTAATTTAAGTCCGACAACTTGCTTCACGCGGTCGTCGCGGAAATAAGTATTTTCTGGAGTGAACGTTGCCTGCGGATCAATTCGCGAAACGTAAGCATCGACGGGCTGATTGGGATTTGAGTCGAGATAAAGTCTAGCGGACTGCCCAACTTTTACTTTTCCGATTTGCCCTTCGGGAACGAATCCGCGCAAATACACTTTGCTCAAATCGATGAGAGTGACGAGCGCGGTGCCGGCGGTTATAACTTCGCCGGGTTCGGCCGCGCGAGTTGCGACGGTTCCATCGAACGGCGCTTTTACGATTAGGTCGTCGCGATTTGCTTCCGCTTCAGCAAGTTCGGCGCGAGCTTGATCGGTGCTGGCGCGGGCGTTTGCGATTTCCGCGCTCTGCTGAGTAATTTGCCGGCCAACTAAATCGACTTGAGATTTGTGAATGCTGGGATTTTCCAAATTTGCTTTCGCAGTGGTGAGTAAGCCTTGTGCTGCGTCCACCTTGCGCTGCGCGGAAGTGACGGCGGCGGCTTGCTGATCAGCGGTAGCGCCGTACTGAAGTCCCTGTTGTTCGGAAACCGCGCCGGTTCGCGAGCTTCGCGTATGCATCCTTATTAAAGGATGCAATTTGGTAGGCGGCTTGTTGCTGCGCGAGATCGGCTTGCGCAGCGGCGAGATCCGCTTCCGCCTGACGCACGCGACCGCCAGCGTCAACTTTTGATTGATCGGTTTGCAATTGATTCTGGCGCATCTGCTCTTGCAGCACGGCGATTTGATCGCCGGCGGATCGAGCTTTAGCTTCCGCCTGCTGCAACACGGCGCGAGCCGCGTTCTCTCGCGCGCGAACCTGAGCGTCGTCAAGAATTGCGATAATGTCGCCGGCTTTCACGCTATCGCCTTCGCGAACACGCAACTCAACGATGCGTCCACTGGTTTTTGGCGCGATAGCAGAATCGTCGCCTTCAATTCGACCGCTGAGGACGACGATGCTGTCTGGAATTTTCGGCGCTGCAAAAAATTCTTTCCAAATAAAAACTGCTGCGAATACGACGATCGCGGCCACGATTGCGATACGGATGAATTTTCGGCGGGATGAAGGCGCCACCGCCGCCGGATTATTGTTTGTTTGCTGGTCTGCCATGTTTTGCCTCGATTGCGTATTATTTCTTTGCGTTACGGCCCACGTCGCGAAGGTAAGCGAGTGAAAAATCCGCGATATGATCGGCGATCTTCTCCAGCATTTCGTCCGTCATCTTCAGCTCTGGAGAAAATTGCTCCAGCATCGGGCCTGCAAACACGTAAAAAAGTATTTGGCCCATCGCGCTGTGAGCGCAGAGCTTCGTTTTAATATGATGCGGAGGCAAGCCGATAATCTTCGCGATTAACTCAAGTAAACGTTGGTAAATCGGCCGCGATACATTGTTAATCAGACGCGACATCGCCGGAGTCGGCTCGGCAAGCTCATGTGCGAAAATTCGAAGCTGCCAGCTTTGCATGGCGCCCTTGCGCAGACCTTGCACTCGCGCGCGAATTACATTTCGCAGAATGTCTTCGGGGGAACCGGATTGGTCGAGCGCAGCATACACCTGATGGACGTGGGCGGCGCGTTTACATTGCGCTAAGACCTCTGCGTAAAGACCAAGCTTGTCCGAAAAGTGATAGTTCACCGCAGCAACATTTGCGCTCGCGCGCTTACAAATCTCGCGAACAGTGGCCGAGTAATAGCCTTTTTCCGCAAAGATCGGACCGGCCGAATCGATTAACTTTTGTCGGGTCGCGGCCGAGTACGCCGGGCGGGAGTTCCTATTCTTCGATTGGACGGTTGCAGGCGCTCGGTTCATATTCAAACACTAGTTTGAAACGCTTGTTTGGATTTGTCAAGAGTACTAAGTTTTCACAGTTCATCACCTCACCCGGCATAAAATTATTGCCGTTGAGCAATGGTTGAAGAGATCGTGTCGGGCAGTAAAGATTTCTGATGCCTTCGGGGTTCAATCACTCGTACAATGTGCCAGCGACTGGGGCACAGTGCGCCGCGAAAAATCCTGAAAACAAAAATCCTGAGAGCACAGGGATAAAAATCGAACATGACAAAGGAACCAAAGAACGATAAATATACGCGCCGCAAATTTCTGGAACTTGGATCGGGCGCAGTTGCCGGCGCAGGAGTTCTGGCAATGGCGAACCCGGGCCAATCCGCACGCTATGGGGATCAGGCACAGAAGGACAAGGCCACGAGCGATCCGGGGCCGACGAATGCGGCGATTGACGCGCAGAATCCGGGATCTTTTACTCCGCCGCCGACGGATTCGGGCCAAGTGCAAACTTTTAAATATCCGTTTTCGTTTGCACACAAACGACTTGAGGAAGGCGGGTGGTCGCGCGAGGTAACGGTCCGCGAGCTGGCTGTTTCAAAAACACTCGCCGGGGTAAATATGCGACTCACTGCGGGCGGCATTCGCGAATTGCACTGGCACGCCGCCGCGGAATGGGCTTACATGCTTTACGGAAAAGCGCGCATTACCGGTTTGGACGTGAACGGACATGGATTTGTTTCCGATGTGGGTGTCGGTGATCTGTGGTATTTCCCGACGGGAATTCCCCACTCGATTCAGGGGCTCGGACCGGACGGCTGCGAGTTTTTGCTCGTCTTCGACGACGGGACTTTTTCCGAATACGAAACCGTGCAGCTTACGGACTGGGCCGCACACACGCCGCGCGATGTGGTTGCGAAAAATATGGGCGTGTCGATGGACGCGTTCAAGAATATTCCGGGACGCCAGCTCTATATTTTTCAGGGTGATATACCCGGCGCGCTTGACGATGACATCAAGGCGATTGGTGGCGCGGGAAGTATGACGAAGGAGCGATTCGATTTTCAGATGCTGGCGCAGCCACCGACGAAACGCGCGAAGGGTGGCGAAGTGCGCATCGTGGATTCAACGAATTTTACGGTGTCGAGAACGATCGCCGCAGCGCTCGTCACCTTAAAGCCCGGTGGAATGCGCGAATTGCACTGGCATCCGAATGCCGATGAATGGCAGTACTACATCGGTGGCAAGGGACGCATGACAGTTTTCGCGACGGCGGGTAGGGCGCGCACGATGGATTTTCAAGCGGGAGACGTCGGATACATTCAGCAAACGCTGCCACACTACGTTGAAAATACCGGCACGACTGACCTGACATTCCTGGAAATGTTCAAAACGAATGTTTTTCAGGAAATTGCGCTGAATGAATGGCTATCGCACACGCCACAACAATTGGTTGCGAGTCACTTGAAGCTGGACAAGGCGACGCTGAACGCGATTCCGAAAGATAAGTCTGCAATTGTGCCGCGATAACTCGGCGCAAAACGCTCGCGTTGAAAATATTTAGGAGACATTCACGCTTGTCAGTTCGGCGGCGCGGTGCAAATTGTATTTCAGCGCGACGTCCAAACAGACGCATCCGCACGGCGTTTCAAAATTCAAAACTAGCGCTTCCGTGTCAATAGATTCCTTCAAATTTCCATCCACCGAATAAATTTCGGGTGGATGAACTTTGAATTTGAATCCACGATCATTCAATTGAGTGACGGCGTTGCCGACGACCATGTTGGAGAGTTCGCACACGGCTTCGCGCTTCGATTCGTCCGCGGGCTCGCCGTTGTCACCGGAAAGAAACTGCGCGGCGCGTTTTGCGGCGGTTTCGTCCAGGTCAAGAAGAATACTGCCTTCAATGTCTCCGCTGATGGAGACGCGCGCTGCGAATCCGCGTTTGCGCGAAGAGGCTTCGCTCATTGCGATGTCGGAAATTTGCGCGGAGCAGCTCATAATTTCCGCAACGACGGCGTCCAAAGAATTTACGAACGGCTGAATGAGTTCCATTTTCATGATCAGGCGTCTCCCTTGCCGGCGGCAACCGGTGTTTGGGTGTCGTTCACCACGTAACGAATAATTTCGTAAAGCGCTTCCGGTTTCACCGGCTTCTGGATGAAATGGCGCGCGCCTTTTTGTAAGGCGGCGAGAATATTGTCCTGGTATCCGACGGAGGAAACCATAACGATGCGCGCTTCGGGATGTTCCTTCACGATACGCTCGACCGCTTCGATGCCTTCCATCTTGGGCATGGTGATGTCCATCAAGACGAGGTCCGGGCGCAGGCGATCGTACTCGGTGATTGCCGAGCAACCATCGCCGGCTTCGCCCGCCACTTCGCCGCCGAAGGCTTCCACCATGCGGCTCAAGCTTTTGCGCGCGAAAACGGAATCGTCTACCAGAAGAAAGCGGATCTTTGGCTGGTCTCCGCGAGATAGTGGTTCGAAATCCTGCATGGCTCTCTCCTTCTCACTAACTTCCTGAATCTGAATTCCGACTGGATACGAGATCTGTTGCGTCTGCGCGATGCCGTGAGCGCTCGCCGGCGCACAAAGTTTGCAAAACTCCGGGCAGCGCGTCGAGAGAAACCACGCGGCCCGCATAACCATGTTCAATCGCTGCGCGCGGCATGCTATCCACAATGCACGATTCCAAACTTTGCGCGATGGTGATGCCACCGGCCGCTTGCACGGCGCGCATTCCTTCGGCGCCGTCCTCGCCCATACCGGTCATTAGAATTGCGACGCTTTCGCTGCCGAGCTCTTTTGCAAAAGAATTAAATAAAACGTCAGCGGATGGCCGGTGTCCGTTCACGTGAGGCAAATCCGCGAGCACGATCATTTCACCCTTGTCGGTGTGCCGAATCTTAATGTGGCGATTGCCGGGGCAAATGTAGGCACGGCCGGGAGCGAGAATATCGCCGGAGCGCGCTTCGCTGACTTCGAGCGCAGAACAATCATTCAATCTGCGCGCAAACATTTGCGTGAATCCTTCAGGCATGTGCTGGACCACAACAAGGCAGCCGGAAAATTCCGCGGGCAGTTGCGAGAATACGTAGTGAAGCGCATTTGGTCCGCCGGTGGAAACTCCGATCGCGATGTTACGCGTCGGACGCGAATCGCCGAGTGGTGATCGCGGACGCTTACGAGGAGATTCGTCCGCCGCAAGTTTTGCCTTCGGCGCTCCCGCAACCGCGGCGACCTTAATTTTCATCGCAAGTTCGCGGGCGATTTGATCCATGCCAACGCGCTTAGCGTCTTTCGGCTTTGCGATGAAATCAAACGCGCCAAGCGAGAGTGCTTTCATCGCAGAGTACGCGCTTTTTTCGCTGTGTCCGCTGACGATGATGACCGGCACGTTGTAATGACGCATAATCTCGCGCAGCATTTCGATGCCGTCCATGCGCGGCATTTCGAGATCGAGCGTGATCACGTCCGGACGCAATTCGCCAATTTTCTTAAGGCCGAGCAAACCGTCCATCGCGGTTCCGACCACTTGAATGGAAGGATCACCCTGCAATAATTGCGGAATTAATTTCCGCATGACGGCGGAATCATCGACGACAAGTACGCGAACCGGTGACTTCATGCTGTTGCCCCCACGACCCGGTTTTTAGAAAAATGCGAAACGACTGCGCGAATATCCAGAATGAGAACGACGGTTCCATCGCCGAGAATCGAAGCGCCGCTGACGAGTTCGGTGGCGACCAATTTGTCTTCGAGCGCCTTGATGACCAATTCTTCTTCGCCGACGAAACTATCGACGATCAGGCCAAGTTTGCGACTGCCGCTGGCGACGATCACAACGCAGTGGCGCGACTTACGAATTGCAGAAGGAATTCTGACCATCTGATCCAATCGCACGAGACTGACAACCTGATCGCGCAAACGGAGAACTTCGTAACCATCGAGCTTGTGAATTTCACTATCGTCCGCGCGCATGATTTCGAGCACCGCGTCGAGAGGAACCGCAAAATGTTGTTTGCCGACGCGGAACATCAGCGCCTGAATACTTGCCAACGTGAGCGGCATCATGAGCTGGAAAGTTGTGCCGCGTCCCGGTTCACTGGTGACGGTAACTCTTCCTTTTAAGCGCTCGACCACCGTGCGAACTACATCCATCCCAACACCGCGACCGGAAACTTGAGTGACTTCGTCTGCGGTGCTGAGGCCAGGATGGAAAATTAAATTCAACACTTCGTCATCGGATAGCTGACGCGATTCGTCTTCACTAATTGCGTCGGCGCGAATTGCGCTCTGCAAAAGTTTGTCGCGATTAATTCCCTGCCCGTCGTCCGAAACTTCCAGAACAACTTGATTGCCCTGATGATAAGCGTTCAGCCGAATCGTGCCCCGAACGGGCTTTCCGGATATGAGTCGAAATTCAGTCGTTTCAATTCCATGATCGGCGCAATTCCGAACAAGGTGCGCGAGGGGTTCCGCCAGAGCGTCTAGAACGCTCTTGTCCATATCCGTCGTTTGACCGGACATTTCAAAAGCAACTTCCTTTTTCTGCATTTTGGCAACGTCGCGTGCGATGCGAGGAAGACGCCGAAAAAGTTGCTCGACTGGAACCATGCGAATCTTCGTGACTGATTCCTGAAGCTGATCGAGAACGCGCGATTGGAATGAAAGCGCATCGCTCAGCCGGATTCGGAGCGCATCTTTCGGAAATCGAGTTTCAAATTCGCCGATGGCGCGCTGCAGCATGGATTTGCCGATAATCAGCTCACCAATCAAATTCATTACCGTGTCAATGCGGCGAGCTTCAACGCGAAGAAAAGATTCGCCGGAGGCGAGCGTGCCGGAAGGCGCGTTGGAAGAAGCGCTCGCGCCATCGGAAAGTGAATCCTGATGCGCGGAATCAACCGCGGATCGAGAGAGTGGTGAACTTACTGCTTCGGCTTCCAAAAGAATTTGCAGGGCATCGCGCGGCTTTATTTCGGCTTCGGTTAGAAGTTGCAGCGAAACTTCGGACACAACTCCCGGAATTCGGCATTTTTCGCGGATCCAATCGGCAGGATGCGCGCTGACCACGGCGGCATCCACTTGCGTCGCGTCGCCCATGCTTCCGTTCGGCGCGGGATACTGTGTGAGAACTGTGCCGCACTTTTCGATGGCGCGAGAAATTAGTTGCAGAGCCGCGGCGGGCATTTGCGAAGAAGCGTCCAGTCGCAAAATAATGTGATACACGTCAACGCCGGCGCGCAGAGCTTCGAGAATTTGCGTACGAGTTTCGGCGTTCCATTCTTTTCCGGGACGCAGAGGCGTGGCCTTCGGCGAAGATTCGGGGCGCTCTACTAATTTGTGAATGTGCGCGCGCAGTTCGGAAATATCCGGCGGCGCCATATTGCCGCGATAAGAACCAAGCATCGCGTGAAAACTGTCGGCGGCAGCGAGAACAATTTCAGCGATCACCGCGCCGCGTTCGGCTACCAGCTCCGGCGTGAAAAGATCTTCCAACTCGTGCGCCAATTCGCTGAGCTCACGAAATCCGCAAGCGGCAGAATCACCTTTTAGCGTATGCATCGCGCGCCGAACACGCGCGAGCGCCGGAGAGTCAGCCGGATATTGCTCCAGGAGCAGGCCAGCGTCGTTCAGCTCCTGAAGAATTTCCTGCGAGCTTTCAAAAAAAAGCTCGCGCAATTCGGCTGCTTGCTCTTCGGAAAAGAAACTCACGTGCCCACCTCTGTGCGCTGGTAAACGGTGGCGTTATTTTGATGAATCATGCGGAATTTATTGGTGAGACCGAACAAACTCTCCGCGTGGCCAACAAAGAAGTATCCTTCGGGATTCAAGCAGTGATAAAACTTTTCGACGAGGCGTTTCTGTTCGGCTTCATCGAAATAAATCATCACGTTGCGGCAGAAAATAATGTCATTGCGGCGCGGAAGGAATTCCGCCTTCAAATTGTGGAAATCGAATAGCACAAGGTTCTTCAGCGCGGGCTTAATCGCGTATTTATCGGCTATACGATCGAAGTAGCGCAGCCGGAATGTGTATTCGACCGATTCCATTTGTGCTTCGTTGTAGACACCCTGCTCGGCGGTGACCAGACCGGAATAGCTGATGTCACTCGCCACGATTTCCACTTTCCATGGCGGCGGCACAAGCGGTTTCGGAGTTGGCATTTCAATCGGAAGCGGATTCCGCAGGTAGTAATAGGCCAACGCATCGCAAACGAGCATTGCGAGCGTGTAAGGTTCCTGTCCCGTTGAGCAACCCGCGCTCCAGATGCGAATGCTCCAATCGCGCCGCGCCTGCTTGCGATGAAGCAATTCTTCGAGAATTGTTTTCTGAAAAAGTTCCAACTGCGGCTTGGCGCGGAAAAAACTTGTCTCGTTTACGGTGAGGTGCTCGAGCAGCGCCGCGAGCTCTTTTTTTCCTTCGCGGCTGGTCAGTAGACGGTAATAGCCGTAGAAGCTATCCATCTGACAGGCCTTCAGCCGGCGATTTAGCCGGTCACGAAGAAAATGTACGCGGCGATCATCAAAAAACATTCCACATTCTTGATAGACGAGAGTCTGCAGCAGCTTTAATTCTGCGTCTGTCGGAGGAGTGGGCGGCGTAATAACGGGTGTGGACATTCAGTCACCAGGTTTCCGGGCACTGCGCGCGTTACCGCGTGAGCGGCGCCTCCGTGTCCAAGTACGCGCTTGCCAATTCCGAAACTTCGGACAAGCGTTGCAATTCGGCTCGCCGCATAATTCGGCTAAGGTCAAGCATGATGATCAGGCGGCCTTTGAGCTTTCCGACTCCTGTGACGTAATCCATTTCTTCATTCGGAAAAATATTCTGCGGAGCTTCAATGTCACTCGCGGCGATTCGCAAAACTTCCGAAGCCGCGCTGACCAGAAGTCCGACCCAGCGTTCTTCAATTTCCACAACGACGATGCGGTTCTTAGAACTCCGCTCCGGCGCGGTTTCTCCGAAACGTTTACGAAGATCAATCACCGCAACGATTCGGCCGCGAAGATTTATCACTCCTTCGATATGGGCCGGGGCGTTTGGCACCGGCGTGATTTCCGGCACGCGGACAATTTCCCGCACCAGCGAAATGGGCAGTCCCACTGTTTCACGGCCGACGCGCAACCCGACGATTTGTAGGTCTTTTTCCATGGCTCGCAGATCAGACACGCGCCAGTTCTGGTTCCAGCCTGCGGAGGGAATTTTCTCGCGTAGTAGTTCCACGCCGCGAGCCGTTGCCAGAGGAAGTCCGCGAAGAAACGCGGCTGACTTCTTCCAGAACGAATTGATCCATCGCGTCCATTAAGCCGCGAGAGAGTTTGGACATTTGGTCAGCGGCCGCCGCAAGTTCCGTGGAACTTGAAGTGGACTGCTGAACGAGTTCGCGCATTTTTTCCATCGCTCGCACGACGGACTGCGCTCCCGAAGCTTGCTCTTCAATGGAAGAATTAATTTCCTGCGTGATTTCGGTGAGCCGGGATGTTGCCTTGGCGATTTGTGTTGAGCCATTGGACTGTTCGTTGGTAGCGCCGCCGATTTGTTGCGCGAATTTGTACACTTCCGTGACGACGTCGGAAATCTTCAGCAAAGCGCCGTTGAGCTCGCCGCCAAGCTCGAGGCCTTCTTGCACCATGCTGGTGCTCTTTTCCATATTTTCTACAGCTTCGCGGGCTTCTTTCTGGATGCCTTCGATCAGATCGGAAATTTCCTTCGTGGATTGTGTGGATTTTTCGGCCAACTTGCGGACTTCCTCGGCAACTACGGCGAAACCAAGTCCGTGTTCACCGGCACGAGCGGCTTCTATGGCTGCGTTCAGAGCCAATAGATTGGTCTGTTCGGCCAGGTCATCGATGACTTCAATAATTTTTCCGATTTCATTCGCGCGCAAACCGAGAGCGTCAATAATTTGCGCGGAAGATTGAATCGCGGAACTGGTTCGCGTAAGTCCCGCGGTGGTCTTGTCCATCGTTTTGATACCGGTTTGCACTTCTTCGCGCGAACGTTGGCAAATTTCAAGCAGCGTGCGGGACGTATCCGCAACGCGCTGAATCGACGCGACCATTTGTTCAATCGAAGCGGACGTTTCGGCAACGCTCGATGACTGCATCTGCGTGCTCTTCACCACGTTCTGCACGTTGATGCTCATTTCGTGCATCGTGCTGGTAACTTCGTCGATGGCAGAAGCGGCTTCCACGCTAACTTTTGCGGATTCGCTGGACGCGGCGGCCATTTGGCTGGCGCCGCCGGCAACTTGCGATGCGCTGTCGCGTGTTTGTGTAACCAGCTGCCGCAGACCTTCCAGCATTTGCTGAAATGCATTTGCCAAAGTGTCACGCGGCGATCGCGGCTCCACAATCACGGAAAGTTTTCCTTCGGCGATAGCGGCGGAAACGTTTGCCATTTCTTTCAAGTGAGTAATCATGTTGCTGTAATGTTTTGAGAGCAAACCGATCTCGTCGGTTCCGCGAACATCGATTTGCTGGTCCAGATCGCCTGAATCCGCGATTTCCTGTGTAACGCGGATCAACTGCGAGAGAGGCTGGGTAATTGAACGCGAAGTGCGGTAGGCAATGAAGATTCCTAGAATGGCGGCGAGGATTGTTCCAATCGATAAAATGATCGTGGAGATCGTCGCGCCGCTGTCAGCGGCGGCGTTCAGTTCAGTTTGGGATTTTTGAATCTGGCTCTCGAGCTCATCTATTTCCAGATTATCTTTGCCAATCAAACTTCCCGGCGAGTGCTGTAAATAGGCGATCTGTAGCTCGGCAACCGTGGCGTGGCCTGCATCCACGTCATGACGCTTGGCGATGAGCGGCTTGCAGAAATCTTCGAGCCAGGTTTGCTCAGTGGTTTCCAGCGACGAAAAAGCAGAGCGCAATCGATCGTCAGTCGCAGTTTCTTTATCTGACTTCAACATCACCGCGAGGTCGCTGACACCCTTCACCGTCTTTGCTTCTTCGCGCGGATCGCCGCTCAACAGGAAATTTCGCAATCCAAGACGATTCGCCATCATAAGAGAACGCGCGCGTCCAATTTTGTCCAGATTCGTTAGCGCGGAAGCCGCGCTGGTCCGGGCGCCGTGCTCGTGCTGGCTGGCGATGAAGCTCACCAGAAACAGCAAAACGAGAATGCCCAGGATGGAACCGAATCCCGTGTAGAGCTTCCTGCTGATGGTCATGACAAATCGCCTCGCCTTCCGTCAACGGCATACTGCGAACAAGATTTCGCCTACCGCGCTACTTAAAATTAATTTCAATAATTTCAACTGTTTCTTTCGGGCCGTCCTCGAAGCGCCATTTCTTGATGGCGCTTTCAGCTTCGGCCGTAAGAAGTGGACTTCCGCCAAGAACTTTCGTTTCGCGCACTCGGCCGTCTGGAGTCACGGTCGCGGATATCCGAACCGTCCCAGTGATCCGCATCCTGCGGGCAAGCTCCGGATACTCGGGCTCAATGCTCGTCTTTACTTTCCGGGTCCCCGAGCTCTTTGCCGACCCGGAGGAATTGTCCTGAGCGCGAACATTCGGCGAGACTGCAAGCATCATTGCGAAAGAAAGCACGGCCGCTATCTGGAGGATCCAAATTCTATGGTGTCGAGGCATACCTAGGCTCCTGAATAAGACTTCGTCGATTAGTAATGCACGGCCAGTACCAGCTTTGGAGCGGTTGGCGCGTCTGAGGTCAGACGAGTCAATTGCTCCATATCTTATTGAAAGCATTACTGTTACGTAGCGCTCTGTGACGGGACGGACATCGGAATCTGAGCCCGATACGTCTCACCACCCTTATTCGGGCAGTCTGGTCGTCTCACGTTGCGACGAAGGACTACCTGAACTTTACGTGTCGAGTTCGGCACCATGCACGGCTCGGTTCTATTGACTCAATTTGAGACAGCCCTGTAAGTTCAAAAAGCATTCAGACAGGAGTCTCCGCGAAGCCCGCATCCCCAAGTCCCATGCGCGCCGCCAAACTAGCTCCTTCGCCCGTACACACGACCGATGTCGTCTCCGGCAATACAGTGGAGGCGCTGGTCGCGAACCTTTGCGTTTCGTCCGCTGGGCTAAATCAAAACGCGCTTTTGCGATTGTTCTGCAACTCTCTTAGGCAGTTTTTCGGCGCGAGCGGCGCGTGCTGCAGACTTTTCTCGCGGCGCGAAGGATGGGTGGCCACATATTCGGAAGGCAAATTACCGTGGGGAGCGTTTGAAGGATCGCTTCCGGCATTTCAGGAAGAAATGATTCGCGAGATGGTTCGGACGCGGGGAACGGTCGTTCGCCAAGAATCGAATGCGGCGGAAGCTTTGCGCGCGAGGCGCGAGGTCGATTCGACGTGGATGGCAATTCCCTTTTTGAAAGGCGATGAAATTCTCGGCGCTGCACTTCTGATGCGTAGTGCCGGCTCCGAAAATTTCGATGACGAATTAATCAGCAAAGCTACGGCTATCGGAACGGTGATGGCGGGATTGCTGGAACACGCGCGGATACTGATCAAGTGGAAGTATCACGCAAACAATGGGTCCAAGTGATGGACACAATTCCTGACTGCATCGTGGTGCACGATCAAGCAGGGAAAAATTGTGCGCGCGAATTCTGCTCTGGCCACCAGATTGAACACTCATCCGATTCATCTTGTGGGCCGCGATATTCGCGATGTGATTTCGATGAATGGCGATGTCGAACGATTCGTGCCCTTTGTGCATGCGGCAGAGTGAAGGGCTCACGAAACCGGTGGAAATTTTCACAAAGCGCAGCTTTTTGGTCTCCACATCTGCGATGGCGTCCGTGCCCGGCGCAGATATGCAGATCATTCATGTGCTGATTGATATTCAAGACCGGCTGGCAATGGAAGCGGCGCTGCATCGCGAGCGCGATTTCAATCGAAAGCATTCTAAACAACACGCAAAATATTATTTTGGTGCTGGACACTTCAGGCCGCATCACCTACGTGAATCGACGCGCGGAGGAATTGGGCAGTTCGCACGACAAGCTTTCCGGACTGCCGCTCGCACAAATTATCCACACTTCACACCGTCCGCTATTCGATGTGGCGCTACGAACTGTGCTCGATGGAAATCCGGCGCAAAACCTGGAAGCGCCTGTAGCGCGCCCAGACGGCAGAATCGCTCGTTTCGCATTGCACTTAAGTTCGATTAAAGATGAAGGCGGCAAAGTAGGCAGCGTGGTCGTTGTGATGACGGACATTACGGAAGCGTCGGTTCTTCAAGCCAATCTTGCGCGCACGGAAAAAATGGCCGCGCTCGGCCAGTTGGTATCCGGCGTAGCTCACGAAATTAATAATCCGCTTGCGGCGATCGTTGGATTTGCAGATTTGTTGTGCGAAAACCCGGCAATTCCCGGACCGGCGCGTGAAGAATTGGAAGCAATTTTGCGCGAAGCCGAACGCACGCGCGTGCTGGTGCAGGATCTTCTGAGCTTTGCGCACGATGTGCCTCCGCAAAGCGAGCCCGTGCAAATTAATTCCCTACTGCGGCAAACCTTGAAAATGCGGTCCTATTCCCTGGCGGGACGCGATGTAAAAATTGTGGAACGGATGTCGCGTGGATTTGCCGGTTGTGGTGGCTGATCCTCATCAGCTTCAACAAGTTTTCCTGAATATTCTCAATAACGCGTACGACGCAGTTGAGGGACGCGGAAGAGTCCGGCCGAATCGAAATTGAAACCACGCTGGTGGGCGATTTCGTTGAAGTTCGCTTTCGAGACAACGGTCCGGGCATCGCGAATTCAGAACGCATTTTCGAGCCATTCTTCACCACCAAGCCCGTTGGAAAAGGAACGGGGTTGGGACTGAGTATTTGTTACGGAATTGTACGCGCGCACAAAGGCGAAATTTTATTTCAAAATAATCCGGATGCAAACGGATGCACGTTTGTAATTCGGTCTGCCGGCGGCAATCATCCATATTTCTGATGTTCACGAGGTGCCAAGTGGCAACGGGATCGCAAATTCGCCTGCTCGTCGTTGATGACGAGCAAAGTATTCGCCGGCTGTGCATGACCATCGGCGACACACTCGGCTACAGCTGCACCGAAGCGGAGAGCGCCGAAGCAGTGATCGCGCGTTTGCCGCAAAATCCGCCTGATATGGTGGTTGCGGATTTACGCCTGCCCAATCTTTCCGGCGCGGAATTACTTCGCCAAATCAAAGCAAGATCAGCGGAAACAGAAGTTGTGATTATGACGGGCCATGGCTCCGTAGGCTCCGCGGTTGAAGCGATGAAGCTCGGCGCGTATGACTACATCGAAAAGCCGTTTCGTGTTGAAGAAATGAGGCTTTTGTTGCGCAGGATGGCGGAGAAAATCCGGCTGGTGAAGGAAAACCGCGTGCTTCGCGAGCGCGTGGAAACTGAGCAGGAATTGGACGGAATTATCGGTGATTCGCCGACAATCCGCGAAGTTCTGCGAATGATCGGGCGGCTGAAAGATAATCGCACGCCCGTGCTGATTTCCGGCGAAAGCGGAACGGGAAAGGAACTGGTTGCACGCGCGATTCACTATCGAGGCGCCTTCGCGCAAATGCCATTTGTGGCCGTCGATTGCGGCGCGCTGGTTTCAACTTTGATGGAAAGTGATTTGTTCGGATATGAAAAAGGCGCGTTCACCGGCGCGGTGAAATCAAAACAGGGATTATTTCAGGCAGCCGACGGCGGAACAATATTCCTGGACGAAATTGGCGAATTGCCGCTCGAAATGCAGGCCAAATTATTGCGCGTATTGCAGGAGAAAGAAGTGCGGCCGGTGGGCAGCAACTCCAATGTGAGCGTTCATTTGCGCGTGATCGCTGCGACGAATCGCGATTTGGAAGCGGCTTTCCGCGAGGGAACATTTCGCAAAGATCTTTTCTTCCGGCTGAATGTGGTCACCGTTTGCTCTGCCGCCCGTTGCGCGAGCGCCGTTCCGATATTCCGATGTTGCTGCGTTGCTTCCTGGATCGCCACGCTTCCGGCGAAAATGTACAATTCACTCCGGCGGCAATGAAGCTGATGATGAGTTACGATTGGCCGGGAAACGTGCAGAGAGCTTGGAGAACTGCATCAGCCGCGCGCTGATTCTCGGCGACCGCGAACGAATTGACGTTGCAGATTTGCCGCCTTCACTTCTTGCCGCGTGTGGGTCAGGAACGTCGCGAAAGATACGCCGCTCGAAGGCCGGTCCGTCTTCGACGACCGGGCTCGAAGAACTAGAACGTTTAACGATAGCGCGCGTGTTTGAACAAGTGGGCGGAGACAAAGCAATGGCCGGAAAAATGTTGGGTATTAGCCGCGCCACACTTTACCGCAAGCTCAAGCGCTATCAAATTTCCGGCGCGACTCAGCGGCAGTCAGGAATCCGTCGCAACAGACTAATTGTTCGCGCAATCTTCGCTATCCTTATTAACACTCTTCGCCAGATCCTCTAGCTTCACGGGCAAACAGTGAGATAAATCGTCGCACTCTGAGACGGACAGCTTCGAGCCCCGTGCAGCCCTTTCTGTAACTTACGCAAATTAATCGGCTTAGCTCGCCGCTGTCTCACGCATTTTCTTTGGCTCCACTCTTGCATGTAACTCTCCTTGGACGAGTGCCTTCGGCTGATCCATCCGCCGTTCCCGTCCGATCGAATAGCTCGAGTTGCGAAACTATGCGTAAAGGAAAAACAGCAGTCGAAGCGCCCGCAAAGAACTCCGCAGTGGAGCGGCTGGTGGCGATATTCCCCGACGCAAGCCCGGTGCGCGTGCCGGTGCTGGTGGTGGCAAGCCGAAAAGAGGGCCGCGATCTGAAAGAAAATACGACGATCGAATTTGGCACGTCGCGAATTGTTTTGTTTTTCTCGAAGCTTCCGCTGGAACTGGACGACAAAATCTTTCTGCGAAATTCGGACGGATCACTTGGAGTCGAAGCGAACATCGTCGCCCTTCAATACGAAGAGGGCCATCGAGCCATCGCGGCCAGATTTCTGGCGGAAGATCGAAACTGGATTATCAAGAAGCTGAAAAAGATGCCAACTCAAGCAGATCGGAATTCGATTGCAGTAGCAGTGCCTGGCCGAGCTCGACCGGCCGGTCATTCGTGGTCTGATTTTCAACTGCTGTATCCGATCTACGCTGCGCTTGCTCGCCTTTGCGAATCAGAAAATCCCCCGTATCCATCAGAAACAATTCCTTCGCCATGGCGGGACGAAAAACACGCTGCGAGCGATTTCGCTGGCTGGATCAAGTTGATCGCAAACTTCAGGCTGTTCACATCCGGCAATTCCTCGCAACGCCTTCAGCCGCTCGCGAGGAAGGTCTCCGAGCTCTCTTCGACGCCACTTATTCAAACCGGATAAGACTACTGAGGATCGCGACAAGATTGATCTGCTCGTCGTCCAATATTTTGCGCTCTGCGCGCCGCACGAGCTGATGGCCGCGTTGATTGACCTGGCCGATGTCGCGCGCGTGCTTCAACCCGTGCTCGGAGAAGTGGAGATTGCGGCGCTCGAATGTTGCGAACCGTTGGACGTGATATTGGAAACCGCGCAGCAATGCCGCAGCCTTGCGCGATTTCATCGATCAGGGCCTGGTGGAAAAGGGCCGCATCGCCAAAGAAAATGCCGGAGGAATGTTTTACGATCCCGCCGCGCTTGTCACATTTTGCCGGTTCAATTTCCTGCTTCGAAGAATTTTCATCCAATTGCTGCACGCCGACCTGCGCACCATTGGCCACATGCTGCTTGAGATCGAGAAGAAAGGAATTAAACACGTCGATTGCCGTCGCGCCGGATTTTCGGCCTCTGAACCGATCGCGAAGCTCCACGAATTTCATCATCGTTGGAAGGCCCCGTTTCATCGTGACTACTCACAGGGCGGAGCGATGCGCCCGTATGAACAGTTGATGTCGCTGCGAGCGGATTTGGAAGACGCTCTGGATCCTGACGCCGGCGTCAGGTAGATCCGCCGAGGCCGGATCAAAGGAAAATCGCGCGAACGAATGTACCAGCGAACAGATAAGCCAGAACCAAATTCATTTGAATCCGGGCAGCCCTTCGCCTTTTTCTACAATTTCAACAGACTTCAGCGCCATGGCAAACAGAAAACGGGTGTCTCCCCTAATTCGCAGCAGAAAGCGCCCGCGAGTTGCGAACGATTCTCCGACGACCCGCAGAATCCGCGAGCACGCGTGCCAAATGTATCTGAAGCCGATTTAGAAAATTGCGAAGAAAAAATTTGGGAACAGTTGATCGCGACGCCGCCAGTGCGCGGACGTTCGATGACCACCGTCACGGTGGAAGGAACGCGGATTCTGCTTTCCGCCTGGGAAGTAGCCGCGTTCGTCAGTGATAGCGGCCCGAATTCCGAGGACCTCCGCAAAGCGATTGTCGCCAGAGCGATGCTCGGAATGGCCATCGAGCGCAGGAAAGCAATTCGTTGACGTGAAAATTCTGCATCAAGCGTTGGCGCATGCGCGATCCGGAATCCGGCATTTTCAGGAGCACATTGACCAGCTCAAGCGCGGGAAAAAAATCGACGCGGCAGTAAATCTCAGTATCAGCCTCAAACGATTGCTCTCCCTGGCTGAAGAAGCCGAACAGCTTCAAACCGGCGGCGTGATAGCGGAAGAAAAACAATGAATTCCTCACCTGTTTTAGTCGTCTCGGACGATGTGGAATTCATTCGGGAATTTGTGTCTCGTTGGGAAATGGAACATGACGCGCCTCCGATCACCGTCGTCTCCACGGAGATGTGGAAACAAGCGAGCCTGATTGGGTACGCGCTGATCATCGTTGGGTTTTCTGCGGCAGAACTCGCCGGCGGTGCCCGCTCCAGAATTTCAATGCGACACGACAGTTTGTGTGGTTGGTGATTCAGCAAAACTTTCTTCGATTCGCACCGCGCATCCCGATTGGCTAACTTTTTCCGAACAACCCGGCTGGCCCGACACTCTACTTTCATTCGCAAAAGAAGTTCTCCGCCGCATTGCCGCTGAAAAACAAGCGCGCGAGGCAGAGCAGCATTTGTCTGGCTCAACAACGATTGGCGACGGTCGGCCAATCTCTTCTGAGCAGCCCGGCCGGGAATGGTCAATGCGCTGACTTCTCTTATTGGGAAATGCAGATTTGCTGCTGCTTTCCGACGAACCCTTGTCCGTTGGAGGCCTGGAACAGATACGAACCATGCACAAAATGGCTTTGCGGCTGAACGAAATCCTGCAGCGGCTATCGTCGCTGGCGAATGAGATGGAATTGAGCGAAAGCGAATCTCAGCGTGAGACGAGCGGAGATACAAGCGGCATCAGCGTCAATGCGCGGCTGCCGAGTCGGACTGAATGAGCTCTAAAGTCTGTAGCTTGCAATAAGTTAGACGTGAGATGAATTTTGAAACGACACGCATAGCAGTGGCGCGAGACGTGCATTCTTACTAATGAGTACGTGCGAAGTGTGAGGCGACATAATAGTGGCCGAAGAATTCCAACTCGAGCCGACACCGCCGGAGTCATCCGGCGCCGAATTATTGGAGAGCAGCGAATCGACGGTGCAGGTTCCGCCCGAGCCGGCAGTACTGCGTTTTCCGCGCGGGGCGCGAGCGATTTTGTCTTCCGGTGCTGGAAGTTGAGGAAGTTGTCGACTGGCCGCTGGTGACCCGCGTGCCGCTCGGCCCTCCGTTCCTGATGGGAGTTTTTAATTTGCGCGGATCGATTATTCCGGTTGTTGACATCGCCGTCACCGAAGGCCGCCGCCCCGGACTTTCGCCGCGAAGCGTTGTTGTGGCGGTGCTTTCCGGAAATGAACGCAGCGAAGATCTTCGAGTAGGCATCGCCGCTGACGAAGTAGTCGGAACTTATCCCGCGCTGCCGGAATCGCTGATTGATCAGATTCCGGATGACATGCCGCATTGCCGCGGAATGTTGCGGCACGACGATCGGCTGGCGCTGGTGATGGATTTATCTCGGATGGTGCAAGCGTTTCCCGTTCCTGCAATTTGATTATGGGCACGATTCGGATTCAAGCACGACCGCAGAGATCGAATGAAGTACCGCAAGAGCGGAATGATGGAGGCAGTTACGGTCATGAAATCTCGTCTGAGTACAACAATCTGGCTACTGGTCATCTCGACAGCTCTCGCCCTGTTCGCAGTCCTCGGGTTGGCATTCGAGGCTGGCGCGCATTCCGGCGGCGTGCTCGCTTTCCCAAGGCTTGCCTCCCGGAAATGCCGGACTTGCGCTGATGGCTGCGATCGGACTCGCAATCGTCGATGGCGCTCGACACTTCTGATCATGCTGCCGCGGCGCGTCTTGCGGCCGATCGGCGCGCTCGCAAGTTTTTCGGAAAGGTTTCGCCGCGGGCGATTCCCACGCGAAGGCGGATGACTCCTCGCAGGATGAATTTGGATTCATCGCTGGAAATCTGAATCGCTCGCTGATCGAAAGTTTCGCGAGCCGTACGGAAATCAGGCGGCGCAGGAATCGCTGCAACGCAGCATCACGGACCTGCTCAATCTGATTAATCAGGTTGGGCGCGGCAATCTGACGCTGCGCGGGAAAGTTACCGACGATGCGCTCGGCAATGTGGCTGAGTCCATGAACTCGATGCTCGACAATTTCACGACGGTTCTTGAACGTGTACGCCGAGCGGCGATGGATGTCTCCACCAATTCCACGCGAATTCTTGTGGCTACCGACGAGATGAACTCCGGCACTACGCAACAGGATCAGGAAATCACGAATACTTCTTCGGCCGTAGAAGAGCTTACGGTTTCGATGAAGCAAGTTTCCAACAACGCAGAAGCAAGCGCGGAAGCGGCTCGCCGCGCTCTGGACGCCGCGGAACAAGGCAACCGCGCAGTGCGCGATACGCTAGAGGGAATGCAGCGCATTCGCTCCTCGGTGCAAGCGACGGCAAGAAAAATTAAGTCGCTTGGCGATCGCTCGCTGGAAATTTCTGAAATCATCAACGTGATTAACGACATCACCGAACAAACCAACTTGCTGGCGCTTGAACGCCGCGATTGAAGCTGCGCGCGCGGGAGATGCCGGACGCGGTTTCGCCGTCGTTGCCGACGAAGTTCGCAAACTGGCAGAACACTCACGCAGCGCAACGAAAGATATTGCGCGCATTAATCAAGGCGATTCAGGCGGAGACAAACGAAGCGGTCGTCGTCATGGAAGAAGGAACGAAGGAAGTGGAAGTCGGCGCCGGCCTGGCCGATCAAGCCGGAAAAGCGCTCGAAGCAATTTCGAGCGTTGTCCGCCAATCGGCTGAACTGGTTCAAGAAATTTCACTCGCTTCCAAACAGCAGGTGCGCGGAACGGAAGGCGTCGCAAACGCAATGCAGATTATTTCCGGAATCACCCGCCAAACTTCGCAAAGTGCGCGGCAGGCGGCCGGAACCGTGGGCGATCTCGTAAAACTTTCAGAGCAGTTGATCGACGCACTGTCTCAATTCCGTTCGGATGGTCCAGCGGCGGCAGAAAAACGAGAGCCAGTGCTGGCGGAGGCGAGACGCTAAACCAGCACGCAATTCGGCCTGAAATCGCTGGGCCAATTTGCAACAACCTGGAATTGGCATGAACAAGTCATCCACATTACCGGCGATGGTTGCAGCATCCGAGTTGGATGAGATCCGTACGCTCATCGAAGGACGCTCCGCAATTTTTCTGGACTCATCTCGCGAGCGATTTTTTTCTTCGCAAGTGAATCAGTATTTGCGTGAATGCGGAGAGCCGGACAGCGCCGCACTGATTCAGCGCATTCGCAAATCGAATATCGAATACGATCGTTTCCTCGCGGTGCTGCTCACGCAGGAAACATCGTTTTTTCGCTACCCCGACGTGTTCCGTTCGCTTGAGCAAGTTGTACTTGCCGGAAATTCAGTCCCGCAAACTTTGGAATAATCCGCGCACGCTTCGAATTTGGAATGCCGGCTGCGCAACCGGCGAAGAAGCATATTCAGTCGGCATCACAGCGCTGGACACGCTGCCATTTCCTGACGCGTGGCAAATCGAAATTCTTGCGACGGATATTAGTCGCGAAGCGTTGCTTCACGCCGAGCGCGGTGTTTACACCGGCCGAAGGCTCGCGAACGTTTCACCACAGCAATTACAAGCACATTTCACGCACACCGGAAACTCTTACCAAGTGAAGCCGCGGCTGCGGCGTTTAATTTCATTTGTTCCGATGAATCTGGCGCAGGCAGTTTACGTGGGCCGGATGGACTTCATTTTCTGCATGAATGTGCTGATGTATTTCTCTGAAGAGCGGCGAAATGCTTTGCTGCAACGATTTTACGACACGCTAAATCCCGGCGGATTTTTCTTTCTCGGTCATTCGGAATCGATCAAGACCGCTCCCGTCAACTTCACAAGCGCCGTTCACGGCGATTGCCAATATTATTTCAAACCGCAGGCCGCCGGCACGCAGCAGAAATCCACCGCGCCGGGGTGTGGCTCATGATTCCACACGACGCGAATTCGCTCGAGCAATTTCTGCAAGATGCATCGGAACGCATCCAACTTTTGCGCGAATGCGGCGGACTTCCGATTGAATCGCCATCACCGCAGGAGGAATCTAGCCCGGCTCCATGAAGCCGCGCACGCGTTGATGCAATCCGCGGCGATCGCTGGATTTCCGCTCTTCTCAGAAATCGCCAGCAAATTGGCGCACGTTTTCCAATATGCGCATAACACCGATCTGAGCCCGGACACTTGCGGCCCGCTCACTGAATTTCTTGCCGACGCGGTCACGGTTCTTGAATTCGACATTCTGCAAATCGTCGCCGATGGACAAAGAAACTGTCGAGGACATCGCATCTTTCAAGCATCGCTACTCGTTCGCGTTTCCCGCGGCTGCTGCTGAACCAGAACCGGAGCAGACTGGCGTTGGCGCCACTGTCGAAAGCGCGCATACGGAAATATTTCCGGATGACGACGAAGTTCCGAAAGAAGTTCTCGACTTTTTTGTGCCGGAAGCCGAAGAACATTTGCATGTGGCGACCCAATGCCTGTTGACGCTTGAATCCAATCCGAGCGCTGACGAAATTCACCGCCTCTTCCGCTCCGTTCACACGATCAAAGGATCGGCGGCTCAAGTTGGTCTGCGCAGATTGAGCACCATGGCACACCGGCTCGAAGATTTGATCGGACAACTGCGCGATGGCGCGATGACGCCGAGCGCCGAAATCGTTGAAGTTTGCCTCCAGACTGTCGACGTGCTCCGTAAATTCTTGCAGCAGGATTGGGCATCCGACGAGGAAATGCACGCAGCAGTTACGCCGCTTCTGGCGCGGATCACGGAATGGGTTCCCGCAGAACAGTCCGACGAAACCGCCGGGACTCCGCATGCCGCGGTTGCTGCTAGCTCTCAAACTGAAGCAGTTTCCGAAAACTCAATTGGCGAATCCTCTGTCGCTCCGGCTGCCGCACGCGTCGTTTCCGCGAAATCCGTGCGTATTTCGCTCCAGCGCCTGGACCAAATGATGAACGGCGTCGGCGAACTGGTCATCAATCGTACGCGATTGGTTGGCCGCATGGCTGAATTGAAAAAACTCGTCGAAGTGTTGGGCCTTGCCCGCCACCGGCTGACAAATAAAGTTTCAGAATTCCAGGATAAGTACGAATTCAATCAGATCAGCGGCGGGATCTTCGACGCAAATTCCTCCGCGCAACAACGAACTGACGAAAATGGAAATCGAACTGCGCCATCGGCGAATGCGAACGGCTCGGAATTCTCCGAACTCGAGATGGATCGCTACGACGACGTAAATATTCTGGCGCGTTCTCTTGCCGAGATTTCCGCAGACGTTTCCGAAGTTGTTTCCCAGCTTGGCGGATTTGTTGGACGCGTTGGCATGGACATCAACGAGTTCACGAAGCTCGCTCACCACCTGCAGGACGGCCTGACGCAAGCGCGTATGGTGCCCATCGGCAATTTGTACACACGCCTTTCACGTACGGCGCGCGATGCAGCAAAAGTTTGCGGCAAGCCAGTGGAGCTAATTGAAGAAGGCGCAGAAACCCAACTAGACAACAATATCGTTCAGCAAATCACCGATCCGCTGATTCATCTGGTGCGGAACGCCGTAGCGCATGGAATTGAAAGCGCCGAAGATCGCGAACGCGCCGGGAAACCAGCGCGAGGACGCATCACTGTCCGCGCGTTTCACCGCGGAAATCAGGTCCACATCGAAATTGAAGATGACGGACGCGGCTTGACTACGAACGAATTTATCAATGTGCAGTGCAAGCCGGACTTATATCCGCTTCGGATTCAGAGCGCCCCAGCGAACGCGAACTCCGCGCATTCCTGTTTCACCCCGGATTTACTACGGCTGCCGCAAAAAATGAAATCGCCGGCCGCGGCGTGGGTCTGGACGTTGTGCGAAATAACGTTCACGCACTGAACGGCGAAATTGAAATCCGCAGCCAGGCTGGAAAAGGCACATGCTTCGCCGTGAAAGTGCCGCTCACACTCATCATTTCGCAAGCACTCTTTATTCGTTCGGGCGCAACCACACTGGCGATGCCCCTCGCCGTCGTAGAAGAAATTCGCAGAGTTCGGCCGGAAGAAATTGAAGATGTCGGCGGAAAATTGCTAACGAAAGTGCGCGGAATCGTCACAGAAGTCATTCGGCTCGATACCGCGCTTGGCCTCGCACCACTTGAACCGGTCAACGGATTCTTCCGAATGATTGTTGTTCATGTAGTTGGCCGTCAGGTCGGCGTAATCGTCGAAGAAGTTCTGGGCAAGGACGAAGTTGTCATCAAGAATCTCGGCGAATATCTTCGCCGCGTAAAACTTTTTCCGGGCGCGACAATTTCCAGCGACGGCAGCCTGATTCTCTTGCTCGACGTGAATCGCCTCGTCGCCGGCGACACATCCGAACGAAACATCGTTATTCCATCGGCAAGCGCCGCGCGCGTTTTCGCGCCGGGCGCAGCAGCCGTTGCGTCGGGAAGCATTCCCGCGGCGGTCGTGGACGAGTTGCGCGGCGAAAAAGTTGTAGTTGTGGCGGACGATTCGATCAGCGTGCGCAAATTCGTCGGCAGAATGCTGGAGAAAGCCGGCTATCGCGTGAAACTTGCTTCCGACGGATTGGAAGCCTCCGAAATTATCGCGCAGCTCGGATGCCACTTACTTGTCACCGATATCGAAATGCCCCGCATGAATGGCTACGAACTAATGACGCATCTACGGCAGGACGCAGCCACGCGCCGGATTCCGGTATTGGTCGTAACTTCACGCGCGGGCGCAAAGCATCGCGATCGCGCAATGAAGGAAGGCGCGGCTTCTTTCTTGACGAAGCCCGTGCAGGAAGATCAACTTCTCTCCGTCGTTGAAGAATTAATCGGTACCGTTGAGGACCGTTCGCACCAAAATGCACCAACCTTTGAACGCGCATGACCATGGACGCTGAGAAAAAAATTCGTGTGCTGATCGTGGATGATTCCGCGTTTATGCGGAAAGTTCTGGAAGAAATTATCGCCAGCGATCCGCGATTGGAAGTCGTCGGACAAGCCCGCGATGGGCGCGAAGCCGTCGCGATGTCTGAGTCTCTTCAGCCGGACGTGATCACCATGGACATTAATATGCCGCGCATGGACGGCATGGAAGCAACGAAAGTGATCATGACGCAACATCCGCGGCCGATCCTCGTGGTGAGTTCGGAATCGCGCGAAGGCGCATCCAGCGCATTGCGTGTGCTTGAACTTGGCGCAATCGATTTCGTCTCTAAACCTTCCAGCGGCATCGATCTAGACATGAAAAATGTGAAGGACGAACTTCTTCGTAAATTGAAAATGGCCGCGAAGGTTCGCGTCGTTCGCACGGCAACATTAGGCGTCCGCGCGGAACGTAAAGAAACAGTCCCCTCATATCGGCCGTTGAAGACAAGCGCATCCGGTGACAGCAAATTTCCTTTGGTCGTGATCGCGGCATCTACAGGCGGCCCCGCAACGCTGATGAATTTAGTTCCAAATTTTCCACGAGATTTTCCGGGCGCAGTTGTCCTCGTGCAGCACATGCCCGCAGCCTTTACGTCGCAACTGAGCGTGCAGCTCGCCGAAGTTTCTGCAATTCGCGTGAAGGAAGCGGAAGACCGCGAAATGATCCGGCCTGGCGTGTTTTACGTTTGTCCCGGCTCTCACCACCTGCGCTTTTCTTCCGGCGGACAAATCATGTTGGACGATGGCCCGCGAATTTCAGGCTACCGACCGTGCGCCGACGTTTCATTTGAATCCGCCGCCACCTATGCGGGTTCGCAAGTGATCGCCGTCGTGCTCACAGGAATGGGCGGCGACGGTGCTCGCGGTGTGCAAGCGGTGAAAGCCGCAGGTGGATGGGCTTTGGCGCAGGACGAAGCAACTTCTGTAATTTTCGGAATGCCGGCGGAAGCGATTCGCACCGGCGCAGTGAATCAAGTGCTCGGAATTCAAGGAATGTATCCGGCGATTGAAAGACGGATGGAACAATTGGTCCGCGCAATTCAACCGGCAGGCGTCCGATGACGCAATCGCAAAACTCCGTTTCGGCCGCGAACAACAATCGCGCTACTGAACAAGTGGTTGTCTTCTCGATCGGCGAGTTTACATTCGCGATTTCCGCCGCAGCCGTTCAGGAAATTCGGAATACAGACAGCCTAGGCGGCATGGTGATGGATTTGGAAAGCGTCGTTGTTCCGAAAGTACGGCACATGATTGAACGGGACACGCGTTCCTATTTTGTGGTGAGCGGCTTCGATCATTTTCATTTGCCTCAGTCCCGTCCAACGACGCTTCTAATTCTTTCCAAATCGCCGGTTGCAGTTCTGGTGGATCGCATTGAAGAAATGGCCGAGATGCGCGCAATCGTTGCTCTGCCGCGCTCTTTTCAAGGTGAAGAGCGCCTGTGGTATCGCGGACTTACAATTTTGGAAGGCAAAGTTGTGCCTGTCGTTGATCCAAAAGGATTTCTCACTGCGGACGAATTACGAGCGCTCGAGCAATCTGCGGCGGAACTTCAGGAAACAGTCGATTCCGTTCACGGCGGAGGCGAACTCTCGTGATCGCCGAACCGCTCGAACAAATACCATCATTCGTCGTGGCTCAAATTGGATCGCGTCGAATCGCAATTCAGAGTTCCGGCATCGCAGAACTAATTCTCTCGCCTCAACTGCATATATTTCCGCATACCACGTCGCTGATTGTCGGCGTAGTTTTGCGTCGTGGACGAGTTCTTCCCGTCATGGATATGGGGCTCGGTCTGCTCGGCGTCCCATCCACCTCCGCAAAATTCTATTTGGTGATTGAACGGCACGCCGGAAATGTCGCGGATCGATACGCAATCCCCGTTGACGGCGAATGTGAACTGGTTTCAGGAATCATGTTTCCGCCGCAAGATCAGAATGAATTCGCGATTGGCTCGTTGGATCTCGCTGGCGATGTAATCGACGTGATTGATTTTGAGAAAGCCATCGCGCGAAGCCTAGCCGCTCCGTCCGAACAAATTAGAGCAGCGGAGGCGCTGCAATGAGCTCACACGAAGCGCCGATTCGCGTTCTCCTAATCGATACCAACGTCTATTTTGTGCGGCGCATTACGGAAGCATTGAAGAAATCCGGCTTTGAAGTGATTCATCATTCCACTGCGTCGTACGCGCTCACGATGCTCGAATGGAATACTCCCGACGTGATTCTTTGCGCCACCGAACTTCGCGAGATGGGCGCATTTGAAATGGTTCCCATACTTCGCAACGACGCGAAGACCGCAAAGATTCCGTTCATGGCGCTCGGCAATGGCGGCGATCAGGGATTGTTTCAAGCATATCGCGCAGGCTGCGACGATTACATCGACCGCCGCAGTGATCTGACTGCAATTGTTTCCAAAATCGAATCTTTTCTTCTCAGCGCGAAAAAAGGATTTCAACCAACGCAGATGCTTTCCGCGACCGAAACATCGCTCAGCGGAAATATTGCGCATCTGGACTTGCCGGGCGTCGTTCAAATGCTTTCTCAATCCGGCCAGACCGGCGGCCTCCACATCAACGCCGGCGAAACCGACGCGGTTGTTTTTTTTGAAGCGGGCGTAATGCATCACGCGGAGTGCGGCAATCTGAGCGGCGAGAAAGCAGTCACGCAAATTATTAAGAACTGCCAGGAAACCCGCATGGGTACTTACAAATTCGTTGTTGGCGCGATTCCGGCGGAACGCACTGTGCACCGCCAGGCCATGGAATTACTGCTGGATGCCATGCGCGAATACGACGAAGCGCAACGAGAAATGCCAGAGAAGGAACTTATATGAGCGACGCGAATACACCGCAGCCGGGGTCCGTGCCGAATATTTATTTCATTGACGATAGCGCCACCATGCGCGAGGTCGTGAAGATTGCATTTCGCCGTGAAAATTTTAATGTCGTCACCTGCGCCGATGTAACTTCGGCCATCGACATGTTCGCGCAAACCGTTCCCGACGCGATTATCAGCGACGTCATCATGCCGGATAAGGACGGCTATCAGCTTTGCCAGTTCATCAAACAAAATCCGGCGCTTCAAAATAAACCTGTCATCTTAATGTCCGGCATCGTGAATCAGGAAGTCGCGGAAAAAGCGCACGAAGTTAAAGCCGACGAGCTGCTTCGGAAACCCTTCCATCCGCAGGATCTCGTCGCGCGCGTAAAAAAACTTCTGCATCGCGACGTACCCACGGAAAAGCCAGCGCAGAGCGAAACTGCTCCAGTGAATCCATTGAGCCAACTTTTCGGATTCTCTGTTCCGCCGTCCGTAGTGCCACCAGCCGCACCAGTGTCTGTGCCTACGCAACGTGCGATCGCGCCTTCCGCCCCTCCTGTCGCAACACAACTCGTGCCGCGCGCAACCGCTCCTGTTGCCACGCCGGCCGGTGCACACGCAAACTCCGCGGAAATTGCAAAACTCCGTTCAGAAATTCGGCACCTGAGTTCGTTGGTGAAAAAACTCCAGTCGCAACTTGAAGTCGAACGCGAATACTGCGCCGCTCTCGAATCGCAACTCCGCACTCCCACCGCAGTGGAATAACGTCTAGTTCCAGCGGGGCACCATTTCAACCTCGTTGAATTCAACCAGCATTTCAAAAACTTCCGCGGCAAAGCGAACGTGTGCTTTGATTCAGGTATTATTGTATCGTCGAATCGAAGCTCGCAAATCGGGGGTCGAATTGAGCACTGCAACCTGTGACATCGGATTGATCGGCCTCGCTGTAATGGGGCAAAACCTTGTGCTGAATATGAACGACCACAGTTACAAAGTGGCCGTCTTCAACCGCACCACTTCCAAAGTAGACGACTTCCTGAATGTTGAGGCGAAAGGCACCCAAGTAGTGGGCACGCACTCGATGGAAGAGCTGTGCAGCCAGTTAAAAACTCCGCGGCGCGTTATGTTGATGGTGAAGGCCGGCGAAGTTGTGGACCAAACAATCGCGCAGCTACTGTCGCATCTTGAAAATGGAGACATCATCATCGACGGCGGCAATTCCCTTTTCACTGACACAACTCGCCGCACCAAAGATCTCGCTGCAAAAGGAATTCTTTTTATCGGCACCGGCGTTTCTGGTGGCGAAGAAGGCGCGCGATTCGGCCCTTCCATCATGCCCGGCGGAAATATTAAAGCGTGGCCGCATGTTAAAGAAATTTTCCAAACGATCGCCGCGAAAGTGGAAGATGGCACTCCCTGCTGCGACTGGGTCGGCGAAGACGGCGCGGGCCACTTCGTAAAAATGGTGCATAACGGCATCGAGTACGGCGATATGCAGCTTATCGGCGAGGCGTATCAGTTGCTCGAACGCGGACTGGGCCTAACCACCGATGAACTTTCCAAAGTGTTTGGCGACTGGAACAAAGGCGAACTGGATAGTTATTTGATTGAAATTTCCGCAGCCATTTTTGCAAAGAAGGACGAAGACGGTCAGCCGCTCGTAAACAAAATTCTGGATGCGGCCGGACAAAAGGGCACCGGAAAATGGACGGTAATTTCCGCGCTCGACATGGGCCAGCCCGTAACGTTAATTGGAGAAAGTGTTTTTGCACGTTGCCTTTCAGCATTGAAAGAACAACGCGTTGCCGCCGCGAACGTGCTCCAGGGTCCACCTAACGCAAAACGGGCTGACGATAATTTGGTGTTTATCGAGGACGTTCGCCGCGCGCTGTACTGCTCGAAGATCGCCAGTTACGCGCAAGGCTACATGTTGCTGCGCGCCGCGGAAAAAGAGCAGGGGTGGAAACTAAATATGGGCGGCGTAGCACTCATGTGGCGCGGTGGCTGTATCATCCGAAGCGCGTTTCTTGGTGATATTAAAATTGCGTTCGACAAGAACTCCGCGCTGCAGAACTTGCTGCTGGATAATTTTTTCTCGTCCGCGATAAACAAGTATCAGGCGTCCTGGCGCAAAGCGATTATCCGGGGAATTGAAATCGGCGTGCCCCTGCCGGCGTTCTCAACCGCGCTGGCCTTCTTTGACGGCTACCGTACCGAGCGTCTGCCCGCGAATCTTTTGCAAGCACAACGCGACTTCTTCGGCGGGCATACCTACGAACGCGTCGACAAACCTCGCGGGCAATTTTTTCACACCAATTGGACAGGCCACGGCGGCAGAGCTTCGTCTTCCACATATAACGCTTAAAAATAGTGGCCAACGCAATGCGCAAACATGTCTTAGGGATTGACGTCGGCACCGGCGGCACGCGCGCCGTCATCATGGATGAGAATGGCCGCATCGTCGCCTCAGCCTCGGAAGATCACCAGCCGTTCGCTTCGCCGAAGATCGGTTGCGCCGAGCAGCGTCCCGAAGACTGGTGGCGTGCCGCGAAAATTGCGATTCGCAAAGCGATGGAAATTGGAAAGCTCCGCGGCGACGAAATCGCTTGTGTTGGTTTTTCCGGACAAATGCACGGCGCCGTAATGCTCGATGGGTTCGACGAAGTAGTTCGCCCCGCGCTAATCTGGTGCGACGTTCGCACCGAAAAACAATGCAAGGAATTGAATAAGCGCATCGGCGCGGAAAAACTCATTCAGTTGGCCTGCAATCCCGCACTAACAAATTTTACCCTCACCAAATTAATGTGGACGCGAGAGAACGAACCGGAAAATTGGGCGCGCGTGCGGTCCGTAATGCTTCCAAAGGATTATGTACGCCTGAAATTGACAGGCGAGCGCGCGACGGATTTAGCCGACGCGTCCGGCACATTAATGCTCGATGTCGCAAAGCGAAAATGGTCATCAGAAGTTCTACAGGCGGTGGCGATGGATCAATCGTTACTCCCATCGCTGCACGAATCGCCGGATGTTTGCGCACAAATTTCCGCCGAAGGCGCTGAGGCAACTGGATTAAAAGTCGGCACGCCGGTAGTTGCAGGCGCGGGAGATCAAGCGGCCGGCGCGGTCGGCATGGGAATCGCAAGGCCCGGCGCCGTCAGCGCTACGATTGGAACTTCAGGAGTTGTTTTTGCCGCGACGGATCGGCCCGCGCTCGATCCGAAAGGCCGCCTTCACACTTTTTGTCACGCGATTCCCGGCCGTTGGCATGTGATGGGCGTAACCCAAGCCGCCGGACTTTCTCTGCGATGGTTCCGCGATTGTTTTGGATCTAAATTCGCCGAACAAAACGCGGATTCTTTCGATCAGCTCACCGCAGAAGCGGCAACTGTTCCGCCCGGCGCGGAAGGGTTGCTCTGGACGCCATACTTAATGGGCGAGCGCACTCCACATCTGGATCCCAATGCACGCGCAGCTCTCGTTGGACTAACCGCCTCTCACACTCGAGCTCACGTGATTCGCGCAATTCTCGAAGGCGTCACATTCAGCTTGCGCGATACCTTCACAATTTTCCGCGAAATGAATGTGCCCGTGAATTCCATTCGCCTCGGCGGAGGCGGAGCTACTTCTTTGCTGTGGCGACAAATTCAGGCGGACATTTATGGAAAGGAAGTTGAAATTGTGGAAGCCGAAGAAGGCGCTGCTTTCGGCGCAGCAATGCTCGCAGGAGTCGGCGCGAAAATTTGGCTGTCAGTTGACACGGCGTGTGATGCGGTCGTGCGAGTAGTGAAACGCGTGCACCCAAATCCAGAGAACGCTGCGATGATGGTCGCCTGTTACGAAAAGTACGTTCGGATCTATGCGGCGACGAAATCCATATTGAATTCCTAACGCGCCGAATTAATGCGGAACCCAATTCGGAGCGTGCCGAAAAAGCCCGTTCACGTAGCCCATCTCATACACAATAAAAACACCAAACGCCACGCTGATAATCCCCGACACAAGTCCCAGGCTGTGATTCAGCCGCGCAAATCGCGTCTTTGAATACTTAAACGGCACCGCAATTGCCGTCGTAATCAGCATCATTCCCGCGATCGTTCCAATTCCGAATATCAGTAGATACAAAACCGCCAATGACGGCACGCGAATCGTCGTCAGCACCAGCAACGCCACCGCCGCCGATCCCGCCAATCCGTGAACAAGTCCAACTGTAAGCGGCCGTACTACTTGATAAATTCCCAACTGCCCAAATGTCCGATCCATCCAGTGTTCCTGCGATTTCGCCACGTCATGTTCGCGCTGTTCCGGAACATGGCCATGCGAATGGCGAACTATCGAATTTCCAATTGTGTGAGAATGACTTCCTGACTGCGCCGGCGTAAACGTTTCTGTAATCCACCTCATGATTCCCGACAAATTCAAAACACCGAGCAGAATCAGCATCAGTCCCACCGAAAGTTCCATGGAAAGCCCCAGCCTCGGCGGAATCACAATCCCAAACAAAATAATCGCCGAGCCCGCAATCAGAATTGTGATCGTGTGCCCCACGCCCCACAGAATTCCAATAAGCGCCGCCTGTCGAATACTTTGCCGCCGGCTCACAATCGTCGTCACGGCAATCACGTGATCCGGATCGGTCGCGTGCCGCATCCCCAGAAAAAAACCAAGTACAATAATCGAGAGCAGAGTGGTCATTTATTTTTGAACCGCGGCGTCCGCGCAATTTCCAATTCGCTTGCTTTCCAGAAATCTCAGATATTCTGCCATCACCTCCCTGTGGAGACGCAAGAATAAATTCCGTAACCGCATCATCACTCTCTCTCGTCTCATAGCAATGTTACAATCCCTTCGCCAATCGCTCGCGGAGCGCCACTAAATCATGAAAATAATTTTGTATTCTTTCATCGCGTGCGTTCTCGCTCTCGGCTCACCCCGCGCGACAATCCGCACTAATAGTTCTCGCATCATCACGCAACAATCCGCGCCACCAGCGCAAGTCGGCGCGCAGAAATCTCCCAGCATCGAAGTGGAAGATTGGAGCACGCCTCAGCCCGGTTGGCTTTACGTGCTCGACCCGCGACCCAACGTCGGTGAAATCGGGGGACACATCTGGCTGCTCGATCCCGAAACCGGCAAAGTAATGGGCGGAATTCACACTGGATACCATCCCGACTTCGCGCTATCGCCGGACGGCGCTCATCTCTTCATCGGGTCAGACACGCGCATGCACACCACCGAACTCGCCGTCGTTGAAACTTCCAGCGGCGAAGTTTTTGCCGGCGAAAAACTTATCGGACGCCCCGTGCCCACGCTTATTCCGCCATTCTCAACCATGGCCGTTTCCGGTGACGGCAAATCCCTCCGTATCCTCGTGAAAACTCCGGACTCCGAAAACTTTCAGCTCGCCACGGTTGACGCCGACTCTGGCGCAATTCTTCCCGGTGTCGTGCATCTGGGAAATTGCGGCAATGGCGAATTTGTTTCTTTTCCCACCGCGAATCAAATTGACGTTCTCTGCCCCAACGTAAAAAAAGTTCACATCGTTCGCACCGACAACAGATCGAAGGAGCTCGACAACATTTACGGGCAGTGGCCGTGGCAGCGCAAATTCGGCGTCGGTGGCGCATTCCCAACTTCGGGCGGACAATCCATCGCCGTCGTTCGCGGTGATGGTGCAATTTTTCAAATGGATGCGGTCACGCTAAGTTTTTATTCCACCGCCGCGCATGGCGGACCGCAGGAACAAATCACTCTGTCCGCGTGGCCCCGTTCGCCCGACGGCACGAAAGTTTATATCGGCAACAGCCACTCGCTAAATGCCGCCAACGCGATCGCGCGTGAAATTCGCGTGTATGACACGACCAGTTGGAAAAAAATCAGCTCAATGAAAACCAGCCTTCCCTTCTGGAGCATCGTCGCCAGCCCGGACGGCACGCGCCTCTACGCAATTGTTCCCGAGCAGCACTGCATCCTCGTGATTGACGCAGCAACCATGCGCGAAATCCGCAGCATCAACGTCGGCGCCATGCCCGCTCTCGCGCTCGTCGTCCCGTAGACTCATTGTCCCGAAGATATGTGCCGTAACCTGCCTGTAACATCCGTGCGATACCGTCGCCGCTTCAGAGGTAATCCAATTGCCCCGTGCATCGCTCGATGACCCGCGCCTGTTCTTCAACCGCCACATTTCGTGGCTGCAATTCAACGAGCGCGTTTTGGAAGAAGCGCTCGACGCCGAAAATCCCTTGCTCGAGCGCGTAAAATTTCTGGCCATCACTGCAAATAATTTGGACGAATTCGTCGAAGTCCGTCTCGCCGGACTTTTGCAGCAAGCCGAGCATGGCACCGGACAGGCTGGCCCCGACGGCCTCGCACCAAGCGAATCTGTCACCCGAATGGCCGCCGCCATTCACAAATTTGTCGACAAACAATACGTCTGTTGGCGCGAAACTCTTCTGCCCGCGCTTCGCCACGAAAATATTCGCATTCGCAAAGTCAGCGAGCTGGGTGCCGAAGCGCGCAAATCCGTCGCGCAGTTCTATGCGGAAAAAGTTGAGCCACTTCTCACTCCCGTCACAGTAGATCCCGCGCATCCATTTCCGCGCGTGCTAAATAAAGCTCTCTGCGTCGCATTTCTGCTGCGGCGAAAACGAAAACCGAATTCTCACATCTATCTCGGCGTCGTTACCGTTCCCCGCGCGCTGCCGCGTCTGTTTCGCGTGCCCGCCGCGCACGGAAAAATTGAATTCACATTTCTACACGACATCGTTCATTCCTTCGCCGATCATCTCTATCACGGATACAATATACTTTCCGCCGCTCCTTTCCGCGTCACCCGTAACAGCAATTTGTATCTGCGCGAGGAAGAATCCCGCAGTATTTTGGACACAGTAGACACGCAACTTCATCGCCGCCGCAAGGGCGCTGCCGTCCGTCTTGAAATTGACGCCGGAGCAAACTCAGAAATTGTCGAGCGCCTGCGTTCAAATTTCGGCCTCGAGCCATGGCAAATTTTTCGCGTGGATGGCCCCGTAAATCTTTCGCGACTTTTCAATTTGTATGATCAAACTCCCCGCCCGGATCTGAAATTTCAGCCATTTACTCCGCGCGATTTGGCCGTGCGTCGCGATGCCCCCACAATGTTTCACGCGCTGCGCGAGCGTGACGTCCTTCTCCACCACCCATACGATTCTTACTTGCCCGTCGTGCAATTTATCGAAAGCGCCGCGAACGATCCCGATGTACTCAGCATCAAGCAAACTCTTTACCGCACCAGCGAGGATTCGCCGATTGTTCGCGCATTAATTGGCGCCGCCGCACGTAAAGAAGTCACCGTCGTTGTCGAATTGAAAGCACGTTTCGACGAAGCCTCAAATATCCGCTGGGCTCGCAGTTTGCAGGAAGCGGGCGTTCAGGTTTATCACGGCGTTGTCGGACTGAAAACGCATTGCAAACTTGCGCTTCTCGTGCGGCGCGATCCTGACGGCAAATCTCGCCGTTACGTTCATCTCGGTACTGGAAATTACAATCCCTCCACCGCGCGTACTTACACCGACTTAAGTCTCTTTACGCAGGACGAAGAAATCACCGAAGCCGTGCATCGCGTTTTCAATTACCTCACCGCGTATTCCGAGCAAGCGCATTACGGCCCGCTTTCCGTCGCTCCGCTGAATCTCGGGAAAAATTGCATCGCGCTCATTGACCGCGAAGCGGAGCACGCCCGCGCCGGACGCCCCGCGATGATCATCGCGAAAGTAAATTCCCTTCTCGATCCTAATATTATTCAGACGCTCTATCGCGCCTCCCAAGCTGGCGTACAAATCGAATTAATTGTTCGTGGCGCATGTGCATTGCGCCCCGGCGTGCGGGGAATCAGCAGCCACATTCGCGTGCGTAGCGTTGTCGGACGTTTTCTCGAACACAGCCGGATTTTCGTCTTCGGGAATGGCGCAGGAAATGGCGGCGAATCCGAAGTCTATCTGGGCAGCGCCGATTGGATGCCCAGAAATCTTTATGAACGCGTCGAAGTAATGTTCCGTCTGAAAGATGCAGCGCTCTGTCGCAAAATTTATGGTGCCGTACTTGCTCCATATCTAGCGGATACCGCGAAAACTAGAATCCTTCTACCGGACGGTTCTTATGCACGCGCTTTCGAGTTGAATCGAATTACGCGCGCCGGCAACGGCACCCGTTTCAACGTGCAAACCCATTTCATGAATCTCGCGGAGGGCGGAAACGATTTCCCCGCGGACTTCGCACGCGCAAATCATCACGACCGTCAGTCCGCTTCCGCATTGGAATTTCTAATCGCGCAAGCCATCAGCGCGCGAATCTCTAGCCCCTAACTCACAATGCTCCCGAGCATTCGAAACGTTTCCGAGTACTCCGCCCAAACTATATTTCATCACGTTGTCGTATAAGATACTTGACGCACTGTAACTAGCACGCTACCCTAAATCGCAACCCAATCCTTTTCAAAGTTGCGCTGTTCCCGTGGAGCCGTTCTGCATTTCCGCTCAGCGCTCTTAAATGTGGTAGGGGCGGGTCTGCGACCCGCCCGCCGCGCGACGATCTGCAGGGCCGTGCAACTTCGCCCGCGCCACACAACGATTTACAACCGGGCGCAAAATGGCTCGCGCGGCAAAAGACGATTTGTAACAGGGCACGAGTTTACTCGTGCCGTAACGACGTCGAGGAGATCTGGCTTTAGCCCCCGTTGCACCCGGAATCCTGCTAGCGGTCAAGCCAATCCTTAATATAGGGATGGCTCGGAACCCGGCCAATCGTTACTGCGAACTCCGAAAACGCGAGGGCCGGAACTAAGCCCTTTAGAATGATATTCTTAGCATTATTCGCGCCCGTAAGTCCTTTGTTTTGATATTCATAACAAAAACAGGGGGGAGGGGGTACCCGCGGCGCAGACAATCCTGGCTGCATGGCTCTTGGTGGCGGGGACTCCTAAGTCCTTTGTTTTCACACTGATTCGACGATCGCATCTCCTAACCCCTTTGTTTTGATATTGATGCGCGTTGTAGGGGGGTAGGGGGTGCCAGGCGGATCCAGACCGGGCGCCCCCGAACTTCGGTCGCAGTTCGCGCAAGAACGAACAATTGCCGCTATTGCGATTTGGTCGACGGCGCGTATTCAATCTGATTCATTTTTTTGCGCAGGTTGAACAAATCAAAACCGAACTGAGCTTTCATCAGGATTTGATCCTGCCGGAGAAAAGTTCCTTTCAATGCGCCCGAGGATTTGTTTTCGTAGAACAACAAGTCCAGTTCCGGTCCGATCGAGAGACTTGGAAAAATATTAAATTTGATCTGGTGCTGCTCAACATCGCGAAAGCGCGTGTCCGTGGTGTTTTCGGTTCGGAAATTCACAAGGAACCAGTCGCCTGAATCCGTGAAAACGTAGCTGACTTTCGTGTAAAGCGGAACGGTTAAATTAATTTTCCAATATACGCCCGCGTGATCTTTTCCGGATTGCATCGTGGACACAACGGAAGCCGCAGTGATTGTCGGTGGATTTGTAATTTTTGGATTGCTGGCGTTTGCAACGCACGTCGAAAAACTTATATCCGAAAGCGCCAGGCAAGTTGCGGTGATGTTGCCGTTTGTGCTGAACACGAATCCGCGCAACGCGTCCCATTGATGACCGCCTTCCGGGCCGAATTCGATCGAACTTGTGCGGCGCTGCCAACGGACTCCACCTCTGAACAATGTCGTGAAGCTGCGCGGTTGATTGAACTGAAGCGACGCTGGAGGAGTGGACTTCAGCGAAAATGTCGTCGCGGTTTCCTCGAGCGGCGTTTCAAAATGTGTGGTGAAAACCAGATCAACGTGTTCCGGTCCGCGCTCATTCCACAAGCGCGCCACACCAAGATCAAACATTCCCAGATTTGCGATCTGGTTGATCTGGCGAGAAGCGTTTGATTGTCCTTTGTATTGAACGTTAAACGTATACGAAGGACTTGCAAAAACTTGATAGTGCTTCCAGTTTCGCGTCAGCTGCGCCTGGAAATCGCTGGCCCAATTTGTGAACCGGTGCGAGTTCACGCCCGGTGTCGTAATGCCGCCGAAGTTCGCGTCAATTTGCGCGTCGGATCCGTTATGACCAAGAGTCGTGACACCAAATGTTGCTTTGATTAATTTGAAATCCAGCAGAGGACGATACTCGACAAACTGATCCATTTTGTTTTGCAGAGTCGCCGGTCGTTCCTTTTGTTTGCCAGGAACAGGGCGCGGGTGATGAAAAATTGACCAAGTCCAGAGCTGCTCTTTTGCCGTATAGCTCGGCCCGGTATTTACAGGCAAAGCGGCAATTTCGTCCAGATAAGAATCGCGTTGAATCGGGCCGATGCAATGCGCATTCCAGGATTGGCCGGCCAGTCCGCGGCAAACGGCCCCGCTGATTGTCACGAGCTGTTTATCGAAATCAGTCGGTAAAGACGCCGGCCGAATTTGCGCAGCGGCAAGATCGGGAAATCCGGTATCACCACCGCCAATGTAATCGCTGGTGGCAATAGAATAAAGTTTGGAAGGATCAAGGCGGTTTCCATTGATCAAATATTCGCCGTGTGCCGCGTCAAAAGTAATTCCGGCGGAAACAAGTCCGCGATTTTTATTTTCGCCGACGCTCAGATTTGATTTGTCGGCGGCATCGAACGCTTTGGATTGCTTCAGCGCCTGCTGTAGCGCGCTGCCGGGAACGTAAAGCAGATTCAGGAAATCGCCTTTCCACACGATGCGATCCAGAAGCTGTTGCAGAATTTGTTCCGGTAGTTCAGAACTTAAATCCGGAATATCGCCGGAGCCTTCAGGAAGTTCCGCGAAGAAATCGCGTTTCTGGAGCAGCGCGACATCGGCGTGAGTTTCCTTTTGCATTTCGCAAAGCGTCAGCGTTTGAATTTGGCTGGATTGGCTTTCGGAATCGAATCCCTGCTGCACGCAATCGCGTTTTAGCGCGGACGTAACAGCTTTCCAAAATGCGGCCGCATTATTCGCCGGTGTTTTTTTATCAGGAGATTTGCCAAGCTCCATGTGCTCGGAAAACAGTTTCCAAACCGGACTAGCATCCGCCGAAATGCTGATGTCCAGCCTGCCGATATCCGCAACCGCTTGCGGATTCCTGCTGCCAACGATGTACGGTTCGGGAATCGCCATCACCATCGGATGCCGAACAGATCCGGGTTTCGGCGTGTTCCAATCCAGCGTAACGGTGTCGCCGACGGTGGCCATTTCCGGATCGGCGGCGCTAACGACAACTTGAAATTGTTTCAGGCGGGTGCCCAGAATCTGTGCTGTTTCTGAATTCATTTGCGCAAGAAGCACTTTGATCAGACGCCGTTTTCCGGCGGCGACTTCTTTCGCGTAGCCGTTTTCGTCGAACCGCCGCGCGAAAGAATCGAGCAATTGTTTCATGGCTTCAGCGGGATCTTGGATCGCGGTTTCTGTTTTGAAATTTCGCCCGGAACTGTTTGACCATGCAAAGTTCAGCAGTCCAACATTAGCGCCGATTTGCGGATCGATTACGCCGAAGATCGCGACGTCTTCCCTAATATTATTTTCATCTGTCGTTTCAATAAGTACGTAAGGATCCGGATCGCGATAGCACTCGGGATTTTGCAGTTGCGAACATTTCGCGCCAGAAATATCTCCGGAAGATTGGAAGAACGGAATGTAAACGGAAAATCGGTCGCAAAAAGTGAATAGACCGTTTCCGTCCTTAACTTTCGCGTTTGCAGTTACGGCGCAAAGTCCGTAATTCGTTCCTGGATGCAGCGTGTAGAAGTGTTGCGCGTCAATCCACGGAAAATCCAGCGTAAACTGGGTCGGCTTTTCAGAAGGTTTCTTTTCTAATTTCGTGCACGGACCTTCTGCGACGGGCCGCGGAATTGCATTTGGCTGGCCGGGCGTTTCGGCATTCACAGTACACAAATAGAAAGTAGCTGCATCGATTGCTGGCAGCAAATTGCTTACAGAATTCTTGCCGGAGAGTTCTAGCGAGACGCCGCGAAACCACGGATAGACTTTCGCGCCATCGGAAATTCCGCTCAATCTGATTTCACCGTCTTCGCCGCCAGCTTCGCCGGTTAGATCGGCGGTATCCGGAAATCGTGGAATGAACCACGGCGGATTTTCGCTGTCAGGCAACGGCTGATGCGCCGTGTTCCATGTGGTCTGGATAATAATATTTGCTCCAAGCATTTGAACGCCGCCGCTAGAATTGTGCAGCGTGCCGCTTGTACTTGGAACCGGTTGCGTTGCCATGAACCGAGCGAGTTCGCGAATGCGTTCTGGGCCAAAATAGAAATCCTGTTTTCCCGGGACCAGCGCAGCATATCCTTCTTTCACAAAGAAATTCGCGACGTTGTCCGTCGGAATCATGAAGAGGCCGTTGGTCGGAGGCGCGTTGCCCTGAGAATGCGAGTCAGACCGAATCCATTGCTTTGAGATTGCGTCCCAATCGAAAAGTTCTTTTCCAACGCGCTGATAATTTTTACCCGCGCCCGGCTGACCAGCAGGAGGATTGCAGAAATCGCGCGCTTCAATTTCCGGCGCGAAATTATCTCCGGTGCCGACGAGAATCCCGCCTTTCGTTTTGCCAATCTGAAATTCTGTTTTGAGTAATTGCTCAAACTCAGCTGCCGCGTCGCTCTTGTCTCTTTGGCGAGCAGGATCTTTGCAACCGCCTCCATCCGCAGCTGGTCCCTGCCAATCGGGAATGCGGAAATACCCAAATGTTTTTCCGGTGTAAAGAATTCGGATCGCGTCGACGTTGTTGTCTTGCTGAGAGTTGTTTTGCGAAGCAGGCGCAGTCGTTGGAGCCTGCTTTGACAGCGGCGAATCTTGCTTGGTCTGGGAATAACTCGGAATCGCGAGGCACAATACAGCCGCGCACACACTTGCTGCGCTGGCAAGCCATGAAGCACGCATAGGTCAACCCCTTAAGAAAGAGCTAGTGTTCTCGACAAGATCTCAACGAATGATCAAACCCGCTACGGCGACGACGATTCCCGATGCAGCGCCGAGCAAACCGAAATACCAATAGCCGCGTTTCTGCGTCAGAAGAGTGATCGAGCAAATTACCAGACTCGCTTCCAGCAGTACGTCAGAGAAATCAAACCAGTTTGAACGCCGATCGAGAGTTGTTACGTCGGCTTCCGTAGCGTTCGCCCGAGTTTGGAGAGTCTTCGATTCGCCGTTGTAGCGGTCGATCTCGGTCTTATATTTTTTTCTAACCTCCTCGGCGTGAGCCGGATTCTGTAAAGCAAAAACATCCAGTTGATCCAGAAATACTTCATAGCTTCTTTCGCGGATCACTTTCGCCTGATACTGCGCCCACTGATCAGCGGCCTTTGATTGCGCCAGCACTTCGTTTGCGTGGATGCGTTCCCCCATCAACGAAACTGCCGCCACAAATACGGCCAAAATTGCCATGCTTACGGTGACCGACGCGAGGCGCTTGTCCTCTGCGCCTTGTTCGGCGCGTTCGTGCAATTCTTCAATATCCGTCATATCGATATGCTCCCTAGTTCCCGGCCTCTACGCCTCGCATTTACGCGAGTCGCGAAGAATTCGGCGGCTCGCATTCAATATGCATTGCGCAAAATCTCGGCGGAAACCGTCACGCACAATCGCATCGCTGCCAAATAGTGAGTACCGAGAATTCAGCGGAAGCGATGTTCGCTAGATAGACAATCCCGCAGGTTGAAATAATTTCTGAACAGAATCGCCCGGTATACTTATTTTGATGGCCACTTTATTCGCGAAGATTGCCGAATATACGCGATGGACCGTTCTCTACGGACCAGCGCTTTCGCTGCTGCCTTCGCGCTGGCGAAGCGGAACATTGGGCGAGCGTTACGCCAGTTGGAGCACGGGAACGATGATTTCCGGAGGATTTGAGTGCCTTCTTGCCGTGAATTTTTTCTGCGCGTGGGGATTTCTTCCGAAGGCCAGCAATTCTCTGCTCTGGATTGGAATGTATTTATTGACCGACGGCGCGTGGCGAACGAGCATTGCCGTATTCAACAGTGATGCAGCCGGAACAGTGTTACTGGAACTCGCTGATGAAGCGCGCATTGTTGGATGGCATCGGGCGTGGATATTGCGGCATCCCGCGATGGCCGACACGATTACAGTTGATGACAGACGAACGGAATGGCAGCTAAAAATTGAATCATCGAGAGCCAAAAAAGATTGGGATGCGACTCGAATGATTCTGTATGGCGAACGATATTACAGAATTGAATCTTGCGCGCAGGCTGATGGCGCTCGTCCATTTATTTACTTGCTGAGAAGTTTGCCTATGGGAGTTCCGAGTTTGCGGGTACTGCGTTACGCGTCGAATGAATCGGATCGACCGCCTGTGCTTTGATTCTTAACCAGAATTCATTCAAAATGGATGTGAACTCGCCGTATTCGGAATTTGCTTTCCTTCGAGCGTGTAATGAATCAACCTGCTTTTCCGCCACTGTCTCCAGCCAGCCTCGAATGGGCGCACCCGCTCGTTCGAGAATGGTTCGTCCAGAAATTTGGCACGCCGACAGAACCGCAGGAACAGGGTTGGCCGCAAATTCTGGCAGAAAGAACCACGCTGATTTGCGCGCCGACGGGTTCAGGTAAGACTCTCGCCGCGTTTCTGGCGTGCATCGATCGATTGGTGCGCAAAGCAGTTTCCGGAGAGTTGGAAGACAAGACTGAAGTCCTTTACGTTTCGCCGCTGAAAGCGCTCGGAAACGACATCCAGAAAAATCTGGATACCCCACTGGGCGAAATTTTGGAACTTGCGCGACAGCGCGGATATTTGATGCCGGAAATTCGCACGGCCGTGCGCACGGGCGACACAGTGACGCACGAGCGCCGCATAATGCTGAAGCGGCCACCGCATATTCTGGTGACGACTCCGGAATCGCTTTACATATTGTTGACGGCGGAAAAGAGCCGCGAAATTTTGCGCACCGTGAAAACGGTAATTGTCGACGAGATTCACGCCATCGCTGACGACAAGCGCGGCTCGCATCTGGCTCTTTCACTGGAACGGCTTGACGCCTTGACGGGAAGGCGTTCGACGCGCATTGGACTTTCGGCGACGCAGAAGCCGATTGAATTAATCGCGCAATTCCTTGCCGGAAGTAATCAGCCGGAACCTTCCATCGTGGAAATTGCGCAGCGACGCAAATTGGATCTCTCCGTGGAAGTTCCATCGAGCGAATTGGGGCCAGTAGCTTCCAATGAAATGTGGGACGAGATTTACCAGCGGATTGCGGAGCTTGTTCAGGAACATCGTTCGACTCTGATTTTTGTGAACACGCGGAGATTGGCGGAACGGGTTGGGCATAATCTTGGCGCGATTCTCGGACAGGACGCCGTCGCGTCGCATCACGGAAGTTTGTCGCGCGTGCGGCGGTTGGCGGTGGAAGAAAAACTGAAAGCTGGAGAAATCCGCGCGCTGGTGGCAACGGCATCGCTGGAATTGGGAATTGATATTGGAACTGTTGATCTTGTTTGCCAGATTGGATCGCCGCGCTCGATTGCAGTTGCTCTGCAGCGCGTGGGGCGCGCCGGACACTGGCGTGGAGCGATTCCGAAGGGGCGAATATTTGCGACCACGCGCGATGAGTTGATTGAATGCGCCGCGCTGGTGCGGTCGATACGTCACGGTGAACTGGATCGCATTATTATTCCGGAACATCCGCTGGATATTTTGGCGCAGCAAATTGTGGCTTCTTGCGCCGCTGAAGATTGGCAGGAAGATGATCTGTTTGCTCTGATTCGCGGTGCGTATCCGTATCGAAATCTTGCGCGCAAAGACTTCGACGAAATTAGTCGAGATGCTTTCTAACGGAATTTCGGCGCGGCGTGGCCGCTATGGCGCATATTTGCATCGCGATCAAGTGAATGGCCGAGTGAGTGGACGGCGCGGCGCGCGGTTAGCCGCGATCACCAGTGGCGGCGCAATTCCGGATAACGCGCTCTACACGGTGATTGCGGAACCTGAACGTATTGTTGTCGGCACCGTGGAAGAAGATTTTGCCGTGGAAAGTTTGCGCGGCGACGTGATGTTGCTGGGAAATACTTCGTGGCGCATTCGGCGAGTTCAGTCCGGATCGGTTTTGGTGGAAGACGCGCACGGCGCCGCGCCGAATATTCCATTCTGGCTTGGCGAAGCGCCATCGCGCACAAACGAACTTTCCGCGCAGGTCGCGAGAAGTTAGCGAGACGATCAGCAAACTTGCTGAGAATGTTTCGCCTGTCCTTGGCCGGGGAACTTCTCCGGAAGCTGCCGCGGCGGTGAACTGGCTGAAGGAAGAATGCGGGCTGGATCAAGCGGGAGCCGAGCAAGCCGTGGAATATATTGTGACCGGCCGCGCAGTTTTGCGCGCGGTTCCTACTCAGCAAACGGTAATCGCAGAGAGGTTTTTCGACGAAAGCGGCGGCATGCAGCTGGTGATTCACGCGCCGTTTGGCGGGCGCATCAACAAAGCGTGGGGACTGGCGCTGCGAAAGCGATTTTGCCGTTCATTTAATTTTGAATTGCAGGCGGCGGCCACGGACAACGGTCTGAATATTTCGCTCAGCGATCAGCACAGTTTTCCGTCTGGCGGATGTTTTCGAGTTTCTGCATTCCGCGAGCATAGAGGAACTTTTAGAGCAGGCGGTGCTTACTTCGCCGATTTTCACGACGCGCTGGCGTTGGGTGGCGGGACGCTCCCTGGCGCTGCTGCGATTCATGGGCGGAAAGAAAGTTCCGCCGCAAATTCAGCGGATGCGCTCGGACGATTTGCTGGCCGCTGTATTTCCCGAGGCACTGGCGTGTCAGGAAAATATTGAAGGCGAAATCGTCGTGCCCGATCATCCTCTGATTCGCGAAACGATGAAGGATGCGTTGACGGAGGCGATGGATATCGAAGGGCTGAAAGATATTTTGAGTCAGATTGCATCTGGAGACAATTCGATGCATCGCGGTGGAGACGCCGGTTCCCTCTCAATTTTCACACGAAATTCTGAATGCGAATCCTTATGCATATTTGGATGACGCGCCACTGGAAGAACGTCGCGCGCGCGCCGTGGAAATGCGCCGGACGCTGCCGGAGTCGGTACTTTCTGAAGTTGGGCGACTTGATCCGGCGGCGATTGCTGAAGTGCGCGAAGAGGCGTGGCCGGATGTTCGCGATGCGGATGAGCTTCACGATTTGCTGCAGACGGTAATCGCGTTTCGGGACGGCGTGGTCGAATCCACGAATTCAATTGCTCAAAAATGGAGCGAATCCGTTGCAAATTGGGCGCCTTATTTTGCTGAGCTTGAATCCGCGCACCGAGCGGCTCGGGCTTCTGTTGAAAGTCAGGATTATTGGGTGGCCGCAGAGAAGGCAGGGACATTTTCTGCATTATTTCCGGGCGCGGAATTTCAATCTTCACTTCCAGAGATAGAAGTCCAAAAGCCTTCTCATGAAGATGCTTTGCTTGCGTGCGTTACTGGCTGGATGACGCATATTGGGCCGACTACATCTACGGTGCTTGGTGAATTTCTGAGAATTGAAGCGCGCGAAATTGACAAGACATTATTACGGTTGGAAGGAAGCGGATCGATTCTTCGCGGGCAGTTCACGAACGCGGCAGGAGAAGAAACCGAATGGTGCGATCGCCGATTGCTGGCGAGAATTCACCGGTTGACTCTAGGATCGTTGCGCAGCCAGATTCAGCCGGCTACCGCGGCACAATTCATGCGTTGGCTTTTGCGTTGGCAACATGTGGCGCCGAGCACGCAGGTGCTTGGTGAGCGCGGCACGTTGGAAATACTTCAGCAGCTTCAAGGATTTGAAGCGCCGGCGAATTCCTGGGAACGGCAAATTTTGGCGCGGCGCATCGCGAACTACGATCCGAAAGTACTGGATCAGCTTTGTCTGACGGGAGCGGTGGGATGGGGACGGCTTTCGCCGCATCCCGCAAGTCTTGAGGATCCGAACAGTATTAACAGGCGGGTGGTTCCTTCAAGCGTTGCGCCAATTGCGTTTTTTGTGCGCGAAGATTCTGAGTGGATGATTTCGCGGCACGCCGACGGAGCAAGTGAAGTTCCTCGCGGACTAAGTTTGGCGGCGCGCGATGCTTTGAAATATTTGCGTGAGCGCGGGGCTTCGTTTTTTGCGGACTTGGTGCGCGGCACCGGGAAGCTAAAATCGGAAATGGAAACAGCGCTTTGGGAACTTGTGACCGCTGGAATAATTACTGCCGACGGCTTCGATAATATTCGCGCGCTGATTGATCCGAAGCGCCGCTCTGGTCAAGGACGCGGGCATAACATACGCCCACGGCATAGCGTTGGGCGATGGTCACTCCTTTTCCGCGAAGAAACAACGGACCGCGCACGCGCGGTGGACGCGATTTGCTGGATGCTGCTGAAACGCTACGGAGTGGTTTTCCGCGAAGTGATTGCGCGCGAAACAATTGTTCCGCGCTGGCGCGAATTGTTAATTGCGTTGCGACGGCTGGAAGATCGGGGCGAAGTACGCGGCGGGCGTTTCGTAAGCGGATTTATCGGCGAGCAATTTGCGTTACCGATGGCGGTGGAATCACTGCGCGCAACCCGCGACGCTGCGGCCACCGGAGAGATTGTTACGGTTTCGGCGGCAGATCCGTTGAATTTGGTGGGAATTATTTTGCCGGGAGGCCGTGTGTCGGCTGTTTCCGGAAAATTTGTGACGTTACGCGATGGAGTGGCGATTGAAGCGGAAGACTCGGCGGCGGCGTTCGCGCATTCTCTTGCCGTTTGATTCTTCAATTGAAACAGATGTGCGCCTCCATTCCGGAATACCTGCAAAGCTGCGTCAAATTACTGGGAACCCTGTATCAACTGTTTTCACGTGCCAGCGCAGTATTTCAGTAAGGAGATAACTATGGCGAAATATGGAAAGGCTGCGGCGAAAAGTGTGAAGAGCGCGATGCACCGCGAAAAGCGCGGGACGCTGCGTTCCGGCAAAGGCGGAAAAGGCGGGCGCGTGACGAGCCGGAAACAAGCGATTGCGATTGGGCTCTCCGAAGCTCGAAAAAAAGGTGCGAAAGTTCCGAAGAAGAAGTAACTACTTTTCCAGGTCGAAGACTTTCTCCATCAGCATCCATTTTTCGCCAGGCTTGGCTTTTGGGAGTGGCTGCTGAAATTTCCACATCAATTCTTCCCACTCACATACTTTGGGATTTGCTTGGTCGGACTTTCCTTTGGCTTGAAACGAGAAGTGTTCGTTTACTTCCATGATCATGAACATGCGAGTGTCGAGCAGGTAGATTTCAAGATCGACGATTCCTGCGTCCTTGATGCTCTTTGTAATTTCCGGCCAGACTTTCTCGTGGTGGCGCTTATATTCGGCGATTAGCTTCGGATCGTTCTTCAAATCAAGCGTAAGGCAATAGCGTTTTGTCATTTGGCCTCAGGCAGTACGATTATTCGCGGAGTGGGCCAACATTTCATTTGTCTTGTATCCACACATGGCGAAGTAAATCACGTACATGTAGCAAATCAGCGGCATGATGAACGCCACTTGAATATTGCTGACGTCGGAAATTTTACCCATCGCGGCGGGAATCAGCGCGCCGCCAATGATGGACATGACCAGCAGCGACGAACCGCGTTTAGTGAGAGTGCCAAGATTCTTCAGGCTGAGCGCAAAAATTGTTGGGAACATGATCGAGTTAAAAAATCCGACCAGAACGATCGCCAAAACTGAAGCCACACCCGACGCGCCGATTCCAATCATCACACAAATTAGCGCGCCAATTCCGAATGCGGCAAGCAAACGCGGCGCAGGAATTCGTCTCATCATCCAAGAGCCGGAGAAGCGGCCGAGCATGAATCCAGTTTGATGCGCGACCAAGAATAGTGCAGCCATTTTTTCGGGCGTGTTGGGAGTGAGATGCGCTAGAACGCTGGTGTTCGATGGATCATGTGAGGCGAGAGCTCGAGTTCCCCATGCGGCCATGTTTTCGAGAGTATTCGGCATGGTGTGCTTTGTGAAACGGATCACAAAACTACCGATGCCGACCTGCGCTCCGACGTAAAAAAATTGCGCGATGACGCCTTTGATCAAGTGTGGATGCGCCCAAATGCTATTTGAGTTTTGGTGCTGATCATTAATCGCGTCTTCCGTTTTTCCGGGCTGAACTTCAGGAAGGCTCGCAAAATAAATCAGCGCCGCTACTACCAGGAAAATTCCGCTGATGAGAAGGTACGGCGTTTTCACCATGTTGGTTTCTGAGGCGATGTAGGTCTGGAGTTGTTGCGAGCTCATGGCGGCGCGCTGCGCAGGAGAATAGTCAACTCCAGAAAGAATAAACGCAGCGCCGAGAATGGGAACAAGCGCGGCGCCGATTGCGTTAAAAGATTGCGCGAGATTCAGGCGGCGCTCCGAACTTTCCGGCGGACCGAGAACGGTGACGTACGGATTGGCGCCGACCTCGAGGAAAGATTGTCCGGATGACATGACGAAAAGCGCGAGAAGGAAAAACCAGTAGGCGCGGGAAGTTGCGGCGGGAAGAAACAGGAGCGTTCCCACCGCGCAGATTAAAAGTCCAAGCAGCAGGCCTTTTTTGTAGCCGATTTTTTCCATCAGGCGGCCAGCGGGAAATGCAGCGAGAAAATATCCGCCGAAGAACGCCACTTGAATGAATGAGGACTGAAAATCAGTGAGATCGAATGCTTTTTTCAGGTGAGGAATCAAAACGTCATTCAGGTTGACACCGATGGACCACAGGAAAAACAAGCTCGTCACGAGGATGAACGGCACGGCATATTTTCGTTCCGTCAACGGTACAGAATGGGACTCCAAATTTCCTCCTTGCTGCAATTCGTTTCGGATCTAGGTCAGCGCGCGATCGAGATGGACGTAACCGCCATCGACAAATAAATGTTGGCCGGTGATATGCGCGGCCTGAGTGGAACTCAGAAACAAAACCATCGCGGCGATTTCGTCGGCGTGAGTCATTCGTTTGCCGAGCGGTATTTTCGCGACAATTTGCTTTAATTTTTCTTCGGGATTCGGAAATTTGCTGAGCCACTGCTGATAGAGCGGCGTCATCACTTCGGCCGGAACGACGGTGTTCACGCGAATATTGAACGGAAGTAACTCTGCGGCCCATTCGCGAGTTAGTGCTAGGATTGCGCCCTTCGCGGCCACGTAGCCGGAGGTGCCGCCTTGTCCGGTAACTGCGGTTTTAGAGGCGATATTCACGATAGAGCCTTGCGATTTTTTCAGAGCGGGCAAGGCGTAGTGCGCCATGTTGTAGTAATGCAAAAGATTTCGCTGGAGGGAAATTACAAATTTCTCCGGGCTGCCGTTTTCCAGGCCAGCGCCGTCATTGATGCCCGCGTTGTTGACGAGCACGTCGAAGCGGCCAAATTCCTTAAGCGCTTGCTCGATTGACTTGAAACAATTTTCCGGAGCCAGCAAATCCACGCAAATCAGGCCGCAGGATTTTCCGGAGGTTTGGAGCTCGAATTGGAGTTGCTTGCCGGCGTCTGCGTCGAGATCGACAATCACCGGGATTCCGTTTTCGCGTGCGACTCCGCGCGCAATCGCGGCGCCGATGCCCTTCGCTCCGCCGGTAACGAGCATGACTTTGTCTTTAAGCTGCAAGTCCATTGGCAAATTCCTTTAAGCCGTAAAATCGAATGGCGTTGCCGCCGAAAATATTTTCTTTTTCTGCGGACGTGCAGTCGCGCAGAAAGTCTTCAGTGATTTGTTTCACCTGCGCGTAGCTGGCGGCCAACAGGCACACAGGCCAATCGGAACCGAACATCAGACGATCCGGGCCGAAAGCTTCGAGCACGACGTCGAGATTGGGCTTGAAATCGGCGGGCTTCCAATTCTGCCAATCGGCTTCGGTGACGAGACCAGACAATTTGCAAAATACATTCGGAGATTCAGCGATGTGGCGGATGTGCTTCGCCCAAAACGTATTGTCTTTCGATTTTATTTCCGGCTTGGCGAGATGATCGATCACGAAGCGCTGTTCCGGAAATTTAGAAACCAGTTCGATTGCCGCGGGCAATTGCTTCGGATAAATCAGAATGTCATAGGTGAAACCGAATTGGTGCAGGCGAGAAATTCCGCGACTGAATTCGGGGCACACAAGGAAACGGTCGTCAGGTTCGGCCTGCGCGATGTGTCTGAACCCGCAAAGTTTTTCGTAGCGGGAGAAGAATTGCAGTCGCTCGTCAATGTGCGGCGAGGCAAGATCAACCCAGCCGATGACGCCTGCGATTTGCGGATTGTCCTCAGCCAGTCCGAGGAGAAAAAGTGTTTCTTCTTCGGATTGACTGGCCTGAACTGCGACGGACGCAGCGATGCCGTTGGCTTTGCACTCCGCTGCCAATTCTTCCGGCAGAAAATCGCGTCTTAGAATTGGCATAGCGTCTGTAATCCAAGCATCCCGCGTGGGATTGTATTTCCAGAAGTGCTGGTGCGAATCAATCTTCAGCATGCGCGCTTTACGGTTGTCATCTTAGATTGAAAAACCCGCCGTCGAGCGGATAATCCGTGCCGGTGATGAAGCCGGATTCATCGGAGCACAAAAATAATGCGAGCGCGGCAACTTCTTCGGGCGTCCCCATGCGGCCAATGGGCTGCGCCGCGGAAAGCACCTTGAAGATTTCTTCTTCGCGGCCGGGATATACTTTTTTCAGGTAGCCATCGACGAACGGTGTATGAACTCGCGCGGGCGAAATGCAATTGCAGCGAATGTTGTGCGCCAGATAATCGCGGGCGACTGAATAGGTCATCGCGATCACCGCACCTTTGCTCATCGAGTACGCAAAACGGTCGGCGAGTCCGGAAGAGCCGGCTATGGACGCCATATTCACAATCACTCCGCCGCCATTCGATTTCAGATAGCCGACTCCGGCGTGCAGACAATTGTAAATTCCCTTCACGTTCACTTGAAAGACGCGATCGAAGTCGGATTCAGTGGTGGTTTCAACTGTGCCGATGTGCGAAATGCCTGCGTTGTTCACAAGGATATAGAATGGCGATTCCGCGGCGAGCTTGCGAAATAATTCGTCAACGGATTTCTGATTTGAGACATCGCACGCGTATGAAGAGGCTTTGCCGCCTGCAATCGTAATTTCTTCCAGAGTGCGGCGCGCAACTTTCTCGTCGATATCGACAACGCGGATGGTTGCGCCTTCGCGCGCAAATCTGAGCGCGATCGCGCGGCCAATGCCACTGCCTGCGCCCGTTACGACGGCCACTTTCCCATCGAGACGGAAACTCCCAGGAATGCCCTGCTGATCGTTCAAAATGGCCTACCTTATTAGGAATTGGTTCTGAGAAAACGCTGCAAGCACCTCAAGGCATATAGCAGGTGCCGCAGAGCAATTCAACAAATAAACCCCGGCCGCGCCAACTTCAGGGCGTGAGAGTCCAATTGACCTTGCTGGGCATCAAAACTTCGCTGGACTTGCCGGCACCACGCGGATGGCGATAGAGCTTCGTCTAATTTAGTACCCATTATTTGTTCGCACCCGGGCTTTCATAAAGCGCTAGTAGAGTCGCAGGGGCGTCGCAGCGATTCTTACAGTTAATAATGATAGCGAAAATTCTGAAACCACAATGAAGACGGCCAAATCGTCCGATGACATTTTTTTTAATCAGACCGAGCCCATCCGCGCAGAACTTTTCAGCGTTGAGCGTCTGGAGCAGCACGCCGCTACGCTTGCCGCGGCGCAAATTGTGGCCGCGGATCCCGGCGGAGGCCGGCCACTTATTCCCCGCGTGCGTGAAAACGGCCGCGTGCTTCGCGAATGTTACCAGTCCATCGCGACGAGCCATTCAGCAAGAGCACACGATCACTCCCGCCGCCGACTGGCTGGTAGATAATTTTCACATCGTCGACGAACAACTTCGCGAAATCCGCGACGACCTGCCAAAAGGCTTTTACCGCGAACTTCCGAAACTTGCCTCCGGACATCTGGAAGGATTTCCACGCGTACTCGGCGTTGCCTGGGCATTTATAGCTCATACAGACAGCCGATTTGATCCAGAAGTGCTGCGGCGATTTTTAGCGGCATATCAGAAAGTTCAACCGCTCACCATCGGCGAACTCTGGGCCGTGGCGATCACCATGCGCGTCGTGCTGGTGGAAAATCTGCGCAGATTGGCGGAAAGAATTGTGCGCAGCCGCGCGGCGCGTCAGGAAGCGGACGCACTGGCCGATCAATTGTTGGCGGCCGACCAGAACATAAAGTTTTCGCCGGCGAGCGCGCTTAGGCGATTTGAACAGGAATCCACTTCCCGCTTCGTTTGCCGTGCAACTTGTGCAGCGGCTGCGAGATCTTGGATCCGAAGGTACGTCCGATTCTAGCGTGGCTGGATCAGCGGCTGACGCTTGAGGGAACCACCGCCGACGACATCGTCGCGCAAGGAACATCACGAGCAAGGCACAGCGAACGTGAGCGTTCGCAACGTGGTCACCAGCATGCGGTTGATTTCGGCTTTCGACTGGCCGGACTTTGTAGAGAGCGTCAGCCTGGTGGATGAAGTTCTGCGCCGCGACGGAAGTTTCGGCGAAAAAGATTTCGTTACGCGAGATTCCTATCGCCACTCGATCGAGGATTTGGCGAAACATTCGATTCATTCGGAATTGGAAATTGCCGAACGAGCGGCGCGACATGTGGCGGTGGCGCGCGCAACAGCCGGACGACGGCGCGGCCTCCGATCGCGCGCGGCGGATCGGAAACCGGTTACTACCTAATTTCGAAAGGCCGCTTCGAGTTCGAGCGCGAACTTGGTTACAGAATCGGATGGAAGCGCCGTCTGCTGCGTCTCTACGTGCGTGGCGCGGTGCCGGGATATCTTTTGACGATATTGGTTGTGACAGCTTTGGTGCTGGCGCTTCCGATTCTGCATTCCCACGAGAGAGGGCTTTCTGTAGCAGGCTTGGTGCTGATTGGTTTGCTCGCTGCAATTCCCGCGTCGGACCTTGCGATCGCGCTGATCAATCGCGCGGTGACGGATTCTTTTGGCCCGCGTGCGCTTGCCGCGTCTCGATCTTCGCACCGGAATTCCCGTCCATTTGCGAACGATGGTTGTGGTTCCGACGCTGCTTTCTTCGGCGGCGGAAATTCAAGGAACAGGTCGAGCGGCTGGAAGTCCATTATTTGGCAAATCCCGACGGACATATTCATTTTGCGTTGCTTTCGGACTGGGCGGACGCAACTTCGGAAACTTTGCCGGCAGATGACGAGCTTTTGGCGTCCGCCGTTTCCGGAATTGCGCGGACTGAATAAGCAGCACGGCCCGATGCCGGACGGAGAGCGTGCGATTTTTCCTGTACCACCGGAAACGCACTATGGAACGAGTCGGGTGGAAAGTGGATGGGATGGGAACGCAAGCGCGGAAAACTGCACGAGCTAAATCAGCTTACTGCGCGGCTCAACGGAAACAAATTTTATTCCGACTCAAGGATTTCCATCGGAAGCTCCCGGTGGCGTGCGCTACGTGATTACTCTGGATGCGGACACACGCCTCCCGCGCGGCGCGGCCTACCGACTGGTTGGAACCATGGCGCATCCGCTGAACCTGCCAAATTTTAGCGAGCGCGCCGGGCGGGTGATGGAAGGCTACGGAATTGTGCAGCCGCGAATTACTCCTTCGCTTGCCGAGCGATCGCGAAGGCTCGCTACTTCCAAAAGATTTTTTCCGGACCCGGCGGAATTGATCCTTACACTTCCGCTGTTTCAGATATTTATCAGGATCTCTTTCAAGAAGGTTCGTATACCGGCAAGGGTATTTACGACGTGGATGCGTTCGAGCAGGCCTGGCCGGAAAAGTTCCAGATAACACGCTGCTAAGCCACGATTTGTTTGAAGGAATTTTCGCGCGAGTGGCGCTGGCTACGGACGTCGAACTCTTCGAGGAATTTCCCTCGCATTTTGAAGCGTCGGCGGCGCGGCAGCATCGCTGGGCACGAGGCGACTGGCAACTTTTGCCGTGGATTTTCGGATTTGCGCGGCCCGCTCCCGGCGCGCGGCGCTTCGTTCCTATTCCGGCGATTGGCCGCTGGAAGACGATCGACAACTTGCGACGCACGCTGATTGCGCCCACGGCATTTCTTACCTTGATTGCAGGCTGGCTGCTGACGCCGGAATCCATTTGGGCATGGACGCGATTTATTCTGGCGACGATTGCGATTCCGCCGCTGCTTCCGTTCCTTTTCAGTTTGTATCCGCAACGAAGCGAAATTTCAAAGCGCAGCCATTTCCGATCTGTATTGGACGATTTTCAGACGGGAATTTCACAGGCGGCGCTAACGGTCACGTTCCTATCGTTTCAGGCATGGCTGATGACGGACGCAATTGTGCGCACGTTGTGGCGATTGTTTATCACTCACAAAAATATGTTGGAGTGGGTGACTGCGACGCAGGCCAAAGCGTCGGTTGATTTGAAACTGTCTGGAATGTACCGGCGAATGGCCGGCGGCGTGATTTTCGCAGGAGTAGCGTTTCTCGCGATTGCACACAGGCATCACCATGCGTGGTTCGCCGCGGCGCCATTCATTATTTTGTGGGCAATAGCTCCGGCGATCGCGCGGCAAATCAGTTTGCCACCGGAAACTTCGGTGCTGGGAAGTGTGGCGCACGCGGACGCTCAGGCGATGCGTCTGATTTCCCGGCAAACATGGAGATATTTTGAGACGTTCGTCACACCCGCGGATCATTCGCTGCCTCCAGATAATTTTCAGGAAACGCCGCATCTGGTTATCGCGCACCGAACTTCTCCGACAAATATCGGACTGTATCTGCTGTCCGCTCTGTGCGCGCACGATTTCGGATGGATGGGAACGATTGAAACGGTGGAGCGGCTTGAGGCCACACTGGCCGCGATGTCACAAATGGAATTGTTTTGGGGCCATTTTTATAATTGGTATGACACGCACGATCTCCGGCCGCTGGATCCCAAATATGTTTCCACGGTAGACAGCGGAAATCTTGCCGGACATTTGCTTGCGCTTGCGAATGGCGCGCGCGAAATGATTCAGAAATCATCGATCAACGATTCGCTGCTCTCCGGCGTTGACGATAACGTGCGCTTGCTGCGCGCGGCGCTCACGGGAATTGAAAATACGCGCCGCACGCATACTGTCACTCACAAACAGCTCGGGAACGCCGTGGAAAATCTCGCGTTGGCTTTGCACGTGCTTCCCATCAATTCCGTAGATTGGGCGGCGCGTCTAGTTGAATTGCGGGCTCGCGCACGAACTGTGGCCGACATCGCGCAAACGCTAGCGCAAGAAGAAGAGGCCGTGCCGAAAACTGCGCCGCAAGCGGATTCCCCAATGGAACCGCGGCCCGGTTACCGCTCTGAGCTTCACGCCTGGGCGGATGCGGCGCTTGCGTGCATTGAAAGTCACTCACGCGACGCGGCCATTCTGATTCCCTGGATGCGACTGGATGCAAAAGAAATCGTCGCGATGGCGAATCACGCGCCCGGAACTTATCTCGAATGGAACGCCATCGAACCATTTTTCCGCGAGGCGCCGACTTTGGGCGAAGCGCCCGAGCGATTCGAAGCGGCGCTGGCGGAATTGACGGCACTGCGCGAGCGGCTGGTGAATGAACGCGTTGACTCGCGGATTCTAATGCGCGTGGATAATTTGATTCGCGCGATTAAAAGCTCTGCCGCTGAAGCTTCGGCTCTTATACGGCGACTCTCCGCAATTTCGGAAGCCTCCGAGAGAATTTTTCACGCGATGGATTTCAGTTTTCTTTTTGACAACAGCCGCAAACTTTTCGCAATTGGATATCGGGTTACGGACGGCGCACTGGATCCAAATTGCTACGATTTGCTCGCATCGGAAGCACGGCTGGCGAGTTTCGTGGCCATCGCGAAGGGGGATGTGCTTTCCGCGCACTGGTTCCATTTGAGCCGCGCGCTTACGCCGGTCGGCCGCGGTTCCGCGCTGATTTCTTGGGCGGGCTCGATGTTTGAATATTTAATGCCCGCGCTGGTGATGAAGTCTCCTCCAGCGGGACTGCTGAGCCAAACGTACAAGCTCGTCGTCAATCGGCAAATCGAATACGGCGCGGAGCGCGGCGTGCCCTGGGGAATTTCGGAATCCGCGTACAACGCGCGCGACCTCGATTTCACGTATCAATATTCAAGCTTCGGCGTGCCAGGACTAGGATTGAAACGCGGACTGAGCGAAGACGTTGTGATCGCGCCGTATGCTACCGCTCTTGCGGCGATGATTGAGCCGGGCGCAGCAGCTGAAAATTTCGCGCGGCTTACCGAAGCGGGCGGGCGCGGCGCATTTGGATTTTACGAAGCGCTGGACTACACCGCTTCGCGTTTGCCTGAAGGCAGAAGACGTCGCGATCGTGCGCTCCTACCTGGCGCACCACCAGGGAATGTCGCTCATCTCACTGGATAACGTGCTGTTTGACGGCGCGATGCGCTCGCGATTTCATGCAGAGCCAATCGTGCAGGCTACGGAACTGCTTCTGCAGGAACGCGTGCCGCGAAACATGATGGTCGCACGGCCGCGCGTCGGAAGAAGTTACCGACGCGCACGTCCGAGAATTAATTCCGCCGGTGCTGCGGCGTTTCACAACTGCGAATGATCCCACGCCGCGAACGCAGCTACTGTCCAATGGGCGATATGCAGTGATGCTGACGTCAGCGGGTTCGGGTTACAGCCGCTGGCATGACATGGCCGTCACGCGTTGGCGTGAAGATGCGACGCGCGATTGCTGGGGCAATTATATTTTTCTGCGGGATTCGCAATCGGGAATGTGTGGTCGGCAGGTTATCAACCAACCTGCATTGAGCCGGATTCATACGAGGCTTCATTCTTTGAAGACCGCGCGGAATTTATCCGCCGCGATGGTTCGCTGACCACAAAACTGGAAGTGGTTGTTTCGCCGAAGACGACGCCGAAATGCGCCGCGTCTCGATTACGAATCTCGGAACACGCGCGCGCGAAATTCAAGTCACGTCCTACGCCGAGCTTTGCCTCACTCCGCAAGCGGCGGATGTAGCTCACCCGGCATTTTCCAATTTATTTGTGGAAACAGAATTTGTAGCGGATGGCGCGGCATTGGTCGGCACGCGACGAAAGCAATCTGACAAGGAAACAGAAGTTTGGGCTGCGCATGTGGTCGTGGTGGAAGGTGAAACCGTCGGCGACGTGCAATACGAAACGGATCGCTCGCGTTTTCTCGGGCGATGCCATGATGCCCGCAATCCAGTTTCGATCTTTGACGGCCGGCCACTCTCGAACACCGTCGGCTCAGTTCTCGATCCGATTCTGAGTCTGCGGCGGACGGTTCGCATTCCCGCCGGGACGACGGCGCGAATTATTTTCTCGACCGTCGTCGCCTCCGCGCGCGACCATGTGCTGGATCTCGCCGACAAATATCGCGGCGCAAATATTTTCGAGCGCACGCTGACGCTCGCATGGACGCAGGCGCAAATGCAACTGCATCATTTGAGCATTGGCATTGAAGAAGCGCATCTGTTTCAGAGATTGGCGAACGCCGTGCTCTTCGCGGATCCTCACCAGCGGCCGTCGTCGGATTTGTTGAGCCGTAGCACGCTGGATCGCGCCGCGTTGTGGGCCAGCGGAATTTCCGGCGATCTGCCCATCGTGGTCGGTGCGAATCAACGAAGCGGATGACGTGGAAATTGTCCGGCAACTTTTGCGCGCGCACGAATACTGGCGGATGAAGCAACTGTTCGCGGACCTGATCATTATTAATGAGAAGCCTTCGTCGTACGCGCAGGAATTGCAAGGCTCGCTCGACGAACTGGTGCACGGCAGCCGCTTGCGGCTTACGTCCAACACAGACCCCGCGCGAGGCAGCATATTTTTGTTGCGCGCCGATCTGATTTCGCCGCAGGAAAAATCTCTGCTTCAAAATGTCGCGCGCGTTGTGCTGCTCAGTTGGCGCGGCACGCTTGCCGAACAGATGACGCGCACGCAGCGCACGGAATCGCCCACGTCTGCTTCGCTAAGGCTCGTGCGGCCATACCGCCGCCAGGACGTGCCTTTTCCGCTGGACGTTCCAGATCCGCAAACGTTGGATTTGTTCAATGGATTCGGCGGCTTCGCTGGAAAAGGGCGCGAGTACGTGACGGTGATCGCGGAAGGATTGGCGACGCCCGCGCCGTGGATCAACGTGATCGCGAATCCCTCATTCGGATTTCTGGTTTCCGAATCTGGCTCGGGGCACACCTGGTCGCTGAACAGCCACGAAAATCAAATTACTCCGTGGTCCAACGATCCCGTCACTGATCCAGCCGCGGAAGCGATTTACATTCGCGACGAAAATACCGGCGAAGTCTGGACTCCGACGGCGCTGCCGATCCGAGATGAAGTCGCTCCGTATGTTGCACGGCACGGCCAGGGTTACACGCGTTTTCATCATGGCTCGCACGGAATTCTTACTGAGCTGCTGCAATTCGTGCCGCTCGAAGATCCCATCAAAATTTCGCGGCTCACGTTGAAAAATATGTCGGGCCGGCCGCGCCGGCTTTCCATCACCGGATATGTCGAATGGGTGCTGGGCAGTTCGCGAAGCGGCACTGCGCCATACATCGTCACGGAAAATGATGCGCTAGCTACAAGCGATTCTTGCGCATAGCGCTTGGCAGGGAGAATTCGGCGGCAGAATTGCGTTCGCCGCTCTTCGCGGAAAACAAACTTAATTCACCGCGGACCGCGACGGAATTTATCGGACGCAATCGCTCGCCGGCGCGGCCCGCTGGCGCTTGGAGCGCACGCACTCCGCTTTCCGGAAAAGTTGGCGCGGGGCTCGATCCTTGCGCGGCGCTGCAGACAATTGTGGAATTCGCACCCGGAGCGCAGCGCGGAAATAGTTTTCTTTCTTGGGCCAGGCTGAAAATCGCGACGAAACAGGCCGCGAACTTGTTGGCGCGATATCGCGCGGCAGATCTGGACGAAATCCTGCGCGCAGGTCACAAATTTCTGGGACACGCTGCTTGAGACCGTGCAAGTGACCACTCCCGAGCCGGCAATGGATTTGATGCTGAATCGCTGGCTGCTCTATCAAACATTGGCTTCGCGCATTTGGGCGCGCGCCGCGTTCTATCAATTGAGCGGCGCTTACGGTTTCCGCGATCAACTTCAGGACGTGATGGCGCTGGCTCTCGCGAAGCCGAAGCGTCGCGCGCGAACAAATTCTTGCGCGCGGCCAGCCGCCAATTTATTGAAGGCGACGTTCAACACTGGTGGCATCCGCCATCCGGGCGCGGGAGTGCGCACGCGCATTTCCGACGATCTGCTCTGGCTGCCGTACGCCGTGAATCAATATATTGAAGCTACCGGCGACACGAAAATCCTCGACGAAGTAGTTCCATTTCTCGAAGGCGATTTATTGAAGCCGGATCAGCACGATTCCTATTTCGAGCCGCGCATTTCTGCAACCGCCGGAACAATTTTTGAACATTGCGCTCGTGCGCTCGACCGCAGTCTGAATGTCGGCGCCCACGGACTGCCGCTGATGGGCACCGGCGATTGGAACGACGGCATGAACCGCGTCGGCGAACTTGGCAAAGGTGAAAGCGTGTGGCTCGGTTGGTTTCTGCACACAAATCTGTGGGAGTTCGCGAAAATTGCTGTCATCGCGCGGCGAACAAAAACGCGCGGAAACATGGCGGCTGCATGTGAGCGCTCTGAAAGCGGCGCTCGAACGCGACGGCTGGGATGGCGAATGGTATCGTCGCGCATATTTTGACGACGGCACCCCACTCGGCTCCGCACAAAACACCGAATGCCAGATCGATTCCATCGCGCAATCGTGGGGAGTGATGAGCGGCGGCGCTGAACCGGGACGCGCAACTCGCGCGATGGCCGCCGTGGATCAACAACTCGTGCGGCGCGCTCCGGGATTGAGTCTGCTGTTCACTCCGCCGTTTGATAACAGTGCGCACGATCCGGGCTACATCAAGGCTTACGTTCCCGGCATCCGCGAAAATGGCGGACAATATTCCCACGCCGCCGCCTGGAACGTGATTGCTTTCGCCGAACTTGGCGACGGAGAAAAAGCCGCGGAAATTTTCCGGATGCTGAATCCGATTTCGCGCACAACCTCGCGCGCCAACATGCAGCGTTATAAAGTTGAGCCTTACGTTTTGGCGGGCGATATTTACGCTGAGTCACCGCATGTGGGCCGCGGCGGCTGGACTTGGTATACCGGTTCCGCCGGTTGGCTCTATCGCGCAGGCTTGGAATGGATGCTGGGCTTCCGCGTTCGCGGCGCCGTGCTCTTTGTTGATCCGTGCATTCCGAAAAACTGGCCGGGCTATTCCATCGAATTTCGATATCACTCCGCCACGTACAAAATCATCGTGGAAAATCCACTGGCCGTCTGCTGCGGTATTGCGTCGACGAGTTTGGACGGCCGCGTACTCGCCGAAGACGCCAGCATCCCGCTTGCAGACGACGGCGCCGCACACGAAGTTCTCATCGTGCTCGGATAACTCGTCCGCACAAATCCCCTCAGAACAAATGTATGTGAATCAGAAATCCGTAGTGTGATAGTTTGCGTTGCATACATGTCGCTGGAATTGCGGAGCCTACGATGAGTCACGACACTTTGAAAGAAAAATTCTCTCGACGGGACATTCTTAAAAACGCCGCAGCCGGCGCTACGATTGCAGGCCTCAGCAGCTTATCTCCACTGCCGCGCCAAATTTCGGCGGCAATGATTCCGATTGAGACTCCTGCGCCTTCCGTGAGCTATCGCGTCCTGCCGCTGATGTCCACCACCGACATTTATGTTCCTCCGCGTGGTCGCGGCTTTATGAAATTCAGTTTTGATTTCGCGGAGCCATCCATATTGTTTGAGGGCCTCCGGTTTTCCTTCCGGATTTATACGTTTGAAAACGCATACGCGATGGACGGGGATTTAATGACCGTCGCAGACACGCCGGACGGCGGAATCGAACTTACCTGTACGGGCCTTGTGTGGGCCGGTGGACAAGAAAAAACGCCGGCACATTTAACGGCACGGTTTCGCCGCAACGGAACTTTCATTGAGTGGGATATTTTCGCGTCAATGGATCAGCCGATTAAGTCAGTGGCCGCGATTGTTCGGGATGTTCCGCGAGGGAAAATGTCCGCGGGCGGTGGAACATTCTTTGACACGCGCGACGATGAAATCCTGCTCGGGTACCCATTCGGCGGAGGCGCGCTGAATACTGCCCGTGGGATGGAATCGCCGCTCGCCGTCATTCAGCAGAGCGAGCATGACTTTTTCTTTCTTTCGGTTCTTGATGACAAAGTCCGCGCGAACCGTTTCTATTTTCAGCCGGGTGAAAAAGGCTACCGCGTCGAATTAATTTATGAGCACGAAGGCTGGCAGAAAAGCAATTTTTTCCAAAGCCCAACGTGGCGCGCCGGACACACGCAAAATGCCGAAGATGCTTTTCGTCCACACTACGAGCACGTTGAGAAAACTTTTCATATTCCGGAATGGGAGAAACGCGAGGACGTTCCCGCATGGTTCCGCAAGATTGATTTGGCCCTCGCGATCCACGGTGCCCATTGGACTGGCTACATTTTCAACGACTACGCAAAGATGCTGAAACTTTTGCAGTGGGTCGCCACGCAAATGCCCGCGGAAAATGTTTTGGTTTTCCTGGCCGCGTGGGACGGCCGCTACTACTGGAATTATCCCATGTACAAAGCCGATCCGCGAATGGGCGGCGAAGAAGGCCTGCGAAATCTAATTCAGAAGGGGCAATCGCTGGGCTTTCGATTCATGCCCATGTTCGGAATGAATTCCGCCAACCGCGAACTTCCGGTGTTCGCGCGAATCGCGGATGCGTCAACGAATCAAATCGACGGAGATCAATTCAGTTTGAATTGGGTGGACTGGGACAACGACCGTCACTTTGAAGGTTGGGGCGCTTACATGAATCTTGGCGTCGATTCCTGGCGGCGCTTTCTTGGCGATCGCATCTCCGATGTGATCACGCGCTATCACGCTGACGCATATTTCCTGGACATCGCGGGCGGCTGGGAAAATAACACGAAGGCGGACATGCATGAAGGAACGCGGCATCTGATTTCAGATCTGCGCGCGCGGCATCCCGGCGTGATGGCCTGCGGAGAAATGAGTTACGATGCTCTCATGCAATTGATTCCCGTTTATCAGGTCGGCGGACCGGCCGGATATCCTGCGGCGTTCAGCAAATACGGGCGATCGTTTCAACACTTAAGCCATCCCGCGCCGGGACGTGGAAGCAGCGGTGTTCACGAGTCCGGATTTTCTCGATTCGATCCGCAAAGTTTGTCGCTCAGCCAGTCACAAATTCCCACGATCACCATTGTAGACGATACGTTTGACCGCTACCTCGATGTGATGGCGGAAATTATTGTGCGAGCGAAACAGCGCGCCGGCCTCGCGTGATTGCGATTGAAATGATAGAGATAATGACGAGCAATGGAGGAATGAAATGAAATTCCGAATCGCAGCAATCGCGTTGATCGCGGCGCTAGTTCTAGGCACGGCCGGACACTGGGCCAACAAAGTCGAGGCGAATCCGATGACCAAGAAACAATTGTTCGGCAAAACCGCGGACGGAACCGAAATTTATCTCTACACGCTGACCAATAAAAATGGTATGGAAGCTGACATCATTAATTTCGGCGGCACGCTCGTGTCATTGAAAGTGCCTGACCGCAACGGCAAATTCGCCGACGTTGTGCTGGGCTACGACACGCTTGCCGAATATGCGAACGGCGGAAGTTATTTTGGCGCAACGGTCGGACGCTACGGCAACCGCATCGCGCACGGAAAATTCACGCTCGATGGCGTCGAATACACTCTCGCGAAAAATGACGGCGAGAATTCGCTGCATGGCGGAATTAAAGGCTTCAACAAAGTTGTGTGGACTGCGAAGGAAATTCCGTCGAAGGATGGCTCGGCGCTGCAACTAAATTATCTCAGCAAGGACGGCGAAGAAGGCTATCCGGGAAATTTGTCGGCGCAGGTTATCTACACGTTGACGGACCGCAACGAACTTCAGATCGACTATTCCGCGTCGACTGACAAAGACACAGTTCTCAACCTCACGCACCATTCGTATTTCAATTTGAAAGGGCAAGGCGAAGGCGACATTCTCGATCATCGCCTTACTCTGAACGCCGACCGCTTCACACCAGTTGATTCCGGACTGATTCCCACCGGCGAATTGCGCAGCGTGAAAGGCACACCGTTTGATTTCACCGCGCCGGTCGCGATTGGCGCTCGTATCAATCAGGATGACGAGCAACTGAAGCTCGGCAAAGGTTATGACCATAATTGGGTGCTGAATCGCAAAGCGGGTGACGCGCTTTCGCTTGCCGCGAAAGTGGAAGAGACCACCACCGGACGAGTAATGGAAGTGTGGTCTACCGAACCGGGAGTTCAGTTTTACACCGGAAATTTTCTCGACGGGAAATCCGGAAAGGGGGGCAAGGTTTACAATTTCCGAAACGCGCTTTGCCTGGAAACACAGCACTATCCCGATTCTCCAAATCATCCGGCCTTTCCGACGACCGAGCTAAAGCCCGGGCAACACTTGGAGTCGAAAACCGTTTACCGTTTTTCTGCGAAATAGTGCAGCAATTGCTTGACATGACTGGCTGGAAAAGCATACTTTGCGGAATGCAAGCGTTTACATTACGGCTTTCTGTGAGATATTCCCTAAGGCTTCGGCCACTAACCAAAGGCCGCATAGTCTCTTAAAAAACGGTCTCGTCAGAGGAATGGAAGGTAGATGGCCCTAGCGCTCGCGTTGCTGCTGTCCGAAGCGCCCACAAAATTACTCTCGCTCACGTTCATTGATGTCCTGATCCTCGTTTTGTATTTCGTGATGATCCTGGGCATCGGTTTTTACCTGAAGAGTTACACCACCACGAGCGAAGATTTTTTCATGGCAGGCCGTTCCATGACGGCCTGGGTCGCTGGTCTGAGTTTTCTCGCGGCAAATCTGGGCTCACTTGAATTGATGGGCTGGGCTGCCGCTGCATATCAGTACGGAATTCTGGCCACGCACTGGTATTGGATCGGCGCGATTCCCGCAATGTTGTTTCTCGGCATCGTGATGATGCCCTTCTATTACATTTCCAAAACGCATTCTGTTCCCGGCTATCTGAAACTCAGATACGGAGAGCCTGCGCGCGTTCTTTCCGCGGTAACTTTCGGCGTGATGACCGTAATGATGAGCGGCATCAACATCTATTCGATGGCGCTGGTGATGAAAGCGATCCTCGGCTGGAACATTAATTACAGCATCTGGATTTCTTCGCTCACTGTCGCCGCATACGTGGTGTTGGGCGGATTGCGCTCGGCAATTTTTAACGAAGTGCTGCAATTTGTTTTGATCTGGCTCGGCGCGATGCTGATTCCGATTATCGGCCTGGTGGAAACCGGCGGCTGGAGCGGAATGGTTGCGCGCATCCATCAAAATTTTCCCGACGGCAATTACACACACTTGTGGAGCACGCTCGGCCACTTCAGTGACAATCCCATGGGCGTTCACTGGACAGGAATCGTTCTCGGCCTTGGCTTTGTAATTTCTTTCGGCTACTGGACAACGGATTTCCTTGTGGTGCAAAGAGTTCTTACTGCGCGCGATTTGCGTTCCGCGAAAATGGCTCCGATTATCGGCGCGTCGTTCAAGATGATCGTGCCGTTCATTGTGATTCTTCCCGGACTTCTCGGCCTCGCGATTTTTTCCGGCGATCACAGACTCGTTGGTGAATCGCAGGCAGTGGCCACCGGTCTTCACAGTTACAACGAAGTTCTGCCGTTAATGTTGGCGCGCTATTGCGGCCCCGGCCTTTTGGGATTGGGTATTACCGCGCTGCTCGCGGGTTTTATGTCAGGCATGGCGGGCAATGTAAGCGCGTTTGCCACTGTGTGGACGTACGATATTTATCGTCCCCTGTTTCGCAAAGCCGCGCCCGACTCGCATTACTTGAGCATGGGACGGTGGTGCACAGTGCTCGGCGTTTTGATCAGCATTGGCACGGCTTATTTCGTGATGCAATTTTTGAGCATCATGGATTACGTGCAAGCGCTCTTCAGCTTCTTTATCGCGCCGCTTTTCGGCACGGTAATTTTGGGAATGCTTTGGAAGCGCACAACTTCAGCCGGAGGATTCTGGGGACTGCTGGCGGGCACATTGTCGTCCGTTGGAATGTGGCTGTGGGTGAAAATTGATCCGCACGCGCTTACTTACATCGCGCTTTCACCGAAAGCACGCGACATGGCAGAAAATATGTATCGCGGCTTATGGTCGTGGATTATTTGCGTCGCTGTTACTGTGATTATCAGCCTGATGACCACGCCAAAGCCAGCATCCGAATTAAATGGCCTCGTTTATGGCTGCACGGAAATTCCGTCCGAAGGACATTTGGCTTTGTATCAACGGCCAATCTTCTGGGCGACAATCGTAGCCATCATCTTCGTGATTTTGAACATCGTGTTCTGGTAGGAGCAAATATGCCCGCAGAAGAGGAACGAATATCGATTTGGTTTTTCATCGGCATGCTCGTCTTCGCCTACGGAGTCGTAATTACCGCGGCGGGAGTTTACGAAGTTTTCGTGCCGCCCGCGCATCCGGTAGTTCTCGCCTCGCTTCATGCTGGAGTGTGGTGGGGGGCGATCATGTTAATCCTCGGCGGTTTTTATATTTATAGATTTTCGCCAAAGAAAGAGAAGTGATGGACCTACATCCCAAGCGGCAAATGACTTTAGGCATTATTGTCGGTAATCGCGGATTCTTTCCGGATCATCTGGCGCGCAGCGGGCGCCAGGAAATGATTTCGGCTCTGGAAGCTGCCGGCGTGAAAGTAATCACGCTCGGCGAAACTGATTCCAAACACGGCGCAGTCGAATCCCGCCAGGACGCGGCGAAGTGTGCGGAACTTTTCAAGAAACATCGCGAATCCATTGACGGTTTCGTCGTGACGCTGCCGAATTTCGGCGACGAGCGCGCCATCGCGGATACATTGCGCATGGCCGGCCTTCACGTTCCAGTGCTGGTGCAGGCCACGCCGGACACAGCTTCTAAAATGTCCATTCGCGACCGGCGCGACAGTTTTTGCGGCAAAATGTCCGTCTGCAATAATCTTACGCAATACGGAATTCCCTACTCGCTCACATCCGTGCACACCGAAACACCTCAGTCCGATACGTTCCGCAAGGATCTCGATTGGTTTCTCGGCGTCTGCCGCGTGGTGAAAGGAATGCGGAGACTGCGCGTCGGCGCAATAGGTGCGCGTCCTACGGCTTTCAATACCGTGCGATATAGCGAAAAAATTCTTGAGGCCAACGGAATTTCCGTGGAAACACTGGACCTCTCCGAAGTTCTGGGTCGCATCGCGAAAATGAAGGACGACGATCCCGCGCCGCAGAAAAAGTTGAACGCGATTCGTAAATATGTCGCCACTCAGGGAATTCCAGACGCCGCATTATTGAAAATGGCTAAACTCGGCGCGGTAATCGATCACTGGATGCGCGAAACGGAAGTGGCCATCAGCGCAATTCAATGCTGGACAAGCCTGGAAGAATATTTCGGCGTGGTTCCCTGCACTGTGATGAGCATGATGAGCAACGAAGGAATGTCCAGCGCCTGCGAAGTGGATATTTGCGGCGTGATCGGAATGCACGCGCTGCAACTCGCGTCGGAAACCCCCAGCGCGCTTCTCGACTGGAACAACAATTATGCCGACGATCCCGACAAAGCCGTTTGCTTCCATTGCAGCAATCTGCCCATGCATTTTTTCCAGGAAGTGAAAATGGATTTTCAGGAAATTATCGCGGGCACGGTCGGTAAGGAAAATACTTTCGGCACTTGCGTCGGGCGCGTGAAGTCCGCGCCGATGAGTTACGCTCGCTTTTCCACGGACGATCGCACCGGAACGATTCGCGGCTACGTCGGCGAAGGCGCGTTCACCGACGATCCGCTCAGCACATTCGGCGGCGCGGGCGTCGTGAAAATTCCCAAGCTTCAGGATTTACTCCGCTACATTTGCGAACGCGGATTTGAACATCATGTGGCGGCGAATCTGTCAACTGTCGCAAGTGTCGTCCGTGAAGCCACTACGCGCTATCTCGGTTGGAATATCTACGAGCACAAGGCGTGAGCATGATCGTCGCCGGCGTTGATTTCGGAACGCTAAGCGTCAGGCTTTCTCTGTTTGATAGCGCGCGCGGCCGCCTTGGTTTTGCCACCGCGGAATATCCCCTGAAGCGCAAAAAAGAAGACCCCGATTACGCAACGCAATCCCACACGGATCAAATGGAGGCCTTGGCGCTTGCGGCTCGGAAGGCGCTTCAAACTTCGGGAGTGAATGGAAATGATGTCGTGGCAATTGCGCTCGACACCACCGGCTCCAGCGTAATTCCAGTCGGCGAAGGACTCGCGCCGCTCAACGATTATTATCTCTGGTGCGATCACCGCGCGTGGAAAGAAGCCGCGAGAATTACAGAAGTTGCGCGCGCAACAAATTTGCCCGCCATTAATTGGTGCGGCGGCGTTTACTCCTCAGAGTGGGGCTTCGCGAAACTTCTGCACTGGTTGCGCCACAATCCGGAAAAACGCGGCCAATTTGTTACGGCGTTTGAACATTGTGACATGGTCGCCGCCGTACTCTGCGGAATCACCGATCCGCGCGAAGCTCCACGCAGCATTTGCGCCATGGGACACAAATGGCTCTGGAATAAATCGCTCGGCGGATTTCCGGCGAATGATTTTTTCGCGAAAGTCGATCCCCTGCTTTCCGGCATCGGCGAAAAACTTCAAGGCCGTTACGCCACGTCAGATAAACTTGCCGGCACATTGTGTTCGCACTGGGCGGAAAAAATGGGCTTGCGTGCGGGAATTCCAATTCCAGTCGGCGCGTTCGATGCTCACTGGGATACCATCGGCGCTGGCGCGCAGCTTCACGACATCGTGAATGTAATCGGCACCTCGACATGTATGATCGGCATCACCGATAGCACAGCGCTTGTGCCAGGATTGTGCGGCGTGGTGCCCGGTTCAGTTGTTCCGCGCTACACCGGAATTGAAGCTGGACTTTCCGCCACCGGCGATATTTTTGACGCGATTGCGAAGCGCGCCGGAATTCCTGTGGCAGAAATGTCTCAAGGCATTGAGAATTATCGCGCCGGAGAAACCGGACTGCTACGCCTTACGTGGGACAACGGCGATCGCACCGTTCTCGTAAATGCGGAACTTGGCGGCGCCACGCTCGGCTGGAAGTTGACGCACACCGCGCACGACGAATTATTCGCGGCCATTGAAGGAACCGGCTTCCACACCCGCGTTATTTTAGAAAGAATGGAGCAGCACGGCGTGCGAATCGATCGCGTGATCAACGGCGGCGGCATTCCCAATCGGAATGCGAGGCTGAATCAAATTTATGCAGACATTTTGAATAAGCCCGTCCTCGTGCCGCAGGGCGATGTAACCAGCCTGGGCGCTGCAATTTTCGCCTTCCTCGCTTGCGGCGCTTTCAAAAATATTGAAGAAGCGCAAGCCGCGATGTGTCCCAAATTCCGAATCTTTGAACCGAATCCTGCGAGCGTCGCGGTCTATCGGCAGTTGTATCCTTTATATCGGAAGCTTTATTTTGCTTTTGGAGAAAAACAATCCGCAGCCGCGAGCATCGGTGACGTGATGCCCGAAATCCGAAGAATCGGCGCGGAGGTTCGGGGCTCACAATGATGCTCACATCCCTGCGCGCGGAAGTTCTCGAAGCGAATCTCGAATTAGTCCGCAAAGGTTTGGTGATTGATACTTTCGGAAATGCCAGCGGAATTTCCCGCGAAAAGAATCTCGTCGTCATTAAACCCAGCGGAGTCGCATACAGCAAAATGCGCCCCGCCGATCTAGTAATCACCGATCTGAACGGAAAAATTGTCGAAGGAAAACTTCGGCCGTCATCCGATCTGGCGACGCACATCGTTCTCTACAAAGCATTCCCGAAAATTGGCGGCGTCGCTCACACACATTCGCGAATGGCTACTGCGTGGGCACAGGCTCGACGCGGAATTCCTTGCTTCGGCACGACGCATGCCGATTATTTTCACGGCGCTGTTCCCGTCACCGCCGTTCTTTCTCACAAGGAAATCGAATCCGATTACGAACTGAACACTGGCCACGCAATTGTGAAACGCATGACTGGAATCGATCCGCTCTCCATGCCCGCGATTCTAGTTTCCGGACACGCGCCGTTTTGCTGGGGAATTTCACCGCGCGAAGCCGCACACGCGGCAATGATGCTCGAAGAAGTCGCGCACATGGCGTACATGAGCGTCGCGTTAAATCTTCAGGCCGATCCGATTTCTGAATCACTGCTGAACAAACACTTTCTACGCAAGCACGGCTCGTCCGCGTATTACGGCCAACCGAAAAAGAAGAATCGAGGCTGACTCCGATGCGAGAAAAGTCCACGCCCATCACAAATGAAGCGCACAATTTGACGCGCCGTCAGTTCGCCACAAAATCGGCCAAACTCGCCACCGCAGCGTCGATCGCGTCACTCATCCCAACATGGCTTTTCTCCGACGCCGCCACCGCGGAGCGCGTCACAATTCGCACCGATCAAGAAATCGGAGTTGTTCGCCCTGAGTTGCACGGCCACTTCGCAGAACATTTGGGATCGTGCGTTTACGGGGGACTATGGGTCGGCAAGAATTCTCCAATTCCCAACACGAATGGATATCGCAAGCAGGCCATCGAATATTTGCGCGATCTCGGCATTCCAGTTTTGCGCTGGCCCGGCGGATGTTTCGCGGACGACTATCACTGGCGCGATGGCATCGGCGCGCCCGCGCAACGTCCCAAGCGTGTGAACATTCATTGGGGCGGATATCTTGAGGACAATAGTTTTGGCACGCACGAATTCATCGAGCTGTGCCGGCTGATAGGCGCCGCACCTTACCTCGCGGGAAATGTTGGCAGTGGCTCGCCGGAAGAATTGCGAAATTGGATTGAGTATTGCAATCTCCCCAAGGGCAGTACACTTTCCGACGAACGCGCCGCGAACGGTTCGTCCGAACCTTTTCACGTAAAATATTGGGGAGTGGGGAACGAAAGCTGGGGCTGCGGCGGAAATATGCGTCCCGAAGAATACGCCACTGAATATCGCCGCTTTTCCACGTACTTGCGAACTTTCGGCGGAACAAAACCATTTCTCGTTGCGTCGGGCCCAAATGGAAATGATGCCGAATGGTCTCGCGGCCTAATGACAGGATTTCGCCGCAACAATCCCGAAGGACTTTCGATGCATTACTATTCCGGCGGAAAAGATCCTGCGCAAAATTTCTCGGTCGCGAATATGGACGACCAACTTTCCAGTTTCGCAAGAATTGAGCAAGCAGTGATCCAGCAACGCGCCCTGCTTGATGGATATGACGGCGGACGAAGGGTCGCACTATTTCTTGACGAGTGGGGCGTGTGGGACAAGATTCCACCCGAAGATGAGACTCGGTTCGGAAAATTGTGGCAGCAAAGCACCATGCGCAGCGCCGTTGCCGCCGGACTGGGACTGAATCTTTTCAATCGCCAGGCGGATAAACTTTATATGTGCAACATCGCGCAAATCGTGAATGTGCTTCAATCATTATTGCTCACCGACGGTCCGCAGGGCGAGCATTGCATTCGCACAACGACTTATCACGCGTTCATGCTCTTCAAACCGCATCGCGCGAAAACGTCTGTGCGGGTGGAAACGCAAGCAACCACTCCGCTGGACCTTTCTGTTTCCGCATCGAAGACCGATGGCCAACTGATCGTCACCCTTGTGAATCCGCGCCATGATACGGATCTGCAAGTCGACTGCCGCATCCAAGGCGGCAACGCCAAGGAAGGATCGGCGCAAATTCTTCACGACGCCGATTGGAACGCCTGCAACAATTTCGATTCTCCAAATCGCGTTACGCCGCAACCGCATCCCGTCCACGTGGAAGGGTCCGCAATTCAAGTGAATTTGCCGCGAATGTCGGTAGTGACGGCCACGCTGAAGACGAGTTAGAGCCCGCTAGTGATTCGGCGACCCTATAATTTCTAAGACTATTGACGCGGAAGTTCTTACAGGGTATTTTCGCCCTGCTATTCTGGGAACGTTTCTAACGGAGGCAAGAATGCGACGTCGTTATGCAGCAGGAATTTTAATTGCTTTCGCTTTGGCCGTTATCACAGCATCCGCGGAAGATTTTTGGGTGAAGAAAGACTGGAAGCAATGGACCGCGGCGGATTGCAAGAAACTGCTTGAGGATTCGCCGTGGTCGCATCGAAAAATGCTGGAAAATGAATCCAACGTAACCCGCCTGCCAAGTGCCGGCAACGCGGGAGTCGGTGCCGCCCCCGGCCAGGCAGACACCGCACAGAATAAAGATACTGGCGAAGTGAACTATCTGGTTCAAATCCGCTCGGCCGCCCCGGTTCACGAAGCTCTGATTCGCCAGGCGCAAATTGATAAGCAATACGACAAAATGTCCGACGCTGATAAAAAAGCGTTCGACACAGAGATGGGCACCTTATACAAAGTGAATGACGACACAATCGTCGTGCACGTCCGATACTTTGCAAATCGGGATCCGTTGGGATCTGATCTCGAAAAATCTTGGAAGAGCCTTCCGTCAGACACAGTTCCAGCCGACATGGCTTTGATTTCATCGAACGGAACCAAGGTCACGCCTCTAACATTTGTACCCGATCGCGACGGCAAAACGGAATTTGACATGACCTTTCCGAGAAAAGCATTTGCGGAGGGCCTGAAATCATTTAAATTGCAAATTCCGCATCCGGCGCTCGGTGACTTCGGCGCACAGAAGGTCACAGTGGAGTTCAAGCTCGACAAAATGACGTTCGACGGCAAGCCCGCGTTTTAGCTTGTGGACCCCGTTTCGTGCGGGCAGACAAATGAACAACGTCATCTTTTGTTTGCCCGCAAGTTTTTCGCGCCTATTGTTCCGTGCCTGGACCGTCTGCTGCTGATTAACTAAATCACCCTTCTCTGAGGTAAGACATGCGACTTCGCTACGCTTCAGCAATTTTCGCGATTCTCAGTCTTGTCGTGCTGACGGCCACGGCGGAAGACTTCTGGGTCAAGAAAGACTGGAAGCAATGGACGGCGGCAGACTGCAAAAAACTTTTGGAAAGTTCACCTTGGGCGATACGGAAAATAATTGAAAATGAAAGCAATGTTAACCGTCTGCCGAGCGCCGCTAACGGCGCAAATGCCGACACCGCGCTAAATAAGGATGCGGGGGAAGTGAACTATATTGTTCAGGTTCAATCCGCCGCTCCGATTCGGCACGCGCTGATTCGAGAGCAGCAGATCAAGCGTCAGTACGACAGTATGACCGACTCCGCCAAGAAAGAATTCGATGCGCAGATGGACCAGCTCTACAGTAATCGCCAGGACGTCATCATCCTGCACGTGCGGTACTCCGCGACTCGCGACCAACTTGCCGCCGATATTTCCAAGTCGTGGAAAAGCTTACCGGCAGACACCGTACCCGCGGATATGATTCTGATTTCTTCCAGCGGCACGACAGCTAGGCCCATTGTTTATTCCGCCGATCCCGATAGCGGTGACGGATTTCTGCTTACTTATCCCCGCAACATGTTGGGAGAAGGATTCAAGTCCTTCAAGCTGCAAATCCCGCACCCGGCGCTCGGCGATTTCGGTGCGTCAAAAGTTTATGTGGAATTTAAACTGGATAAAATGACGTTTGAGGGAAAGCCCGCTTTTTAATTACCGAACGTCATTCCTATTTGCTCTCGATCCTGACGTAAAGAAGAAACTGCCACGAATCCAACTTAAGGTGCGCGTTGCCGGACGAATCCAAAAGCTCCGCTGCCGGATTCGCTCCGCCCGGCGCGCCAGTATTCCCTGAACCCATCACTTTTTTCCAGCGGCCATTCGGAACCGGTGCGTCGATCTCCACCGCACTTTCTCCAAAATGAAACGCAATAAACACCTGCGAATCGCCGTGCCATCTCCTGACAAACAGCGTGTTCTGCTCCGCGAACACAACTACTTCCTGGTCGCTCTTGCTAAGCTCGCTCAGCGCGCGAATCCGATTTCGCAGCGCAAGTAGTTCCGAATAATACTCGCGGATGATTTTGTGTTTGCCGCTGTCCTGCAATTCCCAATTCATCTTCGATCGTAAAAATGTGCTCTCGTCCTGAGGGTCAGGAAGTTTGTGAGACCAGTTAAATCGCGCGAACTCTTCTTCTCTTCCTTTGCGTACTGCTTCAATTAGTCCTGCGTCTTCGTGACTCACAAAATATTGGAACGGAGCCGGCTCGCGATATTCTTCGCCCATAAATAGCATCGGAACATACGGCGAAAGTAGAACGACCGCCGCCGCAAGCTTCGACTTGTCCAATGACATTGTTTGCGAATACCGGTCCGCCAGCATTCGATTGCCGATTTGATCGTGATTTTGCGAGAACACCACAAAATGTTCGCCGTGCAAATCGTGCGTCGACGTCCCATGTCGCTTCTGTCGAAAAGTCGAATATTGCCCGGCGTAAATAAATCCATCGCGGAATGCGCGTGCCAAATCTCCAACTCCGGAATAATCTTCGTAGTATCCGTTGCGCTCGCCCGTCATTAGCACGTGCAGCGCGTGGTGAAAATCGTCATTCCAGGATGCGTCCAGTCCCCATCCGCCCACTTCGCCGGGCGCAACAACCTTCGCGTCATTGCGATCGCTTTCCGCAATTAAATAAACGGGACGATTCGATTTGGCCCCCGCCGCATGACATTCCACGCTCAATTCTTCCAGGAATTTTCGCGCCGATGTATCCACAATCGCGTTAATTGCATCCAGCCGCAGCCCGTCGAAATGAAATTCGTCAATCCATTGCAGCGCGTTCTGAATAAAGTAGCGGCGCACTTCGTCGCTGTGCGGTCCGTCAAAATTCAGCGCCGCGCCCCACGGAGTGCGATAAGCCTCCGTGAAGTAGTGTCCGAACTCGCCCAAATAATTCCCTTCCGGACCAAGATGGTTATAGACAACATCCAGCACCACGGCCATTCCCTGCTGGTGACACGCGTTCACCAATCGCTTCAACGCTTCGGGCCCGCCATATGTATCCTGCACCGCGAATTGATATACGCCGTCGTAGCCCCAATTCCGGCCACCGGGAAATTGCGCGAGCGGCATCAATTCAATCGCCGTGATTCCAAGCTGCTTCAAATTCGCAAGGCGCGGAATAATCGCGTCAAACGTTCCTTCAGGAGTAAACGTTCCCACGTGAAGTTCGTACAAAACATATTTCTTCAGCTCTAGCCCGCGCCATTCCTTGTCATTCCAATCAAATCGATCATGCATCACCTGCGACGGTCCATGCACTCCGCGCGGCTGAAATCGTGACGCCGGATCGGGCCGCGCCGTTTTCCCATCCAAGACAAATTGATACAGCGCGTCCGCCGCTACTTCCTTCACAGTGCCAAAGAAATATCCGCGATCCAATGCATCCAAAGAAATCGTCCGCTGATTCTTTCCGCCGCGCGCATCCTCAATGCGCACGTCAACTTTCTTCGCGCGTGGCGCCCACAAAAGAAATTTGCAGGTCCCGTCAAGCGACCAAACCGCGCCCAGCTTCTCATCCAGCTTCACCGTCAAAGGTATCTGCCTTTCCGATCTGTAGCTCAGGTCTTCAGACCTGAGGCCCTTTCGGGCACATTCGCCGGACACACTCCGGCGCAAATCACACCTCTTTTGAAATATTCGCGGGAAATCGATTCTGCGTCTACTGGATATTCTTAGCAGGTTTCTTCTTAGTTGGCTCACCGGAAGCCGCCATCGCCTCAGGCGTAAATAACTTTTCGTCCAGACCAGTATTAAATTGCGCGTCGTCAATGGTCAAGATTGTACGAGTGCCTTCCACCGGCGAAATCATCTCCTGATGTCTCGCCCCAGTAATGCCATTCACTTTTTTCAATCCTGTAGCGCGAAACTCGCGAATCTTTTTGCCGCTCTGATCGTACATTTCCGCCGCCAGAATTACCGGCACGTCCTGCCCGACCCAAACATAGATATATTTGTACTGTGAACGATCCGGGGCAACAGGCGTCACTTCAATCTTGTACGTCTTGTGTCCCTGCATATCTTCGCCGTCACTCAACATCTTGTACGTGAAATCGTCCAGCACGCGCTCAGCAATATCTTCGTAAGTAAAGTCGCTCCCCGCAAACGACTCCGTCCGTTCTCTCGGTGCAACACTTCGCACGCGTTGAATTGCCGGAGTATAAAGCCATTGCTGATCGGGATTCCCTTTGTGAATCACAGAAAGCAAAGTCACGCCCTTAATTTCCGCCGGATCAGTGAACGTCAGCAAAGTTTTGCTATCGCCCAATCCGCCAAGCCTTTTCAACACGAACTTTTTCTTCTGGCCTTTGCCGTCCTTACCGAAAATATCCAGATTCGCCTTCAGCGTCATATCGTGGCTCTTGTCCTGCTGATACACGCCTTCCATCACCGCTCGCGCATCTGGCGCAGCGCCCCGCAATGGAATCGCCGTCACTACACCGATCAAAATCACAGACATCGCCAGCATCCGCTTCACGCCGATGTTATTCAGAACGAAGTTATTCATAGCCAATCGCCTCAATCACTTTCACCTGTGCGGCTCGGCTTGCAGGCCACCAGCCCGCCAGTAGTGAGATGACCATCACGATAGGAAGTGTCGCCAAAATCATTGTCCACGGATAAAAAAACGGCACGTTGTATCCCGCCAACGCCATCCCCACCGTGTGCACCATAAAATATGTGTTGAATAGCGCAGCCACTGCTCCCGTCAGCACTCCCACAATGGAAATCGCCACCGCTTCCAGCAAAACCATTTTCCGGATTTGTGCCCGCAGGCCGCCAATCGCGCGGATAATTCCAATTTCGCGCCGCCGCTCTGAAACAGAAATGATCAGCGTGTTCACAATTCCCAGCGTCGCCACCAGAATCGCCACAATCAATTGAATATTGTTCATCAGAAAAAATTGGTGCACGAGACCAAATACCCATCCCCTGAATTCCGCGTTCGTATAAACAAATGCGTGTTCCTGATTCGCCGTCAAATGTTCAATCTGCTGCTTCATCAACAGCGGATCAACGCCCGGGTTCAGCGTGATGTCGATAAAATCCACGCTGTCATCTTTCCAATATTGTTTGTAAAGCGCGCGATCCATGAAGATCGTCCCTTTTTCCGAACGATAATCATCCATGATTCCCAGCACTGGCCGCTCCAGCAATCCCGTCGGCGTCTGCAGCTTTAGAGTGTCCCCAACTTGCACGTGGAATCGCGCGGAAAAATTTCGCGAAAGCAGCACGCCTTCGCCCAGCGGCATTTTTTCCCGCGCTATTTTCTCGTCGCCCTCATCCACGGCGTATCCCACGCGGTCCATAAAGTTTTTCATTTGATACGCGATCAACGCCGCGCTGTCGTTCGCGTATGGAATCACTGCGAATCGCACATTCTCCGCGATCTTCACTCCCGGTAGCGCGCCGATCTTCTGGCCCAACTCTTCGCTGAAATGATACGTCGGCGATCGCAGCAGTTGCGACGACGCCACAATCAAATCCGAGTTCAGCATTCGTTTCATCCACCGGTCCATCACACCTTCATAACTCTGGATGAATGCGCCCGTCGAAAACACGAACATTAATCCAATCATCAGCGCGCCGACGGTCGCCGAACTTCTGCGAGGCGCCTGAATCATCGCGTCCACCGCCAACGCGCCTTCCGATCCTCCAAAGCGGCTCATCAACGGACGCAAGGCCTGCGCAGTCCACTGTACAAATCTCGGCAGCAGCACGGTAAGCCCTGCCAGCATCAATCCCGCAAAAACAAATTGAACTCTTAATCCAACTGACGTCGGCGCCCATCGAATCAACGCAAGTCCCAACGCGATCAGCAATACTCCGGTGGCCAGCCGCACCCATCCAAGCACCGCTTCTCGCTTGCGGCTTTCAATATTGTGCAGCGCCATTGTCGGATCAAGCTGCGCCGCCGCATGCGCCGGAAACCACGCGCCAATCAGTGACGCCGCGACGCCCAGCACAATCGAAGTGATCGCATAATTCCAGCTGAAAATCGCGCGCTCCGGCGTGGAAACCAATCCATATACTGACGCCACCGCCGACCCCATTAATCCGCTCGCCGCCGACGCCAAATAATATCCGCCCAAAATTCCCACCAGCGATCCCATCACGCCCATCACCAGCGCTTCACCCAGAAACATCAGCGTAACATTGCGCCGTTCCAGCCCTATCGCGCGCAGAACTCCAATTTCTTTCCATCGTTGATTTACGTTAATCAAGAATGAATTGAAAATTATATAGAGCCCCACCAGCAGCGCTACGAAACTTGTCACCAGCATTCCTTCGCGCATCGCTGCGACAGTGTTTTCCAATCCCTGTCCGCGCGTTTCCGGCTGAGCCACATCAATTCCCACCGGCAAAGCCGCCTGTAGCCGTTGCTGCACGGACTCAATCGTCTGCGCGGGATCGGTCATCACGTCAACGCGGTCAAAATTGTGTCCGCGATTGAAAACATATTGCGCCGAATAAATATCCATAATGGCGATGTTTCCGCCGAATACCTGGCCGATGCCTTCCGGCTTAAACGTCCCGCGCACCGTAAATTCTTTTCGCCCGCGCGATGTGAACAGTGGAAATTTATCGCCGACTTTCAGTCCGTGCCGGTCCGCGAACGCCCGCGAAACTAAAATCGAATCGGGCTGCGCAACAAATACCAGTGGGTCGACCACATCCGTTTTTGACCGGTCAAACTGGTAGTCCCGCAATTTCTGGTCGCTCGCCGTATCCACGCCCAATATCAATAATGTTCCCTGATCCTCAAATTGTGTGTGCGCAACAACTTCAATCACTGGCTCGGCGATCGCCACACCCGGCGTCGCGCGCACTCTATCCAGAATTTCTTCGGGGAATCCGGACTCTCCGGACGTGACTTGCAATGTGGCTTTGCCAGCTAATTTTTCAACGGTGAGCTTCAGCGAATCCAGCAGTGTGGCATTCGTCGTACGAATCGCGAAAAAAACCGAAACTCCCAGCGCAATTCCCAGCACCGTCAACGACACTCGCAACCGGTGCGAATGCCATTGCCTAAACGTAATAAACCAAAGAGTTCCCAACATCAATCAGACCCATGCTGGGCATGCACTACAAGTTCTTCCCCAATGATCGCGCCGTCTCGAATCGTCAGAATTCGATCGCACCGCTTTGCCGCAACTTCATTGTGCGTGACCAGCATCAGCGTGCTGTTGAATTCCCGGTGCAACTGTTCCAGCAAATCCAAAATCTCCTCACCCGTCGCTGTGTCCAAATTTCCCGTCGGCTCATCTGCCAGCAGCAGCGGCGGACGAAACACTAGCGCTCGCGCAATCGCCACGCGTTGACGTTCACCGCCCGAAAGTTCATCCGGCCGGTGCGTTTCTCGTTTCTTCAATCCCACACGCTCCAACATTTGTCCCGCGCGTTCTTCCGTTTCGCGCCGGCCCAATCCCTGCAAACGCAACGGCAGTGACACATTCTCTATCGCCGTCAGCGTCGGTAATAAATTAAAGGTCTGGAATATCATTCCAATTTTTTCGCGCCGCGCCCGCGTCCGCGCATCATCGCCAAGTGACGACAGTTCAATGCCGTCAATTTTGATGGATCCCGTGCTCGGCTCGTCCAATCCGCAAACCAAATTCAGGAAAGTTGATTTCCCCGAGCCGGATGGTCCCATCAACGCAACACGCTCTCCGCGTTTAACGTGGAGGTTCATGTGTTTCAGCGCGTGTACGATTTCGCAGGTTCCGTAATTCTTTGATACGTCAACCAATTGGATCATTCGCAGGACACCATGAGGACCGCAAATCGCAAACCTTCAAACTAGATGCCTAAAGAGTTTACATCAAAGTTCTTTACTGACACCCGCAAATTCTGCCCGATAAAGCCCCAAGCATCGTACTCGCTAACGAATCCTTGTGTCATCTATCCCACTGTGGAATAAGGAGATAGTCCCATTTCGGGAATTTGCCCAGCTCAATTCGAGCTTGCTCTCCCGCTTTGCCCGATGTACACTCCCTCCCCCAGTCCCCCGACAACGTGCGGTACAAGTACTTCCGTACTATAGCGACGGATTGACGCCGGGCGTGATCATAATGGTGGGTAATGCCATCGCGGAATGTCTCGGCTACCCACAAACTGCCGTTGCTCAACAGGACTTGGGAAAAAATTCGATGAGCACACAAACCATTGACTCGACAGACCTAAATTCAGCGCCAACTCGCCGCCCCGGCGAATCTCCCCGGCAGCAGTCGGTCTGTATTGAAATTCCCGTGAGCGTGCACGGTTCTCGTAGCGCTTCCGGAGGCCTAAACAATTCGCAGGCTGCAAAACCCTTCCTCGAAGAAACTCGCACGATGATTGTGTTTCCGTCCGGCGCTGTGCTGCGCCTCACCGAATCCGTCTCCGAAGGCCAAATTCTTATTTTGAAGAACCCGCGCGTGAAGCAGGAAGTTGCCTGCCGTGTGGTCAGCTCGAAAACGAACGCCAGCGCGAAGGGCTACGTAGAAGTTGAGTTTTTCCAGGCCGCGCCTGGATTCTGGGGTATCACTTTTCCAGCCGCTTCCTCCTCCGCACCGGCCGAACCTATCTCCGCTTCGCCTGAACCAAGGCAAACGCGCGTCGAGCCTTCCGCTGCGAAACCTGCATTCTTCCAGCCGCCGGCAGTTTCGCAAACTCCTGTCGCGCCCAAGCCTGCAGCTCCCGTGGCGCCGGTAATTTCAAGACCAGCTCCTGTTCCGACGCCCGTGGTTCCCGCCGACGAAATCCCGGAACCGATAGAATCCGCGCACATAGAATCCGCGCCAGTTCGCGAAACACCGTTTGTTTCGGCGCCGTTTGTATCGGCACCAATTGCTTCTGCGCCGATTGCCCCAACACCAGCCGCCGCGCCGCCGGCCCCACCCGTGCTTTCTCCTGACTCAACTCAGGAACTGAACGCAGCAATTGCTGCCGCGTACGCTTCTCAAGTCGAGCCGGTCAAGCCCGTCAAGAAATCCGAGCCTGTGTATCCTGTAAAAGAATCCGTGGCTTTTTCTGCGCCGCCAACTCCTTCCGTTATCGACGCGCTGCCTCCGCCGCCGAATAAGCAACTGAATCCGACGAAACCGAAATCCGCGCAGCCCCCGAAGGTTTCGCGAGAAACCGTCTCAGCATCTGAGCTTCTTCCCATGGCGGAATCAATCGGCTATACGAGTTCGGAATTTTCTGCCTACGGAAAATCCGGAAGCTCCGCGAAACAAAATAAATCTTCGGCGTCGGCAACTTCATCTTCAATCGAAAATCGTAAACTTGATTTAACGTCCAGCCAGATTGCTTCCGAAGCAGTCCTCGGAAAACCGATGTTTGGTGGAAGCGACGAAGATTCCAAAGTCGAAAAATCCGGCTCCAGCCGCACTTGGATGATCGGCGTAGCCGCGACCGTGATCCTGTCACTTGGTGCAGGCGGCTATTGGTTTTATTCCCACAAGCTCGGCGCCGCAAAATCAGGAACTGTTTCTGCGGCGGGCCCTGCAGCAACGCCTTCCACGTTGCCACCGGTAACTGCTCCGTCCGCTACCGCACCGGCAGGGACAGGTTCGCAACCGTCAACGAATCCTGGCGCGTCAAATTCCGCCGCTGGGAAATCCAGTTCGGCTCCCGCAGGCGCTCCGGCAAATTCACTCGTCGCCAAATCGGACAAAGCTTCTGAGCCTGTGAACTCGCATCGCCCGACTGTTCTGCCTTCGGCAAAAATCGCCGCTCCAGTTTCGCACGCAAGCAATTCATCAGTCGCAGCGCCTGACGTATCCACCAATTCGTCGGCCGCGCCCGCAGCTTCTCTGAGCGCCATGCTTCCCGGCATGGGACAGCCAAGCTCGGTTCCCGCGCCTCCGCCATCCCGGCCTGCAGGCCCTCCGCCGGTCGCAAGCACTTTGCAACAGCCGAAGCTCATTAAATCCGACTCGCCCATTTATCCCAAGATCGCCGCAACTCGCGGTGATTGGGGCGACGTGATTATTGACGCAACGGTCGGCGAAAACGGCAAAGTGATCGACGCAAAAGTTATGTCCGGTCCGGAAACGTTGCGGCAATCCGCTCTACAAGTGGTTCGCACTCAGCTATATCAACCCGCGAAGCTAAACGGCAAAACCGTCAGCATGCATGTAACAGTTAAAGTCCCTTTCCCCAAACCGCGCTAACCGTGCGGTGTGTAGCTCGGGTTCTTCGAACCCGAGGCCTTCTTCGCACCACGCCACTCGTTTCCTACTTATCCTGAGCAAGGAAGAGTCTCTGCTCCTAGGTAGCATAGACATTCATGTCTGTACGCTTTCGCTTTTGACGTTGGTAGCAGAACTACTCTTACTTACCCCGAGGAACGAAGAGTCGGTGTGCGTTTGCCTTGAGTAGCACCGACACTCTTGTCGGTGCACTTTTAGTAGCGCACAGCCAATCCTGGCCGTGCCAGACGCGCGCAAAAACTGATCCCAATCAAACGCCCGCAACCAGCAAATCACAGGCGATAAGTGACCTATATAGTTTTTATAGCTACAGAAAACTTCCGCGCTGCCGTTGGTAGCGCCGGCATCCTGCCGGCAAAAATTAGCGCCAAAAAGCAAAAAACTTCATTTTCAAAGCTCAAAACGAAAACTGCACTATAATGCACTTTCTCCCCAAAACCCCGCGCTCGTATGCACTATAATGCACTTTCCCAAAACGGGAAAAACGCACGATTCTTCCTTCTTCCAGCCTCTTCTCCTCGAATTGACACACCAAACTTCCGCAGAGTAACCTTTCTAATGTCGCCATCGAAGGCAACCACGACTGCTCTCACGCAATCTCACATGCGCATGCGCAATAAATCGTTTCAATTCATTCCTGGCATCTTATCGATCGTCATAATCCTCACCGCCATGTCCTGCGGCGGCCCAAGCACTCCTCCAAGCAATTTTCCAGTCGCAAATGCAGGCGGCCCGTACTCCGCAAACGTCAATCAGCCGCTAGCATTCAACGGCTCCGGCTCCAGCGCGCCAAGCGGCAGATCAATAGTCTCATTCGCATGGCTTTTCGGTGACGGCGCCAGCGGAACCGGCGCGAGTCCGACTCACGCTTACGCCATCGCCGGAAATTACACTGCCACTCTCACCGTCACGGATAGTTCCGGCGCGACGGGCTCCAGCAATGTGGCCGTTCAAATTAATACCGCTCCCGTAGCCAAACCCGGCGGCCCTTATACCGGAAAAGTCGGCGTCGCCGTAACATTTGATGGATCAGCGTCCACCATTCCTCCCGGCCAAGTGCCCGCTTTCAGTTGGAATTTCGGCGACGGCGCAACCGTCGGACCCATCGCGCAGGCAACAACTACGCATACATATGCTAGTCCCTGTACGTGCACCGTAACTCTCACCGTAACCGTTGGTGCCGGCGGAAGTAGTTTCGCCACAACCACCGCCACAATTACCGCTGGCCCGGGGCCCGGCGGCGAATCCGCACCATCGGCATTTTTCGCCATCGGCCCGGCCGCAAACGCATCGTCGCAATTCGCGTACACGCTAACGACTTCATCAAGCGGCGCAAGTTCACTCGCAATCGAAACGGTCGACGACGCCACCGGGAAATTACAATCGGCGGACGTAGCCCCTCCATCGCTCGATAGCAATTTCGTCCCCGCCGGAATGATCACCGATCCATCGCACAAATTTCTCTATCTTTACGGCAGAAATTCCCTGCTTGCATTCTCGATTGCCACGGACTCAGGCGCGCTTATGCCATCCGGCACCACATCTACAATTGGCAGCCCGACGACCTCTAGCAACGAAGCTCTAATTTTCAATCCCAGCGGAAAATTCGCATATTTCATCGCGCAAGATCCAAACGCGGCAGACTCAGCGTCGCCAGGCTCCATCATGCGTTTCTCGGTTGACCCAAATACAGGCACGCTAGGCGCAATTGAAACCGATTCAGCGCAGGTGTCGCGCCCGCAATCCTCCGCAATAGATCCGAGCGGAAAATTTCTTTACGTCTCCGGCTTCGCGCCAAACACGTCAACCGACGCGGCTTCCGCCCCGCCACAAATCGCCGTACTTTCACTCGCTCCGAACACGGGCGCGCTAACTCCAATTTCCAATTCGCCGCTCTCCATCGAATCCGGAATCGCTGCCACATCGATCGCCATCGATTCCACCGGACGCTTCATGTTCGCCGCAGGAAGAAATTCCGCGACCAACTCCGCCGCGCTTTCTGTTTTCACAATCAACTCCGACACAGGCGCGTTTACCCCATCATCTTCGCCGCTGGATTTGGGCGACGCCGTCTCCGACGCTACGTCACTCGCACTCTCGCCATCTGCGAATTTCGGCTACGTGCTCACCACTCCTACTCTGACTACTGCGGCCGCAAGTCAATCCGTTCAACTATTCCAGTGGGACACGGCAGGCATGCCCGCGCTCGGCAATAGCTCCGTGAAATACAATGATTTGCCCAATCAGTCCACTCTGCCCGTCGCCAACTTGGTTTTGTTTTCTCCCTCCCATGTGGACGGCGCAAGTTCAGCAAGCCCAACTCGATCCGTTTTTCTGTTTGTCCCAGTTTCTTCCGACGCGCCGCTCGCTGGAGAGAAATTAGATCCCGATACGGGCTCTTTTGTGTGGATTGCCGCTCAATCGAACTCCGCTGGACACTAAGCGGAATCCGTCGCGCTTCATCCACTCGCCGAAAGGAACGCAGTGCCCGACCTAACAGTCCTTTACGACGGCACTTGCTCCCTCTGCCGCGCCAGCGCAAATCGCCTGAAGCGCATGGACCACGGCTCGCGCATTGAACTTTTGGATTTGCACGATCCATCCGCCGCCACTCGCTTTCCTCAGGTGAACCGCGAAGAAGCCATGCGCCTGATGCAAGCCGTCGACGCGCGCGGCCGTATTTTTTCCGGCGCGGACGCATGGGCCCGGATCGGCCTCACTCTTCCCGGCTGGAAATTAATCGCGTGGCTTCTGCTCGTTCCCGGAATTCATTTCATCGCAAAACAAATCTACGCATGGATCGCGCGCAATCGCTATCGCTGGAATAAAGAACAATGCGCCGACGGCTCCTGCGCCGTCCATCTTCCCGATGATGTCGGCCGCCAACCCAACGCTCCTCCGCCGGCAAATTAGTTTCCGAAAAACGTCGGGTTGGCATGTGTAGCCCGGGTTCTCCGAACCCGGGGCCGTCTCGCGCGTTACTCTCCGCCCTACATTCGTCCCAATCCGTCATTCAACGGCAGTACTCCGTAGTACTCGCTTACCCCCCACCCCGGGGGTCGTTAACGATGTGTGTGCTAATAAAGGACTTACAGCGATCTGGCACGTAAGTGTGGCTAATAAAGGACTTAACTCGAAAAATGACCTTCCAGAACGGCAATTCTCAATCACTTACGAGCCTCGCTCCCCAAAATAGTGCGCAACGGAAAATGTCCGATCGCCACGCCACCCCCGCCCAAATTTGTATAATACCTACCGATGGAACGCTGTCCGCTAAAAGCGATTCGCTGGCTCTTCGATTCCGAACGCGGCGCATTCGATCGTCTGATTCCGCGCTGGATTTTTCTTCGCGCGCTTGGACTAATTTATTTCTCGGCGTTCTTCTCGCTCGTTTTCCAAATCCGCGGACTCATCGGCCCGCAAGGAATTCTTCCCACCGCGGATTATCTTCCCGCGGTCGCACGCTCATTTCCCGGTTACGTCCGCTTCTGGTTCGCGCCAACTCTGCTCTGGTTTTCCACCAGTTCGCATATGTTGGAAACACTTTGTTGGGCCGGCATGGTCGCTTCGCTGCTCGTGGTGATAAATATTTGGCCGCGCGCCACGCTTTTTATTTGCTTCGTCTGCTTTCTATCCTTCGTAACTTCAGCACGCGATTTTGCCGGATATCAATCTGACGGCATGCTCCTCGAAGCAGGATTCATCGCACTATTTTTTGCGCCGCGTGGAATGCGCCCCGGCTGGGGCGAATCCAGTCCGCCTTCGCGCGCCAGCATGTGGCTTTTGCAATGGGAATGGTTCCGAATTTATTTCGAGTCGGGCTACGTGAAACTCGCCAGCGGCGATCCGCAATGGCGCCACTTAACCGCCATCATCGACTACTATCAGAACGGCCCGCTTCCAACTTGGATAGGTTGGTACGCATCACATTTACCCCGCGCCGTACACATCGGAACAGCCGCGCTAACTCTCGCGCTCGAACTTGTAATCGTCTGGGCGATGTTTCTTCCGCGCAGGTTCCGCATCCTTCTGTTTTTAATTGTGACGCCGTGGGAAATCGCCATCATTCTCACCGCAAATTACGCATTTTTAAATTATCTAGTCCTGTTCCTCGCCTTCTTGTTGCTCGATGATAAATTCCTCGCGCGTTATCTCCCACGGTGGATGAAAAAGCCTGATCCATTGACAGAGACAAAACCGACACAAATCGAAAAGACAGTATCATCGACGACAGGTTCGCTGGTTTGGAAACTTGTTCGATTGGCAGTCGCAATCGTAATGTTTCCCTGGCTTTTCTATGCAAGCACAGCACGACTGATTTGGATGATCGCTCCATCCGTTCCGCTCCCAATAAAACTAGTAGCCTATTTGGAACCGTTCCGCATCGCCAATCAATATGGTTTGTTCGCGGTGATGACCCCCAACCGGTATGAAATTGAATTCCAAGGATCGAATGACGGCGAAAATTGGATCGCATATCCATTTCGCTTCAAGCCGCAGAACATAAATGAAGCGCCCGGAATTTATGCGCCTTATCAACCGCGCTTCGATTGGAATCTCTGGTTCGCTTCGCTCGGTCCGTGGAATGCCGCGCCAATCGTTCCGCGCACAGAAGCACGTTTACTTACAAACGATGCAGACGTCATAGGTCTTTTCGCGAAAAATCCATTTCCAAACGCGCCGCCGCGCAGAATTCGAGTCGTAATCTGGCAATATTGGTTTTCCAGCACCGCGGAAAAGCACGCGCAAGGAGTTTGGTGGCGCCGCGAACTTCTCGGCCTTTACGCGCCAACAATCGAACTAGAAAATGACGGAAAAGTTGGCGTACTAGAATTTCCGCCAAACACAAATCTGAACAAGTAATCGCGCGATCCGCTGTACTTCGCTGACATGTTCCATTTACGCGCAACCACTGTTGCCATCCGCCCCTGAAAAACACATAATCAACGGCCACTAGCAAACTCGCCCAAACAAAACTCCAGGGGGAAACGAAATGCCCCGAATTGTCCGATGTTCATTGATTCAAGCAGCAAACGCCGCACCCGCTACTCTTCCGCTCGCGCAAATTAAAAAAGCCATGATGGATAAACACGTCGACTACATCGCGCAAGCCGCGAAAGGCGGCGCTCAAATCACCTGCTTGCAGGAAATTTTCTACGGTCCTTATTTCTGCGCGGAACAGGAAACCCGCTGGTACGATTTGACGGAACCAATCCCCGACGGCCCCACGATTAAATTAATGCAGGACTTGGCGCGCCAGCATCGCATGGCGCTGGTCGTTCCGATTTACGAACTCGAACAGGAAGGCGTCTACTACAACACCGCTGTGGTAATCGATAACACCGGAAAATATCTCGGCAAATATCGCAAGACGCATATTCCCCATGTGGCTCCCGGATTTTGGGAAAAATTTTATTTCCGTCCTGGAAATTTGGGATATCCCGTTTTTGATTTGGGCTTCGTGAAAATCGGCGTCTACATTTGCTACGACCGTCATTTTCCGGAAGGCGCTCGTGCCCTAGGATTAAATGGCGCAGAAATTGTTTTCAATCCATCCGCCACCGTCGCTGGATTGAGCGAATACCTTTGGAAACTTGAACAGCCCGCCCACGCCGTCGCCAATGGATATTTTGTCGGCGCAATTAATCGCGTTGGCACCGAAGCGCCGTGGAATATCGGCCAGTTTTATGGCACGAGTTATTTCTGTAATCCGCGCGGTAAAATTATTGCCGAAGCGTCGCGTGAAAAAGACGAAGTCCTGATCGCCGATCTCGATTTGGACCAAATTAAAGAAGTTCGCCAGACCTGGCAATTTTTCCGTGATCGCCGCCCAGACTCTTACGGCGATCTGGTGAAGGCTTAAATTATGAGCAGCACCGTACCGCCGCTCTCGCCAGAACAATTCGCCAATGCATTCGCGGATATTCATCCGGCATTCGAGCCGCAAGCTGCGACAGTTGAAGCCACGCGCTGCCTTTTTTGTTTTGACGCGCCATGCACAGTGGCCTGTCCAACTCATATCGATGTTCCGCGCTTCATCAAGAAAATTTCCACCCGCAATTTGCGTGGTTCCGCGATGACGATCCTCGAATCAAATATTCTCGGCCTAAGTTGTTCGCGCGTTTGTCCCGTTGACGTTTTGTGCGAAGGCGCGTGCGTGATGCACGGCTACAATAAACAGCCCATCGAAATTGGACGCCTGCAGCGCCACGCCATGGATTATTTCTATTCGCATAATCCCAGTTTGCCCGTCGCGAAAAAAGCGGCCGCCGGAAAAGTAGCCTGCATCGGTGCGGGCCCTGCATCGCTTGCGTGCGCGGCAGAACTTCGCCGGCGCGGATTTGCAGTTACCATCGTTGATAAAAATCCGTTAGCCGGTGGACTGAACACTTACGGCATCGCTGAATATAAATTTCGTCCGAGTGACAGCAACAAAGAAGTCGATCTCGTCCGCAGTATGGGCGCGGAATTTCGCCTCGGCGCAGAAGCCGATCCCGAATCTCTCGAACGCGAATTCAACGCGATTTTTCTTGGCGTCGGACTCGGTTCCACGCATCGCCTGAATATTCCCGGCGAAACTCTTCCCGAAGTTGTGGACGCGCTGAAATTTATCGCCGCATACAAAACAGCTTCCATCCGCGCGGGCCGCCGCGTAATTATTATTGGCGCTGGGAATACTGCGATTGACGCCGCCACTGCCGCGCATCGACTCGGCGCGGAGGAAGTCCACCTGATTTATCGCCGTGGACAAAATGAAATGCCCGCATTCGATTACGAATACGAACTAGCGCTGCTCGACAACGTGGAGTTTCACTGGAATACGCAACCAGTGAGAATTCACGGCACACAATTAGTCGAAAGCATCGAATGTGTGCGTGTGGATAAAAATCTCGCGCCGATTCCAGGTTCTAATTTCACAATTCCCTGCGACATGATCATCCCATCCATCGGCCAAACGCGTCTTGTCGATTTTCTTGCGCGCTGCAAAGGCGTTGAATTGAAAAATGGTTGCGTCGTTGTGAATCCGGAAACCGGCGCAACCGCAAATCCAAAATATTTTGCCGGAGGCGATTGCGTAAATGGCGGACGCGAAGTTGTGGACGCCGTGGCCGCCGGCAAACGCGCCGCCGCGGGCATCGCGAAATCGCTGGAGGCGAATCATGGCTGATCTCACAACATTGTTTGCCGGGAGAATTCGCTGCCCGAATCCGTTCTGGCTCGCGAGCGGCCCGCCCGCGAATTGCGGCGACCAAGTGATGCGCGCGTTTGACGCAGGCTGGGGCGGCGCAGTTTGGAAAACTTTGGGTGAGCCAATCGTAAATGTTTCTTCGCGCTATTCTTCCGTAGATTGGAACGGCCAGCGCATGATGGGCCTGAATAATATTGAGCTGATCACCGACCGGCCGCTAAATGTAAACCTTCGCGAAATATCCGAAGTGAAAAAACGCTATCCGCATCGCGCGGTAATCGCATCATTAATGGTGGATTCCAAACGCGAAGCCTGGCACTTGATCGTCCGACAAGCCGAAGAAGCCGGCGCCGACGGACTCGAATTAAATTTTGGATGTCCGCACGGCATGAGCGAGCGCGGCATGGGCAGCGCCGTTGGACAAGTTCCAGAATATTGCAAAATGATCACCGAGTGGGTGAAAGAAGTAGCGAAAACTCCGGTGCTTGTAAAACTTACGCCAAATGTGACGGATCTTCGTCACGTTGCGCGCGCCGCAAAAAAAGGCGGCGCTGATGGACTTTCCGCGATCAACACAATTAATTCCATCACCGGAGTTGATCTGGATACCTTCATTCCGCGTCCCGAAGTGGACGGCAAATCCGCGCACGGCGGATATTGCGGTCCGGCTGTAAAACCAATCGCGCTGCATATGGTTCAACAAGTCGCCGCCGATCCGGAAGTTGCTTTGCCCGTATCCGGCATCGGCGGGATTTCCGGTTGGCGCGACGCCGCGGAATTTTTTCTGATGGGCTGCCAGAGCGTTCAGCTTTGCACCGCGCCGATGCATTACGGTTTCCGGATTGTGGAAGACATGATCGACGGCCTAAGTAATTGGATGGACGAAAAAGGCTTTGCCACCATCGACGATTTTCGCGGACGTAGTCTTCCGAACGTGACCGAATGGAAACACTTAAATCTAAATTACAAAATCGTCGCCAAAATTCACCCCGATAAATGCATCGGCTGCGATCTTTGCTACATCGCCTGTTGGGATGGCGCGCACCAGTGCATTCATATTGAAGGATTCAAAAATCCCGAAGATCTCGTTGCCGCAAGCCGCACGCGAATCACTGTAACCGACGTAGAAAAACATTCCGGCAACGGAGCGCACGTCACTCCGCCAATTCGCATTCCAAAAGTGGACGAGCACGAATGTGTCGGCTGTAATTTGTGCTGGCTCGTGTGCCCCGTGGAAAATTGCATCACCATGGAGCGCGTGGACGTAAACATTGCTCCACAGAGTTGGGAGCAACGCACAGGAGCTTCAAAATGCTAATCAATTTTCACGGCGTAAACCCCCATCACCGAATTTTCGCGGCAATCGTTATCGCCGCCGCGCTTGCGATAATGCCCGGCACTTCGAGCCCGACAAATCCTCCGCAAACGCAATCCAAAACGACCGCGACCGCGACACCAAAAGCCAAAGTTACCCCGCCGCCGCAAACAAGAGTCACTGCGACTCAAATCGCTACCGCGAAAACACTCGGCTCGAAGAACGCCCCAATTCAATTCGAGGTCTTCAGCGATTTCCAGTGCCCGGTGTGCCGGAGTTTTTTTCTGAGCGCATCGCATAAACTGCTTGAAGACTATTGCTCCGCTGGAAAGGTTTATTTAATCCATCATGATTTTCCGCTGCCCATTCCGGCTCACGTTCATTCCGAAGAAGCTGCCCGTTGGGCAAACGCCGCGGCTGCAATTGGAAAATTTCACGAAGTCGAATCCGCTCTCTACAACAATCAGGATTCCTGGGGCGCAACCGGAAAAATCGAAGAAGTCGTCGCCAACGTGCTCAGCCCGGCGGACTTGAAGCGTGTTCGCGCGCTTGTCGATAATCCTGAAGTGAAAGCTGCGATACAGCACGACAAAGATCTGGGCGATTCACACGGGTACAACAGCACGCCGACTCTTTTAGTGACGCACAATGGCCACAGCGACCTGCTTAATCCGATTGGCCTTACGCCCAATGTATTAAGGCCGTACTTTGAGTATCTTTTGCAGCACTAGAATGTTGAACCGAGAATTTTTGCCGTCAGGGGATACGCTCGCATGATCATCCGCAACGGAACCGTGGTCACCGCCACCGAATCGCGCGTCGCAGACGTTCGCATCGAAGGCGAACTCATCAAAGAGGTCGGCGCGAATTTACAAGCCGCATCCGGCGAAAAAATAATTGACGCCAGCAGCATGCTGGTAATTCCCGGCGGCATTGACGTTCACACGCATCTGGACATGCCGTTCGGCGGCACAACATCCAGCGACGATTTCGAGACCGGAACAAAAGCAGCGGCCTTCGGCGGCACGACCACGCTGATCGATTTCGCCATCCAGCCGAAGGGCACCAAGATGCGCGACGCGCTGGACATCTGGTGGAAAAAAGCGGAGAACCGCGCGTCCATCGATTACGGCCTGCATTTAATCGTCACCGATCTCGGCGAAGCGGGACTGGAAGACATGGACGGCATCGTGAAAGATGGTGTGGCCAGTTTCAAGCTTTTCATGGCCTATCCAGATGTTCTTATGGTGGATGACGCTACAATTTTCAAAGCGCTTTCGCGCACCGCGAAAAATGGCGCACTGATCTGCCTGCACGCGGAGAATGGCGGAATCATTGACGTAATCGTTCGTCGAGCCGTAGCCGAAGGAAAAACCGCGCCCATTTATCACGGACTCACACGCCCCGTTACCGCGGAAGCCGAAGCGGTTCATCGCGCCGTTGCAATGTCAGAAATTTCCGGCGCGCCCGTTTACATCGTGCATCTTTCGTCCGAAGCCGCGCTGAACGAAGTTCGCGCCGCACGCGATCGCGGCGTTCCAATTTTCGCGGAAACTTGTCCGCAATATTTATTGCTCACCATTGACGAACTAAAGCGCCCAAATTTTGAAGGCGCGAAATATGTTTTCACTCCTCCGTTGCGCGAAAAAGAAAATCTTCCGAAATTGTGGGATGGCTTGAAGCATGATCACTTGCAAGTTGTTTCCACCGACCACTGCCCGTTTTGTTTCGAGGACCAGAAAATTCTCGGCAAGGATGATTTTACAAAAATTCCAAACGGCGGCCCCGGAGTGGAAAATCGACTGCAACTTCTTTTTCATCACGGCGTGAATGAAGGAAAACTCAGTGTGAATCGTTTCGTCGAACTCGTCTCCACAACTCCCGCGAAACTTTTCGGGCTCTATCCGCGCAAAGGCACAATCGCGCCCGGAAGTGACGCCGATATTGTCATTTGGGATCCGAATGCCGCGCACATCATCAGCGCGAAAACGCATCACATGCGCGTGGACTATTCCATGTTTGAAGGATTCTATATTCGCGGCAACGCACGCACTGTTCTTTCACGCGGAGAAATAATTGTGGACGGTGGCAAATTTCTGGGACGCACCGGACGCGGCAAATTCCTAAAACGCGAAGCGCGCGGCGGAGCCTGGCAGTAGTTTTTTTACGAGTAGCATTCGCCCAATGAACGCAACTCAAGACCGCACTCTTTACAACGAAGATCTCGCTCCCGTTCCCATCGAACGCCGCACCTGGGGCGTTTACAATTACGCTTCCCTTTGGGTCGCTATGAGCGTTTGCATTCCCACGTACATGCTCGCTTCCGGACTTATCGCCGGCGGCATGAATTGGTGGGAAGCCGTCGGCACAATTCTTCTGGGCAATTTAATTGTTCTCGTTCCAATGCTTCTGAACGCACACGCTGGAACCAAATACGGCATTCCATTTCCAGTTTTTGTTCGCGCGTCATTCGGAGTTCGCGGCGCAAATATTCCCGCCGTTCTTCGCGCGCTTGTAGCCTGCGGATGGTTTGGGATTCAAACGTGGATTGGCGGCCAGGCAATCTACGCAATGCTGGTTATCGTTTGGCCCGCCGCGCGTTCGTCCTCATCCGGACTTTGGATCTGCTTCTTCGCATTCTGGGCGCTGAATATGTTTGTAATTCTGCGCGGCATTGAAACCATAAAATATCTGGAAGGCATCGCCGCGCCATTCATGTTGGCCGTTGGACTGCTCCTGCTTTGGTGGATCACGAAACTTGCCGGAGGCCTCGGGCCTGTTCTGAGCGCGCCAAGCAAATTCCAATCCAACGCGGAATTTCTGCGCTTCTTCATTCCATCTCTGACGGGCATGGTCGGATTTTGGGCAACTGTCGCGCTGAATATTCCGGATTTTACTCGCTACGCCCGCTCACAACGCGCCCAAATGATGGGACAGGCGCTGGGACTTCCCGCTGCGATGACTCTCTATTCTTTCATCGGCGTCGCCGTCACGTCGGCGTCCGTTGTAATTTTTGGCGAAGCAATTTGGGATCCTGTGATTCTGCTCGGCCGTTTCAATCGACCAGTGGTCGCATCTGTCGCTCTCGTTGCTCTTCTTATCGCCACACTCAATACGAACGTGGCCGCAAATGTTGTGTCGCCATCAAATGATTTTTCAAATTTGAATCCGCGCCTTATTTCATTTCGCACCGGCGGCATCATCACAGGAATCGTTGGCGTACTTTTAATGCCGTGGAAATTGCTGGGCAGTTTCAGCGCATATATTTTCGGCTGGCTGATCGGATATTCCGGCCTACTTGGCCCCATCGCGGGAATCATGATCGCCGATTATTTTGTTTTGCGCCGATGCCAGCTTGATATTGATGCTCTGTACCGTGCGGAAGGTGAGTACTCATACTCTCGCGGAATTAATTGGCGCGCGGTTATTGCTCTCGCCGCCGGGATAATTGTCGCGCTCACCGGACTGGTGATTCATCCGCTTCGCCCGCTGTACGATTACGCGTGGTTTGTGGGATTTTTCGTCGCCGGCGGTGTCTATCTCGCGCTTATGCGCTCAGGGAACTGACGCATCCCACTATTTGGGGCGGTTGGCGTACTGGTACTTATAAAATAAATATCTCTTGTATTATTAAAAAGACTTGACAAGTTTTACGTATATCTATATTAGTAATCTACCTCCTGGACATATCCTCTCAGGAATGATTTCGATGCCTGGCCTTGGCGTCCCTATCCCTTAAATTTCTTCTGCTTCCGCGGCTGGTCCCAAGCCGGCCGCGGAAGCGTCTACTCTGCGCGGCCAGCTCTAGGCCTCCTGCTCCAATCTAAAAATTTAATTGTCGAGAGGGCACAAAAAATGAACCCCCTTCATGCAGACGTGTGTCTACCCGTCAGAACTGCCCGGCCCGTTCGCGAAAGTATCCGGCCGCTTGTAGACCACACAAGCGATCATCCGGTTTCCGTCTCCACCTACGCCCGCATCGTTTGGAATCGGCGCTGGGCCGCAATTCCGGTCGCGCTCGGCGTGTTCCTGATCATTTTGTTTGCGACCATTAAGCAAAGACCCGTTTTCCGTTCAACAGGTTCGCTCGAAGTGGACATGCCGAAGGGTGCCGTCACGGGTATGAACAGCCTTTTTCAAATTCAAACTGCGTCGGACAATTATCTTCAGACGCAGGCGGAGATTCTCAGGAGTCGCGCGTTCGCCGCGACGCTGGTGCACAAGTTGGCGCCACTGCAAATTGCCGATGCGCCGCACGGCGACTCCGGTCCGGAGTCCATTTACACCACCGTGCATGGCCTTGCCGTCGAAGTTTTACCCGGCAGCCGGTTGTTACAAATTAGCGATGAATCCACATCGCCCGAAACTGCCGCGCGCGTCGTGAACACTGTGATGGCGCTTTTTATTGAAAAATCCGGACAACAACGCACGGAATCCGCGCAGAACGCGTCGAGCTGGCTGCTAAATCAATTGAACGAAACGCGGGCGAAACTCGATCAGGCCACACAGTCGCTGCAGCGCTACGAGCTGGATCATCAGCTCCTGTTCGTAACTTCAAAGGACGGCGTTCAGCAGAGTCTGGCGAGTGAGCGTCTTGAGCAAATGCAACTTAATCTTACTCAAGCTCACGAAATTCGCATGGAAAAAAAGTCCCTCAACAAGCGCGCGCAATCCGGAGACACGTCTGTACTTCACGATGCCGCGATCGATGATTTGCAAACCAAAGTGACGGCGCTGGAACAAAAACTTTCGCAGCTTGGCCAAAAATTCGGGCCCAATTTTCCGGAGGTCAAGCAGGCCACGACCGAATTGCAGGCGCTTCGCGAGAAAGAATCCGCCGCCCGCACCAGCGCGGTACAGACCTCTGCGCTCGATCTTGAAGCGGAAGTGCGACAGGAAGAATCCATGCGCGTCGATCTGGATCGCCAACAGAAACTCGTCACCGGCGATACGCAACAACTTCTGCAAGACGGCATTTTGAAGCGCGATGTCGAGCTCGATAAACAACTCTACGAAGGCCTACTGCGCCAGATGAATGAAGCAGGAATTTCGTCGAAGCTTGACGAGCCCAGTTCCCGTGTGGTGGAATCCGCGCAAATTCCCGAAGCCAGCATTCGCCCGCGCGTGGCTTATAATTTAATTCTCGGCGCATTCGCAGGCCTGAGTCTCGCGATCGGCTTCGTTTTCTTCCAGGAACACATTCAAGATACATTTCAAACGGAAGACGAAGTTGAAATGCATTTGCATCTCCCGCTTTTGGCCGTCGTCCCCGCGGCGCCAATTCGCAACCTGATTGATCCCGCTTGGAATTTCAACGCACGAAACGCGGCGCGGCTCGCGGACTCCGGCAATTTTTCCACGAACATCGATCCAGAAAATTGGTTCCGGTTGGACCGCGACGGAGGCAATCATTTTGAGCTTTCCGAATCGATTCGCAATCTGCGCACTTCACTTCTTTTCGCGCAGAATGGGGTATTTCCCCACTCCATTCTCGTAAGCAGCGCCGTTCCGTCCGAAGGCAAGAGCACCATTTCGGCAAATCTTTCGGTTGCTCTCGCTCAGCTCGGGAAGCGCGTGCTTTCCATTGACGGAGACCTCCGGCGTCCCAGCGTCCACAGAATTTTTTCGTTGGCGAACAGCACCGGCCTTTCCGAATATTTGCAAGGTCAGGGTGACTGGCACAGCGTCATCCGTCCTTCTGGCGTGCCCGGCCTGCATGTAATCGTCAGTGGGAGCCGGCCGCCGAATCCTGCGGAGCTTCTGTCGTCGCAACGAATGCAGGAGTTACTGCGCCACGCGGTCACTCAGTATGATGTGGTTGTAGTGGATTCGCCCACCCTGCTGCACATGGCGGATAGCCGGCTTCTCGCTTCCTACGTTGAAGCCGTCGTGCTCGTCGTCAAAAGCGGTGACACTCCGAAAAAACTTGTGAAACAAGCGTTCGCAAATTTGCGAAGCGTTTCGGCAAGAGTCGCCGGTGTAGTTCTGAATTGCGTAAATCTGCGCACGCAAGAATATTCGTCGTCTTATTCCAATTATTCAGACGCTGCTACGAGGGACAACCATCATCACACCGCGCCTTGAGATTTTTTTGGGGAGATGTATCGGCGTAGGGGCGGGTGTGTGACCCGCCTCTTAATAAACGGTTCTTCGCTGTAACTTTTCCTTGCTCGCTAACGAGAATTTGGCTTCCGCCGCCACCGTTCCCATCAATCTTCCGGCCACATATTCGCCCATCGCCGGGCCGTGCTTAAATCCGTGGCCTGACCCGCCGCCCACCAACCAAACATTTTCATACTCTGGATGCCGGTCGACTAGAAAATCTCCGTTCGACGTATTTTCGTACTGGCACACTCGCGCCTCGACCAATGGCGCGGACGCCAGCGCTGGAAATCGCTGCGCAAGATACGTGCGCATCGCCGCAATTCCTTCGGCCGTCGGCACACGAGAGCCGGCGTCCGGATCGAAGGCCGGTCCATGTCGATCGAGAGCAATCTTGAATCCACGGCTTTCCAAATCCGGCACGCCGTACGTCAAATCGGCCTGAAACAACCATCCCGGCATGGCAGGCGGCGCAAATCGTTTGTCACCAGCGGGCACTCCGAAAAAATAAACTTCCTGTCGCGTAACAAAAACCCGTGCGCTCAGCAAATCGGGAAAAACTTTGCCCAGCCACGGTCCGCAGGCAAAGATAAATTCCGACGCGTGAATTTCTCGTCCGGCGGAAGTCTGAACCTTTGCAATTTCTCCAGTGCCTGACGGAGTTGAAACAAATTCCTGAAAATAATCCACGCCTTCGGCAATCGCTGCTTCCACAACCGCGGCCACTGCGCGACGCGCCAGCAACACTCCGCTTTTCGGCTCAAAAATTCCCCAGCCTGCTTCACCAAATCCGATTTGAGGAAATCGCGCTTCGAGTTCGGCACGATTCAAAACTTCGTGCGGTACGCCGACTCGTTTCAAAGTTTCGCGTGACGCTTCGGCCTGCGGATCCTTCGTATTCGCAATCCACAAAATTCCCGTTTGATGAAATAAAGGCCTGCCCGTCCGCGCAAAAAATTGTTTCCACACTTCGAGCGAACGCATTGACCAACGCGTGTAAAGTTCATCCGCACCGTATGCCATGCGAATCAAACGCGATTCGCCGCCTGAACTCGCGCGCGCGTTTCCGGGTCCATACGCATCCACCAATGCAACACGCCGGCCCGCACGACGCAGACACAACGCCGTCCACGCGCCGAATACGCCGGCACCAATCACCGCGACATCGTAACTCGTGCGCTCTGCCATGAACTCCGTGAGTTACCTCCGTGCCCTTGCGCAATTTCCGCGTTGGCAGTCTAATGGACGCCGCTCATCTGCGCCACGCTTTCCATAGCAGCCTGTGGAAACCGCGCCGCGGCCGGCTCGTAACTCTGCTCAGGCAATCACCCGTAATCCGAAAACATCTCAACGGGTCAGAGCGAAAAATTCTCGCGGTAAATTTTTGTAAATTTCGGAGGTGAAAGGTGCAGAAGGCTTTTGGTTTTCGCAATACAGTTCGTTTGGCAGCAGTAATTCTCGCAGCAGTGGTTGTAATGCCGCTCGCCGCGCAAATGCAGCAAAGCGACGCGGTAGATTTGAACGCGATGTACAAGATTAAGCAGGAAGCGCTCGGCAACTCTTCGCAAGTTATGCGAACGCTCAGCTTTCTGAGCGACGTTTACGGCGGCCGCCTGACCGGTTCCACCAATGCGCAGAAAGCCGGCGACTGGACCGTGGGGCAATTGAAAGATTGGGGCATCGATAATCCCCACCTGGAATATTGGGATTTTGGACGCGGCTGGGTGAACGAGCGCTTCTACGTCAACGTCACCGCTCCCGTCACTTATCCGCTGATCGCGTATCCGCTCGCGTGGACGCCCGGGACAAAAGGCCCCGTCACCGCGGAGGTCGTCGTAATTCCCCCCGTCACTAGTGATGCGGACCTCGACAAACTCAAGGGCACGCTCAAAGGGAAAGTTGTGATGCTTGACGCGCCGCGCGAAATTCAAATGAGCACCGAGCCGCTCGCACATCGCTACACAGAAACGGAACTCGCGGAGCTTTCTCAGCAGACAGTTCCGGGTGCCGGACGTGGCGGCCCGCAACCGCCCAACACCGGCCTTTCGCCGCAAATGTTGCAAGCAGCGCAACAGATGCAGGCACAACTTCGAGCCAAGCTGAATATGATGATGCTTGATGAAGGCGTCGTCGCGGTTTTCCAATCCAGCCGTGGTGACGGTGGAACAGTTTTCGTTCAATCTGCGGCGGCAATTACCGCTCCGCAACCTCCCGCTCAGGGCGGAGGACGCGGCGGACGCGGTCCTTCAATTTATTCACGCGTCGAGCCACTACCACGCGCGCTGAACCAAATCGCTCTCGCCGCAGAACATTACAACCGTTTGTATCGCACCATTCATGATGACAACGTGCCCGTCACCGTCGAGTTGAATATTCAAAATAAATTTCTCGACAACGAAGGCAAGTCGTTCGACGTGATCGGCGAAATTCCCGGCTCTGATCCAAAACTCGCTGATCAAGTTGTGATGATTGGCGGACACTTTGATTCCTGGCATTCCGGAACCGGCGCGACGGATAACGGCGTTGGCTCCGCAGTGATGCTGGAAGTGATGCGAGTGTTGAAGGCGACCGGACTGAAAATGGGACGCACGGTTCGCGTCGGCTTGTGGACGGGAGAGGAAGAAGGTCTTCTCGGTTCGCGCGCTTACGTGACGAATCATTTCGGCGCAGTGAATCCGGAAACGCGTGCTGTGGACGTGAAGCCCGAACAAGCTAAGTTCGACGTTTATTTCAACATCGACAACGGCAGCGGAAAATTGCGCGGCATTTACACGCAGGGCAATGACGCCGCCACGCCAATTTTCCGCACGTGGATGCGCCCGTTTGAAGCGATGGGAATGACGACGGTTTCTCCGAACAATACCGGTGGCACCGATCACCAATCATTCGACGCCGTTGGATTGCCGGGCTTCCAATTCATTCAGGATCCGCTTGAGTACGACTCTCGAACCCACCATAGCAATATGGACGTTTGGGATCGCGTGCAACAAGCCGACCTGAAACAGATGGTCGCGGTTGTTTCCACGTTTGTTTATCAGGCGGCCAATCGCGAACAAATGTTCCCGCGCAAACCACTTCCAACGCCGGGTGCCGGCGGACGTGGTGGACGTCGCGGCGGAAACTAATACTCGAAGCCGTATCTGAAATAAAAAACGGGATGCGCTTAGCGGCGCATCCCGTTTTTATTTTCCAAATTAATAAATCTCGAACTGGGCTTCAGCGTTTCTTGTGTGCCAATTCCTTTGCCCAATGCGATAGATGATTCATTGAAGGCCCGTGCGTCCGCTCCAAATGCAGCGGCGTAATCGAAATCTCATTCGCAAAAATCGCCGCATAGTCCGTGTCGTCGCCAATCCCATCCGTGATCTGCTGCTCGTGCAACCAGAAATATGTTCGTCCGCGCGGATCGGTGCATTCCTGCAGCACATTGCGAGTTACTTTTTCAGACTGTCTGGTGAATCGCACGCCGCCGCTGTTCCATGCGTTCGGCACATTCACATTCAGAAAAATTCCTTCGGTCATGCCATCGCGCAAAACCACTTCCGCCAGATCGCGCGCAAAAACCGCTGCGTGATCAAAACGAAAATCCTTGCCACGATGCACCACGGAAATTGCAATCGCAGGAATCCGGTTAATCGCCGCTTCCGCCGCCGCGCCCACCGTGCCGGAATAAAAAATGTTCTCGCCCATATTTCCGCCGCGATTAATTCCAGAAATCACCAGATCCGGCTTCTCCGGCAATAATTTATTCAGTGCGACGATCATCGCATCGGCAGGAGTTCCGTCCACCGACCATTCGCGTTCCGCAATTTTTTCGCAGAATATCGGCTGCCGCAAAGTCAGCGCCTGCGCCGATGCGCTTCGCTCGCCGCTTGGCGCAACAACGCTTACCGTCATCGTCGGACGTAGCGCATCGACCAACGCGCGCAGACCTTCCGCGTGAATTCCGTCATCATTGCAGATAAGAATGTGCGGCATATTCAGTTGTGAAAATTCCTTTTCTTTGGGGAAATCACAGCGACCGCGGCGCGTACTTGCGCGATGGAAGTGGTCGGGACGACAGGATTTGAACCTGCGACCTCACGCACCCCAAGCGTGCGCGCTACCAGGCTGCGCTACGTCCCGACCGTTTTGCTGCTATTCCTGCGACACTCCGGCGCAAAAAATCGCCGCAAATCGCAGAACTTCAGGGTATCACTCGGTTTCGAGCAGCGTCAAGAACGCCCGCAACGCGTCGCGTAAATCCAGCAACACTTTGCGGTTGATGGTCGGCAACGGATCGCTCGCTGATGCGTGCGACGGTAATCCCGCGGCGGCGAATTCATTATTGTCGAGGCCTTCCGCACCGGCTCCGGCCGCGCCGTTATCGTTCGACCCACCCGCGTGGCCCTCGTGTTCTTTCAAATGCCGCCGCGCGCCGGCAATCGTAAATCCTTCGTCGTACAACAGACGCCGAATTTCCAGCACGGTCTGCACATCTTCACGGCGATAAAGACGATGGCCCTTCGGACTCTTCACCGGCTCGAGCATTGGGAATTCAGTTTCCCAGTAACGCAGCACAAATGCTTTCGTCGCCGTCAGCCGGCTTACTTCGCCGATGCGGAAAAAATCCTTCTGCGGCAAAAAATCGGAAGTGTGTCCGTTTTCAGATTCAGACATGATCTGCCTCGATGGGCTGGGCCGTAGAAACCTATCCTAATCTGTTTTCAATCGCTGTCAATTGCAGTTAGCGGGACATTCCGCGGCGAATTTTCTTGCGGCGGCTTTCCAGTCCATACCAAATTCCAAACCAGGTGGCCGCGTTTGCGCCAATCGCCAGCAAAATCCCCGGCGCAAGCAACACGTAAGAACTGCTCTTCAGTATGTTGAATGCTGCGAACATTCCAATCGCCAGCAAAATTCCCGGCAGCAGCAAAATCAAACCGACAATTTCGCGGACAGATCCAGAATGCATCCTTCCGGTTCCCGCCAAATACAATCCCAGTCCCTGCACTATGCAAAACATGATCCAGAAAACTGGTTTCTTCGTCCACATAACGAAATTTATTTCTTCCGCCGCCGAGCTTTCACTGACGTATGCAACCGCTCACGATGTCCGCGTTCCTTTACTCGTTGCAGGAATCGCACGGGCGCGCCGGTGAAATCAAAATGCTCGCGCAACTGATTCTCCAGAAAGCGCTCGTAGCTAAAATGCAGCCGCGCCGGTTGATTTGTGAACAACACAAATGTCGGCGGCGCGCTCGAAGCCTGCGTCATATAATAAATTTTCACTTTGCGCGTCGCCGGCGAAGTTCCGCGCTCTAAATCCACGCTCTTCAGCCAACGATTAATTTCGCCAGTGGATATGCGCTTTCGGCGCGCCTGCGAGACGTGGTCAATCAATGGATACAACTTGTCCACATTGTCGCCCGTCAACGCGGAAACAAAAACAATCGGCGCATACGACAAGAATTTCAATTTCCCGCGCACCAAAGTCTCATATTCTTTCATCAGTGACTTCGGATCCGTCAGCATTCGCAAACTTCTGCTCCGCGATTGCTGTTCGTCCCGCTTTCCGCTTGGCGCGCGGTACGGCTTGCTCTTTTCTTTCCGCGCAACTTCTTTCCGCTCCACGCGATCCGGACTCCCCTTCTTGTGCTCGTCGTCCAGTGCTTTGCGAGCCGCTTCCAGCGCCAAATCAAACTTATTCATGACGATGATCACGGAACATCCCGACTGCCCCGCGTAATCCGCGATCGTCGCATCACCTGACGCAACGCCCTGCGACGCATCCACAATCAACAACGCAACGTCGGTGCGCTCCAAACTTTTTCGCGCCATCACGACGCTCAATTTTTCCGAAAGTTCGTTCGTCTTCCCTTTGCGCCGAATTCCCGCCGTGTCTACAAATTTGTAAAGTTTTCCGTCGTGTTCCACCAACGAGTCCACCGAATCGCGCGTCGTTCCCGCCACCGGCGACACGATCGATCGCTGCTCGCCCGCCAACTGATTCAGCAGCGCGGATTTTCCAACGTTCGGCCTTCCGATAATGGCAACCTGCGGAGGCCGATTCGCTTCAATCGCGCGCCGCGCTTCATTTCCTTCGTCCGTATTTTCCGTTTCCACGCCTTCCACAGCATCGGGAACAGACGCCTTCTCGGAAATGTACTCCAGCAATCCGTCCAATCCGTACCCGTGTTCCGCAGAAACTGGAAACACCGGCAGTCCCAGCGAATGCAGCGGGCCCGTCAACGATTCCTGCTGCTGCGAATCCACTTTATTCGCAGCCACAATCACCGGTTTGCCTGTGCGTCGCAGCAATCGCGCAAGTTCTTCATCGAGCGGCATCAATCCGGCGCGCGCATCCACAATCAACACCAGCATTGAGGCGCTTTCAATCGCAACTTTCGCTTGACGCAAAATCTCGCGCGGAATCAGCGCCTTATCGTCCGGCACAATTCCACCGGTATCCACAACTTCAAATCGCCGGCCCATCCAATGCGCCATTCCGTAAATTCGGTCGCGCGTAATTCCGGGTTCGTCGGTCACAATCGAGCGCCGCGTACCGGTAAGCCGATTAAATAATGTGGACTTGCCGACATTCGGCCGCCCAGCAATTACTACCGACGGCAACGCCGGCGGTGTTTTTACTTCTTCCATAGGATTCCTTTTCGCGATGATTCCAGTGCCCGATGAAATCCCGTCAAATTGAGGCTAATACACTTTAGCCCAGTTCCGGTGTGTAACGAAACGGGGGAAATTTGCAGCGCTATTCGGAGTGGTCGACGACATCCAGAAGATGACTACCATTGCGCAGGAACGCAAATTCACCAAGCCAAAGAAAACTATGTTCCGTATGCCGCTTCGGAGTCGTCATGTCAATCAGGTGATATCCGGCATCCGCCATAAGTTTCATGACTTCCACCAGAGTATTCTCAAATTCTCCGCAGATCATGGCCTCTACGAGAAATATGTCTGTCTTTCCAAATAAATTCGACGCTCCCGCGAGCACTTTCAAATCAAAACCTTCCGCGTCAATCTTCACCATTTCAGGAATGAAGCCGCCTTCAGAAGCAATTTCGTTCAATGTTTTCAAGGCCACGGTAATCTGTTTCTCGCTGGGCTTTGTTCCATTGCGGCCATTCGTCAGAAACGAGCTTTGAACATCGTCTAATCCAACATTAAAAATCATGCTTCCAGACTTGTCTGCTGCGCCCGCGTTTATCCAATTGATCTTGCATCCCTCATCCTGCAAATGTTGAATGTAAATTTTCAAATTGTCCTGCGGTTCCACCAGCGTGTAGTACGCATCGGGAAAATACTTAATCGCGGTGCGCGTCCAAACTCCGCGATTTGCTCCGACGTCGACGATGTGTTTCGGCGCGAAGCCGAGCTTCTTCAGAGACGCGAAGAAATCCTCCAACGCATCGCCATTATAGAGATACTTGATATTCTTCGTGCGAATGACGCGCAGTCCCACTTTGCCGAACGCCCATCGCATGAAATCCCGCACTGTAATGTCTCCCGGACTGCGAATGTGGCATTGCGGTTCGCGGCCATTTCGTTGGATTCACTGAAGCTACATAATGATTCCATTCTTTCACAGGTTAATAAAATTGTCATAGTATTATCGATTAACTCTACTTTCGCCCGGAGTTCCATTGAAAAATCGTAGCCGCTCGACGACGAATTCAGTGCGGGTGGTACGCGTTCGTGCGAAAATGCTTCGCGGAAGAACTAATAGTCGCTAAGGACACGAGTGGCAATCGAGGGACAATCGTTCGCAAGCCGCATGATGCGCTGGCCGAAAATTGCCGCGCAAACTGTCCTGCCCGGCCCCAGCGAACAACGCATCCACGCGCGAAGGCGAATTGCGTTATTTTTTCACAAGCAGTTTTCAAAGGAAATGACGTTCGAGCGAAATGGCTTTCTGTGGACCGGAACTCCGGACTGCCTGATTTCAGAATCCATTTTCATGTACGGCCACTATCAGGACGCGGCCATCGACGGACTCGCGAAATTCTTGCAACCCGGCCGCGCCATTGTAATCAACATCGGCGCGGCGATCGGCGATGTCGCTTTGCCTTTAAGCCGAAAATGGCAAAAGGTGATTGCCGTCGAGCCGACTCCCAGCACATTTGCGAGACTCGAGCGCAATGTGCGGCAGAATCATCTGGAAGGAAAAATCACTTGTTGCCAAGCGGCGATTTCGGATGTTACCGGCGAGCGGGAACTTGTTGTATATGATGAACCTGCGGCGTGCGAGCTCGTCGGGGACGATGGGCGTGTCGGGTACGGTGACCGCGAATATTTAGAGCGCGTGGCGGTAAAAACTTGGCGGCTCGATAGTTTATTGGAATCGTTGCGTGTCGCACCAGACGATGTCGGACTGGTCTGGTCGGACACGCAGGGATTTGAATCCCAGGTAGTGGAGTCAGCACCAAAACTTTGGGCGAGCGGCACGTGCCTGTGGGTAGAAGTCTGGCCGCAAGGATTGGCCGCGCATGGCGGATCCGCCCGGTTCGTGGAAGTCTGCAAGAAATACTTTAGCCAATTCGTAACCGCGAACGGACTCGACGGTGCAACTAGGGATATGGATGCGCTCGATACAGTTGTCGAAGCACTAAAATTTGGAGAGCACATCGACGTACTCTTAATTCCCTAAGCGCAGATTTCACAACCTGACGCATGCAAATTGTATCGGCCTAAAATAATTATGGAGGACATACGCTCGAAGTGAATGGTGCCAAGCGATGACGGAAGCTATCGGCGCGCCACGCCCGCCGAAGAATCGCCGCTATCCGATTTTGGATGCGCTTCGTTTCATCCTCGCGTTCTGGGTCACCATGGGCCACCTGATTGTTTTTCCTCTCTTCGCGTGGGCGGACACCTCAACCAAGCTCGGACGTTTCCTCGTGCACGGTTGGTCTTCACTGGTCTTCGGCACGCCTGCGGTAATCGGATTCTTTATTATTTCCGGTTTCTGTATCCATCTCCCGTTCCGAAATAATGAAAAACTTTACGCCGCGCGCTACTACGCCCGCCGCTACACGCGAATTCTCGTGCCGGTGATTGCCGCGCTTGTCGTTTGGCGTTTAGCCGGAAATCATCAGAGCCTTCTGGGCGCAAATTCAGTTCTTTGGGCGTCGCCGCTGTGGAGCCTTTTGTGTGAAGAAATTTACTACGCGCTCTATCCACTGATTCGAGTGGTTCGCTGGCGCTATGGTTGGGCGCCGATTTTTTATCTCACGTTTCCTCTTAGCTCCGGAATCTCACTTCTTCATTTCCGCTCTACCGACTGGCAAACTTACGGTCCTCTCGGCACCGCCTTCATTCTTTTTCCCGTCTGGCTTCTCGGCTGCGTCCTCGCCGAGCAAAGTGATCACCTCGCCGCGCTCAATTCCAGTTGGGAAATATGGGCATGGCGTTTCATGATCTGGTTTGCGAGCTGGCTCAGCGAAATACTGCATTTCAAATTCGGCGTCCACACCGGCGTCACCATGCTCTGGTTTGGAGTGCTGGCATATTTCTGGGTGAAAAAAGAAATTGCCCATGGTTTGAACCGCTCTCCTTCTCGCATCCTCATCTGGGGTGGAGCGTGGAGTTATTCCCTTTATCTAATTCACGGCGCCGCGCCGGAATTTTATAAGCTCATTCCGATCCACAATTTCGGCGTTCTCGTGAACTGGTTTCTGTTCTATGCATTCGTGCTCGGTACATCCTATTTATTTTATTTGGCGATTGAGCGGCCTTCCCATTTGCTGGCGAGAAAAATTCGCATCACGCCGCATCCCAAAGCTGCAAAGCCGCTTGAGATTTAATTTTCAGCCGGCGCTGGGAGTAGAATTCTAATTTCATGAGACTCATCCGCATCGGCATCTGCATCCTGATCGCTTTCGCCGTCCTCGCATTCGGCGCCGTGGAGGCATGGTCTCAGGCCGTCCTCGAAATCGGCGCCACCGTTCTTTTCGCCTTCTGGGGATTTCTGTTCGCCACCGGCCGCGCCGATGAAATTCGATGGACTCCCGTTTTCTGGCCCCTGCTCGGACTGGAATTGCTCGCGCTTCTGCAATTCGTCATACCGCTTTCCGTGTATCCATTTCTCACAAAACTGGAACTCCTGCGCTTCTCCAGTTACGTCATTCTGCTTTTTCTACTCGCGCAATCGTTCCGCACCGCGCGCCAGTGGCAAATTTTCGCGTGGTTTCTCGTTCTGTTCGGATTTACCGTCGCGCTCTTCGGCGTTCTTCAGGATTTAACCCGCGACGGCAAGATTTATTGGGTGAAGGAACTGCGCTACGGCGGAAATATCTTCGGGCCATACGTAAATCGAAATCACTTCGCCGGACTGATGGAGCTTCTCATTCCCATCGGCCTCGCCATGCTTGCGGTTCCCGGAGTTCGCCGCCAGCAAATGCCGTTGATGGCGCTGCTCGCCGCAATTCCAGTTGGCGCGCTGTTGATGTCCGGCTCGCGGGGCGGAATTGTTGGGTTCGCCTGCGAACTAGCCCTGCTGATTATTTTGCTGTGGTTTCGCGGCGGTAATAAAAAGCAACTCTTCACCTTCCTCGCCGCTCTCCTTCTAGCCGGCGGCCTCGTCGCGTGGCTCGGCATGGGCGACGTCATCCAACGGTTCTCACTCATGCGCAACGCCGAAATTTCTGAAAGCGGACGTGTCTCCATGTCCCGTGGCGCTTACCATATTTTTCGCGATCATCCCTGGACGGGTATTGGCGTCGGCACTACCATTTCGGTTTATCCCGCGTATGAAACTGCATATGACTCCTCCATCGTTGACCACGTTCACAACGATCATTTTGAGTTGCTCGCAGAGACCGGCTCCATCGGAGCAGTTTGCTGGCTAGCTTTTATTGGATTGCTTCTCGCCTGCGGTCTGAAAAATTTGTGGGCTCAACGCGACGCCGGCGTTCGAGCGCTTCAACTGGGCGCTCTTATCGGATGTGTCGGACTCTTAATTCATAGCTTCGCGGATTTCAATCTGCACATTCCGGCGAACGCGCTTTTATTTTATTTGTTGGCCGGCCTGGCATCTGGCGAGCCGGTCCCCGAACGGGCCGCTCAGCCTAACCCTGCGAATAGCTTGCGTTAGCTAATTACGAACACCTCTTCAGGAACTTCAGGACTGACAGCGACAACCCGGGGTTGGGGAAACAGACGATCTCTGAGACGCAGGATGGGATACTCAACCAATCGGGACATTGTAATTCCGATTACGAAACTGGCGATGAAATAGACTACGAAATCTCCGGCCCTAGTGGTCGGAAAATGAACTACGTGTCGCATTAATCCGGGAAACCAAGCACCGGCCGCACCATGCCAAAGATAAATCGAATAAGAGTACACTCCAGCGAAGGCGAATACGCTTCCGATTTTTTCAGCAGCCGACGAAATGCGTGTTGAGAGAACGCCGTTGACATAAAGGCTGAGCAGCAACAGACCGCCAAATCCGAGATAATTAAGAGTAAAACCAATCGTCGACTCAAACGGGCTCGCATCATGGAGAGGAGAGAGGTACGAAAAAGAAATGAAAATCGCGGAAACTACAGCGATGGCAACACGGTTTGTCGTTGGCCGCATCAATCCTTCGAGAACCGCAGGGCGAAAATGGTAAAAATAGCCCAACAGCACCCCGAAAAACAGCGCGTCCATGCGGTTATGCGAGGCTATATACGCCATTAGGAAATTGGGTTCGCCAAAATCCACTGAGATGGCACGGAAGATCACGCACAACACGCCTATTGCGGCGGTAGCCCAGGGGAGAACGCGAAACGGGTCCCTTCGATTCGAGGTAAATCGTATGAGAAACAGAAAAAAAATGGGCAGAACGATGTAGAAGTGCTCTTCCACACCCAGCGACCAGGTGTGATCCCAAACACCGCGCTCGTAACTCATGAGAAAGAAAATGTCATGAAGGTAGTGCGCGAGACTCGAGTGCGTGTGAAACACCAAGTATCCCGCGAGGCCGGTGAGGAAAAGAAAAATATAGAACGATGGATAGATCTTAAAGGAACGGCGTACGAAGAATCTTTTGAAGCTAATCGTCTGGCGCTCTTTGTATTCGCTGAACAACAAACCTGAAATCAAAAAACCACTCAGGACAAAGAAAAGATCCACGCCCGCCCAACCCATGCGTGCAAAGGGGATCCAGCCCCCCCCGTGATGGATAATAACAGCCGTAACGGCGACGCAGCGCAAAATGTCCAGCCGCTTATTCCTCATCGGCTATGACGTCGGCAGCGCCAAAGTAAATCGGGCGTCATCGATGAAGGAACCGCCCTACATATCGAAGCGCTAGATCCTTAAATTGAGCGTAATACAGAAGATTTATCGCGACGACCCACGCGACGAAGAACACCTCGGCAGCGAGTTTCCACGGCGCCCGCGCGGGACGCGCTAGTGTGGCTTTAGTCATAGAATGAAGTTACGAGATTACTCCGAACTAAATCGTCTAAATGCTATACGGTAAGCGTATCCACCGCAAGATGTACGATCAATCATTCGGACGCATGCGGCACATTTAAGAACGCTTGACCCACCCGATACGCGCTGCTAACTTTCATTCCAGTTGAACACGCCCGATCGTACTCCGCGGCGACGCATGACACGTTATTATTTTATTTGTTGGCGGGCTTAACTTCGACCAGCGAACGGGTGAGTACGATTGCAATCAAGACTGAATCCTGGAGATAACGAAAGATATTCTCTGCTGCGTTCGGGCCGGCGTATTCCGGAGCTCGATGGTCTGCGCGGCGTGGCAATTGGATTGGTTCTCGTAGTTCATTTGTTTACCGCCCCTGCCGCATTTATTCCCCGGCCGCATCCGGTGGCCTACCTGCAAATAGCGACGCGCCTTTCGTGGTCCGGCGTGGATTTGTTTTTCATTCTTTCTGGATTCCTAATCGGCGGAATTCTGCTGGACGCGCGCGGTTCTAAGAATTTTTTCAAGGTTTTCTATTTCCGTCGCGTCTGCCGGATTCTTCCGATCTATTTATTTTTTTGCGGGCTCGTAGTTGTCCTTCAGTTATTCGTATTTCCCCACCATCAAGACACCATGGAATGGATGTTTGCATCGCCGATGCCCTGGCATTCCTATCTCACGTTCACTCAGAATATATGGATGGCTCACAGAAATATTGCAGGCCCGGCGGTTCTGGCGCCCACTTGGTCGCTCGCTGTCGAGGAACAATTTTATTTAACTCTGCCCCTTGTGGTCCGATTTGTCCGGTCGGCAACATTACCCTACGTGCTTGTAGCCGGCATCGTTGCCGCTCCGCTCATTCGTCTGGCAATGCTCCTGATGATGCCGCAGCCGCAAGTTGGCGTGTACGTTCTACTGCCGAGCCGCATGGACGACTTGCTGCTCGGCGTGCTGGCGGCATACTTACTTCGCCAGCCGGGAATATGGGCGAAGTTCGTTACGCATCGCCGCATAATTTGGCGCGTGTTTTTCGGACTGGCTCTGGGCCTTCCGCTCCTCACGTTGACGTCAAATGCATATTCGTTCCCCATGGCGTCAATCGGCTACGACTGGCTCGCGTTATTTTATTTGTCCGCGCTCGTGCTGGCGTTAACGGACCCCGGCAGTTGGCTAGGAAGCGCACTGCGTTGGAAGTGGTTAATGGGTCTGGGAATCATCGCGTACAACACTTATCTATTCCACACTCTAAGTTACGGACTTCTGACCGCGTACCTCCGCGGTCACGGACCCTCCATGGTCAATTTTGGAGATTTGGCGGTCAGCTTGCTTTCACTTGGTGTGACTGTAGGATTCGCCGTCGCGAGCTGGCATTTTTTCGAGAAGCCGATTGTTCGTCTGGGGCACAGTTCACACTATCAGCCTGTTTCGACGGAGAACCTGCAGCCGGAAACTCCAGTACGGCATGGCGTATAGGTCGGTTGCGAATATCCACCATTAGTACTCCGCTTGTGCGAAAATAGCGCTCGGGGGATCGATCGGCGGACATGTTTCTTCCGCGTCTTCAATTAATCTCCAATGCTGGTCTGGCCTAAAGTAATCGAAAATGCCTAACTTCAACTCCATTGCGATCGACTCACGGCTTTTCCGAACCGTCGCGATGATTTTCGGCCTTTTCTTTCTCACCTGGACCGTGTCGGGCTGGGTGATCACCAACAACACGACCTACATGGCGCTGTCCGTCATGGGCATCTTGGGCATCGCGATGACGATGGCCATCCTGAAGGACTGGCGCCGCGGCCTGTTTATTTTCCTGTGCTGGCTGGTGCTTGAGGACATGATTCGCAAGTATCTCGGAAACAGCCTGATTATCTTCTTCGCGAAAGACGTCATCATCGGAATCACTTATGGCTCCATGATGCTTGCGAAGCGCAAGAATCAGCTTCTGACTTTCAAACCTCCTTTCATTTTCTGGCTGGCGATTTTTTTCTGGTTTGCCGTCGTGCAGATTTTCAATCCACATTCCCCCAGCATTTTCTTTGGCCTGCTGGGCATTAAAACCTATTTCTACTATGTTCCGCTGATGTTCGCCGGTTACGCACTCCTGCGTACCGACGAAGACCTGCGCAAAATTTTGATGCTGAACATGTGGATAGCAATTGTCGTGGCGGGATTAGGCGTGCTGCAATCGTTCGGCGGCGGCGGCTTTTTGAATCCCGAAGGTATGGCACCGGAACTTTACGAACTGTCTCATGAGGTCCGCATGGCGCCGCAATCCCATCTGTTAACGGCTCGCGCTACTTCGGTGTTCGTTAGTGACGGACGATTCGGCATGTTTCTGATGTTGCTGTTTATTCTGGCATTCGGCACGGCGGGCTATCTTCTATTGCGCACGAAACGCGGACGTGCGGTTGTATTCATCGCCATCGGCACTGTCGCGCTGGCTACTCTCATGAGTAGTTCACGCGGCACCTTCATGTATATGCTCGGAGATGCGATCGTTCTCTCTCTGGCGTTGTTCTGGGGCGCGCCATGGAAACAGCGTCAAGCCTTCCGTGTGGGAAAGGCCCTGCGCTGGATGGCCATTGTCATAGCATTCGGGATCACGCTCTCCGTATTTCTGGCCCCTGAGGCTGTAAAAGCGCGTTGGGCGTTCTTCACAGAGACATTGTTGCCCAGCAGCGCTAACTACGAGGTTAGCTATCGCGCCTGGGAGTACCCGGAAAAGAGTTTGCTTTCGATCTTTGATCAGCCGAATTGGCAATTGGGGAATGGAATTGGCGTGGCTTCGCTGGGCACCGGATATGTCACGAAATTAGTGGGTGCACAGGCGCTCAATCTCGGCGCCGAAAGTGGATATGCAATCCTCATCATTGAGTTTGGAATGCTTGGACCAGTTCTGTGGACACTGTGGACGGTCAGTCTGTTTTTCTCGGCGTGGAAAGTAGTCCGAAAACTCAAACAAACTCCATTGTTCCCCATTGGGTTTGCAATTTTCTGGTACGCATTTATGTGCCTTGGACCTTTCACTTTTTATGGACTGAACAACTACCAGAATTATTTGACCTGCGCCTATCTCTGGCTGATTGTCGGCATCCTGTTCCGCTTGCCCGGACTTCTTTCGGAAGAGCAGGCTCGCCTGGCAGCCGATCAATTGCTCGCGCAGGACAACTTCAGCAGTCAGCAAGAAGAAGCTCTCGAATTGCAGGGAGCCACCCTTTCCCATGCCGACGCCGGTCCGTAGGCCGCGCCTCGTTGTTCTTTCGCCGTTCCTGGACAAACGACACGGAACCGAGCGCTGCGTCGCCGAACAAATCGAGCGACTCGCGGGCGTTTACGAAATTCACCTCTACAGTTCACGCGTCGAAGACGTTGATCTGAGCGGAATTACCTGGCACCGCGTTCCCGCTCTCGGTGGCCCGCATCTGTTCGCCTACATTTGGTGGCTCTGCGCGAATCGTCTTCACCGCTGGCGTGACGCGAAGTTTCGCGGCATCGCGCCGGACGTCATTTATTCCGCCCGGTGTGAATTGTCTCGACGCGGATGTTGTCAGCGTCCATGTTTTGTTCAGCAAAGTGAGAGAGCAAATCGCTCAAGAACGAAATCGCGTTACCGCGTGGCCGCTGATTCTCCACCGGCGAATCTATTATCGGCTGATTCAATCTCTGAAAACAAAGTGTATGGACGTGATGATATTTTTCTCGCCGCGGTTTCCGAAAAAGGCGCGCAAGATATTCGCGCACGCTTCGGCCCGAAAAAACATTTAAGCGTCATTTATCACGGTGTTGATTGCGAAAAATTTAACTCGAAACGCCGCCTCGAACTTCGCGCCAACGCGCGGGCCGAACTTAAATTGCCAGATGATTCCTTCGCGGTTTTGTTTATCGGAAATGATTGGCGAAACAGAGGCCTGCCCTGTCTCCTGAAGGCCGTCGGAATGTTACAGGGTCGAAAGCACATGTTCTGGTCGTGGGCACAGATTCATCCGCCGCATATCAGAAACAATGCGGAGATCTCGGCCTTACGAGCCGCGTTTCTTTCCTGCCGCCGCGTCGCGACGTGGAATTTTATTACGCAGCAGCGGATGCCTATGCCGGTCCGTCTCTCGAGGACACTTTCTCGCTTCCGCCTGCCGAAGCAATGGCCTGCGGTCTTCCCTGTGATCACCAGCCGCGCCACTGGAGTAAGTGAAATTATTCATCACAATGAAGACGGCTCGTATTCGAAGAATCCGACTGACGCAAAAACGCTTTCCGAATGGCTGGCGCGCCTGGCCAATGACGCTAAACTGGCGAAATCAATCGGGCTCAGCCGCAGCCAAGACCGCCGCCCAGTACACCTGGCCGCAAAATAGCGTCTCAGCTGCAACAGGTAATCAACTCGTTATTAAAGTCGAAAATGGAAACCTAAAACGCATTTTCGGCGTTTTTTGCATTTTTTTCATTTTTTCGAGATTTTATGCATTATAGTGCATGTTGCACCGAAATGCCTGCAGAAAAACTGCACTATAATGCAGTTTTCGTGTCAGAAACCACTATTATGTTAACTCATTCACCACTTCAAGTCGCCCCGCAACCGCCCAATCTGGCGTCCAGCGGCATGACGATCCCAAAATATATTCCGCAGTTTGATGGACTTCGCGGCATCGCCATTTTCGTTGTGCTCCTCGCCCACCTCTCCTATCTCGGCCCCATTGGATTCGTTCACATTTTTCAGTATGGACGCACCGGCGTCGATTTATTTTTTGTTCTCTCCGGATTTTTAATCACTGGAATTCTGCTGGACACAAAAGATCTTCCCGGATATTTCAAGAATTTTTATGCTCGCAGCGCTCTTCGCATCTGGCCGCTGTATTACGGAATACTTTTTTTATTTTTTGTTTTGTTTCCACTGCTTTTTCCGCAGCATCTTTTCCTGACTGAAAGACACTACCTGGCCTTATTACGTCACCTACACTCAAAACCTCTTCTATCAATTTCAGTCATTCCGAGCCGCTCAGCTCCAACCTGGTCGCTCGCTGTCGAAGAGCAATACTATATGTTCTGGGCGCCTGTGGTTTTTCTCTGCGACCGCAAAAGTCTTGCGGAATATTCTGCTCGGCATGATCGTGTTTTCATTCTGTTTCCGCATCGTCAGCTTTTACCGCGGCGCCCCGATCGATTTCGTTCACAATTTCACTTTGTGCCGCCTGGAACCGCTCGCCGCAGGAGGTCTCGCTGCTCTGTGGCTGCGCTCTGAAAAATGCACTCCGGTCAAAATGGGCGCGCGGAGGAATTATGGCGCTTACCATCGGCCTCGCGGGTATCGCGATTGCTTTGGTCGATTGGGGAATCGACGGTCCCGATTTACAGCTATCCATTTCTCGCCGCCGCATTCGCGGGATCTTTGGCGCTTTCGTTGACTGCCAATCCGGCAACTACTTTCGTCGGCCGTGCACTCACGCAGCGCTGGCTCGTTTACACTGGACGAATCAGTTATGGAGTTTATCTGATTCACGTCCCGATCTTTATGAGCATCGATCTTGCCACGCGAAAAATCTGGGGTTATCCGCCATACTCTCACGCGCGACAAGCGCTCATGATTTTCGTGGGATTTGCGTTGACGTATTTGCTCGCGTCAATTTCTTGGTTTTGTTTTGAGCAGCCTATTCTACGCTTGAAAGATCATTTCCGGCCCGGTAAACCAACTCTCGAAAGCGCTGCCGCAAAATGAAAATACTTGTCCTCGCGCCTCCGATGGGCGCCACTGGCGGAATTCAGAACTACATCGCAACGCTGGTGCGCGCTCTCCGCGAAATTCTTGGCGAAAAAAACGTTCGCATGGTCGCCGTTCCCGCTGAAGCAGCCACGCGCGCGGACGGAAACGCCGCTCTGGGCCGCGTCACAAAAATACGATTTCTTCTGAGTGCGATTTCGGCCGCGATTTTCTGGCGCCCGCAATTGGTGTTGTGCGCGCACGTGGGAATTTCTCCGGCCGCGCGAATGATTCATCGAATTACCGGCGCGCCTTACTGGGTAATGCTCTACGGCATTGACGTGTGGTGCGAACTTGCGCCGGCAAAAGTAAACGCATTGCGCGCCGCCCAGCAACTTGTTTCCATAAGCAGATTTACACTGGAATCGGCGAGCGCGCGGCACGCTTTGGAAAAAAACAAATCAGTCTTTCTCGCGCCAACATTTTCAATCGATGAGTCTGGGGCGGCACAACAACATTCCCGCGCCGCGGAATCCAATCGACGGCCCTCCGTGCTGACCGTCGGCAGGCTCTCCGTGTCTGAACGATATAAAGGACACGATGTGATGCTGGATGCTTGGCCAATGGTGCTGCGCGAAATTCCCGAAGCGCGATACATTATTGTCGGAGATGGCGACGATCGTTCGCGCTTAGAATCTCGCGCAAAAGAATTGGGATTGTCGGGGTCAGTGATTTTCACAGGTGGACTTTCCAGCGCGAACTTGCAGCCCTGCTATGATGAGTGCCAAGTTTTTGCGCATGCCCGCGCGAACGGAACTAAATCCCACTGCGCCGCGCGGTGAAGGATTCGGAATTGTTTTTCTGGAAGCGATGGCGCACGGAAAACCCGTGGTGGGTCCGAATGTTGGCGCGCCAACGGAATTTATTCACAATGGCGAGCATGGATTACTCGTCGATCCCGTGAATCCCGCGGAACTGGCTCGTGCGCTGGTAGAATTGCTGGCGCATCCGGAGCGAGCCCGGCAAATGGGTGAAGCGGGTCGCGAATGGGTGCGGCAACAATATAGTTACGATATGTTTCGTGAGCGTCTGCGCAAAATTTTGCAGGCGCATTCTTTCCACAATTAAGCGGAGGATTCGGACGCATGCGAATTTTGGTGACAGGAGCGACAGGATTTATCGGGAGCCGCTTGCTGGAACGTTTGACGGAGCAGGGCGGCCACGATCTTTTTTCGCTGCAGCGCTACGTGACCGGTAGGTACGTGCTGGGTGCCGATCACCGCGTGAAAACAATTTTCTGCGATCTGCGCGATAATTTCGCCGTGCGATCCGCCATGCGCGAAGTGCAACCCGAAGTGGTTTTCCATCTCGCGGCGGTCAGCCCCGTTTCCTACAGTTACGATCACCCGATCGAAGTTCTCGATACAAATCTTAACGGCACCGTAAATCTTGCCGAGTCCTGCTTGCGCGAAATTCCGCACTTCAAACAATTTTTATTTGCCTCCACTTCGGAAACCTACGGTAATAGCAATGGCCCGCGCAGCGAAGACACTCCGCAATTTCCGAACAGCCCCTATTCGGTCAGCAAGCAAGCCGCCGAAAAATATATTTTGTACATGTACGACGCCTACAAATTTCCCGGCACCGTGCTGCGTCCATTCAATACCTATGGACGCCGCGACAATACGCATTTCATGGTGGAACGCATTCTCGTTCAGATGTTGCGCGGTGACACCGTGAAACTCGGCGATCCCACGCCGGAACGCGATTTGATTTATGTGGAAGACCACGTCGATGCGTACCTGAGCTGCTTGAATCATCCCAAAGCGCTGGGGCAAACTTTTAATTTCGGCACCGGAGAAAAAATTACGGTGGGCGCGGTCGCGGAAAAATTGGCTGTGTTGACGGGATTCAAGGGCGAAATTTTATGGAACACGATTCCCAAGCGTCCGCTGGACATTCAAATTCTTTACGGCGATTCCACAAAGGCAAAAGAAGTGCTGGGGTGGGCGCCGAAATATAGTTTGGACGAAGGGCTGCGATTGACGATGGAGTTCTGGAAAAAGAAATTGGCGAGCGCGGATTTAACACGCGCGCGCACCGCTAATTCCTGACCGCGCTCGGCACGCGCCGGAATTTCACGCGGCGCGGACAAAGGCGAAATTGAAGCGAGCAACCATAAGCGGCCGCTCCCGGATTACCAACTGGATTTCCCTTCCGTGGACCGCGCTCTTCAACGCGTATTTCTATCCCCAATTTGGGAACCGGATCGAGTCAAAAGTTCGCTCGGTAATTTAACCATGGCGCTCATCAACTCAATTGGATGGCTGGCTGCAGTCTTTCTGCTTGGGCTGATTTGCGTGGCGTTCGGCGCACGCCTTCTTAAATTTATTGGAATCCGCGTGTCCGGTACGCTCGAACGCGCGCTGCTTTCCGCCGGAATTTCGTTCGCAATTTTGCAGCTTGCCGTGTTCGCTCTACTGGCTGAAAGATGGCTGCGGCGTGGCACGCTGGGAATTCTATTTTTGGTAATGACGATTTCCGCCGGCACGGAATGGAAAATAATTCCGGAACTTTACCGCGCCTCGCAGGGATTTTTTGTGGAAACCCGTAAATCCTGGTTTCGACTTTCGCTGGCGGCGGCGATTGCAGCTGTCCTTATGATCGAGGCACTGGCGGCGATGGCGCCGCTCACGGGATCCGACGCACTGCATTATCACTTCACGATTCCCGCGATGTGGTTGCACAACGGTCTTGCGCCCATCTACGGAATCATAAGTTCCTTTGGCGTAGGGCAAGCACATATGCTGATCGCGCTCGGCCTCGGGCTTGGCTCCGACCATTTTTCAATGGGAATGATTTTTCTGGGTGGCATATTTTCTGCGGCGACATTGTACGTTTTGGCGCGCTATTGGATGTCACTCGAGCGCACTCTAGTTGTCACATTCGTTTTTCTCCTTTCGCCGGTTGCATTCTGGCAGATGACCGTAGCGGGCTCGCCGGATTTGTGGATCACATTTTATGTAACGCTGGCCATCCTCGCCACGGCGCGCGGAATCACGCTGCGTTCAACGAAGTGGGCGGCGCTCGCGGGATTTCTTGCCGGCACCGCGGCGGGAGCAAAATATCCCGTATGGATCATTCCCATAACGCTTGCCTTGATTTTTTTGACTGAGTGCCGGTCGTTCTGGCTTGCGGCGGCGAGTTCGGTGGCGGCATTTGTGACGGGACTTGCGCCGCTGATTCGCAACGCAGTGTGGACGGGAAACCCTTTTTTCCCATACGCGTCCAATCTGTTTCCGCAGCACAAAATGAATGCGGCCACACTTTTCGCCACGATGATGGATACGCATATCTCGGCGCAGCATCCTGGTTTCACGCGCTTGATCGAATATCCATTTCGGATGATTTTGGGCGGTCAGGATTATGGAGCGGCACATTATTTCGGGCCTACTATTTTGGCGTTTGCTCCGCTACTTCTATTCGCGTATCGTCCCGGTCCGCTCTTTCGCGTTGGCGCGTGGGTGTGGGCCGCGATGTTTTTCTCGAACATGGCGACTTCTCAGATGGGCAGATTTCTTCTGCCTGTTTTCGGAATTGCGCTGGCAATTACATTTGCCGGCGTCGAAACTGTTTCCAGAATTGGCCGTCCATTCGTTCGTTTGACGTGCAACGCATCGATCGCGTTTTTTTTACTGTTCGGAGCGGCAGGATTCGTGGCTTACAGCCGGCAGTTTTTACCGGTGACCGTTGGCCTGGAATCGCGGGAACATTTTTTGCAGCGAGAGGCACCGAATTATCAGGAAACTTTATTCGCGAACGCTGTGCTGAACAGAGAACCGGGAGCGACTCTCGTTTTTTTTCAGCACCTTTATTATCTGCGGGTTCATTTTGTGGTCGGCGACCCGGATTCCAACTGGGAACTTTATCCCGAGAATTATGCGACGCCGGAAGCACTGCTTGAATGGCTGCGGAAGAATGACGTGCGGTGGATTTTGAAACCGCTTGAATATCCCGAAACCGTGTCCGACGATTTGCAGCGCCTGGAATCGCAGGGAATTCTGCGCCCAATAGCTTCAACACAAGTGGAGGATTTTGTGGGCTGGCGAATCGAAGGAGACAAAATGAAAGAGGCCATTAGCATTCTGGAGGTGCGGCCGGCTCGCCCGTAAATCCCATGCGAATTCTCCACGTCACGCAAACTTATCATCCGTTTCTGGAACGCGGCGGCCCTACCGTAAAGGTGCGTTCGATCGCCGAAGGGTTGGCCAGTCGTGGACATCAGGTAACGGTGCTCACGTCATGGTATGGCCGCCCGTTTGCCGCGCGGCAAGTTCAGCTCGGCGGAGTGGAAGTAATTTATCTGAAGCCGTTTGCGACGTATCGCGCGATGACCTTCAATTCCGGTTTGCTGAACTTTTGCAAGAAGCGTTTGCGCGATTTTGATCTCGTCCATATTTACGGACTTTACGATTTGCTCGGGCCGGTAATCGCGCACTACTGTCACAAACATAAGATCCCTTACGTTGTCGAGCCGCTCGGGATGGTACGCCCCATTGAGCGAAGTTTCCGCATGAAGCGCACCTGGCATCTTTTATTCGGGAAGCCGCTGCTTCGTTACGCCGCATTTCTGATTGCCACTTCGCGCCAGGAAGAATCTGAAATGATTGCCGACGGATTTGCGCGCGAGCAAATTGCGTTGCGCTACAACGGCGTGAATCTTCAGGAATTTTCCACGCTTCCCGCCGCTGGAGCGTTTCGCGCCGAGTGGGCTTTGCCTTCCGGCGAACCAATCGTGTTATTTTTGGGACGCATTATTCCGCGGAAAGGCGCGGACATGTTGATCGAAGCTTTCGCGGAGGCATGTCTAAAGTCCGGCCGATTGGTGATCGCAGGACCGGAAGGTGAGTCCGGATATCTGACAAAGTTGCGCGAGCTTGCGCGGGAAAAACGCGTGGAAGGCCGAACTACTTTTACCGGTCCGTTGTACGCGGAGCAGAAAAAATCGGCGCTGGTGGATGGCGATATTTTTGTGCTGCCTTCTCGCTACGAAAATTTCGCCAACGGAGTTGCGGAAGCGATTGCCTGCGGAATGCCTGTGATCATCAGCGATCAGTGTGGCATTCAAGAATTTGTAGCCGGGAAAGTGGGCCTTGTAATTCCGCTGGAAAAATCCGCGCTGGTGGAAGCGCTGCGAAATCTTATTGGAGACACGGCGCTTTACGAGAAATTCCGCGCTGCGTGTCCTGAAGTGGCAGCGCAACTAAGCTGGACGGAGCTACTTGGGACGCAGGAAGAAATTTACGCGCGTGCCATGCAAGGAAAGCCATGAGCCTCGTTAAGGAAGCAACGTTCTACGACGATCACCCGTTCGACTGGTTTGAAAGTTATCAGGGCGAAGACCGCCGCAAAGTAATTTCGTCACTTCTACTGGAAGTAATCGACGCATTGCCGCGCGGCGCGCTGGTGCTTGACGTTGGATGCGGGCCGGGCCGCGTGCTTTCTTATTTGGGATTCCGCGGAGTGAATTGCGTCGGACTGGACCGCAGCGCAACTTCAATTTCGATTATCGTTTCGCGTCATAAATTGCCCGGCGCGGTGGCGGACAATCTGCGCCTTCCGATTTGCGACGCGGCGGCGGATGTAGTGATCACTGATGGCGTGCTGCATCACACGGATGATCCGCGGCGCGGATTTTCTGAAGATTGCCGCATCGTGAAACCGGGTGGAAAACTCTATTTGGCGGTTTACCGGCCCGGTGGACGCTATGAATTTCTCTACAAATATCCGGGATCGATTATTCGCGTACTGGTGAAGCATCCAGCGACGCGATGGATCGCGCATTCTACCGCGCTGGTACTTTATTTTTTGGCGCACTGGATCAAATCCGGCGGCAAAGTTACCTGGAGAGGCGCGCGAAATTTATTTTATGATTACTTTATGTCGCCAACCGTTGAATTTTTAACGAGGAAGACGATCGAGGATTGGGGGGCGTCGCAAGGGATGAAACTTTTGCGCTACGACAGTAATCCAACCCAGAACGTTCACTGCTTTCTGTTTGAAAAGTTGTAAGACCGCTGGACGCTGGCGAGGAATCTACAATATAGATGTGCGGAATTTGTGGAATCGTCGGAATGGAAAACGCGGAGGAGTCTGCGCGCGCCGTGCGCCGGATGACCGCCGCGCTTGTGCATCGCGGTCCCGACGAAGATGGTTTTTTAATTGCGCCGCATGCAGCTCCGCGGGTGGCGCTGGCAATGCGGCGCCTGAGCATCATTGACCTTCCCGGTGGAACCCAGCCAATTTTTAATGAGACAGGCGACGTCGCCGTTTTTCAGAACGGCGAAATTTATAATTTTCGCGCTTTGCGCGCGGAACTTGAATCTTTCGGCCACGTGTTTCGCACGAAATCCGATACCGAAGTGATTGTTCACGGTTACGAGCAGTGGGGCGACGCTTGCTTGGAACATTTGCGCGGAATGTTTGCGTTCGCGTTGCTGGATATGCGAGGCGCGCCTCGCGTGTTGCTCGCGCGAGATCGATTGGGAATTAAGCCGCTTTATTACACCATACGGGACGGAGCTTTGTTTTTTGCGTCAGAAGTTCGCGCGCTGTTGGCGAGCGGATGTGTTTCGCGGCGAATTTCGACGGGCGGGCTGGATTCATATTTATTATTTGGATCTGTTTGCGAGCCCATGACACTCGTTGAAGACGTGTTTTCGCTGCTCCCGGGACATCGCGTGAGCGTTTCCGCTTCCGAGAGCCTGGCGCATGCCCGTCAAGAGCCGTACTGGACGTTCGGCGAAGCAGCTTCGCAAAAATCAGCCGACATGCCGACAACGCTGGAAGCCGCAGGCGCAAAATTGCGTCCCCTGCTAAATGAAGCTGTGGCGTGCCATCTGATTGCCGATGTGCCGCTGGGAATTTTCTTGAGCAGCGGGCTGGATTCCAGTGCCATCGTTGCGCTCGCGAGCGCCGCGCAATCGGGTTTGCACACCTTCACTGTAGTTTTTTCCGAACAGGAATTCAGCGAAGCGGAACCGGCGCGCGCGACCGCGAAACATTTTGGCACGCATCATGAGGAATTGCTGCTGGATGGCGCGGAAATGCTGGCGCATCTGGATGACGCCGTCGATGCGCTGGATCAGCCGAGCATGGACGGCATTAATACATATTTCGTTTCTGGCGCGGCCAAGCGCGCGGGATTAAAGGTGGCGCTCTCCGGACTGGGCGGCGATGAAATTTTCGGCGGGTATTCGACGTTCGCGTCCGGTCCACAGGCGATTCGCGTGGCGGAGCTCGGAAAGAAGTTTCCGCGCGGCTTGCGCGGTGCGACGGCTTCGGCAGTGGGGCGTGCGGGTGGCGGACGCGGGGACGCGGGAAGAAAACTAGCCGCGTTGTGGAGAGATTCCGATGCGCTGCCGCATCCGTATTATTTTATGCGCACGCTTTACACACCGGATCATGTTATGGCTCTACGCGGAACGGATGCTTTGAGTGGGAATGATCTTCCCTGGCGAAGTTGGATGAAGGAAACAACGCGCGAAGCGGCACAACTCGATTCCTTCAACGCGATTTCCTGTTTGGAAGCGCGCTCGTATATGGTGAACACGTTGTTGCGTGACACGGATTCGGTGAGCATGGCGCATTCGTTGGAAGTGCGCGTGCCGCTGTTGGATCACTTGTTGGTGGAATTTGTTTCACGGCTTCCGGAAACTGTAAAAGTGAAACGCGGGGTGAACAAAGGTTTGCTTGTGGAGGCACTAAAGGGACTATTGCCGGAAAATGTTGTGAAGCAGCGTAAACGTACGTTCACATTTCCGTGGGAGCGATGGTTGCGCGGATCGCTCGCGGCACGAGTGAGCGCAGGAATTAGTAATATGGCTCCGGCGCTTACGGCGCATCTGGATTCAAATGCAACGCGCGCGGTCTGGCTGGCGTTTGAAGCGTCAAAAACAAATTGGTCGCGTCCGTGGAGCTTGTACGTGCTGAATCAATGGTGCAGGAAACATTTGGAAGCGCAATCTGGCGAAGAAATACCGGCGGCTTCGGCGGGCGCAGTTGCCGGTTCAAGATAAAACGCGCTCGATGTACGACTGCATGACAAAAATCAAAGACAGTATAGAATCGGTGCGATGAATATTCTGGGAATCAATGCGTTCCACGGAAATGCTTCCGCTGCGATTGTGTGCGACGGGCAACTTGTTGCCGCCGTGGAGGAAGAACGCTTCAATCGCGTAAAGTACGCCGCGGGATTTCCCGGGGCGGCGATTAAGTATTGTCTGGATACCGCCGGACTGAAAATTACAGAAGTGGACCACGTGGCGATTCCGCGGAATCCGTGGGCGCGCATCGGAACAAAACTTTTGTACGCCATGCGCATGCCGAGTTTTGCACGCGAGCGGATGAAAGTGCTTTCGCAATTCGCCGGGATTCCGGAATTGCTGGGTAGCGCATTTGAAGTGGATCCGAAAACACTTCGCGCGGCGTTTCATCGCGTGGAACATCATCAGGCGCATCTGGCCAGCACATTTTATGTTTCGCCATTTGAAAATGCGGCGGCGCTTTCCGCGGATGGACTGGGCGATTTTGCGAGCACCATGTGGGCCAGCGGCGAAGGCACGAAGCTGAACGTGCTTGGATCCATCGCGTTTCCACATTCGCTGGGGATGTATTACACCGCGCTCACCCAGTACATGGGCTTCTGGAAATTCGGCGACGAATACAAAGTGATGGGTCTCGCCGCGTACGGCCAGCCGGAATTTCTGGAAGAGTTCCGCAAAATTGTACAGACGAATGGCGGCGACGGATTTAAGTTGGGGCTGGATTATTTTACGCATCACCGCACTGGGCCAGAAATGAGCTGGCGTGACGCGGATAAAACTCCGGTGCTGGGCAGAATGTTTTCGGAATATTTGGAGCGCCGGATGGGGCCGACCCGTCCGCCGGATGAGCCGGTGGGCGCACGCCATCACAACATTGCGGCGACGATGCAGGCGCGGCTGGAAGAAGTTTATTTTGACATGCTCCGCAAATTGCAAAAGCGTACCGGACAAAAATCAATTTGCCTTGCGGGCGGCGTAGCTTTCAATTGCGTAGCGAACGGAAAAATATTTGAAGAAACGCCATTCGAGAAAGTTTATGTGCAGCCGGCGGCGGGCGATGCAGGGCTGGCGGTTGGCGCGTCATTTTACGTGCATCACCAGATTTTGAATCAGCCTCGGAAATTTGTGATGGAACACGCTTACTGGGGCCCTGAATTTTCCGAAGCGCAAATGCGTGTGGCAATTGAGAGCAGCGGAATGACGGGTGATGGGTATCAGGTGCGCGCGCTTTCCGAGGAAGAAACGGCAAAAGAAACGGCGAAGCGAATTTCCGAAGGGAAAATTGTAGGATGGTTTCAGGGACGCGCCGAGTGGGGACCGCGCGCGCTGGGAAACCGCAGCATCGTGGTGGATCCGCGCCGCGCTGAGATGAAGGATATTTTGAACGAGCGCATCAAGCACCGTGAAATGTTTCGCCCCTTTGCGCCTTCGATTTTGGAAGAATCCACCGGCGAATATTTCATGCGCAGCGACCCTTCGCCGTTTATGACGTTTGCCTATTCCGTGCGGCCGGAAAAACGCGATCAAATTCCCGCGCCGACGCACGTGGACGGCACCGGCCGCTTGCAAACAGTTGGCCGCACGGCAAACCCACGCTACTGGCGGTTGATTCGCGAATTTGGAAACCTTACGGGCGTGCCGGTGCTGCTGAATACTTCGTTTAATGACAACGAGCCGATTGTTTGCAAACCGGAAGAAGCGATTAATTGTTTTCAGCGCACACGGATGGATGTGCTGGTGCTTGGAAATACGATTGTTGAAAAACGCTCGTAGCTTGCCGGATTCCTATAACATTAACTGTCCGCCATTCGCTTCAATTGTTTCTCCGACTACGAAGCTCGCCGCATCCGATGCCAGGAACGCGATTACTTTCGCAATTTCCACTGACTTTCCCATTCGTCCGAGTGGAATTTGCGCAATGAAACTGCTCACCATTTCCGGAGTCGAAAATTCTTCGTGAAACGGTGTGTCAACCACACCGGGCGAAACTCCATTCACGCGCACGCCGAACGGCGCTAACTCCTTCGCCATCGATTTTGTGAGTGTGATAAGCGCGCCCTTTGCTGTGGCGTACGCGCCGGCTCCCGGACCTCCGCCATTTCTGCCCGCGATGGAAACAATATTAATGATGGCGCCGGCTTTTCTGTCCATCATGGATTTCGCGACGGCCTGCGAACAAAGCATCGCGCTCTTCAAGTTTAGATTTATGATTTCGTCCCAGCGAGCTTCAGTGGTTTCCAGAAGCTTCATTCGCTGCACGAGTGAGCCTGCATTGTTCACCAGGATATCGATTGGGCCGAGCTGATGTGTAGCGCGCGTGACGAGCGAACGAATTTCGTTGCTTTGTCTCACGTCGGCTTGAATTACAACTACTTTGCCTCCGGCGGTGGTGATGGCGCGCTGAACTTCCTCAATACCTTTCTGATTGTGGTTGTATGCGATGGCCACATTCACGCCCAACTGGGAAAAAACAATTGCGGTAGCGGCGCCGATCCCTGAGGACGCGCCAGTAATCAACGCGGTCTTGCCGCTCAAATCCAAATAATTCTCCACGTTTCGTCTCCCCTACTTTTCAAATGCCATTTGGAACGCGCTGTTACAATTCGATTTCGCACGGCTTCACGAGATACAAATCCCGGCCCGCGTCTTCCACGATTTTCGCGTCCGGATCATTTTCATAATTCGCGCGATTGAATTTGCTCGGATCCATATATCCAAGATTCACGCGGCGGCAAACATCTTCCGGCACGGCGGATGCAAGCGTGATCCGAAATCGCGGCACCACATGACCTTCGGCGTTTCGCGAGCCGCCGTAAGCAACGTGCGCAAGATGCGCGGCAATCGCAAGATTCGCGCGCAATTCCGGAGAGCCTTCGACCATTTCTCGAACTGCTTCCAGCGGCGCGTAGCCATATTTTTCAATTAATTTTCCATGTGTTGCGGAAATTTGATTCAGGTGCGGCGCGTAAATTATCAGTTCGCCGCCCTGCTCAATAATGCCGCCAAGTTTGTAGCTGGCTTTTCCGCCGACCCACATTTCGTCGTAGTGCGTATCGAGCAGCGCAATCACAGTGCGATATTTGCGGCCGGTATATTTAATGTGAATCTGGCGGCTGATTTCCGCCCCGCGGCGAATGGTTTTGCGGATGTCTCCAGCAAAAAGCGCGTAGGTGTGAAAACCAGTTTCATCTCGCGTGCTGACCGACGTAAATGAAATTACTGGCGATGGAACAAATTCCGCGGCGGCTTCAATCACGCGGCGCGTCGGCGTTTCCACCCGGCCAATTACATTTTCGATTTCCGCCATCGCGCCGAGCCAGTGCGTCATGTGCGTCAGCTCTGGTCCAGCCACACCGGGGAAAAAATATTTTGCGCCACCCGCAAATCCAGCCACTTCATGCGGCATTGTCGCGCCGAAAACAAGCACCAGATCGTACACGCCCGGCGCGAGCAGCGAATTCAATTGTACCGGGACGGGATCGTGCATCAGGCCGCCGGTCAGTTGCTTTACACGCTCGCCGCTTAATTCACCGAGTGTGACGAGTGCTTCCGGTTTGTCCCACGCGTGATCAAAAATTGTGCCAAGGTTCGGAGTTCTCGCCACACTCGCTCCGATTTTCTCGCGCTTCTGCGCATCCGACATCGGAGCGTGCGTGCCTTGCGCGACCAATACGTCAAGCTTCGCAACTTTTCGTACGGCAAGGACCTGCGAAGCCATTGGAAATAAAATATGCGTATTGTCGTCGCGCGTTTTATCGGGAACGATCGCAAGCACGCGCGTACCACTCGCAACATTTTCCAGCGCCTGCTCGACAATTTTTCGCAGGTCGGAATCAGAAAGCGGAGTCGTGGCGCTTCCCTGCCCAAACACAGTACCGTCGACGCCTTTAGTCATTTCGGTTTTCCGCTCGCGCAAAATAAATTTGCTGTTTCATATTGTGGTACGAACCGAAGAAGTGTTCGACGCATCAGCATAATATGAAATCAGAATGTTCCACTGGAATTCTGTGCCTCAACAGATTTCGCTTTCAATGCCACAGAAGTTCGGAAACAATCGCTCTCTGATAGAATCGTCGACAACTTAATTGTGCACATTCTACTTTTGAACGAATACTATCCGCCGGACACTTCCGCCACCGCAAAAATGGCTGCGATGGTCGTCGAAGCTCTTGCCGAAAAACATCAAGTAACCGTCGTCGCAGGACGTCCTTCCTACGATCCCACAGAAAAATATCCGTGGCGCTTATTGCGCCGCGAAACAAAAGGAAATATCACCGCCGAGCGTGTCGGTTCCACGGCGTTTCCGCGTTTCCAAATGTTGAAGCGATGCAGCAATTATCTCAGCTATCTCGCGCTGGCCGTGCCGCGCGCCATTTGGATTCGCGCCGATATTGTTCTGGCGATGACGGACCCTCCGATTGCCGGAATCGCCGGCGCAATCGTCGCGAAAATTACGCGCCGTCCATTCGTTTATAACATTCGCGACATGTATCCGGACATGGCCGTGGGTGGAGACATTGTGCGCCACGGACTTGCCGTGCGTATTTGGGAGCGCATGCATCGTTGGGCGCTGCGCAGCGCAGCGCGGATCATAGTTTTAGGCGACGACATGGGCTCCCGGATCATCAGAAAAGGGATTGAGCCTACCCGCGTGATTGTTGTGCGCGACGGAATCACTGCGGCGAGTGAGTTGCCGCCGTCCACGCATCGGGTGTCGCAGGAAATTCGTGGTGGCCTGAAATTTGTAGCGCTGCATGCGGGCAATTTGGGATTTTACGGAGCATGGGACACGCTCATCGAAGCGGGGCGTCAGTTGAGCGCCAACGCAAACGACGCGGGACTCGGAATAATGTTTGTTGGCGAAGGAGCGCAGAAAGCGCGAATGGTTGCAGCCGCTGGTGACACAACATCTGTGAAATTTCTGCCGTTTCGTCCGGCGAATGAAATTCCATTCGTTCTGGGCGCGGGCGATATTCACATCGTCACGGTGAAACGCGGACTCGAAGGCGTGATCGTTCCCAGCAAACTGTATCCGATTCTTGCGGCGGGAAAACCGGTGCTGGTGGTTTCAACTTCGCTCACCGATGCGGCGAACATTATTACCAAAGCCGGCTGCGGAGTTGTCGTCGATCCCGATGATCCGGCAGGCGTGGCTGCGGCGATTCGCGAGCTGGCCGCGCATCCGGAACGTATTGTTGAAATGGGAAATCGCGCGCGGGCCATCGCGCCGGACTATGATAAATTGACTGAGCTGAAAAAATTTGTGAACGCGATCGAGGGGGACTTCCAAGCATGACAGGAAATGGATTTTGGTCGGGCCGAACTGTGTTGATTACCGGTGGAACTTCCTTCATCGGCTCGAGCATTGCTGACCGATTGATTGAGCGCGGCGCGAAAGTTCGCGTAGTGGACGATCTTTCCAGCGGACGGCTGGAAAATGTGCGCGGCCATTTGGCCAGCGGCAAAATCGAATTTCTGCAGGCGGATTTGCGCGAACCGGGAGTGGCGCGCGCGGCAATGCAAGGCATCGACACGGTGTTTCATCTCGCGGCGGATCATGGCGGCCGAGGTTACGTGGATTTGCATCAGGCCGGTCCGGCGTCGAATTTTTTTCTGGATGGATTGGTATTCGCCGAAGCGCTGAAAGCGAAAGTCCGCAAAGTTGTTTTCGCATCGTCCGGATGCGTCTATCCGAATTTCATGCAGTCTGACACGACCAAAGAACTTTATCTGACGGAAGATTTGACCAAGGGTCCGAACGACGCGGACAACATGTACGGCTGGGCGAAGTTGATGGCGGAATTTACGCTGCAGGCCTATGTGAAAGAAACCGGATTGAAGGCTGCGTCCTGCCGCTATTTCACGGTGTACGGCCCACGCGGCGTGGAAAATCACGCGGTGATCGCGATGATCGCGCGCGCTTTTGTGAAGCAGGATCCATTTGAAGTTTGGGGCGACGGCACGCAGATTCGCAACTGGACATTTATTGACGACATCGCCGAGGGCACGATTTTGTGCGGCGAAAAAATTGACGATGGCACCGCCATCAATTTGGGAACGATGGAACGTGTCCGCGTGATTGACGCCGTGAATATGGTCTGCGAATTTGCCGGCTACCAACCAAAAATTAAATTACTGAAGGATATGCCCACAGGTCCGCTGAATCGCGTGGCGGATAATTCGCTGGGCAAGAAACTTCTGGACGGCTGGCAGCCAAAAGTTGCGTTTCGCGATGGCCTGAAGCGCACGATGGACTGGTATTTTTCCACGAAGGATCGCCAACAGGTTGCAAAAGTTTTTTCGGAACATCAGCTGACCGAGCGGTAGAGAACGGAGCAAGGACGCGAAATGGCAAATGGTTTTCTGGCCTTCGGGATTGCGCTGATCGCTTCTCTTTCACTGACGGCACCCGTGCGCCAGTTGGCGATTCGCGTTGGATTTGTAGACTTGCCCGGGCCGCGCAAAGTTCATGCCGCGCCAATTCCTTTGCTCGGTGGACTGGCCATGTATTGCGGCGTGGTGCTGGCGCTGCTGATTGCGATGGGCCCTTCCGCGCGTTCTCAAACACTGGGAATTTTTCTGGGCGCGACGCTTGTGGGATTGGTCGGCGTGATGGACGATGGCGGCCTGCTGCATCATCAAGTGAAATTATTTTTAGGAATGCCGGGAGCGGCGCTGATTCTGGTTGCGTCCGGCGTGCGTATGGAATTTTTTGAGACGTTTCGACCGGGCCGCACCGCAGAATACGCCGATATTCTCCTCACAATTTTCTGGGTCGTTGCCATCACAGCCTCCTTCAGTATTTTCGATCACATGGACGGACTGTGCGCGGGAGTGGCGGCGATCGCGTCATTTTTCTTCGCGGTATACGCCGTATGGGAACATCAATCGATGGTGCTGGAGTTGGCTGCGGCGGTAATGGGCGCGTCGCTGGGATTTCTGATTTGGAATTTCAAGCCGGCGAAAATTTTTATGGGCGATGGTGGCGCAATGTTTCTTGGATTTCTGATGGCCACACTCGCGGCGAAAATGCGTTTCTCGAATATGCATCACCGCATCAGTTGGATTGTGCCACTGCTGATTCTCGCGGTGCCGATTTTCGATACTACACTTGTAACAATTTCCCGTTCGCGCCGCGGACTACTTCCATTTGCAACCCCCGGCAAGGATCACGCGTCGCATCGACTCACCAACTTGGGAATGGGTCAACGAAACGCCGTACTCGTAATGTACGGCGGCGGAATTACATTTGGACTTCTGGCACTTTTGCTCAGCCGCCTGTCATTAACCGGCGCGTACATTGCAGGAGCCGGTGCACTAATCACAATTGGCGTCGCGGTATTGCTTCTCGAACGCGCTCCGTATGAGCGTCAGCAGAAAAAGCCCTCGCCGCCGGCTACACAGTCGAAATCCGCCGCTGCTTAAAGTCCGCCTCGGTTAAATCACTCTGCAGGTTTGCGCGGCGTTTTGATTCGGTTATACTCACGCACACCCGGTTCCAGTCCCCTGGAACCCTTCAGCCAATCAGGGTGTTGAATCAACAGTTATGCGCTTCCCGGTTCGGGAAGAATGCATTTAAATGTATGCCGGATTGAAACTGTTGGTTGATTTCGGAACAGCTAGAAAGAGGATTGGTGGCGCCCCCAAGCAGTAATCCAAAAAGTGTAACGATTGTAGGCGGATCAGTTGCCGGCATGTATACGGCCAGCCTTCTGGCGCGTGGCGGAGCTCGCGTTGAATTGTTGGAACGCGCCGAACGGCTCGAGCCAATTTCCAGAACGCTGATCGTTACCAGTCATATGCGGGATTTGCTGGGCGCGGCGGGCGAGTCGTGCGTCGTAAACGAAATTAAGCGCTTTGAATTGTTTACGGACGGCCGCGCCGCCACGATTGATCTTGCGCGCCCGGATTTAATTATCGAACGCGCCACATTAATCCGAAGTTTGGCAGAGCAGGCGCAAAGCCGTGGCGTGCAAATTCGGATGGGGCGCAGATTTCTTGGAATGCAAGGCACGAGCAACGGAATTAAATTACTCACCGAACGCGGCGCCGATGGCGTGAAGGAAGATTTTGAGTCAAGCACAGTTGTTGGCGCGGATGGCGCGGCAAGCAAAGTTGCGGAGGCCGCCGGATGGCCTCGGCAGAAAACTGTGCCGCTGGTGCAGGCCATTGTGAAATTGCCTTCGGATTATCCGCCGGGAACGGTGCGCGTTTGGTTCGTGCCGGATGACACGCCGTATTTTTACTGGCTGATTCCTGAAGCCGACGGGCGCGGCGCGCTGGGATTAATCGGTGAAGACGGCGCGCAGACGCGGCGCGTGCTGGAAAATTTCCTCGAGAAAAAACATTTTACTCCGCTCAGTTTTCAGGGCGCGCGTATTCCCGTTTACACCGGATGGGTTCCGGTTGACCGCACCATCGGCGGCGGAAAAGTTTATTTGGTGGGCGACGCCGCAGGACAAGTGAAGGTCACCACCGTCGGCGGAATTGTTACCGGCGTGCGCGGTGCGGAAGGCGTGGCCGAAGCGATTCTGAATGGCGGGCGCAGCCGCAAACTTTCTTCCTTGCGCCGCGAATTGAATTTGCATCTTCTAATTCGGAAGGCGCTCCATCATTTTCAACAAGCGGACTACAGCCGTCTCGTGGATTTGTTGAACTCACCGGCGAAAATTTCGCTCAGCACATATACGCGCGACGAAGCTGCGCGAGTCCTGTGGCACATTTGCCGCAATCAGCCGCGCCTGCTTTTGCTGGGCTTGCGCGGACTGCTGATGCGCAACTCGATCGCGCCGCAGCAGAATTCCTAGTCCTTAGTTTCCGCGCACAATCCAGTTAACGAATATGCTGAGCCGCAAGGAATTGCGCTTTGACGGAACCGCCGCATCGGTGAAAATGGATTCGGAGAATTTCATTTCGTTCAAACGACAGGGGTAGCGCGTGCGTATTGCGGTAATTGGCTGTGGATATGTCGGTCTCGTATCGGGCGCTTGCCTTGCGGCGATTGGCCACGAGGTAATTTGCGCCGATAGCGACGATTCCAAAATCCGCAAATTAAACGCGGGCGAAGTTCCGATTTACGAAGAGCATCTGGACAAAGTGATTGAAGTTGCGCGTCATGCAGGAAAAATTACCTTCACGAACAGCGTGGCCGAAGCTGTGCGCGCCGGTGATGCGATTTTTATTTGCGTGGGAACTCCTCCACTGGCGGATGGCGGCGCTGACCTGAGCGCCATTGAAAGTGTGGCGCGCGTAATTGCCGCGGAAGCGCGCACGTCGAAACTCGTGATTGAAAAAAGCACCGTGCCGGTACAGACGGGCCAGCAAGTGAAACGCGCGTTGCATGTTTACGGCCGCGAACACGGCGCCACTTTTCGCGTGGCCTCAAACCCCGAATTTCTGCGCGAAGGAACGGCCGTCTACGATCTGTTGCATCCCGACCGGATTGTGGTCGGCGTGGAAGACGCGGAGTCGGAACGCCAGCTCCGCGAAATCTACCAGCCGATTATGGACGGCAAATTTGCATGCCCGATTCACGCCGCCGGCTGCCCTTCGCTCGATCCGGCGCGATTCATCGTCACCACCATCAATAGCGCGGAGCTGATCAAGCACGCCTCCAACTCATTTCTGGCGCTGAAAATTTCCTACGCAAATTTGATTTCAGATTTGTGCGAAAAACTCGGCGCGAATGTGGATGAAGTGACGCACGCCGTCGGAATGGATCCGCGCATCGGGCCGCAATTTTTGCGCGCAGGCATTGGCTTCGGCGGATTCTGTCTGCCGAAGGACGTGCAGGCATTCATCCGGCTGGCGGAACGCGCGGGCGTGGATTTTTCCATGCTGAAAGAAGCGGAGCGCGTGAACAAGCACCGCATTGACGCATTCGTGGAACGCGTGAATGCCGCGCTGTGGATCGTGAAAGAAAAAAAGATTGGCGTGCTTGGTTTGGCGTTCAAAGCGAATACAGACGACATTCGTTTTTCGCCCGCGATTGAAGTGATCGGCCGCCTGATGAGTGAAGGCGCGCGCATTTGCGCTTCGGATCCGCAGGCGATCGAGCGCACGCGTTCACTTTTTCCGAGCCTGGCATATTCGCCCGACCCTTACGAAACTGCGAAGAGCGCGGAAGCTCTGCTGATTCTTACGGAATGGCCTGAATATCGTGCGCTGGATTGGAAACGAATTCGCGGATTGATGATGCGTCCGTTGGTGCTCGATGGTCGAAATCTTTTGGATCCCGCGAAAATGGCCGAGCTTGGTTTTGAATATCATTCCTTCGGCCGACCGGATACCGCAGTGACGACAACGGCCTAGTAGCACCGACAATCTTGTCGGTGCATGCTTTCTTCGCGATTAGTAAACCCGGCACCGACAAGAGTGTCGGTGCTACTTAGATTTCATTTCGCACACTCCGCAAATTCTCCACGAAACCGTTCCTACTTCTACAGCATTTAATGTATGGGATAAACACCGTGCCTGTTTGACAATTTGCGGTGCATCTTGAACTGGAGGGAATAATGAAAAAGCTCGTAGGGCCTTTTTTAATTATGGTTCTAGTAATGGCAGTAGGCGTAGTTGCACAACAGAAAGGGCAACAACAACATTCCGCGCCGCCGCAACACTCGGCTCCGCCGCAGCATCGGGGGAACAGCGGTCACGTTCCGCCTCCGCCGCAGGCCCACCCGCAAGGTGGCGCGCCAGAGCACCACACGTATCAAAATGGCAAAGTGGATCAACGGCCGCACGTAGCCAACAACACTTGGTACGGTCACGATGATAGGAATGATGCGCGCTTCCATGTGGATCATCCGTACGAGCACGGCCGCTTCAATAATTTTGGCCCATCACATCCATATCGCTTCGCGCGGTTCGATCTGGGCCTGCACCGTTTCTGGTTCAACGGCGGCTTCGGCTTTGAAGTTTTTCCCGGTGATTGGGAATACGCCTCCGAATGGTGTTGGACTTGCCCGGACGACATAGTTGTCTATGACGATCCGGATCATCCGGGATGGTATTTGGTTTACAACACGGAAACCGGCGTCTACGTTCACGCACAGTACATCGGTCAATAGTTTTTTCCACAACAAAAAACTGGCTCCGATTTTTCGGAGCCGGTTTTTTATTTCCGAAAATGTTCCGTGAAAATTTCTAACTCAGCGCGTCCACCTTCTCGCGGAAATAAGCGAGAGTCGTTTTCAATCCTTCTTCCAATCCCACTTTCGGCTCCCACTTCAGGATTCGCTTAGCCTTGGTAATGTCCGGGCAACGCTGCTTCGGATCGTCCTGCGGCAGCGGCTTGAAAATGATGGGCACTTTCGCGCCGGTCATTTTCACAATGCGTTCCGCAAATTCCAGAATTGTGATTTCCTGCGGATTGCCGATATTTGTCGGCAGATGTTCGTCCGATTCCAGCAAACGGCAGATGCCTTCGATCAAATCCGAAACGTAGCAGAAGCTTCTCGTCTGCTTCCCTTCGCCGTAAACAGTAATTGGCTGACCCGTCATCGCCTGATAGACAAAATTCGGCAGCGCGCGGCCGTCATTCAATCTCATTCGCGGCCCGTAGGTGTTGAAAATTCGCACGATGCGCGTATCCACGCCGTGATACCGGTGATAAGCCATGGTGATTGCTTCAGAAAATCGCTTCGCTTCGTCATAAACGCCGCGCGGGCCCACCGAATTCACATTTCCCCAATAAGTTTCCGGCTGCGGAGTCACGTCCGGATCGCCGTAGCATTCCGACGTGGACGCCATCAGAAATTTCGCGCCCTTCGCCAACGCCAGTCCCAGCGCGTTGTGCGTGCCGAGCGAACCAACTTTCAACGTCGGAATCGGATGCTTCAAATAATCCACCGGGCTTGCGGGCGACGCGAAATGCAGCACCGCTTCCACGGGGCCCGGCACATCAATATGTTTCGACACATCGTGCCGGACCATGCGGAACCGCGAACCGAATTTCGGATGGGAAAGTAAATGCGCGACGTTCGCTTCCTGTCCGGTAATCAGGTTATCGATGCACAACACATCCCAACCGCGCTCCAACATCGCATCGCAAAGATGCGAGCCGAGAAATCCCGCGCCTCCAGTAATCACCGCACGCATCGATTGTTCCTCCCCGGCATAAGCACCGTCTTGGAATTCTAGCTCGCTTCGGAGCGCCGCCAAAACCTGCTTCGCGCCCGCCGTTTCCGCAATCGCAATTGACCGCTGCGCGGCTGAAAGGTAGGATGCGGCACGATGAATTCGCATTCCCGCAACAATGCGCTTTGTGTGTCGATGCAAATCGGAGAAATCGCTTTGACCACGTTGCGAGTTCACCGGCACAAGATGCGGCGCTGGCTGATCGCGATGGGGTTGCTCGTGGTGCTCGGCATCGGAGGCGCGTGGATTTTTTTCCGCGTGGGAACGTGGCTGGTGGTTGAAGATCCGCTCCAGCCTTCGCCCGTGGCCGTCGTGCTCAGCGGAGGAATGCCCGATCGCGCCCGCGAAGCCGCGTAGTATTTATGCGACTGGAAACGCGAAAGCAAGTTTGGGTCACGCATCCCTACGATGTAACGCAAGAACTTCACGAACTCGGCATCGATTATCTCGGCGAAACTTTTTACAACCAGAGCGTGCTTCTGCATCTTCACGTTCCCGTAGAAGCAACGCGCGTGCTGGATCCGGAAATTGTGAATACGCAGGACGAGGTGCGCGTGATTTCGCAGGCGGCGCGCGACGCTGGAATTCACCGCGTAATTATTGTTACCTCCAAAGCGCACACGCGCCGCGTGCACGCCATTTGGAACAAAATGGTCGGCGCGGATCCCGCGCTGATTGTTCGTTATGCCACCGACGATCCATTCGATCCTCAGCACTGGTGGCGCCACACCGCTGACGCGCTTCAAGTCGTCCGAGAAGTTCTGGGACTGGCCAATGTTTGGTCAGGCTTCCTGATAAAACATCGCGAAAGTTGATGCTCTAGTAGCACCGACACTCCTGTCGGTGCATGATTTCTTCGCGATCAAAAAAATCTGCACCGACAAGAGTGTTGGTGATACAACCTCGCACAAATTTATCGCGTACATATTCGCCGCATCCGTGCTCGTGTGATCGTGAATAATTCGCCATCCTTCCGGAAATCGCCGCGCCACCAAAGTAAATATTCCGCCCACTGGCCCCGCGTCTCGATTCAAATGCCAACGTCCGAGAATTAACGCGGCATCATTTCCAAGTGGAGTCACTTCAATCTCACTGAAATCCAAATGCCCCATCGCAGCGCGGTCTGGATAGCCCTTGTGATAATGATCCAGCACCGTTTGCCAACCGCGCGAAACTCCTGATGCACCAGCAAAAGTTACGTCCGGAGAATTCCAGTAGCCCCGCATAAACGCGTCAATATCACCGCGATTCCAGTCCGCAGCTTGTGACGTCAGCAAAGCGCGTAGTGCGACATCCGCACTTTGCTTCGTATCCTGATGAACGGCGACCGCGACACCTCCCGCGCCGCCAGCTTCCATCGGTCGGGCACACAACACCACGACGACCGTGCCGGCCATCGCCACCAGAAGAAACACCCACGAAACCTTACGATAGTCGGACATCGCTTCTCGCCTCCTCTACTAACTCTTTCTTTTACAATACCTTACAAACTCTTCCAAGCCGCGAAGACTTCGTAGGTCGCACCATCATCCATCGCCTGTACTCTGGTACGCCAGTCCCATTGTTCAGCCAGTGCACATTTGTTTAACTGTGCTCACTGACATGGTAAAGCGTTCACTGGTGATTCTCCTTCTGTCACTCCTTGCGCTCGCCCGGTTCTCGGTGTTGTCCGGACGGTCGTTTCGATTGGGCGCAGCACGTCCAAAGCGGTAGTTCTACCGCGGATGGTACTAAGGCTCCATTGTTGCCCGCAAATGGCACCGGCACAATAGGTTCAAGAGGATTTCATGATTAGCGTGTTGATGTTAATCGCGGCCTTGATCGGTTTGGCGCAGTTCGGAGTGTCATATTGGCGCTCCATGCTGGCCAGCACCGCTGCACAGCCGCTTTCTGAGCGCTTCCGCGCTGCGAGCGGCCTCGAACACCGCAAGCCCAGCGCAAGCGACTTCAGCGCTATTCTGAGCCTCCACCGCCTAACACCCGGCTTGGATAACCAACCCAGTCGCCTACGCTGCCTGCAAGTCTATTATTCCCTTGTAGATAGCCTCCGGAAGTTGCCGGCACTGCGCGAGTGGGCCCAGGCGGAAATGACCACATGCTCACGCTATTTGGCCGTAACGGTGGACCAGCGACTATCCAACAACCTGGCCTGCGCCACCGAAATCCGCTCCTACTAGGTTGATCCTGGGTACCCAATCGCCTGATTGGCGTTTTTATTGCTCCTCTCCTCTCCGCCTCGAAGAATTCCCTCTTGACATTCTACTATGTTGTAGTAGATTCACACCCGACATAGTAGGAGCCACATGCCTCGCCAAAAACTCACTAAGCTCGAACTTCAAATCCTGGAAGTCCTGTGGACGAACGGCAAAGCCTCCATCCGCGAGATTCAGGAATCGTTTCCCGAACCGCGTCCCGCATACACCACCATTCAAACAACCGTGTATCGGCTGGAAGGAAAAAAAGCCGTCCGCCGCATTCGTAAAATCAGCAATGCGCATATATTTGAGCCCACCGTTCGCAGAGATGTGGCGCGCCACCGCCTGCTGGACGAGATCCTCGCATTCTTCGGCGGTCGCGCCCAACCGATGATGGCGCAGCTCGCCGAAGCGGGAAAGCTCACGCGCGACGACATCCGCGAACTAGAAAAATCCATTCAGAAATACGAGCTACAAAAAGCCAACAGCAACGGGAAATCCAAATGATCGGCGAAATTACAAATCATCTTTGGCAATCAACGGTCTTCGCGTTGGCCGTGGCGCTCATGGCTCTCGCATTCCGCAAAAATCGAGCGGAAGTCCGTTACTGGCTGTGGCTGAGCGCATCGCTGAAATTTTTGGTCCCCTTTTCGCTATTGATCGGCGTCGGTATGCGCGTTTGGGATGCGCTACGTGCGGGGAAGATTGCAACGCATGCCGCTGCGCCGTCTGTTTCGCAGGCGATGATCGAAGTCGCCCAACCATTTCAAGATAGCTTCGCGCAGATGTCAGGCGCACATCAGGGGACTTCCTGGCTACCCATCGCAATCCTCACCCTTTGGGCGTTTGGATTTTTCTGCGTAGCTCTCATGCGCACTCGCAGTTGGTTCCGCATTCGCGCCGCCGTTCGCGCGAGCGCGCCAATCAATATTTCCGCCATAATTCCCGTTCGCTCCTCAGCAACACTTCTCGAACCCGGCGTAGTCGGATTCCTACGCCCCGTCCTGCTTTTGCCCGAAGGCATCCTCAAAAAATTAACGCCTCCTCAACTCGAAGCCGTCCTCGCACACGAGCAATGCCACGTTCGTAGACGCGACAATCTGACGTCAGCGTTCCACATGCTCGTCGAAGCGATTTTCTGGTTTCATCCAATCGTCTGGTGGATCGGATCAAAACTAGTTGAAGAACGCGAGCGCGCCTGTGACGAAGCCGTCCTCAAACTCGGCAGCGAACCGCAAATTTATGCCGAAGGAATTCTAAATGTTTGCAAAAGCTATTTAGAATCCCCGCTCCGCTGCGTTTCCGGCGTAACCGGCTCCGATCTGAAGAATCGAATTCGCGCGATCCTTATGGAACGCGTCGCGAGTGATTTGAACTTCGCAAAGAAAATAGCATTGGCAGTTGTCGCGACGGCGGCGTTTGCTATGCCTATCCTTGTCGGCGTAATTGGCGCCCCTTCTATTCGCGCGCAATCGATGTTTCAAGACACTGCAGGATCAAGTCATTACGAATTTGAGGTAGTTTCGATCAAGCCTACAAAACCCGGCCAAGTCGGCATGTCCATGGACGCGCTCGGACCTGGAAAAGTAAGTGACACGTTCAGCGCCAGCAATATTCCGTTAATCGCATTCATCCGTGAGGCATTCGGACTACCATTTGGATCTGACGATGGACGTCTTTCGGGTGTGCCTGGTTGGGCCAACTCTGAAAGGTACGATCTAGAGGCGAAGATAAACGGCGAAGTGGTGGAACAGCTAAACAAGCTCAGCCCCGACCAAAGGAAATTGGCCGTGCAGCACATGGTTCAAACGCTTCTAGCGGACCGTTGCAAGATGGTCGTTCACCGCGAAAACAAAGACCTTTCCGTCTATTCACTTGTCATCGCAAAGAATGGCTCCAAACTTCAGGAGGCGAGTCCGGATGACAATGCTCGGGCGGGCATGGGCCTAAAAGGAAGAGGGGGCCCGCTGGTCGCTCGAGCAGTTCCTATTCCGGTTCTTGCGCAGCAGTTGTCGTCGTTACTGAATCGAACCGTGATGGATAAGACTGGCCTTGCCGGCAAGTACAATTTCACTCTGCAATGGACGCCGGACGAAACCCAAGGGCCCACGTACGGAAAAGATCTTGGACCGCCGCCCGCGCAGGATACGGGCGGACCTTCGCTGTACACCGCGCTCCAAGAGCAGCTTGGCCTGAAACTGGAATCGACGAAAAGCCCGGTTGAAGTCGTCGTGATTGATCATATCGAAAGGCCTTCGGGGAATTAGCAGTACGAGGAGTTTAGAATGATCGGCGAACTCACCAACCATCTTTGGCAATCAACGGTCTTCGCGTTGGCCGTGGCGCTCATGGCTCTCGCATTCCGCAAAAATCGAGCGGAAGTCCGTTACTGGCTGTGGCTGAGCGCATCGCTGAAATTTTTGGTCCCCTTTTCGCTATTGATCGGCGTCGGTATGCGCCTGTGGGATGCGCTGCCCGCCGGAAAAATCGCGACGCACGTCGCGGCACCGGCCGTTTCGCAGACGATGGTCGAAATCACTCAACCGTTTTCGCAAAGCTTCGCGTACGTTTCTTCGGCGCGGCACACAACGGCTTGGATTTCCACCGCAATTCTCAGCCTGTGGGCATTTGGATTTTTCTGCGTAGCGTTGATGCGTGTTCGCAGTTGGTTCCGAATCCGCGCCGCCGTCCGCGCAAGCGCACCAATCAATATCAGCGCAACAATTCCAGTTCGGTCGTCAGCAACTCTACTCGAACCCGGTGTAGTCGGATTCCTGCGGCCAGTTTTGCTGTTGCCGAAAGATATCCTGAAAAAATTAACGCCGCCGCAACTGGAAGCGGTTCTCGCGCACGAGCAATGCCACATTCGCCGCCGCGACAATCTCACATCGGCGCTTCACATGATCGTCGAAGCAATTTTCTGGTTTCATCCGGTGGTCTGGTGGATCGGCGCAAAACTCGTTGAAGAGCGCGAGCGCGCCTGCGACGAAGCCGTCCTCAAACTCGGCAGCGAACCACAAGTGTATGCTGAAGGAATTCTAAACGTTTGCAAAAGCTATCTCGAATCGCCGCTACGCTGCGTCTCCGGCGTAACCGGTTCCGACTTGAAGAATCGAATCCGAGCAATTTTGACGGGATGCGTCGCAGCCGACCTGAACTTCGCGAAAAAATTTGCGCTGGCTGCAGTCGGAATCGTAGCTCTCGCGATTCCAATTTGCGTCGGCGTGTTTGGCGCTCCCTCCATCCGCGCTCAATCTGCCGCAGCAGCCAGACCACAGTTCGAGGTAGCATCCGTCAAACTAAACACAACCCCCGGCCCCGTGGATTTCGCTCCTGTTCGCTCCGGCGATCTCGTATTAATGCACAACAATCAGATCGGAAACATCATCAACTACGCGTATCACGTTTCGCCGTATCAAATAATCGGGAATGAGTCCCTGCCCGAACATTGGAACTGGTACGACATCGACGCGAGAGCTGCCGGCTCGCCCAGCAACGACGATATTCGCCTGATGTTCCAGTCTCTGCTTGAGGATCGGTTCAAACTAAAAGTCCATCATGAAACTAGAGAGATGGATGTATACAAGTTGGTCGTAGCTAAGAATGGGTCGAAGCTAAGGCCCGCCTCGCAGGAAGATTTCAAAATCACCATCGGCGAAAAACCGCTGGTGCTGAAAAAGAAAATGATTGCCATCTTTTCTGAAAGAGACGGCGCGCACCTGGTAGGCAAAAGCGCGACGCTGGCAGAATTGGCGAGCTCGTTGACAAACCAATTGGGTGGCCCGGTCGTTGACGCCACAGGCATTTCCGGAACTTTTGACTTCAACGTTCTTTTCGCACCCGCAAAGTGGCCGCCGGATTCCGAATTTAATCCTCCGACGCTCCTTGCCGCGCTAAAAGACGAACTGGGCCTTACACTTGAAAAAGGCAAAGGGCAGGTCAACGTTCTGGTGATTGATCGCCTGGAAAAACCAACGCCGAATTAGTCGCCGCGAACCTTCAGGAAATTACCGGCTGCATTCCTCGCGCGCAACCAATTCATATACACTTCCTTCCGAAATAAAAAGGCCGCCCAAATGTCATCCGATTTCAGCCGCAGAAATTTTCTTTCCGCGAGCCTCGCGCTCGCCGCGGGTCAATTGCTGCCATCGCAAAAGTTCTTTAGCGCGCAAAATTCCGCCAACGAATCATCCCGTTTTGAACCGTGGCAACGCGGCCTCCTGGATATCCACCACATTTCAACCGGACGCGGAAATTCCGTTTTGATTATTTGTCCCGACGGAACTTCAATTCTGATTGACGCAGGCGCCGCAAAAGGTCCGGCGGAGGCGATGGTCCCGGACCGTCCAAACTCCAGCCGCCGCCCCGGCGAATGGATTGGACGTTACGCGCGCCACCATCTCAGAACTGCGCCGCGCCAGGAATTGGATTGCTCCGTGCTCACGCACTTTCACGGAGATCACGTCGGCGACGTTACGCCGGATTGTCCCACCGCGCCCGCCGGTGATTATCGACTCACGGGAATTTCGGACGTCGCGGAGCAAATCCATATCGGCAAAATTATCGACCGCGGATATCCAAATTACGATTACCCCGCGCCTTCCACAGACGACGGTGTCACAAACTACGTTCGCTTCGTTCGCTCGATTGAAAAGCGCGGAACTAAAATTGAAAGATTCAACGCGGGTTCATCGCAGCAGATTGCGCTCCAACATTCGCAAACCGACTTTCCCAATTTCTCAGTCCGGAATCTAGCCGCCAACGGTGAAGTGTGGACGGGGTAAAACGAAAGCGCGCAGAAATTATTCCCGCCACTGGACACTCTTAAGCCGGAACAATATCCAACGGAAAATTCATGTTCGACTGCGATGCGCTTTGATTACGGATCTTTTCGCTATTACATCGGCGGAGATTTGACCTGTGACACTCGCTTCGGCACCACGCCATGGCTCGATGTGGAAACTCCGGTGGCGAAGGCCGCAGGTCCCGTAAATGTTTCGGCTCTGAATCATCACGGATATTTTGATTCCACCGGCCCCGACTTCGTCCGCCAAATGCGTTCCCGCATTTACGTCGTGCAAGCGTGGCACGCGTCGCATCCAGCGCTTTCTGTTTTGGATCGCCTCTATAGTCCGCTTCTATATCAAGGAGATCGCGACGTTATCGCAACGGGTCTAGCGCAGGCGGCAAGTCTGGCCGACGCAAGATTTTCCGACAAAATGCTGAGTCAGCAAGGCCACGTAATCATCCGCGTTTCGGAGCAGGGCCGGCAATATCAGGTGATCGTTCTGGATGACAGTAAAGAAGACGGAGAAATTATGAAGCGCTTCGGGCCTTACACAACGTAAGGAAGTTCAGAACTGCAATTCCCATTCGAATAGCTTTTGAGAATTCTTCCCGACATATATTTAGTACTCAGTACCATAGTTTTCTTGACATACCATAACGAGCCGCGCTACCCTGAATCGCAGACTTGGAAGCTCCATTCCCGCGCCACCTTCGGGATGGTACTCGCCACCCTGCCGGGCCCAATTATCAGTGAATTTCAGAAGAGCGTATATCAATATCAAAACAAACGACTTATAAGTCCTTTGTTTTCACATTCATTCGACGATCGCACGGCCTAACCCCTTTGTTTTGATATTGATGCGAATTGTAGGGGGAGGGGGTGGGGTACCTAAGTGGTTAAGGGTTGAGACCGAGCGTACGCGTCAAACGTCGGCAAAGCCGTCGTAGCGCAGGCTTCTAGCCGGCAGCCTATGCCGTCGCTCGTGTAGCTCGGGTTCTCCGAACCCGAGGCTTTTCCCCCGCCCACTGGCTTTGTACGGGGAACGGAGGCACTAGCTCTCGACTCTAAACTCTCGACTGGCCTTTAGTACGCCCAGCGCAGCAAAACACTGCCCGTCGTATAACCCGCGCCGACGGTGACGAGCAAAAGCAGGTCGCCTTTTTTCAAGCGGCCATCGGCAACTGCGTCGCGGATTCCGAGAGGCAGCGTAGCGGCCGTGGTATTTCCGTAGCGGTCAATGCTGACCGCAACTTTTTCATCGGGCACGCCGAGGCGTTGCTGCATCGCCTGAATGATTCGCAGGTTGGCTTGATGCGGCACCACGAGAGCGAGATCGTCATGTGTGAATCCGTTATCGGCCAGAATTTTCACGGAAGTTTCGGCCATGCGGCGCACGGCATATTTGAAGACTTGCTGCCCGCCCTGATGAACGAAATGCATTTTCTTCGCGACCGTTTCCTGCGTGGAAGGATTCAGCGATCCGCCGCCGGGCATGAAAAGATCGCAGCCGCCGGAACCGTCAATGTCGTGCTGAAAATCGAGAATGCCTTCGCCTTCCGCGGCGGGCTCAAGCAAAATCGCGCCGGCGCCGTCACCGAAAAGAACGCAGGTGGCGCGATCCTCAAAGTTCAGGATCGAAGTCATTTTGTCGCTGCCGATGACCATCACTTTTTTGTGCGCGCCGGAGCCAACAAATTGCGCGCCGACAGTAAGCGCGTAAGCAAAACCGGAACACGCGGCGGAAAGATCAAAGCCCCAGGCATTTTTTGCGCCGATGCGATCCTGCACCAGACAAGCAGTGGCCGGAAAAAACATGTCCGGCGTGACGCTGGCGATAATGATCAGATCGATTTCGGCGGGATCGATATTTTTTTGCGCGATCAATAATTTCGCGGCTTCGGTGGCCATGTGAGACGTGGCCACGCCGGCGTCGGCATAGTGGCGTTCGCGGATTCCGGTGCGTGAGCGAATCCATTCGTCATTTGTTTCGACAAATTTTGCGAGATCGTCATTCGTTACGACGCGCGGCGGCACATAACAAGCAACGCCGGTAATCTTCGCGCGAATTGGGCGGGGCATTCGGAGCACACCTTTCTAAAATGACGTCGTAAAATTAATTTTGGTGGCACGCAAACAAATTTTATAGCTCGAACGTGAAGCAAATTGAAAAAGGAATATTGGGATTGTATTGGAATGGCGCAATGCAGACAAGGCTGCGCGCATGAAATCCAGCGTCTCGCGAACGCCCATTGAATTTGGCGGGCGCTTCCTTATGCTACACTTTTGCTAAGCACAGGAATTCGCGCTGATTTTCGCGGAAAGGTCGCCGCATGTATTTCCAGTCATTTTATTTAACGTGTCTCGCGCACGCTTCCTACATGGTGGGTTCGGACGGAATCGCCGCCGTCGTCGACCCGCAACGCGACGTGGACATTTACATAGAAGACGCGAAGCAGCAGGGCTTGAAAATCGCGTATGTAATCGAAACACATCTTCACGCAGACTTTGTTTCCGGTCACCACGAACTTGCCGAGCGAACCGGCGCGACAATCTGCATGAGCGCCAAAGCGGGCGCAACTTTTCCGCACCGTGACGTTCATGACGGCGACAAAATTGAATTTGGAAAATGCGTGCTGCAATTTCTGGAAACGCCAGGGCACACTCCGGAAAGCATCAGCATTCTGGTGACCGATCGCGAACGCGGCAACGATCCCTGGGCTGTGCTGACGGGCGATACATTGTTCATCGGAGATGTTGGACGACCGGATCTTTCCGCGGAGCACACGCCGCAGCAACTTGCCGGAATGCTTTACGACAGTTTGCATTACAAACTTTTCCCGCTGGCTGACGGCGTGGAAGTTTTTCCCGCGCACGGCGCCGGCTCACTTTGCGGACGCAGTATCGGAAAAGAGCGCAGCTCGACCATCGGAAAAGAAAAACAATTTAACTACGCGCTGCAACCGATGTCACGCGAAGCTTTCGTACAAATGTTGACGGCGGAATTGCCCGAACGGCCGGGATATTTCAGCCGCGACGCCGAAATTAATCGCGACGGCGCCGAAGCGATGGAAGAATTGCCGCCGCTCGCCGCGCTTTCACCGGATGAGGTCGCCGACAAAATCGGCCAGCGTGTTGACGGCCCCGCTGCGTCGGCCGTGGTGCTGGACACCCGTCCATCGAACGATTTCTTTGCGAGCCACATTCCCGGCTCGGTGCACATTGCGCTTTCCGGACAGTTTGCCGCATGGGCCGGCGCGTTGATTGGACTGGATCGCGAAATTATTTTGATTGCCGAAGATCCGGAGCGCACTGAAGAATCGCGAATGCGTCTTGCGCGCGTGGGCATCGAGCACATTGCCGGATATTTGGACGGCGGAATTTCGGCGTGGCAGCGCAGCGGCCGCACCGTCGCACAATTCGCACAAATCAGCGCGGGTGAACTGAGCCAAGTGTTGGAGCAGGATCCGAAAATGCAAGTGGTGGACGTGCGCCGCGCAGGCGAATGGGAAGCCGGTCACATCGGGCAAGCGCATTTGGCTCCATTAAATAAATTTGCAGCGCTTGTCGGCGCGGATTCCGGCGCAGCAAAAAAACTTTTACCGAATTTCGAGATGGATCGCCCGGTGATTGTGCATTGCCAGGGCGGATATCGCAGCGCGATCGCCGCAAGCCTTCTGGAGCGCGCGGGATTTTCGATGGTCGTGAATGTGATTGGCGGATTTGACGCCTGGAAATTGCAAAAACTTCCGATGAAAATTTCCGAACACGTGAGCGCGCCTTCGGCGAACGCGGAGCACGCTAAGACTTAGGGCTGAATTTCGTAACGGAATGTAATCGGCGCGGTTTTTCGCAGCGTCGCGGCGACGGAACAATATTTATCTTCGCTCAATTGAATCGCATCACGGACAGCTTTGTCGTCAAGTTTTCCGCGCAAGCGATAAACGAGTTCAAGTTTGATCCAGACCGTCGGAGGTTCCGCGGCGCGCTGACCAGAAACTTCCACTTCAAGCGCATCCAATTTTTGTCGCTTCTTCTTCAAAATTTCCACAACATCAGTCGCCGTGCACGCGCCCAGCGCGAGCAACAACAATTCCATCGGTCCCGGTGCCGTATTTGATTCGCGATTGGAATCCAGCGGCACTGCATGCCCGGATGGCCCCACCGCAATAAATTGTTCCGCGCCCACCCAGCGGACTTTAGCAACTTTCATAGCGTGATCTTTTGACACGGTGAAATCCCCCGTTTGATGAATTCGAGCGTAACAGAGGGCGAGCTTCGAGAAAAGTAGCGGAAGAAATTAAGTTGCGGAGCTTTCGACGGATTCGTTTGAAGTTTCGGACGCAGGAATTGTTTCGTCGGTTGGAGCGGGCATCGAGCGCATGGTATCGACAAAAATAGAAACGAGGCGCGCTTCAAATTGCGCGGCGGCGCAGCGTTCGAGTTCGGCGAGCGCTTCGTTGGCAGACCGCGCGCGCTTGTAGGTGCGGTCGGAAGTAATTGTGTCATACGCATCGGCGATGGCGATGATACGCGCACCGAGTGGAATATTTTCGCCGGCGAGCGAGTGCGGATACCCGGAACCATCGAAAAATTCGTGATGATGCAGAACCATTGCGCGGATGCGATCCAACCCCTTCACTTTTTCCAGAATCGTCGCGCCGTAGTTGGTGTGCTTCTTCATCTCATCCCATTCATCGGGATCGAGCGGGCCATTCTTGTTCAGAATGCTTTCGGGGATACCGACTTTTCCAATGTCATGCAGAAGCGCGGCCAAACGGATTTCTTCAATTTCCGCGTGACTCATTTCCAGTGATTCGGCGAGCGCGACCGAATGCGACGAAACGCGTTGCGAGTGATTGCGTGTGAAAGAATCCTTGCCGTCGATGGCAATCGCGAGAGAGCTGAGCGTTTCAACGACGAGCGGAGGAACTATTCGCGCAACCGAAGGATCAGCAGCCGGCGCGTCCGCTGGAATGCCGGCTTCATTTGCTGCGGCATCATTCTGAGCGGCTTCGCTAATTTCCGTCGCGTCCAGCGAGCGCATGAACTGATCAAGCCGATTGCAGATTTCTTCCATCGCTTCCGGGCCGGTGGTGAATTGCCGCTTGAGCGTGACGCCAAGATACGCGTCGAGAACGTCGCGTTTCCAGCGCTTGGTTTCGTTGGGATCGAAATGATCAGCGGTAGAAACCGCGTTGCCACCCTGATGCTTTGAGAGATACATCGAAGCGTCGGCCACTTGAATTAATTCCTGCGGAGTGGACCCGTGAACCGGAAAAGTGGCGATGCCGAAGCTACCGGTGACATTTTTTTCTCGCAGAAGAGTGTCGGAAGAAATCCAGTGGCGAAGTTTTCCGGCGAGTTGCCGCGATTGTTCGGCGTTTGTTTCCGGCATCAGCACAACGAACTCGTCACCGCCGTAGCGCGCGATGATGTCGGAGCGGCGGCAATTTTCTTCGAGAATTTTTCCGACACGGCGCAGAACGAGATCGCCTTCCAGGTGGCCGTAGAAATCGTTTACAAATTTGAAGCGGTCCAAATCGATGAGCACTAGCGAGAAAGGCCGGCCGGCGCGCGTAGCGCGTTTCCATTCGGCTGAAAGTGCTTCCATAAAAAAGCGATGCGTTTTGACCTTGGTAAGCCCGTCAGTGATGGCCTGCTCCTGAGCTTTTTGAAAACTGAGCGAGCCATGCAGCGCGCCGGAAATTAAATCGGCCAGCGTTTCGAGCAATTGCAATTCTTCCACTTTGAAATCGCACGGCGCGGAACATTCCACGTACAGAACGCCGTGCAATTGATCGCCGTAGACAATCGGCAGAGCAACCGCCGCGCCGGAATCTTCCAACATGGGAAACGAACCGGAGGGATCGGAGCCAAACGAGCGAACCACGGTCATTTCACCAGTTCGCGCGACACGGCCAACGAGTCCATCGCCGAGCGGAATTCTGCGGCCCAGCGCATTTCGGCGCGTGCCTGCTTCCGCCTGGATAACAACTTCCTTCGTTGCGTAATCAAGAACACCGATGCCAATGTGATCGTAGCTCAGGCCGCCTTCGAGTTCCGTGGCGATGCGCGAAAGCATTTCATCGGGATTGAGAGTGGCAATCGCATTCTTGGAAATATTATTAAGGAGCGTGAGGTGTCGCGATTTTGCCTGCTCACCGCGAAACAGGCGCGCATTTTCCAGCGCTATGGTGGCTTCGCTTGCGAGCACGCGCATCAGTTCCAGATGGTCTTCGTCGAACGAGTGTTCCTGCCTGCTGTGAACGGCTAACACGCCGATGGCGCGATCGTAGAGCACCAGCGGCACAGCGCAAAAGCAGCCCATATCCTGAATGGGTTCGGCGCCCAACTGAGCGGCCGCGTCGGCTACATTGTCACGAATTAAAAGCGGCTGGCGGCTGTGGAGAACATATTCAGTAAGGTGATTTCCGCAAGGACGGACGCGCTTCGGCTGCTTTTCTCCGTCACGAATTTCCAATTCAAATTTTAACGTGTTGGCAGCGGCGTCATAAAACGCGATGTAAAGATTGCTGGCGTCAAGCAGGCGCTGCATTTCAGAATGAATTTTTTCAAAGAGAGCGTCAGTATCCAGAGTGGAGCTGAGGACGCGGCCGATTTCATTCAGCAGATGCAGTTCTTCGCTGCGGCGCGACGTCTGTTGAACGAGATAACTATTTTCGACGGCCATGCCGATCTGATGTCCAAGCGCCATCAACAGATGAAGTTCGGCGGGAGAAAAACGGCGGCTTAAGGGCGAGCCGAGTAGTAGCACGCCGAATGCTTTGTCTTTCGTTTGCAGACTGATTGCCGCTACGGTGTGCAATCCCTGTTGCAAAGCGAGCTGGCGGAATCGATGAAAAGATTCTTCGCGCTCGAGAGTTTCCCAAAGCGCGTCACGATGCAGATCGCGGAATACGGCGAGACCGCCGAGACGGACGACGAGTTCGACGAGATGATCGTCGAGGCCTTCTTGTTGGGAAGCGGAACAAAATGTGTCGCTCAGTCCAACAGCAACAACGGCGGTTGGACCTTTTGGATCACCGTGATGCAGAAACAGCGCGCCGGAAGGAACTTGCACGACGTTCAGAATTCTGTCGAGAGCCTGCGCCAACATGCGCTGCACTTCGCTGCCAACAATGCTGGAGGTAGCGAGATTCAGATTCGAGAGTGCCAGCATGTGCCGTTCAATGCGGCGCTTTTCTTCTTCGTAAAGCGCCATGGACATGAGCACGGCAATAAGAGTTACGGGCACCGTAGTCATGATCGCGAGACTGGCTTGTCCTGAAAGAGAGAATTGCTTGGAGAGTTCGGCTGCAAGCGATACGCCGCCCCACACACCGAAAGCAATACCGAGCACGCCTTCGGCAAGAGTTTCTTGTTTACGGCTGGCGCGCCAGAAAATTATTCCGGTTGCGGCAAATATCGCGGCGGTTCCATAAAGTGGAGCAATCGGAAATTGGCCCTGCGCAAATGCCGCCGCCCAAACCGCGAACAAGGCGGAGGCAGCGCCGACCTGATAGATCCAAGGTTTCTTTTGCGTGTAGAGCTGAGCGCTCAAGAAAAATAAAAGCGCAGACGACGCGGCCAGCCAGGCTTGCACGGCCATTTCCCAAGAGCCCCACGCTTCATGCTTATTCAGCACGGCAGCGCCGTAATGGAAGGCGAGCATGCTCCATCCGGCGGTCCACATCAGGAGATATGGTTGGCGCTTTACGGAATAAACGTATCCGTACAGGGCGGCAACAAGTGCTGTCGCCGACAGCAGGGCCAGGGCTAGAACGCTATCGTGTATCAACGGAATCCGATTTTCTGAGGCCGCGAGTGCAGCCGAAACTCAGAAGGAAAAGTGCGTCGACAAACTGAATAATCACGGCGCTGGGCTACCTTCCGAATGGCGGAAACTACGCCCGGAAACACTTGTTCCATAGGCGGTTCCCGACTCTTGCTAGACTATAGAGGGCAGTTTTTCTAATGGTCAAGAGTACTCGCGCCGATTTGTACCTGCGCGTAACTCCCTATCCGGGAGAGGTTTGGGCGAGTCGGCAAGTGGCCCAAGACGGCGGATTCCGCTAAACTAAATGGGTTCCGTACACTGAAATTTTTTGCGTGAAGTATTGCCGTTTAGCAATGTCGCTGCGTTGCCGGGAAAATTCCGCATTTCTGAGGACATCAAAAATATTATGACCGATTCCATTTCATCGAATTCCAAGCCGCGCGTGCGATTTGCGCCTTCGCCGACGGGTTATCTGCACGTGGGTGGCGCGCGAACGGCGCTATTCAACTGGCTATTTGCGCGGCACGAAGGCGGCACATTTATTTTGCGCGTGGAAGATACGGATACGGAGCGCAACCGGCCGGAACTTGTGGACGGAATTTTGGCGTCGCTGCGGTGGCTGGGACTGCAGTGGGATGAAGGACCGATATTTCAGTCACAGCGGCTGAGTTTGTATCGTGTGGCGGCGGAAAAATTATTGGCATCGGGCGCTGCGTATCTTTGTTATTGTGCGCCGGAAAAATATGCGGGCGGAGACGCGGCGACGGAGTCGGATGGCGAAGAGGCACCGACGCGACGACGTGTGACTCGATGTGCTTGCCGGGATGGACATCCGGTGATTGGCGAACAGAAGCCTGCGATGAGATTTCGCGTGGCGCTTGGCGTTACGACTTCGTTCGATGATATTGTGTTCGGAAAAAATGAAACATCGAATGACGAGATTGAAGATTTTGTGTTGCTGCGTTCGCCGAAGGACGGCTCGGAATTGGGATTGCCGACGTATCAGCTTGGCGCGGTGGTGGACGATATTGATATGCGCATCACACATGTGATTCGCGGCGCGGATCATATTTCCAACACTCCGAAGCAGGTAATGTTGTATCGCGCGCTGGGCGCGGAAGTTCCGAAATTTGCGCACGTGCCGCTGATTTTGGGGCCGGACAGGAAGCGGCTTTCTAAGCGGCATGGAGCTACCAGTGTTTCGTCATACGAGGAAGAAGGATTTATTGCGGAGGCGTTCCGGAATTTTCTTTCTCTGCTCGGGTGGTCAACGGGCGACGATTCGGAATTCATGCGCACGGATGAATTGCTGAAACGATTTACGCTCGAAGGCGTTAGCCGGACGAACGGAGTTTTCGATCGCGCGAAATTGGAATGGTACAACAGCCAGTATTTGCAGAAGTTACCGCTGGATGAACTATTGCCGCTGGTGCAGGGTGAATTGGAGCGCGCTGGAATCTGGCGAGCGGAATGGGCCGGCGCGGAGAAGGAATGGTTTGCGCATACCGTGGATTTGTTGCGTCCGCGAACGCATCTGCTTGCGGATTTTGCGAAGTGGTCGCTGGCATTTTTCAGCGATACGTTTGAATACGATCCGGCGGCAAAAGAAAAATTCTGGAAGGATGCGCGATTGGCCGGGATGCTCGGGAAACTTGCGGACTCGCTCGCCGCGATTCCGGAATGGAATCATGATGCTTGCGAACATGCGTTGCGCGGAATTGCCGAAGCGGAAGGCGTGAAGGCTGGACTTTTGATTAACGCCACGCGTGTAGCGATTGTGGGTCAGGCTGTGGCGCCGCCGCTATTTGAAACTTTTCTGGTGCTGGGGCGGGAGAGAGTTGTGCGACGTTTGCGCGCGGCTTTGCCGGTGATGGGAGATTCGGCGACGGCGGCGGGCTAGACGGTTACTTTTTGACCGAGCTGTTGAGAAAGAATGCGGCTCATCACTTCCGCGAGAGTTTCCCGGATTTTTCGAGTCCGAAAGTTTGCTTGGGGTCTGACCAGCCGAGTTTGAAGCTGGTGGTTAGCGCGGAAATCCAGATTTGACGGACGGGCGCGTTCGGGCTGATCACGAAGCGAGTTTCTTCCGGTTCCTCGAATAGAAGATCGAGCCTGCCGCCGTCGCCTTCCACTTCAAAATTATATTCGTCGCCAAGTTGTTGCAGGCGCTTGCGCAAAGTTTCGAGCGCGGAGTCGGCGCGATTTCGGAATTCCTGATCGGTCATAGTTTGTTCGGACATTTTGGTTCGTTCAGCGTACAGCAGGGTTGCGGGGAGGCGCAAGTTTGAGGCGTGGGATTTGAACTTCGTAGCGCCGGCATCTTGCCGGCAGATTCTTCGAGCGCGGGAAAAGAGCCGGCAGGATGCCGGCGCTACGAAATTCGCCCTCGAAAAATTATTCGTAGCGCAGCGCTTCGACGGGATCCAATCGCGCGGCTTTTACGGCGGGATACATGCCGAAGAAAAGTCCGACGCTCATGGCGGTGGCGACGCCGAGCATGACGGCCCACAAAGGAACGGCTGTGGGAAGCGCTGGATAAATTGCACGCGCGGCGGCGCTGATCAGCCAGCCGAAAAATACGCCGATGAGTCCGCCGAATCCGGTGAGCGCCATGGCTTCGGTCAGGAATTGCCAGATGATGTCGCGCCGGCGCGCGCCGATTGCTTTGCGGACGCCGATTTCGCGCGTGCGCTGCGTGACGGACATGAGCATGATGTTCATTACGCCGACGCCACCGATTAATAATCCGATGGAACTGACTGCGACAATTAATTCCGCGATGCTTGAAGTAATCTGGCGAAATTGATCGGCAATTTCCTGCGAACTGGATTGGCCGAAAGTGTCCGGCTTGTCATAGGGAACCTGCCGGCGCTGGCGCAGCACTCCGCGAATCTCGTCTTCGGCTACGTCGACTTGCCCGGGGAACGCCATCGCGGAAATTAAATTTTCGTCGTCCTGCGGATTATGTTTCTGATAGCTGCGATAGGGAACCCAGAAATCCACGTCGGCCTGGCCGCCGGCGATGAGTCCACCTTTTCGCTTTTCTTCCACGCCGATCACAGTGTAGAGAGTGCCGCGAACGAGAACTTCTTTTTGGAGCGGATCTTCGCCGAGGAAAAGCGCGTTGGAAACGTCGTTGCCGATGATGACGACGTCGGCGCGATGCTGATTTTCCGCATCGGTGAAGTAGCGGCCCTTGGCGAGACGCAGAGAATAAACGTCAACAGCGGACGGGAGCGTGCCGCGATAATTTACGTTGGTAACTTCGCGGCCTTCATATTTCGCGATGGCAGTCGGCGGCAACGGGCCATTAATTTTCGCGAGGGCCTGCACGTCCACTTCGCGAACGGCCGAGCATTCGGCTTTGATGGCCATGGCGTCGTCCAGAGTGAGCGGTTTGCGATTTAATTCTTCCGGACTGGGACGCGTGGTGTGAATGCCGGGATTAAATTTGAAAATAAAAATTGTGTCGGAACCAAATTCGCTGAGGTAATCGTGGATGGAAGCGTCGAGTCCGACGAGCACGGATGAAACGGTGATGAGCGCGGTGACGCCGATGACGACACCGAGCACGGTGAGCACCGAGCGCATTTTATTTTCGCGGAGATTGTTGAATGCCATCCGCGCGTTTTCACCCATCGACATTCGCATCGTTTTTCCGGTTATAATTCCCTTTTAGCTTTCCTGCCGCATCGCTTCAATGGGATGTAGCTTCGAGGCTTTTTGCGCCGGATAAATTCCGAAGAACAGTCCCACCAAAGTTGAAACTACCAACGCTAAAATAACCGCGCTGAAGGAATGTACATCGGCACCGAAGTAGTCGCCTCTACCAATTCAGAAAGAAGCCATGCCAGCACGAGACCGAAGATGCCGCCGACTCCAGATAATACGGATGATTCCACTAAAAATTGCATAAGTATATTTGTGACGCGTGGCGCCGACGGATTTTCGCATTCCAATTTCGCGGGTGCGTTCGGTAACGCTGGCGAGCATCACGTTCATGATGACGACGCCGCCGATGACCACGAAAACGGAAACGATGCCGACCATGGCGCTGGCGATGGAGCCTGTCAAATTGCGGAATAAATCGAGCAGCGCATCGGATCCGAGAACGGCAAACGTGTCGTCTTCGCCTTGCTTCAGATGGCGGCGCGCGCGCATCAACTGGCGCGCTTCTTCCTGCGTGCGATCCATCCATTCCGCCGCGCGCGATTCGACGACGATGGTGAGCGCAACTCTGCTGCCGTAAATTTCGATAAACGTTTCGATGGGAATGTAAGCGTAGGCGTCCTGCGATTGGCCGAACGCGGTGCCGAGCGGCTTGCCGACGCCGACGACGGTGAAAGGGCGGCCATCAATTTCAATGGTGCGGCCGATGGGATCGAGGCCCGGAAATAATTTATCGGAGACATCGGGGCCAATCATGGCGACTTGCGAGTGGTGCGCGTCGTCGGAGTCGATCATGTAGCGTCCGATGGCCGGCTGAACGATGGCCATGTCACCCATATTCGCGGTAACGCCGCGGAGAGCAATTTGGTCGATGGAAACTCCGCCGGCGTTGGTGCGCGTGCCAGTGGAGGCTTGCACGCCGACGCGAGCCGGAAGTTTCAAATTATCGCGGAGATATTCGTAATCTTCCCAGGTGATAATTTTATTGTGGCGCGTTGCCTGAACGAGTTGCTGGGCGTTGGTGATGAGTGGAAATCGCGTGACCTGAAAAACATTTGTGCCAAGAGTAGCGACGCGTTCGCCGATGTAGCGATCAACTCCATTGATGAGCGCGATGACGACAATCAATGTGGCGACGGACAAAATGATGCCCAGAAGCGTGAGAAATGAACGCATCTTGTGCTCGCGCAAGGTTTGCAGAGCAAGGCGCGCGGCTTCATTGAAGTTGTTGAAGTGCTTTCACGGGCGAATTTGAGCGAGCTTATACCTTCATTTGATACTACGCCAGAGTGGAAAAATAGTTTCAGCTGAGAGATTGCGGGAGGAGGCGGAGCGGGCGAGTCACAGGACCGCGCCGCCTAGAAGCCATTACGATTACATCTGGCTTTTCGATGTCTTTGACCATTTCATCCCGGCTTACGAGGCCGGAGGTGATTTTCACGAGCTTGCCGTCGCGGGAAATCAGAACGCCGTGGGGAAACCGTTGACGCCGAATTTGTCGCTCAGATGCGTCATTGCCCAGTACGACTGGGTAGTTGATGGCCTGCTTGGAGCCGTCTTCCATCTCGAAACGTGCGGTTTGAACATAGGGCTGGACGATTTTCTGTCCGCCTTCATCCATGGCGACGCCGACAACGGTGAATCCCTTGGGACCGTATTTTTTCTGGAATTCAATCAGCCAGGGAGTTTCGATTTTGCAGGGTTCGCACCAGGTGGCCCAGAAATCGAGAAGGACAACTTTGCCTTTCAGGTCGGAAAGTTTCAGTTCTTTGCCGTCGAGATCTTTGAACGACGAGATCGCTGACTCCGATGGCGGTATCCGCAGCGGCCTTCGCCGTAGCGGCGCTGGTGGTTGTGCCGGGAACCGTTGCGGTGGCCTGCGGAAGTTCGCGGTTCAGGATGAAGACAACAATTATAAGGACGGCGATGGTGATGCTGACTGCCAAAACTTTCTTCATTTATAACCCCTTAGGATTGCGGCGTGCCCTGTTACTGCACGAAACGGTTCAGAAATGCTAGTTTACCTGAAAGCCAGAGAAAGCGGTTTGTGAAAATTAGGAAGCCGATTCCGAGCAACAAAAATCCGCTGGCCACTTCAACGATTTGCACATACTTGCGAAACTTTTGATAGAACTTCAGAAACTGGCTGATGCCCAGCGCGGTGAGAAGAAATGGAATGGAAAGTCCCGCCGAATAAATTGCGAGAAGGAAAATTCCGCGCGCGATGTTTTGTTGTGTGGCCGCGTAGGCCAGCACGGTTGTGAGAATCGGGCCGATGCAGGGCGTCCAGCCGAGCGCGAACGCGAAACCGAGAAGAAATCCGCTGACGATTGCCGCGAACGGGCTTGCTTCCTTCTTGCCGTCACTTCCGCCGAGATTCCGGAAATGTACGTCGCGAGACATCCACTGCGCGAGGCCGGGACCGAATAGCGGAATCAGCGCGAGTGAATAACATTGAATTGGGCTGAGCCAATCGCCAAGCAGGCCGGGATGCATTTGCGTGGCGACACCGAGGCGATGAGCACCGCGGCGAGTCCGAGTCCCACGCCCCAATTTAATTTGTGAGAGAACGCCGATGAGCTGAAGTCCGAAAGAGAATAACGATTGCGCCGCCGATGGGAGTCAGCAGAGAGCGATGATGAGTGAGGAAACTTCCGATTACGCTGGCGGTTGCGCCCATAGTGATGAAGACGACGGAAAGTCCCAGCACAAATGCGATCGCGGAACCCATCAAATTGTTGCGCGGAGTTTGGCCCTGACGAAGCTGCTCCACGCCAATGCCGGAGAGCATGGAGATATAGCCGGGCACCAGCGGCAGCACGCACGGCGACAGAAATGAGACCAGGCCGGCGAGGAACACTCCAACAACTGACACACCCATAAGCTAAGAATCTCCTTGGACAACTAAGAGTGCCCGACTCGAAGCCGGACTGCAAGCGGGGCAGAGTATCAGATGCAGTCAGGTGGCGCGAAGTTGAAAGAAAAATGCGTCAGGTGACGGATTGAGGCTACGGGGGTTCATTTTGCTGGCGGAACGGCTTTTGCAGAGGTCGCGGAAAACAAAAGAGATACAGATGATGCCAGTTTTCTTTGACGGCACCGCAGTTGCTTTTCAGATGCGTGGGCTTGGATTTAGTCGACGTTCCGCGAGGTGAACATATGCGATGGCTGGTGACTCCGAACAAAGTAACTGTGCTGAGAATGTTGGTGGCTGGGCGGCGGTGGGATTGTATGGCGCGAGATCGCACGGGGGCGCGTCGTTCTGCATTGGATTTTGCGCGCTGGCTTTGACGATTTGCGCGGTCTCGCTGGATGGCGTGGATGGATATTTGGCGCGGCGATTGCGAATGGCGTCGGTGATTGGGGCGCAACTGGATATTCTGGGCGATCGTGTGATTGAGAATTTGTTTTTTATTTATTTTGCCGTGCGCCGGGCAAATTTCAGTTTGGGTTCCGGTGATTTTTTTGTGCGCGGAGTGTTGACGGATTTTCTGCGTGGGATTGCGGCGAGCGTGGACCTGTTGATGGAAGCGCACGGTGCTGGAGAATTTCAGCGCAACTGGATGTTGGTGGAACGATGGAGCGCACGGATTGTGGCTTCGCGCGTCGAGCCGAGGAGCGTATGCGGCGCTGAAGTGTGTTTGCTTCTGCGCGTTGGGAGTGGAATGGATTGTGCGGCATGCGAGAGTTCTTTCGCGCCGTCGCGATGGGGCGGAGCGATTCATATTGCGGTCAGCGGGATTGTTTTTGCGACGATGGCTTTTTGTGTTTTGCGGGCGCTGCCTGTTTTTTGGGAAGGATTGCGGGATTTCCGTACGGCTGAGCGCGTGAAGAATGCGCCGTCGGTTCGCGTCAGCCAGGCTCGTTTGCGGCCGCGCGGCGTATCTGCGCGGCGCGGTGGACGTCATGAGTGTGACTGGGAATCAGCGCGGCCGAATTGCGGCGGTGTTTGATATTGACGGGACGCTGTTGCCTGCGCCGTCGCTGGAATTGCGTATTGCTGGCGCATTTGGCGTTGCGCGGAGAATTGCGATTGCAGCGCGGTTGGTGAGTGGCTGCGAAGTTTGTTCCGCAATTTTTTGGGAGTATTCGCGAGGCGAATTCGGAGCACGCAAGGTTGCTATGTTTGGATGAAAACAAGGTGTATTTGGAGGGAGTGCGGATCAGAATTGTGGATGAGATGGATCGCGCGCGAGATTCCCGGAGCTGGAATTTTTTTCGGAGGCGCTGACGATGGTTGACTGGCACCGGACGGCGCGGGCATGCGATTGTTTTGATCAGTGGAACGCTTGGGCCGCTGGCGCGGGCGATTGGGACTTTGTTGGCGGGCGACGCGGAGATATTTATGAGGGCGACGGAATTGGAATGCGATGACGGACCGTGGACTGGGCGCGTGATTGGCGAAGCGATTTGCGGGCCGGCGAAGGAGCGCGTGTTGATGCGGCTGGCGGCGGAAAATAATTTTGATTTGAGCCGGAGCTACGCGTATGCGGATTCGATGAAAGATCGCTGGTTGTTGGGCGCGGTCGGGCATCCGATCGCAGTGAATCCCGGGCCGCGATTGGCGCAACTGGCGCGCAAATTCGGATGGCGTCTTGCGGATTGGAATGGCGCGCGTGGATCGTCGATCGCAAGCCGCCGATTTTTCCGGCGCGGAAAAACGCGGCAAGTTTTGGCGGAGAAACTTTCTTGGAAATAATTCGCGCAGTCGGGAGCGGAGTCCGAGTTGAACGACGCGGGGCAGTCATTTTCCACTGTCGCTATGGATTCGGCCCGTGGCCGCAGCTGCTGTTGTTGCGGCGCGGATGCGTGCGGAGCGTTTGAATGGGTAGCGCTTTCCTATTTGGGATTCAGCGGCCTGCTGATGATCCTGTTCTCCAGAAGACATTTGCCGCGTGCGGGACGTTTGCTGGAGATTCACGCGAGCGTGGTGGCGGCGATTTTTGCGCTGGTAATTTCCGCGCGGCTATCACTGAATGCGAACTGGGGTCGTGGATCATTTGGACGAATTTTGCGTGTGACGCGGGACTGGTATCCGCAGGCGGTATTTCTTTTTTGTTTTGAGGAGCTGGGCGCGCTGGAACAGTTGATTCGTCGCGGCTGGTGCGATTCCTGGATGATGAGTTTTGATCGCTGGCTTACCGGCGTGAATCCTACGGTGTGGCTGCAGCAGATTTGTGAATCCGACGCTTCACAGATTTCATGCAGATGTCGTATCTGAGTTATTTTTTCTTTCTGACGATACTCGGATTTGTTTTGTACATCTGGGGAGCGGATTCGGCTGCGCGACAATTCGCCGCGGCGATTCGCATTTTGGGCGGTGATGACCAGTTCGATGGCCGGATATGTGATTGGCTACACGATTTCACTATTTGTGCCGGTGGAAAGCCCACACTATTTTCTATGGCTACGTGGACATCTGGTACCTTTGAATGGAGGGCCATTCACGTGGCTGAGCGATTTGATTGAGCATTACGGACGCGTGCACGGCGGCGCGTTTCCTTCGGAGCACGTGGTCGGATCATTTATTCCGCTTCTTGAGGCGTGGCGATACCGGCGGCGATTGTTCTGGATTTTTCTGCCGTTCTTCGCATGCATGTGCGCTTCGACGGTTTACGTTCGCAATCATTATCTTGCGGACGTGCTGGCAGGAATTGTGGTCGGATGGATTGGGTTTTTCGTAGGCAACTGCTGATGCGGCTGCCGCGTGCGTGTCCGGAGAATTAAATTTTGCACGCTGAAATTTAGAATTGGTGGGGGTGTCGGCGAAATTCCGGATGAGCTTGCTCGAAAAGTTGCGCGATCGTCAGCAAGTTGTTCTTCAGCCCAAGCGCTGCCGATTAGTTGCAGTCCGATGGGCAGATTTTCTGCGCTCCAACCACACGGCAATGAAATTGCCGGCAGGCCCGTGAAATTTGCTGGACGATTCAGGCGAATCAAAGCGCCGCGCACGGGTTCTTCTGCCGATTCAATCTGCACAACATTTTCGCCGATGAGCGGCGCGGTGATCGGGACGGTCGGCGCGATGATGGCGTCTACTTGTTCTAGCGCGCTTTCAGAATTCGTCGCGCACGCGATTTTGCACTTCGCGTGCGGCGAGATAATCTGCCGCACGAATATCCAATCCCATTTCCAGGCGCTTGCGAACATCTTCTCCATATTTCGGCGGAGTGCGCCGGAAACCATCCTTGCGCTTGATGGTAGTGAGTGGCCTCGGCCAGCGCGATAAACGTGGACGCATCATCACCATCATTGATATTGGGGCAGCGAAACTTCTTCCACGATTGTGCCAAGCTCCTCAAAACTCTGCACGGCGGACTTCACGGCCTCTCGGACATCTTCGCTGAGACCCTTGAAAAAATATTCGCGCGGCAAGCCTAATTTCAGCGGGCGCTTTTTGGAGAATTGCGGACGCAGGCGTTGCGTTAGTTGGCGCACATCGGCGAATGACTTAAATGCGCGGCTGGCGATAGCGTGGCGGCGTCGAGTGGATCGCGGCCGGCGATGATGCCGAGAATCAGCGCGGCGTCCGCAGTGGTGCGAGCGAGTGGACCGACGTGATCGAAAGTTGGCGCGAGTGCAACGACTCCGTGGCAGCTGACGCGGCCGAATGTGGGTTTCAGTCCGACGATCCCGCAAAGCGCGGCGGGAATGCGAATGGAGCCGCCGGTATCGGTTCCGACGCTCGCGACACAAAGACCTGCGGCAATTGCCGCCGCAGAACCTCCGCTGGACCCGCCGGGAATTCGCGCGATATCCCATGGATTGCGCGTAGGACCATAATGCGGATTATTTGTAGTGATTCCGTACGCGAATTCGTGAAGATTTGTTTTGCCGAGAAGAATCGCTCCGGCGCGACGAAGGCTTGCGGCGACGGTTGCGTCTTCTGCGGGCACAAAATTCTCAAGAAATTTTGACCCGGCCGTAGTGCGGATTCCGCGCGTCCAGATATTGTCTTTCAGCGCGATAGGAATTCCTTCCAGCGGCCCGCGTGAGCGCTTTTCCTTAATGCGCTTCTCGGATTCACGAGCCGCGGCGAGCGCGGCTTCGCGCGTGACTGTGAGATACGCGTTCAAAGTTGGATTATGTTTCTCAATGCGTTCGAGAAAAAGATTTGTAATTTCGACCGGAGAGATCTTGCGTTGCGCGAGCAGCGTTGAAAGTTCGCTAATCGTCGCGAAAGCTAGATCGCCGCTTCCGCCGGTTTTTTTGCGCGCACTCAATCCATTTCACTCCGCTAGAAAATCTTATCCTGTTTCTTTACATTGCCAAACGCGCCGATATTGGCAATCACCAGCGAAAGCCGATATTGATTCTCAGGCTGCACGACGCCGAAATCCTGGTGCCGATATTCAAACTGGATTCCGCAGCACGAACCGTTGTACCCAACCTGCACGATCTGGCTTTCGAGCGTGCGCTGTTGAATGTCGTAAGCGAAGCCGCCCGTAAAATTCCAACCCTTGCGAGTTTGATCGCCGTAACCGATCAAAGCCCGCACTTGATTCGATCGCGGCTGAATTCCGGGATCGGCGTTGATATCGAAATGTGCGAGCGTGACCGTGAAATTCTGGCGCGGATGCAGTTTTAGGAGCGTGCCCGCGGAAGTGAAGCGATGATTATGCGTGTCATATTCCAAACGCAATTCGGCGTCATAGATTCCGCCGGGCGTGACGAGAAAATCGCTGACCAGCGGCGAATAACGCACCGGCCCGGTGGCGATGAAGAACGGGCTGATGGAAGTGAACGGCTCAATTACGCTTTGCTGGCCGGCCACGACCGCTCCGCCAAAATTTGGATCGTAAAAATATTTTTGCACCACACGCCAGGTGATGAATTCCTGCGCCATGCCATCGGAGGCGCGGCGGAACAGGCGATTGGTGATTCCATATTCAATTTCATTTGTGTCGGTCAGTGTGTCGTCATCATCGAAGCGAATAATTTTGGCAAAATCATTTACGCCAGTCACGTAGCGATAAACCACGTCCGGCTCGATAGAATGTTTCCACTTCGTGCCGTGAAACTGGTAGACGCGCTCAAGCGTAGGCAATCGCAAATCGAGAGTCAGTTCACCCGTCGTGCGCAAAATGGAATTATTCACAACCACGCCATTTTGCAATTCCGCGCCGTAGCGTGTGGCGCGAAGCGTGAATGAACTGGTCAGGCCTAGATACTTTCCCCAGTGAAGCGGAACGGTCACGCGCGGAGCAAATTCCGTACGCTGCACGATTGTCGGCGTGGTGATCACCGGATCGCTGCGAAACATTCCGTCGGCCGAAGCGTCAAATCCAAAATAAATCGGCAGATTCTTCCACGGCGCCTGTTCCACCGATCCGAAATCCACGCCGGGCGTGGCGCGAATGGTGACGGCGGTTTGCGGCGAAGCGTTCAGGAAGTCTTTATTGTCCTGCACCTGAAAATTCAAACTGAATCCGCGAAAATTATTGCTTAGAAAAACAGTGCTGTTCGCTTCGGCGCTCGTTGCTTCGCCAAATGTAGGCGAAAACGCCAGGCGAAATGTAAGCGAGCTGAGCAGATCCACATCGGCAACGGCGCGCCACCCATGGGGAAGCAACGCGCTGGACAAAATTCTTACTTCCTCGCCACCTTGTTTGATGGGGCCGGTTGCGCTGGGCAATCCTCGATCCTGCACGCCAAAAAAACTTGCCACCAGCGACACATTTTCCCACGGCGTAGCGCGGACTTCTTCATTTTCAAGCCAGCCGCGACGGCTCAGATATTCTCCACCAAGTGTTGCATCAAACCAGCGCTTCGGCGCCCAGTAATAAGCGTCGCCCAGCACTAGCCCTTTCAGCGAAGTTTCTCCGGCGGTGGGTATCAGAAATCCAGACTGGCGAATGTGTTCGCCTTCCGGCGCGGTGGCATACGGAAACCAGATGAGCGGAACTTTCAACAGACGGAAATTCGCGTTCACCATTGCAACTTTTTCATTCAGGTGAATTGTTCCGGACGCCGCGGAGAATTGCCAGGTCGGCTTCAGCGGATCGCAGACGGTGAGCTTCGCTTTTATAAACGTGTAAGTTACTTCGTCCAGGCGATCGACTTGCTCTGCGTCAAATGTGAGCGGATTCTGTGTAATCAAAACTTGCGCGTTCGGACGCGAAACCGCATGAACAGTACCGTGCACGTGATGAAAAATTCCGCGGCCGGTATCTACGTTGTAGGTTGCCTCGTCGGCTTCGATGTGCTGATTTTCGTGATCGAGAATTACATGGCCGTGCGCAGTGATTTCGTATGTGACCAGGTTGTATTCAATGTGATCAGCGTGAAGCAATTGATCCTGATAGGTCAGCTCGACATGCCCGTCAAAAATCGCAACATCATTCGTGACCAGCTTTGGCTGATCAGCACAAATTACGACGCCACCGCCGCGAGCCGGCAAACGAGACTGCGTGAACTGATCTTGAGCCAGCGCGTTACCACAATTGCTAATTCCGCCAGTGCGGGCGGGTAAACGAGATTGCGTTGGCTGATCCTGAGCGTGCGCAACGGGCGCGGCTGCGAAAAAAACAATTGTCAGCGCGCCGAGAAATGTTGAGGCACGGCGGAGCCGGGCCGATTTAGATGAGCGCATCGCTCCGAATGGCCTCAATAATAGAAGGAGAAAAAACAGAGTGGTAGCCTAACACTGCACCTAAACTGCCGCAACGCTGTGCCTCTCCGATGTCAAAAATGTGTCCGCAGCCTTGAAAACTTCGCTCGCGGACACGTTGTACGATTCGAGACATCCACTGCGGGTTGCCGTGGCGCTAGCGGCGCATGCTGATAGAATTCTTCCCGACCCCTCACGGGGCACCGTCCGCAGCGCAAAACGAACGGTGATCCAAACCTGTAAGCAGTGCGGCGCTATCAATCAATCGAGCGTCGAATCATGTTGCTTCTGCAGTGCCCGCCTGAACCCTCCGGCGGGACCTGAGGGGAATACTGTCCCTAACGGCCCCGCAACTCCTAAATTTTCTGCTGCTGCCAGCCCGAAAACAAATGGAAGTCTTGCGCTACAGCCAGAATGGCGGCGCGAAGTCAGCCACCGTCTGCGTTCCTATCGCGAACGGCACGGACATTCCGGCATTGCGACTTCGCAAACGGCGCTGGAGTTCGAGCACTCAGAAAATGAAGCGGGTGGCGACGATGAAGCAGTTGCGTACAGATCGCAATCCTCTATGAGTGATCATGCAACGGCTACGGCAGTTGCTCGCGCGGCAGAAGTTGTTCGCACAGAAGATCCTGAGCCGCAAATTCATTACGATTCGCATCTCGATCACGAATTTGAGGAAGCGACGGATGCTGCGGTAACGCTGGACGAAGATCAATACGAAGATCCGCTGCAAGCAACTCTGGCCGCCGCTGCCGCGCGAGTCGCCATGGAAGCCGCGCCACCCGTTGCGGCGAAAAAGCAGGAAGCATTCCAACATTTGCTGATTGATGTCTCGCGTCCGCCGGAAGCGGAAGTGGCAGGCCCGGCAAAGCGCTACGAAACGGAATCTGCGCAAATTTTTTCCCGGCCGGATTCAACTTTGCTGCCTGTGGCCGGACTGAGCGTTCGCCGGCGCGCAGCCGCGGTGGACGCGATTTGTCTGCTGTCGGCGTTCGCAGTCGTGCTCGGCGCGTTCGCATTTTTCGGCGGAAGGCTAATCGCCAGCAAATTGGACGCATTTGTTTGCGGCGCCATTCTCACTTTGCTTTACACGCAGTACTTCAGCCTGTTCACAATGATGGGCGGCGCCACGCCGGGAATGATGTTGACCGGGCTGCGCCTGGTGAGCTTTGACGGATCAGCGCCGCAGCCGCGTCAACTGATTCGGCGATGCGCGGGATATTTGATCTCCGGCGGAATGGCGCTAATGGGGTTTCTGTGGTCATTCTGGGATGAAGACCATCTGAGCTGGCACGATCACATTTCGCAAACGTACATCACGCCTGCCGAATCGCTGTCCGCAGCGCATTCCTCAACGCAGGAAAGCCAATCGTAAATAGCGTGTTTAGAGTCCCCAAGGCCAGCTACCCGATTCGCTACCCCGATTTCATTCGGTAGCTGGGTTCCACTGTGGAATGGTATAATGGCGGTTCGCAGTACAGGCGAGCCACCGACCATGAACCGAACCACTAAGATCGTCGTAATCGCGCTATCTTTAGCCGTTTTTTCATATGCCGCGCTGGGCTACGTGCTCAGCAGGACCGCCGATGAGAAATCCTACCGTTCGCTGACTGTTTACAGCGAAGTGCTGAACAAAATTCAGGAAGACTACGTGGAAGAGCCGAACATGGCGAAGGTTTCCGTGGGCGGCCTGCACGGACTCGTGGAATCACTCGACGCGATGTCCAGCTATATGAGCGCCGCGGAGTACGCCGACTATAAGAAACAGGTGGCCGCGCATTCGGAAGGTCAAATTGGCGCAGTGCTATCGAAGCGATTCGGCTACATCATGGTGATTTCAACGCAGGTGGGCAGCCCCGCGGAGAAAGCCGGAATTCTTCCGGGCGATATTATCGAAGCGATTGCCGGTTTAACGACACGCGAAATGTCTCCCGATCAGGCGATGCAACTTTTCAGCGGCGCGACGGGCAAGCAAGTGAAAATTTCCATGGTCAAGCGCGGAGCACCGCAAACTGAAACCGAAGAAAAAACCGTAACGCTCGCAGCGATCGCGCCGGTGCATGTTTCCGTTACCAAGCTGAGCGCCGACACGGCTTATGTCCGCGTGCCTTCGCTGGAAGCGGGTAAGGCGGAAGAGCTGCACGGAAAGCTGACGGAACTGGATCACTCCGGCGTACGCAAATTGGTTTTGGATTTGCGCGGATGCGCGCTGGGCGAAGTTCCTGAAGGAATCGCCGCGGCGAGATTATTTCTTTCGTCCGGCACGATTGCTTCGCTAAAAGGACAAACGGTTACGAAGCAGGATTTTACGGCCGACGCGAGCAAAGCTGTCTGGAAGAACCCCGTGGTCGTGCTGACGTCCGGCGCAACTTCCGGTGCGGCAGAAGTTCTGGCGGCTTCAATTGGCGGCAACAAGCGCGGCGATGTGGTGGGCGAGCGTACGTTTGGCTCGGCAAGTCAGCAGAAACTAATTCAACTGGACGACGGCGCGGCGGTAAATCTGACGGTCGCGTTTTATTACACACCCGATGGTAAGAGCATTCCGCAGGAAGGTGTGAAGCCGACCGCGGAAGTTACGAATCCCACGGACGATCCGGTTGCTTACAGCCACGCGGAAAATCCTCCGCTGACGCCCGCGGATTCGCACAACGATCCCGTGCTGACGAAGGCGCTTGAGTTGTTGAACGGCGGCAAGGTTGCCGAGCACCGCGAACAACAACATCGCGTGCGTACGGCGTATCCGGTTCCGGCGTAATTGTTCCGGCGTGCATAGTCATTGCTCGGACGGGCTGGCGATCAAAAAAATTATTGAGTAAGATTTCTGCAACCAGATTCTCTCCAATCGAGTCCTTTAATTGATGATATTCGCGCGTAATAGGTGTGTTCCGCGAAGCTATATAAGTCGCGTGCTGGTGTGCGCGCTCGCGGCGATCGCTGTAATCTCGGCGGGCTGCCAGAAGAAACCGCAGCCACTGAACGGAATTCAAATCCGGGCGATTACTCGCGAGATGGTTTTCGCGGCGAAAAATGCGTCAAACGGACGCGTGCAAACTGGAATGTTTCCTGAGCGCGCGCTTGACGGCGAAGGTCAACGAGGGCCTGCGCCCGGTGGACGCGGGCAGGCACCGCCGCTGCCTTCTGCGGATTTAATTTTCATTTCGCTACCGCATATGGAAGGCGGCAAGACTGACGAGTCAGCGTTGTCGGCTGTGGTGAATGATTTGGATCGAGTCGCCGCGGCGCATCAACTGGGCCACATCCAGCGCCCGGGCACGCCGGGACTTTTTAGATACGATTATTTCTACGCCGGGCGGCGAACTCACACCATTAATATTGTCACTCCCATTGTGACGCCTGTAGTCGCGCCAACTGACGCGCAACACACTTCGCACGCGAAGCTCGCAATTATTATCGATGACCTCGGAAATGATCGCGAGGCCGCCGAAACTTTGTTCCAGCTTCCCTTCCCGCTCACCGTTTCTGTTTTGCCGCACTTGCAGCATTCGCCGGAAATTTCGGAGGAAGCTTCGCGGCGCGGATTTCAGGTGATGCTGCACATTCCCATTGAAGCGCCGGCGGGCGCAAAGTCGGAACGCATCGAACTGCGTCCCGGTATGGAACCGGAGCAGGTGACAAATCTTGTGCAGCAAATGTTGGAAACCGTTCCGCAAGCGGAGGGCGCGAATAATCATCAAGGCTCAGTGGGAACTTCCGACGCCGCGTTGATGAACGCCATCATGCCCGCGCTTCGCGAACGCGATTTATTTTTTGTGGATAGCCGCACTTCGGCGGCAACGGTTGCTTTCACCGCGGCGCGGCGCGCGCATGTGCGCACAGCTTCGCGTGATGTTTTTCTGGACGACACCGAAGAAGTTTCCGCGATTCATCACCAACTTGAATTGGCCGTGCAGGACGCAAAGCTGCACGGCTCAGCGATCGCCATTGGACATCCGCATGCTACGACGCTGCAAGTTCTGTCAGAAGATTTGCCGAGATTAGAACGTGAAGGCGTGACGCTAGTTTTCGCTTCGCAGGTAGTTCACTGACATTCTCTACTGCGGAGTTTTTGGCGTTGGACGCGTCGCTCCATCGAATAGCGCTTTGAACGGCACATGCTTCGCAGACGCGCCGTCATGTATCGCGTAATTCGGAGTGCCGCCGGTAGATGTTCCCCACAATGTTCCGCCACCGTGCACGCCATCCTTATTCAGCGCGTAAAACTGGATCGTAAATTCCGTCAAACGTGATTTATCGTTTTTGAAATTGTGAGCGATGCGCTGCAGCGCTTCCATGCAGGCATCCGTCGGCGACATTCCTTTGCGCATCATTTCAACAACAGTGTGCGCACCGCACACGCGAATATTTTCTTCGCCGCGGCCAGTGGATCCCGCCGCGCCCACTTCGTTATCCACAAAATTTCCGGCGCCAATGATCGGCGAATCACCGACGCGGCCCGGAATTTTCCACGCCATTCCAGAAGTGGTTGTTGTGCCGGAGATATCGCCTTTGGCGTCAACGGCGAGGCAGTTGATTGTACCCGTCGGTGGGTGCGCAACAACCTGCCTGAACCATTCTTCCAACTCTCTTTTTTCGGGCGTATCCAGATTTTCCGCGGCGGGATAACTCCAATTGGGACTATCAATTCCCGGGGCCCAGAATTGCGATGACTTCGCCTTCCAGCGCAGCCATGCTTCGCGTGATTTCGGAGTGAGCAGATTCATCGGCTCGAACCCCTCCGCAATCGCGAATCGAGTTGCGCCTTCACCGACCAGAAAAATGTGATCGGTTTTTTCCATGATGCATTTCGCCACGAGAGCTGCATTCTTTATTTTCTTAAGCGCGCCAACAGCGCCCGCGCGCCCCGTAGGACCGTGCATCACTTGCGCGTCAAGTTCCACTTCGCCTTCTTCGTTCGGAAGGCCACCGTAGCCCACAGAATTATCATTCGGATCGTTTTCAACTTCGACGACGACGGCGAGAACCGCATCCAGTGTGTCGCCGCCCTTTTTCAAAACGTCCATTCCCTTGTCCAGATGCTGAAATCCATTCGCCGCGCAAACGATCAGCGGCCGTGCGCCTTTCGTCGAAGTCGCCTGTGCTGCAACGCGTTCGCGCACGTCTCCGGCAGGCTTCGCCCCGTCAGCTCCGGGCCGTGTCGCGCCAAATAGTTTTTGCGCGCCAGCGGCTGCGCCACCCACAAGTGTTGCCAGGAAAAATCTGCGTCGCGACCAGTCGTTCATCCGTGCTCCTAGACAAACCAACTAAAGCTCAAACTGTTCTTACTCTTGAACAAGCGGCAGGAAATATTGAGTGCCCTTCACCGGCTCCTGAATCCGCCGCAGGAGCTGCTGAAGATCCTCATTGCTCGCCACGAAATCAATCTCGGAAGTATTTACGACGAGCAGGTCGCTTGCCGTGTAATGAAAGAAAAAATGTTCGTAGGCGCGAACCACTTCATTTAAATATTCGGGCGAAATTCGTGATTCCGCGTGCGCCCCTTTTTTCGCAATGCGTGCGCGCAGCACTTCCGGCGTGGCTTGCAGATAAATCACCAGGTCCGGCTTGGGCATTTCCGCGGCGAGCGGCTCGTAATAACGCTCGTAAAGCTTCAGCTCTTCGTTATCCAGATTCAGATACGCGAACACTTTGTCTTTTTCAAAAAGAAAGTCTGACACTACTGCGCCGGATGAATCGGGAATCAACGCTTCACGCAAACGCCGTTGACGTTCCCACAGAAAATACATTTGCGCGGAAAACGCAGTTCCGCGCTCCTCTTTGTAAAATCCTGCAAGAAAGGGATTGTCTTCGCAATCGAACACTCGGCGCGCGTGCATGCGGTCGGCAAGCACCTGCGCAAGCGTACTTTTGCCCACGCGAACCGGACCTTCCACAACGAGGTAACGCGGCGCTTTGAACGCGGGTACGGGCCTCAACTTCTTCGCAGTGGCTGGCATCGCGCGGAATTATAGCAACAAAGTTGGTTGATGCGGTAAACAGCGCTTCTTCATAACACGTTGCGTGGGAATCAGTTACGTCCGCGCCGACGCGCCAGCCATCGGACGAAGCCTCGCCGTGAAGTGACGCAACGTCGGCGCCTGCTCGATCAATTCCAATCCGCGAATTTCCGCGCGACGCCGCCAAACATCCAGAATTACTTCTACGGCGTAGTCGATATGGCTCTGCGTATAAACGCGCCGAGGAATCGCCAAACGCACCAAATCCATTTTCGCATTTTCGCCGAACATCAGCGTGCCAATTTCCACGGAACGAATTCCGCCTTCAATATATAGTTCACCGGCAAGCGCGACACCCGGAAATTGCGCGGCCGGAATGTGCGGCAGAAACGCGCGAGCGTCAATATAAATTGCGTGGCCGCCCGGCGGCTGCACAATCGGAACTCCGGCATCCGCAATATGTTTGCCGAGATACGCTGTGGAAGTAATTCTGTAATTTAGATAATCCTCTTCTAACGCTTCATTCAATCCCACGGCGACGGCTTCCAAATCGCGCCCGGCAAGCCCTCCATAAGTTGGAAAACCTTCCGTGAGCATCAGCAAATCTTTTTCACGGCTCGCCAGCGCATCATCATTCGTGCAAAGGAATCCGCCAATGTTCGCCATGCCGTCTTTTTTCGCGGACATGGTGCATCCATCGGCATAACTGAAAGTTTCGCGCGCAATATCCCGAGGCGTGCGATCCGCGCAGCCAGGCTCGCGCAGCTTAATGAAATAGGAATTTTCTGCGAAGCGGCACGCGTCAATATAAAGAGGAATTCCGTAGCGCACGCAAATCTGCTTCACTTCACGGATATTCGCGAGTGAAACAGGCTGTCCGCCGCCGGAATTATTTGTGATGGTCAACATCACCAACGGCACGCGACTCTTTCCAACGCGCTCGATCAACTCGACGAGCTTCGCCGTATCCATATTTCCTTTGAACGGATGAACCAGCGCCGGCTCGAGCGCTTCGCGAATCGGCAAGTCCACAGCTTCCGCGCCGACATATTCGCAATTTGCGCGCGTTGTATCGAAGTGTGTGTTGTTTGGAACCACGTCGCCTTTCTTGCACATCACGCTGAACAAAATTCGCTCCGCGGCGCGGCCCTGATGCGTGGGAATCACATGGCGAAATCCGAAAATAGCCTGAACGGAATCGCGAAATCGCGTGAAGCTCGGCGAACCGGCATAGGATTCATCACCGCGCATGATCGCAGCCCACTGCGCAGTGGACATCGCGCCAGTTCCGGAATCGGTAAGCAGGTCAATCAGAATATCTTCCGACGCCACAAGAAAAAGATTCCAGCCCGCGGCTTCCAGAAGTTTGCGCCGCTCTTCATTCGTGGTGCGGCGAATCGGTTCAACGGACTTAATGCGGAATGGTTCGATGATGGTTTTGAATGCCATCCGGATACTTCAATGGAATCACAGTTGGTGACGAATGGAAAGCTCTGCGCGATTCAAGTGTGCAAAGACGCTTCACTCCCACTCTCGACGAGGAGGTGCCGTCTGCGCGAGCCCGCGCCACACAAACCACGCAACAATTCCCAGCATGCCGAGCCATCCAATCACGCGCATCGCCGAAGCGATTTGCGTGTCGTGCGCCAAGACTCCCAGTTTGCCAAATAAATAATTCCAATCATGAATCACGTCATCGCCGCTTCCCACTGTCAGCAGAGGCAAATCCTGCGCGCGTGCGTCCGCCATATAAGTTGCGATTGGCCCAAATTGCTCGAAGAAAAAGAATATGCAAAATGTGACGCCCTGCGGTTGCCGGCGAAATACGAAATAAATTGCGAGTATCGCCGACGCCGCAAGTTGCAGAAATGTTCCGCCCGCCACCGCAATAAATTGGCCAAACCAAGCGAACAGAAGATGCCCACCTTCGTGCACGGGAATAAAAACAAGATCCATATATTTTGGAAATGCGCCGCCGGAAAGTAATTCGTAAAAAATAAAAACGTAGAATATCGACCACGCGATCAGTGCGTAACGCGGCACCGGTTGCCAATCATCTTCCAGCGCACCGAGAAACGGCAGCCGGTCAATCCAGGATTCAGGCAGCAACACGCTTTTCGCGCCTCCTCCAAGTTCCTGAAATCCGAGCTTCAGAAAAAAGCCGCGCTACCAACTCTTCGCCAGCACCGCAAGAATACGCGCGAGCCCGTCAAGATCGCGCGTGTCAATCACCTCGCCGGGCGAATGCGAATAACGCAGCGGCCATCCCAATCCAATATCAATCGTTCCGTAGGACAGAAAAGCTGAGCCGTCATTTCCGCCGCCGGTTATTCCCAGCTGCACGGGAATATTATTTGCCTTCGCCAGTTTCACCACGCGATCAGCACATTCGCGCGGCGTGATATTGGAATTATCCACGGCGCGAACCACAAATCCGTGTCCGATTTCTGTATCCGCGAAACGCTTGGATTCCAGCGGCGAATCCGAACTCACGAAAGTGTCAATCGCGAAAACGAAATCAGGAGCGCGTCCGTCAGCGGCCATCTTCTTTGCAGAAGCGCCCGCGCCCAACAATCCAAGTTCTTCGCCGGTGGAAAAAATAAATGTAACGTCACGTCCCGGAAGCTGCGGGCCCAATTCCCAAATCGCGGCAATTGCTGCCGCACATCCCGCACGATCGTCAAAGCTGCGCGCGTTTGCGCGGCGTCCGAGTAGCGGCCGATATTTTTTAGGAATGGTGATGTAATCTCCGATTCGATCGCCGGCTTTGATTCCAAGTTTCTGCACCTCCCCGGCACTTCGCGCGCCGACATCCACAAAACGCGCGCCGCCAGCTCCACCTCTTCCTGCCCCTGCAGGTGCTCCTTCAGTTGGAGCGCCTCCGGCCGCTGGTGCAGCTCCCGCGCCCGCCGCGGCTCCGGCTACAGCAGCGCCACCTCCAGCAGGTGAGCGCAAAATAAATCCGTTCACATTCCATCCATCTGGCAAATCCAAAACGCCTGGAATATCACCGTTCGGCGTGTGCACTAACAAAGTGTGCGCAATAAAATATTCAATGATTCCGCCGCCGCGCGTCGCAACTCGCAGTCGCCCGTCCGGTTCGATAGAACTCACTTCAAAACCAATTTCGTCCATGTGAGCAACGACGGCGATGCGCGGCGTTTTTGATTCCTTGGACGCTGTACCCAGATGCACCCACAAATTTCCCGAGCCATCTGTTTCCGTTTTCGTCCACGGAGGCAACAACCGTTTCACAGTTTCTCGGACATCGACTTCGTGGTAGCCCACGCCATAACTTTCAACCAGCGTAGAAACCATTTGCACCGGCGTCTGCGCCGTTTTTGCCTGAGGAGGAATCGCTGGGCGTGCCAGCAATGCTGTCGCGTGCGCGAGCGGTTTCGTTTCCACGTTTCCGCCTGCATAAACTTCCAACAATTGCGTCAGTGCGACAAGATCGTCTGCATCAATAATTTCGCCCGGCGTGGCCGGCCATTTCGTGGCGATGCCCAGGCGCGCAAATCGGGCGGGCAGAGGAAATGCTGCTGCGGCGTCGGCTGCTCTCGCGAGCGGTGCCGTCACATCCGCGGAAGCTAAGATATTATTTTTCGTCGCGAGGTCCTGAAGTTCGTTCGCGAAATCGCCAAGCGTTGCATTCGCGCCGTTCCCGCCAATCAGTGCACCGCTGCCATCGGTCTTTTTCGGCTCGACCAACGCAAATCCGCCGCGACCACCTCGACCGCCTCCCGCATTTCCGCGTGTCAGTCGTCCCACGTAAATCATTTCATCGATTTTCTGTGTGGCTGCAGCTTGCGCAAGAACACGTTCAAGTCCGCGGCCGCCAACCCATTGCTGACCGACAAACGCGACAGTCAAAGTTCCCATCACTTTCGTAGCATCCAAATACCGCAACATTTCCACCAATGCCGCGCAGCCAAATCGATCTCCAATTGCAGGCGACGTCATTCGTCCATAACCCATTTCGTACAGGCGTCGCTCAATCGAAATTGGATCAAGAATTTCCACGCCTGCTTGACGAACTTCGGCGGCGGAAGTCGCTCCAACATCCACGTAAATATCATCGAGTCCGTACATGCCCTCGTGAAGATCGGCAGGCGCCGGGGCTGGCCGAGCGCCCTGCAGATGTGTTGAGAGCCCGGCAACAACACCCGTCACATTTTTTCCAGATCGCGTTCGGATGTAAACGGGCTCGGCTGAGTAGAGTGAATCGAAAATTGGATTTGGCGTGGTTTGCGGTAAACGCTGCACGCGCAAAAATCCGTCCGCTGTGATGTTGCTGACGATGTAGCCTGGCTCATCCATCGGCGTCACGATCGCTCGATGCGGCGCACCGCTGCCAATCGTGACCACGACGTTTCCAATCGGATCGATTTGCGGCTTCCACTTTGCCAACTCACGTTGAATTTCTTTCGCCAGCACTTGTTCGTAGCCCGGAATGGCGGGCGTCTCAACGAAGTTTTTCAATTCCTGCCGCAAATCCTGGCCAATTGCTACCATAGAAAATCCTGTGGTGCACGTAATCAGCAAAGCGGCATAGACAGCAACATGCAAAATTGAGCGCAATTTCATGGAGCACTCCCTGTTCGTTGAAATAAACAATCTCCGCGGCATATTTATTCGTCGCGTGACTCTACCGCGCCCACGCAATGCTGGCAACCATCACGCCGCGCCTCATATATGAGTTGGGGGATTGATTTTTCAGTTTCGGAAATTATTTTGAAATCGAGAAATACGCGATTTAACGCGCAAGCTGTTCCATCAAGGCGTCGCGCTGCGTAATCGCCTGCTGCGTAGTGCTTTCGAGCATCAGCCGGTAAACGACAATGGCCGCCGCGCTAAGGGCGAGATACACGATCGGCAGCAACCACAGACCTGCGAGCCACAAACAAATTGCGCCGACCAGCGCCAGCGATCCCATCACCGCGGCAAGCAAGCCAAATGAAATCACCATCGTCATTCCGGAAGGCCGCTGCCGGCGCATGCCAAATTCAAATTTTCGTGGATACTGAAGTGACAACCAATTTCCCACGCCAAAATGCATCAGCGCGGCAAATGGTAGCGCGGCCCAGGTGGCCAAAATAATCAGCAACGGCGGCGGATGGCCCATCACCGTTAAAACGCCCAGCACCAACAACGCTTCCAACCCGACGAGTGTTCCGTGAAATAGATTTTTCGCCAGCATCACATCGCGAAATCTTATGGGCGAAAGGAAATACCTCTCTATGCCATGGCCTTCGTAGGCCAAATTATTCGGGCAGAAATTCATGATGAGCAGAAAAAGATACGCCACCGCTCCTGGATACGCGAAGCTGCCGTTGAATCTTCCAAACGGTGAAGTGCCGCCGTGCCTGCTCGGCATGGAAGCCGTCATGCCGATGAGTACGATAAAAATCAGCGGCATGAAAATATTCATTAGCAACATCGAATTGCGGTAAAGATATTTCAATTCCTTGCCGTAAATTGCCGCCACCGGCGAACTGAATAGCCCCGACGTGCTTCGCGCCACGGGAGATTCTGCCAAGGGAGCCGCAACGGTAGCCGGCGCAGCAACGCGAGCACGCGGCGCAGCAGCTCTTTTCCTGACCGGCGCGGCGCTTTCGCCCAAATCCTCGCCGGTAAATTGCGCGTGAGCTCGAAACGCAAAAAGTCCGCCGAAAGCGAACGCATATACTGCGAGCAATCCCGTTTTCGTCGCCGCCGCCGCGGAATCGCCACTTGCTGCCTGCTCGATTGCTGTTCCCGCTAACGCCGGCGGCAACGCGCGCCACACTCCGGCGGAATTTTCCAGTGCAGATTTCAGCGCAGGTCCCCATCGCTGCAGAATTACACTCGAAAATTGGAAGGACACAAGGACGAGAATAAATAGCGCGGTCACAACTTCTCGCGCGCGACGTTTTGCCAAAATCCGTTCCAGCCACGAGAACAACATGCGATTGAACAGCAAATTCATCAGCACCGAACATGCAAGCGCCAGCGCGGCCCACCATTTCAATTCCGGACGCGCAACCGAAATTCCGATGCACGTCGCGATGTGCCACAAAATTCCAGCGAGCGCGAATGGATCGGCCAGTCCGTAAGCGGCGCTCATCAGAAAAAATGTGGAAAATTTTATGGGGAACCGCAAGAGATTTCGTCCGTCAAAACCGGGATTCGTTTGCGAAGCGAGAACCGGCAAAAATTGCCAGAACAGGAAAATTCCCCACAGCACCATGGACAGGTAAAACCATTTTTGTGTTTCCGCAATTTCAAACGCGACGACGCCAAGCCCTATCGATCCGCCGATCGTCAGCACTGTAAAAAAAATACCTAGCGCGGCGGATCCAAGCACGTGCATTTTTTCGGACTGGCTGCGCATTCCGTTGCGAAATGTTTGCCAGCGCAAAAGAATTACCAGCGAGATCTGCCGCCAACGATTATTTGACGTGGTCACTTCAGCCATGAAAGCTCGTCCTCGGATTTGCGCAAAACACCTTCGTGTCCCACCACCGCCAGGAAAATTTCTTCGAGGGTAAGTTTTTGTCCAGGCGCGGCAGGACTCACTCCATCCACATGCGCGGCAGCCGCCACACCGGCACGCAATTCATCCAGAGATCCCTGCGCAATGATTCGCCCCTTATTAATGATGGCTACATGGCTGCACAAACGCTCCACAATTTCGAGCACATGCGACGTAAGGAAAATTGTCGAACCGCGCTCCGTCATGTTGTGCAACATCGTTTTCAATGTGCCCGCGGCCACTGCGTCCACGCCCTCGAAGGGCTCGTCCAGAAAAAGTATTTTTGGCCCGTGAATCACGGCCGCGGCCAGCGCAAGCTTTTTCTTCATGCCGTGGGAATAATCGACAATCAACGTTTTCGTGCGGTCCGCCAAATCCATGAAATCCAGAAGTTCGAGTGTTCGTTGCGCGGCAGTTGCGCGATCCAGTCCGTACATCCTGCCGACAAAATTCAAATATTCATTTCCGGTAAGGCGGTCAAACAGCGCCAATCCCTCCGGCACAACTCCAATCTGCCGTTTTACTTCAACTGGATTTCCTTCGAGGCTCAGCCCGAGAAGATTAATTTTCCCAGCGGTTGGCGCCAGCAAGCCTGTCATCATTCGGATGGTGGTGGATTTTCCCGCGCCATTTGGCCCGAGAAATCCAAAAAATTGTCCGGCATCCACACGAAGATCCACGTGATCCACGGCAACCAAATTTCCAAAACTTCGAGAAAGCCCTTCGGCAACAATTGCAGCGTCCGGCATCAAACCTCCGAGTTAGAAGTATGCCATTGAATACACAGTGCTCACGCCAAAAATAACGTGAAGCGAATTTCCGCGTAAGTATCCGAATGTTTGTGACTGAATTCTTTAGAACACGCGGGATGACATGACAATTTGCGAACCGCTCGTGTTGCGCGACGGAAACAATGCCAGCACGGCTGGCAATTCAATGCGGAACGTTGCGCCACCTTCGGGACGATTCGCGCAGGTGATTTGCCCCTTGTGCTCTTTCACGAGTCCGTAACAAATCGAAAGTCCCAGCCCCGTTCCCTTGCCGACCGCCTTTGTCGTATAAAAAGGATCGAACGCCAACTGCGGTTCGCGGATTCCGGGGCCGCTATCCGAAAATTGAATCACCACGTTTGCCTGGTGACGAAATGTTCGCAAGCTCAGCGCTCCGCCGCCAACTTCTTCCATCGCGTCGACCGCATTATTAATGATGTTGAAAAAAACTTGCAGGATTTGATTCGCGTCACCGCGAACACCGGGTAAATGCGACTCTGCGTCGAGCTGGACGCGGATATTTTTTTTCTTCAGATCCGCACGGGAAAGCTCGACCACGTTGCTGACGATCGCGTTGATGTCCAACAGCGTAACTTCCGCCGGTTGCGGCTGCGCAAACGTCAGAAGTTTTCCGATTACACCTTTCGTGCGCCGCGCCTGCTCGCGGATTTTTTCTGCAATTTCCCGCGCGCGATCTCCCGTCGCAGGATCGCTGGAAAGCACATCCGAATAACCGAGAATCGCCGTCAACGGATTATTAATTTCGTGCGCCGCGCCGGCGGCGAGTTGTCCGAGCGAGGCAAGTTTTTCGGTCTGGACGTATTGGGCTTGCACGCGCCGCAAATTCACCAACGCTTCTTTTGATTGGCGCAGAAGACGGAGACGATCGTCATCCACTAAACGCTGGCGCAGAAATACCAGCGAAGTGACCACGAACATTGCGGCGACGGTGGTGATCAACCGAAATTTGCGAACTTCCGCCGGTGCAGTGTTTTGCATTTCCGACCAGATGACTAGAACCGGCAATGAAAGCGCCGCGGCCATTGCCATGCGCGCGGGCCACGGATTTTCCGACGGCATTTCCGCGGATTCCACCGCAGGCGTGACAATCACACTTTCTGCCGGAGGACATTCGCGCCGCGCGATATTTCCCGCCACGCCGAACCATACAAACGATGCGACCAGTGGAAGATCGTACAAACTTCCCGACTGATACGCGCCTTGTCTGGCAGCAATATCGATCACTATGGAACTGAACGCGTACATCGAAGCCGCGCCTGCCAAATGCGAGTACACTTTTTGCCACGGGCCGTGAGTGCGAGCCACCAAATAAAGCAGAGCAGCCACGAGTGTGAAATTTTCGACGGCATAAATTCGCGTGTAGCTGATGGAATACTGTTTTGCGTTTGGCGCGATGTACTGCCAGGGAATTACGACAAACAAATAAAGATAGACCCACCAGGAGAGCAGTAGTTGGAAATCCACGCGGCCGAATCGCAGACTGCGATCCGCTTCTCTGGTATGCGGACACAACGCGAGTGCGCCCAACAGTGGAACCGTGTGCAGAAAGAAAATCACGTCTCCCAGAAATGGAGCCGGAACTCCCTGATGATGCAGCACTTCAAGATTTGTTCTGAGTAGTTGGCCGATCAGCCAAAGCCCACATCCCATACCCATCAACATCCAAAATGCGTTACGGCGCCAATCGGAGGAAGACGCGTTTACCAGCAGCCCTGTATTGGCAAAAAGCAGCACCACGCAGAGCGCGATATCGCCAAAGGCCGTCAAACGCGGCCCCTTGTGCAGAGCCGTTGAAACGACGGCGTACCCGCCGATGAAGATCAGCCAGGTGAGCACAATTCCGGTTTTGCCACGTAGTACCGACATGAGAGGTGCGACCCGTGTCCATTTTAGGAAGCGCCCACGCGCGAGCCTATGGGACTTAAGTTTTCCGGGTGCGCTATCAATTATGAAGCGTAAGTACCGCAGTGCAATGAACCGTCGGTACTACCGGATGCACGTTCAAAATTCGCATACAAGTCGCGCGATCGTGCCGGCAGAGGGGCGGAAGGGCTAAAAAGTGCATCATAGTGCAGTTTTTTGATGTCGGAAAAATACAAAGTGCGTTGAGCACACGGAGGAAAGATTTACGTTCTCCGATAGTGCGGTACACCCCAGAGCCCAGACGAAGGAAAAGGCAGATTCCTCGGCATTTGTGTGAGAGCCTCACGGACCACCTGAAGGTGGCCTGTACATCGCTTTGATCTCCGCTAAGCCCCTTATTAGCACACACATGCGCGCCAGATCGCTATAAGTCATTTATTAGCACACACTTAGCTCTCGCCCCCCCGGGGGGGTACGATGTTTTTGGGTATAGACCGGGCGCATCCCTGACAGAACAGACCGGGCGGATTGCTGACACTGTTAGCTGATTGCAAGCGCGTGTAAAAAAGAGCGCATGCCATGGAGAGCGAGCAGTGTGATGGACGAAAAGATACGATTTATTTGTAAATACGAAGACGGCGAGTCGATGACCGAACTTTGTCATCGCTTTGGGATCTCGCGCGAGACCGGCTACGTCTGGCTGCGCCGATTTCACCAGACCGGATCCGCCGGACTAACCCAACTCAGCCGTGCCGCGCATCGGCACGCCAACCAGACGCCGAAGGGTATCGAAGAGATGATTTTGGAACTTCGGCAAGCGCACATGCGCTGGGGTCCGCGGAAGCTCAAGCGGATTCTCGAACGAGATGAGCCGGGGAGAACCTGGCCGGCGTCGAGCACCATCGGCTCGCTGTTGAAGCGCGAAGGTTTGGTGGTGGCGCGGAAGAAGCGATTTCGCACCGCGCCCTACACCGAACCGTTGGCGCACGCGAGCGCAGCGAACCGCGTGTGGTGCGCCGATTTCAAGGGCTGGTTTGGTACCGCCGATGGCGAGCGCATCGATCCGCTGACCATTTCCGATGCGCACAGCCGGTATTTATTGCGCTGCCAGGCTGTGGAGAAGGCCGACACGGCCCGCGTGCACGCCATATTTGAAGCGGCTTTTCGTGAGTACGGAATGCCGCAGGCCATTCGCACCGACAACGGACCACCATTTGCTTCGCGCGCCGTCGCTGGATTATCTCGACTCGCGCTGTGGTGGATTAAGCTCGGGATCACACCAGTGCGCATTGAAGCGGGCCATCCCGAACAGAACGGAAGACACGAACGGATGCATCGCACGATGAAACAAGAGACGGCCGATCCGCCCGCGGCCAACCGTCGCGAGCAGCAACGCAAAATGGACCAGTTCCGCGAGGAATATAATCAGGTGCGGCCGCATGAAGCGCTCCAGATGCAAACGCCGGCGGCGGTCTATCAACCTTCGGCGCGAATTTTTCCGGCGCGCTTGCCCGAACCGGAATATCCTCAGACCATGCTGGTGCGTAGCGTGCGGCCGCATGGGAATTTTCGCTGGAAGAAAGACGACATATTCTTGAGCGAAGTCTTCTGGGGCGAACGCATCGGGTGGCTGCCCGCAGACGATCGCTGGTTCACGATCTACTTCGCCGAAATTCCCGTCGCGCGATTCGACAGCGAGAAGTTACGCGTGATGCCTTTGCAAAAATCGGAGGGTCTCAATAAGGCGCGTGCAGGGGAAGGCGTCCCTTCCCCTGCACCCCAGCCCGGTGCCTTGCAGGATCAAAAAGTGTCAGGGATGTGCCCGGTCTAATCCGTCAGGGATCCTCCCGGCTGCACATTTGGCCAAATATACTGTAAGGCCATGGAAACAAGGCAGATATGGGAGAGGGTCGCTGAGATTGGTTATTGCAAGATCACACTACATCGCAGGGCGGTCTAGTGAGGAAGGCGGAAAGCTGGTGCCGAGCGGGTTGCAACTGAGCGAACCCTGGCTCACCACTGATGTCGGCGAAGGGCGCACCTGCAGGAATGCCTGCGCTACATGAAGTGAACAGACGTTCGTTTTCTGAACAGCCGTTCAGATCTTGATTGACGCCAATTTACCCGCGTGTTACGAATGATAGATTCGCAGTACGCGCACCGCACAGAGCAGCAGAATTGCACACGCGAACACCATCGAAAAAACCTTCTCCGCGCGCCGAGCGCCGCTACGTGGCCCGTCGACTGCAAATCCTGCGCGCCGCCGGGAAAATGTTCCGCATGCAAAGTTTTGCGGACATGAAAATGCGAGACATCGCAGCGGCTGCTGATATTTCTCCGGCGAATCTCTACAATTATTTCAAGGGCAAGCACGAACTGCTTTTCTTCTGCCAGGATAACTCGCTGGACCGCATGCTTGCCGCGCTCAGAAGCGCTCGCTCTGCGAAGGGCGGCGCGGCCGAAAAACTTCGCTTGGTGATTGATTCTCATCTGCGATGCGTGCTCGACGAAGTGGAAGGTTCCGCGGCGCATCTTCTGGCTTCACAATTGCCGGATCGCTTGCAGCGCCAATTGATCGCGAAACGCGATCGCTACGAAGAAGGCGTCCGTCAACTAATTCTCGCTGGAATTCAATCCGGCGAATTCATCGAGTGTGACGCCGCGCTCGCCACTCGGGCAATTCTTGGCGCCCTAAACTGGAGCGTGCGCTGGTTCAGCCCTGAAGGCCCGCTGACCGCTTTGCAAATTGCCGGGGAATTTTCATCTTTTCTGATTCGCGGCTTGATGGCGAAGCCGTCACCGGTTCGCTGGCGCAAATCCTTGCGGGGTTTATCTTCCGGCGTCAGCGGAATAATTCCACGCGCAGTCAGAAAGCAAGTGTCGGCAAAATGATTTTTTCTAGAGGTGATGCAACATGAGCATTGTGCCAGTCAGTTCCATCTTCCCCGCCGAATCGCGGAAGTCGGCGCGCATCACAATTTCATTGAACGGCGAAAACACCGACGTGTCATTCGCCCCCTACAAGACTTTGCTGGAAGTTCTGCGCGAAGATTTGAATCTCACTGGAACGAAACACGGTTGCGAATTGGGCGAGTGCGGCGCTTGCGCCGTGCTGGTAAACGGAAAGCCGATTCTTTCCTGCCTACTACTTGCACTCGAATGCGAAGGCGCTTCGATTACAACTGTGGAAGGCTTAACTTGCGATGGACAGTTGCATCCATTGCAGGATGAGTTCGCGGATCTGGGCGCCGCACAATGTGGCTATTGCACGCCGGCAATTTTACTCACGGCGAAAGCGCTGCTCGAAAATAATCAGAATCCTTCGCGCGATGAAATTCGCGAAGCGCTTTCAGGAATTTTGTGCCGCTGCACGGGATACTTGCAGATTTTTGAGGCAGTCGAATCCGCGGTATTGAAAATCGCGACGACGAAGCAAACGGGGCGGGTGTAACTCGTGTCAAAGCTCAAAGAACCGCCGGCAATCACCACGGAAAAAAACGCGGAAGAAGACTTGCGCGTAATCGGCGTTCCGCGGCGCCGCGTTGACGCACGCGCGAAAGTGACCGGCCAAACTCGGTTTGCCGACGACATCACGCTTCCCAGAATGTCGTACTGCAAATTGCTGCGCTCGCCGCATCCGCACGCACGAATCCTTAGTGTCGATGCTTCGCGCGCAATCGCGCATCCGGGCGTTTATCTCGTTCTCACCGGGAAAGATTTGCCGATTGAATATGGAATTATTCCGGTAAGTCAGGACGAGCAAGCGCTCTGCTCCGATCATGTTCGCCACGTCGGCGATCCGGTAGCGGCTGTAGTCGCGCGCGAAGAATTAACTGCGCTCGAAGCGCTCGATTTGATCGACGTCGAATACGAAATCCTCACTACCATTTCCGATCCGGAAGAAGCGCTGGCAACTCCTGCGCCACGGATTCACGATTACGGCGAAGAAGGAAATGTTCACAAGCGCGTTTCGCTGCAATTCGGCGACGTTGACGCGAGCTTCGCAGAATCGGACCACGTTTTCGAGGACACCTTTTTCTTTCAAGGCAACACGCATCTGGCCATCGAACAGCACGCCGCCGTTGCGATGAAAGATCCCGAAGGAAAATTGACAATCTGGTCCAGCACGCAGACGCCGCACTATTTGCACAAAGCTCTCGCAAAAGTTTTGCAAATGCCCGCGGGCCACATACGCGTGATAGCAACTCCGAATGGCGGCGGGTTTGGCGGGAAAAGCGATCCCTTCAATCATGAAATTGTGGTGGCAAAGGCCGCGCTGATTCTGGATCGTCCGGTGAAAATTACTCTCACGCGCGAAGAAGTTTTTTATTGCCATCGCGGACGCCATCCCGTGCTGATGAAATTCAAAACGGGAGTGAACAAAGACGGCCTGCTCACGGCAATGCATTTGCAAACGCTGATCGATGGCGGCGCGTACGGTTCCTACGGCGTGGCCAGCACGTTCTATACTGGCGCGCTGCAAACGACCACATATCACATTCCGCGTTACAAATTTCAAGGCTGCCGCATGTTCACCAATAAACCTCCATGCGGCCCCAAGCGCGGACACGGCACAGTGCAGCCGCGATTCGGCCAGGAAATTCAAATCGATAAGATCGCGGAAAGACTAAAAATGGATCCCGCGGAATTCCGGCTGAAGAACGCCACAAAACCGCATTCGTTGACGGCGAATTTCATGAAGCTCGAAACCGTGGGCCTTTCGGAATGCATTCGCCGCGTGGTGAAAAGTTCCGGATGGAATGAAAAATTCCGCAAACTTCCGCACGGACGCGGCGTGGGGCTCGCGTGTTCCTGTTATTTAACCGGCGCGGGCCTGCCGATTTATTGGAATTCCATGCCGCAATCCGGCGTGCAGCTGAAACTGGATCGGAGTGGGCTTGTAACAGTATTTTGTGGAGCGAGCGAAATCGGACAGGGATCCGACGACATGCTTGCCGCAATTGTCGCCGAAGTCTTCGGCATCGACACTTTCGATATTCGCGTCTACACCGGCGACACTGATCTCGGGCCCGTCGATTTAGGTTCCTATTCCAGCCGCGTAACAATCATGGCTGGAAATGCCGCGCTGCAAGCCGCGACGCGTGCAAAAGCTCTTATCGCTGAAGCAGTCGCCATCAAACTGGAAATTCCAGTCGAGCAAATTCATTTCGCCGATCATCAAGTGTTCGACAAGAATTCGCCGGACCGCCGCGTTTCATTTCAAGATGCGATTATTCTGGCGGAGACAAAATTTGGAACGCTTGGCACGGTCGGCTCGTACACTCCGCCGAAATCTCCGGCGCTTTACAAAGGCGGCGGCGTTGGCCCTTCTCCCACATATTCTTATTCCGCTGCGGTAATTGAAGTGGAAGTGAATCCGGCCACTGGATGGATCACGGTGCCGAAAGTTTGGATCGCGCATGACATCGGCCGCGCGCTGAATCCGACTTTGGTGCGCGGACAAATCGAAGGCAGTGTTTACATGGGCCTTGGCGAAGCTTTGATGGAAGAACAGGAATTTCGGCGGCTTCCGAAAAAGTTTTCTCACGCGCTGGTTCACAAATTCCCTTCGATACTGGAATACAAGAGTCCCACATCGCTGGACATGCCTGACGTATTCACGGATTTGATCGAAGAACCCGATCCGCAAGGGCCTTACGGCGCAAAAGAAGTTGGACAGGGTCCGCTGCTGCCGGTAATTCCGGCGGTTGCCAATGCGGTGTATGACGCGGTCGGCGTGCGCGTGGACGAATCGCCAATTACTCCGGAAAAAATCATGAAGGCGCTGGCCGAAAAAAATGCGGGGCGCGAGCCACGCGTAGGTCCCTCGTTGACCTTTCCGCATGTTGAATGGGGCGAAGCGCTGCTGGTTCCTCCGCCGTGGGAAGGCGGCGATGGATACGCTTTGAATGAAAAATCGCGGCGCGCTCGTGAACGTCAGGAAAAAGAAAAGGCCAACCGCCCATGATGCGCTTACCGCTATTTGAGTTCCGTTCGCCGCGCACCGTCGCGGAAGCAGCGCGCATTTTGGATGGCGAAGGAAAAAATGTGATGGCGCTCGCCGGTGGCACGGATTTATTGCCGAACATAAAGCGCCGACAACAAGTTCCACGCACTTTGATGAGCCTTCGCCAAGTGGAAGGTCTGCGCGAAATTCATTTGGATGATTCCGGTTTGAAACTCGGCGCATGTTTAACTCTCACCGACATTGCCCAAGACGCGCGTTTCCGCAACGGATATTCCGCGCTGTGGCAAGCTGCCGCGCAAGTGGCCACGCCGCACATTCGGAATGTCGCGACGCTTGGCGGAAATATTTGTCTGGATACGCGCTGCAATTATTACGATCAGAGCTACGAATGGCGCAAAGCAATTAATTTCTGCATGAAGAAAGACGGCACGCGATGTTGGGTCGCGCTTAGCAGCCCGAAATGCGTGGCGGTTTCGTCCACGGACACCGCGCCCGCCTTAATCGCATTGGGCGCGCGAGTGAAACTCGTTTCGCATTCCGGCGAGCGCGAAATTTTACTTTCGGATTTATTCAACAACGATGGAATGAATTATCTAACGCGCCGGCCGGACGAAATTCTCACAGAGGTGCGCATCGGTTTGAGGCACAACTGGAGAAGCACCTACTGGAAGTTGCGGCGCAGAGGATCATTTGATTTTCCGGTGCTTTCCGTTGCGGCGGCAGTGAAATTGGCTTTCGACGGACTAGTGGAAGACGCGCGAATCGTAATCGGTTCCGTTGGGCCGCGCCCACTGTTGGCGATCGACGCTGCCGATTTTCTTGTGGGCGAGCGGCTCACCGAAGAAACAATCGCCCAAGCCGCTGCGCTCGCCGCAGGAATCGCACGTCCGCTGGACAACACAGATTTCGACATGACCTGGCGGAAAAAAGTGGCCATCGAATTTGTGACGTACGCTCTGCGCGAATTGCGCGGAGATGACATGCGCGCCGAGCGGCAGAGCCTTACTCGCCACGCTCTTCTTTAAATTAATTTTGCCGTCAGTTTTTGCCGCAACCTTAATTCACAATCAGCGTCACTATCGACGTGTGCACGTCAGTTCCCGACGTCGCCGTCACGTTAATCGTGTAAGTTCCGGTTGGCGTTCCGTTCGGATTGATTACCGGCGTTTCCATGCAGCCCGCGAGGTAGCCGGTCGACGCAATCAGCAGTATCAATGCGGCGACGGGAGCAAATCGGCGCAGTGGCCTGCCATTGAAACTTGCGAATCCAATTCCCAGCAGCATCGACGCCAGCGCGGAAATCCCGAGCCACGTCGGCAAAGTTCCCGGAGTGTTGTGGGTGCCCGGACCGAGCGGCCGAATTGCCACGCCTGAAGATCGCGCGGAAGTTGTGATGGTCAGCGAAGTGGAACCGCCTGCGGCTACTGTTGGCGGATTAAATGTTGCAGTCGCGCCGAGTGGTAATCCTGACGCTGTGAAACTTATGGTAGCCGGCAATGTTCCAGCGACTGCCGAAGTATTAATTCCAAACGACGCGGAGGTACCGGCGGCTATCGATTGCGAACCCGAAGGAATCGAGAGCGTAAAGTCCGTCACGTTGAATGTTGCGCCGGTGGAGGTGCCTCCGCCCGGTGGAGGATTCACCACAGTAATTGTTGCCGCGCCGCCGGTAGAAATTAACGAGGCTGTTACTGCCGCAGTCAGTTGCGTTGCGCTCACGAAAGTTGTCGTCAATGATGTCGCGTTGAATTTCACGACGGCGCCAGTTACGAAGTTGGTTCCGTTCACAGTCAACGTGAACGCTGCGCCGCCGGTGATCGCGGAAGTCGGCGATAGCGTCGTGATTGTGGGAACGAGCAGGCCAACACCGAGTGTCACCGGCAAAGTGGATGACGGCGCAAATCCATTTGTGCTTGTGTACGCCGCCGAAACTGTGTGCGTGCCCTGGGTGAGACCGGTGAGCGTGGCCGTTGCGACGCCGTTAATTAAATTCGCCGAAGTCGTGGTCGCATCGACAGTGAACACAACCGATCCAGTTGGCGTTATGGCAGAACCGGAAACAGTTGCGGTAACGGTCACAGATTGTCCGACGATTGGCGACGCGGGAACAAATGGCCCGAGCACAATTGCGGACGTGGGCGCTACCGTCGGGCCCGTCAACAAAAGTTGTACCGACGGCGGAGTGGAAAGCGCGGCGTTCGCCATGTTGCCGTTAAACGTTGCGATGTCCGTTGGATTTGCGAATGTTGTCGGAGTGAATGATGCAGTCACCACGCAAACTCCGCCGACGGCAACTGTCGATGGCAAAGTTCCGGTCAGCGTGCAATCTGCGGAAGCAAAAGCGGACAGACCGAAGTCCGTCGAATCCGTCTGGCTCACCGAAGCGAATTGCGCCGGCTGATTTCCGGACTCAAGCAGTGTGACAGTTTGCGGTACCGAAACCGGATTCAAGAACGACAAGTGCGATTGCGTGCGCGTAAATTTCACAACACCTGCGCCGGATCCCGTGTAGAGATTTCCCGCCGAGTCAATCGCCAGCGCAACCGGAGTGACAATCGCTACGGGATATGACGCGCTATTGGTGCTCGCAGGAATCGCGATGATTGAAGCTGAATCTGCAATCAACAAATTGCCTGCCGCGTCCACCGCAATTCCTGAAGGTGCAACGGCTGTGGATGTGATCGGCGTTGTAACTTCGCTTTGCAAATTGAAGCGGTAAATTGCCGGCGCGCCTGCGTCGGTGATAAGCAAATTTCCGTTTGGATCAATCGCAAGACCAGCGGGCGAAACGAGTGCGCTGGTAGCGAGTGTGATTTGCGCTCCGGTAAACGGACTCAACTCGTAAACGGCTTCGGTCGACGCATCCGACACGTAAATATTATTCAACGCATCGATCGTCATGCCGGCGGGCGTGGTGAATTTGAACGGCAACGTTGTAGTGGGGCCGCTCGGCGAAACTTGCGTGATCATTCCCGTCGACGTGTCGGCAACATACGCGAATCCTCGGCCATCAACCGCAACCGGGCCCGGCGCGGTGACAGTCGCGAGCGTTGTGGAAGTTGCGCTCACGCCTTGCGTGATCGATGCAGCTGCAAATCGCAGAAGCGATTTGCTCTTCGCATCGCCAACATAAATATTTCCGGAATTGTCGGTCGCGATGCCGGTGACCTGCAAGTTCGCGCCGAAATTAGACTGGCTTGCCGGATCGAGCGTCGCGCCGCTTCCGCGTCCAACACCTGTGAGCGCGAGGAATGCTTTGTTTCCGCCGGAACTGGTGACTGCAAGCGCCGATGAGCGCGCGCCGGGAACAGCCGGAGTGAAACTCGAATTGACCATGCAATCCACAGTCGTATCGGTGTTCGTCGTGCAGCTCGGCGTGCCCAGTTGCCACTCCGTGCCGCTTGTCGTCAACGCATTCGTCGTCGCCGGCGAATCTCCTGCGACAAAGTGAATTTGAACTGGTTGCGTCACCGTCGCCGAAGTTGCGGTGGCGGGCGAATTCAAATTCGTGGTGACTTTGCGGATGCGCAAATTCAGCGTGTCAGAAATATAAATATTTCCGAGCGTGTCTGTTCCCACGCCGATTCCGTTGCCGCCATTTCCGATGATTGCCTGCGTCGCCGGGCAGCCATCGCCAAATGCATCGATGGCGCCCGCGCAATTCGTTGCTGTGTTTCCGGCGATTGGACGGATAAACGCTGTGCGGCTATCCATGAACCACACCGCGCCCGTGCCATCCGAAATATAAAGATCGCCGTCAACGTCGATCGCCAACTTCTGCGGACTCATCGTGATTGTGTTCGCCAGCGCTGGGACAGAAAATGCGGCGCTTCCTCCACCGGCAAGCGTGTAGATAAATCCATTCTGCGGCGTTGCGATGCCAACTTTATTCAGCAGCAAATAAAGTGGAGAGCCCGGCGTGCAAGTGACGCACACCACGCGCACCCTCGACGCTTCGGAGATGTACACGTTGTCATTCGCGTCCGTCAAAACTGCTTGCGGATTATTTACCGCAGCGGCTGTGGCAAGTCCGCCGTCACCTGTGGATGCGGTGGTGCCCGTGCCTGCGACGGTTTGAATCGTTCCCGTCGAGTTCACAACGCGAATCTTGTTGTCGGCAGTATCGGCGACATAAATGTTGCCGACGCTATCCGGCCACACACCGCGCGGCTGATTGATCTGCGCGGCTACGGCCGATCCGCCGTCACCGTTAGGCGCAGATGGAACCGATGGCCTCGTTCCGCTGCCCGCCACCAGAAATACCAATCCGCTGGAAGCGTTGTATTCATAAACTTTATTGTCACTGAATCCCGCGATGTAGATATTTCCAAGCGCATCAGCCGTCACACCACGAGGCTTATTCAGTTTCACTTGCGTCGGCGCGCAACCAACGGTCGCGCTCGGCAAACATGATGTTCCGGAAACAAATCCCACGAAATCCGTAATGATCCCGTTCAGCGAAATCTTGCGCACCAAACTTGCGTTCGCATCAGTCAAGTAAACATTTCCGAATGGATCGGCAACAACGCTTCGCAGATCGACCGTACCGTTGAATACCATCGCAGTAGCGAGGCATCCGTCACCAAATGCGTCAACGGATCCAGCGCAAACTGTATTCGCGTTCGCTACCGTGGAACCTCCGGCGAGTGTCATCATCGTGAAAGGCATCGCCATCGGGGTGCTGGGCAACGGAACCAGTACCGGCGGATTTACGGTGATCGTAATTGGCGGCGTTGAACTTGATCCAGCAAAACTTCCGCTCGCAGCGTACGTCGCTGTCACGCTATCGACACCGATTGGCAAATCCACCGAAGAAATCGCCACGCCATTCGTCAACGTCGCGGAAGTCGCAACTGTCGGCGTGCTGTTGGTCGTTGTTGTGTATGTGAACGTGACCGTGCCTGCAGGAATTCCGGCGACAGAAGTTACTGTAGCCGTAAGCGCCACAGGAACGCCGAGAGTTGTCGTGTTGATGTTCGCGCTTAGCGCAGTGTTTGTAAGCGCCGGAGTAATTGTTAGCGCCGACGAAGTCGAAGTCGAACTCGCGTTCACTCCATCGCCGTCATAAACTGCAGAAATTGTGTATGCGCCGAGCGGCAATCCAATGCTCGCTTGCGCCGATCCCGCATTCACTGATGAAGTGGCAAACACGATTCCGTTTACAATAAATTGGACGGAGCCGGTCGGGCTGCTGCCGTTAACTGATGCCGTCGCGGTGAAAGTAGTTCCAAACGTCGCCGTCAGCGGCACGCCGGAAAGTGTCGTCGTGCTGCCGCTCAAACTTCCCGCGCTCACATTAATAATGTATGGGTTGGTCGTCGAGTACGGCGTGCCGCCGACTGTCGGCACATAATTCGCATCGCCGGAATATGTAGCAACGAACGTGTGCTGGCCGACGGAGAGACCGGTCAGAGGAATTGAAATCGTATCGCCGGTTCCCGGCAATGTAACCGTCGTGGTGCTGCTCGCACCATCCGTCAACGTGACCGTTCCCGTCGGATATGCACTGCCTCCGATTGCAGGAGTCAGAATCACAATCGCCGTCGCAGTTTGTCCTGCGGTGATTGACTGCGGCAATCCCGTCGGACCCGTCAATTCGGGCGCGATGTTCGTGAAGTTGCAAGTCGGCGGAACAAGCGAAGCCGCCGTGCGATTGTCGGTGAGCGTATTCCCATTCACTCCGATAAACGGCTGCAAGTCCGTCACGAAATTGCTGGACACTTGTCCCGGCCCGTAGATCAACTGCGTTTGCGTCGGCGCCGGCGTAATGTCATTCGTTGGCAGCGACGCGAAGCTCACGTTATCCAGCGTCACAATCAGCGGATTCGTAGAGCCGTTGACTTGCGCTCCGGTGAATCCGACTGTGCCCGCCGTGAGGAACGTAAGGTTCTGCAGCAAAATATTCTTGAAGTTCGGCGAAAGGGTCCCGTTGTTCGTCACGTACTGCGTCGTGTATTCCACTTCCGCTTTGTGATTCTGGAAGCAGGAATTCGAGTACTGAATATTCTGAACAACTCCGCCGCGGTCGTCCGCGGACTTAATACGAATTCCTTCGGAGTTTGAGTCCACACTGCTATTTCCCGAAAGCATGTTGTTATCAAAAAGAATGTTGCTTACGCCCGCGGAAGTGAAACTTCCGATCGACTCGCCATGGCCTGCGAAGAAATGATTATTCGTCACGGAAATATTCGCGGACGCTGAACTCGCGCTTCCTGAAGCGCCGACAGCCACGTTGTCATCTCCGTCGGAAATCCATGAACGAGTAATCGTGACGTTCTGCGCTTGATCCGGATCGATGCCGTCCGTATTTCGCGCGCTGGTCGGCGTAACGATCTTCACGTCCCACGCCGTCAATCCGTTCACGCCATTCGGACTGGAAACGTGGAACAGCGGCGAATTCTTCAGTGTAATCTTGTAGAGCGTCACGTTCGTCGGATTGCCCAATTGAATGAACCGCGGATTCTGCTGGCTGCCTCCGCTATTGGCAATCGCCGAAAGTCCCCACCAACTTTGGCCCACGAAACTTGCGGGGAATGCGTTGATCAACACATCGCCGCCGCGTCCATCCAATTTTCCAAAACCCATGATGCCCACATTGGAAACGCCCGCGATATTAATCAGCGGCAAGCACGATGAAGTTGCGGAATTGTTGTTCACAGTTCCGCAAGTATGCGTGCCGGGCACGACGTCGTAATCCTGCACGTTGCGTGAGAAATAAACGAAAACTCCGGGATCGACCAGCAACGTAACTCCCGAAGGCATATTCAGCGGGCCCGTGAGGTACGCGTTGTGTCCCGCACCATCAATCGAAAGCCGCACGGCTTGATTTGTGCCGCCGCAGGCATTCATCGCCGCTTGAATTCGCGCGCCGTCAGGATTTGTAATCACAGCATCGACTGACGTCGGAATATCGTCGTTCACAGAGATGAGCGTAGCCGTCAGCGTTGTGCAAACCGCTGGGAACGACGGCTCGACAACTGTGCGGCTATCGCCCGTCGCTACAGGCGGGGCCAGCACGGCCGAAGCAATCGTCAATTCGCCGTTCGTGAATGTGAAAGTGTAATTATTCGCCGCAAGTGTTCCCGTCGAAACCGAAATTGAATAAATTCCAATTGCGCTCGGAACAGTTGGGTTCGTGCTCAGCGCGGCAGCGCCGGTAACCGCAGTGCCTGCTGTGTCTCCATTCACAAATCCTGTGATCGTCGCAGAGTAAGCCGGCAACACTTGACCGAACACGATCACAATGTTGTTCGCCGTAACTTGCAGAATGCTTCGACCAACATTAATTGACGCAGCGTTCGAGTTGCTCGTGGCGTTCGCTGAATCGCCGCCATAGCTCGCGGTCACAATGTGGCTTCCCGCTTTCACGCCAGTCAGCGAGAAAGTGCACGCGCCGCTAGTCAACACGCACGATCCGGCGGACGCCGCGTCCACCAGCAAATTCACTGTGCCCGTTGGCACAACGCTTCCAGTTCCCTGCGTAACGGAAATCATTCCCGTCACATTCGCGCCATACGTCGCGTTCGGATTCGTCACCGAAAGAACCGTCGTGGTGGAGATCAGCGGAGTCGTGACGTGAATCGTGAACGTCGCCGAAGACGCGCTCGAATTAAAATTCGCGTCGCCTCCATACGTCATCGTAATCGTATGCGTCCCGATCGACAGCGTGTTCGTCGTCAAGAAAGCTTCGCCGCTCGCATCCAAAGTTCCTGAAGCCAGCACGGTGCTGCCGCCATCCAGGAATTGATACGTCCCGGTCGGAATCACACCCGCGCCCGGCGTCACCGGACGTCCGACGATCGTTATGTTGGTTCCTTGATTCACCGTCAAACTTCCCGTCGGCGCAAAAGAATTCACCGCATTCGCCAGCGCCGTCACCGGATTCCAATTCGATTGGAAACCAATGTACGTTTGCGTCGGCACGGTCGTCCCAAGGAATGTCACCGGGAAATATTGCGCGGCTTGCGCGGCCGTCAAACTCGTTTTCACCGCGTTGCCCGCTTCAATCGTTCCGGGATTTTGCGATTCAGTTTCGCGAACGCCCGTTACGCCTGTGCCGGTGTTTCCTCCGGTCGGCGTAACATTCCCCGGCAGCGTCGCGGGATATCCGCCGGTTCCAACCGCGGGATCGGTGAGCGGCAAAGAATTGAACTCCGCGTAAGTTGACGTCGGCAGATTCGCGTCGCCCTGGAATTCAATCCATCCCGCGGCGTTCACTTGATCCACATTCGAGTTCAGCATGATCCACGTAGAGAATGTACCGAACGGGCGGCCGTACAACAGGTTTGTCATGCCGGTGCTTTGCGAATAGAACGTGCAACCGTTGCAGATGTACCCGCTCAAATAATCGTTTGCGCTTCCTGTTTGGAATTTCTTGTCCTGTGCTTCAATCGTTTCCGTTCCCGTCGCGGTGTTTCCGTGCCACGTTGTGAAAAATGTCGTGTGGTCGTATACCATCGCCGCGTCGCCGAACACATAATCAACGTCGCCAGTGATTGTGCCCTGCCACATATATTGCCGCGCCGCGGTGCACGTGGTGCTGCATCCCTGGCTTCCGGCAAAAAGCGTGTCCTGCTGGCTCTGCAAATTCACGTGATTCAAAATCGCCTGGTCCGCCGTGATCCAAAGCGCCAGCGCCTGCGAATTGCATTGCGTTCCGGAGTTATAGAGCGCCTGCAACGTGAGCGCCGTGCCGGTGTTCGCGCACGAACCACTTCCCGCCGTGGAAAATGTGCTGGTGGTCGTAGTGTTTGTGTTGTACGTGTTCCGGACGGTCAAATATTCCGCGAAAAATCCTACAGGAATAAACGTAGTGTTTCCGGACGTCGGCTGATTTCCGATGAACGCGCTCTTCGACACATCCAAAGTCGAAGATCCCTGATCTCCGCTGGCATTTGCATTTCCGGGGCCGCTTCCTGGATAAACGAACGGCGCCGAGAACGCTCCGTCCTCACCAGTGATAATTACTTTTGTGGGATCGCCGCCCAATCCGCGCAGCGAAACATTCGGATAGCTGATTGCATTCTGTCCCGTGTAAGTTCCGGGCTTCAGATAAATTGTTCCGCCGGTCACAGGCAATGCAATCAACGCAGAAGTTAACGAAGTGAAATTTCCTGTACCGTCGGCTGCCACAACATTATTGGAAGCGCCGACTCCCGCCGTCGTGTTGGCTTTCGTTACCGAGTAACTCGCAACTGATCCGGTCGCGCCGACAAAATCGACCAAGTCCACTGGTGTGAACGTCACCGCCAATGAATAAGTTCCGATTGGCAAATACGTCGAGGCGTCAATCGCCGTCGCCGATCCGCCAGAAGGCGTCGCCGTGTAATTAAAATTTCCAGCGACGAGAGGCGTTACCGCCGCGTTCAAAACTCCCGCGCCAATTGCCTGACTGAATTGTTGCGTCAACGCGCCCGGCGTCCACATCACTCCGGTCGTGGCCTTCGCGACGCTGAAATTTGTGGTCGTCGAATTCGATCCCGAAAATCCATTCTGCGTGGCGAAAGAAGCTGCGATCGAGTGGTTGCCGGCCGTCAGTCCCGCCAGCGGCACGAGAGCATTTCCGCTTGGATCCAGCGTAAATCCAGTTGCCGCGCCGGAGTCAACCGTCACATTCACTGTGCCCGATGCAGTTCCGCTGCTCGCCGCAACATTCACGGTGAAAGTAACTGTCGTTCCAACCGAAACGAACACAGGAGCTGCCGGCGTTTCTCCACCGATCGTGGTGATCGTCGTAACGACTGCGCCGGTCTTGATCGCCGCCATCGTCAAACTTCCAATCGTTGACGCCGCCGGCAAATAGCTCAGCACTTCGCTCACAGTTCCCGTGCCGATTTGCGGCGTAAATGTCGCAGAAAGTTTGCACGCGTTCCCGACCGCCTGCGCGCCGAGTACGCTCGTCGTAAAATTGCACGGCGAACTTGCGCCACCCACCACCGCGAAATCCGATGTGTCCGTTGCGGTGTTCGAGCCAGTCACGTTCTGACTTCCAACGTTGGTCAGCGTGCCGGCGAGCGTCGTCGAGATGCTTGAGCCAAAGTTGAACGCAACCTGGCTGCGCATAACCTGCGTAACGTTTCCGGAACTTGAATCCGCGCTGTAAACATTTCCGTTTCCATCCACCGCAAGACCTGTCGGCGTCACCAGTCCGGTGAGCACCGTCGTGTTCGGTCCGCTCACAGGAACTTCAATCACCGAATGGCCGATGGAATCCTGTACATAAAGATTTCCCGCCGGATCAACGGCCACCGCAACCGGAAGCGCGCCCGGCAAACTCACCGTCGACTGCACGTAACCCGGAACGCCACTGACCAATCCCGGCGTCAATTTGAAAACAAATCCCGCACCGGAATCTGCGACGTAAACATTTCCATACGCATCAACTGCAATCGAAACTGGATTTGTGAATCCCGTCGCTACAGTGACTTGCGGCGCCAGAGAATTCGGAACCAGTGAAACTTTATAAATCGCAGTATTCGCAGTGGTTCCCTGCTTATCCGCAACAAAAAGATTTCCCGCCGCGTCGGCTGCGATTGCCTGCGGCGTGGCGGTTCCACTGATTGGCGTGTAAGAAACTGTCGTGCCCGTGAAAGTGGCTGGATGTCCCGCCGACGCAGGCGCGCCAGTCACCGCAAGTTCTGTAATCGTCGGCGATCCGCTTCCGACTGCAAAAACATTTCCCGTGGGATCGACGGCGATCTGGCTCGCGCCTGTCGGTAACGCGCCCGCAATTGCCGCGCTTCCAGTTCCCTGCACAAATTCCAGAATTTGTCCGGCGGTTGTATCCATCGTGTAGATGTTTCCCGCGCCGTCCAGCGCAGTGCCTGCCGGAGTAATTCCGCTGAAGAATGTATTCGTCGTCGGAGAAATATTTGTGGTCGATCCGTTTGTCGAAGTTGCGCTATCGAATGCCAGCACCGATCCCGTCGCGTTTCCATTCAGCGCAACAATTGCGGACGAATTCGCCGGAGATCCCGCGGTCGGAGTGAACGTCACGCTCACCGTAAGAGTTGCAGAACGCAAACCAGCCGCCGTCGTCGTCGCCGTCACGGGAACATTGCAATCAAATGAGTTGTCGAGATTCTGCGCTCCGCACGAAACTGTTCCTGCTGTCGCGTCGGGCGTCGTAGTCAACGTTGCCGTCGGCGCAGACACCGCTCCGGCAGCTGCCTCCGAAATATGTACTTGGAAATTCTGAATTACCGGCGTGCCCAACGTTCGCTGACCAAATCCCTGCGCCAGAACTTTGCGCACAAGCATTCCGGCGGTCGCGTTGCTCGTCGCGTCAAATAAATAAAGGTTGTTCTGTGCGTCGGCAGCAAGGCCCAATCCATTCGCGTTTGAAAAAATTGATTGCGACGCGGCGCATCCATCGCTAAATGCGCTCAGCGATTTCTGTCCCGACGTTCCCGAACAGAAGTTTCCCGCCGTCACGTTCGCAGATCCCGTAAAGAGCAGCCGCACAAATCCAGTGTTCATGTCGTAGTACACGACCTTGTTGCTGTCGCCGACATAAACATTTCCCTGCGGGCTGACGTTCACTTTCACCAGCGTCGTATCTGTAGCTTTTGTGCTAGTGCCGAGTGTTGGCGCGGCGCCAAGCGTCGTTCCGCCTCCGCCCCACAGCAAATAAATAAATCCAACTTGCGGAGTCACGCCGGGATTATTCGTAATAATCGCGGCCTTCATTTTCAATGCCGCAGCACTTGTTCCGCCGACATAAAACACGCGCAGTCCGTGCGTGGGATCCGTAAAAAGCATGTTGCCCGCAGCGTCCATCGCCACGCCGCTCGTCAATCCAGAAGCCGCATCAACCGAGCTGAAATTCAGCGGGCATCCGTCGCCCAAGGTATCCAGCGCAGTTCCTGTAAATGTGACGTTGTTCACGGTGTTCGCGCACGTTGCGCCCTGAACCGTGGGCGTGCCACCGGTCGTCACGGTCGTTCCGGAAATATTCACAATCGTGTACGCAAATCCCTGCGTTACTGACGCATAAAAAGTTCCCAGCGCCGCGTAAACTGGATTATTCCCCGCAAAAAAAGTTGAAGTCAGTGGACCGACCACCACGCGCGTCCGCGAACTCGTCGTATCGGCGAAGTAAACGTTTCCATACTGGTCCGCCGAAACTCCGCGCGGCGCATCCACTTCACCATTCGCAGGCGTGCAACCAGCGGTCACAAAAGTTTGCGCGGCTTGCACATTGTCCAAACCCACTCCGCCAGTTCCGTTGCTGGTGGCATTTTTCGAGCAGCCCGCAATCAATCTCATCGTGCCGATTTGTCCGCTGGTGCAAAGCGGTGAAGACGTTCTGCAAACGATGTGCACCATGTTGTCGCTGAATCCCGCCAGGAAAATATTTCCGTACGGATCAATTCCGATTCCGCGTTGCCCCGCAGTCTTTGTTTGCGTGGCGGCCAAACATCCATCGCCCGCAGCATCCTGCGAGCCGCTGAGTCCCGGCCCCGTTGCCGCCGCGCAAACCGCAGAAGCGCCGCCGGCCACCGCCGTCATAATTCCGGTAATTGGATTGATCACGTGAATAATGGAATTGACGTCGTCAGAAATAAAAATATTTCCGAATGCGTCCACCTGCACTCCACCACGCGCGGCTGCGCCAAAAATTCCGTTCACCGCAAGACAGCCATCGCCGAACGCGTCGGTTGACACTGCTCCTGTGATCGCATTGAGCGTCGGACACGGCGAGCCGACGACCGTCGACATCGGCGCACTGCCGGCGATCGTCGACATGGTGAACGGCATTGGCAGTGGAACTTGCTGCGCTACAGTGGTGAGCGAGAAGATTGAAAAAATGGCGAGAACAGAGAATACGAATCTGACGACATGGGCAGATCGCAGCATTGAAGCCTCCGGGTTTATGAAGGTATGAGGAATATAAAAAGGACACACGAGCACATAAGTGCCCTCATACCCGCCGCTACATCGCCCCTAAAACGCAATTCCCGAAAGCCTGACAGCGGCCAGACCCCAATAATTGCGAACCGCATTATTCATCGGCGTAAACCCATGTCAAGAGAAAAAGTCGCAATGTGAAAAGCTGTCCCATATCGTGAAACTTTCACCGGCGACACCTATTCACCTGGTTACTATGCAAGTTACAGAAAGCATTGGATTAACAGGCAATCTTCGCGCGACCGGCAGCGCGCAGTCGACGAATAATAAATTTTCACCGCATACCACATTGTGGGACAGTTTATCCTGTAAAACTGGGAGTACAGAGAGATTCCACGCATCCAGTGGTTGGTCAGAACAGTCAGCAGGGACTTAGCGAACGCCCAGCGAGAAGTATTTCGTCTCAGCAATTTGATTTTATTCACGCAGAAAAAATCGTGGCGAGCCATAGCTAGCGTAGAATGGTCAGTATGCTTGGAGTTACAGAATGCTGACCGCGGGAGTATGGGCGGAAGTGAAAGTCGGCAATGAGCATCTGAGGCTTTTCTCAGAGCACAACGCGCAAGGCGTTCAGACGTCCGTGTACAACGTGAACACGAAAAGTTGGATCGCGCCTTCTGAAGCTGTCGATGATATTGAAGAAGGAAAAGAAAAGGCAGCAGACCTCGCCAGAAAATTTCTCAAACAAACTACGAATTCAGAATTGCCGCCGCTGCATTGGAAAGAATCACGCTCGCGATAGAAACAACGAGAGGCGTGTGGTATCTGACACTACTGCCAGTGGTTGACGAGCGACCTGCCCGATAATCTTTCTTCATGGCTTCCCCAAGTACCGCTAAAGCGCCTCTTCCAATGAAGAGGATGCTCGTCGTTGACCCCGGAAGTAAAGTGAACGACGTGCTCAATCGTTTGGTTGCGGAAGAAGGATGGAGTCTCCATCGTTCGCCCGACAATCAAGCTGTCCTGTCCGATATGGAAATATTCCCCTTCGACCTGATCATCACGGGACAGGAAACCACAGGGCGCGAAGACCTCGAGCTGCTCCGAAGGATTCGCCGCACTCGCCCACACATTCGGATGATTATTATCACGGACAAGAGTACGCCTGACGATGTCGTCGCGGCCTTACGCGAAAACGCTTTCATGTTCCTTCGCGCTCCGTTTGAGCCGGCGCAACTGTCCGACATGGTGCGTCTGGCAATGACGGACCCGCCGTGGGATGACGGCATTGAAGTTATTTCGGCGACGCCCAATTGGATTCGCCTGCTGGCCAGATGCACGCACGGGACTGCGGAGCGGTTAATTCAATACCTTCGCCAAGCTGAATTACCGGACGGTGAAAGAGAGGACGTCGCGTCAGCAGCCCATGAACTCTTACTCAACGCAATGGAACACGGTGGCCACTTCGATCCAGATAAATACGTGGAGATGGGCTATCTCCGCACGAAGCGGGGGATCGCCTGCCGCGTGAAAGATCCGGGCAACGGCTTCTCGTTCCAAGAATTGCGCCATTCGGCCATCAACAGCCCGCCGGGAGATCTTTTCACACACATGGCGGTTCGCGAACAGCAGGGTCTTCGTCCGGGAGGCTTCGGCATCCTTCTCGCCAGCAAACTTGTGGACGACGTGATCTACAGCGAGCACGGAAATGACGTAATCCTCATCAAGTATCTCGATCCACCAGCATCGCGCCCTCAATAATGGGTTTCGTCAGTCGAGTTTTTGCGAATTTGTCGCAACAGGAACGCAAACACTAATCTCCGTGCCACCATGAGGCTTCGACTTAATTAAGAACGCCCCTTTCACCAGATTCACGCGCTCTCGCATACTGATCAGCCCCAATCCCGTAACGCTTCTTGTCCGCAATCTCGGATCAAAGCCCACGCCGGCATCACGAACGGTAAAGTGAATCTCGTACGGCGATCCTTGCAGACTTACTTCAAAGCGGCTCACGCCACTATGTTTCAGCGCATTACGCAGAGATTCCTGCAATACGCGGAAGAGGCACCGCGAAACATCTGGAGACACGTCGTGCGGAACGCCCTCATGACTGAAAAAAACTTGTACCGTGTACTTCGCGCTGAACTGCAAACAGAAATCCCGCATGGCCTCTACAATTCCCAGAATCTCCAACTTGGCAGAGTGCAAATCACGGGATAATGTCTGAACAGCAATCGTTATTTCGTCGGTTTGTTTCTCCAGCTCATCCATTCCGGTCCGAAGATCGAAAGCCCAGGCTGGCAGAATTCCCTTCAACTGCTGAAGTTCTACTGACAACAGTGCGAGCCGCTGACTGATATCATCGTGAAGCTCTCTGGCTATCCGGGTTCGTTCCTGATCCTGCGCCTCAATCAACTTGCGGCTCATGTCGACGAGAGCATCCTCCGCGAGTTTGCGCCGCGTGATGTCCGCGATCATGCCCACAACGCGCACCAGTTTTCCTGTCTCGTCAAAGTGCGCGAGGCTGTGTCTTTCCACCCAGATCACATCACCGGACGGACGCACCATTCGATAGGCAATTTGGAGTTGGGGCTTCTCAGGACTTAGTTGTGCAAATGTCGATGTAAGTTTTTCGCGGTCTTCGGGATGTACTTTGGTGAGTACTTGATCGGCGGTAATCGGAGTTGCTTCATCCACGCCAAGAATTGATAAACATTCTCCGGTGCGAGTGATTGCGCCTGTGGCAGCATCCCACTCATACGCAAACATTTTCCCAGCCTGAGCGGCAAGACGAAATCGTTCTTCGTTTTTTTGCGGCCCTTCGTCCGGGGTCCCCATGCTCAAAGCAGGTTAGCAGAAAATTGGTTTAGGAACGCCAGTGATTCTTCCAGCAACAGATATGCACGGCAGTTTGTTTTTTCAATAAAAAGTAGTATCTTCTCCTGTCCTCGCATACGCCTGCAAGGCCTTGACGAAGTATTACGGCGTTAAACAACTTGGCGGAACCAGCCCGCCGAGGAACCAAATACACCGGCCATGCACGGTTCGATATCCAATTAATGAAAGTTCGCAAAGAACGAAAGATCCTCCGGTACGTGTACGATGCGCAATGCGTCTCGCGCTCCACGATACTTCGCGAGGTTCTTCGTGCGTTCGCAGAAATGTGGTGAAGATTAGAATGCCTTCTATCAAAGTTTTGGTCGTCGAAGATCACGAAGTATTCTGCAGTTTGATCATCTCAATCGTTCAGAAGGCCGATTATCAAGTCGTTGGAAAGGCTTCCGACGGGCTAGAAGCCATTCAAAAAGCCGAAGAACTCCAGCCGAATTTGATTCTGCTTGATATCGGTTTGCCGAGTCTAAATGGAATCGAAGTGGCGCGGCGACTACGCAAGACTGCTCCGCACATCAAGATCCTCTTCGTCAGCCAGGAATCTTCGTTCGAGATCGCGCAAGCGACTCTTGATTTGGGCGCGCTGGGCTACGTCCACAAATCACAAGTCCAAAGCGATCTTGTACTTGCGATCGAATCCGTTCTTGAAGGAAGACAATTCGTCAGCTGCGCCGCGAGGCGCGCAGAACTTAGGGAAAACGCAACCGCTCGAAGTCCTCGCTTTCACGAGATTCTCGTTTTTTCTGACGAGGCGGACTTGTTGGAGAGCTTCACGGAGTTTATTGGCGCCGCCTTGAGGGCAGGCAACTCGGCGATTGTGGTGACGACAAAGCTGCATCGGGAAAGTATTATTCAGAGACTAAAGAACGAAGATGTGGCTGTTGATACCGCCACGCAAGAGGGAACTTTCATTTGGTTGGATTCCGCCGAAGAGTCCGGTCCAGCGCGATTTCTTGATGCCCTGAGAGGCTCGGTCAAGGCAGCGTCTAACGCGACGAAGACAGGTACTCCCCGTGTCGCTTTTTGCGGCGAACGAGCTGGGCGATTGTGGGCAGAAGGCCAAATCGATGCCGCGCTTGAGCTCGAACAGATGTGCGACGAACTAGCACGAACCCTAGACCTAGATATTCTCTGCGCATATCCACTCGGCGAAGGTAGCGAAGAAGCCCAACAATCATTCCAGCTGCTCTCTCTAGAACACTCTGCCGTCCATTCCAGATGAAAACGAAGTTGTGTCTCGGGTGAAGGCGCTTGGGAGAACAAGAATCAATTTCGCCGGAGGATTACTGCGGCGCGGCGACCACCACGTAGTTTGTGCTGGTGCCGACAAATTGAGGCTGATACCAAGTGCTGCCACATTGTTGGTAAGTCAGTCCGTTGACCATGACTGGTGCGCACGCGGGTGGAAGCGTGTTAACCATTGATCCGATTACCGCGGCCGTAGTCACAGCCGCCGCGGTTACAGCGGCTGCGGCCGCGACGGGGTGATAGCAGCATCCGCCACCTCCGTAGTAGCCGCCGCCGTGAACGTTTACGTCGACGTCGCGGTTCACGTTAACGTTTGTATTGTTGTTCACGTTGGTGTTGCGATTGACGTTGGTATTGTTGTTGACGTTGGTATTGCGATTCGCGTTCGCATTGTTGTTCACGTTGGCATTCCGATTCGCGTTCGCGCCTGCGTTGTGGCTTCCACTGCTGTTCACGCTGGACCGCGCGCTCCCACGAGTGGCGCCACCGCCGCCACCTCCTCCGCCGCTTCGACGCTGTAGCGCGAAGCTCGTCGCCAGCGCGAACATAAAAACCACAGCACAAACAAGAAAATTTCGTATCGAGTGGTACATGTGTCCCTCTCCTATTATTTCGCGCCGGGTGCTACGGCGAGAGCGATTTTTTGCGCGTCCTTAGGCGGGTCGAATACAAACGCGGCATCATTGAACGACGGCGCTAGATTCCAGGTGTAGACGGCAGTGTATTGAGGGCGTGACTCATCGGTCAGAGTTGTGAGAACCAGCCGGCGCGGTAGTGCGTAGTCACCTCGTTGGATCCAAATCTGCCAGTCGAGCCCTTCCTGGCGAAACGCATAGTGTTCGCAAGTAACACCACCAACGTCGCTAGGACCGACGTCCATCGCACCTTTGATGTCTGAGACGTTTGCGCGCTCAGTGCCCCAATCGAAAAGGTCTTTCAGCGGCATCTCGATGTTGTATTTGTCATCGAGATCGTCAGCAAGCTTTCCGATTGTTGAAGGCGCCGGCACGGTTGCGTAGTAATTTATCCGCTCGGCAAAAATAGTGAAATTCTTTCCATCGTAGAAAAAGAAACGATGCTTCAGCGGGTTATTAATTTCAACGCGCAAGCGATCCGGTGTACGAGCCAGCACGTCTACCTGACTGTCGAACTGAATCCGCTGGTTATCCTCCAGCACATCATCCCGGGTGATCGCCGCCGACACCTGAAATGCTTTCAGCGTGCGCAAATATGTTCCCATCTTTTGCAGAGCGGCGATGGCTTCCGGATCAACGTCGTCGGCGTCCGCTGCGACAGTAGGGACATTTTTTGCTGCCACGCTCTTCGCCGAAACCGTTCGCGTTGGCAAATGCAACGCTAGAAGGAACGTTGCAAACGCGATGTAACTCAGCGCCAGATAGCCTACTCGTTTCATAAATGATTTCCTCTTGAAGGGCAGCCCAATTTCGGCTCGTAGCTACAACGAATTTTTCGATGGCCCCGTTCAGTCGGCGCGCCCTGTTCTGACGGCACGATAGTCAGTCGTCGGGGAGCCGCCAACTGTCACTAGTAACAGGCTATCGACGCGACGTGGTCTGCGGACGTCAGCCGGAATTCCGCTTATCAAAAGTTTTGCGAACGATCAGCCGCAGACCCACGTGGCTTGTTGAAGTATCAACAGGTTGTGCCATGCGCGCTCCAGGACGGTAGCGTCGGCAGTAATTCGGCGCGCAAAGAAAAGAACCACCTTTAATTACCTTGCGAGGAATTTTTATTTCAGGACTCTGCGGATCGTAACTCTTCTCTCGATCGCCGCCCTTTTGCATCACCGCCCCGCAGCAGGTTTTCGCCACTGGATGATGCGCACCGTACCAGTCGGTGGTCCATTCCCAAACATTTCCAATCATGTCAAAAAGACCGTAACCGTTCGCAGGAAATTTTCCCACCGGCGAAGTTCCCTCGTATCCATCCAAACGCAGATTCTGTCCGGGAAAATTTCCTTGCCAGGTGTTGGCCATGTGTTTGCCGTCGGGCGTCAATTCTTCGCCCCACGCAAACGTGGCGCCTTCAAGACCGCCGCGTGCGGCAAATTCCCACTCGGCTTCAGTGGGCAATTCCCTACCAGCCCATTTCGCGTAGGCTTCCACATCTTCATAGGCGATGTGCACCACAGGATGCTGTCCGCGTTTTGCGATCGAACTGTCCGGCCCTTCCGGATGCCGCCAATCCGCGCCCGCAACGTAGATCCACCAGTTGTAATGATTACTCAGATCCACGCGATGCAGCGGTTTCCGAAAAACTGATGAAGCAGGTTTGAGCAATTCAGGCTTCGCACCTGGATAATCTTCTGCTTTCGCTGGACGCTCAGCCACCGTGACGTGACCCGTTGCATCAACAAAACGCGCGAACTGATCGTTGGTCACCGTGTACTTTTCCATCCAGAATCCTTCCACTGCCTCTTGATGAGTGGGCGCTTCTTCCTGATAGTGGCTGTCGGACCCCATCGTGAAAGTGCCTCCGGGAATCCAAACCAAGTTTTCGTCCTGCGATGCGTCGACGGGACCCGGTTGCTTTCTCGAAATTTCTTCAGGGCGTGCGCTTGAAGACATCAGAGACGCTCCTTGCTTTGAACGGTGAATGAATGTGAGTCGGTCGCTATTAAACCGATCGACGGCGTTGGCAGTAACTGTCACTAGTGACAGTCTGAAGATTCATTTCGGCCAGTTGATCCAGGAATATTGCCACGCGACGGAGACGGTCTGATAGTTGCCTCCGAATCTAATGTACGTTGCGCTGCTGTAACTAAATTTCATTGATTGGCGTTTGCTGATTGGGAATGAAACCGTTCCTCCGATGCGTGAACTTGTCTGTTTAGTCTGCGGGTTTTCAACTTCGTTTAGGCTGGTGATTCCTCCCCACCAGAAGTTTCCGTCGAGTGACACCCAGAAGCGCGGTTTCACGTCGTAGCTCAAGTGTCCTTCCAAAGAGCCGATTGGCGCTTCATGTTGTTGTGCGGAAACGGAGCCGGCGAAAAATGTAGGATTTGTAGTGTAGAACCACACGCCCGCGTAGCCGTCCAGAATCCAATGCCCCCATCGCTGGGAATAGCCAAGCTCAGGTTTGACTCCCCACCGATTTCCACCCCAGTTCACCAGTTTCGTTCCGTCGTATTGTCCGGTCGGCGCGACAACTTTTACGCTGAATCCCAAAAGCGTTTTTTGTTTCCACTTCAACATTTCCTTCGGTTCCATTGTTGGACCGCCCAAAAGATTTACGGAAAAACGGAAGGTGGAGTCCGCCATGCCCGAGCGGTATATCGACATGGATTGTCCTGAAACGTCGCCGTCAAAATTTCCCACGGCATAAGGCAGCGAAGCCACAACATTTGCGGAACGTCCAAAGAAATTCAGCGAATGGTACAGGGTAAGAATCCCCACGTAGTAAGTGCCGGTAGCATTGTTAATGGGAACGATCCCGTTGAAATCCAGGCTGCCACGATTGAACGTCGAAGTAATCGTGATTGCGTTTGAATGCAGCGGCGTGATGACGTATGCGCGAGGTGCAAGATCTTGCGCGGAAAGCTGCGCGACCACTCCAAGCAGTGAGCCCAATAAAACCGCCGCAAAGCGAAGCCATCTCACCCATTCGCGAACCAGTTGCAGAACGCTGTGGCGTTGTGACTTTGGCTGCAAGTGGCACACCTCCGTCAGAGCGAGTAGGACAAACCGGCGTTGCGGGAGTAACTGCGACGGCGAAGTATTGCCAAAAAAGTCCCTGGATTGCCCGTGCGCCGGAGGGTAAGGGTGTGCTCGAAGCACCCAGAACGATAACGAACGGGCAATCCAAGATGGTTTGTCACCGGACGCTCACGGTCGCGTGACGCCAGTGACGAAACTGTGGCGATACTCGCAGGGACGGGGTCGGAACGGAACTGTTAGAACTTACAGTCTGCGCCGGCTGACGATTGGATGATCCGTTTCATCCGGCGCGTGAGAACTGGGTATCCATCAAATTCTATTTCGCAGGTGGAGGTGGGAATTTCTTGAACATCTTGTCGAGAGCTTTATTGAGTTTTTGTTCGTTCTTTTCAGGTTTATCGCTCAACGTGTCGCTGGCCGTGCCCATCCAGAGAAGTTTTTTCGTTTTCGCGTCACCGATGTCCACAACCAACTTCCCCACCGGAATATTTTGAACTGTGGTGGTCGACATTCCTCCGCCCCAGCGGTAGCCCCAACCGCCCATATCCGTTGTATTCAGTTGAGTTTCTGTCCCAACTGCTCCGTGATAAAGAACCCTCAAATCCGGATTCGCAGAAGCGTCCACCTTGCGCAGTCCTTTCGCGGCCAGTTGTCTGTCGATGCCGTCGATGATGCGCTGGTCCATCAATCCATTTTGCACCGGCGTTCCCTTCGCCCACGCATATGTCGCAAAGCCGGTAAAACTCGCAGCCTTGTCGTAATCCACTTTTACGTTTTGTCCATGCACCGGGCAACACACCAGGAGTAGAACAACCATGCTCAACAATTTCAGAATCTGTCTCATCGGTACTCTCCTTTGAACTACTTCGCTACTCCTGCTTCGCAAGAGTTTACGTTTGGCGTGAGAGGCCTGCGAACTGGCAGTTTTGACAGTTAACGGCCCACTTGGGTGCCAGTATTATCCGCGTTCGTTCGCGTCTTTCGTACTTGGAAAACAAGATGACCATCACTGCGGCGAACCAGAGAATCAACACCCAATGCGGAAACACGAGAGATTCGCGCCAAGAAAATGCTATTCAAAGCAGTGCCCGCATCAACGAAATTCAATCTCAGATTCCTCATGCAACAAACGTTCCCACCAACAGTCCTCACCCCACATGCGCGCCCACCCGGACGGGGCCGAGCATTTGCGATCCACCAATCGCAGCGGCCCCATCAGAATTTATGAATTAGATCTCGATCGAAGAAAACGCGGCAATTCGATTTGTGATTTTGCCGCGACGGTCATTCGTGCAAACGCCATCCGAGGTTCGCCGTACTCCTTAAGATTTTTTCTAGGAAATAATTCAGGAAAGATTTGATCACAGCGATGTAATGTTTAGATTTCTTCACACCCGAGTGCGTCGTATCATGAATTGTGGAGGCTGAGTTTGAGACAGCGCCCCCGCTATCTCTTCTCAGCCTCCACAATTTTACAAACTCTTAGCCGCCAAACGTAAACACAACGCCGCCCACATAGCGGAAATTATTTTGAGGGTGCGATCCCACTCCTAAGAGCGGATTACCAAAGCGCGTCAACACGTAATCCATTTGAAAGGGACGAATCGTGAATGAGTGATTCACTCGAACGTCGATGCCCGCGCCAAAGGCCATGGCAAACGCATTGTTACCCGGCGCTATTCCCACGCTGCCACTCGATGTGAACGCATTCGCATAAAGATTCGTGTGCGCCCCACCAAACAGCACTTCACCAAACGGCGAAATATGATGCGACGGATACCTGATCTGCGGTCCCGCCATGTAGGTCAAAAGATTCCCGCTTGCGTTGAAGCTTGTTACTCCCGTGCCGTGGGGCGTTACCACCAGAATATTCGTAAACGTAGCTGTAGTCGTCGCATAGCCCTGCAGCTCCATCGCGATCCCAACATACTTATTGAAGTTGAAAACTACTCCGCCACCGCCGCCATTCATCGAAAAAGGTTTTGCTACATTGGCTGGATATCCACGCGCATACGTATAATCAATGGGAATCTCAAACTTCGGGTACTCCTGCCCAAATGCCGCCCCTGCAACAAGCAACGCGAACGCCGTCAGTATTGTCATTCTGATTCGCATTTGTTCTCCTCTGGACCTTTGAAATGGACGATTGGTTTTCTGTAGTGATTAACTCTCAGCATCTCCCGCTTCCGCGTGCTCGTGATTGCAAATCAAGGAGGCCTCTAAGTTTCGTGCGGTTGCTCTGACCGCTCGATACTCTCCTTCAGGTCGGGGTGACCGGAGGCCTCCCGGGTTGTTCATGCCACGCAGAATACGGAGAACATCTTTCCCGGTGAACTGTCAGAAGTTGCAGGGCGAGAGATGAAAAGTTTTTGCGGCGCCCAACTCAAAGTCGTTCACTACGGCGCTAGTTTGATTGCAATGATCGAGACAGACTAACTAGATTCTCCGGACGCACGCGAATCGTTCCACCGCGCGGACTGTCAATCTCTGCGATGAGAAAAAGCGCAACAGCCACGATGAGCGGCAAAATAAGAAGTAACCTCGGCTCAATATTGGGTCCATGCATTCCGTAACCAACCAGCATATTGCACAAAATAGAGATCACCGCCATCAATGCCCATGCAGCGATCGGGATGCGATTCCACCATGCCGCTTGCGTATACCCCTGCGAATTCAAAACGTCATTTATGCCGGAAACAACGAGCATCGTTAGAGCATTAGGTTGGGCAGCGGCTGGCGCCTTAACTGCGGACCATAACTGGGTTTGCAACCGCTCGGTTTCCGCATTCACTTGCCGGAGTTGTTCTCCGTCGCGCATCGTGTAAAACAATACGCGGTGGTCGAGGTACTGTTTTAGAAGAGAACGTACCTTTGCAGCATCGACGTCGGAGAGCAGCTCCGCTCGGACATATTCGGTACCGATCGCGTTGGCTTCCGCCTCCTCATAGCTCTTGCGCAGATCGTACCGGGTGATCGCCATCGAAAAGGTAAATCCGACGAGGAGGCCGAGCAACGTCAGGGCAGCTGACGAAATCAACGTGAAGTCCTCGCGCACCGGTGCCGAAAAGCCGTGCCGCTTTCGTGCGACTAAAGCCCCAATTTTCGTCGCGAACCAGAGCACAAGAAATGAAACGGCGAAGAAAATCAGAGGGAAGTTAGCGAGATCTCTTACGGATAGAAGCATCGATAGCAGCATGCGCCGCCTCCGACTCGCACAGGTTCGGTAACAATTCCCGCGCGAGCGTGCGGGGGACGCCTACCTTTTCACATCTATGAACGTGTGTTCACCTGTAAGAAATGACAGTTCGGGAATGAAGAGGGCAAACGAGAACGGACGGGAAGACGTGGTGTCGATTTAAGGGAGAGCGCAACCAGCGCGGGTTAATCCGTCGCGCTCATCGTTTTCCAAAACTGAAAACGATTCCAGCGCTAAACCGGAAATTACTTTGTCTATTGTTCACGCGATTCAGAAATTGAGTGTGAAGGTATTCAGCCTGCGCCAGCCGAATGCTGAATCCGTGGCTGATTTTCCAATCCACTCCCGCGCCTGCCGTAAAATTGAAATCGTTGCTCGTCCCCAGCGGCGCAAGTCCCGACTCCAGTGAGCTCGTATAAAGCGTGCCGCCCGCGTGGCCTCCGCCAATCAACACTTGCGCGTATGGCGTCAGGTGACTGTGATTCCTCCACGATATGCGCGGGCCAAATTCGTAGGTCGTAACCGTCAGACTGAATGCATTGCTCGCAACTTTTCCTTGATGGTAAACGCCGACGTCGCCCACAAGTCCAAACCAATTATTTAGATTGTAGGCGATCGATCCGCTGCCACCATTCAAATTAAACGCCACGCCGGTAGTCACAATGTTCGCGCGCACGTAACTGTAATCTCCAGAAATTTCCCACTTCGGCGTGTCTTGCGCTCGTGCAGACGGACTCAAACCGAGCGCGATTGTCACCGCCAGAAAAAGTGTCATCAAAATATGTCTGCGTCGCATCATCTTCTCCCTTGACGTTCGGTCGCTCCGCGATTTCATCGCAGCTTCTCGAAACAGACCACAACTACTGCACAATTAACGTCACCGTCGTCGTGTGCACATCCGTGCCGGAAGTTCCCGTCACAGTAATTGGATAGGTTCCCGCCGGAGTTCCCGTGTTCGATCCCACTTTCGGAAATCCGCCCGCGCATCCGCTCAGGTATCCTGCGGAAATCAGCAACAAAACCAGCGCGCCGACCGGCATCATTCGACGCGCCGAAATTCGCCCGAATCTCTTCACGCCAACCGACACCAGCGCCAGCGTCATCACCAATACGATGATCCACATCGGTCGCATCGGCGTATTCGGACTAAACGGTTGCACGATAATTTGCGCCGAGCCGCGCGCCGTCGTCGTCACCGTCATCGTTGTGTTTGTTCCCGCGCTCACAGACGCCGGACTAAACGTCGCCGCCGCTCCGGTCGGTAATCCACTCGCCGTAAATGTCACCGAACCCGGAAACGCTCCGCCCACCGTTGCCGTGGAAATTGTGAAGTTTGCTGACTGGCCCGCCGTCACCGTTTGCGACGTCGTCGTTGCGCTCACGCTGAAATCAGTAATCGTAAACGTCAGCGCGTTCGATGTGCCTCCGCCCGGCGTAGGATTCACAACGGTAATTGCAGCTGTTCCCGAAGCCGCAATATCCGCGGCCGTAATCGCAGCCGTCAGTTGCGTCGCGCTCACAAATGTTGTTGTGCGTGCGCTTCCCTTCCATTGCGCCACCGAGCTGCTGATGAAGTTTGTTCCGTTCAGAGTCAATGTGAACGCCGCACCGCCTGCTCCCGCAGAAGTTGGCGAAATTGTCGTAAGTGTCGGAACAGGATTTGCCGCGTTGATCGCGAACGTCAACGTGTTTGAAGTTGTTCCCGCCGGAGCACCCAATGGCTGGGGGCCACTGAAAATTACAGTAGGAGTGAACACTTTTACCGACGCCGTACCCGCAGTCAAAATATCCGCAGCGGTGATTGATGCCGTTAATTGCGTGGCGTTTACAAATGTCGTCGCCCGGTTACTGTTATTCCACTGCACCACCGACGTGCTAATGAAGTTGCTTCCGTTCACCGTCAACGTTAACGCCGCTCCACCAGCAATCGCAGAGTTCGGCACCAGCGTACTCAACGCCGGAACCGGAGTCGTAACAGTAAAACTCAAAACGTTGGAAGTCCCTCCGCCCGGCGCAGGATTCAACACGCTCACCGAATTAATGTTCGCCGTCTGAACATCCGCCGCCGTAACCGCGGCGGATAATTGCGTAGCACTCACAAACGTCGTGGTTCGCGCGCTTCCGTTCCACTGCACCACCGAGGTCCCAACGAAATTATTTCCGTTCACGGTCAGCGTGAACGCTCCCGATCCCGCGCTCACATTGTTCGGAGCAAGCGACGTTAACACTGGAACTGGATTCGTCGTCGTGATCGTCGTCGGATTTGTGGCGACGTCATTCGCGGCATTCGTTTCTCCACCACCGGAAACCGTGGCGCTGTTCGTCACGCTTGCCGGAGCATTCGCATCCACGTTCACAGCTAACGTAATCGCCGGATAACTTCCCGCCACCGCAAGTGCATCGCCACGTGTGCACGTCAAATTTCCCAACGTGCATGTCCATCCAGTTCCAGCAATCGCTGTTGCGGTAAGTCCGGCCGGCAGTGAATCGACCACCATCACTGTTCCACTTGTTGACGCCGCTCCACCATTGCTCACAGTGATTGAGTACGTCGCGCCCAGCTGGCCCTGCGCAAAATTTCCAACGTGACTCTTCGCGATCGTCAAGTCCGGCACGCCTGCTGCAACAATTGTCGTTGGATCGAGCGCCGTGTTGTTCGCTGCGCTCGTGTCTCCGCCACCTCCGACAGTGGCGGAGTTCGTCACCGTTGCCGGCGCATTCGTCGCAACGTTTACAGTCACGATCACAACCGGATACGCACTGCTTCCCGCCAACGAATCGCTCCGGCTGCACGAAAGTGTTCCGAGCACGCACGTCCATCCGCTGCCCGAAATTCCTGTAGCCGTAAGTCCAATCGGAAGCGTGTCCACCACCGTCACAGTTCCAGACGTCCCGCCCTGCCCAACATTGGATACTGTAATGGAGTAATTCGCTCCAACCTGGCCCTGCGTGAAATTTCCAGAATGCGATTTCGCAACCGCGAGATCTGCGGTCAGTTGCGTGACGGATACGCTCGCGCTCCCCGTATCATTCGCCGTATTCACTTCGTTGCCGCCAGAGACCGTCGCGTTGCTACTGACCGTCGCCGGTGCATTCAGTGCGATGTTCACCGTCACAGTGATCGTCGGATAACTCGTGCCACCTCCGACCAGACTATCGTTTCGTGTGCAGGTCAGTGTCGCCAGTGTGCACGCCCATCCCGTGCCGCTGATCGCCGTCGCCGTCTGCCCGGTTGAAACCGTGTCTACTACCGTCACCGTTCCACTCGATGTCCCCGAGCCATTGTTGACCGCCGACAGCGAATACGTTCCACCCACTTGTCCTTGAAAGAAACTTCCCGATGCACTGAGTACGATCACCAGGTCTGGCCCGAACACCGTCACACTTGCACTCGCCGTATCGTTCGCCGTATTCACTTCGTTGCCGCCAGAGACCGTCGCGTTGCTACTGACCGTCGCCGGTGCATTCAGTGCGATGTTCACCGTCACAGTGATCGTCGGATAACTCGTGCCACCTCCGACCAGACTATCGTTTCGTGTGCAGGTCAGTGTCGCCAGTGTGCACGCCCATCCCGTGCCGCTGATCGCCGTCGCCGTCTGCCCGGTTGAAACCGTGTCTACTACCGTCACCGTTCCACTCGATGTCCCCGAGCCATTGTTGACCGCCGACAGCGAATACGTTCCACCCACTTGTCCTTGAAAGAAACTTCCCGATGCACTGAGTACGATCACCAGGTCTGGCCCGAACACCGTCACACTTGCACTCGCCGTATCGTTCGCCGTATTCACTTCGTTGCCGCCAGAGACCGTCGCGTTGCTACTGACCGTCGCCGGTGCATTCAGTGCGATGTTCACCGTCACAGTGATCGTCGGATAACTCGTGCCACCTCCGACCAGACTATCGTTTCGTGTGCAGGTCAGTGTCGCCAGTGTGCACGCCCATCCCGTGCCGCTGATCGCCGTCGCCGTCTGCCCGGTTGAAACCGTGTCTACTACCGTCACCGTTCCACTCGATGTCCCCGAGCCATTGTTGACCGCCGACAGCGAATACGTTCCACCCACTTGTCCTTGAAAGAAACTTCCCGATGCACTGAGTACGATCACCAGGTCTGGCCCGAACACCGTCACACTTGCACTCGCCGTATCGTTCGCCGTATTCACTTCGTTGCCGCCAGAGACCGTCGCGTTGCTACTGACCGTCGCCGGTGCATTCAGTGCGATGTTCACCGTCACAGTGATCGTCGGATAACTCGTGCCACCTCCGACCAGACTATCGTTTCGTGTGCAGGTCAGTGTCGCCAGTGTGCACGCCCATCCCGTGCCGCTGATCGCCGTCGCCGTCTGCCCGGTTGAAACCGTGTCTACTACCGTCACCGTTCCACTCGATGTCCCCGAGCCATTGTTGACCGCCGACAGCGAATACGTTCCACCCACTTGTCCTTGAAAGAAACTTCCCGATGCACTGAGTACGATCACCAGGTCTGAAGCTGGGCCTGTGGAATTGACGGCCGTGTTTTTCGCCGCAACGTTGTCACTCAGATCCGTATCCGTACTTCCCGTTGAAAAAACACTCGCGGTAGCCGAAAGCGTCGTGCCGGAAGCACCGGCAAGTGGCGTGACACTCACAGTAACGGTCCAAATCCCTCCCACAGTGATCGCCCCACCTCCCGTCGCGCAGGTAAAAGCACCGTTAGAAGGCGCAGTGCACGAGCCGATCGAAGAGGTAATCGTTCCTACGCTTACCGCGCCGCCAATCGCGACCGTCAAATTATTATTTCCGATTAGCGAAGTTCCGTTATTTTTCGCCGTGATTGTGTAAGTGAATGGAGTTCCTACGTCCGCTGGATTCGCTGAATCGGTAACCGCCACCGCCAAATTGGTTAGGGACGCAACCGCGGGACGAATCGGCGTCGGATCAACCGCAACATCGTTATCCGTATTGATGTCACTCGCCAGCGACGACGCGCCCTGATTCATCGCAAACGGAATCGCCCCAGCATTCACTCCCACATTCACATTAATATTTTTTGTGACGCCGATAGCCAGCGCGGAGCTGAGAGAACACGTAACTGTTTGGCTGGCGTTCGAGCAGGCAAATCCTCCGGTATCGCCAAAGCCGGCAAAGTTCAATCCCACAGGCAACGTGTCGGTAACCGTAATTGTTCCAGTTGTGTCCGCGCTTCCAACATTTTTCGCGGAAAGTGTGTACGTTCCGATCGTCCCAGTAAGAAATGGATTTCCGTGCGCGATTGAAAAAAGAACATCCGGCCCGGAGGAAGCAACACTCACCGACGCCGTACTTTCATCGTTCGCGGTGTTGATGTCACCGCCACCAGACACCGCGGCATGGAGACCAACACGCGACGGCGCGTTCGGTGATACCGACGCGGTCATCACAATTTGAATTGCGGAAAGATTTGCGCCGATCGAGCTGGTCGTCGTCAGCATTACCGTCCGGTTGGAACGTGCGAACGTCCATCCCGACCCCGTGGCGCCAAGAACTGTTTCACCCATTCCCGGCGGAAGCTCTGTAATCACCGTCGTCGTTCCCGATGTCGCCGTCGATCCGTTGTTATGAACATCAATCGTGTACGCGCCATTTAATCCGGCATGAAATATCTGCGTCGAAGGCGTGATAGTCACCGTCAGGTCAGAGCCACTCGCCGTATTCACCAGCGTCAAATCTGAACTCGAGTTGTTGGAATTATTTACGTCACCGGCATTCGTGACCGTTCCTGTTGCAGTAAAACTACTCGGCAGTCCCGCGGCCACATTCAAATTCAACGTAAAATCCAAAGTATTTCCGCTCGTAAATGGAACGGATGTCGAACATGCCACGCCGCCAGCAGCAGCTCCGCAACTAAATGCGCCCGCGCCAACAGTACTCAGAAAAGTCGCGTTCGCCGGAAGCGCGATCGCAATTGAAATAGCGCCGGTAGTGTCACCATTTCCAACGTTGGCGACGTGAACTTCGTACGCCGCGATTCCGGCCGCGCTCGGAAAGTTTCCGATGTGGCTCAACGTCATCAACATATCCGGTCCGCTGGTGACCGGAATAATCTGAAGTGTGTCGCTATCAGAATTATTCGCCGAATAAAAATCGCCACCGCCGGAAATCGACACGGTATTCACCGCGCTGATCACTCCTTCAGCACCGGACGTAAAATTCACGGTCACCGCCGGGAAAGAAGAACCTGCCGACAAAACATCCGCGCGCGTACACGTCAGCACGCCGCTCGTGATGCTGCAACTCCAGCCCGATCCAGTCGCTGAAGCAGCATCCACTCCGATTGGTAGCGTATCCATGAGTGTTACGGAACCGCTCGAGTCCGCTGTTCCAAAGTTTGAAACGGTCAGTGTGAATGTGCCCACAGTTCCAACTCGAAATGCACCGCTGTGGCGTGCACGCACGGAAAGATCCACAACACCGATTACCGGGATCGTGTCCAAGCTGGAATTATTTGCAGTGTTTGAATCATTGCCGCCCGAAACGGAAGCGTTCACTTGAATATTTGGAATCGCCGAAGCCGGAATATTTAATCTGTAAGTGAAAACCGCGTCAGCTCCCGGCAAAAGTCCCGCAGTATCCGTACAAGTTTCCGTCGCGCCCAAACGGGAACAACTCCACGTTCCATCTCCAGCCGCGAGCGTGGAAAATATCGGAGTACTTCCCAGCCCAATTGGCAGCGTCATATTCACATTGATGGATCCACTTGTTGCCGCTCCGCCGATGTTCAGCACTTGCACTTGAATTAAGTTCGAGTCACCAGCGATGAAAGTATCCGCATGGTTCGCATTCACAATCAGATCCGCTCCAGCAGATCCGCTACTCACGCTAATCGTGTCCGCTCCGGTATTGTTCGCAGAATTCGTGTCTCCGCCGCCGGACACTGTCGCCGAAACAGTTGCGATCGGCACGGCCGCAACTTGCACATCCACAGTAAAAGTAAAAACCGTCGTAGCTCCGGCCGGCATTTCCGGGTCAGGATTTGTGCAGGTCACAATCTGTCCGGATTTACCGCACGTCCACGGATCTTGAATCGGAGAAATAAATCCTGTGATTCGCGATGTCGCGGTCGTTTGACCAATTCCATTTGGCAGAGTAATCGTGAGAGTCGTCGCACCGGTCGCAGTCGCACCCGAGTTCGTCAGCGAAACCGCAAAAACTCCGTTCGCTCCCACCAGAAAACTGTTGAAGTTCGCGACGCCCACGGAGAGATCCGTTCCCGGAGGAGGTGCCGGCGTCGCCGCGCCGAAATGAAGTGTCGGCCTTATCTGACAATAAGCAGGCACATTCAGAATGCCGATAAGAATTGCGAGTCCCAGCCCGCAAGAGATTGTGGTTCGTGAAAAAAAGCGTCGAATTGATGACATGGCGAATCTCCCCCAAAATTGCCCAGTGTATGGGCCTGACATCGCGCGAATATGGGGGCTGAAAGGATTCGCCGCAAGGGACAAGGGCGGTCATCACCCAAATGTCCCTCTTTGTCTCTCGGCTGAGGGGTTAATTGCGGGGTTGCCAGCTTCGCAGGGATATTCTAGAATCCGTTCCACTGATCGCGGTTCCTGCATTCATGGTGTGACCTGATATGGCAGTCTCCCAGCAGCTCGGCCCAAAGCCCGAAGAATCTCCGCAGGATTCGTCCCGCCGGCTCGATTCGTGGAAGGAAATTGCCGCCTACCTGAAACGTGATGTCCGCACCGTCCGTAGGTGGGAAAAATCCGGTCGGCTTCCCGTTCACCGTCACCTCCATCAAAAACAGGCCACGGTCTATGCCTACGTTTCGGAACTGGACCAGTGGTGGAAAGTTGATAAGGGTCGACTTGCGGAACTGGACGCTGATGCAAAGTCCGCCGCGGATAAACAGCGACGCAGAATGATTCTCGTTTCACTCGGCATCGCAACCGCCATAATTGCCGCGCTGGCAATCTGGTTCTTGCGAAGCCAACCGGTTCTGTCCTTCGCCGATCGCGATTGGGTTCTGCTCACGGATTTTGAAAACAATACCGGCCAAGCTCGTTTTGATAAAGCGCTTCTCGCTCCGCTTTCCATCAGCATCGGACAGTCCGTTCACGCCAATGTTTTTCCGCGCGGGCGAGTTGCCGAAGTTCTTCGGCGGATGGGCCGCAGCGCGGATTCTCGAATTGACGAATTGCTCGGCCGCGAAATCTGCCAGCGTGAAAATATTCGCGCGCTCATTGTGGAATCAATCGCACAAACAGGTAATCGCTACGATTTAACCGCTAGAGTTGTGGATCCTGTTACCGGAAATACGGCGGCCGCGTTTGAAGCGCGCACGGAAAATGAAGACAATCTGCTGAACGCATTGGATTCGTTGGCCACAGACATTCGGCGCGGCCTTGGCGAGTCGTTTTATTCCATCCGGCAGAACAGAAAACCACTTCCAGCGATCACAACATCTTCTTTGCAAGCGCTCCAGTTGTATGTCGATGGGCAGAGTCAGTGGCGCAGTGGACGTTATAAAGACGCCGTATCCCTCTACGATTCAGCGCTGAAATTTGATCCCGATTTTGCGATGGTGCACGCCTCGCTTGGCGCTGCACAAACCAGCCACATTTTTTACGAACCCACCCAGGCGCGGCAACACTACGAAAAGGCGTTACAACTTACGAACCGGCTAACCGATCGAGAACAGCGTTTCATTCGCGCCAATTATGAGCGTGCCTTGGGCGATCCTCGACAAGCGGAACGTTTCTATGAAGACTATTTGAAGGCGTATCCCGACGACACGAGTGTGAATTACGATCTTGGCCGCAGCATGATGGAAGCAGGCAGATACGACGAGGCCGAAAGCCATTTCCAAGAAGTACTGCGCGTAGATTCGCACAACACGAACGCGCTCATCGGCATGGCAACAAGTTTGCAAGCGCAAGGCCGCTTCGCAGATTCCGTCGGCCAGTATCGCAAAGCATTTCAGATTCAGCCTGACCTGGAATTTTCCGCGAACCTTAATCAAGAATATGGATTCGCGCTCGTTGGCGCGGGCGATTCCGCCGGTGCGCTAAAAACTTTCCAGCAGGCAATGGAAAAACCGAATATGAGGTGGCGGGCGTTGCGATCTCTCGCGCTCGCCGGAATTTTGGAAGGCAAGTTCAAGCAGGCTGAAAATTATTTGGAGCAATCCGTAATTGATACCGGCGCCGGCAATGACAGTATGTCCCGAGGCCGAAGCGATTGGTTTCTCGCGCAGACTCGGTTGGCGCGCGCTGACAATCCTGGAAGTCTGCAAGCACTCGACTCAGACTTGCAGGAACTTAACCACTTGTCAGTCTTCCCTACAAGTTTCGGAGCGCGCCTCGGCGTTGAGTACGCAAGAATCGGGCAAGTGGAAAAGGCTGCGGAGATCCTTGCAAAGTCTCGAGCGAGCGCCAACGCGCAAGATCCAGCAGATTCCACTTCTCTCGCGGTTCTGGAAGGTGAAATCGAACTTGCGCACGGAAATTTTTCGCGCGCCACAATTCTTCTTCAACAAGCCGGCAGCTCGTATCAAAGCTATAGTTGTTTGACGGGACTAAGTCTTGCGCGTGCTCAACTGATGAGCGGAAATCTTGATGCGGCTCGCGCCACTTACGAAAATATTCTTCCGCATCGATCCACCTGCCAGGCCTGGGAACCGGAAACGGATTGGCTCATCGCACATCTTCATTTAGCCGAGATTTACGTGAAGCAAGGACAGTCTGACAAAGCTCGACAACCACTCGACCAACTTCTTACCATGTGGAAAAATGCCGACGCCGATCTTCCGGCCTATCAACAAGCGAAAACGCTGCGGCAAAGTCTTACCAATTAATCTGCGGAAAATAAAATTTCAAGCGGAGAATTTTTGCGTCGAATCGTGTGGCGGAGGAGGGGGGATTCGAACCCCCGAGACCCTTTCGGGCCTAACGGTTTTCAAGACCGCCGGTTTCAACCACTCACCCACCCCTCCGCTTTCCAGTTTAACTGGCAACGGGTGATGGCTCCAAATTAATTGCTGCGCAAAATAAAAACGGGCTCCGGTGAAATTAAATCACCGGAACCCGCTGGATCTGTATTATTTTTGTTTAGGGATGAATCTCTTGCTGCGGAACTGAGCCCGGGACTACGGCGACAACTCCGATGGTTGTGCCGATTACTTCGCCTGACACTACCAGTTCGACGCGGCGATTTGCCTGACGTCCATCGGCTGTGTCATTGGTTGCGACCGGTTGCGTTTTGCCGAATCCCTTTGCCGTCATAGACGTCATAGGAATTTTTTGTTCGGCGAGATAATCGCGAACCGCGCCTGCGCGTTTTTCAGAAAGATCCTGATTGTAATCATCTCCGCCGACGCTATCTGTGTTTCCTTCAATGGCCAAATTCAGCGAAGGATACGCCAGAATAATTCCGGAAATTTTTGCGAGCTTCTCCCGTGCCGCCGGACGCAGCGTGTATTTGCCGGTGTCAAATAATACGTCGGACATATTCACTACGAGTCCGCGCGCGGTATCACGCGTCATCAGGATGGCGTTGAATTGGAGCAACAGACGCGCGCGAAGTTCTTCCCGTTCACGCAACGCTTGTGCAAGTTGCGAATCGGAAGAATCTGCCTTGGCTTTGTTGCGTTCCGATTCCGCTTCGGCTGCGAGACGTTGTTGATCAGCCGTCATTGCTGCTGCTTGGGCATTTTGTTGGCCGGTTTGCGCAGCTGCTGCATCGCGTTCCGCTTCTCTGCGTTTGCGATCGGCTTCGAGCTTCGCTGCTTCGGCATTTGCTTGGCCGGCTTCTGCGTTCGCTTGACCGGCATTTGCATTTGCTTCGGCGTCTTCCGCGCGGCGGCGCGCCTCAGCGTCAATTATGGATTGTGCTTTTGCGTCTGCTGCGCGTCCTGCGAGTGCGCGATTCTTTGCGTCACCGCTTTCGGTTTCGCGTGCCTTCATGGCGATCTCGCGGGAATCTTCTGCGGTTTGGACCACTTCACGGGAAATTGCGATGAGTGGCTTCGTTTCAACGTTCCGCCGTGAAGCCATCGCGTTTGCTTCCGTCAATTGACGAATCGCATTTGCGTAGCTTGCGGTTGCGTAATGATCTGCGCCTTCGGATTCCGCGATGCGAACTGCGTTTCGTGCTTCATAAAATTCCAACGGCAAACGAACGCTGATCAAAACGGGATCAAAATTGTATCCGGTCGGAATATATCCACCGCGGCCGGTCAATTCATATTTTGCGTCGACACGTTCTGTGGTTCCGACAGTGTCCGGGCGAATGTCATTTTCCATTACGACCACATCGCTCGGACGGCGAACTGCGTAATAAGGTTCCGCGGTGACGATCATCGCGAAAGCTTGCAGTTGCGTGGTGACATCGAGTTTGCTGCGATCATTCCCGCCTACGAGAACTTCGCCGAGATTGATTGCGCGGCCTTCGGGAGAAATCGCCCAGAGAACGTAAGTGAGATATTCATTGCCGAAAGATTTCGGCGATTGCAGATTGGCGAATTCAACTTCGATTTTCATCGCGCCGCGAGTGGTGTTTACTTTCGCTTCGCCGTGCGCGCCGGGCATAAGATCCGTGCCCTTGAAATCAATTTTGGTGGAGCCGCTGTGATGCCGGTAATTCACGGCAGGGGTGCTGCGGCTGACTATTTTTCCTTGTGCGTGAACGGAAACGCCGAACGCGAGCAGGGACACTACGAGCAGGGACAATTTTCCAATCTTCAAGATGGGTCTCCTTTTATCTTACGAATATCCTACGAGCGAAACGCGATTCGATATGGGATGGGCGTTTGTGGCATTGATTATCAGAGGTATTGATTTGGAATACTGCGCTGTAGTGAACAGTGCTTGGTGCAGTCGATAGTTGAGAGTTTAGTGTCGATCGGTAAAAACCAGCGTCAAAAGCGGGAGTAATATTGCAGTGCCGCAGGGCTGCAGCAGAACGCACCAGATCGGCAAAGACAACACCTAAGTCATTTATTGGCACACACTTACACGCCAGATCGCCGTAAGTCCTTTATTAGCACACACATCGTTAACGACCCCCGGGGTGGGGGGTGCACAGTTTCTGGTGAAATATGGTGTAGGCCCATGGAAACAAGGCAGATATCAAACTGGATAGTCGAATTAGATTACTGCAGTCCGTAACAAGTTCGGACTAAAGGGTGGATCACCGCCGGGCACAGCGAACTGGCATTGTTGACAGTTATTCGCATGGAACGCTGAGGGCAATACTGAATTTGCAGCTAATTCCTCCGTTATCGCCCAGTGGACAGGAGCAGGAAAGGTCATGAATGAATCCCGACTATGACCCCGGTTGGGGTGCAGATTGGGTGTGGGGCCTGCTGTTTATACTGCTGACTGTGATTTTTCACGCCTACGGACTAAGGTTCATCGAAAGAGGATTGAAAGCAGGGATGACCAGTACGGGACGCATGCGGCGTGTGTTGTTTGGCCCGACCTTCGTGGTTGGAGCGGCAGTTCTTTCGGTGACGATTCTGCACGGAATTGAAGGGGTTTTCTGGGCTGGGGCCTACCGTTTTCTGAGGGCGTTGCCGAACACCAGATCGGCGATGCTTTATTCTCTGAATGCTATGACGAGTTACGGACACGAGAATCTTCATTTGACGCCACAATGGGAAATGCTGGGCGCCTTGGAATCGCTAAACGGCTGGATTCTGTTTGGGCTGACGACCGCATTTTTGTATACGGTGATTCGGAAGGCTGGGCCACGGGCGGATGAAGAGTAAAGGGAAAGACCAAAGCTGCGGAGCAAAAGGCAAAAAAAGAAAAACAAAAAAACCACCCTTTGCGTACCGCAAAGGATGAGCCACCCACGGAGATGATAGAAAACCTCCCGTCTGTCCCCGAAGTGCCGAAGTTAAAAGCCGTAGATCACCAGATAATGCTCGACCATTGACTAAACGCAATGTTATATAATCGCGAACGAATCTTGCTGCTCAACGCGCTGATTGTTCTCGCTCTCTGTGGAGCGTACAGGAATGATCCAGTGTGCGGGGGTCCTCGAATGCGGTCACACTTGGTGGGCGCGGGCCTACAACTTTTCCTCCTACGGCGGCCCGATGCCGCGGGCCGATACCCATCCGATAGTAATTTTGGCAGCCAACGGCACACCAGACGCCGTACTTGGAAACTGTGCGGGGCGTGGGCGCTGGGGTCGTTCGCCATCGCGGTACTTGCCGCCAGCACGCTGCTTCCTGCGGCAGCCCAGGTCAAGCCAGTCCGGCGAGTCCTCGTCTTCAATGATTTTGGCTCTGTCTCCTCCCCTGGCATTGCGGAAATGGATCGCGACATCTTCGAAGGGCTGGAAAAGAACTCTCCTTACAGGGTGGAGTTCTATAACGAGAATCTTGAAGTTACTTTGTTTCCTGAGGAGGCTTCCCAGCGCCAAGTTCGCGAATGGTACATCCGCAAGTATTCGGACCGCAGACCTGACGTGATTATTACAGTGGGCCCTGCTTCTCTTCGGTTCGTGCAGGAAATGCATGAAGGACCGTTTAAAGATACTCCGGTTGTGTTCTGCGGGATCATGGAGATTCCAGCGGGGATTGAGGCGGACTCGCGTTTTACCGGCGCCTGGTCTGACGTGCAGACCGAAAAGACCCTGGAGTCAGCATTGCGCTTGCAACCCGGCACCAAACACGTGGTAGTCGTGGGCGGGGTAGGCTCGCTCGACCGCCAAGAAGAAGCGATTGTTCGGGAGGACTTGCGCGGCTACGAATCGAAGTTTGACTTTACTTACCTTACGGATTTGTCCATGCCCAATCTTATCGAGCAGTTGAAGCTGCTGCGGAATGACACGATCGTTCTGCACACAGCAATTACCCAGGATATCGCTGGAGACCGGTTCATTGATGCAACTCAGGCTGTACCTTTGGTGGTGAGCGCGGCGCGAGCGCCCGTCTTTGTCTTGGACGACGTCGATTTGAACAATGGAGCTGTGGGCGGAGATCTTTTGAGTTGGGCAGCGACCGCGCGCGACGCTGCCAAGAGTGCTTTGAGAATTCTGAACGGAGAGAAACGTAAGGATATTCCTATCGTCAGGAGCAGTAACGTCTACATGTTCGATTGGCGGGCCTTGCGACGGTGGGGACTGAAAGAAGGCGACCTTCCGCCTGGCAGCACCATTCTCAATCGGCAGACAACTTTATGGGAATCCTTCAGATGGTATGTGATCGGCGGCATGACGCTGATCCTGGTGGAGGCGTTACTGATTTCCGGATTGCTCTGGCAGCGAATCGGGCGAAAAGTGGCGGAAACCAAACTGATGATTGCCAACAGGCAGCTCGAGTCAGACATCGTCGATCGTAAGCGCGCAGAAGCAACTTTGTACGAAAGCGAGGAACGATTCCGGCTCGTCGCTAACACTGCGCCGGTGATGATTTGGATGTCCGATCAAGAAAAGCTTTGCACCTACGTCAATCAGTCCTGGCTTGAATTTACCGGACGGTCTCTAGAAGCGGAAATCGGCAACGGCTGGATAGAGGGCATTCATCCCGCAGACTTAGCGCATTGCATGGATCGTTACACGACGGCATTTGATCGCCGCGAGTCTTTCCAGATGCAGTATCGGATCCGGCGGCATGACGGAGAATATATGTGGATTCTCGATCAAGGTGTGCCGAGATTCAACACGGATGGCTCGTTTGCCGGGTACATTGGCTCGTGCATGGACATCACCGAGCGCAAACTAGCGGAAGAAACCCTCGCAGGCATGAGCCGAAAGCTGCTTGAGGCACAAGAACAGGAACGTACCCGGATCGCCCGGGAACTTCACGACGATGTCAATCAACGCCTCGCGTTGTTGTCAATCGAGATTGAACGAATAAAGGAAGTTTCCCCCGTTACGTATGGAGAACTTCGAGACCAATTGGATGAACTTGGGAAACGCACCTCGGATATATCGGCCGTAGTTCAATCCTTGTCGCATGAGTTGCACTCGTCAAAGCTGGAATATCTTGGTCTAGTCTCTGCGATGCGCGGATTCTGCAAAGAATTTGGCGGCAAGCACAAAGTGGAAATTGATTTTAGCAGCGAGGGCATGCCAGCTACTGTGCCGCAGGAGATTTCAATTTGTTTGTTCAGAGTTATGCAGGCAGGATTACAAAACGCTCTGAAGCATAGCGGAGTGCGGTTCTTCGTAGTGAAGCTGCACGGATCGTCTACCGAGATTCAATTAATCGTCCGGGATTCAGGAGTAGGCTTTGATTCCGAATTGGCAAGGGCTACTCAAGGGCTGGGACTTGTCAGCATGCAGGAACGGGTCAGGTTGGTGAACGGCACGATTTCGATCACATCGAAGCAACTGTCTGGCACGGAAGTGAGTGTTAGAGTTCCTCTGTCGGCTGGAACAAAAGCGGAACGGGTCAAGGCGACGGGAGCTTGAAGTATTCAGAAGCAGCAATGAGGGTGGAGGTTCGGCCTAGACACCGTAGAGGGAGTCCCTTATTTGGCGGCTTCGCTAAGATCGAAGCCGCGCTCGACCTCCGGTGTCGGAAAAGAACTATCCTGAACAGCCGATCTCGCAGCTAAGATCAGTTCTGTTTCAATCCTCGACTTGAAAACGTACTCCGCCGCCCCCGCCTCTCGCGCAGCTTCTACAAATTCAGGATCGGTCTCCGCCGAGCAAATCACTACCTTCGGACTTAGAGGATTCTTAGCTAATTTTCTGGTGACCTCGATGCCATTAAGTGCCGGCATGTGCAAATCCAAGACAACCACATCCGGCTCGAAACGACGGATGAGGTCAAGCGCCGTCTCACCGTCCGCGGCGGTTGCCACAACGTTAAACTCGACCGACAGCAACGAGACCAGCTTCTTCAAGAACGGCAGGCTGTCGTCAGCCACGATGAGGCGGAGTTTTGTCAAAGATGCTCCTCGGATAGGTATATTCAACAACTCACATAACAGTAATTTCTGTTATCGCTGAAACGCAACCCCTCGAATGCCAACTAAGATGTCAGTTGTGCGGTCATCGAGTCGCGCGAAGATTAGCAGAGGGGTTTCGCGGCGAGAAGCCCGCTTCCTGTGAAAAAGTGATCGGGCCTGTGGAAATTGTTGAAATCCACATACCCATCAATCCATCTTCCCAAATTGTGGTTCCAGGCCAATTGGCTTCTGATAATTCCCTATCCGTCGTTCTCCACTTGCTTCAGGTGGCTGAAACCTTACGGGTGCTGGTGGATTACAGCCAGTTTCAAACGATTTCTGTCGGATGCAGTACGAACTACCGACCAAGTGACTGATTCTATTGGACCTTGATCCCGGCGTTGTGGAGCGATGTTTGGCAGGCTGTTTGCTGTATATGTGGCATGACCATTCACATCCTTTTGGTGGATGATTTCGACGACTGGCGACGCACTGTGCGCGAGATGCTTCAAGCGCGTCCACAATTGCAAGTTACCGGCGAAGCGTCGGATGGGTTGGAAGCTGTCCAGAAAGCGGGACAACTGAGACCTGACTTAATTATTCTGGATATCGGCCTTCCCAAATTGAATGGAATCGAAGCAGCCCGGCAGATACGACAAGTCTCACCCAACTCCAAAATAATTTTTCTGAGCCAGGACAATTCTCTGGACCCAGAAGAGTTAGCTTTGAGCACAGGCGCTCAGGGTTACGTTCATAAAGTACGTGTCCAGTGTGATCTGCTGCCTGCAATCGAAGCTGTTCTACGGGGCGAGCAATTTGTTAGTGGCAGGTGGGTGGCGCGTGGTCACGCTTAATTTCTTCTTTTCTTTCCAGGGTGATTTGAACTCGCGCGCGATAAAACTGCGATGGATTCCCGAGTAGGGACTAAATTGGGATTGGGTGTTGGTGCTGCTGAATACCTCACGTTCGGAGAACGTGAGCTACGCCCCGAAGACAAAATCGAAAAATAAAGTCAAAAACCCCGCGTGTGAGTTCGACACGTGGGGTTTTTGATCGGAGTGGAGGTGCGAATCGATGGTTGATTCGCACCCGGCACCGACAGGAGTGTCGGTGCTACTTTTCGGATTAGCGCTTGGGCGTTGGCGGTTTTTTGCGCGCTGGTGGTGTAGTGGTGCGTTTATCGCCTTGAGTGCCGGCGGGGCTGATTAGCGTTAGGGAATCCTTTGCGTTGAAAGGGTAGAGACGGATGGACGTCTGGCCGGTGGTGGGGAGCGAAACGTCAACGCGTCGATTATTTGCCATCACGATTACGGGCAAATTCTTTTCGAGTCTTGCGCGCTCGTCCGGAGTGATATCCGGATTTTCTTCGAGCAATTGTTTTACTTGATCGGCAGTGAGATTTTCTTGTTCGCCGAAAGCCTTGGTGTCGATGTTCGCCGCTGGAACTCCGTGAGCGACTAGGAACGATTTGGTGCGATTGACACGGCGCTCGGTGAGATGCAGATTATATTCGACGGCTCCGCGGTGATCGGCATGGCCTTCGAGAGTGAGATGCGCGTCTGGTTTGAAAGTTAAGTAGCGAACGAAATCCGTGGCGAGTGCCGTGAGCACATCTTCCTGACTTTGGACGAGTCCGGCTTCAGGATGTTCGACGGTCGGACGCGCGGTTGCGAAATAAATGCTGTGCAGCGCGAGGCGCGCTTCGAGTTGAACCTGCTCCGCGGGCGGTGCGGCGACTTGCACGGCTTGTACGTCAACATTCACGACACAATCTGCTGTGCCGGTGCGACCGTCATCCACGTGACCTGTGATTGCGTAAGAACCGGGAGCAATTCCGGTGGTTTGGAATCGCACGACGGCGCCATCGCCTTCGATGCGACCGGCGTTTGTTCGCCATGAATATGTTAGCGGGTCGTTATCGGGATCGGACGCGGATGCTGTGATCACTACGCGCTGGCCGACGGTGACGCTGCGTTGATCGGCTGAGCAACTCATGGTTGGCGGACGATTCGGGCGCGGTTGCACTCGAATATTTACGGAGCAATCGGCGACGCCGCGTTTTCCGTTATCCACATGCGCTTTGAATAGGTAAGTGCCGGGGCCGCGATCGGCGGAACTCCAACGAACGTCAGGGCCGTTGCCATCAATCGTGCCTTCACTGGCGGACCAGGAATACGTAATTGGATTGCTATCGAAATTGTCCGCGCGCACGTGTACTGCCACGATTTCGCCGGAACCGACGAAGACCATTTCTTTATCAACTGAGCAGGAAGCTGCAAGCGGCGGTCGCGGAGGCGGCGGAGGCGCGGCCGGCTCGCCACCAAAGCGGAAAACAAGTCCTGATGAAAAGCGGACATTTTTTTGATAATTCGGTAACAGCGGATTTCCGGCGGCGTCGCGAAAACGCGTGAGCGTGTAATTCCCTTCAAACACGCGCCACGCAAGGCGATGCGTAAGTTTCACGTCAAGTCCCATGCCGAATGCTTCGGCAAATGCATTTTGCGAACCAAGCGGAGTGCAGACGGGAGCTGTGCCGCAGCCATCAATGTGGACGGCGCTGGCGTTGACTCCTCCGAAGAGCGCCTGGCCATAAATGGTGAAGCGATCGTGCCTGCTGCGGAAAGAAACGCGCGGGCCGAAAAGATAAGTGTATGCGCTGCCACTGGAATTCACGGTTTGGCTGGTGGTGGGCGCGAAAATTGTGAGGCGATTGTTATCGAATCCGGCGAAATCCGCGACGATGCCGAGATAGTTCGTGAAATTATATGCGACGGAGGTGCTGCCTCCGTGGAGATAGCCCATGCGATTGGTGCGGGAGGTGGGCATGGCGCGCCAGAAAGAATAGTCGAGAGACCATTCAACTTTGGGATAGGAATAGTCAGCGTAGCGATGAGTGCGAGCGGCGGCGGGAAATGCAGATGAGTCCGCGGGCGGCTGAACGGACGTTGAGTCCACCGTTGCGGTCACCTTCTGGTCAGTGGACTTCGACGACGTCGTCGAAGCGGATTGTCCGGCATAAACTCCGCCCGCCATTGTGAAAGCAACCGCCATCACGGCGACACATCGCGCTGCTCGAATCATTGTTGCCTCCAAAAATTGCACTGAATTAATTTTCCGAACTGATGTTCCGTACTTCCACGAACCCAGTCCAAATTCTTGCGGCACGAAAGGCCTCGGGTTCGGAGAACCCGAGCTGCACTCCGACACTGCCGCCGTGGATGAATTCATCTCGCCAAATCAATTCTGCTTTTTAGGGCGCCGGAACGTTGACAACTGTGTTCACCATCGTCACGGAAGCGTTCAGTCCGAGCGCTCGTCCGTTCAACGTGGTGATCGTTACATTTCCGCTGGTTGAGAAAGTGACCCCGGCTGCGGCGATGATGGTACCGACCATGGTTCCGCCGCCAGCGCCGTTGATGGTTGCCGCCGCTCCGACTTGCCAGAAGATGTTCTTGGCCTGCGCGCCGTTAATCAGAATGATGCTGCGAGGTGCGCCAGCTGCACCGACGGTAAGTGATGAGGCCATCTGGAAAACGAAGATCGCGTTCGGATTATTCTGCGCGTCGAGCGTGAGATCCGATCCGGTGATTTGGAACGTGCCGCTCGCAGATTTGTAAAGTCCCGGAGCGAGTGTGAGTCCACCCAACTGACCGGCGCCAGGATCGATGCCGCCCGGGCGATTGGCTGGCAGGAGATTGTTGTACGCGGTGAGCGCGTCAGACGCGGCTTGCGTGGCGATAACAAGTGTCGGCGCGGTGCCTTCTGAAGTGCAGACCGTGGTTGGTGGAGGCGGTGCGGTATAAATTTTTCCATTTACAGTGCCGACGTTGAGCGGCGTTTCGGTGTAAATGCATCCGACGCCTGCGTCGTGGAATCCGGTGACGGCGGTTGAGACCGCAGTGGTACCGAGATCTCCGTTAACGACCGTCAGCAGACCTTGATTGGTGATTCCTGCGCCGCCGCCAAAAGAACCGAATGTCGCAGCGACGCCGAGCGGCGGGGCAACTGGTCCGGCAGCCGCATTCACAGTGAAACTCCACGGATTCGGAGCGACACCTGCGATGAGTGCGAGTCCGGTGAGACTTTTCACTTGATTGGAAACTGTGGCGGTATATTGCGTGCCGAGAGTTAAGTTTGCCAAAGGCGTGAACGTGGCGATGAGCGTGGCAGGATTGTAAGTAACCGTTCCGTTGACGGCGGCTCCGCCACCGGCAATGGCCAGCGTAAAGGTAATGTTGTTGATGGTGGTCGGGTCCATCGCGACGCTGAATGTTGCGTTGACGGTAGTGTTCACCGTGGCGTTAATCGCGGCGCTTGCCGGATTGGTTACGGTGATTGTGGGCGCGGCAGCATTTGCAGCGACGCCGGTGGTGAAACTCCAAACGAAGTTCGCGGCCAGCGGAGTGCCGGTGAGATTTTGCGCGGCAGTTGTGATGGTGGCGGTGTATTGGGTGGTCGCGGCTAAATTCGCGTTCGGCGTGAAGACCGCGGTGTTACCCGCATAGGCCACGGTTCCCGGGACGGCTGCACCGCCAACTCCGGCGACAGCAACGGTGAAAGTTCCGGCTGCCAAAATTGAAGCGGGACTCATGGGTACGCTGAACGTGGCGGAAATTCTTTGATTCAGCGGCACGCCGACTGCGGCAGCTGCGGGAATTGTGGAGACAACAGTTGGAGCAACGACGGTCGCGGTAAGTCCTGTGGTGAAATTCCAAACGAAATTCGCGGCCATGGCGACGCCGGTGAGATCTTTCGCGGCTGTGGTGATAGTGGCGGTGTATTGCGTGCTGGCAGTTAAGTTTGCAGCTGGAGAAAATACGGCGGTGTTACCCGAGTATGTGACCGTTCCGAGAACTGCTGCTCCACCTGCGGTGACGGCAAGTGTGAAAGTTCCGGCGGCGGAAATTGTGGCCGGATTCATGGGCACGCTAAATGTGGCGGCGATTTTCTGATTGAGCGGCACGTTCACTGCGCCAGCCGCAGGATTGGTGAAAGTGACCGTTGGCGGAACGGCGTTTGCGACGGGACCTGTTGTGAAACTCCAATTAAAATTCGCGGACAAATTATTTCCCAGGGCGCTTTGCGCGGCAGTGGTGATGGTGGCGGTGTATTGCGTGTTCGCGGCGAGCGCGGCGGTTGGCGAAAAAATCGCGGTGTTGCTGGGCGCGTCAAATACGACGGTGCCGGGAACGCTTGCTCCGCCGACCGGGCCAAGTGCGAGAATAAATGTGCCTGCGGTTGTAAGCGAGCCTCCGTTCATCGGGACGCTAAATGTTGCCGCCATTTTCTGGTTGAGTGGGACGGCAACAGCTCCGGCTACGGGAACCGTGGAGATGACGATTGGAATCGGCGCGGTGGTAAACGTCCAGACAAAGTTGGCCGTGAGCGGAACATTAATAAGGTCCTTCGCGCCGGTGGTGATCGTCGCGGTATAAAGAGTGCTGCCGAGGAGCTTGACGGTCGGCGTAAATGTGGCAGTGACGCCGGAATAGGTGACCGCGCCGGCGACGGATGTGGTGCCGGGGCCCGTCAATGTGAAAGTGGATGTGGTGATCGTGGTGGCGGTCATTACTTCGTTGAAATTCGCGCTGACGACTTGCGCGACGGGAACGCCGGTGGCTCCGGGCGCGGGATTCGTGGAAATAACGGCAGGCGTAATCGGGGCGATGGTTTGTTCGCGGCCGCATCCGGAAATAAAAGTCGCCGTCGCAAATCCCAGCATGCAAATGGTTCTTATCGTTGCCTTACGCATTAGGAGCTCCTCATCGTCGTCATCATCGTCGCGCTTCAGTTGCTGCTGTTGATCTAAATAAATGTGCGGCGCGCGTCGCTGAAATTACGTGGCTGAAAACCACAGAGCATTTCGCGGTAATCGCGCAGGGAACGAAGATTAGAAGAGTGGTAAGTTTTTGTCTGTGCAGTAGTGGACAAGTTGACGGAAAATGAGCGGAAAATTTTTATTCGGAGGTTAAATTCGCGGAGGTGCGAAGTGTACCAAAGTGAACTGAATGCAATTTAGATTATGCTATTTTGATAGGTTGAGGTTCAGCGAATCATGTGGATTTGTTCCAAATTGGGAAGTGGGGGCTGGGTTGGATTTAGTTGACGCGGAAAAGATTGGTGGAATTGCGAGAGTTGCGTTTTGATTTTATCTGGCACCGACAGGAGTGTCGGCGCTACTTGGTGGCGTGAAAACTTTCGAGTGCGGAGGCCACGCTGGGAAATGTTGGAATGGCGTCGAGAAGACGGGTGACGCTGAGCGCGTCATACACTCGGCCCGGAGGACACACGATCCGGAGGCTGCCACCTTTGCGGGTGAGTCCGGTGCACTGACGTACGAGCGCGCTGATGCCGGAGCTATCCATTTGAATTAGGCCGCTGAGATCGACGAGCAATTTCTTGCATCCGGTGGTGGTGATGCGCTGAAGTTCGCGGTCGAAGAGTTCGCTATTTTCACCGAGAGTGGCGCGGCCGCGCGGCTCGACGATCATAATGTCGCCATCGGTGCGAGTGTTGATTTCGAGTTTTGGATGTTCGACGTTCATATCGATTGCTCGGCGTTCAAAATGTCTACAAGAGTCCCGCTCGTGCTGAGCGCTACATCCAGCCGGAGACATTATACGACTTCAAAGCCGAAGCGCCATCCCGAAGTTTCTGGAGATGTGTTTTGGTGCGGTGATGCACAAAGTATTAGACGCGCGAACGTGGAAATGGTCTAGCGGGTGATAGTACGACATGCGTCTAATCCGCAAACACTGTGGAAATCATTTTCCGGACGAAAGCCTCGGCGCTCGTATAATGGAGATAGCTGCTGCGGGTGCATGCAGCCACCCCCCGACTTGGGCGCCGGGCAGGAGTTGGCTCCCAAGGAATACGCTGATGAGTACACCGATCACACAAATACCTGAATTGCCGCAGGAAACGCGGCTGGAAGAAATTCAGGCAAGCCTAAAAAAACTGGAGCGCCGCGATTGGTGGCTGTGGGCCGTGGCCATCGTGGTGATGCTGCTGCTGACGCTGGCGGTGGTATCGCTAAGTTTTCCGGAGCTGATGAAAACGGAAGATCCGTTTTTCGCGTTCAGCTTGAATCAAGCGGTGCGCGGACTCGTGGGACTGGTGCTGCTGTTCAATACCTATTCGATTTACCAGCAGGTGCAAATCAAGCGGCTGCGGCGGCAATTTTCCGAGCAGTTGCAGGTGATGAGCCGGTTGAAAGTACGCGCGGAAGAATTTCATCGCTTGGCCACGGTGGATCCGCTGACGGGGCTTTACAATCGCCGGTTTGCGGAAACACGATTGGCGGCGGAAGCTTCGCGATCGCAGCGCTACGGACATCCGATGACGGTCGTGTCATTCGACTTGAATAGTTTTAAGCAGATTAACGATCAGTTTGGACATCCCGCCGGGGATCAGGTGTTGAAGGAATTTGCGGAGCGATTGAACAGCGCAATTCGAGTTTCCGATTATGCAATTCGCATGGGCGGCGACGAGTTTCTGGTGATATTGCCGGAATGTCCGGCGGAGCAAGTGCAGGCGCTGTTCAGCCGGTTGAAAGATATTGAAGTGAATTACGCGGGGCACATTATTCAGGTGCAATATTCGGCGGGCTGGGTGGGTTACGAGCCGGGGGAGTCACCGGAAATGTTTTTGGAGCGCGCGGATAGGTTGCTTTACGCAAATAAGCGGACGAGCAAACAGAACGCGGCGCCGGAATTGGTTGTTCACGGTTCTTGAAGATTATTTCTGAAATAAATCCACGCGAAGATCCTGAAAAAGCCGACCCCTGCGTCAAAATGCGCCGCCGGATATCCTTCGCTGCGCTCAGGATGACGTCAAAAGACAAATCGCACGCACCCAGTTACTGACCGCGGATTTATTTGCCGCGATTTGCCGCGGGCGATTGCGAATGGACGAGTGAAGCATCCAGCATTTCGCGAACACGTCGCGCTAACTTTCCGGGGTCGAATGGTTTTTCAACCACGGCGCCGCCTGCTTTGATCACTTTGCTGAGCGCTTCATTATCGGTGCTATAGCCCGTGGTGAAAATTATGGGCAGTTCGGGATGAATTTTGCGGAGGCGTTTCGCGGCTTCCAGGCCACCGATGCGCGGCATCACCATATCCAGAATGATGAGGCGAATTTCGCTCGCGTGTTCCTCAAATGAACGAATTGCTTCTTCGCCATTCACAGCGAGCAGGACGCGATAGCCACAACCTTCGAGCGCGCTGCGAACCATTTCGCGAATGCCTTCGTGATCGTCGGCAACCAGGAGCGTTTCGTTGCCGCCGCGAAGGGCGGATTCCTCGGGCTTGAATTCCGGCTCGGCAAGATCAGCGGCGGTTTTCACGACGGGCAAATAAATACGGAATGTGGTGCCATGGTTCGGCTCGCTATCGACGGAAACAAATCCGCCGTGCTGGCGGATGATTCCGAAAACAGTGGCGAGTCCAAGGCCGGTGCCTTTGCCCGGTTCTTTCGTGGTGAAAAACGGCTCAAAAATATGTTCGCGAGTTTTGGCGTCCATGCCAATGCCGTCGTCGGTGACGATCAGTTCGGCATGACGGCCGGGAGAAAGTCCCGGGGTTCTGCGGCAGGCGTCGTCATCGAGATTCGTGTTGCGCGTTTCGATGGTGAGGCAGCCGCCGGAGGGCATAGCGTCGCGCGCATTCAGGCACAGATTCATGAGGACTTGTTCGATCTGCGATGCGTCCGCGCGGACGGTTGAAAGTTCGGGCGCCAGATATGTTCTGATTTCCACATCCTTGCCAATTACTTTTTCCAGAAGGCTAAGGACGTCTGTCACGACCGTGTTAAGCAAAATATCCTGAGGTTCAAGAATTTGGCGTCGCGCGAAAGCGAGTAATTGGCGCGTGAGTCCGGCAGCGCGTCCAGCTTGCGCGCGAATTTTTTTAAAATATTCAGAGAGGCGGCTATCGGCGGGGGCTTGTTCGCTGCCCAATTCGGCCCAACCCATCATGGCGCCGATTACGTTATTAAAGTCATGCGCGATGCCGCCAGCGAGTTGGCCGATGGCTTCAAATTTCCGGACTTGGTGAAGTTGCTTTTCGAGCGCACGACGCTCGGTAACGTCCTCCACGATAATTTCCAACTCCTGCAAATCCCCGGCAGTGTTGGGAACGCCGCGGCCGCTTAGGCGAACGAGCAGCGGCAAACCATCTTTGCGTTTCCATTCAACTTCAACGCCCTGTACGCGTCCGGTTCGGCGATATTCTTCGAGCAGGAGACGCTCGCGATCGTTTGGATAGCGGTATGTGGCAAGGGCGGAGAGATCCATCAGTTCATTGCCGGATTCATATCCGAGCATGCGCACCAGAGCGGGATTCACCTGAAGAAAACGGCCGTGAACTGTTTCGCGATAAATTCCGTAGATGGCATTTTCAACAAGCTCGCGATAGCGTTCCTCGGAATGGCGTAACGCGAGGCCAGAGCGATTACGTTCTTCGCGCAAACGTTGCTCGCCGATAGCGCGATCGATTGCGTAAGGCAAGCGCGCGAGCCGATCCTTCAAAATATAATCGGCGACGCCTTGCTGAATGCAGGAAACAGCAACTTCTTCGCCTAACGCTCCGGTGACGAGAAGAAACGGCATCTCCTTTCCCTTTTCACGAAGCAAATGAAGAGCGTCCATACCGGACCAGCCGGGAATGTTGTAATCGGAAAGTACAACGTCGTACGTCTGCGTATCGAGATTGCGCTCGTAATCTTTGGGTGTGGAGACGACATCAACGTGCAGGAAATATCCCGCGCCGCGAAGCGCGCTGATGCAAAGTTCCACGTCGGTAGGCTCGTGTTCGACCAACAGCACACGCAAGGCGCGTTCGTGCGACGCGGAAAGCTCCATCCGAAATCTCCTGAAAGACCGAGCTACACTTTTCTATCGTTATGGGTGAAACCGCAGATTCGGAAACCACTAACCAGAAAACGACGGCTATTCCGAAGACAACGGCTGCTGGATCTGCTCACCAGCAACGGCACAATCACGCCCGGCGTTCTTGGCCAGGTACAGATGGCTATCAGCGCAGGCGAGCAGTTCGCGGGGGGTTGCGCCGTGTTTCGGAAACGCTGCAACGCCCAGTGAGAGAGTAACGGGCTGCAGTTCGATATCACCAAGTTTAACGCGAAGTTGCTGAGCTTCAAGGCGCAATTGTTCGGCGCGTTGCCAGGCCACCGCTAGAGGGGCATCCGGCAGAATCAGCAGGAATTCTTCGCCACCATAGCGACAGGCAATGTCTCCCTGACGGGTGCGCGCCTGGAGCATTTTGCCGAGCGCGGAGAGCATCGCGTCACCGGCGGCGTGTCCATGAGTGTCATTAAAAACTTTGAAGTGATCCACGTCGAGCATGATGACGGAAATAGCGTGGCGAGAACGCGCGGCACGAGTCATTTCGCGTTCGAGCGATTCCTCAAGATATCTGCGATTGAATAGTCCCGTGAGCGGATCGCGAATACTTTCGATCAGCAGGTTTTCGCGCTGGCGCAGTGTTACCAGAGCCCGGCCGAAATGTTCGGCAACAATCGCAGCGCGGTGGCGAATCGCGTCGGCGGAACGTGACGAATCGGAATTGGCGTCCTTGCTTGCATCAGCGTTAGCGAGAGCAGGTTCAGCGAGTCTCAGTTCCAAAATGCCGAGAATTTCATGTTGTCCCAGCACGGGTGTGCACAATGATTTCATGCGGGAGGGCGTGGTGACGTGGGCGCACGAACTCGCGCCATCGAAAGTATCCACGGGACGTGCCGCGCGGACGGCGTTGCAGTCATCTGAAGGAAATGAGCGTACCGGCGGCGGATCCACGCCCCAAATCACCACGGTTTCCAATAATTTTGATTCCGGGCGCAGCAGACGCAGTGCGCCGGAATCATCACCAAAAAGTTTTGCGCCAAAATGCGCGAGCACTCCATAGGTTTGCGTGGCGCTTACCCGCAGTTGCAGCAAATCGTTCATTTCACCGAGCAAACTCATTTCTTTCAGGCGCTGCTCGAGCTGCGTGGCCCAGCCGCTTAGCTTGCGGTTCGCATTGCGAAGCTCAGTTTCAGCGGAGTGGTGGCTGGTTGTGTCACGGAATATGCCGACACAGCCTCGGAAACTATCCGAAGGATTGACGCATGGAGAAACGGCGAGGTCGAACGTTTTTTCTTTGGAAACCACCGAGAGTTCGCCGCGCTCGGGCTTCCCGCTCAACTGCATTCTACGATGCGGGCAATCCGCCGGCGCTTCTGTAGTGCCGTGAATGATTTCGTAGCAGGGCTTGCCGATAATTTCAAAAATGTTCTGGCCGAACATTTCCGACGCGGCGAGATTCGCGCGCTGGATGACGCAGTTATCGTCCATCAGCAAGAATGGATCAGGGACTTTTTCAAAAACCAACTCCATGCTGGTATTGTGCAGGGCCAACTGAGAAGCAAGCTCAGCGGCGGATGAGGCGTGGGCCGCGCGCGAGACGGCATCACGAACAGCTTCGGGCAAGCGGTTGAGATGATCTTTGCGGACGTAATCGGCAGCGCCATTTTTTACGCACTCAACAGCCATTTCGTCGCCGAGTGTTCCGGTGACGATCAGAACGGGAGTTGACGATTGATGCTCGCGCACGAGTCTTAAGGTTTCGAGGCCCGACCATCCCTGAAGGCGGTAGTCGGACAGGACAACGTCATAGCGATTCTCGCGAAGGCGCTTTTCGAGATCTTCGGGCATAGAAACAACGTCGCAGGACACATCGAAGCCGGAACGTTCCAGGACTCGAACGTTGAACTCGGCGTCGAGCGGAGAATCCTCTACGATGAGCGCGTGCAAACGTTCGCGAGGACTATCGGCAGCTTTTTTTCTGCGTTCGATATTGTTCATTCTTAATTTTCCCCGCCAGCACGGCCGGGGCTGACAGGCGGTTGATTAATGAGCATCCAGTACCAGCCAAGCTGACGAACGGTTTCGCGGAATTTATCGAAATCGACCGGCTTCTGGATATAGCTGTTCACTCCGAGCTGATAACCATTGACGACATCACGCTCTTCGCGGGACGAAGTCAAAATCACGATGGGAATAAGCCGTGTGCGCTCGTCCTTTTTAAGTTCGCGCAAAACGGTAAGCCCATCGACCTTCGGCAGTTTCAGATCCAGCAAAACGAGCCGCGGATGTTCGGTTTCGCTGCGCGATGCGTACGCATTCCGAAAGAAAAGAAAATCCAGTGCTTCTTCCCCATCACGGACCACATGAATCGGATTCGCCAAATTTGCGGAGCGCAGCGCACGCAACGTAAGTTCCGCATCGGCTTCACTATCTTCCACCAGCAAAATATCGATCATGCTTTCCATAGTCAGGAAACAATCCTCTCGGCCGGCCCCGGCCACGATCCCGATGCAGTGGTCGCGGGAATACCAACTGTGAAATAAAAAGATGCGCCGCGTTCCGGCTCTGATTCAGCCCATACGCGTCCACCATGCTTTTGAATGATGCGTTGCACCGTGGCGAGGCCGACTCCAGTGCCTTCAAACTTTTCGGACGTGTGCAATCGCTGGAAGACTCCGAATAATTTATCGGCGTACTTCATGTTGAAGCCGACGCCATTGTCCCGGACGAGAATCGTCGTTTCGTCTTTGTCCTCGAGTTGGAATACCTCGATTACGGCGGACTCGCGTTCGCGCGTGAACTTCACGGCATTGGCCAACAGATTCACGAAAACCTGCTTCAGCAGGCTGGGATCGCCCTGAACCGTAGGCAACGCGCCAATTCTCCAGGTCACGTTTCGTCCCATGAGATCGGTTTGCAATTCGGTGCGGGCGAGATTCACGATTTCGCCGAGCGGCACACGTTGCGGCGCAATCCCTTTCCGAGTAAGCCGCGAAAGATTTAGCAGCGCGTCCACAAGCAGACCCATATTGTTGATCGATTTTTGAATGCGATTCAGGCAGTGGGTAGCTTCTGGATTCAAATCCTTCGCGAAATCCTCCAGAAGAATTTTCGAGAAACCGTCAATGTGGCGAAGCGGAGCGCGAAGGTCATGTGAAACCGAATAGCAGAATGCTTCGAGCTCTAAATTGGATGCTTGAAGTTGAGCGGTGCGTTCTACCACGCGTTGTTCGAGAACGGCATTCAGAAGACGAATTTCTTCCTCAGCGGCCACGCGCTCAGCATTTTCGTCGCGCAGAAGATCGTTCACTCGCTGAACTTCCATGGTGCGATCGCGCACGCGCTGTTCGAGCTGAGCGTTTGCCTGGGAAAGCAAATGCTCCGCGCGAAGGCGAACAGAACTTTCGCGCCAGAAAACGGCGAGAGCCGCGCCCATCAACACGAATGCGACGATGCCGCCCCACAGTTCCAGTTTTTTCGCAGTGCGGGACGCGGCAGCCTGAGCATCCGACCGTGATTTCAGAAGATTATTTTCTTGGCTCAGCATCGCTTCGTAGGTTTTGTTCAACTCCAGCGACACTGCTCTAACTTCCGGTGTGATCGCGGCGAGTGCCTCAGCGCCTGTCTTGCCTTCGCGGCGCAGATCCATGGACTGGCGAAGCAACTCAAACGCTCGATCCGTTTGCGAACGAAGATTGCTGGTCAGCTGCTGCTCCGTCGGATTGTCCGAAGTGAGCTGACGGACGTGATCAATGGCGCCATGAATGCTGGCGACCGCGTTTGCGAACGCGGGTACGTCGGCTTCGTTGGCGGTCTTGTAGTAATCGGTGGCAGCGGCGCCGGCCGATTTGGCTGCGGTTGCGTAGTCGCCGATAGCGGAAATTACGTCGCGGCTATGCATGACCCATTCGCTGGAGCGGACTTGCTGGCTGGTTTCGCGATAGGCCATGCCGATCAAAAAGACGAGGATGGCTGTGGCGATAAGAAAACCGCTGGCGGTGAACCAACGTGACGTACGAGTGGGAAGGTCCCAGCGCGAGCTTCCACCGGAGTTACCAGCGCCTGGACCGCGTTCGGAGACACGAATTTCGTTCATCGTATAATCCAATACGGATTCTGTACCCGAGGAAGCTCGGGTAGTTCCCATGGGCGGGTTTAACCATTTTCCATTTTCAGTAGGAATTGTCAATCTTGACAGGGGTGCGGTGTACCGTTCCGGTAAAGGTCAGTTCCTGGGCTAGTTTTGTGCCGAAAATGAGGGTGGTACCGTTCCATTACGGCACGATAGATGGCTTGGGGTCCTTAATTTGGACGTGATAGCGCTCGAGAAGCTCTCCGGTGGCATGCTGAACGGCGGTAAGGGCGAGTTGGTAGCTGATCTGGGCCTGGACGAGGGTGAGATCGGCGGTGGCGAGTTGGCTTTGTGTATCCAACAAGATGAAAATTGTCTCCGCTCCCAGATCGTATTTGCGCTGCTCTGCCTCAAGGTTCTTTTGCGTAAGGTCGCGCGCAATTTTCGCGGCGCCCATGGAAAGCTTGGCCTGTTCGAGCTGGTGAATCGCGTTGCGCGCTTCCAGCTCGATAGATTGAAGCGTTGCGCGCTGGGCGAAAAGATCTCGTTTCTTATTCACCTGGCTGGTGCCCACAGCCGCTTCTGCCGCGCGGTTGCGGATAGGGAGACCCAGCGTGAGGGACGCCGAATAAGTTGGAAATTGGAAACCGCTAATCTGAGCGAGGGCGTCGCCAAGACCGCCGGGAATCACGCCAATCAAAACGGGCGGTTTATCGTCATTGAAAATGAACTGATTTCCGCCCAATCCTCCCGCCAGATAGGTGCCGGATAGATTTAGATTCGGCTGCATTTGGTTATGCGCCACACGGATGTTGATATCATCCACGTCCAATTGCAGGCGCTGGGATTCGAGTTCCGGCCGCTTCGCGAGTGCGCGTTCGATGGCCTGACTGATATCCAGAGCGAGAAGTTCACCGGCAGGCTGAGCCTTCTCCGTCAAAGAAATATCCATCGCGCCGACGTTCGGATCCAAGTCCGCGCCGATGGACTGTCTGAATGCGTCTTCCGCTTCCTTCAGCGCGTACTCCCCTTGAATCACGGAGACTTTGCGCGTGGCTAACTCGGATTCAGAACGGTAAATGTCATACGGAGGAAGCGCGCCCAATTCGAGCGAACGCTTATCGTGATCATAGCTGGCCTGCGCCTGATCCACCGACTTGCGCAATACCACCAAACTTTCCTGCGAAAGAACCACCTGCCAGTATGCGCTGACGACTTGTTGAATAATCGAACTGACCTGCGATTCAAAATTATCGCGGGACTGCAGCAATCCGCGCTGAGCGATATAGATTGGAGCGCGATTTATGAACAGGCCGCGGTTGCGAAGCAAAGATTGCGTGAAGCTAAAATTCAGACCGGCGTTGTAGGAAGGGTTGAAAGTATTAAACGAGCTATTGCTGGACGATCGAGACGCGCTGGTCCCGACGGTAAACGAAGTGCCTGTCGCGAGAAACTGCGTGAGGTTCAAGCCGACCGTTTGGCTGAGCGAACTGAGAACTGAAGCGCCGCCCAACTGGCTGGGCTGCGGACTGCTTCCGCGAGCTGCGCTGGCATTTGCATTAAGAATAGGATCGAAAGGCGAATGCGCGGCGAGTTCGTTGTACCAGGAATTTTGATAGGAAAGTTCGTCGATGCGGATGTTGGTGTTGTTGACGAGAGCGAGTTGAATGGCTTGGTCGAGCGAGAGAGTGAGTTTGCCGTCGACGACGAAATCGCGCAGCTTCTCAGGACCTGCGAGTTGCGCGGGCACGAAGGGGTGCTTCACAACTTCCTGAAACCATTTTGACGTGGGGAAAGGTGCGCTCTGAGCGCGCGCTGTGTGCTGAGCGAGCGCGAAAATTGCGATTGCACAGAGAGAAAGTATTAAGCGGCGCATTTTGGTGCCTCCACGAGCGGGTTTGGAGTGAGCGAAAAATTGAAAACAATTAATTGCGAAACGAAATTATTCGTACAACAAGATCATTCGTACCGAATTGCTTCTACTGGATCGAGGCGCGCTGCTTTCCGCGCTGGATAAATTCCGAAAATCAGGCCGACCGAAACGGAAACGACGAACGCCAAAATAATGGAAATCGAAGTGACGATGGTCGTCCATCCGGCAAGCCACGCGATTAATTGTGACATTCCAAAGCCGACAAGAATTCCCATCAGTCCGCCGACAAAAGAGATCATCGTGGCTTCAATTAAAAATTGGCGAATGATGTCGATTTGACGCGCACCGACAGCTCGTCGCACACCGATCTCACGAGTGCGCTCAAGAATGCTGGCCAGCATGATGTTCATGATGCCGATGCCGCCGACGAGCAGCGAAATGGAAGCGATGGCGACCATTACGACGTCGAAAATTCGCTGTGTGCGTTTTTGTTCGGCGAGCAATTCAGCCGGAACGATCACGGAAAAATCGTCACCACCGCGATGAGCCGCTCCGAGCAATCCGCGCACGACTTCAGCGGTGGCCACGCTTTCATCCGGCGAGCTAACCTGCAAATACACGCCATCAATTTCATTTTTCAGAAAACTGTTGGCGTCTTCCATGCGGAAAATTGCCGCGTAGAGCGGAACGTAAATTAAATTGTTCAAGTCCTGCGTGGGCAATCCGGCCACAGGAGTTTGCGCGGTGATTTGCGGACCGGCCACGCCAATCACGCGATACCACTGCGTATTTACTTTCACGAATTGGCCGACGGCCTCTTGTGCGCCAAATAAATTTGATGCAGCAGCTTGGCCAAGCACGCAAAGCGGCGCGCCACGGCGATTTTCTGCGTCATCGAAGAAGCGTCCCGCTACGACCCGCAAATTCGCGATGCCCATGTAGCTTGGCTCAACTCCATAAAGCAGCGGCATTTCGCGCGCGGGCTTGGGAATTACTTTTGTAGGAGTAAAACGTTTGCGTGGCGTGGAGGCAATCACTCCAGTGACGTCAGCTTTAATGGCGCGATAGTCCTGAAAGGTCAGGCCCATCGAAATTTTGCGAATTTTCTGAAGCTCCTGGTTATTTACGGGCTCTTTCGCTTCGACGACGATGTTGCGCAAACCCATTTGTTCGATGAACGCCATCACTTGTTGCTGCGCGCCCGCGCCGATGGAAAGCATGGAGACGACCGCGGCCACGCCGAAAATCATTCCCAACATGGTAAGCAACGAACGAAGTTTATGCTGCGTGAGATTCTGCAGGCCGAGCTGCATATCGGAAACATACTGAATCCAATCGCGCTCGGGCTTGATGCGCGGCGGACCTGAAGCTTGCTTCTTCAATTCTTCGCTCCAGCGGTGCCGGAAAAAGATCCGACGGAAGAAGATGAGCGCGGGCCGGCGGTCTCCGGATTCACGAGAGCAACTTCCGTGCCTTCGTTCAATCCTTCGACCACCACGAGCGCTTCGGTGGTGTGCTTCACGGTAACTTTGTACGGCTCAAATCCGCGGCCGGATTTTACGAACACGACCGGCTTGCCGTCGCGAATGTAAAGCGCCTGGCGCGGAAGATACAAAACATTTTTCAGTTGTTCGCTCTGCACGATAATTTGCGCAGTCTGTCCGGGACGCATGCGCGCATCGGTGCCGTCGATTCCGAATGTAACGTCGAAGCGGCGCGTCGGTATCACCGCCCCAGTCGCCGCCAGTGGCAAGTCCCGCCACGGTTTTCACTTTGCCCTGAAAATTATTTTCCGACATCGCGTCAATGCGGATTTGAATCGATTCGCCGGGATTTATATCAGCGCGCGAAATTTCAGGAACCTGCGAAGAAATTTCCATCTGGCTTACGTCAAGAATTTGTCCAATGATGCGCCCGGGAAATGTTTGATCGCCTTCCTGAAATTCGGGCAGAGTCATTCCGGTAAAAAAGAATCCGCCCGCGGCGTCCTGATTTCCTTTGCGGGAAAATAATCCGGAAATCGTAGCGCGGATCGTCATGCTCGCAATGCGGTCCTCGCGCTTGCTTGATATCCAGCTGCGCCTTGGTGCGCTGTGCAACGTAAACGGCGAGATTCGCCTGATTGGACGCGGTACGTGACTGCACGTCCTGTTCGAGTTGAGCAAGCCGGCGATGCGCTTCTTCGAGCGCGAGATCGTTTTTCTTCGCGTCAATTGCACTCTTCAATTCATTCTGGCTGACGTCCAATTCGGCGCGGCGCACGTCATATCGCGCGTGAAGAAGCGCGACCTGATCGTTCGCGGAAGAAACGGCGCCATCGTCTTTCGTTTTTGTGATTTGCTGCTCGGCCATCAGCAGTTGCGAGTTAGCCTGCTCGAGATTGTATTCCTGCTCGCTGGGATCGAATTCCAGAACAATGTCACCGGGCTTGACCATCGCGCCGGTTTTCGCCAGCGTGACAATTTGCAGCGTGCCGCCAACCGGAGGCGCCATCAGTAGCGCGGAATTCGGTGTCCGCAATTCGCCATTTGCGTAAACTTTCGGGTCCACATTTCCGCGGACCACTTTTGTGGTGGGCAAATTACTTTCCGGCCCGCGCAGTCTGGCTACGGAGACGGCAATTCCAACGCCTACGACAATCACCGCGAAAATTGCGATGCCGAATCGAATTCGTGTGCGCTTTTTCATTGCTTAGCCGCCGCAGTGGGATCTTTCAGCGCGACGCGCTCGCCCGGTTGCAGGCCCGTGCGGATTTCCACTTGCCCACCGCTGCGATGTCCAATGGTGACCGTGCGCTCTTCAAAGTTGTCGCTGGTTTTCGATCCTTGCATCACGTAAACAATGTTGCGTCCATTTTTTGTGACCACCGCTTCGCTCGGAATCAGAATCACATTCGGAAATTTCTGGACGGCGATGCGTTCGCTTACGCTCATACCGGGACGCAAACGCGGATCGGGATGTTCGAGAATTACGGCGAGATCGAAATTTTTTGCCGGTGGCCAGCCCGCGCTGAAATCCACTTTCGCGAGCGGACTAATTTCCTGAACCGTGCCAATGAAATCTTTATCGGGAACAGCGTCAACGCGCGCCGTGACAGTTTGCCCCGCAAGAAGTCTTCCGCGATCCGATTCGTCGACACGCGCGGCAATCAGAAGTGATGTGAGGTCGGGCAACTGGAGAACATCCGCGCGAGCCCATGCGCGATCGCCTTCTTTAAATGGCGGCGCGCTACCGCCGAACATTCCACCGGCACGCCAATTCGGCAAGCGATTCACCATGCCGTCAACAGGCGCGCGCAAAGTTAGGCGGCCGATGCTGTCCTGATACATCGTCACGTCACGGAGGGCTTTGGTGCGCTTCTGATCGATGCTAACAATATTTGCCTTGGCGTTAGCGCGGTCGGAATCCAGTTTCTGCTGCGCTTGAATGGCTTTTTGTTGCGCGTCGGCGAGTATCAACTTTTTTTCCGCACCATCAATCGCAGACAAAATTTCAGCCTGGCTGGCGTCAAGCTCCGCGCGGCGCACATCATATTTCGCCTTCTGCAAATCCGTTTGATCTTGTTCTTCCGTCAGATGCGCCTGCGCTTTCGCGTCGTCCACCTGCGCTTCGGCCTGCTTCATATCCGAGCTGCGCTGCGCCAAAGTATTTTGAATTGTGGTGGGATCAAAAACGGCAACGATGTCATTCTTATGAACAAGCTCGCCATCTTTCGCGAGCGTAACAATCTGAATGTCACCGGAATCGGATGGCGCTTCGAGAACTGAAGTGCGCAGCGCTTTAATTGTGCCGCGCAATTCGACGGTATCCACCAATTCGCCTCGGATAACTTCCGCAGTGGGAATTCCCGCGGGCCCGGAAACAGTTCCGGCACCGCCATGCGCGCCAAACATCCGCGTGGCGAGCACGAGAACGCCAATCACGCAAACGGAAACTACCGCGATAACCCAACCGCGCCGCTTGCGCCAAGTTCGATGTACAACACCTTCCATTTTTTGCTACCTCAATTGAAGCTAATGTTTTCCGGGCGCTTGTCCGGCGGTATTCGCAAGCACTGCTTCGGGCGCCGCGCCGCGCAAAACTGTCACTCCGGGCTCGATGCCGGATTCCACGACCGCTTCGGTATCATTCATCGCGGAAACTTTCACTTCGTGCATTTCCGAAGCGTTCGGCGTCACAACGCGCACATAAGTTTTGCCGCCGTCAGACACCAACGCATCACGCGGGACCACAAGCGCATTCGGCTTTCGCGAAAATTCGATATCGACCGCGGCGGAAAGATCTGGCAACAATTTCGGATCGGCGCCTTCGATGGAAAAAATCACGATGAACGTGTGCACAGTTTGCGAAAAACTTCCGCCAACACCGATTGCGGAAATTTGCCCGACTTTCCCGTGGAAAACTAAATCCGGATACGCGTCCAGCCGAACTTCAACCGGCTGGCCTGTCTCAATTCCAGCCATATCTTGCTGATTCACTTGCGCGCGCACGCGCATGCCTGCCGGATTCACAACCTGCATGAAAGGCGCCCCGGCGCGGACGTCATCGCCTACCTGCCAATCTGCCATTCCCTGCTGCTTGTAAGTGGAATTGATTACAACAAGCCCGTCGAACGGAGAATGAATCGCCATTTTTTCTGAATTTGATTTGGCGTGCTCCATTGCCAAACGAGCGCCATCGCGCTGGATTTGCAAAACGCTTAGAGCCGCAGAATCCGACTGGCGCTTCAATTGATACGTGGAACGCGCCTGTTTAATTTTAGCGCTGGCTTCGTCGAGATCTTCCTTCTTTTTTTCCGCGTCAATTTTGGACATTACTTCGCTGCGCTTCACTTCAAGCTCCGCGGTTGAGACAGCATCTTCATCCGCTTTAATTTCCGTATCGTCGGCGGCTTTGGTGGAGGCTTGCGTGGCTTGCAGTTTGTTAATCTGCTGGATGAAATCGTTGTAGTCGGCTTCGCGATCCTGCGCGTTGCGGATCTGCGCCTGACGGTCAAATTCAACGAGCAAGTCACCCTTCTTCACATGACTGCCGGTCGGCAAAAGTTTGGTAAGGGTCAGGCTGTTAGAAGTTTGTCCGGCAAGACGCGGCGCGGAAACCGGATGCGTTTCCACCGCCTCAACTGTTCCGCCAACGCGAACCGTGCGAATGAAATCGCGGCGCTCAACTTTTGCGACTCGCGGCGCTTCGCCGGTGGTTTGTCCGGTCGTCTGGCCCCGGCGAATAATAATGATACCGACTACAACAATCGAGAGCGCGGCGAGCGCCATCCAAAGGCCGGGATTTTGCCACGGGCTTGGTTTGCGTTTGCGGGCGGTGGTGACGTGCTGAGTTGGCGCCTCCTGAGCGACGCTTCCGCCGGGAGCAACAATTGGCTCAGGTTCAGTGATTGCCCGCTGGGATGTGAACGCCATTTTTACAATGCCCTAGAAATGACCAGCTCGCAGTGCGTCCCTAAGTAAGACGCAAAATGACCGCAAAAGTGCCCACCCACCTTGGACCCACCGGGTGCTGGATATAAAGACGCTGGAACGGCCAAATAGTTTGCATCGGATTGTGAAAAATAACCTCTTAAATAACGGGGGCGGCCGCCGGTTCCGGCAGGCGGGACATTAATATACGGACTTAGCCGCGCGCCTCAACGGGCACGTAATCTCGCTCGTCCGAGCCAAGATAGATTTGCCGCGGGCGCGCGATTTTCTGCTCGGGATCGAGCAACATTTCCTCCCACTGCGCGATCCAGCCGGAAGTGCGCGGAATAGCAAACAGAACCGGAAACATCGTCATGGGGAAGCCCATGGATTGATAAATCAAGCCCGGTGTAGAAATCCACGTTGGGATAAAGTCGGCGCGTGACGAAGTATTCGTCTTCGAGCGCGATGCGTTCACATTCCAGCGCAATTTCGATCAGCGGATTTCGCCCCATCACTCGAATACGCTCGTAGGCCACATTTGCTTCATGATCTTGCGCGCGGATCGTAATTCTTGTACACGCGATGGCCGAAACCCATCAGGCAGTTTTTCGCCGGCCTTTACGCGTTTCACGTAAGCGGGAACTTTATCCACCGAACCGATCTCCATCAGCATGCGCAGCACTTCCTCGTTTGCACCGCCATGCAGTGGGCCATAGAGCGCCGCGGTGGCCGCAGCCGTCGCGGAATATGGATCCGCATGCGAGCTGCCCACCTCCCGCATGGCGCTGGCGAAGAACAATTTTGTTCGTGATCGGCGTGCAGAATGAAAAGAATGTCCAGCGCGTGTTCAAGCGTGGGATTCGGCCGGTACTTCACTTCAGTGGTCGTAAACAACATGTTCAAAAAATTGCCGGCAATAGCTGAGGTCGTTATCGGGATATACGAATACGGCATCCCCAGACTGTGGCGATAAGCGAACGCCGCGAGCGTGGGCATTTTCCCGATCAGTCTATAGGTCTGCTTTTGGCGCGATTCCGCGTTGAAAATATCCTTCGCGTCGGGATAAAAAGTGGAGAGCGCGGCGATGGTGGAAATCAACATGCCCATCGGATGCGCGTCATAGTGAAATCCATCCAGAAATTTCTTGATGCTTTCATGAATGAAAGTGTGATGCGAAATCTGGTAGGCCCAATCGGAGAGCTGGGATTTTGTGGGCAATTCGCCGTGCAGAATCAGATAGGCAGTTTCGAGGATATGTGCTTTTTTCCGCCAGCTTCTCGATCGCATAACCGCGGTAGTGAAGGATTCCTTTGTCGCCGTCAATATATGTGATGCGGCTGATGCACGAGGCAGTGTTGTTGAACGCCGGATCGTAGCTCATCAAGCCGAAATCGTCAACGCCGGATTTAATCTGGCGCAAATCGGTGGCGCGGATCGCGCCGTCCTTGATGGGCACTTCGTAAGATTTGCCGGTGCGGTTATCGGTAATGGAAAGCGACTCGCGCGCTTTGGCGGAGCCTTGCGAGGCGTCTGGACGCGAAGTTGGCTGCTGAACCGGATTCATGATGTTTTCCCGCGGGAATTATTTCCTTCTCCAATGTACACCAAGTGGCGAGTCCGCGGAAACTGTGGCGATGCAACCGCGGCAAATGGTTACTGCGCTATAGCGCGACCGCTGCAGGCGCGCATGGAGCCAATTCCGAGCTACAATGTGCCTCTTGACAATAGTCGTTATAACGAGTATAATGCAGTTGTCAACAGATTTGTTGAGGAGGATTCCATGGTTCAAGTAATTCGCAGCGCGGACCGGCACCATCTGGACGCGGGCTGGCTTTCCACGCACTGGCATTTTTCGTTTGACGACTATTACGACCCGAAGAACATCTCGTTCGGGCCGTTGCGTGTATTTAATGATGATGTGATTCAGCCAGCAACCGGATTTCCGGCGCATCCGCACAAGGAAATGGAAATTGTTACCTACGTGATCGACGGCACGCTGGAACACAGCGACAGCATGGGCAACAAAGGTCAAATTAAACCCGGCGAAATTCAGCGGATGAGCGCCGGAACCGGCTTGCGGCATTCGGAATACAACGCGTCAAAGACGGAACCCCTGCACCTGGTGCAGTTGTGGATTATTCCTGCGAAAACCAAGCTGACGCCTTCATGGGAGCAAAAACAATTTTCCGTGGAAGCGCGCAGCGGGAAACTTTTGCCGATTGCTGTGCCCGAAGGCGAAAAAGTTGAAGGCGCAGTTTCGATCCATCAGGACGCCACGATTTACACTTCCCTTCTGGCAAACGGTCAGGAGACGAAGCACGCGCTGGATGCCGGTCGCCGCGCATACATTTTTGTGGTGAATGGCGAATTGAAGCTCGAAGCGCAAAACGGGAGCAAGAATGCGAAATCGGTAACGCTTTCGGCCGGCGATCAAGCACGAATCACAGATGTCAATGCGCTGACGCTGAGTGGCGGCGCGACGGCTGCGGATTTTCTGTTGCTGGATTTGCCGTAAGAATCGAGCAGGAAAATTAACGCGTTAAGAATTCTGCCGGCAGGATGCTGGCGCTACGAAAACTTCCCGAACTGCTCTCGCAGATTGTGAAAGGTTGCGTAGCGCCGGCTTCCAGCCGGCTCTTTTTTTCAACGCAATCGGAATTTACGCATCGCCCAAACGTTTCCGCAGTTCCTGCTTCCGCACAAGCAATTCATTCAGTCGATTCGCCGCGTCAGCCGCCGCGGTTTGCGCATTCGGCCGCGACGTATGCGATTCGATTTCTTTCTGCACCGCCATCAACTCCGCCTCAGCGCGTTTCCGGCGTTGCACTCCCAGACAACTTTCCGCTTCATCCCAATCGGGCGGCGCGCTCGGCTCGAATGCGATATCGAATAGCAATCTGCGATCCATCTCGTCCAATGTTGCCGCCAAAGTTGCGGCTTCCGGGCGTCCACCATCGGCGCAAATTGGCAACAGCGCGTTAAACACGCGCTCCGTCTCAAGTCCCACGTGCAAATTTTCCTTAATAATTTCTTGCGCGAGCCTCTGACGGAAATCGTCAGCCTCGATCAGCATCTGCACCAGCCGCCGCTCGGCAGGACGCGCGCTACGTGCGATTAGTTCAGGCTTCGCGCGCACTTCGCCGCGTCGTTCTGCAGCGGCTTTGCGCAACGATTCGCGCAGCACCGGTTCTTCCACTCGCAACTGTTGCGAAATTCGCGTGGCCCATTCGGAGCGCAGCAGCGGATTCGCGATGCGCTGCACGTGGGGCATCAGAAAATTTACGGCGCCTAATTTTCCCTGAGCGGTCGTCAAATCCATTTGCCGCGCCCGGCTGATTAGATAATCCAGATAAGGCGGCGCCTTCTCTAATAGCTTGCGATATTCCGCGGCGCCTTTTTTCTGAATGTACGTGTCCGGATCGGCAGGCTTGCCATCGATGGAAGGAAGCGCGAGCACGCGCGTATCGAAATCCTGTTCGAGCAGCAACGCCAGCGAACGTTCCGTGGCGGCCTGACCGGCGTTGTCCGGATCGTAGTTCACGACAATTCGTTTTGTGAAACGCGAAACAAGTTTCACCTGCGCTTCTGTAAGACTCGTGCCGCAACTTGCCACCACATTTTCCGCGCCGGAGCGCGCCACGGCGATTGTGTCCATGTAGCCTTCCACGAGAACAACGAATCCACCGCGCCGAATGGGCTCTTTCGCGCGATCCAAATGATAGAGCAGCGCGCTCTTGGAATAAATCAGCGTCTCGGGAGAGTTCAAATATTTCGGCATGTCGTCGCCAAGCGAGCGTCCACCGAACGCGACAATTTTTCCGGATTCATTTGCTATGGGGAACATGATGCGCCGTCGAAAGCGATCGTAAAAACGGCCGTTGGCATCGCGCGAAATAAGTCCGGAAACCTCGATCAGCTTTTCCGGATATTTCGATTTCAGTCCGCGCGCCAGCGCATCGCCGCCCGAAGGCGAAAAGCCCAGCCCGAAACGCGCGATTGCTTCATCGTTCAGTCCGCGATCCGCAAGATATGCGCGCGCAGCTTTTCCTTCCGCGGTGGTCATCAAATGACGCGCGAAAAAGTTGGCGGCCGCGCCATGCATTTCCACCAGTGCCGCGCGCTGCTGATTCTTGTGCCGCTCTTCGGGGCTTCGTTCGCGAGCTTCCGGCACGGGAATTCCGCATTTTTCCGCCACCACGCGAATCGCTTCCGGAAACGCGATCTTGTCCACTTCCATTACAAATTTGAAAACGTCGCCGCCAACTCCGCAGCCAAAGCAGTGATAAATCTGTTTCACCGGATGCACGGCAAACGACGGCGATTTTTCCGAATGGAACGGACACAGCCCCATAAAATTCTGCCCGCTCTTCCGCAGAGACACATATTCGCCAATCACGCGGACGATGTCCGCCTGCTGTTTTACTTTGTCCGCGAATGATCCGGCTTCAGCCATGCTCGAAAACTATTGTACAGCCACGATAAACTTTCGCCCCGAATCGCTTATTCTTTCAACGTGACCAGCGTAATCGCGGCCCCGCCGCGCTCGGGAATTTCGTTTGTTATTTTCTCCACCAGCGGATGTCCGGAAAGAAATTCAGCGAGGCCTCGACGCAACGCTCCGGTTCCGTGTCCGTGAATGATGCGTACGCCCAATTTTCCTGCCACGGCCGCTTGATCCAGAAATTTGTCCACGCGCTCTGTGGCTTGTTCCACGGTGCATCCGATCACATTTATTTCGTCGGCCGAAGGCTCGTCGGAAGGCTGCGATTTTACGGTGACGCCGGGTGAATATTGCGGCTGCTTGGATTGTTTTTTTGCGCCCGCATCTTCTTCCATGATCGAAAGAATGTCATCGACCGCGATTTTCATTCTCAGGGGACCAGCTTCCACGTCGGCGTTACGCGAATCGATTCTACGCAGCACGACGGGCGACGGAAATCCGCGTACGCGAATTTTTACTCCCGGCACAAGGCGTTCGGCCAGCACGGGTTTTTCGACGGGAGCAACCGCCGCGCCCAAATCCAATTGAGACGCGGACAAATGTTGGACGACAGCAGCATCAGCTTCTTCGCGCGCGTCGGTGCGTGCTTTTGTAACGGATCGCTGCGCCTGTTTTGAAAGTTGATCGCGGAGTTGCCGTTCTTTAATTGCTTCGAGCGCCTGCGTCAGCGCGGTTTCGTGTTGCTTCAGCGCCTCGGCGAATTTTTGCTCCAGCTCAGTGATGCGCTTCCGCTGACGGTCCGCCCATTCCGTTTGCAAAAGTTTTCTTTCGTGCGCAATTTCTTCGGATTGTTCGCGAACCGCCGCGCGCAGTGCGTCCACTTCATCTCGTGCGCTGTGCAGATACGCGATCAAGTCCGCGGCTTCGTGCGCAGCGGGACTCATCTCCGCACGAGCGCGTTCCAAAATGTGCTGAGGCAATCCTAGCCGCTCGGCGATAGCGATGCCGCTCGAACCGCCCGGCACTCCGACGAGCAGCCGATACGTCGGGCGAAGATTTACCGTGTCGAATTCCACCGCGGCATTCAGCACTCCGGGCGTTGTGGATGCGTAAGCCTTCAATCGGTCGTGATGCGTGGTGGCAAGCGTCAAACAATGTCGCGTGCGAAATTCTTCCAGCAGCGCAACTGCCAGCGCGGCGCCTTCTTCGGGCGCAGTTCCTGTCCCAAGTTCGTCGACGAGCACAAGAGAATTTTCCGTGACGGCCGCGAGCATCCCGCGCAAATTCAACATGTGCGCGGAAAAAGTGGAAAGATTTGCAGAGATGGATTGCTCGTCGCCAATATCGGCGAGCACTTTATCGAACAGCGGCAGCTCCGCGGTTTGCGCGATAACTGGAATTCCGGATTGCGCGGCAAAAACCACGAGTCCGACAGTTTTCAGCGCGACAGTTTTTCCGCCGGTGTTCGGTCCGCTGATTACCAGAACCGTTTCATCGCCGCCCATTTCAAGTGACATGGGAACCACGTGGCCGCCGTCGCGTCGCAGCCCCGCTTCCAGAACGGGATGTCGCGCCGCGTCAAGCTTCATCTGAAAGCGCGCGATGATTTTCTGCGAAAACAGGCAACGTGCAATCGAATTGACGCGCATATCTCCCACGCGCAAAAAGTGAATCAAGTTCAGCAATTACATTTGCGGCATGGCGAAGCGGAATCGCATTCGCGCGCAACATATCGCTGATCGCCGAAAGAATGCGCGCGATTTCTACCGATTCATCTTCCGCAAGTTGCACCAATTTGTTGTTGAATTCAATTGCGGCAAGCGGCTCGACGTAAACTGTTTGCCCGGTGGCGCTCGCGCCGTGAACAATCGCATTCTTCACGCTGGAATGCTGACGATCCGCCGCGCGCACCGGAATCACATACCGGTCGTTGCGCAGAGTGACGTAATCTTCGCCGGCTTCAGCCCCGCGCGATCGCTGAATTTCGCGCAGTGATTTCTGAATCGAATCCCGCGTACGAGCAAGTGTTCCGCGAATACGACGCAATTCAGGCGAAGCGTCATCACTGATCGTCCCGTCCGGCAAAACTGTTTTGCGAATCACCGTGGCGATCTGGCGAAAATCCGCGAGCGATTCGGCGCGCGCCGAAAGACCAGGAAATGACTCACGCGCCTCATGAAAATGAGTTTTCAACCACGCCGCAGTATTGAGGAGCGACGCAGCGTCCAGCAATTCCGCAGGCGCGAGCACTGTAGTCGACGCGGCGATTTCCGATGCGCCGGGCTCAAGCCGCGTGAGCCACGGCTCGGGATCGGCAAGCCCACCGAAACCCAGTTCATTGCTGCCGCGCAGCCACTCCATCGATTCGCGAATCAACGCGAATTCACTTTGCAACTTCCCGCGGTCCTGCGAAAACTTCAGCGCTTCAACCGCGCGTCTTCCGGGCGCACAGGTGTTGAACCCGCAAACAATTTCGCGCAGGCGGCCAAATTCAAGAAGTTCTTCAGCGGAACGAGGCATGATGGTTTTTATTTTCGAGGCTTAGCTAAACAATTGTAGCAAATTAATTTACGGGTTCACTTGTGCGCTGGAACAACGCGCCGCGGACCGAGTTCTTCCACCATCGCGACCGTCAACGCATCCAGCACATCCGTTACAGCCTTCGGTTTCAAATTGTGATTATTTACGATGAACGAAAAAACTAAATGCGCGCCGCGCGTGGACGTTGCGTATCCCGCCAGCGAATCCACATGCGTAAGCGATCCCGTTTTTGCCAAAACATTCCCCGCAGCAGGAGTATTTTTCATCCTGTCCATCAACGTGCCATCCTCGCCGGCGATAGGAAGCACCGAACGATAAGTTGCGGCCCATGGCTGCTCGCTGACCCATCGCAGCAACGAAACTTCTGACTGCGGCGACACCAAATCTTTTCGCGAAAGCCCGGATGCGTCCGACATAACCACATCATCTTCCTTCAACCCAATGCTGACGCGGAAATCCTGCTCGAATTGCAGCGCTGCGTCCGCAGAAGGATCGCCGGTTTTTTGTCGCGCGGCCGCTCGCAAAAGCATTTCTGCATGAAGATTCTGGCTAATTTTCGCCATCACGCGAAGCGCATCAGAAAGTGGCAGGGAAACGTGCTCGGCAAATACATATGGCAGTCCGACCACCGCTAGCGGCGGTCCGCTTCCGGTGGTCACATCGACACGCACGTTCGGGTTAGCTGCACTACCATCCGCCTTGTACCATGCCCCCTCATCCCCCGTATGCCGCGCTCTCGCTCGCCCATCAATCACAACTCCGCGCGCTTCCAGCAAATTCTTCAAGAGCGCCGCAGCAAATTCCGCAGGCCGGTCCATCGCAATTCCCATCGAGTGCGGTTGCGCCCCGACCGGCATCGATCCACTCACAATTATTAATGTAGACCCCGGTTCGCGATCGACAGAAAGTTTCTGCGGCGATCCTTTCGCGCCGGTAACAACTTCATTTCGTATCTGATAAATATTCGTCGAAGGCGCAACAGTATAAGTCGCAGCTGCTCCGACAGTTTCGCCGGCCTGCAATTCCAGAAAAAATATTCCGTCGTTCACTTCCAGTGCGGAAACCGGCACGCCATAACTCCACAGCATGTCGTCAATCGCCCACCCGGATGGATACGCGCCGCCGGCAAAATAACTATCGTCGCCAATCACGTCGCCTGAAATTCTCTTCACGCCGCGCGCCACAACTGCATCCACAAGTTCCGCTAGAATTTTTTCCGGCGGCCCATCGCGCTCCGTTTTCTTTCCAAACGGAAAAATGCGATTGGAAAGATTCGGATCACCGCGCCCAACAAGCACAAGATCTCCGTGCAGCACTCCATCCGCATCAGAGGCGCTGCGACTTTCGACCGTCGTATGAAAACAATAATCCGACCCAAGCGTCGCAAGCGTCAGCGCCGCCGTAAATAATTTCGCATTCGACGCCGGTAGAAAATATCGCTCCGCATTCAGCGAATAAACAACTTCTCCGCTATCCGCATCCTCCACGAGCATTCCCCACGTGCCGCGATTCACATCCGCGGCGCCAAGAATTTTTTCGACTTTCGCGCGAAACGCCGCAACCCCGGGCTTCTCGCGCGCCGCCTCAGGAGCATGCGCAGATGTGGCACGATGTGCGGATGACTGCGCGCCCACGGGCAATCCCGTAACAGCAGCAACTACAATCAGCGCAATTAATTTTCGTCGATTCAAGCGATCCATTTCCTCTGAATGTAGCGCGCCAACTTTTCACCGCTCGCAAACGCGCGCAGCAATCACATTCCACACGAACCTAACGGTTTCCGGCAACCACGTCAATCCGCCTCACAAAAAACTCAAAAACCCACTTGACAACCTATACTGTGTACAGTACAGTGTACGCCACACGCTATATGGCGACCGACTCGACGGCAAGTCCAGAACTCTATGAAAACATTAAGCTTGAGCTCCGCCGAGGTTGCCTGATCGTCGCCGTCCTAGCACATCTGAAGGCCGAACATTACGGATACACGCTTCGCAAGGCCCTTGCGGATCAGGGCCTAGATATAGATGAAGGCACGCTCTACCCGCTCCTGCGGCGCCTGGAAACCCAGGGATTGCTGGTCAGCGAATGGCGCGAGGAAAACAAACGCAACAAGCGATTTTATCGATTGTCGCCGGCCGGCGAAATAATTCTGGGTCAGTTGCTCGCGGAATGGCAGCGCATCAACGCTTCGCTGACCAGAATTCTGGAAGAGGCATAAGAATGGAACTGCTCAACAGTTATCTAAAAGCCGTCCGCATGTATCTGCCGAAAGCTCAGCGCGAAGACATCATCAGGGAACTTTCGGAAAATCTGCTTTCGCAGATGGAAGAAAAAGAAGCCGCGCTCGGCCGGCCTCTCACCGAAGACGAAGAGGAAGCAATTCTGTTCAAGCATGGCGATCCGCTGAGCGTCGCCAGCCGTTATGGAGGCACACCACGCGGAGTTTCATTCGGCGTGCAATTAATCGGTCCCGGAATTTTCCCGTTATACCGCGGAATTCTTCTTTTCGATTGGGCGCTGACAACTTTGATTTTCATTCTGCAAGCAATCAAAGGAATCCCGATTACGTTCTCGCTGTTCCTGGCGCCCATCGCCTCTCAGTTTGTAGTGCTCACCGTAGTTTTCTCGATCATAGACAGGTTGCAGCGCAATACGCGCCAGAGCTGGAGTTTTCCTCCCGCACATTTGCAGTCGATCCCGCGCTGGCAATCCATTTCCGGAATTGTAGTTTGGAGTATCGCCAGCGCAGTTTGGCTCGGAGTTCCGGAATTTCGCTGGCTGCTTCACGCGCTCACCGCTGGAAATGTGAATCTTGCTCACGCGTGGGACGTTTTTTATATTCCGATTCTGCTTCTATGGCTCGCCGGTCTCGCGCAGCGCTGCATAAATTTAATTCGTCCACAATGGAATTGGCTATTGCCCGTGACGCGTTTTGCTGTAAACGTCGTCGGCACGGTCCTTCAATATCTGATTTGGAAAAATCTTCCAGCGGTAGTGGCGGCTGACGGCGCATCAGCGCATTACAAAGCGGTCGCGAATAACCTCAGCGGCCTTTTTCAATGGGGACTGCTGAGCTGGCTTTGGATTTGGTTGGTCATCAACGCGTTTTGGTACGCGTGGCTCTGCGTGCAACACCTGCGGCACTGGATTCGCCAGCGCGGCCATGTCGCCACGAGCGCTTAAACTCAGAGGACAACTTATGGATGCACAAAACAATTATTTGGCGGAGCTTTCCGGCGTCAGCAAAACTTTTGGGAAAACAAAAGCGCTTCATGGACTAGACCTGCAAGTGCGCGAGGGCGAGCTTTTCGCGTTACTCGGCCCCAACGGCGCAGGAAAAACCACGGCGATTTCTTTGCTGCTGGGATTGCAGGAACCGGACGCCGGCACTGCACGCCTGTTCGGAAAATCCCCGCGCTTCACTGAGACGCGCCGGCAAATTGGCGTGATGATGCAGGAAGTGTTCCTCGCGGCGGAGCTGCGCGTTCGTGAACAAATTGAATTGATCGCCGGCTATTATCCGTCGCCGCTCGCGACAGATGCCGCTATGGAATTGACGCACACGACGGCGCTCGCGAATCGTCTCTACGGGAAACTTTCCGGCGGACAGAAACGCCAAGCGCAATTTGCGATGGCGATTTGCGGGCGACCACGTCTGTTATTTCTGGACGAGCCAACAGCCGGATTGGACATCGAAGCGCGTGAAATAATGTGGGCCACGCTGCGCGATCTCGTGAAACAGGGATGCTCCATCGTACTTACGACACATTATTTGGAAGAAGCCGAAGCGCTGGCGGATCGCGTCGCCGTGCTGAAACAAGGACGCATTATCGCGTCTGGCAGCGTGAACGAAATGCGCTCGCTCGTAACGCGTAAGAAAATCAGCTGCACCACCGTGCTGACCGTGGAAGAAATCCGCCTTTGGCCGGAAGTGGAAAGCGTCACGCGTGAACGCGAGCAATTGCAAATTGTTACCAACAATTCGGAAACCGTCGTTCGGCATTTATTGGTTAGCGATACCAATTTGCACGAACTGGAAGTTCGCCGGGCTGGACTTGCCGAAGCGTTCGCGGAAATTACACGGGAGGTTTCACAATGAGCGCTACAACCCTGCAACCAGTACCCGGATTCTCCGGCGGCGCCACGATGCCGCCTGCGCGCCAGCTACGCGCCTATTACACCGAAACAAAATACGAATGCATTCGCATGCTGCGCACACCGGGTTTCTCAATTCTCTTTCTCGGAATTCCCGTGCTGCTGTTTCTGCTGTTCGGCGTCTTGATTTTCGGCAATACAACGCGAACCGATCCAGAGGCCGCAAAATATATTTTCACCGCATTCGCCACCTTGGGAATGATGGGCCCGGGAATGTTCGGATTCGGTATGGCGCTCGCCATCGAACGCGAACAGGGCTTGCTGAGACTGAAACGCGCGCTTCCGATGCCGCCCGCTTCATTTCTTGTAGCAAAAATGGTGATGGCGATGCTGTTTGGCTTCATCATTATGGTCACGATGATCGCTGCGGGAGTAACCCTGGGGCACGTCCCTCTCGGCGTCGGACAAGTGTTCAGCGTCACAACTCTTTGCGTTCTCGGAACAATTCCTTTTTCCGCAATCGGATTGCTGATTGGCTCGCTGGCCAGTGGAAAAAGCTCGGCGGCTTACGTAAATATTATTTATCAGGTGATGTTGCAGCTCTCCGGATTATTTTATCCCCTGCCGAAATTTCTACGAACGATCGCGCCCGTCTGGCCGACGCATCATCTGCAACAATTGGTGATGCGCGCGATCGGCGGCCCAAACACCGGCCAACCAATCGTCCACATTTTGGTTCTTACTGGAGTAGCGCTGCTTTTCACGCTGCTCGCAACGCGCCGTCTGGCTCACTCCGATTAAATGAGTGCGCGGGTTGCGCATGAAGCCGGCGCCGGAGAAGTTGCGCACGTGGGCAGGAAGCACTACTATCAATGTGCCCATCCCACTTTGGAGGATACGAATGCGAAAAGCGATTGCTCTAGCTGCGGCGTTTGCACTGGCCGCGTTGCCCGTGATCGGCTCGGATAAGGACAAAGCTGAAGATCGGCTGATGGATTGCGGCACCGCCATCCACGAAATTCTGAATGTGCCGGACAACATTCCGCAAAATCTTTTGGACAAAGCGGAATGCGTGATCGTGATTCCCAGCGTGCTGAAGGTTGCGTTCATTGGCGGCGGCACTTACGGACGTGGCGCGATGACCTGCCGTAGCGGTCCGCGATTCGACGGCCCGTGGGGATCGCCGACGATGATGGCGATGGAAGGCGGAAGTGTCGGCTTTCAAGCTGGCGCATCGTCAACCGATTTGGTTCTCCTGGTAATGAACGATCGCGGCGCCCGCGCGATTCTGGAAAATAAAGTGAAGCTCGGCGCCGACGCGACAGCCGCAGCCGGCCCGAAGGGGCGCACCGCTGAAGCAGACACCGACACGAGCATGCGCGCCGAAGTTCTCTCCTATTCGCGCTCGCGTGGATTGTTCGCCGGCATTTCTCTGGAAGGTTCAACGCTGCGTCCGGATGAAGACGCCAACGCACAGCTCTACGGAAAAATGGTTCGCGCACGGGATTTGGTTTTGTTCAACTCCATGCCCGCGCCGGCCGCTGCGAAGGACATGTTGGACACTCTGAATATGCACGCGCCTCGAAACGAGTCCGCCAACAAGCCGAAGTAACTCTTAGTTTTGATTCGGGTTTTTCAAACGGCCTCGGCTACTACCGGGGCCGTTTTTATTAGGAGTCACAAAGTAGATGCTCTGTCCAATTTGCAATCGACGAAAAGCCGAACGGTTTTGTCCCGCAAAGAACGAGAAGATTTGCGCCGTCTGCTGCGGCACCGAGCGCGAAGTGACGATTGATTGTCCCGTCGATTGCAGTTACCTGATCGCCGCGCATCGATACGAGTTAAAACAAAATAAGCCCCTGCCGGTTTCCGAAGTTCCGTTTCCGGATGTGGAAGTTCCGCGCGATTTGATTCACCTGAATCGCTCGCTTGTTTCCGGATTGGCGTTTGCAATCCTAAAATGTGCTTCTGAAAATCCTTCGGTAAATGACACTGACGTGCTCGCCGCGTTGCAGTCGCTCGCTGAAAAATTCCGCACGCTGGGATCTGGAATTTATTACGAAAAGCCGCCGGCTGGCGGCCCTCCGCAGGCAATTTACGCGGCGCTGGATAAGTTCATCGAAGATTTCAAGCAGCAATTGGCAAAGCAGGACGGCCCAACACGAATGAGGGACAATGACTTGTTTCTGTTCCTTGTTTTCCTGCTACGCGTTGGCCGTCAACAGACCAGCGGGCGCCCAAAGTCGCGTGCGTATCTGGAATTCCTGCGCGGACAATTCCCAACGACCGTCGCAGCGCCGGAACCAGAACCGCCCCGAATTATCGTTCCGTAGCCAGCGATTGCCCGTGAGTCTGTAGCTCAGGGCGCCCGGCGCAGTTCGCCAGAGACCCTGAGATTTTCCGCGCTAACGCTGCTGCCCAACATTCCGAGCGGTGTTTTGAGCGCCTGTCCCGCGTCGCGGCACCGCACCCAGCACGCACAAAATTCCTATTACGACAGCGACGATGCGGATCCACCGGCCCATTACATCGTTATTTCTTCTCATGGAAGTTTCATCCTGCGAGTGAATTTGTACTCTGTTAAGAAGTCGATTTCTGCCTGGAAGTTGGATTCAATCAGGACGTCAAAAGTGGCAGTTGCGCATCACCTAACGAAAAAGAAAGCTGGCCGTCACTTTCGGGACGAATCGGTGCCTGCGGCCGGCTTCCCAAACCATACTTCGCCCGAACTCTCGCCAGCCGTTCCGAGACTTCCCGTCTGTAAACGTCCGGCGGATAAGCCGCGCGGCCATAAAATTCCCGATACCGCTGTGCAAGACGCGGAAATTGCTCTTCAATAAACGGCAAAAACTCCTTGGCCGCCGACGGCATCAGAAACAGCGCGGCAGCCGCAAACCATTGCGCGTCAACATCTTTTGCCGCATATGCCATCCGCTCGAAATGCGGATCGCTATCGGTCAGGCCGGGTAGCACCGGCATCATGAAAACTCCGGCGGCGATCCCAGCTTCGCGCAGCTTTCGCACCGCCGCAAATCGCAAATCCGGCCGGGGCGCGCGCGGCTCCAGCATTCGCGCCAGCCGAGTACGCAGCGTAACAATCGTTACATTAATGGTTAGCGACGAGCGTGCGGATATTCGTTTAAGAAGATCGATATCCCGCACGACTTGGTCCGATTTCGTGGTGATGGAAACGTTCAGCCCCTGCCTTTCGGCAAGGCGCTCCAGCACCGCCCGGGTAACTCCGAATTCGCGTTCCGCCGGCTGGTAAGGATCCGTCGCGCTACCGATACAGATATGCTCGCTAGCGACGTGCTTTCCCGCCAAATCGCGTGAAACAATCGGCCCAGCATTCGCCTTGGCGTAAATCTTGCGCTCGAAATCCGAGCCGTCCAGCTCCATAAACTCGTGTGTGTACCGCGCGTAGCAATATCGGCAACCGAATTCGCATCCGCGATAGGGATTAATCGTCCAGGGAAACGGAACGCGCTTTGAATCGCAATGGTTTAGGATCGAACGCACGGGAAGCAAGAAATATTCCGTGCCGCGCTTTGCGTCAGCGCGAGGTGAATCAGCGGCGAGGCGGGCGATGCCGACAAGGTCGGCAGCAAGCTTCGGTGGTAGCGAAGCCGTGGGCTTGTCCCGGTGGTGCGGGACGTTGGGGAATAAGGTAGGAGTGGGAGTAGTGGCCATCGTCCGGCTCGCCGCTGAATTCGATCAGCTTGGGCGCATTATTTCGCCTTTTGTTCGCCATGTCAAGAGAAATATTTCGCTATTTGTTCGCCTATGGAAATACTCTTCCTTTTCCCGACCCTAATCAATTTACATATAAAGTGGCAACTCGCCAGCGGCCAAGTAGGTTCCAACCGTTCACTTGGAATTCTGGGGTGGTGAAAAAAAATGAAAATACTCGCTGAAGCAGGACGCTGGTTCTTCGCCATCGCCATCTGCGGATTCGGAATTCAGCAATTCATCTATAAAGGATTTGTTCAGGGCATAACGATTGTGCCGGACTGGATGCCCGCACATTTATTTTGGTCGTATGCAACTGGCGCGCTGCTGATTGGCTGCGCGATTGGAATCGCGCTTCGTGAAAAAGCTCAACTTGCTGCGCTTGTCACGGGAATGCTTTTCTTGATCATCGTGCTGATTCTTCACTCGTATCAGATCAGCGCGATTGTTCACAAGAACGGCAACGAGCGTACGCGCGCCTTTGAAACATTGGCGTTGTGCGCCGGTGCATTTATTTTGGCCGGAGCCTTGCGCGGAGATCGATCCGGATCCGGTTCAGCCAGCTTCACGGAAATGCGGTCGACGGCTGGCCGATATGTATTTGCGTTTTGTCTGCTCGTGTTTGGCTACGACCATCTTCCCATCGCACAATTTATTGCGTCGCTGGTTCCTGCGTGGATGCCGTGGCATTTATTCTGGGCGTACTTCACCGCGTGCGGCTTTTTGGCCGCCGGATTATCCATTGCAACCAATATTCAAGTGCGGCTTTCGGCGTCGCTTCTCGGACTTATGTTTTTTCTTTGGGTTTTACTTTTGCATGCACCACGAGCGGCAAAGAATCCGCACGGCTTGGGCGAATGGAACAGTTTATTTGTCGCGCTGGCGATGTCAGGAATCAGCTTTTCCCTGGCAGCAAAGCCATCAAAATAGACTGCAACCGCAACATTATTGCTCGGTAGTTCAATCGGCGGACAACGCCCGCCATATAAGATTCATCGCGACGGCGGAAGGATCGGCGGCATCCATGGCTCGACCCAATAATCAAACGCCAGCCACAAGCCACGAGTAGTCCGCACCAGCAGCAGTGAAAGTAAAACTGCGGCACCCATCCACGTGGCGATTTTTAATTCCGGGGAGACGTGCCACATCTCCGGCAACAATCGAGAAAGCAAATAAACTACGAGCACGAAAAACGCCGTGATTCCGTAATTAATCATCATGGCGCCGACGTAATACCCGGATTCGCGATAAAAACTAAGTCCACAAACAGAGCAATCGCGATTCATGCGAAAAAATGTTGTATAAAGCCGGCCGTCACCGCAGCGCGGACAGCGCAACCGCAGTCCGCGGCCAATCGCCGCGCCAAACAACGGGCGGTAAGGAATCGCGCTTTCATCCATGCATAACATTGTATCTGGAACCACGCGGCGCGGATGTGACGTTCGACACATTCTGACGACTAACAGGTCGCGTTGCTCAACTCGCAGCGTTGCTCGCAACCGTTCTGCTCGACGTACACTGCGAAGGATATAATTAGTGACGGAGCACTCCGTGGATCACATCGGAATTCTGATTCTTGATGACGACATCGTAAGCCAGGGCGCGCTCTGGCAAGTGCTGGATTCCGAAGGCTGGCAAATTCGGATGATCAAGGACCCGAATCTGGCGCTGACGGAATTGGCGAAGGGCGAAGCGAGCCTGGTGATTGCAAACGTCGCGATGACGGGACTTTCCGGCCCCATATTTGAAACTCTGAAAATACTTTCGCAAGCATCAGCGGGAGATGGCGAAGGCACGCGGACTCCGGCGCGCGTTTTATTTTTGGTGCCGGCAGGAGTTGCGCCCGAAGCTCAGCCGTCCTTGGAAAAAGCCGGGCTGCCCTTTCTACTGAAGCCGTATCACCTCCACGATTTTCTGGGAAAAATAAGCGACCTGCTTCTGGAAGCAAATGCCATCACCGCGTCAATGCGAAATGTTCAAGACCAATTGAAAATTGCTCCACGTCCGCTGGTGCGCAGCGGAAGTCGATTGGATGCGCGCCGCACAGATATGTTCGCCGGCCGGGGTGACTACACGATGACAGAAGAAGAAATTCTGGAATATGAACGGCAGGAAGAAGCCACCAAGAAGAAAAAAAATCCCAAGCGGGACGATTATATCTCGTAGGGGCGGGTCCGTGACCCGCCCGCCTCCAAGACAAAATACGTCGCAGCAAATTATTCCCGCACCCGCTGTACCTGACTCTGATCTTTCGTAGCCGCCAATAATTCCGCCATCGTCAGATTTAGTACGGGATGTCGCAACTCCGGCGCAATTTCCGCCATCGGAACCAACACAAATCGCCGCTCTTCCATTCGCGGATGCGGAATTTCCAATTCCGAAGTGTGTGCAATATTTTCATCGAAAAATAAAATATCAATATCAATGGTGCGCGGCCCGGAACGCACAGTTCGCTTGCGTCCTAATTCCTGTTCGACTTGAAGAATCACGCGCAACAGTTCAGCCGGCGACAATGCTGTTTCTGCTTCCGCTGCAATATTCAAGAACCAACCTTGATCGAGAAATTCTAACGGCTCCGTCTCGTAAAATGACGAACGCTTCACGATACGTACATTTTTTTCGCCGAGGAGTGAAAGCGCCTGCTCGATGTGCGCGGCGCGGTCGCCAAGATTTGAGCCGAGGGAAAGATAAACGGTGTGCGTAGACATTGCGGCAGCCTTTAAAACAACGGCTGCTGGCGGCGCGGGATTTCCAATCCAAAATGTTTGTAAGCCAGCGGAGTTGCAACGCGGCCGCGTTGTGTGCGATCGAGTAATCCAAGCTGCATCAAATATGGTTCGTAAATTTCTTCGATCGCGTCTTCTTCTTCGCTGAGCGAAGCAGCAATTGTGTTCAGTCCGACAGGTCCGCCCGCATACTTGTGCAAAATCGTGAGCATCAAATTACGGTCGGTTTCTTCCAGTCCGTGTTCATCTACACCCAGCATCGCAAGCGATTCCTGGGCGACCGTTTTTGTGACCAGTCCCTTCGCGCGGACTTGCGCGTAATCGCGCGCGCGGCGCAACAGACGATTTGCAACGCGCGGAGTTCCTCGCGCGCGGCGCGCAATTTCCACGGCGCCTTCGTCATCAATTGAAATATTCAAAATCTTCGCGGAGCGATGCACGATGATCGCGAGATCTTCCGGCGTATAAAAATCCAAACGGTGAACAATTCCAAAACGCGAACGCAGCGGCGCAGTAATTAATCCCGCGCGAGTGGTGGCGCCCACCAAAGTAAATTTACTCAGTGGAAATGGATGAATGCGCGCGCCGGGTCCCTGCCCGATAATTAAATCGATGCGGTAATCTTCCATCGCCGGATACAAAACTTCTTCCACGGCGGGCATCAATCTGTGAATTTCATCTAGGAAAAATAATTCGCGCGGCTCCATCGCCGTAAGTATCGCCGTCAAATCACCTTTGCGTTCGAGCAGAGGACCCGAACTCGTCTTGATGGCTACGCCCATCTCATTTGCGATAATTTGCGCGAGCGTAGTTTTTCCCAGTCCCGGCGGCCCGAATAGCAAAACGTGATCGAGTGCTTCTCCGCGCGAGCGCGCGGCTTCAATGAATATCGCCAGATTCTCTTTCACGCGGGATTGTCCGATGAAATCCGCCAGCTTCTTCGGACGCACGCTTGATTCGATGTGCGCGTCTTCCGGCGAAGCTTGCCCGGAAACAATTCGCTGGCCGTTTTGATCGTTCAGCGGATCTTCGGCTCGCACTGGTTTCATCACGCTCATAAATTTTTCCGAAATTACCTCGCCGCTCGCGCCATTCTTTCAACTGGCGACGCCAGTTTTTGCAGCGCAGTCTTCAGCAACACTTCAAAATTTTGCGCGCCTTTTTGTTTACTGGATTCCACAGCAGATTCCGCCGAGTTCCGTTCGTATCCCAAATTTATCAACGCGGAAATTACGTCCTCAACAGGGCCAGCCGGGGATTCCGGTCGTGATGGATGATGTGCTTCCATCGTGGCGAGCTTATCGCGTAGTTCCAACACGATACGCTCGGCCGTTTTCTTGCCGACTCCGGGAATTTGTGTGAGCGCAGCGATATCTCCACGGCGAATTGCGGGGACTAATTCTTCCACGCTCTTGCCGGACAAAATTTTCATCGCCAACGAAGGACCGACACCTGAGGCTGCGATCAATAATTCAAAGCAATGCCGCTCGCGCGAACTTAAAAATCCGTAGAGCGAAATTCCGTCATCGCGCATGTGCGTATGCACAAGCAAAATCACCTGGTCATGCAAATCGCCCAGCGATGCATAGGTAGAAAGCGGAATGTGCACAAGATAGCCGACGCCGCCCACGTCGACGACAACTTGATTGGGCTGTTTTTCCGCAAGCGTTCCGCGAAGTTGAGCAATCATCTTGGGGCAATCATAATCTAATTTAGCCGGGGCGAAAGCCCGGCGAAGAGATTATTCAGCACCGCGCGCGGCATGTCAACGCGTGAAAAGTTTTATTGGAACTTATTTCGCGACGCGTTGCGTAAATCATCGCGCGAATGGCGCGAGAAAATTTACGCTTTGTGTTCCGGACCGAATATGGAAAGACGATGTCCATCGGGATCCATAAAATTTGCGGCGAACATTGGTCCTGCGACGGCGCGGGGCTCGGAAATAAATTGAACACCCTTCTCGCGCAAGTCATCGTAGGTGGCGGTCACGTCCTCCACTCCAAAAACCAGTTCTGTTGCTCCGACGCGGACTGCGCTTGCACGCGCCAATCCTTCGCTGAGCGCGAGAGTAAAAAGGCCAGCGTCAAGAAATGCGAAACCGGGATGTTCGGCTTGTACTTTTAGTCCAAGAATGTCGCGATAAAAAGGAAGCGCGCGTTCAGTGGTTTCCACGCCGAGCATCACGTGAGTAATTTTCAATCGTTCCACAATTGCCTCCAAATATTTTCAGCGATTGGCCGAATACAAAAATAAAACGACAACTATAAAAATAATAAAAACAAATTCGCCTGAATTATTTCTGGTTTGCCGCGCTTTTTTTTCTGCCCCTCGCCGAACCATTGCCGCGCATTCTACTGCGTGGATGGGCGTAATAAAAGGGGGAAGGTGCGGATGAGGTTCCGACAAGGAGCGACGGGACGCAGAGAGCTGGTAACCCGAGATCCTTCAGATCAACGAACCTGACCGGTTCGTTTCAGAATGACTGCGAAAGACGGGCCGACGGCAAAAAGGAAAAGGCGCGGACAACCTGAAGGTTGTCCCTACGAAAACAACGGGAGCGTCGCACAATTTTATGCGACGCTCCCGTTTTTTAATTCGTTCTAACCAGCGAAGATTCTAAAAATATCTCGCGAGGGTGAATCGGATCGACGGTTTCCAAACTAGCGGAACTCCGCCGGCGATCGGTGCACGTGGTTGCTGGAACCAGCCCGGCATCAACATCACATTCCCACCGGGCCCTCCAACTTCCTTTTCCGTTTGATCCGCGTCCTGACGCTGTTGATTCAATTGATTTACGGCGTCGGGATCGGCGGTGCCTTGTCCGTACGGATTGGGGACCTGAGAGACGTCAGGAGCGGGCGGCAAACCATTCTTGCCCTGATCCTGCGATAGCCGCTTCAGACCTTCATCTGTTTGCGCGCGCAGATCGTTGGACATGTCCTGCAAATCATCGACCTGGATGCGCGGTTGCGCGCCGGGGCGGCAATCGTTTTGCTTGCTGCTCAGGACGCTGACGCCGACGGCGTTGTCACTCCCCGGTGAATCTTCTATGCGGGAAATCACGTCACCTGCGGTGAGCGAGCAGGGTTGATCGCCGTCATACACCTGCAACGGAGCGGAGACGACGAACACGCGTTGATCCGCGGCGAGTGCCGGCGGCGCTTGATTGTCCGATGAATTGTCGCCTTGTTGCGGATTGCTTGCGGCGTTTCGCTCCGCAGTCAATTGACGCTGCACTTCGTCTGCAATTGCCTGACGGAGCGCCGGTGAAATTTCAGAGTTGTTATAGTCGTCCGGATCCGCAGCACTGTTATCCGGCGGAGGCGGCGAGTATTGTTCGCCTTGGGCATCCAGTTGCGCTTCGTAGGAAGCTCGCAGATTTTCCGCGATGATGTAATCGGTGAGCCACAATGACGCGCTTACGTAATAAGGAGCCGGCGCGAAATATCCGCCGTAGAACCACGGCGCGCGGCTCCCCATCCCCAACCGAAATACACTGGACGGACCCAGGGATTGTAAGCCCAGATGTAAAACCGCGGAGAGTAGTAGTACGCGGGCACATAGCGCACATACGAGATGCCGCGGTAATTGTAGCTGCGATAGACGCGCACATAGGGACGTCCGCGAACGACGTAAGTTCGCTGCACAAATCCTACGCGAACCGCGGGACGTTGCACGAATCCGCGATTGTTGCCGATGCTGACGACGACCACGCCACCGGGACGGACGGTTTGGACGCGGCGGCCGTAGTCAGTGCGATTGATGACGACATTCGGCGTGCGAATCGTGGTGACGTGTGTGTTGCCACCCGCACGGATGACGGTTGCATTCCCAGTGCGAATGCGAACTTGTTGAGGCGGCGGAACGGGCGCGCGATTCGGTTCTCGATTGCGGTTACCACCGAAGGGCTGGCCGCCATTGGGTTGACCACCGCGCTGCTGACCACCTTGTCCGGGTTGGCCTCCGTTGGGCTGGCCACCACGGTTCGGTGGGCCACCTTGATTACGATCACCTTGCCCACGATCGGGTTGGCCACCACGGTTTGGCGGGCCGCCTTGAACTGGCTGACCGCCATTTGGTGGTTGGCCGCCGGGCCGCACGGGCTGAAGTCCGCCACCAGCTTCTCCGCCGCCGGTTGGCTTGCCACCATTCGGCGGGTTTCCGGCATTCGGCGGAGTTGGTTGTGGCATTGGTTTCGGCTGGCCGGGCTGCCCGCCATTTGGCGGAGGACCACCTTGGCCGGGTTGACCGGTGGGGCGACCGCCATTCGGTGGCTGCCCGCCTTGTGGCGGATTTCCTTCGTTCGGACGTCTGCCACGATCACGGTTCGGATCGTCGCCGCGCGGCGGATTTGCCGGAGAAGTATTCGGTGGCGGCGTCTGCTTCGGCGGAGGCATCTGGTTAGGAGGCGTCTGCTTCGGCGGATTATTCGGCGGCGGATCGTGATGTGGCGGAGGCGTATCCTGCTTCGGAGGCCCCTGCTGGGGTGGATTCGCCTTCTGGGTATTGTTCTTCGGCGGCGGGGGAGGATTCTTTTTCTTGTCTTTGTCATCCTGCTGCGCAAAAACAAGCGCCGGCATGATCAAAAGCAAAAGCAGAAAGGGCCACTTTGCGATGACCCTTCTCATCGAGCAATTCAATATTCATCGTTGTCTCCTCAATTTTCTCCCCGTCACCCAAGACGAGCCGAAACGAGCATTGTATCGAAACAGCGATTCTTATCGATACCGGAAACAACTCTTGTCGCGAAATGAATATAGGCGCCTTATGAAATGTTGCTAAACAGCGCCTTCGATTAAATCCACCTTATCTATGATGCCGATTACGGCCATGTCGATTGGAGAATTCGGGCGGCCAACGGCCGTCATTGCGGAATATCCTTCGGTGACCAGAAGCACACGATCGCCAACGCCTGCGTCGACGGAATCGAGCGCGAGGACGGCTTCGCCGCGGTCGGAGCCGTCAAGCTTGAGCGGCTGGACGATCAGAATCTTACGGCCGACGTGAGAGGGCGTTTTCTGGGTGGCTACTACGTCGCCGACTACTTTGCCTAGCAACATAATTACTTGCGATCTCCAACCGGCAAATTAATTTCGTCCACGATGCCGACGATGGTTGCTTCGGTCGGAACTTCTGCCGGAAGAAACGGAAAGCTGGCTTCTTTTCCGCGGCACCAATAAATTGTTTCGCCCACTCCGGCGCCGACGGAATCCAGCGCTACGAGCGAACGGCCTTTTTCCGCGCCGTGCTTATCGATTGGCTGCACGACGAGAATTTTTTGGCCGACCAGACGCGCGTCTTTCATCGTGCAAACGACTGTGCCGATAACGCGTCCGAGTTGCATGATTTTATTTCCGGCGGGAACTGGCGAGTTCGCCTTCGTGCGCGGCGTCAAGCTGTACGGTGTCTACAACGCCCACGATGGCGGCGTCTACGGGACGTTCTTTGCAATCAGCGGCCATGCGCGCGGAACTTCCAGTTACGAGCAAAACAGTTTCGCGAAATCCGGAATCCACAGTATCCACCGCAATGGTATAGCCGGATTCGTCAGCGCCTTCCGGCGTGATGGGTTTTACAATGAGGAGTTTCATTCCTTCCAAGCGCGGATCCTTACGCGAGGCGACAACGGTTCCGACGATGCGGCCGAGAATCATTTCGAGAAGATTAGTCTCCTACAGATGCCCCTGCCGATGCACTGCCTTCTTTTTTGCGGATGGGAAGAATTGCTTCCAGAGAATCGTGAGGACGGGGAATTACGTGAACGGAAACAAGTTCGCCGACTCTTCGCGCTGCTGCTGCGCCTGCATCGGCGGCAGCTTTTACGGCGGCAACATCACCGCGCACCATTGTGGTTACGTATCCCGCGCCAATTTTTTCCCAGCCGACCAGCGTGACGTTTGCGGCTTTCACCATCGCGTCGGCGGCTTCAATCATCGCCACCAGACCTTTGGTTTCCACCATTCCGAGCGCTTCACTCATTCTGATTCTCCCACAATTAATCAGGATACCCCGCGGCCGCCCTTAGTTCGGATGGCGCTGGCGTGTAGTGAGCAATTTTTCCACATCGCACCCAGAAAGCAAGCTTTGTTTACCGAGAAGCTCAGTGACGAGCGAGACGCGCGCGAAATGCTCGACCACATCCATGCGGTGAAATGCGGAAATCAGATCCGCACCGTAAGTGACCACGCCGTGATTGGCCATCAGTATCGCATCATGATCCGCAACGAGCGGTTCGAGCGACCAGGAAAGCTCCGACGTACCCGGCAAAGCAAAAGGCGCGAGCGGAACTCTGCCGAATGTGACGACCATTTCCGCAAGCAAAGGTTTATCCAGCGGAACACCCGCCGCGGCAAATCCCGTAGCGATGGGAGGATGCGCGTGGCACACGGCGTTCGCGTCCAAGCGGCGCTCGTAAATCAGAAGATGCATGGCGAGCTCGGAGGAAGGTTCGTACTTGCCGGAAAGTTTTTTGCCGCGGCGATCGGTGACGACCAGATCATCCGGCGACATCATGCCTTTGCAGAATCCGCGGGGAGTGGCGAGAATGCGCTCCGAATCGAGGCGAACAGTGATGTTGCCGTCGCACGCGGGAATGAACCCGCGCTCGTAAAGCCAGTTTCCGGCCGTGCAAATGTCCAGGCGATGCTCCGCCTCAGACTTCTGGTGGCCGGGCGAAATGTGTTCGGCGCTCATTTTAATTTTTATGCGAATCCGACGTGCCTAGTTCGACGAGCCGCGCCGCAGATGCGTTTCAACTGCAATATCAACTTCAATTTCAACCGGGGTTCCGGCGCGCGACACCCCGGTCACAGAATCACGTCGGCCAAATCCAAGACAGGTGAAACTTTTCTCAGGCATAAATTCCACGCAATTTCAGCGCGATGGCTACGCGGTCAATCGCCAGCATATAAGCGGCAATGCGATTGTTCACGCCGTGAGTTTCGGCGTATCGTACCACTTCATCGAAGGCGTGCTCCATAATATCTTGCAAGCGTTCATTCACTTCGCTTTCGCGCCAGAAAAATCCCTGGCGGTCCTGTACCCATTCAAAATAGCTGACGCTTACGCCGCCGGCATTCGCGAGAATATCCGGAATCACGAAAATGCCTTTGCCGTCGATGATTGAGTCGGCCGCTGCGGTAGTTGGACCGTTCGCGCCTTCGCAAATTATTTTCGCCTGCACGCGATGCGCGTTTTCCGTGGTGATTTGATTTTCAATCGCCGCGGGCAACAAAATGTCGCACGGTTGGAACAAAACTTCCTGCGAAGAAAATTTCGTTCCGCCCTGCGGAAATTCAGGCAGCGGCTTTTTCTGCACGTAAACCCAGTCAATCATTTTCGGAATATCGAATCCGCTTTCGTTGTACAGCGCGCCGTGAATATCCGCCGCGCCAACGATTTTGTAGCCTGCCTGATGCATCAACATCGCCGCCATGGAGCCGACGTTCCCGAATCCCTGCACAATTACTCTCGTCTGTTCGCGCTTCATTCCGAGTCGCGCGATGGCACGGTCGCACATGATCATGCAACCGCGTCCGGTGGCTTCTTTGCGTCCGCGCGATCCGCCAAGTTCGATGGGCTTGCCGGTCACAACCGCCGTCGTCGTGTGGCGCACGTGCATTGAGTAAGTGTCCATCACCCAAGCCATGGTCTGTTCATTGGTGCCGACGTCCGGAGCTGGCACGTCGCGCTCCGGGCCGATCCATTCGCTCAACTCCGCGGTGTAACGCCGCGTGATGCGCTCCAGCTCTCCGCGCGAAAGTTGACTGGGATCGCAAATCACTCCGCCCTTTGCGCCGCCGAAAGGAATATTTACGACCGCGCATTTCCAGGTCATCCACGCCGCGAGCGCGCGCACTTCATCCAGCGAAACATTTTTATCGAATCGAATTCCGCCCTTGCATGGCCCGCGCACAATCGAATGATGCACGCGATAACCGGTGAACACTTCCAGTTTGCCGTTATCCAGCGTGACCGGAATATAAACGGTGATTTCCTTGTTTGGATATTTCATGTAGCGGTAAAGCCCGTCTTCCAGTTTCAACCGCTTCGCCGCTTCTTCAAATCGCGCTTCCGCCGACTGATATACGTTGAATTCGTTTGCCGTGACTGGTGCCATTCCGTTTCTCCCCAGGATTTTCTAAGCAGTTTACAGAATCGTATTCCGAACGATGCCCCAAGCAATCATCCGAACAATACAATAGATGATGACGTTCTAAACGATGACGACCGTCTGGAGAGGTGTCAACCCGCGGACCCGTTCAATGTTTCGCCCCGACGACCGATCTTGCAGCGAGGCTAAGTATACGAGCCTACTTTGTCCCAACGCAAGGAATGTTGATTGCCACTGCGCCACTTAGTAAGTAACAGCTTACCTTCGCCTGAATAAATTATTGTCTACTTTCGCCGCCGCTTCATCACAAATTCTTCCACCAACATTTTCGCCAGCCGCGCCGAATCGTGCCGTACCACTGCATGTTCTTCCAGCAAATTCCCGTCCACACAGCGCAATCCTAGTTTTTTCAATTCGGCAATATCAGCAACGACCGGCTCCGCGTCCTGCGCTTTATATCGCTTGGCCACTTCGGGTGACACCGCCTGCTGATTGATCACCACGCAATCAAACAGCGGGCGCTTGGTATGCCGGTAAATCGCGCGGACGTGATCCGCCACGCTCATTCCATCTGTTTCACCCGGCTGCGTCATCAGGTTCGGAATATAAACCCGCACCGCCTTCGACCGTGCAATCGCTTCGGCAACTCCCGCCACCAGCAAATTCGGAATCACACTCGTATAAAGTGACCCCGGCCCCAGCAAAATCACGCCCGCATTTTCAATCGCGTGCATCACGTCCGGCAGCGGCTTCACGCGCCGGGGATTCAGGCTCACACGTCTGATGCGTCCGCGCACCTTAGCGATTCGCGTCTCGCCCTTCACCACGCGCCCGCCGTACATCAGCGCCTCCAGCGACACATTCTGAATCGTCGCCGGATAAATTCGTCCGCGAATGGCCAGCACTTGTCCGCTCACTCGGACTGCTTCCGCGAAATCTCCCGTCACGTTGCTGAGCGCGGTAAGAAATAAATTACCGAAACTGTGACCGCCCAATCCGCGTCCGGATGGAAATCGATATTGGAATAAGCGGCTCAGCCGGGTTTCGTCATCGGCCAGCGCCACAAGACAATTCCGAATATCTCCCGGCGGCAAGATGCTGTACTCGCGCCGCAAACGGCCGGAGCTTCCACCGTCATCCGTCACAGTAACAATCGCCGCTAAATCCGAAATTGGATATTCGCCGCCATCGCGTAAGGGTGGCGCGACATATTGTTTCAGTCCGCGCAGCACAGAAGAAAGTCCCGTGCCTCCGCCGACAGCGACAACTCGCCCGGCATTCACATCAATTTTTTCGGGAATTGGATTCTTGCCCGTCACTTCAGATATTCGGTGCGCAGGAGTTCAGCCATCAGCGTTCAGCTACCCGCCCGCGCCTTCGCGTTCTGGATACAGCAGTTCCGTGAATCGGGGATCTTCCTGCAGGAATGCAAAATCTTCGTCGTTGCGCGCGTGATAGCGATTTTCCGGCTTCAGCTCAATCGCCAGCTTCAAATTTTCCATCGCCGCTTCCGCTTCGCCCGTCAAACAATCCAGCGCTGCCATCGCGTAAACAATGTAGTCCGCTTTCGGAGCCATCTTCCGCGCACGTCCCAAATGTTCGCGCGCTTCATCCCAACGTCCGTGATTCATCATCGCCACGCCATGTTGATAATGATCTTCCGCGCTGCGCATGGACGCATCCGGCGTCCTGCTGATGCGCTGCTCAGTTACGCGCAAATGGACCAGCCCGCGTTCCGCCAATTCTTTGCTCGGGCCGATAATCACTTTTTCCAAAAGTTCTTTTGCCTTGCCAAATTTTTGCGCTTGGAAATTTCGCAACGCTTCTTCGTACGTCTTCAATTGCGATTGAATCAGCGGGTCCACAAAATTGATGGGTGGAGTCTTCGCGGCTGCTTTCTTAACCGGCTTCTTTTTCAATAGCTTGGAGCGCTGTGAACCGCCGACCCTCATCCGTGCGGAGCGCCGCTTTGCAGGCTTTTTAGAGCGTGACATATCGTGCATGCTAACAGAGGCCCCCTTTGGGGTCAAACCCGCCAAATAAGCCTAAATTCGGGCCCCCGGCCCCCGGAATGTTCGCTTCTCGAAACGTCTTTGCGCTTGCTGATTGGCCCCTTCGCATGCGTGTGTTATAAATCGTATCGGAGACTCGACGCTTCGTGCCCTTTATAAACTTCCCTGCTCGGGAGATTAACTGCAAGCTGGTCTATTACGGCCCCGGCCTTGGCGGAAAAACCGCCAACTTGCAGTGGATCTACGAAAATACCGGCGCTAATCAAAAAGGGAAAATGATTTCGCTCGCCACGGAAACAGATCGCACTCTTTTCTTCGATTTTCTTCCACTCGATCTCGGAACCGTTCGCGGATTTAAAACGCGCCTGCACCTTTACACCGTTCCCGGTCAGGTTTTTTACGAAGCCAGCCGCAAACTTATTTTGAAAGGCGCGGATGGAGTTGTGTTCGTCGCCGACTCACAGGAAGAACGCTTGGACGCGAATCTGGAAACGCTCGACAACCTGCAGGAACACCTGAAGGAACACAGTCTGTCATTTGAAACAATTCCGTATCTGCTTCAGCTGAACAAACGCGACCTGCCGCATATTCTCTCTGTAGAAGAACTGAAAGAAAAACTTCAGCGCAAAGGCGAGCCGATTATTGAAGCAACGGCCATCAATGGCGGGGGAGTTTTTGAGACGTTGAAGGAAGTGGCGAAGCTAGTCCTCGGCGAATTGCGAAAGACTGCGTAATCGTTTCTCCATCGAGATCTGCTCTTAAGTAGCACCGACACTCTTGTCGGTGCTACTCAGGCCAATCCTTGACAATCCATTTCCCGCTCAAATACGATGCCCGCCAACAGTCAGCGTATTTTTGTTAGCTAAGCGAGACTGTCCGAGGTGTTTCGATGCAATTCAGGCAAGAAAATAAATTTCCGAAATTTAATTTCGTCAACCAAGCACTCATCAGCCGTATAGCAGTCGTCGCGTTCGGCGCAATTTTTCTTATTGCCGGCTGCGGCAAATCGCCCGCGCCGGAAACTAAGTCAGCAGCCGCTCCGCAACCTGCCGCTGCACCAGCGCCTGCGCCGGCCCCAGCAGCAGCGCCCGTCACGAACGCCGACGGTTCTTCCGCGGACACTACCGCCAAACTTGCCGCCGCCGATTGGGCGATTAAACAAGATCAAATCAAGAATGATCCGAACGGCCAATGGGCAATCATGGCCACTGCGTCATCCTCTTATAATGACGCGCAAGGACAGGCGCCATGGTCGGCGAATCAGGCAACCGGCGCTCCGAACGTCGATAAATATGGCGACGACGGAAAAGCCTGGACGTCGAAAACTCCCGACGCCGGCATAGAATGGCTCGACCTGAAATTCCCGAAAGCAGTTCACGCAAGTGAAGTGCGCGTCCGCGAATCCTGCGGTTCCGGCGCCATAATCAAAATTGAATTGTTCGACGAAGGCGGACTGGCACACACCGTTTGGGCCGGCAACGATCCCACCACGGAATTAAATTATTTGATGGTGAAATTCACGAAGACCGCCTTCAAGGCGGATCGCGTGAAAGTTACGCTGGCGACAAATGTGATTCCGGGATGGAATGAAATTGATGCGGTGCAATTGGTGGGGACGGATCAGTAAGGCAAGCGTCAGGCCTCGTGCTAGAACAGCTGAAAGAGCATTTGGACCTGGAGACGTATCGACGCCGGTTTTCCGTTTGCGTCCACCGCGGGCTTAAATTGCCATGTGTGAAGGACCGTTTCGACCGAGCTAGCAGTCAGTCCGTAGCGGGCTGATTTTATCACCGCGATATCACCAGTCTTGCCGTCTGGGAATACTGTTACCTCCAGCGTAACCTCTTCGTGCACGCCACGTTCTTTTCGGCCGATTTGAGTGTATTGCGGTCTTGGGCACGATGCGCACAAGGGTTGGCGCCCTGCCGGCAACTGCAGCTTCTCCTCTTTGGTATAGGTGTCCTTATTCCAATCCGAATCGATGGGCCGCAGGCCCTGCGTATATTGTTCCAACGTGAGATCGACGTTCGTATTCGCCGAACTTAGAAAATCTCCGTCCTCTATGTCAGTACGATAAAGCGTCACCAAAACCTCGGCCCCGCCGCTCGCCACTCTTGTGAACTCAATGACAGCGTAACCCTGCACGCGTGCTTTCGACGCGACCCAGTTTGCAAGGCCATCCGACACCACCATCACATCCGAGACTCGATTCTTCTTAACGATCTCGCGCAACTCCGCTCTGTCTTCAACTCGAAAATCGTTAGACTGTTTCGCGAGGCCCGCGCTGAATTTATCGCCGAATTCCAAACCAAACTGTGTAGGCAGGTCAGGCATCGGGCCGGCCGCACCGATCACGGCCACACTTTTCAAGTGTTTCTGCACAATCTGCTGCGCAACGAGCGCGACAAGCCCTTCATAAGACGCCGAGGGAGTTGGCGTGCGGTCATCTAACAAGATACCGGGCTGATGTTGAACCGGAGCCGGCTTTGCTGGGGGAAATTGTCGGGCGCTGCAAACTGCACCAACAATTAGCACACCGCAAATCGCAAAAATAACGCGACGCATCACTCAAGGGCTCCAGAAAGTCCCGCCGCATCATACCAGCAGCATTTATCGCCGCGCCAACTTTCGCGGCTGGTGGCACAGCCATTCCTGGCTGTGGCCTGGGTAGCCCCGACACTCCTGTCGGGGCTACAAGTCCACGCCGTGGGCCACTAGTTCCCGCGCCCCCGGGAACGCCCACTCTGTTCCATCCTGCGGGCTAGGCGGGATGAATCTCCCGATTGGCGTTTTGGCATTTCCACGCGCCAGCTCTCATTCGAATTTAATTCGAATATCTTTCCACATATTTCCATCATCTATTTAGTACTTGGTACTATAGTTTTCTTGACATAATAATACAACTGCGCTACCCTGAACCGCAGACTTGGAAGCTCCGCTGAAGCGCTCACTCACGACGAACTCCCTGCTCCCAATGTAGGAATTTCCAGCCTGCCGGACGCAAGAATCCGTTGCGGTCAGAAAAGCGTATATCATCAATGTCAAAACAAACGGTCCCGATCGTTTCATTCGGGATAAGTCCTTTGTTTTCACACTGATTCGACGATTGCAGGACCTAACCCCTTTGTTTTGATATTGATGCGAATTGTAGGGGGGGGTAGGGGGGGTGGAAAGCGTACTTGCCCCTCGACGTCTCGTTCAGGCGTAAGTCCTTTAGAATGATATTCTTAGCATAATTCGCGTCCGTAAGTCCTTTGTTTTGATATTCATGACAAAAACGGGGGGGAGGGGGAGGCGGCGTTATGGGTATAGACCGGGCGCAACCCTGAAACTCCGAGCGCCGGACGGGCACCGCCGGCTCGCAATATTTGATTGCTTCAATGGCTGTTCCGGCGAGACTATCGGGAGACACCGAAGCCGCACCACGCCGTTCACACGGAGCGCCCATGAAAAAAATTCTCAAGTGGATTTTGATCGTTCTGCTGGTTGGTTTTGTGGGGGCGCAATTCTTTCAGGTGGCGCGAACGAATCCGCCATTCGCCACAACGCAGACGATCGACAACATCGTTAACGCGCCGCCGGATATTCACGCCACACTGACGCGGGCGTGCGGCGATTGCCACTCCAATCAAACCGAGTGGCCCTGGTATTCGTATGTTGCGCCAACTTCATGGTTTGTCGTGGGCCATGTGAACGACGGCCGCAGACACATCAACTTTTCCACCTGGGTGCGTCCGGGACATGAGCCGCAGGATTCGATCGATCGCTTAAAAGCGATGTGCAGAGAAGTGCAGTCGGGTGGCATGCCGCTTACTTCATTCGAGATCATGCACTGGCATTCATGGCTTTCGCCTGACGATGTGAAACTGATTTGCGAATGGTCGGACGCGGAGCAGAAACGATTGGGCGGGACGAAGTGAAATGGCGAAGATGGGATAACGACGGAAAAGTTTGGAAACTAATTTGCCGGTTGTTGCGGCGCGTCGTACTTATGCTTCAGCCAGTCTTCCGGCGGAGTGAAATCCACTCCCCAGAAATGCGGAGCGGGCGAAAGAAATTCCACGCCGACGCGCTGGCCTTTTTCAACGTCGTCGCCGATGAAAACCACGCGGCATTCCTGATCTTCCTGCGTGAAGGGATTGTTAAGCACGACCATCGCGCCCACGGCGAGTTCGGCCTTAAGGTAAAGCAGCGCGCCGTGCGCGTTGATCACGATCGTTTTGCAGGACTCGCGGAATTTGCGGCCCAACAGGTTCTTGCCTTCAGCGGTCACATGGACGGGCTTGAAAATGCGCGAACTGCGTCGAGGCGTTTCTAATAGAACTTCAGCCATAATGAGAATATGTTCGCCGATGCAAAGGTAACGGTCAACGATTCCAGCGCAAATCAGTTCCAATGTGGAACGGGCCTTAAGTACAGTACGCGCGGCGGTGCGATAGTTGGTTCGATAGTTTGTGCGATGGTTCGTGCAATTGTTCTTACGCGAACTGGTAACCTTCTGTGAACTTGCGGTGCGCACGGAAGTATCAATAGAATGCGGACGAAGATAGTTGTGCATTTTTATGCGCGATCCCCGGCTACGGCCCCGCTGCTCGGCTACGCTCTGAATCGCTCAAACTCTCTGGAGGGCGCGTGAGTCAAAATGGTTCGGTTAATCACGGTGGAGTAGCGAAATATATTGAGGATCACAAAGATGCTCATCTGAAAGAATTGTGCGAGCTGCTGCGAATTCCGAGCGTCAGCACAAAAACGGAGCGCAAGCCGGATATTGAGCGCGCCGCGAATTGGGTGGCGGAAAAATTACGGAAAGTTGGAATGTCCAAAGTCGAAGTGATTCCGACCAAGGGACATCCGCTGGTATATGGCGAATCTCTGGGCGCGCCCGGAAAACCGACAGTCCTTTTTTACGGTCACTACGATGTGCAGCCTGCTGAACCTTTGGAATTGTGGACCACTCCCGCATTTGAGCCGACCGTTCGTAACGGAAATTTATTTGGCCGAGGAACCGCCGACGATAAAGGACAAGTGCATATTCACCTTGCGGCGCTGGAATCAATTTTTGCAACGGAAGGAAAACTTCCTATCAATATCAAGGTGCTGATCGAAGGCGAAGAAGAAGTCGGCAGCGCGAATCTTTGGGATTTTGTGCAGAGCAACAAAGCGCGCCTGCAAGCGGACGCGCTTATCGTTTCCGATACTTCCATGCTCGCGCCGGGAGTGCCTTCCGTCACCTACGGATTGCGCGGACTGGTTTACTACGAAGTGGAAATCACAGGAGCGGCGCAGGATTTGCACTCCGGAGTTTTCGGAGGAGCCGCGCCGAATCCGCTGACGATTTTGTGCGAGCTGTTCGCGAAAATGCACGACAAGAATTTTCACGTCACCGTGCCGGGATTTTATGATGATGTCGTAAAGCTGAGCGCTGCGGAAAGAAAATCGCTGGCGAAGTTGCCTTTCAAGCCGAAGGATTTCCTGAAGACGGTTGGATCGCCGGGGCTTGCGGGTGAAAAAGGATTTTCCGTGGCGGAACAAGTTTGGTGCCGTCCAACATTGGAGCTGAATGGAATTTGGGGAGGATACACCGGCGAAGGATCGAAGACGGTAATTCCGTCGCAGGCACACGCGAAATTTTCATGCCGTCTGGTGCCGAATCAATCGCCGGATAAAATTACCAAGTTAGTTGAAAAACAAATTCGCAAATTACTGCCGAAAACTGTGACCTGCAAATTTACTGTGCACAGCACCGGCAAACCGTGGGTCGCGCCATTCACGCATCCATTTTTTGAAGTGGCGCACAAAGCGCTGGAAAAAGGATTCGGAAAGCGCGCGGTTTTTATTCGCGAAGGCGGATCGATTCCGTTCGTCACACAAATGCATGACACATTTAAAGTCCCGTGCGTGCTGATCGGATTCGGATTGCCCGATGAAAATGCACACGCGCCGGATGAACATTTGTCACTGGAGAATTATTTCGGTGGCATCCGCGCGATGGCCCATTTTTATCAAGGATTGAGCGAGCTGTAGAAGCTGCTGCGTTACAGGAAATAAAAACGCCCTCGAAAATTGAGGGCGTTCTTATTTTTACCGGTATTGAATCGGGCGTTGCGTTCTAGGCGGTTGCAATCGTAGCGCGGCGGCCTTTTGCATATTCCTGCAGTGCATTATTTGCGCCGACAATTTCGTCGAGCGACGCTGCGACGCGTTCGAGATCCTTGCCGGCGATAATAATGTAGAGCTCGTCATCGGCGAGGCCCGTGTACGTGCGGTTACCGATGCAACCGAGACTCATTTGCGTGCCACGATCGAGCGCAAGTGGAAGTCCCATACAGGTTGGACGACCCATCGCAGGAGTTGCTCCACCAGCTCCCGCGCGAATCGCAGCTTCGTTCAGCAGCATTGCGGCAGATGGTTTGCAGGCGAAAAGAACGGCGCTGGATGAATTTTCTAAATCGACAGTTGTTGCGCTGAGCGGCGAATACAAAATTGCTGCGGGGGTTTTCGCTAAGCGCGGAATTCCGGGAACTTCTTCCGGCTTGATGTAGCCGATTTGAAACATCAAGCCGAGCGTTTGCTCGGTTTCTTTTTCGCGCTCCGGTGAAAGCGGAATATTGTGCGTGTAACTTCCCACAGCGCAATTGAAATGGTCCGCGGGCACGGTGTAAAACGCAGCGCCGTCGGCGGCCAATCGCCAAAAGCTGCAGCCGGATGGCATCGTGCCGGTGAACGCGGCAACCCCGGCGGGAATCGCGTCCAGAAATGCGACGGCAACTGGTTTGCGCTTCAGTTGGAGCGCGCTCTGAAATTTATTTTCCAATTCTCGCAAGTTGGACATGATGCCTCCGATTGTTTTAACGAACGTCGAGGATAACACAGCGCGGATTTCGGAAAAATTACGACCCGGCGATGGGAAGACTGACGGTGAGTTTATCGGTGCGGTAGTAGTGATTATAAAATTTCACGCCGATTTTCATGATTGCTTTGGTGAACAGACTGAATTTTCTGTTTTGAACGCCGTCGGCCTGCATTCCCTGCCCGCCATAAATTCTTCGGAACGCGATGCACAACATGAGGTAAGTAATTTTCGCGGGAAGCGGCCACTTTTTTGTTAGACGGCTGCGTTGCGTGCGCTTCATCGATTCGCGCAAAGAATAAAATTGATCCCAGCACTTTTTGTTTTCAACTTTCAGATCGGTCTTGTCGATATTTGGATGGACCATCACGTCATTTTCGTTGATGGGTTTCAGCCAGAAACGCTCTTCCAGCATTTTCGATTTGTGTTTCGGAACGAAATTTAGTTTCGCGATGTTCTTAATATCGCTGGTGAATTCGTGGAAGTCTTTGGTTCCCGGATATGGATGATAGAAAGTGAATTGCGCGAGAACGGTTCCGGATTCCAGCGCAAAACTTCGCATGGTGCGGATCGTGTCAATCGTGTCTGTTTCGAGGCCGCAAATAATTGAGCTGAGGACCATGATTCCGGCGTCCTGAATTTGTTCGATGGTCTCGACCATTTTTTGGCCGATCGGATTCCAGGTTTTATTCGCGGACTTTAGGCCTTCTTCGGAAAATGATTCCACGCCAACGAGCGCGGCGCGAATACGCATTTTCTTGTACATCGCGGAGAGATATTCCTGGTCGCTGGTAACTTCGCAGGTCATCTGCGTGAACGCGAACAAATCCTTCGGAACGGAGCGGTCGTATTCGTCAAAGAATTTCAGACGTTCTTCGCGCACGCGCTCAAGTTCTTTTCGGATGCCGGGACTTTTCTCGCGTTCGATGCGCCCTAAAGTCGAAGGATTGAAATTATCGTCGGCGAAAACGATGTAGCGGAAACCGCGCGCATAGAGTTCATTCGCTTCCTCGATAATTTTATCGGTCAGGCGCTGGCGCGGTTGCCGCCCGTCAGTGACCCAAACGGAACAGAAGCTGCAATTTTCCGGACAACCGGCAACAGTTTGAATTGTGGCGAACATATATTGGCGCGGATCCAAAATGTCCCAGCGCGCTTTCAGAAGTTGTTCACCGGAAACGCGGCCGCCAACATATTGCTTTTGCAGAGTGCCGCTCAGCGCGTCCTTTACAACTTTGCTCCAGACCACGTCGCCATTTCCTGTGACGACTGCGTCAGCGCCCATTTCGAGCGGTTCGTCCGGAAAAATTGTGGCGTGAATTCCGCCGATAATTACTGTGGCGCCTTTTGCTTTGCACTCGGCGAGCACTCGATATCCGGCCTGACAATTTCCGGTGCTGATTCCGATTCCGACGATGTCGCCGCGTTCCACAATCTTCGCGTCAAATCGGGAAATGGATTCGTCAACGAGAGTTGGGTCGCCGACGAGATCAACGGGCGTAGCCATGGCCATCACAAAAAGCCATCTGGGCGTGATGATGCTGTATCCCATTGTAGAGTTCGCCGGATTAACGAGAATGACCTTCGTCATTTATCCTCTTGTTTTCTTGATGCAAATTCTTTTTCATTTACAAAATGGCGGGCCGAGCATGACTCACTCGATCAGTGAATCATTTCTTGAATCTAAAAAATAAACCGATATTCCTTAACGGCAGCTTAATCAAGATGTTGAGCGGCAATCAGAGCTTGAGAATGTTTCGGCTGCGCCGAGTCTAACCTTTAATTGCTGATTCGGGAACAACAAATGCGGGGATGTGCGAGGCTACCATATTGCGCGAGATCGGAGCGGAGTTTGTAGAATGCGGAGAGGCAGCGCGGGAGGCCGCATTTTCTTTGGGTATTTTGACGTTTCCGCTTGCCTTGCAGTGAAAGTGTGGCTATAGTTCATGCGGTTGCAGGATCAATCCTGCGGAGTCAGAACCAAACCCAAACCACTTGAGAAGGAGATTTGATATAGATGGCAAAGCCAATGAGCAAGTCCAAGATTGTGGCCACGTTGGCCGAGAAGTTGAGCACCAAAGAGAAAGCATTTCCAAAGAAGCAGGTTGTTCTGTTCTTTGACGAATTGCTGGCACTGGCAGTGAAGGAATGCAAAGGCGGCGCGGGCAAATTTGTGATTCCAAACATCGGCCGCGCGGTGAAGGCGCACCGCAAGGCGCGCATGGGCCGCAACCCGCAAACCGGGGAAGCAATCAAGATCAAAGCCAAGACGGTAGTGCGCTTGCGCGCGTCGAAGGCTTTCAAAGACGCGATTTTGGGCTAGTTTCTGCGCGGCGTCGCCGGGGGAAATTTTCCGGCGGCTCGCATGGGCGTACTCTTTCGCCTGCAACGGTGAAGAAGTGCCTCAATGTGCGTTTCGCCGCGGCCTGCTTAGCGATTTAGAAGCCCTCGGGCGATTCGAGATTTGCGATTCTCTTTACAGGGAGTGAGCTAATTCCGAAATTGTCTGAGGGCTCTTTTTCGTTTTGGGCAGAATTTTTTCAGAGCATGCTTTTAGAGAGTATGAAGATAGGCGAGTAGGTCACGGATTTCGTTGGGCTTGAGTGTTTCTTTAAATCCCGGCATGTCCTTGCCGCCGGATTCAATCCACACACGCATTGCGGCGTCGTCCACCTTTTTTCCATTTGCAAATTTTCCGCCGGGATAAATGTTCGCGAGTCCGGGGCCGATTTTTTTGGCTTTGCTGGTGGCGTAGTGGCAGATTCCGCATTGCTTCGCGTAAATTTTTTGGCCTGTGGCGATTGCGGCGGGATTGTTTACTGTGGCGCCGGGTTTCTGCGCGGGTGGCGAGGATTTTTGCGCGGCGGCAAGGCCTAGCGCGAAACCGACAAGAACCAGTAGTGAAGCGAGGATGTGCCGAGCGCTACACGGAAACCTTTTTTTCACAATCAGCATTCTAGATTGATGGCGGCTTATGTGCCAGCTGGCGCAACGTCGGCGGAGCGAACGTACCGGTCGTAAATCCAGAGAAGAATTGCACAGAGAGTTCCGAGGCCCGCGAAGAACCACCACACTTGTTCCGGATGATGTTTGACCTCTCCGAAATAATGCATCGCGCGGCCGGCGATCCATCCTCCTGCCAGTGATCCGATCCCGATGGGAACGAATGCGAATCCCATGTAGGTGCCCTGCTGACCGGGAGGCGCGAGGCGCGAAACATATTCGTAGTAGCGCGGCGAGAGAATCATTTCTCCGACCGCCAACACAAAAAGAGTGACGACGGCCATCACGACCGTGGCGCGAAACGCGATGATGAGCCAACACAGTGATGAAATCAGAGTGCCGAGAGTGATCGCGCGAAACGCCGGAATTTTTCGCGTGAAAATGCTAATCACAATCTGCAAGCAGATTACGGAGAGGCCGTCGGTGATCAGGATCATTTCGACGTCGGCTTTTGGATTTATGTAACTGTGAATGTAGAGGGGCAGCGCGATGTATTGTTGCCAGTAGACAATCCAGAAGCCGGAAAAAATCAGAAGGAAGAGCATGAATTTCGGATTGCTGATGACTGTGCCAAAATTCTTCGCGGCTTGCGCCATTGTGGGCGGCTTCTGAGCGTCAGTGCGGCGCGGTTCGCGGAAGAAAATAAGTACGGCGAAAACCATGAGCAGTACGCTGAGGGCTGCGACACGAAAAACATTTTCAACGCTCAGGTGTCGATGCACCCAAGAGGCGACGAATGGCCCCGCGGCACCGCCGATGTTGACGAGCGTGTAGTAAATCGAATAGCCGATGCTGCGTACATTTTCTTTGGAAGCACTGGCCGTGGTGCCGACCACGCTGGGCTTCACCATAGCTACACCGAGCGCGGGCAACATCAGGATAAAGAAAACAAGAATGCCGAGCGGCACAGCGTTGCGTACCGGAGCCATCCAAGAAGCGCCGATTGAGCCGAGCAGAAAATAGGCGCTCGCTAAGATCAGGTAAGCGACGGTGAGCGCGCGGCGGAAACCGAGTTTATCAGCGACGGTGCCGCCGATGATCGCGAGAAACCAAACCATGCCGCCGAAAATTCCGGTGAGGCTGGCGGTTTTTTCCGTGGAAAATGAAAGCGATTCGTGGAGGTAGTTCGCAAGCGACGCGAAGACGGCGTAGTAGGAGAGACGCTCGAAGAGCTCGGTGATGTTCGCGACCCAGAAAGGGCGCTCGAAGCCGGTGCGAATTTCCTGCCAACGCTCGGAAAAACTCACGCTGTTCCTCCGGAGAATGCCGCGGATGTTTTCGCTGGTGGTGAATTGTATCGGAAGGTGGGAGTTTGCGGTGGTGAATTTTGTTTGTGGTGGTGCGCGGGTGTTGAAAAGAGCCGGCAGGGTGCCGGCGCTACGAGTTCCTAGATGCCGCGAGATTGGAGCGGAATAATTTCGAGGAGCGGATACTGCGGAAACGTTTGTGCTTCGCGAAATGGATTGGGAACGGGCGTAGAATGGGCCGCTTGTGTAGTGCGAGCGCGGGCGGGTCGCGGACCCGCCCCTACGACAGCAGACCAACAAACGGATTGGGCGCCGCGGATTTGTTTGGCGGGAATGGATTTCGCTGAGGAGGATATTTTGGGGATTTCGTCGCGAGCGTTGGCGAAAGTTTCGTGCGGATTATTGATGGCGGTGATTTGTTTATTTGCGCGGCCTTTGGGGGCGCAGCATACGTCGCCGGCGGCTGATGCGCAGAAACCGCCGCTTTTGAGCGCGGCGGAAGTGGGTGCGCTGGATCAGGAATTATCGGGAGAGACGGCGAAACGAAACTTGGAAGGGATTGTGCGATTCCATCGGGTACGCGGATCGCGCGGATTTCATGATGCGGCGGAGTTGGTGGCAGAACGTGCGCGGGCTTATGGATTGAGCGATGTGCAGATCTTGGAATTTCCGGCGGATGGAAAAATATTTTATGGAACGCAGCGGTCGCGTCCGCCATGGGATGCGGATTTTGCGGAACTGTGGGAGATGCAAGAGAAGGATGGGAAATGGAATCCGGCGGTGCGATTGGCGAGTTGGGATGCGATGCCGGTGACGCTTGCGGAGGATAGTGAGAGCGCGGATGTTACGGCGGATCTAATTGATGTTGGCGATGGGACGAAGGAATCGGATTACACGGGCAAGGATGTGCGCGGAAAAATCGTGCTGGCTGCGGCGCAGCCGGGCGCGGTGCAACATTTGGCGGTGGAAGTGCACGGCGCGGCAGGAATAGTTAGCTACGCGTTGAATCAGCCGCAGGCTTGGCAGGGAGAGGATGAGAATTTAATTCGCTGGGGACATTTGGAGAGTTTTGCGCCGGTGAAGACGTTTGCGTTTATGGCTTCTTTGAAAACGGCGCGCGCGTTACGTGGGCGATTGGCACATGGCGAGACGATTCGTTTGCACGCGGTGGTGAAGGCAGGTCAGCATTCGGGTGCATACAATATTGTTACGGCGACGATTCCCGGTGCTGATGCGAAATTGCGCGAGGAGGAAATTGCGTTCAGTTGCCATTTGGATCATCAGCGGCCGGGAGCGAATGACAATGCCAGCGGGTGCGTGACGATTCTGGAAGTGGCGCGAACTTTGCAGAAATTAATTTCGGAAGGAAAACTGGCGCGGCCGGCGCGGACTTTGCGATTTATCTGGCCGCCGGAAATTGAAGGCACGACGACGCTGCTGAATGCGCGGCCGGAATTTGCGTCGCGAATCAAAGCCGTAGTGCATATGGATATGGTTGGCGGCGGGCCGGCGACGAAAGCGATTTTTCATGTGACGCGTGGGCCGATGAGTTTGCCTTCGTTTGTGTATGACGTTGGTGAAGCGTTTGGCGATTTTGTGAATCGCGAGAGCGATCTTTATGCGAGCACCCGCGCCGCGCTTTATCCATTTGTTTCGGCGGAAGGTGGGAAGGAAGCGCTGCAGGTGGAGTTCGCAGATTACAGTATGGGAAGCGACCACGACGTTTATCAGGAGGGGTCATTCCGGATTCCGGCGATTTATTTGAATGATTGGCCGGACAGATATATTCATACGAATGGAGATGTGGCGGCGAATATTGATCCGACGAAGTTGAAGAGGGCGGCGTTTATTGGGGCGGCTAGTGGGTATTTTTTGGCGAGGATGACGACGGAGAGTACGCCGCAGGTGGCGCGAGTTATTGTAAAGGGAAGCCTGAGGCGGATTGCCGAAGGCATCAAACGCCGTGGTCAGTTGAGCCCAACAGATTTCTTCGTCCTGCCGGTTCTCGATGAAGAATACGAACGCGCGGTGGTGGACTCGATTGCGCGATTCGCTGCTCTGGACCCTTCGGCGAATGAGCAACTCAATGCTTACTTCGGAATGTGGAGCGAATATGAGTCCAAGGTGTGGCTAGACACTGATGCCCATGTACTGCCAGGCCCCGAAGAATATTTAAAGGCTCTAAAAAAACAAAACGGAAGCGTTTTCAAGCGTAATTCCGACCCGAAAGGCCCGATGAGTGTCTTCGGGTACGACTACCTCTTGGATCACCTAGCCGCCAAGAATCTTCCGCGACCAAAATTATTGGACTACCAAGGACTATGGGGTGCGGGTGAAGAATATGCTTACGAAACTCTGAATTTCGTAGACGGCAAACGAAGCGTCAATCAGATTTGCGAGGCTGTCTCGAAGGAGTACGGTCCTGTGCCGATTGAGATCGTGGGCGAATACCTAGAGGCTCTCGAATCTGTCGGCGTCCTGAAGCGCGTGTCTATCCAGCCACCAAAATAGCAAGCGCGTTCGCCGCTGTGCTACCATCCTTAGCCCGCTGAATTACTGGGGCACAATACAAAATGACGACTGCCACGATGCAGGCATTGAGAAAGCCGCGCGCTGAGCGCGGAGCAGCGCTGGAAAATGTTCCCGTTCCCACAATTGGACCGAATGACGTGCTGGTGCGCGTGCGCGCGGCTTCGATTTGCGGAACGGACTTGCACATTTATGCGTGGGACCCATGGTCGGCTTCGCGGATTAAGCCGCCGATGACGTTTGGACACGAGTTTTGCGGCGTGGTTGAAAAAGTTGGGTCGGAAGTGAATCAGGCGCAGGTGAAGCCGGGCGAATTTGTGAGCGCGGAGATGCACGTGAACTGCGGACATTGCCGGCAGTGCCGCATGGGGCAGCCGCACGTTTGCCAGAATTTGAAAATTATCGGGATTGATGAGAACGGGTGCTTCGCGGAATTTGTGAGCATTCCGGCGGCGAATATTTGGAAAATGGATCCGGCGATTCCGGAACATTACGGCGCGATCATGGATCCGCTGGGGAATGCAGTGCACACGGTGCTTTCCGGGCCAATTGCCGCGCAGACCGTGGCGGTGACGGGCGCGGGGCCGATTGGATTGATGGCGATTGCGGTGGCGAAGGCCTGCGGCGCGGCGAAAATTTTTGCGACGGAAGTGAACATGGAACGCCGCGCGATGGCTTTGCGAATGGGCGCGGATGTGGCGCTGGATCCTTCAAAGGGCGATGTTGTGGCGCAGGTGATTGAGGCGACGGGCGGGTCCGGCGCGGATGTGCTGCTGGAAATGAGCGGACATCCTGCAGCTATCCGGCAGGGATTTCAGATGCTGCGTGGGGGCGGGAGAGCTTCGTTGCTGGGGATTCCTTCAAAACTTGTGGAACTGGATCTGGTGAGCGATATTATTTTTAAGGGTGCGACGGTTCACGGAATTTACGGGCGGCGAATGTTCGAGACCTGGGTGCAGATGACGGATTTGCTGAAGGCGGGCAAATTGAATCTGGAGCCACTTTTCGTGGAGCGTTTGCCGCTGGACAAGTTTGCCGAGGCGTTCAAGATGCTGGAAGGCGGACTGCCCGGGAAAATTTTATTTTATCCAAATGGCGTGCCGCGCTGAATTCGCGCGAAATAATTTTTGCAAACCGGATCGGCTAATTTACTTCGTAAGGGGCGTCTGATGACCACATCGCAAAATCCGCTTTCGTATCTTCACGATCAAATCGAAGAACTGAAAGCCAAGGGACTTTATTCCAAGCTGCACGTGCTGGATGGCGAGCAGAAACCCGTGGCGACATTTGACGGGCGCGAGGTGATCAACCTCAGTTCAAATAATTATCTGGGGCTGACGACGAATAAGGCGTTGAAGCGGGCGTCGATTGACGCGGTGAAGAAATATGGCGCGGGTGCAGGCGCGGTGCGGACGATTGCCGGGACGATGACGCTGCACATGGAACTGGAAGAGCAGATTGCAAAATTCAAGGGCACGGAAGCGTGCGTGGTGTTTCAGTCCGGATTTACGGCGAATGCGGGAACGGTTTCGGCGATTCTTGGGAAGGAAGATTTAATTATTTCGGACGAGCTGAATCACGCGTCGATTATTGACGGGTGCCGGCTATCGCGCGCGACGATTAAAGTTTTTAAGCACAAGGATGTGGCGGATTGCGAGCGCATCTGCAAAGAAACGGAAGTTTGGCCGGGACACAAGTTGCTGATTACGGACGGCGTATTTTCGATGGATGGAGACATTGCGCCGCTGGCGAAGTTGTGCGATCTGGCGGAAAAATATAATTGCATCATGATGATTGATGATGCGCATTCGTCGGGAGTGCTCGGGAAAAATGGGCGCGGCACGGTGGATCATGCGGGAGTGCACGGGCGCGTGCATATTCAAGTCGGCACGCTGAGCAAAGCGATTGGAGTGATGGGTGGATACGTTTGCGGTTCGCGCGATTTGATTGATTTTCTGTACCGACGCGCGCGGCCATTTTTATTTTCCACTTCACATCCGCCTGCTTCGGCGGCGGCGTGCGCGGCGGCGTTCACTTTACTGGATTCGCCGGAAGGCGAGCGGCTGATTAAGAAAATGTGGTCGAACACGAAATTTTTTAAGCGTCAGCTGAAGAAGCGCGGATTTAAGTTTGGCACCAGCGAGACGCCGATTGTGCCGATTCACGTGGGCGAAGCGGCGAAGGCGTTTGAATTCTCGAAGAAATTATTTGACGCCGGCGTTTACGCGCCTGCCGTGGGATTCCCCACGGTGGCGGAAGGAAAAGCGCGTCTGCGAGCAATTATTACGGCAACGCACAAGCGCGGCGATCTGGAACGCGCTTGCGAAATTCTGGAGCAAATTGCGAAGCCGCTTGGAATTGTTTAGCGCAGCGCGTTAAGCTGACGCAGGCACGGGCACGACGTTCAGGGGAACGCCCGAATCCGGATGCATTCTGCGATACAGAGTTAACACCAGCGCGCCAAATCCCCAGACCTGTACTAAAATTGCCACGCAGATCCCAAGATAGGGAACCAATCTGATGGCGTCGATCAATAGCAAACCGAGCGCCATTTGGCCGATCAACGCGCCTTTATTGGGCACTGGCCATGTTCTTGCGCCCGCGACAACTCCCATGAAAGCATTCTTTCCTAATATTTTCCGGCCAACCCAGGCCGCAACGAACAGTTTTACGTTGAAGAGGGCAATCAACCAAAGAAGCAGCGTTGAGATGCCAACGCTAAGCCCGACAACCGTGATGCACGCAAGCAAGGCAATAATCGGCGTAGCGATCATCACGAGCGCGCCGATGCCGAGCGATACGCCGACCCGATCCGCGGTCTGCACAGTCTCCGAGAAAAAGCCCGGAGCGATCAAAAGCAGGACCAGCCCGAAGACGAAAGCAGCGCCCCAGTAAAGCAACTTGTGCCAGTAGTTCATTGAGGCATACCAGTTTGCGTTGCGTACTTCAATTGTGGTTTCGACCGCGCTGGCGAGTTTCGCACTGCTGGAAACGTCTGGCTGCTTGGGGCCTTTATATTTAATGCTGCCAAGCGTTTGCGCGTGCGCGCCGATGCTGAAAGTGTCGCTACCCTTCGCCTGGACATTTCCGCCGACGAAACCGTTCAGATATAAGTGACCGAAGAATCCAAGAATGTCGCGCTCAATGCGTCCGTCGAAAGTGGCGTCGCCGGCAAACACGGTTACGCTCCAGCCAATCTGCGATTGAGAGTCCGCGATCATGTTGCCGCTGAAGCTTGTTAAATTCTTGCCGATCTTGCCGTGCAGAGTGAATTGCTGCGCGAAACAGCGGACGTTGCCGTCGACAGTGCCGCTAATTTGCAAGACGGAGCCGAAGGAAATAACGTCGCCCAAGATGTGGCCAGTAATCGTGGTGCTGCGGCCAAAGGTAACGACGTCGCCTTCGACGGTTCCGTCAATCTGAACGGAGTCGCCGAATACGATCAGATCATTTTTCACGACGGCATCAGCGGGAAGGATGTAGTGCGTTTCGTTCTTGTGAATTTCGGCGGCAGAAGCGCCAACGGGAATGCCCAGCGCGACGAGCAGCGCCGTCATCACCATTGCGATGGTGTTGAATTTGCGCAGACTGCGACGCAGCAGAAAAAAGCCAATCACCGAAAGCGAAACAACCGCTACTCCCTGAAATAAGGACCACATGGAGTCCCATCCTTTCCAAAGTGCACCGTTGAAAAATAAACTCGTCATTAAATCCCTGCCGCCCAATCCCACTTCGTTAGCCTGTGCCATCGCCGGATCAATAAATGATGTCCAAAGCCAGTAGACTCCGGCGGCGGCCATACCAAAAGAAGCCACCCAGGCCCACGGAGTCTTATCGTGGACGGGGCCTGCAAGCAAATGGGCGGGCACGGATTCTTCCTGCTCGCGAAGAGCGTTGCTGAGGAGACGGGTTTCGCGTTCGAGAGCATGCATCAGTTCGCGGCAGTCCGTGCATTGATCCGTGTGCGCGGAAAGTTCGCGCGCGGTGGGGCGATCGAGCAGGCCCTCAAGATATTGCAGGCAGGTGATTTCGTCATAGTGACGGACGAAGCCGCCAGCGTGTTGGTTGAATTGGCTCATGGAGATGTCTCCGCGTTTATGTCGTGGATGGATTGTCCGGTGAGTGCATCGCGTAACTGGTGGCGCGCGCGCAGCAACACGACACCGACAAAATTACGGCGGACGCCGAGCGTCTCCGCGATTTCGTCGTAACTCATGTCTGTGTAGTAGCGCAGGACCAGCGCCATTCGAGCACGGGCGGGAAGTTTTTTTAAAGCGTCGCGCATTTCCTTGCTGCTCTGCGCATCGAGCAATAAATTTAGCTGGCTGGGATCGGGATGTTCGAGCGGCATTTCTTCAACGCCTTCGGTTTCCAAATCCTGACGAATACGACGGCGACGGAGCAAATCCCAACAGTGGTTCGCCGCCACTTTATAGAGCCACGCCTGGAAAGGACGGGTGGAATCATACTGCCCGAGTTTTTCGTGAACTTTCATGAATATCTCAGTGGTCGCGTCCTCGGCGTCTTCCCGTGTATGCAGAGAGCGTCTGCAGAAACGGAAAATCGGCGCGGCGAATTCCCGGTAGAGCTCGCCCCAAGATTCGAGGTCGCCCGTCCGGGCCCGAGTGATGCATTCAGCCAATTGCAGCTGGTCTGATGCGTTCATGCCCTCCGGCCAATTCTGCGCTTCCACTGATAGATACGCATGGGTGAGTGAAAAACTTACATTCCGAGGGCTTTGGCGCTATCCAGAGCGCTGCAAGAGCGGCCGACCCTCGGAGAATCAACGACTTACATGCACTTTATCAGATTAGGGAGGAAAAGGATGGCGAAGGATTGGGACGAGGTGGCGAATGAATGCGGCGCGGTGACGGATCCAGCGTCCCGGATATGGAAGTTCGACGTGCCGGCCGGACCAGTTGGCGCGCTGCTCGGATCGTAGGACATTGCGGGTGATTGAGCGGATTACGACAATAATGATGCGTGGGCGCAATATGCGAAGAGTTTTGCTGAGGCGCGGCTCACCGGCTCGACATGCTTTTCTTCGCGTGTTTGCTGGCAGATGATCAACTGGGCGCTCGCACAAGTCCACCAAGTAGCAGCCAAGTTTGTAAAATGATTTTAGAAAATTTTGTTTTTTGCGGAGATCGGGAAATGCTTTTACAAACGCTTCGCGAATCGCGCGGTAGAGTCCGGAATCTGCATGATAGAAAAATCGGCCTGATGCTGGAGGTGACTCGCCGACGAACAGGATGCGTACTTTTCTGGGCCGAAAGCTTTGGCGCAGGCGTTCGTTGGAATGCTGACTTTTTTTATCGGGCTTGATGCGCTTCACAATCTTTTCCGGTGAACAATTCGACATTATCGCCGACGCGGATTTCTCCGCCTTTGACGACGAAACAATTGAGGGCGAGAGTGCCGTCGAACTTGTCGACGATTTCGTTAAGGACTTCGCGATCTTGTTTCAGCGTGTCGGGATCGAAGGTTGTCATGATGCAGCGTCCGCGAAGGTCCTGAACGCCGATTACAACATTTCCGATGCGCAGACATTTACCGGGCCAGGCGCGCTCGGCGAGTCCTGCGACGCCACCGATGACGATGTTAGGACGCAGCCTGCGGCCATCGAAGCCGAACTCGGCAATTGCGCCGTCCGTGGCGACTAGAAGTGGAAGAACATCGAATCGCTCGGGGCCTTCGTAATAGATAACTTGCGCGCCGGGACCGACGGCGGCGTTCACGAGTTTCAGAGCTTCGGGCGTGTTCCAAATGTGACCGGAAATTCTTGGTTCGCCATCTGCGCCGATCGTTCCTTTCAGGCCGAGCAACTTATGATGCGTGCGCGAAGTGATGACACGTCCATTGGGGCCGCGGACCAATACTTTGCGATCGCCGGCGATGCCATTTTCGTCGAGACGCGCTTCGGAGAGCGTTTCCCCGGCCATGGATTTTGCGGGGAAGCGCCAAATTTCTTTCACGAACATTTTGCTTTTTGTTTCCGTCATTGAGTTGCCCCGGCGGACAATTTCTCGAAAATCTGAAAATGTTCTTCGATCATGCGGTCGAGAGAAAAAACTGTGGTGGCGCGATTTTTTGCGCGGACGCCGAGTTCGCGGAGGAGGGCTGGATCGTCAATCAATTGACGGAGACATGCGGCGAGGGCGACTGCATTCCCTGGAGGAAATTTTAATCCGGCATCACCGGCCACTTCGGCGAGTCCGCCGATATCGGAAACAATTACGGGCTTGGCGCGATCGAGTTGTTCCATGACGGCGAGGCCGGCGGTTTCTTCCATGATCGTGGGAATCACGACGACGTCGGCGTCGCTGAGCGCGTTCTTAAACGGATCGCCTGACAAAAATCCTGTCATTGAGATCGGCGGATCGAAAGTGTGGGCGCTAATCGCAGATTCAACGCGCGGATGATCGGGGCCGTCGCCAATAATTTTGAAGGCGATACGATAGCCGCTGGCCTGAGCAAGCCGCACGGCTTCGACAATTGTGGGCACGTCTTTTTCGAGCACTAGACGGCCGACGTAGGCGATGGAGAGCGCGGGTTTTGCGGATTGACTTGAAGTCTGCGCGATTGGTGCGGGTTGAATGTTGGAAAGAATTTCCGTTGTTTGCGGAACGCCGTAATAGACCACGATTGAGTTGGGTAGCTCAAGTCTGGCGGCGACGTGCTTCGAGATGCAAAGGTTTACATTCACACGGCGGCAGAGAAATCTTCGCAGCGGAGTTAGCATCAACATCTTGATGCTGGCAAACCATCCGGATTCGGACGTGTTGCATTTGAGGCAGGCCGAAAACTCATTCTTCATATAGTGATTCGGGCAGGCAGTTTTCGAGGGCTGATAGAGAAGCAATCCATTTGGGCAACTGGCTTGATAGCCGTGATGTTCTACGACAATTGGCTTGCGGGCGAACAACGCAAATATGAGCGGCATTATTACTGGGCCCGCGAGGTGGACGACATCGGATTCGCGAATTAATTTTCGGAGCTGCATGATGCCCGGACTGCGGACAATTGCGAATGGCATTGCGGAGTCATCAAAATCTTTTTTTGGCGATTGCGTGACTACCGTCACGTGTGCCGCTTTGCGTTCGTCACGCGCCGCGAGACCGCGCGCGAGATGCAGCGCGTAGGTTTCGACGCCACCGATTTGCGGCGCGAATGCGTGAGAGTAGATGAGCAGCTTCATTCAGTCGTCCTGGTCACGATGCTTTCACTTTATGACGCGTAGCGGTGAGCCGATCCAATCCGTCGATTAATCCTTGAACATTTTCACGCAGAGACCAGGTCTTTATAAAATGTGCGGAAGCCGCGCCCATTTGAGCCAACTTCGCAGGGTCGGCAACTGCGGCGCGAATCAGCGTGGCGAGCGCCTGCACGTCGCCGCACGGAAATATAAATCCGTTTTCCGGATGCACGAGATCCGGTCCGGCCCCCACGCGATCACTGACGGCTATCGCGCAGCCGCAGAGCATTGCTTCATTCACAACAACCCCGAATGGCTCGTATTCTGAGGGTAAAACAAAAAGATCGGCGGATTTATATACCGAAGGAAGTTGCGATTGATTCACAAACCCGAGGAAACGAACGCGATCTTCCACGCCAAGCTGCCGCGCTTCACGTTTCAGTTCCTCGAGGAGAGGTCCATCGCCCGCGTAAACCAAAAATGAGTTCGGATTATTCGCCTCTGCAAATGCACGGAGCAGATCGAGTGGACGCTTCCAGGGTTGAAGCTTCGCGCTGAAGAGAATCACGGTGGCTGCAAGAGGAACTTGCCACGCCGCGCGCACTTTCGCGCGATCGACCAGCGCCGCTTGGGCGCTCCAGCGGTCGTTATCTACCGCATAGGGCGTGAGCGCGATTCGCTGAGCGGGAATTCCAATCGATCGCAGCATTTCGCGGGCGGCAGTGGAAGGCGCGAGTACTTGTTGCGCCAAACGGAAATACATCGGCCACAGCAAACTTTTCACTTTTGCTTTCCAGGATTTTCCACTCCGTGGCGCGAGGGAAATTGCATCCGTGCCGAACAGCACTGGCGTCCCACTGATTTTCGCAGCAGCCAGCACAATCCAAAAGCTTGCACAGCGGTAACCCGTGTAGATTACAACGGCGTCGTAGTGGCCTTTGCGAATTTTGCTCCACAGACTGGTATTTACAAGGCCGAAAAAATGATTCAACGAAGGATTGCGCGCGCGATTCGGTTCCTGCGTCCAAGAGTAACCATCAAACAACGGAACGTCCCACTTCACTTCGACGCCGAAATCTTTATCAACGCCGGCTTCGGCACCCTGCAAACTGCAATAGGCCACTTGAATTTCCATTCGCGGATTGCGGGCCATTTCTCGAAATGCGGGCGACGCATACTGAACAGCATGTGTGGCGATAAACAGGAGGCGGTAGCGGTGCTCAGCCATTGTTAAGCACCTGCAGGAATTTTTTCGCGATCACATCCCAGGAAAAATATTTCTCGCGCGCTTCCACGCTGCGTCGGCACAGATCATTTCGGAACTCATCTTCCGAGAGGACGCGCGCTAAATTATTTGCGAGCGCGACGACATCGCCTTCGGGCGCGAGGATTACGCCGGCTTCTGTGATTGGTGGGCCCGTTTCCGAGCCTTGAAAAGCCACCACTGGCAATCCGCAGGCAATACCAGCGAGGGCGCTTCCGCGACGACTGGAAATTCCGCCGCGAACGAAAAGGAGAGCATCCGATTCGGAGAGGCGGCGCTCGATTTCGTCGGCTGGCAGAACGCCGTGAACTTCTAATTCAACGTTTGTATCAGCGAGTGCCGTGCGAAGCGGCGCTTCGGCTTCTTGTGCATTTCGTCCCATGACGAGGAGGCGAATGCTTGTTATTTTTTCCGCAGCTTGACGGACGATCTTAGCGATCAACTCCGTTTCGGGTTGCAATTGCGGAGAGCCAGTTACACCGAAGATGGCAATCGTTTTCGGAGAATTATTTTCGCGAATGCGATCGGCATCATTCAATTTGACGAGAGCGCCTGAAAGATTTGCGGCGATTGGAATAAATTCCGCTTTCGTTGCGGGGTGTGGGAGCCATGCGACGTTTTCGATTGGGACAGTCATGAATGAATGTGAGGCGAGTTGATAAAGTGTGCGCATGACCCAGACTTGAACGGCGCGCCGAATCCTATCTATGAACCGCGGTGCGCTGTACGGAATTGCGTCATGAAAAACAATTGCGCATTTCGCGCCGCGGCGGCGGGCGATCCAAATTGTGACTGCTGCACCAATTGGAAATCCGCGCTGAGACCATCCGAGCGCGGTATATTGCAATAAGATCCAGCGGCCGCGCCAGTTTCGCGCTTCGTCCCGCACCCATTTGAATGCGCCCAGCCAGCCATTTGTGGCCCACGGCACGCGAAGAATTTCCATCGGCTGGCCTTGTTGCTCGAGGGCGCGTTTCAGCCACGTGCAATAATCTTCGAGCGCGTCGGTGGGCGCGTCTGCCCGGCCGAGCAGCGCGATGACCGGAGTTGTGCCGCGAATTCCGCGATTTGGATCAGATGGCAACTAGCGTCCCCTGACAAACGATAGTGCTGTTGAAAATATTAGTCATGGAGTGGAAGTACTTTTTCGAGAAACGCCGCGATATTTTCCAGAGAGTGCTCGCGGGCAATTTCTTTTCGTCGCGCGCGCTTGGGACTGTCGAGCGGTTCGCCCAACGCGGATTCAATCGCGCGTATCAATTCATCGGCGTTCTTGCCCAAATATACGACGTCGCTTAGTTCTTGAAATGTGATGACCGGAGTGGCCGCAATCGGAGTACCCGCGGCGAAATGATCCAACATTTTCAGCGGCACACAATTAATTTCGCGCGCATCGGTGCAATCATATGGCATGAGGCCAGCGTCGGTGGCGGCAACAACACTCGCGAGATCGGCTTGCGAACCCCACGGCAGCGCATGTGCGTTCTTAAATTGCAAAGTATCTGCAGGGCCGAAATGAATGAAGTGCCAATCGGGACGAGCTTCCAAAACTTTGCGGAGGATGTTGAGGTTAAGGCGGCTTTGCGGAACGCCGAGATAGGTGAGACGCGGACGCGGAATTAAATCCAAAATTGCGAGCAGCGCTTCTGAGTTTGTCGTCGACGCTTTTGGCGGAGGGGGCCCTAACTGCGGAAGAAGAACTGTACGATCGCCAACCATTTTCCGAAGAGGATCGAGACCAGCGCGCGGAATTATGAAGGTGTAATCCGCGAGAGTGGCGTGTTGGGATAATTCGGGCTCGGGATAATCCATACATATATGTATGAGCCTATGGCCGCGGCGCTTCATTTGGCGGCAGATCGCCAACTGTTTGCCCATGTAGGAATAAATGAAAAAGGGATTCCGCAATTCCAAATGGTTTGCGGCCTCGACGATTTGTTTCGTTACCATGCTTGACTGAATGGACGCGAGAGGCGGAATTCTATTTAGGCGCTGGCCCCAAATTCCCGGGCGAAGCCGGTAAATTCCCGGAGTGATTTCAGCCATCGCGCCGATTTGTCTTTTGATATTTGAGGCAGGATTATCACAGTACAAAATGCGGCTGCCGAGTTGAGCGAGCGCCATGGCGAAACGTTCGCACACGTTGCAACTTTCCCACGCGGTGCCGGCGTACACGATGGCATCACGCATTCTGTGATTGCTCGCTGAATTTCAAAGTCCAGTGACCTCGCCGAGCCGCTTCCACCAATTATCTAAATTCATCCAGGCTTCCACGGCGGGTTGCGCTTGCTGCATCACCGCTTCCCGATAGAATTCCGGACGCGAAGCGAGTTCTTTCGCGGCGGAGACGAAGGCTTCGGCGTCGTCCGGATTCATGACCACCAGCCGACTCAGCGGCGGTTCGCGGAGGAATTGATCGCTGCCACCATTTAATCCGGAGAGAACGGGCAGTCCACAGGCGAGGGCTTCGGGCACGACGTAAGGAAACGGGTCGTAGCGCGAGGGGCAAACAGAAAAATCGGCGGCCGAATATAATTCAGGAATTTCCGCGCGTGACACGTCCGGCAATATGCGCACGGATTTCCCGAGTCCGTTCAAACCTTCAGCGCCGCCGCGAAGCGCTAAAACCCAATAAACATGCGGCAATTCTTGTATTAGGCGCCGGACAATCGGAAAATTTTTATTCGGCTGCATGGTTCCGACAAAAACTCCGACAACGCCTTCGCTGGGGAGGTCGAATTTCGCACGCGATGCAGCCTGATTCATGGGACGAAATTGGCTCATATCCAGTGGATTGCCCAGCGTGATGCTTTCGTAGCCGAAGAATTTTTTTACTTCCACACGGATGAGTTCGGACACGACAAATACTTGTTTGCGGCGTCCGCTCATTCGTTCGAGCACCATGGAATCCCACCAGGTTAGTTTCAAATATCCGAGATACGAAATAAAACGCCGAATGGCTTTTGCCTGACCGCGATACGTGCCGTGATAAATGTGAAATTGTTTGCAGCCTTGCGGAACGCGCAGGCGATGCCATCCGACGGTGGCATGAGAGAAAATCGCGACGACGCCGGGATGTATCGCTTTCTGCGCGGTGCGTCCGATAAAGAATCCGACGAGAGTGTCCGTAAGATGATGGGTTAGGCTGCGGTCATTGCGGCGAAACCATTCCGGCCCGGAATTCTTGCGGTGAAAAACACGAACGTCGTATCCGCGCTTCTGGAAGCCTGCGACCTGTTCGCGAACGCACGCTTCCATCCCGCCTAATTGCTCGGGTGGTTCGGAACACAGGATGAAGATTTCTTTTTTCATTCGCGTTGCGTTCCCGGCGGCCTCAACGCAACGAACATTCTGTCCGGCACTTTCTCCGGAAAATGTTACCGCGCCGTCGCATAGAGCCAGCGCACGGGAAACGCTTCGTTGTGAAGCCATTGCAGGTCATAGTTCCGGCGGCGCACGATTTCTTCAATACGAACGCCCAAATCGTGATTGTGAACCTCGCAGAGCATGGCCGCCCGTGTTTCCTTCATGAGCCATTCGGAACCTTCAAAGACATCCGCTTCACAGCCTTCGACATCAATTTTCACCAGATCGGGCTTTGGATTCTTGCGCGCGAAATCGTCGAGCGTCGTACACGTCACCTCGATGCACAAACTGGGATCCGTGCCAAAAACTTCCTGGACATGCCCGTGGTCGTGTCCCTTTCCTCGTTTGGATGGCTCGAGCAGAAGCGTTCCCGTGTGAGAGTAGGCAGCGGCCGGCGTGAGGTTCATCTTGTCCGCAAGATGATTCATTTCCGCATGACGCTGGATAACGGCAAAGTTCTTGGGGTCCGGTTCGATGGTGAATACTTTCGCGCCAAGACGGGCGGCCACGAGGGTGTAGAAGCCAACTCCTCCGCCAACATCATAAAACACCGCTCCCGGCTTGAAGAATTTTTGCATCACTTGTTCGGCTTCGGGCTCGTAACCGCCGCGCCACAAACCGGTTTCCCAGCGCGGATTCAGCTCAAACTGAATTCCCCGGGCGAGGCCTTCTTTCACTTGCAAAACTTTTGTGGTATCGGAAGGAAGCAGCGCGAGGCTGGCACGTTTCATTAATGGAGCGAGGACCGGCAGCGTTGCAAGCTTGCGGATCGCGGGCGAACTGCGCAACTTCCACCAAAGTTCTTCTCTCAAGGGATCTCCCATCATGAAATCTACATTAGAACTTATTACTCCGCACTGAATAAGCGCAACCCGGCTGAATCAATACGAATAGAGATGCCCGCGATGAATTAGCGGATTCTCAAAATAGCGCCACGAAAGTTCCGCGAGAATTATGGTGGCGATGAAAGAAAGACAAGCGACGCCAATGGCCCGCCAACTGTCAAAGCGGGGATCCACGTGCAAGACCGTCCTGAAAAGCGCCCAATTCACCGCTCTGTGAATAATGTAAACGCAGTAGGAAACTTTTCCGAGTTCGCGAAGCGGCCGCCAGCGGAATATTTTTGCGAGCAATCCCTCTTTATCGGTAAGCGGAACAATCATCAGAAACACGAAGAAGATTCCAATTACCGTTCGTCCCGCTGTCGCGGTTATGAATGAGTCCGGCTTCATGAACCAATAGGACATCGCTAGAAGCGCGACACCGGAACTAAATAATCCAGCGTAAGAAAGACCGGCTCTTTCCTGCAGTCGACGCTTCGATTCGGGATTTACCCACAAAGTCGCCACCAGCATCCCCATCGCAAGATCATCGGCGCGACACGGCATCCAGTTGGTGGCGGCTGTTATTCCCCAATAGTCGTAGTCCGAGCCGAACACTGAAGAAAGAAACACCCTTAACAGAAGCGAGAAAGCCAAAACACCCGTCAATACTTTTACGAGCCGCGCCGGAGAAAGCATTCGCAGGACTGGCGGCGCGAGCAGATAGAACTGTTCTTCTACCGCCAGAGACCACAAAGGAATGAGCCAGTAGGCTTGAATCGCCGTGGAGCCTTGAAAATAATTCTGGATGAAAATGAAATAGGCCCAGTATGGAGTGAGCGTCTTAAAATCGGCGCCACCAGCCACGCCCCACTTTCGGGCGGCCAGCATTGCCAAGCCAAAAAGAACTAGCCACGAATAGTAGATAGGGATGATGCGGAAAAATCGGCGGATATAAAAAGTGCTGAAGTATCGCGGAGACGAACGGGAATTCAGAAGGATTCCGCCGATTAAGAAACCGGAAAGTATGAAAAAAAGATCCACGCCAACAGTTCCAAGGCCGATCACTTCGCCAATTCGTGCGGCCAAACTGTGTCTGGGGCCCACAGGGCCATCCTGAAGGTAGTGGCATAGGATTACGAGCAGAATAGCGAGGCCGCGCAAACCGTCGAGTTCTGGAATGCGTTTGGAGGCGCCACCGGGCTGTGCCCCTGAGAGAATGCTGTCCGTCACAAGCTTGCGTCTCCGTTTACGGCCCCGTTCACGACTCCGAGGCGAGTTCTCCACGCGGCGCGAACAAATTCCAAATCCTGTTTGCGTGCAAATCCGAAAAGGCAGGCAAGTAGCGCGAAACCTACAACACCGGCACCGAAGCGAATCCAATCATTTCCCGGTATGAGGAAAGCAAGTCCAGTGACCGCGAGCGCGAGAATAGTAATCGGAACGATAAGGCGCAGGCCGATTATAAACATATCTCGCGCGGCGCGAATCGGAATAAAAACAATCGTCCAGCAAAACCAGTATGCAATCACAGTCGCCCACGATGCGCCGAGCGCGCCCCAGCGCGGGATCAAATACAGATTGAGCGCGATGTTGACGACGGCGCCAGACACCGTTGGCCACAATACTAATTTTTGCAGCCCGGACGCCAACAAACTGTTGGCGAGAATCGTCGAGAAGAAAATTGGGATCTCAGACCAGATGAGCACGGCAAGCAGCGGCGCGGAATCTGAATACTTTGCGCCACCGTACAAATGCATCAAGGGCCGCGCGCCGAGGCAACAGGCGACACTGAGTCCTGCACCGGCCAAAATCATATAGCGAAATCCTATGTCGAGGTGACGGCGGAAGCGCGGAACGTCAGCCAAGGAAATACAAAGCAACGGAAAGAGCGCGGAACCAAAGGCGGCGGGAAGCGCTTCAAAAAGTTCGCTGACGCGGACGGCTGCGGCGTAATGGCCGAGCGCGAGATCGCCAACCATCGAATGCAGCATTACTTGATCGATCCGGAGGTAGATCGTTGCGGCGACAGTGGCGATGGAAACAACGAATCCGCCGTGCAGCAAACGGCGCGCGATGGGCGAGAGAAATTTCCGCTGCGAGCCGAGAAGTTTTTGCGCCTTCCAGAAATTTAGGCCGGTTTCAACCGCTGCGGCGAGAAGCCGGCCCAGAACGACATACAGGAGCGGCGCGCCCAATAGATACGCGGTGAAAACGACGCCGAGAAAAATTGCCTGACGAAGAATGCTGACGCCCGAGGTGTACCATTGTTGCTGGTCTACCTGGAAAATGACGCTCGATAAACTGAGCGGCACCAACAAATAAATTTCAACCGCAGCGATTGCCAATAGAGGCAAAACTTTACTGTTCAGGTGAACCGCGGGCGAAATTGCAATCGCCAAGCCACCCGTGACCAGGGCGAAGCCAGTTGCCAGGCACATCGCAGTGAACATGATGCTGCCGGCATTTTTCCGGTCCTGTGCGGCCTCGCGGGCAAGAATTGGACCGATTCCGAATGACGACAACATTCCGAAGAGCGCGAGATACGCGTAGATGACGGCATATTCGCCGAGGCGCTCAGGACCGAGCGCGCGAGTGAGCATCACGCTGGCGGCGCCGGCCATGAGCAATCCGATTCCGCGTGAAAGAAAAACGACAACCGTGTTCTGCATCACGCGAACGCCGTGACCGGAAACTGTGCCGGAAGAATTGTTCGGCGGCGAGCTTTCGGGATTCGCCACGCCCGCGCTGTTGCCCGAATCTTTCATGGGTGATTGGTGGAGTCCGGACTCCGCAATTCGTCATTGTCCTTCTGTTCGATTTGATGGAGAAGGCGCTTGCGATGGAACAGGAAGGAGTCCGCGGTGTCCCACAGCTTCGCGGGCACAACGTAAAATTGATTGTAGACCATCGTGCGCCAGGAAATTTCTCCACGAACCGGGATGAGATGATCTCCCCACTGAATAATAAATCCGATATTCCACGCCGCGAACAAGGTGACCACAAACGCAGCGCTGATGAATGCTTTTCGGCCGCCAGCCCATCCGTGCAGCAGGCAATCAAACCAAGCGGCCAGCCCGACGATAAAAGCTGGACCTATGGAAATGAAAAAACGGTTTCCGAACGAGGAAATACCGTCCCAATTCACGTAGCACGCCAGCACGTAGGAAAAAACGGCAAAGACCGTGAGCAAATAAATTGCGAACGTACGGTCAATCCGCAAAAACAAAACGAGGCCCATCAAAGCGAGCAGTAGAATCGGCGTCCAGGTAAATAGTCCGTGGTCGGACGAAAACCAGACGCTTCCGGGAACCGGACTGGTCCAGAACCACTCGCGCGCGCCGGGATAGCCCGTTTGCAGATAGCCGCCGTAAATTATTTTTCGGGTAATCAGCGTGGGAAGCATTCCCACAACGAAAACAATCACGAATGTAATGTGAGATGCCAGAAGACTTGCGAAAGATTCGCGCTTGGCGTAACTGTCGCTCTGCCGGGATGAGGCCGCGAACATTTGAAAGTAATTTGCGAGAGCCTCGAATGCAGGAACGAGAAGCCACACAGCATTCAGGTAATACACATTCACCATCAGAGCGGCCAAGAGTCCGAGCGCGATCCACCGCAGGAAGCCGCGGCGAACGCGCGTTCGATTCCAATACCAAAGAAAAAGCGCGACGGAAAAAAGTGTATGCGCGTGCGACCACGAAGGATTCAAATACATGTAAACGGACAGCGAGCTGGCGAACCAATATCCCACGACGGCGAGAAATGCCCAACGTTCGGCCACGAATTCACGCGCGAGCCAAAAACATAGGAGCAGGCCGCAGAATCCGTAGCCCGCGGTGGCAAATGCCATCGTTAATAAATATGGCCGTCCAAATCCATCGGCATTGATGTGCGCGCCAAGATGATTCAGGGCGAGAATCGAGAAATGTACGACGCTGAGGAACGGAGCCCACAGAATTGCAGGGCCGACGGTAAAGTGATTGTCCAGATGACCGGTAGCCGTGTACTGACTTGCGAGAATTTCGCCATCGGGACCGATGCGGCCAATTGTGAAAGATGAGTTGGCCGCTCGCCATTCATTTTCAAATTGCAGATCGTGGTCGATCAAAAGCGAATGTGCGTAGGCGTAGTAACCGACGCCATCGCCATGCACCCAAGGATTTACGATCGGCAGAGTGATGATGAAGAGGACGAACAGCGCCTTCGTATACGAAAATGATTTCCAGCGCCGCGGCGCGGCACGAACAGTCAAATCTTCCGCCGCCGAGTTGCGATTCACAATTCCACCGGATTGTTCAGAGGTTAGTGCGCCGACGATCAAAAGCGCGGCACGGCGCTGGTACGCGAATCATTTGAACAGACTATATCGAATCGTGGACCAGAGGCCGGGAAACGCGTCCTTCCAGGTAATCTTTTTGCCCTCTGCGTAGGTTCGGCCGTAATACGAAATTGGAACTTCGTACACGCGCCAGTCTTTATTGCGAGCGATGCGCGCGGTGATTTCCGGCTCGAAGCCGAAGCGATTTTCTTTCAGCTCCAGTTTCTCAACCACTTCACGGCGGAAAACTTTGTAGCATGTCCAAACGTCTGTCAGGTTTAGATCCGTGAGCATATTGGAAACGAGAGTGAGCAGCCAATTTACGTTGGAATGCCAATAGTAAAGAACGCGATGCGGGCCGCCGAGGAAGCGCGATCCGTAGACAACGTCAGCGCGGCCGCGTTTTATTGGCTCGAGCAGGCCGTGATAATCCTCGGGATCGTATTCGAGGTCGGCATCCTGAATTAAAATTGTTTCGCCGTTGGCTTCCTTCATTCCACGGCGCAATGCCGCACCCTTGCCCTGATTTACTTCCTGCATCAGAACACGAATGTTATCGGTGCGAAGCTGGCGACCCGTGGAAGGAAGTGTGAATTCCGCGGGCGACTGTTGCGATGACTGCGAAATCTGTTCGAGTAGAACGCGAGTGCCGTCGGTTGAGCCGTCGTCAATGATGACGATTTCTTTTTCGACGTCGACGGATTGCACGCGGACAAGAATTTCTTCAATAGTGCCGCGTTCGTTGTACACAGGAATAACGACCGAGACCCAGGGCCGTTTCGGATTGGAATCCATTTTCCCCCAAGAATTTCTTCGGGCAGATGTGAGAAGCGCGCCTACTTACCGGGAACGGCGAAACAGACAGATGAAAGTCGCCGCCCAAATTCCTGGCCGAATGCGCGAAGGCTACGATTCGATTGAAACGCCTTCCACGAGCCCAAACAATTTCCGAAATTAATTTGCGACGCTCTTCCCGCGTTCCACGGCAACCAGATCGCGCTTCTTTGAGAAATGTTCCGTCACGCGATCGATGATCTTCTCGAGCGTTGTAGCCGGCCGGAAACCTGTCAAGCGTTCCAGCTTATCCAGGCACGGCACACGCCGCATCATATCCTCGAAACCGGGCTCGTAGGCTTGATCGTATGGAGTGTAGGTGACCGGAGAGATACTGCCGGTGCGAGCCTTCACCATTTCCGCAAGACCTGTGACGGTGACTTCTCGATCGGTGCCGATGTTGACGACTTCTCCGACGGCCTTATCGGTGGCCATCAAGCGAAGCATTGCTTCCACGCTGTCCTGGACGTCGCAGAAACAGCGCGATTGCGTTCCCGTGCCATAAACGGTTATCGGTTCCGCGTTGAGTGCTTGAGAGACAAAGTTTGGCAGCACCATCCCGTAGCGGCCGGTTTGGCGTGGTCCCACGGTGTTGAACAAACGCGCAACCACGACGGGCTGCTTTTTTTCTTTCCAGTAGGAAAGCGCCAAGAATTCGTCAAGAGCTTTGGACGCCGCGTAAGCCCAGCGGCCCATATTGGTTGCGCCGAGAACCAAATCCGCGTCTTCGTGGAAAGGCACTTGGGTGCTCTTGCCGTAAACTTCGGAAGTGGAGGCGATGAAGACTCGCTTGCGTTTCTTGTAGGCGGCTTCCAAAACCATCTGAGTACCGTTTACGTTCGTCTCAATCGTGCGAACGGGACTTTCCACAATCAAGCGCACGCCGACAGCGGCCGCAAGATGGAAAACAGCGTCTGATTCATCGACGAGCTCGGCGAGCAGTTGGCGATTCTCGATCGAATCCAAAAAATAATGCATGCGATCGTTGCTTTTCAGATGGCGAATGTTTTCCATACAACCGGTGGAAAGATTGTCAAACAAAAATACTTCATCGCCGCGATCCAGCAATCGTTCTGCAAGATGCGAGCCGATAAATCCTGCACCACCGGTAATTAGAAAGCGCAAAACCCCTCCTCAACGCTTCCGCCCTTGACCCAAGTGTCAGGCGGATGCGGCAGTTTTCTTTGATTCTTTTTCTTCGTGACTGTATCCGCCATACGAATACGGATAGTAGCGATACGAGTAGTAATAATCGGGCGCGTTTGAATCTACAGCGTTCAGCAACACGCCGAGCATGCGGCACTTCACGCCAGTAAGCAGATCGCGTGTGCGCGTGAAAGCTTCCTTCGGCGTTTCACCGCTGCGAACGACCAACAGCACGCCATCGACAAGCACGGAGAGAATTACGGCGTCAGTGGCGGCCATAACCGGCGGTGAATCGACCACGATAAATTTATATTCGCTGCGCAATTCATTGATGCCCTGATGCATGCGCGCCGAGGAAAGAAGATCGGCGGGATTCGGCGGAATCGGGCCGGTCGGCACGACGCAAAGATTTGGGATCACAGGATGGGGCACAGTGACCAAATCCATGGAAGAAACCCCGGCAAGATAGGAGCTGAGTCCGGCATACTTTCCTTCCGGCAAGCTTAACGCGCGCGTAACGCCCGGCTTGCGAAGATCGGCATCAATCAGCAGGGTGCGATCGCCCAATTGCGCGAGCGTGACGGCGAGGTTGACCGCAGCGGTCGTTTTTCCTTCGCGGGGCAGAGCGCTGGTGACGAGAATCACTTGCGGTGGATGCCCGGCCTGCGAGAGCAAAAGCGAAGTACGCAAGGACCGGAACGCTTCGGAAACTTGCGACTGCGGCATGGAATAGGACACCAACTCGACGTTCATGTCCTTTCCATTCGCGGCGGCGCTATTCAGGAGCTTGGAAATTCGGCTGCGCTTGGGGCCATCGAGCGAAGCAAAAGCAGGAACAACCGCGAGAGAAGGCAGCTTCGCGAGCCGCTCGATGTCGTCAGGAGTCTTGACGGTGTTGTCCATATATTCCCGCAAGAACGCGAGACCGAGACCGCCGACAAGTCCGACGAGGAAAGCCATCAGAATGTTGCGCGCTCGATTCGGGCGCGAAGGGCCGGAAGGAACCATCGCGGGATCGATGATGCGGACATTGTCCGGGTGGAGACCAGCGGAAATTCCGGCTTCCTTGAGTTTTTGCGATAGGCCATCATACATCTGCTTGTTGGACTCTGCATCGCGGACCAGCAGGTTGTACTGGATGAGATTTTCTGCCATCGCATTCGCTTCAATTTTCTGTTTATCAAGCGCGTTCGTCAGTAGAGTCTCGCGCTGCACCGCGGTGAGATAGTCCTGCTGAATCCGGCCGACGATATTTTTCTTCTCATCAGAAATCAGTTGATCGATATGCTTAATCTGGTCCGACAGACTCCTCACGGTCGGCCAATTCGGTCCCACCCGGTTCGATTCCGAGATGAATTGCTGCCGAAGTTCCGACTGCTTGGTCATCAAGGAGCCGATTTGGGCACTTTCGCGAATCGCGGGTACGGTATCTACGTTACCCGTCTTCGCCGTATCATAATCCGCCTGTTTCTTGATCCGGTCGGATTGCGCTTGCGTCAATTCCTTATCGATTTCAGAAAGTTTCTGTGTGGTTATGTTCTGCTTTTCATCGACGGTCCAAATCTGATGCTCGCGTTCGTATTTCAGACGGGCTTCTTCTGCTACCTCAAATTTGTGTTTCGTGTCGTTAAGCTCGTCGGTCAAGAAACCGGAAGCGGTCGTGGATGAATTGACGCGATTATTGAAGTTCTGCAGTTTAAATTCATTCAAGTGTTGGTTCAGGACCCTTGCGGCAAGCTTTGGGTCCGTCGCTTCAAACGTCACGTCCAACAATCGCGTGTTCGGAACGAGCTTGACACTCAGCGAACCTTCAAACGCGCTTAGAATTCCGGGCCGCGTGATGGGCTCCGACGTCGGTGATAGAACCGGTAACAATTCGGGTTTGCCGGGTTCGCCGCCAAACGCCGGATCATTGATCAAGTTCAGTTTCTTGATTGTTTCCATCGCCAGCGTGTCGCTTTGCAGAACTTTGGATTGCGTCTCAATGTAATTCTGCAAATCGTCGAAGGCGGCGTCGGTATTCATGGCCTGAAAAGGAAGAACGGAGGACGAATCGCGATCGATCTCAATCCGTGCGGTGGCCTCATACACAGGCTTCATTTTGAATGTCGCGATGGACACCAACGTAACCACGGTCACAAGGAACGTAAGAATGAGCCACTTATGCTTTCGCAATACGAGCAGGTAATCCAGAAGATGCGGCTCGCGCGGCGCTTGCTCCCATGAAACCAGCGATGGCGCCGACGCCATAATTTCAATTGGGGCTTTACGGTCGCGTGGTACGATTTTGTTTTCGTCCATCATTTCCTTCCAAAACTTTTGGTGGCGTCTGCCAAGTTGGATTACTGGGCTCTATAGAAAGTTTCGCCGCACTTTCCCGTTTAGTGGCGCCTCTTAGTTACAATCCAACCCTCTTGCCGGCTGCGATTGCAGCACTTCTATTCGAAAAAGTTTCGATTAAATTCCGCCCACGCGCGTCAGCGCGATTCCTGAAGTCAGTGCAATAATTACGTCCGTGGCGCGATGAATCGCATGCTTTGCGGCGCTATCCGGCACAAACAAAATATCGTTCGCTTGCATCTTCGCGTCCGGCCCCTTGCGCTGCATCAGCTTTTTCAAATTCACCGGAATTTGATTGCTGATTCCAGTTGCGGGATCCTTGCGAACAATCACAGCCTGATCCGCATTTGCGGTGGACGTCACGCCGGACGACAGCGCGAGAGCCTTCAGAGCAGTCATCTGGTCGGCGTCATTGGAAAGAATAAATCCGCCGGGATGAGATACCGCGCCTACAACATAAAAAATTCCAGCGCGTGGAACGGTCACAATGTCGCCGCCATGCACCATGATGTTGTCTTTCGGTGTGGGGCTATTCAGCAAATCCCAAAGATCTACGGTGACGGTTTGTGGACCTGAAAGCATGTCCGGTTGCCCAGAATCTGTTTTCACGGTGACATCGTCGGGAAGCTTGCGAGTGACCAACATGACGCTGCCCGCTTCATCTGTAATTCCACCGCACGCGGACAAAACTTCAAGCACGCTCATCGGGCGGACCGCTTGAATCACTTGCGGCGTCTTCACTGAACCGATCACTGTGATTGGCTGGCTGTGCTGTTCCTTCAAAGTAACGGTAACTTCAGGATAGGTAACCAAACCGCTCGCCTTCAGCAGCTCTGCAATTTTTTCCTGTAATTGCATCGAGCTAAGGCCTTTTGCCACAATTCGTTCCGGCAATAATGGCAGGGAAATAAATCCGGACTCGGTGACGCGAACGTCCCGTGTTAGCTGCGGAACATCAAACACATCCACATTAATCAGATCGCCGCTTCCCAACTTATATTCGCTGCTGAGCGGCGGCGCTTGCTTGGCTAACTGAGCAATCCGCTTATTCGCTTCATCGACCGTTTCGACACGCTGCTGAGAAAATGAAGTTAACGCCAGCAATGTTGCGCCGGCGCATGTGAGCAGGCACACCCTCATCAAGACGTAACTATAGCGTGATCTTTTTCCACACATAAAGAAAGAATCCCCCAACGTGAACAATTATACCGGAGCAATGAGGGATAGATACAAAGAAATGCTGGCTCGGCCAATTAGTTAGTAGGCCCGAAGATTGGGTTCGTCGAGGCCATTCCGGCCATCAAATAAAACAACAAAGCGTTGGCGGGGATATGAAGATTGAAGTCCACAAAACCGTGAACTAAGAGTCCAGCACAACCGACAAGTGTGCCAAGTTGAACCGATCGCACCACTGGATCCTGGTGCGCCGACACGCTTTTTAAGCCGTAAACCACGAGCAGCCCGATAAAAGTCAGCCAGCAGATAATGCCGAGCGCCCCTGTTTCCGCCAGCAATTCAAAATGATCGTCGTGAACGTGATCGACAATGGTGGCGTCGTACGCTGTCTCGTAAGCCGGATAGACCGAAACGATTGTACCAACACCGGTTCCCGTCCAAGGATGGTCTTTGAAAATGCGGTAAGCACCGCGTGCCATTGAGATTCGCCGGCCTTCGGTGACTTCCGGATTGTGAATTTGCGAGAAGCGCTGGATTACTTGTCCGACGCCGAGCCAGCCGACCAATCCGCCAGCAAGAATCAACGCGACGAGAAAGGTGAAAACGTGTTTTTTTTCACCACGGCGCATCCACAACAAGATGACCAACACGATCACCTCGCAGCCGAATCCGATGATTCCGCCGCGCGACGCGGAAAGCAGCAAAGCACCTACGGGCATGGCCGCAAGAATCGCCAAGAGCGGCATTTGTTGGCGGGGCACGGCAGGAACTGCCAGCATCGCCAGCCCCACAGGAATTAGAAGCTCCATCAATCCAGCAAAATGATTTCGATTTACGTACGGCCCGTAGGGCATACCTCCGTACCGCATTTCGCGAACCCAGTACAACTTGTCATTGAACGTTAGGTCCTGTAGGACAGCGAACACGGAGACAGTGAATCCCAACAAAACGACAAACCAAGCGAAATCTCGCCATTGACGCGGAGTGCGGAAGGCCTGCCCTGAAACGAAAAGCAAAATGAAATAGCTGGTCATGCGCAGCAATTCCAGCTTTGTCAGATAGGGATAAACGGAAAGCGGAATCAGAAACTGTAGGAGCGCAATTAGCTCAAGGCCCAACAGGGGAAAAATTACAGGACTCCAGCGAATCTCTTCGCCGCGTCCCGTAGCCATCAGGAATCCCCACCAGAGGAAAAGTAGCGCGGCGCCGATTTGCAGCACCGATTCGGACCACGCTTCAACCGCGCCGAATGCCAAAACGGCGAACGTCACCAAAACGTAGACGCCGATACGGATAATTTTCATTGATTGGGATGCGAAGATCCGGCAGGCACAAGGGAGACGTCATCCACCCACGCGGTTCCGGCGAGGCTGCTGTTAAATCTGGAGCTTCTTGCGCGGTACAGCCCCAACACGATCAAATGCCCGTCCGGTGCGGTGGTAAAGTCCGCGGTAAACTTATTCCACGGATGATCTCCAGTGACGCTCTCTAGAATCAATGGGGGCTTGGGAGTACCTGCAAATGCGATCATAAAATGGACACCACTTTCGGTGGTGATTCCTGCCGTGCGGATATAACCCTCGAAGTGATAGCTGGTGTTGGGCTGCACCATAACGTTCTGAGTTACGCTCTCAAGACTTGGATTCTGATCGCCGTCAAAAGTTAAACGCAACGCGCGCTTTCCGGAATGAGCGTTAGCAGAGTCGTAGTCATAAGCCACGCCGGGAGTAGGAACCAAGTGCCAATCGAGCCCTCCACCGGTGGCATCAAATTCAAAACCACCATTGAAAACGACGGAGGCGCCGGTATTCGCTTCATCAGGATGTCCGCTGGCCACTAGAGCTTGGCGCCAAACTTCGCGCGCTTCATCGCCGCGGTTTACCGCGACTAGATTATCAACCATGGGGAATGCTGCCTGAATCGGAATCGCTTCGCCCGAGGCGACCATGTGCTTCCAGACAGCGAGCGCGGGATCAACCAGATTATCGGTGGCGAAAGATTGCAGCGCTGCTTCCTGCGCTTCCATCGAATGAGGAAGCACGTCGCTCAACAATGCGTCGGCGTCGCGAGTAGCCGCCCAGACGCGGGAAATCGCCAGCGGAATCAGGCGGCCATCAATTTGCAGTCCGAAATGAATCTCAGCGTAACCTTGTTTGATTTCCCCTTGCCGAAGCAGAAAGCTTCCGTAACGCCAATGCGCCTCAGCAGAAGATGGATAATCTTGCAGCGCGGTGTGAAATGCGTCGCGCGCTTGTTGAATTTGGCCCGCCGATTCGTACGCGCCAGCAAGCGCCATCCAATAATTCGCCGAGCGTGGATCGATCGTCACCGCGCGGCGCAAGTAGGTCAGCACTTGGCCGGAGTCAGCGTCATTCAAATCCCACTGCTGATTAAATCCCAGTTTGTACCAGTATTCGCCGTTACCGGGTTCGGTCTGCGCGGCGCGGAGCCAATTGGCTGGATCGGAAGATTCGGCGAGATGATCGGCATACCACGCGAAGCCGCTGGCGACACACGTGGTAATAAAAACAATTAATGTGAACGCGAAGATCGCCCAGCGCAGGAGAGGCTTGTCGGAAAGTGCATTCATTGTCTTCTCGGCACAATGCTACAACTTGATATTCCGCGCAACTGTTAACGCCGATCGCCCGGTTTCGGCCGACGAACACCATATCGTTTCATCAAGAGTACGGGCCGCAGCCAGCGATGCATTCCAGACATACCTTCGGGCAACGGTACGTCTGCACGATCGGGTTCGGTCGGCGAGGTGGCCAACCTCATTGCAAATCTTAGACCATCCAGTAGACTATCCCGGCTCGCGACTCGAAAGCGGAAACGCGCGAAGACAGGGATTTGAGCGTGTGCGTCCATTGAGAACTGTTCGCAGATTCCATCGCCCAGCTTCTTGGCGGTCCGATCGCGCAAAACGTTTTCGAGCACGTCATCGGGCAGCGGAGATTCCAACATCCGATGCGCCAAATATAACGCGAGATTCAGCGCGCGGCTGACTTCCATTTCCTTCGCGCGTAAGAAAGCGTCAGACCATCGAATCCCTGGATTTACTTGTGACAGTTCGGAGATGTCTACAATCCACATCAGGCGCTCCCAGAAATGCTTTGCGCCGTGCACGGAAAGTAAAATGAGGGTGTCCTCGGGCGAGAAAGAAGGAATTTCTCCACCGGCAATCGAAACGCTGGTCAGCCGTTTTTCAAGCGCATCAAAATTCAACTTACGCGGAAAATAACGGAGCGTAATTTCCGTTTGCATTTCAACAATCACATTTCCAGCGGGGCGCACGAATTGATATTCACTGTGAGTGGGTCGCGTTCCCTCCTCTGCAGACGCAACGCCGAAAACTGCTTTGTATCCATTTGCTTCCAGAATAGCCGCAGCCCGGGTAACATCCCTTTGTCGAATCGCAAAATCCAGATCGGCAAATTCTCGCATTCCCAGATTTCGATATGCTTGTGCAGCAAGCAGCGGTCCTTTATAGGGAACTGCGAACATTCCTTCGGCGCGGAAACAATTCGCGAGACGGAACATTTCCGCGGTCATATAAAGATTCCTCTGGGCTGTCTCCTCGATTTGCCGCCTCATGCTCACGCACCATTCCACTGGCAAGACTTCGGAGAAATTTGCGAGAAGTTGGCTGCCAACCAGCGCCGCTACGGCGTGTGCTTCCGCTGCGTGATTGAGCTTCTTCCAATCTAAGCCGCCGGAAATCAGTGTGTGGACGCGGCGGAGTATTTCTGGAGACATGCGAGTGCGCGCACAAGCCTGCAAGATATGCATTTCCGGATTCGTCGTGGTCGTTGGGGTTGAAGATTTGGATGATTGAGACACAGCGACCTACACTTTGCCGCAACTGCCGCTCAGCGCACAAGTCCTACTGAATATCTTTCGTTCATCGCGCAGTGAGGATTGAAATCAACGGCTGTATTTTCGCGATAGTGCTCCGACAAATTTCGTCGCGGCGTGCCAGTCATTAAACCGCTCGGGAAACTCGGTCACGAGTCTTCGGGAAATATCTTCGAGTGTCGTGTGGCCGTCCATCATTTCCAATATTCTGCGATCCAGAATTCCGGCATCGGAGAGTTGTGGAATATGGTCAGCGGCGTGTTTGCGAAGTTGTGCCAGCGACAGCACCGACCCCGCCAATGTTGATTGATCGAACTGTTCGCGTTTCATGCCGCCCGATTTGGCAGAGTCCACACGCGTGGCCCACCGCCACGCATACTCATTTCCTGCTAATTTTGCGTCCAGTTGAACAGACACCGTTTCGCCCTTCACCAATTGGACCGGATGAGTCCACGGAAAAAACAGCGTCCCGTAAATTGTATCGGGCGCTCCCGGAGAATTGGAAAATGATGCTCCGTCAGCGAGATCCGAGTTAAACCACACAACGATTCCATGCCCGACGCCATCGCGCTCGATCGTCCAGGACAGCTCACCGCTAACATCTGGGTCTTCGATTGTCGAATAATCCAGGGTTGCCCAAAGCTTGGGCGGCGCTAATAATTCTTCAAGCGTCGGACGCGCCCGTTGAATATCATGCACGGCCAAGCGACGGCCCGGTGCAAGTGGAATGTCCAAAATGTTGCGCTCCCAGGGACCAACCATTCGATCGTAGTGGTAAGGCATTTCTACCACTGCCGCCCACAGCGTCTCTACCCGTGGAACCAGCGCGCCACCGGGCCGGAGAAAGCGACGGCGGGCGTCGATGATGGAGGGGATGTGGCGGCTGTAAAGCGACACGGTGCCATGCAGATCGGAAACAATTACGTCGACAGGCTCTGGAAGAGTGACGTTCGTTGAAAGGTCTTCGATAAATTCAATTCGGTCGGCACAAGCATTGACGGCGGCATTCTCTCTCGCTATTTGAATAATCTCCTGAAGTTCAATTGCATAGACTCGCTTTGCGCCAAGTTGGCAGGCAAGAATGGCGAAGATTCCCGCGCCGGTTCCAATCTCGAGAACCACCGAACCCGGTCTTACAGTTCGACGCAGAGCCTCCGCATACGAACCGGTTCGCACGCGATCGGAAATCATATCCCCGTAATCTCTAAGGCTGTACATTTCAAGTGCGCCCTCGCGCCCAATACTTGTAACGTGGATATATCAGATAAGATGCGGCGTCTATCCTCTGTAGCTCCACAACTAAATGAAAAGGCTACCACGATTTGAGAATTTATGATTCCGCGAGCAACGTGAAGCAGCGATACAAGAATGAACTACTTCGTTTGTAATGAAAGATGTATTCTGTCGCCGCACTGGAAGTGATCCAGACAATCTATCTTTGAAATTCAAAGAGGCTGTGGAGTGCACGCATTTCTGATTCCCCTTTTAAAGGGAATGATTGCGATATTTGCAATCACCGGTGTGGGCAAATTATTTCTGCGACTCACCGCAATTCGGAATCTTCCGTGGTACTGGAGAATTGCGTTCGCGCCATTGGCTGGGCAGGCGGTGGTAAGTGTTGCTGTAGAGTGCGCGTTACTCTCGGGCATAGGCTCCGCGTCCGCGCTTCGCGCTATTGCGTGCGTGCTCATAGTAATTGCAATTCCCGGCCACTTGTTTTTTTCCGGAAGCGGAGCCGGCAAGCCACTCGCGGAAATACTTCGGGCCGATAAGATAATCACCGCGGTCTTATTGCTGGCTGTGCTGATCAATCTGGTTGTAGCGCTGGCGCCTTCCACGAAAATCGACGAAGTCTACTATCACATGCTGACGCCGAAGCGGATCGTCGAGGATGGTGGTCTGCGCTTTTACGTACTCCCAATCGAGTCGGCGATCGTGCCGCAGATGCATTATCAAATCGCGCTCAGTGTGGCGCACGCTTCCGGCTCTCCCGACGCGGGCAATGTCCTGAGCTGGTGTTATTCCATCGCGCTTTCTCTTTTCGTGATTGGTTTTCTATCGGACGCGACGAAGAATCTCCGACTGTCACTTCTATGCGGGGCTATTTGCGGCGTCGGAATCTACGCAACGGTGTGGCACACAACCAGCGGAGCGCACGCGCTGGGTGATCTGGCTACGGTCGTCGCGCTGGCCGGCGTTCTGCGTCCCGCCAACCTGATTGACGCGCTTGGTCCTCATCGATACACATTCTTGCTTGCGACGGCCGCAGCACTCGCTGCGTCCACAAAAATTTCTCTTGTTCCGTTATCTCTCATTGTGACCGCACTGATTATCGACCGAGCGATCCGGCGGCCGCCAGCAAAAGTAAAAACTTTCCGCGTAATCGCGCTGGCACTTTTTCCCTGGAGCGTTCTCCATTTGCCGCTGATGATCTGGACATACGTTGCATCCGGATCTTTCTGGGGCCCGGTGCTTGCCAATGTGTTCGGCCATAGTGTGTTTCCGCCGAATATCCTGCAAGACGTTGCGACCACGCAGGCTTTCGACGCAGGCAGTTTGGTTCTGATGGCCAAATATGCCGTCGCTGGATTCTCGCCGGTGTTTTTTATTGCCATCGTGTGGATACTGTGGACGGCTTGGCGCGGATGTAAGACGAGCCGCCTCGTGGCCGGCCTGCTTTTCCTACAAGGTGGATTGGTCGCGTGGAAATTTCATTTTGATTTTCGTTTTCTGGGCGGACTGGAATTTGTTGCCGTTCTTGCGGCGGTACTCACTCTCAAAATTCCGAATGCCGGCTCCGGTATTTCTGCCGACAGAATGCAATCTGGTGCAGAGCTCATAAAGTGGCGCCGCTGGATTCTCTTGTTCTCCGCGATTCCATGGCTGGCCTTCCAAGTTTACTACGCGCGGCCCTTCGTTGAAGTTGTCAGCGGGATCATGCCTCGAAGTGAGTTTCTGGAACGCTACGTTGCGCTCATTCACGATTTTAAAATGTTGGACAGTATGCTGCCACGCGACGCCGTTCTATACACTGCCAAAGGACGCTGGCCGAATTTCTACGCACCGCGGCCGGTAGTGCTGACTCCATTGGATCTGAACGGCCGAACGCCCGTATTCAGGCTTGCTCCATTGTCCGAACAAGATGTCGAGGAAGTTGACGCCACTACTTCTTTGAAATGTGGAGACACGATCTATCAAGACGACGCTGCGGTAATCGAAACCTATCGCACCCCAGGCCAGGTTCCAATGATCGGCTCCATCAAAGTGCAGAGCTGCCGGCTGGAGGTATCGGGCGCGAGCCGATAAAAAACTGGAGATCAATTATCGAGTGGGTGTCCATCCAGCGTCGTGAGCGGAGTCTTCGTACTGACTATTCGGCTGAGCGCGTCTCTACCAAACCCTGCTCCAGAAGTTTTTCGACGAAGGCTTCCAAATCTTTTCGCAGTTGTTCTTCACCCACGGAATATTCCGCCAGTAGCGATTCAAATGCAGTTTGTATCGATGCGGACTGATTCAATACCGTCCACATCCGAGCGCCAATCGGGTCCAGTCCAAAATAAGATTGATTCTGAATGTTAAGAAGAACCGCTTCTTCGCCGACCATTCTGTACATTATTTCAGGCTTCGTTGCGACGCGAGTAGAAAATGAGATTGGCACAGTTTCGAATCCTCCTCGTTCTTCGCCCTATCAGGCACGCCGATCCAGCACATTTCGGCGCATTCGAGAGTCAGCGGCAATCCCGTTGCACAAATCGGAAAGATGCGCGTAATCCGCCGACGCACGAATCGAAATCACTGGAACTTTGGAAACCAACCGCCCGAGCACATCAAATTCGTGGCTGCGCATCCCGCTATCCAACACATAATTTACATACGTATTCGACACCAGCGTCATCAGTGCTGCGATTCCTTCCAGCGGTTCTATGATCGGCATTCTGGAATCTGAATCTCGCGCGTCCAGAAAATATATTGCGGAAAGAGGCAGCGGTTCACTCTGAAATTGCAGTCCTGCGTGGCCAAGCGCGAGGTACCGTTTACCCCACGCGGGCGTGACCACCGGCAGAGCATCCTCTGCTCCGAACATTGCTAGGACTGAGGAAGGCCACAGGTTAATCCGCGGATATCCGGATTGCACCCAAAAGGAATCGCCGCGCTCATCAAGCGTCACAATGTCTTCCGAAATAACTGAATAGCCCATCCGGGCAAACGTCGCGGCAGTAGTGGATTTTCCGGCCCCGGGTGCGCCGAGCAATGCGATCGCCCGATCATCCACGGCCACAGAACTGGCATGCAGCGGTAGGATGCCCCGAAGGCGCAGAACAAATCCTAAGATCGGCCCAAGTATATAAGTCGCGGCGTCTTCGACTGAGTAGTTGTCCGGCCAGTCGGCCACGATCTCACGCCCATCTCGCGCGACTGCGATTCTCAGGTCATCCGAATAAAAGAATATAAAATGGTTTTTGTCGAGCATCCTGACGCGAAGGATCGGATTTCCGTCGGCGTCGTTATACGGGCTGCTGTAAAAAAAATGAGAAGATTCAGAAAAAAGCGGCAGAGGACGAGATTCTACCTTTAGGTGTATTTGTACATCATTTTCGTCGTGAGGGGGGCTCGAAATAGAAAGGCCGGGAATCGGGACGTTTGCAAGAAGCCTTAATCCGTACACAAAGTGGGAGACGGGCAAAGCTTCTCGCAAAAAATTTAGTGGGTTCGATCGGCGCCGAAAAATGCCCCGCGCGAGTCAACGTGAGCGCCGGCCATGGCAGCGGGAGCTTGTGTGATTTCGTGCATGTCCCCATAGACTTTCAATGTAGGCGTTTGATACGATTTTTTACTGACTTTGGACTCTTGTTTATTCACCGTCATAAATTACCTCCAGCCGAATGGCTCCTAGAAGTATAGTCACTAACTTTTAGCCTTTGCAACCAGAAATTTAAACTAATTGGCCTAAGGTTCACCCACGCGATAATCGAATCCTGTGTTCCTACTAGTCGAGGAATGCGGCTCTGAACGACGTAAGACCGGAGATCTGGCGCTGGTTCAAAATGGTCCACCCAGGCAGCCTCCGGACGCTGCAACGTGGCTATAATTGGGTCTTCGAGCAACGTCGTTTTCTTTCTTAGCCGCACGGCATCCGGCAATATACCTCGCGAGGCCTCCCGCAAGATCTCCTTGTCCACGCTCCACGGCAGCGCAGGCAGGGCGAGGAGAAACTTTATGAGACGTAGATCAAAAAATGGATGCCGCAGCTCCACCGGAAATCGCGAAATCCCAGGATTGCCTCCCTCACAGTAGTCGCCCCATGGAGCTCCAACCATAGAGCTGTACGCTTCCGGCCGGGCGGAATTGTTCGGCGGAAAGTCGGCCGACGCAGCATGCCATCGATCGCGTATATTCACTCGCTTTTCAAATTCCGGATCGAGCCACTCAGGATATTCCTCGATTGCCGCCCGTGGATGCCAGAATTTGTACCAATGCCCGCTCAAGTACAAGCGGGAGAACCTTCGCTCCGCCGAGAAATACCCCATCAGATCCTTAGCAAGTCGGCCAAATTTTCTCGCCTTGATCTCTCGTCTAATGTGGGCGGTACGAAGGCTCGAAAGCGCGGGATCGGCGCCATATCCCGTCATTAAGACTCGTCCGCGCTCGGCAATATCCGGAAGTGGGTTATTACCGGAAAAACCCATGGGGACGTGGATAGGCTGCGGCGTTGAATAATTTGGATCATCAAAATCACCATATAACTTACCGTTATCGTTCGCGTAATGCTTCAGCGAAATTCGAAGGGCTTCCGCAACACGTTCGCTATAGTAGCCCTCTTCATGCGGAATCAAACTCTTGTAGACATTAGTGTAGGACCACAGATCGGACAACCCTCCCCGCTTATCTAGGACCCGGCGCGCACTAGCAGCGACTGTGGTTGAATCCAGTCCACCGCTGAGCGCCACGCAAACGGTGTTCGACCGCATGCGATCACCTACCGCACTGTCAAGCAGTTCGCGGAATTGATCCACACAATCCTGCGGTCGCTTGAAATAAATCGGTTCGATTTCCGGCAAGGTCCAATAGTGTCTAACAGTGAAATCTGCCGGGCCACACTCCAGTGAACTTGCGGCCGGAATCCGCGAGATACCACTATAGACCGTCGTACTCTGGTCGCGATTTAACCCAAAAAGAAGGAAATCCGCGATCGCGGCTTCATTAAATTTGTCCGACACCGACGGGTGCATCCTAAGACAATCCAGTGAATTACTGAAGACGAAGGAGTTCGGAAAACGAGCGTAGTAGAAAGGCTTGAACCCAAAATGATCACGCGCACAAAACAGACGTCGTTTTTCGGTGTTCCAGATAGCAAACGAGAATTCCCCCAACAGATGTTCAACGCAGTCCGATCCCCACGTGCGATAAGCGCTCAGAATTAGTTCGTGGTCCGGATCTTCCAGAGAATTCTGGGATCCATTGGAACGAAGTTTTTCGATTAGTTCGGCACGCCCATCGATTCGGGCATCGGCGGTGATCCAGAACTTTCCATCAGCATTCGCGGGCTGCTCGTCGCGATCGGTTGCGGGCGCTGTCCGGAGAAGCGTGTGCCCAAAGCCCACCTGCCCGTCGAACCAACTTTTCACTGATTCCGACCAAGGAAATGACAAAGCTTGGGTCATTGCGGAAAGCAATTCCCGGTCGACCGGGGCACCGTCCAGATTTACAATCCCAACAATTCCGCTCAACGCGATTCCGCCCTCACCGAATCTACCTCGTTGCTTAACCGTGCAAAATCCTGCGCCACCGTGTGGCGATCATTAATTACATTTCCTTCGAGTTCTACCCAAGCGTGCGCCTCGAGTCTCCCGGCTGTTCGACGACCGCCGATTTGCAGATCCGCTGGGAGTTGGCGCTGCTTCAGAACAAACCACAACACCATAGATTGCTCGAGACACTTACCATGGAAGACTCCTTCTTTCGACGCCGACGCAACCATTCGTGCGGCGCGACGTGCCGATGCCAGTGAGTCCTCTGTCACGGGCGCGCTTGGATTCCTTTCAAACGAAAGTGTTGAGAGCATGGACTTCCATCGGCGAAAACCAATTGTACGAAGGGCGACCGCCGTCAGAGGGATGAGGATGAGCGCACGAAGCAGTGCGCTCCGTTCAGGCGTCGAAAGTCGTTGAAACCTTTGCCATTTATTCACGCCGGATCTCGATTAATCCTTCCGATTGCAGTTTCCCCAACAGCGCGAATAGATCCTTTTCGCAACGGGCTGATTCAACATCGTATTCAGAAATCAGCGTTTCGCGCAGTTCTTCGACGGTTCGCGGCTTGTCCAGTAAACTCCACAAACGCGACCCAACTGGGTCCAATCCATAATAGACTCCGTTGCGCATCTGCAGAATGGCCGTCTCTTCTCCGAGCGCGCACGAGAGATTTTCTTTAACGGCAATGATCAAGCTGTTCAGTGAAATACTCTCGGGCATCTGATTCCTTCCAATGCTCCACCATTCTCTCAGAAAACCAGTTTGATGCGGGCCGGGAAAACGAGCGCGCTACGTCAGCAGTAAACTTATTCTAGTTAGTTCAGATGCACGGTGCAAGGAAACGGCTCGGTCGTGTCGGCAAATCTCCACCGCGGATGCAATGCCTTCCATCTCACGGCTTTCTATTTCTTCAACGTCCACACTTCGATTGTGGTTCGGCAGGATCGGATGCGCAGGATTTCCCGTGTTTCGTTGTCCCGTACCTGACGGTCAATTGCGCAATAAAACATTAAGGCGCGTTCCCGGCCATACCAGTACCTTGAATTCTGCACCTGTACTAAGGAACAGTATTTCCCATTTGAACCACCTTTGGCCACTTCCAGGAGGCGCGATAGAATCATTGATTCACAGCAATTAGATGTAACTTCAACATAAAAAAGCACTTAATGCCCCTGAGAGCGGGGGCGTAGTTTGGCACCAAGATTGCCATTACTTGTGCAGCTGTACTATTTCGGGAGTCTCGCTGAAATCGGCGGATTTCTTAACTCGGGCTACGGGAGGAATTGTGAAGAACTTTAGCATTCAACGTTTGATTAAATATGCTCTTATACTGGGTGTGGCAGTGTTTGTGATGGGCTTGACTCCAGTACATGCCGATACGATAACGTATAGCATCAACGGCACGTTCACCGGAGGAGGTTCGCTCTCTGGAACGGTTACCATTGACACGACTGCCGGCTCGATTGTTGGCGGAAATTTTACGGCTGGTGGCACGACGTATTCGGTTGCGTTCCTTGGCGGCAACTCGCCAACGGAATATGCGGAGGTCTTTACCGCGGCTGGCTCTCCGTCATCCAACCCAATGTTTATTCTCTTCATCTCGATCGCCCCAGACGGCTCGCTCAGCCTTTGCAGCACGGCGAACGGTGCGATCTGCGGCGATGTTAGTTTCTTCACTTTGGACGGGGGCTCTACAACAACGCTTGCTTCCGGCTCGATCGTCGCGCAGACCCCTGAGCCTGCAACGTATCTTTTGCTCGGCAGCGGACTTCTAGGTCTGGTGTTGATTAGCAAAAAGCGCTTTGCGACGAACTCCTAATCGGCGACGTTAATCGAAGCATCTTCCCAGTACCCGCAGATTTAGGCAGGAACGTGAAAACGTTCCTGCCTTTTTGTTTTGACAGAGTTTGAAATTCCCGATCGAATGATTTGCTGGAGAGCGCAAAAAATACGGGCGAGTCCGTTTACAATCAACGTGACCCGCCCGCATCAATTATTTTAGTCTTGTTACTTCTTCTTCGGCGTCGTGATCTTCGTATTCACGCCCAATCCGTACGCCTTCAGCTCTTCCAGATTCTTGCGTGAAAGATCCGCCATCGGCGATTTGGGATCGATGGAGATGCACTTCTGAAACGCTTCCTCGGTTCCTGGAGGAAATTTGAAGGTAAGCTTTTCGCCGACTTGTTCCACTGTCATGTTCGCCGCCAGCGCCGCGCCCAGCAGAAACCATCCTTGCTGATTATTTGGCTCCGCTTCAGTGGCTTTTTTCAAAAGGTCCGCAGCAGGTGAATCCTTCAACTTTCCGGCGTTGAAAAGAACTACCGCGAAATTCCGGTACGCCAGTGGCGCGCCGGCGGGATCGAGCGCCGCGCTTTGATCGTACGCCGCACGGGCCTCGTCCATTTTTCCGATCTTTGCCAGATCATTTCCCAGATTGTTGTAAGCGCCAGCATCAGGATGCGCCGCTACGTCCTGTTGATATGCATGCGCCGCTTCCTCGAATTTCCCTTCGAGCTCGTAGGCCACTGCAATTTGCGCGAAAACAGCCGCTTTGTTCTTCACGTCAGCAGGATCCGTCACCGCAGCCAGCGCCTGCTGATATTCCGCCAGCGCTTTGACTGCCGCACTCTTCTACTTTCGCCTTGCAACGCGGGCGATCCGCAGCCAGCCGCCTTTGACATATCTGCTTTCGCCGCTTTCTCTTCTTCCAGCGCAGCGTTTCCGGCGGTGAAGTGCGTCTTCAATTTGCCGAACTGCGCCTCGTCGTCCAGTTGCTTCTTCATCATCTTCTGGAATTCCAGTACCTTCTGATCGTTAGGTCAAGATTTGCGATCGTATCTTTTCCGTTGGCGACGTTTGCGCGCACCTTGTAAATTGTTTTGTCATCCTGCTTGTACGTGATGACGTAAGTCCCCACCGGCAATCCCGGCTTTGCAAACTTTCCTTCCGCGTTGGTGGTCAGGTCGATTTCCAGCCCGCTCTGCGGTTCAATGATGACGGTCATTCCGGCAATCGGCTTGCCGTCTCCGTCCTTCACCACGCCGAGGATTTGGCCCGCGCCCGTGGGCGCTGCTGCCGGTGGAGCCGCTTTATCCTGCGCCGCGGCGCGTTGCGCAGTAATCGTCATACCCAGCCCGGCGCAAATCGCACCAGCCAACATCATTCCAACAACTCTCAATAATTCCTTGTTCACTTTCGTCCTCCTGATAAACATTAGACACCGCCACCGGCGGTCCGGGTTCTTTTCGCCCGCAAATCTCTGGAGCCGCTTCCTTACGTATTATCGCTCAACTTGCGCCCGATAGGCGATAGGATCCTCGCGCCCAGATTGCGCAAACGCACGCAGCCGCAGCACACAACTATCGCACCCTCCGCACGCTAAATCCTCGCCCTGATAGCATGACCATGTTAGATGCAGCGGTGCGTCCAGTTCGATGCCACGCTGGATAATCTCGTTCTTGCGCATCCCAATCACCGGCGTCGCAATTTCGATTCGCGTCTCCGGACGCGTTCCCACTTTCACCAACTCCTGAAACACGCGGTAATACTCCGGACGGCAATCCGGATATCCAGAACTGTCCTCCGCCACCGCGCCAATAAAAACAGCATTTGCGCCAATCGCCTCCGCCCAGCTTACCGCGACGGAAAGAAAATGCGCATTGCGAAACGGCACGTAGGTTACAGGAATTTCGGCTTTATGCAAAACATTCTGTGTCGAAGATGTCTGCTCCGGCACGGCGATTTGTGAATCCGTTAACGCCGAAGCGCCAATCGCGGGGAAATAATTCAGTTCCACGACTAGCCTTTCGCTTACACCGTAATAATCCGCGATTTCATCGAATGCACGCCGTTCACGATGTGCTGTTCGCTGGCCGTAAGTCGCATGGAGTAGGGCGACATCATGCGTCAATCGAGCGATAGCTGCGGTGACGCAGGAGTCCATGCCGCCGCTCAGCAGAACTACGGCCTTCGGTTTTTTCGCGGAATTCGCCATCAAGGCAAAAGTATATCCCATCGTAGAAATTTGCTACGTCCGCGGGCATCTACGAATCGGTTATAGCGGTGGGCAGGAAGTCTCGAAAATGAACTAAACGCCGTGCATCGAAGGGTCCCAGATAAATTTATGCAATTGAAGACCGAGTCGCACCGGAACTCCGTCGGCGAGAATCCATTCGGTCAGTTCGCGGGCTTCGAGGCCGGACCATTTTCCAGTGGGATCCGGCGTGGACGGAGAAAAAATCACTTGATGAACCTTTGCCGCCAACGAATGTTTTGCGGTGAACTCGCGCGCGAATTCGTAATCGCGCCGGCTGGCGATTACGAATTTGATTTCGTCTGAAGAACCGAGCGCTTCCAGATTTGCAAAATTAAAAGTATCCGCCGCGCCGGAATCAGGACACTTCACATCCACAATTTTGATTACTTCGCGTGGCAATTTTCCGATGAATCGTTCGCCGCTGGTTTCAATCATCACGGTGTAACCGGCGGCGAGTAGTTTTTCTGCCAACGGAATAACTTCCGGCTGCAACAAAGGTTCGCCGCCTGTCAATTCCACTAATCGAATTTCATTTCCATTAGAAGTTGACGGCAACGAAAGTTCGCGCACTTTCTCACAAACTTCATCGACGGTGACTTGTTTGCCGCCGTAAAATGCGTACGCAGTGTCGCACCAGGTGCAACGCAAATTGCATCCTGTGAGGCGCACAAAAATGCACGGCAATCCCGCACGGGTTCCTTCGCCTTGTATCGAGCGGAAAATTTCGGTGATTACCATAGCTTCAGCGGGAGTTCACGCCAGATTTTATTTCAGGAGCTGCAGCAGAATTCTTTCGTGCGGTGCGCTTGCGGTCGTAAGCATTCACCAGATAAATTGCTACGCCGAATCCAGCCAACCCACCAATCGCACGCGCGTACGTCAATTGCACTCCGGCATAGGCGGCGAGAAGAAAATACGCCGTAAGCACGAGCGCCGCGGGTATGAGGATGACCAGAAATGCTCGATTCATGTCGTTTTCCGTTACCGCCTCAAACTAAGGATGATAAGTCGCCGACGTAATATCCGTTTCCCATACGGTGACACTCGTTATTCGCGGTGCGTTTTTTGCGTCGTTCGCCGCAACAGCCGGTGGGGCCAGTTGATTCAAACCGCGCGAAACTTCATCGTACAAATATTTTGCAATATTTTCCGCTGAAGGATTCAACTCAATAAATGGAGGCTGATCGTTCAAATATTTGTGATCCATTTCGTTGATCACGGCATGCAAAACTTGTTTCAGATGCACGAAATCAAAAAGCAGGCCGATGGAATCCAGTTGCGGACCTTGCACCGTTAGCCGCACTTTATAATTGTGGCCGTGCGGATTTTCGCACTTGCCTTTGTACCCGCGCAGGGCGTGGCCCGCGGAAAAAGTTTCGTCAACGCTAACTTCAAACATTAAAGGCCTTTCCAGATAACGATTGCACAGAAAGCATTCAGGGATGCGGCTGCATGAAGCGTTCCACTTCCTGAATATCACGTGTGATGGAATAAGCAGGAAGCGACGCAATGAAAATTTTACCATACTGCATGCGCTCGATGCGGTTATCCAAAATTGCCAGCACGCCGCGGTCGGTGCGGGCGCGAATTAATCTTCCGAACCCCTGCTTCAACGCCAGCACCGCTTCCGGCACCTGATATTCACTGAACGCGTTGCGTCCTTCTTCCTGCAATGTTTTCACGCGTGCCGCAACAATCGGGTCACTCGGCACGGCAAACGGAAGTTTATCCACGATGACGCACGAAAGTTGATCGCCCGGCACGTCCACCCCCTGCCAGAAACTTGCTGTGGCAAATAAAACGGCATTGGGAGTGTTGCGAAATTTCTCCAGTAGCGCGGGACGCGGCGAAGTTCCCTGAAGCAGCAGCGGAAAATCTACCGTCTGCAAAACGCGCGCGTAAACATCCTTCATCTGGCTATAGCTGGTGAAAAGACAGAACGCGCGGCCCTGCGTAATTTCCAGCATGCGCGTGATTTCCTCGGCGGCCTTGGCGGAAAACGAAGGATCACGCACATCCGGCATTCGATTTGGAATATATAAAAGCGCCTGATTTTTGTAGTCGAATTCGGTGGGCAAAACTTTTTCGAGCGCGACAGGAACTCCCAGGCGCTGCCTCAGGAAATCAAATCGTCCACCAACGGCGAGCGTGGCGGAGGTGAGCACGACGGTATCGAAGCGCTCGAAAAGATGCTCGCGCAGAATCCCGCTCACGTCGATGGGAGTGGCGGCCAGAAATACTCCCTTGTTGCGGCGATCCATCCAATAAACGTAATTGTGCTCCGATGATTCCATCAGGAATTCAGTTTCTTTGCGCAGCTCGAAACTACGGCGCGCCAGGTTGATGAACTCTTCCGGCTTATTGGGCAATGCCGCGATTTCCGTCTCGAAAGCCTTCAACGCTTGCAGAACACCGTCGTAAGCCTCGTGATTCTGCTCCAGAAAATGTTCGCGCTCGGCCAGCTCGAATGGCGAGCGGCCTTCACGCGGGGGAAACGCTTCAAAAAATGTGCGCGCGCGTTCGCGAATACGTGAAGTGCGGCGCATCAATGATGGCGGACCTTCTTTCATCATGCGCAAAACATTTTCGGCATCGCGCGCCAGTTCCTCAAAACGGTAATTGGAAGTTTGCCGGCCGAAATAATCTCCGGCGACGTCTTCAATTTCGTGCGCTTCGTCGAAAATCACGGCGTCATATTCCGGAAGAATGCTGCCGAAATCATCCTGACGCAGCGCGAGATCGGCGAAGAACAAATGATGATTCACGATCACAATATCGGCGTCGGCCGCGCGTTGGTGCATCAGCGTGACAAAACAATTACTGAACTCTGGGCATTTCTGTCCCGTGCACGCTTCGCGGCGCGCGTCCAGCCGATGCCAGAGGTCGGCGTCGTCAGGAAGAAAATTCAATTCGGCGCGATCACCGGTTGCCGTAACTTTTTCCCAGTCGGCGATTTGCGAAAACCAGTCCACTTCGTCCATGCCTTTCAGTACGGGCTGGCCTTCCATAAAGTGAACTTTCGAGCGGCACAGAAAATTGCTGCGGCCTTTCATGACGGCCACTTTCAAATTCGGCGCAAAATGCTTTTGGAGAAATGGAATATCCTTCGAGAAAAGCTGCTCCTGCAAGGATTTTGTGGCAGTGGAAATTACGATGCGCTTGCCACTACGAATCGCGGGAATCAAGTACGCAAGAGTTTTTCCGGTTCCGGTGCCGGCTTCAACGATGGCGTGCTGCCTTTTCTGAAAAGCCTTCTCCAGAATTTCCGCCATTTCCAATTGCGAGCGGCGATGTTCATATCCCTGCGGCATGCATTGCTTCAAAAGTCCGCCCGGCCCGAAAATATCCTTAATTGTCGGACGGTCGTCTACATCCGACCGTAATTTCATCTTCAATTGTAGAAACGCGAATTGCCTGCGAGCCGCCGACAAATTCCGAGCGGTGCTCAAGAATTTCGGGATCATCCAAGACATCGTGATCGGAAACAATAGGCTGTAAATCCGTAAGCGGATCGGGCGAGTAGACGCGCTCAGTCACGTCGGACGAAACAGTTGCCGCGGATTTGGATTTCTTCTTGGGCATGCGAGTTCTGCGCCGGTTGTGATGACGCGGCCGACTGGATTAAATACCTTAGCATATTCGAGAGAGAGCCTCAGGTTCGCTGACGTGAGCTACGGTGATCAACTTTCAAAGGCGGCGAGGATAAGTCCAACAACTCCGAGAACCACCGCGATGATAAATGTGTGGCATCCATGCTGATGCACGTCGAGGACGACGAGACAACGCGGGTCGGTGGCCATGCGCGTGACAAAAAGAATTGCAAATATTGCGAACGATGTGAACATGGCCCAGCGCTCGCCGCGCCGGATTGGGATGAGCGCGAGGATGATGCCAATTAATCCAAGCGAGCCCATCAGAGCGACGGGCCACGGCGCGGAGTATTCGGCCATCATTATGCGATCCATGTTTTGGTGCGCGCGGGCGTAGAACGGAGCGGAGATCGAGGTGTACAAAAATATCGTGTAGGCCGCGACGAGTAGCCAGACTCCGATTTTGCGTTTCATGGGCGTTTCATGTTGGCGATACCTTAGCGGAATTTCTCCGAGGGGACAATAGGACCGTGAGTCGTTGCGCGGCAACGGATTGGCGTAGTATGTGGGCGCGGAATTCCTTCAGGGGCGAGGCGAACCGAAATGGCGAAAAAGATCGACGAATCGGGCGGACGGCGAAAATTTTTGACGACGGGATTGGTTGGCGGAGTTGCCGCCGCGTTTGCGCCGAAGTTGACCGCTGCGGTGCGCCCGTTTGTGGAGGTAACGCGGAACGAGAAGCCGGCCGAACCGTTTGGAGCAACGCCCACTCCAGTCTCGACATTTGAATTCGACGAACTTACGATTGGCGAATTACAGGATCGGATTATTTATGGGAAAAATCGTGCGCGCTCCGTTACGGAAAAATATTTGGCGCGGATTGAGGAAATTGATAAGCACGGGCCGGGAATTAATAGCGTGATAGAAGTGAATCCCGATGCGCTGGCGATTGCTGACAAGATCGACGGAATCCGAAGCTTGGAGGAAAGACGCCGATGCGCGAGGCCAAGTTATATCTGTGATCCCGCTGCACGGAATTCCTATCCTTATTAAGGACAATCATCGACACTGCGGACCGGATGATGACGACGGCAGGCTCGCTGGCGCTGGTTGGCGCGAAGCCTCTGAAGGATTCTTTTGTGGTGCGGCGGCTGCGCGCAGCTGGCGCGGTAATTTTGGGCAAAACGAATCCTAGCGAGTGGGCGAATATTCGCTCGAGCCATTCGACGAGCGGATGGAGCGGGCGCGGCGGACTGACGAAAAATCCTTACGCGCTGGATCGGAATCCTTGCGGATCGAGTTCGGGTTCAGGCGCGGCGACGTCTGCAAATTTGTGCGCGGCTTCGATTGGAACTGAAACGGATGGGTCGATTGTGTGCCCTTCCTCGGCGAACGGATTGGTGGGAATTAAACCTACGGTCGGGCGTGTGAGCCGCGCGGGAATTATTCCGATTTCGCACACGCAGGATAGCGCCGGGCCAATGTGCCGCACGGTGCGCGATGCAGCGATTGTGCTAAGCGCACTGGCGATGCGCCGACCCGGACGACAGCGCAACCGCGTGATGCCGGGAGAAACTTCAGTCCGATTTCACGGAGTTCCTGAAAAAAGATGGTCTTGCGCGGCGCCCGAATCGGCGTGGTGCGGAAATATTTCGGATTCAGCGACACGGTGGACGCGTTGATGGAAACCGCGCTGGACGCGATGAAAAAACAAGGCGCGGTACTGGTGGATCCGGCAGACATTGAAACCATCGGAAAAACGGGCGACAACGAAACGCTGGTGCTGCTCTACGAATTGAAAGCGGACATGAACGCGTATCTCGCCAAGCTGGGGCCGAACGCGCCGATGAAGTCGCTGAAGGATTTAATTAATTTCAACGAGCGCAATCACGAAAAAGAAATGCCCTATTTCGGGCAGGACATGTTTGTGAAAGCGGAAGCGAAGGGTCCGCTGACAACGCAAAGAATATGTGGATGCGCTGGAAGCAAACTTGCGGATGGCGCGCAAAGAAGGCATTGACGCGATTATGGATAAACACAATCTCGACGCGCTGGTTGCGCCGACCGGCGGCCCGGCCTGGCTGACGGATTTGGTGAACGGAGATAACGCAGCAGGGCAAAGCTCTTCAGGCGCGGCCGTCGCGGGATATCCAAGCGTGACGGTGCCTGCGGGATTTGCGTTTGGCGCGCTACCAGTGGGAATTTCGTTTTTCGGACGCGCCTGGAGCGAAGGTGTTCTGATCAAACTGGCGTATTCATTTGAGCAGGCGACGAAAGTCCGCAAGGCGCCGAAGTTCTTGCCAACGGTGGAATTGAAATCGTAATGGTCGGAATTCTGGTGCACGGCGACAATCATTTTATTTTGCAAGGACCGGCGCCGGACGATGCGAGCGCTGTGGAAATAGCGCGGCATTGGTCCATCGTGCAGATTGGCGGAGAAAAATCTGGGAGATTTGGAAACTGGGAAATTCGGACACACGAATTTCGAGAAAATCTGGAGTGGGCTGTGATTGTGCCGGGTGGCGGCGAGATTTCATCTGGAGTTTTGAAATTGTTGGCGGAGATTTCTCAGCGTGGAGTAGAGGTTCGTCAGTGCAGTAGGGGTTACAGAACAGCGTCAGGTCTCAGAACCTGAACTATAGGCCGCGGAGGAGGAACTTATGACGCGATTTTCAAAGCTTGTCGGGGCAATTTGTATGGTTGCGCTCACTTCATGGAGTTGTGGGAACGCTTCTGTTTCATCACAAAACGGCAGCGGAATTCCCGCGCGAAAATCCGAGCCCGCAGCTGGAGGCGCGACGATTGTTGGCTTCGCATTTGTCGATGCATCTGTGACGCAACAGCACTCCAATGCGAAAATTCCGGCCGGAACGAAAATCTATCCGCCCGGCGCGAAGCTGACGGGAACGGATGGATGCCCGACAACCCAATACAATACGAATGGATTGCCCATCGTTATTATTGATTACACTGGAAGGCCGACTGCGGCGAGTGTTGCAGTTACTCGCCATCCTGCTTCGGGTGGAAATTTTGAAAATGCGCCGTATTACCTCGATTTCAATCCCGGCCGAACAGTTCAGTTTTTGGGACCGTGGTTTGAAAACGGAATCTATGATGTGGTGTTGACGTACGACTACAGCCTTGGCGCAGGGCAAAAAACTTCCGGATCATTCACGCTGGCGCGGACGTGTCCGCCGACCCGCTAAAATTTCAGCTTGCGAGCTTCGGAGCTTCCAGTGAATTAAGAGTCTTCGCGGGCTGTTGACTATAGCGTTGCAGAATTGCATCAAGCTCGTCCTGCCGGATTGGTTTGGATAAGTAACCATCCATGCCAGCCGCCAGGCAGCGCTCTTCGTCGCCTTTCATGGCATGTGCAGTCATCGCGACGATCGGTTGATGCAACCCACTAGTTTTCTCTCGTAAGCGAATTGCCGCGGTTGCATCGAACCCGTCCATCTCCGGCATTTGCACGTCCATCAGAACAAGATCGAAATTATTTTTCTCGAGCGCGGCGAGAGCTTCTATTCCATTTATTGTCGCTACCACCGTATGACCTTTCTTCTCGAGAATTCTGATCGCCAGCAACCGATTTACTGCATTGTCTTCTGCCAGCAAAACACGTAATCCCAGAGCAGGAGTTTGCGCGCCCTCGAGCGAGAAACGAGTAATCAGAGGCGCCGCGGTCTTCTGACTGCGCGCGCCAAGAACGCGGATGATCGCTTCACGTAATTCGTTTTGACGGATTGGTTTTAGCAGATACGCCGCCACTTCCAGATCCTTACAGCGAGTCGCGTCGCCCTGATGGCCGGCGGATGTGAGCATCATGATGGTAGCCGCCGCGAATTCGGGAACCTGACGCATGCGTTCGATCAGTGTGAAGCCGTTCATCAATGGCATATGCATATCCGTAAGAATTAGCGCGTAAGGATCGTTTGCGGTCAGCGCGGCAAACAATTGAACAAGTGCTTGCTCGCCGCCACTGACAAGAGTCGTACGCATTCCCCAGCGCGTCAGCATTGCTTCCAGGATTCGCAAATTTGTTTGATTGTCGTCAACAATTAGAACTGTCACATTCACAAGTGAATCGGGCCCGGGGATTTCGCCTGAAGCGACTGACTGCGATTCAGGAATTCCGAGGGGGACGGAGAAATTAAACGTCGATCCTTTTCCAACTTCGCTTTCCAACCAGATTCTTCCACCCATCATATGTACGAGACGCATGGAAATGGAAAGTCCAAGCCCTGTGCCGCCGTATCGCCGCGTCGTAGAGGAATCTGCCTGCGCAAACGGCTGGAAAATTGCATCGAGCTTGTCGTGCGGAATTCCGATGCCGGTATCCGAAATGATGAAATGAAAAAAGTGAGCGCCTGCTTCATCCAATTCCTTCTGAACTCTCAGAGCTACCTCTCCATCGTGCGTGAACTTGATGGCGTTGCCGAGCAAGTTCAGAATTATTTGCCGCAGCCGGTTGGAATCCGCCCTTACAAAACGTGGAATTCCCGCATCTACTTCGCAAAGAAGTTCCAGGCCCTTCTCGTCGGCGCGCAAAGCAAGAGTCCTCATGACGCCATCTAGACTATCGCGCAGATCGAAATCCGTTTCTTCCAAATCTGTTTTGCCGGCTTCAATTTTGGAAAAATCCAGAATGTCGTTGATTACGCTGAGCAACGAATCCGCTGACATTTTCACCGTTTCAAGAGATTGCCGTTGATCCGATGTTAGTTCCGAATCAAGCACTAGATCCGTCATTCCCATCACACCGTTCAGTGGAGTACGGATTTCGTGGCTCATGTTTGCCAGAAATTCGCTTTTGGCGCGGCTTGCCGCTTCGGCGGCAAGTTTGGCAGCTTCGCGTTCTTCGTCGCGACGAACGCGATCCGTTTCGTCGCGAATAAATGCAGCGAAACTATGCGTGCCGCCATTGCGAATTACTGACATGGCGACTTCCACGGGAAATTCCCTGCCTGAGCGATGAATCGCCGCCATTGCAAGCCGATCATCCAGTTCGGGAATCGCTCCGGAAACGAGAAGGTTTTGGAGGTTACGATTAAAGAGCCTGCGACGATGTTCCGGAATTATGAATTCCGAAAGAATTTTCCCGATGGCTTCCGATCTGGGCCAGCCAAATATTTTTTCCGCTTGTGCGTTCCAGTCTGTTACTCGCCCGGACGCATCCATGCCGACAAATGCGTCGAGCGCAGTCTCAACGATTTGCTGATACCGTTGCTCGCTGGATTCCAACGCAGAGGCTTGAACGGAAATGCGTCTGTCTGCGCCAGACATTGCGATGACCAATCCGAGAATCATGAGAGTGACAAAAGTGATTCCCGCTATGCCCACTGTGGATACGCCCAAAGAATGTAGATGATCGCCGGCGGGCATATTCGCAGGAACGAAACTTGCCGCGGCCATGCCGGTGTAGTGCATCACAGGAATTGCCGCACCCATTACGAGCGCACTGGATACTTTTCGCAAATCCCATCCGTTGGTTCGGGCTCGGGAATAAAACGTCAGCCACAATGCCACAAATGAAATTACGACTGCGAGAATGATCGAAAGTGAAACCAGCTTCACCGAATAGACACAGTTCGCATCCATAGTCATCGCGGCCATGCCAATGTAATGCATAGCGGCAATTCCGCCGCCCATCGCGAAGCTTCCAACAATGGCTCGAATCATTCCCATACTTCGCCGGCTTACAACAAACAACGCGATCGCCGACGCGAGAATCGCTGCTAGGAGTGAAAGCAAGACAATGCGCCAGTCATACTCGACGGGAATCGCCAAACGAAACGCCAGCATGCCGATGTAATGCATGGTCCAGATTCCCGTGCCCATGGCAATTGCGCCGCCAGTAAGCCATGCATAGCGGGAACGGCCATGAGCGGAGGTCACGCGTCCCGCGAGGTCAAGCGCCGCATAGGAGGAAATAATCGCGATAAGAACGGAAAGCGCGACAAGTCCGAAATCGTAGTTACCGGTCAAAATAATGTCCGGTGAATTCATGATGCTGTCTCCCCAGAGTTCTGCCGCCAAAATCAGATTCGCATCCGGAAACGTCCCGACGCGGAGGTGCCTTACCATCCCTCAGACGGAAATCGCTGCGCCACATTTCCCAGAAATGCGAGATGAGAAAAAATTGTAAATCCGCGGGCGATGGAGCCGTCTTGTCCGCGAAAGAAGGGATTCATCCAGTCTGGCCTCGTCCCCTTGGAACGCAAGAGGATGCGTACATGAAGGCACCTGTGCACTTCCGCACAGTGGCAATCGGGGGAAACGAATTCGGCGAAACCGAGAACCTGAAACGCGAAGCGGTGATTGTTCCGCACGGTACAGTTCGGAGATAGTGAAAGTTGTCATTCATCTCGATAGAATAATAAGCTTCGGAAATCTTTGGAGGTGACGAATGTCTTTTCGGCGAAAGCTCATCCTGCCTACGTTTATATTATTCGCAGTGGCTGCTTCGGCGATTGCCGTCGGATCAATGCTCCGGTCGGGCGACGAAACATTCGCCGCCGCGCAAACTCCACAAAGCTCGCGCGTAGCTTCGCCCGAAATTGCGAAAGTCCGCGCCGAGTGGGTGAAGGATTTGCACTCCAAGCAGCTCGATCAAATTGCCGCGCTATATGCAGAGGATGCAGAATTCCTGCTGGCTACCGGCACGCGCGTATCCGGACGGTCGGCGATTCGCGAGCTTTGCAAAAATGTAATGGCCACAATGACGAGCGATATTACTCTGCACACCGCAACGAGTGAGCGCTCCGAAAATCTGGCGTATGACAGCGGAGATTATTCTGAAACGTTGACAAGCGTTGCAGATGGAACCGTCACTCCATACAAGGGCACCTATGTGATGATCTTCCGGCGCCAGTCAAATGGCGCGTGGGTAATCGCTGAACAAGTGTGGACTGACGCTTCACCGGCAGCCCACTAGAAGAATTCCCGCCGCAATTCCACCGTTCGCCGGTAAATTTCCGCCGTTCGCCGATTAGTTACAGACTCGGTTCGGCGCGTTCGGTAATCTGCGCGCATGGAGACAAATCCAATCCATCGCGCAGACTCGACCTTGGCAGATTTGCAGCGCATCTGTTCAACACGCCCACCAATTCCGAAGATATCTCTCGCGTGGCTGATCGCCTGGCTGCTGATTCTTCTTGGCGCCGCATTTGAATTGGGAATGCTGGGCTTCGGGCCTTACAATTCCAGCGGCGTCTGGTTGTTTTCCGTCATCGGTAGAAACGGGTGGATTATGCTCGCTGATTTCGTTGCCCCGGAATTGCGTGAGATGGCAAAAATATGGCCGCTGGCGCTGGTCAGTCTCGGTTCGGCGATTCTTTTAATCGCGCGGCGCTGGAATCGATTTAATTCGATGGCCACCAGCGCTAGCTCTGTAACGAAAGAAAACAATGCCAATTGAAACCAGAAAACCGAAAAAGGGCCTGATCGTTCAACTTCACATGGGCGGAGTGGCGTTCGGATTATTTCTGGTCGCGCTCGGAATTGTTCTTTTGTTGGGCCAGATGGGAATCGTTTCCACGGATTATCTGTTTCGTTTCTTTTGGCCGGCCATTCATGATTTTCTTCGGCGTTGAATTAATGTTTTCGAGGAATCGTTTTTCGCGAAACCGCTTCAATCAGGAGGCGGGCGGTTTCTTGATCATGGCCGGAATCATTTTGCTGCTCGCAAGCTTGGATATTTCCATTTCAGTTTTTCGGTCATTTGGGCGCTCGCCTGCATTTATTGGGGAATCTGGATCGTCGCGCGCACTTTTGGATTCCGGCGCTGGTGGGAATCCCAAACAGGGCGCGCCGCGGACGGCACAGTGATCGACGTAACGGAAACCGATCCACCGAAGACCCCGGCTGATGTCTCCGCAGTTTTTGGTACTTTCAAACGGCCAATCACCGCTAAGAATTTCAAAGGCTGCGAAACTCGAAGCGATCTTCGGAGAGGTCGGTATCGACTTGACCAATGCGGAAATCGAAGGAGACGAAGCCACCATTCGCGCTGACGCAGTTTTCGGCGCTTGCGTAATTCGAGTGCCGGAAACATGGCACATTGTCCGTGCGCGGCTCAGCCGTGATGGGAGAATACGTCGGACAAGACTCGCCAGCGGCCGGAAGAAGGGCCGGGCGTGAAAACTTTGTTTGTGACGGGCAGCGCCGTGTTCGGAAGTGTTGAGGTCAAGAATTAGAAGTCTCGCGCCTTTATGCATCCAATTCTGAGTCAGATCCGCCGGCTCGCACTCTATTTGCTCGTGTGGATTCCGCTTGCGGCGCTGGTTGCGTATTTGATGCGCGCGCTGGCAGGACTGACGTGGCAGGAAGCGGCGGCGATGTCGCTTCCGCTGTGCTTTTTTTACGCGTTCGTTTGTCTTATCGGCGTGGTATCCGTGCCGCGCTACTCCTGTTTGATCGATCAACCGTTGGCAGACTTGCACAAGTTCATGTGCTCGGCGCGGCGGTGGCCGCCAGTCTGTGGGTTCTCGGCGCGGAAATTCTGGCGCGCGGACTTGCGGAGACAAGTTATTTTCCGGATTTCACCAGCCGCCTTTCGCGCGTGATTCCACTTTTACTCGGGCTGGGCGTGCTGTTCTATCTGCTTTCCGTAAATTTTTATTATGTGCTTCTGGCGGAACAAGCTTCGCAGGAAGCGGAAGCGCGCATGATGCAAGCCAGCATTCTGGCGCGCGAAGCGGAATTGAAAGCGCTGAAAGCACAGGTGAATCCACATTTTTTGTTTAACAGTTTGAATTCCATTAGTGCGCTGACAAGTTCCGACGCACCGCGCGCGCGGGAAATGTGCGTCCTGCTGGGAGATTTCTTGCGCCGCACGCTGGGCCTGGGTGAAAAATCCGCGATTCCGCTGGAAGAAGAATTGTCATTGGTGCGCGCATTTCTGGCCGTCGAAAAAATCCGATTCGGAGCACGCATCCAAATGGAAGAAAATATTCAGAAGGAAACATTGGAAATTCAGATTCCGCCATTGCTGCTGCAGCCGCTCGTCGAAAATGCCGTGGCGCATGGCATCGCGAATCTCGTGGAAGGCGGATGGATTCGGCTGAACGCGACCTGCAGCGGCGGAAATCTTTCGATCACCGTTGAAAATAATTACGATCCGGATGCGCCGCCGCGCCGCCGCGGCGGAGTGGGGTTGGCGAATGTTCGTCAGCGGCTTCTGGCGCGCTACGGCGATCGCGCGAGTTTCAAGGTGAACACGGACGGCGGCAGTTTTCGCGTTGCAATTGCAATACCGGTGGAATCGGAGGTTCGCGGTTAATGGGCGCACAAAGAAAACGAAAATCCGCGCGGTAATTGTGGACGACGAGGAACTCGCGCGTCAGGTTCTGCGCGAATTTCTTTCGTCGCACACGGAAATCGAATTGATCGCCGAATGCGCGAATGGATTTGAAGCGGTGAAAGTCGTCACCGAACAGAAACCCGATTTAGTGTTTCTCGATATCCAAATGCCGAAGCTGGATGGATTTGAGGTTCTTGAATTAATGGGTGCGGGCCCTGCCGTGATTTTTGTTACCGCGCATGACACTTACGCGATTCGCGCGTTTGAAGCGCATGCGGTGGATTATTTACTGAAGCCATTCAACGCCGCACGATTTGAAGCGGCTCTTGAACGCGCTTCGCAACGGCTCGGCGGGAAAATTCCAGCCGCGGCGGAGTTAGCTGCATCTGCACGGCCTCCGGCGCAATACTTCGAGCGGCTCGCGGTGAAAGATGGCTCGCGCGTGTTTATTATTCCCGTAGCGAAACTGGAATACGCCGAAGCACAGGACGATTACGTTGAGTTGAATGCTGAAGGGAAAAAATATTTGAAACAGCAGACGATTTCAAGCCTCGAATCCGGACTGGACCCAGCGCGATTTGTGCGAATTCACCGCTCGTACATCGCGAACCTCGAGCGCATCACAAAAGTTGAGCCTTACGCCAAAGATAGTCACGTTGCGGTGATGACGAACGGAAAACAATTACCGGTCAGCCGCGCCGGCTATGCACGCCTGCGCGCGCTGTTGGATCGGTAATTCTCGCGAAAATTTCTTGCGAATGGTCCAGCGCCTTGTTCTGCGCCGATGCCCCACGCGGAATGATTTCCCGCGAATTGGAAAAAGCGGCCTCTGCTATACTGCCGCGTATGCCTTCTGCGAAACCCGCAAAGAAATTATTTCTGGTGGACGCGATGGGCTTCATCTTTCGCGCATTTTTCGCGCCGATGGAGCGTCTGCGCAGCCCTTCCGGCATGCCTACGAAAGTTCCTTATCTTTTCGTGCAGATGCTGAAGCGGCTTATGCGCGATTATCAGCCGGATTATCTTGCTGTCGCGTTTGATCTGCCGGAACCGACATTTCGCGACAAATTATTCGCGGAATATAAAGCCACGCGCCCTCCGATGCCCGAAGATCTCGCGATGCAATTGCCTTACGTAAAGCGTTTGTGCGCAGCGCTGCGATTGCCAATGCTCGCAGTTCCCGGTTATGAAGCAGACGACGTGATTGGAACTCTCGCTGAGCAAGCCGCAAAACGAAAGCTGGATGTGTACCTGATCACCAGCGACAAAGATTTCATGCAGCTCGTTGGCGGAAATATTCGGGTGATGAACCCCTCGAAGCAGGATTTGCTGATTGACGAAGCGAAGGTCGTGGAAATTCTCGGCGTGCCGCCGGATAAAGTGATCGACATCATGGCGCTGATGGGCGATTCCATTGACAACATTCCCGGCGCAAAAGGAATCGGCGAAAAAGGCGCACGGGAATTAATTCAGCGATTCGGTTCCGTGGAAGCAGCGCTGAAACAGGCGGACAAAGTAGAAGGCAAACGCTATCGCGAGGCATTGCAAACGCAATCTGAACAAGTGTTGATGTCCAAAAAGCTGGCGGCGATCTCAAAAGACGCGCCGGTGAAACTGGAGTTGGAAGAATTGACGGCGCGCGATCCAGACACCGAAGCCCTGCGTGAACTTTACGCGGAACTTGGATTCACTTCCCTGCTGAAAGAATTGGGCCCCACCGCTGTGCGTATGGCCGAAAACCATAACTACACTGCGCTGGAATCGCCGACTGCGTTACGCAAATTCCTGACGGAAATTCCGCGCGACCAGGAAATCGCGATCTGGCTGGAATTAGTGCCGTACGAAAAAACCGACGAGCAGGAAGAAGAAGGTTTCGGCAGCAAAGTCGCGGCTATTGAATTCTCCGCCGCCGCGGGATCAGCACGCATCGCGCGGCTACCAGTTGACGACGCCGAACGTGAAAAGTGGCTCACCGAACTGCGTCCATGGCTGGCCGATGCGGCCCACCCCAAAATTGTTCACGATCCGAAATTATTTGCTCTGCTGATGGGCCCGGTCGCCGGCATTCGACACGCCACAATGTTGTATTCCTATTTGCTGCGGCCAACCACATCGAATCACGAAATCGCGGAAGTTGCTCTTCGCTGCATGAATCTCACACTGGCCGGACAATCCGGCGAGCGCGCGGATTGTTTGCGTCAACTTGCGCCAGTTCTGCGCGAACAAGTGGAAACGCAGAAGTTAGTCGAAACTTTACGAGACAATTGATTTGCCACTCGCGCCAGTTTTAGCACAAATGGAAGAACACGGCGTGCGCGTTGATCCTGAAGCGCTTGCCGCAATGTCCGCATCGATGGAAGGCGAAATCCGCTCGCTGGAAAAATCCATTTGGGAAATGAGCGGCATCGAATTCAACGTAAATTCGCCGCAACAATTGGCGGAAATACTTTTTGACAAAATGAAGCTGCAGCCGCCCGCGCGGCGCGGAAAAGCGCGATCTACCGCGGCGGATGTGCTTGAAGCATTGGCACTGACCCACGACTTACCGAAAAAAGTTCTTGAGTATCGCGAACTCTCAAAACTGAAATCCACTTATGTGGATGCGCTGCCGCTGCTCATCCATAAAGATACCGGCCGCCTTCACACGCGATTCAGCCAGACGGGCACGGCAACGGGCCGCCTAAGTTCGTACGAGCCAAATTTGCAAAATATTCCCGTACGTAGCGAACTGGGCCGGCAAATTCGCGCTGCCTTTGCCGCGGATTCCGGCATGACCATGCTTTCCGCCGACTATTCGCAAATCGAGTTACGGATTTTGGCGCATCTTTCCGAAGATCCCGTACTGACCGACGCATTTCGCCACGAAGAAGATATTCACGCGCGCACCGCGCAGGAAGTTTTTGGCGTTGGCCCGATGGCGCAAACAAAAGAACATCGCCGCGTAGCGAAAGTAATCAACTTCGGAATTATTTATGGGCTTTCCGCATTCGGTCTTGCACAGCAATTGGGAACGGAGACCCGAGAGGCCGCGCAATTTATCAACGCATATTTCACAAAGCATCGCGGAGTAAAAACATTCCTGGATAAAACTATCGCGGACACCCGGAAGAATCTGTACACGACAACGCTATTCGGCCGCACCCGTCCAATTCCCGAAATTAATTCGCCGCAAGTGAACTTGCGGAATTTCGCTGAACGCACCGCCCTGAATTCTCCGATACAAGGCACGGCAGCCGATCTAATCAAAATTGCGATGATTCAAATCGCGAAGCGCCTCGACGAAGAAAAGTTCAAATCGAAAATGATCCTGCAAGTGCACGATGAACTTCTGTTCGAAGCTCCGCCGAAAGAGCTGAAACGTCTGAGCGCTCTCGTAAAGGAATGTATGGAAAACGCGCATCCGCTAAGCGTGCCGGTGAAAGTGGATCTAAAGGCCGGCCCGAACTGGCGCGACATGAAGGAAGTGAAAGACTAAGAAGAGTCTGCTCTGCCCAGCCGAAATTCATTTCGGCTGGGCCCCTGCTCGATTGTCGCTTTGAAATAATAGTTTGTTCCGCTCGGCCCGCTATATCTCAATTCAATATCCAGCGTAATTCCAAGCCACACTTCCGCGCCGCCTACGTGCGCCGCCAGCGCGCGGTTTTCTTCAATCACTTGTTCAACAATTCCCGTGGCCACTTGCACGGTGTATGCCTGATTCGGAAATAAAACGAAACCAGCTTCGGCGGACGAAGCCTTCTCGATACTCCCCGAATGATCGAAAGTTTCGGTATTTACATGAACGTTTGACGCCGGCACGTTTCCAACATTAATTAACGTAAGACAATTCAGGTGGCCTTTCACCCCGGCATCTTTCCAAAGATCCCAGCTCTGCATTCCGACGTAGGGCCGTTGCGTTTGCTCGAAAATTTTTCGCGTCGTTTCCGCAGATTCTCTGGTGGCGCGCCACAACAACAATGAAATCACCACGTAGGCCATCGTCGCCAGCGCCGTTACCCATACAGCGATGTTCATCGAATTAAGCCAATCCATGCTGATGAGTGCCGGCATTTTTCCTTTGCGACATCCGCTAGTGCGGACGAATCGTCCGAAAATATACGAAAATAAGCAATCCGATAATCAGAATAATTAGGCGAATAATTCTCAAGCGTCCCATGGCGTCAGCCTATCTGAAATTTGCGATTTCAGGAAGCGGCGCAACGCTGGTTCATGCTACGCTCAATTCAGGTACGCAAATCACGTGAGGCGGCGAAATGAAGCATTCCGAAAGTTTCCTACGGCTGGTGAATGAAGCGCGAGCGCGCATCCGTGAAACAAATGTCGCGGAAATCAAGCGGCGACTGGATGCGGGAGAAACAATTGCGCTCGTGGATACGCGCGAAGAAAGCGAATGGGCGCGCGGACATATTCCTTACGCCGTTCATTTGAGCAAAGGAATTATTGAACGCGACATCGAGATGCGTTTCCCCGATAAAGATGCCGAACTCGTGTTGTATTGCGGCGGCGGATTTCGTTCGGCGCTCTCCGCGGATAATCTTCAGAAAATGGGCTACAAAAATGTCGTTTCGATGGACGGCGGCTGGCGTGGATGGCTTGAGGCCGGCTTTCCAACCGCGCAAGAATAAGTTTTCCCCGCCAAACACAAACGCTTCGCGAAAATCGTGGCTGGGGCGGGAGGACTCGAACCTCCACCGTCTGCATTAACAGTGCAGCGTCCTGCCAATTGGACCACACCCCAGCGGCAAGTAATCAGTTTAGCTCGTTTGTTGCGGACTCGCGTAGAAACGAGGATTCATTTTCTCGCGGTCAACTATTCATTTTTCGCGCGGTGCGGGCTGCGATATCGAAGGGCCCCAATTGGAAGGCGTCGGCGTCCAATGCCGGGTGAAATAATCCGAGAGTGTGAATGTAAGAAGCAGTCCCAGCCAGAAAAAAGCCGCGAGAATAGCGAGCTTCGTCAGGCGTGAACTGTATTTCACGTGCATGAAAATTAGCATTACTAAAAGCATTTTCGTGGCGGCAATCACTAGCGCGATCACCGTGTTCATTGATCCGAGATCAATGTAAGCCACGCCGACTGTCAGCGCCGTCAACCCGAGCAGCGCAAAAAAAACAATCAGGTATGAGCGGACTGAAACAATGTGCTCGCTCATGTGTAGCGCCCTCCAATCAGATACAGCAGCGGAAACAGGAAAATCCAAATAATATCCACGAAGTGCCAATAAAGCCCAGTCACTTCAATCGGCGCGTAATATTCCTGCGAAAATCTGCCGCGCCAGGACAGGATCACCAGCACCGTCATAATTCCGAATCCGATAATCATGTGCAGCGCGTGCAGCGCCGTCATGAAAAAATAAAAACAGAAAAACATTTGAAGGTTCTGTATTGTTACGCCGGAAGGCAACGCTTCCGTGGGAGCAAAACGCAATCCCGGCACCAGAAAGTGCTCCCATTTCGTAAAATATTCATAAGATTTAATTCCAAGAAATACTCCACCTAGCGCCATCGTCAGCAACAAATAGAAAACCAACGCTTTGCGTTTGCCCGTTTGCGCCGCGTGCACCGCCAGAACCATTGTTAAACTGCTTCCAATTAGAACTGCCGTGTTTACGGAGCCGAGCTGAACGTCCAGCAACCGGCTTCCAAATTCAAACGCCGGCAAATACATCGAACGATAAATCGCATACGCTGCAAAGATTCCGCCGAAAAACATTATTTCCGTTACGAGAAAAACCCACATTCCGAATATGCCCGAATCATTTTGCTGCTCCATATCCGCAAAATGATGTTGCAGATCGCGCGGGTGATGTTGCGTCACGTGACGCTGCGTTACTTCAGACATTCACATCCCCCTGGCCCGCAAGTTCAGCAGAGGATGGCATCGGCGGCATGTGCACGTAGTCGTACGCTTCTTGGGTCACGACCGGCGTCTCTTCAAAATTTTCAGTAATCGGCGGCGAAGCTGTTTTCCATTCCAGGCCCGTCGCGTTCCACGGGTTAGGCCCGGCGATTTTTCCGTAACGCATCGACCAGATCAAATAAATCAGCGGAATCAAATATGCGATTCCCAAAATAGATGCGCCGGCGGATGACATTACGTTGAGCACCTGAAATTCCGCGGGATAAGTTGCATAGCGCCGCGGCATGCCCAGGTAGCCCAGCATAAATTGCGGAAAAAATGTCAGGTTGAATCCCACGAAAATTAATAACGCTGCGAAACGCGCCCAACCGTCGGGATACATGCGTCCGGTAATCTTCGGCCACCAAAAATGAATGCCGGCCATGTACGCCATCACCGTGCCGCCCACCATGATGTAATGAAAATGCGCGACGATGAAATATGTGCCGTTCAAATGCACGTCCGTGGCAAGTGACGCGAGAAAAAGTCCAGTGAGGCCGCCCATCGTGAATAGTCCGATGAAGCCCAGCGCGTAAAGCATCGGCGCCTGATAGGAAATGGATCCTTTATAGAGCGTCGCCGTCCAGTTGAACACTTTGATCGCAGAAGGAATCGCCACCAGAAAACTCAGCACGGAAAAAATCAGCCCGGCATAAATCGATTGGCCGGTCACAAACATGTGATGTCCCCACACCAGGAAACTGATCACCGCAATCGCCAAACTGGAAAACGCCACCATGCTGTATCCGAAAATGCGCTTGCGTGAAAATGCCGCAATCACTTCGCTGACCACGCCCATTCCCGGCAGCACCATGATGTAAACCGCGGGATGCGAATAGAACCAGAACAAGTGTTGAAACAGAATTGGATCGCCGCCAAGTTTCGGATCGAAAATCCCCACGTGCAGCAAGCGCTCAAAGGCGACAAGTACAATCGTAATCGCGATAACTGGCGTGCCCAGACACCATGATCACGCTCGTGGCATACATCGCCCAAAGAAATAGCGGCATGCGAAACCACGTCAATCCCGGCGCGCGCATTTTGTGAATCGTCACGATGAAATTCAATCCCGTAAGGATTGAACTGAATCCTGTGATGAAAACGCCCAGCGCCGCCGCAATCACCTGTGTATTCGCATACGTGCTGCTGTACGGCGTATAAAATGTCCAGCCGGTATCCACGCCGCCCGCAAGAATCGCGTACAAAGTAAAAAGCGCGCCGACAATATAAACGTACCAGCTCAGCAAATTTAATTTTGGAAACGCCAGATCCTTCGCGCCGATCATCATCGGAATCAGAAAATTTCCGAGCACGGCAGGAATCGAAGGAATCATGAAAAAGAAAACCATCACGATGCCGTGCACCGTGAATAATTTGTTGTACGTCGCAGGTTGGACGAGCGTGCCCTCCGGCGTAATCAGATGCAGACGCATCAGTGTAGCCGCGGCGCCACCGATGAAAAACATTACCGTGATGCTCATCAGATAAAGCAGCGCGATGCGTTTGTGATCCGTGGTGAGTAGCCACGAACGGAATCCGTAATTCGCGTTCAAATAATTCACGCGCGAATCCGGCGGAGGTGCCACTGCGGCGGTGCTCATTTCGCCTTCCTCTCCAAAACGCCCAGCGACTTCACGTACGCCATCAAATCCAGAATCTGTTCCTCATTAAGCTGGCCCTGAAATGTGGGCATCACCGGCGCATAATTTTCAAGCGGCATCGAATTTGGATTTGTAATCGCCTGCCGGATAAAAGTTTCGTCCACGGTCAGCGAGTGGCCGTCTTTCAGTTTTTGCGGCTTGCCGAAAATTCCATTCAGCGAAGGCCCCTTCCCGGTTTCGTCAGGCTTGTGGCAAGTGTCGCATCCATATTGAGTGAAAAGTCGCGCGCCCGCTTGCGTCATCGACTCGCCCTTCGCTCCGCCGGCCAGCCACACGGCGTAATCGCCCGGTGTCATCACGTACACCCAGCCGATCATTCCGGCATGTTCCATTCCGCAATATTGCGCGCAGAAAAAATGAAATTTTCCTGTCTGCGTAGCCTGAAACCAAATGCTGGTGTAGCGCCCCGGCACAACATCTTTCTTAACTCGGAATGCGGGCACGTAAAAATCGTGAATCACATCTTCGGAAGTCATCGTCAATTTGACTGGCACGCCCAGCGGCACATGCAGCTCGTTAATTTCGCGCGGGCCTTCCGGATGCTGCAAATGCCACATCCATTGTTTTCCAACGACGAAAATTTCCATGGAAGCATTCGGCGCACGCGAATTCTCAAAATAGAGACTGGAGCCCCAAACGAAAATCACGGCGCAGATCGCCATGGGAACTAACGTCCAGGTCACCTCAAGCCACATGTACGTTTTCGTCTCCGCCGGCTGTAAATTTCCGGCGCGGCGGCGGTACTTAATGGCGAAATATAAAATCGTGGAAAAAATAATGACCGTGAAAATAAAAGTAATGGCGGTCAGAAAAAAGTGAAGCTTGTCCACGCCTTCCGCAATCGTTGATCCGGGCTCCGGACGCAACGGAATTCCCGGCCAGTCCAGGATCGCGAGTATCGGTAATGTAAGAACCTTTAGCACATAGCCTTTCAACAATTATTGAAATGCCGAATCAAATCGTGCGCCGATGGACGTCGCTCGGCGGCACAACGCTATATTTTTCTCGCCGCAGAAAAATAAATATCCCCAGTGCAATCGCAAGCGCGCTCAACGCTCCCGCCGCGCGCACCACATTCAAAATTGTCACCGCGTATTTTCCCGTCACGGGATCGTAGTGAAAGCAAAACAACATAATTGCGTCGACTGTCGATCCAATCTTGCCTTCACCCGCTTCCACTAATGCCAATCGCACATCGCGTGGCGGATAAGCCAAGCCGTAGAAATAACGCGACAACCGGCCTTCCGGCGTCATCACGATAATTCCGCTGGCGTGCGCGAACTGCGATGACTCTTTGTCATAAACAAAACGGAATCCCACTGCCGCCGCCAGTTTCTGAATCTGCTCCTCGTCGCCGGTTAGAAAATGCCAGCCGTGAATCGCGCCGCGCCGTCCGTAAAGTCCGGTGTACATAATTTGTTTCGCTTCAGCGAGAACCGGTTTCTCCGAAGGATCAATGCTCACTGTAATTACGCTGAAATCCTTGCCGATTTCCAGCGGCACTTCTTTCAACGAATTCAGCGTTGCATTCAGAACTTCCGTGCACAGCATCGGACACTTGTAATAAACCATCGTAAGAATCGCGGGCTTGCCCTGCAGAAGTTGCCCCAGTGAAACGGTCGCACCGTGCTCATCTTTGAAAGTGAGATCCAACGGAACTTGCGCGTTTAATTTCTGGTCGAGCCCGACATTTTTCAAAACCTCCGGCTTGCCTCCCGGGTTCTGAACGAAAAGATCCTGCGCACTGACACAATTCGCCGCAATCATCAGAAATGCGCCTGCAAAAGCGCGCGCAAGCATGACACGTTTCAACTTTTCAAATCGAAATCTCATTTCGCCGGCTCCTTCTTTGCGCGCTCCGCATCTTGTGCAACCGGCGCGTTCAGGCGTACCGGCAATTTGCGGTCGATCAGCATATCCATTGCGCGATCAATCGGCACGCGCACTTTTCCCGTCGGCTTGTCCGCCCACCCGTAAGAATTCAGCAACTCGTTCTGCGATTGCCGCACTTGGTCCAAATCGACGGCGGGATCCACCTGCAATCGCGGCGCCGGTGGAAGTACCCGCGAATTATCGAACGGCGAAGCGCCCGGCCCAAGATTCTGCGTCTCGGAAAAATATCCAAATAGTCCACGCATCGAGACGAACGTCACCACCAGCACGACAAATAGCACGCCAACAAAAATCATAATCGTGCGCGTGTTTACGTCGCGCTTCTCGTACGTCACCGCGGGATTATTTTCGCCGTGATCAGATTTGGTGGACGTGTTCATGATCCTCCAACACTTCAACCAGCCGCGAGTCATACGCCGGCACCAACGGACGCTTTTCCAGTTGCACAAAAAACGCCCAGAGCCACAGGCCGCCGAATCCCGCGAGCAAACTAAAATTTGACCAGTGCAACCGCAATCCGCTCGGCTCAAACGCCGGCACAATCAGCCAGAAAATATCTACAAGTGTAAGCACCACGAGCGCGGCCGCCACGCCGGAAAGCGCGCGCGGCCCGCGTTTAATGTCACGCGAAAGCAGCAGCACAAATGGAATCGCAAAATGAAAAATAATCAGAATCAACGCCAGCGCGCCCCAGCTTCCCCGCGCTCGCGCCATGTACCAACTGATTTCCTCCGGCATGTTGCCCGACCAAATAATCAAGAATTGCGAAAACGAGAGATAAGCCCACAACATCACAAACGTCAGCAGAAAATTTCCAAGATCATTGAATCGCTGCGCCGTCGCGATCTGCACCAATGGTTCGCGGTCCGTCAATTTCCGTGCGATAAAAATTACGAACGCCATCGCGGAAAGTGCGTAGACAACCATGATCATCATTCCGTAGATGCTCGAAAACCATGTCGGCTCAAGTGACATCACCAAATCCACCGCGGAAAATGTTACCGCGATTCCCCACAGCACCAATCCGGGCCCGCTGATACCTTCCAATTTTTTTTCCGCGCTGGGATTTCCCGGCCCGTCCTGCTGCCCCGACCATTTATTCAACAGCCATGCGAGTCCAAGCCAGAGCGCAAAATAAATCACGCTGCGCGAAATAAAAAACGGCACGTTCAAGTAAAAATGTTTTTGCTGATACACCGGAATCGAAGCGGCGTCCGGCCGCGCCCATCCATAAATCCGAGAGAGTCCAAGTAACATCGGCAAATAAAGAATCGCCAAAAGCCAAAGTGTTCGCGTGCCCGCTTCCAGAATTCTGCGGATAATAAATCCCCAGCCGCCGCCGGTCAGGTGATGCATCATCACCAAACCCATGCAGCCCAGCGGAATCGCCAAACAACAAATATACGCAAACAAATATGAGCGATGAAATTGTTCCGGATTCATGATCAGCGCCGGGATTGAAATCAGCAGCCCGACAATTCCTGTGACGAGCGCAATCCTCCGCACCCCATCGAACTGCGGCAGGCGATTGTCCCCTGTGTTCATCGGCGAATTTGTATGCATGCTCGACATTAAATTCTTTAGTGCGGCGTCTCCGTCTGCAAACTTGACCGTTGCGCCGCCGGCACATCCGCCATCGTCGCCTGCTGGCTCAATTGAAGCGCGCGAATGTAAGCCGCAATGCGCCAGCGATCTTCAGGACTGACGCGCGCCGCGTAGCTGTACATCACGCCCAATCCGTTCGTCATCACGTCGAAATAATGTCCCGGCGGCGCTTGACGCAAACGATCAATATTAAATGAAGGCGGCTGCGGAAATCCGCGCAACACAATCATTCCGCGCCCGCTGCCCGTCACGTCATGGCACGGCGCGCAATAAATGTTGTATCGTTCGCGCCCGCGATTCAGATCCGCGCGCGTAATCGCAAACGGAAAAACTTCCGCGTCTTTGCCGTCAACTTTTCCGGCGTAAAGCAATTCATCCAGATGAAGTTGTCCGCGCGCGATTGTTCCCGGCACCGGCGGACGCGCCGACCGGCTATCGCCGAAAAAATTGGATGCATCGTAAGGGTTGTAACGCGGCTGCACTTGCATATCGCGGCGGCAGCCGCCAACAAAACACACCAGCGCGAGCGCGGCAATTCCCGCCACCCTCGAAATGCCACGTCGAATTTGCGCGCTACACTTCAACTTCAGAAACCTCCCGCGCATGCAGTTCCGCCATAAATTGTTTCGTTTTCACCACATCGAATTGACGGTCGCGCGCCTTAATCAACAAAAAGAATCGGTCGCGCGTGGCCAACGCAAATCGCGGCACGTTGAAAATCGGGTGATACGGAGTCGGCAATCCATTCATCGCCAGCATTCCGAAAACGCACGCGATCGCCGCTCCCAAAATCGTCAACTCAAATGTAATTGGAATAAATGCAGGCCACGAATTTAGCGGCTTGCCCGCAATATTCAGCGGATAGCTCACGACGTTCGCGTAATATTGCATCGCAAATCCCGCCAGTCCGCCGAGCACTCCGCCAATCAAAACCACCAGCGGCAAAATGGTGTGATGAAATCCCACCGCTTCCGCCAATCCTTCCACCGGCATCGGCGTGAATGCGTCCACGCGCTTGTATCCGGCCACGCGAGTTTTGTTCGCCGCTTCCAATAGCGCTTCGGGCGATTCAAATTCCGCCAGCAATCCGTAAAGTGGTTGGCGTCTCATCACTCAGCTTTTCCAAAAGATGGCATCGCAGGATTCGGATTCCGCAGCCGCGCCTGATAACTCGTTCGCGGACGCGTGTTCAATTCCGCCAGCAACGTGTAATCCCGCGCGCTCGCCTTCAATTTCGCAACGCGGCTGTTCTTATCATTAATATTCCCAAACACTATCGCCTGCGCCGGACACACCGCTTCGCACGCCGTCACAATGTCTCCATCGCGCACGCTGCGATCCTGCTTTTCCGCGTCAATTTTCGCGGACTGAATTCTCTGCACGCAGTAGCTGCACTTTTCCATCACGCCGCGGCTGCGCACGGTAACATTCGGATTCCGCAGTGACATCAACGACTCGGTCGTGTAATCCGAAAACAATTTGAAATTAAATCGGCGCACTTTGTAAGGACAGTTATTCGAGCAATACCGCGTCCCCACGCAGCGGTTGTAAATCATTTCGTTCAAACCTTCGGGACTGTGAGTTGTCGCCGCCACCGGACAAACGCCTTCGCACGGCGCATTTTCGCAATGCATACACGGCACCGGCTCGAAATAAGTTTCGGGCGTGTCCACATCGCCGCGGAAATAAGTGTCAACGCGAATCCAATGCATCTCGCGCCCGGCAATCACTTCTTCTTTGCCCACAACCGGAATATTATTTTCCGCCTGACACGCCAGCACGCACGCGCCGCATCCCACGCACTTATTCAAATCAATCGCCATTCCCCACGCATAACCTTCATACTTAAATCCGGGATACAGCGACAATTCTTTCGGCGGCTCCGGCTCAACTTCATCCTGCGCAAATTTCGGATTCTTATTAAATTCATCCAGCGTTCCAATGCGCACCAAATCCCGCTTGAACGCGTACTGACTTTCCAATTCTTCCGGATGTCCATTCACATCAATAATGTTGTGGTGCTGCGTCGCCGCCAGCCGATATTTCTTTCCGGTCTTGATAATTTGCACGCCGGTAGCGATCCACGGAGACGTGCTGTCTTGCAACATGTACGCGTTGAATCCAATTCCAGTCCCAACGCGCCCAGCCCGGCGGCGTCCATATCCAAGATGAACTGTGACGGAATTATTCGCTTGTCCCGGAACAATCCAAACCGGCGCTTCAACGCCGCGATTATTCAGCACGACATGAACGACGTCACCATTCGCCACACCAAGTCTCTGCGCGGTCGCCGGACTCAATTGCGCGGTGTTATCCCACGTCAGTTTCGTGATGGGCTTCGGCGCTTCTTGCAGCCATCCATTATTTGCGAAGCGTCCATCGTAAATTGTCGGATCAGGGCGGAAAACTATTTCAAGCTCGTCAGCTTTCAGCGCTGGCGGCACAGTCATTGTTTCTGGACTCCACTTGACGGCAATACTTCCGGTCGGCGCAGGCCCGTCTGCTACCACACCGTCATGCAGCGCAGTCTCCCAGAAATGCTGAAATTCCTTCTCGCTCTTTTGTGTTTTCCAGAATTCCTGCACCAAATCGTGCGCGTTCTTGTCCGCGTGCCCCTGGATCGCCGCCATAATTTCGCTTGGTGTCTTGCCATCGTAAAGCGGCGCGATTAGCGGCTGCATCAGACCAATCGTGCCGTCATAGGCACGCGCATCGCCCCAGGATTCCAGCGAGTGCGCGGCCGGAATATGCCAGTGGCACAATTCGGCCGTCTCGTCTTCATACAGACCGACATGCGCACGAAATGGAACCTTTAGTAAGCGAGCCGCAAATGTAAGATTTGCCGGCGCTGAATAAACTGGATTGCCGCCGAGAATAAAAAGTGCCTGCACGCCGCCGCGACGCATGTCATCGACCAGCGATTCAAGTCCGTTTCCGCCGGGAGCTTCAGACGCATTTGCATAGACGACAGTCGAATTCTCATTTCCCAACGCAACATTAATTGCATGCGCCAGATTGTGTACCGCAGCAGGCTGTTGTTCCCCCGCAACTACAACGCACGCGCCGCGACGATTCTGCAAATCGCGCGCGAGTGCATCGATCCATCCAGCTGGAACCCCCGAAGGTAATTGCGTGCTGCTGGAACTTGACGGCACGTGTAGCGCGTTCGCAAGCGCCGACGCGAAGGCTGCGATATCACTGGCGCGCAGCGCCAACCGATGATCCGCCATCGCCCCAGTCGTGGTAGATCCCTGCTCAACCACATACAACCGATTCATCTTCGCTTGGGAATTCGCCTGCGAATTCGCCGCACCATCTCCACTCAATCGCCGCGAAGCAAAATCCCGCGCATACCGCACCGCGCCCGGCCCGGAATAAAGAAAATCCGCATCCAGCGAAAGAATCACATCAGCTTTATCGAAGTGATAGACGGTATTCACATATCGCCCGAACGCCATCCGCGCGCCTTCGCGCACGTTATCCCGCGAACACGGCTCCCACTGATGCCACTTCGCCTCAGGAAATTCCTTCAGCAGCGCCTGAATCTGCGCCGCAAGCGAAGGTGAAGTAATCGTCTCCGACAGAATTCGTAGTCCCGCGCCCTTCGTAGCAGCAAAATTATTTCGCAAATCATTCACTTGTGAAACGAAAGTTCCCCACGTGCTGATGCGCCCTTCATGAATCACCGTCTGTGAGCGGTCCGGATCGTAAAGCCCCAGCACATGCGCCTGCGCAAAAATATCCGTCGCTCCCAAACTCGCCGGATGCAGCGGATTTCCTTCCACTTTCGTCGGCCGGCCCATGTTGCTCTCGACCAGAATTCCCGTGGCCACCCCGCCCATCGTCATTGACGTCGCATAAAAAAGCGGCCGGCCCGGAATAATTTCTTCCGGTGGACGCACGTACGGCACAATTTTCTGCTCCGGCATTTTCGTGCAACCTGCAAGACCAGCCAGCGCCGCAGATGCCGCCATCCATTTCAAAACATCGCGCCGATGCATCCCGCCATTCGCATCATCCGATTCCGCGCCGGCAGCTTTCTCCGGATCATTCGGAAATTCATGTTCCAAAAACGCGCGATGCTCCGCCGTATCAGCCAGATCTTCCAATCCGCGCCACAAATGTTTTTCGCCGCGCGACTTCAACGTCGCCCGCAGCGCGTCCAAATCAAATGATGGATTCGGTGTAGTCGTCATCTCTTCTCGTCAGTCCAACTCATCTTCATCTATGGCACGTCGTGCAATTCGTCAGCGACTGAATCTTGTAGTCCTTCATCAACTTCAATCCCAGCGCTTCCTGATTCGCCGGAGCCGTGTAATGAATATCGAAAACATTTTCCTTAGGACGCACAAATTTTTCGGGATTGCGATGGCAATCCAAACACCAGCCCATTTGCAAAGTATTCGCGCGCCACGTCAGCGGCATATCGCCCACAGGTCCGTGGCACGTCACGCAGCCCACGCCCTTATTCACGTGAATGCTGTGATTGAAATATACAAAGTCCGGCACGGCATTCACGCGAATCCACTGAATCGATTTATCGTCGCGATAGCTCGCGCGCACCGGCTCCAGCATCGGACTATTCACCCAAATCTGGGAATGGCATGTCATGCAAGTTTGCGTCGGCGGCATTCCAGCCGAAGGCGCGGACTCCACCGCCGTATGGCAGTACCGGCAATCCAATCCCAATTCGCCCACGTGATGCTTGTGACTGAACGGCACCGGCTGATCCTTCGCCACATTCACATCCGTCACGTACGGCGAAGCCGAAAGCTCGTAGGCCGCCCATCCCAAAATCGCAATCAGCACCGCCGCGCCATAAATGCTGATGCGCGCGATCGTGTTCGTGCTGCGATGGAATATCTGTGCCATAAATCTTTGCGCTACTTCGCTTTACCTTCCTCTGTTTCTTCAACCAGCACACGCATTTCCGAAATCGAAATCACCGGCAAATATCGAATGAATAAAAATAGCAGCGTCAGAAATAATCCGATTGTTCCCGTGAATGTCGCCCAATCCCACTTTGTCGGGTAATACATCCCCCACGACGACGGCAGGAAATCGCGATGCAGACTCGTCACCACAATAATGAACCGCTCCAGCCACATTCCAATGTTCACAACCAGCGAAATCACGAACAGAACCAGCACGTTCATCCGCACTTTCTTCCACCACATCATCTGCGGAAGCACGATATTGCACAAAATCAGCATCCAGTAAAAAAACGCATAAGGCCCGAACCACCGGTTCAGCACCATAAATTTGTCGTATTGATTTCCGCTGTAGAACGCGCCGAAAGTTTCCATCATGTAGCCGTACGCCACGATCAATCCCGTCGCCAGCATCACCTTCGCCATATTTTCCAAATGCCGCATGGTGATGAAATCTTCCAGCCCGTAATACTTGCGAATCGGAATTGCCAGCGTCATCACCATCGCAAATCCGGAATAAATCGCGCCCGCCACAAAATAGGGAGGAAAAATTGTTGTGTGCCAGCCGGGTACCAGCGCCGCCGCGAAATCGAAGCTCACCACCGTGTGTACGGAAACCACCAGCGGCGTCGCCAATCCCGCCAGTAATAATGATGCGGTTTCATACCGGTGCCAGTGCACCGCCGACCCGCGCCAGCCCATGGCAAAAATTCCGTAAATTACTTTTGCCGCGCGATTCTTCGAGCGATCGCGCAACGTCGCCAGATCTGGAATTAATCCCACAAACCAGAACATCAGCGAAACTGTCGCGTACGTTGACACCGCGAAAACGTCCCACACCAGCGGGCTGCGAAATTGCGGCCACAAATACATCGTGTTCGGATACGGCATCATCCAGTAGAAAAGCCACGGCCGTCCCATGTGCAGCAGTGGAAACATTCCCGCGCAGGCCACCGCAAAAAGCGTCATCGCTTCCGCAAACCGGTTGATCGACGTTCGCCATTTCTGCCGCAGCAGCAAAAGAATCGCGGAAATTAATGTGCCGGCGTGGCCAATTCCAATCCACCAAACGAAATTGACAATCGCGAATCCCCAGCCGACGGGAATATTAATTCCCCAAATCCCTACGCCCACGACCAGCAGATACGTCACCGCATACGTCAGCAGCATCAGCAACGCAAACGCGATTGCAAATCCGAAGTACCAACCCTTCGGCTGTTTTCTCGATAAAACAATGGAGCTTATTTTGTCTGTAACCGAGGCATATGTGTGCCCCGGTTCGATTACCGGCGGATTTTGCGCAGGTTGCATCGCGGGTAGATGCTTCCCAGAACCACGGGAAATTTGAAAATTTAGAATAGCCCCGAATCTTTCACCGCGCAAGTTTCAGCGGGCGCAAAAACGTGGAAATTCCACTACAAACACCACACGCCGCGCAATCAGACGCACTACAAGGCGCCTCCTCCACTGTTGCGATTTGAAACACAGCTTCTAATTTTCAGTGGACATGCAAACTACCCACACGTGAAATGTAATCTGCCCGAAAATTTTTCGGCCAAGCGAACTGCGCAATCGCATTCCTGACTATGCTTTCTTTCTGGAACACATACGAAGACTGGCTAATTCTCGCCATCGCCTTAGTCATCGCGTGGTGCTGGCCGCGTCTCGGCAATCGCTGGTTCACTGCCATCGAACATTCGTTTGAAAAACTAGCCGCGCGCAAAACACTCGCCGTCGTAATCGCATTTCTCGCGCCCATCGCAATCCGCGTCATCCTGCTGCCGATTTTTCCCGTCCGTCCCGCTGGCGTTCATGACGAATTCAGCAATCTCTTAGCCGCGGACACTTTCGTTCACGGCCGGCTCGCAAATCCGCCGCATCCCATGTGGTTTTTCTTCGACACATTTCACATCCTTCAGCACCCCACCTACGCCTCCATGTATCCGCCGGCACAAGGAGCAGTGCTCGCCATCGGCCAAATTCTCGGCAATCCGTGGATCGGTGTGTTGCTGAGCATGGGCGCAATGTTCGCGGCGCTCGTCTGGATGTTACAAGCGTGGCTTCCGTCAAAGTGGGCGCTGCTCGGCGCCACTCTCGCATTTTTGCAATTCGGAATTTTCAGTTATTGGATGAACGGCTACTGGGGCGGCGCGGTTCCCGCAATCGGCGGCGCATTACTGATGGGCGCATTCCCGCGCATCATGCGCAAGCAGCGTCCGTTCGACGCTCTACTCTTAGGCATCGGCATCGCAATCCTAAGTAACAGCCGTCCCTTTGAAGGATTAGTGTTATGCATTCCCGTAGCAATCGCACTAATCTACTGGCTCTTCAGCAAGCGCAGCCCCGCCTTGCGAATCACATTTCCAAAATTAATCTTGCCGTTGATCTGCATTCTGATGTTCAGCATCGCGTTCATTGGCTATTACAATTGGCGCGTCACGCAAAATCCGCTTCTGTTCCCGCACACGCTTGACGACAACCTTCACCAGAGCGTATCCAGTTTTGTTTGGGGCGAAATAAAATCTCCGTTGCAATACGCAAATCACCAGTTTGACGGCTTCTACAATCACTGGACGCGCAATCAATACAATCGCACTTGGGCGGATTTCCAGCGCATCTCTCTTCTGAAATTCTCTCGCTTTCAGGTTTTCTTTTTAGGAACCGCGCTGATCGTTCCACTACTGGCGTTACCGTGGATCTTTTTCGACCGTCGCATGCGATTCCTCTTGTGGCAGTTTTTTTTCTGTTTGATTGGGATCTTCGCCGTAGTTTGGTTCAACGCCCATTACGCAGCGCCCGTCCTCGCCACATTTCTATGTCTTTTCATGCAAATGTTTCGTCACATGCGCCGATGGAAAATCGAATCGCGCCCCGTAGGAGTTGGTCTAACAAGAGCAATCGTCTTGCTCCTCGTGTTCGCGATTCCTCCTCTCATTTATCACGCTGCGCGGGATCATCGAATGATGTACGGTCTCGTCTGGGGACACGCGAATTGGCCGCGCGCCGACGTCGCCGCGCAACTGGAATCAACCACCGGCCAACATCTCGTTATCGTGCGCTATTCTTACGACCACCATAACGTCAACTACGAATGGGTTTACAACGCCGCGGATATCGATCGCTCCAAAATAGTTTGGGCGCGCGAAATTCCGGGCGTTGATATGAAACCGTTGCTCGACTATTTCAATGGCCGCAAAGTATGGCTAGTCGAGGCTGACGCAGAAAACCCAGTTCCAATTCCTTACAATCCCGCAATGGCCAGATGACCGCGCGAGAAGTTGCAATCTGCGCACTCAGTGATCTGTTCCACGAAATGCCGGTTTCCAACTCTGATAGTGTGAATATTCGCTGAGGTGAGCAGCTTCGGAGAAGTTTCGCGATGCGCCTCAACGCGCGTCAGCATGTGATCGGAATCCACAACCCATGCCATCGCCAATCAAAACCTCAGACAAACTGACCGATACTCTAACGCGCTGGTTGCTTGTTGGCGTGATCGGATATGCCGTAGTCAGAGGATTCTTCGAGGCCAAAACCAGACCATTCTGGTTTGACGAATTGTGCACCTGGGCTGTCGTGCGGCAAGGTTCCCTTTCCGCAATGTGGCGCGCTCTTTCGCATGCCGTGGACGGCGCGCCGCCGGCCTACCACTTGATAGTGCATCTTACTTCGTTCCTAACGAACAACGAACACATTTCCTATCGCATTCCATCAATCCTAGGATTCTCATGCGTCATTTTTTGTCTGTATTCATATATTAGAAAAAAAAGCGGTGGCACCGTCGCACTCGCGTGCTCAATGATTCCGCTTTTTACCCTGCTCTTCGATCCCTACTCAGTGGAAGCTCGCCCGTACAGCCTGATGGTCGCTTGTATTTCGATCGCGCTTGTTTGCTATCAACATGCGCCCTCCGCTCGATGGATGATTCTTATGGGAGCAAGTTTCGCGCTCGCTGAATCATTTCATTATTATTCGATAATTTCCTTTATCCCGTTCATCGCGGCTGAAACCGTATTTGCTCTTAGCGCCCGCCGGATTCGTTGGTCCGTTTGGCTGGCATTTTCTTGCGCCTTGCCGCCTCTGATTCTTTTCTGGCCTTTGCTTTCACGGTTTAGGGATTACTATGGCGCGCATTTCTGGTCGGTGAACAGTTTGGAAAATGCGAAATCGAGTTACGGGTGGTATCTCAACACCACCACTACTTGGGGTCTGATCTTACTGGTCGCTGCGCTGCTTGCCGTGACTGGAACATTGCTGATCCGAATGCGAAAGGAAACGGCGCGTCCCGCTGCCGACTTGCCCCTCGAACCGATCCTCATAGTAGGATTTCTCAGTCTGCCCCTGATCGCTTTTGCCATCCTGCATTTCGCTCACGGAGGAATGACTCCACGGTACGTGATCTCCACGGTGATCGGCTTTCCCTTGGCGGCAGGTTACGTGCTTCCACGGATAAAGCAAAACACTGTCAGCTTGCTGGCAATCTTCCTTCTTTTTTCCGCCTTCGCGATCCAGGAAAAAAGATTCTGGTCGTCGTATAACCCACGCTTCATTTCTCCAGCCGATTCGGTGGAGGCGTTGGTGACTGCTGCCGGCCATCCAGATTTGCCGGTTGCTATTTCTGTCTCTCACGACTACTTACAGGTGGCGCACTATGCTTCGCCGGAATGGAATCAACGATTTGTTTCCCTGGTCGATCCACCAGAGGCCCTTATTTACAACGGGAGTGACGGAGATGATAAAGAACTCCAAACCATGCGGGATTTTGTACCGCTACACGTCTATGACTTCGACAAGTTCGCCGTAGACCACACGTCATTTCTCTTGTATTCGAGTAACGCCGGATTCGGCCTGGATTGGTGGGTTGTCAAACTTTTCCGGAGCGGCTATTCACTCAAATCGGTTGCACAAACAGATTACTACCACCGAGTTTACTTGGTTACGAAGAAAGACGTCTCACACTAGATTTTTCGCTGCACTCCGATTCGTACGTGCCGTCGCCCGTCTAGTCTCTTTTTTTCAAATCGTAGTCGCCAATGTACGTTCCCCGGCTAATCCCTAGCATGCTCAGAAACAGTGACGAAAAAATCGCCTGCACTCCGAGAAAAAGCCACATCGACCAGAACAGCACGCCTCGCACTTGAAGCAGCGGCCCGAAACCGCTTGCCGCCCATTTCCATGTGATATATCCGCATCCAATAAATCCCGCGAGAAATGAAATGCCGCCGACCAGCAAACCACTTTCCAGCGTCACGCGCTTCAGCAAACGCCTCAGTGACACCGATCTCCGGTCGAATCGCTCCGCATAACTAAATACCTTCGCAAAAAATCCAATCGAAATAATCTGTGCGCCCATCAACGTAGCAATCATTCCCAAAATCATCGTGTGAATATCAATCACCACGCGAGGCCCAAGGTGCCGCGGCCCCGGCAAAAGCCAGAACACCAGAAAAAGTCCCACAATAAATAACGCTCCGCCCGGCAACAAAAAAAGCCAGTTCGGCGCGTACAGCAACATGAATCGCAGGTGCCGCCACCCGTCGTGAAAACTTCGCAGATGCGGCGGCCGCCCGCGCTTGTCCTTCGATAGCACCACAGGAATTTCCGTGATGCGCACACCCAACTGCGAAGCCTTAATAATGAACTCCGACGCAAATTCCATTCCCGTGCTGCGCAAATCCATCCGATCAAACGCTTCGCGAGAAAATCCACGCATCCCGCAGTGACTGTCTCCTGCTCCGGTGTGAAATAAAATATTCAGTACCGCTGTCAGACCCGGATTCCCAATGTATCGGTGATGCCACGGCATCGCTCCGGGCTTAATTTCTCCCTTGAAGCGATTGCCCATCACCACGTCATATCCTTCGCGCCACTTTTTCACAAATTCAGGAACCGCAGAAAAATCGTAACTGTCGTCCGCATCACCCATCACAATAAATTTGCCCTTCGACCGTGCAATTCCACCTTGTAGCGCCGCGCCGTATCCGCCTTTGCGAACACTCACCACTCGCGCGCCGGCTGCTTCCGCAATTTCAATCGACCCATCGGTCGATCCGTTGTCCGCAACAACAACTTCACCTTGAATGCCGCTTTTCGCGAACGCATCCAACGCTTTCCGAATGCATAGCTCCAAAGAATTTGCTTCGTTCAGACAGGGAATCACTACAGACACTTCAAACGTTTGGCTCGTCTCGCCAGTGGAATCGGGTCGAATTGTTTCAGAAGTCTGGACGCTCATTGCGATGGAAGTCCGCCGCCCCTGATTGCATCATAAACTGACAGTGGAAAGTAGCACACACTTCGGCACTTGTGTTGTGCCAGTGAATCATTGGGAATATTCGTGGTGATGTAACTTGAGGTGTTTCCCCGCTGAAGTATTTCTCTACCGAGGTGTTTCTTTGCCGAGGTGTTTCTCTGCTTTGTAGGTCGGAGCTTCAGCTTCGACATTTGAAGGATCTACTCGTCCGGGCTTTAGCCCGTGAAGCCACGCTATTTCGCTTCAGGAAGTTAAATCGAATGGCCAACATCATCACAAACTTCCGCCGTAAATCGGGTGCTCTTGGGTGTGATGCGAGGTAGGCGGCGGAAGTGGAAGGGGAGAATCGCTCCGGCCCAGCCCTCAATCCCCTAAAGGGATCCTCGGAACGTTCTCCCCATCGTTGACTTATAGGGCACGCCGCGCACCAAAGTTAACTTACTGAAATTAAAAGGCTTCCAACCGCGCGTGCCGGGTAAAAACGTCCACCCGAGGAAAATATTGCCCGCGAGCAGCTTCTGGCATTTGTCGTCATCCTAGGCGAACCGAAATCTGGCTGGCGCAGACCTTTCCTTTCAGGTCTGCGCGGCGCGAGCCGCTGAATATGCCACCCTCACGCGAGATATGCAACTTAACATAACTCACCAGCCGTCGCCGAAGTTAAATCCTGACAATCACTTAAGCACCATCCCAGAAAAATAGCCGACCCCCACCTCCCACCCTATTTTGCGATGTGTTTGCTAATAAAGGACTTACATCGATCTGCGGCTGATCGTTATGCTAATAAAGGACTTAGCAGAAGATTTCCTATTCAAAATCGAAACCAACGGGGTCATCCCGGTTTTGTCTTTGTCGACGGGGCGCGAGGTTTCGTCTTTGCCGACAGGGGGCGTACCGCTGCAGCCCTGCGGCGACTTAAAGACATCGCGGCCCCGCGGTACTCAATAGAAGGCCGAGGGACCTGCTTTTCTTTGCGCCTTTGTCCCCGGTCGTCATTCCGAAACGAACCGATCAGGTTTGTCGCACTGAGGAATCTCTCCGGAGTCTTTGCTCGTGCCGTCATCCTGAGACGAACCGATCAGGTTCGTTGACTCGAAGGATATCCGGCGGCGCACTTTGACGCTGGGGTCCTATCCGGGTTTTCCTCTGCTCTTTCTCTGCGAGCTCTGCGTCTCTGCGTTAAGAGCACTTTTCATTTGTTCCCAAGCGCCGCCAAAAACTGCACTATAATGCACTTTCTCCGAAAAACACCCTGCTCGTATGCATTATAATGCATGTTTCGCGCACATTGGGTGCGCCGCCGTCGGGGCGCGGTTCGCTGCGGCCCCGCGACTTAAAGATTGCCGCCGCTGGACCCCGCATTTCGCCCCAAACCTTCGACTCTGAACGATCGACTGATTTTGCCGTGGAAGTTTCGTCAGATAGATGTATTATTTCCGACAATTACCCCGGCACGGAAATGTTGGAGCGTACGCCCCATCGAAATATGTGCGCGTTGAAAAATCCGTAGCCGCGGTTCAAACGTAAAGGAGATCCCACGTGAAAAAAATATTCGGATTGCTCGCGATTTGTGTTTTGTCACTCGGAGTTTCGCTGCGGGCGCAGGCCCCGCAAGGTCCACCGAAACCCGGACCGGAACTAAAGCGAGTAGCCTACTTCGGCGGAAACTGGAAAGAGGCCGGCACCGCTCACCTCGGAACAGTCGGAGGGCCGGAAGGGAAATATTCGTCAAACAGCAACTGGGCATGGATGTCCGGTGGATTTTTTATGGTGGCGCACATGGACATGACCACTTCGATGGGCGCGTCGAAAGCGCTGGGCATTATGGGCTATGACGCGGATTCAAAAATGTACACGTATCAGGAATTTGACAGTACCGGCGAAACTTTCATGGCCAAGGGATCTGTAAGCGGCGACACCTGGACGTGGAACAGCGACAGCATGATGGGCGGAAAACCGATGAAGGCCCGTGTGACCATCAAGGAAGTCTCCAAAACGGAATACACTTTTAAGATGGAGTCGTCTCCGGACGGCAAGACGTGGAACACGGGATTTGAGTCCACATTCACGAAGGTGACGGCTGCGCCGGCAAAGTAGTGGTTAATTAAAATATGAATTAGGGCGCGTGGCGGATTCGCTGCGCGCCTTTTTTATTTGCGGACGTGCGTCACGTGTTTGTAAGTAGAGCGCGTTGTCGCGAGGCGCTTTTGGACGGCGGGGTTGGTGAGTTCGCGGAGAGCGTCGGCGGCGATCCAGCGGGCGGTGGAAGAATCCAGCGCGCGGATTTTTTTGGTGGTGCGAATCGCGGCGCGGTTTAGGGCGCGATTACGTTTGCCGATATTGCGGAGCGCCCAGTTCACGGCTTTTTTTACGAAGTGGCGGTCGTCGCGGGATTCGCGGCGAATGATTTCGAGCATGCGCAGAAATTGTGAGTCGGGTGCGGTCTTGTCCTTGTAGGAAAGATACGCCATCAAAGAAAAGGCGGCGCGTTTCACAAATTCCTCTTTACGGCTGCTCCACTCGATGGCTTTTTCCCACGCAGGCGTGGCGTGAACAAAAAGATCGCAGCAAGTCCCGTCCACAACATCCCAGGAATCAAAGTCGCGCGCCCAACGGTCCATTTGCGCGGCGGTAACTTTTTCGGATTCGCCAACCATGCCGGCCAAAGATTTCGCTTCGTGAATTCCACTTGTCCACAATTGACTAGCGAGCTCGTGATTCTTGCCGATTGTTTTCGCGAGGCCGCGAAGTTCCGGCACGGAAACTCCGTGAGCTTTTTCGATTTGGATGCCAAAGTACACCATTTTCGCGCGGACGTTTGGATCAGCAAGCGCTCGCAAGTCACGCAGAACGGACGATTTTTTGTGGATCACCGATTTCATTTCGGAGAATGCTAACACGGCGGTCGCTCACTATTCGGAGCGGAGTGAGATCATCGGGTCGATGCGGGCGGCGCGGCGAGCTGGAATGTAGCTGGCGAGCAATGCGACGGCGGCGAGAAGCAGCGAGATGGCCACGAATGTTGCGGGATCGCTGGAGTTGACTCCGAAGAGAAGACTGCGCATGAGGCGCGTGAGCGCGAATGCGGCGGTGAGTCCGATAAGAACGCCTCCCAATGCGAGCGCCATTCCTTTGCGGACGACGAGATTCAAAATGTTGCGCTGTGTGGCGCCAAGAGCCATGCGGATTCCAATTTCGCGCGTGCCTTGATTTACCAGATAGGCCATCACGCCGTAAATTCCAATTGTGGCGAGAGCGAGCGCGAGGCCGGCGAAAAGTCCGAGCAGCAACATTGCGAAGCGTCGGCGAGCGAGAGATATTTCAACGCGCTGAGACATGGTGCGAATGTCATAGAGCGGCAGATCGGAATCAACGGAGTGCGTCGCAGATTTTACGGCGCTGGTCATCGACGCGGGATCGGTACTGGTGCGCAGAACTACGTTCATGCCGCGGGTGACGTATTGAGTTTGCGGCAAATAAAATGCGATGCGCGATTCGGTGTCGAGAGCGTACTGGCGAATCCGTCCGACAACGCCGATAACGGTGATCCACGGTGATTTGGAATCGAGGCCGCCGTTGCGAATGCGTTTGCCGATGGGATCCTCGTTGGGCCAAAGTTGTTGCGCCATGTATTCGTCCGCGATGGCGACCTGCGGGTTGGTGAAGTTGTCCAGCTCATTGAAGAAGCGGCCCTGGAGCAGCGGAATTTGCATGGCTTGGAAATAATTTCTGGAAACAATGCGCTGATCGGCGTTGATGAAATTTTCGCCGGGCAGTGGCGCACGTCCTTCGACGGTGATAGGACCCCACGCAAAAGTTTCGCTCATGGGAATGGGTGAAACTGCGCCGGCCGCGGTGACTCCGGGAAGGCGTTCAAGATTTTCAAAAAGTTGGCGATAGGTGTTGAGCGTAGTTGTTTTGTCGGCGTATTTCTTGCCAGTCATGGTCAGTTCGTACGTTAGAACATTCTTTGGATTGAATCCGGGCTGAACATTTTGCAGATGCGCAAAACTGCGTATCAGCAGGCCGGCACCGATTAATAGAACGACGGAGAGAGTGAGTTCGGAAATCACAAGAAGGCCGCGAAGATTATTGCCGCGTCCCCAAACAGAGCCTGCGCCCGCCGAACCGCGCGATTCATCCTTCAGTGAGGAGTGGAGATCGCCGCGGCCGAGACGAAGCGCCGGAGCAAGGCCGAAGAGAACGCCGGAAAAAAGCGAAAGCAGCAACGTGAAAAGAAGCGCTTCAGTATTGATGCCGATTTCGGCGAGGCGCGGAATACTTTTCGGGCCGAGAACACGAATCCACTCGATGGTCCAAGCGGACAGAATAATTCCGAACGCGCCTCCGCAGAGAGCAAGAGAAATACTTTCGGTAAGAAGTTGGCGAACGATGCGAGCGCGGCCAGCGCCTAGCGCGGTGCGGATGGCAATTTCTTTTTGGCGGGCGACGGCGCGCGAAAGTTGAAGATTTGAGACGTTCGCACACGCGATGAGCAGCACAAATCCGACTGCGGCAAGAAGAATGAAGAGCGGGCGGCGGGCGTCACCGACAACCTGTTCGAGAAGTGGCACGATACCGAAGGTAAGGCCGCCATTCGGGGGATAGACAGTGGGATGTTCGCGGCGAAGGCGAGCGGTAAGTGCGTCCATTTCGGCTTGCACGCTTGCGACGGAAACGCCGGGCTTCAGCGTGCCGAGAATGTTGTAGTCCTCATGATCGCGAATTTCGGTGGCATTCGGCGCGAGAAGGAGAGGGATAAAAATGTCGGCGCGATCGGTTCCGTAAAGTATTGGCAGAACTTCGCGCGGAAGTGAAAAAGATTTTGGCAGGATGCCGACGACTTCGTAGGGCAATCCATTAATGGTAATGGATTTGCCGAGCACGCGTGGATCGGAGCCGTAATGGCGCGTCCACATTCCGTAGGTGAGTATCGCGGTTGCGGCGCGGCCCGGAGAATCATCGGCGGGAACGAACAGGCGTCCCGCGACGGGCTGGGCGCCGAGCATCGGCAAGAGATTTGAAGAGATGCGAATCGCGCCGATGCGTTCGGGATCGCCCTGGCCGGTGAGATTGAAATTTCCGCCGATGGCAGTGGCGAGCTGGTCGAATCCATCGTGACTGGATTTGATATCGAAATATTGGGCGGTGGAGAACCAATCCTGAGTGATGCCGAGACCGGGAGAGCGATTCCAGAGAATTACGAGGCGGTTGGAATCTTTGTACGGAAGCGGATGAAGGAGGAGAGCGTTAGCGATACTGAAGATTGCGGTGTTTGCGCCGATGCCGATGGCGAGAGAAAAAATCACGACACACGTGAAGCCGGGATTTTTCCGGAACGCGCGGACGGCGTAACGAAGATCCTTGAGCAGAGAGTTCACGACTGCAGAAATGGTAACACGGCGAGAGGAATTCGGAAGATGACACGGCCCGCGCACGGAGTGTGGTCTGCGCGCGCGGGCACCGGCTCGACGGAGGGTACAATGCATTCTCTGTTGAGCGCATGGATATATTAACAAAGTGATATATTTATGCAACTGGAGCGGTGCGATTTGCCGATAGGCGCGGAGTGAATTATGTTACCGGAGGCGCACGGAGGATAGTTTTGATGCGATTGGTGGCAGGAAAGTTCGGGCGAGTGGCGATCTTGATTTTGGTGATGGCGGGAGCTGCTTGGGGACAAGAGCCGGGTGGAAATCCGCCGAGCGGAACGACGGAAGCGGGGAGATTTGATTCGATTCGGCTTTTTCAGGACGTGAAGCCTTCCCAGCAGGGTGTTGTACAAGGCGGACAAATTGCGCCGCCGGCGAAATCTGAGAAACGAGCGGTGCATAAATTTTGGGATACGGAAAATATTTTATTATTTGCGGGAGTAGGAGCGGCTCGCGGATTGGATTATGCGTCGACGTTAAATATTCGGCGGCGAGGAATTAATGAGGCGCTGCTGAATAACGAGACGGTGGATAATCACGCGGCATTTGCGGCGATTGAGGGCGCGACGACAGCGGCGTCGATTGGGCTTTCCTATATTTTTCATGTGACGGGGCATCACCGGTTGGAGAGGTGGACGTCGGAAGTACATATTGGAGTGACGGTTGGTGGCGCGGTGCGGAATTATGCTTTGAAGACGCCGCATCCGGGGACGTAATCGGAAGAAATAAAACTAGAGAACCCAGGTGAAAGTACGTCACCTGGGGCACCCAACTGTGTAGAGGGTGGAGGAATTTTTATGAAATTGCGGGGGCTGATTTTTGTGGTGGTCTGCGCGGTGGCGTTGACTGCGGCGGGATGCGAGGAGGAACACATGCATCAGGTACCGGATACGCGGGCGACGGATGAGGCTGCGATTCGCGCGGCGTCGCAGGAATGGAGCAACGCTGCGAGCAGCCGCGATTTGGAGAAGGCAGTTTCATTTTACGCGGAGGACGCTACGTACAATCCGCCGGGCGCTCCGTTGGCGGCTGGAAAAGATGCAATCCGAAAAGTTTGGACAAACATAGTTGCCGTGCCGGGAATTAATTTGCGATGGACGACTTCCAAAGTAGAAGTGGCGCGTTCTGGAGATTTGGCGTACGACACTGGTGCGTATACGGTGACGAAAAATGATGCGGGCGGCAAACCTGTTACGACCAAGGGCAAGTATGTTGTGGTTTGGAAAAAACAGGCGGATGGAAAATGGAAAGTGATTCAGGATATTGATAATCCTGATCAATAGATGAACTTCAGCGAGACCCCGGCGTCGAAAAGCGCCGCCGGATATCCTTCGAGGCAGCGAACCTGAACGGTTCGCCTCAGGATGACGTCAGATTCAAGTTCAAAACCTAGAGTGCGAGTTGGCCGGAATAGGTGATGCGGGCGCCGTTGCCTACTACGATTTCGCCGATGCGATAAAATTTTTCGCGACGGCGTCTCAGATCGGTTTCCAAAGCGCGTAAATGTTTTTGCGGCACGATGAGGATCATGCCGACGCCCATGTTGAATGTGGCGAGAAGTTCTTCGCGGTCGAGTTTACCGAGTGACGCGAGATAGCTGAAAATCGGCGGAACGGGCCAGGAGCCAAGATCAATTTTCGCGCGGACGGAACGGGAAAAAACGCGCGGCAAATTTCCGGGAATTCCGCCGCCGGTGATGTGAGCCATAGCGGAAATCCATCCGTGAGACACGCCATTTTTTACGGTGGCCAAATAACATTGATGCGGGCGCAATAATTCGGCGCCGATTTTATTGCCGACCTTCGGGACGTACGTTTCCGGCTTTAAGCCTTCCTGATCGAAAATTAATTTCCGCGCGAGAGAATATCCGTTGGTGTGAAGTCCCGTTGACGGAAGAGCGATGAGCGCATCGCCCGGTTTCACGCGTTGCGGGCCGAGAAGTTTGCTGCGCTCGACGGCGCCGACGATAAATCCGGCGAGATCGTATTCGCCGGGCTTGTAAAAATCGGGCATCTGAGCGGTTTCGCCGCCGACGAGCGCGCATCCGGTTGCGTGACAGGCGCGGCTGATGCCTTCGAGAACTTTTTCAACGACGACGGGATCCATTTTTCCGAGAGCGAGATAGTCGAGAAAAAAAAGCGGCTCGGCGCCGAGGGTTAAAATGTCATTGATACAGTGATTGACGAGATCGCCGCCGACGGTGGAATGAACCCCCATGGCGAAAGCGATTTTCAATTTTGTGCCGACGCCATCAGCACTGGAAACGAGAAGAGGCTCTTTCCATTTTTTCAAGTCGAGTGAAAATAATGCGCCGAACGCGCCGATGCCGCCGACAACGCCGCGAGTGAAAGTGCGCGCGGCGAGGCGGGCGATTTTTTGTTTCGCCTGGTCGGCGAGAGCGATGTTAACGCCTGCTTCGGCGTAGCGCATTACGTGTGCCTCGAATTTTAGATGACTGCGCGACGGGCGGGTCGCAGACCCGCCCTACGAAACCGGCGCAAACGAATTCAAGCTACCACTTAGAAAAAGTGAAAGAGGCGCTTCCAGCGAACGCGGCTGGGATGAATCATGCAACTCGCGTATGCGGTGAAGCGCTCCATAAGATGACCCGGTTCCCAGGCCTGCGTACGCGAATCGCCGTCATTTTTCGCGGCGTCCACAGAAAGATAAATCATTACGGGAACGCCGATAAGAGTGTTGCGCGGCGCGAAGCCCCAGTAGCGGCTGTCGTACGAGTCGCTGCGATTATCGCCCATCACAAAATAACTTGCGGGCGGCACGGTCCATTTTCCGTCAGGCTCGATGGGACGATCCGGTTCTTTCAAATATGGCTCATCGAGTTGCGCGCCATTGATGAAAACGTGGCCGTCGTGAACTTCCACGGTGTCACCGGGAATTCCAATTACGCGTTTGATTAAATCCGGCGCGCCTTCCAGTTGCGGAGCGCGAATAATTACGATTTGTTGGCGCTTGGGATTTCGCCACAGCGGAACGTGCCACGGCGTGAAGGGCAAGCCCATGTCATATCCGAAGCGGCTCATGATGAGGTGATCGCCGACGAGCAAAGTATTTTCCATGGACTCGGAAGGAATTACGCGCGCCTGGCCAACGCAGGAATAAATAAAAAGGAAGGCGAGAATAATCCAGAGCCATGCGATGGCTTCGCTTTTGGCGCGTTCGCCAAGCGGTTTTTGAACAGGTTGCTCGGGGGCTTCTTCAATAGTTTGGTCTACTTTAAGGTTCACGCGTCACCGTAGGCTGAGTTTCGTGGGCATTTTCTTGCGCGTGCTGTGAGTTCTCCCGCGCGCTGCCGCGCACTTCGAGCTGCACCGGCGGAGTGGGATAGTTGCCGGTGAAGCAGGAAGTGCAGAAGCGATTTTCGTTATCGGAAACAGAGGTGCGAAGATTTTCGATAGAAAGATATCCGAGCGAATCTGCTTCGAGGAAGCGGCGAATTTCTTCGACAGTTTGCGGCGAAGGATCGCCCTCGGATGCATTTGGCGCGGAGCTGGGCATGGTGATCGCGTCTGCTTCGGAAAGTCGCGGACGAAATTTAGAATCGGCGCTGGCGATTAATTCTTCGTGCGTAGGCGTATCAATTCCGTAGTAGCACGGAGAAATTGTTGGCGGCGAACTGATGCGCACGTGAACTTCTTTTGCTCCCGCTTCGCGAACCATGCGAACAATTTTTCGGCTGGTGGTTCCGCGAACGATGCTGTCGTCCACGAGAACGACGCGTTTGCCTTCGAGAAGTCCTCGGACGGGATTTAATTTTAATTTCACACCGAAATCGCGAATGGCCTGCACAGGCTGAATAAATGTGCGGCCGATATAGTGATTGCGAATCAGGCCCATGCGGAAAGGCACGCCGGATTCGAGGGAATATCCGATTGCCGCGGGCACGCCGGAGTCTGGGACGGGAACAACAACGTCGGCGGGAGTGGGATGCTGGCGCGCGAGAAGTTTTCCAAGATTTTCACGGCTGTGATGAACGCTGCGATTGAAAACCAAACTATCGGGCCGCGCGAAATAGACATGCTCAAAAATACAGTACTGATGCTGCTTGGGCGGGGCGAATCGGAATGATTCCATTCCGGCGCGGGAGATGGTGACCATCTCTCCGGGCTCAATTTCGCGAATATATTTGGCGTCGATCAAATCGAACGCGCAAGTTTCCGATGCGACCATATAGGAATCGCCGAGGCGGCCGAGGCAGAGCGGGCGGAAACCGCGCGGATCGCGAATGGCGTAAAGTTCGTCGCGCGTGAGAATTACAAGCGAGTAAGCGCCTTCGACTTGATTCAGCGCGTCTGCAATTGCGCTGGAAAGATTTCTGGCGGAGCTGCGCGCGATGAGATGAACGATCACTTCGGTGTCGCTATTCGTTTGGAAGATGGAGCCGCGATGTTCGAGTTTGCGGCGCCACTCGGCAGCGTTGGTGAGATTTCCATTGTGGCCGATGGCGAGCTTCCCTTTGCCGCAGTCAATCACAATTGGCTGCGCGTTCATCAGCCCGGTGTCACCGGCAGTGGAATAACGCGTGTGGCCAATGGCGGAATCGCCGGGAAGAGTTGCAAGACGCTTGGGATCGAAAATATCCGCGACGAGGCCCATGCCTTTGGCGACGTGAAGATCATTCCCGTCAGAAGAACAAATTCCGGCGGCTTCCTGTCCGCGATGTTGCTGGGCGTAAAGACCGAGGTAGGAAAGTTTCGCGGCTTCAGGATGCGCGAACACGCCGAAAACTCCACAGTGATCGTGGAAGTGGTCGTCGTCGATTTGGAATTGCTGTGTCACGTGTGTAGCGTCGCCTCGTTAGATGATTCGATCGCCGCGCTCGACATCAGCCAAAGCAGCGCGAGAAACCAAAGCGCCAGCGCGGTGAACGGAAACCATTTTATATCCTGATAAAAACCGATTGCGCCGTAATTCCAATAACCGAATGCGGCCCACAATCCCAGCGAAAAAGTTCTGGCCCAGCGAAGACGGCGAGCCAGTCCGTAAGCTCCGGTGAAAAATGCAATTCCGGCGAGCGTGAAAATAACGTCATCGGAACTGTAAACGACCACCGCCCTGTTAACGCGCGCGACGAAAAATCCGTACCAGATATTGTAAATGGAAAACGCGCCCGCCAGAGTCCACAATACCACGACAAACCAGCGTCCGAACTTTCCGGCGATGTTCATTTTACGGACTGGCTCCAGGGGCTTCCCGACAAAAAGCGTCGGGACGCAAAGACCGTGAAAGCCCCCATTTTGGATCCCCTGAGAATGTCGCGGCTGCCCTTCGACCAGAAGCTCAGGGTAAAAAGCCGCGACCTACAAACCATTTTAATGCTTTAACCAGATGTAGGGGCTCAGTTTATTTGACGCTCGGAGCCACTGTCGCGATTCATCCGATTAAATCGGAGTGTGCGGTTCGACAACTAGTTTATCCGGCCATCAGAGATGGAAATGAATTGGACCATGCATCGCGCAACTTGGTGCATGGGGCGGAGATGGCGTCATGTCCGCTGAGCTTGATTTGAAAGTCGCCGCGCGTTACGCGCCCGATGTCGTGAATCCCCAACTCATATTCTCTCGCAAGGTCACGGAAGCGGGCAAGTTTTTCGGGGCTGACGCTGACGATGGCGCGCGCGCCGCGTTCGCCGAACAGAGTTATCTCCGGCGGCTCTTTGGTATTCGTGGAAATTTCGGCGGAAAGGCCGTCGGAGGCGAAACAACTTTCCGCGAGAGTGACGGCGATGCCGCCATCGCTGACGTCATGCGCTGAGCGCAGGAGATTTTCTTTCGCGCAGGCGACGAGAAATTCGATGAGAAGTTTTTCGGCAGCGAGATCGACGTGTGGCGGCGCGCCGGCGGCGATCTTGTGAAGCGCGTATGCATATTCGGAAGAAGAAAATTCGCGGCGCGCGTCCGCGACGGGCGCAACTTCGAGCGGATGCGGCTGATCGTTGCGGCGTCCATCGAGAAGGAAAAGAATGTCACCTTCGTGGCGGAAAGCCATGCCGACGGCGTGCGATGCGTCATCGAGAAGGCCGAGGACGCCGAGAATTGGAGTGGGATAAATGGATTGGCCGAGCGTGTCATTGTAGAAGCTGACGTTACCACCGGTGATGGGAATTTTCAGAGCGGTGCAGGCTTCGGCGATGCCGTCAATGCATTCACTGAATTCCCACATTACTTCGGGCTTTTCGGGATTGCCGAAATTTAAACAATTTGTGGCAGCCAATGGACGCGCGCCGCTGCAGGCGATATTGCGCGCGGCTTCTGCGACGGCAGCTTTCGCGCCTTCGCGTGGTGAAAGCCAGCAGGCGCGGCCGCTTCCGTCAACAGTGAGAGCGAGTGCGCGATTGGTTCCTTTTACGCGGAGAACGGCGGCGTCACCTGCGCCGGGTCCGGCGAGAGTATTTGTACGGACCATGTGATCGTACTGCTCGAAAATCCAGCGTTTGGATGCGATGGCGGGCCACGCGAGGAGTTTTAGAAAATTTTCTGTGAAGTTTGTTCCCGGCTCGGAAAATTCGATGAGGTGTCCGGTGCCGCGTTCCGTTGTGGGCGCGGCGATGGGACGTTGATAGACGGGCGCTTCGTCGGCCAGCGCTTTCGCGGGAATATTTGCGGCGGTATTTTTTTTCCAGACAACGCGCATCATGCCGTCGTCGGTAACGCGGCCGACTTCGACGGCGTCGAGTCCCCACTTGGCGAAAACTTCTATGACTTCATGTTCGCGTCCACGAGTGGCGACGAGCAACATGCGCTCTTGCGATTCGCTGAGGAGCATTTCGTAGGGAGTCATGCCGGTTTCGCGTTGCGGCACGCGATCGAGATCGAGTTCGATGCCGACTCCGCCGCGCGAAGCCATTTCGCAAGTGGAGCTGGTGAGTCCGGCAGCGCCCATATCCTGAATGGCGACGATGGCGCCTGTGCGCATCGCTTCGAGACACGCTTCGAGAAGAAGTTTCTCGAGAAATGGATCGCCGACTTGAACGTTGGGGCGCTTCTGCTGGGATTCTTCAGTGAACTCCGCGCTGGCGAGAAGCGACGCGCCGTGAATTCCGTCGCGTCCGGTTTTCGCGCCGACATACAGGACGGGATTTCCGGTGCCGCTGGCGCGAGCGAAAAATAAATCTTCGCGGCGGGCGATGCCGAGCGCGAGCGCGTTCACCAGAGGATTGCCGGAATAACATTGCGCGAAGGCAACGTCACCACCGACGGTGGGAACGCCGAAACAATTTCCGTAGAAGGCGATACCGCCGACGACTCCATTAAGGATGCGGCGATTTTTCGCGGCGTCATTTTCTGAGGATTGAGAATCGGACGAACCGGTTTTAGTTATGGGGCCGAAACGGAGCGAATCGAGCACGGCGATGGGGCGCGCGCCCATGGTGAAAACGTCGCGCAGAATTCCGCCAACGCCTGTGGCGGCGCCCTGAAGCGGTTCGACGTAGCTGGGATGATTGTGCGATTCGATTTTGAATGCTGCGCAGAGGCCGTCGCCGATGTCCACAACGCCCGCATTTTCGCCGGGGCCTTGCACGACTTGCGGGCCTTTTGTGGGAAGCGGCGCAAATGAACGCGGCTGGATTTGTAGGAGCAGTGCTCGCTCCACATCACGCTGAAAATTCCCAGTTCGGTGATGTTCGGATCGCGTCCGAGAATTTTTTGTACGCGGGCGTATTCTTCGGAGGTAAGGCCGTGTTCGGCGGCAATGGCTGCGGTTACTTTAATTTCGGTTTCGATCATCGGTTTATGCGTTGCCATTAGTTTGTTAATTTCCTGATGGACGTTCGACGTGGTCGATTACGATAACTTCGACGGGACCTTTTCCGGATTCTAATTTCAGGCCGAGCTGCTGTTGGATAGCTTCAAGCAAAAAAGGTAGGTCGGAATCGGGCCACGGCCGGCCATTGAGTGTGTCGTCCGGTCCCGGACGACCCGTTGCAAACCTCAAAGTAAAATCAAATTTTCCCGAAAGTCCGGTCTTGTCCAGCACGGGACGACCGAGCGGTCTCGCTAAGGATGGGAGCAACGTGCTGATCGGTATTCCTTGAGCCGTGATGCTTGACGAAAACGGAGTAGAACTTGTGCTCATTCCCGGTCCCATCACGCCACCGCGGCTTTTAACTCCGTTGGCGTACGTGTCGTCCAGTTTTGCATGCTGGAGCTTGGAGCCGTTTTTGGCGATCACCAGAAAATAAACTGGAAATTCGCGTGTTTCGCGATGGATGGTAAGTTTCAGGCGGTCAGCCAGTAGCTTCTGTAGCATTTGGCGGCGGGCGATAGACTTGTCTTCGCTGCTGAGCTTCTTCAAAGCGTCCATTGTCGCCGCGTCCATTTTCGCGTCGATCACATAGAGCTCAGAGCCGAGCCAATCCGGCGCACCCAAAATTTGAAAATCTAGGACGCCGTAGGCGTTTAAAATCAGTCCCTTCATCGAAGCGTTTGTGGACGCAAATCCATCGTCAGGATAATTGATTGATCCGCTGCTGTGATCGGACAGGTCTGGCTTGATTGACGCGACTTCGTACTCGAACTTAGGAAGCGTAGTCGCAGATGTATTTTGAGTTTGTGGCTGAGATTGCGCGTGGGTTAAGGCTGCGGTTGCGATGCCAAACATAATTGTGACGGCGGCCGCCAGTCGAAGCGCGTTCAGCGTGAACTTTTTACGGAGTTTCAATACATCTCCAAATTTGTGCATTTCAGGCGCGCAAAGCAGCAGCGGGAGCTTGCGCGGTTGGCGGTTGGGCGGCGGATTCGTGCTGCGTGAACCATTGAAGCAGCGATTGGAAAATTATTAGGCCGTCGGCGGAGCCCAACTCGATTTCGGAAGCGCGCTCCGGGTGTGGCATCAAGCCCATCACATTGCGTTCGCGATTGCAGATGCCGGCGATATTTGCGATGGAGCCGTTGGGATTTGCGGCGGCTTCTTCGCGGCCGTCAGGAGTTGTGTAACGGAAAATAATTTGATTGTTGCGTTCGAGCGCGTCGAGAGTTGCGGGATCGCAGAAATAATTTCCGTCATTGTGCGCGATGGGTGCCTGGATGATTTGTCCGCGTTGAGCGGCGCAGGTGAAAGGCGTGTCGCTAGCTTCCACGCGAATGTGAACGGGCAGGCAGCGGAAACGCAGTCCCGCGTTGCGAAGCATGGCGCCGGGAAGGAGTCCGGCTTCGAGGAGGATTTGAAATCCATTGCAGATGCCGATGACGATGCCGCCAGCGCGCGCGAATTTTTCGACGCTGCGCATGACGGGCGAAAAACGCGCGATGGCTCCGGTGCGGAGGTAATCGCCGTAAGAAAAACCGCCGGGAAGAATGATGGCGTCCGAGCCGGCGAGATCGGAGGACTGATGCCAGATAAATTCGGCCCGCTGGCCGAGCACGTGATGAGCGACGTGGAAAGCGTCATCATCACAATTGGAGCCGGGAAAAACGACAACGCCGAATTTCATGCGCTCACCTTGGGTTTGGCCGGGAAATGAACTGAATTCGTATTCTAACATAGACGTCAAAAGGGGTCGCCAGCGGGTTTGAAGCAAGAGGTCAGCGGTGCGGAAGAGCTTTAAAGAGCATGCTGGCGTTGCATGGACCGTCTTCGAGCGGCTTTCCCCACTCGTCGCGCACCGTCACCATTTGCTTTTCATGACGCTCTTGCACTACGCAGTGGAATCTTTTCGTTTGGTCGTCCCGGTCCTGATTCTCAGACCAGATCACCACAGGCTTATTATTTTCCACGGCATATTTCAGTGCGACATGGACCGCCCCAGCCGCCCCGCCTTTATCGAACGTGAAAATTGTTTTCGTTGCGGGATCGAGCCAGCCGCGGGAAAGGTCGCTGAATTCTTTGCTGAAGTCGAAATTCTTGGTGGTGGGATTGAAAAGCCACACGCAACCGTATTGGTTTCCGGTGGCTCCCCAGTTGGTCAGGAGATAGACGTCCTGATAGCCATCAAAATTATAATCGTCGGTGCGAAACCAATCAGGGGAGCCGGCTGGTGGCGCTTCCATTTCGTCCAAATGGCATCCGGTTAGATGTTGTGATGGTTTTTTCTCATCACCGACATTGACCTCGATGTCGTGGACGGTAGAGTGAGCGTTTCCGTATTGATCGTTTTCCTGCGGCTCGGGGATTATTTTGAAAGTGAACTCTGGGAGATCGGGAGCGATTTTGAATTTAAATGTGGCGCCCTGAGACAGATCTTCTGTGACGGATCGTTGGGGCCGGTGTGGGCGTTGCTGCGCCGCGGCGAAGGATGCTGCGAGCAGAAAGGTGACCACCGGGAACGTTAGTCTGAAAAAATGACGATGGCTGAACATAGTGTGCCGTCGAGCTAGTCCATAGACTATAACGAGTGTCATTAGGATTGAAAGTGTCGGCGCTTTGCAAGCGCGGCTTGATGCGCTATCTTCGAGGCGAGATTACGGAGGTGAATTGTGGCGATGCGAGAGTGTCCGCAATGCGGGAATAAAGTTCCGGCGACGGAAGTGGTGGCGTACACGGACAAGATTGAATGTCCGCACTGCCAGGCGCTGCTGACGGTGGCGCTGCCGACGCGCGTGATTGGGGCGTTCATTGGATTGGGCGTGGGATGGCTGGTTTATGGATGGGCGCAGAAAACGTTGACGGGCGAGGCGGTGTGGGTGCTGCCCGCGGTATATGCGTTTTTGGCGTACAGTTTTATTTATACGATTTACGTGATGGCTACCGCGGATTTGGTGGTGCGCGCGGCGGAGCCTGAGGTGGCGATTCCGGCGGTGACGCCTGCGGCGGCACATGGAGGCGGGCATCACTAGGGGCTAGAAGCGCTGGAAACGTAGTGTTGGCGGGCGATTTGTGGGGTTGGCTGAGTTCCGGGACTATGGTACTAGCGGCGAATTGTACTTATGTACCATTGCCCTGATTTGGGGCACGGCGCAGACTGTTTTTAATGTGCCGCTATCACGAGCTGCTCGGGCGAAGGATTGAGGTCCAGTACCGGGCCGGCGATGTGATTTTGCCCGCAACGGGCTGGCTGGCGGCGGATTCGGGGAAGTCAATTTTCCTGGAAGAAAAGCTGGTGCAACGCGGGCAGGTGAAAAGCTTCCGCTGGGAAATTCCCTACTCATGCATTTTGAATTTGGAAGAGAATTTTGCGCCTGCTCCGGTTGTGCCGACGGAAAATGCTGAGCCGGAGAAGGCGAAATCGGAAAAAACTTTGGGATTTGGAGCTTTGCGCAGACAGACCGGGCCCGCTTAAGTACTTCGGCGTTTGGTAAACCCCACCTTCGATTTTTAGAACCCAAAATCAAATTGTAATTCTCTCGTCGTCGACTAACGCCTCGCGTCCTGCGGCTAGCCGCGCTATATTCCTTTTGGCGAAACGCTGAGATATTTCGCGTTTAACATAAGGGGGAAATTGTGAAACCGGTAATTGGATTCATTGGATTGGGATTGATGGGCCGGCCGATGGTGGCGAATCTTTTGAAGAATGGATTTTCCGTGACGGTGTGGAATCGCACGCCGGGAAAAAGTGACGCGCTGGCTGCGGCGGGCGCGAAGGTGACGTCAACTGCACGCGAGGCAGCGGCCGCGGCGGATGTGTTGATCACAATTGTGAGCGATCCGGTGGCGCTGGAATCGGTGCTGTGGGGCGAAGGCGCACTGGAAGCGATGCGTCGCGGAAGTGTGCTGGTGGATTCGAGCACGGTTTCACCGGCGCTGGAGCGGCGAATTGCAGCGGCGTGCGCGGAGCACGGAGTGGAATCATTGGACGCGCCGGTAACCGGCGGCACATGGGGCGCGGAAAAAGGCGAATTGGTTTTCATGGTCGGAGGCGAAGCGGCAACGCTTGCGCGTGTGGAACCAGTTCTGGGAGCGATGGGAAAGAAGTGGTTTCATCTGGGTCCCCACGGCGCGGGACAAATAATTAAATTAGCGATGAATCTTTTGCTGGCGCTGGAAGTGCAGGCGTTGGCAGAAGCGTTGGCGCTGGTGGCGGGCGCGGGAATTCCCGCGGAAAATTTAATTGGCGTGATGCAGGCGAGCATGGCGCGGGCTCCGGTGTTGGATATTAAAGCGCCGATGATTCTGAAACAGGATTACACACCGAGTTTTCCTCTGCGGCTGATGCACAAGGATCTGGGGTTGGCGATGGACTTGGCGAATCAGGTTGGAGTGCCGATGCCTGCATGCGCGGCTGCGCGAGAGGTTTATAGCGCGGTGAAAGGTGCGGCGAAAGAGGATTTGGATTATGCGGCTGTGGCGAAATTTTGGGTGAGGGAGGCTGGGAAGTAAGACATTCTCAGGTTGACTTACATTTCTGAATATGGCTTACTTATTTAGAGATATAAGCCATTACTATAAATGGCTTATATTTTTCAAGATGACTTACTTTGTGTGGAATGTAAGTCGGGAGGTATTCAAGATGGCCGAAATGGTGACGGTAACGTCGAAGGGGCAGATGGTGATTCCGTCCAAGCTGCGGAAGAAGCTCGGAATACGGAAAGGTACGAAGGTGTCAGTCTCGCAAGAAGGTAACCACCTTATTCTTCAGCCGATTACGCCGGAATATATTCATAGCCTACGCGGCATGCTCCCGAAAGACTCGCGAGCGCTGGAAATTCTGTACGAAGAGCGAAAGCGAGATCGGGAACTGTGAAACGGAGCGTCTTAGATTCAAGCGCCGTTCTTACTTTTCTAAAGAACCGGGCTGGCGCTGAAAAAGTTGCCGACATATTGACACTCGCTGACGCTGGGCAGCGCGAGGTGTACATGTGCGTCGTGAATTGGGGAGAGGTTTTCTACTCTGTATGGCGCGCAGGTGGAAAGAAAGCAGCGGAACAAGTGGAATACGAGATCTCAAGAATGCCAATTCGGATTATAGACGCCGGCATGGAGTTGACGAAAATTGCAGTTGAGTTCAAGGCAGAGTCCAAACTTCCCTACGCGGACTGTTTTGTCGCGGCAGTAGCAAAACAAATGAACGCTGAGATTATTACCGCGGATCAGGACTTCTTGATGGTTAATCAGGAACTGAACGTCACATTTATTTGAACGGCGCCGTTACGGTTGGGCGGTTGGCGGGAAAAAGCTCATCGGGAGATCGCGCGAAGTGCGTAGGCCCGCGGGCGCGGCGAGAATGCTGGGAATTGTGTTGACGGCGACGGCTGCTGTTGCGAGATCGCCGTGGGTGCCGCCCGGGATAGTAAGTTTCAGGCCGGGCGTGCCGGTGAGTTCGATAGTGTCATGTGGGTCGCGTGCGCCGACGTACATCTGCAATTCCATGTAAATTTTTTCGACTCCGGCGATTAGTCCGCGGCCGATTTGATGAACGCCTGCCGCCTGCCCCGCAGCAACTTCCAGAAATTCTGTTTTAACTAATTCCTTTGCGACGACTGGATTAATTGTTTCGGTGATTTCGTCGACGGCGAATCCGAGGGCGTCAGCAACCATGGCGATGGATTCGGGCAGTCCATGATGCTTGATCACGCCGGCGTCAACTTGCGCGCGAAATTCTTCGACGGACATGCCTGCGCCGATTTTTTTCTGGAGCGGCATGCGGCGTTTGCTGGCGTCTACAACGCGAATGCATTTGGCGTGCTCGATGGTTTGGGAAACGGATGAGAGAGTGATGGCGAGTTTATCCATCACGAAGCCGGGGTTCACGCCCGTGCCGACGAGCGCTACTCCCCAGGTTTTTGCTTCTTCGTCGAGTTTCTTTGCGAGGTCCGGATATTTTCGGAAGGGATACGAAAGCTCTTCGCACGTCGACACAATGCAGGATTCCGCGGCGAGGCATTCCATCAGCTGATCCATTACGGATGGGAGCGAAGAGGAGGTGGAATGCACGACGATGTCAGCGGATTTGCCGAGCATGGCTGCGGCGTCGGCTACGACGGGAACGCCCCATGGCGCGTCCGGCGCACCGACAACTTCGCCGAGATCGCGTCCGGCCTTTGCGGGATCTTTGTCGATTGCGCCGATTATCTGGACGGCGTTTTTTTCACGAAGCAAGCGGACGATTGCCGCTCCGATAGGGCCAACTCCGTATTGAATGACGCGAATTTTCTTTTTCTTCAAAGTAGGGCCACCTTTTTCCCGGAAAAAATTCCGCTACGCGAATCAAAGTTGTGAGAACGGCCTACGCGCACGCTTCATATGATTGCCGCGATAACATAAAGGATTCACGGGCGGTGTTCAATACTTGTTCGATGTAAGTGTGCTTACCTAACGGTGCTCACCGAGGTGTGCGAGCGCATCGATGCGGCTTGCCGGCGCATCACACAAGCTCGATAATCCTTGTGTGGTTTGCACGGCAATTTGAGAAAACGATTTAGGAGGGGAAATGAAAGCGGAAAAACTGACGGACAAACAAGTGGCGGACGAGCTGGAGAAACTGCCGGGATGGGCGATCAAAAACGGGAATTTGCATCGAACTTTTGAATTTGCTGATTTTAATGAGGCATTTGGATTTATGACTCGCGCCGCTCTGGTGGCGGAATCGATGGGGCATCATCCGGACTGGAGCAACGTGTGGAATAAAGTGGACGTGAAGCTTTCCACGCACAGTATTGGCGGCCTAAGCAATTTGGATTTTCTGCTGGCAGCGAAAATGCAGAAATTGCTGTAAGAAAATTCCTCGCTCGCCGATTCTTAACTCCGCGTAGCGATGCCCTGGATTTCAAATCGAGCGCCGAAGAGAAGCGGGCCGGAACCGATGAACGCGCGCGTTGGAAAATCCTTGCTGAAGTACGTGCGATAGACGGTGTTGAAGGCCGCGAAGTGAGAAACGTCGGAACAGAATATTTGTACGTAAACGAGATCCGTCATTTTTAACTTTGCAGCGGCCAGCGTGGCTTGGAAAGTGTCGAGCATCAACCGAGCTTCGTCTTCCACTTTTTCGGGCGGGCGATTTACGGTGCGATCGACGCCGAGATGGCCGGAAAGATAAAAGGTTGAGCCAGCCCAGACGCCGTCGCTGAATGGAAAGTCATTTGTGCGGCCAGGGCGAATTACGTATTGGCGTTTGCTAGCCGGTTTTGCGGACTTGGTTTTCGTGGTGCGTTTTTTTGTGCGCGATGGCATTGGTGAAGCTCCTTTTGTTTGGTGGCACGAAATTAATGGCGGTCAGACCCGTCTGTTAATAAGGATGCAGATAAATCCAGTTCGAGATAGAGCAAGCCTTCCGCTTTACTGGCACGATATGGGGCAATTTCTCGAAAGCCCAGCGATTGATACAGCTTGTGCGCCTCGCGCATCTCGGGAAGTGTATCCAATCGAAGGGCGCGGTAGCCAATTTCGCGTGCGGCAGAGATGAGTGCGTGAGTGAGCGCGCGTCCGAAGCCGCGGCCGCGAAATTCCGGACGAATATACAGGCGTTTCATTTCGCAGATTTCATCGGAAAAAGGCCGGAGAGCGCCGCATCCTGCGGGACGGGCGGTCTCAGCGTCATCATTAATGTAGGCGAGGAGCAGGCGTCCTTTCGGCGGCGCATATTTGCCGGGAAGTTCTTGAAGTTCGCGGGTGAAATCCCGAAAGCAAAGATCGACGCTTAGCGCCTTGGCGTATTCGAAGAATAATTCGCGCGCCAGAGCGATTTGATCTTCGGACGAAGCTTGTTCGATGCGCAGCATTTTCCTTGTCTTACATTGTTCCACTTGCGAAGCTTCGCGAGAAGAGATTGGAGCCGCGCGCAAGGGCACTGCGCCGCTCCAATATGGACGGACGGGCAGTGAGGCAACGCGGAAAGTGCGCGTCTGGTAAAATAAAAGCTCGGTTGTTATCAGACCGAAGAACGAAACTCATGGCGAAAACAAAAAACACGTCCGCTAGAACAGAAGCTGAATCCGGCAAAGCCAAAGATCCCAACGCGAGCGCGGTTTTCGACGCGTTCCGGCGATGGGGATATTTTGAAGCGAATCTGGACCCACTGGGATTTATGCGCCCACTGGATCATCCGGAGTTGCGTTTGGACGGCGACGAAGCGGCACGCGCGCGGCAAATTTATTGCGGCACAGTTGGGGCGGAATTCATGCACATTCCGAACCCGGAACAACGCCAGTGGGTGATCGACCGGCTGGAAACTACAGCGGTGGAGCAGGATCGGGCGCAAATTCTGGAGCGGTTGGTGCGCGCGGATTTATTTGAGCAGGTTTTGCAGACGCGCTATTTGGGAACGAAACGATTTTCGCTGGAAGGAATTTCTGGATTAATTCCGCTGCTGGATTCGATTCTTCTGGCGGCAGCGCCGCTGGGAGCCGAAGAAGCGGTAATCGGAATGAGTCATCGCGGCCGGCTGAATGTGATGACGCATATTGCGAACAAATCTCCGCGCGACGTTTTTGCGGGATTTGAGGATGTGAATCCGCGCAGTGTGCTGGGCGGCGGCGATGTGAAGTATCACGTTGGAGCGACCGGAAATTATCCCCTTCCGAACGGAGGAAAACTCAGAATCCATTTAGTGTCGAATCCGAGCCACTTGGAAGCAGTTGATCCTGTGGTGATGGGGCGGACGCGCGCGAAGCAAACTCGTGTGAAAGAAGATGCTCACGCGAGAATTCTTCCGATTGCCATGCACGGCGACGGCGCTTTTGCGGGACAAGGCGTGCTTGCAGAAGTTTTGAACATGGCGGACGTGGAGGGATACACCGTCGGCGGCACGATTCAGATTGTTGTGAATAATTTAATTGGATTTACAACTATTCCGGCGGAATTACAGTCCACGCGTTTTGCTTCGGATATTGCAAAGCGGCTGCCGATTCCAATTTTCCATGTGAACGCGGAAGATCCGGAGGCGGTGGTGCGCGTGGGAAAAATCGCACTGGAATATCGCTACAAATTTGGAACGGATGTGGTGGTGGACATTATCGGTTTCCGGCGGCATGGGCACAGCGAAGTGGACGACCCGACGATTACGCAGCCGCTGATGTACAAGAAAATTAAGGACCATCCGCAGCTTTGGCAGATTTACGCGAAAAATATCGGCGTTGATCCGGCGCCGGTTGTTGCCCGAATCCGTGCGGAGTATGAGGAAGCACAGCAGAGCGCAGGCACGCTGAAAAAAATTCCGGCACTGCGTGAGCTTCCGGCGTACTGGTCGCCGTACAAGCGCGGAAAGTATGACCGTTCCTACGAAGTGGATACGGGCGTGGCACAGGAAACGCTGGCCGAGATTTCAAATGTGTTGACGAGCGCGCCGGAAGGATTTCACGTGCATCCGAAAATAAAAAAACTTTTGGAACAGCGCGCGGAGATGGGTGCGGGAAAACGCGTGGTCGATTACGGCTTCGCGGAATTATTGGCGTTCGGCGCGCTTTTGCGCGAAGGGACGCCGGTGCGGCTTTCCGGGCAGGATACGCGGCGTGGAACATTTAATCAGCGGCATGCGGCGCTAATTGACGATGAAAATGAAGCGGTGCACATCGCGCTGAAGGATTTGGCGTCGAATCAAGCGCAGTTTGAAGTTTACAATTCGACTTTGAGCGAAGCGGGCGTGCTTGGATTTGAATATGGATTCAGCCGCGATTTCCCTGAGGCGCTGGTTTTGTGGGAAGCGCAGTTCGGCGACTTCGTGAATGGCGCGCAGGTGATCATTGATCAATTCATAAGTGCAGGCGAGGACAAGTGGGATTTGCCTTCCGGCGTTATGTTGCTTTTGCCGCACGGATTTGAAGGGCAGGGGCCGGAGCATTCGAGCGCGCGGATAGAGAGATTTTTGCAGCTTGCGGCGGAAGACAATATTCAAATATGTCAGCCGAGTTCAGCGGCGCAATATTTTCATATGTTGCGAAGACAAGCGATGCGTCCGTGGCGGAAGCCGCTGATTGTGTTTACGCCGAAGAGCATGCTGAGAAATCCGCTGGCAAGTTCGCCGCTTGCGGATTTGACTGAAGCGCATCCGCGATTTTTGCCTGTGGTGCCTGAAAATGAACTTGGGTGTGCGCAGCGAGTACTAGTATGTACCGGGAAAATCGGGCATGAATTGCGCGAGGAGCGGACGCGACGGAAGGATACTTCAACGGCGATTGTTTTTCTAGATCAACTATATCCATTTCCGGAAGAAGAATTGGCGGCGGAGCTGGCGCGGCACACCGGAGAAATTGTTTGGGTGCAGGAAGAACCGGGAAACATGGGCGCGCTTTCCAACGTAGTGCCCAGATTGCGAAGGCTGGCGGGAGAGCGTCCGGTGCGGGCGGTGCGGCGATCGCCGAGCGCGAGTCCGGCGACAGGATCGGCGAAGGCGCATGAGATGGAGCAGAAAACGCTACTGACGCTGGCGTTTACTACCGGAAAAGCTTGAGCGCGGATTGCCACAAAGCTTTCCATTCGTTCAACCTCGATTCAATAACAATCCATTCATCTGTGGGCGCGAATTCGTGTGCTAAACTCCGCGCGTTCTGAAGGTGGAAACTCCGTGAGCATATTTAGAGAACCGGTCTATAAGAATCGATTCCTGATTTTGGCATGCGCTTGTGCGCTGGCTCTTTTTCCCGGCGTTGCGTGCGCGCAAAAAACTGCGTCTTCGCCGGAATTACTTCCTACCGGGCAGGCGATTACTCCTACCGCGGCGCCACTTTCACGATTTCAAACGTTGAAGCCGGGACTAGCGGGATATCCAAATCACGAAGTGGGATATGCGGTGGCGACGGCGATTAATCCGGATGGCGCGACACTGCTGGTGCTAACGAGCGGGTATACGGAGGTGCGCGATAAGAAGGGCGTGAAGGACAAAAACGCGTCGATGGAATTTATTTTTGTTTTTGATATTACGAAGGGCGAGCCGCGGCAGGTGCAAGCGCTTCCGATATTGCACGCGTTTGGCGGAATTGTTTGGAATCCAAACGGAAATGAATTTTATGTTGGCGGCGGAGTGGACGACGTGGTGCGCACGTTTGCGAAGAAAGCGAATGGGTGGGCGGAATCGGGCGATGCGATTCCGCTGGGACATAAAATGGGCCTCGGGATGGACGTGAAGCCAATGGCGGCGGGAGTGGGAATTACCGCGGACGGCAAACGACTGATCGTTGCGAATTATGAAAACGATTCGGTGAGCATTGTGGATTTGTCCGCGCGGAAAGTTGCTGCCGAATTGGATTTGCGGCCGGGGAAATCGGACGCGTCGAAAGTTGGCGTCGCGGGCGGATCATTTCCGTATGGAGTAACGGTGTGCGGAAATGATTGGGCTTACGTTTCGAGCGTGCGCGACCGTGAAGTGGTGGTTGTGAATCTAGCTGGCGCGCCCAAAGTGGCTGCGCGAGTTGCGTTGCACGGCGAGCCAATTAAGATGACGCTGAATCGCGCGGAATCGCGGCTTTATGTGGTGGAAGATAATAGCGACACGCTGGCCGCGATTGATACGAACAGCAATCAGGTGCTGGGCGAATTAATTGTGACGGCACCGCAGGCGATTGTCGCGAAGCTCGGCGGATTTAAGGGCAGCAATCCGAATAGTGTTTCGTTGGCACCGGATGACCGGACGGCGTACGTCACGTTGGGCGGCGCGAATGCTGTGGCGATTGTGCAATTGACGGCGGCGGGAATCCCTTCGGAAGTGGCCGGCTTAATTCCCACTGGATGGTATCCGAATGCAGTGAGCGTGAGCCGCGACGCGAAAACTATTTACGTTGCGAATGGAAAAAGTGTTGCGGGGCCGAATCCGAAAAACTGTCGCGCCAGTACTTCGACAAAAAAAGGCGATGACGACGATTGTCGCAGCAATAATTCTTATATTTTGCAGTTGATTCGCGGCGGATTGCTGACGGCGCCGGTTCCGTCGGGTGCGGCGCTTGCGGATTTGACGAAGCGAGTTTCGGAAAATAATCGCTGGCCGGAAATTATGGCGAGCGCAGAAGCGTCAAACGCGATGAGCGCGATGCGGGGAAAAGTTCATCATGTGATTTACATTGTGAAAGAAAATCGATCATACGATCAGGTGCTGGGCGATTTGGAAAAAGGAAACGGCGATCCGAAATTGGCAATTTTGCCGGAAGCGATTTCGCCGAACCATCATCAGATCGCGCGACAGTTTGTGACGCTGGATAATATTCTGGCGAGCGGCGAGGTGAGCGGCGACGGATGGAATTGGAGCACGTCGGCGCGCGGGACGGATTCGTTGGAAAAAGGAATTCCGGTTGAATACAACGGTTCGCATCAACTGAGTTATGACTATGAGGGGCAAAATCGCGGAGTGAATGTTGGCATCGCCGGAGTTGAAGCGAGACGGAAAGCGAATCCGGACACGCCGGACGATCCGGATTTGTTGCCGGGAACGGCGGATTTAATTGCGCCGGATGGGCCGGGCGATCCGGGAGAAAATGCGGGCGCGGGATATCTTTGGGATTCGGCGGTGCGCGCGCACGTGAGCTTGCGAAATTATGGATTTTTTCTGGATTTGGCGCGGTATGACGTGAAGGCTGACGCTCCGACGCATATTTCTGGGGTGCGAGATGCGTTCGCGAAAGGAATTGTGGAGGCGTATCCGACGAAGCCCGCGCTGGCGAATGAGACCGATCCATATTTCCCGGGATTTGATTTGAAACTTGCGGATTATTGGCGCTTCAAAGAATGGGAACGCGAATTTGACGGATACGTTGCGAGCGGAAATTTGCCGTCGCTGGAATTTGTACGCATGCCGCACGATCACTTCGGCGATTTTGGCACGGCGATGGACGGAGTGAACACCGTCGAAACAGAAATGGCGGACAACGACTATGCAATCGGATTAATTGTGGCGAAAGTTGCGGCCAGTCCATTTGCGAAAGATACTGTGATCGTGACGATTGAAGATGACGCGCAGAACGGGCCGGATCATATGGACGCGCACCGGACCGTCGCGTTGATTGCGGGCGCTTATGTGAAGCAGGGCGCGGTGGATTTCACATCGATACACGACGGTGAATATGTTGCGGACAATTGAGGAATTATTAGGGATGAAGCCGATGGGATTGAACGACGCGGCAGCGGCGCCGATGGCGGATTCATTTAGCGCGGAATATAAGCCGTGGAGTTACACTGCTCGCGTGGCGGCGGTGCTGCGGACTACGCAATTGCCGTTGCCTCCTGTTGCCGCCGAGAAAAATGATGCGGAGTTGTTCGATGCGCGATATGCGCGTCCGCGACATGATGCGGCGTGGTGGGAAAAGAAAATGCGCGGACAGGATTTTAGCGTCGAGGATGATCTGGACACTGGGAAATTTAATCGCGCGCTGTGGCTGGGGCTGGTCGGACCGGCAATTCCATTTCCGACGCGGACTACTGGAATTGATCTGAGCGAGAATCGTGCGCAATTACTGACGAAATATCACGCGGATCAAAAAAACTGACGGAGATTGCCAGAAGAAATGCCTGAACAAATTATCAAGCGCAAATCGCGCGGATTTATTTGCATCAACGCGCATCCGGAAGGATGCCGGCAAAATGTGGCGCGGCAAATCGCGGCGATTACTTCCGATCGACGGGGCGGCGCGCGGGAATGCGTAACGTGCTGGTGATTGGCGCATCCACGGGATACGGACTTGCGTCGCGCATTGCCGCGGCGTGGGGATTTGGCGCGCGAACGCTGGGAATTTTCTTTGAGCGTCCGGCCGACGGAGTGAAAACGGCTTCGGCGGGATATTACAACAGTGCGGCGTTCCATGAATTTGCGCGGCGCGACGGATTGTTTGCAGCGAGCATGAATGTGGATGCGTTTTCAGATGCGGCGAAAGCGCAGGCGACAGAAATTATTCGGAAGGACATGGCGCCGATTGATCTGGTGATTTACAGTTTGGCGTCGCCGCGGCGCGTGCATCCGCGCACGGGACAAATTTTTAATTCCGCGCTGAAGCCGGTTGGCCAGCCCTTCACGAATAAAACAATTGATCTGGATGTTGGAAAAGTTATGCCCGTGACGCTGGAGCCGGCGAGTGAACAGGAAGTTGCCGATACGATTGCGGTGATGGGCGGCGAAGATTGGGAAATGTGGATTGACGTGTTGCTTGACGCCGGATTGCTGGCGCAGGGCGTGTGCACGCTGGCGTATTCGTACATAGGGCCGCAATTGACGTGGCCGATTTATCGAGATGGAACAATCGGGCAAGCGAAAAAAGATGTGGACGCGACGGCGCACCGGCTAAACGCGAAACTGAAAACAAAGCTGGGCGGAAGCGCGTACGTGTCCGTGAATAAAGCGGTGGTGACGCAGGCTTCGTCGGCGATTCCTGTCGTGCCGCTCTATTTGAGTTTGCTGCCGCTGGCGTTGAATGCACGCGGAGTGGATGAAGGAACGATTGAGCAGATGCGGCGGCTGTTTTTTGATTATCTTGGCGAGGGCGCGAAAATTTCCACGGACGATGCCGGGCGCATCCGCATGGACGATCGCGAAATGCGAATGGATGTGCAGTCTGATATCGCGCGAGTGTGGCCGGAAGTGACGACGGAAAACTTGCGTCAGCTAACCGCTTATGAAGATTTTCAGCGCGAATTTCGTTCGCTATTTGGTTTTGAGTTGGAAGGCGTGGATTATGATGCGCCAGTTGAAACCGACGTGCAACTTTAGATTTTCTGCGCTAGGCGTTTAGCGCAGGCCGACAATTCCTCGTACAGAATCAATCAGCTTCTGCGAGTCGTAGCCCACGCCGTCCTTAAAAACAATTTCGAGTTTTTCAATGTCGGCGATGCGCGCTGACGGATCGCCGTGAATCACCATGATGTCCGCCGATTTTCCCAGCGCGAGCGTGCCGACTTTCGCGGAAAGGCCCAGAAATTCTGCGCCGTTTGCGGTGGCGATGTGAATTGCTTCAGCGGGAGTGAATCCAGCTTCGACTAAAAGTTCAACTTCGCGCTGATCGCCGAATCCGGGCAAGTCGCCGCCTGCGCCCGTAGGGATCTACACCGGCCATCAGCACGCCGCCGGCTTTCACGAAGTCGCGCTCGAATTTCATTTCGGTTTGCAACAAAGTGTTCCACGGAGTGTTGGCGGCATTCGCAGCGGTGCGCGCACGGCCTTCCAAATATGCAATGCGCTCTTCAGGAAGCAGCGCCTCCAGTGGACGTGCCATCCACGGCATTGGCGGACGATTTGGAACAAATCCCTCGAACACTGGAAGCGTCGAAGTGATCGCGACGTGATGCGCGACGAGATCTTTGATCGTCTGCTGAATTTCCGGGCCTTCCACATCCATTTTAGAAATTGTTGCGAACGTGTCGTTCTGCGCGGGGCAAACGTCGGGCGATTTTCCGGAATTAAATTCCGTGTCGACAACGAGTCCGTGTTCCAAATTATCGATGCCGAGCGCGGCGGCTTCTTTAAATCCAATTGAGCACAAGTGGCCGGTGATTTTCACGTTGTGCTGATGCGCTGCGGCAACCGCGGCGGAAAGTTCGGCGCGCGTGATGTGCATGTACGCTTTGAACGAGCCGGCGCCGAGCGCCGCCCAATAATTCACCAACTCGCGCGATTCATCGGGGCCGGAAAGTTGATGCATTTGCACGCCGGTTCCCGGAGGGCCTTCGAGATAAGGGCCGGTGACGTTCATCTTCGGTCCAATCATGCGACCGTCGTCAATCATCGTCTTCATGTTCAAGTCGGTGTATGGATCGAGACTTCCCGCGGTTCGCGCGGTGGTTACGCCGCACGCCAAATAAAGTTTCGGCGCGGTTGAGGTCATTTCGTTGTACTGTCCGCCGGCGGGATAAAACATGTGCTCGTGCATTCCGACCATGCCGGGCATCACGGTGTAGCCGGTCAGGTCCATCAATTGCGCGCCGGAAGGAATATTTGCCTGCGCTGCGGCGCCCATCCAGGAAATTTTTCCGGCGCTGATTACGATGGTTTGATCGTCAGCCGGCGCGGCGCCTGTGCCGTCAATTATTTTCACGTGAGTCAGCGCGATCACCGGCGCATCCGTTTTAATGAACTGGCGCAACGGATTGCCGCGGCCTTGCGCGTGCGACGGCACGGCGAAAGCGCTTATCGTCAGCAAAATTATTCCCATCGTGAAAATCAATCGACGCATCTTGAAGTCTCCTTGATCACGCGAAAATTTCTCGTGATGCGGAGGATAGTCTGGAGTTTAAGGCCGCGCAAGTGCTATAGCTCGCGCTCACAAAACAGCGGAAGGTGGTTTGCGAAAAGATAAAGGTTGCACCTGGATACGGGTCTGATAGATTCCCCGCGGCGGCACGCCCCACGGAGGCAAAATGATCTGCGCTGTTTGCGGGCAGTCTTACGGAATCACGCATAATTGTCCAAACGTCGCGCCGCTTGTTGAATTGGAAGCGCCGCCATCGAAACTTGGTTTTCCGCCCGCATATTATTTTATGCAGGGATGGAAGATTATTTTCTGGGATGACTCAGCAATCCGCCGCAATTCGCGCGACCCAAATGCGCTTTTCTACGGAATTTTATTCTGGATAGTTGGTGCGGGCCTGCCGCTACTAGCCAATATTGCAACCGCGTTGTCCAATGGAGTGAAGTTAGATCCTCAGAAAGTAACGTTCGGGCTTGCGATGGTGCCGAGCGGGATTCTTGTGGAATTCCTGCGGTTTGGTATCTGCCATTTTCTAGCCAAAAAACTCTTTGGCGGCGAAGGAACATTTCTGCCGCTCATTCGCGCGCTGTTTCTGGGCTCTGTTGCGAGCTGGTTGATTATCGTGCCGGTGATTGGTCCGCTGCTCGCTGGAATCGGCGGCACGATTGTGATCATGGTTGTGTTTGAAGAGCTCGATCACATTGAACGCATGCAGGCATTTCTCCTGGCGGTCGGCGTGAATGTCGCGTTCGCAGTGCTGATTTATTATGTGGTTTCCGCGATGGCGTAAAGCCTTTAGCCCGTCGTTAGAAAGCCACCGACAGAAATATTTATGCGGTTCAATCGTGACGCAGGGCAATCATCGGATCCACGCGCATTGCACGCCGCGCGGGAATGTAGCACGCCAGCACAGTGACGGCCGTGAGCACCGCGCACACGGAGACCAGCGTGAGTGGGTCGTGCGCGCTGACGTTAAAAAACAAACTGGACATAAGGCGCGTTAGTGCGAGCGAGCCAATCACGCCGATGGCGACGCCAACCAGCGCGAGGCGAAGTCCCTGGCCGACGACGAGGAAAAACAAGTCACGAGACTGCGCACCGAGCGCAATTCTTACTCCGATTTCATGCGTCCGCTGCGCCACGGTGAATGCAGTTACGCCATAAACCCCGATGCATGCCAGACAGAGCGCCAAAGCCGCGAAAAGCGTGAGAAGTAAAACTGAAAATCGCTGCGGCGAAAGAGATTGGCTCATCGCTTCGTCAAGTGTTCGTGAATTGCTGATGGAAATGTTGCGATCCAGCGACCGCACTACGTCGCGGACACTATTTACCATCGTGTGAGGATCCGATATTGTGCGAATCAGTAGGTTGGAGCCGGCAAGTTGATTCTGCAAATTGCTCGCATACATCGTGGAGCGAGTTTCTTTTCCGAGGCCGCGATCTCTGGAGTTGGCAACGACGCCGATGATTCTGAACCAGAATCCCGTTTGATTCACCGCAAATTTAATTTGCTGTCCGATTGGATCTTGATTTGGCCAAAGGTGACGCGCCATCGACTCGTTGATTACAGCGACTAGCGGATGGTTCTCGTCATCTTCAGCGGTGAATGTTCGGCCGCGCTGCAAGCTGATTTGCATCATGTGGAAATAATCCGGATTTACAAAACGGGAATCCATAAGAAGTTCGTGCCCCGGGCTCGCAGCCGGACGTCCTTGAATTTGCAGAACGGAACCGCCGCCATCGAATTGACGAAGCGGCAGAGCCGTAGTTGAGCTGGCCGATTCCACTCCGGGCAGTGCCTGGATATTCGCGAAGAGTTGCCGGTTGAAAGCATTGAATTGCGCCTGCGTGGAATACCGGGACGCGTCAAGGCAGCACATATTCAAAGTTAGAACGCGCTCGGAATTGAAACCGAGTTTGTCTCGCTGCAAATTCCAGAAACTTTCAATCAGCAATCCCGTGCCGACGGCAAGAACGAAGGCGAGCGCGATTTCGGCGACGATTAACAGATTCCGCGTGGCGCGATCGCGGATACTTCCGTGCAGGCCGCGGCCGGCCTCACGCAATGACGAGTTCAAATCCTGTTTGGAAATTTTCAGCGCGGGAGCAAGTCCGAACAACACGCTCGCGATCACGCCGGCGGCCATCGTGTAGAAAAGAACTTGCGCGTCCATGCGAAGTGCATTTGGTTGAAATGAAGGCAGCTCTGGAGCAATTGAAATCAGCGGACGAAAGGCCGCCCAAGCCAAAAGAAAACCTGCGCCGCTGCCCAAAATTCCCAAGAGCAGGCTTTCCGTCAACATTTGGCGAACCAAACGGAATCGAGTTGCGCCGATGGCCACGCGGACGGCGACTTCTTTTTGACGCACGGCCGCGCGTGCCAGCAATAAATTTGCGACGTTCGCGCACGCGATGAGCAGAAGCGCGCCAACGGCCGCGAGCATCACCAGCAATGTTGTCCGCGTATTGCCCCGATTGGAATAGAACTGTTGCAGTGGTTGTACGGTCACTCCCCATCCAGTGTTTGTGACTGGAAAACTTTTTTCGAGCTGAGTTGCGATGGCGTCCATCGAGGCTTGCGCTTGTTCACGAGACACTCCGGGTTTCAGCCGGGCGGAGACGAGAAGATTGTGGAAACGAGCGGTGTTCGCGCGAAGATCGAGACCCAGTGGCGCCCACACGGCTACGTCTTCAGACGCAAATTGAAAGTTCGGCGGAAGCACGCCAATAATTGAGTATGTCTGGCGATTCGCCGCGTCCCAGATTGTCTTACCGATTGCATTGGGGTCGGCGCCAAACTGCGTTTTCCAAAGTGGGTAGCTCAACACGGCAACGTGAGCGGCGCCGGGTAAATCTTCTTCAGGAGACCACAAACGGCCGAGCATAGGCTGAACGCCCAACATCGGAATGAAATTGGACGAAGCGCAAGCGCCGTTCAGAAGATGCGGTTCATCCTGTGAGGCAAGACGGAAGGAACAGCCGAAGCCATTCATCGCCGCGAGATCTTCAAATGTGGTGGCGCGCCTTTGCCATTCCGAAAAATTGAAAGGCGTTACGTAAAGCCAGTCCAGATTCTGCGTGGGTTTATTTTCGAGAACGCTGACCAGCCGGTCTGGATCGCGAAATGGCAGTGGGCGAAGCAGAACAGCGTTGACGACGGAAAAAATTGCCGTGTTCGCGCCGATCCCGAGAGCGAGCGTGAGAATTGCTGCGGCAGTAAAGCCGCGACTCTTGCGAAGCATGCGCAGGCCGTAGCGAATATCCTGCCAAAGAGTTTCGAGAGAAGCGAAGGTCCACATTTCGCGAGTGACCTCCTTTAATGAAGTGGTGTTACCGAAGCGGCGGCGCGCGGAGTAATGCGCGTCATTTGATTCCAGCGGTGATTTGAACGGGGATTCCAAATTCGCCGCCAAAACTTTTTCTTCACGCATGGCGAGGTGGAACGCGATTTCATCGTCCAGGTCGCGATCGAGTTGCTTGCGCTTAAAAAGTGCCTTCAGCCGGAGCCACGTTTGCATTTGCCATTCGCGGAACATAAATTTTCCTAAGCCGTTTGCATAACGCGCGCGATGGCGCCCGCCATGCGCCGCCAGTGTTCAGATTCCGCGGCGAGTTCTTTGCGTCCCGCGGTTGTAAGCAAATAAAATTTCGCGCGGCGATTATTTTCCGAAACGCCCCATTCGGATTTCAGAAGTCCGCGAAGTTCCAAGCGGTGCAGCGCCGGATAGAGAGCGCCTTCTTCCACGCGCAGGATTTCTTCGGAAGTTTGTGCGATCCATTCCGCAACGGCGTAACCATGTTTGGAGCCGCTGGCCAAAGACTTCAGCACGAGCATGTCCAGCGTGCCCTGAACGAGGTCGCCTTGTTTTTGTGTGTCACCCATAAGCGTCTTATGGGAGTGTGGCACAATCGTCCGATACTCGCAAGTGTCGAATAATGATGTGCGGGGAGTTTAGCGGCCGACCAACTTCTGTAGATGTTCCGGATAGCGAGCGCCTTGGGCAGTAATCTTTGAAACGGCGCTATCGATCAGGCGGAGATCTTCGGGCGTGAGTTCAATAGCAGCCGCTCCGATATTTTCCTCGAGACGCGACTGCTTCGTTGTGCCGGGGATGGGAACAATCCACGGCTTTTGGGCCAACAACCAAGCGAGTGCGATTTGAGCGGCGGTCGCCTTTTTTTGTTCTGCGAGCCGGCCAAGCAGATCGACGAAAGCCTGATTTTCCTTCCGAGCTTCCGGCGTGAAGCGCGGAACGATATTTCGGAAATCGGTTTTATCGAATTTAGTTTCTTCCGTGATTTTTCCGGTGAGAAATCCTTTTCCTAATGGACTAAACGGAACGAATCCGATGCCGAGTTCTTCGAGCGTTGGCAACACTTCTGCTTCAGGTTCTCTCCACCAGAGGGAATATTCACTCTGGAGCGCCGTGACTGGATGAATTGCGTGCGCGCGACGGATCGTTTTCACGCCTGCTTCAGAAAGACCGAAGTGCTTCACTTTGCCTTGTTGAATTAGATCTTTCACTGCTCCTGCCACGTCTTCGATTGGTACGTTTGGATCAACTCGATGTTGATAGAACAAATCGATGACGTCCGTTTTAAGGCGCTTGAGCGAGGCTTCGGCAACTTGTTTGATATGCGCCGGGCTGCTGTCCAGCTCAGACCACTTTGCTAGGGTCGGCGGCGGACGGTCTGAAACCAAACTTGGTGGCAATCGCAACTTGCTTACGAACGGGAGCAAGCGCTTCGCCGACGAGTTCTTCGTTGGTGAAGGGGCCATAAACTTCCGCAGTGTCAAAGAAAGTTACGCCGCGGTCGACGGCCGTGCGAATCAGCGAGATCATTCCTTTTATGTCCGCGGCAGGGCCTAAGGCCGAAGCTCATGCCCATACAGCCGAGACCGAGGGCGGAGACTTCCAGATTACTTTTTCCAAGTTTGCGTTTTTGCATAGCTTCTCCTGGTAAGAACGGTGCAAGGACACATGAAATAGCGGATTGCGAGTGCTGTAACGGATGGCCCCAGAAGTGAATGGTAGGCTCGTGGGGACTCGAACCCCAGACCTCCACCGTGTCAAGGTGGCGCTCTAACCAACTGAGCTACGAGCCTACTGTGCGAACAGATTTTAGCACAGCCGCTAATTTAGCGGGCGCGTCAGACTATTTCTACTTCACTGCGACCGGATGAAGAAACGTTTCGACCGCATTCAAAAACAATCCCGGCTGATCTACAAACGTCATGTGACCGCTCTTCGGCAGAATCACAATTTTCGAGCCCGCAATTTTTTGATGCATTACTTGTGACATCGCCGGATCGGATTCGTCGTGATCCCCGGCGTAATCAGCGTGGGGACGTGGATTGTAGGAAAGGCGATCCGTATATTCCACTGATGCGAGATTGCCATCAATCACGAACTCGCCGTGCGAGCCCCACATTTCGCGATACAAATCCCAGGAATTGTTGCCCTGTCCGATGGGATCGAAGTTTGGATCCGGATGCTTCTGATACAGATATGGAAAATATCCTTCACCCCATGCGGCCTTCATGTAGTCATTGGTGTAGCGATTCTTCTCGTAGTCTTTTCCATGGCCGAATAATCCTTCGGCTTCCATCTTTTTAATGCGGTCGCGCAATTCGGCAGGCATGTTTTGTTCCATGCGAACGAAGACTTCGTTGATGGCGGCGTGCTGGAAAATGTGCTGCACAGAATAAGCTGCGTCAGGTTTTGCTGATACTTCAACGCGTAGGCTTGCGCAAGAACGCCGCCATAGGAATGGCCGAGTAGCGCGATCTTGCCGAGGCCCAGCCCGGTGCGCACCGCTTCCACGTCCTCCACCATGTTTTCGACGGTGTAGCCCTTCGGATCTTCGAGCTTCTCGGAACGGCCTGAGCCGCGCTCGTCAATGAAGATAAGTTTGTTCTGGCGCGCCAGCGGCAGCAGGTAGGGCAGGAAGTAATCGTGCGACGCGCCGGGTCCGCCGTGAACGATCACAAGCGGCGCGCCGCGGCCAATCGTCGTGTAATAGATGAGCACGCCGTGCGCATCCACAAATCCTTCTTGAATGGGATAGACGGACGATGCACCCGGCGCGGCAGCAGACTTCGTCTGCGCGAATATTGCAGCGGACGTGAATAACAAACAAGATGCGACGCAGATCGACATAATTAAACGACGTAGATTCATGATGCCTCCTGAGGCCCGCTCATCTTATTGCAAAATTAAGGTGATTTTTCAAAGAATTGCGCTAGAATCTCCCTCCCCCGGTAGCCAGCATCATAAGTAACCGGCTTGGGAGCAGATACGTCATAATGGTAGCGGGAAGTTGCGTAGCCGGTAGTCCCCCGCCCGTGTCGGAGCATGCCTTCCAATTTGGAAACCGGGCGAAGCGCGGATACGTCGGTATAAGCGGAATAAACAGGAAAAGGTAGAACCCACATGAAATTACCCAGAATTATCAGCCAGCATCTTCTTGCTACTACTCTTGGAGTTGTTGTGCTTGTCGGCGGTGGAAGCTGGCTCGTCGTAAAAAACCGGCCGGCCGAGATCAAGTACACCACGGCGAATGTGCGGAAAGGCAACATCACTGCAGTCGTGCAAGCGACAGGAACGGTGAACGCCCTCACGACAGTTCCGGTCGGATCGTTCATTTCCGGCACGGTGCAATTCGTGTTTGCGGACTTCAACACACGCGTTCACGCCGGCCAGGTTCTCGCGCAGCTCGACCCCGCGTTTTATGAAGCGCAGTACGTCACTGCGAGGGGAAATCTGGACAACGCGTTGGGCAACGAGAAGAACGTGCAAGCCAGCGTGCAGTCCGCTACAGCCACGATTGCTGTGGATCAAGCGAACGTAGCGAAGCTGCAAGCTGACGCGAATTACGCGAAAGCCAATGGGCAGCGGGTTCACAATTTGGCGGCTCAGGGAATTTATACCAAGGATCAGAGCGATCTTTCTGACTCGACCACCGCACAGGCGGATGCATCAGTCGTCGCCGCGCAAGCGCAAGTGAATCAGGCGAAGTCACAGCTCGATCAGGTGAAAGCGCAATTGCTGCAGGCCCACGCACAAGTGGAAGCCGCGCAAGGATCGCTGGATCAGGCGATTACGAACCTGAATTATTCCACGATCACTTCCCCGATTGACGGCATTGTCGTTCAGCGCAGCATCACCGTCGGCCAGTCCGTTGCGGCCCAGTTGACGGCGCCGAACGTCTTCACCATCGCGCAGGACTTGAAGCGCATGCAGCTTTACGCCGCAACCGATGAATCGGACACCGGAAACATTCACGTCGGAGCGGACGTAACCTTTCAAGTTGACGCGTTTCCCGGTGACCAATTCCACGGCCGCGTAAGCACGGTGCGCTTGAATGCAACGACCGTGCAGAACGTCGTCACATACTCAACGATCATTGACTTCGATAATCCGGACGAAAAATTGCTGCCTGGCGAAACCGCGTATGTGACGATCCCGACAGGACAAGTCGAGAACGTCATCATGATTCCGAACGCGGCGCTTTCGTATGTACCGGACATGCCGTTCGCGGACCTTCGCGCGCTTTACACTGCGAATAAAATTCCTCGCGCCGCTTACAGCACGCACTTGCAGGGCGCGCAGGTTGTTTGGACGAAGGGCGACGACGGCAAGCCGAAGCCTATCGCCATCAAGGCTGGAATTACTGATTACGTGAACACTCAAATGATCGATGGACCGCTGAAAGAAGGCGATACGCTTATCACCTTCCAGGAAGGCGGCGCGAAAGCCGCAGTCCGGTGGTGCAAATCCGTTGAGCCAGAATGGTGGCAGGGGCGGACCGGGTGGTGGTCCTGGTGGTGGAGGCGGGGGACGTGGAGGTGGCCGTTGAGATTTAGCGAAGTTCTACGCGTCGCGTTTCGTGCTCTGGCGCGAAACAAAATGCGCACGCTGCTGACCATGCTCGGCATCATCATCGGTGTCGGCGCGGTAATCTGCACCGTTGCGATTGGCGAAGGTGCTTCGCAGCAAGTGCAGGAACAAATTCAGAGCCTGGGCGAAAACTTAATCACCATTAATGCCGGCAGCGTGAATCTTGGCGGCGTCCATTTGGGAAGCGCGGCAACGAAAACGCTTGTGCCAGCTGATGCTATCGCGATTCAAGAACAGATCACCACGGTAAGCCGGGTTTCTCCTGGTGTTGGCTCGGGCGTACAAGTCGTCTTCGGAAATCAGAACTGGTTTACGCGTGTTACCGGCGCGTCACCGGACTTCCTGCAAATTCGTCACTGGCCAGTGGAGCGAGGCGCGGCGTTCAGCGATCAGGACGTCCAAAATGCATCCGATGTGGCCATTATCGGCCACACCGTGGCGCAGAACTTGTTTGGCGCGGCGAATCCCGTCGGCCAGACCATTCGCGTTTCCAGCTTGCCATTTCGCGTAATTGGCGAGCTTTCAGCGAAGGGGCAATCGCCTTACGGTCAGGATCAGGACGACACGATGATCCTGCCCTATACGACAGTGATGAAGAAACTTGCCGGAATTTCCTGGCTGCAGAGCATCACTGTGTCTGCCACGTCTTCGGCCGACATGGACGCCGCACAGGCGCAAATTTCCGGACTGCTTCGTCAGCGGCACCACCTGCGTTCTTCGGAGCCGGATGACTTTATTATCCGCAGCCCGACTGACATCGCGCAGGCGCGCGCGCAAACGCTTGGCGTTATGGAATTACTACTTGCATGCATCGCGTCGGTATCGCTAATCGTCGGCGGCATCGGAATTATGAACATCATGCTGGTGTCCGTTACCGAGCGCACGCGCGAGATTGGCGTTCGCATGGCGGTAGGCGCAACGGAAAATGATGTTCGCCGGCAATTTTTGAGCGAAGCGGTTGTCCTCAGTATGTTTGGCGGAGCCATTGGCGTGGTATTCGGATTCTTCGGGTCTAACGCAGTATCGGCTATGTTGAAATGGCCCACGCAGATTCCGCCGTCGGCGATTTTGATTTCTGTTCTTTTCTCCGCGGCAGTTGGAGTGATTTTTGGTTACTATCCGGCGCGCAAAGCAGCGTCGCTTGATCCCATCGAGGCCCTACGATATGAATAACTTTCGGAAATCGGTTTTTCTTTCGGCGATAGCCGCCGTGATTTTCACTTCGGCGTTTGCCGTACGCGCGCAGGTGCAGGCAAAAGCCGGCAGTGACGAGTTTTTCGTCATCTCGTCGATCGATAAAGCGCACAGCGCGCTGGTCTTGCTGCGGCCGACTCAAATTACCGCAACGATTGGCGTGAATGACAAGACCAAGTACGTCGACGAGAACGGCAAGTCAATTAAGATGACCGATCTTCGCACCGGCGACACGATCTTCGTCACCTACTCAACGCAAAACAATGCTTTGGCCGCTACAAATGTCCGCAAGGGCATGATGACCACCGCCGAGATGCGCAAGCGATACTTGCCGGGCCTGCCGATTACGACCAGTCCAAAAGGATTGGGACACTAATCGATTTACGGTTGGACAGCGTTTCTTAATCAGGTGTGACGTGGGCGGAGAATCTTCCGCCCACATTTTTTTACGGCCGCGCTTTTTTGCAAAGGCGCTGAACTGGTCTTATCGTCCCATCGAGTGCAGCATCTCTGCCAGATAGCTCTGCCAGATTGCCGGTAGCGAATGAGTGCCGTGACCACGGGTTTGATCCGTGATCGGCAACAAAACAAATTTGCCGTCTTTCACGCGTTTGATTTCGCGCTCGGCGATTCCCAGTTCCGGCGGGTTGATCAAGTCGTCCGCCGAATTAATATAGAGAACCTTCGCTCTGATTTTTTCTAGGTCGGGGTCGGGATTGTAGTTTCGCGAAGCGTTGAAATAATAAAGCATGTCGTTCGGGTCGGTCGTAGCGATGCCGGATTTTTCACGCAGCTCCAGGAAAGCGTCGGCTTGATCCCGCGTTGGATAGCTCTTCTGCCATTGCAGCGCCGTGCTTCCCATCAGCAATAAAATATCCTCGGCTTCGATCATGCCGTGCAGCGTGGTTGTGTATTCGCCATTCTTATATTCGGGATCCGAGGTGATTGCGTTCATCGCCGCTTTGCGCATCACGCGATTGCGTCCGGCAATCGGAACGGTTTGGCACGCCAGCGGTACGAGTCCATCCATAAAATCCGGATACGTTTCGCCCCACACCCACGCGTGCATGCAGCCCATCGAAGTGCCCATTACAAGGAACAGGTGATTTACTTTCAGCGCGTCAACCACAATGGCGTGCTGCGCGGCGACCATATCGTCGTAATCATATTGCGGAAATTTCGCGTGCAGTCCATTGCTCGGCTTGCTGCTGCATCCGTGGCCGAGGCCATCCGGCAAAATGATGAAGTAATGTTTCGCGTCCAGCAATTGGCCGGGACCAAAAAGGATTCCCGCGAAAGTTGCGGTAAGAAATGCGCGCCCCGTTCCGCCAGTGCCATGGCCGATGATTACTGCGTTGGTCACTTTGCCGGTAGCGTCGCGTTCCGGTGCGCCCAGCGTGTAGTAATGCAATTTCAATTCGGGCAAAGTTTCGCCAGACTTGAAATGAAAATCTTTAATCATGAAGTCGCCCTGCTTCAGGGTTTCCGTCCAAGGCGCGCCCTGCAATCGCGTGGGCAGCGTGACCGGTCCCGGCTTGCACGCCTGCGCGGCCAAACGCGCCGCTTCTTCCGCTTGTTGCGCGGCTGGATCCTGAGTGGTTTGCGCGAATGCCGGTGCGACGGTTGCCATCATGAATATCGCAGTTGCCGCGGCAGTTAGAAAACCAAGTTTCTGAGTGAAACGCAAGTTCATCTTATTTTCCTCGCTTCAGTGAAAATATTCTTTGGCGACGCACAGATCTGTGCGCCGCCCACAGGGTTATATCAACAAACGACTACCAGATTCGACAAGGCTGCTCGCGTACCATCGGCGAGCCTGCTTTGCAGTCGAACGCTTTTGCAAATGCATCCAGGTTTGAAGGCGCCGCAATTGCGCGAAAACGCCCCAGCGGATGCGGATTCGTGGCCACCTGTAAGCGCTCAAATTCCGGAGTGGAATTTCCGCCCCAGATGCGCGCGGAAGAAATAAAGAATCGCTGCTCGGGCGTGAAGCCGTCAATGGCCGGATGCGGCTTGCCCGCGATTGCTTTTTCCAGCGCACGGAAAGCAATGGCCATTCCGCCCAGATCCGCGATGCTTTCGCCGAGAATTAATTTGCCGTTCTCGTGCAAATCGCCGGCTACAACGTAGCCGTCAAATTGTTTTGAAACACAATCGGCGCGCTCTTGGAAATTCTTCGCGTCTTCAGCAGTCCACCAATCGCGCAGGTTTCCCCGCCCGTCAAACTTGCGGCCTTCGTCGTCAAAACCATGCGTCATTTCATGGCCAATCACCGTTCCCATGCCGCCGTAATTCAGCGCGTCGTCGGCTTTGGCGTCAAAAAATGGCGCCTGCAAAATTCCGGCCGGAAACGTGATGTCATTTCTTGACGGATTGTAGGAAGCGTTCACTGTCGGCGGAGTCATTCCCCACTCGGCGGGATCCACCGGCTTGCCGATGCGGTCCAAATTTCTGTGATAATTAAATTCAGCGCTGCGCAGCATATTGGCAACGAATGGGCCGCGATCCACGCGGAACGCGGAATAATCGCGCCACCGATCGGGATAGCCGATTTTGATGGTCATCGCGTTCAGTTTCGCCACAGCTTGCTGGCGCGTCGCAGGACTCATCCACGGCAGCGTCTGCAAGTCTTCCGACAGTGCGGCAATCAGGTTGTGAACCATCGCGAGTGCGCGAGCCTTTGCTTCGGGAGGGAAATTCTTCTCCACATATTTTTGTCCAAGCGCTTCGCCCAGCGCGCGATCCGTGGCTTGCACGCACTTTTTCCAACGCGGCTGATCTTCCTTCGCGCCGGTAAGAATACGCCCGGAGAAATCAAAATTCTCCGCAACGAATGGCGCCGAAAGGTTCGGCGCGGCGGAATGAATTACGTGCCAACGCAGATAAGTTTTCCAATCGCCCAGCGGAATCGCGCCGATGTTCGCGTCCAGTGCCGTGAAAAAATCCGGCGTGGTCACATCGATAATCGCAATATTCGGATATCCGATGTTTCGGAAATAAGTGTGCCAGTCAAAATGCGGCGTGAGCGCCACAAGTTCCGCAACAGTCTTACGGTGGTAAGTTGCTTCGGGATTGCGCATCTCGACAGGCGTCATTGATGCGTTGGCTAGATTCGTCTCGATGGCCAGAACTGTGGCGGCTTCGGCGGCAGCGCGATCTTGCGCGTCACCCGCTAGAACAAACATTTTTTCGACGCTCTTGCGGTAGGCATCGCGAAGCTGCACGGATTTATCGTCCGTCTTGGTGTAGTAATCGCGATTCGGAAGGCCAATTCCACCTTGAGAAGCAGAACCAGTTTGTTCGGAGCTGTTCTTGCGGTCGGTGGTGGAGCCGAAGCGGAACATCACGCCGACGCCCTCCGTATGCAGATGAGCCACCTCGGCTTGTAGCGCGGTCACATCGGAAATTTTTGCAATGCGCGCGAGCTCATCATCCAGCGGATGAATTCCGGCTGCGTCACTCTGGGCGGAATCCATGCAGCTCGAATAAAAGTCGCCGATTTTCTGTTCGACGGAACCCGGCTTCGCGGACTTATTCGCGGCGGCCTCGTCAAGAATCGTGTGCAGCACTCCCTGATTGTGATCCTGCAATTCGGTGAAATGGCCGTAGCTGGCAAACGCGGGCGGAATCGGATGGGTTTTCGCCCAGCCGCCGTTTACAAAATTGTAGAAGTCTTCGCACGGCTTACAGGTCGGATCCATATCCGCCGGGTTCAAGCCGTGAATTTCTGTGCGGGCGGTCTGCCCGGCATGGCCCATAGGAACGATCAACATCAAGGGCAACAATATTGATACAGCACAAATCGCTACGAGCCACGCGGTGCGTCGCATATGTGAATCCCCCCAGATTTTGGACTGACGTCTACTCTCGAAATTCAAATTGTCGCGATGCGTTGACCACCTGACCGGCTACCAGATTCGGCAGCGCTGATCTTCCGGACGCACCATCACGTCGCCGGACTTGCATCCAAACGCCGCTGCGTATTCCGGCATGTTCTGCAACGAAGCGATGGCGCGAAAACGCGGCAGTGGATGCGGATCAGTATTCGTCAGCATCAGCTCATACGCCGGACGCAGATTCTGTCCCCAATCCCGCGCGAAGGAAATAAAAAATCGCTGTTCGGGAGTGAAGCCGTCCACCGGCGCATTCGATTTTCCTGCATGGGCTTTTTCAAATGCAGCGTGCGCGATCACCAGCCCGCCAAGGTCGGCGATGCTTTCCCCCAGCACCAGCTTGCCGTTTTCGTGCGTGTCGCCGGAAACCACATAGGCGTCGAATTGTTTCTGCACACAAGTGGCGCGTTCCAGGAAATTCTTCGCGTCTTCCGGAGTCCACCAATCGCGGAGATTGCCCTTCGCGTCAAACTGACGGCCCTGGTCGTCGAATCCGTGCGTCATTTCGTGGCCGATTACGGAACCCATCGCGCCGTAATTCAAAGCGTCATCCGCTTTCGCATCGAAAAGCGGAAATTGCAGAATCCCTGCGGGAAAAACAATTTCGTTCAACTGCGGATTGTAATAAGCATTTACGGTTGGCGGAGTCATTCCCCACTCGCCACGGTTCACCGGCTTCCCGATTTTCGCCGCGTCAAAGTGGAAATCTTCCTGACGAGCGCGCATCACATTTTGCACGTAAGAAACGCGATCCACTTTCACGGCGGAATAATCGCGCCATGTGTCGGGATATCCAATTTTCTTTGTGATGGCATTCAGCTTGGTCAGCGCCTGCACGCGCGTTTCAGGGCTCATCCATGACAAAGTTTTCAAATCTTCTCTCAACGCATCAATTAGATTGTTCACCATTTCCAGCGCGCGCGCTTTTGCGGCGGGAGGAAATGCTTTCGCGACATATTTCTGGCCGAGCGCTTCGCCCAAATCGCGATCGGTAACGGAAACGCAGCGCTTCCAGCGCGGAAGCTGCTCGGTGGTGCCGGTCATCGTCTTTCCGAAGAAATCGAAATTCTCGTTCACGATTGCCGTCGTAAGATACGGCGCCGACGAATGCACCACATGCCAGCGCAGATAAGTTTTCCAATCGTCGAGCGGCACGGCGATCAGTTGCGCGTCAAGCGCCTTGAAAAAATCAGGCATGCCGGCGTTTACAACGGTAATTCCGGGGAATCCGATCGCGGTGAAATATGCGGGCCAGTTGAAATGCGGAGTCATCGCCGCCAGTTCGGCCAATCCCATGCGGTGATAAATTTTTTCGGGATCGCGTTGTTCCACTCGCGTCATCGACGCAGTCGCAAGTTTCGTCTCAATGCCCATCACCGTTGCAGCTTCCGCCGACGCACGATCTGAGGAATCGCCCATCAACACAAACATTTTTGCGAGATGCGACTGGTAAGCGTCGCGCAGTTTCACGGAAGCCTCATCCGTCTTCGTGTAGTAATCGCGGTCCGGCATTCCGATGCCGCCTTGAAATGCGCCGCCGGTTTGTTCCGTGCTGTCCTTGAAGTCCTGCAGTGAACCGAAATTGAACATGGGACGAATGCCCATTGTTTGCAAACGCGCTACTTCAGCTTGCAGCGTGGCAATGTCGGAAACTTTTGCGATGCGCGCGAACTCATCGTCTAGCGGATGAATTCCCGCCGCGTCAATTTTCGTTGTGTCCATGCACGTCGCGTAAAAGTCTCCAATTTTCTGATCGATCGACCCAGGGGCGTTCGCTTTATTCGCCGCCGTAGCCTCCAGAATTTCGTGCAGCACGTCGCGGTTATGCTCAGCCAACTGACTCACGCGCCCCCACGCCGGATACGCCGCGGGAATTTCGTTGTTCTTAAGCCAGCCCCCGTTCACGAAATGATAGAAGTCCTCGCACGGTTTGCATGTGCGGTCGAAGTCCGCCAGATCCAATCCGTGAATTTCCGCCTCTGTTTTTTGCGATGCGGCGGGAGCGGTTCCCTGTGTAGCGGGTGGCTTCGCCATTTGCGAAGTTTGGCGCGCTGACATGGCGCCAACAACCGTCAGCAAAATCGCGGCGAAAAATATTCCGCCGAACACAATGTTGCGTTTCATAGTTGAATGCCCCTTTTTGTTTACGTAGCTAAAGCTGCCGCCGGAACTTCTCGCGCAACTAGTCTAATGTCGGATGCTTCGTGTGGAAATCCGTCGCGTCCTGATAAGCCTTCGCCAACGCCAATACTTTTGCGTCGCCGTAAAGATTTCCCAGGAACGTCAAGCTCACCGGAGTTCCCGGTCCGCCGCCAAAATTATCGTTGGCCGGCTTCTGCGCGTCCGCGCCGCGGAATCCGTTCGGCAAAATAACGCTCGGATGCCCCGTCAAATTTGTGATGGTGAGTTGCGAGCCGTTTGTCGGAGCAACCACCACGTCTAAATCCTTAAAGAAAGTGTTCATCGCTTCGATCATCAACATGCGCGCGCGATTCGCCTGAATATATTCCACCGCCGGCATAAATCGCGCCGTGCGGAAAATATTCGGCCAGTCGCCCGGACCTTGCTCTGTAAGAAGTTTATCGCGGCCGGTGCGGGTAAGCTCGTCAAACGCCGCCGCTGCTTCAGCCTGCAGCAGCGCGCGCATTCCGCCAAGATACGCAAAATTCGGCAGCTCGACGGGCTTCATTTTCACGCCCATGGCCGTTAATTTATCCAGCGCGGCCTGATCAAATTTGTGTTCGTATTCGCGCGTGGCAAATTGATTCTTGCGCTGCTGTTGTTGGCGCTCGAATCGCGTCTTCTCATCTTCCGTCATTTCCGCGATTGGTTTCGGCGGCTGCGCTTCGGTGAAAGGCGTCAACGCGAAATCTTTTTGCAGCACGCCCACTCGCAGCGTGCGCCAATTTATTTGCGCATCCCAATTAAATGCCGCGGGCTGTACCGAGCGATCCTTGCCGTCCGGTCCGTGAATTGTGTCCATCACAATCGCGCAATCTTCCACCGCGCGGCAGATGGGGCCAATTTTGTCCATAGTCCAGGAAAGCGCCATCGCGCCGGTGCGCGGCACAAATCCAAATGTCGGACGCAGTCCTGTCACTCCGCATCGCGTCGATGGAGAAGAAATCGAGCCCAGCGTTTCCGTGCCGATACTGAATCCAACGCAGCCCGCCGCGGTCGCCGATGCAGGGCCGGCTGATGAACCGCTCGATCCCTGCGCGGGATTCCACGGATTTCGCGTGATGCCGCCGTACCAATGATCGCCTTGCGCCAGCGCGCCGAGCGTCAATTTCGCAATCAACACCGCGCCGGCTTTATCCAGCCGCTGAACAACTTCGGCGTCTTCGTCGAAAGTTTGTTTTTCAAAACCTCCCGCGCCCCACGTGGTCGGATATCCTTTCACCGCCAATAAATCTTTTCCGCCCCACGGAATTCCATGCAGCAGTCCGCGATATTTTCCCTTCGCAATTTCCGCGTCCGCAGTTTTCGCCTGATCCTTCGCGCGTTCATCTGTGGAAGTAATTAGAAAATGCAGTTTGGGATCGTAGCGCTTCAATCGCTCCAGATACATCTCCGTCAACGCCATCGACGAAACTTTTTTAGTGCGCACCAGCTCAGCCAGATCGCGCACGGAAGAAAACGCAATGTCTTCAATATTTTTCGGAGCTTTCGTGGCCACCGCCGGAGCAATTACAGACGGCCGCATCTTCACTGCGACGGTATCCAACTTCCATCCCATCGGCAGCGGATCAAACACCAGCGCCGGCTGAACACTGTTCGGCATGTGCAGGGCGAAAATTTGTTCGTAGCCCGCCGTGGCGCCGTTCAGGCCGTTAAGCAAAGTCTGTTTGTACTCTTCCAATATTTTTACGTCGGCGATTTCCGCCGCGCCATCAAGCATTTCCTTCGTGATGGCAGGTTTTCCCTGCGCCATCGTATAAAGCACGCCGGGCAAAAGCGTTCCCGCAAGTCCAGCGCTCGAGCAAACCGCAATAAAATGGCGACGATTCCACACAGACGCACCCCCGGTTGATTTCAATCCACCAATTTTGGAGCGGGGAGAGTGTAATACAGGCAGAGGCTATTATGCTCGTAACAAGTTCGGAGAAAGCGGATTTTCAACAGTTTGAAAAAGTGTGGTAGAAGACTAAGGAAAATCTACGGATGCGTCATTTTCTCCGGCCGAACAATTTCGTCGAATTCTTCGCCGCTTAAATATCCCAGCTGAATGCATGCCTCGCGCAAACTAATTCCTGCCTCCAGCGCCGTGTGCGCCAACTTCGCAGCCTTGTCATAACCAATTCGCGGATTCAGCGCCGTCACCAGCATCAGGCAATTCTTTACGTAAAACTCAATTTTCTCGCGATCAATTTCGATTCCGTTGATCATGTATTCCACAAACCCGTGGCACGCATCGTGAATCAATGTCACAGAGTGCAGAAAGTTATGAATGATCACCGGCTTAAAAACGTTCAGCTCGAAATTTCCCTGTGAATCGCCAAACGCAATCGCCGCGTTGTTACCGTGCACTTGCACCGCAACCATCGTCATGGCTTCGCATTGTGTGGGATTCACTTTACCCGGCATGATGCTCGAGCCCGGTTCATTTTCCGGAATGCGCAGCTCGCCCAATCCGCAGCGCGGACCCGACGCCAGCCAGCGAATATCATTCGATATTTTCATCAACGAGCAAGCGAGTGTGTGAATCGCACCGTGCGCATAAACCAGTTCGTCATGCGCGGAAAGCGCCGCGAATTTATCCGGATGCGAACGGAACGGCAGGCCCGTCAATTCCGCAATTTTTTTCGCCGCGCGCGCCGCAAATTCCGGATGCGTGTTCAGTCCCGTGCCGACGGCCGATCCGCCAATCGCCAAATCGTAAACACCGTCCAGCGATTGCTTCAGCCGCACAATGTCCCGCTCCAACAAACTTGCCCAGCCGCCCATTTCCTGACCGATTGTCAGCGGTACTGCGTCTTGCAAATGGGTGCGCCCGATTTTCACCACATCCGCAAATTGTTTTGCTTTTACGGCTATCGCGTCGTGAACTTCCTGCACCGCGGGAATCAATGCGTTGTGCACGCGCTCGGCTGCGGCAATGTGCATCGCCGTCGGAAAAGTGTCATTCGATGACTGCGACATATTCACATCGTCATTCGGATGGATCGGCTTTTTGGATCCCATCACACCGCCGTCCATTTCAATTGCGCGATTGGAAATCACTTCGTTCACGTTCATGTTCGTTTGCGTGCCGCTGCCGGTCTGCCAAACGCGCAATGGAAAATGTTCGTCCAGCATGCCCGCGATCACTTCGTCTGCGGCCGCGCAAATTAGTTTCGCTTTTTCAGCGGAAAGTTTTCCGAGTTCCTGATTCACCAGCGCTGCAGCCTTTTTCAGAATGCCAAACGCGCGAATCAGTTCCGGCGCCATCGTGTCGCGCCCAATATTGAAATGCAGCAGCGAACGCTCCGTCTGCGCGCCCCAATAAACACTATTGGCCACCTCGATTTTCCCCATGCTGTCGGATTCGGTGCGCGTCGGGTGCTGCGGCTTCGTCACGGACATGTACATCCTCCACTTATCATTATAGCGGGGACTCGCTGCGATTTAACTATTTTGCGGGGAAAACACTGGACGCTCCGGCGCAACAGTTTCCGGGGAATAAATAATCACTGATCGCGAGGGAGCCCCAGCCGTCAGCGCCCTCAGCAGAAAAACAAATGGCCGCGGACCGCCCTCCTCCCAGCACGACTCGATTCGATAATAGCGGTCTTCGTAACGAAGCAATCGACCGGCATTCCATTCGCGTTTTGCGCGGCTGGATTCGATCCTCAATTGCCAATCCGCGCGCGAATCGTCCCGCGTCACCAAATCAGGAATCAGCGGAGGCGGTGCGGGCGCAAGTTTTCGCCGCACATAAAGTAATAGCCGATCTGGCGCGACAAGCAGCAGTGTCCCGGCCATTTCCCCCGTAGTCGCCGCGGCCACTGAACGTCCCACGCCCTCAAAGAAAAAATAAAACACCACCCAGGTTCCCGGATCCGCAAAGTTGCCCACGATGAAGAAATACTGATATTGACGGAAATGAATAACGATCAGTGGAACGGCTAGGAATTGCAGCATGCCCGAAACAATTGTCGCGCCTCGCCACGGAAAATGACGATTCGCAAACCATGTCGCGCGCCATCGCGAAGGTAAGAAAGCAAGAAAAGGGCCCAATATGTAGCAAACTAGCGTCCGGACGTGATCCGTGAACTTAGCGCGCATCTCATTACCAGAATACTCTGGGCCGCCTGCTGAGTCAGAACTTCCCGTGAATGTTGTAACGGAATGCTTACCGGACCGTGCGGCATTTCGAATGCGGAATCACAATTTCGTCGAAAATCGTATTTGAATGCCGTAGGTGAATGATTCTTCACGCTTTAAATGAAATTGTTCCACGTGGAACAATTTGGTTTGTAAATCGCGGCACTAAAGAAATTCCTCACCAAATATCGCCAACCGTAAAACCTTCGGGAAATGGATCGTCGGCATCCAGCACATATTGCGCAAAGCCGGTAATCCACGCGCGTCCGCTAATCGTTGGCACAACCGCTCGATAGGGACCAACTTTTGTTTCGCGAATCAGCCTCCCGGTGAAAGTAGTTCCCAAAATTCCTTCGTGAACGAAATCTTCATTCAGCGCGAATTTTCCTTTCGCATAAAGCGTCGCCATTTTGGCGGAAGTTCCCGTACCGCACGGCGAACGATCAATCGCGCCCGTCCAAGTGGAGGGCCGCGCCCAATCAAGTTGACCGGTGCTTACAACCACGGCATTTTTCGCGTGCGCGCCGGACCTAGACGGAGTTCCAGATAGCTGCGCAATCGTCACGCCCGCAATTCCGGAATTTTCCGGATGCACCACCGGCAATTGCTCGCGCGTTGCAGCCTTAATCATTTCGCCGATGCGCGTGATGTCGCGCCCTTCATCGGGTGTCAACTTCAATCCGAGCGCCGCCGCGTCCGCGATCACATAAAACATTCCGCCGTACGCGACGTCCACTTTCACAGTTCCCAGTTGCGGAACTTCCACTGGCGCATCTAGATGCACCGCGAACGACGGCACATTTTCAAACGTCACGCGCACAACTTGCGAATCGCGCACTTCCGCTTCCACGTGAACAAGTCCGGCCGGAGTATCCAGTGTCAATTTTGTAATCGGTTCACACGCACGAACCATTCCCGTTCCCAGCAGCGCCGTCACCACACAAATCGTATTCGTGCCGGACATCGGCGGATATTCCACCTGCTCCATGATGATCATTCCGGCGTCGGCTTCCGGCCGCGTGGACGGCAAAATTAAATTGCAATTCGCGGCGGGATATCCGCGCGGCTCGCGCAACATCCTTTTACGCAGCGCGTCGCCCTTCGTTTCCAAATAAACTTTTTTCTCGAACATCGTTTTGCCCGGCACATCCATAACGCCGCCGATAATCACGCGCCCCGGCTCGCCGCAAGCGTGCAGATCCACCGCCGTCACCATGTTCCCGATTCGCATAGCAAAACCTCCACTTTCGCGCAGCCATCTTAATTCCAATTTGCTCTGGCCGCGATATACTCGACGCGCTAATCGGAGGGCACGATGTCACGTTGGACGCGCCGCAAATTTTTGAAAACCGGATTGGCTGCAACCGCGGGTGCTGCGGCGGCCGGGAAAGCAGCGCTGCCTTTGTCCGGCGCGACGATGACCGATTCCGCCGCACAAACCACAAACGTCCAACTGCCTCCATATACAGTCACTATCCTCCCAACGTCACGCCAAATCTTAGATTTCGGCTGGCGCTTCCATTTCGGCCACTCTGACGATCCCGCAAAGGATTTCGGATTCGGCGCGCAAAATCGCGAAGCCACTTTTGCGAAGTCCGGCGCATTTCCTCCGGTCACGCGTGCCAATTTTGATGACAGCCAGTGGCGAGCGATTGATCTGCCGCACGACTGGGCTGTCGAACTTCCATTTGAAAAAGGCCCCGCAGTTCTCGATAGAGACGGAAAGCCGAACGGCCATTACGAACTTCCGGATCATGGCGCAAAACCAATCGGTCGCGATTTTCCGGAAACCAGCATCGGATGGTATCGCCGCGTATTCGATATTTCTAAAGCGGACGCCGGAAAGCGCATCTGCGTCGAATTCGACGGAGTTTTCCGCCACGCCATGGTGATGTTCAATGGACATTATATAGGGGAGGAATTCAGCGGTTACGCCCCGTTTCGTTTTGATCTAACGGATTTTGTAAACTACGGCGACAAGAACGTTTTAAGCGTGCGTGTCGACGTAACCCTCGCCGAAGGATGGTTCTACGAAGGCGCTGGGATTTATCGGCACGTGTGGCTGACAAAATCCAATCCAGTTCACATTGCGCCAGACGGCGTATTCGTCCGATCGGAAGTGCACGGAAATTCAGCGACTGTTTTCATTCAGACAGCAGTTCACAATCAGAGTGACACAGCGACGCGATGCACCGTGACGCCGCATGTTATAGAGAGATACCAAGAAGGAATTGCCATTACGCCGGGCAGCACCGAACTTGTGCCTGCGTGGGGAACACGCACATTTGAATCGCAGGTAACGATTAAAAATCCTCATCTCTGGTCCGTCGACGAACCAAATCTTTATCGCCTGGAGAGTTGGGCACAAAGCGGTGAAGCGCTCCTTGATATTAATCAAGTTACCTTCGGCATTCGCTCCACCCGTTTCGATGCCGACAAAGGCTTCTTCCTCAACGACAAGCCAGTAAAATTAAAAGGCACCTGCAATCATCAAGACCACGCCGGCGTCGGCGCCGCGCTTCCCGACCGTCTGCAGTCCTATCGCGTTGAGCGTCTGAAAAGTATGGGCTGCAACGCCTATCGCACCTCGCACAATCCGCCTACTCCAGAGTTGCTGGACGCCTGCGATCGCCTCGGCATGATGGTGATGTGCGAAACGCGCATGATGTCGTCCAATCCCGAAGGTCTCAGCCAACTCGAACGCATGATTCGCAAATATCGAAATCATCCGAGCATTATTATTTGGTCGCTTGGAAATGAAGAACGCGAACAAGGCACGCCGCGCGGCGCAAAAATTGTTGCCAGCATGAAACGCCTCGCGAAGGAATTGGATCCCAGCCGCCTCGTCACAATCGCCATGAATAATAGTTGGGGCAAAGGCGCCTCCGCTGTTCTGGATGTGCAGGGCTGCAACTACAATGACGGAAAAATTGATGACTTCCATAAACAATTTCCAACGCAGCCGATGGTCGGCACAGAAACCGCCAGCACGGTTTCCACTCGCGGAATTTATGAAAATGATAAAGAGCGAGCATACGTCAGCGCTTACGATTTGAATTTTCCGCCGTGGGCCGCAAAAGCGGAAACCTGGTGGAAGATTTACGACGCCCGTCCATTTATTGCCGGCGGATTTGCGTGGACCGGTTTCGATTATCGCGGCGAGCCGACGCCCTACAATTGGCCGAACATCAGTTCGCATTTCGGAATCATGGATATTTGCGGATTCCCCAAGGACAATTATTTTTATTATCAGGCGTGGTGGGGCGACAAACCCGTGCTTCATCTTTTTCCGCACTGGAACTGGCCCGGCAAAGAGGGCCAGGAAATTGACGTTTGGTGCCACTCAAATTTAGACAGCGTCGAATTGTTTCTGAATGGCGCAAGTCTTGGCTCGCAAAAAGTGGAACGCAACACGCACCTCGCCTGGAAAGTGAAATACGCGCCGGGCGCGATCGAAGCGCGCGGCACGAAAGACGGTAAGATTGTGCTGACCGAAAAGCGCGAAACAACAGGCGCGCCGGCAAAACTCGTGATTCGCCCCGACCGCCAGAAAATTCCCGCCGACGGCGAAGATTTGTCGGTGCTCGTCGTCGAAGTGCACGACGCGCAAGGACGCATCATGCCGGTAGCATCAAATGAAGTGACATTTGAAATTTCCGGCGCCGGAAAATTAATTGGCGTCGGCAATGGCGATCCAAGTTGTCATGAATCGGACAAAGGCAACAAGCGCAGCACGTTCAACGGACTCTGCATGGCGTTTGTTCAAGCCAGTAAACAACCCGGAGAAATTCGCGTCGTCGCAAGCGCGAGCGGATTGGAAAGCGCGTCAACTGCGATTCAAGCGGAGACCGCGCAACTGCGTCCAGCGGTTGACTGAATTTAGTTTTTCGCAAAATCGAGCAGGTAGTTCCCACGAGAGGATTTGTGCCCGACCCATCTGCCGAGTATTCAAAGCGCCTCGAAGCTAAGCAAAAGTTGATCGCGGCGAAAAACGCGATTCACCTTCGCGTCGGCTATTGGAAACTCGCCACGATCGCCGCCGGGCTGGTGATGCTGTGGGCTGTTCTCGCGCGACATCTATTCACGCCATATTTTTTGTTCATTCCTGCCGCGCTCTATTTAGCATTGGCGCTTTTTCATGAGCGCACAATTCGTGATCGAACTCACGCTGAAACCGCCGCGGCATTTTATGAACGAGGCATCGCGCGCATTGAAGATCGTTGGCCCGGAACCGGCGAAACCGGCGAACGTTTCCGCGATCCAAAACACATTTACGCGGAAGATCTAGACCTCTTCGCGCGCGGCGGATTATTTCAACTCCTTTCCACCGCGCGATTGCCCATGGGCGAAAATCGTTTAGCCCAATGGCTGTGCGTGCCATCGCCTACCGCAGAAATTATTGAGCGTCAGGAGCTCGTCGCACCGCTCCGCGAAAAATTGGATCTTCGCGAAGACATAGCCGTCACCGGCGAAGATTTGCGCGCCAACTTGAATCTCGAATCCCTCACGGGCTGGTCCGAAACTCCGCCACTGCTTCCGTCCGGCGCAATGCGCGCAGTCGCAGTCCTGCTGGCGCTTTGCGTGGTTGCTGCGCTCGCGTACAGTCTCGCGAAATCACATTACCTTCCGCTTTACGTTGTGTTGTTGGTGCAAGCAATAATCATGCGCTGGCTTTGGACGCGCGCGAACGAAGTCGTCTCCTCTCTCACAGGCAACGCCGAAGGGCTCATACTTTTCTCCAAAGTCTTACAGCGTCTCGAAGCCGAGCAATACTCATCTCCGCGTCTGCAAAACCATGTCGCGAAGCTGAAAACAGACGGTGGCTCAGCGTCGCGCGCACTGCTCCGCCTCACGCGAATCGTCAACTGGACGAACGGCCGCGACAGTCTTCTTGGAAAATTAGCGGAACTTCCTTTTCTTTATACAATTCAGTGTGGATTCGCAGCCGAAGCGTGGCGCCGCCGCTGGGGCGCGCAAATGCGGAATTGGATCGAAGTTGTTTCTGAAATGGAAGCGCTTCTTTCGCTCGCAACATATTCCTACGAGCACCCCACCGATCCATTCCCGGAATTTGTTCAGCAGGAAAAATCACAAGCGTTCTTCGACGGCGCCGATTTGGGACATCCACTCATCCCATCCGCAAAATGCGTGCGAAATTCAATTCGCCTCGACCAAACCCAGCGCCTCGTCCTAATCAGCGGCTCCAACATGTCCGGCAAAAGTACATTCCTTCGCACCGTCGGAATTAATACCGTGATGGCAATGGCTGGCGCGCCTGTCCGTGCGAAATCACTTCAACTAACTCCGCTCGCCATCGGTACCCGCATCCGCAGCACGGACTCGTTGCAGGAAGGCCGCTCCAGTTTTTTCACGGAAATATTACAGATACGCCAGGTTTTTGAATTAACGCGCGAAAAAATGCCCCTACTTTTTCTGTTCGATGAATTATTAGAGGGCACAAATTCGCATGACCGCAGAATTGGCTCGGAAGGATTGCTTCGCGCGCTGCTGAATCACGGCGCGATTGGAATTGTAACGACGCACGACCTCGCGCTCACCGAAGTCGCCGACCCGCTCGGCGGCGAAGTGCGCAACAAACATTTTCAGGATCACGTCGAAGACGGCAAAATGCGTTTCGACTACAAACTTCAGGATGGCATCGTGGCGAAAAGTAACGCGCTGGCGCTCATGCGCTTAATCGGCCTCGACGTTTAATTCCAGTCTATTTATTCCGGTACAAATCCGGGCACTGCTGCTTCAGGTGCTCCACCTTCGGCAAATCATTAATCGCGATGTACGGCTCATCCGGATGCTTCGTTGCGTAATCCTGATGATAGCCTTCCGCCTTGTAAAATTTTGCCAGCGGCACAACCTGCGTCACAATCGGCCGCCGGTAAACTTTCGCCTGATCCAGTTGATCGATATAAGCCCTCGCGATTTTCTGCTGCCCTTCGTCGCCGAAGAAAATCACGGAACGATATTGCGTGCCGCTGTCCGGTCCCTGCCGATTTAGTTCCGTCGGATCGTGCGCCACGGAAAAAAACACTTTCAGAATTTGCCCCAACGTAACTTGCGAAGGATCGTAAACCACTTCCACGGACTCAGCGTGTCCGGTCGTCCCCGTGCTTACAATTTCATACTCCGCGTTTTTCGCGCTGCCGCCGGAATATCCAGCCGTCGCGCGCACCACGCCCTTCACGTGCTGAAACACCGCCTGGATTCCCCAGAAGCATCCGCCGGCCACAACAATCGTCCGCTCGCTTTTCGCCGGCGCCAGCGCGTCATCCACAACTGCATTGGGAATCGCAACGGCGGCGCTCGCAGAATTTCGGGAAACCACGGTAAACAATAGGAACGCAACCAGCAAAGCTGCCGCGCCAATGGAAAGGGATCGGATCATGGCAATCTCCTTGAATCCATTAGATTGTACAGAAGTTGAAAGGTTTCAACACGTCTAGCGAGTCACGGCGATGCGATATCCGTTAAACCAGCAGATCAGGAGGGATCTTTCTGCCGCGTAGCTTTCACCGCTGAAAGTATTCCAATTCCGAGCATCACAATCGCTCCAACGCCAATCCACTGTCCCGGAATGTGCATCAAGTGCGCGCCATAAATCAGCCCGCCCAGCATAATCACGAATCCGCCTGCGTAAAGTCCGAATGACATAGCGCCTCTTTTCGGCTGCATGAATCACAGCCTGGGTTTTGGATGCCGTAACCACCCAAAAGCGCTCTCCGATGGATCGACATAATTACCAACGGTTTCTATCGTCATGGGACGTATAATTCTGCGACGGGTTGCCGCCGCACCTTAATACTGCTTTCATTTTTGCGTGCGATCGCCAGATCGTATGCAAGCTGCATTCGTAGCCACGTTTCTGCCGTGCTGCCAAACGCTTTCATCAACCGAATCGCCATTTCAGGGCTAATGCCGGATTTTTCGTTAACGATATTATTGAGCGCCTGTCGGCTGACGCCGAGAATCTTTGCTCCCGCCGTTACGGAAAGCCCCAACGGTTCAAGGCAATCGTGCCGGACAATGCGGCCAGGGTGCACAGGATTTTTCATGGACATCAAACGTTCCTCCCTAATGATAGTCAATCAGTTCAACATCAAACGCGTCGGCACCTTCAAAGCGGAAAACGATCCGCCAGTTCGCCCGCACCGTCACAGACCACGATCCCTTCCACTCACCTTTGAGCGCGTTTAGCCGATATCGGGGAAGATTCAGAGCTTGCGGAGTGGTAGCGGCGTCCAGAACACTGAGGATTCGTTCAGCTGTTTCCAGTAAATCGTGCCGTATGCCGCTTCTATCGCCGCGTTCGTAGAGCCGTTTCAAGCCCCGATGCTTGAAGCTCTTAATCATGAGATTTCATTGTATGGTGACAATTGTCACTTGTCAATGAAAATCATGCGAAGCAGCGGCTGCCGCTCGCGTAATCGATATCCCCCGCACGCCTTCCACTTTCACCGAAACCACTCCATCCTGATTCTGCAGAGGCCCTTCCACCAGCAAAAATTGCTGGTGCACAATCACCAGATGATTTTTCTCGTACACCTTCGGCGTAATAATTGCGTTGGCAATTCCCGTTTCGTCTTCCAAGCTAAGAAAGCAAAATCCCTTCGCCGTCCCCGGGCGTTGCCGCGCAATCACTCCACCCGCCACGCGCACGAATGTCCCATCCGGAACGCCGCTTAACTCAATCGCTGGACGCACCCCAAGCTCCTTCATTTTCGCCCGGTGATATCCCATCGGATGCAATCCCACCGTCATACCTGTGCCGGAAAAATCCGCAACCAATCTTTCTTCCGGACTCATCGCGTGCAGCGGCGAAGTCTCAGCGCCAAATTCACCTGTCGCCTCTGCGCGCGCCTCCTCCGCAAATAAAGGCCCGGCATTCCGTGAAGCCCGCTCCACTTGCCACAAAACATCTCTGCGATGCACACCGCGCATGCCGCTAATAAAATTCAGCGCGCCAATTTCCGCAAGCGTGGTCAACTCAGTCTTTTGTATTTCCGGCACGCGCAATTTAATGTCTTCAATGGACGTAAACGCCCGTGCCGCGCGCTCCTGAACAATTTTTTCCGCAATTTCCACGCGCAAACTTTTCACATAGCGCATCCCCAGCCGCACGCTGAACTCCGCGTCAGTTGACTCCACGGTGCAAAGCCAATCCGAACACGTCACATCAATCGGGCGCATTTTCAGTCCGTGCCGCTGGGCATCCTTCACCAACGTTGCCGGATTATAAAATCCCATCGGCTGATTATTCAGCATCGCCGCCGTAAAGGCCGCCAGGTAATGGCATTTCAAATAAGCGCTGGCGTATGCAAGCAACGCAAAACTTGCCGCGTGCGATTCGGGGAATCCATATAACGCAAACGAAGTGATCGACCGGATGATTTTTTCCTGCGACTCTTGCGTAATTCCGTTTCGCTGCATTCCCGCGCGCAATTTCAATTCAATTTCTTTCATTCGTTTTTCGGATCGCTTAAATCCCATCGCACGGCGTAGTTCTTCCGCTTCGCCTCCGGAAAATCCCGCGGCAATCATCGCCATTCGCAACAACTGTTCCTGAAATAGCGGCACGCCCAGCGTGCGTTTCAAAACCGGCTCCAATGAAGGATGCAAATAATCCACTTCCTCGCGCCCCCTGCGCCGCTTCAAATATGGATTCACCATCTGCCCCACGATCGGTCCCGGCCGAATGATCGCTACCTGCACCACAATGTCGTAAAAACATTTCGGATATAGCCGCGGCAAGCAGGACATCTGCGCGCGGCTTTCCACCTGAAACATTCCCACCGTGTCCGCTTTTTGCAGCGCGTCATAAACCGCCGGATCATTTGCAGGCAGCCGCCCCAAATCAATTTCCTCGCCGGAATGTTTTCGGATAATTTCCAAAGAATCTTCCAGCACGGCCATCATGCCCAGCCCCAGCAAATCCACTTTTACAATGCCCATGTCCGCGCAATCGTCTTTGTCCCACTGCACCACCACGCGCCCCGGCATGGAAGCGGGCTCCAGCGGCACCACCGAATCCAATTGTCCCTGACACACAACCAGCCCGCCCGAATGCTGGCCCAAATGACGCGGTAAATCCTGCACCTCCAAACACAACTCGAAAAACTTTTTAATTTGCGGATGCCGCAAATCAAAACCGGCATCGCTAAATTGGCGGTCCAACGTGTCCTTTGGGTCGTGAAATTCCCATCTGCCAACCAAAGTTGTTAAACGCTCAAGCATTTCAGGATGGAATGACAATACTTTTCCAATTTCACGCGCCGCCGATTTTCCGCGATACGTAATCACATTGGCCGTCATCGCCGCGCCCAGCTTGCCGTACCGCTCGTAAACATATTGAATCGCGCGCTCGCGCTGATCACCGCTCGGCAAATCCAAATCAATATCCGGCCACTCGCCGCGCTCCTCTGAAAGAAATCTTTCAAACAGCAAATCCATTCCCACGGGATCCACGGCGGTAATCCGCAATGCATAACAAACCGCGCTGTTCGCCGCCGACCCGCGCCCCTGCACCAAAATATTTTTTTCGCGGCAGAATCGGACAATGTCCCACACAATTAGAAAGTAGCCCGCCAGATCCAGCTTCTCGATCAACTTCAGTTCGCGCTCAATTTGCAGACGCGCCCGCTCGTTATCCGCTCCATAGCGAAAAATTAATCCTTCCAGTGCAAGCTGCCGCAGAAATTGATTTTGTGTTCCGCCGTCCGGCACCGGATAGTTCGGAAATTTGTAGCCCAAATCTTTCAAACTGAATTCCAAACGCAAAGCCAATACCCCGGTGTTCAAAATCGCTTCGGGAATATCTGCAAATAACCGGTTCATTTCCGCAGGCGTTTTCAAATGGCGTTCAGAATTTAAATTCAATAAACGTCCGGCATTGGTGAGTGTGCGGTGATTGCGAATGCAGGTGAAAACATCTAGTACTTCCCGTCGATGCGGCGGCGCATGGCATACGCCGTTCGTAGCCAGCAATGGCAAATTTAATTTGCGCGCAATCATCACCGCCGCCTGATTCCGCGCCTCTTCCACGCGGCTGAAATGCCTTTGCAATTCTACGTACACATTCTCACTCCCAAAAATGCCGCAAAGTTGCCGCACACATGCAGTCCCGCCTTCAATTCCCCCGTGAACCAACGCATGTTCCAGTGGCCCTTCATCACCTCCCGTTAAACAAATCAGCCCATTCGCGCGTTCAGCAACTTCGTGCGGCGAAACTTCGCCTTCACCTTTCGCCGCACGCAATTTCATCATCGTAATTAGCCGGCAAAGGTTCTGATATCCCGCGCGCGATTGCACCAATAATGGATATCGCCACTTTGCTGCGGACGTGACTTCCGCGCCGATGTGCGCACGAATTAAACTTTTATTTGCCGCGTTATAAAAACGCGGCGCGCCGTAAACTCCGTCGCGATCCAGCAGCGCCATGGACGCCATGCCATGTTCCGCGCACGCCGCCGCCAATTCTTCCGGCGATGAAGCGCCTTCCAGAAAACTGAAAGCCGATCGCGCGTGAAGTTCTGTATACATTGGTCCCGTATATTTCGATTCAGCGCTCATTAGTCGTACCTTCCCCGCACAAACCAGCCCTGCCGCAGCGCGTCGTAATAAATTCGATAGAGCCCGTCGCGCGCGTTCGCATAAGAACTCCGCTTATTTCGCGCCGCGGAAAAATCCAACCGCACATTCACGTCCCACTCGTCTTGCTGCCATGCATCTTCGCGCCACCAATCTCCAGAAGTTCGCCACGGCCCCGAAGCGGTGGTGATGCTGCCGCGCATTCCGCGGAAAATAATGTACGCAGGACACGATTCGCGCAGCTCCACCTTCGCGGGCCATTCCGGCCGAAAAATTCGGAACGCAATCGCTGTCTGCCGAAATTGCGGCTCGGCATTTTCTTCAGAATTATTTTGTCCACTACGATCTGCCGCCCCACCCCGCTTTTTCCGCCGCCCCGTCGGCTCTTCGCGCGCCGGCACAAATCGCCCCATGCGGAAATTTCCCGGCCGGTGCGAATCCACCAGCTCCGGAGAGCCAACATTTGTGTCGCCCACCAAACTCGCCAGCCGCGCCACCGTCAATTCCAGTTTTTCCGGATCAGGAATGCTCGGACGAAATAATCCACCTTGCGCCGCTCGCGCCAGCGCCGGTTCAGCGGCCAAAGTAATTTTTAATATGGACGCGTGTGGCGGGTTGGCCTGCAATTGCAACCGCATCAATTTCAAAAGTGTTTTGGAATCCCGCATGGCCACGGGCAAACTCAAAACTTTTTCGTAAATTTTGGATGAAGCCTCTTCGGCAGGTTTTTCGCTCTGAACCTGCACCTCTTTCCCGAAAAAATCGCCCAAATCAAATCGCAAATGTATCGCCGCTGCGGCCAATGAACGCGCCTTCAATCGCGCGCACAATTGATCCAGCAGCCGCCCTAATAAAAACGAAAGCGGCTCTAAATCTTCCACCGCCTCCTCAAGTTCCATTTCTTCCACAAAACAAATCCCCGGCTCAGTCAACACCAGCGAACGCACCCGTGCGCCGCGCGCCAATTCGTGCAACAGGACTCCGTCCTGCCCCAGCCGCTCGGAAAGTTGCAACACAGGCAGTGCCGCCAGGTCAGCGCACGAACGAATTCCCCAGCGCGCCAAAACTTCCTGAATTTCAATGGATGGATAAAGCGCGTGAACCGGCAAACGTCCCAAACAAGCAGCTTCTTCGCCCACGGGAATTAAAGTAATTCCAGAAAATCCGCGCGTCGCATGAAGCGCCGTTTCTAAATTCGCAGCTACAGCAACATGCGCGGAAAGTCCCAGCGCCGCCGCGCGCTTCATTAATTCAGAAGCAATATTTTTTTCAGCGCCAAATAACGACCGCAGCCCGGCAATATCCAAAAGTATTGTGTCCGGCGCTGTATCTTCAATTCGAGGCGAAACCGACCAGCCAACATCCAGCAAAGCCGCATGCAGCGCGCGTTCCCTCGCCGCGGAGCGCCGCCGTATCTCCACTCCGGAAAATTCTTCCGCCTGCGATTCGGACATTCCCAGTTGAATTCCTGTCAGCCGTGCTGCGTCGTTCAGCGCCACAACAACGCATAGCGGTGGAACTCCATCCACAAGCGCTACCGCGCGGCCGCGCAGCTCCGGCTCCGCGGAAACCACCGCTTGCATCATGAAATTCGGAACGTGAATAGAAGCAAATACCATACAAATTAAATTTCTTCGGCCTCGAGAACCTTTTCATTGCAACAAAATTGTTCATTTAGGTTTCAGTTCACTCCGCGCGCCGCTGAAATAATTCCACGGCGTATGTGTTTCAAAATTTCCCGATCTGCCCGAAGAATTCGCCGCCGCAAGCCCGTCACGAAAAGTTGTACAGAGCACTGGCTGCACCCGTGAACGCAAAACTTCCGCGCGCACATCAAATCCGCTGAGTAATTGTGAAAGTGGATGCCGTGAAAATATGTTTCGCGAAATTTCCCACGCCTGTGACCTCATCGCCCACCGTCCCGGCTCGCCTTCCATACGCAGCACCAGCGAAGCGCACGTCTTCGCGTTTGATTCCTGCTCCAGCACTACCAGAATCGTCTGCGTATCTTCCACCGCGCGGCGGAAACGGAACCACGCATCCAACGGAACGTGCCGCACCACTTCGCGCGAAACATCGCTTAAATCCAGCGCGATAAATCCGAACCCGCCGCTTTGCAAAAGCAAATCCGTCGCGCGCAGCGTCTGCTGAATGTTTTTGCAACGCACCCACAGCAGCTGTTTCAGGTCCACGCCCGCAGCTTCCGCCGAATGCGGGTCGAAAGCGTCGCATCCATCAATCAACGCGCACGCTTCCAAGTGCGTCGTTCGCATGCTCAGCGCCGAAAAAAGTAAACTCGTGCGTCCCGAACAATCCGGTCCAAAAATTTCCGTCATCGCACCGCGCGGCAATCCTCCAGCCAATAAATCAATTTCAGAAATTCCGGTGGACACATGCTCCGCAAAATTCCGGTCGCGGTACGTAAATGGAGCGTCAACGCGCCCGGCAAGAGCGAGTTCGACCTGAGAGCGCAACCGAACAAGATTTCCAGCCATGAATGATCTGAGAGACAAAAAAGAAATTTATAATATTCGCTTTTTGTTCGCCTAAGACAAATTCTCCACCAACCTTCTCTGCTTGTCAACTTCCCGCAAAGTTTTGCATCAGGTCGCCGGTTCCGCGCATTTTGCGTCCCGGCGCACTATGTCGGGGACTCGTGCCGTAACGATCGCGATAGGCAAGGGCTTTCAGCCCCTGCACTTGTTTTCGTGCACACTTTCGCGCTCATCGCAGATCGTTATCGCTCAGCGGAAAATTTCGATGGTTTGATTTTCAGGTGCGTACTGCGGGGCATAAAACGGAGTGAGGATTAACGCCCACACCATCCGGCGGGTCAATACTAAATTCCAATCCTTCTTCAGAAGCTGTGCATCCAGTTTCCCAGCAATGCAGCGCCGCTTCAGCGCGCATTCTCAAATCGGAAGGTATTGACCGCGCTTCTCGTGCGGTCGCATCAAAATAAACGCCGACAATCGTAGCAGTCGCCACTACTTCTCCGGTCTCGTCGTTTCGCATTTCATGCAGCACGCGGCTCACTTTATCTTTCACTTCGATCACCGCGGACCGGATTGTCACAATGTCGCCGGCGCGCAATTCATGTTTGTAAATAATGTGCTGCTCCAGCGTCGCCATGCATGCGTTTTCTTTGCGCAATCGCGCCCGATGGAAACCCAGCGAAGCAAGAAATTGCCAGGATGCCTCATCGAATTTTCCTGTGTACCACATCACGTTCATGTGACCCATGTGGTCGCACTGCCACGGATAAACGGTTCCGCGATACGTGATTCTAAACTTAGACATATCATCTCCTTCTGATCGAGTTATTTTTTGCTTTCAGATCTAGAATTGCCGCCTACTGTACGCGCATCATTGTCGTTTGATTCAACTTCGAACGGAGGACAACACCGCACCGGCGTCATCCAAATTGCCGTTTGTTGCCTCGGTGGATTTCTCCCGTCGGAGAAAAGTTAGCGCTGTGTTCACCGTCACACGATGCAGCCAACTGGAAAATGCCGGCTCACCGCGGAACATGCTGATATTCCGGAAGAGTCGGAGAAATACTTGTCGCGTCAGATCTTCCGCCTCGCCGGCGTTCCCCAAGATGCGAAGGAAAACGCTGTACACGCGGTTGCTGTGCGAGTTATAGAGCCACTCAAACGCCACCGAATCGCCCGTCTGGGCCCGCCGAATCATTTCCGGCTCGCTCCATTCGGCGGTTGAGTTTTGAGAAATTATTTTCTTCATTCTCGTCTTCTTTTGCTTCTCTATCAATTGATGACTGCGTTCGCCGGGTCTTTATTCCGCCGCTTCGCCTTACTGCACCGTCACGCTCACAGTCGTCGCGTGAGAAATATTTCCGGATTGCGCAGTCACGTTGATCGAAGCAGTGCCTCGGTTCGCCGCCGCGCTGCTGTTGTATGCTCCGCAACCGCCAAGCCCCGCCGATAACGCCACGATTGCCATCGCTGTCGTAGCAGTCAGCAAGAATGTGCGAAGCCGTGGAAATTTCCGTCTGTGCCGAACCAGCAGACTCAACAGTGCAAGCGTGGCGAAAAAATAAATCGGGCCAATTGGACGATGTGCCGTCAACCCGTATTGAAGTACGCCCGCGGACGTAGTCACCGTCAGCGTTGTATTCGCGGCTCCATTTGTGGGCGTTACCGTTGGTGGCGCAAACGTGCATGTGATGCCCGTAACAGGCGCGCATGAAAATGTCACGTTATTTGCAAAGCCGCCGGCCGGTGTAACGGTCAGCATGAAATTTGTCGATTGCCCGGCCGTGACCGTTGCGCTTGGTGGCGCCGCGCCAATTGCAAAATCCGGATTGGTAATCGTGATGGTCACCGCCGCAGCCGAACTGGCCTCAAAGTTGTCGTCCCCGGTGTAGTCCGCCGTCACCGAATGCGTTCCAACTGTAAAATTGTTTACAGTAAGCGTTGCAACGCCCGTCGCATCAAGCGCAACTGCACCCAGCGCGGTACGTCCGTCATGAAAAACAACCGTCCCTGTCGGTGTTCCCGCCACGGCATGGGCCGTCGCCGTCAATCGCACCGGCTCGCCCACAACTGCATTTGTCTGCGCAGCAAGCGTCAACGTCGTCGCCTGGCCCGTCACCTGAACGTCTGTTGAGGAAGTGCTCGGCAGGAAAGTTGCGTCACCGTTGTACTGCGTTCTGATGACGTGAGTCCCCACGCCAGTGAGCACATCATCAAATTGAAAAACTCCATTCACCAGCGGCGCAAAGAAAATCGCGTCATTGCCGACTTCAAAAATAATGTTTCCGCTCGGCGTCCCCGCGTTACCCGCTCCAGTCGCAACCGTGATCGTAATACCCGCCCTGCCTCCGCTTTGCACCGGCGAAGGCGCGATGGATACGCTCGTTGTGCTCGTGAGTCCGTTCGTAATCGTGCCGAAAATTCCAGCCTGCCCGTCAGCCGATCCCGCCGTGAAATAAAGTGTGTTTGCATCGCCAAATCCATCCGGCCGGAAAGTCAGCGCGCGAATTCCCGGATTCACAATCGTATTACCCGCACCATCTTTGATTTGCCCAACAAAATTCCCCGTTACAGGATCAAACGCGCTGATCGTGCCGTCGCCGAAATTGCTAATCAGAATGTCATTACTGAATGGACCGAAATTCGCGCTGGCCACCGTCACTCCCCACGGCGCATTCAAGGTTCCTCCGGTCGCGAATCGCCGGACAAGAAGGCCTTGTTGGTCGAAAATATCCACGATTCCATTTCCAGCGCCAATCACCGGGTCGTGTTTGGCTGCGTCCTGCAACGCATACGTCACAAATATCTGGTTTCCGATTTGCTGAACGTTAAAAGGCGCGAAACCCGCCGGCAGATCGGGATCGGTGAAGTTCCCTCGAGGCGCGAAAAGCCCAAATTTCGTGTTCAAAATTTGGATATGTCCGCTGTGGAAATCCGCGATCGCCAGGAAATTCGAGCTGCCATTCGGAGTGACGAGTGCCACACCGGTATACACCGCTCCCGCTCCAGAATCATCGCGGCCCAAAAACCCGAAGATCGGAACGTCGCCCAGCGCATCGAGTCCCCATCCGGAAACCGTTCCGTCCACGTCCACTGCTACAAACTGACTCGGCGAATCATTCACCGTGAAATCTGCGGCCACCGGATTGAAAACAATTCCGCTCGGGCTTGATCTGCTCGGGTCCGCCGCCGATGGAGGAACTCGAAACGCGAAAGGGAAAACTCCGGCGCCTGTGGCGTCATAGATTCGCACTTGTCCAAATTTTCTGGCCGTCACAAAGAATTGCTGGCGCGGCGCGAAGGCGATCCCCCAGGGGTTTCCCAGAAGCCCATCCACGTTGTTCAGTCCTCCGGGCGTCTCCGCCACTAGAGTCGTCTGCCCATAGGCGGGCGTTTGCGCCGAAACTCCGCACACAGTCACAACCAATCCCGCAAGCACTGCCAAACAAAATCTCAAAACGAATATGCGTTTCACTTTCAGTCTCCTGGAGCTGGATAAAGTGTGCGGTCAAAAGGAGTGCGCTGCGGATTTCTGGGCTTTCACAAACTTGCCGCGGCCCTTCTACTGGACTACAATCACTTTCTCGCCAAGCACCTCTGGCCAGGCGCCAAATGTAAACGGAGTGACTGGCGGAGTCCCTAGGAGTTCCCTATAAAATTGTTAGAGTTTTCCAAATGATTCTGGAATACTCCTAACACGTTGGAGAATAAGACTTTGTACGAGTTCGGCACTTTTCGATTCGACCCCGAAAACCACCTCCTTCTGAGCGCTGGTTTACCCGTTTCGCTCACTCCGAAGGCCTTTGACATTCTTCTGGTGTTGGTTCAGAACGGCGGCCGGCTGACCACCAAAGAAGAATTGATGCGCAAAGTTTGGCCAGATAGCTTCGTGGAAGAAGCGAACCTCACTGTAAATATCTCCATCCTGCGGAAACTTCTAGGGGAAACTCCGGATGGCCAGCCCTACATCGATACTGTCCCGAAAAAGGGCTACCGGTTCGTAGCACCCGTTCGAGAAACAACCGAAGAGCCGTCCGCCCGCGTTGATTCGGTGAACGATCAACTGCAGAGATCTGTTTCGGAATCGGGTGCGCAACCAAAAGGTTCGCCGTTAATTACTCCAATTCAAAGTGCTTCAATTCAGACGTCACCGTTGCCGCGAAATAAATCCTGGACTCGTTTCAGCATTTCAGCGATTGGCGTTCTGCTGATTATTTTGGTTGGATTATTTTATTTCACCGATCACTTCCGAACATTCCGGAATCATCGTTCCGCACAAGCCCGCCGCTTGGCCGTACTTCCATTTCAGAATCTGCGTAAGGGCACAGAAAATGACTTTCTCTGTTTTTCGCTGGCCGACGCCATCATCACCAAACTTGGCTACATTAGTGAACTCGCGGTCCGGCCGTCCTACGCCGTTCAGAAATATAAAGCACCGCCAATTGAGCTCCGTAGAATCGCTTCGGAACTTAACGTGGACACTCTTCTGACCGGAACTTTTCTGCGCGAAGGTGACGACGTCAGAATTACCTGCCAGTTGATAGACGTTGCCACCGAAAACGTCTTGTGGAAGGGCAACTTTCAATTGAAGTACGAAAAACTGTTGACCCTTCAGGACAGCGTGACCGACCAGATCATCAAGGGGCTGGAGCTAACGCTTTCTCCTTCAGAAGCCGCCCAGCTCAAAACAGTTGAGGCCATTAATCCTGCCGCTTATGAGTACTTTTTAAGGGGAATAGACCTTTATTCCAACAGCGATTTTCCAATGGCCATCAAGATGTTTGAAAAATCCACAGAACTTGCGCCGGATTACGCTTTGACGTGGGCCCACCTGGGCAAGTCCTATACGGCAAACGCGTCATTTGAATTTGGCGGCGGCGAACAATATCAAAAAGCGCAGCATGCATTTGAGCGCGCGCTCGCCCTGCAACCCGAGCAACTCGATGCGCGAATTTATATGGCAAACATGTTCACCGATACCGGCAGAGTGGAAAAAGCTGTGCCGTTGCTCAGAGACGGACTCAAAACAAATCCAAATCATCCCGAAATTCACTGGGAACTCGGCTACGCCTATCGCTTTGCTGGAATGCTGCAGGAATCCGTGGCGGAATCGGAAAACGCACGGCGTCTCGACCCCGGCGTAAAGCTCAATAGTTCTACGCTGAACGGATATTTGTATCTAGGCCAGTACGATCGCTTTCTTCAGAGCCTTCCAAAATCCAATGACATTGCGTTGATTGTTTTCTATCAGGGCTTCGGCGAGTTCTACAAGAAAAACTGGGATGCTGCGGCCGAACATTTCGATCGCGCCATAGAGCTTGATCCCAACCTTTTTCAGGCACAAATTGGAAAAGCATTTGGCCTCGGCATTCATCATCGAATCGCTGAAGGTTTGACGCTGCTTCATCAAGTGGAAACTAAAATCAATGATCGTGGCGTGGGCGACCCGGAAGCTTCCTACAAAATTGCACAGGCCTTTGCAGTTCTGGGTGACGAAAAATCAGCATTGCGCGTCTTGAAAAATAGTATCGACAGCGGATTTTTCTCCTATCCGTATTTCATGACGGACCCACTTCTCGATAGCCTTCGCGCCAACCCCGAGTTCGATAAGTTGATGGCTGCGGCACACCAGCGACACGAAGCCTTCGCCAAGGCATTTTTTAACCAACCCGCAACATAAGTAGCGTCAGAAGTACTAGCTCGCATTTACACGCCATTCATCTCCACTTGCTTTGGCTTCTTTCGCGGTAAATTGGAATTCTTTTGGAAAACCACTAGCCTTCCTTAAGTACGGCTCCCCCGCCCTTCGCCTATCGTGGCCCCAGCGAAAAAACGGAACTCCTAATCGAGTAGTCGTTGAATTCGCAATCTAACTAAAACAAGGAAGAGAAACTTATGAAACGAATACTGGCTGTAGCACTCACGTTGCTGTGCGCTTCTGTTGCATTTGCTAATGGCAACGACGATTCCGTCGTGCGCTGGAAGAACATCGTCGGCGTAATCACCTCTGTCGGCGTGGATAACCCGGTCGGCCCGATTAAGGCCGGAGCCACACCCTGGTCCGTGAATAGCGGCCGCGCGCGTGTGAATCTAACAAGCGGCGTAACCTCATTTGAAGTCGAAGGTCTGAACATCAACGGTGGGACTTCCACCGGCACCCCCGGCCCGATCACTGCAGTTGTCGGAACCCTCGTGTGCGACGCAGGCCTTACCACGCAGGCGATTCTGGATACCACGCCTGTCACTCTTGACGCTCATGGTGACGCGAGCTTTGCGGGTCATCTGCAGAACATTCCCGCAACCTGCACCAACCCGCTGTTCTTGATCCGCATTTCAGCTCCAGCCGGCGCAGCAGGCCGCTGGATCGCCACCGGCACGGGACGTTTCATCGGTGACGATGGAGACCACGACCGCAACTAAACAGTTCTCCCCCTGAGAACGGCCGCCGTACCCTTCGATCCACCCTCCGGGATCGCTGGGTGCGGTTGTCGTTTGAATTTGATTTTGTTTTGGTTTGAGGGTGCCCCATGTTCGTCCCGCGCAGCGGGCGAACGTGGGGTTCTTGAAGTTGTTCTAGTCTGCGGGTCTTGGCGTCATGATCCCAGACTCTTGCTTTCAACCTACTCCAGCGGGAGAATTATTTTATGGCACATCGTCTAACCACTTCCTACACCAAAGACGCCGTGGATCTCTTCCACTACTACAAAAGACTCGCCGAACGCGCCATTCAACAATGTCCGGAAGAATCGCTTTTCGCCACACTCGACGACGAATCAAATGCCATCGCCATCATCGTGAAACACATGACAGGAAATATGCGTTCGCGCTGGACGGATTTTTTAACCACGGATGGAGAAAAACCGGACCGCAACCGCGACAGTGAATTTGAAGCGCCGCCGAAAAATCGCGCCGAATTAATCGCAATGTGGGAACGCGATTGGAAAATAGTATTCGCGGCGCTCGAACCGCTTACCGAAGCAGACCTGGCGCGCACAATCACCATTCGCACCGAACCGCATTCCGTCTTGCAGGCAATCAATCGCCAGATTGCCCATTATTCCTACCACGTCGGACAAATTGTTTTTCTCGCCAAACATTTCACGGCAAAATCCGGAGGCAACTGGACGTCAGTGACCGTCCCGCGCAATAACTCCAAACAATTTAACACCGATGTAGCGGACGGGCGTAAATCGCAGCGATGATCGAACGCGCCTATCTTCGAAGTGCAAAACAAGAACGCGCAGTAACATGTCCGGGCGGCGGAAAGGATTTGTATGAAGTCTGCAAAGCACAATAAAGCATTGGAGGCCGAACGCCTGTTTAATAAGGCCGACCAGTATGACGAAAAAGGCGATTTCAAAAATGCCTTCAAGTGCTTCTTAACCGCAGCGCGATTAGGGGATACCGGTCGTCAGTCAAATCTTGGCAACTACTACGCATCCGGAAAGGGCGTAAGAAAAGATTCGGATAGCGCCGTTTATTGGTACAAGAAAGCTTTCAAAAATGGGAACGGCACCGCTGCATTCAATTTAGCATTGCACAGGAAAGACGAGGGAAACCTCCGATCTGCCGTGTTCTGGTTTAAGAAGGTTCTCGCAAAGAATAACGATGGAGATGCGTGTGTTGAATTGGCCAAAATATATAATGCTCAAAAAGGCGGCCAAAAACTTGCTGCCAATTTGCTAAAGCGCGCGTTGCGGATGAACGATAGGTTAATAAGTGGCGGCGGAAAAGAAGAAGCCGAATCTCTGCTAAAAGAGATCTCAAAGACAAAAAAGCGATAATCTCAGTCTAGGGCATACCTAAAATTTTCGTGGCCCTTCATAACGCAAACGCAAAAACGCGTGATGCGGCAGCGCCACATGCATGCTGATTAATTTAAACCATGGCGCAGTTTCGGGTACGTAGCTCACGTTACCGTAAGTTGTCGGCCGTTCAATTCCGGGAACCGTGGACGCGCCAACTACTTGAAATGAAATCGTCCGGAAATCTTCATCAATGAACTGTTTCTTCAGAAGTTCGCTGTAAAGATTCGGCCCGCCCTCGCAAAGCAATGTGCGAATCCCGTGTTCCCGGCGCAGCAATTGCACTGCGGCGGCAACATCAATGCGTCCACCACCGCCAACGGAAATGATTTTGAGCGCGCTGTTCTGCGCAGAAGACTTAAGCTGCGCGCGAATATTTTTTTCTCCTTCGGCGGACGTAATAATCCACGGCTCCACTCGCGCCGAACTAAAAAGCGGTGCGCCTACATCCAAATTTCCAGAACCCGTCAGCACAATAACTTTCTGTAATCCCATCTTCAAAATATTTTGGCGATACGCTCGCAATTCTTCATCATCAATTCCATAGTCCAAGCTTTTTCCGTCGGCGCTCAGTTCTTCACGCAACGTGCTTGCGCCCATTAATTGCGCGTCATGGTGCGCGCGATAAAAATCCATCAGCCAGCGATCTTCCGCGCTTTGCGAAACCACATTGCCGCCGGCGCGTCCCTTCAATTCTCGAAACGAAGCTTTGCCGTCCAGCGCCATCACCAAATTGGAAGTGATGTAGGGACGCCCGTTGTCGGCATTTTCAGGAAAACCAAATGCGCCGTGGCGTTGTTTAATTTCCGGCGGCAGGGGGAATTTGTCTTCACTTGTGTTGTACAAGGCGCGCAAATTCATCTTCTTCTCCTGATCGATATTTCGCCGTCGGAATTGCCAAGCGGGTAAGTAACGCGATTATTTCGCACGCGCGCAAACGACGTGAGCTTGTGGGGCCGCGCAGTCTTCACGCTCATGATGTCTTCAACGCGAATTCCTCTTACAGTCAGCGCGTCGGCAATCAGTGAACGGTGGCAGCGCCACGGAACCGCTTCGGCGCACATCAGCGTGCTTCGAGCGTGTTCGGCTAATTTGATAAATCTCTGTAAGCCCGCGTCGAATTCCGCGGTCTGCATGTAGTCGGCAAATCCACGGAATGAAGAATTGCGCCAGGCCATATTTTTGGAATCGCGCCGCGCGTGCCGCAAGCCGCCAAGTTTTCGCAAGTGCACGTAGCCGATTTTCGCGGCGCGCAATTTCTTCCGCAGAATCTCCCGATTGAATTGTGGATTGTGCCTCGAACGCGGAATACTGCGCACGTCGACAACGCGTTTTACCTGATGCGCCCGCAGAAGCTCAAGAAATTCTTTCCATGTGCGAGTGGAATGCCCAATCGTCAGCACGGACGGAGATTTCGCACGCACTTTCTTCACGACGAATATCCTACCTCAACTATTTCCGCACATCAGGCTCGCAGGTTTCGGAAGATAGCCCACGCCATGAAAGCGTTAGCAGGAACGCGCTGTCTTCGTCCGCTTCAACGTCATGCGGCACACATGGGTCGAGCGCGAGAAGATGCCCGGCGGGTAGATCCACGGTGCGGTCAGCCAACTTAAGACGAATGTTACCCGCAAGAGTCTGAATCGAAATTCGCGCGGATGTCTTGTGTTCCTTCATGATCATATTCTTATTCATTGCGATCAGAACCACTCGCATGTCGGCATGTTTTACCAGCGTTTTTGAACTCGGTCCGGTTTCCTTCAGCCAAGTTTCTTCTTTGTGTAAATTTTGAATTTCCTCAAGAAGATTGCACTGAAAAATTGGGATTTCCAGCGAGTCTCCAATTGCTGCATGTCCCACAGCGCGCGGCTGTGATTCCTTCATTTTCGGCTCCGCCATGATGATTCACCTCTCTCACCACTCTGATGCTCCGCCCCAATGGGGCGATTCACGCGGCCGACTGCTGTATTAGCAATTCACTCAGTAGCCGGAAAAGTCTTCGGCCCGAATGTCGTCATCTTTCACGCCCGCGTCGGCCAGAGTTTTTTTCATCGCGGCCACCATCGCCGGCGGTCCCGCGATGAAGTAGATCGGCGTTTGCAAATCCGTGATGTGGCGCGCGAGCATTGCTTTATCGACAAAACCAGTTTCGCCGTTCCAAACCTGAGTTGATTTCTTCATGTCCGTCATGGTGGCGACGAAAGTTAAGTTCTTGTTTGCGGCCGCTTGGGCTTCGAGTTCGTGCAGGAAAGGGGCGTCCTCAGGCCGGTGATTGGAATAAAGAAGCAGAAGACGGTGCGCGTGTCTGCTGGTGCTGGCGTCCAGCGCCATGCTTCGAAACGGCGTGATTCCAATGCCGCCCGCCAAAAGAATGCTGTCACGCGGCGAACTGGCACGAAGCGCGAACTCGCCTGACGGCCCTTCGAGTGAAACTTCGGTTCCCGGCGGCACGGTTTTCAAGACGCGCTTGAACGCCGTGTCACGCATCCGCGTCGCGAACATTAAATCCTCTTCATGAGGCGCGCTCGCAATTGAGAACGTGCGTATATTTCCTTCGGCATCGGTTTCCGGCGGATTTAGCAACGTCAGATCGGCAAACTGGCCCGGGGTAAATTGAAAGCCCGCGGGCTTCTGAAAATAAAATGCCATGGTGCCTTCGGCCACCACTTCTTTTCGCTTCAATTTCACAGAGTAGATGGACATGAGGCCTCGCTATGGAAAGAGAAACTCCCCAAATCCTAGATGTGATTTGGGGAGTTTCGTGACTTCGTTCAATTCAATTAAAGTGACTTCAAGTATTCGACCAACGCCGCCTTCTGCGATGCACTCAGCTCCAAATGATTTAGTGAATTGTAGTGTTCGACGACATCATTCAGCGTGGCAAAGCGGCCATCGTGATAGAAGCCGCCGCGAGCGTGGCTCCAAAGTCCGGCGAGCGGCGCGGTGCGGTACATGTGCGTCGGCGAGCGATCCGCCTGGAAGGAATCCACGCCTACCTCGGCCGGAGGATGAAGATTATTTCCCGGCTCTGTGAAGAGCGGTGGAACGTGGCAGCCCGCGCATTTTCCCGGCCCGTTAAAAACTGCCTGTCCTTGAGCGGCAAGAGTCTTGTCGAAGCTTCCGGCCGGAGGTCTTGGCGCGGGAATTGCCAGTTCATAGAAATGCAAGCCGGCCAGTTTCGCAGTTATTTTATCTGGAACGTCGCGCGTGTTGTAGGAACCGTTTTTTGCGGCAATCGGATATTGTTTTGGATCTGCAAGGCGGGCATCAAAGAATGTGCCCGATCCATTCATTTCAGTTGCGCCCACGTAGGCGTTCCAGTACGGAACCGAACCGAAACCCGTCCAGGTGTGAAGGTTCACGCCAGCCAATCCAAACGCCGGAGGAATCAATGTGCAGGCTCGTTTGCCATCGGGCCGAAGGGCCTTTCCATCTTTACTTACTTCAGCGTCAAAACATCCGGGCCCCCAGGTTGCCAAAACTTTTTTCAAAGTGTCGGCGTCAACGCTCAGAAGATCTGTGAATGGTTTGGGATTCGGCGCAAGTGAAATGATGGCGCCGACGTTCAAATCGCGATTGGCCCATCCGTCCAAACGTTTTCCGATTCCGGGGGCGAGGGAATCATCCACGGTGGAATGGCAGAACGCACACTGAATTCCCATGGAGCGGATTTTTCCGGCGTTGTCAAAGTATCCTGTGACGCCCAGCACTGCGTTTAGTTTCAGCAATGCGAGCGTCGTCGCGGGATCGTCCAAATTAACTTTTCCGGCTTTCAGTTGTTCCTTCAAAGATTCGGGCAGCGCGTCGGAATCAACTTTCAATCCGACGGCAAGCGCCGTCTTCGGACTAACACCTCCTCCGACACCGCCATTTTTTTCGCCCGCAATCGCTTTGTGCAGTTGCAGCGCGTCACCCCAGAAAACTTCGCTGCCGAAAGTATCAAAGCGAAATGTTTTCTGGCCTTCCTTCATCATACGTTCGGCATTGTTGTGGACCACAACGTCGAAGCCGGTTGGCGGCGCGGCCGCTTTCTGAGTTTGTGCGGAAGCTTGTTGTACTCCCAGGAAATGATATGCACCCACAGCCAGCGCAATTAGTAGGATCAGACCACCGGCAAACTTCAAGACGCTTTTCATGAAACGCCCCTCAAATTGAATTACTCAGCGCCTCCTACCCTCGCGAGGCAGTAGAGGACTCAAAGTTGTCGCAAGAGTATCACCACGCCAGAATGGTGTCAGTTACCGAAGTAACAGTATGTGCAGAATTGAACCTTTTGAAAGGTACGCCCCGCCTCAGCCGGAGTAATTCTGGAGCGCTTTTAGATTGAGGACCAGATAACCGCCGTTCGAGTAATTGATGAATCCCTCGTTGCGCAGGAAATTCATCGCCGTTGACACTCTTTCTCGCCGCACTGCTACCATTTGCGAAATTTCTTCCTGCGTCAGATAGGCAGGTACCTCGGTGCCCTCTCGCGAAATGCGGCCCATATCGTTCCCAAGCTTCAGCAGAACTCTTACCAAACGATGAACCACATCGCCAAACGCCAGAGAATTCAATTGATCGTAAGCATCTGAGAGAGAGTTGCAAAATATTTGGACGAGCTGGCGCAGGAGATTTTTGTCCTTCTGAATAATTTCCAGAACATCATCAAGAGGTACAGGAATAATCTCCGCTGGTTCCAAAGCTACGGCCCGGTCACGGCGCGGTTGCTCGGAAGCGCATAACTCTCCAACAATGTCTCCGCCTTTTCGGACGTCATAAATAATTTCGTGGCCATCTTCGGTGATCGTTCCAATTTTTACGAATCCGCTGCGAACGAAAAACAGTATTTGTCCTTCGTCTCCGAGATCATAAATCACATGGCCCTTCTCAACGGTCATAGCCGCGCGATTCCGCAAAACCACATCGCAAAGTTTGCCCCGGAAGATCGTGGACAGAGCGGAGGAAAGCAGCGCGTGATTCGCTCCAGATTGGGTGGCGGTAGCCATTTGGATCACACTCCGTTGCGGGGTCTGTTTCGCGTCTCAGAGAGGGGAGGCATCGCGAGTTTCAGTCCGAAAGTCAGCACAGCCCGATGTTTTTCCAGACTATTCCCGGCATGATTGTCTGTCAACCATCGGCCGCAAAAGACTATGGCCCTGCCTTACGTTTAGGCAGAGCCATAGACCTCCGACGGCTACAATAGAAATTACGCGTTCGCCGGTTTTTTCAGCGAAAGCGCCGCAAGCACCAGCGCCGAAATTCCCAGCAAGTAAGCTCCGGCGCCGTACGAGAATGGGCTTTCGCCGCCGGTCGGCATTCCGCCCAACGCGTCGTGCACGGAATACATGATCTTCGCCGTGGCAAGAATCAGAAACGCGAGCGGCAACGCATTCAGCCAACGCGCACGCGGATCTTTCCAGAACGGCGCGACAAACGGCGCTGCAATGCAGATCAATCCGATGAACGCGAGGAGTCCGTGGGAACTGCCGCCGAGATTCGCCAGCAAATTGCTGAAGTCGATTCCCAGAACATCCCAGTAAGTGTAGGAGGCAAGCGGCGGCATTCCAACGGCCGTGAGTCCGAAGAACGCGATCCACAGAAGAACCGTCGCACTCAGCGCGACAATTCCCATTCGCGCTATTAAAGTTCCGAAACCCTTTTTGGCTAGTTCTGCCGCTTGCTTGCCCTGTTCTTGCGCGACGGCGCTCGCATGACTCATCTGTTCTTTGCGAGCTTGCGCATGATCTACGGGCGTGATCGCCGCCACGGAATTGGAAGCGTCCAGCGTCACCTCAACAATCATATTCGGCGCGGGAGCCGTGGGACATTGCCACACGCCACCGAGCGTGAAAGATTTTTGCTCGCCATTTACGAACAGCAGTCCGGGGCTTGCATCCGGTATCTTAATAATTGTGCCTCTGGCCATTTTATTTTTCCTCCTGTCGAAATTTTTCCGAAGTATTTGCTTCGGACTTTCCCCGATTGCCCATACTTGTCACGCCTACTTGGTTTTCTTGGTCAATTTTCCGATTAGCCCTGCCGCGGGACCGCCCAGCGAGCCATCGCTATTCATCGTGAAAACCTGCGGAACGCCGTTGCAAGTAACTGTGATATTTTTCCCGCTCTCGGTGTAAGTGCACGCGCCGCCCACGACTCCCATCTTGAAATTCGCTTTACCGCCGGAGAGAAACTCAATGGAAATTACATTGTCGGAATCCACGTAGGTGTTGCCTTCCACACTTGAGCCGCATCCGGCAAATCCAAATCCGGCCACCAAAATCGTCGCCACCAGCAGCGTCTTGGCAATAATCGTCTTCATTGTTTCTCCTTTTAAGGTTTCAATTATTCTTCCGCACTACGCTTCCGCACTACGCCTCACCGATCCGTCCAGGAAGCCGCTTGAATTCATTGCTCACGCGCAAGCTCCGGTGCTAGCATGCCGTTCCAAGTAAGAAGGATTTGCTCTCGTCGGATGGAGAGCCGCCCCGAACATCGGGCCATTCACTAAGCAATGCGCAAAGGCACGGAGAAAACCGTCATGCCCAGTCGAGATTTTCAGTCCGCGAAGGATCCCGAGCGGGCTGGCTCGCCAGACGGCAAGCCGATTACGCCCCAACAAAGAAAAGCGCTGGACGAGCTTTTCAGCGTCACCTATGAGGAATTGCGCCGCCTCGCTTCCGTTGTAAGCCGCGGCGATCCCAGCGCGACAATGAATCCCACCGCACTTGTGAACGAAGCCTGGCTGAAATTATCGAAATCGCCCGGACTGGCGGCGACCTCGCGTCTGCACTTCAAACGAATTGCGGCGCGCGCCATGCGTCAACTACTTGTGGAAGCAGCGCGCCGGAGAAATTCGCAAAAACGCGGCGCCGGAGAATTCACAGTTTCCTTCGACGATTCTTTCGAGGAGAAACCGTCCTCCGGACAAGATCTACTCGCACTGGATGCTGCACTGAATGAGTTGGCAAAGATGCAGCCGCGCCAGGCGCTGATGGTCGAAGCGCGCTTTTTCGGCGGACTGGACATTCCAGAAACGGCGGCGATGTTGGAAGTTTCTGAAGCTACGATCTTGCGCGATTGGCGCGCAGCGAAAGCTTGGCTGGCGCGGGATTTACATCGCAAGCGCTGAACATTTATTAGTCTGCGCGCGCACCAGCGCGCGGCGTTTCCCGCGGAAGAAAAATAACGATGGACAGCAATCGCTGGACGCAAATTCAATCGCTGTTTCATGAAGCCGCCGACCTGCCCAAGGATGAGCAGCGCGGCTACCTCGCGTCCGCGTGCGGCACTGACGATATTTTAATGGCCGACGTTCTCGCGCTGCTTGAAGAAGACGCGCGCAGCTCCTCACTTCTCGATAGCGACGTCGCGCACGTTGCGCACCAAATTCTGAATGACAACTCCGCGCCGCCCGCCGCATTCAGGGAATTTGGCCATTACAAAATAAAACGCGTGCTGGGCGAAGGCGGAATGGGTGTCGTCTATCTTGCCGAGCGCGAAGATCTCGGCAGCCTCGTCGCAATAAAACTTTTGCGCGATGCCTGGCTTTCTCCCACGCGCCGCGAGCGCTTCGCCGTCGAGCAGCGCACTCTCGCGCAATTAAATCATCCGTCCATCGCGCGGCTTTATGACGCTGGAATTCTCGCCGACGGAACTCCGTGGTTTGTAATGGAATATGTGGACGGGCTTCCGCTCACGGAATATTGCCGCCAGCGTAAATGTTCGACAGACCAGCGCTTGCGTTTATTTCACGCGGTGTGCGAAGCGGTGCTTTACGCGCATCAGAATGCGGTGATTCATCGCGATCTGAAGCCTTCCAACATTCTTGTAAAAAATGACGGCTCCGTGCGCCTACTCGATTTCGGAATTGCAAAACAAATCGATGGCGTCGACGCGTCCGCCGATCAAACGCGTACTGCGATGCGCATGATGACGCCCGCCTACGCATCGCCGGAACAAATTCGCGGCGAGCGAGTGGGAATTCAAACAGACGTCTACTCGCTCGGCGTAATTCTTTACGAGTTGCTCGCTGACCGGCTACCGTTTGATCTTTCCGGTAAAACTCCGGCCGAAGCCGAAACATTAATTGCGCAAACCGAGCCGCAAAAACCTTCCGCGCGTGGAAAGGAAAATGCCGAACGACAAACCAGCAGCACCGCGTGGGCTGATCTCGATGTAATTTGCCTGACCGCGCTGCACAAAGATCCGCAACGCAGATATCGTTCCGTCGAGGCGCTGATTCGCGACGTCGATCACTATCTGCGCGCCGAGCCGCTGGAAGCGCGGCCGGACACGTTTCGCTATCGCATGGGAAAATTCATCAAGCGGAACCGCCGGTCTGTCACGGCCACGGCCATAGCATTTGCTGCGGTAGTTGCGCTGGTTGTTTTTTTCGTTTTGCGCTTAACAAGAGAACGCGATAACGCCGACCGCCAAACCGCCATCGCGGATTCGATTAATCAATTTTTATCGAATGATTTGCTGGGGCGGAGCAATCCTCTGCAAAGCGGCAAGGCTTCGGAAACTCTTGTGGACGCGGTGGTGCAAGCGTCGGCGAATATTGATCGTCAGTTTCAGCGCGAGCCGCAGGTTGCCGCGCGGCTTCATCAAACAATCGCGCGGTCACTCGATAGCCGCACCGATTATCCCGTTGCGCGCCGCGAATACGATCGCGCCGCGGCGCTTTTCAATCAAATTGATGGGCCGCTCTCGCAAGACGCAATCATCGTTCAATTGCAGCGCGCCAGCATGGAAGCAAGAACTTACGAAGCAGGTTCGCTGCCCGTCGCAAGAAAAATTCTTTTGAACCAGGAAGCGTTACTGACAAAAATTACTCAGCCTCGAAACGATCTGAATGTCTGGTTATTGTCCGCGCGCGGCATGATTGCGTTAATTGGGAACGACGCGAAGTCTGCGGTGCAAAATTTTCAAGCGGCTATTGATGCGGCGCAAAAATTACCGTCATTCGATCAGCGTACTCGATTAGATCTGAAGCAGCGACTCGTGTTCGCCTACGTCCGCTTCGGCGATCCGGCAAGAGCGGAGCAGCTCGCGCGCGAACTGATTCCTGAATATTCCAGTGTTGCCGGCCCGGACAGCCCCAACGTTCTTCGCGTGCGTTTGAATTTGACGCAAGCGCTGATGAACGAAAGTAAATTTGCAGAAGCGGTTCAGGAAGCGAACAAGTTTTATCCCGCGTTTGTGACAATGCTTGGCGAGGATCATGAATTGACCATGCAATTGCTGGCCACGCGCGCGCAATCGGAAGGCAGTTTGGGAAATTGGGACGACACGATTCGAGATGATCTGACGATTTACCGCATCGCTTCGCAGAAGCAGGGCCCGCTTTCATTTTTTCCAATTGCCACACTTTCGGACGCCTCTACCGCGCAGTGCCGCGCCGGCCGTCTTGCCGAAGGAGTGGCAAATGCTCGCAAGGCTGTCGAGGATTCTCAGAAAGCGTTTGGCGATCGCGCCGGTTTGTCAGACGGCGTGCGCTTTAGTCTTGCGGATTGTTTGATTGGCCTTGGAAAATTGGACGAAGCGTCCGCTCTTCTACAAAAAGTTGACGCGAAAGCCGTGACGCAGCTTTCCGGCGATCCAAACTGGGTCGCGAATTTAGATTTGGCGCTCGGCGAAATCGCGTTTCGCCGAGGTGATTTTGCGACAGCGCGAAAATATGTGCAGTCTGCAACTCCAGTGTTCACGCGTCCGGATGCCGAGCCATATCAAAAACACGCGCTTGAAGTTTTAAGCGCGGCAATTGAAAAGCGGCCCGCGCCGTCGAATTGAAATTCTCGTTCAGCGATTCGTTTGCGGATTTTCCCGTCGCGCGGATTCAATGCAATAATCTCGTATGCTGATTCTCGTCATGGGCGTCACCGGCTCAGGGAAAACCACTGTCGGAAAATTGCTGACGCAACGGTTGAAATGTAATTTTCTAGACGCCGACGATTTTCATTCCGCCGCTAACCGCGAAAAAATGCGTCATGGCATTCCGCTCACTGACGCCGATCGCGCGCCGTGGCTCACTGCTATTCACGCTGAACTGGTTCGCGCAAATGCGACGGGGCAATCCATAGTTCTCGCGTGTTCCGCACTGAAACAGGAGTATCGAAACACGCTCGCCGCAAATCTGGATCTGAAAATTATTTTCCTTCGAGGAACTGTTGCCCAACTTCACCGCAATCTGGCCACACGCGCGGATCATTTCGCCGGCGAATCGCTTGTGCCCAGCCAACTCGCCACGCTGGAAGAGCCGACCGGCGTGATCATCGAAGATATCGCCGCGACGCCGGAAGAAATTGTCGAAGATATTTGCGTGCGTCTCGCAATATAAGACGTCGTCTTGGAATTTGATTGCCGCAGGATTCATTCCTGTTATAAATTTTGCCCAGCGTAAAGACGTCTACAGGTACTAGGTCTTCGAAAATTTTCCATAACGCACAAAGACGCGCAAATGAAAACTCTCCTGCTCACCAAATATAATCATCTGGAGATGCAGGATTCGCCCGTGCCGGTTCCCGGGGTAAATGAAATTTTGGTGCGCGTCGCGGCCTGCGGAATTTGCGGCAGCGACGTTCATGGGTATGACGGCTCAAGCGGCCGCCGAATTCCTCCCATCGTGATGGGCCACGAAGCGGCGGGAGTTATTGCATCGCTTGGTGCAGGCGTAACAAATTTCTCCAAGGGCGAGCGCGTAACTTTCGATTCCACAATCTCGTGCGGCGCTTGCGAATTTTGCGCGCGCGGCGAAGTAAATCTTTGCAACAATCGTCAGGTGCTGGGCGTTTCCTGCAGGGACTATCGCCGCGCCGGCGCGTTCGCCGAATTTGTCGTGGTGCCCGCGCACATTGTTTACCGCTTGCCGGAAAGCATTTCGTTTCCCGAGGCGGCGCTGCTGGAAGCGGTCGCCGTGGCCGTTCATGCCGTTTCGCTCGCGCCAATCGCGCCAAATAGCACGGCGCTGGTGATTGGCGCCGGCACAATTGGACTGCTCTGCCTGCAAGCGCTGCGCGTCGCCGGATGTTCGCGCGTTTTCATTGCTGATCCGGACGAACCGCGCCTCGCCCTCGCAAAAACTTTTGGCGCGACGGAGATCCTGTCGTCCCCGGCGGAATTCGTGGAACGCGTGAAACAATTTACGAATGGTGAAGGCGTCGACGTCGCCGTCGAAGCCGTTGGCAGAAATGAATCGATCGCCACGTCCATCGAATCTGTTCGCAAGGGCGGCACGGTAATTTTAGTGGGAAATGTTTCGCCGGAAATTTCCATTCCATTACAGAAAGTCGTGAGCCGCCAAATCCGTTTGCAAGGATCCTGCGCCTCCGCCGGAGAATATCCGCGCTCGATAGAACTGATGGCCAGCGGCGCGATCAACGTGAAGCCGCTGATTACCGCTGTCGCGCCGCTCGAACAAGGCCCCGCATGGTTTGCGCGGCTGCACGCGCGCGAGCCGGGACTCACAAAAGTAGTTCTCAGTCCCGGCGAAATTTCATGAGCAACAAACTTTTTGATTTGAGCGGCCGCACCGCAATTGTCACCGGCACCAGCCGCGGACTGGGCCAACATTTTGCCCGCGCGTTGGCCAAGGCGGGCGCGGACCTCGTTCTTACGAGCAGACGCCGCGAAACTCTTACTCCATTTGAACAGGAAATTAAATCGCTAGGCCGAAAAGCAATTTCGCTAGAGCGGGACGTTCGCGATCAGAAAAGCATCACAAAAATGGTGGAAGCAGCGAACGCCGCGTTCGGCCATCTGGATATTTTGGTGAACAATGCGGGATGCAATGTGCGCAAGCCGGCGCTGGACGTTACCTGGGACGATTGGAATTTAATCCTCGAAACAAATTTGCGCGGAAGTTTTTTCGTAGCCCAAGCCGTGGGGCGCCGCATGATTCCCCGCGGTTACGGCCGTATGATTAACATAGGGAGCGTCACCAGCGTCGCAGGCTATGCCGGACTTGGCCCTTATGGCGCCAGTCGTGGCGGAATTCGCCAGCTCACCATGAGTTTGGCGGACGATTGGGGCAAGCACGGCATCACCGTAAATTGTCTCGCCCCGGGATGGTTCCGCACCGACCAGAACAAAATCATGTATGAAAATAAAGAGTGGGTGGATTATTTGTGCGATCGAATTCCCATGAAGCGTCCCGGCGAGCCGCACGATTTGGATTCTGCCGTAGTTTTTCTGGCCGCGGAATCCAGCCGATATATCACGGGACAAACTTTGCTGGTGGACGGTGGAATTTCCACTGGCGCAACGCGCGCCCTGCCAAATTCCTCTGCGCCCGGCGCGATCAAGAATTCCGAATCAGAATAGGAGCACACAAAAAAGATGCGCTTTCTAAATCGAATGGGATTCACAATTCTCATTGCCATCGCGTGCATTGTATTTGCCATGCCATCACACGCCACACCGCAAACCAACAAGCCGCTAGAAATTTATTTTGTCGACGTAGAAGGCGGCCAGGCTACGCTTTTCGTCACGCCCGAAGGCCAATCGCTGCTCATCGATACCGGATGGTCCGGATTTGAAGGCCGCGACGCGGATCGCATCGTTGCCGCCGCGAAGAAGGCCGGCCTATCGAAAATTGATTTCGTCCTGATAACTCACTATCACCGCGATCACGTCGGCGGCGCACCGCAGCTCGCCGCCAAAATTCCAATCGGCGCGTTCATTGATCACGGCCCGAATCGCGAACTGAATGATGCGGATACCGAAGCAGGTTGGCAGGCATACCAGAAACTTATCGCCGATAAAAAAATCAAGCGTATTACTGTGAAAGCCGGCGACTTGCTGCCCATCAGCGGAATTCGCGCGGAAATTGTGAACGCAGACGGCGTGATAATCGCAAGACCATTGTCTGGCGCAGGCGCGCAGAATTCTATTTGCGCAACAGCAAGAAACAAACCGGCCGATCAAACTGAAAATGCACATTCGCTCGGTGCCGTAATCACATTCGGAAAAACTCGCATCATGGATTTGGGCGATCTCACTTGGGATAAAGAAATGGAAATGGTTTGCCCTGTGAATAAACTCGGACACATGGACGTTTTCATCGTGTCACATCACGGCAACAATCAGAGTGACAGTCCGGCGCTCGTCGCCGCGGTTTCGCCGCGCATCGCCATTATGGATAACGGCGCCGCGAAAGGCGGTTCACCGTCGACGATCGACCTCATCAAAAATTCTCCGAAGCTCGAAGATCTATGGCAGTTACATTTTTCAAATGACGGCGGCGCTGCGCACAACGCCACTGAAAATCTAATCGCGAACCCTGCAGGTCCGGATGGCGGCAACTATCTGAAGCTCACAGTTTGGACGGACGGAAATCTAGAAGTGTTTAATTCGCGGACGCAAACTGCGAAGCATTACGCGGCGGCGCACTGATTGTTTATTTGGCACGACTAAATCAGAAGTTATTGCGGCTCGGGAATCACATCAATTCGCCCGAGCAGAAAAACATATCCGTAAATTCCCGCCACCAGAAATGCGCCGGCGGCGCCGAACGCCCAGAAAAATGAATGTGTTGCCTGCGCGATATATCCCGTCGCAATCGGCGCGGAGATCGCGGAAATCTGGCTGCCGAAATTCATGATTCCGCCCAGCGTGCCAACGCTTTCTCGCGGAGCGATCAGCGAAGGTATCGACCAGCCCACCGGCGCCGCTGCGGAAAGTCCGCCGATGGCCACGCTAATCCAAATTACCGCGGCCGTCAGACTGTGCGCGTACGCCGCGCCAATCACTCCCAATCCAAAAGTTGTTCCTATCACCAGAACTGTCTGACGAACTCGCGACGAATTTCCTCCGCGCTTTATTAATTTGTCCACCAGCCATCCGCCAATCAGCACGTCAGTAAAAGTTGCGAATAGCCACGGCACGCTCGTGTACAAAGATGAATGCAGTAAGTCCACATGGTGCGTTGACGAAAGATACGAAGGCAGCCAGGTCAGCAGCAAATAAAAAGTGTAGTTGTAAGAAGCAAATCCCAGCAGCAAGCCCGAAACTTTTTTCTGCCGCAACAAATATCCAAGCGGCGCGCCCTTCGCGGCACGAATGCGATCCTCAGGCTGCGCTCCGCCATCGCGAATATAATCGCGCTCCACCACGGAAAGCGACTTATCCTCGCTGGGATTGCGATAATAAATAAAAAACAAAATGAAATAGAGAAGGCTGACGAATCCAGTGGCCGCGAAATTCCATCGCCACCCGAATCTCCACAACAAAAATCCAAGGATCGTCACGCCAATCGCAGACGCAAGTTTCGCTGCGGAATCGAAAATCGCCGTGGCCAGACTGCGCTCCGCCGCAGGGAACCAATATCCCGTCGCCTTTGAATTCGCGGGAAATATCGGAGCCTCGCCGACTCCCAACAAAAGTCGCGCGCCCAGAAATCCCGTCAAGCCCGTGGAAATCGCCGCCGCAAAAGAAGCCACGCTCCACAAAAATGAACCCACGCGGCCAACCAATTTCACTCCGAAGCGATCCAGCAAAAGTCCCGAAGGAAGTTGGCACGCGCCATACGTCCAACTATATGCGCTCAGCAAATATCCAAATGTCACCGTGGAAATTCCGAAAGTTTCGTGCAGCGCTTCTTTCGACACGGAAAGATTTACGCGGTCGAAATAATTTACAAGCACGCCGAACCCCAGCAGCAGCGCGATGCCCCAGCGCCGCCGCGGCACGTCGTGCGTGGCATCGGTTGAAGTTGAACTCATTGTTCGCGTCTCGATTTCATTTCTTTCAGCCAGAAACTTCGTCGCCCCGTGACACTACCGCAGAACATCGCGCACTGCATGGCATTTTTAACGTTCGCTGAAAACAATTGATCTCGTTTCACATCGTGAAAAGCTTTAGTTGCAGGCCAAGCGCTAAATCTTTACGCTATGTCACCCATTGCGAACGCACGAAATGTTTTGAGAAGTATTGAGGCTCAAGAATTGTCAGCCAATCATCCGCAACCAAGCGCTTTCTCAGAAGACGCGCTCCGCTCCGTCTGGTCCAGCGACACCGCAATTCTGATTTACATGGCGCTCGCAACAATCATCACTCACGCGCTCACGGGCGGCCGCTACGGCTTCCATCGCGACGAACTCGCAACGCTTGACGACGCTCGCCATCTCGCCTGGGGCTACATCGCGTATCCGCCAATCACCCCATTTTTCGGACGTCTATCGCTAACGCTTTTCGGCACGTCGCTCACCGGATTCCGTTTTTTCGTAGTCGTCGCAGAAGCTGGCGCCGTAATTCTCACCGGATTAATGGCGCGCGAAATGGGTGCGCGTCGCAACGCGCAACTTGTCGCGGCGCTTGCGGCAATTCCGTATTGCCTTAGCGGCGGCGCGCTGATGCAGTATGTGTCGTTCGATTATTTTTTCTGGGTCCTCGCGGCATATTTCACCGTGCGCTTGCTGAAAAGTAATGATGCGCGCTGGTGGCTCGGCATCGGCGCTGCAATCGGTCTCGGCATGATGTCCAAATATACGATGGTCTTCTTCGCCGCTGGAATTGTTGCTGCGTCATTCCTCACAGACGCTCGCCGCTTCCTGAAATCCAAGTGGCTCTGGTGCGGGGTAGCAATTTCGTTGCTGATCTTCGCGCCAAATTTAATCTGGCAAGCGCAACATCATTTCGTCTCACTCGATTTCCTCCGAAATATTCACGCCCGCGATATCCGCATCGGCTTCACGGATTATTTTTTCCCGCGCCAACTGGCTTTGGCCCTTCTCGCAACTCCGCTGTGGCTCGCCGGATTTTATTTCTGCATGTTCTCGCAAGCGGGCCGCAGATTTCGCGCGCTCGCGTGGATGTATCTCGTGCCGCTCGCAATTTTCATCATCGTGAAAGCGCGCGGATACTATCTCGCTCCGGCATATCCAATGCTCTACGCCGCCGGAAGTGTTTACGGTCAGGAATGGCTCGCGTCCTTGCGCACGAAGCAAGCGCGAGTAATTCGCGCGCTGACTTTTACCGCGCTTGCGATTGACATCGCGGTCGTCGCCGTCATCGCACTTCCAATCGCGCCTTTGAATTCCAGTTGGGGACGCATCGCCACAAAAATAAACGGCAATTTCGGTGATCAAATCGGCTGGCCCGAATTTATTCAGACGCTCACGCAAATTCGCAATTCGTTACCAGAAGCCGAACGCTCTCGCACCGCCATTCTCGCGGCAAATTACGGCGAAGCAGGCGCCATAAATCTTCTCGGCCCGCAATTCGGATTGCCACCGGTAATCAGCGGAGGCAATTCATTTTGGGCGCACGGCTACGGCAATCCGCCTCCGGAAACCGTAATCGTCGTAGGATTTTCGCGCCCATTCGTCGACCGTAATTTCACCTCTTGCCAGTTGGTAGCAAAAATTTGGAATGAATTCGGAGTGGAAAACGAAGAAACGCGCGACCATCCCGACATCTATGTTTGCCGCGGACTAAAACAAAGTTGGCCCGATTTCTGGAGGAATTTTCAGTATTTCGGATAAAGCGCTGCCCGGAAATCCCTCACGTGTTTGATCAGCTCGGATATTTCCACAGGTCCTCACGATATATTTCAACAAATTTACAGTGGATTTGATTGCCTCGCGCTGGCTTCCTGTATACAATCCATTCCGCCCGCCACACAAAATTCAGGATGATTTGTTTTTTTTTGATTAGACAGCCCCGTCCCCGGCTGCCGAAACCGCGTCCTTTCTGGGCGATGACTTCCCATCTCCTCACGCTTTTCGCTTTGCTCACATTATTTCTATCCGGTTGTACCGGAATCGTCGGAAGTGTGAAGACGCCACCATCATCACCTGCGCCGCCGTCACCAACTCCGCCACCAACGCCTGAACCTCCGCCAGTTTCCCCGCCGTCGATCACGTCGAATCCGGCCAGTCAAACTGTCACGGTTTGCAGCACCGCCGTATTTGTCGTCGCAGCTACGGGCACCGCGCCACTCTTCTACCAATGGCAGAAAAATGGCGTGGCCATTCCCGGCGCTACTCTTCCGACCTACGTCACTCCACCGACTCGCCTCACAGATGACGGCTCGATTTTCGTCGCTGTCGTCAGCAATACTTCGGGCAGTCTCATGAGCAGTCCAGCTATGCTCAACGTCGCTGCGGGCACGGCGCGCCTTACAGCTGACGCATCCACATTAAGTTTCGGAAATGTCGTCGTTAGCGCAAGCAGCACAACGTCAATAACGCTCACCAACTCCGGCAACGCTTCAGCGACGATCAGCGGCGTCAGCGTTTTGCCGCCGGCTTTCGCCGTTGTATCTTCACTTGCGGGCTTTTCGATCGCTCCAGGACAATCGACGTCTGTCAGTTTACAATTCACTCCGCCAAGTCAGACGGCATTTTCCGGAGCAATTTCAATCATCAGCGACGCAACCAATTCGCCAATATCAATTCCAGTCTCCGGAACCGGTGTCGCCTCTCCGTCGCATTCCGTAGATTTAAGTTGGAATCCCAGCGCCACGCCCAATATCGTCGGCTACGTTGTTCAACGCGCCGATCAGTCCGGCGGACCTTACACCCAACTAACCGCAACTCCGATCGCAGCAACTACATTCACAGACACAACTGTCCGCGCTGGCCAAACCTATTTCTATATCATTATCGTAGTCGACTCGACCGGCCAGACCAGCGCACCTTCCAACGAAGCGGCGGTCACGATTCCTTCTCCGTAGAAATTAGAGGTAAAGATGTGGCGGGGCAAAGGCTAATCGTTCGGGAAAGAATCTAACGAGGCAATTTGGCTCCCTGGGGAAGATTCGCACTTCCAACCCTTCGGTTAACAGCGGACGCGGTGGAAAGTCTAACTACCGTGCACGGTGTCGCTTACAGAAAAACGGAGCCATTTTTTCTGTTTTAGTTGCACCCAATGTTGCACCCAAACCAACAGCGCACGATACGGCGATCTCTTGGGTGCTATCGTGACTGAATCACGGTCTTTCTCAGAATACCCACTTTCAAAAACATTCATTCGAGAAGTGGAACGTGCTGCGCAAGATCTTCAGCCGATATCTGCGAGTCGGCTGTTTTGAAAAACCAAAGATCATCTGGACCATGAGCAAATCCGCAGGTCGTCCGCAAGCATATAGAGAAGCGGATTGCTCACCTTAACTAGAGCGCATTAGCGCGTCGAAAGACGGAATTCCGTGATGGAATGAAAATGCTTTCCCGTCTGAAGAACGGTGGAGGGAAAACCAGGATGGTTAGGCGAGTCCGGAAAGTGCTGCGTTTCCAGGCAAAGTCCAGACCGCTGACCATAGACGTTCCGATTCTTTCCTGTGATAGTGCCGTCCAGAAAATTGCCAGAATAAAACTGGATACCCGGCTCCGTGGTCCATACTTGTAAAACTCGTCCACTCGCCGAGTTGTAGACCTCAGCAGCCTCCGCGAGCGTCGGCCCGTTTCGATCAAGCACCCAGTTATGATCGTATCCTTTGCCAAAGTTCAATTGTTCGTTCTCCGCGGCAATGCGTTGCCCGATCGCGGTGGCCTTCCGAAAATCAAATGGCGTGGATGCAACCGGCGCCAGCTCGCCGGTGGGAATCAGCGTTTTATCGACGGGAGTAAACCGGCTGGCGTTTAGTTTGAGCTGATGGCTGAGGATGTCGCCCTTTCCCTGTCCCGCCAGATTGAAATAAGAATGGTTCGTGATGTTCAGAACGGTATCGGCGTCAGAAGTTGCTGAATATTCGATGCGCAAAGTATTGCCACTCAGCGTGTATCGCACGGCGACCGTAAGCGTTCCGGGATAACCCTGATCGCCATCTTTGCTTACATAGGTCAGCTCGACTCCATCCGCGATTTGCTTTGATTGCCACAGCACTTTATCGAAGCCGCGCGTGCCGCCGTGGAGTGAATTCTCACCGTCGTTTTTTGGTACGGAGTATGTTTTGCCATCTAGCGTGAAAACTCCGTGCGCGATTCGATTTGCATAGCGGCCGACAATTGCGCCGAAGAATGCTTTGTTCCCGCCCAGGTAACCATCGAGCGAATCGTATCCCAGAACAATGTCGGCGATTTGACCGCGGCGATCCGGCGTTTTCACCGAGACCAGAATCGCGCCGTAATCCATGATGCGGGCCTCGGTCTGGCCATTTGTTAACGTGTAGATTTCGACTGGCGTGCCGTCCGCAAGCTTACCGAATACTTCTTTAGAAACGGTGGTCGGAAGAGCAGCCGTTGAATCAGGGAACAGTGCCACGCCTATGGCAATCATGAAAAACAGTGCAAGCTTCACGGTGACGCCTTTCTTCACGGTGGGCGCAAGTTTCGGTAACGCTCGGCGTAAGCCCACGCGATTCGGAACAATAGCCCCGCGGGTATGCCGGGCCCGGTATAGAATCCGCCGGAACGCACAATAATGCAAGCGCTTACATGGCGTCAAAGATTGAAAATTCTCGGGACCAGCGCGCACAGCGGAAAGACATTGCTGACGGATCACCGCGACTCGCTGATCCCACCTTTGCAGCCAGGCAACCGGAATGATCCAATCCTCGAACTGTATCCGGTGCCGCCGGCTTTAATGTAATCCCCGACATACCAGAATGTGCAGTCATCGCTCGGATCGATCGCGGTTGTCGTGTAGTCCTCCCATCGGAGCGTATTTGTCTGTGAAGCTTCGCCATTTACCAGAATAGTTTCGTGGAGTGATAGCGTGCCTTTCGGATCGCTCGCGAGGCGCGAGGCAAAACGCTGACCGACAAAGTTCGGCGTGCCACCGAAAGAATATCCGACGCCAATATTTCCTTTCTTATCCATCGCGATGCTCGGCATCCATCGATAAAATCCTTCCGGCGCGTAAGTGCCTTGCTGGTAGAGATATGGATCGCGCTTCTTATCGAGGCGGATTTCGTACCAGCGAACGCCACCGCCACCGGCCTTTGTCGAGATCGAGTGAGCGGCAACGATGGACTCTCGATTGCCGATTCTGCGATACACAACGCGCTGCATTAATTTATCGCCTTGCGCGTCGAGACGGCGTTCGCTATCCGGCTGCGGAACGCAGTTCGTGAGTTGGCCGCCGCAAAGAAAGTGATACGGAGCTACAGAAATTTTTACAGGACCGGTGGCCTTTGTATTCGCGGGATTCTGCCAATCGACGTGAACGCTCCACGAATAAATTCCGTCATCATCGAGAATGTTTTTAAGCTGGGTGCCACCTGCGGCCAACATGATATTTGGTGTGCCGGGCGGCGGAAGTTTTTGGCCGTCGATGTCGGCGTTGTTTAGAAAACTTACGCCGTCAATGATGATGCATTGTTCTGTGGCGGGCTGACCAGCCAACATTTTGCTTCTGTCGGCGATGCAATCATGTTTTTGAATTACGGTGTCGCCGGTACTGCTTGGAACGTAATAACCATCAGGCCAAATCGCGGGGCGCGGATAATCGGGAAACAGTGCTCGCTCGAAAGCGTAACGATAATATGCGCCGAGGGGATCGTCGCTGACACTCACGGCATAACACATCGCATAAGTTCCCTCCGTTGGCGGCGGATTCGCGGGCTGGCCAGGAGTTGGTCCACGACCCCGGCCAGCAGGTGGCGGAGGTTGCGGCGGATTTGCGGGAGGCGCGACGGCAGGACCAGGTGCGGCGGCTTGTCCCGGTAACGCGCGGCGACCGGGAGTAGCCGGCACGCCGGGAATTGGTGCTTCGCCATTTTCCTGATATTGCCCGGGAGCGATACGAGAAAAAATTGGCATCACGACTAGCCAGCGGTTTGCGAGTTGATCGTACCTGACGACGGCATCACCGTTGTTGCGCGCGCCGCAAACGCCGCTGAAGCCGTTGAAAATTGTGTTCGTCGGCACGTCACCGTAAAGGATGTCGCCGCTTTTTGGATAACGCGCTCCTTTCTTGGTGTAAACGGCGAGGCGTGAATTAACGATTTGAACGATGTGATTCGGGCCGACAGCGAGACTATTGTCGGAAGGATTGCGAAAAGTGGCATTTCCCTTTGGTGATTCAAATGTGGCGCCGAGCCCTTCAAAAGTTTCCGCAAGTGTTGCCGAAGGGCGCTTGCCCTGAGAGGTTTGTTCCACTGCAGCTCCCGCATCGGAAATCACCGGCGTGGGCGGAATTTCGTCGGGCTTTTGATCTTCGTCGTCATCTGGATCGCTGGGTAAATCGCCGCACGCTTTGCCAATGCAGTCCGCCGGGTCCGTCGCGGAATGAGAGTCGAGCAGCGATCTGAGCGGCGGAGAAGTGTCGAATACTTTTGCACGAGTGACGGTAACCGGACCAACTCCTGATTGATTTTGTGCTGGGCCTGCCGCAGTTAGTCCACGAACTCCAAAAAACAATGCGACGGCCAGAACACTAAGTGTCAGAGATTTCCGCGTCACCCAACTGTGGTTCATGTGTGCTCCTGATGGAACTAGAATTCGTGCGTCGAATAAATTTTGCGTCGCACAAAATTCGTTAGCGCGCATTTCAGCGCGGGTGGTAGAGTACCTCGCGTCTTCTGAAATCTGTTCGCGAGTAGCATTTTGATGCGGAGGCCACGAAGGGCCGCGACGCCTCGCAGTATATAATTTATGTAAGCGCTATCATTCAGTTTTTTTGGATATCTTGCGGCGGGATGATTGCAGGATGTTCGATCGAAGTTAGAGCGGAGCCGAAGGGAATACATATTGTTGCGCTGGCGAATCGCAATTCTGGTGAGTCTGGCAATTGCGATCAGCTACCTCGATCGCCAGACGCTCTCCGTTGCTGTTAATGCAATTCAGAAAGACATTCCACTTACCAACCAACAATTCTCATTTCTGCAATCGGCGTTCTTGTTTGCGTACGCAATCATGTATGCGGGCGGCGGGAAACTTTCGGATGTGTTGGGAACGCGCCGGGGATTCACGTTGATCATGCTTTTCTGGTCGCTGGCCTGCGCGAGTCACGCGCTTGCCACAGGTTTTGCGATGCTAGCGGTCAGCAGACTTTTGCTTGGAATGGGTGAAGGTGGTGGATTTCCCGCAGCAACGCGCGCCGTCGCCGAATGGTTTCCGACGCGCGAGCGCGCGACGGCGATGGGAATCATTAATGCCGGTACCGCTGTTGGAGGTGTAGCGGCGCCGCCACTGATTGCGATTATCCTGCTCCACTTTAGTTGGCGGTGGATTTTTGTGTTTACCGGTGGGATCGGGCTGCTGTGGACCGCGTGGTGGGTGCTTTCTTATTCCTCCCCGGATTTGAGCAAACAGGATCCGGACGAATCGGAATCCGCCGCGGAAGTTTCACATTTTAGCCGTACCGTTCGATGGACAGATTTGCTGCGGGTTCGCGAAGTGTGGGGATTAACGACTGCGAAATTCTTGAGTGATGCGGCGTGGTACTTCTATCTTTTCTGGCTTCCAAAGTATTTGTATGACGCGCGAGGATTCAATGTGAAAGCGGTGGGAATGTTTGCATGGATACCTTACGCGGCAGCGGGAATTGGATGTTTATTGGGTGGTTGGTTTTCAAGCTATCTGGTGCGACGCCGATTTTCTTTGGGATTGTCCAGAAAAATTGCACTCGGATTGAGTGCTGTGGTGATGCCAATCATCATTCTGGTTCCCCGCGTGCCCGTATCCTGGGCGATCGCGATATTTAGTCTGGCTTATTTTGGACAACAATCGTGGTCCACTCTGGTGATGGTGCTGCCTACAGATTTATTTCCTCGCGGCGTGGTTGGTTCGGTTGCGGGACTTGTTGGATTCGGTGGGGCGATGGGTGGAATCGCATTCGGAGAAGCAGTCGGATATCTTTTGGACCACGGATTCGGTTACGGAATTGTTTTTGCACTGGCAGGAACATTTCACATTGTGGCATTTGCTTTGATTCTTGCTACTGTTCCTGAAATTCGTCCGTTAAATTTGTCGCAGAGACTGAGTTACTGAGGATCGCCATGAAAATAAAAGAAGTTCGAGTGCGAGTGTTGCGTTGGCTCGGTAAGACGACGCGTCTGCCGCCGCATTTTTGTACCAACCCAATGGATTTGCTGGCGCTGCCCGAAGCGTCAATGAGCACATTTACGTTTCACGGATGGCTTATCGTAGAAATTTTCACTGACGATGGTCACGTTGGGATCGGAAACGCGGCGCTTGCACCGCCAGCCACGAAGCAAGTGATCGATTCTTATCTGAAGCCTTTGCTGATTGACCAGAATCCGTGGGACATTGAATTTCTTTGGCAGCATATGTATCGCAAGACGATGGCGTTCGGCCGCAAAGGAATTGGAATGGCCGCGATCAGCGCCGTCGATATCGCCTTGTGGGACATTCTCGGGAAGTCTGCGAAGCAGCCCGTCTACGCCTTGCTCGGAGGACGAACGAAGCAGCGCATTCCGGTGTACGCCAGTCGCTTATACAGTTCGGAGTTGAGTGAGCTTGCCGCGGAAGCGAAGAGATATAAATCCGAGGGATACAAAGCGATGAAGTTGCGTTTTGGGTGGGGGCCTACGGATGGCGCCGCCGGAATGCAGCACAACGTTGATCTTGTTCGCACCGTCAGAGAGACCGTCGGAGATGGAATTGACGTGATGGCCGATGCCTATATGGGATGGACGCTCGACTATGCGAAGCGAATACTTCCTCTCCTTGAGCCGTTTCATCTTCGCTGGTTGGAAGAACCAGTTGTTCCTGATGACGTGCATGGTTATGCCGAACTGAAATCATACGGACGAGTTCCCATCGCCGGCGGCGAGCACGAATTCACACTATACGGATTCCGCGATCTTCTCGAAGCTAAAGCCGTCGACTACATTCAATTCGATGCGAATCGCGTCGGCGGAATTTCGCAAGCGCGAAAAATCTCAGCGCTCGCGGAAGCATACTCCGTCCCTGTGATTCCTCACGCTGGGCAGATGCACAACTATCATGTCGTTATGGCAAGCCTGAATTCGCCGATGGCGGAATATTTTCCATTTGTTGACGTGGAAGTGGGCAACGAATTGTTCTGGTACATCTTCAATGGTGAGCCGCGCGCAAAAGACGGATTCATCGATCTTGATGCGAATGCTCCGGGACTGGGTTTAACGATCAACGAAACTGGGCTGGAAAGATTTGACGTCACCGAGTGAAATGAACATGAACGACGCGAAGTCTTCCGTACGGCTTATACAAATCAAAAAGGGCGACGTGCGTCGAGTCGCTTTGGTTGAAGAACCGAACCTTCGCGTGATTGCGGATTTCGCATCGATTTACGACTTGGCCGGGTTTGCACTTTCCGCCGGAGAGAAATTGAGTGACGCCGCGCGTGAACGAGCGACGGGTGAGCTGCTGGACTACAACATTATATATAGCGGATGCTCGGAGTGGCGCGTTCGCCCGGCCATCGATCATCCCGTTGAACCGGCGCGTTGCTTGGTTTCCGGCACGGGATTGACGCATCTGGGTAGTGCGAGCGACCGTCAGGACATGCACGTGAAGGAAGAAGAACTCACCGACAGCATGAAAATGTTTCGCGCCGGAGTGGAGGCAGGACGGCCTGCGCCGGGAAAGATTGGAACGCCGCCGGAATGGTTTTACAAAGGTACCGGGGCATTGCTTCGTGCGCACGGCGAGCCTTTGGATATTCCCCCCTATGCGGAAGATGGAGGCGAAGAAGCGGAGATCGCGGGTGTTTATCTGATTGCGCCAGACGGGCGTCCGTGGCGATTGGGAATGGCCGCAGGCAACGAGTTTTCAGATCATAAATTTGAGAAAATGAATTATCTCAATTTGGCGGGATCGAAATTGAGAACGTGCGCGCTGGGGCCTGAGCTGGTGGTGGATCCGGATTTTAAATCTGTTCGGATGGAAGTAACGATTGAACGTGATGCTGCCGTGCTTTGGTCAAAAAAGTTTTCCAGCGGCGAAGAAAACATGTGCCACAACCTACAAAACATCGAGCATCATCATTTTAAGTACGACATTCACCGGCGGCCAGGGGACGTCCACATACATTTTTTCGGTACAGATCGGCTGAGCTTCAGCGACGGTATTCGATTGCGAGAAGGCGACGTGATGCAGGTCACCGCCGAGAATTTTGGCCGGCCTTTACGGAACCCTGTTAGAGTTTTTGAATCGAAACCTGATCTCATCACTGTGAGTCCACTGAAATGACTGAATCAAACTCGAAACCGGGCGTTGCAATTCTTGGATTGGGAAACATGGGTGTCGGTATGGCAGGCCGTCTGCTTCAAGCGGGTTTTCCACTTACCGTATATAACCGGAATCGCGAGAAGGCCGCTCATCTTGTAAGCGCGGGTGCGCGCTTGGTTGATTCGCCGCGCGAAGCCGCCGCAAATGCAGAAATTATTATTAGTATGGTGGCGGACGACGGCGCGTCGCGCGAAATTTGGCTGGGCGAAAAAGGTGTGCTCGCCGGAGTTACGGCCGGCACGGCGCTGGTCGAATGCAGCACGCTCACGGTGGATTGGGTGCGCGAGCTTGCCACGCTCGCGAAGCAAAAGGGATGCGATTTGGTGGACGCTCCTGTGACGGGATCAAAGCCGCAAGCGGCGGCAGGCGAATTACTTTTTCTTGCCGGTGGGTCGAGCGAAGCAATTGCGAAAGCCCAGTCGGCGCTGATGGTGATGGGGCGTGGAGTTGTCCACCTTGGCGCGAGCGGAAGCGGCGCCCTTCTGAAGTTGATTAACAATTTTCTTTGCGGAGCGCAGGCCGCGGCGTTCGCGGAGGCTGCGTCAATGATTCGCGCTGGCGGACTTGATTCGGAAAAAGCGCTGTCCGTCCTCACAAATGGCGCGCCGGGAAGTCCTCTGGTTAAGACAATTTCCGCGCGGGCGGCGGCGCACGATTCTGCTGTAAATTTTTCGCTGCGGCTCATGGCCAAGGATTTAGGGTATGCGATTGAAGCAGCGAAGCAAAATGGGCTTTCGCTTCAAACGGCGACGGCGGCGCTGGAAGTTTTTCAGCGTTCGATTGCGAAAGGTCACGGAGAGCAGGACATGTCTGCGATCATCACGTCGCAGCAGTCAAGCTAGCGTCACATATGCGGAAATTATTCCGCTCTTACTTCTTCGGACTGCGTGATTTGTTTGGTGTGGGAACGGCGAAGTGAAATTTATATTCGCCTGCGTCTGTACCGGAAAAAATTCGCGTATTGTAATCCAGCAGATAGTCCAGACTCACCGAATTCCACAATAATGGTTTTTGGCCATCACTGTACGGATATGAGGGCATTGAGTGAAATGGAAATGGCGCAACGGTCAGGCCATCTGCCGCATAGAAATCCATGTCTTTCTCGTAGCCGTCGGCGAAGAAAAAATAATCGCGCTGCCATCCTGCGGGAAGCGGCGGCAGGTTCGCGGGATCGAACTCGAGTTGCACTTCATCCCCTGAACCAAAAACCACGAATCGGTCGTCCACATTTGTAAGCAGAGCTGTAACATCGCCGGTGCGAGTGTATGCGCCAACCGGCCGCGTGTAAGGTCCGGTGCGGCTGGTTTGCTCGTAGATGTAGTCGAGGTCTCCGGGACTTCCGCGCTCAATCGAGCGAGGAAAACCATGAAAGTCGAGTTTTGCTGACGCGAGCGGGACTTCGCTGCTGTGAAATGATTCGCCGTCAGGCGTACGGTCAATCAATACTTGGTCCCAATAAATTTGAAGATTGGTTGTTAGCCGGATCCGGCGCGTGCCCTTCGGTAATTTTCCAGTCAGGTCGGCGATCGTCGCTCGCCACAATCCTGCGGGAAAACCCATGTCGTCAACCACGCGAATCCATTTGCCAGCGGAATCCAGCGCTTCCACGTACGGTGCATACGGTTCGATTCCTGCCTGATAGGCCGCGAACATGGAAGTGGCCATGAAATATTCGATGTAGCCGTGCATCAATAATTTTAGCGGCCCACCGTTGTACGATTCGCCGAGATCGAGTTCCAGAGTGTGCGGCTTTGTAAAGCCCTTAAAGGGAAGCAGCTGCATGCCGTCAACATATTTGTGATCTCGCGCGATAAGCAGCGGCAAAACATTTTTGCCATCGCCGTCCCACGCTCCCGCCGGCGGACGTATATCGCGAGATGAAATTACTTTGTATTCCGGATAAGGAGGATTGCTGGCGAAATATTCATTCGGATAAACTTCTGTTTCCCCAGGATGATCAATCGCCAACAGCCGCACTTGATCCACGTACACAACTTCTTCCATTGGCTCCATGAATCGGAAGCTGAGCTTGCCGTCTCGCGTGCGAGGAGACATTCCTTCAAGTTTTGTGTACTCCGTGGGACGCGGAATGTTGCGCTCATTCGGTCCAACCCAGTGTCCGAGGACGCCTGCGCCAAGCATGTCCGATATAAAGTGATAGCGAGTTCCGTCCCACGCAAACAGCAAAGGACAGGAACTTCCACGCCGATCAATCTCACCAATTTTGGCTGTGCGGCCCGAAACAATTTCGATTTCGTCTTGCGGAACTCCGGTGGGCCAAAGGAGGCGGACCACATCGGCCTGAGTGTCTCGGCCCAGGCCGATCAGCAAATCCGTGGAGCTTTGGCCCAAATATCCGCTGCCGCTGATTTCATACTTCTGCCAAACCGCGCCCGCGAAGACTTCTACCTTCGTGCCGACCGCCGACTTGTTATCGCTCAACCCTTTCAGCGAAATTTTCACGAAATGATTTTTGTTTCCGCCATCATTGCGCAACAAGACTACGGATCCGTCGCCTTGCGTGATGAGCAAATCGTAATCGCCGTCATTGTCGAAGTCGGCCGCGTAGATGCCTTGCGGATTGTGAAGCTGAACTGCACCAAGGCCGGTTTCTTGGGTGACGTCTTTGAATCCCGCGCGTCCGAGGTTACCGAACAGCTTGATCACGTCTTTACCTGCGCGTGTGCGGCCGACCGCGGCGATATCAATCCAACCGTCATTGTCGAAATCGAACGCGACGACTCCGCGCGCTTCGACTAAATCTTCCGCATTAGGACTGTGATTAAGCGGCTTGAAATTTCTTCCCTCATTGTTTTCCCAAATTGTTAGTGCCGGAACCGAGCCGTGCGTGAAGACGGCGTCCATGCGGCCGTCTTTGTTGAAATCCGCGACGGCAATGCCGATGCTCGGTGCGGGCATTTTTCCGTTCCACGGTTCCGATTCTGCCCACTTACCTTCGTGAGGATTTGTGAGTACTCGCGTTCTCTGGCCGGTAACAATTAAATCGATCGCGCGGTCATTGTTGTAGTCGGTGAGCGCCGTGGAGTTGCCGCCGTCGACATTGAGTCCGCTCTGCTCGCTCCAGTCCGTGAAAGTGCTGTTGCCGTTGTTGCGGAACAGGTGGCTTCGTGTCGGGCGTTCGTTATCCGAAGGGCCGGTAACGTAAAGATCCACGTCGCCGTCGTGATCGTAATCGACCCAGAGGAGCGATCGCGAAGGAACCTGTTTTCCTTCCAAGCCGGCGACAGCGGTTACGTCGCGAAAAGTTGCGTTTCCCTCATTGTGATAAAGAGCGATGCGATCGCCGAATCCGAATGCGATGTCGGTTTTGCCATCATTGTCGAAATCCGCGGCGGCGCAGCTTTGCGCGTCTTTCACGCCGTCGAGGCCGGCAGCTATCGTTACATCCTGAAATTTTCCGGCACCGGTGTTTCGATATAGTTTCGCGTGGCCATTGGGCCCGCTGCTTGCGAGCAGTAAATAAGGCAAAACGCTTTCATTTAATTGCAGCCAGCAAGCACCATGCGATTCGACGCTTTGTTGCGCAGATTCGCTTTGTGAATTCGCGGCGGGTAAGCCCATTTGCTTGGTGACGTCGACGAATTTTATGGTGACTGGCGCAGGCGAATCGCTGGCTATACTTTGAGATTGTGCTGCGAGCGAAAGCACGCCTTGATCGCCGTATGCGAGGCTCAGCGGAGTTCCGAGCTTACGTTCCGTAAGAGACTGAAAGCGCTCGAAATGAGTTTTCGCTTTTCCCGTATCACCAAGGCGTTGATACGCGCGCGCGGTACTGTATTCCGCCGACGCGTGGAAAGGATCTAATTCGAGCGCTTTCGCAAAAGATTGCAGCGCTTCATTTTCCTGGTGCGTTTCATCGAGCATTAAGCCGACGAAGTAATGTGTGTCGGCGTCGCTTGGAGCAAGTTCGGAGGCGTGCCGGAATGCGTCGAGCGCTTCAGCGAATTGCGCTTGCGCTTTGTAAAGCAGGCCTAGATTGTACCAGGCGCGAGCGCTAGCCGGATTGTCTTGAACGAAACGAAGCAGAATCGCTCGCGCTGGTTCAAATTTCTGCAGATTCAGCAACGCGATGGCCTGATTCAATTTCGCTTCGATCAAATGGCCATCAAGTTCAGATGCTCGCCGGAATTGCTTCAGCGCCAATGCGATGTCCTGGCGCACCATGTATGCAGTGCCGAGGTTGTTCAACCGAATGGCTTCTTCAATATTTGTGGAAGATGAAGCGACGCTTTGTGTTGCGGGGCGCGACGAAGCCGGTGGGCGATTAAGTTGCGCGGCGCTCGCAATCGTCAGCGCCGATGTGACAATAAGCGCATAGCGCAACGAGAAAGCGGTTCGAGTCAATCCTCGGCGCATTGCTTCTCCTAATGTCCGGAATACTTTCTCGATCCGGTGATTCCGCGGCCCTCTTCGACGGTGATCGTCTGGCCGGCAGGAATTTTGTTCAAGTGATCTAATTGTCCGCTCGGCCAGCGAATTTCAATGTCGGATTCGACCGGCTTTTCTCCCAGGCCGAACGTCAGGACCAATTCGCTCGATGAAAGATAACCCGATCCCGATCGTATGCTCTGTGTTTGTTTGCCATTTGCGGCGGTGAGTATTACGGAGGCTCCGATTCCATCGCGGTTCGATTTAGTGCCGTGCAACTTAATGCGCAACGAGTGATTTGTTCCGCCATCTTTTCGATAAAGCGATGCGGCCCCGCCGTTTGTCGTGACAAGCAAGTCGAGATCGCCATCGTTATCGATGTCTGCGTATGCGGCACCGCGAGCGACCTTCGGCGCTGCAAATGCTGTACCCAGCGACGGAGTGACATCTTCAAATTTGCCGTTGCCGAGATTGCGAAACATGTGAGGCGGCTGCTTGTAGGTGATTCGTTTCTGAATACGCTCAATGTCGCTATCGAGGTGCCCATCGGCGACGAATATATCCAACCAACCATCGTTATCGTAGTCGAAGAAATACGATGCGAAACCTAGAGTAAGCAAACTCGCGCGTCCCACTTCGGATCGCGGAGCCTCATCAATAAAAAGTCCGTTGCCCTCGTTGTGATAAAGAGAAATCATCTGGTTGGAAAAATTGCTGATGAGAATGCTTGGACGCCCGGAGCGGTCATAATCGGCGGCATCAACTCCCATTCCTGCGCGCGCGACCCCGTCTTCACTGAACGCAATGCCAGTTTCCACGCCTTTCTCGGTGAACGTGCCGTCTTCGTTGTTCCGGTATAACTTATTCGGTTGCGTGTCGTTCGCCAGAATTAAATCGGGCCAGCCATCGCCGTCATAATCCAAAACGGCGATGCCAAGTGTTTTCGAGGATGCATCGTACAAATGCGTTTTTTGAGTAGCGTCCTCGAATTTTCCTCCGCCAAGATTGTGCCAGACGCGCACGGATGAACCCGGATACGATTCCGGCGTGCAATAAGATTTGTGCGTTCCGTCGAGCGTACAAAACAAATCCGTTGCAGGTGACCATTGCACGTAGTTGCCCACGACGAGATCCAGCTTGCCGTCACGGTCGTAATCCACCCACGCCGCCGAAGTACTGAATTCGTTCGGTCCCCATAGTCCGGCTGCCTTCGTTACATCGGTGAATGTGCCGTTGCCGTTGTTGTGAAACAAATGACTTTGGCCCACTGCCGTAATGAAGAGGTCATCGAAACCGTCGTTATCGTAATCGCCCACCGCAATGCCCATGCCGTACATCGGAGTATTCGCGAGACCGGACTTCGCGGTCACGTCCGTAAAAGTTCCGTTGCCATTATTGTGATAGAGCCTCAGCGTCGTTTTCCCGTGCAAGGAATGGTTGGGCCAATCTTCGCCATTCACCAGAAGAATGTCAGGATAGCCGTCGTTGTCGTAATCGAAGAACGCGCACCCGGGTCCAAGCGTTTCCGGAAGATACTTTTTCCCAAACGCCCCGTTGTTGTGTACGAAGCGAATGCCCGCAGCCTGCGTAATATCGTGAAATTGAATCGTGTGCGGTGCGCTCGCAGCCAGCGCAGCAGTTCTGCTCAATTGAAACGCCACAAGCAGTAGAAGAAATCCGCAACTAAGAGGACGTATCATTTATATGGGGCCTTAGTTGCTTCCTGCGGAATGCGATTTTGAATGTGGAGAATTCGACGCACCGGAATCGAGTGGCGCCGAAATGTGTTCGTGAATCGGCTGACGTTCATTATTGTCGTCCGTATGCGCTCGGCGATAAGGGCCCGTCAACGTCTGCGCTGTCTCGTCCGCTTTGAATCGAAGATAAAGCGTCCGTTCTTTTTCTGCCTGCTGCTGTTCTCCTAATCCTTGATGGCAGAGCATGGCGCTGTAATGTCCCTGCAAATCTTCAGGATCAATTGCAAAAACTTCGTTCAATTCAGTTAAGGCGTCCTGATATTTCCGCTGTAAGAGAAAAATTCTCGCCAAATCATTCAAAGCAACGCGGTCGCGCGGATATTCCGCGAGCACAATATCCAGACGTTGCGCTGCTTCGTCGTATCGTCCTTCCTGACGCAGTACTTTCGCGTAGAAGAAATTCGCGCGTGCCAGGCGCGGGCTGATAGAAAGCGCTTGCTCGAGAACTTTGCGAGCCTGCGCGAGATCACCTTCTTGCACCGCCACGCGCCCCATATTCGTCCACCCGTCTGCGTTATTTGGGTCGATCTCGGTGATCTTCTGGAATGCCGCGCCTGCGCCTTTCAGTTCTCCTTGCAAAAATAAACCAATGCCGTAGTCGTTCCACCGGGTCCAATCATCAGCTTGCAGAGTCTGCTTTGCTTGAGGAAGCGGCGCACTGGCTGGAAGAACTTTCACGCTGACGCTGTCTTCGGCCATCGAAACGATAGGAAGATCAGGAATGCTTTTCAATTTTCCTGAAACGGTCGATGTGTCGGCGGTGAAAATAAATTTTCTATTATCAAAATCCGCGGTGAATTTCTCATTGGTGTCGGCCGGATCGGGTATTCCCGCATACGAAAAGTGTGTGTTGTACCAGGAAAATTTCCGGTAGCGCAAGCTCGCGTGCAAATTAATTTGATTGCCTGCGTCGTTCGGCACATGCAAACGGTAGTGAACTGTGTCAGCCGCGCCCGGCGGAATCAGGTGAACATACACCGTCGCGCGCGATGCAAACGCGTTACGCTTGTTAATTGGATTTCCATTTCCGTCAATCAGAAGCGAGCGATAAAAATGCGCGCCGGGATCTACCGGCCCTTTGCCCCCGTCTTCAACATTGCCGCTCCAGAAGATGGTGTGGCCGTTTTCGTCACTAGCTTTCAGTTCGAGCCACGTGTCATACGCGTCCACGGTTCCGCCAGGGAAGAAGTGCCCCACTTTTCTGGTGCGCACAACGACCTCAACGACAACATCATCTCCTCGACGCACAACGGCAGTGACATGATTGAGCGGCGCAGAAACCGGCGCCGTAGCACCCGAGTTTTCCGACACGGACAGGTTGCTTTCCGCCTCCTCCCCCACGGCGAATGTCGTCGAAAGATCCGACGGTTGCGATTGAACGTTCGACATCTTTGGAAGGGCAGGCGCCAGCGCGAAAATATCAACGGTAACGGCGCCCGATTTCAGAAATTGCTCTTGGAGTGTGAGTTGCGCCGCATCCTGATTCGCAAATGGCAACGCGGTATTTGCGCCGGGAAAATTGTGCGAATGAACTTCGCCGCGATTTCCAATGTCGTTTGAATGCATCAACGGCATGTGGCAATCGGCGCATTGCTGCGGCTGCGGCGGATAATAAAATGATCGTGCGCCTTGACCGGAAACGCCACTCGCCTGCCAATTATCGTACTCGTTGAATCCACGGATCCACCGATATTTATTCACAGGAATATCCAGATGCACTTTGTGACAGGTTGAACAAAATTCGGCGGTCTGAGTTTTCATGAAGGGCTTCAAGAAAACGCGCCGGTGTGGCTCCGGATTTAACTTGATCACGAAATCGTGAAACGCGCGCACGACGGGGTTTTTGCTCGCGGCAAGATCGTGCAACTCAGGATATTCCAAAGCGAAATCTCCCTGGCCCATGGTGCTTTTCACCTTTGCAATCGAATGGCACATCACGCAACCCAATCCGGCCTGCGATTCAGGACGATTCACCACTTCGCGAATCGGCGTGTTCATCAAACCGCTGAACAGCACCGCCGGATCGTGGCATCCGCCGCACCACTTCGATGGCTGCACGCCGGCCACGTCCTGCATGTACTCAATGCTCTTGCGATACCACTGATTATTGAATGAGGAAAAATGGTGAGCCGAGCTGAACCACTCTTTATATATGTCCGCGTGACATCGTTGACATGACTCTGACTCCATGAAAAATTGGCCGGGAATTGTTTTTCCATCCACAGTTTGCGCCGAACTCGGAAAGAAAGGTCCGTGCGGGCCGTCGCCTTCACCTTCCATGGCGGTCGGCGCGGCGTTCTGTTGTGTAACATTTATTCTGAGCCAGCGAACTTCGCGCAATCGATACCCGAATACGGCGATCGCCAGAATCACAGACAGGAAGATCGCGCTTCGGACAAAACTGCCGCGGAACTTCGAAGGTGCCCCGAGTTTTCGGCCGCCGGTCCAGAGGGCCGCAAGAAACGCGCACGCGGCAGCGCTCAAAATAATGTGCGCGTAGAGCAAATTCCATCGCGAACGCGGAGTTCCCGTGTAGAGAAGAATCAATCCTGCAACAGCGCCCGAGGCGAACAATATCCAAGCGAGCTTCTCGCCTGCTGACCAACCGCGAAACCGTCTCCAGAATACGCCGACAAGAGCGATTGTAACGGCGACGCCCAACAATGCATGCAGCAACACGATGACGGCGTAAAAAATTGTCGGGGCAGGAAAAACGTATAAGTAGACCGCCGAAACAAACAAAGCGCAAAGCGAGCCAACGAAAAGTTTGCGCGCCGTAAATAGTCGAACGCCAGCCATGAGAAGCCGTCGAACCTCTATGTTCCGCGGAACATCTCAGCCGCGTCTGCAGCGCCCAGGATCATCGCGTCCGCGATTTCCATTTGCCGCCGTGCGCGCACGGTTGGACTCCGCCGCGGGAATAATGTATATCATCGAATGAAAAATGTAAGCGCTTTCTTTAGGGCGAATCTTGGGCTCAAGTAATTCTCTAATACGGAACGCGACCTTGTTCGGTTGTGAAGCTCTCGAATGCGCAAGCCTCGGCGTAATTTGTTTGAAGGACTATGCTGAGCGATTCGCGAAAACTAGATCTCGGAGGTGTGAAATGTTACGACCCACTCGTGCTGCGCTGTGGACGATGAGAAGTATTTCGTTTGTGGCTTTATTATTGCTTTCCGGAATCCCAATTCTCGCGCAATCCGATATAACCGGCTTTTGGGTTTTCAGAGTTCCGGCACCGGACGGCAATATTCGCGAGTCCTTCTTTGATCTAAAGCTGGACGGTCAGGCCGTAACCGGAAACGCGATACAGAACACGCGTCAAATTCCCATCGGTGACGGCACCTTCCGCGACGGCACTCTGCACTTCACAGTCACGACGACCTTCGGCACTCCACCGCAAACGCGGCAAGTGATTTATGACGGACATCTCGAAGGCGATAAATTCACGTTCACATCGCAAGCCCCAGGGCGAGACCCTGTGAAAGGAACACTAGAGCACAGCAAGCCCGAAGCTGTGTTGCCGCCACCTCGCATACCGCTACCGGAATTGCACGACGTGCCAGATAACGGACTCGCGCGAACTCCGCCCATGGGCTGGAATAGTTGGAACAAATTTGCAGGACGAGTGGATGACGCAACGGTGCGCGCCATCGCCGACGCAATGGCATCGAGCGGAATGAAAGATGCTGGATATATTTATGTGAACATCGACGACACATGGGAAGGTCCCCGCGATGCGCAGGGAAATATCACCAGCAATTTGAAATTTCCTAACATGAAGGCGCTGGCTGATTACGTTCATTCTAAAGGTTTGAAGATTGGAATTTATTCGTCGCCCGGTCCTAAGACCTGCGCCGGATACGAAGGAAGCTACGGGCACGAAGAGCAAGACGCTAAGACTTACGCGGCCTGGGGGATTGATTATCTGAAATACGATTGGTGCAGCGCGGAACGAATCTACCAGTACGTACCCGCGGATATGCAGGCTGGATACCAAAAAATGGGTGACGCGCTACTGAAGTCCGGCCGTCCAATCGTTTACAGTCTCTGTGAGTACGGAAGAGCTGACGTTTGGAATTGGGGCGCAAAAGTCGGAGGGAATCTTTGGCGCACTACTGGCGACATCAGCGACAACTGGCGATCGATGTCCAACATCGGCTTCCGTCAATTCGACATCGCGCAGTACATCAAGCCGGGACACTGGAATGATCCGGACATGCTCGAAATCGGCAACGGCGGCATGACCCCTGACGAATATCGAACTCACCTAAGTCTTTGGGCGTTCCTGGCGGCACCACTGCTTGCGGGAAATGATCTGCGATCGATGACAGACGAAACAAAATCCATTCTGATGAATAAAGAGGTAATTGCTGTTGATCAGGACGCAGCCGGAAAGGCCGTAACTCGCATTTCGGATCCATCGGCGACCGCCGCTTCGCTTGCGGCCGAGACGGCGGTCGTGCTCGCGCGCCCGCTCAGTGACGGCTCAACGGCAATTGGTCTTTTCAATCGCGGAGACCAGCCGCAATCTGTGACGATTCATTGGAACTCTGTGAATTTAGCGGGCAAAAAACTTCGCGTCCGCGATTTGTGGAGTCACTCCGATGTGAGTGTTGCGGGAGAGAGTGATTCTGCGACGGTCCCCGCGCACGGCGTGGTGATGCTAAAAGTTTCGGTGGCGAAGTAATCTCGCTCGAATTATCTACAACTGAATTGTTATGGGTTGGCCGACGAACTCCACGGATTTCGTGGCTTTTTCACCGGCCATGCGAACTTCAAACGTCCGCCGCTTGTAAGCTGTCTTTGATCCACTACTGGCGTGCAGCGAAAGTTTGCGAGTCGCGTTGTTCCACTTTGCTTCCGTCTTGGTCCACTCGCCCTTGCGATAATTGAAACTTGCGCCGTCATCTTCGTAAAGACTGCAAGCGCCGTCCACGCCGGGATAAATCACCAGAGTCATCGGGCCATCCACATGTTCAGACGTGTATTGTTTCACGGGACCAACTGGCAGAATGCTTCCGGCGCGAACGAACAACGGCATCATCGTAAGATCCACATCGCGCGAAATCTCCCGGCCGCCTTCTTGTGCTTGCTCAGTCCAGAAATCGAACCAGGAGCCGCGCGGCAGATAAACTTTTTTCACCGTCGCAGCTTTTTCAGTCACAGGCGCAACTAGAATGTCGCGTCCCCACAAATATTCATCTCCGCGAGCGACGGCGGTCGGATCGTCAGCATAGTGCAGCCACAAAGCCCGCATGATAGGCAGTCCGGTGTCGTGCCCCTCGCGGATCGCACTATAAAGATAAGGAAGCAGGCGATATCGCAGCTCCAGATATTTCCGGCAAATTGGTTCTACATCCGCGTTATGCAATTCAGATGGATCCGGATTCGCCGCGTCTCCGTAGGTGGCCACTTCATTCGGACCTAAATCCCCCGTGTTCCATCCCCATGGAAGCCGCAACTTCCAATCTCTACCGTGTGATCGGAACAGCGGGCAAAAAGCGCTGAATTGAAACCAACGCACGAATAGTTCGCCGGTAAATTCTTTGGTCGGAACAAATCCACCAGTATCCGTTCCCCACAAGGGAACTCCAGACAATCCCGTGTTAATTCCAATCGGCACATGCGTTCGCAAAGTTTCCCATGTGGAATAGACATCGCCAGACCAAAGAAATGGCGCATAGCGTTGCATGCCAGCGTGTCCGTTGCGGTGCAACGCAAACGGCCGCTGATTCGGCCGATCAAGTTGCGGACCTTCCCAGTACATCCGAATGCGTGTAAGACGAGACGTCGCGTCAAGTGGATCGCCTTCGTCGGGCCACCATCCATCCACGCCGAGCGCGAAATTTTTCCGATGTTCATCCCAATGGCAGCTGGCTTGTGATTCGTCAAACCGCGCAACTTGGCATACGTCGGAAACGGCTCCGGTTAGAGTTCGTGACATGATCACGACATGAAACACTACGTGAAAATGCTCCGAATGGAATTCGTCAATCTGACGCTTTGGATCCGGAAACACTCGCGGATTAAACTCGAACAATCCATTCGCAACGTTCCATCCGGAAGGAGTGAATCCCGTACCCAGATAAATCAGTGTGTCGCACGGTAATTTTTTTTCGCGATACGTCTTCGCAATGCCGAGAATCTCGTCTGGTCCCGCAAGCGTTCTGTGAGACTGCTGAAATCCCAACGCCCAAAGTGGCGGCATCTCAGGATGTCCCGTGATATGCGCGTACTCGCTCATGGCCTGCGCGGGATCGCTCGCGTCCACAACAAAAATATCCAGCGGCAGGACTGCATCGGCATTGGGCGGACGGAAAATTCCTTCGGCACCGCTCAAATCAAAGTTGCCCAGCGGGTGATGAATAAACATTGCCCAACCCGACGTGCCGATCAGCCACTGTATGGGCACTCGGCCGCCATTCGTCCGCAAGTGATATCCGCCCTGTCCGCTGCGCATTTGATCGACGTCGCCTCGCCGGTCGAATTGTGGCCCCCCTTCACCCAAGCCCAGCACCGGACCTTCGCCGAGCGGAAACGTGACGGACCCGCTCGCTTCATCAATTTTTAGTTTTTGCACCACGCGCCCGTCAGCACTTTCCACGATGATCGTTAGCGGATCGCGCGCGACTCGCACTCGCAGAGCGTTGCCGGATGGTGCCGCGTTTACCGTCGTGCTGGCCGGAATCAAACCTTGTTCGGAGGAGCTTACGGGATTAACAAGCGCTCCATCACTTGCCGGTTGCGCAACGGAGCTCTTTGTTTGTTCGGCGATCGTAATTCTTACAGTGCGTTTGCTGACCACCTTCACGGAAACATTCGCAAGCTTGCCCGCGATGCGAATCTCGTTGTCCGCTGCGTGTAAGAACGGTTCGCCAATCCATGCACCGGCTGCGGTGGCGCCCAGTATTCTCAGTACATCTCTTCGTGCGATATCTTTTCTCACAGGGGCGGTATGATAGCGCGTACATTTGGCATTGCAACCGATATTCATGCAGTGGTATCGTTCGCCGCTAGTTCTGTGTATGCGCTTTCATAAATTTTCTGGTCGGAAAGAAACCTAAATGACTTGGATCAAAACGGTCCTTTTCGCAGAAGCAGATGAAACTCTGCGCCATCTGATGGCCGAACAGCGATCGATTTATCCCGTGGAGTACTCCACACCTGTTTTTCCCACGGGGGATGGTCCATCAGCAATCGTGGCTTCGCACAGTTTGATTCCACAGGCTCTTTATCATGCGTTCGCCACATTCGGCGTCTTGATGTCGCCGGATCTGCCGCTCTCGAGGCGGCAACAGGAAATGATTACAACGGTCGTCTCGGTGACGAACAGGTGCTTTTATTGAATCGAATCTCACGCAGAGTTTCTGCGTCGCGTCACTTTGGATCCGGATTTTGTGGATGCGCTCCGGCGCGATTACCGCACCGCGCCCATTTCGGAACAAGATCGGGTAATGCTGGACTATGTTGTGCAGATCACCAAAGATGCCACGAAGATCGGCCGTCAGGATCACGAGCGCCTGCGCGCTACGGGATTCGACGACAAAGCAATTCTGCAGATCACGCTCATTGCATCCTGGTTCAACTACATCAACCGCGTTGCGGACGCTCTCGGCGTCGGCCGCGAAAATACCTAAACCGCAGTTTTCCCTACCGCAGTTTTCAATCTTACCGCTTCGTCTTGATGACCGTCTTACGACACAGGAGAAAACAAAATGCGCCGCTGGCACTGGTTTGTCCTAAGTTTCGTCACTCTGCTCGTCCTTCTATTTATCGGGTTGAGCTACATGAGCGGAGGACCGAGAAACGTCTACGGCCTCGTGCGCTATGCTCTGCCGAACTGGCATCGCGGTGACTCTCGTGTCGGCGATCTTGCGCCGGATTCGCAGCTCGTCGCGTTGGACGGGCAAACCACATTTCATATTCACGACCACATTGGAAAAAGGCCACTCGTGCTGGTCTTTGGCAGTTTTACGTGTCCGCCGTTTCGCAGAAATACTGGTGACGTCGGAAAACTCTATGAAGATTATAAGGATCGCGCCGAATTCCTTCAGGTCTATATCCGCGAGGCCCACCCGTTGGACGAATGGCAGATGGCCGCAAATCATCGCGACAATGTTGTGTACGCTCAGCCGCAAACGCGCGTGCAACGGATCGCTATCGCCAACGATTACATAAAACGTCTGCATGTTTCGCTGCCGTTCGCGGTGGACGATATGGACAACCGCGCAAACCTTCTCTACGGCGCATGGCCGGAGCGCATTTACATCATCGACGAGGCTGGGCGGATCGTCTACCGAGGTGGTCTTGGTCCGTTCGGTTACCATCCGGATGAAGCGCGCGCATGGCTTACCGCTCGATTCGCACGCTGACCGACATGCGCTGGCGACTCCGTTCGATTAGCGCGTAATATGGTGATGCACGCGAAGAATTGTTGACGCACGCTAATTTGTGAATCAACGTTGGTAGAAATTATGACGCTCCGCTTGAAATCGCCGAAGCCTCCCACAGACATGGCAACCCGTTTCCGTCTTGCGACGATCGTTCTTTCCGTGACTTGCGTTCTTTTCTGGCAGTCAACGCCAGCGCGTGCGCAAGGCGGCCGACAAAGAGGTGGTGGCGATTCAACTGATCTTGATTCACAGCAAGGCGCAGCCGAACTTCAGACCGCCATCAGCTTGACCCAGCGCGGAAAATTTCGCGAGGCGATCCCTCATTTTCTGGCAGCGCGTGGGCGTGTGCCTGATGAATATTTAGTGAGCTTCAATCTCGCTCTTTGCTACGTCGGGACGAATCAATACAAGCAAGCCATACAGCTTTTGAATCAAGTTCGTTCCGAGGGACACGCAACCGCCGAAGTTCAAGACCTGTTGGCCCAAGCGTACGTTGGCGATGGCCAACAACCTCAGGCTCTGATCGCTTTCCAGGATGCGGCAAAGCTCGCTCCTAAGGACGAAAAAATGTTCGTGCGCGATTCGGAAGCCTGCATGGATGGCGGCGCGTACGAGTTGGGTTTAAAAATCGCCAATCTGGGATTGCAACATCTTCCTAACTCTGGACGATTGCATTTCGAGCGCGGCATGCTGCTCGTACAATTGGATCAGCTGGACGATGCGCGGCACGACTTGGCGCAAGTTGTCACACTAAGCCCCGGAACTGACATTGCCTATATTGCTGCGGCACAAAAAAATCTGCTGGATGGAAACGTCACGGAGGCAATGCGAGTCGCGAAAGAAGGCATCCAAAAAAATCATTCACATTTCATGCTGCTCACTATTTTCGGAGAGGCGGCGCTTCGCGCAGGAGTTCAGCCCGGCCAACCGGAATTCGCCGAAGTTAAGGCGGCGCTCGAAAAGGCTGTGGCCGAAAATCCAAGTTATCCCAGCGCGCAAATCGCGTTGGGAAAGATCTACATTTCGGAGAATCGCATCGACGATGCGATTGCGCGATTAGATGCGGGACGCCAACTTGATCCCCAAAATCCTGCGGTGTATTCAAATTTGGCAGCGGCGTACCGGAAAAATGGTGATCGTCAACACGAAGTGGAAGTGCTGGCTATTCTTGCCAAACTAAATAAAGCGCAGGCCGAGAAAATTGCAACAGCTCCTGGTGACACGCGCGCAGGCTACGGGACAAGTAGCTCGCACCAGCATCAACAATAGACAGCTGCCTTCACTCAAAACTGCGTTTATTTCAGTCGAAACCGCGGAAACGGGCGCTCGACTAAACCCGTGCCTTCCTGAATCGCAATGATTTGATCTGCTTTTATTCCCCCCAACTTTGTTTTTGCTCCGCTGGGCCAGTCGATTTCAAGAGAATCAATCAGCGTATGACTGCCCAATCCAAAATGTAGCCGTGGATCTTGAGCTGATTGATAACTCATCCCGCCTTTTTTTTGGTCAAATTGTATTGAGGTTCCCGCGGAAAGTTTCACGCGCGCGCCAACTCCGTCCCGGTTCGATCTCGTTCCGATTAGAAGAATCGAAAGCCAGTGATTCGCATTGCCGCCATCGTTCCGTAGAAGTTGCGGCGCCTCTCCATTGTTATTTACCAGGATGTCGAGATCGCCGTCGTTGTCGAAATCACCCACGGCCACACCGCGGCTCGCGCGTGGCAGCTGAAAATCAGCCCCCAACCGATCACTGACATTCTCAAACAATCCTCCTCCAGTATTTCGGAACATCAACTTCGGTTCCAGATACCGCGCTTCGCTGCGATAGAGTTGGATGTTATCGAGCACGTGCCCATTGGCGATGAAGAGATCGCGCGCGCCGTCATTATCATAGTCAAAGAAGCGCGTACCGAATCCGCTCAAGTGATACGTCGCATAACCAATCTTGCTGCGGACCGTTTCATCGTCGAAAACGCCGTTACCTTTGTTCCGATACAGACGGGCAAGTTGCAAATCCAAATGTGTTACCACCAAATCCATTTGACCATTTCCGGTTAAGTCGGCCGCATCCACTCCCATTCCGGCCTCCGCCTGTCCATCGCCACTCACGGCGACTCCAGCCAAATATCCAACTTCTTCAAATGTCCCGTCTCTTTTGTTGTGAAAAAGAAAGTTTGGCATTGAATCGTTAGCGATGAAGATGTCCTGCCAGCCATCGCCGTCGTAGTCAAACGTCACCACACCCAAGCCATTGCCCGGCTTCGCTCCGATGCCTGAAGCGGAACTGACGTCAGTAAATGTTCCGTCGCCGTTGTTGTGGTACAGCGTCGGTGGCATTCCCTTATAAACGTCAGGATGACAGTAGCTTCGCATTCCCGATCCGCGATCTCCGCAGTAAAAGTTATTTTCGGGAGTCCAGTCCACGTAGTTGGCGATTAAGAGATCGAGCCGGCCATCGTTGTCGTAGTCAAACCAGGCTGCGCTTGATGCCCACCGGCCGCGATTTTCGACTCCTGATTTTGCGGTTATATCGGTAAACGTACCGTCTCCATTGTTGCGGTACAAAATGCAGCGGCCGTAGCCAAGAACGAAGAGGTCCGGAAAGCCATCATTATTAAAGTCACCGACGGCCACTCCCATCCCGAAAAGTCCTTCTGCGCCTACACCCGCGCGGTCCGTCACATCCGTAAATGTGCCGTCACCATTGTTGTGATAGAGCGCGCTCCGGATTGAGTGCTTCGGCGTGTAGAGTTTCGTGGCCGCACTGTTGACGAGGTACAGGTCCAGAAGTCCGTCCTGGTCGTAGTCAATCCAAGCGCATCCCGCGCCCATCGTTTCGATCAGATACTTTTCTGGCGACGCGGCGTTGTCATGGACAAACGAAATGCCTGCAGGGCGCGTGACGTCGACAAACGATACGGGACTTGCAGGCAGCGCCCAATCGAGCCGCGCAGAAACGCAGGAGATCCCCAGCATTCTAAGCAAGTCTCGCCGTGAGACCGTCGACATTTGCTCTCCTTGCAAGCGCTCTCATAAAAGCTACAATTCAGCCGCAGAGCGGAACATCTTACCTTATATATCAAATTCCAATTCCTGCATGCCGGTGAAAAATTGAGCTCGTCATTTTCAATATCTGAACTTAGGGATGAAATATTTGCGTGGTCTACATGCGGTGATAGAATCTCTGCATTCTGTCTCCATTGGAGGCGGGCATGTTTCGGCCTCGAACGGCTCTCTCTATTTTCGCTTTGTTGATTTCGGCGACCGCTCCGTGTTTTTCGCAAACGCGCGTGCCACCGAACACAAATCAATCCGCGCCGCCTATTCCGCCGCCTGCTCCTCGCACATATTCGATTCGTGGCACTCTTCGCAAAAGCGATACAAATGCGCCTGCCGAATTGGTCCGAATCGAATTGACGTTTCAGAACGGAACGAGCGCTGCGTCAGGAACTACACTTTCCAACGGAGAGTTCGAGATACAGGGTCTCAGGAACGGCGTATACGATCTGACCGCCGAAGTTGATGGCTATTTGCCCGCTCATGAACGCATTGAGGTTCGTAATGATTCAAAAGAAGGATTGATAATTTATGTTCGCAAAACGGCCGGCCCCGGCGACGAACTTTCCCCCACGGTCTCTGCCCACTTTCTTGCACTTCCACACAAGGCGCAGGACGCTTATCAAAAGGGTATGCGGCTAACCTACGACAAAAAGGATCTCAAGCGAGGGTTGGAGTTTTTTCAGCGCGCAGTTTCTGAAGCGCCGGATTGCTACGAAGCATATTTTGAGATCGGAGCGATAAACGCGCACCTAAAAAAATTCGTCGATGCAGAAAGCGCATTTCGCAAGTCAATAGATTTGAGCAGTGCAAGCTTCATCCGTGCCGACGTTGGACTCGCGGGGGTCCTATCGAACACGGGCAGATACGCAGAAGCTAAACCCATAGCGCAGAAGGCGGTGGATTTGGATCCCAACATGTGCGAGGCGCTTTTGGAACTGGCCCGCGCGGAAGTTGGACTTGGTGAATGGGACGCCGCCGAGAAAAACGCCTTGGCCGCACGCAGAGTCAATTCTTCCGTGGCTCCGCTCCACATGCTTCTGGCAAATATCCATATTCACAAGTCAGAGTACGATGCGGCAATCGAGGATCTGGAAGCGTACTTGCGATTGGATCCGAATAGTCCTCAAAGTGCACAAGCGAGAACTACCCTCGACCAACTTCGAAGAATTCTCGCCGGCAGCAAGACTCCCACGCCACCGGTAAAATAGCGCGTGGCAGTTGGTCGGAAGTTCTTGCATTGCATTTGAGTCCGGCCGGAAGTGAGCGCCGGGAAAAAACAATGATTCGCGAGAACTTTCCGTGACTGCGGAGTGAGAATTATGGAAACGCTTACAGTAAGAATAGACAAAAGCAGACAATCTCGGGGACAGAGCGGAAAAAGCAACAAAGGCGGGACCTTCGGGCAGCATTGTCAATAATCAGAAAAACAAATAATAAGTATTGACATAACCGGAAGGCCCGGGATAGTCTCCCGCGCAGAAGGCCTAGGGGGTGGTTCTGTGCCGCAGTCTGAAAGCGCTTTCATTTCGATTCGTGCTTTCAGCCAGCGTCGCGGGGCGTCTTGGTCGGCGAGACTGATCGGCTCTGCCATTACAGGTTTGATTGACCCCTCCTTAGTTTTCACGGTCAGGCGCTCAGACAGCTTGACCCACTTCAAGACTCTTGCTTGACCGATGGAGGTTACATGTCGCGACTTAGTTCAGTATCTTTCGCTGCTCGCCTGACGGTTCTTATCCTGGCGTTGGCGGTAATCGTTTCGCCCGTCTTCGCTCAAGGATCGACGGGTAAAATCGACGTCACTGTCATCGATCCCGATCACAGTGTCGTTAAAGGAGCGCATTTGGAATTGGTGGACCTTGCGACAAACGACGTGCGGCGAGCCGAAACACTCGATGCCGGCACGTACAGTTTCCTCAATCTCCCCATCGGGAATTACAAGCTGACAATTACGAAGGAAGGTTTCACAACAAAAGTTTTCACCCCTGTTGTGGTTGATGCTACGAAGACCACGGATCTTAAGATCTCACTCGCTCTAGGCGCCGTGGTCCAGGTCGTCCAGGTCGAAGCTCTCGCATCCGCCATGGAGACTACGTCCAGCGCCATCACGTCAACAATTAACACGACGCAAATCGAAAACCTTCCCCTGGGAAATAGAAGTTTGAACTCCTTCGCCCAGCTCAGCCCCGGATATACGGGTACATGGAACGGCCTCCCCGTAGTTGACGAGGGCAACAACATTGACGGCGTCTTCGGCAGCCCTGAGAGAATGAAATTCAGCGGTAATGCTGCGCCGGCCGTTCAACCGCGGCTTGAGGCCATTGAGGAAATGACGATCCAGACCGACCAGCTCAACCTGAATCAAGGCGGCGGTCAATCTTCAATGCAAATCAATTTCATTACCCGCCGTGGAACGAACCAGTTTCATGGACGTCTTTACGAAGATTTCAGAAACTCCGATCTGAACGCGAATACCTGGTCGAATGACGCGCTAGGCATTAAAAAGCCGCACTATGAGCTGAATGACTTCGGAGCAAGCGTGGGGGGGCCGATTCTTCATGACAAGCTTTTCTTCTTCGGAAGTTTTGCCCAGTCGATACAACCCGGCCAGGTAACCAGATCGGCGAGCATACTTTCCGCAGGCGCGCAGGCCGGCAACTTCGCCTACACTGCATCGAGTGCTCCGACCGCGGCGCAATTGCTTGCCGCCCCTTGGCTCTCGTGCGCGGGAACAGCTTGCACAGCAAACCTCTTGCAGATGGCCGCCGCCAACGGCCTTCCCAACACCATCAATGGCATTACGGCCTCCCAGTTAACCAAGATTAATACAGGAGTTTCCGGCGGCACTGTCGCGACTACGACGGATCCGAACCTGAATACGGTCAACTGGAACACTCCACAAACTTTCACGATCTACTATCCCGCGGTCCGCGTTGACTATAACGTTTCAAAGAAACTGCGCATAAACGTGGCGTGGAACAATACTCGAACCGCCGAAACCGGTTATTTCACGGCGCTTTTCCCGGGATCAAACTTCAGCAATACCGCAGCTGATGCGGCCTTTAACAATTACACGTCTGCTTTGGGTATCGACTACACATTCGGCCCGCACCTGATTAACCAATTCCGCGGCGGATTCCTTTACAACGTAAACAGGTTCTCCTACAACGCCACTAAGGCCCTTTATTCCAACGCGCCTTCAATCAATTGGAACTATGGCACGTCGGGGTTGGGTGGATTCACCACGCCAGTGACGTCGTATTATCCAAGCTTCAATTTCACAGACACCTTGAACTATCAACATGGCGGACACAATTTCAGTTTCGGTGGCTCGTGGTGGCGTGAGCAAGACCACTACTGGAATCCGCCCGAAGGTTACGACAATATCGGCCTCTCGCTGAGTTCCACTGACCCAGCAGTGAATGCATTTACGACCGGTGCGACTGGAACACTGGTCAACGCATCTTCTACCAACCAAGCTAATGCTGAGAATCTGTATGCCGAATTGGTTGGGCGAATCGGTAGTTTCTCCAACGGTTCGCCGCAGCAATTCGCGTTCAATCCGAAGACGAGCGCGTACAATAATACCCCCGGCACCATCGGCGCATACAATCTCGACGAGTTGCAAAGCGCTTGGGGTTTATTCTTCGAAGATAGCTGGAGAGTCCGGCCAAGCCTGACCATCAATTACGGCCTGCGTTGGGATTTCACCGGCGACGATCACGACCTCGGCCTCGCCTATCACAACGCCGACCCGAGTTCTGTTTTCGGACCCACTTCGCAAAACCAGCTCTTCACCCCAGGAGCGCTCAACGGCAACAATAACGGAATGCTGGTTGCTCGCCCACACGTCTATAATTCTTGGAACGTGGCCCCGCAGCCGGCGGTTGGCATTGCCTGGAATCCGAACTTCCAGGAAGGAATTGTCGGGAAAGTATTTGGCGCGAATCAAACTGTATTCCGCGTGGGCTTTTCGCTAAGAGATTATACGGAGCCTGCTCAATTCTTCTGGGACAATGCTTCTGACCAGGGAGCATTCTTCTATCAGACGTTCAGTCTAACTCCCAGCTCGAGCACCGGCCCCGGCTTCTACACACCGGGAGCGCTCTCTTTGCCGAACACGCTACCCACGACCCCGGTGCCTTCGTTCGCGCCCTTCACGTATTCGCTCACACCAGCGACGTTCCAGTCGAGCGCTGCTGTGTCGCAGTTCACCTTTATTCCGGGTGCACCGGGCGTTGCCGGAATTAACCCAAACATTCATCAGCCGTACGTGCAAGCCTGGAACATTGGTATTCAGCGAAGCCTGGGTGCGTCGCGTGCCATCGAAATCCGGTACAACGGCAACCACGCTGTGCGTCAGTGGCTGAACATGAACATCAACGAAGTGAATACTCAGAATGGGTTTCTGACTGAGTTCGCACAGGCTCAAAATAATCTGGCCATCAACAAGGCGCATGGAACCGGAGCTCAGGTGAACTCATTCGCAAACTACGGCTTTCCGGGTCAGGTGAACTTGCCGATCATGTCGGCGGCGTTCGCAGGTGAAGCAACCGGCACGTGCGCAGGCGCTTCGAAGGACTTTTGCAACGGCACCTACATCAACGACCTGAACGGCGGCGGAGCAGGAACATTGGCGCAGTCACTAAGCGGCGCCAATGGCAACGGCTCCTATTTCTGTAACATGGTCGGTGCCGCCAACTTTGGCCCTTGCGTCACAAACCTGGGTTCCACCGCAGCCGGTGCTGGATATCCGATCAATTTCTGGCAGGCAAATCCATACGCCACTGGAAACGGCAACAACGCGGATTACTACATTAATGACAACGGTTCATCGAACTATCAAGCCCTCCAGATTGACTTCCGGCAGCGGAACTGGCGCGGCTTGACGTTTGACGCGAACTATACCTGGAGCAAGACGCTGGGCATTTCCACCTCGGGCAACTATTTTGGCTCGCAAACCAACGCGTATACCATTCGCAACATGCAGCTCAGCTACCTACCCACGGCGTTCGACATCCGTCAGGTCGTGCACATGAATGGCACGTGGGATCTTCCGTTCGGCCGCGGCAGACAGTTCCTGAACCACGGCGGTCTCGTGGACAGAATCGTCGGCGGCTGGAACGTTGGAACGGTACTAACCTACCAAACTGGCACGCCCTTCCAGTTGAGCGGAACCGGGAACGGAGGTTTCCGAACGTACAACAACGTTGCGGATAGCGGCATCAACCTCAACGGCGTAAGCGTGCAGCAGCTGCAAGCTGCGGTCGGCGTGTATCGAGTAACTGCTGCGCAGAATGGCGGGAACGCGGTTAACTTCGTGGACCTAATCAACCCGCAATATCTGGTTGCGGCAAAGGGAGGTGGCGCCAACGCAGCATTCCTCACTCCGAACACCGCTGCGGGCGTGATTGGCGCAACGCCAATTCTGTACGGCCCGCACCAGTTCGCGGATAACATCGCTCTCACGAAGAACGTAATTATCACCGAGCGGGTTCACTTTACGTTCCAGAGTGAGTTCATCAACGCCTTCAACCATCCAACGTTCGGCCTTCCGAACGTCAATATCCGCAGCACCAGTTTCGGTATCGGCGGCGTCGGCGGTATCGCATCACCGAGGGTGATTGAGTTCCGCGCAAACCTAACGTTCTAGCTGGTTCACCGTTTTGACCGGACAAACCCCTTGGGCGCACGACACCGCGTCCAGGGGGTTTTTATTTGCAGCAAGCGAACGGGAATTATTCTCGAGGGGCCGGGCCGGACGATTCTCTCACAACGAACTCGGGATCAATCACAATCTCGCGCCCTTTTGAGCGGGGCCTCTTTGGATCGGGAACCAGGCATTCAAAGATGGTCTTGCCAATCTGATCTCGAGGAATATGAACGGTGGTCAGCGCTGGGCAACAAAACTCAGACAGCGCGATGTTATCGAATCCTGTCACAGAAATATCCTCGGGCACACGGATACCCTGTTCGCGCAATTCCCGAAGGGCGCCTACCGCCATAAAGTCGTTCACACAAACAATGGCCGTCGGACGAAATCCAGATTGCAGAAGTTCCCGAGTGGCCTGACGCCCGCCTTGCAGTCCATCCGCGGCGTCGATGGCATGGATCTGCGCGCGAGGGGCAAACCGCGAGACCGCCTCCACGAACGCGCTTCGCCGTTCACTAATGGGACCCAGTGAAGTGTGGTGGCCGATAAATGCGATGCGGGTGTGCCCAAGTCCGTGGAGATATTCGACGGTTTTCTCGATTCCTCTGCGATAGTCCACGCGAACATTTGTGATGTTGCGGCCGGGCTTACCTACGTCATAAAACACGCAGGGAATCCGGCTGTCGGTAATCGTGTGAATAAGATCCTTATCCATTTCCGAAACGATTGCCGCCAAGCCCGCAACACGCAATCCGATCATGAGACGCACGCTCGAAACTAGTTGTTCGGATCTATAGCCCGTATTCGCCACGACGACTTCATAGCCGCGCCCACGTGCGTAGGATTCCAAGACCTGGAAAATGTCGAAGAAAAAAGGATTTTCCATGTTCGAGAGAATAATACCGAGCGTGCGGCTTTGCCCTTGCGCCAGCGATCTTGCGTGAAGATTGGGGTGGTAATTCAGTTCCTTTGCTGCGCGCATAACACGCGAGCGCGTTGAACTCTTCACAATGCTGGCGTTATTCAATACCCGCGAAACAGTGGCGGACGATACGCCGGCTTTCTTAGCGACGAGAGCAAGGGTCATAGTGGGAAAACGGAAAACTCTGCGTTAAACGTCAACGCGCGAAAATCATACCGTGACCTAAGCGCGCGGTCAACGCGAGCGGTTGACTCTTGTTCGAAAACGATTTTCAGATTTGAAACGACAAACGCACACTCGGGATGCCAGTCATTTGGCGGTCAGATCGAACACTGTAACCTGTTTTCCAAGTGGAATTGTGTAAGCGCCGCGGTCGAGGCCAACCTTCCGAATTGGCTGATACTTTCCTACTCCTTGAATTGTAGCCGGTTGTCCCACACGCAATCGCGCAGTGGAAGTGTATTGCGTGGCAGGCGCAATCTCCAAACGCACCAAGCCACTCTTACTGTTTACCTCCACCGCTGCAAATGTGCCTGCGTCGAGCGTCAGCCACAATCCCAAAGACGACACATACACGCGCGAACGAGAGGAATCGAGCGGCGTTAGTTTCACCACATCACCTTTTGTCTCGACATTGCCCCCAAACGCCACCCATCCGAATTCAGGATTGTGTACCAGATAACTAGCGTCAGTCATTGCGTGGCCGTAAAAGTTTGGGCCGTAGTCGCCAGTGAGCGGATCGAATTTCAGCATGTCGGGAAATGAGTGGAACGCCGCCGAAGCAAATCCTTCCTGATCGATATTCGTGATCGCCCCCATCGTTCCGCCATAGCCGACGCGCAATAGATAAAGGTCATCGGGATGGTCACGATACTCGCTCAGTACCGGAATGGCATTAATCCCCGATCCATAATGGTGAAGTTGGCGTTCGATCCTGGAATACTTCGCGCTCGCGCCGTAAATAAAATCCCAATAGCGGCGCGCACTACCGTTATACCCCCAGTGAGGAATCGTCGGCATGTAACCTAAAACTGCGTTCAGCGTCACCTCGGCCTTATCCATATATCCAAAATATTTGGACCACGCGTAAACCTCTTCCTGCCCGGTCGAATCCCACGGCATCTCACTGCCAAATGGATATGCTTGTTGACGCCAGCGATCTGCGCGACTTCGCATCTTGGTTTCCAGATCGTCTGCTTGCTCAGTCATTCCCTCACCCTTCAGATCGTGCAGAATTTCGAGAAAAATATCTCCTTCCATCTGGCCGAAACGCGCGTACCCGGGCGCAAGCGTTGTCATCGCGATTGAAGTCCGATAAGCGTGATCGAGATACCATTCCCACGGATGATTCGTGACCAGACCCTGATGATTTCGCGCTAGCCGGTAGAGAACCCAGTACGCGGCGGCGACGTGCGGATAATCGTAAGACCTGTCGACGGCCTCCGATGCTTTTTTATTCCAACTCGTCCAGCTCGCCCAATTCAAATCCGCGCGGTAATAGTTTGCTGGAAGTTCGTCGGGCTGGTAATAAAATAAACTTTTGCGAACACCATATTCTTTCGGTGCATCCTTGAATTGAATGCCGCCCCACAAGACTCCATCCACGAACCCTTGAAGTTTGTTGATCTCTTCCTTATCCGGCTCGACAAGTTCTTTCATCGCTGCCGCAAGCCAGGATCCTGCTCCGCCTTCATCGCTCAATCCCGCGATCCACACGCGGCTGTCCTGCGTCACCATTTGATTTAGTTCTCGGTCGTACGTGATCGGTGAAGGCGCACGGTGAAATGGATCGTCCTTCGCATCAAACCACTGTTTCGTTGTAAGAAAACGACCCATATCAGATACCGCTTCCGATTCTGGCTTCATCACGCGGTACTGAATCGTCTGAACCAAACCATCCTGATAGGTCACCGTCAGTCGGGCGCGGCCCCACGTTTTTCCTCTCAGGGTGTAGGCATTCCAATTCGCATTTGGCGAGCGATCGTTTCGGATGGTCAATGCGCCTGCGGGTTCAACGGTCATCGTTTTTACGGGACGCGGATATTTCAGAAACAGGCGCACATCCATATCCATCGGCAAAACATATCCCGGAATTCCAACAGCTACCGGGCGGCCATTAGACGCAAGCGTTTGCTCGATGCCTCGGATTTCACTTGAAACCAGAAATCGCAAACCGAATGTTTTTGAATCGCCGGGGCCGAGTGTGACTGTGCTCGGCGGATTCCACTGTTCAGCCTTCTTCCACTCATTATCGGCAAAAGCCTGACTGCTGATCATCCAGTCGTAAAACCCCTCGAAGGTCACTCCTCGCGGAGTACGGTCCGTGAACGGCTGCGGCGCATCGCCTCGACGACCACTCAAAATGGGGCCATAAGCCTCGAAAGGAGTATGGCCATCAGGCACAACAACCAGCGCAGGGCCGTGACCAGTCAATCGGGTTACCTGCAAATATCCGGCGTCTTCTCCAATATATGGATCGTAAAAAGAACACGCCGCGTGAGCTTGGTCCAGCGTCCGATTCGCGAGGATATTATTGAAAACCATTGGAATACCGAGCGCGCCAATCTGAACCGCGGCGGCTGTCTTATTTTTTATCGCGAACCTCAGAACCAAATTTCCGCGATCCACCACCCAGGTCCTCGTGATTTGTAGTGGGATATCCGCGGGAAGTGTTGGCGCGAGGTCTGCGGCCGCCAGTTCCCCAGTCGAAACGGGGAGCGCATTGACGGGAGCGCGAGCTACAGCCGTGGAGTAACTCTTCCACTCGCCACCATCTTGAACGCGTACGCGCAGATCAAGATCGCCGAGATGATCGTATCCATCTTGTGAGCGCTCGACCAGAATGTCGCCCGGCGTGAAGTCAAATCCATCAGCGCTTTTGGGCTTTAGCGCCGCCACCGTTTGTGATGTGCGCACTAAAGAAAACTTGAAATCCGGCGTGTCAAATTCCTCTGTACCGTCCTCCAGCATCGGCCCGGGGGTTGCCGGCGGTCTTGCCCCTCGAGTTTGCGTGCTCAAAAACCGGGGGACGATCAGAAAAAGCATGAGAGCAGGAAAGCACATCAGCAGAAATACTCTTGTACGTAGACGACTCATTATTCCTCAGTTTTTCCCAGCGTCCCTGCAAAGGCCGCCGTTCAGAGCACGATTCTCAAATACTGATTGTCACCGTTGGCCATTTTGATCACGCCAGCGCGCGCGAACGTTTTGATTCCCAAGAGCTAGGCTTATAGCGCATGGGCAGTGGCCTCGTCAAAGAGAATCTGCAAGCGCTTTCAATTAATGTAAGCGCTTGCAATCGGGGCCGTTTTGCGCTAATTACTCCCTCATGAAACGACGAAAATTCCTTCAGAGTTTTGCCACCACTGCCGCGGCCGCTTTGCTCGCAAGGCCGGCAAACTCCGCCAATCTGCTCTCTGAAACCACGCGTCAATCCGCAAAGGATTCGACCGATGGCCACACTTTGCTTTGCGAGTTTACGCTGAATGCGATGCGTTGGAAGGTCTACGAGGATTTGCGCACTCGCGACGGCGCCATCACATTTGTCCCGGCCACTGGTGCGCGGCGTGTTATGACGAAAAGCGCGGAAGCGTCCTTCGAGGAAGCCAATCCGTCTCATCTTGGCCTGAGCATGGACGACATCGGAGTATCTGGCCCTGATTTGTTAGCCGATAAGCTTCTCGCGGGAAACGATGACCCCGACGAGCAAATGGTTAAGAGGGCCGCGCCACCTCAAGGTGCGCCACCCCCCAGACCCGCCAACGCGCCAGCACTTCCACCCGGAGGCGGTGGCCGGGCGCGATGGGATAACTTTGTCGGTACAAAAGAAGCGGAAGATACTCAGCCTGTTTTTCCGTCAGGTACAACGCGAACCTATCATCCCAATCAGTACATTCCGGAAATTCGCGGCGAGGCCGTAACCAATCGGTTCGATGGTTTGCTAGGCGGATATATGCCGGCAGTCCGTAAAGTCATGCCGGTATCGCCAACAGCGTACGTCGAAACGCTTACCTTTGGTGACGTAACCGCACGCGATCGTTTCATTATTCAGACGTGGCATCGCACAGCGCAAATTGAAAACGGCAAAATCACGAAAGTATTTTACGGTTACAGTTATCCCGCTTTTCCTCCCGCTCGCCAGGATCCCAAGCCGGAAGAGTTCTACCGCGGATTGCTTCTTTTCGCTGAATACTGGGAAAAGCAGATGCATGATTTCGCCGCAACCAGTCTGCCGGATCAAGCGTGGGTGGACATGCCGAAGCATGCGTTCGTGAAGGAATTGATGGTGCGGCCCGGCGGCGTATATCCGAAGTATGGCGCTGTGGATCGTGACTACTACGGCTCAGAATACGACGGCTTCCAGGACATTTTTACCAGCGCGCTTTATGCGAATCTCGAGTGGGGCCGCTTTGAACAAGCTCGTGCCACGCTCGATAGTTTCCTAACGGATTTCACCGATTCAAAAGGAATGATCAACATGCGCGGCCCTGAAACCGCGCAGTTCGGAATGACCCTATCTTTACTGGCGCGCTACTACGACTACACGCACGACGCCGCTCTCATGGCGAAACACCGAGCGAAGATCGTGGCCACCGTTGACATGCTGGCCGCTATGCACGACGAAAGTCTAAAACTTCCACAAGATGATCCGGGCTACGGATTAATTCACGGCTGGAGTGAGTCGGATGCCTGTCTCGCGCAAGATCCCAGCATTTGGTGGCTTCCGTACTATGCGAACAACGCATTTGCGGCACGCGGGATGATGGACATCGCGCGGACATGGACGACGATGGAACACGCGGCTCCTTCCGGCGCCGCGGCAAATGAAGCGCGCGCATGGCTAAAGCGCGCCAAAACTTTGCAGGCTGCAACAGTCACCACTATGGAAAAGAATGTTTGGAAAGATCATAATCCGCCGTACATCGGCACCTATCCCGGTGTGAAAGTTACGTTCCGCGATTCTTACGGCCCCCCACCAACTCCGGGACAAGCACCCGGAGCCGGACCAGCAAGAGGTCCGAATCCGCAACAGTGGGCGCACCGGCCTTACTCCGAACTGTTGCAGGCCGATATTTTGCCGGACAACTTGGCGAATACTGTGATCGATTGCATGCGCGCTTACGGCGCCACAACCATCGGTGTTGTCGCCAATGTCGGTCCGGCCCGGCCGGGCAATCGGGTAATTCTGGGTTTCATCTCCTACGGATACGCACAAAAATTATTGCGTTTGGATCGCGTGGAAGAATATTTGTTGTTCTTGTATTCGCATCGGTATCACGATCACACTCGCGGCAGTTGGGTTGCCGGCGAAACGGTTGGAATCAACGGTGGAACTGCGATTTTCTGTATTCCTGCCCAGCTCACGATTCCTCTCCTCGTGCGCTGGATGTTAGTGTTCGAGGATTCCGACGAAGATCGCCTGTACTTCGGAAAAGGTGTTCCTCGAACGTGGGTTGGGTCCGGAGAACCAGTTCGGATTGCGCAAGCTCCGACGCGATGGGGCCGCGTTAGCTTGAATATGGTGGCAAAGCCGGCCGCGAAGTCGGTGGTAGCGAACGTGGAACTCGCGCACCCCGGATCTCCGAAGGAAATATCCGTGAAGTTGCGAGTGCCGAAGAAAACGCCGCTACAAAGCGTCACCGTGAATGGCCGGGCCGCCGTTTTAAGCGGCAAAGACAATGACACCGTGCTCATCACCACAGGAACTGAAAAGCACTTTGAAGTTGTGGGACAGACCAGCTGACGAATCGATTTCGTTCTATCCGGAGGAATTATGCGCGGCGGAGTTCGATTGTTACCGCACGCAAGATTCATAGCTTTCGTAATTCTAATTTCGATACCATGTTCCCAAGAAGGCGCATTCGTTTTACGAGGAAAATAAAATGACCCTATTGAAGCCCCAAGATTCCGATCAATCTAGCGGACTCCAGAAAAAAATCTCAAGAAGAAGTATTCTTGGTTTGCTACCGGCCACTCTGTTTCTCCGCGGCGCGGGTTTTGCTCAGGCCGTTGATCCCGCAAAGGCCTCTGAAAATAAGCTCACCAAAGTTCGCCCGATTCCTTTGAACGCCGTCCGCCTTACCGGCGGCCCTCTGAAAACTTCTCAGGATTTGAATTCCAAGTATTTGCTTGCGCTCGAACCAGACCGCATGCTCGCCTTCCTGCGGCAGCGCGCCGGATTGGAAACAACTGCGAAACCCTACGGTGGATGGGACGGCGCCGGAAGGCAACTTACCGGCCACATCGCCGGACATTATCTTTCCGCCGTCAGTTTGACGTATGCCGCCACGGGCAATCCGCAATTTAAAGATCGCGCCGACTATTTGGTGAAGCAGCTCCAGGAAATCCAAAACAAGCAGGGCGATGGCTACATCGGCGCGCTCATGGATAATCAAGGCGTCGACGGAAAACAGCGCTTCATAGATTTGTCCAACGGAATTATCCGCTCCGGTGGATTTGATTTGAATGGACTGTGGTCTCCCTGGTACGTGGAGCACAAAATTTTCGCAGGCCTGCGAGACGCTTATCTTTATACAGACAATCGCACCGCGCTCGACGTAGAAATAAAATTCGCCGCCTGGGCCGAGCGCATTCTTTCCAAACTGGATGACGATCAAATCCAACGGATGCTCGCCACTGAATTTGGCGGCATGAATGAAGTCACCGCCGATCTTTACGCTCACACCGGCGACGCGCGTTGGTTGGCGCTCTCCGACAAATTTGAGCATCGCGCCATGATTGATCCCCTTGCCGCAGGAACGGACATTCTCGCCGGCAAGCACGGCAACACAAATGTGCCCAAGCTCCTCGGTTCTCTTTCTCGATACATGTACACCGGCAATCCCACAGACGGAAATGCCGCCCGATTTTTCTGGACCGCAGTCGCCTACCATCACACTTTCGCCACCGGTGGGCACGGCAAGAATGAATATTTCGGTCCGCCGGACAAATTGAACGACATGGTGGATGGACGCACCAACGAAACTTGCGACGTCTACAACATGCTTAAGATGACGCGCACTTTCTTTTCCATCGAACCGGATATTCGCTACGCCGAATTTCACGAGCGCGCATTGTTCAACCATATCCTCGCATCTCAGGATCCCAATGACGGCCGCGTTTGCTACATGGTCCCGGTCGGCCGTGGCGTGCAGCATGAATATCAGGACATGTTTCAGGACTTCACCTGTTGCGTTGGCTCCAGCATGGAAAGCCATGCGCTTCACGGCCACGGCCTGTACTACGAATCCGGCGACAAGCTTTGGGTAAATTTGTATGCGCCCTCCACTGCGGAATGGAAATCGGGTGGCGTCAAACTGGAAATGACAACAGATTTTCCCGCCGGACAAACGGCGTCACTCAAATTGAATCCGGATTCGCCAAAGAAATTCACGTTAGCGCTTCGGCGCCCCGTGTGGGCAGACTCCGGCTTCACAGTAAAAGTGAATGGACACGAAGTTAAAGATTTGCCAAAGGCAGGATCGTACGTCGAATTAAATCGCACTTGGAAAAAAGGCGACACAGTGGATTTGGTAATGCCCATGAAACTCAGCTCCGAGCCGTTCGTGGATAATCCAAATCGCATGGCGCTAAAGTATGGTCCGTTGGTGCTCGCCGGAGATTTAGGGCCGGAAATGTCCAGAAGAAGAGGAGCAGGCGCGCAAGGTGCCGCGCCAGTGCAACCTCCGCCGACACCGGTATTCGTAACCGCAACGGGGTCGGTCGATAAATGGCTGAAGCCCGTAACAGATAAACCCGGAACATTCCGGACAGAAGGCGTCGGCTTAACCACTGACGTGGAATTCAAACCCTTCTACGCGCTCCCCGATCGTCGCTATGCAGTTTATTGGGACGTATTCACACCGGACGAGTGGAAAAAGAAATCCGAAGCATTCGCAGCCGAACAAGAAAAGCAGAAAAAACTGGAAGCTGCCACAGTTGCTTTCGCGCAACCCGGACAAATGCAATCCGAGCGCGATTTTAATCAGCAAGGCGAAGATACGTCGCCAATCCAGCCAACGCCGGGGCAAGTGCACTACGGGCGCAGAGGAACGAAGTGGTTCTCGTTCGATCTTCCCGTGGATCCTGCGCACCCGATGAGCGTGATTGTCACCTACAACAACGACGAGCGCGCCAGAGGAACTTTTGACGTTCTGGTGGATGGCCAAAAAGTCGGGGAGCACGCCACCGATCGGCACAGTCCGGATCAGGAATTGCGTTTTATAGATGTTACCTACGCGATTCCTCCTGCGCTGGTGCAGGGCAAACAAAAAGTAACGGTGCGCTTCCAGGTGGCCGATGGAAACGTAATTTCGGCGGTCTACGGAATTCGCATGGTGCGCGCAGACTTGGCGCAATAGTCGCGTCGTTGCCGCAATCTCGGCGCACGTGGATTGCAAAATCTCGCGTGCAACCGCGGTAGTTTACGCGCGCTCGCGTCTTTAAATTGTCCTTTCCCGCAAAAGAAAGGTCGCATGCTCGAGACAGAAATTTATTTTGCGCCTGAATTTTTCCGCGCACAGTCTCGTCGCGCTAAACACGTTGCCGTAAGATCCCCAATCTTTTTCGCGGCAGCGGCATTTCTCTTGCTCGCCGCAAATTCGCTGCGCGCGCAATCGCCGCCAGCCGCGGGCCAATTTAGCATTCAGTTCGGCGCCTCTGGCGTCACTAGCCTAAAGTTTTTCGGCGATAAATTCGATACCGACTATATCGCTGACGAATCCACGCTGGGGCAGGTTCGCGTTCGCTACAAGATGGGCGAAAACGATTGGAACAATTTTTCAACCGACGATCCAAAAAATAAAGTTCAGCATTTGCCGGACGCGCGCTCGCCAAAAGCGCTTCAGCAATTTGCTGTCGTCTACAATCCGCAAAGCTGGCAGAAGAATGAGTATTACGCCGATCTCGAACTCACCGAACGGTTTCGCGTCGAAGCCGACGCCATGTACTGGACAATTTTTCTGCGCAATCCAACGCACAAACCCATCGTGTTGGGCGACATTTTCCTCTCGTTGCCTTTCAACATGACCAAGCGATGGGACAAAACCACTACCTACGAGCAGCGCCTCGTCCAACACCAATACATCTCGGGAAATGGTTCTTTTATTTTCTGGATGCGGCCCGACGGAGTCGGCCCGTATCTCGTGATGACGCCGCTAACAAATTGCCCGCTCTCCGAGCCGGTGCGCAGTGAAATGAATTTCGCTCCCGGAAAACTTGAGTATGCCGATCGCGGTGGCGTTTATATTCTTTCCGGAAAGCACGGCGACGAAGATAAAGGCCGGGGTGGCACGTGGCGTCAACCGCAAACCACACACACTCTTGCACCCACTAATTCGCAGCGCGACGGTGTCACCTACGGTTTCAAATTTCGTTGGGCAAAAGATTACGACGCGGTCCGCGATATTCTTGCAGAAGAGGGCTTGCTCGACGTTAACGTTGTTCCCGGAATGACGGTTCCCTCTGGAACCGACACGCAAGTTTCCATCCGCTCCCGCAGCGCAATTCACTCGCTCGATCCGGAATTCCCCTCGGACACAACTCTGAAGCTCGTCGATTCAAGCCTGAAGGACACTCACATCTATCGCGTTGTCTTCAAAAAACTCGGCGAAAATAAAATTACCGTTCACTTCGGCAAGGATCAATATTCCGTGCTCGAATTTTTCGTCACCGAGCCGCTGGAAACTCTCATCAAGAAACGCGCTGCGTTCCTCGTCAGCCATCAACAGCATCGAGATCCTTCCAAGTGGTACAACGGACTTTTCTCGGAATGGGATATGCGCCAGCAAGTCTTGCGCGGCCCCGACAATAAAGACGGGCTGGCCGATTATATTCTGGCCAGTGACGACCCCGCGCTCTCCAAACCGCCGTATCTCGCCGCAAAAAATGTGGTTTACCCGGACGAAAAGGAAATCGCCGCGCTGGAGTTTTACCTGAAGAATTTTGTTTGGGGGAAATTGCAAATGACCCCCGAAGAAAAATATCCTTACGCCGTCTACGGAATCGACAATTGGAAAATCAATCGTGATAGCAAACCTTCAGACCGTTACGGTTGGACGGACCACATTTGGCGCGCTTACGACTATCCGCATGTCGTCTTTTTGTATTGGAGCATGTACCAAATCGCGAAACGGTATCCGGAACTCTCGCATTACGCGGATAAGAACGAATATCTTCAGCGAGCTTACGGCACCGCTCTGGCGTTTTACACTTATCCATGGCAAATCGCGCACTGGTCCGCAAACGAATTGGGAAATTACAATGAGCTGATCATTGCCGACCTTATCACCGAACTCGATCGCGTTGGTTGGAACGATAAAGCCGCCACACTTCGCAAGCATTGGGAAGAAAAAGTCGAATACTTCATCAACGATCAGCCGGATCTTTTTTACTCCGAATATCCTTTCGATCCGACGGCATTTGAATCTACCGGAGCGTTTGCTCGCTACGCGCAGGAACAATTAAAAAATCCAAGCCATACTCTTCACGTCACCGCTGCTTCCGCGCAACGTTTCATGGACGAACAACTCGCATGTAACTTGGCGACTCGCGGATGGCTCGAGCCGAATTATTGGCAGTCGGGCGTTGAAGGCAGCATGCGATACATGTCACAGATGGGTGGCTGGTCGATTTTGGATTACGCGCTCTACTCCGCGCCGAATCCGTGGCCATACCTTCGGCTGGGATATGCATCGCTTCTCAGTTCGTGGGCGCTGATGAATACCGGCACAGCCGAATCGAATTTCGGCTATTGGTATCCCGGAAAAGAAAATGACGGCGGCGCAGGCAGCGCGTATGTTCCGCAAGCTTTCGGTTCAAATTGGTTTGGCAAACAGCAGCCTCGCGGCGCATGGCAGTATAGCGGCGAAATTGATCTCGGGTTCGGCGCAGCTTTGCGAACGGCGGCGGTGATCGTGGCGGACGATCCTATCTTCGGCAGAATCGCTTACGGTGGCGCGCTCACCCATTCCGGAAACAAGACGGAAGTAATTCCACAGGACGGAGTTGGCCGGCGTTTTCATCTTCTCGATGCGCACCACCGTCTCCATTTGGAACTCGATCAAGATGGTTTTCTCACCGGGAACCCGATTCAGTTTGACGACGATCTTCAGATACTCGGATTCGTCGTGGAAAATCGCGATCCGCTTCCTGCTAAGCCGCACATGACGCAATTGACGATTACCGGTTTACCGGCGGCGTATCAAATTACTGCGAATGGGAAATTAGTGGGGCATCTGACCGCCGAAGGTGGAACCGTCGAGCTGCCAATCAGCGAAAAAGGCGCGACAATTATTTTATTGCGCAGTCATTGATTTAAGAAGGGAACACATGGACAAGCCTGAAGAAAAAAACGAAACATCTCGGCGGAATTTTCTCAAAGGAATCGCAGCCATGCCCGTACTGGCGTTAACGGGCGGCAGAGGCCTGAACATCACTGAAACTGGCGCTCTCCCGGATGAATCTTTGCCCCTCGCGCCGAGCGCTCTACTTGCCGACCCCCGCAAAAAGTTTGTCGCAATCCAAATTGGCGCGCGCTCTTTCGTCGACGAGGGCGTTTCAAAATGTTTGGACACTCTGCAACAAAAGGGCGGCGTAAATGTCGTGATGGCCACGGTCTTCACCTACGGTCGGGGTCTCGCCGGAAGAGGACAGCCGCTAGCCGACCACGGCGGTCAGGAAGTCGATACGATTCATGGTGGAAGTTTCGCCAAGGTTCATCCACAGTTTTATTCCAACTCGGTCATCAAGGATATTCGCGCGCCGGAGTTGGGCGAATTCGACGTACTGACCGACGTAATCCCCGAAGCAAAAAAACGTGGCATGCAAACCTATGCGCTTTTTGAGGAAGCCTACAATCCGCGACTGATGCCCAACTTTGAAAAAATCGCCGAAGTGGACATCAACGGAAAAATTGGCGGCAGCACTTGTCTTAACAATCCCGACGCGCGAAATTTTCTTTCCGCGATGGTAACTGACTGGGTCTCCTCACATGATTTAGACGGCCTAATGTGGGAATCGGAACGGCAAGGGCCGCTGAACAATACAATTGGCGCGCACTTCGGCAGGTCTACCGCAAATCCAGTCATTAACTGCTTCTGTCCCTACTGCGTACGAAAGGGAAAGGAGCGCGGAATTGATGTGCCCCGCGCACGCGCCGGTTATCTCACGCTCGACGCATGGGTGAAATCTACTCAGAATCAGCCCCCCGAATATCACGATAATTTTGTAAGGCTGTGGCGATTGCTTCTTGAATATCCGGAAATCCTAGCATGGGAAAAATTCTGGTTTCAGAGTCAGGAAGAAGTTTATGCGCTTCTCTATAACGCCGCGAAAAAAATCAAACCCGGCATTCAAGTCGGCTGGCACATTATGCACCTTGTCACGATGAGCCCTTTTTTCCGCGCCGAGCAGGATTTTTCAAGGCTGGCTCACGCGGCGGATTTTATCAAACCTTGTACATACAACAATTGCGGTGGCCCGCGCTTCGCCCAGTACATTCGGAATGTTCAGTCCACGGTATTCCGCGACTCAACACCCGACGAAGTCCTAGAACTTCACTACAAAATTCTCGGGCTCGAAGGCGAAGCCAGCCTGGATAAACTTCCGACCGCAGGCCTTTCCGCCGATTCCGTCTTCAGAGAAACTCGCCGCGCAATTCGCGACGCAAAAGGCGCCGCGCCAATTTATCCTGGAATCGATATTGATATTCCAACCGCGCCGACCGAAAAGAGAACTCAACCCTCTGACGTTAAGGCCGCCGTTCTCGCCGCATATAAGGCTGGAGCGCCCGGAGTAGTTCTTTCACGCAAATATGCTGAAATGAATCTCACGAATTTATCAGGCGCGGGCGAAGCGCTCCGCGAATTGGGACTCGCATAATGAGATTCGTGCAGGCAATCATTTTGAATTGCGTCCTCGCAGTCAGCGTCGGCGCTGCATCAACTTCCGCCCAGATATCGCAAGCACAATTTTCCCGCTCGATGGACGAGGCTCTCACCGAACAACAGATTCTTGGTGCGATGCGCGGTTCTGCGGCCGTAGTGGTGCACGTGCAAGGGACAGCCAGTGCCGTGCTTGAAGTACCGGCTTCCATCACGCTTGTATCGTCAGGTGCGGCAGACGCGGTTAATAGAGATGAGAAATACTCCACGACCACCAAGAAAGGTCTGGCAAGAATCGATGGCGTCATCGGCGGCGAATACATCATGGAAGTCAGCGCACCGGGCTACGAAACTCACCGTGAAAAGCTGACGGTTCTTGGTATGTTTTCTACTGCCAACGCATTCATCAGTCTTCATCCTTTTGACGGTTCGGAAGACAACATGGCGGTAGAGCAACCCGGCGCGCCGGTGCTTACGGGAAGCGCTCGCACAGAATTGGATTTTGCGATCGACGACATCATGGGCGGGAAATTTTCCCATGCCGCGCCGCATGTGAAGAATGCATTGAAGCGCGCGCCGAACAATCCCGACGTCCATTTCGTTGCCGGATACTACGCGGAACATACCAAGAATCTTGCAGGTGCTCGTGAGGAATATGAAAAGGCCGTCGCGCTCTACCCGAAACATTTCTCCGCTCAGCTTTCCATCGGCACGCTTCTCCTCAACCAGAATGATTTTGCCGGCGCGATTCCATATTTGGAGAAAGCTCTCGCGGTAGGCCCCAATTCCTGGCGTGGTCACTGGTTGCTGGCCGAATCCTACCTTTCGGCGAATCGGGATTTTGGATGGGCGCGATTTCAAGCAAACCGCGCGCTGGAACTTGGAAAAGACAAAGCGCTCGAAGCCGAGATTGCCATCGCATTTGCGGATGCGATGGGAGGCGACATTGATGGTGCGCGCGCCAGACTTGAAAAATTTGTGCATGACCATCCAAACGACGCGCGCACTGTGCGGGCTAAGGATGGTCTCGCCATGTTTGCGAACGCTCAGTCGGCGTCCTTTGTGACTTCTGTTGGAATCCGCGGAACTGTCGATGCCACGCTCGCTGAGGATGTTCCTCCCTCGCAAGTTCCCGGCTTGCCAAGCGGAGTGGATGACGCTCTGCCCCCGGTAAATTCCGACGCGGTTTGCGCTCTCCCGCAGGTGATGGCAGGAGCGGCAGTGCGCGCCGCTCAATTTGTCGGCAGCCTCGAGAAATTCACTGCAAAAGAATTTGTGTTGCACGAAACTCTCAACGGCAAAGGCGAGGTGGTCCGATCAGCTCAGGTTTTGTTCGATTATCTGGTGACTCTGGAATATCCGGCGCAAAATCTCATCACGCTGGACGAAATGCGCAACGGCAGCTTCGGCATATCCGGGTTCCCGGCTAACGTGGCTTTTGCAGGAATCCCGGGCTTTGCATTAATTTTTCATCCGATCTATGCGCAGGATTTCAATTTCACATGCGAGGGCCTTGGTCAATGGAACGGTCTGCCGGCATGGCAAGTCCGCTTTGAGCAGAGGGCGGATCGCCGGCCTCGGATGGAGGATTGGAATTACAATGGAACTTCCTATCCGGTGTATCTCAAAGGCCGCGCATGGCTCGCCGCGGATTCATACAATATCTTGCATATCGAAACCGATCTTTCTAAACCACTGAAGCAAATCAACCTCGACTACGAACATATTTCCATCAACTACCAATCGGTTCCGTTTTCGTCCAAGAAAGAACCTCTTTGGTTGCCGGCCAGGGCCGAAGTATTCACAAAACAGAAAGGCCACTACTCCCGACAGGAGCACGATTTCAGCAATTTCATGCTCTTCAGTACCAGTGCCACCGAAAAGGTTGGGGCCGCCCCCACTCCGAAGGATGATCATCCTGAGCGCGATCTGGAAAACTTCAACTGAATGCGCTTTCATATTGGTTTTTTCACGTTTTTTGTAAGAATCCACTTGACTGTATTGGCGGAAATAGCATAATTACAGGCGAGTTGCAGCCTAGATTTTTATAGGCAATGCACTAGCCCGGACGACGGGCGTGAAAAAGGCCACCCTGACGAGTGGCCTTTTTTATTTGTACTTAGCCCCTCGCAAAAGCTCACTTGGCCTTATAAATCAATAAGATAGCCCAAGAAATCTCGCGCCGGGCAGTCCAACCGCCCTTCCGTATCCCTAGAGCGTTTGCACAGATCGTTCGAGCTTCCGTCGCCTCCTTGAATGAAAACGCTTTCATTTTGCGCCATTGTCTGCGTAGAATGCGGCTCATCTTTAGGAGGACGTGTGACCAAGCGCGATTATCTTTGCGTACGAATTTTTCTGATCCTTTCCGCCACTCTTTTGCCCGCGGCTCTTATCTACGCCCAGGGACGCGAGGAAGCAGGTAAATCCATCGGCAAGGTCACCGTGGTTGGAAATCTAATTCAGTTGGAGTTAGACAAAGGCGCGCTCGGCCAACAAAATCTTTTCGATCTTGGCCATCGCACGCTTCGCTTCAAACCTGATGCCTCCGGATATCGCGTCGAAAATGTTCCGTTGCAGTGGGACACGGAATTCGGTCCGCAGTTAAGCGGCGGACAGGTCGCGCTACACAATTTCCAATTCCCTTTTTCCGGCAAGACTTGGGATTCCCTTTCTGTCGGCGTCACTGGGTCAATTCGTTTCGGCGCGGAACCAAGCGGCGCCGGTGGAGGCGCAGCAAGAGGAGGCGGACGCGGCGACCCGGGAGGAGTTTCCATTGCGCGTTTCGATCAACTTTCCGAAGGCGCTCAGAATTTGGTGAACACTGTTCCGGCGATTTGTGTTTTTTTTAAGCCGCGCATGTCCGGTAATCGCTTTGCCAAGGAATTGGACGATCGCGTAGTCGTAACGTGGGATGTAACCGAACCGTATGGCAACATTCAGGATTTTACTTGGACCAAAACCATCAACCGATTTCAGGCAGTGCTTCACAAAGATGGCGTGATCGAAATGTCCTATCAGGAATTAACCGCGAAGGACACAATCATCGGCGTATATCCCCTCGTCTCCGGCGCAGATGAAAAACCGCTCGCCACCCTTCCTGCTAAAAGAGATTCTTCAGCCGCCGCGCACCTCAACATCCAAAACCTGAAACTCTCCACTGTCGACGGGCTTTTCCTCAAAACCACATTCGAGACATCTGGTCCCGTATTACCGGAAGGCGATCCGGGAATTTCAGGCATTTCCTATCACGTTTATTTTGACGCGCACAGAACTTCTCATCCACCCGCGAGCGCTGCTCCCGCTAGTGCCGTTCCTCCGGACGCCGTGTGGACGATTCGCGGATTTTCTCCCAGAAATAATGCCAACGGAGCGGCTTCACGATACGTTGTGTCTGGCCCCGGCGCTTCACGAAGTGTGAAAATAACTGGCAACACAATTTCAATTCAGGGAATACTGCCAGCGGCGCTTCGCGGCGCCAAACAAATTAATATTTCTGCGGACGCATCCACGTCCGGATCGCCCGCGCCAGTTTCACATGTCCCGGTTCAATCCGTCGCGCTGAACGGAATCCGCAGCCCTGAAGTGGATTTGTCTTCACTCAAACCGCAGGACGGGCCGTATTCCATCGTCTATGAATCTTTTCACTATTACGCTCTGCCGAATCCTCGTGACCTTACATGCTCGGTAATCAAAACTCTCGGCGACAAGTTCGATATGCTCGCTTACTATTCGGACTTCCGCGTTGATAACCAGGAAGCAGGCACGCCGAGCAACGGTCCGCTCGGAACGGCCGTAGGAGGTCCGGTAACTGGAATTGGCGCCAACCAACGCGGCTTGGATTCCTATTGCTCACAGGGCCGCTTTCAATGGCAATTCATTCAGCCCGTGTATGCCGAAGCGATTCAAATGCACGAGCGGCCGCCGAAAGATGCGCCCGTACTCGGAGATCACGACATCACCGGCTATCTGAATCAGCTCGGCGAAATTTCGCAGAACGGCAAGATACCTCCTTACATGTATGCCGTTTCGCAAATCGGACATGAAATGGGGCATCGCTGGTCGGCATTCGTTTCAGCCAAGGTAGGTGAAGAAACAATTCCACTCGGCCCCACGCACTGGGCAAGAGGCTTGCAAGCTCCCGTTCCATTTCCTTATGTGCGGCCCACCGAAGCATCCATCATGGGCGGCGGCGTTTGGCAGGATAATTTTGACGGCACCTTCACTCAACTCGACGATGACTACTATGTTCCCGCCACCGGATACTCGTATCTTGATCTCTACCTGATGGGGCTGATTTCACCTGGGGAAGTTCCGGATTTTTTCATTCTGCGTACCCTCGTTTCCACTGGGAAAAGAGACGTGAACGGTCACCCAATCTTCAAAGCGGAAAGAACAAAGGTGACGATTCAAGACGTCATCGCTGCCGAGGGAGTGCGTTCTCCGGATGTTGAAAAATCTCAAAGACAATTCAATACAGGAATGGTGATTGTCGTTCAGCAAGGCGCAAAACCGAGTGCTCATCTAATCGAACGAACAAACGGTATTCGCAAACAGTGGATTGAATATTTTTCCATCGCTACCGGCCGCCGCGCATCAATGACAGCAAATCCGCATTGAGCGGCTAGTCTTGACAGCGTTTGGAAAAAACTCCTAGACTCGGTGCCTCGTGAAACAGTTAAGCAGAATTTTCATTGCGCTGTTGGCAGTTCTTGCGGCTAACGCTCCGGCGGTGTTTGGCCAGACCGCCCAGCCCTCCTTCGCGTTCAGTATTTCAATGCCGCAACTAAGCAGTCACATCCTCCACGTAACATTTCGTAGCGAAGGATTGAAAGGCGAGCTGCAGGATTTCAAAATGCCGGTGTGGTCGCCCGGGTTCTACGGAGTTGGCGACTACTCGAGAAACGTTTCAAATTTTCGCGCGGAAGATGGCGCGAAGCATTCGCTGCCGTGGGAAAAAGTGACCAAGGACACGTGGCGAGTTGCAGCAGGAAACGCGCATTCGATCGTGCTGAACTACGACGTCTACGGAGCCACATCGTTCGCCGCGAATACGTATATCGGTGAAGACCGCGCCTACCTTTCGCCATCCGGAATTTTTGTTTACCTGCCGGGAATGACGCAGCATCCCGTGACCGTGACAATTGCATTGCCTTCCAACTGGAAACAAATCTCCACCGGACTGGAACCGGTAAGCAATAAATCAAACACATTTTCCGCGCCGAATTTTGACGCCCTGTATGACTCGCCGATTTTGATGGGCAATCAGGAATATTTGCGATTTGACGTGAAGGGCGTGCCGCATTTCGTGGCCGCCGAAAATCTCTCTGAAACTGTAGACCGAAAAAAAATGATCGCCGACCTGCAGAAAATGGTGACTGCGGCCGCGCAGCTAATCGGAGACGTGCCGTACAAACACTACACTTTTCTCTTGATGGGCCGCGGTAACGGCGGCATAGAGCACTTGAACTCCGCGTCGATTCAATTTGATGGAAACAGTTTGAATACTCCGGCCGGATATCTGCGCTGGCTCGCGTACGTAAGCCACGAATATTTCCATAATTTTAACGTTAAGCGCATTCGGCCGATTGCGCTCGGTCCTTTCAATTACGACATGGAAAACCTTACGCACATGCTTTGGGTGTCGGAAGGATTGTCCGTGTACTACGAAAATTTGGTGCTAGTGCGTGCGGGATTGATGACGCGCGATCAGTATCTGGATGAAATGAAGCGCGCCATCGCTTCGTTCGATAATTCGCCGGGCCACCACTATCAATCCGCCACCGAATCGAGCTGGAACACTTGGAACTCTGGTTCTGGAGTTGGCGGAGATCGGAACACTGCAATCTCGTATTACGACAACGGCGCAATGCTGGGAGCAATGCTGGATCTGAAAATTCGGAGTGAGAGTAAAAATCGCAAGTCGCTGGACGATGTGATGCGCGCGCTCTACAAAAAATACTATTTGCAAAAGCAGCGTGGATTTACAGACGCAGAATTCCGGCAGGAATGCGAAAGTGCTGCGGGCGGAGATCTAGCCGAAGTTTTTTCCTATGCCAACTCGACGACTGATGTGGATTACGCGAAGTATTTTCAGTTGGCGGGGCTTGGGCTAAGTTCGACGGCACAGGATGTGCCCGGGGCGTACTTGGGAGTGAATACGCATTTTCAGGAAGCGCCGCCAAACGCCGCAGCAGGCGGAGGCCCGCTCGCCGGCAGAGGCGCACCGGAAATGATGTTATTAATTATGAGCGTTACGCCAGGCTCTCCTGCTGAAGCCGCTGGCCTGAAATTGGGCGATCAAATCGTGGAAATAGAAGGTGTAAAGGCCACGCCAAAAATAATTAACGATCTCCTCACGCCAAGTCAGCCGGCTGGACGTCGAGGCGCAGCGGGAACGCAGACACCTCCTCCAACGCCGAACGCAGCCATGAAAAATCCGGGCGATAAAATCAAAATTAAGATTCTACGCGATGGCGCACCCTTGGATTTAGAAGCGGTACTCGGTAAAAGTGTAAGAAGGACATTTGCTTTCGAGCCGCTGACAAACCCCGCAGCGCTGCAGTCCACAATCCTAAAAGATTGGTTGCGATCGGTTCAGTAGGTCACGCGAACTGCAGGATCACGCATCGCTGCACCAAATTGAATAGTGAGTTGTTATCAACCTTCGCGCAAGCAAAAGAAACTAAAGAGGAAATTTGGCTCCCTGGGGAGGATTCGAACTTCCAACCTGTCGGTTAACAGCGGACGGGTCGGAAAACCTAAGTGCCGTGTCAGGTGCCGCTTACAAGAAAAACGGAGCCATTTTTCCTGCTTTAGTTGCACCCAATGCTTCACCCAAATGGACAGTGCACGCCCGAACAACCTCCTGGGAGTTGTTGTGATCTGACTACAATCGCTGTGAGGAACTGCTCCTCCAAAGATCTTCGTCCCACCTTTGCTGTCCGACCGTTTGAATTGCCCCGGCTGACGAACAATTACAGATTGATTTGCCACCGAAACGGGTAAGACTGCAATACAAAAAGAGTTCACCGGAATTAGACCAGAGATTTCCCACAAACGAATAGAGATTATTGCGTATTCACTTGAAAGCCTTAGACTGCGTATACGACAGTGCCGAGTTCGCGCACGGTACAAACTGGTAAGTTACTCAAATAGCGCAGTTCAGACCTACCCAGCACTGAATTTCCACTGCTTCGACACGTACAACAGCTTTGGCGAAGTGCTGACGGCCACCGACCCGCTCGGCCACGTCACCACAAAAACTTACGACGCGAACGGAAATCTGTTGACGGGCGGGTGGCCCATCCTTTGCGGCATGCAATGGGTGGGGCTTTTCGCATTTGATTTTGATTTCGGCGCTAGAAAATACCAACCAAAAGTCAAAGACCCCGCCCTTGCTGCGCAAGGATGGGCCACCCCAGCATCCTTCCACGGCAAAGGATGCGGCACCCAACTTCAACCTCCAACCCTTCTCTATTCGATGTATTACCTCAGTGGTGTCATCCGTGAGATGCAAACACGTTATGGAACAATCAATCGAAAGGCGGGGCCACCCGCCCGACGATGCGCATGATTATTTTGTCCGGCTTTCGAAAAAGACCTTCATCTGCTGTCGAAGGATAGGCGGCGGCACTTCCTCAATCATACATGGGTCGAGCTTCCCGAGCTGGAACGGTCCGAATTCCACGCGGATCAGGCGCGTCACCTGCAACCCCAGATGCTCCATAACCCTGCGGATTTCGCGGTTTTTGCCTTGCTGGATGCCAACGTCAATCCAGGCGTTGCTGCCCTGCCGGTTTTCAAGCACGGCGCGGATCGCGCCATAGTTAATGCCCGAAATCGTTATACCTTTTTGCAGCCGCGCGAGTTTTTCGGTATTCACCATTCCATAAACGCGCACGCGGTAACGCCGCAACCATGCCTGCTCAGGCAATTCCAGATACCGCGCCAGTTCCCCATCATTTGTCAGGAGCAGAAGCCCTTCGGTTGCGAAATCGAGTCGCCCGACGCTCACGACCCGAGGCATATTGGAGGGAAGCCATTTGAATACTGTGGGCCGTCCCTGCGGATCGTGCGCAGTCGTGATCGTGCCCGCAGGTTTATGGAAACGCCATAAACGCGTTTCCTCGGCTTCGGAAATGATTTTACCATCCACGGTAATGCGGTTCGCCGAGGTCACATTGAGCGCGGGCGACGTGATTTTCTTGCCGTCGACAGTTACGCGCCCGGCCTCGATCATTCTTTCTGCTTCGCGGCGCGATGCGATTCCGGCGCGGGCAAGGCGTTTGGCGATACGTTCGGGTATGGCGGCAATTTCAGTCACGGAGCAAAATCATAGCGCGTTGGTTTTAGATTTCAAAGTCATAGTGGTTTGTGAGTCAGGTATGGCAAGTCCGGCGCGTAGCAGTTACGGATATCAGTTCCTCTTCGTTCTAGATTATTGGCGGGTGGCAAACCCTCAAATTGATTTTGCTCAGCGGTTGTTTGTGGGTGCCGCATCCCTTTGATTTTCAAGGGTGCGGTTCTCGACTTTGCTTTTTTCCCGAATCAAATTAAATTCCCTGTGCCCGGCGCAACCTTCACCTACGATTCGCGCGGCCGTCGCACATCGGCCACGGACCAAAACGGCAAGACAACAAGCTACGCGTACGACACCGCTGATCGCTTAACCACCGTCACCGACGCCGCCAGCAACGTCACCACCTACGCCTACGACACGGAAAATAATTTGCTCGGCATCACCGACGCAAATAGCCACACCACAAATTTCACCTACGACGCATTCGGCCGAGTGACGCAAACAACGTTCCCGTCCAGCTTTTACGAATCCTACGCGTATGACGCGATCGGAAATCTAACCAGCAAAACGGATCGCAAAGGCCAAACGATTCAGTACGTTTATGACGCGCTGAATCGCCTGACGCAAAAGAATTATCCCGATTCCACCAGCGCGGCTTACACCTATGATCTGGCCAGCAGAATTCAGCAGACGAATAATCGAAGTTGCACCCAACGTACGAAAATTGCGGCCAAACAGTTCAAAAGAAATGTCCCGCATATTCTTGAATTCAAAAACGATAGCTCGACCTTCTTGCGAATAGCGTAGCGAAGACCCTTCGGCATACTACCGAAGGGTGATTGGCCAAAAATTGCTCGCGGAAAAAATACAACTGATTGAAAAGAATAGAATTGGCTCCCTGGGGAAGATTCGAACTTCCAACCCTTCGGTTAACAGCCGAATGCTCTACCATTGAGCTACCAGGGAGCAGTGGAGTGAAGAAAAAACATCCGGCATTTGAAGCTTGGTCAGTTTATCGGAGCCACTCGGGGGTGTCAACGCGACACGCCGCGCGCCCTTTCCCGCATTTGACATCCACGCCTGAAAAAGGATTCAATGTTTCTGCCGCGCACTGGGCGCGTTTTTGATTTTAGACAAATTTGCCGTACCACTTTTGCTTGACGGGAGCTACGCCATGAAGAAAATTTTCTATTTGTTCGCGCTTACAATTTTAGCTGGCGGCACAATTTTGATCGGCGGGACGAATTTGATTGGTGGAACAGTCGCCGCGCAAACCGGCCAGACCAAGCCCGTCATCGTGAATCTGAAAAACGCTCAGGGACAACCCGTCGGAACCGCCGTACTTTCCCCGGCCGCAAACGGCGTTCGCGTGCAACTCGATCTGATGAATCTTCCTCCCGGCGAGCACGGCATCCACATCCACCAAGTCGCGCTTTGCGACGGACCGGATTTCAAGACCGCGGGCCCGCATTTTAATCCCGATACCAAGCAGCACGGAATGCAGAATCCGCAAGGGCCGCACGCCGGTGATCTGCCGAATTTCACTGTCGCAGCTGACGGCACCGCGAAAACCACTCTCGTCGCATCCATGATGACGATGGGTACCGACGGCCATTCCATTTTCACAAATGGCGGCACCGCACTCGTCGTTCACGCGAAGGCTGACGACATGAAAACCGATCCTTCGGGCAATTCAGGCGATCGCATCGCCTGCGGAACGATCACCAAGTAAAATCGGACACAAAATAAAATAATTTCCCGGGAACGCCGATCGCCTGATCGGCGTTTTGTTTTTTCTTAATAGCGTGGGAATTTTCTGCAGGAATCTCGCGCGGAAAATCTACTGCACCCTCTGTACTCCCGCTTCAGCGCCAATCAACGTATCGAAAATCGCCAACACATGTCTGCGATATTCCACAACGCGCGTCAACACATCGCGCAACAGCGGCTCGCGTTCCACTTCCTTGTGCCACTTGATCAGCACTTCCATCGGAATCGCAATGTCGTGTCGCAGCTTGTTCGCGTCATGCCCGCGCAAAAACAATCCGTAGAAAAATGCCGCTTCGCGTTGCGGATGCTCAAAATCCCGCGAAGGATCTTGATTCTGCGCGCCGGTAACATCGTGCGCGGAATTGGAAACTCCGTTTGACGCGCCGTTCAGTCCGTTCGGTTTGGTCTCGTATGTCTGCATACCTTAATCGTCGAAGAAAAAGCAGTGTACTCCAAAGCGTTCGCCAGTCAAAGAGTACCGGCGTACTAAAATAAATGCGTGTGGAAAACTAAACAGCTTACCTAGGCAGGACGCCGCGCCGAGCGCGCAAATTCGCGCAGCGCCGAAACGTTCGGTCCATACGCGCCGATGCGGGCAGCGTCTACCGGCAGGCCAAACGTTTCGGCCTGATCAATGTTAATTCCGGCGTCGTCCAATTCCGAAAGACTGAATCCCACAGCGGGCGTAATCCGGTTGGCCTCAGCCGAATAAACAGGCCGCGGCGGCCTCCGCCGGTTCCACGGACGCTTCGTCGAAATCTCAAAAAACTGTTGCCAATCCTTCTTGCCCCACATATTCGCGTACCGGCCTCTCGCCGTGCACTTCTTCTGCTGAGCCGCCAATGACCCTGAGCAATTCGATGCGGTCTGACCCAATTAGGTCGCTTCGGCGCCACTTGGCGCTTGGGCAGCTCAGTCGACCCACGGCACGGCAATCCGACTACATTACAAGTACTCATATACGTGAGAAGCGGATTGCCGTCCACAATATCCTCGCAACATATTTCGCAAATGTTACTGCCCCAACACGGTTCGATTGGAACGGATTGCCTACGTAGGGGCCACCTTCAGGTGGGTCGGCTTCGTCTACCGCCGAACGCTGCTACCGATCCGTTGCCGCACGAAATCAAATGCTGCCCGCCTGAAGGCGGCCGCTACATGAGCCGGGCCCCAAACCGTTGGCCGAGAGGGTTACTCTATTGATACCCCACCCCCTCCCCCCTGTTTTGAGCATCAATATCAAAACAAAGGAGTTAGGTCGTGCGATCGTGCTAAGAATATCAAAACAAAGGACTTATAAGCCGTTTGTTTTGATATTGATATACGCTCTTCTGAAAAGAGGGTGAAGCAGGTCCCTCATCCCTAGAATCGTTAGGGGCGCAGAGGTCGCGATTTTGAGTCCGGCAGGCCCTTCCGATGTCAGGGTAAACGCGCGATTCCCAATTTGGGAACGAAAGTTGAAGCTGATCGTCCAAGTCTGCAGTTCAGGGTAGCGCGGGCGGTGTTTTATGTCAAGTAAACTATGGTACTAAGTACTAAATGGGTGGCGAATGGATTAACCAAGTCGAGAAAGCGGCCCGTCAGGATAACTGGCCCCCGCCGTGTGCCCGCCACGACATATCGTTCGGACTGTACAGAGTCCAATTGGTCCAATCGTCTTTCATCTTGGCGGAGGTGAAAAGAGTTTTCAATCGGATACCGGAGCTGAACACTATGCTCAAATCGAGGCATGGAGGAATCACCTCTATACTCTCGACGACACCTAGTTCAATGCGCTTGAAGCTGGCATCTATAGAATCTTGGTCATCCTCCGAACCCACGATAATCGATTCGGCAGTTTCAAATCTCCACTGGCACATTTCAACCAAAAAATGCCACTCTCCATGAGGATGCTTGTATCCATCTCGGAGCAAGCTCTTGCCAAGTTCAAGATAGAACATTGATCCGTGAGTTCGCACCACGCTCCAGGCTGGCTTTCCTTTGAGACTAGCTAGAACTAGACGAATCGGTGTTTGCTGTTCTGTCATAGATGTCCCTCGAGGAGCTGTTTCGCTATTTTAACCAACTGTTGGTAGTCATAATGCTGACCTGTGATTTCATCGTGAAACCTGTCAATCAACGGGCCGTCGAACTTCTTTCCGGTTTCCCTTTCCGCTTCTCTTCGGGCATCGCTGGCTTGCTTATTCGCACGCTGGTTGTCACCGCCGCCGCTGGGTCTTCCACCGCCTCCGGAACCGCCGCCCGAGCCGCCGCCAGAGGAACATAGTACACCCGCAAAAGCCGTGCCAGCTTTCAAACCTATTACGCTTCCGCCAGCGCCTCCAGCTATTCCTCCTGCTACTCCGCCAATGAACGTTCCTCCCCCAGGTTCAACGAGAGTTCCTCCCGCTGCCCCAACTACTACGCCAATATCAAGGCCGGCTTGACCACCGGCCGCCGTAAAAATTCCTTGGACCGCTCCCGTGCAAATCGCTTTCCAATTGAACCATCTAGAAAAGAAACTGGATGGCGATCCAGTTGGAACGCCCGCAGGGCGGGTGGCTCACCCTTCCCAACTGTTTTTTGATTTCCAATTCTCACGCGCCGATGATACCACTGATTGTATTCACCGTGGAGTAACACGGCGAACCGGGGTGGCCCTCGATAAGAACGAAGGCGTTGTCAAGGCACACATGTGGTGTGCAGTGTTTTTCACACCGCGTAATTGCCAGAGAGGTTGAGGACCGAAGCTCTGGACATCTCACGGTGAATCATTTCTCGGTGGAATCATTCCACCAACCATCGATTCGGCCAGTCACATCGGCCATGATTCTTTTATCCGAATCCCAATTTGCATTGGGACGAGAGCGCCCAATCAATCCTTTGACCTAGCTTGCGCCGGTCAGGGCCACCCGCGAGCTGCTCTCGATGCGAACGATCTCCGGATACCGCTTTTGCGTGCGCAGCATCCAGTAGAGCCGTATAGCCAACTTCCTTGCCGCCGCCACTTTCGCTACACCTTTCGGCTTGGTGTGACAGCGATGTAAATACTCACGCCGAAATTCAGGATCGCATCGCACGGCAACCTGCGCTGCTTCCACCAGCAACATCCGCAGGAATCGGTTGCCTTGTTTGGTGATCGGACCGAACCGCTGATGTCCGCCCGAGCTATACTCTCCGGGAATTAATCCCAGATAGCTCGCTACTTGCTTGCCGCGCGGAAAACGAGAAACGTCTCCCATCGTCAGCGCGAATGCGAGTGACGTGATCGGCCCAACGCCCGGCTGCGTCATCAACAGCCGCGCGTTTTCATTTTGCTCAGCCGCTTCTTTCACCGCCATATCCAGCGAAAGAATCTGCCGGTCGAGCAACGCCATCACGTTCAACAAATCTTCCCGCCGGCGACTGGCCCATGGCTTCAGTGGAATTTCGCGCAACAGCTTCTGTCCCGCCTCACTCCACAGCTTCCGTTTCCTCTGCACGCCCTGATTCAGCGCCAGATGTTGCAACTCATTCTTCACCTGCGCGCGAACTCGCACCAGCTTGTGCCGATGAATTAGCAACTGCCGCTGGTCCTTCACTTCACTGGAAGGAGTCCAGATCCGCGGAAATCTTCCTTCCACCAACAATTTCAGAATCAGCGCGGCGTCTCGCTTGTCATGCTTCTGCTTTCGCTCGTCGCTGGCGCGAATCTTCGCCGCATCTCCGATCCACACTTCGTGTCCCAGACCGGTCAACAAATCCACGAACCACTGACAGTTGCCCGTGGACTCGATCCCAATCCGCGATGGCGCCGGAAACTGCCGATAATATTTTTCCGTCTCGCCCGGCTCGTGCACCAACTTTTTTTCTTCCGTCTCTCCAGTCTCCAGGTTCAGCCAACAAACCTGTTGCCAACTGGGGTGAAAATCGCTTCCAATAAGAACCATCGAAGGCTCCTTTCCTTCCGAGAGTTTCGGTCCTCAAACTAAAACTAACTCGGATTCGCGAAATGGAGCCTTCGTTCTTATCCAATCAATCCTTTGCGGCACGCAAAGGGTGGGGTTTTGTGGTTTCGCTTTCATGCCCAAAAATCTGAAGCGATATTACGGCAAACACGATCTGCATTTTGTGACGTGCACTTGCTATCGGCGGTTGCCGCTGCTTGGCTCGGTTCGATCCAGAGGTGTATTTGCAAAAATACTTGGAGAGGTTAGAGATCGCTACGGTTTTCTTCTGGTCGGATATGTTGTGATGCCGAATCACATTCATCTTCTGTTGAGCGAGCCAGCGCGCGGTACACCGTCCACGGTGATGCAGGTCTTGAAGCAGAGAGTATCTCGCCGGTTGCGGGGAAAGAAAAGAGCCGGTGCGAAAAATCAGCTTTCGCTCCCATTCGCTGCAAAGAAAACATTGCCGCGGCAATTCTGGCAGCGGAGGTTTCACGATTTCAACGTGTGGAGTCACAAGAAAAAAATGGAGAAGTTAAGTTATATGCATTTCAATCCGGTCGTGCGCGGGCTGGTGAAGGATCCGAAAGATTGGCCGTGGAGCAGTTATTCACACTATTCGATGGGAAAAGAAGGGCTGGTGCGGATTGATGATCTTGTTTGAAAAAGCAGAAGAGCTGAAAGCGGAAGGCAAGGCTCCAGAGCAAAAGCAGAAAAGAAAGTTCAAAAGCCCCACCCTTTGTCCCGAAGCTTCGGGACAAAGGATTGATTGGATAAGAACGAAGGCTCCATTTCGCGAATCCGAGTTAGTTTTAGTTTGAGGACCGAAACTCTCGGAAGGAAAGGAGCCTTCGATGGTTCTTATTGGAAGCGATTTTCACCCCAGTTGGCAACAGGTTTGTTGGCTGAACCTGGAGACTGGAGAGACGGAAGAAAAAAAGTTGGTGCACGAGCCGGGCGAGACGGAAAAATATTATCGGCAGTTTCCGGCGCCATCGCGGATTGGGATCGAGTCCACGGGCAACTGTCAGTGGTTCGTGGATTTGTTGACCGGTCTGGGACACGAAGTGTGGATCGGAGATGCGGCGAAGATTCGCGCCAGCGACGAGCGAAAGCAGAAGCATGACAAGCGAGACGCCGCGCTGATTCTGAAATTGTTGGTGGAAGGAAGATTTCCGCGGATCTGGACTCCTTCCAGTGAAGTGAAGGACCAGCGGCAGTTGCTAATTCATCGGCACAAGCTGGTGCGAGTTCGCGCGCAGGTGAAGAATGAGTTGCAACATCTGGCGCTGAATCAGGGCGTGCAGAGGAAACGGAAGCTGTGGAGTGAGGCGGGACAGAAGCTGTTGCGCGAAATTCCACTGAAGCCATGGGCCAGTCGCCGGCGGGAAGATTTGTTGAACGTGATGGCGTTGCTCGACCGGCAGATTCTTTCGCTGGATATGGCGGTGAAAGAAGCGGCTGAGCAAAATGAAAACGCGCGGCTGTTGATGACGCAGCCGGGCGTTGGGCCGATCACGTCACTCGCATTCGCGCTGACGATGGGAGACGTTTCTCGTTTTCCGCGCGGCAAGCAAGTAGCGAGCTATCTGGGATTAATTCCCGGAGAGTATAGCTCGGGCGGACATCAGCGGTTCGGTCCGATCACCAAACAAGGCAACCGATTCCTGCGGATGTTGCTGGTGGAAGCAGCGCAGGTTGCCGTGCGATGCGATCCTGAATTTCGGCGTGAGTATTTACATCGCTGTCACACCAAGCCGAAAGGTGTAGCGAAAGTGGCGGCGGCAAGGAAGTTGGCTATACGGCTCTACTGGATGCTGCGCACGCAAAAGCGGTATCCGGAGATCGTTCGCATCGAGAGCAGCTCGCGGGTGGCCCTGACCGGCGCAAGCTAGGTCAAAGGATTGATTGGGCGCTCTCGTCCCAATGCAAATTGGGATTCGGATAAAAGAATCATGGCCGATGTGACTGGCCGAATCGATGGTTGGTGGAATGATTCCACCGAGAAATGATTCACCGTGAGATGTCCAGAGCTTCGGTCCTCAACCTCTCTGGCAATTACGCGGTGTGAAAAACACTGCACACCACATGTGTGCCTTGACAACGCCTTCGTTCTTATCGAGGGCCACCCGGGTCACAGGCTGAGGCAAGAGCCGATCAAATTCAGATTTAAGGGTGAGCCACCCGCCCGCCAACAACCCTGAGCAATTCGATGCGGTCTGACCCAATTAGGTCGCTTCGGCGCCGCTCTGCGCTTCGGCAGCTCACTCGACCCACGACACGGCAATCCGACTACATTATAAGTACTCATATACGTGAGAAGCGGATTGCCGTCCACAATATCCTCGCAACATATTTCGCAAATGTTACTGCCCCAACATGGTTTGGTTGGGTGGAGCGAATTCTGCAACTTGTGACGAGCGGCTTTGGGCCGCTATCGGCCGGAATATTATGTTAACCGTCCCCCCCCCCCACCCCCCTATTTTCACGTATGTATTGCAAATGCAGGGGTTAGGTGCCCCCCCCTCCTCTATGTATTGCAAATACAGGACTTAAAGTCGCGCATTTTCAAGTGCTTACGGAACAGTCTGTAAGTTATTGAATATTTGAGTCCGGCAGGCAGGCGATTCCCGATTTGGGAATGAATTGTTCTTAGTGAACGACTGATTCAAGCTGATCGTCCAAGTCTGCGGTTCAGGGTAGCGCGGGTAGGGATCAGGTGTCAAGTAAACTATGGTACTCAGTACTAAATACATGACGGGGATATCTGTCGACGCATTGTAGTGAATATCACAAGCACCACCGTTTGCCTGGCGCAAAGGATGGGCCGCCCGTCCGTCTAGTCTGGATATAGCTCCCTGGCGTCTTGTAAGTATAATTCCACGAAGTTCGTAAAAGAAGGCGCGACTACCTTCGGGCTGTGGAGTCCCAAGAAGATAACCGGGTTCGTTTTCGGAGGAACATCCGTCAGATAGATTGCATACGCCCAAGACCATTGAAGGTAGTCGGCAAATACGAAGTACCTGTCTCGATCCGCAAGATCAGGTGGATTGCGCGAGAGCGCCGCGCATTCCTCAACCACGGTCTTCACCCGAACCAGAGGCCAGAAGCTAAATCCGTTTGAGTCAAAGTCACGAGAGGCGTCCTGTAGCATTCCGTTTGTGTTCAAGATGTATCCGCGAAAATCGTTTGGCAATACGACTCCGTATCGACCTTCAAAGTCTCGCACTTCCTGTTCGCTCGCGCCTGGTGCAAGACGCAATCCCTGCGTCTTCCAATGTCCTCGCAGCAGTTCGGATAAGGCAGTCATCGGCGACCTCACTTCTTTGGCCAAAGCTCCAGTAGTTTCGCAAAAAGGGCGATACGCGGAAGGAGTTGCGAATTTAACAACTTCTTTCCTCCCACGGCCTTCATGGGCGGGTGGCTCACCCTTCCCAACTGTTTTTTGATTTCCAATTCTCACGCGCCGATGATACCACTGGTTGTATTCACCGTGGAGTAACACGGCGAACCGGGGGTGGCCCATCCTTTGCGGCACGCAAAGGGTGGGGCTTTGTGGTTTCGCATTCATTCCCAAAAACCTGAAACGATATTATGGCAAACACGATCTGCATTTTGTGACGTGCACTTGCTATCGGCGGTTGCCGCTGCTTGGGTCGGTTCGATCCAGAGGTGTATTTGCAAAAATACTTGGAGAGGTTAGAGATCGCTACGGTTTTCTTCTGATTGGATATGTTGTGATGCCGAATCACATTCATCTTCTGGTGAGTGAGCCAGCGCGCGGTACGCCTTCCACAGTGATGCAGGTTTTGAAGCAGAGAGTATCTCGCCGGTTACGCGGAAAGAAAAAACGCGGAACAAAGAATCAACTCTCGCTCCCGTTTGCTGCAAAGGAAACGTTGCCGCGTCAGTTTTGGCAGCGGAGATTTCATGATTTCAACGTATGGAGTCATAAGAAAAAAATCGAGAAGCTAAGGTACATGCATTTCAATCCCGTGATACGAGGGTTGGTGAAGGATCCGAAAGATTGGCCGTGGAGCAGTTATTCACATTACGCAATGGAAAAAGAGGGACTAGTGCGCGTTGATGATGTTATTTGAGAAGGAAGGAAGAAGAGCTGAAAGCGAAAGGCGGAAAAACAAAGCCGTAGGGCAGAAGCGAAAAGGAAAAACTCAAAAGCCCCACCCTTTGCGTACCGCAAAGGATGGGCCACCCACCCACGTCAAAGGCTGAAGCAAAAGCCGGACAAGTTCAGATTTGAGGGTGCGCTATCCGTCCGTAATCATGAACTGGCATCCGAGGCGCTACATGGTCCTGTCTCGCTGGAGGGCAGGACCATGCGTCCTCTTCTTCATTGGGAGGTTTAGCCTGCAGCTCTTGCTGCCAGCTTCGCTTCGACGACGCGACGGACCAAATGCCTCGTCCGTTCGACGAACGCCAAATGGTCGGCGAGACAACTATCAAGTATCACGCCGACGCCATAGTTACCGGAAAGATCGGCGGCCGCAACCAATATTTCGTAACCTGCCGTGCGCATGTGGCTTAAAGTAGCGGCCTTGGCCAACACGAAAAGCCGCTTCGCTTCGGGCGTCTGAATTTCCGCAAGTTCCCTGCGGAAGTCTTCAACAAATACATCGTTGAGCTTTTCGTTGACGGCGACCGGTCTCTCACCGATCAACTTAAAGGCTTCGTCCAGCTTCGCGATGATTTGTTGAGACACGAAAGCCCGCGCTTGAAGGGCTTCCTGTATCTCCGGATTCTGAGCCAAGTCACCCAGCTCCTTGTAGACCGCTACTGAACGCTCCGTGCCGTTCCGGATTTGACTCAGAATAGCCACAAATAGTTCTTTTGGATTCCTAACTGGCATAGTCGATTTCTCCTTTTTGGAAGGTTTTTCAAGTTTTGAGTTGCAGCGCTGCACCGTTCACCAAATGCAGGCGTCGCTTCTCAACACCATTACTGGAAATGGAGCGACACTTATAACGTCTGGTCGGAATGCCGACAATTGTCAGTTCTAACAGAGCTGTCAAAAAAAATTTATCGCTCTGAAAATGGGGAGACTCGCGACTATCGGAAGCGGCGTCGCGTGAAACTGATGGGGGGGAAATGGCAGATGCGAAGGATCGGGCGAGGGCGCAGCAAGCAGCGCCCCTACTAGAGCCGATGCTATACTGATATTTTCAGAAAGTCTTGAGAGGTATTGCTGAAAGTGGCGAAGCGGCACATCGTCGTGCATTACCACGAGCTGTGGCTAAAAGGCGGCAACCGGCATTTTTTTGTCGGGCGGCTGATTACGGCTGTGCGCCAATCGCTGGAAGGATTGGGACTGGCCAAGCTGCAGTGTCCGGGCGATCGCATTGTGATTGAGTTGGAAGGAGGTGCGCCGATTGAGCCAGTGATTGCGCGGCTGGAACGCGTTTTCGGCGTGGCGTATTTTGCCGTAGCGCGGGAAATTTTGCGGAAAGATAGCATGCGTCCCGAAGTGTCGGGACCGTCCGTACCGGACGGGGTTGAGCGGGAGCGTGCGATCGCGGCAATCTCTGAGGCGGCGTGGGAAGAAATTGAGCCGCTGAAATTCAGCACGTTCGCGGTGCGCGCGAAACGCAGCGACAAATCATTTCCTTTGCGCAGTATGGATCTGGAAATTGCCGTCGGCGGAAATATTCACGACAAACTTCTCGCCGCCGGACGCGATCCGCGCGTGAATTTGAATTCGCCAGATGTGACCTGTCACATCGAAATCATGAAGCGCTCGGCCTTAGTTTACGCACGCAAGGTTCCGGGCGTTGGCGGAATGCCGGCAAACACCGCGGGCCGTTTGATGTGTTTGCTTTCCGGCGGATTCGATTCCGCTGTGGCCGCTTATAAAATGATGCGACGCGGCGCGCACGTTTCGTTCGTACATTTCTGGGGCGGCGGCGCAGACCCCGGCGAATCGTCGATGCACGTTGCACGCGAACTGGTGCGGCAACTTGTGCCGTATCAATTCACGGCGAAACTTTTTCTGGTTCCGTTTGAGCCGCTGCAGCGCGATATTGTGGCGAACGCTCCGCCAAATTTCCGCATTTTGCTTTATCGCCGGTTGATGCTGCGCATCGCGGAACAATTCGCGCATCGCGATCACGCGACAGGTCTCGTCACGGGAGATAGTCTCGGACAGGTTGCGTCGCAAACTTTGCAGAACATGAATGCCGTTGGCGCGGCCGCGAAATTGGCGCTGTATCGTCCGCTGGTTGGTGACGATAAGCAGGACATTATCGCGCTGGCGCGAGTGATCGGCACGCACGATATTTCCGCCGAGCCGTTTCACGATTGCTGTCCGATGTTTATGCCGAAATCACCGGCGCTTTTTGCGTCGCCTTCCGATCTGGACGCTGCGGAATCGCAACTAGATATGAAAGAAATGGTTCGACGCGGAGTGGAAAGCGCGGTCCTCGAAAAATTCCAATTTTCTGCGAATCGCGTGGAGAAGATCGAATCGTTCCGCTCCACAACTGCGTAAACGCGCATAAACAATCGTTGAATGAAATCAATTCGGTGATAGGATTCCGGAACTTAATCTCGCTTGCTACGGTTTCTAACCAAGCGAGGCTTCGAGGATTTCCATGCGCGGTTTGATGATGGATTTTCAGCTGACGATTCCGACGCTGCTGGAGCGCGCGCGGAATGAATTCAATCGCGTGGAAGTGGTTTGGCGATGCCCGGATAAATCCGTTCAGCGTTACACATTCGGCAATCTTTATAAGCGTTCCCGCGCTCTTGCCGAGGCGTTAACTCGCGCCGGAATGAAAAAAGGCGATCGCGTTGCGACGCTGATGTGGAATCACGACACGCATCTGGAAGCGTATCTCGGCGTTCCTTCAGCAGGCGGAGTTCTCCACACACTAAATATTCGGCTGCATGCTTCGGAGTCGGCGTTCATCGCGAATCACGCGGGCGACAGATTTCTGATCGTCGATGATGTACTTCTGCCGTTGCTGGAAAGTTTCCGTCACGAGACAAAGTTCGAGCGGATCTTCGTTGTTCGCTATGCTAATTGTGGAATGCAACTTCCCGCGGGATGTGAAGAATACGAAGCGTTTCTTTCAACAGCAACCGGAGATTTCTCGTATCCAGCGATTGACGAAAATGACGCCGCTGCTATGTGTTTTACTTCTGGCACAACGGGGCGACCGAAAGGTGTTGTCTACTCGCATCGCTCCATCGTGCTGCATTCATTTGCGGAAGCGTCGAAGGATACTTTCGGCATCGGACACAATGAAACAGTAATGCTGATTGCACCGATGTTTCACGCGAACGGATGGGGAATTCCGTACTCGAGTGTTCTGACTGGCGCGAAGCTGGTCCTTCCCGGTCCATACGTTGACGCGGAAAGTTTGCTGCAGCTAATGATCGCGGAGAAAGTCACCATTGCCTGCGGCGTTCCCACAGTGTGGATCGGCGTGTTGGATGAAATGGAGCGCAATCCGGGCAAATGGAAATTGCCGCGCAGGGTCGGCGCGATGTGCGGTGGATCTGCTCCGCCGGAAGGATTGATCCGCGCGCTGGATAAGCACGGAATTCATGTCGTCCATTTGTGGGGAATGACAGAAACTTCTCCGCTGGCCACAACCTGCCGCGTGCGCGAGCACATGAGCGATTGGACAGAAGATGAACAATACAAAGTTCGTTCGCGCCAAGGATCAGGCGCACCGTTCGTTGAGATGCGCGTAACGCGCGACGGAAAAGAAGTTCCGCGCGACGCAGAGACTGCCGGCGATCTAGAAGTGCGCGGACCGTGGGTTTCGTCGAGTTATTACAAGGCGCCGGAAGAACAGAATCGTTGGACGGCTGACGGATGGTTTCGCACGGGTGACGTCGCGACGATGGATGACGACGGCTACATAAAACTCGTGGATCGCAGCAAAGATTTAATTAAGTCCGGCGGCGAATGGATTAGTTCCGTGGATTTGGAAAACGCGGTGATGGGTCATCCGGCGGTGAAAGAAGCCGCGGTGATTGGAGTGGCGCATCCGAAATGGTCGGAGCGCCCGCTGGCAGTAGTGGTGTTGAAGCAAGGTGCGGCCGTAACTTCCGAGGAGTTGCGTGAATTTCTTGCGGCGCGATTTGCAAAATGGCAACTGCCGGAGGCGTTTGTTTTTTCGGATGCAATTCCGCGAACGTCTGTCGGGTAAATTTTTGAAGAGCAAATTGCGTGAGCAATATGCTGATTGGAAATGGGAATAAGTTTCGCGAAGAAATTTTGCGTTATGTGCGATAGCTCGCGTTGATGTGCACGTATTCCGCGGTGAAATCACATGTCCACACGCGGGCTCGTCCGCGGCCGGCGCGCAAATTCATTTCAATCGGCACGGCGGACGCCATTAATTTTTCGTGCGCCACGCCTTCGTCAAACGGCAGCGCGCGGCCGCCATCGTAAACTCGAATTCCCGCCATGCGAATTGCAGAGCGTTCCGGTTTGAATGGAACTCCTGCGCGTCCTGCTGCGGCAAGAATTCTTCCCCAGTTTGGATCGCCTCCGGCCAGTGCGGTTTTCACCAGCGGCGAAGTTGCGATTGTGTTCGCAACTTTCGCGGCGGCTGCGTCATTCGGCGCACCGACAACTTCAATTTCCACAACGCGCGAAGCGCCTTCGCCATCGGAAACAATCGCGAGCGCGAGTTTTCTGCAAACTTTTTCCAGTGCGACGACGAACGCTTTGTAATCGCGTCCACCGGCGGAAATTGCGGGCGCGCCCCACGAACGCGAAGCACCGCTTGCGAGCAAAAGTGCTGTGTCATTTGTGGAAGTGTCGCCATCCACGGTGATGGCGTTGAATGTTCGCTGTGCTACATCTTTCAGCGCGGCGTGCAAAACTTTTGTGGACGCGGCTGCATCTGTGACGAGGAACGCGAGCATCGTGGCCATATTGGGATGAATCATTCCCGCGCCCTTCGCGCAGCCTAGTAGGCGAATTGTTTTTCCGCCGATGCGGCAAGTTGCCGCGGCCCATTTCGGACGTGTGTCGGTGGTCATGATAGCTTGCGTGAAGCTGTCGTAATTTCCCGGAGCATCCGTTGCGGTGCGCTTCAAATCAGGAAGCGCCGCGAGAATTTTTTCTACAGGTAACGTGACGCCAATTACTCCGGTCGAGCACACCAGAACCTGTTCCGCGCGGCAGCCAATCACTTGCGCGGTTTTTTTCGCGGTCGCTTTTGACGCACGCATGCCGGTTTTTCCATTGGCGCAATTCGCGTTTCCAGAATTCACTACAATCGCGCGGATTTTCGATGCCGCCGATGCTAAGTGCTTTTGGCAAAGCAGCACCGGCGCCGCTTTTACAAGATTCGACGTAAAAATTCCGGCCGCCGTGCACGGTCCATCGGCGACGATCATTCCCAAATCCAGTCGATTCTTACGGCGCAGTCCGCATGCGGCTGTTGCGTACTTGAATCCGTGCGGCAATGCGCGCGCGGGAATTGAATCGGGAACATTCATCGGCGTTGGCGCGGGCGCGCTTGATTGAGTTTGCTCCGCGGCGCTCATTTTCTTTGCTTCGGTCGCGGCTTCGTGCGCGACGTGCTTTGCGCTCATTTTCCTGCCTTCTGTTCTTTTCGAGATTCGCTTTGCTTTGTTTCTTCTTTTACCAACGTATCCAACTTTTTACGCCATTCGCCGATTGCTGCGCGAACCGATTCCGGCGCTGTTCCGCCGGGCACGGAGTGCGCTTTGAGTGACGCTTCCACGCTCAACGCTTCGTGAAAATCCGCTCCAAATTCTGGCGCAAATTCTCGAAGGCGCGCTAGCGGAGTTTTCGTCCACGGCTCGCCGCGCTTTTCTGCGTCGCGCAAAACTTTTCCGACAACTTCGTGCGCCGTGCGGAATGGCACTCCTTTGCGAACCAGATAATCCGCGGCGTCGGTTGCCAGCAGCGGAGGATCGCTTGCGAGTTCGCGCATGCGTTCGACATTTATTTTAGTTGCGGCGATGTTTCCGGCCGCCACCTGCACGAGAGCCAGAGCTTGATCATGTGCCGCAAACACTGGCTCTTTATCTTCCTGCAAATCGCGCTGATAACTCGTCGGCAGGCCTTTCATTGTCACGATCAGTGAGACAAGCGCGCCGACGAGCCGCCCGGTTTTTCCGCGCGTCAATTCCCACGCATCCGGATTTTTCTTCTGTGGCATCAGACTGCTTCCTGTCGCGTATTCATCGGGCAGCGCGATAAATCCAAATTCCTGCGACGCGAATAAAACAAAATCCTCGGCCAGGCGCGAAAGATGCGTGCCCAGCGCGGCAATCGCAAATAAATATTCCAGCGCGAAATCGCGATCGCTTACGGCGTCAAGACTATTCGTAGTTGCGCGCGCAAATCCCAATTCGTGTGCGAGCGCCGCGCGATCAATTGCGAATGAGCATCCTGCTAGCGCGCCCGATCCCATCGGACAGGCATCGGCGGATTCGGCTGCTCCGGCGAATCGCGCGGAGTCTCGTTCAAATGCTTCGGCGTGTGCCAGTAAAAAATGCGCGAATAAAATCGGCTGGCCGTGTTGCATGTGCGTCATGCCAGGCATTGCGGTACCGATGTTGCGCTCGGCTTGATCGACCAACGCCGCGATCAACGCAGTAAGCGCGCCGCGCATTCGCGCCGACGCATCCTTAATGAACAATCGGAAATCCGTGGCGATTAATTCATTCCGGCTGCGTCCGGTGTGAAGTTTCGCGCCGAGCGCGCCAAGTTTTTCGATCAGCGCCATTTCCACGAAGTGATGGATATCCTCTGCGCCGGCTGCGGCGGAGGCATCGAGCCACGCGGGTTCGTCTGATGCGCGCTTTTCAATTTCGTCCAGCGCCACAAATAATTTCTGCACTTCGGCGGACGTCAAAATTCCAGCACCTTCGATCGCATGGGCCCATGCGCGATCCACGGCGATTTCGTACGGCAGCAACCGCCGGTCAAATGAAAATGATCGCTGGAATTCGTCGAAAAGTTTGTCGGGCCCGCGGTCGAATCTGCCGCTCCACATCCGACCGGCGCTTGAATTTGAATCGATCACTTCGCGGAGTCCTCTTGCGGAATCGTAACGGGCAACGCAAAAAGATTGATGAAGCCTTCAGCGTCCTTCGGGTTGTAACGCGTCATCGCGAAGCTCGCCAGATCCTTGTGATAAAGCGAATTGGGCGACTTGCGTCCGGTGAAATTCACATTGCCTTTGTACAATCGCAGGCCGACGGTTCCTGTCACGCGCTTCTGCGACTGCGAAAAGAATGCGTCGAGTGATTCGCGCAGCGGCGTGAACCACAATCCGTAATAAACCATTTCGGCGTAGCGCAGCGAAAGCATTTGCTGGTAGTGCGTGGTTTCGCGATCCAAGCTCAGCGTTTCCAGTTCGCGATGCGCCAACATTAATAATGTTCCGCCCGGTGTTTCATATGCGCCGCGCGATTTCATTCCGACGAGCCGATTTTCCACGAGATCAATTCGGCCGACGCCGTTTGCCGCGGCGACATCATTCAGTGTGTTGATCAAATCTATCGGCCCGAGCTTTTTTCCATTCACTGAAACTGGATTGCCGTGCTCGAATCCGATTTCCGCGTCAGCCGGTGTATCCGGCGCCTTTTCAGGAGACACAACCCACTGCCACATTGCTTCATCTGGCGCGTTCGCGGGATCTTCCAAAACTCCGCCTTCGTGCGAAAGATGCCAGATGTTGCGGTCACGGCTGTAAATATTCGCTTTGCTCTGCTCGATGGGAATGTTGTGCGCGGCCGCATAGGCGATCGCGTCTTCGCGCGAGAATATTTTCCATTCGCGCCACGGCGCGATAATTTGCAATTTCGGGCCGAGCGCTTTGTACGTTAATTCAAAGCGAACTTGATCATTGCCTTTGCCCGTGCATCCGTGGCAAACGGCGTCGGCGCCATGCTTCAACGCAACTTCCACTTGACGTTTTGCAATCACCGGACGCGCGAAAGATGTGCCGAGCAAATATTTGTGCTCGTACACCGCGCCTGCGCGCAACGTGGGCCAAATATATTCGGTAATAAATTCTTCGCGCAGATCTTCGATGGTGGCGGAAGCTGCGCCCGTCGCCAGCGCTTTTTTGCGCGCCGCTTCTAAATCTTCTTTCTGGCCGACGTCGCCGATCATGGCGATTACTTCGCATCCGCCATACGTTTCTTTCAGCCACGGAATAATGATGGACGTATCAAGCCCGCCCGAATAGGCAAGAACAACTTTCTTTGGCAATGTGGAATCCCTTCAGCTTAGGAGTAAAAGCAGAACTGCTTTTTGCACATGCAGACGGTTGCCCGCCTGTTCGTACGCGAGCGAGCGCGAAGAATCCATCACGTCCGCGCTCACTTCCGATCCGCGATGCGCCGGCAGACAGTGCAGAAAAATTGCATCTGATGCCGCCAGCTTCATCAACGGCTTGTTGACCTGAAATCCCGCAAAATCTTTCGCGCGCTTTTCCGTTTCTTCTTCCTGGCCCATGCTGGCCCACACATCAGTGTAAACCGCTTGCGAACCTTCGGCCGCTTCTTCCGCCGAATGGAACAATTCAATTTTACCTTTTGTTTCTTTCGCGGCGCGCCGCGCTTCAGCAACAATATCCGCCGGAGGTTCATAACCCTTCGGAGTTCCCACGCGGACGTGCGCGCCCAATCGCGCTCCGGCCAGCATCAGCGAGTTGCAAACATTATTTCCGTCGCCGATGTAGGCAACTTTCAGTCCACGAACACCGCCGAAATGTTCTTCGAGCGTAAGAAAATCTGCAAACGCCTGACACGGATGATAGCGATCGGAAAGCGCGTTGATCACGGGGATGGAAGCGTGCTCGGCAAGTTCGTCCAGCGAACTTTGCGAGAAAACGCGCGCGACAATTCCGTGAACCCAGCGCTCCAGATTTTTCGCGACGTCCTTGATGCTTTCGCGTTCGCCGAGGCGCGTTTGCGTATTGTCCAGAAATACTGCGCCGCCGCCCATGCTTTGTATTCCGATGTCGAAAGTTGTGCGCGTGCGCAGCGAAGGCTTTTCAAAAATCATGGCGATGAATTTTCCGGCAAGCGCGGTGCGGTAACGATCCGGCGCGGACTTTACTTCCGCGGCGAGATGAAGGCACTCACGAACCGTGGCAGCGGGCCATTCCATTCCCATCACTAAATCGTGGGCAATGTCGCCGGCCAGGCCGGTGGCAGTTGGAGCAAGGGCGTTCATTTTCACCTCGAAGCCGCAAGCGCTCGCGTGTCATGCGCTAGTTCAGATTTCTGCGCGCGCGCCGCGTCCGTTGTTTTGGAATTCACTTTTGAATTCTGTTTGGAAACTCTTGAAAATACCGCATCCATCCGTTTGATAAATTCTCTTACGTCTTTGGATTTCACGATGTACGGCGGCAGGAAGCGCAGCGTGGTTTCGTGCGTACAATTAATCAGCACACGACTTGCGAGCGCTTCTGCTATGTACGGTGCGCCTTCCACGGAAAGCTGCACGCCGACGATCAATCCTTCGCCGCGAATTTCTTTGATGAAATCATATTTGTTCGCAAGCGCCATAAGTCCTTGGCGTAGTTCCGCGCCGCGTTCGCGAACATTCGCGAGTAACTTTTCGTCTTCCATCACATTCAGGAACTCCAGCGCAACGGCGCAGGCCAGCGGGCCGCCGCCAAAAGTGGTGCCGTGCATTCCCGGCGCCAGCACCGACGCAAAACTTTCTTTCGCGAGCATCGCGCCAAGAGGAACACCCGCGGCCAGCGGCTTTGCGATTACGACGATATCCGGCGCGCCTGCAAATTTCTGATACGCAAATGCCCGGCCGGTGCGTCCGAGTCCGCACTGAATTTCATCGGCGATCAGCGCGGCATCATGCTGCGTGGCCAGTTCGCGCGCGCGCTTCCAAAAAGTTTCGCTTACAGGATAAATGCCGCCTTCGCCCTGAATTGTTTCCATCACGATTGCGCAGACCGAACTGTCGAATTTCGCTTCCAGATCCGCGACGTCATTGAATTTCACAAATTCTACGCCGGGAACCAGCGGCTCAAATGGTTGGCGGTATTTTATCGGCCAGGTGATGGAGAGAGCGCCGAAAGTTCTTCCGTGAAATGAATTTTCGAGGGCAAGAATTCGCGTTTTGCTGTCGCCATATTTACTTCGCGCGCGCGCCCGTGCCAGTTTCAGGGATGCTTCCACCGCTTCCGCACCGCTATTCGTGTAAAAAACACGGTCCATTCCCGACCATTGCACCAATTTCTTCGCCAGCGGGCCTTGAAACGGATTGTGAAATAAATTTGAGACGTGCGTGGCGCGTCCCGCTTCGCGGCGAATCGTGGCCACCAATCGCGGATGCGCGTAGCCGAGCGCGTTCACGGCTATGCCGCCAAGAAAATCCAAATACGCGCGGCCTTTATGATCGTAAAGTTCGCAGCCCTTTCCGTGTGTGAAAACCAGTTCGGGGCGCTTGTAAGTGTTCGCCAAATATTTTGCGGCGTCGCGAATTGCGGCCGCACCTTCCGCTGAGGAAGACTTTTGGAGACGAGTTTTCTTGAGAGTTGGCATATGGGTTGGGAAATTATCTCAGGACGCGATTTTCGCGTTCGCGGGATATGCGGGCAGCACTCGAGTACCCGGACCTTTGCCGCCGTTCGCGGCGGAAAGAAGACCGTCAGTTTTCGCGCCGCCAACAATACGTACCTGGCTTACGCCACCGGCGAGCGCGCGCTTGCACGCTTCGAGTTTCAAAATCATGCCGCCGGAAACAGTGTGTCGGCGAATTAAGTCTTCCACTTCGTCGGCGGAAACAGCTTTCAAAACTTTGCGGCCATCGAGCACGCCCGCTACGTCAGTCAAATAAATCAGACGGTCGGCGTGAATAAATTCTGCGCAGGCCGCAGCCATGTGGTCAGCATTAATATTGTAGAGTTCGCCGTCGGCGCCGAGTCCGAGGCAGGAGGCGACGGGAACAACTCCGGCGCGCCACATCGCTTCCAGAAAATCCACATTCACGCCAGTTAGGTAGCCGACAAATCCGAGGCCGCCGCGCATGTCGTTGAATGTCATTGGCTCGGCAAGAAAAGTTGCGGCGTCCGAAGCGCACAGACCGACGGCAGGTTGCCCCGCTTGTGTAATCGCTCCGGCGACGCGCTTATTCAGCAGTCCGCCCATCACCATTACGGCGACGTCACGCGCTTCGCGATCCGTCACGCGCAATCCAGCGATAAACTTGCTTTCGATTCCCATGCGTTGCAGCGTGGCGGTGAAAAGTTTTCCTCCGCCGTGCACTACAAGAAGTTCGTGGCCTTCTTGCGCGAGCGTCACAATCTGCCGAGCGATGGACGCCACTGTTTCCAAATCGTCCAGCAAAGCTCCTGCTAATTTAATCACTAGTCTCATATCACTCCTGATTTGGCATCGAATTTCCACATCGCGTTCAGGTTCTGCACGGCTTGCCCCGCGGCGCCCTTGCCCAAATTATCCAGGCAGGAAACGACCGTGAGCCGGCGCCCTGAAGCGTCCAGCGCGAATCCGATGTCGCAGAAATTTGTATTCACCACATGCTGCAATTCCGGCAATTTTCCGGCGGGCCACAAACGCACCATCCGGCGGTCCGCATAAAATTTCCGGAATAGAGATTCCACATCACTCGCCTCGCGCGGCTCATTCAGCCAGACGTAAAGCGTTGAAAGAATTCCGCGCGCCACAGGAAGCAGATGCGTTGAAAACATCATATCGTCCAGTGACACGCCGAGGTGTTCGGTAACTTCCGGCGTATGCCGGTGCGTGAAAAGTCCGTAAGCGCGGAAATTTTCGTCCACTTCAACGAATTGCATTTCGCGCTTCAGTTCTTTTCCCGCGCCGCTTGCGCCGGATTTACAATCACAAACAATTCCGCGTTCCTTCGCAACCCATCCGGCTTCGACGAGCGGCTTCAATCCCAAAATTACGGACGTCGCGTAGCATCCAGGATTCGCCACGATCCGCGCGGCCGGCAATTTATCCGAATAAATTTCCGGAAGGCCGTAGACCGCTTCGTTCAACAATTCCTGCGGAGGCGCGGGCAATTTATACCATTGCGTGTAGGTCGCAGCGTCATGAAATCGAAATGCGCCGCTCAAGTCGACGACTCGCAAGCCTTTCGCGATAAGTTGTGGCGCGAGTTCTGTTGACGCTTCGTGCGGCGTCGATAGAAAAACCGTTGCGGCGCCGCTTGATGCGATTGCGTCCACGGAAAGCGGCCTGCATGGCGCTTCGCCCCAGCCGCGAAGCTGAGGGAAAAGTTCTGTGAGGCAGCGAATGTGCGAAGAGCCTTCGCGTAAATAAAAAGTTGGCTTCTCGATTTGCGGATGCCGCAGCAGCAGACGGGCCAACTCAAATCCCGTGTAGCCCGTCACGCCTACGACCGCAACTTTGCGCGGATCGCTCATTTGAGGAGATCCTCGATGCGCTTCTGCACCGCAAGGCGCGTCCGTTGTGTGGCGGTAATAATAAGGACGGTGTCATCACCGGCGATGGTGCCCGCAATTTCGGGAAAATGTTCGGCGTCAACCGCGGCGGCCAAAGGTTGCGCGCCGCTTGGCGGAGTTTTCAGCACGAGCATGTTTCCGGCGGGGCGGATGTCGGAAAGAAATTCGCCGAGCGCCCTCGCGAGTGCGGAGAGTGGCGCCATTTCCGCCACACCGTTAGCGAGAGGCTTGTATCCCGCGGACGTCTTCACCAATTTTAATTCGCGCAGGTCGCGCGAGAGAGTCGCTTGCGTCACTTTTAATTTTATGTGCGCGAGACGCTTCCGAAGTTCGTCTTGATTGGATATAGCTTCGCCGGTGATCAGCTTCAGGATTTGTCCCTGACGGTAACGCTTCTGAGAACTCACCGCGATTGCTAGATTATGCATGCCTATGTATATTTATACGGGCACGAAGAAGACGCGTCAAGTAAAAAATATACGATTTTGTTTGTTGGCGCATTTGATTTTGTAGCGCCAGCTTCCAGCTGGCAGTTTTCGGACTGGAAAATAAGAGAGCCGGCAAGATGCCGGCGCTACGCAGCGCATCCTTCGCAAAGTTGAGCCGTTCGCAACCGCGATGCTATCCTGATTACATGGATGCGCATTCGCTCCAACCGCCCGCGGCGTCATATCAAATTTTATTGGAAGTCGCCGAGGCGATCGCCGTTCATCGCGACCTGGGAGATTTATTTCACGATCTCGCAGGACGTCTTCATGGCGTGGTGCAATTTGATTATTTGAATTTGATTCTTCACGACGCCAAGCGCAACGTGATGCGCTTGCATACCCTCGAAGCAAATCGCCCCACAATAATTCAGACGGGACTGGAGACTCCCGTCGAATGGTCAGCTGCCGGATATGTGCTTGAAACCCAGCAGCCGCTTGTGGTGCCGGACGTAATGCAAGATGAGCGCTTTCCGAGGATGCGGGAGATTCTTTCGCAGGAAAATATTGTGTCCTACTGCATTTTGCCGCTGACGACCGCGCAACACCGCCTCGGCTGCCTGGGATTTGGCCACGGGACCAAACACGAATACACCAGCGCTGAAGTTGAATTCATGCGGCAGGTGGCGCGGCAAGTGGCCGTTGCAGTGGATAACGCGCTGAACTATGACAAGGCGGATCGCTATCACAAACAGTTGGCGGCTGAACGCGATCACCTGCGCGTGTTGCTGGAAGTAAATAACGCGGTGATTTCCAATCTGGATACGAAGAATCTTTTTACGGCGATTGCCGAATCGCTCCGCCGGGTTTTGCATCACGACTACACCAGCATGGCGCTGCATGATGCGGCGCGAAAGGTGATGCGGCTGCGCGCGCTCGTTTTTCCGGAAGGCCACGGATACATCCGCGAAGAAATGGAAGTTCCGGTGGCGACGTCGCTTGCGGGAATTTGTTTTTCTGAGCGCAAGCCACTGCTTCTGACGTTGAAGGATTTCGCGAATTACGAACCTGGCGCGGTGAAGTTGCTTCAGGCGGAAGGCGTGCGTTCGTTGTGCTGCGTTCCGCTGGTTACGCGCGACCGCGCACTAGGCGCGATAACCGTTGCGAGTTTCCGCGATGAGGCTTTCACCCACAAAAATCTAGACCTGCTCACACACGTTGCGAATCAAGTGGCGGTGGCGGTGGAAAATGCGCTGGCGTTTGAGCAGATCGCAGAGTTGAAAAACAAGCTTGCGGAAGAAAAGCTTTATTTGGAAGACGAAATCCGCAGCGAGCAAAACTTTGAAGAAATAATCGGCGAAAGCACCGCACTGAGAAATATTTTGAAGCAAGTGGAAACGGTTGCTCCCACTGATTCCACCGTTCTGATTCAGGGTGAGACGGGCACGGGCAAAGAGCTGATTGCGCGTGCGATTCACAATCTAAGTTCGCGGCGCGAGCGTACGTTTGTAAAAATAAATTGCGCGGCTATTCCCACCGGACTTCTGGAATCGGAACTTTTCGGTCACGAGCGAGGAGCTTTCACCGGCGCCATCGCGCAAAAAATCGGCAGATTCGAGCTGGCCGACCGCGGCACACTTTTTCTCGACGAAGTTGGAGATATTCCGCTGGAACTCCAGCCGAAACTTCTGCGCGTGTTGCAGGAACAGGAATTCGAGCGGCTCGGAGGAACGCGTACCACGAAGATTAATGTTCGCCTCGTGGCCGCTACGAATCGCGATCTGGTCCAAATGGTTGCCGACCGTGAATTCCGCAGCGACCTTTTTTACCGGCTGAATGTTTTTCCAGTGCAGGTTCCGCCGTTGCGCCAGCGCCGTGAGGATATCCCGGTGCTCGTCCGATATTTCGCGCAAAAATACGCGCGTCAAATGAAGCGCGCGGTGGATTCAATTTCCGCCGAAACCATGACGGCGTTGACAAATTATCACTGGCCCGGAAATATTCGCGAGCTTGAGAATCTAATCGAGCGTGCCGTAATTCTTTCGCGCGGTCCTGTGCTGGAAGTTCCGTTAACCGAACTTCGCGAACCGGCCGGGCAATCGCCCGACTCGGCGCAAACGATGGAGGCCAGCGAACGCGATCACATCCTTCGCACACTGAAAGACACCCGCTGGATTCTGGCCGGCCCAAACGGAGCCGCGGCTCGACTTGGAATGAAACGCACTACTCTCCAATCTCGGATGCAGAAACTCGGCATCCAGCGCCCTAACCTTTAGTGCCGATATATCGGCACTTGACGACATATCGGCACTAAATCCGCTAACGCCTTGGCACAATCCCGCCAATACATTCGTACGATATTGATAATAAAGCATTTAATTGACTATTGCCGGCTCGGTGATTGGCAAGTGGCGTGCGCTTACGTTGATTCGGAAGGCGCGGAACGATGCTAAAGATTAGCGTCCAGCGGGACGAAACGAAATCAACATTATTATTAGCGGGAAAACTAGCAGGTCCGTGGGTGGCGGAGGTGCGGAGCTCGTGGGACGCGGAGCGCGCGACAGCCGAAGGAAGTTTCGGTGGATCTGAACGAAGTGACGTTTATTGATGCGGAAGGAAAAGCGCTGCTGACGAAATTGCACCAGGAAGGTGCAACGCTAAATTGCAAGGGATGCCTGACGCGGGCAATTGTGGCGCAGGTTTGCGGAGAATCTTCCGAAGCTGAAGCTCATCAAAACAAAATGAATTCCTCGCACAAAATCATAAAGGCAATCGCAATCGGATTTTTCGCGTTTGCGATTCAAAATTTCAGCAGCACTCAAGCGCAGGAGAAACCGGCGATCCAACTTACGCTGCGTGACGCAGTGGCTCTGGCGCTGAAACAAAATCCGCAAGTGCAAATTGGAGTGCTGCAAGCCGCCGAAGCCAAGCAGGATCAAAATATTGCGCGCGCAGATTTATTGCCGCAAGCGCAATTGAACGTCAGCGATTCGGTGAACCGCGCAAATCTTGAGACGGCGTTCGGCCGTCCGTTTCCCGGATTCCCGCAACATCTCGGCCCGTTTCAAATTTTTAATGCGGGACCTTCAGGGACCGCTCCGATTCTAGATTTTGCGGCGTGGAGCCGGTTGCACGCGGCTCGAGAAAATACTGCAGCAGCGCATGCGGGCGAACAATCGATCCGCGAGGACATGGTTCTGCAGACAGTTTCACAATACCTGAGCGCGTTGCGCGCTGCGGCGCAAGTGAAGGCCGCGCAGGCTCGCATCGATCTCGCGCAAGCTTTGTATAATCAGGCCGCCGATTTGCAAAAAAATGGCGCGGGAACTGGAATTGATACGTTGCGCGCGAATGTGGAATTGCAAAACGAGAAACAAGTTTTGATCGCGGCGCAAACTCAATATGATGTTGCCCTATTCGGACTGGCGCGGCTGCTCAGTCTTGATCCGCGTCAGCCGATTCAACTTTCCGACGCGATAAGTTTTTTTGAAACGCCGGAATTCGCAATTGAAGGAAGCATCGATCGCGCGTTTCAAGTGCGCCCTGAAATGATGCAGATTGACGCGCGATTGCGCGCTGCTCAGGCAAATCGCCACGCTGCGAGTGATGAACGCTTGCCTTCGATTCGCGCCACGGGAAGCTGGGATTATCAGGGCCTTTCGATCAACACGGGAATTCCTGTTTATCAATATCAGGTGGGCGCGGTGGTGCCGCTTTTCACCGGCGGAAGAATTCGCGCGGAAACTTCAAGGGCCGATCTGGAAATCAAGAAAGTGGAACAGCAGCGCGATGACTTGCGAAATCAGATTGCGCTGGAAGTAAAAACGGCAGCGGCGCAGTTGGAATCTGCGCGGCATCAAGTGGAAGTTGCGAACCTCGGCATTCAGCTTTCGCAGGAAGAAGTTACTCAGGCGCGCGATCGATTTGCCGCCGGAGTGGCGAACAATATTGAAGTTGTGCAAGCGCAGGACGCACTGAGCCGGGCGAGCGACAATCAAATTGCGGCGCTCTATCAATTTAATCAGGCTCGCGCAGATTTGGCGCGCGCCATCGGCCAGATGGAATCGCTTTATACAAAATAATTGAACAAATATTGAAAACCGAAATGCAGGTGAGGTCATGGAAACAAACGTGATGGAAAAAGAAAGCGAACCGAAAGCATCGCAATCGCAAACAGCGTCTCCGGCGCTTGCCGCTGCCGCTCCGGAACCGAAAAAGCCCGGGACTGTGGTCGAAGCCCGCATTCCGCTTTTTTGTTTTCGGCGGCGGGATCGTGCTGATCGCGGCATCGCATATTTTTTATTGGTATTCCGCTGGCGCGTGAATACTGACGACGCCGAAGTTGACGGCCACTTGAATCCTGTCTCCGCGAAAATTTCCGGAAATGTTTTGGAAGTTCTGGTGGATGACAACCAGCAAGTGAAAGCTGGCCAAGTACTGGTGAAGATTGATCCGCGCGATTATCAAGCGCGGGTCGATCAGATGCGCGCGGCGCTTGGCGCTTGCGCAGGCGCAATACAACGCGGCGAACGTGACCGTTCCGAAGACGCAGGAAACGACGCAAGGCCGAAAATTCAAACGCAAATGCCGGCGCTAGCAAGGCGCGATCGCGGAGCAGGCCAGCGCGAATCAGACTTATCAAATGGCGCTTACGTCGGATCTGGCGTATGCAAATTCGCAAGTCGTGAAGTATCAAGCCAGTTTCGATAAAGCGCAGGCCGATCTGGCGCGTATGAAGCCACTCGTGGAAAAAGAGGAAATTTCGCGCCAACAATATGATTCTTACGTTGCCGCCGCACAAGTTGCGCAGGGAGAACTGGACTCCGCAAAGCAGCGGCTGGCGCAGGCGCAGCAAAATGTGGCGGTGACAAAAGCAAAATTGGATAGCAAAACCGCAGACGTAGCGAAAGCGCGCGCCGGACAAGTGCAAGCCAACGCGAATTTGAGGCAAGTGAACATGACAGTCGCAAACGCGGCAGCTGCGAATGCGAGCATCAAGGCCGCCGAAGCGAATCTTGCCGCCGCGGAACTTCAACTCAGTTACGCGACCATCATCGCGTCCGTGGACGGAGTCGTGACGCACAAATCTGTGGAAGTCGGTCAGGTACTTCAGCCCGGACAGGGACTTTTGATTCTCGTTCCGCTGCAGGATATCTGGGTCACCGCGGATTTTAAGGAAACGCAGCTCGCGAAAGTTCGTCCCGGCCAAAAAGTGGAAGTGAAAGTGGATATGTACGGAAAAACTTTCACGGGTCACGTGGATTCCGTGGCGGGCGCAACCGGTTCGCGGCTCAGTTTGCTGCCGCCGGAAAATGCCACGGGAAATTTCGTGAAAGTTGTCGAGCGAATTCCGGTGAAAATTATTCTGGATCCAATTCCACCGGACCAGGCAATTCTGCGTCCCGGAATGAATGTGGACGTGACAATCATCACGCGCTAGCCGCGGTTACCAATTTCGCGCGCAAATCATTCGCCGCGCCATACAACGCGCGTCGCCGCAATAAATAAATCGAACGGATGGGGCCCGGCGAGAGCCGGTCGTATTAGCGAGAAAACGAGCGGGAAAAACCATGAGTGAAGTGATGACCAATTTTATGGGGCGCGCCAGGAGCGAAGACGGCGTCGTAAATCCCTGGGTCATCGCAGTGGTCGTGATGCTCGCCACGTTCATGGAAGTTTTGGACACGAGCGTCGCGAACGTTTCCTTGCCGCACATTGCGGGCAGTCTTTCAGCGAGCGTGGACGAGAGCACCTGGGTACTGACTTCGTATCTCGTGGCGAATGCGATCGTGCTGCCGCTATCCGGGTGGCTTTCTTCATTATTCGGACGCAAGAATTTCTACATGTTTTGCGTTGCGGTCTTCACCGTCAGTTCTTTTCTTTGCGGATTTGCGCCGAGCCTGGGCTGGCTTGTTTTCTTCCGAGTATTGCAGGGCGCGGGCGGCGGAGCGCTTCAGCCGGTGTCGCAAGCAATTCTTGTGGAAAGTTTTCCGCGCGAAAAGCAGGGACTGGCAATGGCGTTCTACGGAATGGGCGTGGTGCTCGCTCCGGTAATTGGGCCAACGCTCGGCGGATGGATTACGGACAATTACAGTTGGCGCTGGATTTTCTTCATCAATATTCCGGTTGGATTTCTTTCGCTGATTCTCACACGCGCGCTAATTTTTGATCCAGTCTATCTGGTGCGGCGTGCATGGAAAGCTGTGCGGATTGATTACATCGGTTTGGGATTATTGGCGGTCGGTTTGGGATTTCTGCAAGTGATGCTCGATAAAGGCCAAACCGACGATTGGTTCGGCTCGAACTTTATCGTCGTGTGCACGGTCTTAACTGTTGTCGGCCTGGTGGGCGCGGTGATTTGGGAATTGCACACGCCAGATCCCGTTGTCGATTTGCGTTTGCTGAAGGATCGCAATTTTCTCATTTCAACGCTCAGCATGTTCATGCTTGGCGTAGTTCTTTACGGCACCACCGTGCTGCTTCCGATTTTCTTGCAAACGCTTCTCGGCTACAACGCCACGCTTAGCGGACTGGTGCTTTCGCCGGGCGGCATCGCCGTGATGGTGATGATGCCCATCGTAGGATTTCTGATCGGAAAAATTCAGGCGCGTTGGTTGGTGATCGTCGGCGTGCTGATCACTTCGATTTCTTTGTTTCACATGTCGCAATTCAATTTGCAGATCGATTTTCAAACTGCCATGTGGGCGCGAATCTATCAAAGTCTGGGAATGGCTTTCTTGTTCGTGCCGATTAATACGATGGCGTTTTATTTTATTGCCAAAGAAAAAACAAATAACGCGACGGGAATTATTAATTTAGCGCGCAATGTTGGCGGAAGCGTGGGGATCTCGCTGGTCGCCACAATGCTTGCTCGTGGCGCACAAGTCCATCAGTCGTACTTGACGTCGCACGTAAATCCGCTCGATCCGGCGTACCGTGCGCAGTCGGCCGGATTGATCTCTACGTTGATGACCAAGGGAATGAGCATGACGGCGGCCACCGCGCAAGCGCAGGGAATGATTTACGGAATGGTGCAGCGGCAGGCCAGTATGCTGGCGTTCGTCGATAATTTCCGGCTGTTGGCCGGTGCGATGTTGATCATAATTCCGTTGTTATTTCTAATGAAGAAGACAACGCCACACAAAGGTGGGCCGTCAATTGGGCACTAATCGAGTGGCGTTGCTGCTGGGAATGGGGCAGGCATCTGTTTCACGGTGTTTTGCGTACCAAAATAAGGGAAGAATCTTTGGGGGAAATGTCTCATTTTTTGGTTTCAGCCGTCTAATATAAGGGGGAACAATGGCGTCATCATCGCAGTCGATAGGCACCGCCGAATTGATGCAAGCTCCTGAAGAAAAAGGACTTATCAGCCGTGCCATGCGCGGAGACGCTTCCGCGTTTGAATCCTTATACTCACGGCATAAACGCGCATTGTTCCAAACCGCCCTGCGCGTGCTTGGAAACGTGGAGGATGCGGAAGACGCGTTGCAGGAAGGGTTGCTGGCCGCGTATCGCAATTTGAAGCGATTTGAGGGCCGCTCGCAATTTTCCACCTGGCTTACTCGGATCGTCATCAACGCGTCCTTGATGCGCCGGCGCAGCATGCGCTCTCGTCCGGCGGTTTCGCTTGAGAATTTTTCCGACGAGGAAAATACAATTCCGGCCGAGGAGCGTTTCGCCGCGGATGATCCGAGTCCGGAAGAAATTTACGAGCAACGCGAGTTGAGCAATTTAATCAACGCAAATCTCGCTGAGCTTTCGCCGGTGCTGCGCGATGCGTTTGTGCTGCGCGAAAGTCAGGGACTCACGACGTCCGAAGCGGCGCGCGCTCTGGGCGTTTCCGAAAATACTTTGAAGGCGCGGTTGTGGCGCGCGCGTCAACAACTGGCAGGGCGGTTGGCTCCGCTGCTTCGTCGCGGAACCGGCGCGGCTGCCAGACTTGAATTGGCAATTGGCGACGTGGGCTAGAACTAACCGCGTCGTAATTTTGACAACTGGCACCGACAGGAGTGTCGGTGCTGCCAAGCGCTTAGTGCGCCTCATATAGACAATCGTACCCACCCCCGCTAAATTGAATCAGCAATTTGCATTGGAGGGATGAATGGATATTGGTTTCATCGGCCTCGGCAAAATGGGCCGTGGCATGGCGCAGAATTTAATCAGCGCCGGCCACGCCGTTACCGTATGGAATCGCACGGCCGGCCGCGCAGATGATTTACAGAAACTCGGCGCGCACATCGCTGGTTCGCCTGCTGATACCTCGCGCACTGGAATTGTAATCACCATGCTGGCGGATGACGCCGCGGTTGAATCAACCGTGTTCGGTGAAAATGGTATTCTGAAAGCGCTACCCGCCGGCGGATTGCATATCAGCGCGAGCACGATCAGCGTCGCGCTTTCCAAGCGTTTAGCCGCCGCGCACGCCGCTGCAAATCAGTCGTATGTTTCCGCACCGGTATTCGGACGTCCTGAAGTCGCCGCCGCGAAAAAACTTTTCGTGGTTGCAGCAGGAGCGGCCGCCGATCTGGCGCGTTCGCAGCCAATTTTTGACGCAATCGGCCAGCGCACTTTTATTGCCGGGAATGAGCCACAGGCCGCGAACACGATTAAAGTGCTCGGCAACTTTCTAATTGCAACCACCATCGAAAGTTTTGGAGAAGCGTTTGCGCTCGCGCGAAAATCCGGAATCGCGCCGGAAAAATTTCTTGAAATTCTTACGGGCACAATTTTCACCGCGCCACTTCATTCGGGTTACGGCGGCATCATCGCGCGCGAAGCTTATGAGCCGGCCGGTTTTGCCGCAGTACTTGGATTGAAAGATGCGCGTTTGGTTTTGCAGGCCGCCGATGCAGCCGGCGTGCCGCTGCCCATCGCGAGCGTGGTACACGATCGATTTCTTTCCGCAATCGGGCGCGGGCACGGAGAAAAAGATTGGTCGGTGATCGCGAAACTTGCCGCGGAGGACGCCGGCCTGAAATAATTCTGAAAATCGTGAAAAGGTAGCGCTCGGAGGTAAATCTCAAATGGCCACGCAAGCTCGACAATTTGCTCCCATTCCGCGCCGCAAACTGGGCCGCACCGGACTGGAAATTTCCGCGTTGGGCCTTGGCTGCATGGGCATGTCTGAATTTTACGGCACGCGCGACGACGCCGAATCCATCGCGACAATTCACCGGGCGATTGATCTGGGAATCAATTTTCTGGATACCGCGAATGTTTACGGACTCGGCCGCAACGAAACGCTCGTTGGCGAGGCCATCAACGGCCGCCGCGAAAAAGTGATTCTCGCAACTAAGTTCGGAATTGTCCGCGACGCGAAGGGAAATGCGCTGGGCGTAAATGGAAGTCCTGAATACGTGCGAAAAAATTTCGAAGAGAGCGTGAAGCGGTTGGGTGTGGACTACGTTGACCTTTATTATCAACATCGCGTGGACACGAGCATCCCCATTGAAGAAACCGTCGGCGAAATGGCGCGGCTTGTGGAGGAAGGAAAAGTTTTGCATCTCGGTTTAAGTGAAGCTAGTTCAGCAACACTCCGCCGTGCGTGCGCGGTGCATTCAATTTCCGCGCTGCAATCGGAATATTCGCTTTGGACGCGCGATCCCGAAGACGAAATTCTCGCAACGTGTCGCGAGCTCGGGATTGGTTTCGTCGCGTATAGTCCGCTGGGCCGCGGATTTCTTACCGGACAACTCCGCCGCTTTGAAGATTTTGCGGCGGACGACTATCGCCGGAACTCGCCACGTTTTCAGGGAGAAAATTTCCAGAAAAATTTGGAACTAGTGAAGAAAATCGAAGAAATTGCCGCGGCGAAAAATTGTAGCGCGTCGCAGCTTGCGCTGGCGTGGTTGCTGGCGCAGGGAGCGGACATAGTGCCCATCGCAGGAACCAAACACCGCGTTTATCTTGAGGAAAACGCCGTGGCTGTGAACGTCACGCTTTCGCCTGCCGATATTTCAGCAATCGATTCCGTTGCGCCGAAGGGCGCAGCCGCCGGGCTGCGCTATCCGGAGCACATGATGAAGCGCGTGAATCAGTAGCGGGAATTAAGTGTTGGCGCTAGCTAGCGCCTGCAGTAATGTGCGCAGCTCGTCACGCGCTTTTCACCAAACGAACCAGGAAAAGCAGAATCAGAGCACCAACCAGTGACACCAATAGTTGTCCGATAAAGCCGCCCGACGTCGCTATTCCGAGTTTTCCGAATACCCAGCTACCGATAAACGAGCCGACAATCCCAAGCAACAAATCCACGATCAGGCCAAACCCCTTGCCGCGCATCAACTTTCCGGCCAGGAATCCGGCCAGAATTCCGATGAGAATTACCCAGAACCAATACGCCGTATTCGGATCGCTGAATCTCATGTGTGACCTCCCTTAACTGACGGTTCGATGCCGGCATGTGGACGCGCGACTCTTTCTGGAGTGCATCGTTTGATACCAATAAAAAGTCCGCGCCGGAGCGCGGACTTTTTCGTCAAAGATATTTCTGGAAAGAAACTAGCGAGACACCGAAATTGAACGAACTCAGTGTCTGTCGATTCTCATTGAACTATCAGCGTCACGGTAGTTGTGCGTTGAACGGTACCGGAAGTTCCGGTAATCGTCACCGTCGATGTTCCAGCTGGTGTTCCCGGCGAATTATTAATGAGCGGGAATCCGCCGCCGCAACCGGAGATGTAGCTCGTCAGCAACAGGAGAGCTGCAAATCCGAATACGCTGATCGCCGATGTCCGCAATCTCGCGAACCTATGTTTCGGAATCGCAAAGATTGAAAGCATCAACGCGAGCATCACGAGCATTGCCGGCTTCACAATGTTCATGAATGGGCCGACAAACTTATTTGCCGGTCCAACCGTCATCGCGTGTGTTCCCGGCGCCGTCGTTGTAATTGCGAGTGTGAACGGAGTGTTTGGCGAATTCGCCGGCAACGAAGCAGGCGTAAACACACAAGCGGAAAATGCCGGCAGCCCCGCGCAACTGAATGTTGTGGTGTTCACGGAATTTCCGACGATTGCCGTGAAGTTCAGCGAATAATTTGCTGTCGCTCCTGCTTTCACAGTTTGCGTGGTAGTAGTCGGCGTCAGGGAGAAGTCCACGTTCTTCAAGGAGAATGTCGCGGACGTCGCGAATCCTTCGGGAAGCGCAGTGGCCGCCATGAATTCAGGCGATCCTGTGGACGGCAATGAAGCCGTCACGTTGTACGGCCCGCCGGAAATTCCATTCGCCGTGAAAGTTCCGGAAGTGGCGACGCCGCTGGCGTTTGTGACCGCCGTGTTTACGCCACCCGCGAAGGTGCCGCTGGCGCCGGTTTGTGCCGGAGCTGCGAAAGTTATAGTCACACCGGGAGTTACATTTCCGTTGCTGTCTTTCACGGTGACCACTAACGGCAACGCAAAAGCGGTGGTCACGGTGGCCGTCTGCGGAGTTCCACTGGTGATTGCGATTTGTGCGGGCGGTCCGGGCGTGTTCGTCAGCGCGAAATTCGCGGGTGTCGCAACTCCTGCAACGGTAGCGACTACGTTATACGGTCCGCCTACGGTGGCATTCGCGGAAACTACTACCGACGTTGCAACGCCGCTGGCATTTGTAACGGCGGTGGTCACGCCTCCGGCGAATGTAGCGCTTGCGCCACTTCCGGGGGCTGTGAATGTTACCGTCACACCTGCGACGGGAACTGAAGTGCTGTCCTTCACCGTCGCTTGCAAGGGCAATCCGAACGTCGTGTTGACTCGCGTGGACTGCGGAGTTCCGCCGGTTGCGGTGATTGATGCCGGCGGCTGGGCGAGAACTGGTAAGAACGCGATTGCATCCAATCCCGTCTGTGTTTGCCCAACTGACGTCACCCCAGCTTCACTTGTGTCGATTTTTACCAGAAAATTGCCGGCCCCAGCAGAAGTGGATGTAGCGACGGATCCAAAAAGGTTTCCAGTTCCCGGCTGAAAATCCATCGCGTTTACGGAGGAATCGCCTGGAAGGAATAGTGCGGGAAAGCCGAACGCCGCAACTGTTGTCATTGCTCCAGTTGTTGGATCTAAAGTTTCCAGGGTTGTGCCGTAGGCGTTAAACAATGTGCCCGTCGGCGAAAATGCGAGCCCACCACCAGAGTTACTTTCATAACTTGTGATTGTAGTGTGCGCTCCCGTGGATGTATTGAGAGTCGCAAGGGCGTTGCCCGCTGATCCTGCCAGAAACGCGAAAAGAGTGCCATCCGATTTCCGGAAAGAAATATCGGTGGCGGTCGCAAAATCGTCGTTTGAAATCAACGTTGGTCCTACTTCGGTGCCCGCCCCCGTGCACGGATTAATTGTCATTAGTACATGAGTGTTGGTTCCATCTTGCCGTTCACCGGTGCCAAACAACGTTTGGCTGGCGTTAAACGCGATTCCGCTCACCCTCTCAAAACCGATGGGACCTATCATTGTGGCGGCTGCCGTCGCAGGATTAATCGAATACAAAACGCTAGGGCCATTCGGTCCGATATTGGCCGCGCCATAAAGAGCGGCGATTGGCGGACACGCTGGAGGAGTGCCGGCGAACACCAGTCCTTTGTAACTGGTGTTTGGGGTGGGTCCAAAAGCGCGGCTCTGGCCATTCCTCGTGATGACGTAAAGTTGATTGAAAGTAGAGAACAAAAAGAAGTTTCCCGTCCAGTGCACTAGGCCGAGCGGTTCGCCCGGCACATCTCCAGTAACCGTAATCGGGGTTGCTACCAAAGTCGTCACATTGATTGTCTCGAAGATCTGGCATGCTCCATCACCTGACATGTGATAGATGAGCCCGTCAATCGCGTTAAAAGCGATGGTTTCGCCCTCGCTGCTCCCGGTCTCTGCGCCGCAGGTGTTGGATCCCAAAGCTTTTACAAGTGTTGGCGCGCCAGTGGTTGTATTCAACGTGAAAAGTGTTGAGGGAGTTGTCGCGCCGTCTCCGGTCACTCCGTAGAGCGTTCCGTTCGTAGCGAAAGTAAGTCCTGCGAAATTATCTCCGGTGTTTCCAATCGCGGTTACGATGCCAGTCGTGGGATCAACCGTCCCCAATTCTCGCCCGGACTGTCCGTTTACCGACAGCAACACAAACAGTTTTCCGTTCACCGGGTTCTGCGCCAGGCCGTTCCCGCCATTCAAGTTCTTTCCGGTCAATGTCATGAGCACCGTTGAGACAACATTCCCGGTAACCGGGTCAACGCTCGTAAGATTGTTGTTGCCGTTATCGCTGGCGGAAACTCCATAAAGAGGCAGGCTTTGCGCCTCAACTGTGGGCGCGATTAGTCCGAACACGCAAAACAGCGCCGCAATGCAAAGATGAAATATTCGGAGATTCTTGACGCTGGCCAGGGTATTCACGTCGCCTCCTAAGGCAAACAGATATCAAATAGATACATATTCAGCTTTAAAGTGGAAAAGGGAGGCTAACATATGACGAGCGGTAGTTCTTGTCAAGCGATTCCGTCTCCTCCACACGGCACAGGAGCGCTCGCAAGTATTCACTCGGCTAAAGTAATGTAGTGCTACTCGAATGAAAAAAGCCCACGCCATTCATGACGCGGGCTTTTCTAATATTTAATTTCGGAAATCGAATCTGGCCTAGGCTGTAGCCGCTTTCGCGCGCGCCACTGCCTTCTTGCTTCGTCGCTTCACCTTGATCGGCTTCTTCGGAGTTTCACCAAGAATTTCAGCCGTCATTATGCTGGTGACGAATTTCTTCGCACCGTGTGTTTGAAAGTGGATCGTGGTCCGCTCCGAATCTGCTTCGGTCACGATGCCCAGTCCGTAGGTTATGTGCTTAATGTATTGCCCTTCAGGCAAAACCTGCATGGTTTCCTCCGTACCCGCTGTCTCTCGATTGAAATCCAGTGGTAACGGAGCGAACCGGCGGCTTGCGTCGGTTCACTCCATTCCGGTTAGAGGGGGTTTACGTTTTCCGCCTGCAGACCCTTTGGTCCTTGGCGAACTTCAAACTCAACCGCCTGGCCTTCGTTCAAGCTCTTGTAACCTTCGGCCTGGATGGCTGAGAAATGTACGAAAACATCCTCCCCGGACTGGCGTTGGATGAATCCGAAGCCTTTTGCTGCGTTAAACCACTTTACTGTTCCTTGTTCCTTCACTTATGTTTCTCACTTTTCTAATGGATGTAGCTTCGGATGTCTGTCATTGCGAATTGGGCTGGGCGGTTGCTTCCCAAACAAAAAAAGCCGCAGGGCAATTCCTGCAGCTAAACAGCGCGAGGTGTGACGAGCGGACGAGAGCATCAAAGCACTTTCAGTGTATCATATTGAACACTGGTAGTCTATACCTTCGTACGCGAATCGAAGTTTCAGCGCTCCATCTAAGTTATTGATATAAAAGTACTTAAGTGCTCGCCATGTTCAATTCTGAACATAAAATAGCGCACTGACTAATGCCTGGCCTCTGAGTGTCGTCCGTTAGTCGTTATACATATGACATAAGAACAAACAGATTTCCGTCCGATCTGCCGAATTACACCGGGTTCCCGGAGCGACTACGCTGCTTGTTTCAATGCGTTAAAGCAGCCACGGAATCAACGCCCGCGCGTGTTGTTTGTAGTCGGCGTACTCCGCGCCGAACGCTTCTCCCAACGTGCGCTCTTCAATCCGAATCTTTCCCCAGTAGGCAAACACGCCCAGCGCAACTCCAATCAGCGCGTGGTATTGTCCCGATACAATCGCAGTTCCGGCAAACATGCCGAGCATCCCTGTGTATAACGGATGTCGAATCAGCCGGTATGGCCCCGTGCGCACCAGTTGATGATCCTTCATGATCGCCACAGCCGAACTCCAGAAACGTCCTAAGTGTCGTTTGGTCCAAAAATAAAATAGCGCGGAGCCTACCTGTATGCTGAAGCCCGTCGCGATGGTGGTCCGAGTCAGCGGCAGGAATTGTCGCGTCAGTCCCGGTACAGGAATGAAAAGCATCAAGATAGCCAGGTTCAGAAGTAGCTGGCGGCGCCTATTGGACTTTGCGTCTTCGGTACTCTTTGTTGGTGCTATTTTGCCCGCCGAAATACCCCAGTAAACCATCATCACAATCCAGATGGCGGCGGACGCCAACATTCTGATTGTCGGCCGCGAATAAAAAATGGCCAGGAAGATTAGCGCCGATATCACCGCAGACACGACCGTTGCCGCCGGACCCTTAATCGTAAACTTGCCCAATCTGATCATCGGTTGCGGACGCGTTTGCGGCGCGCGTTCAGCGTTGTTCGGCGTATCCGTCATTCAGGCTCCAGAAAGCAAATTTCTATTGCCGGGTCGGCTACCTCCCGTTCAATGCGGAGGTGCCAGTCACACATGTCTTCTACGATACTTTATGACCGAACCTTTCAAGGGCTTTTCGTTGTGCGCGCTCCCCACGGGCCGTATTTGCACGCACAGCTGCCCGCGGCTTTCGCGCGCAAATATCGCAATCCTTAACAATTTATTCATCATTCTTTAATTTGCATTGCCCAGCTCGTTCTGATAAACCGTGCTGGGGGCGGGGGCTCTTTTTTTATTCCTTCATAATTAATTTTAGTTCCAGCGGCTTCGTTCGCCTTGAGATGAATTTATTTGTTCTGGTTGCTTTCTATAAGTTGGAGATATAGGCCGCAACCGCTCAGAGATATGGTGCGTAGTTTTGGCTGTAGCGCGAACCCGCCGCGCGTTCAAATCGCGGGAGTCGGCCCCTAGCATTCAAGGAGATCAGGAATGGCTATTCTGTCTTTCCTCGACCGCGAAAAATCTATCGCCCAACCGGGATATAGCCGGTGGCTGGTACCCCCGGCGGCGTTGGCGATTCATTTGTGCATCGGGCAAGCGTACGCGTTCAGCGTGTTCAAAATCCCGCTGACGCGGCTGCTGGGAATTACAAAGTCATTGCCGGACGACTGGACTCAGCCGCAAGTCGCATGGATTTTCTCGCTCGCGATTGTGATGCTGGGCCTTTCCGCAGCGACGTTTGGAAAATGGCTGGAGGGCGCCGGGCCGCGAAAAGCGATGTTTGCGTCTGCCGTATTCTTTGCCTTGGGCTTTTACATTTCCTATCTGGGCGTGATGTGGCATCAACTTTGGATCATTTATCTCGGCTATGGCGTAGTCGGAGGTATTGGACTTGGACTGGGATATATCTCTCCAGTCTCGACGCTGATTAAATGGTTTCCCGATCGACCGGGACTGGCCACAGGCATGGCGATCATGGGATTTGGCGGCGGAGCGATGATCGGATCGCCGCTCTCGATTAAATTGATGGCGTACTTTCACACGTCGGGCGACGTGGGCGTGGGCAAAACTTTCTTGGTGATGGGCACGGCTTATTTTCTGCTAATGATGTTCGGCGTGTTCACGGTGCGCGTGGCGCCCCCGGGATGGAAACCGGACAATTGGACTCCGCCGGTCAAGCAGCAAGCTTTAGTCACGACCCACAATGTAGAAGTGAACACTGCGTTCCGGACTCCCCAGTTCTGGCTCTTGTGGGTGATTCTGTGCATGAACGTAACGGCTGGGATTGGAATTCTGGAACAAGCCTCGCCGATGATCCAGGAATTATTTAAGGGCTCTATCGGGCCGGTGGCGGCCGGTGGTTTCGTCGGACTGTTGAGCCTTTTCAATATGGGCGGACGATTTTTCTGGTCGTCTATTTCGGACTTCATCGGACGCAAGCCTACGTACTTTATTTTTCTCGCGCTCGGAGCGGTGCTGTATTTCTTCCTACCGCGGACGGGTGGCGGCCACCTGAATAACGTGAAATTGTTCGTCGCGATATCCGCCGTGCTGCTGAGCATGTACGGAGGAGGCTTCGCCACGATTCCGGCTTACCTGCGCGATCTTTTCGGTACGCATAACGTGAGCGCAATTCATGGACGGTTGCTCACGGCGTGGTCAGTGGCGGGCGTACTCGGTCCCGTGCTGGTGAATTACATGCGTGAATATCGAATTGCACATGGAGCGGAAAAAGCTGACGCATACCAAACGGTGTTGCTGGTGATGGCTGGATTGCTGGTGGTGGGTTTTGTGGCGAACTTATTGGTTCGCCCGGTAAACCAAAAATATTGGATGGCGGATCAAAAAGACCAGGCTTGATCGAATCAGGTTACAGAGCAGGCAAGGAGGAATGCACATGGCCGAAAACATTAAGAAATCTTCGGGCGTATTGATTCTGGTGGCATGGCTGATTGTAGGAATCCCGCTCGGCTGGGGGGTTTACAATACGGTGCTCAGTTCTATGAAGCTTTTTCAGACGCCGGCAGCGCCAACCGCCGCGCCTGCAGCTACAGTAAAATAGTATTTGAACTACTGTGGTTTTGAACCGCATAGCTCTGCCGACCTGATATAGTTTTAGCCGTCATCTGTTTTTATTTTGCGAAAAAAAACCACTGTCCTCAACAGCGGGTAGGGAGGCCGTAATGATTAAAGAGTTTGCCCGTCCCGCCCTCAATGGGAGTCAATCGATCGGCACTTCAAACAGGCACAGTCAATGGAACGATATTGCGGCTTCGTATTTATGAGAGCGGGGGTTCCCATGGCGCTTACGGTCACGATTGATGGACTGTCTCAAGAAGCAAGTTCGGGCCAGCTCCTTATTGATGTAATCAATCGTGCGGCCGTGAAATTACCTCAGGTCTGTTACCATCCACAGCTCGGCGCGATTCAAACTTGCGACACCTGCATGGTTGAAGTTGAAGGCAAGCTGGTACGGGCGTGCGGAACTCAAGTATCCGCGGGAATGAAAGTTGTTACGAAATCCGTCGCGGCTCACGCCGCACAATGTGAAGCTTTCGACCGCATTCTGAAGAATCACCTGCTCTATTGCACCGTCTGCGACAACAACAACGGGAATTGCGTCGTCCACAACACCACAAAGCAGGTAGCAATGGGGTTCCGGAACATTCCACACACCCTGAAGCCTTACGAAGTCGATAACTCGAATGCGTTTTATCGCTACGATCCGCAGCAATGCATTTTGTGCGGGCGCTGTGTCGAAGCTTGCCAAAACGTTCAAGTGAACGAAACGCTTTCCATTAATTGGGAAGATCCAAATCCGCGCGTGCTGTGGGATGGCGGCGCGAAAATCGGCGAATCAAGCTGTGTTTCCTGCGGACATTGCGTCACTGTGTGTCCCTGCAATGCGTTGATGGAAAAATCCATGCTGGGCCATGCAGGTTACTTGACCTCGCTGCCAAAGAAGGTTCTCGACGGAATGATTGACATCGTCAAGAGCATCGAACCCGAGACTGGATATGCGCCGGTCATGGAAGTTTCCACCATCGAAGCCAACATGCGCGAATCCCGTATTCGCCGCACCAAAACTGTTTGCACATATTGTGGCGTGGGTTGCAGCTTCGATTTGTGGACCAAAGACCGTCACATTTTGAAAGTAGAACCGCAGGATGGCCCTACGAACGGCATCTCGACGTGCATCAAGGGAAAATTCGCCTGGGACTTTGTGAACAGTAAAGAACGCCTCACCACTCCATTGATTCGTGAAAACGGAAAATTTCGAGAAGCGAGTTGGGATGAAGCGCTCGGTTTGGTTGCGCGCAAATTTGCCGAAATAAAAGCCAAATCCGGACCCGATTCCCTCGCGTTCATTTCTTCTTCCAAGTGCACCAATGAAGAAGGCTATCTGATGCAGAAGTTTTCACGCGCCGTGATCGGCACAAATAATATTGATAACTGCTCGCGCTATTGTCAAGCGCCTGCAACCGTTGGATTGTTCCGCACCGTTGGTTATGGCGGCGATTCCGGTTCAATCACGGATATCGCGCAGGCAAAACTGGTCCTCATCATTGGAAGCAATACTGCGGAGAGTCATCCGGTACTTGCTACTCGCGTGAAGCGCGCGCAAAAACTTCACGGTCAAAAACTTATTGTCTCCGATATCCGTGAAAACGAAATGGCCCGCCGCGCTGATATTCACCTGCACCCGCGGCCCAGCACCGACCTCATTTGGCTTTGCGCCGTCAGCCGCTACTTGATTGACAACAATCTTCACAAAACCGCTTTCATAAATCAGTGGGTCAATGGATTCGACGAATACAAGAAGAGCCTCGAACCATTTACGTTGGATTTTGCCTCGCAAAAGACCGGCATTCCCGTGGAAACGCTGAAAAAAGTTGCGCACATGATTGCGGAAGCGGAAAGCACCTGCATTTTGTGGGCGATGGGCGTTACGCAGCACAGCATGGGATCGGATACCTCGACGGCGATTTCCAATCTGCTGCTTGTTTCCGGAAATTACATGCGCCCCGGAACCGGCGCGTATCCCTTGCGCGGGCACAATAATGTTCAGGGCGCCAGCGATCACGGCTCCATGCCCAATAATCTTCCGGGCTATCAATCAGTAGATGATCCCGAAGTTCGCGCCCGTTACGAAGCTGGCTGGAATGTGAAACTCCCTTCCACAAAGGGACTCGATAATCACCAGATGATTGACGCGATTCACGAAGGCAAACTCAAATCCATGTACGTGATTGGCGAAGAAATCAGCGTGGTAGATTCCAACGCGAATTACGTGGAAGACGCGCTGAAGAAACTGGAGTTCCTGGTGATTCAGGATATTTTCTTCAGCCACAGCTGCGAATTTGCGGACGTCGTTCTGCCTGCTTGCCCGAGCCTTGAAAAAGAAGGCACGTTCACTAGTACGGAGCGGCGCATCCAGCGCCTGTATCAAGTGATGGAGCCGCTCGAAGGCAGCTCGCCCGGATTGGATCATTATTCGCGACCTCGCGAACCAAATGGGCGCGAATTGGAATTACAGTCATCCATCGGAAATTTACACAGAAATCGCTGCGCTTACGCCGATGTTCGCGGGCGTCACCTACGAGCGTCTCGAAGGATACAAGTCTTTGCAGTGGCCCGTTGCTGAAGACGGTTCCGATCAGCCTCTGCTCTACACAAAACAATTTTTCTTCCCGGACGGCAAAGCGAAACTTTTCCCGCTGACCCCGAAGGAAGCAACGGAACAAACCAATGAAGAATTCGATCTGCATCTGAATAACGGCCGCTTGCTCGAACATTTCCACGAAGGCAACCTTACTTATAAAACCGCCGGAATCCGCGAAAACACTCCGGACACTTTCGTGGAAATTTCCGCCGAACTTGCGAAAGAGCGCGGCGTAACAACTGGCGCGTGGGTTCAGCTTGTTTCTCGTTATGGACAAATCCGCGTCCGCGCGCTAATTACGGACCGCGTTACCGGCCGAGAACTCTATATGCCGATGAATTCCGTCACCACCGCGATCAATAGGCTGACGAGCAGCCAGACGGATTTGCCGACGCATACACCCGCATACAAAGAAACCTCCGTGAAGCTGAAAGTGTTAGGCGATGTCGGCGATAGTCCATTGCCGCGGGGCAATTCGCGCTGGGGACATCCCACGCCACAAAATGGCGTGGAAGTGGCTCGCAAATGGAAGCGCGCCGATTATCGCGTCCCCGGGACGGGGCTCGTCCAGATTCAGTGTGCTCCACAGCCGGCCGGAGATTAGCGGCGCAAGAAATTAGGGGGAATTATGGCTCAACCAATCACGTTGGAAATTGCGCCGCGCGATCCGCGCAAAGAACTTATCTCGCGTCTGGAAAGAGCGCCTGTCGATCACGCTGAAGCAATTCTTTCCGTGTATGAAGTTCTACAGGGACTTCACGATAGGCAATTGCTGGAAATGATGCGCGGTGTTCTTGGCTCCGAAGGAAAAGTTCTTGAGGTTGCTATCGAAACGATGAAATCCCCTGAAGCTGTTCGCGGAATCCGGAATCTGATTGTCCTCGCGAAAACAATGGGGTCGATCGATCCCGCGCTCCTGCAAGCTTTCGTCGCCGCACTTCCGCAATCGCTGGGGGAAGCGAAGGCTGAGACTGTGGATCCGCCGGGCATCTGGAAGTTATTTAGACAGTTCTGCGGCAGAGACAGCCGTCGAGGACTAGCTGTCGTAAATAATCTTCTCGAAACTTGGGGAAGAAATCTGAACGCTGAACGCAAACGAAGCACTGACTAATGCTTACCGCGTGGGCCTTGCCAGTGCGTTCAGTCCGCTCATCGTGGCCCATTTGCAGTAATCCAGCGGTTCGTATGTCGGAGCACCCCACTTAATCCCCGGAGTGACAGCCCTCTCCGCGTTCCTTCCACTTTTCGTACGGATTCTCAAAGCGTCCTAGCCGCAAAAGTTTCCGCAGAGTTATTCGTTGCGCATGTCAGTTTCTATTCCGGCGTGACATGCGGAAGGAATCACGATACATTTGCCTCGCCATCTTAAGATTCTTGCTCCCGGCGCGGAGTGCTCTTGAAAATTTGCCGGATTTGCATCACTACAATCTTGGTGTGTGTGTTGGCGTGCGCCGTCCGCGGTCAAACCACCTCCAACTTTTCTCCGGCTGATTCGCCGTCAGATAGAACTGCGTCCAGCGCTGCGCCTGCAATTCCTGATTCAATTTCCGATCAACATGGCTCAACAACTTCCAGCGACGGGACGTGTCTGTTCTATCGCTACTGGATTCCATCCGGAGACGAAAATCCGCAAAACATTGTGCTGTTGCTTCACGGAATCGGATTGCATAGCGGACGCTATGTGACCACCGCCGAAGAGCTGAATAAATCCGGCATCGCTGTTTATGCCGTGGATACGCGCGGTCATGGACTTTCCTGCGGCAAGCGCGGATTTATTCCCACGATCCCCAAAGAGAATCGCGATATTTCCGCGATGGTTGCGACAATTCATCAGGCGCATCCAAATGCAAAAGTTTTTCTGATGGCGGAAAGCATGGGCGGAGTTTTCGCGCTGAATTACGCGAAAACAAATCCCACCGATATTTCCGGAATGATTTTGATGTCACCCGTTTTTAAATTAGCGCGCGCGCAATACTGGCACTGGGGCGCGCTGCGATTCTTTGTTGATTATGCGTTCCGTCCGAATGCGCCGGTGCTGGATCTTTCGCCGCGTACAAAAAATGAATCCGGCAAAACAAGCGCCCAGAAAATTCTTCCTTCGCCAGACGACAAACTTTCCTACACGCGCGTGAGCATCAATTATTTGATGGGCATTCACAAAGCCATCGTTCACTGGCAAGCAAAAGCGCCGCAAGTTCATGTGGCTACGCTGGTGATGGAAGGCGAGCACGATCCCATCGCGAAGCCAGGTTCGGTGCAACATCTTTTCGATCTACTGGCCAGCAGCGATAAAAAATTCAGTCTCTGCCCCGATGTGACCCATTCCCTGCTGGGCAATCCGCATTCGCCGGATATTTTGCACGGCGTTAGCGCGTGGATTGCAGGGCACTAAATTTTATTACGTCTCGCACACAGCGGGCGGGTCGCGGACCCGCCCCTACGAAAGCAAATCTATAGCTTCCCGATCGACTTCAATAATCCCGTTACGCCGTGCCAAAGAATCTCCACGCCGATGCACACCAGCAAGAATGACGACAACCGCATAATCACGTTCATCGCGGATTTTCCGAGCAACTGTTCCAATCGTTCCGCGAACCGGTAACATAAATAAATGCTGAGCGCGATCACCAGCGCGCCGATAAGCCCCGCGACGGCTGCTGGAACATTGAATCCGGCATGCTGCGGTGCATTCGCGCCCAACGCAATCGCGACGGAAATCGATCCAGGGCCGACCGTCAACGGAAGCGTCAACGGATAAAAGGCCTGCGCCAAAACATCGCGCGAGCGCATTTTCGATTGCACGTCGTCACTTTTATCGTGGTCATCGTCTTCGCTTTTTAACATTGTCCAGCCGGTGGAAATCACCACCAGTCCGCCGCCAACCTGCACGACCGGTAGCGAAATTCCAAAGAACGCCAAAATGTGCGTGCCGATAAAAAACGAAATCACCAGCAGCAGAAAACTATTCATGGCAATCCGCGAGGAAAGAATGGCGCGGTCCGCGCTGGATGAATTGCGAGTGAGCAGCAGAAAGATCGGACTATTCCCCAGCGGATTCACGATGGGAAATAAAGCGCCGAGAATTAAAATTGTGCTGCCGATGATTTCCTTCACGCGATCCTCCCGCGCATTCGTTCATCTGAAGTATAGCGCACGGGTGCGGTCGACGAGGTTTGTCAATACCGGTCGCCATATTTATTAACCATCCATAAATAACCGCTGCGTTTTTGACGTCATCGTTCACATTTGTCAGAATTGGCCGCCCGTTTACCCGCACGCGTTAAAGGAGAATATCAACCATGATTCGCCGAAATCTATTCTTGGCCGCCGCAGTTGCCGTCGTTCTTAGTGTGGTTTTGTTTGCGAACGCACCTGCGCATTCCGCTGCGCCTGCCGATGACACTATGACTTCGCGGCTTACTGCTATTGCCGGGGCGGGGATGTATGGCACGCACACGTTTGACTATTTGACGCAATTGAGTGATGAGGTGGGCGCGCGGGTTACGGGATCTCCTGAGGCGGCGCGGGCTGTGCAGTGGGGCGTGGACACGATGAAGGCGATTGGATTGGAAAATGTTCACGCGGAGAAATATCAATTTGGCGCGGATGGACGCGCGGGTCGGCGGAGGCTTGGTTGATGTCACCGACGCGAAGGAAGTTGATGGTGGATTCGATGGGATGGGTGGGGTCGACGGCGGCGGGCGGAGTGGATGCGCAGTGGTGGATGTGAATTTGAATTCTATTGCGGATGAGATGGCGAAAAATTCCGGCGGCTGGGCGGGAAAAATTTTATTGGTGCGTCGGAAAGGCGATGCTCCGGCGAGAGCGCCGGGGCAGGCAGACACGTCATTCGGAGATTTTGGGAAATTTTTAGTGAAGGCTCATGAGGCGCATGCTGTTGCGGTGATTGGTGGACAAGGCGGCCGGACGTGCGGCGGGAATTCATTTGACGCATACGGGAATTCTGGGATTTGCGACTTACTACGACATTCCCGTGGTGAGTATGGCGGCGGAAGATCAGGAACAACTGGAACGGATGTTGGATGCGGACAAGAAAGTGAGTCTGCATATCAATGTGCAGAACACGGCGACGGCTGGTCCTGTGGAAGCAGCGAATGTGGTGGGCGAAATTCGCGGAAGCGGCAATCCGGAGCAAATTATTGTGGTCGGCGGACATTTGGATTCATGGGATTTAGCGCAAGGATCGACGGACAATGGATGCGGGGCGGCAACGACTCTTGGCGCGGCTGAGGCTATTGTGCGTTCGGGTTTGAAGCCGCGGCGCACGATTCGATTTGTGTTGTTCACGGGCGAAGAGCAAGGGCTGCTGGGATCGTTCGCGTACGTGAAAGAACATCAGAGCGAGATGGCGAATCACTTGAGCGACATTATTTTAGATGACGGCCAGGGCGCGGTGACGGGAATTGATGTCGGCGGACATGACGATGTGAAGTTGAGCGTGATTGCGTTTGCGAGATCGTTGCGCGCGATGGGAGTTACGTCGGTGGGCAGCGACCCGGAATTTGGAACTGATACCGGACCGTTTATTTTGGCCGGAGTACCGGGAATTAACATGATGCAGGACCCTTCGCAGTACGGGATTACGCATCACAGCGCGGCAGACACTTTGGACCAAGTGGATCCGGCGATACTTTCGCGCAATGCGGCGATTGAAGCGGTGATGGCGTTCTGGGTTGCGGATATACCGCTGCGGTTTTCGAGTCCGTGGCCTGCAGAGCGGACGAAGAAGATGCTGATTGATACGCATCATGATGCGGAGTTGAAGGCCTATGGGATTTGGCCGGCTGGGTGGTAGCCAGCGGCGCTTCGCGCACAGTTTTGGGGCGCGCCGACTTGAAGGATTTGGCGCTGCGCGAAGGGTGAGTTTGAGTGGGTGCGGAGCTGACCCCGACAGGAGTGTCGGGGTTACCAAAAACCGCATAAACATTGGGGAAATGTGTGTTGGTCTGAAACATTTGACGGGAAAATGTTTAGTACTGGTGCGACGCTAACGGTGGTACTAGGCCTTCCGTTTCAAATAGGCACATTTCCGATAGGACTGAATTACTAGCTAAATTGCATCTGTCAGCCCATAGGGTGAAACGGCGCCCGCCGCTACTATGGCCTCACGTTGCGAGCAAGCTTGGCGCAGCGTACTGAGGAGAGCGAGATGCTTTTAGCCCTAGCAGTCATCCTGATGCAAGCCCCTGCAGTTGCTGCTCCCGCAATGCCGGTTACTCCCTACACGAATTCCGCAGTTGTTTCCGTTGCCGCAGCGCCGGAAACGAAAGATGCGCCGAAGAGCGAAGCGAAATTAGACAGTAAAGATGCCGAAAAGAAATCCGACGAGAGTAAAGAGGCGAGCGCGCCTGTAGTTGTGATGAACACATTGTTTCCCGCCGGCTCGAATGTGGCCTACCAGCCGGGACAGACCGTCGTGACGCCGATCGATAATGCAATTCCTGAAGCTCCGGGCCCAACAATTTCGTCTTCGTCCTCATCTTCGCTGCCTCCGGGTGGTGGCGAACCGGTGATGTCTGTAGCGTCGATGAAGAAAAAGCGGCCGGAAGCAGTGGGAATCGGCGTGCCGAAAATGTGGTTTGTGCTGGGCGCGATGGAACACGGCGCGGCGACTTTTGATGCGTGGTCAACGCGACGAAATATTGTGGCGGGCACGATGCACGAGACGGATCCGATTATGCGGCCGTTTGCGAATTCAAACGCGATGTACGCAGCGGTGCAAGTTGCTCCGGTGCTGTTCGACCTGCTGAGCAAACAGATGCTGCGCAATTCGCATTCATGGGTGCGGAAAGCATGGTGGGTGCCGCAGTCGGCCAGCACGGTGGCGTCGATACTTTCCGGCGCGCATAACGTGGCGATTCACTAGAGCGGGGACTGCTATTTAGAAAGTGCCGGTCCCGAAGCTTCGGGACCGGTGCTACGAAGGCGATTCGGAAACTGACTCAAGACATTCATAACAATCATAAGGCGCGGCTCTCGAAATTTCGGGGGCCGCGCTTGCTTTTAGCGGCGAGCGTGCGTTAGTGTGCGGCTGGTCGGAGAAAAATTATCGGCACTCTTCCTACGCAACCGCAGATGTCGTCGACTAATTCTGATAGTGCTGCAAATTCAGGGAGAGCTTCGTCTACTGCTGCGTCTTCGCGGATAATTTCGCTGGATGTATTTCGCGGAATTACTGTAGCGGCCATGATTCTGGTGAATGACCCGGGAACGTGGTCAAGCCTCTACTGGCCGCTGGATCACGCGGCATGGAATGGTTGGACGCCCACCGATTTAATTTTTCCATTTTTTCTATTTATTGTTGGCGTATCGATGACGTTTTCATTCGCGGCGCGGCTGCGTCGCGGAAGCACGCGCGGCGGACTGGCGCGACACGTTGTGGTGCGCAGCCTCTCAATCTTAGCGGTCGGAATATTTCTGAGCGTGTTCCCACATTTTCATTTTGCGACGATGCGTTATCCGGGCGTGCTGAACCGGATTGCGGTTTGTTATTTGTTGGCGGGATTGCTGGTGGTGGCGACGGCGCGGCGCGTGGACGCGGAAAATTTCGCGACTAATATTCCCGTTGTGGCGAGCGTGACCGCTGTGTTGCTGATTGGATATTGGGGGGCGATGCGATTTATTCCTGTGCCGGGAATCGGCGCGGCAAATTTGGATCCCGCGAATAATCTGGCGGCGTGGGTGGACCGGCGCGTGATGTACGGACATTTGTGGGGTCAGTTGAAACAAGTGCGCGATCCGGAAGGAATCTTGAGCACGTTTCCGGCAATCGGAACAGTGCTTTGCGGCGTGCTGACGGGCGAATGGCTGCGGAAAGTCGGAACGAAACAGCGCAAGTTTGCAGGATTACTGCTTGTCGGCGCGATCGCGTTGATTGTGGGACGTCTACTGCATCCACTTTTTCCCATCAACAAGAATTTGTGGACGAGCACATTCGTGATTTTCACTGCGGGCTTCGCGATGGTGATTCTGGCGCTATGCTACTGGCTGGTGGATATGCGCGGATGGCGACGGTGGGCGCAACCGTTTCTAGTGTTCGGCAGCAACGCGATTACGGCGTTTGTACTTTCCACTTTGCTTTCGATTGCCGGCTCCAATTTTCACATCACAGATGGCGATAGGCGGCGCACCCTGCACGGGTACATTTATGCGCACTGGTTTGCGTCAATTGCGCAGCCGAAAAACGCTTCGCTGCTGTTCGCGATATTCTTCGTGTTCGTTTGTTACCTTCCATTGCTGGTGCTTTACTGGCGACGCGTTTTCATCAAACTGTAACAATTTCATGGGAAAATAGCGGGTGTAATGCTTGACCATCCGGACGGATGGCAAGTAACCTGCCTGTGCCGGGGTGATTGAGCGCCTGCCGTGGGAGCGCTAGTCAGCGAGCGATATCGCTTAATTACTATGACAAGAATACTAATCATCGAAGACGACAAAGACATCGTAGAACTGGTGCGGTACAACCTGGCGCATGAAGGATTTCAGGTAACGTCCATGAGCGACGGCGGATCGGGGCTGGCGCAAGTGAAAAAAGCTCCGCCGGATGTTCTGCTGCTGGACCTGATGCTTCCCAAACTTTCCGGATTGGAAATTTGCAAAGAAATTCGGCGCGATGCATCGCTGAACCGTTTGCCAATTCTGATGTTGACGGCGCGCGGCGAAGAAGCCGATCGCGTGGTCGGTTTGGAAATGGGCGCGGACGATTATGTGACGAAGCCGTTCAGTCCGCGGGAGTTGGTGGCGCGCGTGAAGGCGCTTTTGCGCCGCGCAACGCCGCCGGGCGAAACTGCGAAAACGGTGGAAGCAGGCGCGCTGGTGATTGACCCGTCCTCGTATCGGGTTACGAGATCCGGAAAAGCCGTTACGCTGAGCACGCTTGAATTTAGATTGCTGCATTATCTGGCGTCTCGTCCCGATAAAGTTTTTACGCGCGATCAATTGCTGGATGCGGTGTGGGGCGCAGACAGATTTGTGACGCCGCGCAGCGTGGACGTTTACATCCGAAGGCTGCGCGAAAAAGTGGAAGCCGAGCCGGAGAGTCCCGTCCACTTGAGGACGGTGCGGGGAGCGGGCTACATGTTTGAGGTTGGTGCCGCGCCAGTCCGCGCGGACCGTGGGAGCCGTGCGAGCTAACCGAATCTGGCAATGGGCACTTGCGCTCACAGGAATTGCGCTTGGAGCGTGGCTGGCGACTGAACTCGCCGCAAAAGGCGCCCCCGTCGGCGAATACGTTCTGTTGTTTCGGAATATTATTTGCACTTCTTATTTCCGCAGGTTTCTCTTTATTTTTCACGCGAGCTTCCGGTCTTCGCATTCAACGCCTTGAAAAATTTTCTCGCCGTGTCGCCGGCGGAGATTTCCGTCCACTCACTCCCGATAATTACACCGACGAACTGGCGACGCTGGGGCGCGCAATGAATGAAACTGCGCTGCGACTGGCGCAAACAATTCGCTCGCTAACGGAAGAACACGGCCGCACCGCCGCAATTCTGGAAAGCATGGCAGAAGGCGTGGCGGTGGTCGGAGCGGACGAGCGCGTGGTGTACTCAAATGCGGCGTTCGCGCAGATTTTGGGATCGGGAACGAATGCAGGGGGCTCGACTCTTGTTGGCGTGAATGGCGGGCAGAGCGGTGACGGAATTCCGGGAAGGCCGGCGGGACAAGGACGCAGGCTTGTGGAACTCGTGCGGCAAACGGAATTGCTCGGCGTGGTGAAGAAAGCGTTAACGAGTGAACAGCGCGTAGAAAGCGAAGTGACTGTCGGAACAGTGCGCGTGCGGACGTTTGCGGTGACGGCGGCGCCTGTACGCGCGAGTGAAGAGGGTGGAACAGCGATTGGCGCGGTGCTGGTGTTGCATGACATCAGCGAATTGCGGCGGCTGGAACGCGTGCGTCAGGATTTTGTGGCGAATGTGTCGCACGAATTTAAGACGCCGCTCACTGCGATTCGCGGATTTGCAGAAACGTTGCTGGGCGGTGCGCTGGACGATGTAGATCACCGCGGGCGGTTTGTAGAAATTATTCAGGAACATGCGGAACGATTGACGCGTTTGACGGATGATTTGCTGAAACTTTCCACGATTGAAGCCGGCAAAATGGATCTTGATCTGCAAAAGGCGAGTCCAGCGGATCTGCTAAAAATGTGCGCGGATACGGCCAGCTTTGCCGCCAAGAAAAAGCAGCAAACAATAAAAATTGAGTGCGCGCGGGATTTGGCGGCGATTCGCGGCGATTCCGGGCGTTTGCGTGACGTGCTGCAAAATTTGCTGGATAACGCGGTGCAATATACGCCTGCCGGAGGGCACATTATCGCCAGCGCCGTAGCGGACGGCGCCGAAATTGTTTTCACCGTGGCGGACAATGGAATTGGAATTCCGCAGGCCGAGCAAGAACGCATCTTCGAGCGATTTTATCGCGTGGACGAGGGGCGCTCGCGCGAAGTTGGTGGCACCGGGCTGGGACTTTCCATCGCGCGGCACATCGCTGAAGCGCACGGCGGACGAATTTGGGTGGAAAGCGCGATTGGACAAGGCTCGCGATTCCATTTTTCCGTGCCGATCGCCGGATAATTTGCACAACGATTCATTTCCGTCAAATATTTCCTGAAAAGTTCAATCGAGCTGAAGTGATGATGGTAAGAGTGATGCGTTTTCGGTACTCTTGCGCTGCAACGAATACTACTTCGAGGGGCAAATGCTGAAAACGATGCGTGCCGCGGTTCTTGTGTTGGGAGGCTTGATGGTGATTTCGCTGGCTGGATGCGGAAATGGGCAGCCGCCCGCCGGCACTGCTTCAAGCGGAGTAAGTGGCGCGAAAGATTCGAGCGGAGAGATCGCCTGGAATACATTGGTCGATCAATATTTCGATCAAGTTTATTTCAAATTTTCTCCGACTTCGGGCACGAGCGCAGGACTGCATCAATACGATACCCAACTGGAAGATTATTCGCGCGCGGGAGTGGACCGGAATATTGGCGCGTTGCACGAATTTGAAAAACGCGTGGAAAGTTTTGACGGGAAATCGTTGAGCGAAACGGAAGCAGCCGACCGGGAGAGCGTGCTTTCCAATATTCATGGAACTCTTCTGATGCTGGAAACGATTCGTCCCTGGGAAGTGAATCCCGATACATATTCGAGCGGAATCACGAACAGCGTTTACACAATTATGAGCCGGAAATTCGCGTCCACGGACGACCGGCTGCGCTCTGCGATTGCGCGTGAGAAACAGATGCCGGCGGTTTTTGCGGCCGCGCGGCAAAATCTGAAAAATCCGCCACGGATTTATACGGAAATTGCATTGCAACAGTTGCCCGGCCTCGTGAGTTTCTTCCAGCACGACGTTCCCACTGCGTTTGCGGATGCGAAAGATGCCGCGCTGAAAAGTGATTTTGCGAAGTCGAACGCAGCGGTGATTGCCGAATTGAAGAGCTACGAGCAGTGGTTGAAGTCCGATTTGCTGGCGAAATCAAAGGGTGACTTCCGGATTGGCGCGGACACGTTTGCGAAGAAACTGCTTTACGACGAGATGGTGGATACACCGCTGGACCGTCTGCTGGAAATTGATATGGCGGATATGCGGAAAAATCAGGCGGAATTTGCGCGCATCGCGAAGGAAGTGGATGCGAACAAAACTCCGCTTCAAGTGCTGAAGGAATTGGGCGCGGACCATCCGAAGCCGGATCATTTGCTGCAAAGTTTCCGCGATACGTTTGACGGATTAATTGGATTTATCCAATCGAAGCACATCATCACAATTCCCAAAGATATCCGACCAATTTTGGAAGAGACCCCGCCATTTATGCGTGCGCTTACGTTTGCGTCGATGGATACGCCAGGGCCGTTTGAGAAAGTGGCGACGGAAGCATATTTCAATGTGACGCTGCCGGATGCGCACGCAACGCCGGCACAAATTGAAGAGCACATGGCGGGATTTAATCGCGGAACGATCATCAGCACGGCGGTACACGAAGCGTATCCCGGTCACTACATACAATTTTTGTGGATGGCGCAGGCTCCGACAAAGGTCCGGAAATTGTTGGGCGCTGCTACCAACGGTGAAGGCTGGGCGCATTATTGCGAACAGATGATGCTGGATGAAGGATTCGCGCAACCGGGCGCGGGTGTGACAAACGACCGCCAGAGTAAATTAATCCGCCTGGGGCAATTGCAGGATGCGCTGCTGCGAAACGCACGCTTTGTGGTGGGAATCGAGATGCACCGCGGAAAAATGACCATCGAGCAAGGCATCGATTTTTTTGTGAAGGAAGGGTATCAATCGCGCGCGAACGGAACGGTTGAGACGCACCGCGGAACGTCCGACCCGACGTACCTTTATTACACGCTCGGAAAATTAGAGATCATGAAGCTGCGCGAAGATTTGAAAGCCAAGCAGGGCGCGGCTTTTTCGCTGGAGACATTCCACAATAATTTCATGAAACAGGGATTTCCGCCGATCAAGACCGTGCGCCGGGCGTTGATGGGGGATGATTCGCCGGTGATTTGAGATTTCGGTGAGGTCAAAGGGGAATTCCATGCCAGAGACCTACCGCGCAGTAATGGTGACGAAGAAGGGCGGACCTGAAGTTCTTCAGGTCGTCGAACTGCCGATTGAGCATCCGGGGCCTGGGCAAGTTCTGGTACGGGTGCGCGCCGCCGGAGTAGGTTCCACGGACCTATTAATGATTGCCGGCAACTATTTGTATGCGCCGAAAATTCCGATGGTTCCCGGCTATGAGATCGCCGGCGTTGTGGAAGAGATTGGCACGGGCGTAACTGGCTTTGAAATTGGGCAGCGCGTGGCGGCCCTCACGGTGCACGGCGGCTTCGCAGAACTTCTTTTGCGAAGTGCGGATGAGTTCATTTCGATTCCCGAGGGTGTTTCCGATCGCGACGCGGCCGTCGTAGTCCTGAACTATGTAACCGCGTGGCAAATGATTCATCGAGTTGCAAAAGTGCAGGCAGGCCAGACGGCGCTGGTCACCGGGGCGGCGGGAGGAGTGGGCACTGCGACGCTCCAATTGTTGAAGCTGGCAGGAGTGAAGGCATACGGTGCAGCGTCTGCGCGAAAGCATGGCGTGGTCCGTTCACTTGGTGCGACGCCAATCGACTATCAGGCCGGCCGGCTTGATCGCCTGGCGCGTACGCTCGAACCGAAAGGCGTCGACTATGCTTTCGACGCGGTTGGTGGCGCGAATATCGGTCTGTGCATCGGAGCTGCGCGGCGGGGCGGAATGGTAGTTGGATTTGGATTTGTCGGGGCTGCCGGAACGTTGGCAAAGGGAGCAATGTTCGCCAATCTTTTTGTGGGCGCACGCCTGCGTGGGCGCCGCGGCGAATTCTACGGCATCACGATGCTCTATCGGAAGGACCACGGGCCATTGCGTGAGGATCTGCCGAAGATTTTCGCGCTGCTGATCGAGAAGAAGATCGATCCGCTTGTTACGCGAACTTTCCCGCTGCTGGAAGCGAGGAAGGCGATGGAATTTCTGGCGACGGGTTCAGTTGAGGGGAAGATTGTTCTTGAAGGTTAAGAATGTTTAGATTGTACATTATACGGTACATATGTACTATAAAAGGTGCAGTGTGGCCGAAGGCCAAGAGCCGCGAAAAATCCCGCTGATTTTTTACCGAATGAATCGTGGGAGCGAGCCTGTGCGGGATTGGTTGAAAAGATTGCCGGAAGTCGAACGCCATGCGATTGGAAGAGATTTGTTGCGCGCCCAATGGCGGTGGCCTGTGGGCATGCCGCTCTGCCGGCCGTTGGGCGGCGGACTGTGGGAAGTCCGAACGGACCTGCCAACGCGGCGCACGGCTCGTGTTCTGTTGTGCCTTTATCGTGAGCATCTCGTCGCGCTTCATGGGTTTATCAAGAAAACGCAGACGATGCCGGAGGGCGATCTCGAATTGGCACGCAAGCGCCAGCGGGAGTTAAAGTCATGAGTAAAATACGGAATAAACGAAAGACTCGGAAAAGTCACATGGGATCGACCATTGATAATTTCATGAAGCGAGAAGGCATCTTTGAAGAATCGCAAGCGCAGGCGGTGAAGGAAGTGGTCGCTTGGCAACTCGATGAGGCGATGAAGAAACAGAAGATATCGAAGAACAAGATGGCCGCATTGCTGAAGACTAGCCGTACGCAGGTGGATCGGATATTGAATCCGAAAAGCGATATTACGCTTTCGAGTTTACAACGAGCCGCAGCGATGGTTGGACGGCGCGTGACGATTGAATTAGTTTGACCTGCTCCAAATTCCCGAACTAAATTTCCCGCCAATTATTCACGTCCGCGTCATGCGCGCGTAACCTGCGCAGCGCACGCTAGAATCGCCGGGGTGTAGTGGCTTATCCAGCAGCCTGAAAGTCCGGCAGGAGGCCATATGTCGAGTGCGGCACGCGGTTCTGCGATGGTGTATCAGGAAGCGCTGGTGAATTATTTGATTTCGATGGCGCGCACGGTGGAAGGCAGCATCAATAAGGCGATGCACGCATTGGTGGAAGTTTACGATCCGGCTTCGGCGCAGTTGGCCAGCGAAATTTTCATGATGGAGCCGCGCATCAACGAAATGGAAATGTTGATGGACGAGCAGGCGGTGCGCGTGTTGCGCTCCGGGCATCTGGCGGACGAAGAAATCCGGCTAACTGTGGCCACGCTGAAAATCACGAATGATCTGGAACGCATGGGCGATTTGGCGGTGAATATCGCCGAACGCGTGATTTCGTTGCAGCAAATGGAAGCGATTGCGCCGCCGGAAGATTTGCCGCCGATGGCTACGGCGGTTCGCGCAATGGTATCGAAGAGTTTCGGTGCTCTGATATTTCGTAATGTGGTACTGGCGGGTGAAGTTCTGGAATCAGACGACATTGTGGACCGCTACCGCGACCAAATTTTCGAGCGTCTGCTGGCGAATATGCTGGAAGGCCCGGGAAATGTGGCGACGGGTTTGCAATTTGTGCTGGCCACGCGTTATCTGGAACGCATCGCGGACCACGCCACGAATGTGGCGGAAGATACGATCTTCTGGTTGCGCGGACTGGATGTGCGTCACGGACGCGCACTGGCCACTGCGGCGGAAGAATCAGAAACGCGGCTTACGCCGAGTTCGCCTCTCACGCAGAATTCGACTCTCATCTAGAATTCACAATCGATTGATGGCGCGTTGAACTTCAGCGATTACGATGGATGTGTTGAGAGGCATCTTTTCCCCGCTTCTCCGCCTGAGGATTTGCAGCTTCAGGCACCACCTGCCGCGAGGCCGGCGTTCCCCTGGCGCCGGCCTCCTTTATTTTCAGTCGAAGTTTTCCCTGATTGAAGGCCGGATCCCGCGTGCAAGAATAATTGGGTAGGAATTTTCCTGCGTAACTCGCTGCGCAAAAAACAAATCGGGCGGGGATTCAAACATCGAATCCCCGCCCGATTTTATTGGCGACCAACTTTTAACTTAGATCTGAATCATGTTTACGGCAGCGTGTAACGCAAGTCCGCGTACACCATAAACAAGTGTGCGTCTCGCGGAGTTCCTGTAGGAACGAACCAAGGTGCACGCGAGAGATACGATCCTTGCGTAATTATCTTGAGGCTTCCGTAATTTGGATTGGCCCAGAGAGTCTGCGTCAAACCGACCGTGTATTCACTAATGATTCGGTTTTGAGCGTCCGCGACCGCCTGGCTTGATCCGGCGAATCCGTATCCGAGGTTACGTGCACCGCCGACCGGATTCACTTGAACATTTCGGCCGTAATAAGCGGCGCCATAGTAGAAGTCAAGTAATGTCTTCTTCGTGGCCTGATATTCGAAGCCGCCAATTCCGGAGTAAGCGTGCACTAGAGAAGGCAGGAACGGCGAAGTCGTCGTCAATTGCTTCACGACGAGATCTGGTCCCGAACCCAACAGGTAGCGACCGCCGCCATCGCTGAAGAATGAGTTAGCGATCAAGTGGAAATTCTTGAACAGCTCAAGGTTCAAGTTCACCGAGCCGCCGCCACCCGTCGCCCGATTGGTTTGGCTCGTAGTGGTTGTGACCGAAGAAGGCGTGTAAATTCGGAACTCGCTCAATAGTCCCGCCGCCTCGATGTGGAAGGCCTTACCGTCCACAGTGTGGTCGTACGCAGCCTTCAAGATGAAGTCCGGCAGCCAGTTCGGAGTTGGCGGAGTCGCGAGAGTCCCGCCGGACGTTGCGTCAAGCTGACCAGCGAAAGGCACGAACGCCGTGGGCAGTCCAACGTTGGTGGTGCTGAAAAGGAATGCATCAGGATTCTCCACCGAGACTCCCATCGTCCATTCGTCGCTCGGGTGATACATCACGCGGAACTGAGGTTGGCGCGTCCAGGGAAGACCAATCTGATAGTTCGTGTCCATATTCTGCGTGAAGAAAACATCACCGGGCAAGATGCCGAGGCCTTTGCGGCTGGGAGTCAACATGCTCCAGTCCTGTCCGCCCATCACTTCCCATTTTCCGCGGCGGTAGTCGCCAAAATAAAGGCGCATGCGCATCGTGTTGGAATTGCTGGTTACGTTGGCGTTTTGCGCGATCGCGCCAAGAAAGTCGGCTTCGACGTAGCCCATGATTTTTGCGTCGAGTACCGGGGCATCGACCTTCAGCGAAATGCGCGAGTTTTGAGCACTGAAACGGGTTTCGGTTGTGCCCGCGGTTGGAAAGTTATTGTTGTACGGAATTCCGTTGAATGTCGTGCCGATTCCGTTGCCCGTGCCGGTCGTGCGAAAAACAGCGGTCAAGTCCATGAAACCGCCAGGAGTAAAGAGTGCATCGCCGATCTTGAACGAGAGCGGCGAATGATCAACTTTATTTTCCTGAGCGGCCGCAGTTGCAGCCGCTGCATCCGCTGATACTGGCGCGGTCGTCGCAACAGTTGAAGTGTTCGACGACGCGGAAGCGGGCGCCGAATTTGCAGCAGCGACATTGGCTGTGTTGCCGTTCGCCATCGCCGCCTTCATCGCTGCGAGTTGATCTGCCTGCTCCTTCAGCAGAGCGCGCAGTTGTTCGATTTCCGCTTCGAGTTCGGTGCTGGTCGGAGCGGGAGTATTTGGCTTCGTAGTATTCGTGCTGGTCGAGCTCTTATCCGTCTTGGCGTCCGACGTCTTGTCGTTCCCGTCGGCGGCCATTACTGCTGGTGACATGGCCATGCCGAGAACCAGGACCCATGTTGCTATCTTTCTCATTCGCTCCTCCTTGGAGTTTGAAACTTTGCCGCGAAGTCTGGACATGGCCGCACACCCCTCGCGCGACGCACTTCGTTGCGGCGCAATATCGGTGAAGCGCGAGGTTAAAGTGCGGGCGTCAATCGTATGTGAGAGCAATGTGAATGTTGTGTGACATAAGATTTGGAGGCCGAAACCTCGGCAATTCGGTTGTCATCAAACGTCGGCGAATTACTGCACGTTTTCCGGCGCGAGCCGGTGCCAAACATTTTGCCGCTAAAGGCTAACCCATGCCAGCGAATCTGACCGCGTCAATCAAGCAGAATTCACGTTTGAAGCAGAAATAACGCAGCCGCGGAATGCGCTGGGATATCTCCACAGCGTAACTACCTGAAAACGAGTTACTTACCCCGTTCACTCCTATTTTTTGTAGCTGTAACAGGACTGTAACAATATGCGACAAGAATGCGTGAGCGGAGGAAATCCAAACAAAATGCGAAAGTCACTGTTGGCGTTAGTTTTGTCTCTAGGTCTTGCGGGCGTGATGCTGGCTCAGGCCGGCAGCGTACAGATTAATGCGGGTGGCGCGACGTTTCCGACCCCCATGTATACAAAGTGGTTCAGCGAATACAATAAAATGCATCCGAACATTCAGATTAACTACCAATCACAGGGTTCCGGATTTGGCAAAGCGCAATTGACGGCGAAGGCCATCGATTTCGGCGCGTCGGATGTTCCGATGACGGACGACGAGCTCTCCAAGGCGGGATTTAAAATTCTTCACTTCCCCACGATCATGGGCGCGGACGTTCCATGCTACAACGTTCCCGGCGTTACCGGCTCGCTGAAATTCACGCAGAAGGCGCTGGCGGGAATTTTCCTGGGCACGATCACCAAGTGGAACGATCCGGAACTGACGAAAGCGAATGCGGGCGTGAAACTGCCGAACGAAGACATTATCGTTGTCCATCGCTCGGATGGCAGCGGCACCACTTTCATCTGGACAGATTTTCTTTCCAAGATCAGCCCGGAATGGAAAACAAAGGTTGGCGCAGGCGCGGCACCGAACTGGCCGGTGGGTTTGGGCGGCAAAGGTAACGAGGGCGTGACGGGAACCGTAAAGCAGACGCCTAACTCAATCGGTTACGTCGAACTGATTTACGCGGTGCAAAATAACATTCCTTACGGCGACGTGCAGAACGCGGACGGAGCGTTTGTAAAAGCTTCTCTGACGAGCGTATCGGAAGCGGCGGCGGGCGCGGCGAAAAATATGCCCGACGATTTCCGCGTCTCGATCACGAACGCCCCCGGAAAAGGGTCGTATCCGATTTCCAGCTTCACATGGCTTTTGATTCCCGCGCAGATTCAGGATGCAGGCAAGCGCGACGCAATCAAAGCTTTCTTGAAGTGGATGTTGGTTGACGGGCAAAAGGATGTTGAAGCGTTGACGTATGCAAAACTGCCCGCGAACGTGGTTGCCAAGGAAACGAAGGCGATTGCGCTCGTCCAGTAAGGTGCAGAGAAACAAATCGGCCAAAACCTAGCCATGGGAACAATTGCAACTTCAACAGGGCCTGCGTCCGCGCCATCGCGTGTGCAGGTTCTGTTGCGCCGTATGCGCGATGGCGACGAAATCGCGCACCTGATCACGCTGATCTTCGCGGCCAGCATTCTGCTGGTTACTGCGGCGCTCGTTTACGAATTGTGGATTCATTCCGTCGAAACCCGCACACAATTCGGCTGGAAATTTTTGGTTACGTCCACGTGGGATCCGATTAACGGAATATTCGGAGCGTGGCCGTACATCTACGGAACGCTCATCACCACTGCCGTTGCTCTAACAATTGCGGTGCCGCTTGGATTGGGCGCGGCAATTTTCCTTTCTGAACTGGCGCCGCCGAAGCTCTCGTCCGGCCTCAGTTTTGTGATTGATCTTCTTGCCGCCGTTCCTAGCGTGATCTACGGCGTGCTGGCAGTTTTCCTGCTTGAGCCGCTCATGCGCTCGACGATCCAGCCTTTCTTGAAACACACGCTCGGCTTTCTGCCAATTTTTACGGGGCCGGCCTACGGATTTGGATACCTGACAGCAGGAATCGTGCTGGCGATCATGACGGTTCCGTTCATTATTTCCGTATCGCGCGAAGTGTTGATGGCCGTGCCGCAGGATCAGCGCGAAGCTTCGCTGGGGCTGGGCGCTACGCGATGGGAAACGACTTACAAAGTTGTTGTTGGTTATGCGAAGACCGGAATTCTCGGATCCATATTTCTTTCCATGGCGCGTGCGTTGGGCGAAACGATGGCTGTAACGATGGTCATCGGCAATGTACCGAAAGTTTCCGCGTCACTATTTGCTCCCGGGTATTCCATCGCGGCAGTAATTGCGAATGAATTTGCGGAAGCTTCGGCGGGACTCCATCTCAGCGCGTTGATTGAGCTTGGCCTTGTATTGTTTTTCCTCACATTTATCTTGAACGGGATTGCGCGCGTGATGATCGTTGCCACATCACGGCGCGGCGCAGGGGCGAGCCGATAATGAGCCTGCGAATGATTTGGCGGAAGACAGTGAACGTCATCATGTTAAGTCTCACCGGGCTGTGCGCGCTCGTCACTGTTTCCGCGTTGTTTTTGATTCTCGGATGCCTCGCATGGAAAGGCGCTTCTTCGATTCACTGGAGTTTCTTCACGAACTTGCCCGCGCCGGTCGGCGAAGCCGGCGGAGGAATAGCCAACGCGATTGTCGGCACCGGAAAATTGTTGCTGCTTGCCGCGCTGGTGGGAATCCCAGTGGGTTTGTTGGGTGCGGTTTACCTGGCTGAATTTGCGAGTTCAACTTCTGCGTTTTTCGTTCGTTACGCCACGGATTTGTTGAACGGCGTTCCTTCGATCGTAATCGGAATTTTCGCGTACACCGTCGTGGTGATTCCAATGCACCACTTTTCGGCGCTTGCCGGCGGATTTGCCCTCGGCGTGATGATGGTTCCAATTATTCTGCGGAGTTGCGAAGAGTTTTTGCGGAACGTTCCCCGGTCTCTGCGCGAAGGCGCGATGGCAGTGGGCGCCAGCAAATGGAAAACAATCGCAACAGTTGTAATTCCTGCCGCTTCCAGCGGAATTCTGACGGCTATTTTGCTTTCACTCGCGCGTGTTGCCGGCGAAACCGCGCCGCTGGTCTTCACGGCATTCGGAAATCAATTCTGGCCGCACGGACTGAATCAGCCCACCGCCGCGCTGCCTGTGGTGATTTACAACTACGCCCTCTCGCCTTACGATGATTGGCACCGGCAAGCCTGGGCTGCAGGGCTGGTGCTCATCCTGTTGGTGGTGGTAACCAATTTGCTTACGCGGCTGCTGCTGCAGCGGCAAGCGATGGCGCGGAGATAAGGGGTACATACTATGTCCGCTGCCACAAAATTTGCTATTAGCAAGGAGACGCCCATGAAGGTGGTCACCGCATCGCCCGGAACCGCGAAAGAGACGGCGCCGGATTTGGCTATGCGGATGCTGATTTCCAATTTGAATTTTTATTATGGAAAGACGCAATCTCTTTTTAACGTCAACCTGCGAATTGCAACGAATCAAGTTACCGCGCTGATTGGCCCTTCGGGCTGCGGCAAGTCCACGTTACTGCGCACGATGAACCGCATGCATGAAACGCTCAGCTACACGCGGCTGACCGGCGAAATTCTTCTCGACGGTGAAGACATTCTGAAGCAGGACGTAACGCGTCTGCGCCGCCGAGTGGGAATGTTGTTCCAACGTCCCAATCCATTTCCGAAATCAATTTACGACAATGTGGCTTATGGTCCGCGAATTAATGGACACAAGGGATCGCTTGATGATGCTGTGGAGCATAGTTTGCGCCGCGCGGCGCTTTGGGAAGAAGTGAAAGATCGCTTGAACCGTTCGGCGTATGGACTTTCCGGCGGACAACAACAGCGGCTTTGCATCGCGCGAGCGCTGGCCGTGGATCCGGAAGTGTTATTGCTGGACGAGCCGTGCTCGGCGCTTGATCCGATTAGCACCGCAAAAATTGAAGAGCTTCTCATTCAACTGAAAGAAAACTGCACGATTGTGATTGTGACGCACAACATGCAGCAAGCCGCGCGCGTGAGTGATTCCACAGCCTTCATGTTGACCGGCGAACTAGTGGAATTTAGTCCGACGCCGCAATTGTTCACAACGCCGACGGATCCGCGTACTGAAGCGTACATCACCGGCCGCTTCGGATGAGTTTGTGAGTGGTGCAGCAGATTGCCGGCGCGGAAAAGTTTTGTTGAGAAATTCTTGGGAGAGCCTGAATGGAAAGGCATTTTGAAAAAGATTTGGACGAGCTGAAGGAACGCCTGCTGTGGATGGGCAGTCTGGCGGAGCGCGCTGTGCATCAGGCGATTCACTCCGTGCTGGATGGTGACGAAAAGCTCGCGCGCGCCGTGCTGGACGAAGAAGGCGCCATCAACGATTTGCAGGTGGAAATTGACGACCGCGTGATGCATCTGCTGGCGCTCTTTCAGTTGATGGCTGCCGACCTGCGTTTTGTGTTGGCAGTTTCGCGTATCAATAACGATCTCGAACGCATTGGCGATCAGGCCGTGAACATTGCGCAGTCCGCGCAACGCATCGTGCGGCATCCGCGCGTGAAGCCTTACGTCGATTTGCCGCGCATGAGCGAGCTGGCCGAAGAAATGGTGCGCGACGCGTTGAATGCTGTGGTCCGCAAGGACGTGGAACTCGCGAAGGACGTTCTAGTGCGCGACGATCAAGTGGATTCACTGCGCGATCAAATTTTCCGCGAGCTGCTTTCCTACATGATGGAAAATTCGGCGGTCGTGTTTCCCGCGTTTGAGCTGATCCTTGTCGCGAAGAATTTAGAGCGCATCGGCGACCACGCCACGAACATCGCGGAAGACGTGATCTACATGGTTGCCGGCAGCGACGTGCGCCATTCGGCGCCGGATCGCCGCTAAATTACTGGACTCGTTTCACACAACCAACACCTTCGACCGTAGTGTACAATCCCGGACGATTCCTATTTTCTATTAGCAATTTCATATTGCGGGCTGTGCATTTTTGACTGCACATCCGCTTTGGAAGGAACTCCCGGCCATTCGCCTTCCTGAAACCAATTCCGGAAATACTACAGTCGCGGAGTCGAACCAATCTTCAGTCCGGCGCGTCGCCGCGGTATTTCTTGGCGCGCTTATTCTGCTCTGGCCTGCATTCTTAAATCGCTTCCCTCTACTTTTTCCGGATTCCATGGCATACGTGTCGGCCGGCGGTCCTGTAGCACGCGCATTGTTCCTGCATAAATTTTCGACCTACTACGGTATGCGGTCGTTGATTTATAGCCTTGGAATTTTTCCATTTCACTGGAACATAACTCTGTGGCCTGTGGCTGCGCTGCAAGCGCTGCTCGCGGCGTATGTCCTCTGGCTGGTGATCCGATCAATCGTGACGCGCCGGAAAGTCCTGTGCTACCTAGTCGTATGCGCTCTGCTTAGCTTGTTGACGACATTAAGCTGGTACGCCGTCTTGATTCTGCCGGATATTCTTGGCCCGATTTTGTATTTATGCATTTATTTAGTCGTTTTCGCGCGAAAAACGCTTTCGCGCATGGAACGCGCGGCGATATTCGTAATCATCTGGTGGGCCGTGGCGTCGCATGGCTCACACTTGCTCGTTGTTGCGGGCCTCTGCGCGCTTCTAACGCTGCTGCTCGTTTTTCGTTTCCGATTCATGGAACGACGCTTCAGAGCCGTGGGCACAGTGGTCGTAACCATTTTGATCGCTGCCGCCACACAAGTGGGGCTGAATGCTTTTCTGACCGGCCAGCCTTCACTGAATGGCGATTGGCCGCCGGTCTTGACGGCTCGAATCATTGTTGACGGGCCCGGCCGCGAGTATCTGGAAACGCATTGCCCGGCCGCGAATCTTGCCATCTGCGAAGACGTCCATAATCTGCCGGAGACCGCCGACGATTTCCTTTGGTCAGACAACGGAATTTGGGCGCGAGCCTCGGAAGAAAAGCAGGCGAGGATGCAACGAGAGGAAATGAAATTTCTCCTGGCCACTCTTCGCGCATATCCCGGCGAGCAGTTCAAGAAATCCGCTGCGAATTTTGGGAATCAACTAACCGCGCTTGGGTTGGACGATCTCGGATCGAACGATTGGGTGTTAGGGGCGTTCGATGAGGCATTACCACGCGAAAAATCCAGCTACGAACGCAGCCGTCAGATTCGCGATGCGCTACCGCTGGAATTTTTCTCGTCTATTCAAGAATGGACGGTGATCGCATCTCTCATTGTGATTGCGGCGTTCAGCCCGTACGTGTGGCGCCGGCGGCCGGCGCAGATTTTGGGGCTTACCGTGATTATCATTTCTTCGGTTTTGATGAATGCGCTCGTCACCGGAATCCTATCTGGCGTGGAGACGCGCTACCAGAGCCGCGTGATTTGGCTGGTACCGCTACTTGCCGGTGTGCTGCTGCTGAATTGGCGTGAGCACCGGACGCTGGGGCGGTCGGATGCGGAATAATTCAAGCTTGCCGCTGGTGTAAATCACATCTCCGATGCTGCGCAGATCTTCCTCGTAGTCCGGCACGTTGAAGGCGTAAACGTAATCATATTCGTTTTGTATCTGATCCAATTCCAATTTCTCGTTGTAACTCAGATCCCAAAATCCATCGGGCGCATATACTTCTTTTTTCAAATGAAGCGGCAGCAGCCCCGGCACTTGAAAAAGATATGGCGAAAACCATCCGCGATTGATCACTCCGTACGCCCAGAAGTGATCGTAATACTGATCAACTGGATCTTCGTTGTCATCGCGTTGTGCGATAATCGGCAACACTCGCGCGTTCGGCGGCGTTAAGTAAAAAGATTCCGCGTATCCCGCAAGCGCCGGTTGATCGGCGCGGAATTCTCGCGTGAGGCCATACGTCCGCGCGGCAAATATTAAAATCGCAAGCGGAGCCAGCTTCCACGCGCGGTGTCCCATCCGCGCCGTAACAAATAGCATGATGAAAAGCACGGGCAGCGCGCGAATATCAATGTCGTAGCCGTCGCCGTAGTCCACCGGCAGCAGCGCGAAAGTAATCGCCAGTCCAACAGCCACCACCACCCATCGCCATTGCCAGTGAAATTCTTTATTGAAAAGCCAGCCGACAATAAAAAACGCCAGAATCACCAGCAGAGTAATTTCATCCAGCAAATGTTTATCGCCGTGCATGATCATCCACGCGACATCCAACTTGTCGCTGAGTGTGCGAAATCCTGCGCCGGTCGATTGTTTTTCCGCTACGCGCGAAGAAAGAAAATAAAGCGCGAGGCACGGAACGAAAAGCGCGCCGGTTTGAATCCATTCGCGCATGCGTGGACGTGTGACCGAGTAAAGCGCGGCAATCAGCCCGCAAAAAGCGAAGCCCATAATGTGCGTGAAATATGTGGCGATGAGCGCCGCGCACGCGGCCAGCCATCGCGCGGCTGATGGATCTTTCAGAAAACGCAACCACAGACCAAGTGTGACCAACATCAGCGAAAGGCTGCAATAAAATCCCACGAAGCCATATCGAAAAAAAATATTTTGGCTGGCCAGCAAAAACCATAACGCAATCGCATTTTCGCCAGGATTTACCTGCCGCAGAAAAAACCACGCGGCCAACGGAAGTCCGAGCGCGCCCAAACTGAGCACCAATTTTCCCGCAACCAGCGCGGGCATCACGCGGCTTAGCGCTCCCATCAGGAAATCAGTGGTGATGTAAGGAGTCGGGCCCCAGTCGCCGCGGTAATACTGGCCGAAATTATATTGAGCGTCATGCAGATGAAAAAGCACGAAGCTGCTGGCGAGGTGATTCGGAAAATCAAGTATCGGCGGATAATGCACGCTCCAAATCGGAAACAGAATCATCGCCGCCAAAATAAAAATTCCCGCGGTCGCAACGGGATTCTGCTGGATTGCGCTGCGCACGCTAGACTGTTGAGCGAGTAGGGGATCTGACATGGCCTTGGCGCGCGATGACGCCGCGCGGCGCACATCATACAATGCTTTGCGAAAAATTCGCGCGCTGATGCATCAGGTGTGGAATGTCACAGGCTAGTTGTCAGTGAATTTCTTCCGTCAGTGGCTCGCCCCAAATCCAGTGCGAGAACCAGTGCAGATTTTCTTCCATCACGGAACGCTGCTGCTTCGGCTTGTTAATCGGATGGCCGAAAGTTGGATAGACGACCATGCGCACCGGCGCGCCAACATCCTGCAGCGCTTGATAAAGTTCAAAGCCGTTCGGCAAAGGCACGCGCCGGTCGCTTCCACCGTGTTGAATTAACGTCGGCGTCTTGGTCACTCCTTTTTTCACATAAGAAATCGGCGACGCCTTGCGGTAAATTTCCGGATCGTCCCACGGCGTGGCGTGCATGTATTGGCGCGTGAAAGGATGAATGTCCGTGTTCACGTAGTAGGTCATCCAGTCGGAAATTCCCGCGCCGACGGAAACCGCGCGAAACCGATCGCTCGAAGTTGTAATGAATGCGGAAATATAGCCGCCTTCACTCCAGCCCATCGCGCCGACTTTGTCGCGATCCACCCATCCTTTATTGATCAAAAAATCCACGCCGGAAATCACGTCGGCGTAATCGCCGGTACCCAGATCGCGCACGTTCAGCGAGCGGAACGCTTCGCCGTATCCCGCCGAGCCGCGATAATTTGGTCGCAAAATCAGCGCGCCCTTCGCGGCAAAAATTTCCATCGGATAGTAACGGTCCGCGCCGAGCGATGTGCGGTCCACTCCGGTCGGGCCGCCGTGAATCACCACCAGCAGCGGATATTTTTTGTTTGGGTCCCAATCGGCGGGCTTAATCAGAATGCCTTCGATTTTCGCGTTGCCGTCCGGCGAAGTCCATTCGATGCGTTCGCGCCGCGCGGTGTGAAATCCTTTTAGTTGATCACCGGCCGCGGTGATCGCGTGCGCCGAGAAAGGCTTCAACGCCGAAACATAAATTTCCGGGAACGTGTTGTCCGTCGCGCCAACGAATGCAGCCTGGTGAAAATCGCGCGTAAAAGAAAATTGTTGCGCGATAAATGTATCCGGCGCGGAGACGCGTTCGATCTCGCCGGTTTTCGGATTCACACGAAACAAATGCGCGTATGTTTTCTGCAACGCATTGAAATAAATTCCGTCGGCGCTCCAGCCGATTGGCGCGGCGTCTTCGTCAAACTTCGCTGTGATCACGCGCGGTGTGCCGCCTGTTGCCGAAACCACGGCGATCTTGTGATTTGTGTAAAACGAATATTCGCTTCCGTCGGCAGTTTGGTATGCGATTTCAGTTCCGTCGGGCGACCAGATGGGATCGCTATCCGGTCCGGGAGTAGATACTATTTTCTTCACCGCGCGGTCGGCCGGGGTAACAACATATATGTCCGCTGATTCAGCAGAACCCAGGTCCGGATCGCGCTGCGCGGAAAATGTAATGCGCGTTGAATCCGGCGACCACGCGAATGATCCGACGGTGTACGAATTTCCTTCCGTTAATTGGCGCGGATGTATTTGCATGCGCCAAATCGCCGGCATCTGACGAATCCCCGGCGGTGACGCCGATCGTCCACAAATGCGTCATCGAATAATCGCCGCTAATTATCTGTATTTCTCCATACTTTTCGTCGCGATCCTTCCGCGCTTTCGTTTGCGGATCGGCCGCCGCGAAAGCAATTTGCAGGCTGTTCGGCGCCCACGAAAATGAATTCACTCCGGTTTCCACTTTCGTCAGCTCGCGCGCTTCACCGCCTGCCGCCGAAATCAAATAAATTTGCGCCTTGTTTTCTTTCGCTCCTGCAAGCAGCGGCGGGCGATCGGAAAGAAATGCAATCCATTTGCCATCGGGCGACCAGTGCGCGTCGTAACTCGATCCTTTGCTGCTCGTCAGTCGAATTCTCTGCGCCGAAGTTGTGTCGGCAAGCCACAATTCGCGCTCGAACGCATTAGTTTCCCAGTTTGTGTGCGTAATTTCATAGACGACCCAGCGGCCATCAGGAGAAATCCGCGGCGCACTCGCGCTGCGCATTTCGAGCGACTGATTAATTGTCGGCGCGCCCGGTGGCGCGGTGCTCTGCGAGTCTGTCGTTTGTTGCGCCACCGCCCTCGGGGCCGTCAGAGCACACGCGGCAATTAACGCAAAAGCTGAAAACGATTTGCTAGGCATGTAACGTCTCCCAAGCTTCAAATGTATTCTCTTACGGCGTAACGCCCGCGTAATTCGGAATCGCCGCGCGCGAAACATTTTTGTAAACCACTCCGCCCTTCATCACAAAAACAACTCTGCGCACCGCGGTGATGTCCTTCAGCGGGTCGCCATCCAGCGCGATGATATCCGCCTCCAGTCCCGGCGCAATCGATCCGATCTTGTCGGCCATGCCCATCGCTTCCGCGCCAATCGAATTTGCGGACATCATCGCCGCCATCGGATCCTGTCCGCCATCGCGCACGCGGTCGATAAATTCTTCGGCGTTTCGGCCATGCGCTCCAGCAACCGCGTCCGTGCCGAAAACAATTTTCAATCCAGGAATTTTTATCGCGCGATGCATCAGCTCGTGATTCATTGGCAGGATTTTTTCCATCGCAGCAAATCCTTCTTCGGTATAGCCCGGAGTTCCAAGATACTTTTCCTTGTTCAATAAATAATTCTCAATCACCAACCCAGCCTGCGGATCAAAATACGTTCCGCGCTCTGCAAGCACGCGCAGATCGTCGTCCGTGGAAAGTGTCCCGTGCTCCACTTGCGTGCAGCCTGCAAGCGACGCCGCGCGCACCGCTTCTTTATACGCATGAACAATCGTCCGCAGACCCAGCTTCTTCGCCTCATCGCACGCCGCGTTCAACTGTTCCTGCGAAATCGTCATGCCTCCGCCTTGCCGAATACTTGCCGACGCAAAAATTTTAATTAAATCCGCGCCAGCATCTTTCTGCTTCCTGATATACGCGCGAATTTCCTCCGGCGTTCCGGTACGCTCGCCGCGTCCCTGCAGCGGCTCAACCGCGGTAAGAATTCTCGGTCCGGCCAAAATTCCTTTTGCGATGGCGTCGCGCAACGGCACATCGTTCGGCGCGCCTACACTTTGCACCGTCGTGAATCCCGCCATTAAAGTTACGAATGCATTGGAAGCTGCTTGATAAGCGTCCTCTTGCGTCGCGCCGCCGGTGCCCGCGTTCTTTCCGTCCTTGCTGAAGCTCCAGGTGATGTGAACGTGCGCGTCAATCCATCCAGGCAGCACCGTCAGCGTGCCCAGGTCATAATCAACCGGCCCGGCCTTCGCATCGATCGCCACAATTTTCGGGCCTTCCACAACGATTCGCATTTCGTGCAGCACATGTCCCCGTCCATCCAGAATTGTGTGCGCGGCAATCACAATCCGCTTCGGTGACGCTGACGAATTTTGCGCGCGCCCGGTTGGCGCAAACAAAATCAGCGCCGTTGCGAGCAGTGAAACGCCCGCCAAAATTAATTTTGTCACCGCTCGAGAATTCACGCGCATAAATATTCCTTTCCGCCCGATCGAAAATATTTGCGCGCCCGCAATCGCAGCCACAGCACGCAACAGCGCGGATTATAGGCCCGCCGGAAGTGCCCCGGCAAAACAAATCGCCGCAATTCCGCTCGCGATTCGGTAGCACCGACACTCTTGTCGGTGCAGACTTTCTTGATCGTAAAGAATCCTGCCCCGACAGGAGTGTCGGGCCTACTAGACCATCAGTAATGCACCATAAGAACGAAGTTTGCAATGTGTGCTGAACCCGACAGTCTATCCAATCCCGCGAAACTACAATTGGTATCATGAACAAATATCGCCTTATTCCGTTTTCGGCCCTAATGGTTGGTGTTGCATTGTTCTCATCAATGATCAGCGCTCAGTCGGCGCCCATCGCCGCGGTTCCACCGGCGGACGCTTCCACCTCCCGGTCATCGTCGCTCGTGAGCGAACCGAATCCGCTGCTCGCGTATGTGCGTCCTTCTGATCATGAAAAATTTCGGCAGTACAGATTTGACGCGTTCGGCCCGTATGCGTTTGCGAAAGCCATTGCCGGCGGTGGATATCAGCAGGCAAGCGGTGCGCCTTCGGAATGGGGCACCGGGATTGAAAGTTTTGGCGTGCGTGTCGCAAGCAATTTCGGAATTCAAATTGTAACCACCACTGCGCGTTACGGAATGGCGCACGTACTTCATGAGGACGCTGCATACTATCGCTGCGAGTGCACCAACTTCTTTCACCGCGTAGGTCACGCGGTGATTTCGACGGTCACTGCGCGACACGGCGAAGATGGTCACACACATTTTTCTCTCTCGGGATTGGCGTCGCCTTACGTTGGCACCATGACGGCGCTCGCGTGGTATCCGGACCGCTACGGCTATAAAGATGCACTTCGCATGGGCAACTACAATCTCGCCGGACAGGCCGCTGGGAATCTCGCGCTTGAATTTATTTACGGCGGACCGCACACCATGTTCAGCAACATCCGGCATTCCAAATCGCAGGGCGGCACTCAGCCGGATCCAAATCCGTAAGCGAAAATTGTTTCCGCCGCGAAATTATCCTCTATTCGCTGGTCCATTATAGTTTGTCGTAGAAAACTTTTTACACGGAAACGGCGCTGCTCTTCAATTTATTTTTCACCTCAACCGGCAACACCGAATTCTCCGCAAGCCGCGCCTCAGACTCAGGATCGTGCGACGGCAAATAAACCAGCGGCATCTCCTTTGCGAGCTCCACAATATTGTTCATCGTGCCGCGCGAAATTTCCTCGTTCGGACTTACGCCATCCACTTTGTCCGCAAGCAAATGACTTTGGTCGTAGCTAGTGTCTCCGGCAAGAAAATAATTCGTAGTCCCGCGCACAACGACCGAAACATGATTCGGCGTGTGCCCCGGCGTCGGAAGAATCAGCACATCGCCTTTCTTCGTCAGCGCCATGCTCTCTTGAAACGGCCCGAACGATTTCTTCTCGAATTGAATCGGCTCCGGCGTCCACCACTTGGGCCAGCGATGCGGCAAGTATCCCTGCAATTTTCCGCCGAATCCGCTCGCTCGCTGCAATTCTCCATTTGCAACCCACGTCTTGCTTCCCGAAAAATGTACCAGCCCTCCCGCGTGGTCCGTATGCAAGTGCGTGATCACCACTTGGCGCACATCGCGCGCGCCAATTCCCATCGCGCGAAGTTGCGGCCCGATTTCTTCCTCAGGATGCACCGAGAATAATGCCGACCGCCGAAAAAACGGATGCCACGACGGGTGATATCCCTTCTCATGCACGCGAGAAGTTTCGCCGGTATCCACCAGAATAATTCCCTCTTCATGATCGATCACCCAGGCGTAAATCGGCAGCCAGTCCGACCAGTTTTCGTCAAATAGAATGCGCGCCGTGCGGGCAAAGCCCTTGCCGCGCCCTTCGATCTGCGTCAGTCTTACTTTCACCAACCCCGTGCGAATTGCGTGAATCTTTGTCATTTGATTTTCCTCTCAGTTCCTGCTATTTTTTTGGTTCGTATGGTTAGCAATTGCTCACCACGTAGTCAAAAAAATTACGCCTTCACCATTCGCGTCAGCAAAGCTTCCAGCGCACTCAACACATCCAGCGCCGGTTGGCCCGATTTCGTTTCCGCGAAATGTCCAAAATACCGCACGCGCGCAAATTGCTGGAGCGTGCCCACCCAAGCCGCCGTCAACAAATCAATATCGATCGTCTTCGCAACCGCGCCTTCTTTCCGTCCCGCTTCCAGCAGCATCCGCACTTCACCCAGAATCGAATGTTTACGCACTTCGGCCGGCATCCTCGGCCAGAAATGCCGCAGGTGATCCTGTACATAAAGAACCGCGCTCTGATCCTGCTCCAAAGCAGCCATATACGCGCTGAATACAGCGTGTTGCCTCGCGGCAAAATTCCCTTCCGATCGTGCCGCGCGGGAGATCAAACGGAATAATTCCAGATAGCAACGTTCAAACAGATACGCCGCCAGCGCATCCTTGCTCGCAAAATGTTTGAAAAGCGCGGGATTACTGAATCCCGAAACTTTCGCAATATCGCGAACGCTCGTTTCGCAGAGTCCGTCCCGCACAAACAAATTCAGTGCGGCGATCAGAATTTTCTGTTTGGCCGGCGCGTCTCCAGGCAGCACATAGAATGGTTTGCGTATCTCTTTCATCGTGAATCCCTCTTCGTTTCCTGATGATAGGTTAGCGTATGCTAACTTACGTGTCAAGACAAATCCACGCGCGGGAATATCCATTGCCGCGAGTCTCACGTAGTCATCTGACACGATTGCCGGCCAGCGCCGCCGGGCATAAACTATTTTTCATGAGTAAAATGGCGCTCTTGCTTTGCTTGCTGTCCGCACTAGTCGTCGGCGAAAGTGGTTCCAATATTTCGCAAGACCAAGTTGTCCTGACTTCGCTATCCAATCCCGTCTATCCTCGATTGGCAATACAAGCCAGAGTAGTCGGCGACGTTGAATTGAAACTTCTTATCCGGCAGGACGGGACGGTCGATTCTGCAGAGGCTGTCCGTGGACCCTCGATGCTCGTTCAGGGGGCGTTGGACAGCGCAAAGAATTCGAAATTCAACTGTTCGAGTTGCACTGAGACTCTAACTTCTTCGCAATTGGTGCACTCATTTCAGTTCGGTCCTGCGCTGGTCTGCGCCAACCCAGGAGCGACAGATGAAAAGGTGCACCTACCCGGATATCCTCAAGTTACCTACACGAATGATCGAGTGATCCTAATTGACCAACCGGTAGGAGAGCTCTGCAGCGGCGACTCTATCTTAAAGCCCATGAAGGTACGTTCAGCGAAATGTCTATATTTGGGGAAATGCGACCTCAGATATCCGCTCTAGCAAAAGAAGTCTCGATGGAGCGCCCGTTGCAAGACATCGAAGAATCGTTCCTCATGCCGAATTCATCAAGACCCAATTCCCACTTCTGGCGTAACCCCGCCGCAGTTGCTATCCTGAACTGCCTTTCCGCATGGCCGTGGAGACCGAATGAAGGAAGTAATCCGCCTGATACTTTTTGCGCAGGGCAGCGAGGACGCAAAGGTCCGCAAGCCTTTTGAGGAACTGCTCGAAGGTTTGCGCAATGAACTTGGCAAGGACGGCGTGCGCCTGGCCTACGTTCATTCCGCTTCGCCAAATCTCGCGGAAGTGGCGAAGGAAGCCGCGGACGACGGCGTCGCCCGCATTCGCATTTTGCCTTTGCTGTTGGCGCCCGGCGGCCCGCTGGAAAAAGAAATTCCCGAACAAGCGGCAGTCGTCCGCGCACAGGTTCCGCAACTCACCGTGGAAATTTTGGCGCCGGTCGGAGCGCATCCCCGCATGAAAACTCTTCTTCACGCGCTGGCCCGCGAAGCCGCAAAATCCTAAGCCGCTAAATATAATTCAACTTATTCCGGCAGCTTGTGTCCGCGCGTTTCAAATCCAAATGGCAAAAGTAAAATCCCCGGTATAAATGCCAGTGCTGTCAGCGCCACCGGATATCCGATGCTCCCGTAATGCGCCACTCCTGCGCCAACCAGAAATGTAATTCCCGCTCCGCCAAATCGCGCGAATGAAGTTGCAAACGCAAACGCGCTCGCGCGGCACTCCGTCGGATATTGTTCCGGAAGCCAAATCGTGTACACCGCGAAGTTCGCACCGCCGAATCCCAGGGCAAGCAGCGAAATAGCGAACGTCATGATTCCCGGCCCGCCCGGCTTATAGAATGCATATCCAAACGTGAACAAAATAGCGTTTAACATAATCAGGAAATAAAATGCCAGTGCGCCTCTGCGTCCGAGCCATGCCACCAGACTCGCTGCCGCAAGGCATCCGAAAATCGTGGCCAGTGACAGCATAATCGTCGCGTCCGACGCCAGCCTTGTTGCGACATTCGCAGGAAAATTATTTCGTTCGGCCATCGCCGTCATCGCCGCGGGCACGTAAACCGATCCCGCCCAAAGTCCCGAAACGCTCACCAGCATAAAAAAACTATTCAGCAGCGTCCGCCGCCGATATTCCCGCGTAAACAGCACAGCAAACGGCCGCCACAAACTCCATCGACGCACCACCTGCACTTTTTCGCGCCAACGCACCGGCTCCGTTACTCCATATCGCACCAACGCCACCAGCAGCGCCGGCGCTGCGCCCATCACAAACATCGCGCGCCATCCGTATCGACTGCCAACAACCGAATTCAGCACGCCCGCCAAAAGTATTCCGAAATAGTAGCCGGTATGCATCAACGCGCCGCCGCTAACGCGCTTGCTTTCCGGCCATGCTTCGGCGATGTACGTCCCACCCATCGCCCATTCGCCGCCAATTCCAATTCCCGCCAGCAATCGGAAAACCGCCAAATGCCAAACCTGCGTAGCCGCCGCGCCAGCCAACGTGAAAACGGAATACCAAATAATCGTCAGCATCAACGTGAACACGCGGCCGTATTTGTCCGCGATCGGCCCCCACAAAAATGCCAGTCCCCATCCCACCAAAAACAGCGCGAAAAGTAGTCCACCATAAAATCCCACCATCGCGGCGCTTGCAGCATGACCAGACCGCGGCAGCAGCTCGCGCAACGCCGGAACCATCACCAGCGCGTAAATGAATGAGTCCATTCCGTCCAGCGCCCAGCCGCCCCACGCGGCCAGAAATCCGCGAATCTGGTCGCCGGTGAGCCGATCCTTGCGGCGCGAATCCGCCGGATTGGCGTTCATAGGATCCGCAGGTGTTGGGCTAGATGCTGACATTTTCCGGACGCCACTCTATCAGGTGAGGGCACCTGATGGGCTCGATTTTCATCAAATGGGAGCCTGAAACGGCATATCCAGTGTTGAAGGACGATCCGAAATTGACCGCATTTATCAGCAAAATCGCGCGAAATTACCCATTTTGGGCCTCAAACTCCTACAACCATTGGCCCGGCCCAGCGATTGTTCCACGTGGAACAATGTTCACGGATTTGCCCGCAGGCAGCGCCCGGCCAAGCCGCCCGGCTTTCCACGTCGCGCCAAGTCCGTCCAATTGGCTAACGGGCTTGCCGGAAGGCCCTGACAATGCTAATTTCTACACTTCCCAATAACCAGGTGCGCTCGCAGCCCTGGGAACAGGCTGCTTGCGGAATGTTTCCGGGACGACCATTGAGCACGCCATCTTGAGCACACCGACACTCAAACCCGAAGCCGTGGACGTACACGCGCCGGGCGCCGACTCTGCCACCGGGCCAATCGTTTTCTGGCGCGTGGAAGGCAGTCTGGTCGACCTGGCCGCCGTGCGCTCCGTCGCCTATTTCACGTGGAACGCGCAGAGCTTCGCCGAGCGTTGGACGCGCCGCGGCGGACTTGCCGCGCTGGCCGTCGCGCGCCCCGGGCTTTTCCTCGCGCACAAACGCTTTGCCACGCGCGTGCTCCACACCTTGCTGCGCGGAGTTACACGCGACCGCCTGGATCTTCTCGGCGAAGAATATTTTGAATATGTGCTGAAGCCGCAATTGAAATCCGCCGGCGTTGAAAAATTGTTGGAGCGTTTGGCCGCCGGCGATCGCGTCGTTCTCGTCAGTCAGGGACTCGATGTTGTGATGCGTCCATTGGCGCGTTTTCTGGGCGTGGATCGCGTGCTCACCAACCGTTTGGAATTCCGCGACGGCGTATCCACGGGCCGTCTCCTGCCTCCCATGATTTCTCCGCGCGGCCCGCTTGCGTTAATGCTGGAAGGCGCCGCCGACGGACGCATTGCCACTGAAAAAGTTGCCAGAGCGCTGAAGAAGTCCCGCAAAAATATTTCCACTGCGGAACAATTGGCTGAGCTGGCGGAGCCTTCCGCGCGGCAGAAACCCACGGGCCTCGTACCCATCGTCCTGACGGATCACAAAGAGCCCGAAGCGCCGCTTTCCGTGCGCGAAACTTTGCGCGGAAAACATTTGATGCTGATTGGCGTCACCGGATTTATCGGCAAGGTTTGGCTGGCCCAAATTTTGACGGAAGTTCCCGACGTCGGAAAAATTTATTTGTTGATTCGCCGCCAGCGTTCCACCACGTCCGCGCGCCGCTTTGAAAAAATTGCGCAGGAATCGCCAGTGTTTGAGCCGCTGCACAGCATGCATGGCGACGCCTTCGGAAAATTCCTTGCCGAGCGCGTGGAAGTTGTCGAAGGTGATTTAAGCCGCGCGGATTTGGGAATGGAAGAATCTGTCCGCAAGCGTCTCGGCTCGCAACTCGATCTCGTCGTGAATAGTTCCGGCCTCACCGATTTCAATCCGGATTTGCGCGAAGCGCTCGAAGGTAACGTTGCCGCGCCGATGAATCTGCTCGAATTCATTCGCGCAAGCGATCACGCTGCGCTGCTGCATCTTTCCACTTGTTACGTGGTTGGCAAGCGCGATGGCCGCGTCCGCGAGGAAGCCTATCCGAATTACACGCCCAACGGCGTAGCCGATTTCAACGCCGAACACGAGTGGAAATCTCTGGACGAAACAATCCGCAACGTGGAAGCGCGTGCGGAGGGTCCGGAAATGACGGCCGCGCTTCGCCGTCAAGCATTGGGACGCCGCAGCGATCCATCCAAATTTCCCGCGGACGAAGTGGATAACGTGCTGCGCCGCAATCGTCAGCGCTGGATACGCAATCGCCTCACGCGCGTTGGCATGCGTCGTGCCCAGCGCCTCGGCTGGCCAAACACTTACACGCTCACAAAAAGCATGGCCGAATCCATGCTCATCACGCGCGGCGCGGGACTGCCGATTGCGATTGTGCGGCCATCCATCGTTGAAACTTCCACGGATTTTCCATTCGCCGGATGGAATGAAGGTATCAATACTTCCGCGCCGCTTTCCTATTTGCTGGGCACATATTTCCGCCAGCTTCCCACGAACCCGCGAAAATGTTTGGACGTGATTCCCGTGGACATGGTGTGCCGCGGAATGACGCTCATCGCCGCAGCGCTAATTCAGCGCCGGCACCTGCGCGTCTATCAACTCGCCACGTCGGCGTCGAATCCCTGCAACATGGGACGCTCGATTGAATTGACAGGCTTGGCTCATCGCAAACATTATCGCGCGCAGCAAGGACTGGAACACTGGCTGCGTTTGCGATTCGATACCATTCCCGTCTCGAAAAGTCGTTATCAAAAAATGAGCGTGCCCGCACAGAAAGCTGTAATTTCGCGCATCAATCGCGTAGCGTCACTGCTGCAATTCAAGCAACCGCTGATCCGCCAGGAACGCGATTTGGGCCGCGTCGAAAAATTAATCGAATTGTACGAGCCATTTATTTTGCACAACGAACAGGTTTTTGAAGCAGAGCATGTGCAACTCCTTTCCGAAGCGTTGCCGGAAAATGAACGCGCGGCATTTGCGTTTGACGCGAACGTCGTCGACTGGTGGGAATATTGGATTAACGTTCACATCCCCGCACTGCGAAAGTGGTGTTATCCGCTGATTGAAGGCCGCGCGATCGAAGCGCCGCCGAAGCGTTCCGTGCAATTTGACGCCATTGCTGTTCAGAACGATCTGGCCGCACAAAATGATCCCGACGATTCCCTGACGCCCGCTGCGTCGCACGACTAACCCATGGCCATTTTTCTTACCGGATCAACCGGATATATCGGCGCCCACATTCTTTCGGAGCTGCTCGGCAACAGCAAAGATCGCGTCAACGTGCTGGTGCGCGCGAAGGATCAGCGCGAAGCGGAAGAACGTCTGTGGCACGCGATTCAACTGCACATGGATTTCCCAAAATTTCGCGACTACCTTAGCGAACGCATCACAATTTTCCGCGGCGATCTGACTGACTCCAAATTCGGTCTCGACTCGACCGACTATTCGCGCGCCGTCGCGACAACGGATTCAATGCTCCATTGCGCCGCATCCCTGAATCGCAAATCCGAAAAAAATTGCATGAATGTGAATTTGCGCGGCACGCTGGAAATGATTCAAATGGCGCGCCGCATTCAAGATTCAACCGGACTGCGGCGATTCAGTTTCGTTAGCACCGTAGCCGTGGCGGGCAAACGCGAAAATGAAGTCGTCACGGAAGACGCTTCTATCGACTGGAATCGCTCTGACTATGATCCCTACGCGCGCACGAAAAAATTCTGCGAGCACATGGTTCGCGAATTATTGCCCGACGTGCAAAAAACTATCTTCCGTCCGAGCATCGTCCTGGGCGATACGCGCTACGGCGCAACAACTCAATTCGATATGGTGCGCGCATTCGTTTTCCTCGCCAGCCTGCCCGTGCTTCCGCTGCGCCCCGACGACCGCATCGAAATTATTCCGGTCGACTACGTCGCCAAAGCAATCGCCACGCTGCACCAAAAAGAAAAGCCGCTGTTCGACATCTATCACCTTTCGTCCGGCACCGGCTCCGAAACCTGCAAGCAAATTACTGACGCTATCGCCAAAGAATCCGGCAAGAGCAGGCCGATTTACACGCCGTCCATGGCGCGCACTTTCACCTCGATGGTCAATTCCGTCGCAAATCGCAGCGGCAAATTGGGACGCAGTGCCGTTCTGCTGAAAGTTTTTCTGCCGTACATTTATTGGAACACCGTGTTTGATAATTCGCGCGTGATCGCGGAAATGGGCAGTGTTCCCGAACCATTTTCAAAGTATTGTTTCCCTCTGATGAAATTCAGCCGTGAAAATAAATTTCAGTATCCTTATAAGGAATGGCCCGCGGCGGGCGTGACGGAAGCTCACGTTCAGGGAGCGGCGCGATGACCGACGCATTCCTGGAAGCGTGGGTCAGCGCGATCATCGAGAGATCCAAACTGCGCTGGATGCTTGGCGGCGGCGTGCGTTGGAAGCCCGATCAAAAGTTGAAGCTGCTTCTCGTCGGATACAACGGCGCGCGTAACACCGGTTCGGATGTTCGCGTAGAAGAAATCGCGCGGCAAGTTCGCCATGTTCTCGGCACGGAACGCGTTGAGATTACCGCGATGTCGCAAAATCTGGATTGGACGCGCGACTACTTCAAAGATTCCAAGCAAGTTTATCTGCCCGATGTTTTTCCGCCATTCCTTGCGCGCGAAGTAAAAAAATATCACGGCGTAATCGCCTGCGAAGGCTCCACGTTCAAAAGTAAATTTGCGGATGCGCTAACCACCATGTTTGTCGGCGCGTTGGGCATTGCCGCCGCGGAAAACAAAATTTCTCTGGGCTATGGCGTCGAAGCAGGCGCGATGAATCCGCCGCTCCAGAAAATGGTTCGCAAATATTGCGGCTCGTCTTTCGTCATCACGCGCAATCCGGAATCGCAGACAGTCCTCGGCCAACTCGGTGTTCCCACCGAACTTGGCACCGACACAGCGTGGACGTTCGAGCCGCTCGGCCCAGAATACGGCCGCGCCGCTCTGGAAAAATCCGGCTGGGACGGAAAAACGCCGGTGCTCGTAGTCTGTCCGATTAATCCGTTCTGGTGGCCCGTCACTCCATCGATCGTGAAATATGCCGCGCGCGTTTCCACCGGCGCATACAAAGAAAGCCACTACCGCACGCTTTATTTTCACAAGTCCGGGCGCGATGTGGACGCGAAATACAAAAAATATATTTCAGAGATGACCGCCGCGGTAAGAGCATTCAGCGAACGCCATAAAGTTTTTCCGATTTTGGTCGCAATGGAACGGCTGGACGCGCGCGCCTGCCACGCGATGGCGGAAAACCTGCCCGGCGTGCCGATATTCACGTCCGACGAATACAATATGTTCCAGATGGTGAGCGTGCTGCGTCAGGGAAGCATGATGGTTTCTTCGCGCTTCCACGGAATCGTAACTTCCATGCCGGGTCTGGTTGCCTCAGCTGGTGTAACGATGGACGAACGCATCAAAAATCTGATGCACGATCGCGGACACGAGCATCTCCTGTTCACCGTGGATGAAGACAATCTTTCGGAAAAAGTAATCGGCGTGATGGAAACACTTTTGCGCGATTCCGATTCTCTGCGCGATGGCATCGCGCGCACCGTCGTGAAAAATTTGAAATTGATGGCGCGCATGGGCGTTTACCTCGAGCAGCAAACGCATCTGATCTATCCGCAATTTCCGGTGCGCACCGGCATTCATGCGTGGGAAGAATATTTGCCGAAGCTTTCGCCGGAGTTGCAGGCGCTCGTCGATAAATATGAAACTTCGGATGAACAATTAGGAAGCGGAATGCCCGCCAACAATTCGCCGGGAATCCCGCGGCAGGTGAGCGCGTGAATTTTTCAGCGCGAATTCAGCATCGCGCGAAGTAATTCCTCCGATGAACTTCCTCGAACATATTTTCAAAAATCTCGAAAGCAGCGGCAGCCGCGCAGTCTTGCAAGAACCGCATGAAAGCGGGCTCGTCGCCGCAACCGGCGCAGAACTTCGCGTGCAAATTGAAATCGCGCGGGCGTTTTTCCGTAACGCAGGATTGCAGAAGGGCGACCGCTGCGTGTTGCTCGCGCCAAACAGCATTCGTTGGGTCGCTGCGAACACGGCACTGATGGCCGAAGGCGTCATCGCCGTTCCTCTGAACACGCGCCAAACGCCTACGGAATTGGCTGTGATGATCCGTGACGCGAATCTAAAATTAATTTGCGCCGGCGATGTAACGCTGGCTGATGCAATGCGCGCGGAATTTCCGTCGACCCCGCGAATCGTTCTCTTCGACGAAATGTTTCGCGCAGATTCCGTCGGCAAATCTTCTCCGCCCATCGCGCTAGCCGATTCCGACCCACTCACAATCATCTACACCTCCGGCACATCAGGCGAACCAAAAGGTGTAATCCTCACCGCGGGCAACGTGAATTTCATGCTCGGCTGCATCATGGCGCGGCTCGATCAATTGATGTCCGGCCACGCCGATGTCGAACGCGTATTTCATTACGCGCCTTTCAACTTCGCCGCCGCGTGGATGCTGCTTCTCACCTGCCTTTCGCGCAAAAGCCTGCTCACGCTTTCCATGAACATCAGCCGCATTCAAGACGAAATGAAAATCGCCGCGCCAAATTATTTTCTGAATGTTCCGCTGCTACTCGAACGAGTGCGCCGAGGCGTCGAAGAAAATGTCACGAAGACCGGCGGAATCATCGCCAAAATTTTCAACAGCGCAAAAACAGGATGGTTCGCGCGTCACGATCTAGAAAATCCGCACAGCAAAGGCGGCATCTCGCTGGCAATCGCCCGCGCAGTCGTATTCCCGACAATTCGCAAAAAAATCGGCCCAAATCTAAAGGCTCTCATCTGCGGTTCAGCGCCGCTCGCGCGAGAGACTCAACTTTTTTTCATGATGCTCGGCATTCCAGTGCTTCAAGCGTACGGACTCACCGAAACTACGGCAATCTGCACGCTCGATATTCCCGGGAAAGTAGAACCCGGCTGGGTTGGCTCCGCGGTACCGGGTATAGAAATGAAATTGGGCGCCGACGAAGAAATCCTCGTGCGTGGCCCGAATATTTTCCCCGGGTATTGGAATCGCCCCGAAGAAACCGCAAAAGTTTTGCGCGATGGATGGTTTCATTCCGGCGATCAGGGCGAATTGAACACCAACGGAAATTGGCGGATCATCGGGCGAATCAAAAATTTGTTGGTGTTAAGTTCCGGTCACAATGTTGCGCCCGAACCCATCGAAGAAAAATTGCAAGCCGCCCTGTTGGGCGCGCAACAAGTTGTGCTCATCGGACACGGCCGCAGTTATCTGACGGCAATCGTAGCCGGCGAAGTGAATCGCGACGCGGTGACGAAGGAAATCGAGGCAATGAATGCCGGTCAGCCGCATTACAAACGCATTCACGGCTTCCATGTGGAGCCGCAAGCGTTCACAATGGAAAGCGGATTGATGACGGCAAACGGCAAGTTGCGCCGCAACGCCATCGCGGAACATTTCGCGCTGCAAATCGAAGCGCTTTATCGAGAGAAACGCGCATGAACTCTTTCACCGGAAAATCATTGTCGTGGTCGCTGCGGGAATCCGCGATTGAATTGGAAATGCATCGCCTTCCTGCAAATGAAATTGGCACCGAAATGCTCGCCGAACTGGAAGAATTTATTGCCGCACTCGATGGGCTCGCGCAACACGCAAGTTCCGTGATCGTGTACAGCTCGCTCGCCTCAGGATTTTCCGCCGGCGCGGATTTACGCGAACTTTACACAGCATCCCTTCCGCTCGATGCCGCCGCGCGCCTTACAGGCGTCCGCGAATTTCTCCATCGCATTCATGCGGTGATGAACGCGCTTGACGACACTCCGCTCACAACAATCGCCGCGGTTCACGGCGTCTGTTTCGGCGGAGGATTCGAGCTGGCGCTTTCCTGCGATTTAATTATCGCCGATAAAATGGCGCGTTTCTGTTTTCCGGAATTGCGACTCGGTCTGATTCCTGGCTTCGGCGGAATTCCGCGCCTGCGCCGCGATCTCGGCAACGCCGTCGTGCGTGATTTGCTCCTAACCGGCCGCAGCATCAACGCCCAAAAAGCCAACGCAGTCGGACTCGTCAGCCAACTCGCAGCTGAAGGAGAAGTTTTGCGCATCGCTCGCTCAACTGCCGCGCAAGTATCAAAATTCGATCGTGCAACCAGCGCTGCCGCAAAACGTTTCCTGAAACCGATTCCACACGAGGAGCTGCGCCGCGAAATTGATTTGTTCTGCGAATTATTCACGCGCCCCGCGGTAATGGAAGGCCTGCGCAAATTCGCAGAAAGTTCCGATGCGCTGCCATATCTACCGTAAATCAAGAACCGGGCATCGAATAACCAACAGCTATCGCGTGATAAGCTTACTCTGTTAGAGGATCAAGAGTGCGAACCATCGACCAAACAACCGACGAAGTTCTCGATCTCGCGGCAAAACACTTTAAAGTGCCGCGCGAGTCTCTTTCTGCGTCCGACGATTTTTTCAAGAAACTTGGCATCGATAGTTTGCAGGCGCTCGAAATGCTCACGCGTCTGGAACAACATTTCAATATCGAACTGCCCGATTACGAAATGCAGGGCGTCAGCGATTTCCGCACGCTCGCCACACGCATTCAATCGCGACTGTAGCCGGCGTCGCGCACAATTCCCGTGCACACCATCGCAAGTTTCATCCGCCAAAATCCTGATATTCTAATGCGTCTGTCCGCGCCCTTTCGGCGTGCCCTAACGTAAATGCTCGATCTGACCAAATACGACTCTCTCGGCGCCGCTCTTCGCGATGCGCTCGATCGCTGGCCTGACGAAATTTGTCTAATCGAGGCAGATCGCGAACGCGAAAAAGAACGCCTCACTTACAGGCAATTTAAGCAAGCAGCGATTCCACTAGCCGCGGCATTGCAAGCGCGCGGATTTCACGCCGGCGATCGCGCGGCCATCATCATGACCAATCAATCGAAGTGGCTGATTTCCGCCTACGCAATTTTTCACGCGGGCGGTGTACTGGTTCCACTCGATTACAAACTATCGCCGCCAGAACAAATGGCTTTGCTCGCGCATTCACACGCAAGCGTGCTTGTCACGGAATATCCAGTGTGGCGTTTGATGATGCAGGCTGAAGGATTCGCCGATCGTCGCGCCGCAATTACACTGGTGACGGAAGCGCCTGCTGGCGCCGATCTCGGCGGAGCGCTTCGATGGGAAGAATTTCGCGTTGAAAATGATCCGCCTTTTGTTCCGCGTAAGCGAAATGATTGGGCGTGCATCGTATATTCTTCCGGCACCGGCGGACGGCCGAAGGGTTGCGTGCTGACCCACGAAAATTATTTGGAACAATGCGTCGCGCTCACAAAACTTTATCCGTTTTGGCCCGGCGTGCGCTACCTCAGCATTCTTCCTACAAATCACGCGATTGATTTCATGGTCGGTTTCTTCGGCCCGTTCACTTGCGGCGCAACCGTCGTTCATTTGAGAACTTTGCGGCCAGAATATGTCCGCGAAGCTTTTCCGAAATACAAAATCACTTATATGGCGCTGGTTCCGCTGGTGCTGAAAAATCTTCAAAAAGGATTGCAGGCGAAATTTGACGCGCTGCCGAAATTCAAGCGCGCAATTTTCGACGCGCTTCTCTCGATCAATCGCACGTTTACACGGCGCTCACCGAAAATGTGGCTCAGCCGAAAATTGTTAAGCCAGGTGCACGCCGCGTTCGGAGGAGAATTACGTACATTGTTTGTTGGCGGCGCTTTCACGGAACCCGAGACCCTGCAATTTTTCTACGACCTCGGAATTCCCGTCGCGAATGGTTACGGACTCACCGAAGCCGGCACCGCCGTAACACTCAATGATTTTCACCCATTTCGTCCGGACACAGTCGGCCGTCCCCTGCCCGGCATGGAAGTTCGCATCGTAAATACCGGCGCGGACGGAATCGGCGAAGTAACTGTGCGCAGCAAAACGGTGATGTCGCATTATCTGGACGATCCTGAATTGACGGCTGAAACAATTGTGGACGGCTGGTTGCAAACCGGCGATCTCGGCCGTATCAGCGAAACGGGCCACCTGAGATTGCTCGGACGCAAGAAAAATATGATTGTCACCGCCGAAGGAAAAAATATTTATCCGGAAGATATCGAAAACGCGTTCGAGGGCCTGCCGGTAAAAGAGTTTTCCGTGTTCGCTGCAAATTATATTTGGCCGGAGCGCACAACGGTCGGCGAAGAATTGCTGATCGTTCTCCGCCCGGAACAAAATCGCCCCATTGACGACGCGATTCGCGCGGAAGTTTCAGTACGCAATCAAAAGTTGTTGAACTATAAACGCGTCAGCGGATTCGTAATTTGGGATCAGGATTTCCCGCGCACAGCGTCCATGAAAGTGAAGCGCGTCGATCTCGCGCAACAGATTCGCACAACGCTTGATCGTGCGTCGGCGCTGGTCAAGTTATGAAAGTTTCGCTATGAAAAAAGAAATGCTCGCCATCGTGAATCGGGCCGCCGGTGGAGGCCGTGCCGGAAAACTTTACGTCGCCGCGCTCGATAAGCTGCGCGCTTCGGGAATCAAAGTTGACGCGGTGAACACTTCCGGTCCCGGCGACGCTTCGCATTTAGCACGGGACGGTTATGCGAAGGGCTACCGAAATTTTATCTCCGTCGGTGGCGATGGCACCGGCTATGAAATCGTAAACGGAATTTTTCCGGAAGCGTTGCATCACAGCGATCGAGTAGCGCTTGGATTTCTTCCGCTCGGCACCGGCAATTCTTTTCTTCGCGATTTCAGCAAAAATGGTTTGCAGCACGCAACTGAAGCGCTGCTCGCGGGAAAGCGCCGCCGCTGCGACGTTTTGAAACTCACCCATGCCGCAGGCGTGATTTATTACATAAATTTGTTGAGCGTCGGATTCACTGCGGACGTCACGGCGCTCGCCAACCGCCGCTTCAAATCTCTCGGCGAAGCTGGATATATTCTCGCTGTGCTTGGAAGTTTGATGCGTCTTAAGCGGCGCGCTTTTCCTTTGCGTTTGGATTCCACAGTTGAATTCGACACCGACCGCTGCCTTTTTCTCACATTCAACAACAGCAAATATACCGGCGGAAAAATGATGATCGCGCCGAAAGCCGAATCCGATAGCGGCTTGATCGAATATGTTCGCTGGGGAGCCATCGGCCGGTTCGCGCTTTTGAAAAATTTCCCCACTTTGTTTGACGGCACGCATCTGAATCATCCGCGCGCTTCCCGCAACAGTGCCACGCGCATCGAGTTTCAGTTGGAAGGTCCTGTTGACGTGATGGTGGACGGAGAAGTTCTTACGATTCAGCCGAAATTATTGGAAGTTCTTCCGGGTGCGCTGGACGTTATCGCATGAAAAATGTTTGGCTTTCGATTCGCAGCGCGATTCTGTTGTGTGTCGCTGGATTGTATTTCGCAATTTTGGTCCCCTCGCTGGTCCTCATCACATTTTTAGTGAGCCCGCGCAAATTCGATAGCGCAGTTCGTTTTTTTTGCCGCAATCTCATTCGACTCGCCGGCGCGCGCCTAACCGTTTTGCAATCGCCCGGATTCGATTCACAGCGCACCAGTTTTTTCATCGCGAATCACGTTAATTTATTTGATCCATTTGTGCTTTGCGGTTCAATTCCGCAACACGTTCGTGGACTGGAACTGGAGTCGCATTTCAAGATCCCGCTTTACGGAATTCTGATGAAGCGTTTCGGAAATGTTCCCGTTCCCGATGTACGCCGGCCATCGGATTTGAAAAAATTGTGGCGCGAAACAAAAGCCGCGCTCGATAACGGCGTCAGCCTGATTGTTTTTGCCGAGGGGAAGCGCACCCTCACCGGCCGCATGGGCCAATTTGAAGAAGGTGCTTTTCGCATGGCGGTGCAATTCGGCTGTCCGATTGTTCCCGTCAGCACCGTCGGCTCATTTGAATTCAATCGCAAAGATCGCTGGTGGGTTCATCCGTCGAATATTGTTGTGCACATTCACGACACGATTGAAACGGCGGGAATGAAAAAAAGTGATGTGGACGCGCTGATCGAACGCGTCCGCGCAATTATGACAGCGCCAGTTGATGCCTACTACGACGCGCGCGAATCCAAAGAGGGCGTCGCGGAAAGCGCTGCAGAAAAAAATTAGAGGCTGATGCGAATACTCGGCAGCGTGCGCCCGGCGCGCATTTCCTGCCAGGTGTAAACAATGCGATGAATCACGGTGATTGTGGAAACCACCGCGATTACCCACAGCACCGGCGCCATGCGATCAAATAATCCGCCGATAATCAGCAGCACCATGCGCTCGGGCCGCTCCATAAACCCAACTTTGCAAAGTGGAATCAGCGACTCAGCTCGCGCGCGCGTGTAGCTGACCATCACAGATCCCGCCGTGGCCACTGCGCCCAAAATCACGTAGGGCGTTTGTCCATTCGCGGCGTAGTACACGAGCAATCCCAAATACAGCGCCATATCGGAATAACGATCGAGCGTGGAATCGTAGAACGCGCCGAACGCGGTGACGCGATTTTGCCGCCGCGCCACTTGTCCATCAAGCATGTCCAAAAATCCGGCGAAGAAAATCACGATCGCGGCAATCTTGAAAAGTCCGGTGGCAAACATAACTGCCGCCCAAAAATTCACAACCAATCCAATGAACGTAAGTACGTTTGGATTAATTCCCGTGGCGGCAAGCGCGCCCACGATTCTATCCAGCAGCCAGCGGCTGCATGTTCCAATCAAACGTGTGATCATTATTTTTTCAGAGTCACAAACATTTTCCGCGCGCGTCGCAACAATCCGCGCCGCAAAAAGAAATCCTCGGAATCATACGCTACCGTCGCAAGCGTCTCAAGCGAAGGCCGGAACTGCGCGTCGCTCCCTGCCCAGTGGACGCGATTTGAAATTTCGTTCTCCCGTAAGTCCTTTATTTGCAATACATAGCAAATATGGGGTGGGGGGGGCACCCCCATTGCTTTATTTCAAAACGTGCAAATCTCTGACAGGGTGGCTTCAACTCTATGAAAACACACTCGTTGTGGCATTCAAATTGGCGAAGGGCACCAAGTTCGCTAAACTGCACGTCATAAATCTGGAGGCTACTTAGAGCCATGACACCCGAAACTGACGCGCGCACCGCGCTTCTTCGTCACACAGTTGCAACCGTCGCGTATCGCGGCGCAAAAGTTTTGCGTGGCGCGCCCACTGAATTTGCGGATTACAAACTGAATCCCACCACGCGAACGCCCTCGGAAATTCTGGCGCACATCGGCGATCTGTACGATTGGGCGCTTGCGATGGCGCAAGGCCGAAATGAATGGCACGACTCCGCACCACTCGCGTGGCCACAGGAAACCGAACGTTTCTTCCGGACACTCGCCGCGTTTGATGGATATCTCTCCTCAAACTTGCCGCTCGGCACGCCCGCTGAAAATCTTTTTCAGGGACCGATTGCGGATTCGCTTACGCACATCGGTCAACTTGCAATGTTGCGCCGAATATCCGGCAGCGGAATTCGCGGAGAAAATTACGCGAAGGCGCAAATTGTGGTTGGACAGGTGGGGCCGAACCAGACTACGCCGAGGGTGGAGTTCGGATAGGACGCATTTATTAAATCGAACGCCCACGGCACATTCGGTGCCGGCAGTTAGGCACTTTCCGCTAGTAAATGGTAAAATCTCGTTCCTGCGTACGCGTGGGCCTGTAGCTCAGGTGGCTAGAGCGCGCCCCTGATAAGGGCGAGGTCGGAAGTTCAAGTCTTCCCAGGCCCACCATTTTTATCTCTCCGGAAAATTCAGCCTCGGGCCGTATAATGCACGGCATTGTGGCTGACCTCATCATTCGCGCAGTAGGCCTAGTAGCTGCCGTTGCGTTCGCTCTCTTGGGAAGGTGGGTCTACTCGAATCCAAAAGTGTTTCTAGTCAAATTTCTTGGTAAAGGTATTTCTCACGGCCGGCCGGCTTTTATTTGGGCAAAGTTAGCTGGCGCGTTGTGGAGCTTAGTTGGCGTGGGAGGGTTCCTGGCAGGCATGTTTGGATGGCTGTTTGAACGAATAGTTTCAACCGGATTTCTGATTGCTACTAACGTCATTTACGTCGCTCTAACGTCGCTAATCACCTGGCAATTATTGAAGACGCGACCAGCACCGCCGGCTTCGGATCTTTCCGATGCTAACTGATTCCAGCGGCGCAATTTCCGTCTATGCATATGCGTGGCTTGGTGTAGCGCTAACATTCATATATTTCCTGATGATCGCCGTCGCGCTGCATTGGAAATCAGCACGCGCCGTAGACGTGACCCGGTATGAACCGCCGGAAAATGTTTCTCCAGCGTTAGCCGCTTATCTCATTCAAAACGGTAGATGCGAGCGCGCATTCGCGGCCGCGATTATTTCGCTGGCCGCGAAAGGTTTTCTGAGGATTCACGAAGATGGCGACCGGTTCGCTCTGAAGAAACGGCGAGACGCGGAAGAATCTCTGCCCGCGGAAGAATCCTGCATTTTGAAATCTTTGTTTCCGTACAGTTTGGACAAGTATCAATTCGGAGTTACTGACTCCGCTGAGTTGAGTCGCGCGCTTCATCACTTTGAAAAAGTGATTGCCGGTGTCGCGGAGCCGAATCTAATTTCGAGGAACTGGGGACTGTGGTATGTCGGCGCGGTTTTCTCGATGCTCGTCATTATGGCGGTGATCGGGTCGCTCCCTGTTCATCTGAAAGGCGGGCAGTTGCCCGGTGTTGGGTATCTTTGTTTGATCGGCGTTCTTTGCGCTGCATGTTTTATTTCGGCAATCAGAGTTTGGCCTTCGACATTGCGGAAGTTAATTTCCCGCCTTCCCGGAGTAACCCGACCGGCGCGTCCGTTTAACGTCAGCGATACGGTTCCGCTGGTGCTCACAACTTCCGCGCTGCTCGGATTCGGTCTTCTGGCATCCTCAACTTCCAATCAAGTAGCATTGCTTATCAGCGCCGTACTTTTTCTGAACGTAGTGTTTCATCAACTTTGTGAGGCCCCGACTGCCGCGGGCCGAAAAGTACTTGAGGAGTTGAAGGGATTTCGCACATTTGTAGGACGCGCCGATGCCGACAGATTGAATCGCGAGAATAGTCCGGGCGCTACGCCGCAAATCCTGGAGGCGAATACCGGTTATGCGGTTGCGTTGAATGTCGAGCGCGGATGGGGAGAGGAATTCACGGCGAATTTGCTGCAGTTCTTTGAGATCGACAGTGCATACGATATTCCATGGCCGTCAGATCACACGCCGAGGATCTCGGGAACGCCTTCCGGTCCGATCCAAGTGAGCCTTCTTGGGCGAATACTAAACAAGATCGCTCGCCGAAGGAAACGTGCTCGTTCCCGCCGCAAGCGGACTCCCTCCCCGTAATCCATAAGCCATCACCTTCTTGCGTCGCTGCTGCATTCCGCCCGCCTTTGGCTCACACTTGAAGTTCAGTCGATCGACGCACAAGAACGCCGCAAAGGAACGTGAAGACGATCATGGAAATCAATCCAGTCCCAGTTCCAGCCGCTCCAGCGCCACGCGCCGAAACCATCGCCACCACGGTAATTATTTCTACGATGCTGCGCGCCGCAAAGCATGTGAGCGATTTGATTTTTTCGCCGGGCCGTCCGCCACAAGTGGAAGCTACAGGACAACTGGTGGAAGTTCCAATCACCGGTCTTGGGAAACTCACTACCGAAGATACCGCGCGAATTGCCGCCGATCTGATTGGTGGAAGCGCGCAGGCCGTGGAAAAGCTGCGCACGCAAGGTTCGTGCGATATTTCCTACAGTCTTGCGAGGCTGGCGCGATTCCGCGTAAATATTTTCACCCAGCGGGGAAGTTGCGCCATCGTAATGCGGGTGATTCCCAACCGCGTGCCGACCTTTGGTTCGCTGAATCTTCCGCCGCAATTGAAGGACATCATGGCTGTGCGCAACGGGATTGTGCTGGTCACGGGTCCGACAGGCTCCGGCAAATCTTCAACGCTGGCCGCGATCATCGATCTCATCAATGACGAAAAGGCGTTTCACATCATCACAATTGAAGATCCCATCGAATTTCTGCACAACCATAAAAAATCCACGATTCATCAGCGTGAAGTTCACAGTGACACTCCTTCTTTCGCGCTGGCACTGCGCGCTGCTTTGCGCCAAGCGCCGAAAGTAATTTTGGTGGGCGAAATGCGCGATAAGGAAACAATCGAAATTGCGCTGGAAGCCGCGGAAACAGGCCACTTGGTTCTTTCCACGCTGCATACGATTGACGCTTCAAAAACCGTTGAGCGTATCGTTGGCGCATTTCCGTTGGGCGACCAGCACATTATTCGCACACGCCTTTCCAAGGCGTTTCGTTACATCGTTTCGCAAAGATTGGCACCGCGCAAAGATGGCGACGGCCGCGTCGCAGTAATCGAAATTCTAAAATCCACGATGCGTACGCGTGATTACGTGGAAAAAGGCGAATCAGACGGCAAGAGCTTGCTGGACGCGATGCGTGACGGCGAAACCGAAGGCATGCAGGATTTTGATAGCGAGCTGGAGCGTATGATCCGCAACGGCACAATCGCGATGGACGTTGCTCTCGGCTACGCCACGAACCCCGGCAATTTGCGTTTACAAGTGGCGGATTTTAAGGAAAGCGACATCATCGTCGAAGCAGCGAAACCAACGGAAACGGTTTCGTCGTATAACTCGAAATAGGTTTGCGGCGGAGTCAGGGGTTAAAACCCCTTTCTGACCGTGCGTGACGGCACGACTGAAGTCGTGCCCTGATACAAGTCATTTAGACCTTGTTACAAACCGTTTTTAATATCCGAACATTGTTATTTCGCAGCCGCCGCGGCTTTCGTTCCCGCGGAAATTACTGCTTCGCGATCTCCGCGATCGATTGCGGCTTGAATATCGTCTTCGGACATTCCGCCGATTCTCCCCAATAAAAATATCGCCGGCTGTGCGTGTGCAATCGCCTTCCATCGCGCCATCTCTACAAGTGACGGCATCGCCTTTGCGCGAATTTCGGCCAGCACCGCCGGATCGTGATTAAAAGTGGTTTCCATCAAAGCGTACGAAGATCTGTTCCGATCCGTCCAAACCAGCGAGTTCAGCAAATCAATAAACACCGTTGGCGGAACCTGAATCCCCAGCTCCGGTTTTCGCTGGGCAAATTTCGCAATCAGCCAAAGCGCGCGCGTGCAATTATTTCGCACGTCGTCATCCGGATCGCGCGTTCCGTAAACTAAATCCGCCACCACGTCGCGTTTGTCCGCGGCATAACCCAAAATCTGCGCAGCAAGCGCGCGCTGATGCGCATCGGCGGAATTTCGAAGCACATCATGCAATATCGCCGGATGCAGCACCGCAAGCGTAATAAATTTTTGCTGAGCTACGCGCGCCTCTTGAAAATGCATCAGGGAATGTCCGGCGGACTGATCCTCCGCGTGGTCGCCGCCCTCCATAGCGCGTTCAAAAGCCGTGTCAAATGCGGCGCCGGCGGGCGGCACGTCAAATGGCAGGCGGACGGACCCCGTTGGCGCGGGCCGGAAATCCAGACTAGGCACGTCCTGCTCCTGAATGCCCACGTAAAGCGTTGTTTTGCCCTTCTCGCAGCATACAAAGTTCAGCCGGGCACGGATTACGCGGTCTACCGCTTCCACCCGCAATTGGGCAGGTAGTGTGGATTCTGGAGGCGCATCGCCCTCCTTAATCTGCAGCGCTTTCCGTATTTGGTCCTGGGAAACCGTCCGTAAGCCATAGAAATCAATGGTCTGGATAGGGGGCATCTGGAAGCCGGATTGGCCCAGGGAAAGCAGCATTAGCGCGAAGGTAAGCCAAGTCATGGCAGCATCTTACAACGCCCGCGGCGTTTCGGGCCATCCCCGGACGAGCTGCTGCGGCACGCGACAAATTTAGGCGATACTGGACGCGAAGAGGCGCCATTTCCACCGTCGAAAACCCCGATTTCATCAACGTTTTCCTAGCTTGACACTTAGTCCTGTGTTAGTCTTTTCTTGCGTTTGCTGCTCTTGTAAAACCTTTGGATAAGTGCTTCAAAGGGGCTGCGAGTTTGCACAACTCGCGGCCTTTTTTGTTGCGGCTGGAAGCTCCACAGACTTGGACGAGCGCACCAAATAGCTTAATCAACAGCAAAGGAACTACCGTGAAAGAACAAGGAACCGTAAAGTGGTTTAACGCCAGCAAAGGCTTTGGATTCATCCAGCGCCAGTCCGGCGAAGATGTATTCGTACACTTTTCCGCAATTCAGGGAGATGGATACAAAACGCTGAACGAAGGCCAGGCGGTTGAATTTGAAGTCACGCGTGGGCCCAAAGGTCTCCAAGCCGCGAACGTCACCAGCCTCTAATCCTACTTGGGGCGGGTTCGCATCGCGACCCCGCCCGTTTTTCCCGCGACATTCTCAAAAATGAGCGGCGCACCGAAGGGGGAATTGCCATGGCGAAGCTCTACGTAGGAAACCTCTCTTTTGACACGACGGATGAGAGCCTTAATCAACTTTTCGTGAGCAATGGGTTTCAGGTCGCCTCGGCACGCGTGATCCGTGATGCAGAAACCGGCCGTTCCCGTGGATTTGGATTCGTGGAACTGGGGCCGGGTGCAGACATGGCCGCGGTAATCACAGCCCTTAATGGATTTAATCTCGAAGGCCGCGTGCTGCAAGTGAACGAAGCGCGTCCGCAGGCTCCGCGCGGTGGTGGTGGACATGGCGGCGGAGGCGGAGGCTACGGCGGTAACCGCGGTGGTGGCGGAGGCGGAGGAAATCGCAGCGGCGGAGGCGGTGGTGGCCGCAGTGGAGGCGGAGGACGTGACGGCGGACGCGATGGTGGTCGTGGCGGAGGTGGCCGCGATGGCGGACGTGATCGTGACGGCGGAGGCGGGGGAAATCGCCGGCGCTTCTAATTTAAATTCCCGGCAATACTAATTGCCTAAGAAAAAATTCAGCGCCGGAGCGCACATCGTGCCCCGGCGCTTTTGCTTTTGCCAAGCTTGTTATCCTTCGCAGATTACTTCGATTTCCACTTTCACGTCGCGGGGCAATCGCGCTACTTGCACCGTCGCGCGCGCCGGCGGATCGGTCGGAAAATATTTCGCGTAAACGGCATTCATGGCCGCGAAATCATTCATGTCGGAAAGAAACACGGTGGTCTTCACCACATGATCCAGCGAAGAACCCGCCGCTTCCACAATTCCTTTCAAGTTTTCCATCACGCGTTCGGTTTGCTTGGCCACGTCGCCTTCGATTAACTGCTGTGTGTGTGGATCCAGGCAGATTTGGCCGGAGACGAATAGAAATCCATTGGCTTTCACCGCTTGTGAATACGGGCCGATGGCTTTTGGTCCGCGATCTGTTGCGATAATTTGCTTCACGCTGTTCCTCCTGAGATTGAAATTCTATTTCTAATTCAAATTCAACAAAATGGTCAGCGGGCGGGTCACAGACCCGCCCCTACGCCCGCGTAGCGTGCGCGAAATTCGGGCGGAATTCCTGGGCCGTGCATCCACTCGCGAAAGAAAACTTTCGAGGATGGGGCCGCCGCATTCGGCTTCCACTGCCGCGCGCAAATCGGGAAGTCCCCATGTTTGCCCGCGCAGCAGACGCGACATTCTTGAAATTCCCTTGTGAACATTCTTCGCGCCACAGCGATCATCCAACGCGAGGAAAAAAAGTACGCTCTCCGCGCGAGCGCGATCCTGAATTTCAGGCGAGGCATTTCCCTCCACTCGAATCAGCGGCGTTTCCTTATTATCTCCAACAGGAACTTGCCGTAAATAGTCGCGAATCACCGCATCGCGCGCGCTCGGATTACCCGAAGTTGCCAGTGTGATTCTGGCGTAATCGCTAAGCGCGGCGATTGGGAACATTGTGTCGGAGTCTTTCGGCATCGCTGAAAAATAGAACCAACTTACGGCAAGTTGAAGGTCCACCGATGTCATCTTGTCGTCTGACATTTCTGCGTTCAAGAATCCGGGCGGCACCACCACCGTATGGGGAAGAAATAAACAATCAGGCCGGGGAATCCATAACTTATCCGGAGTCATCGAGGTGCTGGAGCCCGAAGGACATTCAATCAAATTGATAGTGCGATTTTTCGGATCCGCGCTTCCGAATTCCGCTGCATAAAAAGCGGCGTCGCTGGCGACGCGGTTGGCAAACTTATTTGCGCGATCCGCCGATACAGGATTGCCGGTCCAGATGATTACAGTGCCCGCACGCGTGTGCACTTGCTGTTCGGCGTATGGCCCTGCAACAACGTACGGATTTAGGTTTGTCTGCGGCTGCTGCTCAAAGCGCATTCCGCGTGCCCCGTGTTTATCCGCGCCATGCTCCTCTCCGCTGGCATGAATGTGATATCCGTCCGGAACGCTGACCACTAGATCCCATTTTTTCGGCGGAGCCCCACCAGTCGCGAAAGCGCGGTGGTCGGGCGGCAGTAGCGAAGGCAGCCAGCCGTTCGTCGGCAGAAAAAATACCCCACCCGAATTAGGATTGACCGATTCGAGATTGGATGTCACGCCCAATCCATATGAAAGAACAAATTCGCCGCTTTCGCCGACCGGCCACGCGGCATGAAGCAGCACGTGAACTTCGGTGTCGTCGCTGCCGGGCGGTGGTGCGGTGACGGAAAAGGTTTTGCCGCGCCATTCCACCTGCAAATTCTTCGCTTCAAATGTGTCAGGAGCCGGCGGCCGGAAGTCTATTATTTCAAGCGGCTTCGTCCCGGTATTTTTCAATTCATACGACGCCCGAACCGACACGCGATCCGCCGCCTCCCGGTTGTAACTCACGTCAACGCGCTGTTTTTCGATGGTGTATCCCGGTCCAAATGCAGCAGTGCAGCCGTATGACATCCACGCAGCAAGAATTGCAACGGCGGGAAGCAATATTCGCGATGTAGCGGGACGAATCAATGTGAGTGGATTCTACCGAGCGGGGCAGGCGGCGTCAAAATTCGCCGAGGTAATCCAATGTGACAAATTGGTTCAACGAGTACGAGGTTTGTGTCCGGAGCCACGCACAAATCCCGTCGGCTTCTGCGACTGGTTGTGGCTGGCGATCATCTGCCCGGCCTGCTCGTCGGTCAGTCCGCGGGAAATTAAATCCAGTGCTTGTGATTCGGTCGTCCCGGTATTTTTCAACTGTACCAAAGATGTCGCCGATACCGTTGGTAGCCGTTGCGCGCGGCGATGCGCGATCGCCAGTACCACGGCGTCCGAATAACCTGCGAGTCGGATCCCCTGCGCTTCCAACGCCCACGTGCCAATCAGATCCATTTGCGCCAAATCCAGCACAGTTTTTTCGGAGACTCCCGCGCGCAGCAATCCCGCCACGGAGTCTCCACCGGTGAACATCTGCTTGCGGTCGCGAACGTAATGCATCAATTTCACGCAGCCATCATCGGAGAGCCCGGCTTCGTGAAGTTTGATTAGTTCGCCCACTTCGGATTCGCTGATGTCCAAATCTTTCAATTGCCGGACGGTGTCTGACCACATACCGGACTGGTAGAGAGATTTCGTATCAGCTTTATTGGATTTTTGGCATCCGGCAAAATAAATCGTAGCTGCAATCAGGGCGACCCAACAGGCAACTTTGAAACTTCGCGCTTTGAGGCTGGAATCCATCGTAGCTATTGTAACGGTAGATTCCTGCTTGCGACGGGCGGGTTCAAGTCAACGTGCCGCGAGAATCAACTCCGGCACGCTTCAAATCTTATAAACGCGTTCCACGCCGAATACGCCGGAAATTTTCTTTACGTTGGCCACAATTTTCTCAAGCTGTTTGCGGTTCACAATATCCAGCGTCGCTTCCACTCGCGCATTTAACTTATCCGGCTGACTCGCCAGCGTTTGAATGTTCGATCCCGCCGCGCTAATCATCGCGGTAATATCCGCCAGCATTCCCGGCCGGTTTTGCGTGCGAATAATCAGGCTCACCGTATATTGCGTGCCTTCCGCTTCCGCCCAGCCAACATCAATTTTCCGTTCCGATTCATAAAGCAAATTCTGAACGTTCGGACACGAATTCAAATGCACTGCCACGCCGCGTCCACGTGTCACGTAACCCACAATTTCGTCGCCCGGAATCGGGCTGCAACATTTCGCCAGGAAAACCATCAACCCGCTGTTGCCGCGCACTCGAATCGCATCTGCGGCGCCCATTCCCAGCGCGCGCTTCACTCCTGAAACAATTCGCGCCGGGCCGCTCTTCGGACGAGGCTCGGAGACGGCTGGCTCGCCCAGCGTTTCTCCCAGTGCCTTACTTAGAATTTGCCGCGCGGAATATTTTCCGTAGCCCAACTCCGCAAATAAATCTTCCATCTTTCCGCAGCCGTACTCGCCGGCTACTCGCAGCAAATCCGCTTCGGGAATTCGCTTCAGCGAACGCCCAAATTGCCGCGCTTCATTTTCCAGTAATCGCCGCCCAACTTCCGTTGCTTCGCCGCGCTCATTCGTGTGCACCCAGTGACGTATCTTGCTGCGCGCGCGCGAAGTAAGCACAAAACTCAGCCAGTCGCGATTGGGAACGTGGCCCTTCTGCGTCAAAATTTCCACCACGTCGCCATTCGATAGCGCGTGGCGCAGCGGCACAATTTGACCGTTTACTTTCGCGCCGCTGCAAAGATTTCCAACCTCGGTATGCACAGCATATGCAAAATCAACAGGGGTTCCGCCGCGCGGCAAGGGAATTACCCGTCCCTTCGGCGTGAACGCGTACACTTCATCGGGATATAAATCCACTTTCAGTGTGGAAAGGAATTCGCTGGGCTCCTGCATTTCCCGCGCCCACTCAATCAACTGGCGCATCCAGGTGATTCGCTGGTCGTCAGCCTCGGAAACCTGCTTGCCGTCTTTATATTTCCAGTGCGCGGCAACACCTTGTTCGGCAAGGCGATGCATTTCCTGCGTGCGAATCTGCACCTCAAATGGCTGGCCTTCGTGCATCACCGTGGTGTGCAGGGATTGGTACAAATTCGGACGCGGCATCGCAATATAATCTTTGAATCGCCCCGGCACAGGACGCCAAATTTCGTGCACCACGCCCAGCGCGCCGTAACAATTCCGCACCGAATCCGTGATGATCCGCACGGCGAGCAAATCGTAAATCTGCTCCAGCGTGCGTTCTTGCCGCTTCGTTTTTTGATGAATGGAGTAGAGCCGCTTTACGCGCGCTTCCACTTCGGCGGGCACGCCACTTTCCACCAACTTCCGGCGGATGGCGATCTGTGCTTCTTGCAAAAATTTTTCCAAACTCTTACTTCGCGACGCGACCGTTTTCTGTAATTCCAAATAGTCGTTCGTATCCACATACCGGAATGACAAGTCTTCCAGCTCGCCGCGGACCAATCCCATTCCTAATCGGTGTGCAATTGGCGCGTAAACGTCCAATGTTTCCCGCGCGATTCGCTGCTGCTTTGCTACCGGCAAAAATTCCAGTGTGCGCATGTTGTGCAGCCGGTCCGCCAGTTTGATAACGACCACGCGAACGTCGTGCACCATCGCCAGCAACATCTTGCGCAAATTTTCAGCCTGGCGCGCTTCGGGAGCCAGCAAATCCAGCCGGCTGATTTTCGTTACACCTTCCACCAATTGCGCTACATCCGAACCGAACAATTCCGAAATTTTTCCGCCCGGAATCTGCGTATCTTCCACCACGTCATGTAGCAGCGCCGCCGTTAGCGTCATCACGTCCAGCTTCATATCCGCCAGTTCGTGCGCTACTTCCAGTGGATGGGAAAGATATGGCTCGCCCGATTCGCGTTTCTGGGATTTGTGTTGTTCCGCGGCAAATTCGTAGGCGCGTCTTAGTAATTCGGTATCGTCGGCGGGACGGTTCTGCCGCAGCTTCACCACCAGCTCTTCAAAGCGCGACTCCAGCGCGCGTGCGGAGCGGTCAAATCGAAGCAGCGGCTTGCCGGATGCGGGCATAACGCTCTTAGTTTACTCCTGGAGGGGACGCAACAACTTTAGCGCAACATCTTCAGCGGCGCGGACTTGCTACTGGGTTACTTTTTTCCGCGGCCTGCGGCGACCTTCTGTTTTTCTGCGGCCTTTTGTTGCGCGTAAACCATAAACTCTTCGTACGGCCCCTTGAAGTCGTCGATGTGCCCGCTTTCAAAATGCCAGATTCGCGTGGCCACTTCGTCAATCACATCGTGGTCGTGCGTAACCAGCAGCACCGTACCTTCATATTTTTGCAGCGCGATGTTCAGCGCGTTGATCGATTCCAAATCCAAATGGTTTGTCGGCTCGTCCAGCACCAGCACGTTCGGCTTCTGCATCATCAGCTTGCAGAAAATCAGCCGCGCTTGTTCGCCTCCGGAAAGCGCCTGCGTGGGCTTCAGCGCGTCTTCGCCGCTGAATAGCATTTGTCCCAGCAATCCGCGCAGTTCCGCTTGCGTCGCCGCCGGATTAAATTGATACAGCCACTCCAGTGTCGTGGTGCCCTTGGTAATCGAATCCGCGTGATCCTGCGCGAAATATCCCACGCTGACTTCATGGCCCCACGTGCATGTGCCGCCATCAATCAGAAATTTATGTTCCGCATCGTCCACAAAACCCGGCGCATTCCGCAGCAACGATTTCAGCAGCGTGGTTTTTCCCGCGCCGTTGCGGCCCATGAGCGCGATTTTTTCTCCGCGCGCCACACTGGTGGTGAAAGGCAAAATCACTTTCAAATCGTCGTACGATTTCTTCAGCCCCTTCGTTTCCAAAGGGTGCCGTCCCGATGGCCGGTTCACATCAAAGCGAATATACGGACGCGCGATATTTGATCGGGCGAGATCCGATGTTTGAATGCGCTCAACTTCTTTACGGCGAGAAGTTACTTGCCGCGAACGAGTACCGGCCGAAAATCGCGCGATAAATGCATTCAGTTGCTCAATCTTTTTTTCGCGCTGCGCGTTATCCGCTTCAATGCTCGCGCGAATCTGCGTCTTGGCCATCACCATGTCATCGTATCCGCCGGGATACATGATCACCGTTTGGTAGTCGATGTCCGCGGTGTAGCTGCTGACGCTGTTCAGAAAATGGCGGTCGTGCGAAATCACAATCAGCACGCCGGGATATTCCAGAAGATAGTCCTGCAGCCAGTGAACGGAATCCAAGTCCAGGTTGTTCGTCGGCTCGTCCAGCAGCAGCGCCGGAGGCGAACCAAATAGCGCCTGCGCCAGCAGCACGCGGACTTTTTGTCCGCCCTGCAATTCACCCATTTTGCGTTCGTGCAGACCGGACTCCACTCCCAATCCATCCAGCAAAATCGCCGCGTCGGCTTCCGCCGTGTAGCCACCTTCTTCGCCGACAATTCCTTCCAATTCGCCCAGCCTCATCCCGTCTTTATCTGTAAGGGTTTCGTGTGGCTTGGCGTAAAGCGCGTCGCGTTCTTCCAGCGCCTTCCACAGCACGGAATTTCCCATGATCACAGTATCGATCACGCGGAACTGGTCAAACGCGAACTGATCCTGCCGCAAAATACCAAGCTTCTTGGGGCGCGTAATCGAGCCTTTCGTCGGCTCAATATCGCCTTCCAAAATTTTCATCAACGTGGATTTGCCAGCGCCGTTTGGCCCGGTAATGGCGTAGCGCCGCCCATCGAGGAATGAGCAGGTCACGTCCTCGAACAGTATTCGAGCGCCGTAGCGCATCGTGATGTTATTTACAGTAAGCAAAGGAGTTCAATTATACCGTGTAACCAAGATTTCTGCTTGCGGGTGAAAATCTGCGCCATTTAACAAAACAGGCCCGCGGCATCGCGCGGGCCTGCGTCAAATGTTTACGAAAGAAAACTACGATCCCGGTTGGGCTGCGGCTTTCTTCTGCTTAATCTGTTTCACCTGATCCATCAAACTATCCGCGGTCTTCAGCAGATCGTCGCGTTCGGCGGGATTCGTGCTCATGTCCGCTTTTTGACGATCCATCAGGCTCAGGTAAGCAATTGCGTCGTCATAGTCCTGACGAAGGTCCGTGGCCTTCTTCAGCGCCGCCAGTCCTTCATCCACCGTCTTCGCCTGCTCGGCCGCAAATTTATCGCGAACCTGCGGCGGCATCGGCTGATCGTCATGAACCTGCTTCTTATAATTTTCCGGAATGTGATTGTAAGCCGAGCGCATCGCCATATTTGTGTTGTACGCCAGCTTCCAATCAATCACGCCGATCCAGTAATACGGGTCGGCGTCATTCGGGCTCAAGCTGATGTGCTTCTGCCAGTAGCTCTTCGACTCATTCAACTTATCAACCGAAAATGGCACCTGCGCCATCGAATTCAGCAGCGCTCCAACGCGATCAATCGCGTCCAGATTATTCGGATCCGCGGCCAGCACTTCCTGATATACCTCAAGCGCTTGCTTGCCCATGCGCTGGTTCTCGTCGGAAGGCGCTCCGGGAATGTAGCTGGATTGATACGCCGTGCCCAGATAAAGCTTCGCCATCATCAAGTTCGGATCCAACTGCGTCGCCTGCTTGAAATTTTCAATCGCCGCTTCCGTCTGTCCCGCCTTGAACGACTGAATTCCGCGGTTCAACTGGTCGCGCGCTTTCAGCTTGTCGCAGCCGCCCAGCCCAAGCACGGCAACCGCCAGCAAGCTCACGCTCACAAGGGAGCGGATTTTATTCTTTCGCACTGCGATGGAAAGTCCATTCATACTTGATTACCGTCCTGGCGCCCGCCGTATTTATGTTTTAGGCGGGCCTCGCTGGTCTCGCGCGATGCTTCGTGCGCTTCCTGCTGGCGCAATATTTTATGCGCCGGTAATTTACTGGCCGGATTCCATTCTGGGTGTCAGAAGGCCAACCTTGTCAATTCCAGCCGCTCGCATAATATCAATTGCCTTGGCCACTTGACCAAAGAAAACTGTGTCATCGCCCTTCACAAATGCGATTTTTTCGCGCGCGCTGTTTGAAAATTTGATCCAACCGCGCCTGCAGACCGTCCCACGAGGAACTTTCCTCGTTAATCATTACTTTGTCGTCCTTCAGAATCTGCACCACGATCGTCTTCGCCATCACCGCTTGATCCGGCGCTCCCGGCGGCGCAGGCTGCGGCACCAGTGCGTTCAAGCCCATCGAAATCGTCGGCGAAATCGCCATGAAAATGATTAACAGCACCAACAAAATATCGATCAACGGCACGATGTTCATTTCCGCCATCGCGCCACCCTTGGTTCCTACTGACATTCCCATCGGCTTACTCCGTTTTACAAAATTGCGATTTTGAATGCCGGACTTTTTTCGCTTGCCCGGTTGTTGCCTTGATTCTCTCCGATTAGACCGCATCCGCGAGGCTGCTTGCAATACCTCACGGATGTCGGTCGAATCTCATTTCGTGCCTTCTACCCGGAGCCGGGACCGAACTGCGTTACCGCGTTGCGCTACAATTGCTAAACTACTCCGTGCCCGGTGGTGGCGCGGTCGGATTGCGCCGCTCCACGCGCTCCGTCAGTAGACCCACTTCGTCCACTCCGGCGGAACGCACGTCGTCCACTACCTTGGTCACGTCCACATACTTCGCACGGCCATCGCTCTTGATAAAGATGCTCTTGTCGATGCGATCTTTTACCTTGTCGCGAATCGTGGCCGTCAGTTCTTCCTCAGGCGTCTGCGTCGTGCCTACATAGATTTTCCCAAAGTGATCCACCGCCACGATGATTGCGTCATCCTTGTCGGCGTTCGGGAGATCTTCCGGCCGGTCCACGTGCGCCAGATTTACGTTCTGGCCGTGTCCCAACATCGGCGTGACCACCATGAAAATGATCAGCAACACGAGCATGATATCCGCCATCGGAATCACGTTCGGCGCCGCCATCGTTGCTCCTGCTTTTGGTTTATAGGCCATGATGGGCTCCTACTTCTTTGCGTTCCGCCGTGTGATGAAATAGTTGATCAGCTCCATTGAGCTGTTGTCCATTTCCACGTCGAACGATTCAACTTTGTTGGTGAAATAGTTGTACGCCCACACCGCAGGAACCGCCACGATCAAGCCCATTGCCGTGGTTACCAGCGCTTCAGAAATACCGCCGGCTACCGCGGAAAGACCCGTCGCGTGCGACGATTCAATTCCCTTAAACGCGTTAATAATACCGGTCACCGTGCCGAACAGTCCCACGAAAGGAGCCGTCGATCCGATGGTTGCAAGTCCGCTCAGCCCGCGCTTCATTTCGGCGTGCACAATCGCCACCGAGCGTTCCAGGCCGCGCTTCGCTGCTTCAATTACTTCTTCTTCCGGCACCTGAGCTGAAGCCGACTGAAATTCGGAAAGTCCCGTCGCCACAACCTTCGCAATGTGGCTCTTCTTGTTGCGCTCGGCGATCGAAATTGCTTCGTCGAGTTTGCCTTCTCGCAGCGCGCCCGCCACTTGCTGGACGAATATCCGCGATTGTTTCCGCGCTGCCGAATACATCAGGAAGCGGTCAATCATTACGCCAAACGACCACACCGACAAAGCGAACAGCAGCAAGATGACGCCCTTGGCGATCCACTGCATGCTGTGCCACATTCCCGGAATCGACCAGCTCGTTCCGCCCTGGTCTTGTAACCACAACATCCACACTGCTAGATTTGCAAGCATCGAATCGGCTCCTTTTTTCTTTCTTCAGAAATATCGCTCACGTATTGACGGTAGCGGCGATCAGACCGTTACATCCACTATTCCACGATCAACGCGAACCACCGTCAGCCCGCGCTGTCCGCTTCTTAACTACCACCCAAACTAAAATTCAATTCAAACACGCACTCCACCTGAACTGGAGTGTTATTCAACATCGTTGGATGGAATTTCCACTGTTTCACAGCGTCGATTGCGGCTTGCGCCAGCATCGCCGGCCCGGAAACGTACGTCGCGTCAATCACTTTGCCGTCTTTATCAATCAGCGTGTGCAACCGCACTGTGCCCTGCACGCGTGCTTGCCGCGCAAGTTGCGGATACACCGGCGTAACTCTGTTGATCGCCGTCGCCATCATGACGTCGCCGCCCTTGGTGATACGCGCAGGCGTCACCACTGGAGGAGGTGGAGGTGGTGGCGCTGCGGTGCTTACTCCGCCGATGATTCCGCCCAATACTCCGCCAATCTGTCCGCCCGGAACTCCGCCAACCACGCCGCCGGTTACCTGTGATACGCCGACGTCGGGTGGTGGCGCGTCTTCCTTGATAATGTTCACGTCCTTCGGGATCGATTTCGGCGCCATCAAATGTCCGGCTTCAATCAGGCGCGCGGTCGGCTTCACGTGCACAACTGGCGCGGCCGGAGGAGGCGGTGGTGGTGCCGCTGGCGGCGGCGGTGCTGTCAGCATTGTTGCCAGAAAGCTCTTAGGAAGTGCAGGAGTTACCAGCAGAGGGATGATCAGCATCAGGGCAAGCAGGCCGACTTGAAAGGCCATCGACAAAAATACCGTCGCGCCCTGTTTCGTTTTCTTCTTACCACTTGGACTACATTCAACTAGATCGTCAAACATATTCCTACCTCCTGCGGCTTCTGACTAAGCGGTCACCCGCTTCGCCGAAGCCGGTTTGTTACCGGCTGCGGATCCGGAACTGACTGCATCCGGCCCCTTCCAACGGTTCCATGCAACCACTAGAGGGGCCGCAATTCCAAAACTCGAATAGGTTCCTACCACAATTCCAATTACCAGTGCAAAGGAGAAACTCTGCAATGCCGGGCCGCCCATCAGAAACAGCACCAGCACCGTCAAAAATGTCAGTCCGCTCGTCAAGATGGTTCGTGACAAGGTTTGGTTAATCGAGCGGTTCACGATGTCCGCGAATGGTTCCCGCCGCATCAAGCGATTGTTTTCACGCACGCGATCGAAAATCACGATCGTGTCATTCATTGAATATCCGACCAGTGTTAAGAGCGCTGCAATTACCGTCAGCGAAATTTCAAAATACTGGTGGAACAATGAAAACAATCCCAGCGTGATTAATACGTCGTGAAACACCGCAATTACCGCGGCCACGCCGTAAATCCACTCAAAGCGAATCGCAATATATACCAACATGCCCGCCAAAGCATAGAGCGTAACGTACACCGCCTGACGCCTCAGTTCCGCTCCTACTTTCGGCCCTACAATTTCCACGTCGCGCACCGCAAAAGGGCCCGCGTAAAAACCGCTCTGCAGGGAAGTCAGCGCCTGCACCGGCGCTCCCGAATTGCTCAAGTCCGAAAGATCCGCAATAATTCCGCTGCGGTTCTTATCCCGAAAACTTGCAACCTGCTGTCCGAGCTGCGTGTAACGATCTCCCGCCGCCGCTCCCAAACCCAGTGGATCCTTGCGCGTCAGATACTCCGTCAGCACCGCAGGAGTCGTCGAGTTATCATTGAAATTCAACTTCCCGGCGGGTGCCGCAGGAAAGCTCTGGCTCAGCGCTTTTACAATCGTTGTCTTTCCTTCATCCAGCGCCTGTGCGCCCTCTCCCTTTACGGGAAGAACAATCTGTATTTCATTCGAGTTCGGATTCGATATGTCGTGCACAGGCTGAATCGTGCTCTCACCAAGTCCCTGTGCTTCCAAGTCGTGACGAATCGCGTCAGTGCTGGGTGGCTGAACGAACAGCACCTTTACCAGCGTCCCGCCCTTGAAATCAATGCCGTACGAGAGACCGCCGTTGTGCACGCAGGCGATAATCCCAATCACCAGTAGAGCCCCGGAAAGCGCGAAAAAGTACTTCGCTTTCCCCATCCAATTAATGTTCGTCTGCTTAAAGAGCTCCATAATGGTTGAACTCGCTCCAGTTAGACACCGGCTAGCCTCGCCAGGTTCCATCCAATTCGGTCTAAATCTCGTGCATTCCTGGCGCCTGTAATCTTAGACACCAGCCCCATATTTCCAGCCCCAACCCAGCTCAAATAACCGTCCTATATGCTCAGTTCGCTCTGCTGCTGCGACGATTTCGACAAATGCCAGTCGAAAATCATTCTCGACACGTACACCGACGTGAACAGGTTCGCCACCAAACCAATCGTCAACGAAATCGCGAATCCTTTGATCGGCCCCGTTCCAAATAGGAATAGGAAGATTGCCGAAACCACCGTCGTTACGTGCGTATCAATAATTGTCAGGAAGGCCCGCTTGAATCCCAAATCCACCGCGGATACAGGTGACTTGCCGCCGCGCAACTCTTCGCGAATTCTCTCGAAAATCAGCACGTTGGAATCCACGCCCATACCAATGGTCAAAATCACGCCGGCAATTCCGGGCAGTGTTAGTACCGCGCTGAAGTACGCCAGCGCCGCCAGCAAAATCAGCAAGTTCAGGATCAGCGCGATCACTGCGTTCACTCCCGCCGACCGGTAGTAAATCACCATGAAAATCATCACCACGATCAAGCTGGTCAGTGACGCTTGTACGCCATGTCGAATGGAATCCGCGCCCAATGAAGGCCCGACCGTGCGTTCTTCTAGATATGTGATGCTCGCGGGCAGTGCTCCGGCTTCCAAAATCAGCGCCAAATCTGTGGCTTCCTGCTCCGTGAACGTCCCCTCGATTACGCCCTGATCTTCAATCTTTCCGTTTAGCGTGGCCACCAGCTCCACTTTGTGGTCCAAAATCGTGGCAATCGACTTCCCAATGTTCGGCTCGGTAAACGCGCCAAAGCTCCGGCCCGCATCCGTCGTCAAATTAAATCCGACGTCATAGTACGGAGGCCGCTGCGTGCTCCGCTGCGCCCGCGCGGTGCGCAAATCACGTCCAGTAATTTGCGTCGTGGTCGATACCAACCACCAAACTTCGCCGGCCCCAGCATTACTTGCCGCTGAAGAACTCTTGCCCGGCATCAACTCCGTGTTCACCGGCAGAATTCCGCTATGCGCCGCCAGCGCTTCCGCTTGCGAAGAATAAGGATGCGTATCTTCCACCAGCCGAACTTCCAACTGTCCGCCTTGCGAAATAATCTGCTTCGCCTGCGTCGGATCGCCTTCGCCGGCCAACTCCACAATAATTTCGTTATCGCCCTGCCCGTAAGGCTCGATCACCGGCTCGCGCAATCCAAGCGAGTCAATGCGGCGCCGTATCGTAATCACAGACTGGTCCATTGTTCGTTGCTGGATCGCAGTCACCGCTGCTGATTTCAGGTTCAGCAAATATCCGTTCGTTTCGCCGGGCGCGGCTGCGATGTCCCAATCTCCGAGCGAATCCGTTACCAGCGTACGGAAATCTGCAATGCGGTCCGGTGCAAGGTTTGACACTTTGATCTGCGTGTCGCTGGTCGCAATAGGCTGGTCTGACGCGATATTTTTATCGCGCAGCAATGTGTACAGTTGGGAGACGCGCTGGTTGGTTTCCTGCCGCACGGCTTCATTCACCTGCACTTGCAGCACAAGATGCGTGCCGCCTTGCAGGTCAAGTCCCAGCCGGATTCGCGAGGACAGATTTTGCTTCACCGTCGTCCAGGACGTCGGGAAATCCGGCAGTCCCACCAGCCCGTAAATGCACAGGGCGATGACCGCCGCCACAAATATAGCTTTCCATCTTAGGTTGGAATTCATCGTTGAACTTCGCTCAGGCGCTCGCTGCAAATCAGCGGGGAAATTCCCTATAATTTCGGCGCGTTAACTTTCTTTGTTTTCGGGCTGCAATCCGCCGACAGCGGACCGCAAGACCTTTATTTTGACCTGATCCGCGATTCGCAACTGAATCGCATCATCTTCAATCCCAACAATCGTTCCGAACACTCCACCCGTCGTTATAACCTTATCGCCGTTCTTTAATTCCGAAAGCATCTGCGTGATCTTCTTCTGCCGCTTTTGCGCCGGCAGTATCAGCAGCACATAAAAAATCACCATGATCAAAACGATAGGCAGTATTCCGCCCATCTGACTCAACAACTGCCCCATGTCTGCTGCTACCAAATTAAGATTCCAAACCATTCAGAATCACCCCAATAGAACTACGTTGCCCGACAGTGGCACAGGCTTCAGCCTGTGGCCTCTAGTAGCACCGACACTCTTGTCGGTGCAAGTTTCGCTACGACCACGCAGTAACACAGGCTAAAGCCTGTGCCACTTCCTACCCCTTACGAAAAACATCAGGCGGGACAGCATATCACCAACCTGCGGAATTTAGCAGGGGCCCGCAACCAGACGCGATTTCATCTCTGAGGCGAGTAAATCTAGGTCCCCGAATTCGATAGCGTGCCTGATTCGTCGCATCAGGTCAAGGTAAAAGTGGATATTGTGATGGGTCGCAAGGACGGAACCGAGTATCTCGTTTGCCATAAATAAGTGCCGCAAATACGCACGCGAATGCCGCTTACAAACCGCGCAAGAACACTCCTCATCCACAGGACGCGTATCATCCGCGTGCTTCGCATTCCGAATCAGCAGCCGTCCCGCCGACGTATAAATGCATCCGTGCCGCGCGCTTCGCGTGGGCAGCACACAATCCATCATGTCGATTCCCAAGCGCACGTAATCCGGAATATCTTCCGGTTTTCCCACGCCCATCAAATACCGTGGCTTTTCAACGGGCAACAAAGCTGTAGCTGCCGCCGTCATTTCGCAAGTTAATTCATGCGGCTCGCCAACAGCCAACCCGCCCACCGCATATCCGTCAAAATCCAATCCAATTAACTGCTCGGCGCTCTCGCGGCGCAAGTCCGTATACGTTCCGCCCTGCACAATTCCAAATAGCGCCTGCGTAAGCGTTCCCGCAGCTTCGCGCGCTGAAGACTGCGCCCCAAATGCCGTCCGCGCGCGCCGCGCCCAGTCAAATGTTCGCGTCGCCGCTTTGCACGCCTGCTCGTGGCTTGCCGGATATTCAATGCACTCATCCAGCACCATCATAATGTCCGACCCAAGCGCGGTTTGAATTTCCAGCGTCTTGTCTGGCGAAAGAAAATGTTTTGATCCGTCCAGATGCGAACGAAACTCCACGCCGTCATCAGTAACTTTTCTTAAATCGGAAAGACTAAAAACCTGGAAGCCGCCGGAGTCCGTCAGAATCGCGCGCGGCCAGGCCATAAATCCATGCAGCCCGCCGAGCTGACGAATCCGTTCATGCCCGGGACGTAGATATAAATGATAGGTATTCCCAAGAAGAATCTGCACGCCCAATTCCTCTAGCGCGTATTGCGTCAACCCTTTTACCGTGCCCTGCGTTCCCACCGGCATAAACGCAGGCGTATCCACAATTCCATGTGGAGTATGCAAACGCCCCAACCGCGCGCCGCTCTTATCTTTTTTTCTGAGTTCAAAACGAAATGCCATCGCCACCAGTTTAGCAGGCGGCGATGGCATTTATTGAAACGATGTAAATGTATTCGCCCGAAGGCAATTGCTTAGAACATTGTCGCGAGTCCGACCTTGATCAGAACCCACACCAACCACATTCCAATCACGATCGTGTATGCGCTGCCCATCTTAATTTTCTTCGGATTCGCCGCAGCAAACCCAATGGCGATCAGCGCCATAACCCAAAACCAAATAAGGTCCAGCGAACTTCCGAGTGAAGTCAGCCATTTGGGCGCATTATTAGCAAGCACCATTCCGACGCTAGTCACTGCCAGCTTATCCGGCATGACCTCTCCGGCGGGCTTGAGAAAGACGACTATAGCGATCAGTATCGTTAGCAGGGCGTTGGGCATCATTGCGTGGCAGATGATCGCCCACCCGGTGCTGAACTTCAGGCCGGCTCCTTTGAATACATTAAATGCTCCCCAATAAATCAAAGTGAAAATCAGCGCGCTGATTGGAACTACCAGAATTCCACCCACCCAACCAAGCGTCGGAGCAAATTTCGCTTGCAGCGTCGCAGCCGTCTCTATTTGATCTTCCGGTAGATTAGCTGATCGCGGACTCTGCTCAATTTGATGACGCATAAACCCGTGCCAATCCACTTTCGGGATCAGTAAGAAACAAAAGCCGATGCTGAGCGCCATCATGATCGCCATCGGCGCCAGCCAACTCGGCTTCCGAACAATATCCGCAAAAGTTTCCCCAGGACTAAACAGCACTCCCGTCACACGACCCATGGCGCTAATCTTTGCTTCCGGTTCCTGCTCCCCTGGCGCTGGCGAAATCGCAGTCGTTACCATTTTCGTGATCCCTCCAATGTGAGACTCGCGCGGTCTTCCGGGAACGCCGATCGCCTGATCGGCGCTTCTTGCTACATCCAAAGCACAACCCCGGCCTTCCGCTGCCGGGTATTACGGCCTAAACCCTCAAAAGTTTCAAGTAAGAAAATTTCAGAACCGTCTGCGCGGGGATTACTCTCGTGGTCGGACGATTTTGCTTTGTAGGTCGCGGATTTATCCGCGACATTAAACGGTCCGCGAAAGGGGTTTTAACCCCTGAAGCCTCTTTCATTTATACCAGCGATTATTCCGGCAAAACCGGCACAGCCGCCAAAAGCGCCTGTGTATAAGGATGCGCCGGCCTTTCCAAAACCCGCTCCACCGGCCCTTCCTCCACAAACTTTCCAGCCTGCATCACCGCGACACGCGTCGCCAATTGCGCCACCACCGGCAAACTGTGCGAGATCACCAAATACGTCAGCGAAAATTCCCGCTGCAATCGTGCCAATAATTCCAACACCTGCGCGCCCACCGACACATCCAGCGCCGAAACCGGCTCGTCCGCCACCACCAACTTCGGACGCATCACCAGCGCCCGCGCAATTCCAATTCGCTGCCGCTGCCCGCCGGAAAATTCATGCGGATATCGCGCCGCCGCGGCTGCGTCCAATCCCACCGCCCCCAACGCTTCGCTCACTCGACGCTCCCGCTCCGCGCGATTCAATTCCGCAAAATGTATCGCCAGTGGCTCGCCAACAATCGCACCAACTCGCATCCGCGGATCCAGTGACGAAAATGGATCCTGAAATACCATCTGCATTTCCGCCCGCAAACTCCGTAATTTATTTCCGCGTGCCGCCAACAAATTCTCGCCCTCGAAATTTATTTCACCCGAGTCCGGTTCGATCAATCGCATCAACATCCGCGCCAAAGTTGTTTTTCCACAGCCCGACTCGCCCACAATAGCCAGCGTCTCTCCCGCCTCCAAACGCAAACTGACTCCGTCCACAGCCACGCGCCGCGAGTCCGCGCCAAATCTCGCGCCGGCAACAGGAAATGTTTTCCGTAAATTTCGCGCTTCAAGAAGTGGTTCACTCATTCATTTCACTCGCAGAATTTCAAGAACAGAGACGACGTCATTCTGAGGCCCGAAGGCCGAAGAATCTGCTTTTTCTTTCGCCGTTGCGGTTGCCTTTTTTCTCTACCGTCCCTCACCCAATCTTCTCCCCCACAATATTTATCACCGGCAACGAATACTCAATCTCCCCCGCATCATTAAATTTTGGCCTCATCCCCGCCGCATCGTTCTCCATCGTCTCTTCCAATAACGATCGCGTCTCCGCATATGCCGCCGTCCCGCGCGGCACTTTCATCGCGCTCATCCACACTTCAAAATTTCGCGTCTTCTCCACTAAATCGCAGGAAACCACGCGCATACCCGCATCCTCTAAATATTTCCGAAACTCCGCCGCAAATAACGCCATCGTGTGCGACGCATCGCGCGCCTTTTCAATCCGCGTATGCAAATCGCGATCCGATCCATCTCGCGCCGCCATGTCCGCCAACGCCACGCGCCCGCCCACTCGCACCACGCGCGCCAATTCACGAATCACCCGCGCCGGATGCAACATGTGATGAATGCTGTATCCGCAAATCGCCACATCAAATGTTCCGTCCGCAAAAGGCATCCGCGTTCCATCGCCGCAAGCAAACGCGCTAACCGTTCCCGCCGCCGCGCTCACTTCTCCAACAGATTTCAACGCGCGCGCCAAAAGTGCCGGCGTCAAATCCAATCCCACAACAAATCTCATTCGCGTCGCCAGCGCCCGCGTAAACGTTCCCGGCCCGCAAGCTAAATCCAATCCGCGGAAATTTTTTATTTCCTCCGACGCAATTCCCGCCGTAGCCGCCGACGCAAGAATTTCTCCCTCGCTCACGCGACTATCCAAAGCATAGTCCGCAAACGACGTCACCGTCTCAGTGAACCGCTCGCGAATCAAATCAATCTGTCGTCTCTCAGGTGTATCTTTCATCCGCCGTAGGGGCGGGTCTGCGACCCGTCCGCCTCCAATTTCGCATCAACAACTTGCTCGATGTTTTGTCTCTTGCCGGGGTGCCCCATGTTCGACCGGTCCCGATCCTTCGGGGCGGGCGAACGTGCGGTTCTTCCGCCCCAGTAACTCGAACACGATTTGAAAGATGTTTTGTAACAGGGCACGAGTTTACTCGTGCCGTTACGCCCTGGAACAAAGGGGTTTTAACCCCTGCGCCCTTCCGCGCGACGATCAAATCGTCCCACCCTAAACCAACACACACCGCGCCCCATGCCCCTCACCCGCCACTCTCATCTCCGGCACCGCCAACTTACATTCCTCCCGCCTCACCGCGCATCGCGGTTCAAACGCGCAACCCGGCGGCAACTCACCCAATCCCGGAACCATTCCCGGAATCGCAATTAATTCGCGTCGCGAAAGTTGCGGCGACGCCCGCAACAATCCCTCCGTATAAGGATGCCGCGGCCGCCGCAAAACTTCCATCGTCGGCCCTTCTTCCACCACTCGCCCCGCGTACATCACCGCCAACCGGTCCGCCACCTGCGCCACCACCGCCAAATCATGCGTAATAAATATCAACGAAAGCCCCAGCTCCCGCCGCAACCTCATCAACAATTCCAAAATTTGTTTCTGCACAGTCACATCAAGCGCAGTAGTCGGCTCGTCAGCAATCAAAAGTCGTCCGCCATTCGCATTTCCATTCGACGCATCCGCAAACGAATTCCCCGCCGCAATCGCCATCGCAATTAAAACGCGTTGCCGCAATCCGCCCGACAATTCATGCGGATATTGGCGCGCCCGCAATTCCGGCTCCGGCACAGACGCACGCGTCAACGCCTCCACAACTCGCCGCGAAATTTCCGCCGCGCGCATTCCACGATGATGCACGCGAATCGCTTCCGCAATTTGTTTCCCCACGCGCATCACAGGATTCAGCGCCGTCATCGGCTCCTGAAACACCATCGCAATCCGACGCCCGCGAATCCCCGTCCACTCATCCTCTTTCAACCGCGCCAAATCCACCGCGCCATTTGATTTTGTTTCCCCAATGTTTTTGTCGTCAGCAGAGGTGTCTCCGCTCGCCGAATCAAATTTCGCAGACCCGCTAACCCGCGCCCCCATCGGCAAAAGTCCCATCAACGCCAACGACAACATCGTCTTCCCCGATCCCGATTCCCCCACCAATCCCAACGAACCTCCGCGCTCCAATCGCAGCGACACCTCATTCACCGGACGCACCCATCCGCCAGGCGTAGGCAATTCCACCGTCAATCCACACAACTCCAAAAGAGAATTCACACGGACATAATAGAAGTAGCAGGGAAGAATGGGAAGTCGTAGGGGCCACCTTCAGGTGGGCCGCCTCATTTGATTTTGAATTTGCCTTCGTACCGTCGATCTACCACTCGCCTACCACGTGTAATGCACCGAATACGTCACAACTTTCTCCACACCCGGCGCCACCTGCACCCGAAATTCCGCCGTCCGGCTATCCGTTTGCTTAAACGGATCGGAATGCTCCCCAATCGCCCACGTGTATCCGCGATACAAATGTTCCTGCACGCGGATTTCAACCGGTGCTTTGCTGTGATTGCGCAATTTAATTTCGAATGATTCGTAAATCGCTCGCCCATTAATCTGAAAACTCATCTGCCTGCGCTCGCCCACCAGATCAAATGCCGTGCCCGTAAACACATGAATCGTTTCATCCTGCGCCGTATGTTCAATCATATTTTCGCCGGTAAATTCCAAATGGCCGTCTGTATCGCGCCGGTAAAAGCGAATCCGTCCTGCCGGAAGCGGAATGCCCAGGTGGTTCGCCTTCGTATTCTCAAATTCGCGCATCACCCAAACAGTATTGTTTGACACAGTTCCGTATTCGCTCTGCTGGCGAATCATGTCAATATTCCAATTCTGATAGCGCGAGTCCGTCTTAAATCCGTCGTACACATAGTAGCGATCCGATTGCACGCTCGAAGCCTGCGTGAATTCAACCTGCTTCGTCTCCTTATCGTGCAACGTCACAGGCTGGTGCAATTCGTAAAGATGGTATTCGTCAAAGGTTTTTTCCGTCACTCCCGGTTGAACGTTTCTGCCTGAAATCCCAAAAGAATCCGTCGACAAACCTTCAAACACAATTCCTCGCGCGATCTGAATTTTATTCACATTCCCAGCCATCAATTTTATCCGCGCGTTCTCAAAAATTTTCCCCGTCTGATTTCGCATCGTCACCCAGCCAATCAAATCAAGCAGATCGCTCGTCTCTGGCGCCACAACATTGTAAGCAGCGTCCCAATTCAATCCGCCGGTAACGTAGCTCAGCTCTGCGTCCACATGTCCCGCCGATTCACTCTGAATTTTCCAACTCAACGTAGGCTTCACAATCGCTTCATCACTTAGCGACGGAAAAAGTGGCGTGCCCGGCAATCCGAAGCGCAACTTTCCGCCAACCTCAATAATCGGCTGCTCCGGCCCGCCATTTCCAACTTGCTGCATGCCGTACTGCGTCTGCACGTAATTCACCGCCGCCGGCGTGTAACCGCTGCGCACAATTTTTCCCTGAACCGTTTCTGTCTTGTCACCGGTTTGCGCCAGAAAATCAATCGTTTTTCCCTCATTCAGCGCCAGCAACAATCCCTGTGACACAGGATCCGCACGGTAACTCTGTTCCACGATTTGAAAAGCGTGCTTGCCCTGCGGATCGCGCAGAATCACAGAGTCCGGTTCCAGATTTGAAGTCATGTCCGTCAAATGAACTTCCGTCACGCCGCGTTTCAGATCCAGCGGCACGATCACGCGCACGACGGCAAAATTTTGATTGTAAATAGTAAGGTCGGAGTCGCTGCCAAACACTAAAGTACCGAAAACGAGCAGCGCAATAGCGAACGTAATAATTTTAATTTTCATAGGACCACCCTACAGGCGGGATTCGCAATTCACGTTCGTGGTTGTCTAGAAGCTAATTAAACAGTGCATTATCTCTCGCTCACCGGAATCACAAATTTCAGCGCCGTGTGCGTCCCGGAAAATCCCACCACCTTAATATCCTTCAGCCCGGCCTTCCGTCCCGCCATCAACACATCAATTTCCCGAATCACCTGCAAACCTTTCGGATAAATAATCCACAGCGCTCCATCCGGCGCCATGGCACGCATCAGCGAAGGCACGCGCTTCAAATCTTCCGCTGTTTCCGCGCCAAAGAAAATCACTTCGCATCCACTTCCCAGACGATCCGAAATCGTCGCCACGCCACTCAACTTTTCCAGAAAATCTTTATCGCCCACATGAATCACAACGGCTTTTGCCCCATGCCGCACGCCAATCTTTTCAATCACACTCTTCGGATTCAATATTTGCTGCGCCCATTTCGCCGTGCGCGCCCCCAGCACAAATATCGCCTCGCCCTTCGGAAATAAAATCCGCAGCTCGTCCTTGGAAGCTTTCAATTTCTTAATTTCCTTCAGCAAAATCTTCAACTTGAAAAGTTCGCCGCGAAAAATAATTTCATTCGTCTCCAGCAACGCCTTTCCCTCACACGACTGCCCGCCAAATATCACCCGGCACTTAACTTCAGCTCCCATCGGCCTCTCCTCGACTTGTCCCAGAGGCACAGGCTTCAGCCAGTGTGACGGTTTAAACCCTTTGCCTCGCATGTGACAACTCCCTCAATCCGAAATCTGCACCGTCTCGCCAAATTTCTTTCCCAACGCATCCAAATAAACTTCCATCGTCTTCGTCTGGCTCATAAAAAATTTCGACACAAATCGAAATATCGGATTGTAGACTTCTCCACGTTCGGTTATCCGAAGTACTGTTCCGCCATCCGCCGCCGCAGTCACGTCGTACGTCCACGATCCGCCAAACGGCAATTTCGGATCCGCAATTCGCGCCACCATTTTTCCCGGAGATCCTCCCGCCGGCGCCACCGATTCCATCACTTGATATGGAATTTCTTCCGCGTCCCAGCCTGTTCCTGTCCGCTCCAGCCACACAGCGTGTCCAGCCGATGTCGATAGTTGTTCCACGCTTTGTAACCCCGGCCGCCACTTCGGATAATCTTGAAATGCTGTAATCGCGCGCCACACCTCATCAGGTGTCTCGCGAAATTTCGCCGAGCGTGTCGCCACATGTCCCTTCGGCAGCATCGCTCCAATAATTGCCACCAGCGCCACAATCGTCACCAAACTTCCAACAATCCACAAAGCCCATCGCAACATTTATTTCCCCCTCCAATCGGCCGTGCCATCCCGCGAATCCACCAGTATATTACCGCCCAACTCTTTGCATCTCTCCGAATTCTGTTCCAAAATCCCCAAATCATTCCGCACTCAGGAGAACGCAAATGCTCCCCGGCCTAAAATCCATGCTCAACATCCACCCGCTCTTCGTACATTTCCCAATCGCCTTCTGGCTCGCCTCGCTCCTCTTTGAATCTCTTGCCATCTGGCGCTCCAATGACGACCAGCATCGCACCGCCACCCGCCTTCTCTATCTCGGCACTCTCGCCGCCTTCGCCGCCGCATTCACCGGATGGCAAGCGCAAAATTCCGTCGAGCCCAGCCTCACCATTCAACGCGTTTTCGAGATCCACGAAACTCTAATGCTAATCGCCACCAGCCTGGCAACCGCACTTTCAATTTATTGTTTCGCCAAACGCGCAAATTTCACCGCCGCCGCGCGCCGCATTCTTCTAACCGGACTAATCGCTCTCGCAATCGTCACCATCATCGGCACCGACCGCGGCGCCCAACTCGTCTACCAATACGCCCAATCCGTAAACGGCCCCGACGCCACAAAATAAAAATGTAGGGGCGGGTCCGTGACCCGCCCGCCTCCAATTTCGCGATCCGAAAATGTTCCATAACAGGGCACGAGTTCACTCGTGCCGTAACATAATCTGCCTCAGGGGTTTTAACCCCTGCGTCCTTTTAACCGCACGTCAACCGACTTATAATTCGCTCTGCGCCAAAAACTTTCCAACGGAAACCAAAAATGCAAAATCCCGAATCCACCGCATTCCTAACCCACCTCGAAAAAATCCGCGCCCGCACCATCCGCGTCGCGCGCTGCATCCCTCCGGAAAAAATCGAATGGACCTTCAAACCCGGCCGCTTCACCCTCGGCGATCTCCTTCGCCATCTCGCCGGCACCGAACGCTACATGTGGGCCGAAAATGCGCGCTTCCAACCCAGCCGTTATCCCGGTCACGATCGCGCGTTAGCCGACGGCTACGAAAACGTCTTCGCTTACTTCGATCGTCTCCACAAAGAATCCGTCGAAATTTTCAGCGCGCTCACGGACGACGATCTCCACAAAAAAACAATCACGCCCGACGGCGCCGAAATCACTTTAATAAAATGGCTCCGCCTGATGATCGAACACGAAATCCATCATCGTGGACAAATTTATCTTTATCTCGCCATGCTCGAAGTGCCCACGCCCCCGCTCTACGGCCTAACCGAAGAACAAGTCCACGCGCGCAGCAAGAAGGAGTAAAATGTAATCAGGATGGTTGAAGCGATTGAAATGATTGAAACGATCGACCGGCGAACGGCGCCACATTATTTGTGGGGAAATAACTGCGATGGCTGGCATCTGGTTCAAAACGACGAGCTCAGCATCATCGAAGAACGCATGCCGCCCGGAACTTCTGAGGTTCGTCACTACCATCAGAAATCAAATCAGTTTTTCTACGTCTTGAAAGGGAATTTGCAAATCGAAGTTGAGGAAAGTGAAGTCACACTAAACGCCGGGCAGAGTCTTCACATCAATGCGGGCCAACGCCATCAGGTTTTCAATCGTTCCGCAGACGACGTCGAATTCCTGGTGGTTTCAAATCCGCCAAGCCACGGCGACCGCATAGCGACGGACTGATTCACAGAAGCATCCAAAATAAACCTCGGCCTGAAACGGAAGCACTCAATATGAATTCACGGAAACCAGATTCGCGCGTCCCATCTCAACCGCCGAAACAAAAAATCTGTCAGGCTTGCGGCACGCAATTCCCGTGCGCTTCGCCCTCCGGCCCCTGCTGGTGTGAAGACGTAAAAGTCAGCACAGCAACTCTCGCCGAACTCCGCACTCAGTATGACGAATGTCTCTGCTCGAAATGCCTGACCGCCGCAGCCGCAGCCACAAAATCCGGTTCAATCGTAAGTTAGAATTCGTCAGCTCAAATTCATCTTCTTCATCAATTCGATGAAGCGTGCGTCGCTCTTGTAGGGATCGCAATAGGGCTCAGTGTTCATGCGCGTCAACGCCGGATCGCGTTCTGCAAACGCCGCATTCAGAGACTGGAACAGTTTGTCCGTTTCACCGGTAGCCGCGTAATAAATACTAAAACAAATGGACGAAACGAATTGTTTCTGCGCTTTCTCTTTCAGTTCCGCCACCAATTTTTCCGCTTTGCCCGTTTCGCCGGATCGCGCGTACGCAGCCGCAAGATATCCCGCGGTCAGCGCAAATCTCGGCGAAAGCCGCACTGCTGTTTGCAGGCTTGCGATAGCCTCTGTCAACAAACCCTTCGCCGCAAGCACCAGCCCCATCACGTAATGCAACATCCAGTGGTCTGGGAACATTTCCAATGCCTTCGCGGCGTATTCAATTGCGCGGTCTAATTGCTTTTGGCAATAAATCGTGTTGGCAAATCCGAAATGTAACATCATCGAAAGCGGATCGTTTTCCAGCGCCAATCGCAACTGTTCCTCGGCTTCTTTCAGCCGGCGCAGCGGCGTCAGACAATAAAACGCGTACCGTAGCCGAACCAGCGGAGGCACCGGCTCAGCCGCCATAGCGGTTTGAAAGTGCGCCCCCGCTGCTTGCCAATCGTAATCCACTGCGCCGCTGATCATTCCGAGCGTACCCTGCGCCTCATTTAATGTTGGATCAATCGCCAGCGCTTTTTTCGCGGCAGATTTCGCCAGCGGCGCTACATCCGTCATTCGTTTAATGCTCAGCGCACCGAGCCCGTAATAAAATCCGGCGAGCCCGACATATGCAAGCGCGTAGTTCGGGTCGAGCCTAAGCGCCTGCTGGAATGATTCTTCCGCTTTTGGAAGGCTTTCCGCCGTGTAGCGTTGGTACCAGTACATTCCTTTTAAATAATATTGAAAAGCCTCTACGTTTGCCGTGCCGCGCTGCGAGGTAACCAGCTTCACTTTTAGCGCACCCGCAATTGCTTGCGAAATTTCATCCTGAATCGCAAAAATATCCGTCATCTCGCGGTCGTATCGCTCCGACCACAAATGCGATTCGTCCGCCACGCGAATCAGCTGCGCTGTCACTCGGACGCGATTTCCCGCGCGCCGCACACTTCCTTCCAGAATCGTTCCTACGCGCAGACGCTCGCCAATTGTCCGCAAATCCTGCTCTTTTCCGCGAAACGCGAATGCCGAAGTTCGCGCAATCACTTTCAATTCCGGCACTTTCGCCAGCGCGTTCATGATTTCTTCAGCGAGTCCATCGCTGAAATATTCATTTTCTTTTTCCGCGCTCAAATTCGCGAAGGGCAACACTGCGATCGACCGCGTCTCTTCGCGAGCGGTCGCGCTCTCATTTTTATTCGAAGTCGAACCCGATCCCGGCGTCACAACGCGCGAAGACATCTCCGCCAAATCTTTCTTCACTTCCTTCATGCTCTGAAATCGCAGCGCCGGATCCTTCCGCAAGCATCGCGTGACGTGTTCTTCCATCGTCGCCCATATCTCTGGCTTGATTTCCCGCATCGGCCGCGGCTCATCCCGCAGCACCGCCGTCAAAGTCGAAACCCACGTGTCGCCACGGAAGGCGCGTTCTCCGCAAAACATTTCGTACAAAACCAATCCGTACGAAAAAATATCCGAACGCGCATCCAATTCGCGCCCCTCCACCTGCTCCGGGGACATATACGCCGGCGTTCCTGCGAATCCTTCCGCGCCCATCGTCGTCAGCGTCGCAGCTTCTACACCAGCAGCAACGGGTGGCTCCGCTAATTTTGCCAATCCGAAATCCAAGAGCTTCACGCGCCCGTCTTCCGCGATCATGATGTTCGCCGGCTTCAAATCGCGATGAATAATTCCCGCCGCGTGAGCCGCAGCAAGAGCGTCCGCAATATCAAACGCACATTTCATCGCCTGATCAAAAGGAATTCCGCCGCGCGCGTTCATCTGTTCGAGCGTCATGCCCACAACGCACTCCATCGCGATGAAGTAAGCGCCGTTCAATTCAAAAATGTCGTGGATCGTAACAATGTTGGGATGATTCAGTTGCGAAGCCGCGCGCGCTTCAATCAGAAACTGCCGCTTGCGCTCCGCATCAGAAACTTTTTCCGCGGGCAAAGTCTTCAGCGCAATCACACGATGCAATCGCGTGTCGCGCGCCTTATAAACTTCGCCCATTCCTCCCGCCCCAAGCAGCGAGAGAATTTCGTAAGGCCCGATAAGTGCGCCGGAGGCTAACGCCATAGGATGGCGAGAATTCTACCGCGATATGATTCGAGGAAAAACAAATGCGCCGCGAAAGGCGGCGCATTTAGAGGTAAGGTCGAACTTCCGTCTCAGAGATAATCCCGCGAAGGCCCTTCCAAAAACGCCCGCAGTTTCCGCGAACGCGAAGGATGCCGCAACTTACGCAACGCCTTTGCTTCAATCTGACGGATGCGCTCGCGTGTCACAGCAAATGACTGTCCGACTTCTTCAAGCGTGTGCTCGCTGCCGTCGTCCAATCCAAACCGCATCTTGATAACTTTTTCTTCGCGCGGCGTCAGCGTCTTCAACACAGATGACGTCTGCTCCTTCAAATTCAAATTGATCACCGCATCGGAAGGCGATACCACAGCCTTGTCCTCGATGAAATCTCCAAGATGCGAATCTTCCTCTTCGCCAATCGGCGTCTCCAGCGAAATCGGCTCCTGCGCAATCTTCAAAATCTTGCGCACTTTCGCCACCGGAATATCCATGCGCTTGGCGATTTCTTCCGAAGTCGGTTCGCGCCCCAATTCCTGCACCAGTTGCCGCTGCGTGCGGATCAACTTGTTGATCGTTTCGATCATGTGCACCGGAATGCGGATCGTGCGCGCCTGGTCGGCAATCGCGCGTGTAATCGCCTGCCGGATCCACCACGTCGCGTACGTTGAAAATTTATATCCGCGGCGCCATTCAAATTTGTCCACGGCCTTCATCAAGCCGATGTTGCCTTCCTGAATTAAATCCAGGAATTGCAATCCGCGGTTCGTATATTTTTTCGCGATAGAAACCACCAATCGCAGGTTGGCCTCGATCAATTCTTTCTTCGCGACTTCCGCGTCCGCTTCGCCGCGCAGAATCACTTGCAGCGTGCGCTTCAGTTCCGTCAGTCCTACTTCGCTGGCGGTTTCGATTTCCCGCAGTTCGCTCCGGCGTTCGCGCAATTCCTTGCGCGCTTCAGCGGCGTTTTCGCCTTTGCTGACGTCCGCGCGCCGTTCCAGTTTTCCCGCTTCGCGCTCCAGTGACTGCAAGCGCTCCACCGTGTGCCGGATCGTGTCAATCAGCCGCTTGCGCTCGAACGGATTAAATTCAAACGCGCGCAGCACATTCGACATTTCAATGCGCGTGCGGCCCAGCGCGAATTTCGCCTTCACATACGTGCGCTTTTTTGCCTTGGGAATTTTGTCGAACTTCTCAGCCATCTTCATGCTGAGGTCGTACAACTTCTCGCAACTTGTCCAGTTGCTTCAGCGTTTGCGCGGGTCTTCGCTTCAATCTTTTCTTCCGTCAGTTCTTCGTCATCGAACTGAACAATTTCTTTGATCGAGCGGCTTCCTTCGCGCAAATCCTTCGCCGACGGCGAGCAATTCCTTCAGCACGATTGGCGAACGCGAAATAATTTTCAGGACCAGCATTCTGGCCGCGCTCGATGCGCTTCGCAATCGTCACTTCGCCTTCGCGAGTGAGCAATGGCACTGTGCCCATTTCGCGCAAATACATGCGCACCGGATCGTTTGTCTTCTCCAGTGTTCCCGGAGTCAGATCCAGTTCGCTCTCTTCTGCCGGCGAATCTTTTGACCGTTTCGTCACTTCCACTTCGCCGTCGGCAGGCTCCGCCGCGGCGCGCGCGGCCTTCGCCGTGTTTGCGTCTTCATAAATTTCAATTCCGTAGCGCTCAAACGTCGAAAGCAAATCGTCGATTTCTTCCGACGAATGCACTTCCGCCGGCAAAATATCGTTCACCTCGTCGTAGAGCAGGTATCCACGCTCTTTGCCCATCGCGATGAGCTGGCGTACCTGATCGTATTTTTCTTCCAGTAAAACTGCCAAACGAACCTCCCCGAACTTCTAAAAAAAGTTCCTACGCCGCTCTATAAATTACGGATTGAATTTGCCCCATATTGGATAGATGTACCAACTACCCAACTCGGTTCACTTTTCGCCGCTGTCCGCAAGTGAAATCCGCTGCTTTTACCAAATCCCAAAAATCGCTCGAACGAAGCAGCCGCTTACCTTCGTCAATACCCGTTCCCATCCCTGCGATTAGCCCAAAGACACTTCAACCCAGTGATTCCATTCAAAATGCGTCAAAAAGTAAATGCTGCTGAATTTCCACCTGCGAGGTGTTATTCCCTTCGTTGAAGCTCATCCGAAAAACTGGCCCGCGTCGCTTGCTCGCCGTCCCTGGCGTCGTTCAAAGCATCCGCGCACACTTCGCCATTCTACGATTAGATGCAGTCTACCGCCCAAAAGTCACGCCAAACCCTGCAAGCCTATATACAACCCTGTTTTACGTCAACCTCTTTATTTTCAAGGGACAGGCCGCCCATCCACCCCCTGCAATTCCATCCTTATATACTACTGCGCGCCCTCACCGCTTCTCTCCTACACCCCTAGTAGACGCCGCAACTCCCCATTGCGTTCCCTCATCCCCGCTCGTCGCCGCGTTTCCGTAGCTCGACTCTTCAGACCTGAGTCCTTCTCCGAATCTTTGTAACAGGGCACGAGTTTACTCGCGCCGTAACGACGGCAGAAGAATTGGGCTTCAGCCCCTGCCTCCTTGTCTCCCTGGCTCGTCTGTCTCCCTCATGTCCAATACAGCACAAGTACCGTCGTACTCTTGTCTCTCGCCCAAAATCTCTCCACACTGTACAAAGGAGATTGTGCTTCATCATGTCTGATCCTTCCGTAAAATTGTCCAGCCTCGCTGCGGACCCCGCGAGCGTACTCGAAGACACCGTCGAACTCCCCGCCGATGATCGCCGCTCCTCGCCGCGTTACGGCTTCACCGCCACCGCGGAAGTTGTGGACACCGTTTCCCGCACGCGCATGAACACGCGCATCAGCGATCTCGGCATGGAAGGCTGTTACGTCGACACCAACGCGCCTTTCCCGGTCCGAACAAAAATAAGAATCCGAATTTCGGCATCGAAAAAAACCTTTGAAACTCTGGGCATCGTCGTTTACTCGCTGCCCAACATGGGCATGGGAATTTCTTTCGCCCAACCTGAACCTCTTCAGTATGCCATCCTGAAGAAGTGGATTGACGAGCTCAGCGGCGCAGCGCCAGTCGATTTTGAGCCTAGCGAATCTGACGTGACTGCTTCCACCAGCTCCGCCCACAAAGACGCGCAGCTCCATGTCCTTCAGGAATTAATCACCGCCCTGATGCGCAAAAACACCCTAAGCGAAGCCGAAGGCAAAGCCCTGCTCCAAAATCTTTCCAAATAAAATCCCGGACCACAAACGCCGTCATCCCGAGCTCCGAGGGACCTGCTTCTTCTTTTTTCTTTTCGCGTGTAGCTCACGTTCTCCGAACGTGAGGACTTTCGACGCGAACACTCGTCACGAATCCGATTCTTGTACTGCGGTCCTCTAAATACGAACCGATCAGATTAATTGACGTGCATTTTCTCCGACGCCGGGGTGCCCCACACGTCGTACTTACGTGTGGGGTTTTTGAATTTTTGTTTTGCCCGTGTAGCCCGGGTTCTCCGAACCCGGGGTTTTTGAATTTTCTTGTGGGTGCCCCATTTTTGGCGCAGCCAAAAGTGGGGTTCTTGAATTCGAGTTTTTGCCGTCATCCTGAAACGAACCGATCGGTTCGTTGACCCTGAAGGATATCCGGCGGCGCACTTTGACGCCGGGGTCTTATCTTTCTCCTCTTTTCTCCGCGCACTCTGCGTCTCTGCGTTTCAAGCCCTTGAACTTTCTTTTCATCTTTCTCCGCCTCCTTGCCTCCCTCACTTGACACTCCTTACCATTCGATCAACGATCCCAGTTGATCAATGGCGCACGCTTTTGTCCGTGCCGACAGAGCGCGTTCTGCTGCGGCTCTGCGGCGCTGAAAAAAAGTGCGCCGCCGACGGGCGCGAGTTTTCGTCTTTGCCGACAGGGTGCGTTCTGCTGCAGCCCTGCGGCGACTTAAAGACATCGCGGCCCCGAGGCACTAAAAAAATGTCCTCCCCCTCCAAAGCCATAAATAAGTCGCCCGGGGCGAAGTCGTCTTTGTCGACGGAGCGCGATTCGCTGCGGCCCCGCGGCGCTGAAAATGAAGCCGTCCCCCGGCTCAAATCTCCGGTTCTCGAAGAGTCACTCCGTTCGTCCCAATCTCCCCAGCCTTCCACGACCGTAAAAACCACATCGAAATTTTCCAGGGCGACTGCCGCGAAATTCTCGCCGCCATGCCCGCCGAATCCGTTGACCTCATCTTCGCCGACCCGCCCTATTTCCTTTCCAACGGAGGCATCACCTGCCACGCCGGAAAAATGGTCAGCGTCAATAAAGGCGCGTGGGACAAATCCCAGGGCGCCGAAGCCAATCATGAATTCAATCGCGAATGGCTCGCCGCCTGCCAGCGCGTCCTCAAGCCCAACGGCAGCATCTGGGTCAGCGGCACCTCGCACGTAATTCACAGCGTCGGTTTCGCCATGCAGCAACTCGATTTCAAACTTCTCAATGACGTTTCTTGGGTCAAACCAAATCCGCCGCCCAATCTTTCCTGCCGCTACTTCACCCACGCCACCGAAACAATTATCTGGGCCGCCAAAAATAAAAAATCGCGCCACACCTTCAACTATAAATTGATGCGCGAAGCCAACGCCGGCAAGCAAATGAAATCCGTCTGGACCATCCCTCCGCCAGAATCCTGGGAAAAACGCGCCGGCAAACACCCCGCCCAAAAACCCGTCGCCCTAATCGAACGCATCCTCCTCGCCTCCTCCAACGAAGGCGACGTAATCCTCGATCCTTTCGCAGGCAGCGGCACAACGCTAATCGCCGCGTTCCGCCTAAGCCGCCAAACAATCTCCATCGAAATGGAATCCGACTCGATCACTCACTCCATCCGACGCATCGTCGCCCAACTAGTAGTGGTTCATATCGGTACAGTCATCCTCCACACCGAAATAAATGATCAGAATGATCTTGATCCGCACACCCGATCCGTGGATCGATCAATATACCCGGGAACGCCACTCTCCTGAGTGGCGCACTTCCGAAGAAATATCCATGTCCGCAGAATTTCCAACTCGAATCGTCCATCAAGAAATGAATTTCTTTTTCGTAGGCTCCGAAAAACGCGAAGTAGTTTTCTCCACCGCCGCCAATTCCATGGAAGACGCCTGGCAACGTTTCCACTCCAGCAAGAGCTCCCGCATCTCCGTCCTCTTCGTAATCAAAACCGAAACCGAAATTTATTTAGCGCAGTAAATGCCGTTGACCGTGTAGCCCGGGTTCTCCGAACCCGGGGTTTTTGACTCTTCTTTTCTCGCCGTCATTCTGAGGCGCGGGTGTTGTCTTTGCCGACAGGGTGCGTCTCCGCTGCAGCCCTGGGGCACTCAAAAAACGCCGCAGAATCACCTTCTTCTTTCGATCATGTGTTACGTTTGGGTGCCAATCCTGCGCACCAAGGTGGGGTTTTCGACCTTGTCCGTTCTTGCCGTTCGCATTTCTCGCAATTCACCAAATTCACAAATCATGATCTAATTCTCCCGTGCAACTACAACTCCCACCTCTGCGACTGGCTCACTACAGGAACCTATCTCGTCGCGCTGGCGTCATCACCGAAGATTGGGACGCACAAAATCTGTATTGCCCCAATTGCACGTCCAACTCTCTAACTCAGTGCACAACGAACAAAGCATCAATCGACTACACATGTCCCCGCTGCGACGAGGCATTTCAACTGAAAAGTCAAAAGAAGCGTTTCGCTTCTCGGATAAATGATTCTGGCTACTACAAGATGATGGAGAGAATAGAAAGTGACGGAGCCCGAATCTTCTGGCGCTCGAGTATTCAGATGAGAGTTGGACGGTCAAAAACCTTTTTCTGATTCCGAGCTTCGCGTTTTCGCCAGCTATCGTCGAGAAACGCAAACCGCTTGGTCCAAATGCCGTCCGCAAAGGATGGATTGGCTGTAATTTTTTGATTGGACGGATCCTCAAGAGGCCCGAATAAACTTTGTACTCGACGGCAAAACGATAGCCCGTACGGTTGTCCGCGAGAGATATGCGGTTCTGAAGCCGTTGAAGAAACTCACGGTAGAAACGCGGCTGGACTCTCGACGTCCTCAAACGAGAATCCGCTCTCTCGGCAAAAAAGAATTTTCCCTCGCGGACGCCTATAAGCTTGAACACGGACTCCAAAAACTTCATCCGGACAACCGTCACGTGCGCGACAAGATTCGACAGCAGCTTCAAGAATTGCGCGACATCGACATCCTGAAATTCTTAGGAAATGGAAGTTACGAATTTCGCTAGAACATTCCGTTCCCGCATTTGAACAGTTAAGCGCTGTCCCCCTCTCTCCCAAAAATGGTCAAAAACTGTTCCGCCGGGTGCCCCATTTTTGGCGTAGCCAAAAGTGGGGTTCTTGACTAGTTCCACTTTCGTCTTCGTACCCGGGCGCATGCCATCCCCCACTTCCTCCTCCCCGTCCTATATCTAATCCCCACCTCTGGTGCTAGCATGCACCCATGAAGCGCTTACCCAAGCCGCTTCCACTAAACGCAAAGCAAAGAAACGCTGAATTCCTAAAGCTTGCCCTCGAAGAACATCTGAAGCCAATCACAGCCTACTTGGCCTCGATCGACCGCAAGCGCCATCCTTCTTCCAAACATAAAAAGTAAATCACGGTGTCGAGTGAAGAGCTGCGACTATGCCAAACGAAGAGTGGATCAAAACCCTTTCAGATGGCAGGAAAGTGAAGTTCGTCTACCAGGAATTGCCGGAGGATAGCGCGTTTCTCACCGCGCAGCTTGAAGGGAATGAAATCGTCTTTTCAGTGGTATTGACGGACGCAAAAAATCCGCTCAGCCGTGAAGATGTCGAAAGTCATTTCAGTGTCGAGCTTTCAAAGAAGTAGTTCCATTGATAATTAGCGGACGCGGGTTACTCGCACCGGCGGCTTCAACGCTTTCGTCAATGCTTTTTGCCATTCAACGTCTGACCACAACGGGAATCTTCGCGGGTACCTGAGCTCCATTTTTCTTCCGAACCGCACACCCGCCTCAAACGCAGTGACGATTTCGCTTGAAGGCGATATCCATTTCGTCTTTGTACGCGTTGCCATTTCAGCCTCTTTCCGGCAGGTATGAAACTTTCACCTGCCGCAAGCCGCATCGCCGCGGCTCTGGAGCGTTTACCTGACTCACAATCTAACAGGTTTCGTCCACGATTTTCATGCGAAGGTGAAGAAGCGTGGCGGGCGGGTGGCACATCCTTAAATTTGAACTCGTTCCGACGTTGCCCGCGGGTGCCGCACCCTTTGAAGTCAGCGAGCGCAAGGGTGCGGTTCTTGACGTCGCTTCTTGTCGATCTGAATTTCAATTCCTCTCAGATCTCTGTTTTCGTATTTAATTCTCCCCATCATTCGAAAACTCTTTCAGCTCCCCCCTCAACTATCTCTCAAATTTATTTCCTCAAGTTGTCGTATCGAGTACTTGACTCAAATTAACTCTCTCGTTACTCTGAAATAGTCGGTGTCGTCTTTGCCCACGGAGCGCGAGGTTTTGTCTTTGCCGACAGGGTGCGTTCTGCTGCAGCCCTGCGGCGACTTAAAGACATCGCGACTCCGCGGCACTTATTAATTGTGAATTCTCTTCCTTACCCTGACGAAGCTAGGGGCGAACGCCCTACCGAAGCCCGGGCACTTCCGAAGGAACTCACCGCACCAAGTTTTAGTACGCGACCGGTGAAGCATCGGTAGCCATTTGCAAACCCAATTGTCCCGGCAAAACACCGGACAATGAACTAGGGCTTAGCCCCTGCGGATTGAACGGCACACGTGGCCCTCAGTCCTGGCGACCTCCGACATCACTAAGTCCTTTATTTTTATATCGATCGAAGGCCACCGCCTCCCGAACGCATCCTCGGGCGGCATAAGTCCTTTAGATTGATATTCTTAGCATGAATTTGCGCCCGTAACCCCTTTGTTTTGATATTCATAACAAAAACAGGGGGGAGGGGGGTGGGGGGCGCACATGGAGTGCGCCGACGACGGGCGCGAGGTTTCGTCTTTGCCGACAGGGCGCGTTCTGCTGCGGCCCTGCGGCGACTTAAAGACATCGCGGCCCCGCGTAACGTTAAACGTGGCATGGGCTTCAGCCTGTGTAACTTTGAATTTGTTTTGAACTTGTAGGGGCCACCTTTAGGTGGGCCGCCCTTGTTCTTATGCCGACGAATTTGAATTTGCCTTTGAACTTGTAGCGGCAACCTTCAGGTTGCCAGCCTTTGCTCTTGTTTCAACGATTCTAAATTTTGCTCTACAAAAAAAGGAGATCCAGAAAATGTCACCGAAGCCAGCCGTAAAAACCACCACCACAATCGTCATTGACCCACGCTGCAAATACCTCGCCGCCTCAGGCAGACGCTGCCGGACTCTCGCCTCACGAGACACATCCCGCACTTCCGGTTATTCCGCCTTCTGTCTCCAGCATGCGCAAATGGAACAGCAATTCCTCGACGCCAAGTCCGTCTCCAAGGAACTCATCGGCCCCGTCGATGATTTCCGCATAAACATGTCCGTGAATGAGGTTCTCGGGAACCTTCTCAAACTCGTTGCGGAAAACCGTATCCCACTTCGCAACGCAAACACTCTCGCCTATATCTGCCAGTTGCTTCTCACCAGCAACCCAGGGGTACGCTACGAAACCAATTTGTCCGGCGGCGAAAAATACGAACGCCAAATCATCAACAGATCGATGGAGGTGATGTACGGCGAAGACGATGACGACGAAGAAGCAGAAGACAACGAAGAATCCGAAGAACAAAACGAATCGGATCAACCCGGCCAGGAACAAGTCGAGCAAACAAACAGTTTCCAGGATCAAGTCGCAGCCGCCGTAAAAATACTGGACGGTCAGTAACTGCAAATGGCCACCCACTCCAAAATCCAAACTCTTGGATGGTACCGACGCCCCATTGTGCGCAACCGACCCTATCCGCAAAGTAGGTCTACGAGGAACCGTATCTCTTGCTCAGTCTAATCATGCTGATTGTATCGGTCGCAGTCGGGGCGCAGTTCTTCCTCGGATACTGGCGCGCGCTTCTTGCCAGCATGGCCGCGCAGCCTCTGTCGGATAAATTTTTCGTTGCCGCCGGATTTCAAAATGCCGCGATTCGCGCCCAGGATTTCAGCAGACTACTCAGTCTTCACCGGCTTATGCCTGACGTGAAACCGCTTCCCAACACCGTCTGGCGTTTGCGGGTTCACTACGCCGCGGTGAAAATGCTCCAAGGACTTCCATCCGTCGGCACGTGGGCGCAAAAAGAAATGGCCATCTGCGCAAACTGCCTCGCCGTGATGGTCGATCAACGCCTTCTTCTTAACCTGGCCTACGCCGCCGAGACCCGTTCCTAACTACGCGGCTCTCAAATTCGGGCAACGTTAGCGGTGCGATTTTTGATTACGCTGGAAGGAGACTTAACAGCGGGGTCGGAGAAAATCCACACGAATCCTTCTTCGATTGTGCGGAACACGCGGATTCCATTTTCGCCTTTTGAGCCGCGCAATATTTCAAACAGTCGCGCTAGAGCGAAGGCCATATCATTGGGCACGATGACGGCGCGCCGCGCGTTTGGCGCAAAAACACTTCTTTTTGCAAAGGAATACATGTCCGCGGCATTGACTTCCGCTCTTGCCATGCGCGAGAAATCCGCCATTTGTGAAAAGGTGCAGCTGAAATCGGGATCCATCCAAAGATTTCGTTGATGCTCCTCAATGTCTTGCCGGGTCACAACGCCGTAACCAGTAGTGACCACCAACCGGCGGTCCTTATCAATTTTGTAGCAGACAGGCATTTCTCACGCTCACTTTTTGTGGAATTAAAATTTTCTTGCGGCCGGAAATCCGGTTATTCAAAAATGGAATTTACTAACATGCGTGGGAGAACTTTAAAAGTTTTGGGAGTTAACCAGCAGCACTTCAACTGCGGTCATTGCGTATTGCAATCTTTTTCCCAGCCACATCGCCCTGCTTGTATTTCCAACACAATTCGATGCTGACTATTTCGTTTCGGTTACAACGGTTGGACTTATTTTTACGCGTCCTACGTTGTGAGGGCGCAACGTAGAACGCACGAGAAAATACGCGTACACGTTCAGTTTAGTTTCCTTCGGGCGGCATTACGTTCGCAATTGCTTTACCGGCGTAATCCAAATCCGCCATGGTGCAATGCCAATCACCGAAAGTGTTTTTGTAACAATATCCTTTCGCGGTTGGCTGCTCGAGCTGTCTGCAATTGTGCGTGCGCGCAAAAGCATTGTCCCAACTGGCTGGTTTGCCGCATTGAAATTGCGTGAAGCTGCCGCGGATATCCCAAATCGGTTCGCGCGAATCCAGATCGCCTGCGAGAGCGTTTTTAATGAACTCATTTGCAGGATGCGAGATTGGAGCGACTTGAACTTTTACATTTGTGACCAGGAAAAGGCTGGTCGTGTACACGTGCTCGGCATCGCAAATCATATATTGACGCGCTTGCGCGGCGGATGGCGCGCCGTGCGGAGGAGCGGTTCGACTGGCGCAAGCCGCAGGTTCGCGTGTGCCGTAGTTGGCGCCGACTCCGCTACCCGCACGCGGCAAACGCGCCAGACCGGCGGTAGTCTCCGCGGCCATTTTCAAATCGTCCGCAGTTGGCGTGCGAGCGCGAATGCTATCCGGATTATTTACTTGCCGAAAATCGGTCGGGCCGCAGGAGATGCCGTATCCGCCATGTTCTAAAGGCGAACTTACGATGCAGGGAGTCCAGGTGCTGCCGAATTTGGAGTCAACGTAGTCGCCAACTTTAAATCCTGCGTCTTGCGGCGGCTGCGCAGCGAAAGTGAAAAACAAAAATGCAAACAACAGTACGATTTTCATTGTGGGATTTTCCTCTCCGACTGATATTGCAGAGAATGTTAGCAACGGCGTGCAGAAGCTACTGTGCTGAAACGTACAGTTTCTGATGAGGAGAGGCTGCGCCGTGGATCACGAAAAAAATTCGCGAACGAAAAATATCAGGAGTTACCGTCCCGGTTTTGGGCCGGGTGAAAAACATCCACTCGCGCCGTTTCTCACGCAGGCATCGTAATTATTTTTATTTACCTGCCACATCGTCTGCAATTCGCTAATGTCAATTTCGCGCTTCAGCCCGGAGAGCCAAGCGTTTCGTTGACCGGAATTGTGAAACTGAATTCCAACGGGATCGCCGCCGAGCAACGCGAAGCGAAGTTTTCCGGCAATTACCGCGTTGTGTTCGGCGTCATCGCGAAAACCAATGTTGTTTGTTGGCGTCGCAAGCCAGCGCGCCCAATATGCGCCGTTGCCGCTGCCTTGCGCCGCCGCTTTTTGATACCACGCGATCGCCAGTTGACGATTTTGCGGCACGCCGATTCCGAATTCATACGCGCGCGCAAACGCAACTTGTCCTTTCACCCAGCCTTGCACGGCGCTGGCCTGATAAAGTTTCGCGGCGAGGTCCCAATTTTCCGCGACGAGATCCGCGGCTTCGTAATATCCGCCGAGTTCCATTTGCGAAGCAGGCTCGCCCTGAGCGGCTGCTGCGCTGTACCACATGAATGCGGATTTTTTATCGTGTGGAACTCCGTCCGCACCTTCGTACATTATTGCGAGACGCAATTGCGCCAGCGGATTTCCGGCTTTTGCGGCGGCCATCAAAATTTGCGCGGCACCTGCGTGATCGCCCGCTTGAAATTTCTGTCCGGCTTGATTGTAAATATCCGCGCCGGGAAGTTGCTTGCAATAAGGATCGCTGGCGGGATTTGCGGGCGACATTTTTCCGGAGTTCGGCACAATGCCAAGGCAGCGTTGCAGCGCGCCGGATGTCATCACAACATTTGTGGAGCCTTGCGCGGGAGTTGTCTGATCGCAAGCGGTCAGGACGATGACGACCGAAAAAACAGCGCACACAACGTAGGAAAATCGTTTCAAGTTGCACCTCGCTAATCCGAACTGGAATTGCCAGCAGACTACCGCTCGCGCGGCGCAGTGTAAACGTGAATTTTCGATTTGAATCAGTGAGGCCGCGCTGCCGGATTTGGTTCGTACACACTGGTAATCACAATATTTCCCTTATTCGTTTCCAGTGTGGCCGTCACTAGTTTTGGCACGAGGAACGGTTCCTTTTGACCCTGCACAGCGACGCTTTGGAATTCAACTTCGGCGTGGTAGCGCTGGAGCGTGCACGGGCCAAATACGTCGAGCGTAACGGACGCCGGTAATCCGGCGACGTCAATTGTGAACTTCTGAAAACTCAGGTCATTGTCCAACAGAAATTCGCTTGGCCCACATTTGTGATCGGGCACGTACCATGCCGCGTGGTCATTCATGGTTAGGGCGGGGCACGGTGTGGCCGGCTTAAGTCTGGCTGTCAGCATTCCGTTTGCCGTGCCGGTTTCGCCGGCTTCAAAAGTAAGTTCGCCGGGGTCGGCGAACAGCTCGTCACCGGCGACTATTGTCCAGACGGCGCTGCTCATGGAAGCTTTGAAGGTTTTCGCGCCGGTCATTCCGGCCCACATGGAAACTTCGCCGTGGACCCGTCCGGAGGCGGTCTTCGTGCCGCGGTTGTATCCGCGAAAAACATATTCCGCTGAAACGTTCTGGATTTTGCGCGCACGGCCGGATGCATCCACAACCGCGAAAGTAGTTTTTTGCAGGAGAGGAAATTCGGCGGTATCACGAAAATAATGTTTGGCCGCGGTTGTCAATTGATCGAGCGTCAGTGCGCCAGCCGATTTCTCGGTCTGCGCAGTTGTCCGCGCGAAGCTCCACGCATTGAGAAAAATAATAACGACGAGCAGAATTCCAAGACGCGCGATTTTCTTGTTCATAGGCGAGTGTTCCTTCGGAGTGAAAAGTAGTGGGTTGATACTATCCCAAAACGAGCCGTGGCAAGCGCCGAAAAACTGAGCAACGCTACGACATATTTTGCAGCCAAAAAGTTCGATCCTGCATCGTAGATTCAGTTATTGCTGGATACCATCGGAGGAACAATGCCATCAACAGGAGCGAAGCCCATGAGTTCAGACGAAAATGTTCTTCGTCAGTTGAATGAGGAATACGTTAGATCATTCATGGAATCGGACGTCGAATGGTATCGACAACATCTCGCGGAGGATTTTCAAGTGATCGAATCGGACGGCGCTGAACTCGACAAGGCAGCTTTCCTGATTCAGACGGCGAAGGGCCCCGATGTTGCGGCATACGAACTGCAAAAAGTAGCCGTTCGCTTTTATGGCGAAGTAGCTCTTGTGCAGGCGACAGGATTATTCACGCGCAAAGATGGATCAACCGGCACGAGCAGATATACGGATATATATGTACGGAACGGAAAAGATTGGAAAGTAGTTTCCGCGCAGATCACGCGCTGCTAAATCAGGGGTTAGGCGGATCTTGTGGCGTCGCCGGACATGGAGCCGTGCTGCGCGAAATATTTCAGAGCGTCTTCGGCGGTGGGGAAAACGGAAAACAAATTCAGAACGTGCGCGACTTCCAGAACTCCATTATTGCGCGGTGAGAGCCCGGCGAGAGCGAGAGCGCTTTTGCCTTTTGCGCGGCGAACCAGAAGTTGCACGAGCGCGCCGACGCCGGCGGAGTCCAGCCATTCGAGTTTCGCGAGATTCAGCAGAATCGAGGGAGAAGTTTCTTCCCGGAGCGTCGAATTAAATCCGGCGACTGTTTCAAGCGTAAGTCCGCCGACGAGCGCAATAATTTTTACCGTGGGCTGCGGCGAATCCTGCGTTTCGAGTTTTAGAGTTTGCGGCATAGCGGTGGAGCATATTCGACGATTGTTACAGGAATATGAATAAGTATCCTACTAGATTTCGAGTTTGGTTTTGCTGGAAAGAGTGCCGCGCTGGGCGAAATATTGCATTGCTAGATCTGTGTTGGGGAAAACGCTGAACAGGCGCAGCAATTGCGAAACTTGCAGCACCGCTTGATTGCGCGTACTGAGTCCGGCGATCGCAAGCGACGTGTGGGCTTTTCCGCGGCGCACCATTAATTGTACGAGCGAGCCGACGCCGGCGGAGTCCAGCCATTCGAGTTCGGCGAGATTCAAAAGCAAAACGGGCGCGGGATCTTCGCGCAGCGATTGATTAAAATGCGCGACGGTTTCGATGGTGAGGCCGCCGGCGAGGACGACTACTTTCAGTCCGGGATGCGGTTCGTGCGAGTTGATCGTGAGTTGAATGCGTGGCATTGGCCGATTCCTGATTTATCTCCATTCAAGATAGCACTTTCTTGCGATGGCTTCGAGCGGCGCAGGATGTGATGGTTGCACGCGGAAGCGGTCGCTTATATATTACGCGCGAAGCGGAAGAGGAAAGCACCGGTGAATGTTTCTTAGGCCCATAAAGGAGAAATTGTGAAAGCGAAACTCTTTCTATTCTTTGCATTGCTGATGATGACGTCAATCGCGGTTGTTGCTTCCAGCGTGCTGGCTGCAACCACGCCTGCGGGTTGGAAGGTGCTGATCGACAAAACAAAAAATTGCCAAATTTCTGTTCCAGCAGATTGGGTTGTGAGTACGCTGTCGCCAAGCATGGCCGACTCCCCGGATAAAAAAGCAAATGTGGTAATGCACGGAACGAACATGGGGCAAACGCTGGATCAAGCTAAGGCGGCGATGGAAGGAATGTATCCGCCGACGAAAGTGGTTGAAGATTCCAAGAGCCGGCTCTGGTACGCATACAAACCGCCGAGCGTCGCGGTAGATAGTCCTGAAGTGGATTGGTACGTCGGGATTCCTTCCAAGGGAAATGTTTGCGGCACGCAAATTACTTTTAAGGTTCCAACGATGGAACCGATGATGAAGCAAATCGCGGAGAGCATGTCGGCGACAAAATAAATTAAGAGTTTCGGCTGATGCTAATTTCCGGAGGGCCTTTCGACGTGATCAATCACGATAATTTCGACGGGCCCTTTTTTCGATTCCAATTTCAAGCCGAGTTGTTCCTCGAGCGCAGTGGCGAGAGAAGGGCCGTTGGGATCTGGTGGTGGAGGCGTTGGCTGGCCGCCCGGTGTTCCGCCTGAGGCGTTTGAAATCATCGGAGATTCGCCTTCGTCCGGCGTCCATTGCAAAGTGAAATCATATTTTCCTGTGAGTCCGGTTTTGTCCACGACGTTGTGACCCAACAACCACGACAGCATTCCTACCAGATTTGCGATTGGAGCGCCCTGAGCGACCAATCCGCCGCGGCCTTTTAGTTGAACGGTGCCGGGGCCTCCGCGGCCGCCAGCATCTCTGTATCCGTTGGAATAAGTGTCGCCGGGTTTTCCTTCCTGAAGTTTGGAACCATTTTTCGCGATCACTAGCGTGTACGCCGGAAGTTCTTTTGTGTCGCGGTGAATTGTTAGTTTGAAGCGCCCGGTCAAGAGTGCTTGAAGCATGCGTTGGCGCGCGAGCGTGCGATCCGCCGGGCTGAGATTTTTCAGCGCATCAACTGCGGCGCCATCCATTTTCGCGTCGATGTCGAAACGTTCGGAGTTGAGCCACGCCGGCACCGAAGAAATTCGATCGGTATCGAAAACTCCATACGCCGATTGAATGAGCATGATGAGCGGAACGCCGGTGGCGATGAATCCGTCGGCGGCGTAGTTCATCACCGGGCGATTATCGGTAATGGATTTATTTGGTTTGATGGAAGCAATTTCGTACTCGAACGCGGGTGCGTGTGGGTTTTGCGATTGTGCGCGGACTGGCATCGCGCATGCGAGGACGAATGTGATCGACAGAATGGCGGCAGTAAATCGAGCACTGGTGCCGCGCATGAATGGCAGAGTGCCGATGAGCAACGCTAGAGTCGGCACGAGTGCTCCGACGAACAGAAGAATCCATCCGTGCAGATGTTGGTAGCCCGCAAATGGCGCGCGGCCGATTAAGAAATTTGCGAAGAAAATTACGGACATCAGAGCAAAGATGACGAACCACGGAAAAATGCCGGCGACGATTCGCGCGGTGCGGTTGCCGCCGCCGCGGCGGGAAAGATAGGCGCCAATCGCGCCGAATAGAGGAAGCGCGGCGAGAAAAATTACGGGTCGCGGTATTGCAACTGAAGACGCTAACGCGGAAAAAGAATTACTGATTAGGGTGGCCCAAAAAATTTGCACTGCGGTGAGCGTGACGAGAGCCGGAAGCCAGAAAGTTTTAGAGCGACTGTTCAGAGAATAGTCGTTACGTTTGGATTTTTGGATGTTGCGCGCGAGGTTCGACCAGTCTATGGACTCGTAGTGGCTCGCTACAGTTGATTCAGTTTCGCAAGCGCCGCGGACGTTTTCGTCGTCGGCTAAGTCTTCTAGATGGGCTGCCAGTTCATTGACGACTTCTTCGCGCTGGGATTTCGGGAGTTTTAATTTGCCGAGCCGCTTTTCAATCAGTGAATTCCAATCACGCATTTTTCACCCCCACGAGGCGATCGAGTCCGCGGAAAAACATTCGCCATTCTTTCCGCAGTGGCTCGAGCTTCTTTTTGCCTTTCGGAGTTAACGAGTAATAGCGGCGATCGCGTCCGGCGCTGTTCTTTTCCCACCGGCCGCGTATCCATGCGCGTTTTTCCAGTTCGTAGAGCATGGGATAGAGCGACGCGAGGTTGAAGCGCAGAACGCCGCCGCTGTCGGATTCGATCCGCTTGGCGATTTCAAATCCGTAGAGAGATTGTTTGGCGAGAAGCGCGAGGATGGCAACTTCTGCGCTGCCGCGCGCGATTCGCGAATGTGTGTCGCGTGTCATGATGTATATAGGAATCCTATATTCATCGACAAAAGTCAACGACGGTTTTGAGCGGGTGCCGATTCAATTACGGTGGAAGGGGCATTGCGCGCGCAATCGGAAATTCAACGGCCCGCACGCTGATTGTGGAATTTCCAATCGCGGCGGGCCGTTTTGAAATTAATTTTCAGGAACTTCAGCGAGTGTTGCGCGAAATCCGATGCGAATTATTACTTCGCGGGCGGTTTTGGCGCTGGCTTTGCTACGGCGGCGGGATGTTTCAGCTCGACGAGAATTCCGTCCATTGCGGCGTCGCCCAGATTTTCCGGCAGATGAGTTCCAGCGGGAGTCCACTGGACTTCGCCGGCTTTCACGGTGTGCTCGGTGGAGGTTCCGTCGGGCAACGTGAATTTTACGTGGGCGTCGCTGAGAAACGTGACCACTGAATCCGGATGGTGGTGCATCACTGATTTTTCGTGGGCGCCATAGTGAATTCTGAGGACGCGAACCTGAGAGTTTTCAAATTCCACTTTGTAATGTTTCGGATCGACTTTCACAGCGTCCTGCGCGAACGCAACTGATCCGGTGAGACACAACAATGCTGCGAGCAACACAAATCGTCGCATACTTCCTCCTCTTGTGATTCGGGATTGTGGATTGGTTCTGAATCTGCGCGGACTTTATGTCTGTTCATTGAGCAGTGTCAACGATTTGTTGAAGTTTGCGTGAGCGCAATGATGGTGGCGAGCGAAGTGGCGCAGATTTTTTCGGTGCCGCCGCGAACAACGAACACATCGGCGCGGCAAACGGTGAGCGTGCGGCCTGCGCGAATTACTTGAGCTCGCGCGATTAATAATTCGCCGAGTGCGGGCGCGACGAGATTTAATTTGTATTCGACGGAGAGCACTTTTGTGTCCGGCGGCATTAGGGAATATGCGGCGTAGCCGGATGCGGTATCGGCGATGGCGCCACTGACTCCGCCGTGAAAATATCCGTCCTGCTGGCTGAGGTCGGAGCGAAACGGAACTTGAATTTCGCAGCGGCCGGGCTCGATGACGGTGATTTTCGCGCCAAGAGTTTGCATGAAGCCTTGTTGCGCGAAACTGGCGCGAGTTTTTTCGGCGAAGTTTGGGTCCTGCGGAATGAATGTTTGATCGGCCATGGATTCCTTACTCTCCAGTTTTGGACGAAACCAATGCTCCAAGATTGCTGTGGTTCAATGTTTTCGGCAAGATGCATTTTGCCGTATGAAATTGTGCAAATTGTTGTGGCGCTTATTCGATAGCATCCTATAATCCGCGTACCCATGCCCCTTACGAACGGAACAAAACTAGGTCCCTACGAAATTATTTCGCCGCTTGGAGCGGGCGGAATGGGCGAAGTGTACCGCGCGAAGGATACGCGGCTGGATCGCACCGTTGCGATCAAGGTTCTGCTTTCGCATCTATCATCGAATGCTGATCTGAAACAACGCTTCGAGCGTGAAGCGAAATCCATTTCGTCTCTGAATCATCCAAGAATCTGCCAACTCTACGACGTGGGTTCACAAGATGGCGTGAGCTATCTGGTGATGGAATACCTGGAAGGTGAAACGCTGGCGGAGCGGCTTAAGAAGGGGGCGCTGCCGCTCGATCAAGTTTTGAAAATTGGAATGGAAGTTGCCGAAGCGCTGGACAAAGCGCACCGTGCGGGAATCATTCATCGCGATTTGAAACCCGGCAATGTGATGCTGACGAAGTCCGGCGCGAAGTTGATGGATTTCGGTTTGGCAAAATCCGCAGGCGGCGGGCTGGCAGGTGCGGCAGGCACAGCTCCTCTACTAAGCGCGGCGGTGACAATGACTTCGCCAAGTCCGCAGATTTCGCCGCTAACAACGGTAGGCACGATCATCGGAACAGTTCAGTACATGTCACCGGAACAAATTCAGGGCACAGAGTCCGATGCGCGGAGCGATATTTTCGCGTTGGGCGCAGTGCTTTACGAAATGGCGACAGGGCGACGGGCGTTTGAAGGCAAATCACAATTAAGCGTTGCGAGCGCGATTCTGGAGAAGGATCCGGAGCCAGTGAGCGCCGTTCAACCGACTTCGCCGCCGGCGCTTGATATGGCGATCAGCACCTGTCTCGCGAAAGATCCAGACGCGCGTTTCCAATCGGCCCATGACTTGATGTTGCAGCTTCGATGGATCGCGAATGGCTCAGCAGCGTTGCAAGCGCACTCGACAATATCCGAGGAACGCACGAGCCGGCCCCGCTGGCTTTTCGCGGCGTGCGCGCTATTGACACTTGTTGCCGCAGGTCTGGGCGGCGTTCTGTTACTTCGACCGAGCGAAAACGCGCGGGTCATTCGGACGACGATCGAGCCTCCGGAGAAACTCACATTCGACATGATGGGTGATTATGCCGGCGGGCCAGTGCTGTCTCCGCAGGGCGATAAGATTGTGTTTCTCGCGCACGGGCCGAACAGTCCGAGGGCGCTGTGGGTGCGCGCGCTGGATAGCTTCGGCGCCCAGCGACTGGAGGGGACCGAAGGAGCGTTCAACCCATTCTGGTCGCCGGATGGGCGATCCATTGGATTCTTCACACAAGGAAAGTTGAATCGAGTGGATGTTGCGGGAGGTCCACCTACGCCTGTGACTGACGCCGTGAATGCACGGGGCGGAAGCTGGAGCGCGGGCGACGTAATTCTTTTTGCACCCAACATTCAAAGCGGAATCATGCAAGTTGGTGCGAATGGCGGGAAGGCTACGCCGGTAACGAAGATGGACTCGATGAAGCATACGACCCATCGGTGGCCAACTTTTCTACCCGACGGCAAACACTTTCTTTATCTGGCCACAAATCACAATGGCGGGAAGGCGCAAGACAACGGAATTTACTACGCGTCGCTGGATGGGAAAGAGAATCGGATTTTAGTTGCGAGTGATGCAGCCGGTGAATACGCTTCGGGCTACTTGTTATTCCACTCTGGGACAGCGCTAATGGCGCAGGCGTTCGATGCGGCATCGGGCAAGCTTTCTGGTGAACCGATTGCGGTGGTCGGCAGGATTCGGCATGACTCGGGAGTGTGGCGGACGCTTTTCACCGTGTCGCAAACAGGAATGCTGGCCTACGAACCGGGTTCTTCGGAGACTGCGGGATCGCAATTGGTTTGGTTCGACCGCACGGGAAAACAGATGGGGCAGATTGGAGAGCGCGGAACGTACATGGATCCGCGAATTTCGCCGGACGGCAAGCGCGTGGCCGTCAGTTACGGAGATCCACAGCGGGAAATCTGGATCTTCGATCTGGAACGCGGCACAAAAACGCGGCTGACATTCAATCAGTCCGGCGTGAATAACCAGCCGGCGTGGTCACCGGATGGAAAAACGATTGCCTATACCAGCACATTTGCGGTTTCGGGCGGAGGTAAGACAGCGATATTCAGCAAGTCAGCCAGCGGGGGCGGTGTTGAGAAAGTGATGGTAGCTGAGACGGACAAAACGGGAGAGTACGTATACGGCTCGTGGTCGCCCGACGGGAAGTACTTTGTCTACCTGAGCCGCGGTGGAGAGGTTGGCTACCACATCGAAGCGAAAGCGATTGACGGGAATAGTCCGGCGTTCACCGTGGTCGCGCCTGCTTCTGTGCAGTCGAACATTTCCTACTACCGAATTTCGCCGGACAGCAAGTGGATCGCGTACACGTCGAATGAGTCCGGACGGCCAGAGGTTTACGTTGCTCCATTCCCACGCGGGGAGGGCAAGTGGCAAGTTACAACCGGGGGTGCGGACTTTGCGGCGTGGAGAAGTGACGGCAAGGAAATCTACGTCTCGACTGAACTTCAACAATACACAGCTTGTTCGGTAAATGTGAATGGCAACGAACTTCAGATCGGCACGCCACAAGCGCTGTTCAGTGCCAACGCAGCGGCAATTGGTGTTGACTACGACGTGGCGCCGGACGGCAAGCGGTTCCTTGTGAATGTGGCCGGTAACGATACGCCCACGCCGCTGCATCTGGTGATGAACTGGACTACTGAGTTGAAAAAGAAATGAGCCTTTCCGCTGGAACAAAACTAGGTCCCTACGAAATTATTTCGCCGCTTGGAGCGGGCGGAATGGGCGAAGTGTATCGCGCGACTGGATTGCGTTCAGTGAATAGAATCGGTGAGAGGTGAGTGGATGGAAGAATGGGCGTATGCGCAGACGAAAGCGGCGGAGAAACTTGCGAAGCTTTCGCATTTTTCGGTGATGAAGCAACAGGACGGCGCGGAAATTGAATTTGTGATTACGGTGAAGGAATATGCGGCGGCGACGGATCGTCGAATGCGATTTTTCGCGATGACGGATAAGCAGACGAATCAGGATGGCGCGCCGTACACTCCGTGCGGATGGGGCGAGACTTTGATTTCCGCGCTATCGGATTGCATTCGCGAACTGCACCGGTTTCCGTATCAGCCAAAACGCGAATGCGAGCAGGATCCGATCGCGAGCTGATTCATTTTTGAATATTTGCTGTCCTTTGGGTGATCACTTAAGGATGTTGCATTGATTTTGGGTGCTTGCGGCGATATGATTCTGAAGCGGTGAGAATTTGTTCGCTCCGGCGAGCATCCAACTGGACGGACTGAGAAATTCGCGGTAGCTTCCGCTGTGAAAATGTTCACGACATCCCGCAACGCGCACCGGAACGCAAAAGGTTTCTACGCGCTTGCGGTAACGCTGCTGGCGTTTGGAGTTTTTGCGCAAGCAGTACACGCAAAAAATTCCGACTACCTTCCGACGGGGCCGCATTCAACACGGTACTCCACAACAATCAAGATCGCGGATCTTGTTCGGCACGCAGACGTTGCGCCGGCGACAGTTGCCGTCGTTCGCGCGGTCGCTCCGATTACGCGGACGCAATTCACATTTATTTGCGACACTCCTGAAGTTCGCTGCCGGGAACTTTCCGCGCAGATCAGTTTCCGCCCTCTCCGTTCACCTCCCGTAATTTCCTAGCCGTTCGCTCGTTCATTTTCCAAGAGCATAACTTCCAACTGAAATCGCGATGAAGTGAGCGCGAATTTTCACGTTTCGTAATTGCGTACAGGAGCGTGTCTATGGCGTTTTCTGCGAATCAGGAATTGATTCAAGCGTTGGCGCGGCTGGACTCGTGCACGGTTGCGAACGCGGTTGAAAAGTTTGACGTGCGTCTTCGCAATACGGGATTCACGGATGCGAACGTGCGCTGCATTTTCGGCGAGTTGCCGCCGATGGTTGGTTACGCGACGACGGCGCGCGTGCGCACGTCCGAGCCTCCGATGGAAGGCTCGAATTATTTTGACCGGACTGACTGGTGGAATCACATTCTGACGATTCCTGCGCCGCGAATTGTGGTTGTGGAAGACACCGATGCGCGTCCGGGGCTGGGCGCATTCATCGGTGAGCTGCACGCAAATATTTTGCTGGCGCTGGGTTGCGTGGGCGTAGTGACGAACGGAGCAGTGCGCGATTTGCCCGCAGTTCGTGCCGCGGGATTTCAAATGTTCGCCGGAAATGTTTCCGTTTCGCATTCTTATTCCCACATTTTCGATTTCGGTCATCCCGTGGAAGTGGGACGAATGAAAGTCCGGCCGGGGGATTTGCTGCACGGCGATCTTCACGGCGTGCAGACGGTTCCGATTGAGATTGCCGGAAGAATTCCCGGCGTGGCGCAGGAAATGACGGCGCGGGAGCAGCGATTGATCGCTTTGTGCCGTTCCAAGGAATTTACAATCGAAAAATTTCGCGAAGCGTTGAAGAAAGAGAATCTGTGAAGGTACGCCGGCGGAGCAGCATGGTATCGCACGGCGATTCGGGAGACGCGATGAAGCGCAACGTTCTGTTGGCCTGTTTTGCTTTACTTGTTTTTATTGCGGGTTGCGGGGGAACGAACAAAGCAGACGTTGCGGCAAATACTCCGCAGCCCACCGTCGCCGTTGCAGTTGTGCAGCGCGGATCCATCGCGCACACGCTGGATGTGGCCGCGGAGTTCCGGCCGTTCCAGGAAATTGACGTGCTGGCGAAAGAAGCCGGATATGTGAAGAAAATTAATGTGGACGTGGGCGATCACGTCCGCACCGGCCAGCTTTTGGCTGTCCTGGAGATTCCGGAATTGCAGGACGAGATCACACGCGCAAACGCCGAAGTAAGCCGGGCGCAGGATGAAATCACACGCGCGCAGGCGGATGAACGTCGGGCCGAATCGGCGTATGAAGTGGCCCACATTTCGTACACGCGGCTGGCCAATGTGGCGAAGGACCGGCCGGAGCTGGTAGCGCAGCAGGACGTGGACGACGCGGCCGGAAAGGATCGTCAGGCACAAGCGCAAGTGGATACGGCGAAGGCAGCGCTTTCATCTGCGCGGCAACAACTGAATGTTGCGCGCGCGGGACTTCAAAAAACACAAACTCTTTTTGCGTATGGCGAAATTCGCGCGCCGTTCGACGGAGTGGTGACGAAGCGCTACGCCGATACGGGGACGATGCTGGCAGCGGGCACTTCTTCGGAAAAGCAGGCGATTCCGCTGGTGCAACTTTCACAAAATGGAAAATTGCGATTGACGATTCCCGTTCCTGAGTCAGCCGTTTCGCTGATTCACGTGGGATCACCGGCGACGATTCGCGTTCCGGAATTGAAGCGCGAAATTTCCGGCAGAGTTACACGATTCGCTGATGTGGTGAACAGTGAAACGCGCACCATGAATACGGAAATTGATGTGCCGAATCCGAAATTTGAAATGGTGCCGGGAATGTACGCGAATGTTTCTTTGGTGCTGGAAGAGCAACCGAACGCGCTGACGGTACCGGTGGAAGGAATAGTGCGCGAAGGCGAAACGGCGACCGCGCTCGTTGTGAATTCCGCGGGGCAAGTCGAGGAGCGCCAGGTGAAGTTGGGACTGGAGAGCGCGAATCGCTACGAAATACTTTCCGGCCTTCGCGAAAATGAACTGATTGTCGTAGGCGGCCGCAGCAATCTTCGCGCCGGCGAAAAAGTGAAAACGAAGCTGGCGGAAACGGTGACTGGCGGAGGACGATAATGTCACGATTCGCGATCAAGAACCCGTACTTCATTATTGTCGCGGCGCTGCTGATCGTAGCGGTGGGATTGGTGAGCCTGGGCCGGATGCCGGTTGATCTTTTTCCGAACATTAACATTCCGCAAGTGGTGGTGGCGACGTTCTACAACGGAATGCCGCCGGAAGAAGTGGAAACAGAAATCACGGGAGTGTTTGAGAGGTTTTTTACGCTGGGCGCGGGAATCGATCACATGGAATCGCGCTCGTTACCGGGCGTGAGCATCATCAAAATTTATTTTCAGCCGGGAACAGATCCCGACGCGGATGTTACCGAGATATCGAATCTAGCGATGGCCGATTTGCGGAGACTTCCGCCGGGAACTTTTCCTCCGATCGTCCTGAAATTTGACGCTTCGAGTTTACCGGTTTGCCTGGTGACGCTGAAGGGGGAAGGACTTTCCGAAACGCAGTTGCGCGACATCGGACAATTTACGATTCGCAGCCAACTTGCGGTGGCGAAGGGCGCGTCCGTGCCCCAACCATTCGGCGGACGCTACCGGCAAATCATGGTGTATGCCGATCCGGCGAAGCTGCAGGCGCACAACCTGAGCTTGATGGATGTGGTGCGATCCGTGAATGCGGCGAATCTGATTCTGCCCGCGGGCGACACAAAAATTGGACCATACGATTACAACATTTATACAAACAGCCAGATTGAATCCATTGTTGACATCAACAAGCTTCCGCTAAAGACAGTTGGGAATTCCGCGGTGACGGTCGCCGATATCGGCGTGGCGAAAGACGCTTCGACAATTCAGACAAATGTGGTGCGGGTGGACGGGCAGAAATCCGTTTACCTTCCGGTGATGAAACAGGGCGGCGACACAAACACGATTGCGGTTGTCGATGCGGTCCGCGATGTGCTTTCAAATCTTGTGGACACGCCGAAGCAACTAGTGACGAAGGTTGTATTCGACCAATCTGAATTTGTGAAAAGCGCGATTGAAACACTATTGCACGAAGGCGCTATCGGGTTGTTGCTGACGGCCCTGATGGTGCTGCTGTTTCTGGCGAGCCTGCGCGCGACGGTTGCCGTGTTTCTTTCCATTCCGCTTTCGGCGCTGGCGGCGTTGATCTGTCTTTATTTTGGAGGCGGATCGATTAACTCAATGGTGCTGGCGGGTCTCGCGATTGTTTTCTCGCGCTTGATTGATAACTCTGTAATCGTGCTCGAAAATATTTTTCGCCATCTGGAAATGGGCGAATCGCCGGAAGCTGCGGCAGAAAAAGGCGGGCAGGAAGTTGCGCTTGCAGTGCTAGCCGCGACGATTACGAGCGCGGTGGTATTTTTTCCGGTCACATTTCTTTACGGAGTGAGCCGCTTCCTTTTTTCGGCGCTGGCTCTCGCGGTTGTGCTGGCCCTTTTCGCTTCGTATTTTGTGGCGCTGACGGTGGTGCCGCTGTTTTGCGCGCGGCTGATCAAAGCGCATTCGGCAGCGGCTGCGGAATTGAATGATTACCCGGCGATGGCCGGCGGCGCGCAGCCGGCAGCGAAGAAAAGTTTGGGCCGGCGGTTCAACGAAGGGTTCTACCGGATTTTTGAAGCGACTTTGAAACGCTACGACCAGCAGGTGAAGAAACGGATCGAGCATCCGTGGCGCGTAGTGGGAGTGGTTTCCGCGATATTTTTCCTGAGCTTGCTGATATTTCCGCTGCTGGGCGTGGCATTTTTCCCGCGATCGGACGCCGGCGAATTCGTCGTGAAACTGAAAGCGCCTTCGGGCACGCGCATTGAGGTGACCAATGACATTGTGGGCCGCGCGGAAGATTTGATTCGCAAAGTGATTCCGGCAAAAGAATTGAGATTGGTGGTTTCAAATATCGGCATCACCGCGGATTTTTCGGCGATGTACACCAGCAATTCCGGCCCGCACACCGCGACGATTCAAGTGGAACTGGATGCGGCGCACAAGACCAGCAGTTTTGTTTATATGGATCAAGTGCGGAAGCAACTTTCGGCGGAAATGCCGGAGGTCAGCACGTTTATCACCGCGGGCGGATTGCAGGACGCGGTACTGAACCAAGGAATGCCGGCGCCGATTGACGTGCAAGTAAGCGGATCGAATCTGACCAATACATTTGCGACGGCGCAAGATCTGGCACGGCAATTCCGGCAGATCAATGGAGTGAGCGAAGTATTTATTCCGCAGGATTTAGACTATCCATCATTGCGCGTGGACGTGGATCGAGTTCGCGCAAGCGAGCTTGGATTGAGTCAAAAAGAAGTGGTGGACAACGTGGTGACCGCGCTGACTTCCAACGGAATGATCGCGCCGAGCTATTGGGTGGATCCGAAGTCCGGAATCGAATACGAACTGACGGTGCAGTACAACGAACAACAAATTCGTTCGTTCGGCGACATTCGTAACATTCCGATGCGCTCGGAAAGTCATGCGACTCCCGCGTTGCTCGATGCTGTCAGCAAGATCACGCCGTTCCAGGCGCCGACCGAAGTGGATCACTATCAGATTCAACGCGTGATTGACATTTACGTGACGCCGGAAGGGGAGGATCTGGGGCGCGTATCGAGCGCAATCAATACAATTCTTGCGCAGACAAAAACAAAAGAGGGAGTGCGGGTCGCGTTGCACGGCATGGTGCTGGGAATGCAGCAATCATTCCGCAGTTTTGGATTGGGCCTGCTATTTTCGCTATTACTGCTGTACCTGGTGCTGGTCGCTCAGTTCCGCTCATTTCTGGATCCCCTTTTAATTTTGTTGGCCGTGCCGCCGGGGCTTACGGGAGTTCTCGTGGTGCTGTATACGACGGGCACGACACTGAACGTTCTTTCACTGATGGGAATCATCATGATGGTGGGGATGGTGGTATCGAACAGCATTTTGATTGTGGAATTTGCGCACCGGTTGGAAGAAGAAGGCCGTTCGGCGCGCGATGCAATCGTGGATTCCTGTCGCATCCGGCTGCGCCCGATTCTGATGACGTCGCTTGCGACAATTTTCGGATTGATTCCGATGGCGCTGAAATTGGGAACGGGAAGCGAGGCCTATGCGCCGTTATCGCGGGCGATTATCGGCGGACTCGGCGTCAGCGTGGTGGTCACAATTTTCATTGTTCCCGCGGTCTATTTATTGGTTTACGGACGCAAAGAACAAGCGGATCGCGGACAATCATCGGGGGAAATTTCCGGAACTTTGTCCGGCACTTCGGAGGCATGATGCGCAAACAATTTCAATTTGCTGTGTTACTGGTGTGCGTTTTGTTTCCAATATGCGCTGCCGAGGCGCAGACGCAATCCACCGTGCCGGCCCGGCTAACTCTTGATGATGCGCGGAAATTAGCGCTGCAGAATCATCCGCACATCCGCGCTGCGCAATCGGCCGCCGACGCGGCGCGTGACGTCACCACGCAAGTGCGCTCCGCGTACTATCCAAATGTTTACGGCAGCCTGACTGGTGCGGAGGCGGACACGGGAAGCCGAATCGGAGCCGGGGGGCTGAACAACCCGGTTATCTTCGATCGCTTTGCGACCGGCGTGGCTGCGGAACAGCTTGTAACAGATTTTGGGCGGACGAAAAATCTTGTAGCGAGTTCGCGTTTGCAGGCGCAGGCGGCGAATGAAGCCGTGAATGTTTCGCGCGCGGATATTTTGTTGAGCGTGGACCGTGCATTTTATGGCGCGCTGCGAGCGCAGGCGATTCTGACGGTTGCGCAGCAAACCGTGAAGCAGCGCGAAACTGTGTCCGAACAAATTACGACGCTCGCGCAAAATAAGCTGAGGTCCGGGCTGGACGTAAGTTTTGCGAATGTAAATTTGTCCGAAGCGCGGTTGCTTCTGGTGAAAGCGCAGAACGATGTGCGGGCGGCGTTTGCGATATTGGCGGAAACTCTGGGCGTATCGCGCCAGCAAACATTTGAGCTGGCCGAGCCGGCGGAAGCGTCGGCTGTGCTGCCCCGTATAGAAGATGCGATGACGGCTGCGAATCGCGATCGCCCCGAACTTGCTGCGCAACGGCTGCAACTGGAATCCATGCAGCATTTTTCCACCGCGGAGCGTGATCTGATTCTTCCGACACTTTCTATGGCGGGTGTGGCGGGCTTAATTCCGTTTCGTCAATCGGAGTTGCCGGAAAATTATGCGGCGATTGGATTCAACGTTCACATTCCAATTTTCAACGGAAAACTTTTTAGCGCGCGTCACGCCGAAGCAGAAAATCGAGCGCGCGAAGCGGAAGCGTTGTTAAGTGAAGGGCAAGGACAAGTTGTGCGCGACGTGCAACTCGCTTGGCTTGCTGCGAATACTGCATTTCAAAGCGTCGCACTTACTGCGGAACTTCTTGCGCAAGCGAACAAAGGTCTGGATCTGGCCCAAGCGCGGTACGATTTGGGACTCGGTTCAATTGTTGAGCTGAGCCAGGCGCAACTGAATCAAGCCCAGGCGGGAATTGCACAAGCCGGCGCGAAATATGATTACGCGACGCGCTTGGCGGAGTTGGAATATCAGGAGGGAGCGCTGCGGTAAGCCGCTGGCAATTTCACTTGAAGGATTTTGCACAAATAGTTCTAACTACTTCTTGTCCAGCAACGTCAGCCATTTCTTAATTACTTGCTGCAATGTTTTTTCTTTCGATTTCACTTCCTTCACGCTGTGAAACATCGCGAGCCTTCTGCCGTCGGCGTAATCGCCTTCCAGGAATCCAGAGGCGTCTTTTACTTTTGCGCCGCTTGGAAATACCAGACGGATGCAGTCTTTCTGATAGAGATTGAACACCACGATATATCGTTTGTATTCCTTGGGATCGGACGGCGCCATTTCACCGGCGTAGAAAAAAGTTGGAGCATTCCACTTAATTTCTTCGCCGATTTCTTTGTTGGTGCTCAAGATAATTCGCCGCAGGGCTTTCACCACATCTGTAAGCGGATGCTTCAGCTTTGCAATGTAGGCGTCAACTTTTTCGGGTTCTGATGGCTTTGTTGATTTGATGTTTTTTGTTTTCATTCTATTTCCTTCTGGAATTTCAAAGATGGTTCGCTATCAGTCCGCAGCGTGTTTGCGAAATTACATCACGCGAACTTTGCCGCCGAGCCACGCTGTCGGCATGGCCAGCGCGGGAAACTCCAGCGGATACCAGTGCGGCCCGAGTCCTCGGTTCCAGGTCACCGCGATTCAAGATTGTGGCGGCAGTTTCGACTAAGAGCCTCGGTTCTAAAGACCTAAGCTACAGAAATGGAATATTATGCTAAATCGAAACTCTTGAGAAAGGCCTCGTTACTTTGTTAATGGCTCACACCTATCGTCGGCTCTATTCCTTCATCGCGATAACTTTTTTCGTTTTCGCTTTCGCGTGTCGAGGTATCGCCGCACAGGAACTTGGCGCAACACCGCCGGCCGGCCAGCTCCTTCAAACCGGAATTACGCTGCCGGATGTTCATTCAATTGCGCAACCGGAGCAGAGCTACGCGCTCTATCTTCCGTCTACATATTCGCCTAATCATCCGTGGCCCATCGTGTACGCGTTTGACCCCGGTGCGCGCGGAATTAATCCTGTCGAGTTGATGCGCGGCGCGGCTGAAAAATTCGGTTACATCGTGGTCGGCTCGAACAATTCGCGGAACGGTCCCTGGAAACCAGAAGCGGAAGCGGTGAAAGCGGTTTGGGAAGATACGCATGCGAGATTTGCGATTGATGATCACCGCATTACGTTTGCGGGATTTTCCGGAGGCGCGCGTGTGGCTGCGCGTGCGGCGCTGAATTGCAAATGTGCTCAGGGACTTTATCTGAATGGAGCAGGCTACCCGCCGGAAACTTCGCCGTCGCGCAACGAGCGCTTCGATATTTTAGTGACGGCCGGGCTGGACGATTTCAATTACGGCGAGCTAATCAATTTGGATGCGCAACTTGATTCGCTCCAATTCACGCATTTTCTGCGGCGATTTGACGGGCCGCATAGCTGGGCGCCCAGCGAAGTTGCTTCGGAAGCGCTCGCGTGGTTTGAGTTGCAGGCGATGAAAGAGAATCGGCGCCCGCGCGATGCCGCGTTCATCGCTGCCGAGCTTGCCGAAGCACGCGATCGCGCGCAGAACCTGGAACAGTCGGGCGCGGCGCTTTTTGCTCTGCAGAATTACCGTCAGGTTGCGGCGGAATTCGATGGATTGGCTGATGTTTCCGAATTGAAATCGAAAGTGGACGCGCTTGCGCGTTTGCCCGCCGCGAAAACTGAAGCCGCGGAGGAAAAGGAAAGCATCGCGCTGCAATATTCTTTGCAGTCAGCGATTGTTAGATCAGTGGAAGGCTTGGGGAATCCCGGTGCGGATCCGATTGAGCAACGCCGCGACGTCGAACAGCAGATCAAGGACCTGATGAAGCGAGCGGCGAATGAAAAGCGTCCAGCGTTACGTCGGGGAATCGAACGCGCGCAGGCCAGCGTTGCGGCGTATTTTTCTGAGACGGGCGAATCGCTGCGCGCGGATCGAGATTTTTCGCATGCGCGAATTTATTTTGAGCTGGGTTTGATTATGCGGCCGGACTCGTCGCGATTGCACATTTCGCTTGCGCGATGCCTTATCGCGCTTCGGGATACGGACGGCGCGTCACGCGAACTGAAGCTCGCACGTGTGAATGAAATGGATGCAAAGGCGCTCGTGGATTTGGCGCGTCAGGCGCCGGAACTTGCAGCTATTCTGCCGGGCGCGAGCTTGCAGAAGCCCGGTCAGAATTTTTAACGGAGCTACGAATCGACGGGCAAGCGCGATTGCTTGCGGCGCGCACTACTGTAATCTGCCCCAACTTCTTACACCCCTTACCTGATTGAGGCGGCTCCGACATTTCGCTTAAATTTAATCAAACTATTAGGAAATGGTTTCGGCGTCCGCATTTTTGGGGGGCATCGTGAAAAACATTCAAATCTCAGAATTCAAAATTGATATCCCGTCTGGGACTTTGAGCGATTTACGTCAACGGCTGAAGAATACGCGCTGGTCGTATCAAATCGAAGGCACGGACTGGGACGCGGGCACGGATCTGGAGTATCTGAGAGAGCTGGTGAACTACTGGCAGGATGCATACGAGTGGCGAACACACGAAGCGTCGCTGAATCAGTTCGCTCATTTCAAAACTGAAGTGGATGATTTTGGAATTCATTTTGTTCATGAGCGCGGCAGGGGCCCGAATCCATTTCCGATTATTCTCACGCACGGCTATCCCGATTCGTTCTACAGATTCGCAAAAATAATTCCCATGCTTACCGACCCGGAATCATCTGGCGGAAAAGCGGAAGACGCTTTCGACGTAGTCGTGCCGGATCTTCCGGGCTACGGATTTTCAGACAATCCGAAGGAGGTGGGCTCGGTATTTCGTGTGAATGACGCGTGGGCAAAATTGATGACGGAAAAACTCGGCTACCAAAAATTTGGCGCGCACGGAGGCGACTGGGGAAGCACTGTGACGGAACAACTCGCGCGAAGTCACGCCGATTCGGTGGTGGCAATTCATCTGACGGACGTTCCTTTCGGCCATATTCTGCAAAAGCCCGACGACCTTTCTCCGGCGGAAAAGAAATTCTTTAGACGCAATGACGAATGGTTAAAAAAAGAAGGCGCGTATGCATTGATCCAGTCCACCAAGCCGCAAAGTCTTGCGCAAGGATTAAATGATTCGCCGGCTGGACTGGCCGCGTGGATCGTTGAAAAATTCCAAGTGTGGAGCGACTGCGACGGAAAAGTTGAATCCCGGTTCACGAAGGACGAGTTGTTGACTAACGTCATGATTTATTGGGTGACTCAGACAATCGGGCCATCTTTCCTGACGTATTACGATTACGCGAATGCCAACGCGATGGCGTGGATGAAAGAGGGAATGAAAAAATTGGTAGGCTCGTCCAAAGTGCCGGCCGCATTCGCAATTTTTCCGAAAGACATCAGCCATCCTCCACGCGAATGGGCGGAAAGATTTTTCAACGTGCAGCGCTGGACGGAAATGCCGCGCGGCGGACATTTTGCGGCGATGGAAGAGCCGGAATTATTGGCGGAGGATATGCGAACGTGGTTTCGCGCATATCGCTAGACGAACGCGCATCCAGCTAGAGCAATCCCAGATGGTCGGGATACTTCGCCTGCAACGAAGCTACCAAAACATCGAACGCCGGCAGATCTCGAAGATTCCTTAGGTGAGGGTCCTTCAGAAAAAAAGGCCAGCACGCGAAGCCACTCGAGACGCTTCGCTCCAGCCACTCAAATGCAGCTTGACGCTGCTCCAACATTGCAAGTGTGCAAGCGATTTGATAATGGCTGTGGTGCGCGTGACCAAAGGATTTTGGGCTGGCACAAGCCGCCGTCACGCAATCCAGCGCTTTTTTCTCGTTCCCCGTCGATGCGTAATAGACGCCTTGCAAACTTATGATGAGCGGTTCTTCAGGTAACACTCGGATCACGTCATCCAGCAGTGTTCTTGCCTGTTTCAAATTCCCTGTCAGAATGGCCAGTAGCGGACCAAGGTAGAGCTGATACTTGTTATCTGCACTATCGGCGCGCCATGCCTCGATCTCCTCTCGCGCCAAGTCGTATTCTTGCTTCCAAACGTACACTTGCGCGACACTGTGGCCGATCGCTTTTCTGGGATGGAACGCCCGCCCTCTCTCATACATTTCCCGTGCGTGGTCGAGTAGCCCAATGTGTGCGAGGATCGTGCCCAAACGGTTGTAGGTTTGAGGTTGATTGTTCTGAAGGGCAAGCGCCCGCTTGAGCTCGGCAATTGCTTCAAGGTGTTGGAAGTTTTTCGACGGACCCCACAATAAAAAAGCGCTGGCGACGTGTCCTTCGGGCAAATCCGGATCCAGATCCAGCGCACGCCGGCAATGAAACTCAGCTCGCTCCAACCATGTGCTCGCGGGATCAATTTGAAAGTGGAGAGTCGCACACACAACGGACAGGACGGCATGAGCCAGAGAAAAAGCGGGATCTCGCGTAACCGCGTTGGATAGGCGCTGAGCCGCTTCGCGGAGGTCCGCCGGATCGGCGGCAGAACTGAGCCGATAGCCCCTTACGAATTCGGCATAAGCCATCGGGTCCCTGCTGTATCGAGGGCGAGCCTGGACCATTCTCGGTCCGAGCGGCCGGTTCAATGCCATAGCAATTTGCTTGGCAATTTCATCCTCAACGTCGGACCGACGCTCAACGTCGAGATCACATTTCCTTGTGAAGCATGCGCTCTGCAAATGAGTGTCAAACATTTCCATCGAAAGGCGCCATTGACCCTTTGACATTTGAAGGGCACCGCGGACGACAAAGCGCATGCCAAGATGGGCAGCAGTTTCCGCAGGTGTTTTTTCGGCCGGCAAGTTCAGCACTGCTGAAGTTGGCAGAACGTCGATGCCCGGCAAGTTTCCGAGACGCGTCACTAAAGCGTCGGCAAACCCCAGACATATTCCGCTGTCATCCGTGGCCTTCCCGAGAAGCATCAGCGGCAAGACGGCCAGCGAGGAACGCTCGCTCCATCCGCCCGCTTTCTCGGGCATCACGTCACGAGTGGCGCCTGATCCAAAATCGGATTGTGGATATTGCGCATCAATCACCCGCAGCGGTCCAACGAATCGATAACCTTTACCCACAACCGTTTCTAAAAAGCGCGGGTTTGCGGAGTCGTCTCCCAGCGCCGTCCGGATTTTTCGCACGACATTGTTTATGTTGGGCTCGGTATCGATGAAGAGGTCCGAACGCCACAACTTCGCCACGATCTCCTTCCGAGACACCAATTGTTCCCGTCGGCCGACGAGAAGAATAAGCAACTCCATAGGCTTCTTTTCCAGCTTGACTCGCCGCCCCCGGCGACGTAGCTCGTAGCGCCCCAAATCCAGTTCGACTTCATCCGTTTTCTGTCTTCGGTTCAGCATTCGACTCTCGCAACACATTATCGCCTAAGAATCAGTAATTTGCGACGATATGAAAAAGATATACAAACGATATACGCCCTTCATTGGAATCGTCCTCCGCTCACGACATGATTCCTTCGTTCGGTATTGAGCAATGGAGGCTCAACCATGAAAAGATACTTGTACCTTGCACTTGCAGTAGCTGGATTGATCTCTTCGGCAGGGTTTATTTTCACATCTGCCGCACAACACGATAACTCTCACGAGAAAAACGCGTTCACGCCGGACACCATTCCGTGGGGACCCGCGCCACCTGTGGTCCGCCCGGGCGCGCAGTTCGCCGTGCTCGAAGGAAATCCGAGCGCCTCTACCGGCGATTTCACCATCCGCTTGAAGATGCCGGATGGCTTTCGCATCTCGCCTCATTGGCACCCGAACCGCGAGAACGTAACGATCATTTCCGGCACGTTCAAGGTTGGTATGGGAGATGAATTTGAAGTCAACAAGATGGCCGCTTTCACGGCTGGGAGCTTCGCTTTTCTAGACCCCGACATGCATCACTACGCCATGGCATGCGGAGAAACCATTGTCCAGGTCCACGGCCAATCTCCCTTCCAGTTCAACTACGTTAATCCCAACGACGACCCAGGCAGGAAATAAAAGTTCAAACCGCCCGCGCACGATATTTGAGCACGCGGTTTCGTCAGCGCTGGTCCTCACATTTATCAACCAAGAATGCGCCATGAAAGAGGGATCGTGTGCGCGTCAAGCGGCCCGGGAAGCGGCAGCAAGCGCTCCCCGGGCCAGACCCAAGGGACCGTTCTGTCTGTCCCCACGAGTGCGTCATCGCAGAGGAATTTAAAGGGATCGCAATTACAACGGAGAACTAAAATGGCAATCAATGTGGACAAACTGTTTGTACCGCGCAGACGAGCAATCGCTGCTGCCGCACTCTTGTGGGCATTGTTTGTTCCGAGCCGATCTTATTCACAGTGTGCGACAAGCGACGACGGTCGCGTGGCGCTGGAATTGGCGAACTTGGGTAAACAGGGTGACACGATCGCTCGAGCGCGCAAGCAGACTCTCGAAATACTGCAAAATCGAAATGCGTGCAGTGCCTGGTTCCAAGAAGCTGATTCTGCTTCGGCCGAAGTGTTCCTGTCCTTACACTTAGAGTTGGAGATCAAAGGACCCAAATTTATTTACGGCGTTAAGGACGGTGAAGGTCAGCTCTACTTCAAACATCCATGGGCGGCCGAGTCGTTTGAGCATGGTGGCCGAAACTCAATTCTCATATTGAATGCCAACGGAGCCTTCTTCAAGCGTGCTTCGATGGTCATGCAGGTGGACGGAGAAGGAAGGCCGCCTCGGTTCGCCGGTTTTCGCGAGCTGGTGGTTCCTCCCTATGACGGCAACACTCCGGAGGCACAAATCACCATACTGCTTCACGAACTAGGGCACGTCACCGGGCGTCTTCCTGCGGACCACGATCCCGGGGACGATCAATCTGCCCGAAACACTTCCGAGTTGTTGCGCCATTGTAAGGCCCAGGTTCGCGTCGCGACACGTAAGGGCGCCGGAAACCACAACACCACGGCAACAGTTCCAGCGTTTAGTCAGAAATGAACACCCCGAAAGACAAAAAGGCCCCGACAGTTTCCCGTCGGGGCTTTTTCTGCGAATTCGTTTGGTAAACCAAAGGGTTACACTGGATGAATTATCTCCAAACAGAAAGTTATGAAGAGAAAAGACCGGCTGCCTCCTGTCCATCCGGGCGAAATTATTAAGAAAGATGTTTTGAGGTCTGCTGGACTTTCCGTGACAGCCGCGGCGAAGCCTTGGGATTCTCGCGGCAGATGCTTCATGATGTTCTGGCGGGCCGGAAGCCGCTCTCCGCGATTATGTGTCTGAAGGTGTCTCGACTGTTTGGAGGCTCACCGGAAGTGTGGATGCGGTTGCAGGCAGCTTACGATTTGAAGAAGACCGAGCAGAATAAGAAGGTGATGAAGCGTGTCGCGCGGATTGTGCCGGTGAAGGCGGTAGAAGAAGTTCGGGATTCGATCTCGAGTCGATTGCTGGAATCGCCGTGTGCGTAGTCTCGGTCTAGTTAGAGAGGAATCATGAATCCGAAAATGATTCGACTAATCGCGGCGCTGTTCGTTACGGCAACAGCGATTGGCACGTCCGCTGTTTCAGCCACAACCGCGTATGCAAACTGGAAAGTACTCGTAGATAAAACTAAGACCTGCCAGATTTCCGTGCCCCCGGATTGGATAGGCGATTCATCTCCGGATAAAAAAATGGGGATATTAAGCATGGTAAGCACAGAGCACGGTGAAACACTGGCAGTGGCGAAACAGCGGATGGAGTACGATATGCGTTCATCAATAAAAGTCTTCGAGGATTCAAAACGGCGTCTCTGGTTCTCATACCACGATGACTCCGCCCCGGAAGGAAGCAGGGAAACGATTTATTACGTTGCAATTCCAGCGAACGGTAATGTTTGCAGCGCGCGAATTTATTTCCATAATTCCAAGTTGAATGTTATTGCAAAGCAGATTGCAGAAAGTCTTGGACCCGCAAATTAGACGAACGAGCGCCTACAAAAAATAAAAAAGGCCCCGACAGAAAACTGTCGGAGCCTTTTCTGCGATTTGGATAAGTTGATCTTTGACGTCCTTTGCAAGACACGCTTGATGCGCTTGGATAAGATCTGCCAGAACCCGAAGGCTGAGAGAATCGAAACGACCCAGTCCGTGAGAACTGGTGACCGATATGGCCTGCGAAAAATAACAGGTTGATGCGGCTCTTTTTATTTAGAAAGGAGGTGATCCAGCCGCAGGTTCTCCTACGGCTACCTTGTTACGACTTCACCCCAATCATGAGTCATACCTTGGGCGCTTGCCTCCTTGCGGTTGGCTCGGCGACTTCTAGTACAACCCACTTTCGTGATGTGACGGGCGGTGTGTACAAGGCCCGGGAACGTATTCACGGCGTCGTTCTGATACGCCATTACTAGCGATTCCAGCTTCATGCAGTCGAGTTGCAGACTGCAATCCGAACTGAGCATGGTTTTTTCCGGTTAGCTCCCCCTCGCGGGTTTGCAACGGTCTGTACCATGCATTGTAACACGTGTGTAGCCCTGGACATAAAGGCCATGCTGACTTGACCTCATCCCCACCTTCCTCTCCGTTATCCGGAGCAGTCCCCTTAGAGTTCCCCCTTGCGGGTGGCAACTAAGAGTAAGGGTTGCGCTCGTTGCGGGACTTAACCCAACACCTCACGGCACGAGCTGACGACAGCCATGCAGCACCTCTACACTTGCCCTTGCGGGAGAGATATTTCTACCTTTGTCAAGTGCAGTTCAAGCCCAGGTAAGGTTCTTCGCGTTGCGTCGAATTGAACCACATGTTCCACCGCTTGTGCGGGCCCCCGTCAATTCCTTTGAGTTTCAGTCTTGCGACCGTACTCCCCAGGCGCAGAACTTAACGCGTTAGCTACGAGACGCACCCCGAACGGGATGCACCCCAAGTTCTGATCGTTTAGGGCTAGGACTACCAGGGTATCTAATCCTGTTTGCTCCCCTAGCTTTCGTCCCTCAGCGTCAGTTGCGATCCAGCCAGCCGCCTTCGCCACGGGTGTTCCTGCAGATATCTACGCATTTCACCGCTACACCTGCAATTCCACTCGCCTCTCCCGCACTCTAGCACGGCAGTTTTGAAAGCAGTCTCTGGGTTAAGCCCAGAGATTTCACTCCCGACTTGCCGCACCGCCTACGAACCCTTTACGCCCAGTTATTCCGAGCAACGCTGGCCCCCTACGTATTACCGCGGCTGCTGGCACGTAGTTAGCCGGGGCTTCTTCTACCGGTACCGTCAATCCTCTTGCGGGCATTCGTCCCGGTCGAAAGGGGTTTACACTCCGAAAAGCTTCATCCCCCACGCGGCGTCGCTGCGTCAGGCTTTCGCCCATTGCGCAAGATTCCCCACTGCTGCCTCCCGTAGGAGTCTGGACCGTGTCTCAGTTCCAGTGTGGCCGGCCATCCTCTCAGACCGGCTAACGATCAAAGCCTTGGTGAGCCATTACCTCGCCAACTAGCTAATCGGACGCGGGCCACTCCTCGGACGCCTTACGGCTTTGAGTCCGGAAACCAAGGTTTCCGGAATGTTATGCGGTATTAGCCCCGCTTTCGCGGGGTTATTCCCCATCCAAGGGCAGGTTACCCACGTGTTACTCACCCGTGCGCCGTGCGCCCACTCCCTGTATTGCTACAGAAAGCTGCGCACTCGACTTGCATGTGTTAAGCACGCCGCCAGCGTTCGCTCTGAGCCAGGATCAAACTCTCGTTTGAAACTGGTTGTCTTGAAAATCAAAATCCCGGCGTGAGCCGGGACCAGGACATCAAAACGAACTTTTTAAATCGCTCGATTCACTCAAATGCCGCATTTGCTTGCGCAAATACGGTTTGAACCAAACGGGTTCTGGCATATCTTATCCAATTGTCAAAGAGCAAAACCCCCTGTCCAGCAGGAAGTCCAATAAGGCAGAGGGAGATAATACAGAAATGGGATAGAAGAGTCAAGGTGCAAATGGAGTGGAAGTGGAAGGATATCCACAGGATTTCCGCATGGGGATTTGGGGACTAATTTAACTAGATTTGAGGCGTTTGATTCTGGACGGCGGTGCGGCGCCTCTGGACAATGTCCTTTGCGCGCTGCAGAAGTCTTTCGGCTTCGTCATTGCGGTTTATTTTTTTCAGGAAGGCAGCATAATCCGCGAGGTAGTTCGGCAATTCAAGGGGCTCGGCGCCTTTTTGGGAATCCAAGAGTGTAATGGCCCGGCGGTATTGTATTTCGGCTTCAGCGTTTCTGTTTTGTACTTCATAGAGCTGCGCCATCTGCAAAGCGGGGCCGGAGAGGTTAGGACTATCGACTCCGCGGGATGCCGTAATTATGTCCATCACGCCCTTAATCGCGGCTTCCGATTCAGCATATTTCTTTTCCTGCTGGTATAGGCGCGCCAGTATCGTGAGCGGCTGAATCCTCTGCAAGTGCTGAGCGTCTTTTTCATTTGAGTCGGCGAGTTGCAGGGCGCGCTGTAGTGACATGTCGGCAGGGCCATCATCTCCGCGCCGCATGTAATTGTTGGCGAGAAACGAAAGCTTGCCGATCAAAAACGGATTGTTGCTGCCGTACAGGCGCTCGTCAATTCCCAGCGACTGCTGGGCGAAATCAATCGCGGAGTTGAAGTCTTTGCGGCTGGATGCATTGTTGGCGCGATCCATCAGGATGCTGGAAATCTCAGTGGCATTCTGATCGGCGTTGAGCTTGAGGGCTTGGAGCGCACGATCGAGAAGAGCGTCGGCTTTTTCTGGATTTCTCTGAATCCTGGCCATCGTCGAAAGCGCCTGCACAGCTTGAAGAGAATCATTTTCATTCTTGCGGACCTGGTCGATCGCCAGCGCCTTCATCAAGTACGCCTCTGCGTCGGGCGAATCGGGGATGAACATCGCGATCCGGCCCAACTCGAGATAGTCTGACGCGACATCACGGCTCATGAGGCCGGAGGCCTTTAGGTCAACGTCTAGAATTCGCAGGTAGATTTGCGTCGCGCGGGTCCGTTGGTTGCAGAGCGTGTACCCGCCGGCGATTTTCCGGAGAGTTTGCAGCAAATCGTGATCGTCAGGTGGCCAAGATTTATCGGCGGCGGCAAGTTCGCGGTCGAGGGTCGGACTCAGTTCAGCTTTTCGATTGTGCGCATGGTAAAAGGTGGCGAGATTATCTAGAGCTTTCGTCAAATCTACGGGCTTGGTCTCAGGTGATTCCGCCTCTTGAACTGCGGCGAGGAGTTTCTTTTCGTCGTCATCCGCACGTTGTTTTGCGGTGGGTTGCTGCGGAGATGCGGCGCTCTGACTCTGGCGTGAACCCGCGCGGGCCGGTAAGCCCGCAACACAGAGCATTGCAAACACCAAATATGCCATGGCGCGCCTAAGTTGAATTCGGTTCATGAGAATGTGCCGATGGAATAGAACGGCTTCACTGGGTCAAAGCCGAAATTATCATAAAAGTTAGGTGCTGCGGGAACAAAGAGGAGTCGTCGCTGCGCCGCACCACTCTTTTCGATGGATGCCGTGACGATTTCGCGGTGACCACGGGATGCAACCCCGCGCGCGGAGGAGTAGTCTTATATTTATGGGAGAACTTTGCACGAAGGACGGCAAGATCATGCGAGCGAAGAATTTTGAAGTTGGCGGGACGCGTTTGGGAATCTTGGGAATGGCCGTGAGTTTGGTTTGCGGATTTATTTTGATGGCGGGAGCGGGGGCGCAAACCGCTGGGCCGATGCGTCCAGTGACGCCGCCGGGAGTTCCGACAGCTGCGAAACCTAAACCCACGGACGCGCCTGTGGCAACTTCGAGTACGCCGAATCCGGCGCCGGCAAAACAATCCGCGTCGTCGATCAGTTTGCCGCCGCCCACCATGCCGGTTGACCAAATTATTCAGAAATTTGCGGCGCGCGAGGCGGCGTTCAAGGAAGCGCGGGGAAATTACACCTACACGCAGACGGTGGTGGTGAAAGATTTTGAGCCGACGGGCGAGCAACGCGGCGAATATCGAATGGTGAGCGATATTATTTTTACGCCTGAGGGAAAACGATTTGAGAATGTGACGTTTGCACCGATGAACACACTGTATTACTTGCAACTTTCGCCGGAAGACGTAAAAGATTTGCGCGACATTCAACCGTTTGTTTTGACCACGGAAGAATTGTCGAAGTACGACATCAAATATGTGAAACACGAGCCGGTGGACGAGTTGACGGCGTATGTGTTTGATGTGGCGCCGAAAAAAATTGAAAAAGGGCAGCGATATTTTCAGGGACGCGTGTGGGTGGAAGACAAGGATTTTGAAATTGTGAAGACGCATGGTAAAGCGGTGCCGGACACCAAGGAAAACGTGGCTCCGATATTCGATACGTACCGCGAAAATATCGCGGGCGATTTATGGTTTCCGACATATACGCACGCGGATGACACTCTACATTTCCCGGTAAAAAAGGGTGAGCCGCCGAACGATCAACGCATCGTGATGACCGTGAAATATGAAAATTACAAGTATTACGGCGTGAAGATCAAGATTGGGACGGATAAGAAGCAGCCGTAAACTAAATTTACGATTTATTTTTCGCCGTCGGAAATTTTTCGGCGGCTAATCGTTTTAACGATTCGCTGAACGGCGCGCGGGCTACTCCGCGCTCGGTGATAATGGCGGCGATGAAGCGCGCAGGGGTCACGTCGAATGCCGGATGCGCGGCGTGAACGGGCGGCGCCATTCGCACGCCATTAATGTGAGTTACTTCTTCGGACGATCTTTCCTCGATGGGAATTTGCTCGCCGGTGGCAATCGTTAAATCAAAAGTAGAAATTGGCGCGGCAATATAAAAGGGAATGTTGTGTTCGCGCGCGAGCACAGCGATTTGATAGGTGCCGATTTTATTTGCGGTGTCGCCGTTCGCGGCGACGCGGTCCGCGCCGGTAACGATTGCGCCGACGCCACCCTGCTTCATGAAATGTCCAACCATATTATCTGTGATCAGCGTGAGCGGAATTCCCGCTTCGTGAAGTTCCCACGCAGTGAGGCGCGCGCCTTGCAAATATGGACGAGTTTCGGGGACGAGCACGCGGAGTTTGTGTCCATTTTCCACGGCGGTGCGAATCACTCCGAGCGCGGTGCCGATTCCTGCGGTGGCGAGCGCGCCTGCGTTGCATTGCGTCATCACGATGCCATCGCGCGGCATAAATTCAGCGCCGAATCGGCCCATGGCTTCGTCCATCGCAAGTTTTTCCAAGTGGACGGCTTGAGCTTCCGCGACCATGGCGAGTTTTATTTTCGCGAGATCATCGGTCGAAGAAGAAAGTTGTGTGAAAGTGCGCTTCATGCGGTCGATGGCCCAAAATAAATCTACGGCCGTAGGACGCGTGCGCGCGAGCGTGTCACAAATTTGCGGAAATTCCGCGCGGAGTTCGGCGATATTTTTCGCAGGCGAATGCAAAACACCCAAAGCAACACCCATTCCGGCGGCGACTCCGATGGCTGGCGCGCCGCGAATCACCATCGTTTGAATGGCGTCGGCAACTTCGCGGTAGTTCGTGTAGGTATAGTGAATTACATCGACGGGAAGGCGGCGCTGGTCGAGCATGACGACTCCGGCGTCGGTCCAGAAGATGGGTTGGGCTACGTTTTTCATCATTATTAATATTAATTATGCTTCAGCGCGTCGAAATTATTTCCCCACCGGAAAATCGCGCAGGCCGTGGCTGCCGATCAGCAGTCCGGCGAACAGTGTGGAATTATACGCGACGTGCACCAGAAAACTTGCCAGAACGCTGTGGGTGCGTGCGCGAATTGCCGACAAAACAATTCCCACAACAACGAGCAGCGCGATTTGCCCCCACGCGCCCCACAACTGCATGGCATGGAATGCGCCGAAAATGATTCCGGTGAATACAATTCCGGGCGCGATACCGAATTGACGGGCGGCGACGGGATAAAGAAATCCGCGAAAGATTGTTTCTTCCACGAGCGGCGCGATCAGAATTCCGAAGAACATCAACATAAGAACGGATTGGCGTGCTTTGAAAAATTCCTCAAATGGAACCGGGCCGGACTGTTTTACGAATTGGCCCATCAGGGTGACGATGATGGCCAGCCCGAGGCCGGTAAATAAATATTTCAGGATGGTCGCGCCGTTTGTGGTTGTTCCGTCAAGCGAATGCCAACCGAGAGCGGGCCACATTTTTCCGGCGCGGCGAACACGCGCAAGAATCCAAAAATAGAACAGGGCGGCGATAGAGCTAGCGGTCTGCGCGATGATTGTGACTACGATGAGAACCATCGGATGCTTTTGGAGCGACGGGAAGGGAATGCTAAGAATTCCGGCCGCGGCAATCATCGCAACAATTAAAAGGATGATTGTGCTGCCGAGATAAAACAGCAGGAAGATGCCGAGATCCGTCCAGCCCCACGGCACGCGGAGATCCGGTGGAATTTTTGAGAGACGCAATTGCTCCGCGAGCTGTTCGGGTGACGGCGGCAGTTCGGACGCGAGAAAATTTGACGGATATTCGTGAGCGTCCGGCGCCGGCGCGGCGGAAGGATCTTGAGCGGCGAGAGTTGCCGGCTCGATGTTTGTTGACTCGATCCGCGGATCGCTTTGCGGAATATTTTCTGGGTCGCTCATGAGTGCGAATGTCCGCTACATTTTGTATTACGTTCGGTAGTGTGACGATGTTGCGCGTGCTGTGTCAATTCGTTGCTTTCTTTGCGTGATTATTATTCTCCAACAATTTTGCCAATGCCTGGCCGGTGTAGGACTTTTTATTTTGGGCGATGCGTTCCGGCGGACCTTGCGCAACGATTCGTCCGCCGGCTCCGCCGCCTTCAGGCCCGAGGTCAATGATCCAGTCGGCTTGTTTGATCACGTCCATGTGATGTTCGATCACCAAGACGGTGTTTCCGAGCTCGGCGAGACGATTCAGCACGACCAGCAATTTTCGCACGTCATCGAAATGCAGCCCGGTCGTAGGCTCGTCCAAAATATAAAGTGTGCGTCCGGTTTGGCGCTTGGAAAGTTCGCGCGCCAATTTAATTCGCTGCGCTTCGCCACCGCTGAGAGTTGTGGAAGATTGTCCGAGTTGCACGTAGCCGAGACCGACTTCGACGAGCGTGACGAGCTTCTGTTGAATTTGCGGAATATTTTCCAGAAGCGGCAGCGCTTCCTCAATGGGCATTTCCAAAACGTCGGAAATGGAATGACCTTTGTAACGCACCGCTAAAGTTTCGGCGTTGTAGCGGCGTCCGCGGCAAACTTCGCAAGTGACGTAAACGTCCGGAAGAAAATTCATTTCGATGCGGCGCAGCCCGTCACCCTGGCACGCTTCGCAACGGCCGCCCTTCACATTGAAACTAAATCGGCCGGGACGGTATCCGCGTTCGCGTGATTCGGGAAGCATGGCATACAGATCGCGAATCGGCGCGAAAACTCCCGTGTATGTTGCGGGGTTCGAGCGCGGCGTGCGACCGATGGGCGCTTGATCGATCTCAATTACTTTGTCGATGTGCTCCACACCGAGCATCTGGCGAAAATCTCCGGGACGTTCGGAGGAGCGATAAAGTTTTCCGGCGAGCGCGCGATACAGAATATCGTTCACCAATGTGGATTTTCCGGAACCGGAAACTCCGGTGACCACGGTGAGAAGGCCGAGCGGGATGCTGACGTCAATATTTTTCAAATTGTTCGCGGTGGCGCCGATGATGTGCAGCGATTTTCCATTCGGCGCGCGGCGAATTTCTGGAATTGCAATTTGCGCGGCGCCGGAAAGATATTGTCCCGGTGAGCGAAGCGGCATTCGCTTCAATTTCGGCGGGGCGTCCGCTGGCGACAAGATGTCCGCCAGCCTTTCCCGCGCCGGGGCCGAGGTCGACCACATAATCCGCGCGACGAATTGTTTCCTCATCGTGCTCTACCACCAGTACCGTGTTGCCCAAGATCGCGAAGCTGTTCGAGCGAGCGGATCAGGCGGTCATTATCGCGCGCGTGAAGGCCGATGCTGGGCTCGTCCAAAACATAGAGCACGCCGCGCAAACGCGAACCGATTTGCGTGGCCAGGCGAATGCGCTGCGCTTCGCCGCCGCTTAAAGTTGCAGCGGAACGATCCAAACTTAAATAGCCGAGGCCGACGGCGTCCAGAAAATCCAAACGCTCGCCGATTTCTTCCAGCACTCGGCCGCCAATTTCCTGTTGGCGCGAAGCTAAGCGTTTTCAAAATTGTGTCCACCGCGGGGCGCGCTTCGGAAATGGAAAGCGCGACGTATTCCGAAATACTTCGCCCGGCAATTTTCACGGCGAGCGATTCCGGACGCAGGCGGCGCTCGTTGCACACGCTGCATTTAATGGGCGACATGTACTGCGTCATCCATTCGCGATAGGTATCGGATTTCGATTCGTCAAAATTACTTTCCGAGCATTTGAAAAATGCCCTGAAAATGCAGGCCGTATTTTTTTTCGCGCCGGCTCATCGGGCTGCGATTCGTCGGCGCGGGACGCTCCTCTTCTCCCTTTGTCGGATAGCCGTGGAGAATCATGTTCTGAACTTTTTTCGGAAGCGTTTCAAATGGCACGCCCAGATTAAATCCGTGCGCGTAGCTGGCGAGTTCGATGGTGCGCTGCACGAAACTGGAATTTGCGCCGGGGCCAAGCGCGCCCTGAAATAATGGCTTCGACCAATCGACAATTACTTTTGCGGGATCGAAGTTCATATTTCGAGCCGAGTCCGTTGCAAGCCGGGCACGCGCCGTAAGGAGAATTAAAACTGAACGAGCGCGGCTCAAGTTGCGGCACGGAAATCCCGCAATCCTGGCAGGCCAATTTTTCAGAGAAGGTGCGCTCCACGCCGCCCACGATGGAAATTGTTACCAGTCCATTCGCAAGTTTCAGCGCGGTGGTGATGGATTGTTCGAGGCGGCGCGAAATTCCCGGTTTCACGAGAATGCGGTCCACCATAATTTCGATAGTGTGATTCTTGCGGCGGTCCATCGGAATCGGCTCGTCCAGTGGACGCAACACGCCGTCAACGCGCGCGCGAAGAAATCCATCGCGGAAAAACTTTTCCAGTTCTTTGCGATATTCGCCTTTGCGTCCGCGAATAATCGGCGCGAGAACCATCACGCGATCGTCGGTGGCGCAAAATTCTTTGTCCAGCGTGGCTTGCACAATTTGTTCAACGGACTGGCGCTGAATGGGCTTGCCGCAATTCGGGCAATGCGGCGTGCCGATGGAACTGTAAAGCACGCGGAGGTAATCGTAAATTTCCGTGATGGTGCCGACGGTGGAACGCGGCGAACGCGTGGTGGTTTTCTGCTCGATGGCGATGGATGGCGAAAGGCCGTCGATGGAGTCAACGTCGGGGCGCTCCATTTGATCGAGAAACTGGCGCGCGTAAGCGGAAAGCGACTCGACGTAGCGGCGCTGGCCTTCGGCGTAAATCGTATCGAAGGCGAGCGAGGATTTGCCGGAGCCGGAAAGTCCCGTGATCACCGCAAGAGTGTTGCGCGGAATTTCCACGTTGACGTTCTTCAGGTTGTGCTGCCGCGCGCCGCGAACGATGATGCTTTTCAGAGCCATTTGCTGCGGAAGAGCCTCTCAGTGTGCCGGCCGGTGCCATGCGGGCAAAATACGGCCAGAGTAATCTTTTAGCTTAGAGCTTTTTTAGGGGCGGGGTCAAGATGGGGTTTGACGGGAAATTCCTGCGAAAATGAATGGCGATCCTGAACAAGTTACTTAATAGATCCTGATGGAAGCTTAAAGTCAAAATGAGTTTTCGATTCACCGCCGCCAAGCGTAATCACTTTGGCTCCGACAAAACTTTCGACGTTTAGCGCGTTTGGGTAGAACACCACAGCGAGTGAAAATTTCTGGTCATACAAGATCACAGCAAGAAAATAAGAGCCTGGAGGCAGAGGGCCAACGTCGTAGTTGCCCGTATCGAAATCCGGTAAAGCTTCTTTGAACGGCTGTTTCAGATTGAATCGGTCGATCTCCGTGCGAAACACTACGACCTGTACGATTCTGTAATCGGAAAGCGGGACGTCTGACTCAATTCTTCCGCGAATGTGTCCGTTGAACTCAGCGCGCAGTTCGACTTGCGAGCATCCTTTGGGTGAAAGTTCTCCCCGGATTCCCCACGCAGGATCAAGTGCCATGCCCTTCGGAAGAACTGCCGATATTTCGTATTTGCCCGGCCGGAGCCCTTCGATTCGCCAGTTTCCAAGCTTGTCCGTCACTGTTGTGTGAGTGCCGTCGGTTGCTTTTACTTGGACAAGCGTTCCCTCCATCGGCGCCAATGCTTGGTAGGTTTCTTCTGGGGGCCGGTAATGGTCCATGATTGATGGCTCAAAGCTCGGTTTGAAATTAGGGTCGTATGTGTAGCGCTTTAACGTTCCATAGACCCACGAAGTTTTGGGCAGATTCGGCATTGAGCGAAGGTAGGCAATGTCTTCGTCCGCGAACTTCGCGGGTTTTGTGGAACTGCACAACGATACGTAGAATTTGTTGTTTTCGATCCCTGCGTAAACGAGATATCGCTCGCCGTCGACAAAAGGATAACCACAGGCTCCTTCACCTTCCGCAGTGAGTACGTTTACGGAATTTCCATTGACGCCACGATAGCCTTCTTCGATTCCGAGCGTGACTTGCTTACGAGATTCCGAAGCCAGCGTTATTTTCTCGGCGGGGCTTTCGGATAATTTGGGCAGGATTTCGATCTTGGTTACTCGGGCAAGGAAGATTGCGCTGCCGCGGACCGGCCCCGCCGCCTGACAGGCGGGCTCACCAACGCCCAAGCAGGAACATGCTAACGCGCTGGTGGATAGGAGTGTCGCGCCGGCGAGAACAATCAACATCCGTAGAATTGAATTCATTCGATACCGTCGCTCCTTCCATCGAACTGTTCAAGCAAAGACGCGGCAAATCTCTTTGCGTTCTTGGATGAGTTATGCGCGCGAACGGGTTGCAAACGTAATTCCGCTGGGAAATGGAATATTTAGTCTGGGTCGGCGTTTCAAAATCAGAAAGTACGCGACGAGACCGAGGCGATGTTGTGTAATCACCAATAGTTACTGCCGTCGGCGAATGCCTTGGACGAGACGAACGTGCGAAGCTCCGCCAAATCTTTGGCGCGAACTCCAGGACCGCCGCATAAGAAACTTACTCTTCCTTCAGGACTAACATCAAAAACCGCGGTGTGGACGGTGAGAGCTATGCCACCTTTCTCATAGTGAATAAAGAATCTGTCCTTAGAAGTTCCCGCGAAAATTAACCGTCGCCACCGCAATCCAGGCTCACTGATAGCATCCGTCGCCTGAAATTTTTCACCAGGATTCGCCATTTTGAAATCGGCTTCTTTGGCCAGATGAGCGAATGCAGATTTGAGACTGTCAGGCAGACGATTTACGTTTTTTTCGATCGTGAATTCCCCGTCAAGAACGTGAGCTTTCTCGGCCGCGGACAGTGTGTGAACAGCCGGCGAGTCGCTCTTTGGAGGATCAGCCGAACGCTTCAGACTGACGACGTAGGCGACGAGCGCCTGATGATCCGGATGCTTTACCGGTATGTTGGGCATGCCTTTCATGTAGGCGTCCGGACTGGGATTCTCGAGAAATCTAGAAATCATTCCCGCGTCCATGTAAGTGGTGACTAGCGCGGGACCGTCGGGGCCGCCTTCGCCATTTGCTCCGTGGCACTCGTCGCATTTATAGGCGAGGTAGCGGGAATTGCCTTGAGCGATGAGAGATTTGTCTGGCGGAGTTGTTGGAGAACTGGGCGCGGATTGCATGCGTGGACTTCCGCCGGAGACTGCGCTGAGCAGCGGAAATCCGATGGCGAGCAAAATGCAAAGCTTCTTCACGGAGAGAATTATCCCACAACCTATCGATTGCATGTAACGCGAGTGCGACTTCGCCAGCACGTGATGTGCGAATGAAATTAAGGAGCATTCCGCGCATAGTCATAAGCAGCAGCAATCGAATCCATCAAAAACTAGCTCATGAGTGATGCGGGATTTCGCGTAGAATCCCGTCATATGAAAGCACGCGACATTTGGATTTTGGTTCCGGGATTGAGCGCGATGATTGCTTATTTATTTTGGCTGCATCGCGCGGAGCCGTGGGGACCGATGCGCATTGCAGGCGCGTGCATGATTGTGATCGGATTCCTATTGTGGGCGGTGGCGCGCTTTCAGCTTGGCAAGGCGTTTTCTGTGAAGGCGAAGGCTACTGAACTGGTGACGCGTGGACTTTATTCGCGGATACGGAATCCGATTTATGTTTTTGGCAGCGTGATGATTGCGGGGATGCTTCTATTTTTTCTGAAACCGGTTGGATTGCTGATATTTCTGGCGCTTATTCCGATGCAGGCGATTCGCGCACGGAAAGAGTCAGCGGTTTTGGAAGCGGCGTTTGGGGATGAGTATCGGCGGTACAAAGCGCAAACGTGGTTCTGAGATGCAGACTTCTCCTCCGCACAACGTGAGCTAAGTCCTTCATTTGCAATACAGCAGTATGGGAAATAAAAAAAGGCGCGCAGCCAATTCGCCACGCGCCCTTGAAATTTTGAGAACTTAATTCTTCTTCGCAGGTGCCGCCGGCGCAGCAGCCGTTACCTTTGTAAAGGTTGATTCCTCATCGGACGACCACGTCTTACCGCCATCCATGGACGATTCATATTTGTATATGTATTGCGTCTTGGAAACTTCCTTTTCGGTTACGCGGGACATCATGGACTTGCCGCCCATCATCGTCTCGGTTGTCCATGTCCAGGTATCGCCGCTCACCGTGCCTTTGGCCATGAACGCTTCGCCCCAACTGTCGAATACGTTGTAGGTGTACATTTTTGATGCCGGGTCATATCCCAGCACGGACATAATCGTAAACTCGCCCATCGGCGATTTGTTGGCCGAATGCCCCACAAGAAAAAATCCCCCGGAAGTCCATTCCCATTTTTGCGTTGACGATACCGGACCTTCCGCACCGTGCGCGGTAGATTTGCCTTCTTCTTTCCAGTTGCCCACAAAATATGCGAGCCGCTTTACTTCCGGTCCTGGCTTCGGCGGCCCTTGCGGAGCCTGCGCCTGAATCGAAACTCCCAGCAACAAAACACAAATCGCAACCAACCCGATTGTCCGTTTCACCTGAGATCTCCTTCGCGTTTGCATTCTCGGCGGCGGTTTTAGTGCGGGTATATTCCAGTTGAACGTACACTCCGACAATTCCGCGCCGGGGCAGTTGCCCGAAATCATACCTCTATCCGCCGAATCCTCCTCATCAAATCATGGTGCGGCTCCGCCCACGCGCGAACTTGATTTTGACGTCATCCTGAGTGCAGCGAAGGATACTCCGGCGGCGCATTTTGACGCCGGGGTCTTTCTTGGTTTTCTTATTGCCCGGCAGTCTCTTCCAGTTTCGACTTTCCTACCCATGTCCTCTAAATCCATCCGCCCCCGCCTTTGATCTCGTAGGGGCGGGTCCGCGACCCGCCCGCCTCCACTCCTACTTAATAGTTCGGCCCAGATATCTTCTAGCAAACTCCAATTGAACTTCTCGCATCGCACTGTCAGCATCAACCCACGCCCCGGCGAAGGCGTCGCACTTCCATCATTTATAAGAGGAAAATCATGCGCCTCATGCGAACGTGCTTTGCCGCTGCAATTTTTCTCGCCAGCGCGTCTATTACATTCGCGCAGTCCGCACCTCCACCACCACCGCCTGCGCCTCCGATTTCGTCGTCGCAATCCGCTGTTCGCGTGACTACCAGAATTGTGCAGGTAAGCGTGACGGTTCATGACGATCGCGGGCGACCTGTCGCTGGACTGACGAAAGATGATTTTGTTTTGTTGGATGAAGGAAAGCGCCAACAAATCACTTCTATCACCGAACGAGATAATCGGCTGACCACGACAGCCGCGCTCTCGCGTCCAAATTTATTTACCAACCGGTTCGAGCAGGGCGCGGCTGCGCAGCCCGTCCTCACTGTAATTGTAATGGACGTATACAACGCGCGTTATTGGGATGCATTTCCAAAAAAATGTGGCGGTCACTGCCCTCCGATATGTGTGGTCGGCTACATGTTTTATGAAGTTGAGAAATTTCTCACTCGCATGCATCCCGGCGACCGAGTTGCACTTTACGTCCTTGGCGCAGACGAACTCCATCTAGTGCAGGATTTCGCAAGCGATCCTAGTGCGCTGCGGCGCGGGCTCGTTCGAGGGAAAGAATATGTGCCGGTTGTTTTCCCTCCATCGCAGGTGGCGCCGCGTGACATGGACACGCATACGATGAACGCCATGCAAGTGATTTCAGATCGACTGGTGAAAATTCCGGGCCGCAAAAACTTGATTTGGCTTTCACCTGGATTTCCTCCGGATGATTCGTTTAGCAAGGCAGCCGTTACTACACTTGAAAAAATGGATAAGGCCGCAAAGTTACTTGGCAACGCCGATTTTCCACTATTTGCGATTGATGGAGCAGGTCTGACAGGCGGCGGTGGGGGTGGCGGTGCTGGCGGTGGGGGTGGGGGCGGAGGTATGGTTTCTGGCGTTGATACTCCCACGCCATCTTCGGGCGGGGTTAGTGCCGAGTGCAGAGTAGAAGGTCGTCCGCCGAAGCTGACCGACTTCGACTACAGCAAAAGCCTTGCTGAACTTTCCGGTGGCCGCGCCTACGAAAATACCAACGATTTCGCCGGTGCCATCCGAAAGGTAATTGACGATTCCGCTTCCAGTTACATTCTGAACTATTATCCCGACCACAATAAATGGAATGGCGAATTCCGCGAAATCAAAGTGAAAGTGAATCGGTCGGGATTATCAGGATTGGAAGTCCGCGCCCGCAAAGGCTACTTCGCAGTGACGGACACAACCACCGCTCAGCAACGCGACGCACAGAAATTAATCGACGCGGTGCGGAGTCCACTGGAATCAACCGATCTGGGTTTCGATGTGCAAGCCGATGGATTTGATGTTGCGGGTGTGCGTCAACTAAAAGTGAAAATTTCTCTGGACGCAAATCAACTGCGGTTTCGGCAGGAAAACGGGTGGCGGTCGGACTCGCTGACCGAAACATGGGCCGAATTCAACGCCGAAGGCCAGCAAGTCGGCCAAATCTCAAAGACGATCGATCTGACGCGTACCGAGTCTGCGTACAAACAACTTCTGCAGAATGGATTCACATATTCCAAAACCCTGGTGCTCGCCAAGGACGCCGCCGAAGTCCGGCTGATTTTGAGCGACGCAGGAAATGGCGCGATCGGCTCGGTAATCATCCCCCTCGCCCGATTGTTCGCCACACCTCCAACTGCACAATAGATTTCGTAGGGGCCACCTTCAGGTGGGCCGCTCCGGGCGCACTGGTTGCGCCACGAGCCCGCGCCGTCATTCTGAAACGAACCGATCAGGTTCGTTGCCCTGAAGAATATCCGGCGGCGCACTCCGACGCCGGGGTCTGGAACTGTTTCACCGCCGCCCGGACGGGCTGGCGCAGACCTTTCCTTTCAGGTCTGCGCGGCGTAAGCCGCAATTCGTCCATTCGAATGGCATTCAAATACATGTCGTCAACTATTTAGTACTTAGTACTATAGTTTTCTTGACATCACACGTCCGCCCGCGCTACCCTGAAGCGCAGACTTGATTGATCCATCAAACCAGCCTTCCAATAAGTGGATCCCGCCAGCCTGCAAACTAGAAACTCCGCCGATTTGAGCGGAGCGCATATCAATATCAAAACAAACGACTTATAAGTCCTTTGTTTTGATATTCTTAACACGATTCACGCCCGTAACTCCTTTGTTTTGATATTGATGACAAAAACAGGGGGGAGGGGGTGGGGTAACCAAATAGTACAGGCCGAAGCCCTGGATTATGTACCGCCACCCTTGCGGGTGGCACGCCCTTGCCTTTGGGTGTAGCTCGGGTTCTCCGAACCCGAGGCTTTTCCGCTCGCGAATCGGCCATGCCATTAGAATCGATATCTCAACTCTCGACTCTGGACTATAAACTCTCAACTGGGTTCCGGCGTTTTGCCCCCGCCGCCCCATGTGCTAACTTTCATTAGCCATGACAAAAAGAATCGCCGTGCTCCTCAGCGGACGCGGATCGAATTTTGAGGCGCTGGCCGAGAGCATCTCCGCGGGACGAATTCCCGGCGCGGAAATCGCCGTCGTCGTCAGCAATCGTGAAGGCGCTCCGGGAATTGCGCGCGCTACGGAACGCGGAATTCCGGCGAAAATAATTCCGAGCAAAGGGCTGGAACGCGAAGCGTACGACCGTCAGGTGGCGGCCGTGCTCGCGGAATACAAAGTGGATTTAGTTTGCCTGGCGGGATACATGCGATTGCTTTCACCGTTTTTTGTGGCGGAATATCGCGGACGCATTTTGAATATTCATCCGTCGCTGCTGCCGGCTTTTCCAGGACTGGAAACGCAAAAGCAGGCTCTGGAATATGGCGTGAGATTTTCCGGATGCACCGTTCATTTTGTGGATGAAAATCTGGACGCCGGGCCTGTGATTCTGCAAGCCGCCGTGCCGGTACTGGACAAAGACACGCCGGAAACTTTGGCCGCGAGAATTTTAGAAGAAGAGCATCGCATTTATACGGAAGCGGTGCGGCTGGTGCTGGAAGGCCGCTACCGGATGGAAGGCCGCCGGGTGATTCATTTGCCGCTTACGGCGCAAAACGCGAAATAATATTTCCCCACCCTGACGGGTGGCAGCTCCGAACAGGATCAAAGAACAAAAATGACTGCGCAGCCCGAAAATAAAAAAATAAATTTTCCGCCAGTAGAAGAACAACTCGCCTATTTGAAAAAAGGCGCCGCGGAAGTGATTCCGGAAGCGGACTTGAAAACGAAGCTGGAAAACTCCGCGAAAACGGGCACTCCTTTGCGCGCGTACCTGGGCGTGGATCCTACGGCTCCGGATATTCACTTGGGACACACCGTGGTGTTGCGCAAGCTGAAACATTTCCAGGATTTGGGGCACACGGCAATTTTTCTGATTGGCGATTTTTCCGCGATGATTGGCGACCCCACCGGACAATCGGAAACGCGTCCGCCATTAACGCGCGAGCAGGTGGACCACAACGCGAAAACTTATCTCGAGCAAGTTTTCAAACTTTTGGATCCCAAAAAAACCGAAGTGCGCTACAACAGCGAATGGCTGGACAAACTTTCCAGCTACGATGTCGTCCGCCTTTGCGGCCATTACCGGTTAGCGCGCATGCTGGAGCGCGAGGATTTCCGTTCTCGTCTCGCAAACAATCATCCAATTTCCGTGCACGAACTTTTGTATCCGTTGCTGACCGCCTACGACGCAGTTGCGCTGAAATCGGATGTAGAAATTGGCGCGACGGAACAAAAATTTAATTTGCTCGTACATCGAGACATTCAACGCGAGTACGGCGTACCTTCTGAAGTTGCGCTGACCATGCCGATTCTCGTCGGACTCGATGGCGAACGCAAAATGTCCAAGAGTTTGGGAAATTATGTGGGCATCACGGAAGCTCCGCAGGAAATGTTCGGAAAATTAATGAGCATTTCGGACCAGCAAATGTGGCTGTACATGGAATTGTTGACGGATCGCTTGCCAACGGAAATCGCGCAACTGCGCCAGCAGGTCGTAGAAGGCGCGGCGCATCCGATGGAAGTGAAAATTGGATTGGCCCAGGAAATTATCGCTGGATTCCACGGACAGGCTGCGGCCACTCGTGCGGCTGACGAATTCCGGCAAGTTTTTCAGAAGCGTGGCGCGCCTTCAGACGTGCCGGAGAAAAAATTGAAGGCGGGTCCGCGTGCGCTACATGCGCTGCTTACAGAAACTGGGCTAGCGCCATCGCGCAGCGAGGCTGAGCGATTAATTAAACAGGGCGGAGTGGAAATTGATGGCGCCCGCGTGGAAGAAACTAAGCATGAAGTGAATATTACGACCGGGAAAGAACTTTTGCTCCGTGCCGGGAAGAAAAGGTTTCTGCGTTTGAGCGCTGAATAGTTCGGCGAAAAGAATTACTTTCGCTCGGCGAATTTTTTTAGGCGCTCTAAATATTCGCGGTTGCGGCGCGTGACGGCACGACGCGTGATCAGCCAGTTGATTGCGCGGCCGAATCGTCCGGGCATTTCGTATTCGCTGCGCATTGTTACGCGCGTTCCCGTCGCAGATGGTTCCACTTGCCAGCGTTCCAGGCCGCGAACGCCGTATGCGTCATCGAATCGCCATTCGAGTTGACGCAGCCATTCATAGCGTGTGATTACCGCGGTGTGTGAAATTTCTTTTTTGCCGAGCTTTCCAGTGATACGCACTTTTTGCGACACGGCGAAGTCGGACGCACCGCCGGAAACTTCAAATTCGCTGGCCATTTCTGATGCGTACCAGTAAGGCATGCGCTGCGGAACGAAAAATAGAAACACTTCGTTCGGCGTTGCGGCAATTTCGGTGCTGAGTTCGATGACGGCCATTTGTGCGCACCGAAGTTTATCATTTGCGGCGATGCGCTGAATGACGAGCGGCGGAAATCAATTAATAGGTTGTTGAAGTGGCCGCGTAAATTCGGCGCGAGCGAACGTCTTGCACGAAAACTACGATGCGGACATTTTCGCGTTTCCATTCGGGAGAAAGTTTCACGGCACTCTGCGCATCATAAGAAACTTCGCCGCTGCCGTTTGCTTTGCCCAGGCTTGTGAATTTACGCACGACGCCATCGTGTTCCAGTCCGCGTCCCGCGTTTTCGCCGCGACGAACGTCGGAATGCAGATGACTTTCGGTGATGACCAAAAACACTTCGGCGTTCTGGCCGGATGAGGCGCCATCACCGGATAATTTTCCGGCGCGCACGCGCAAAAACTTTGGCCCGTCAACAGTTCCCACGGGGCTCATTTTCGCCGTCATGCCAACCCACGATAATTCCAACGAAGTTTTCGGCGCGGCAATCGCTTTTTCAATTGCGTGTTGCACGGCGTTTTGATCGTTGCCGAGAACATCTGTGCGGCCATCGATGATCATTTGCGGCGTGTAAACATCCGCATGCAGCGCCTTCGAGTATTCTTCTTGGCGTTGCGTTGCCGCCGGCGAGGCAAAAGGATCGCGCCATCCTTGATCGTCCCAGTAGTCCACGTGCTCTTCGAGAATAATTGCTTGCGCGCCGCTGACCGGTTGCTTTGTGTCAATCTGCGCGAGAAGCGCATCGGCAGGCGGACAACTCGAGCAGCCTTCCGAAGTAAATAGTTCCACGAGCACAGGCGTCGCAGATTTTGCGGCACTCGCTCCGGCTTGTTGACTGAGCAATTTGCGCGAACGCGTTTCGGCGGACGAATCAGTTTGTACCACGAATGGAAGAAGCAGCGAAATTACAACGAGCGCGGAAGCGGAACGAAAATTCATGGCGCGAAATTCCTTATTTAGAAGAAGCTGAATATCTGATGCGCTAGTTTGCTCCGGTGTTGGACGCAATGCAACGGTTGACGACTCAATCGGCGCGCAATGTATTTGCCGGATCGACTGCAGCCGCTCGGCGCGCTGGGAAATAACTGGCGAGCGCGGCAACGAGCAGGAGTGATACCGGAACCACAATGTAGGTGAGTGGATCGCGCGGACTGATTCCGAACAAAAGCGAGCTCATTAGTTTCATCAACGCGAAGGACGCTGCGAGGCCAATTGCCGCGCCGATTCCAGAAAGCACCAGCGCGTGACGAACAAACATTCGAGTGATTGCGTTTTGCTGGGCGCCGAGCGCGAGACGGATTCCGATTTCGCGCTTGCGCTGCGAAACGGTGTAGGAAATTACGCCATAAATTCCGATGATGCCAATCGCCAGCGCCATCGATCCGGCAATCGCAAGCATCACGAGCGCGAAAGAAGTTCGCGCGAGGGAGTGATCGTAAAGGTTCTGCATGGTGCGCACAGAAGTGAGCGGCAGTTCGGAATTTACAGAAGAAACCGCGCGTCGGATTTCACTGAGAAATCCCGCACTGCCGGTGCGATCGCTTCGGACCACAAACGACACGGATCGCACGGCGTCCAGTTTGCCGGGGCCGAAAAGACCCTCCATCATTGGAGGCCAGTAAACGATAGCCGGCGCTTTTTCATTCACTCCGTTTTCGCGGACGTCTTGTGCAACGCCGACAACTTCCCACCACGCGCTGAATTCTCTAAATCTTTTGCCGATTGCGGCGGATGGCGTTCCCCACAGCTCGCGCGCAAGATTTTCGGAAACCATTGCGTTTCGCCGCTGATCATAAATATCCGCCCATGTAAGGTCGCGGCCGGCAATTAGTTTCGTGCCATCGGTTTGCAAAAACCCGGGCGAAACATTTTTGAACATTCGGAGCGGCGGATTCTGATCGTTTTCACTCGTTTTAACCTCGGCGACAATCGCGTCCCAACTCGGCTCAATTCCTTCCATCGGCATTTCGGTTGCGAAGCCGACACTCTTTACTCCGGGGATTGCGGCGAGCTTTTCGGAAATGTCGTTCTGCATTCGAGTGACCCGCACTGACTCCGAGACCAAAGATTTTGGAATTGAAATTCGCATCACCTGCAAATTTTGCGGATACGTGAATCCCGGTTCAACATTCCTGAGTGATTGGAATGTGCGGATCATTAGTCCCGCGCTTACCAAAAGAATCAATGCGAGCGCCACTTGAGCAACGACCAGCATATTGCGTACGCGATGCCGTCCGCGACTGGCGCTTGCGGTGCGCCCGGCAGTGCGGAGCGCGAGTGAAATTCTAGGCCCGGCATATTTCAACGCGGGAATTAATCCAAAGAGCAGCGCTGACAAAAGCGAAAGCGCCAGTGTGAATCTGAGAGAGCGGGCGTCGAGAGAAATTTCTGCGAGGCGCGGCAAACTATTCGGGCCGAGCACAACGAGGAGCTTCAAGCCCTCGTATGCAAGCGCGACCGCGAGCGCGCCGCCGAGAAAACCGAGTAGCAAACTTTCCACCAGCAGCGCGCGAACCAGTCGCCACCATCCCGCGCCGAGTGCGGCGCGAATCGCAAGTTCCTGCTGGCGCGATTCGGTTCTGACGAGCAGTAAATTCGCAACGTTTGCGCAGGTAATCAGCATCACGATGCCGATGGTCGCCATCACCACCCACAAAACATTTCCAACTTCGCCGACAACTTGTTGTTTCAGTGGATGAAGATTCGGCGTGATTTGCCAGGTCAAATAAAACAGAGAATTCGTGCCGGGACCGTTCGTCCAGGAATGCATCCAGATCGGTATCATGCGGGTGATGTCTGCATTTGCTTCTGCAATGGTTACTCCACGCTTCAGGCGAGCGATGCCCTGATAACCAAAGCCGGCGAGAATCAGTTTGCCGCGATCGAATGCGAGCGGCAGAATTAAATCGAAATCTGTATCGACAAATTGAAATCCGCGCGGCATAACGCCAACAATTTCGCGAAGGCGTGAATCAACAATAATTTTGCGGCCGAGGACGGCGCGATCTGCGCCGAAGCGCCGCTGCCAATACCCGTAGCTGAGCATTACAGTTTCGGCGCTACGGGGCTGCTGATCCGCCGGTGAAAGCGGTCTGCCGATCATTGGTGAAATTCCCAGTGTTTGCAGCACGCCGTCAGTTATTTCCACTGCGCGAACTTGTTCAGCTTCAGTCTGTCCCGAGACGTTTGCTGTGCCGGCAGTCCAAACTCCGAGCGATTGAAATGTTCGATTTTGTTCGGCGTACGTGAAATACATTGAAGGCGAAAGTCGAAGGCCGTCGGAGACGCTGAATAGTCCGGCGGCGCCGGGAGCGTCTTGATGGAGAGAAACCAATTCTTCGGATTTTGGATACGCCAACGGTTTCAGCAACACGCTATTCACGACGCTGAATACGGCAGTGTTCGCACCGATTCCGAGCGCGAGAGTAAGGATGGTGATGGCCGTGAAGCCCGGATTGCGGCGGAGTTGCCGCGCGCCGTAGCGAATGTCTGCGAGAAATGTTTCCACGAGACTCTCCCATCCATACGACCGAACATCTTCTTTGACGTTCGTCAGGTTTCCCATTTGAATTTTTGCAGCGCGGCGCGCTTCTTCTGGAGAAAATCCGCGCGCGGCAAATTCAGCGGTGGCTTCATCCAGAAAATTTTGTACTTCTTCGCTTACAGCTTGATCGGAGGACGAGCGATTTGTGAGATTGCGAATTCCGCGAGAAATTTGCCGCCAAAGTGACATGTGGTTATTCCGCCCTCAATGTGATTGCTGGATCCACGCGCGCCGCGCGCCACGCCGGAACAGCGCACGCGATTGCGGAAACGATCGCCAACAGCGCGATTACGCCGAGGTATGTGACCGGATCGAGCCGCGAAATTCCGAACAACATTGCGGCCACGGCCTGACTGGCTGCAAACGCGCCAGCTAGTCCGATAACCACGCCCAACGCAGTGAGTAGCATTCCCTGACGCAGCACGAGCGCGAGAATGTTGGCGCGTGAAGCACCGAGCGCGGCGCGGACTCCGATTTCGCGAGTGCGTTCGGCAACGCTGCCGGAGAGAACTCCGTAAATTCCGGCGGCCGCCAACAGAAGCGCCGCGAATGCGAAAACTTCAAAAAGAATCAGCGCGAAACGGCGTTCGGCGCTGAGCGTCGCGACAAGGCTATCCATTGTGGCGATTCGCACGACGGGCTGATTTTTATCAACGGACCAAATTGCCTGGCGCACAGCCGGACCAAAGGTGGAAACGTCTCCGTGTGCGCGAACTACCAGTGACATGACCGGATCCGTGTACCAACTTTGTGAAGGAGTGATGTAGACCGCATTTTCGTCGTTCGTCGCCAGCGAAACTTGTTTCACATTTCCGACGACACCGACGATTGTGAACCACGGTATGTTGGTTGGGCCGACGTGCAGGCGCTGGCCGATGGGATTCTTGTCACCAAATTCCTGGCGCGCGAAATAATCGTTAATCAACACAGACACCGGAGCGCCCGCAGTGTCATGTTCATTCAGCAAGCGTCCGCGAAGCAGCGGAATTCCCATCGCTTCAAAATATCCGGGGCTCACTGAATATCGAAAAGAATTTGTACCGTGATCGGGCTCCGGATCCGATTCCAGTTGAACACCGTACATATCCGAATCGCCGCTTAGCGGAAGCTGACTGGTGTAAGCCGCGGCCGTAACTCCGGGAACGCGCCGCGCGGCTTCGAGACTCTGCTGGAAAAATAGCAGGGTGGCTTTGTCGTCCAGATGGCGTCCGGTTGTTTGCACACGCATGGTGAGAAGTTGCGAGGAATTAAATCCCGGAGCAACGGCAAAAAGTTGTCGCATGCTGCGCAATAATAATCCGGAAACGACTAGCAGAACGAGTGCGAGCGCCACTTCAACAACGACAAGCGCGCTGCGAGTAATTTGGCGCGTGCCTCCGGCACTGCGACGCGAACCTTCCTGCAATCGAACATGTAAATCGGTGCGAGATGCGTTCAGCGCGGGGACAAGCCCGAAAATTAATCCGACGAGCGCAGAAATTCCGAGCGCGAACAACAGAACTGGGCCATTGATGCTAATCGCGTTGAGTCGCGGCAAGTCCGCGGGACTGAGCGCGACGAGGGCGCGAACACCCAGTGCGGCGATTGCGATTCCGATAATTCCGGCGATGCCCGAAAGCAAAATACTTTCCGTAAGAACCTGGAGGATGAGGCGAAGACGTCCCGCGCCGAGAGCGGCGCGCATTACAAATTCAGCGCGGCGGCGCGCTCCACGCGCGAGCAATAAATTTGTGACGTTCACGCATGCGATCAGAAGCACCAGGAAAACAGCGCCAATAACGGCGAGCAAGGCAGGCTTCACTCCGCGCGTTGCGTCTTCCTGTAAAGAATTTACGGCGAAGTGAACTTCGTCGGCGTAAGTTTCCGGATGAAAAGTTTTGAAAACGTCCGCGCCAAGCGCGTCAAGTTCACGAGTTGCCTGTGCTGCACTTACACCGGGCCGCAATCGACCGATGGTGCGCAGGTGATGTCCCCACGCATTTGGCCGGTTGATGTCGTACTGCAATGAGCCCCATAGTTCCGCAGCCGGCGCGAGAATATTTTCAAAATTTACGGGCATCACACCGATGACGGTGATTTTGGTGTCGTCCAACGTAATTTGACGGCCGATAATTTGCGGGTCGCTATTGAAATAGCGCCGCCAGAATTCGTGGCTGAGAACTGTGACGGGCGGCGCGTGATAAATATTATCGGCGGGCACAAAATCTCGGCCGATTGCAGGCGCAACTCCGAGCGAATGGAAATAGCCGGAGCTAACGAGTTGCCCTTCGAGCTGATCTGGCCTGTCTCCGCCGGAAATGGCAGGCTGCCAGCGGCGGAGGATCGCGATTGACTCGAAGGATTTATTTTCCGCGGAAAGCGAGCGATACATTCCGTAGGTTCCAGCGGCGTGCGAATCGTTCACGCCGAGTTCCCAAATCGTCATGATTCGATCCGCATGAGGATAAGGCAGTGGCTGAAATAAAATAGGGTTTACGGCACTGAAGATTGCAGTTGTGGCGCCGATGCCGAGAGCCAAAGTGAGAACGGTGATGAGAGTGAAGCCGGGATTATTGCGGAGCTGGCGGATTCCGAAGCGCAGGTCGGCAAAAAATGTAGCCAAAATATTTTCCCACCCGTAGGAGCGGACTTCTTCTTTGACGCTCGTCATATTCCCCATTTTGATTTGCGCGGCGCGGCGCGCTTCTTCGGCGGAAAGCCCGCGCGCGGCAAATTCGGCGGTGGATTGATCGAGAAAATGCTGCGTTTCTTCGCTGATGTTTTTATCGGCGGCATTTCGATTTGCCAGTGTGCGAATTCCGCGCGTGATTTGGCGCCAGAGGGACATGTGATTACACCTCCGTTTTCAAGAGACGCGAGACAGCAGCCACGCGGCGAGTCCAATCCGTGGTTTCGATTTCGAGTTGCTTCCGGCCCGCGCGAGTGAGGCTGTAATACTTTGCGCGGCGGGAATTATCTGTTTCGCGCCATTCGGAATCGAGCAGTCCGGCGCGCTCGAGGCGTTGGAATGCTGTGAGCAGCGAACCAGGATTTACTTTGAAGACGCCGCGCGATATTTGTTCGATGCGTCGCGAGATGCCGAAGCCGTGCATCGGTTCGAGGCTGAGTGTTTTCAGGATGAGCATGTCGAGCGTGCCCTGGATTACATCTGTGGTTTGGTCGTCCATGGAGCCTCCGCGTTTGTTGTTATACGGCGATGCTAGGCGCGTTCATCTTGATTGTCAAGATGTGATGGGCAAGTGGGCAAAGGTTCCATTGAAAGAAGCTCTATCGACCAAAGCTCGACGAGAATGTGTGAGTCTCTGCCAAACGCGTGTTAGTATCCACCGACGAGGGATTTAATGTTTTGCAACGAGTGCGGCGTCGCCAATCCGGACGGTGCCAAATTTTGTAATACCTGTGGGAAAAGTGTCACAGCCGTGGTGCGTCCTCAAGCGCCGGACCCCCACCCTCTACCTTTGTCACGCCCTGAAGGCGGATATTCGGACCCGATGACTCCATCTGCGGATACAATGTCTCGGCTCAATGTGCTGGTAATAGTGTCCGTGCTGGTTTTTATCGGACTTGGCGTTTATTGGTTGGCTGCGCAGTCCGCGACCGCACCGACGCCTCGGCGTGGTTTAGGAGACACTGTTCACGTCGGCTACTGGTCATACGTCATCACGGATGCGCATTGGCAAAATTCATTGGGATCTGTATACCTACACAAACAGGCCGACGCATATTTTTTGGTCATCGGCATAAACGCTCGCAATGACGATGACAAGGCAAGTATTCGGCCACTCTTTAAACTCGTCGACGCAGCGGGTCGAGAGTATGATGAGTCATCCAACGAAGTCTACCTTGATGACTTTGACGTACTCAAACAAGTAAATCCAACCGTTACGACAAGGGGCCACGTCGCGTTCGATGTTCCGCGTGGTCAATACCGATTGAAAGTTTCTGGTGGTTTTGAATCTAGTGAGTCGACTTTTGTGGATTTGCCATTGAATTAATTCAGGCGTAACGGCGAAGCTGGGCTATTCTTCTGCTTTGATCGCCGCCTTACCCTCTGCCATAAAGCGGTCCTCAAGTTGGTTCAGTTGTTTAATTAGAGCCTCTGGAAGATCGAATTTGTGTGTCAGGTTGCGTACCTTGGTGAACGAGTTGTGCAAAGCGTTTTCAAATGCTTTCAGTTTTTTTCTCTTTTCAAGTTTGTTCATTCGTAACCTCTACGACGTCAGTGAATAAATTCCGGCGTGCCGCCGGTGTTCCATGGATCGTAATTCAGCGAGAACTTCAGGCGTTCGGCGATTGGCGGGTGAGTGTAAAACCAGAAGACGACGTAGGGCGAGGGGCTTGGATCTTCGAGATTTGTTTCGCCGAGGATTTGATCGGTTTGCGCGGCCACTTGCTGGGAATTTGGAATGATGCCGTGAGTTACTTCCAGGCCGTAGACGTCCGCTTGATGTTCGATGTAACGGCTGACGGCATTATTGATTGGAGTGGCGACGAATTGCAGAATTGAAATCAGAAGAAGCAGCACGGCAAGCGACGTCCAATCCTGCGGCTGGCGAACGTACCAGATGCTTTCCCATTTCCGCAGCGTGCCGTTGAACAGCCACGCGAGCAACGGAAGCGCGAAGGCGAGACCGATTGCGTTGAGGATAATTCCTTTCCAGATGTGACCGAGCGCGTAGTGGCCGAGTTCGTGACCGAAAACAGAAAGCGATTGCGCTTCGTTCGTTCGCGCAAGCAGAGTGTCCCAGAAAACCACACGCTTGGCGTTGCCGATTCCGGTGACGTAAGCGTTCGTCTCGTTGAGTTTTGCGCTGGCCTTCATTTCCAGAATGCGATCTTCAGGAATTGAAATTCCGGCGCGCGCGATGGTTTGTTCCACGTCGCGCACAAGTTGGGGATGCGATTCGGTGAGCGGATGGAAATCGTAGAAGAGCGGCTCGATGACGAGCGGCTCTACGTAGACGCCGACGATAATCAGCAGGACGGCGCCGACCCACGCGCCGATCCACCAGCGACGCGGGTTGCGGCGAATTAAGAGGAACAAAATCCATCCGACAAGCGTGGCGAGAATTATTGTGATGGCTTCGGACTTCATCCAATCGAGCAGCCACGAACTCCAGCCTTGCACGGAAAGTCCGTAACCGAGCAACACTGAATGCGCCCACGCGTGAAGCGGCAGCGCGGTGAGATCCAGCGTGAGCACGAGCAGTGGACAAAAAATTGCGGCTTGCACAAATGTGTTGGAGCTGGCGCGCGTGGCCCAATCGCGAATTTTCGCCGACCATCCGGTGCGCAGCGAGAACCACAAGACCAGGAGGCCCCAGAAAAATTCGGCGAAGTAGAAGCGGCGGCCTGTGCGGGCAAGCGCCTGTGCCTGCTGAGTTTTTTCCGGCGAGAGCGAGTAGTGAGTGATCGGGGCAGACGCGGCGGGAGAACTTGGCGCGATTGCCTGCGCCGCTTGTTGCGCCAAATTCGCTTGGGCGGCGCGCGCGGGCGTGGCGGAAATTGCAGCGGTGCAAAACGCCGCGACCGCCAAAACGAAAATGTAAATGATTCGTCGTAGCGCCGAAATGCTTTCCGGCGAGCGAGAAATTCCCGTCTTCAACCTGATGCCCAAAGGCAATTTGAGACCCGACAGCATGTATTCAGTATTCCCTAGAGAAACTAAACGCGCAACGGGGTGGCGATGTTGCGAAGTAATTGACGCAGCAGTTTCGCTTTCGTTTCGCGAAAAAGCAAGTCCCGTACGGCACGGCTTGCGCCACAAATGCCATGCACGAGGCTTGAACATTGTACTTCAGGCCAGTTGCGATTCGGCGCGCCACGGGTCTAGCATATTAAGGATTGGCAGGAGGCGTAGCTATGCGGCGTTTTGGACAATTTAACGATGTTAATGGGCATATTTGCGGCGTAATTCTGGCTGCGGGACTGATGATTCTTGCGCCAGCGGCTGGGGCGCAAGATCAGCAGACACCGCCACTGGGAACGGTCGCGAAGCAGGCGCGCGCGGAAAAGCCGCCTGTCGCGCCGGGGAAAAAAGTTTGGACGAACGACAATCTGCCGACGAATCCCTTTGCCATTAGCGTAGTTGGACCGCCTGCACCGCCCGCGGAAAAGCCGGCCAGCGATGAAACGAAGGCGGACGATAAGTCAGGCGCTGCGAAGAGTGGGCCGAAATCGCAAACAGAAATGGAAGCGGATCTTGCGAAAGAATTGATGGCGCTGGAGTTGGCCGAGAAGCAATACGATCTTTCAAAGCGCGATTTCGCTTTGCAGCAGCAGGCGTTTTATGCAAACGCGAAGGCCAATCAGGACGAGGCCGGACAAGCGCAGTTAGCGGAAGTGCAGAAGCAACTTGATGCGATGGCGGCGGACTTAGAAGCACGTCGCGCGCGTGTGGCGGATTTGCAGGCGAAGGTGGACGCTGGACAGAAGAAGGTGACGCCTGTGGCAGGTGGGGCTGGTGTTACGCTGGGCGGAATTATTTAGCGGACTTGCGTAGTTCTGCGTCGCAATTACATTCCTGTTTAGATTAGTTTCTTCTTGCGAGCTTTGGTCGGAAAATCGCACCGGCAGGAGTGCCGGTGCTACTCAGTTCGCGCTGGGTTTATCTATGTGGTCGATCACTACGATCTTTATGGGGCCACGCGATGGTACTAACTTTAATCCCAACTGATCTTCCACTGCCGACTGAAGCGTCGGTCCGGCGGGATCTGCGGGCGGAACCACTGGGCTTCCCGACGCGTCGTCTGCCGGCACAACCGCCAAGTTTTGCTCCCTCACAAATTCCAGTTTGAAATCGTAAATGCCGGTCAGTCCTGTCTTGTCAAACATCGGCCGCCCCGCCGGACCTGACAAATTGGCCGCGAAAGCCGACATCGGGCAACGAGTAATGTCGAATACCATTCTTCCCTGATTGATCCTCGGGATCATTCTTGATCCGGTGCCATCCGTACTTGGCTCGGCCACTTTCATCTTCGGTCCATTTTTTCCGACGACCAGATCGTATGTTGGCACTTCTTTTGTTTCGGTGTGCACTACGAGATTCGTGCGCTCCTTCAAAAGTTTCTGCAGCATGTAGCTCTGAACTAACGCGCGATCGTCCCGGCTTAACCTCATCAGAGCTTCGCCTACCTCGGGTTCAAATTTCGCTTCGACGTCAAAGCGCATCTCCTCCGTCCAAGCAGGCTCGCCGGTAAATTGCGCGTGCGGTCCGACCGGAAACGCAATGCTTACGAGGCTTATCATCTCCACGTTCGTCGCGCGATAACCGTCCGACGTGGGGCCAAGTCTCATAGACGAGTCGCCGCCATCCTTGCGCGGCTTGATGGAGGACACCTCGTATTCAAATCCCGGATCGGAAACCAAGCAGCGGCCGGAGTTGTCGGACTTCAATGCGTCGGCGGGCGTTTCTGTCATTTTGTCTGGACATTGCGTGGCGGACCATAGTGCTTTCACGCGGCAATCCTGCGCGGCGGTGGCATCGACGGATGCACATTGTGCAGTTGCGTATGCGGAGATTTGCGCGGCCCGGCGCTGCACTTCGGGTGAGGGTCCTGCATTCCGCACAACTCCCGGCGAAACTGGCGGAGTTTTCGTTGGCGCCTGCGCGTTCGTTGCGCCTGCCGTCATGACGATCACACAAAAAATGGAAAAGAGTTTGTGCTTCATGTCATCCACCCGTTGTTGGCATCGACTGTAAGCACCGCTACTGACGCGCCACTTGGCAGAAGGATACCCTAACGAACCGCTGCCGACTACGTTTGGTTACATCAAAATTGCACGCGGTGCCCCGGTTAATCTGTTGACTGTTTTTCGCCGCTGCAACCCACCTACTACTAATAGTGGTTTTCTTCTTGACACAACAAGCACCATGCCGCAGAATTCGCCCAACTTTTCCAGGGGAGCATTCGTCATTGCGGACAAGCTCGGAAAAGTTCTGGAGGCACCTGTGCAGTATCTTCCCGGCTGGACCGTACATTGCATCAATTCGGAATGTATGGCGCGCGGCACTTGGCTGCGCGCGGATCAGGTGCATTCCGAGCTGTGCACGAATTGCGGCGCACCGTTGCACCGCGTGCCGCCACCCCTGGGTCCACGGCTGCGGCTTCGTCCCCGCACGCTAAGTTCGTATCGCCCGTTCCGTCCGAGGTAAGGACGCGGCGCGATTGCTTCAAGCAAGTTTCTCTACAAATTTCTCAAAAGAATTTGACCGGCCTTGAGAACACGAGAAGGCTCGCGGTGAAAACTGCGGGCCTTTTTGCGTTGCGGATGGAGTGATACTCGATTGCGTGATTTGTGATTAAGCGGCGCGCGATGCGTCCACAAATAAAAAGAGCGGCCAGTGGAGGGACTGGCCGCTCTTACGATCTGATCGAGGGTACATGAAGCCGAAGAAGTGGCAGCCGCAAGACCGGCAAGTTGGCGTGTCGTCTGGCTCAGGACCGGGCGATTCAACTGGCTGGTGGGGAGCGGCGCTATCAACTCCGAACCAAATTCAGATTACGGGAATCACTCCGCGGCGGCGATAGAGCGTTAGGTACATTCGCGGAGGTACTGAAGTACTGCCATTTTTCCGGCAAGAAAAAGCTCAGGAATAATCGTTATCGATTTTCATGTGATATTGTTCGAGGACGGTTCTGACCTGTAAAAATGCGTCTTCCACGGTATCTGAAAAACGCAGCAGCGAAAATTCGTGCTCGCTGATGGTTCCTCCGCGCACCATGGCCTTCCAATTCAACACTTGATCCCAATATTTCCGGCCGTAAATCAGCACGAGATTGTGCTCAGGAAGTTTTCCGGTCTGCATGAGTGTGAGCATTTCCCAAAGCTCGTCCATAGTGCCGAAGCCGCCAGGAAAAACGATCAGCGCCTTGGCGATTTGTGCGAACCATAATTTCCGCATGAAAAAATAATGGAAATTAAAACTGAGCTCGTGGCTGATGTAGGGATTCGGCGCTTGCTCGTGCGGCAGCTCGATGCTGAGACCGACGGATTTTCCTCCGGCATCAGCGGCGCCGCGATTCGCGGCTTCCATAATTCCCGGGCCGCCGCCGGAACAGATTACGAACCGGCGCGGGTGATCGCCGAACGTCATGGCCCATTCCGTGATGAGTCGAGAAAGTTTCCGCGCTTCTTCATAGTAATGCGACATCGCAAGCGCGTTGCGGCATAAGCGAACGCGGGATTGCGCTGCGGGAGTTTTCAAACGCTTCGCGGCTTTCTGCGCCTGCTTCAAACGAGTGGTGGCGCGATCCTTTGGCAAAATTCGCGCGGAGCCGAACATAACAATCGTATCGGCCACGCCTTCCTGACGCAGACGAAATTTGGGATCGAGATATTCCGTAATAATTCGGACGGGACGCGCACCGATGCTGTCCATAAATTTCGGATCTTGATAGGCGAGCTTTACTTTGCGGCCGTGCTTCGGGCTCATCATTTTCTCCAATGTGCTGCCCTGAACGGCGAGCGCTTCGTTTCGCGGCCGGTATGAGGCGATGAGTATTCTACAACTTAGTTCGCGCGATTCTGCGCGGCGGTTGGGCGTTCGGTGCGCAAGTGAAAACATTGCGGAGCGACAGACAAAAGACTGGGACGCCTCAGCCAACGTATATCAGCGCAGGCGCGTCCAATCCATTACACTTACTTATGGCATTTGGCGCGATGATCCGTGCAATGAAAATTCGGCGAGCGAGTAAAAGCGCGGTTGCGTTGTGCGCCGCATTGACGCTATTGCTGACGCTGATGCCCGCGCGTACCTTCGCGCAATTGCCGCCGGGTGGAGCGAAGCCGAATCCCGGAGTGCCCATTCAACAAGGCCCGCCACCGCAACAAATTCGCGTGAAGGTGGAAGTGGTTACCGCGCCGGTGGTGGTGCGCGACGCGAAGGGCGAAATGGTGACGGATCTGGATCAACTGAATTTCAAGATTTTCGACAACGGCGTGCAGCAACAGATCGAACATTTCGATATGGGCGGCGACGCGCTTTCTGTGGTGCTGCTGGTGGAAACGAGTTCGCGCGTTTCAGTGATGCTGCCTGCAATCCGCAAAGCTGGCATTGTTTTTACGCAAAGTATTCTGGGCGACAAGGGCGAAGGCGCGGTGCTGGCATTTGGAAATGAAGTTCGTCGCGTGCAATCGTTCACGACAAATCACGACAAAATCGACAAAGCGATTTCAAAACTTACGGACGACGGCAGCGGTTCGCGTTTGTTTGACGCGATGACGGAAGCAGTGGCGATGCTGCGCGACCGGCCCGTTGACCGGCGGCGCGTGATTGTTGCGATTTCCGAAGCTTCCGATGCAGGCAGCACGGCAAAATTGGGAATGGCGTTGCGCGCGGCGGAGCTGGAGAACATTACGATTTACACTGTGGGGCTTTCCTCAGCTGCCGCGGAATGGCGCACGCCGCTGAACGGGCCTACGCAGGCGCCCGAAGCGCCGGAAGGAGTGATGCTGGGCGCACCCGCCCCGGGCACTCCGCAAACGCCATCAACTTCGGGCGGTGCGTCCGCGGGCGGAGGAATCGGCGCCGGAGATCTTCTTGCGCTAGGAGTTTGGGCGGTGGAAAACGGAATGAATCTGGTGAAGGGACATGCGCTGGAAGTTGCCACCCTCGCCACGGGCGGCGAACATGTGCCGACGCGCCGCGATAAAAGTATTGAGCCGGCGCTCGATCGCATCGGCGGCGAACTGCACGCGCAATATACGCTGAGCTATCACCCGACGGACAGTTCGCCCGGCGGATTCCACGAAATTAAAGTTTTGGTGGATCGCCCGAAGACGACGGTGAAGACACGGCCGGGATATTATTTGCCGCTGGATGATGAGAAGCCGGCGGGGCAGTAACGGAAGCAAAAGAGCCGGCTGGAAGCCGGCGCTACGAAATTCGTTTTAGGCCGCTCAGGTCGCGTGATAATTGCATCCGTAGCATCGGCATCCTGCCGGCTCTTTTTTTCACCGCATCACGTTCCCGCTACAATCAGCTCTTCGGCGGTTCCTTCGCGCCATCTTCCGCTTCGTCTTCGGCAATTGCGGCGGCCGCGGCAACTTTATCGCCTTCGTCAGCGCGCAACAAACGGACGCCTTGCGTTGAACGTCCCGCTTCGCGGATTTCATTCGAGTGCACGCGAATCACTTTTCCGCCGCTGGTAATGATCATCACGTCGGATTCTTCGCTCACCTGCAACGCGGCCACGACGGGGCCGTTGCGATCGGTGGTCTTCAAATTGATTACGCCTTTTCCGCCGCGCGATGTGATGCGATATTCCGCGAGCGGCGTGCGCTTGCCGTAACCTTTTTCGGAAACGGTGAGCATCAGCGTAGTCAGCGAATCCTTAATTTCTTCGCCTTCGAGTTTTTCCAAGTCGTCCGTATCTTTTTTGTGTTCCTTCTTAATGATCTCGAAGTCGGGCTGCACGGCGTCCATGCTGACCACGTAATCACCCTTCGCAAGATCCATTCCGTTCACGCCGCCTGCGTTGCGGCCCATGGCGCGAACTTCCGTTTCGCGGAATAGAATCGCCTGGCCAATGTGGCTCGCCAGAAAAATCATTTGTTTGCCGTCGGTGAGCTTCACGCCGATTAGCTCGTCATCTTTTTCCAGATTGATGGCGATAATTCCGGAAGGGCGCGGATTTGAGAATTCCACAATCGGAGTTTTCTTCACCGTGCCGTTTTTCGTGGCCATGAAAACGTGGCGGCCTTCTTCTTCGAGATTTTGTGAAGAAACGAGCGCCGTCAATTTTTCGCCGTCCTGGAATTTCACGAGCGAAGAAATTGCGCGTCCGCGAGTGGCCGCGGCGGCTTCGGGAACTTCGTAAACTTTCAGCCAGTACACGCGGCCCTTTGACGTGAAGAGCAAAATGTAACTGTGCGCCGAGGCGATGAAAAGATGCTCGACGAAATCCTCGTCGCGCGTTTTCGCGCCGATGCGGCCCTTGCCGCCGCGCGTCTGGTGGCGATACACGTCCACCGACGTGCGCTTCATATATCCGGCGTGGCTGACGGTGATGGCCATATCGGTATCGGCGATCAAATCTTCCAGCTTAATTTCCTCAACCTTATCCACAATCTGCGTGCGGCGCGCGTCGCCAAAAAGTTTCTGCATTTCGCGAAGCTCGGTGATGATCACCGCCTTGAGCTTCTTTTCGCTCGCGAGAATTGAACGCAGTTCAGCGATCAACGCTTGAATTTCCTTTAATTCATTGAGGATTTTCTCGCGCTCCATTTGCGTAAGGCGGTGCAATTGAAGGTCGAGAATAGCTTGCGCTTGCCGGTCGGAAAAATCCCAGCGCTCGATCAATCCCGCTTTTGCTTCCGCGGGCGATTTCGATTTGCGAATCAGTTTGATGATTTCGTCAAGATGGTCGATGGCTTTCTTGAAGCCGAGCAAAATGTGCTCGCGGTCTTCCGCTTTGCGCAATTCAAATTGCGTGCGCCGCCGCACAACTTCGATGCGGTGTTCGATGAACAACCGCAGCATATCCATGATGGGCAATTCGCGCGGCTGCCCCTTCACGATGCTCAGCATGATTACGCCGAACGATTCCTGCATCTGCGTCAACTTGAAAAGGTGATTGAGGATGAGCTGGCTTTCGGCGTCGCGCTTGATTTCAATGACGATGCGCATTCCGTCGCGATCGGATTCGTCGCGCACGTCGGAGATGCCTTCGATTTTTTTTGTTTGAACAAGCTCGGCGATGCGTTCGATGAGCCGTGCTTTATTTACCTGGAAAGGAATTTCGGTGATGACAATGCTCTCGCGGTCTTTCGCGGCAGTTTCAATCGCCGCCTTCGCGCGCATGGTGAATGTGCCGCGGCCAGTCTTGTATGCCGCCAGAATTCCATCTTTACCCGCGATGTATCCGCCGGTCGGAAAATCCGGGCCGGGCATCACTTTCATGATGTCTTTCAGTGTGACGTCCGGTTTTTCGATGAGCATCACCGTGGCTTCAATTACTTCGCTCATGTTGTGCGGCGGAATATTCGTCGCCATGCCGACGGCGATTCCCGAAGCGCCGTTCACAAGAAGATTCGGAGTTTTCGCGGGAAGAATGGAAGGTTCGTCGCGCGTCTGATCAAAATTGGGAACGAAATCTACGGTTTCTTTTTCCAGGTCGGCCAGAAGTTCTTCGGCAACGCGGGAAAGCCGCGCTTCGGTGTACCGCATCGCGGCCGGAGGATCTCCATCAACCGAGCCGAAATTTCCCTGGCCATCCACGAGCATGTAGCGCAGGTTGAAGGGCTGCGCCAGCCGAACCATGGTGGGATAAATTACTGCTTCACCGTGCGGGTGATAATTTCCGGAAGTATCTCCGCAAATTTTCGCGCACTTGCGGAAGCCGCGATTTGACGCGAGGCCGAGATCGTTCATCGCAACCAGAATGCGGCGCTGCACGGGCTTCAATCCGTCGCGCACGTCAGGAATCGCGCGCGCCACGATCACGCTCATCGCGTAATCCAGGTACGACCGTTTCATTTCCGCTTCAATGTCGATCGGTACGATTTGCGCCTGAATTATTTCGTCGGCCATTTCTTCTCCTGAGTTCTTTTTACAAACGTGCTGCGTTCTCGATGATGTACGCCTTTACGACGTCGAACGCGTCCGCGGCATTTGTGAATCTTCGCGCGGCGAAATGCGCTTCGAGCTGCTGCACAAAATTATTGCAGTCCATCTCAGTTGCAAATTCAACTGCCGCGCCGCGTTCGTTATCCGGTGTCGCCGTTGGCGTTGCGCGAAATTCACTGCAACTGATTCCGCGCAGCCCCGGCAACGTCTGCCAGCTAATTTGATAAATCACTTCGCGCTCGTATCGAATTTCACCGCGCAGGCCAAATTTCCTTCGGTATCCAGAAATTTGATTAGCCATCCAACGCCCGGAATCGCCGTCTTGGGCATCAGAATTTTTCCGCCGGCCGCTTCGATTTTTTGCGCGGCGATGTCCACGTCATTCACGGCGACGGAGCACTCGTAGCCAATCAAATCCTTCGACGCGACATTGAACTTTCTGCTTTGCATCGCGCCGATGGGCGCCATGTCGTTCCCATCCATCGTTGTGATCTTGCAGAAGTCCGTCATCGGACCGCCGCCAAATCCTTCGTACTGCCATCCGAAAACTTTGCCGTAAAATTTTTGCGCTCGCTCCAAATCGTCCGCGTGAATCGCAAAGTGCGCGACGTTATTTGTTTTGATTCTTGCCATGGACATCTCCTGCGCTATTACGCATACAATTCCTTCAAGAATCCACGGGTCTTGATAAACGCTTCCTTGCATTTCTCAGGCTGTGGCACTCTGTTATGAACCGCATCGCTTGCCGCACGCCGAATATCGTCAGCCGTATCTAGCGTTGGTTCAAGTTTCCATCGAATACCTCGAGCCAACCTGATCATCGCAAACAAGGTATCGCCGCGTTCAATTTTAAGCACGTCTAGTTCTCGTTGCTTTCCCTCTCGTATTAAGAAATCGCGCATTGCGAACTCAATTGCTGACCGACATACAATGAGACAAGCCAAGAAGTTGCCGGACACAAAACACCTAGATGCCTCCTCCAAGTAGTTCTGAACCTCCTCGGGTACCTCTACGCGTGCGGTCAAGACGCGCAACTCTTCAATTCTCTTCACCATTCCAGGAAGGCGGGCGGCGCCGTCGGTCAGGCACTGAAAAACGATGGCGTCCCGGACGCTCTCCTGTGAGGCTGCTATCGCCATCTCTTCCATCTTCGCCCTACCCGACGAACCTAGCTGTCCGCGCCAGCGTACTAAATATTTAGCAAAAATAGGGCGCACTGCAGGTTCGAGAAAGAAACTAATTAAGGCTTCCTCCGACCCCGTCGTTGTCGGGCTCGTCGTCTTCGAGCCAAATGTCGCCACGAATGCGTTATCGATCTGGTGCCGGAACTCTTCAAGTTCTTCCCGCGTGATGGTCACTTCTTTGTTAGAAGGTGCGTCGTCGGGTTGCTCCCAGATATTTAGTTCCCACCCACCGTCCGGCCCCTTCGGATCAAAATGGTATTCATCCGCACCTAGCTTCTTCAAAGCCCAAACGAGAACATCTAGCGTATCGGGGTGTTCCTTGTTTGGCATTTGTAGTTCGCTGCTTCCCGTTCCGTTACTTCATCGCCGGTTTGCCCATGTCAGCAAGTTTCTTGTTCAGCGCCTCTCGCTTTTCCTTCGCGATCTTGGCTTGGACATAGTAAAAGTCGAACAATAAATCCAGAACGTCGAGCGTCCACTCCGCTTCACCCGGTTCAACGTCAACAATTTCGCCGGTCGATTTTGACTTCTGCGCGTGCGCGGCGAAGTTGCCAATATTGCGAACTGCGTCGAGTTGTGGTTGCAGATATCCGGGGAGTGTAGGCAACACTTCCACAATTTGGTCTGCCAAATCTTTGGTCTTAGTACCGGCCGCCTCTCTCAGCAACAACTGGAGGCACCTCCGCGAGAGAGCGGCACTAGCTTTTTCACTCACCCCGAGCACGGCCGCAGCTTCCACATAGTCCTGACGAATTGCATCTGGGACTTCCTCTGGGACATTTCGCGGTTGAATAATTGTCGGCCAAATGTAGCGTGTGGCTAACAATTCGCCAGCGTGCCACATATTGTTTAAAAGCCTTGCCGCTTGCTCGTGCGCAACTATGATCGTTCGATTGCAGGCGGGGCACATCCCATTTGTAACTGTGGTTTGCCGGCCAGTCGCAGCGTCGTTATATTTCCCAATGGGAAGTCCGGCAATCAGGGCGGTCAGCTCGACAGCTACGCCACAATGGGGACACGTCCCCCGTCGATTCAATCCAATCGGCTTTTTGTTTTCTCCTGCCATGTTAAATATCCAAATTCACCACGTCCAGCGCGTTATCCTCAATAAACTTGCGCCGCTCGGCCACGCTTTCACCCATCAGCGTGGTGAAAATATTTTCGGCTTCCACGACGTCTTCCATTTTCACTTGCAGTAGCGTGCGGAGTTCGCCGTTCATGGTGGTGGCCCAGAGCTGCTCGGGATTCATTTCGCCCAGCCCTTTGAACCGCGTGATGGTGAATTCTTTTTGCGCGTCGGCCAAAAGGTAGGCGAGAACATCGGACGCTTTTTCCTTCACGATTTTTTCTTCGCCTTCACGCGAAACCTGAAACGGCGGATGATCCACGGGTTCCACAAGCCGATAAAGCGCACGCACGCGTTTATATTCCGGCGTGGACGCAAGCGCCCAATTAATTTTCGCGGCCACAGGACGTTCTTTTGTGCCGCCAGCAAGATTCAATTCGTAAAGACTGTGCTCTTCGTCGAAGGTAATTTTGGTTTCGATATCAATTTTTGCTTTTTCAATCGCGCGCTCGAATTTTTCGAGTTTTTTCTTGTCCTCGAAATCGGTTTTCTTTTCGAGCTCGCTTTCGGCCAGCAATTCCGCGATTCCGTGGATGCGGGCGCGACGCGAAAGGCGCTTCAACACCAGTTCGTATTCCTGAACATTCGTCAGGAATGTTGTGAGGGCGGCGCCTTCCAGTGCCGGACCTTCCTTCGGTTTTACGCGGCGCTCTTCCGTGGCGCGGCGAATCATTTCGCCCATGAAATCGCGGTCGTCGCGGATATAGCGATCCATTTTCCCGCGGCGCAGGCGATAGAGCGGCGGCTGCGCAATGTAAATATGTCCGCGTTCAATCAGTTCACGCATGTGGCGGAAGAAAAATGTAAGCAGCAGCGTGCGGATGTGGCTGCCGTCAACGTCGGCGTCGGTCATCAGAATAATTTTGTGGTAGCGCAGCTTCGCGGGATCAAAATCGTCCTTGCCGATGCCTGTGCCAAGCGCGGTGATGATGACGCGAATTTCTTCGTGGCCCAGCATCTTGTCGTAGCGCGCTTTTTCGACGTTTAGAATTTTACCTTTCAGCGGCAGAATCGCCTGATTCTTGCGGTCGCGCCCTTGTTTTGCCGAGCCGCCTGCCGACTCACCTTCGACGATGAACAGTTCACATCGCGCCGGATCGCGTTCCTGACAATCGGCGAGCTTGCCGGGTAATCCGCTGGAATCGAGCGCGGATTTGCGACGCGTCAACTCGCGCGCTTTGCGGGCAGCTTCGCGGCCGCGTGCGGCGTCAATACATTTGCCGATGATGCGGCGCGCCACGGTCATGTGCTTGTCAAAATATTCGCCGAGCTTTTCATTCACAAGCTGCTCAACTTGTCCTTTGATGTCGCTATTGAGTTTGCCTTTGGTCTGCCCTTCAAATTGCGGCTGTGGAAGTTTCACGGAAACTACGGCAACAAGCCCTTCGCGAACGTCGTCACCGGTGATGGTGACTTCGTCTTTCTGCTCCTTCAGCATTCCCGTTTGATTCGCGTAGTAATTAATTGTGCGGGTGAGCGCCGAGCGGAAACCGGAAAGGTGCGTGCCGCCATCCACTGTATTAATGGTGTTCGCGAACGCGAAAATATTTTCGGCGTAACCGTCGTTATACTGGACGGCGATTTCCATATCGACCTGTTCTTTTTTTCCTTCCATGTAAATCGGCGAATCGTGCAGCACGGTTTTGCCTTTGTTTAAGTGCTTCACAAATTCGGCAATGCCGCCGGTGAATCGGAATTCTGTGGTTTTATCGTTGCGCTCGTCGGTGAGCGTGATTTTCAGGCCCTTATTCAGGAAGGCCAGCTCGCGCAAGCGTCCCGCCAAAATGTCGTAACTGAAAACGGTTTGCGTGAAAATTGTGGGGTCGGGATGGAAGGTAACTTTCGTTCCGGTCTTGCGCGTTTTTCCGGTCTGCTTCAGTTTGTTTACAGGCGCGCCGCGTTCGTATTTTTGTTCCCATGTCGCGCCATCACGTGCGATTTCCAATTCCAGCCAGTCGGAAAGCGCGTTTACAACGGAAACTCCGACGCCGTGAAGTCCGCCGGAAACTTTGTAGGTGTCCGAATCAAATTTTCCGCCGGCGTGAAGAACGGTCAGCACAACTTCCGCGGCAGGACGTTTTTCCGTCGCGTGCATATCCACAGGAATTCCGCGGCCGTTGTCCGTGACGGTGACGCTGTTATCCTCATGCACCTCAACATTTATTTCGTCGCAGAAGCCGGCCATCGCTTCGTCCACGGAGTTGTCCACAACTTCCCAGACGAGGTGATGCAATCCCATTTCGCCCGTGGAGCCGATGTACATCGCGGGACGCAGGCGCACCGCTTCCAGTCCGCCAAGAACTTTGATGGATGTTGCGTCATACTTATGCCCAGCAGCGCCTTTGGCGGCTGCTTCTTTTTCTGCCATGTGATCTCCCGATGCTTTGAAGGGATGGAGCTCAACGAAGAAACGAAGAGCTGACCGTCGCCTTACCCTGTGATTCCGTCCGCAAGCGAATGGAACTCGTAGGGTTTTTGCTTCATCCCGTTCCGCGCAGCGAAACGTGGCGAAGTCTTTCTTTCTTCCAGGCGTTTCAGAGTTCTCCCGGCGCTGCGGGATCCCCGAACTCAAATCAAAATGCCTGGCCGACGTGCCGAACTGGAGGAAAAATCGTGTCCGACAACAGGAGAATTATACGAGAATTTTGGGCATTTCTCAAGGCGAAATTGGAGCTGATTTTGCCTGTATGTGATTAGAAATACGGTTTTTGCGGGTGATGGTTCAATAAATTACGCGGCTTACCGTCACCAAGTCTTGACCCATCAAAACGGGTTTCGTAGCGCCGGCATCTTGCCGGCTCTTTTTCTGTCCGATCAAATGCGCATCGGCATAATCACGTAGCGATACTGAAATGGGCCGTCGCCTTCGGGTCGAATTTGTCCGGCGGATTGTTCGTCCTTCAGCTCAAAGCGGACGGGGCCGTCTGGAATTGCGGCAAGAAAATCCAACAAATATTGCGCGTTGAATCCGATGGTGATCGGATCGCCTTTGTAGGGCTTCTCGATGGTTTCCGTCGCTTCGCCGTATTCGGGGCTTTGCGCGGAAAGTTCCACGCCTTCCGTGGAAACGGAAAGTTTCACGGCGCGGCTGCGCTGGTCAGCAAGCTGACTGACGCGGCGGATTGCGTCATTCAATTCATTCCGCTCAAGCACCACAAATTTATTATTGTCGCGCGGCATCACGGCAGGGTAGTTCGGGAATTGTCCGGTAAGGATGCGCGAGACCAGCCGGCGCGAGCCGACCTGGAAAAACAGATAGCTATCGTCGCGCGAAAACTCGATGGAGCCTTCGTCGCCGGCTTCGGCGGTAAGGCGCTGCAATTCCAAAAGCGCTTTCTTCGGGACGAGCACACGCACTTCGGCATTCAGTCCGGCAATTTTTTGCTCGGTTTCGGCGAGCGCTAGGCGGTGGCCGTCGGTGGCTACCATCGTGACCGAGTCCGGCTTCACGAGCAGCAGGCCGCCGTTCAATGTGTAGCGCGATTCTTCGGCAGAGATTGCGAATACGGTGCGTGAAATCAATCCCTGCATAATCTTCGCGGGAATTTTCGCGAGCACGTGCGGCGCTTCGGGGATAGCCGGGAAATTTTCCTTGGACATGCCGACCATCTTGTACTTGCGCTTGCCCGATTCAATCTGCACCCAGTGGTTCTCGAGAAATTTAAATTTAATTTCTTCGTCGGGGAGCAGGCGCACGAGTTCTAGAAGTTTTTTCGCGGGTATGGTTCCGCTGCCTTCTTTTTTGATTTTCGCCTCGCACGAGGTACAAATGCTCAGCTCGAGGTCGGTGGCGGTGAGGGAAAGTTTGTTGCCGACGCCCTCGAACAGAAGGTTCGACAGAATTGGGATGGTTGTCTTGCGTTCGACGACGCCCTGCGTCATTTCCAGTTCTTCTAGGAGGTCATATTTCTTGACGCTGAATTCCATCGTGTCTGATCCCTCGCGGATTTTCGTTGTTGCTCCACTCATGACGGCTCCAATCTACTCTAAAATTAGAAAAGGTTAAAGATCGTCGTAGCCGTAGAGCCTGTGAATCGGTGAAAAAGTATTATACGTCACTGAAGCGCATCGAGTTAGCGAAAGGAAAACTATTTTCGCGGCGTTGGATAACGAGGATAAATGGCGCGCGCAACGGCGAAGCGCGGAATTTTGCGAAAATTCACACAGGCGTGCGACGGAATTCAACAGGGTACTCACAACTTGTGCGTTGGATTTACACATAGCGTTTGCGCAGTAAAAAACAAAAACCCTCAACGCAGAGGCGCTGAGGGCGCAGAGAAAAACCTGAGAACTGAGGAGAGTTTAGTTAAAAGAATCCAGTAGACGATTGATCGTGCGGTTTAGATCTTTGTCGGTGCGGCGTAGCGCATCAATCTTGTTAATCGAATGAAGCACTGTAGTGTGGTGTTTGCCGCCGAACTGGCGTCCGATTTCCGGTAGCGAAGCGGACGTGAGCTGCTTCACCAGATACATGGCTACCTGACGCGGGAATGCGATCGCTTTCGTGTTGCTGCGGACTTTCAGGTCCGCGTCGCGCAGGCCGTATTGTTCTCCCACGCGTTTCTGGATCAGCTCAATCGTAACTTTCTTTTCCTGTGTGGCGATGATGTTCCGCAGAACTTGCTGCGCCGTGCTCAGGTTCAAAGCTGCGCTGGTAAGCGACGCATAGGCCAGCAGACGCGTCAGCGCGCCTTCCAGCTCGCGCACGTTGCTCTTAATACTGCGCGCGATGAACTCAGCCACGTCGTCAGGAACCTGCACGCGCTCGGATTCAGCCTTCTTCTGCAAAATCGCAATTTTCGTTTCCAGGTCGGGTGGTTGGATATCTGCAATCAATCCCCATTCAAATCGCGAACGGAGACGTTCTTCAATCGCGGAAATTTCTTTCGGCGGGCAATCGGATGAGAGTACGATTTGCTTGCGCACTTCGTACAGCGCGTTGAACGTGTGGAAGAATTCTTCCACGGTGCGTTCCTTGCCGGCGATGAATTGAATGTCGTCGACGAGCAGCACGTCCACATTGCGGTAGCGATCGCGGAAGCTAATCATGCGATCGAATCGCAGCGAGGTGATCACTTCATTCGTGAATTTTTCCGCGCTCACGTAAGTAAGTCGCAGCGCAGGATTGCGCTTCTTGATGGTGTGCCCGATGGCATGCATTAAGTGCGTCTTGCCCATGCCCACGCCACCGTAAAGATAAAGCGGGTTGTAAGCCTTGGAGGGGTTCTCCGCAACGGCCAGCGAAGCTGCGTGCGCAAATTGATTGGAATTTCCGACGACGAAACTATCAAACGTGTATCGCGGATTCAGTTGATGATCCACGGCGTCAAAATCCAGCCGTGATTGCCGCACCAGCGGCGAAGGCGGTGGCGGAGCATCCGGCTCGTCACACAAAAACTCAACGCGCGTTTCAGCCATACCGACTTCGGTGAGCACCGCTTCCAAAAGCGATCCGTAAGTCTCCGACAATTTCTTCCGGAACATGCGGTTCGGCACTTTAATGAGCAGCTTGCCGTTTTCCGTGCCTTGCTGACGCGTAGGCCGGAACCATGTTTGGAAGCTATGCGGGTTCACCCGCCGCTCCATGTGCTGGAGGATCTTGTCCCAGGAATTCGTTAGTGGTGCTGCGGTCGCCAATGAGTCGCCCAAGCCCTTCTGAAAGACGAAAAGTCCAGCCACGGGTATGGTCCACGCCTGTGGATATCCTGTGGAATCTGCTAAATGCGAACTTTAGGTGATTCGCCGTCGAAAAGAACGCTACCACTACGCCGCCGTCACCCAGAGCCCTGTATCGGGTACCACTCCGATCTCTGGAGGTCTCGATATTGCCCAGCGCGCGTTCTGAAACGCTGGCGGCCAGAATCTCACATCCCGCGCAAAAAATCTTAGTGCGTCACCGCAACCCAAAATTGCTTAGCAGGTGAGAAGCGTGTGCGTGATTGTCCACAAATAAGTGTATGGGGGCAAGGGAAAATAAAATTTAGGACAGGACGACTCCACAGGCTTTGCACAGCATTTCCACAGCGCGGTTTTCCCGCATGTTCAGTGGCTAAAACTGCTTTGGAGTGGGCGTGGAAAGCAAACTCATCTTATCCGGCCGAGGAAATTCATAAATTCCCAGTGGATCGGAGGTAACAACTATGCGTTCGGGCTCGATGAGAACGGAATTCAGAATCAGCCGTCCGCCATCCGGCGTGTATAGGCGATACTCCGCAAGCTCCGAGCCATCTTTTCCAAACACCATGATTTCATTTCCAAATCCCAACCACACGCGCTCGGTTGCCGGGTCTACGCCGATGCAGGAAACGGTTGGCCTCAGCTCTGGCACATTTCCCGTTGTTGTTTCGCGCTTAATTTCGCGGCGAGCGGCTTGCGCGGCGGGCGCGAATTCAACTGTGGTGAGTGAAATATCCAATTGCGCGTAGCCGGCGCGATCGTATTTGCGGAAAGTCGGCTCCGGGAAATAATTGAACGCGAAATAAATATTGTTCTCAGGGTCCGCGGCAAGATGCCCGACATTTAAGAAGCGATTGAACGTGCGATTGTCGCTGAAGTCGACTTGATCTCCGATGGCGCGCAGCTCGCGGCCGCGAGCGTCAAAAACTGTAATCAGGTGATCCGACGTAGCGCTGGCGGCGACAATTTCCCCGCTCGGCAGCACGGCGATTCCGGTCGGAGTTTGAAATGAAATGTTGAGAAGCGAATCTCCGTCCGGCGAAAATATGCGCAGGATATTTGCGGCGCGGTCGGCGACATACACGCGGCCAGTGGAATCAACGTCAAACGCTACGCCGTAAACGAGTGGCGGCGCGCCGCGGAAATCCTTTGCCGGCGGGTGCGGAATTTCTTTGAGCTTCTGCTGGTCATCGCCGAACACTAGCACGCTGCGGCCAACGAGAATGTAGTATTTGCCAGCGGGGCCGCGCTTGACGCTCCAAATACCCGCGCCGATTTCCGGATAGAGGCGCTTGGTGGCGGTAATGTCCTGCTCAACCACTTGTGAATGCGCGCAAGCAGATGCCAGCGCGAAAAGAAGCGCTGCGGCGAGCCATCGAATCATTCGAGCATGTGTTTGCATGGAAGAAATATTATACATAGCAAGAGATGATGAATTCGGCCGCGGGGATGCCAGGTAGCTCAATCGACTGGCCAACACTTCACCGGGCCAGAGATAGTTTTGGTGACCGGTTTCGGAAAAAGCATTACCTGAACAGGGTAAGCAACCGCCGAGGTATAGCGGCTCGAAATGTTTTCATAACCCGTGCAAACCGGTAATGGGGCATCCTTGAGCCCAAGTTTCCTTCTGACTTTTTCCCAGCAAGGGGTTGTTTCCGAATGCAGATCACAGCCTGCCTCGACCACTCGCAGATATGTCATGGTGAGGTCGCTCTCTTTATCGCCGGTAAACCTCAGATGGTTGAAGGGCGAACTAGGAACTTTTTGGGTCCACATGCCTGAGGAGTACGCCGAGTCCGTAAAAATCTTTTTGCTGGTTCTGAAATCATAGACAATGAATGGCATTCCGCCGTTGGTGCCGTCGTCGGCGCTCAGAAACACCAGGCTCCCCTTGACTCCGCTGAAGTACCCGCTCCACTCCGGCCATTTGAAGATTCTTTCCCCGCTCACGTGTGTTCGAGCACAGGTTGGAACTGCTCCCGCTTGGATCGGAACAATCGCCACCCACTGCGCTCCTTTCTTTCCTTCGTTGTTATATTCCTTGACCAGGAAATTCGGATAGAAGAAACAGGACAACTTGACCCGCATGCTGTTTCCTCCGGGCGGATTGTTCCCAGACAAACCGAAATCCACAACTTTCTTTTTCAGCGGCTCATCGAAGGAGTCCGCGAACGCAGTCGACGCGAAGGCGATCACACTTAGCCCAACCAAAAGAATGGATACGGGTCTACGAAATCGAAAAAGGTCCATGATGATCTTCCAGGTCGAAACTTTACACCGGCAGCGCAAGGGCTCCCTCAGGGCACTCGCACACGCGTGATGGAGCGCGCGCGTCCGGTAGATTCGTCAACATCGGCCAGTATTCCATTGATGCGGACGTCGCCAATCGCCACTTCAAATTTTGTGGGCATGGAATCCAGAAAACGTTTCACCATCGCGGCGCGATCCATTCCGATTACGGATTCGTGCGGGCCGGTCATGCCGACGTCAGTGATATATGCGGTTCCGTTTGGCAGCACGCGCTCGTCCGCCGTGGCAACGTGCGTGTGAGTTCCAACGACCACCGAGACGCGGCCATCCAGATACCAACCCATCGCCTGTTTTTCGCTGGTGGCTTCGGCGTGCATATCCACGAAAATAATTTTCACGTCGGATGGAATTTTCGCAAGCTCGGCATCGGCTGTACGGAAAGGACAATCGAGCTGCGTCATGAACACGCGCCCTTGCAGATTTAGCACCGCGTAACGAACTCCTCCGCGCGATGTGCCGACGTAAAGTCCGCGGCCGGGACTTTTCGGAAAATTTGCGGGACGCAGCAGGCGCGGCTCGTTGGGAATATATTCCTGAATTTCCTTCTTGTCCCAACTGTGATTGCCGCCGGTGATTACGTCTGCACCCATCGCAAGCAATTCGTCAGCGATTTTCGGAGTGATGCCGAATCCGGCGGCAGAATTTTCTCCATTGATGATGACCAGATCCGCTTGTTCACGCGCAACAATTTCGGCGAGATGCTTTGCGACCATCTCGCGTCCGGGCGAGCCGACAATATCTCCGATGAAAAGTATGCGCATGGGCTGGTGGAAGTATATTTGTAAAAAGGCTTAGTAAAAAGAAAAGGTGGAGCGGTCCGCGAAAGTCGTTAGACGCTAGGCCGATGAACCTCTAGTTAAGGCTGGGCTCTCCTCCCCCGCTTCAGGCTTCCCCGGACCCCGTGAGGGGCGCGGGGCATGCACACCGCAGGTTGAACGGAGCTCCCATGAGATTCACATTGGTTCAAAAAGCTTTCGCGTCAATCACGGGCCCGGCAGGCCGGCTCCGCGAGTATTGTAGCCCCAGCATGGGACGCGGGCAAACGGGGCGGAGGGGACGCCTTCAAGCGACACCTACGCAAGCGGCATCCAACGAATTGTAAGAGTTGGCGTCGATTCTACTTTGTGCTTGACTCGGGTGTCGGCTCCAGGGGCGAGGATGGATTTGTCATGGGAACTGCGGCACAAATCGGGCATCCAATGCGGTCAGCCGAACTGGCGCAACTTGCGGGGGTAAGCACTGACGCGCTCAGGCATTACGAGCGAGTTGGTGTGTTGCCTCCGCCTGAACGGACAGCCGGCAACTACCGGGTGTATCCGCCGGGGGCACTGGCGCGCGTGCAAATGGTGAAGCGCGCTTTGGCGTTCGGATTTACGCTGGTGGAATTGGCGAGCATTTTCAAAGTGCGCGAGCAGGGTGGAACGCCTTGCCGCGCGGCGAAGAAAATGGGCGAAGCGAAACTTCAGGAAGTAGAACGGAAACTCGTTGAACTTTCCGAGTTGCGCGCCGAACTGAAGAAGTTGCTTCGCGATTGGGATCGGCGGCTCGCTAGAGTATCCGGAACCGAACGAGCGAAGCTGCTGGAATCGCTGCCTGATACCGCGGAACTCATGACCTCAGGCAAAAATCCATTCAAGCGAGGTCATCGACCAAAATGAAAACCATAATTGCAGTTCTGTTCTTGTTGGCGCCACACATGCTTTTGCAGCAAGCAAATAAAGATGCGTCATCACAGGACGTGCATCATCAAGGCGTGAATGAACGCGGCGACAAAGAAATGGGATTTTCACACGAGAAAGCGACGCACCATTTCATTCTTTATTCCGATGGCGGCGCGATTGAAGTGAAGTCAAATGGTGCTGCGGATGCAGAGACGCGCGATCAAATTCGCATGCACTTCACGCACATCGCGAAGATGTTCGCGGACGGCGACTTCAGTATTCCGATGCTGATTCATCAGGAAAATCCTCCGGGCGCTGACGTGATGAAGCAGATGCGCGATCACATCACATATAAGTTTGAAGAATTGCCGCAAGGGGGACGCATTCGGATTACGAGTGCCGACGCGAAAGCCGTGGCAGGCATCCATAAGTTTCTTGTGTTCCAGATTAAGGATCACGAGACGGGAGATTCGACCGCGGTTACGAAGGCGCAGTAGTGGCGCGGAAGTTGGCTGATGCCGCGCTCGTTCACGACGGTGGAAATGGGCGCGGCGGCAGACGTTGAGAGGAGTAGAATAGGACGATGCTGCGAGCTGCAATGCGCGGATTCGTGATCGTGCTGGTGCTGGTGTTTGTTGTGGCCAGCGCGGGAACGATTTTGTGCGAGATGAATTGTGTGGCTGGCGATACAGGAGCATCTGCAGCCGGAATGCACGACGGCTCTATGAAGGTTGCCATTTCACATTGCGATGGCGAGCGGACGGAGTCGATGCAACTCGACATACCGGCGCCGCACGGAACCTCCGGCGGAAATACGAAACACAGCGGCGCGCATTCGCACTTGAGAATCGTGGCGACGGCAACCGCCGAAGTTCAGATCTTGCCGGCGATTACATTTTCCGATTTTGCAATCACCCCGGCTAATCTCGCCGCCCCAATTTTTGCGGGCGCCGATCAAAATTTTTGGAACAACAATTCTTCACCACCGATGAATTCTCCTTCCGTTTTTTCCGCAAGCGTTCTGCGTATTTAGAAAAAATCCGAACCCACGAACCCGCGGGAAGTGTCAGGGATGCGCCCGGTTTGCAAAAAATCGGCACCCCCCACCCTATTTTGCGATGTATATGCAAATAAGGGACTTACAGCGATCTGTGGTGTATGTATTGCAAATAAAGGACTTAGCGGTGATTTCGAGCCCTGCAGAGCGATAACGTGATGCTCTAAAGGTCATATTTGGTCGATTCAGCGCGGATGGCATCGCGCGACGCGTGAAATGAATTCAGGAGCGAGAATGAGGGTTGGGAAAGTATTCGGGCTCATGATTTTTATTGCGGCGATGGGTGGGCGTGAAGTACGCGCACAGGCGCCACCGACTGCACCACAGAAGCCGATGCCGGGAATGGAAATGCCTTCGGGTGCTGCACCGGCGGGGCAGGACGCAACAATGCAAATGGGTGGGATGAATTCCGCGGGAATGTATTTGATGGAACGAACATCGGGGACGAGTGCGAATCCTGCGTCGGCGGTGATGAAAATGTTTTCGTGGCGCACGGGTGGATGGAATTTCATGTTTCATGGCGAAGGATTTATCAGTGACGTGCAGCAGACCGGGCCGCGCGGCGGTGATAAATTTCTTTCGACGAATTGGTTCATGGGAATGGCGGAACATGATATTGGCCGCGGCGCATTTACGATTCGCGCGATGTTAAGCGCGGAGCCGGCGACGGTGACGGGACGATATTATCCGGAATTATTTCAGACAGGCGAAACTGCATTCGGCAAAGCGCTCGTGGACGGGCAGCATCCACACGATTTGTTTATGGAATTGAGCGTGGCCTATGCGCGGACACTGGGCGAAAAAACAAACGTGGAAATTTATTTCGCGCCGGTGGGAGATCCCGCGCTTGGGCCGGTAGCATTTCCACATAGAGTTTCCGCGGCGGAATTGCCGCAAGCGCCGCTGGGTCATCATTTGCAGGATTCCACACACATCGCGAACGAAGTTTTGACGGCGGCGCTTCGCAGGCCGCACTGGGGCGCGGAAGTATCGGGTTTTCATGGCGCGGAGCCGAATGAGAATCGCTGGAATATTGATGCAGGCGGGCTGGATTCCTGGTCGGCGCGATTAACTTGGACGCCGACGCCGAATTGGAGCGCGCAAATTTCCGCCGGGCATTTGCATCATCCCGAAGCGCTGGAACCCGGCGATCAATTTCGCTCGACGGCTTCGGTTACGTATAACCGTCCGTTCGTGCAAGGCGATTGGGCGACGAGCGTGATCTGGGGACGCGATCACGAGACGGACACGAAGCGAAATATTAGTTCGTATTTGGTGGAGTCCGTGGTGCGATTCCGAGAGAAAAATTACATAACCGGCCGCGCGGAACTGGTGGATCGCGATGAGCTATTCGCGAATCAGCCGGCGATTGAACAGCATTTGGCGGCGACCGTGGGAACTGTATTTCGTATTGGAGCGTACACGGCGGGGTACACGCGCGACGTGCATATCGTGCCCTATGTGATCACAGGAATCGGCGGGAATTTCACGTTCTACAATGTGCCCATCGCGATCCAACCGTTTTACGGGGAACATCCCGCGGCATTTTATATGTTCCTGAGATTCCGGCTGGAGGGCAAAGACCCGAACTGATAGGACCGCAACCATACCACGACCGTAAAAACTTACAGATCCCCCGTACTAGAGCGCGATATTGCGCTATAATCAAGGTCCCAGCAGGTGCAATTACCCGGAACCCAATCCCACCGGCAATTGCTTTAGAAACCAACAGGATAGACCAAAAGTACCATAGGTTTCGGGGTGTGTATCTCCGAAAATAACATGCAAAGGCGTGTGCCGTCCTTCGGGATTGCTGTGCCGGGTTGCGCCTTTTGTTCGCTGGGCACTTATACAGCGGCGGGCCGACGCCCGAGACGGATGAGAAGCGCGAAACCAAGCTGAGGAGCTTCGCGAAGTAAATGGACGACCAGACCCTGAATCAGCATATGAAGCACACCTACGTGCCCGCATTTGACGGGCTGCGTGGAATTGTTCTGACAGTATTGTTCGTGCACCTGGAGGCCCTGTGCCCGATATTTGAAGGGCACGTGAAGAGCAAGTTCCTGCTTTTTAGCCAGACGTGGTACACGCTGAATATTTTCTTCTGCCTGAGCGGTTTCCTGATTACCTGGTTGCTTGCAAACGAGATGCAAGCAACAGGACAGTTGAACCTGTTGCGATTTTATAAGCGCCGAACGGTGCGATTATTACCCGCGTATCTAACGGCTTTGCTCGTGTCCTGTTGGCTGGCGTCACTGTGGGGCTATACGCCAAAAGAGATTTTCAGCTCCTCGATACTTTTTCTTACGTATACCTACAACATAGCAATTTCCATGCATGGCGGGTATTTCTCCTACGCGCTGGGATTTCTTCTGTTGCCCGTATGGTCGTTGTGCGTGGAAGAACAATTTTATTTTGCATGGTCGGTCGCGCTCAAGTGGCTGAAAATGAAGTATGCGTTGAGGGCAATGGTCGCGACGTTGATACTGCTGCAAATTTATCAGTGCGCGTTGTTGTATTACATGAACCACGCGGGATACTCGCAAGACCAGATCGGTGTGCGTTTTTACTTCGGCTCTGACACCCGGATAAACGCGATTTTAGTGGGTTGCGCGGCGGCGCTAGTATTGCAAAATCGAAAATACTACGATGTTGCCCGGAAATATATGAGCGCAAAGTCGCTGCCATTTTTACTGCCGGTTATTATCACGCTGGTTGTGTTTGGCACGGCGAAATCGGGAGAGGCCGCGCCTGCGTACCAACTTTACGGCGGCGCAGTGAGCCTGGTTCTGCTGGCTGCGTGGATCGTCACTATTTTCTTCCAGCCGACGTCACTGGTTTCTAGAATTTTATCGTCGCGCCTTCTCGTAATGTACGGTCGAATCTCCTACGGTCTTTACATTTTTCATTTTATTGTGATTCGCCTGGTGGCCGGAATGCTTCACATTTCCGCGGACATTACCACGCCGCCCTACTCGGCGACGCGAAATATCGCGGCGTGGTTCCTGGTGTTGGTTCTTACGACTTTAGTTGCCACAGTTCATTACCACTTGATCGAGCTGCCACTCCAACGCAGATTCAAGGGCGCAGCGGCAAGATCCGACAAACCGAAACCGGCTCCAGCGCTCCAGCCGCAGCCTGCGCGTGCTTCGTTCTCAGCTCGCACGCTGGACTTTAAGCCCTAAGCGCACAACCTGTAGGAACAATCCGAAACTGAGAAAACGGAACGCAGGAGAGGCCACTCATTCAGTGGAATCTCCTGTTCCGTCCGGAAATTATTAGAAGTGGAAGCCTAGTTCACCGGTGAATGTTCGCGGCGTAACGTAATGTGTGCCGCTGAATGTGGACAGGAAATTGTAGAGCGCCACTTTGTCGGTTACGTTGATCGCCGTAAATCGCAGACTCCACTTGTATCTATCGCCGTGAAAAATATCGTCGTCACCGACGGCAACGTCGAACAGATTTCTTGGCGCGATTCGCGGCGGATTGTGGTCGTCATTTTCCATGCCCGGAGCGGGAATGGTGATGAGCGTTGAACCGTAAAGCGACGGAGCGCAGGTGACGAGTGGCGCGGTGAGCGTGGGATGCACACTGCCGCAGAAAAGTCCGGCTTGAATTTGCTGGTCCGGAGTAAGCACAGTTAAATCCACGGGCGTTGTTGTGTCTGTGGCGAATGGAACCGCGCCGGCTACGAGTCCACTGTCATACCTCCAGTTGAAACCAATCCACGGAAGTTTCTTGTTGGGCTGATATTGCAAATGGAATGTGGACTCAAACACTTCGTCATGATCGATGCGGAAAACTCCGGACGGCGTGTCGTCCTGCAATAATCCGCCCGCTTCCGGAAAGAAAAAGCGGGATCGAGTGTTCGCGAAAACGTCGTACATGGTGACGCCGTGGAAATTCGGCATAGCCACGCGAACGCTGAATCCGGAAATTTTCGATTTGTTCCACGCGATGGGAAATGTGATGGGAGTATCGAGCAAAACGTCAAAGTCGTAGGCGTTGCGCGTGTACTTCCAATAATATTGCGCGTCCACCACGAGATGTTTGCCGATAACCTGCTCGAATCCAGCGTTGAATTGATTGCGGCGGCCGAGCGGAACATTGGAAGAGCCCACCGCGCCGAGCAGCGCAGTGACCGGGACGCCGCCGAGCGACGATGTGCTGGCGAGAATTAGATTTTCATTGAACGGAGTTTCGAGCATTTTGCCCCAGCCGAGCCGAAGCACGGTGCCCGTCTTTTTTATGTTGTAGGCCACGCCGAGGCGCGGCTCAAACCACGCTCCGTGAGTGAGCCCGTGATAATCGTCGCCGCGGATGCCTAGATTGAACGTCCAATTCTTGATGGAAATATTATCAATCGCGTAGATCGCCGCTTCTTTGATGTCCGCGTGACCGCTGAAGGGAAGCAATCCGCCGCCGCGAGTGAGATCGAAAGGAAGTAAATCGGTATTGAAAAGCGGAACGGTATTTCCGGCGTCGGGATTTGAAGCGGCATTGGTTTCAAATCCCATGCCCGCGCATTGACTGGGATTTGTTAACGCGGAATTTCCCACCGGAACGAAATCGCCCGCTGCATTTGTGGTGAGACACGGTGAATTAAAAGCGGGATCAGTAATTCCGACGTGAAACGCTTCATTCAGAAACGTATGCTGGAATTGGCCGCCAATGCGGATGTTCTGAATGCCTTTGTCGTATGACAAATCGGCGCGGACGCCGCCGTTGGCTAGAGTTCGACTCTGATTTATGGTGACGGGCTGATCGTTCGCAGGATTTGCGCTGGGGTAATAATTTGTGAAGTCCTTGCGGAACCAACCGTTCACAGTGAGAAGAGTGTTGGCGTTGAACAGATGCGTCCATCCGGGAGCGATGTTGAATGAACGGATTTGATTCCGTTGATCTTCGAGACTGGTGTTGTTCAGAAGTGGATCGTACGGATCCTGACCTTGAATCGCGGCGGGAATTTGAAACCACGAACGTGTGAAGCCGCCATTTAGATGAAACGTGTCTGATTTATTCGGAGCGTAGTCCACGCGGTCAAAAATATTTTCCTGATTGCCGCGCGAATGCGAAACACTGAATTCGGGCGGATCCAGGAAGCGGCCAGTGTCGAGTCCGCTGACGGTAATAAAATTGCCCCAATGTTTTGAGCCGCCGGACAAACTGAAATTTGTGCCGGACGTGCCGAAGGTTCCGTAATTCGTCAGCACGCTGCCGTGCCAGGGTTGTTCGAGACCGGATTGGGTAGTGACGTTGATGACCAGACTATTTTTGCCGCCGAAATTTGCCGGAGGAATTCCGGAGATGACTTCCAGCGACTGCACGGCGTCAACCGGTAATTGATTTGAAAAAACTTTGCTCTGCTGATCGGTGATGGGCTGGCCGTCAATTGAGAAAGCGTTGTCGGCGTGGTCTCCGAAGGAATGGAACAATCCGTTGGAGTCAGCGACGACGCCGGGACTGGAAAGAGTGACGAGCGAGCTGAGTGAAGAGGACGAGCTTTCGAGCGGCAATTTATTGAACAGCGCGCGATCGACGTCGGTGTGATTGGTCGGGTCGGTTTCGAGAAGTTCGCCGCTGCCGCCTTCGACGGTGATGTTCACTGTGGTGCCCGCGACTTTCAAACTGACTTTCAATGCGACGGGGACGCTTGAGCGCACGTCAACGTCCTGGCTGAAACGTCGAAGCCTTTCGCGGAGACGTCGAGGTGATACGGATTGAGGGGCACGTTGGAAAAACTGAACGCGCCTTGTGCGTCTGTAATTGTGGTGCGTTCGTATCCGCTCACGGCGTTGTGAATTTTTACGGTTGCGTTTGCAACGGCGGCGTTGGTTGAGTCCAGAACAGTGCCGCTGATGGACGTGCGAATTTCCTGTTGTTTGCGCGTGCGAATGCTGGTGCGAATACAAGACACAAAACTAGCGCTGCGAATATCCAACGAAAATTTCTGCGAAACATGATTTGTCTCCTCCTAGGAGTGGCCACCCCGGGCCCGAATGTGGTTGGGTGTGACAAATGCCGCGCACGCTCCGCGAAACGAGGAGCGGCGAGCGACACTTCGGGTGTCGTCAGTTGGTGCTTAGAAAATTAGGAGGCGGCGGGAGGTGCACGCGGAGACTTGGAGCTAAATACAGTTGCGGAATTTCCGGAGTAAACGGGAATAACGACGAGGCCCTCGACCATAAACACTGGCGGAGTTAACGCCGTCGAGATGGGTTGAGGTTGCGTGGGAGTTGCGCCCACATGGCAAACAGTGCAAGCCGCAGCTTCTCTTGCGCTGGTGTGTGTATGCCAGAGGCCCGTTGCCGCGGCCGCGATCAACACCGCAAGCATCGCGGTGAAGAACAACAGCGTGGCACGACGGGATCTGGCTGGGCTGCGAAGTCTCATGACTTCTGTTTAACCTCCTTTGATCGACTTCAGTTCAAAAAACGACTTCACTACAAGAAACAAAATCACTACACCTGCAAAACGTCTCCGTCTTTCGCGACCATTTGATAGAGCGCGGGATTGACGAAGAAATCCGAGAACCAATCGCGAAATTAATCCGGCGACGACGACAATCGCGAAAGGTTTTTGCGTATCACTGCCGACGCCGGTGGACATTGCCGCGGGCAGCAAGCCGAGGCAGGCGACGAGCGCCGTCATCATAATGGGCCGCAGCCGCAGCAGAGATGCGTTAAGCGTTGCCTGGTGAATTCCCATGCCTTCGAGGCGCAACTTATTAATGTAGCTGACAAGAATTACGGCGGTCTCGACGGAGACGCCCATCAGTGCGAGCAAACCGAGAATGCTAGAGACACTGAATGGCGTGTGCGTCAATTTCAAAGCGATGAGCGCGCCGACAGGCTCCGTCATCACCACGCCGAGCGCAATGGTGATTGGAAATTTGAAATTTCCGTAGAGCGCGAAAAGAATCATGAAAATCAGAAGTACGGTGAGCGGGCCGATAATTATGATTTGCGATTTCGCTTCGAGTAATTCGCTATATTCACCGCCCCAATCCAGGTGATAGCCCGGCGGAAGTTGCACAGCTTTATTTACGGCGGCTTGTCCGGCGTTGACGATGCCTTCGAGGTCGCGTCCTTCTACGGAAAATTGCACGCCGATGTAGCGCGAATTATTTTCGCGATAAATAAAGGAAGCGCCGCTGCCTTGCTTGATTGTGGCCAGCGCGGAAAGTGGAATTTGCTGTCCGGCGGGCGTGGGGACCAGTAAGTTGCCGATTTCCGTGGCGTTGGAACGGAATTGCGGCTCCATGCGCACGACGAGATCGAAAAGTTTTTCGCCTTGAATTACCTGCGTAGCAGCTTGTCCGCCGACTGCGGCTTGCACAACATTTTCGACATCGGCGACGTTCACTCCGTAGCGCGCGAGTTCTGGACGGTTCGCGTCAATGATTAAGCTGGGCTGGCCCAATTCGCGAACGACGGTGAGTTCTGTGAATCCCGGGCGTGTGATCCAAGCACGTTTTTGATTTCCACGGCCTTCGATTCCAGAACATTCAAATCGTCGCCAAAGATTTTTACGGCGAGCGCGCTTTTTAATCCGGTGAGCGCTTCGTCGACGGCGTCTTCCGCGGGCTGCGTGTAATTGAAAATTACACCGGGATACGATTCGAGTTTTTTCTGAATGGCTTCGGTGAGCGCGGCTTTATTGTGGAAGTCGCTTTTATCCCACGAAGGATCGTTGTAGGGCTTTAGGCCGACATAAAATTCGCAATTGAAAAATCCGGTGGCGTCGGTGCCGTCATCCGGGCGGCCAAGTTCGGAACCAACTTCCGTGACCTGCGGATAAGCGGAGAGAATGGCGCGAACTTTCGGCGCAAATGCGCTGGCTTCTTCAAATGAAATTGTGTACGGCATGGTCGCGCGAACCCAGAGCGCACCTTCGTCCAAGTGCGGCATGAATTCGCCGCCGATGGCCGGCACCAGAAGTAACGTGGCGCCGAAAATGAGCGTGGCGAGAAGCATGGTGGTTTTTGCGTGACGCAAACACCAGCCGAGCATGCCGCCGTAAAAACTCTTAATCCATTCAAATACAAAGTTTCGATATTCCTTCACGCCATTCTTGAACCAGTAGGAGGCCAGCACCGGAACAACGGTGAGCGTTAGCACCAGCGCGCCGAGAAGCGCGAAGGCCATCGTATCGGCCATGGGATGAAACAATTTTCCGGCGGGCCCGGTGAGCGCGTAAATCGGAAGGTATCCGGCGATGATGACGGCGACGGAATAAAAAATGGGGCGGTCAACGTCGCGCGCGGCCAGCAAAATTACTTCGTGCAATTTGTATTGCGTGCCGTGGCGCTCGCCCAGTTCGCGATAAATGTTTTCGACCATGACGATGGTGCCGTCAATGATGATTCCGAAATCGATCGCGCCGATGCTGAGAAGGTTCGCGGCTTCGCCGGTAAGTGCAGGAAAATAAATGCGAAGAGCAACGCCAGCGGAATGGTGAGCGCGGTGATGACCGCGGCGCGCACGCTCACCAGGAAAAACATCAAGATGATGAGCACGAAAATCATGCCGCGCAGAAGATTTCCTTCCACGGTGTCGGTGGTGATGCGGACGAGATCGCTGCGGTCGTAGAACGGCGTGAACTTTTACGTCAGGCGGCAGGATCTTCTCATTCAGCTCTTTGGTTTTCTGCTCGACACCTTTCAAAACGTTTTGCGTTTGCTCGCCGCGGCGCATCAGGATTACGCCTTCGACGGCGTCGTCATTTTTCTGAAATCCAAATATCGCCCAGGCGCGGCGCGTGGCCGATTTCCACGTGACCGATATCTTTTATTCGTACCGGCGCGCCGTTTGCGCTGCCGACGACGACCTGTTCGATATCTTCCACGTTGCGCAGCAGACCAAGTCCGCGAACGTAATAAAATTGTCCGCCCTGCGAATAAAATCCGCCGCCGGTATTGGAGTTGTTCGCGGAAAGCGCGTTGATTACCTGCACGATAGGAATGTGGTAGTTGTAAATTCGCGCGGGATCCAGCACCACCTGATATTGCATGGTGGTGCCGCCGAATCCGGAATCGTCCGCCACGCCGGGCACGGACGCGATATGCGCGCTCAACGACCCAATCTTCAAAGGTGTGCAATTCCTGCGGCGAGCGATCGGGACTTTCCAAAACGTATCTGTAAACGAGTCCGCTGGGACTGAACAGCGGCGACATGCTGGGAGTAATTCCGGTGGGCAAGGTCGCGTCAGCAATTCGCTGGAACACAACATTGCGCGCGAAATAGGGATCGGTGCCTTCCTGAAAAGTAAGGATTACGTCGCTCAATCCGTACAAGGAAATTGAACGCATCACCACGAGATTCGGCGTGCCGTTCATGGCCAATTCGAGCGGAAGAGTTGTGAGGCGTTCCACTTCTTCGGCGGCGTGGCCGGGCCACTGCGTGATGAGCTCGACCATCGGCGGCGAAAGATCCGGGTAGGCGTCCACCGGCATCCGCTGGAACGAAATTGCGCCGGCGATAATGATCAGCACGGTGACCATCATCACCATGAAGCGCTGGCGCAGCGCGAATTGAACTATCCGATGAATCATTGCTGTTGCTCCCAGCTGGCATCACAAAACCTCGCATCACGGTTCGTGCGTCAACGAAAATTTTATTTCCAAAATTAAAATTTAGTGCTGCAATGAATTCTTAAATTGCAGGAAGATGCCGCCGTCACCGACGACGCGCTCGCCTTCTTTTAGTCCGGAAGTAATTTGCGTTTTTCCGTCGTGATTTTCACCGACGGTCACCACACGGCGGCCGAATTGATTGCCCTTGTCACCGGTTTGCACGTAAACGAACGGCATATTTTCCGTGTCGCGCAGAACGGACGCGTCCGGCACGATCAACGCGTCATTAATTGCGCCGGCTTGCAGCGTGCGCCGACACGTACATATTGTTTTTTAGTTTTTGGCCGGGATTATCCGTGACGATACGCGCTTGCAGCGTGCGCGTGTGTCGGGTCCAGCGCCGGCGCAATGTAAGAAACGCGTCCGTGAAATATTCCGGGATAGGAATCGGTGCTGATTTCAACGGTGTCGCCGGCTTGCACGTACGACATGTCGCTCTGATAGATGTTCAGCAGCACCCACACTGTGGACATATCTGAAATTGTGAAGCACTGCGTCGTGCCGGCGGCGAGCAATTGTCCGGGGCCGACGAGGCGATCGGTGATTTCACCTGATACCGGCGAACGCAAGAGGCACCTGAAAAGATGCCGGAGCTTTCAGCATTGCTTCGGGATCAGCGATGCCCAAGAACTTTCAGTCCGGCCTCCGTGGATTGCAGATCGGCTTCCGCTTGCGCGCGATCCGATTCCGCTTGTTCCAAATCGCGTTCCGCGATGGCGTGGTGTTCGTACAAATCCTGCGCGCGCTTTAATTTTTTTCAGTTAACTGGCTGCGTCGCGCGCTTTCATGTAGCCGGAACGAAGTTGCGAATAATCCGGACTGTTCACGGTGAGCAGCGGCTGACCGGCTTTCACATTTTCTCCGGGCGCGACGAGAATTTCGTGCACCGGCCCGCCAACGGCCGTGAATACCGGCGTTGTTTTGAATAAGTTGTACGTGACTGTGCCTGTGAGGCGCAGCGTGCGCGGCAATTTCATTTTTTGCACGGGCACAACTTGTATGTGCGCCATCTGATCCTGCGGTACGGTGAAGAGCGACGCCGTTTCCGAGGCCGTCTCGGTGCCGGAATAGGAGGTCATCTGCGACGCGGCTTTGTCTCCGGAGCCGCAGCCCGCGCAGAGCGCCGCCACGAAACAAGCAGTGGCGAATCGCGCCGGCGAATTGGAAAATTCGTCGTCGCCGAACCGGCGTGATGGAATGCGTTTCAAAAGTGCTAGAGCGTTTTATTTTCATGGCAAGGTCCTTGTGCCCACGGCGTCGCGCAATTGTTCAAGCGCGAGCATGTAGCTGGCCAGCGCCTGTCGATAGGCGAGTTGGTTGGCGCGATAAGTTCGTTCGGCGTCGAGAAAATCAATCAAACTGGCGGCGCCGCGCCGGTAGGCGTATTCACTGATGTCCCGCGATTGATTTGGAATCATTCAGAAATCCACCGCGGTAAATCTGAATAATTTGATCGTTGGTGTGCAGAGCTGCGTAGGCGCCCACGACATCGGAAAGTGCCTGCTCTGCGGTGGCAATGTTTTGTTCTTGAAACTGAGAGATCGCATATTTGGTGCGCGCGATTTCGCCCTGATTGCGGTCGAAAATCGGAATTTGTATGCTGCCGAAAATTGCGATGGAGCTAAGAGCGGCCACGTGGGTGTAATTCATGCTGGCGGTGACGTCACGCTTGGCATCGGCTTCGGCGAGTGATTCCTGGCTTTGCGCTGCGGTGACTCCCAATTGCGCGGCGCGCACATCGGCGCGCGTGCGCAGTGCCAGCGATTTCAGGTCGTCCACGCCGGTGTGGATCGGCTGATATTCCAATTCGCCCTGCACGTCGTAGTTATCCGGTACGGCGGCAAAACCCAGAAAATTCCGGAGCGCGGACAGCGCCTGTACTTTCGCGAGTTTTGCCGCGGCCACGTCACTTTGGAATTGCAGCAATTGCAATTTGATTTTTAGGAAGTCGCCTTCGCTGATTGCTCCAGCTTTGTATTGCGCCTGGCCGATGTCCACCGTTTGCTGAAAGCTCTTCACGTCTTCTTCTGCGAGATCGAGAGTGGATTGCGCGAGCAGCGCGGCAACAAATTGCTGGCCTATGTTGAATGTGAGGGCGCGCTCCGCGTCGGCAACTTGCGCGGTGGTTACAGCCGTCGCATCCTTCGCCGCCGTCAACCGGTGCTGGCGCTTTTGGCCGCGCTCGAACAGGTAGCCGATGCCCAAATCGAACTGGGCAGAATTATCGAGGTACGTTGATGTGAAATTGCTGGGATTGAAGATGGGAATGAATTGTGCGTCGCCGTTCACCGTCGGATTAGGCCGAAGATTCGCGGTGACTTCCTGCGCCTGGCTTTGCTGGATGGTAGTACGCAACGCAATCAGCGAATGATTGTGCTTTAGTGCCAGTTCGATGGCTTGATCCAGCGTAATTCGGACGGGAACGCTTTGAGCGCGTGCCGACTGGGGGATTATTGCAAAAATCATGAGCGCAATGCCGAGACCGGCAGAACGCGCATTCTTAAATTTTAGAAATCCAGAAAGAGAATTCATGGCAACTTTCTGCCTCCGTAACAAAAATCATTGAATGGAAGGAAAGTGGACGCTGCACGAGAAGCGGGATTGATGAGAGCGCAAGCGCCAAAATTGGCGCGATGCGATGCCTCTTGCCAGGCCCAGGGAAAAAACTAAAGAATTATGCGATGGGAGGAGCGCGAGAAATACTGAAGGGGAGTTCAGGTCCTGCGACGCGGGTCAAATCCGCGGGCAAAGCTGTTGTGCCGATAATTGCCGGCGCCGAAACATTGCTGGCGACCAGATGCGAAGTTGCCGTTTGATGGCTGAGATGGCAGGTTTGGCAATTTGCGCTGGATTCGCCGCTGTGATTGTGCCAGGCGGCGCTGCCGACCAGAGCAAACACGAGCAGAAGGGCGGCCAGTACGGCGCCGAACTTTAAGGCTCGAATTGTGCGGTCCCGGTGCATAGCAATACGGACATCCAGTGTACTCCAGACGCGGCCCAAGGGTAAATGGTTACAGCGGAAGGGTTAACAGCGGCTTATGCCGTTTGCTTCAGCGCGCGTTCCACTAAATTCAGGCAGCGTTCTGTGCGATCGCGCAGAGCGCCTTTCATATCCTGTTGACTGCGGCGCAGCGTGTGAAGCTCGTCGGCAATGGAAAGCGCCGCGAGCACGGCGACGCGCACGGAATCCACGGTGTGAGTTTCCTCGGCGACGGTGGTCATTTTCGCGTCGACATACTTGGCAAGGTCTTCGACGTACGTGGTGTCCAGATCGCCCTGCATAAAATACGTCTGGCCAAAAATCTGAATCTTCATTCGTTCAGCCATTTACTAGCCTCCCGGTGGGCACGGACATTTTGCTGCGCCGGGCGCGCCAAAGCAAGTAGCGGGCGGATGTATCTCCAATGTAAGTGGTTACTTACAATCGGAGCAACCATTCCACCTTCGCGCGCGTCCCACATACTGACAACGAACTCGCCTGACCAGCTCCAGGCTTCCTCGTTGCCAAGGAGGCTGTTATGAAGCGCAACTCATTGGTGTTGTCGGTTGTGTTGGGCGCCTTGGTGATGTTTGGGGGCGCTGGAACTGCACGAGCAGATAGCCGTGGCCGTGAAGAGGCGTGTTATCGCAACGTTCAGCAGCAGGAACGCGAGCTGAGCCGCGCCATCGATCGCTACGGTTTTCGCAGCCATCAAGCAGACCACGAACGTCGCGATGTGGAACGCGCACGCGAGAAGTGCCGCATTCTTCATGAGCGCGACCGCGATCGTTACCGCTGAAGCAGCAGCCACTGAACTGAAAAACTAAAGGCCGGCCCCGTGGATGGGACCGGCCTTTTATTTTCAATCACAAATTCATTGCGTGGAGAGTCGAAGCGGAATTACGATGCCCGAGTGAACAATCCGGATCGGAAATCCCGCCAAATTGATGAAGACTCCCTAGCATCGCAATCTTACGCCGCGCTGGCTGAAATTCGCGACACGTTGCTTGAAACTTACGCAGCAAATGACGCGATGAATCAGCTCATTTTTGAACTTCTGGATCCCGCTGCGTGGCGCGCCCAGCCGCCCGGAAAAAAGGGAACCGGCCGGACAATCGCAGCCATTTTTGCGCATTTGCATAACGCCCGGCTGAAGTGGCTGAAGGGTTCCGCGCCGCATCTGAAGTGTCCGCCGCCACTCAATCCGCACCGCTGCACAATGAATCAGGCTGCCGCCGCACACCGGAAAAGCGCTGCGCAATGTTTACGTATGCTGGAAGACGCACTTTCGGGCTCGCCAAATCGCCTCGTAACAAAGTTTTATCGAGACGGTTGGATGCCGACGTGGCGCGCCGGCGGCACCATGTTTACTTACATGTTTGCGCATGAAGCGCACCATCGCGGACAAGTTCTGATGTTGGTGCACCAGTTGGGCTATCCCGTGACGAATAGTAGTCCGCACATCTGGCAATGGGAGAAGTTCTGGAAGGAAGCCGGGCTAAAGAAGCGTCCGCGGTGATTCTTTATCCGCCCCTAAAACAAAAGGCCGACCCCATTCACAGGGCCGGCCTTTCTATTGATAACGATTTCCACTAAAAATGTTGTTCGATTAGGTGGTGGTCGGCTGAAGCTCAGTCGCAAACACAGCTTCAAAACGCTTTTTCTCGTCCTGATCGTGCAGCATGACGATGGGCACAACGCGCATGGAGCGCTTGCAGCCGCGGCACACCGTTACTTCACCCTGCAAATCTTGCAGGAAGCCGTCAGTAAATCGATACAGTGAGCGTTCGCGCCGCGCATTCTTCGCCCCAACGATCCCGCAATGCGGACAGGTGAATTCCACCTTATCTTCCTGCGGATCGCGGTTCAATGCCGCCCAGCCAGTTGGACGTACTCCTAAGGTTTCAACGGATTGCCGAAGCATATGAAAGTACCTACCCTTTCGCCCTTCGGGAGACTCCCCCAAGGTGTCAGATGCGCTACAAAGCCTGTTGGATGCAATTACAGGTGGGAAAAATTCCCGGGCCCCAGCTAACTTGTTTACGGCCCGTTATTTACCACATCCAGACTGGAAGTGTCCAGCAAGAAATGGAGCTATAAATGGCTTCTGAGCGTCCATTTCGAGCCAGTCCTAGTACCCGACTGGTATAAATACTACCTTAGTAGTCTACGCCCTTGAGCAAATCTTGCCGCGGCACGTACTGGAAGCGGTTCGGATCGGCTTTCACCAGCCAGTCGGCCGTCTGATTCCAGGTAGTGGCGTGGGCACCGGTGGTGTTATCCACGATCACAGCCTGATCCAGCGTGTATTCCTGAAAGCTCTTGCTCATTTTCGCGTTTTCATCCCATTGCTTTTCGACAGCTGCGTTGTGCGCGTCATTCGCGGCGTGCTGAGCGTCCGAGCGTTTCTTCGCGTCTTCGCCGATCTGATGGATTTGATTGATGGCCTGCTGCGTTTGCGCCTGGATCACCGCGCTATTCTGATTTTCGCTGTTCGCGATGGCCAGTAAAGTTGGCCACTCCTCGGTGGCGACTTTGTCGGGTGCGCTCACGCGAGTAACCGACATTCCCCACTGCGCCGGCCCCACGCGCTTCATCGCGCCAATCAATATTAGGGATCGCATCGGGCCTTTGCCGTCGTGCATATCCAATTCGCCCAGCACCGTAATTCCTGCCGCTTGATATTGATTCGGCGTGGCATTGCTTCTGCTGGTTACGACGAGCGTCGGCACCGGCACATTACTGCGTTGCGCGGCTTGTTTTTGGTAGGCCATGAAGGCGTCTACCAAATCTCCACCGAAGGGATATACGGAAAATTGCGGCGGCATTTGTCTGCGGCCATTCTGCGTTTCGTACTTGATCATATTTTGTCCCTGCTGATTTGAGGGATCAAACATTTGATGAATCAGCGAGACGGCTACAAGCTCTCCGTTCGGGCCGACAACAACCACCGCGCCTCCGCCGGCACTGTTGATTTTCCATCCGGTGGGCAATCCGATGGTGCCGCTATTATCGGGGAAACGCGTGGTGTGAAGTTCCTGAACTGGCGCGCCTTTTCCGGCGGCGGGCTGCGCTCCGGCGGAGGGATTCACGTGCCACACCTCGTTCAACTTCTTCATCATGAGATTGAGGGTCTTGCCGAAGTTAGCAGCGTCATCATAAATAACGGCTGCGGCCGGCTTGCTACCGCTGGGCATGGCCACGATCACCAATCCCGCGATGTGCTTGCCGCCCTGAGTTTTCGCGGTGACGGTGAAAAATGCCGCGAGCGAATCGCTGCCATGCGTTTGAAATAATTTGCCGATCTCGGGGCGCTCGCCAAAGTGGCCGTGAATGTTGCGCAGCATCGTGACCATCGCATCTTTCAGCGAGAACTGATCGTCCAGCGGGCCGTAGATTATTTGTCCGCCGCCGGGATTGTCGATGGTTTTCAGCGCGCCTTCCGCTGCGCGAGCCGGTGAAAGAAATACAGCGGCGCAGAGCAGCGCGATGATTAATTTTCCCGCGAAATTGGATTGAATTCGATGCACGGCAGCCTCCGGATATTGCGAATCCCTGATGGTAGGCGGCATTGTAGCACTGCACCTAGTGGCAATTCTGGGAAGGTCAGTTATTTCTTCACAAATTCAATTCGCCTATTTTCGGCTCGTCCTTCAGGCGTCGCATTCGATCCAATTGGTTTTGCGATGCCGAAGCCGTTAGCGCTCAATCGCGCGGCGGCAATTCCAAGTTGCGTCACAAGCACGGACTGCACCGCCTGTGCGCGCAATTTGGAAAGGTCAAAATTGTGGGTCGCATCGCCGGCTGAATCGGTATACGCGTTAATTTCCAATTTCAGTTGGGGATCTTTTGCGAGCGCCGCGGCAATTTCTTTCAATACCGCCGCTGATTCCGGTTTCATCCGGTCGCTATCAGAATCGAATTCGATTCCGTGCGTCACAAATTTTCCGTTTGCGTTGATTGAGCCGGCGAAATCCGGCGCGGTTTCCGCCACGCGCACTTTATGAAGTGACACGTCCCGGAATCTTGCTTCGACCTCGTCAAAGTGATTGATTGCCGCGAATTGAAACTCGTTCACGTCAACCACTCGCTGGCCATCTAGGAAAGCGCCCATTTTTCGTTGCTGCGCCATCAATTCAAATTCAACGGGCTTTGCAATATCCGCCAGTGAAATCTTTCCGCTTCCTAGTGCACTGCCATCCGCCGCCAGAATTTGTACGCTCGCCGTTTTTGCGTCGGTATCCGCGTGGACCACGGCCGTCAGCACGATCGTTTTACCATTCCGGAAATTCCATTCCATTACCCCACTGCCAGTAAACTCCGCTTCAAATGTGAAGTTCGCGGGCACGTTCATCGCTGGAGAAGTGAGCGACACATTTTCCGGCGCGTAAATTTCCGGAGGTACGCCTTCTTTGACGCGCAGCTCAAGCTTTCCTTCGTGCGCGGGCCAGTGCGGAGGGATTTCGTCCGCGCCAACTTCGCTGAAGTCATCGAAGAAAATTGTTCGTTCGCCGGGAATAAATTCAATTGCCGCGGATTTCATTTCCGGCTGGACCGCCGCAGTCATGGGAATCGCCGCCGCGGGTTTTGTTTCCGAAAGATTCGGCAACGCGTAAGGATCCGCTTCCGGCGTATTCGGCTTCAGGCTCGTCAAATCGCCAAGTCCATTTGACCGCGCGGAAATTCCAAGCGTGGAGCCAATCGCCAGCACAGATTCGGTTCCTTCTCCGACCACGCGAATCGAAGGCGGCAAATCCTCAGGCGTATCCGGGGCACCTGCGGTGCTGGCGGGCATGCCAATCATTCCGCCAACGTTGGCGCCGAATTTTCTTTGCTTCGGACCTTTCGTGGCGACGGTGGTGGCTTGCAGCGGACGTCCCTGCTCATCCTTACTTTTATCGCCGCTGGAATTTTGAACGGAAACTATTTTGGCGGATATTTTGTAGTCGTAGTTGTTGTGGCGGATATATTCAAACTGAAATTCCACGGTTGCCTTTCCGTGCGCAACCGTCGCCTCCGTAACCTTTCCTTTAATCGCGTCGCCCTTGAATGTGTCCGGAGATAAAACTTCTCCCGTAATTGCCTGGCCGACGGGCGCGCCGGAAATATTCAGAGTGCTGGTGAGGCGCACGCTCATCGGAACGTCTTGCGCGATCGCGCCCGGCGCAACTGCCAAGATGACGAGCGCGAGTACTGGCGCGATGGCCGTCCGGTGCGCGGTTACTTTGAGATTCGCGGTCATCATCCAGAATTCCCGGGGCATAAAGTCAAACGTCCTTTCTACGCAGTATACGCTGGGATGCACAGTTTACGATTTGAGTTCGCTGGGCGCCGAACGCGGGAACATTAGTTGCGGCTCGGTGTCCAACGCTGTAGAGGGCGCGCTTCTCCAAATCAATCACGACGAATGCGTTGCGGCGGAATCACTCAGCAACGCCGCAGAAATGGGAGAGGTGCGTATGCGCTTCAAAGAATTGGGCCCTGACGAATCGAAATCGACGGCAAATTCGCAGCAGACAGAAAAACCTCACGACAGTTTCGGACTCACCGCATTGACGAGTTGTCTCGTCGATGCGGACGGCACTACTTCCGCCGGCGCGGGCCGCGCGCGCCGAAAAGCGCTGGGCGTTTCCGCGCTGATTCAATTTTGCACGCTGATGGCGCTGCTAATCGTGCCGCTGTTCGCCACGGGCACCAGACTAATTTTGCGGCCGACAAATTTTGTTCCTTTGCCGCCTTATGGCGGCGCGCCGAAACAGGCTGCGGGCAATACACACCGACCGAATTTGCCGGTACATCGCGACCCTGGTCCGCAAATTGTGTATTCGCAGCCGCAGGCGCCGATTGGACGACCGACAAACACGCATCAGATCGTGGATGCTGATCTGGCTAACGGCGCAAATCTCCCCGGGCCGGTGATCGGTCTTCAAGGTGTTGGCAACGGAGCTGACGGGCCACCCAACATTCTCGATGGCTGGGGAGAAAAATCAGGGCCACCGGTTCCGTTGCCCGAACCAAAAACGCCTCCAACTCCGCACAAACCCGTGGTCGTAAGCCAAGGAGTTCAACTTGCGCTGCTGACCCATCGCGTGGATCCGATCTATCCGAATATTGCCAAGCAGACGCGCCGAGAAGGAACCGTCGAACTGCGCGCAACAATTTCAGTCGACGGCACAGTGCGTGATTTGCAAGTGCTGAGCGGTGATCCGGTTCTGGCGCAAGCCGCGCTGAGCGCCGTCGCGCAATGGCGATTCCGTCCAACGCTATTGAACGGCGGCGCGGTGGAAGTAATCACGTTTGTTACGGTAAATTTTCGGATCGACCACTAAATATTTGCAGGGGATGAAAATTTCGAAATTTGTTTCTGCGAGGCGTAGGGGCGGGTCTGCGACCCGCCAGCCGCGCGATAAAACTATCCGCGCGCCAAAATTTCTAATCCGCGGAAGCGCTTGCCTCGCCCTGCGAAAACGCAGGACTCTGCTCCGCAGCCGATTCGCTCTCGTGCGAAACGGTTTCCGTCCACAGCGAAGTATCCGCCAGCAAACGCGAAACCAGTTGCGTGTGCAGCGCGTGACCGGCCTTGTGCGCTTCCACGCGGCCCAGCAATGGACGGCCGAGCAACGCCAAATCGCCAATTAAATCCAGCGCTTTGTGACGCACAAATTCATCCGGCGAACGCAACGGACCATTCATCACGCCGTCGCGCGTCAACACAATTGCATTTTCCAGTGAGCCGCCACGCGCCAATCCAGCGGCGCGAAGTTTGTCGACTTCGTCCAGAAAACAAAACGTGCGCGCCGTGGAAAGCAGTTTCGTGAAACTTTCGCGGTTCACCGCCAGTTCCACATGCTGCGGCCCGACCATTGGATGAGAAAATTCCACGAACACATTCACGCGAAATTCGTCCGAAGGATAAATTCCAATTTGCCGGTCGCCATCTTTCACTTCCACCGGCGCCAGTACTTTCAAATATCGGCGACGCTTCCGCAATTTGCGAATGCCGGCCTGATCGATCATTTCCAAAAATGGTTTCGCGGAGCCATCCAGAATCGGCAACTCCAGCGCGTCCACATCAATATAAATATTGTCGATCTGGCAGGAATAAATTGCGGCGAGCACATGCTCGGTGGTCGAGAGCCAAACGCCTTGCTTCATCAAACTTGTGGCGTAACTTACGCGCGCGACATTCCGTCCGTGCGCCTCAATCTGAAAATTCCGCAAATCTGTGCGTCGAAAAACAATTCCCACGTCGGGCGGGGCGGGATTGAAGCGCATCCTGCAATGCACTCCGGTGTGAAGGCCAACGCCTTCCACTTCAACCGAGCGCTCAATAGTGGTCTGGTTCGGCATCGAACGGACATATACTAGCAGTTTGAAGCCCGTCGCGCAGTGAAATATTCCGTTTGTTATCAGTATGTTACGAGCGGTTAAAGTTGCGCCACTGCACAGGTGTGGTAATCATGCAACATTTCATTCGATATGCCGAGGCGCGGATAGGTCAGTGTGAACCAACAACTCGGAAACATTTGTCGCCAACGAGCGTTACCATACTGGTGTCAATGCGTTAGATGGGGGGGCCGCGATGTTCGATCACTTGCTGCAGGATTTGCGCTACGGCGTCAGAACTTTAATCAAGAATCCCGGCTTGGCGATTGTGATTGTGCTTTCGCTGGCTCTGGGAATCGGCGCGAACACTGCGATCTTCAGCGTCACCAGCGCGCTACTTCTGAAACCGCTTCCATATCCGCAGCCGGATCGGCTGGCAATTTTATGGTTGCGCTCGCCCGGACTTGGCATTCCGCAGGACTGGCCTTCGCCCGGCGAATATATGGACATCAAAACGCGTAACCATGTGTTTGAAGAAACAGCGCTGGCGCAGGGTCACACCGTGACACTCACCGGAATCGAGCAACCGGAACGCGTCGGAGTGATCTACGGCACCACCAGTTTATTTCATATGCTTGGCGCGCACGCTTTCATCGGACGATTATTTCTGCCGCAAGAAGATCAACCAGGCCAACCAGCGACGGCTGTACTCAGTTACGGATTCTGGAAATCGAAGTTCGGTGGGAATCCGAATATTCTGAACACCACGCTTACGTTGAACGGGACGCAAGCCACGATTGTTGGCGTGTTTGCGCCGGGATTTTCTTTGAATCACGAAGTGATGCCGACGGTTGGCGGCATCGACAAGGGCGACATTTTCATGCCGCTGCCGCTTGCGCCCGATGCTGTGAACGATCGCGGCAACGAAAATTTTAATGTGCTCGCGCGGATGAAATCCGGCGTCACGCCGCAGGAAGCGCAAGCCGACGTTGACGTGATTGCCGCGCGCATTCGTGAAATTGATAGGCGCGATCCCACATTTACGATTAGCGTGGTTCCGCTGCTCGAACAAGTTGTGGGCAATGTTCGCCGAACCGTGCTTGTTTTATTCGGCGCGGTCGGACTGGTGTTGCTGATCGCGTGCGCCAACGTCGCAAATCTTTTGCTTGCACGCGCCAGTGGACGCAACAAAGAAATTGCCGTTCGCGCAGCGCTGGGCGCAAGCCGTTTGCGGCTGGTGCGTCAAATGCTGACGGAAAGTGTTTTTCTGAGCGTGCTCGGTGGTGCCGCCGGACTTTGGATTGCCGCTTTGAGTCTCTACGCGGTACGCACAATTAATCCGGGAAATATTCCGCGTCTGGATGACGTTGGAATTGACGCAACTGTCCTCGCGTTTACTTTGGGAATATCAGTTTTGACCGGTATTGTTTTTGGACTGGTGCCTGCGCTTCGCGTTTCTCGCGCCGATCTGAATGCCGCACTGAAAGCCGGCGGACGCAGCGGCTCTGACGGTGGCGGACTGCACGCCACGCGCGACAAACTTCGCGGCCTGCTTGTTGCCGTGGAAATTGCACTGTCATTAATGTTGCTGGTCGGCGCGGGCCTACTGGTGCGCAGTTTTGCGCGATTGCAAAATGTTGCGCCGGGATTTAATCCCGATCATGTGATTTCCATGCTCGTTTCCGCCAGCGGCCCGAAGTATCGAGAAGCCAAGCCGGTGATCCGCTTCTATCAGGACATTTGCGATCGCATACGTAGTCTTCCTGGCGTGGTGTCGGTAGGCGCCGCCGGGCAACTACCGCTCACGTCTTCAATTAGCTGGGGCGGCATCGAAATAGAAGGCTACACGCCTCCCTCAAGCGAACCGGAATTGCAGGTCGACAAACGACAAGCCGATGCCACTTATTTTCAAACAATGGAAATTCCGTTGTTGAGTGGGAGGTTTTTTGCGCCAACGGACGCTGACACCAGCCAACCGGTCGTCGTGATCGACGAAAAAATGGCTCATCGTTTCTGGCCGCACGGAGATGCCATTGGCAAACGTGTTCGGCAAGGCAACGGCCCCGGCAAGTTTACGCCCTGGTACTCGATTGTTGGCGTCGTGGGAATTGTGAAGCAGTACGGCTTGGATTTAGACACGCGGATGGTCGTGTACTATCCCGAGGCGCAGAATGCTACGAACTCAATGTACATCGTAACGCGCACAACTTCCGATCCCGCCTCACTGGCCGGGGCAATTGTTGGCGAAATTCACGCGATTGATTCCGATGTTCCGGTCTACAACATCAGCACGATGGACGCGCGCGTCAGCCGCTCTCTTGCGCGCCAAAAATTTTCGATGGACATGCTCGGCGCGTTCGCGGGATTCGCGCTGCTCCTCGCGGCCGTTGGCGTTTATGGCGTGATGTCCTATCTGGTGACGCAGGGCACGCGCGACATCGGAGTGCGCATCGCGCTCGGCGCGCAGCAGTCAGATATTCTTCGTCTGGTGCTGAAGCAAGGCATGTTGCTCACGCTGGTTGGAATTATCGCGGGACTTGCCGGAGCAGCGGCGCTCAGTCGCGTGATCGGATCGCTTTTATTCGGCGTAGACTCCACGGATATTGCGACGTTCACAAGCGTGGCGATTTTGCTGGCGATTATCGCGTTTGCTGCGTGCTACATTCCCGCGCGGCGCGCGATGCGAGTTGATCCGCTGGTGGCGCTGCGGTACGAATAGAGATCTTGTCCAACAGTCAGCGTTCACGAACGGCATAACTTGTCACTCGTCCGCCCGCAGCGTAAGATAATTATTCGAGATTCACGCGCAAATGGCCACACCTTTCAACATTCTGCCTAGCGGTTCCGTTCCCGGCATGCCAGTGCCGCCGCCAAACGCGCATCCGCGTCCGGACTGGCTGAAAGTTCGTTTCTTCGGCGGAGAAAATTATCAGGATTTGAAGAGCATCATGCGCACGCTCGGCCTGCATACCGTTTGTGAAAGCGCGCGCTGCCCGAATATGGGCGAATGCTGGGACCATCGCACCGCAACTTTCATGATTCTGGGAAATATTTGCACGCGCACCTGCGGATTTTGTTCCGTCCCTTCCGGCAAGCCACTTGGACCACCAGAAGAAGACGAGCCGGAGCGCGTTGCCGAAGCCGTTGCGAAAATGGGTCTGCGCTATGCGGTGGTAACCTCCGTGAATCGCGACGATCAACCCGATGGCGGCTCTGCAATTTTCGCGCGCACAATTACAGAAATCCGTCGCCGCGTTCCCGGATGCCGCGTGGAAGTTTTAATTCCGGATTTTCGCGGTGAATGGTCGGCGCTGGAAACAGTTTTGGAAGCGCGCCCCGACGTGCTGAATCACAATATGGAAACCGTGTCGCGCTTGTATCGCGAAGTTCGCAAAGGCGCGATTTACGAACGGTCTTTGGAATTGCTGCGCCGCGCAAAAGAATTCTCCGCGGATATTCCCATCAAAACAGGTATGATGCTCGGGCTCGGTGAAACGCGCGATGAAGTAATCGCTGCGATGTCCGACCTCGCCGCGCAACACACAGACATCCTCACGCTCGGCCAATACATGCAGCCGGATCGCGAACACCTGCCCATCGTGCGCTACGTTCATCCTGATGAGTTCGCGGAGTACAAACAAATCGGCGAGCAAATGGGATTCAAACACGTTGAGTCCGGCCCACTGGTGCGCTCGTCGTATCACGCGTTCGAGCAATCTGAATCCGCGCGCAGCTAAGCGCCTGTTTCCGTAGTAAATCGCACCCACAATTCGATTTAAATCGTATAATATCGTTTCCCTAGAGGTGGCCATGCGCCCAACCGAATTGCTTTCCCCACGCGAAGCCGCCGAAGCGCTCGGCATCAGCTATCCAACCTTGAAGCAATGGATTTATCGCGGAAAAATAAAAACTGTGAAAACCGCCGGTGGACATCACCGTGTTCCCGCACGCGAAGTGGAAAAATATCTGCCGCGCGAGGAACATGATCGCTCTGCGCGCACTCGTTTCCGCCGCACCAGCGGCCGCAATCAGCTCGTCGGAAAAATTGTGGATCTGAAAATCAGCGGACTTCTTGCGCAGGTGAAACTCAGCATCGGCGGACAGCAAATCACTTCAATCATTACAAGTGAAGCGGCGCGCGAAATGGGTCTGCGCAAAGGACAAACCGCCGCCGCGCTCGTGAAATCCACAGAAGTAATGATCACGCGGGCATAACGTGAACGCGCCCGCCGCAAACCCGCCGCAAGCGCCAGCGTCCGGTTTCTACAATTGGCTGCGAAGCCGCGCGCGATTCGACCGCAACGAATTTTCCGGCGCGTTCGGTGACATCGGCACCGACTTCCCGCTCATCGTTGGAATGATTCTCGCTTCGGGCCTTCACATTCCCAGCGTATTAATTTGTTTTGGCGCGATGCAAATTTTCACCGGCCTGCTATACGGTATGCCCATGCCCGCGCAGCCGCTGAAGGCCATGGCCGTAATTGTGATCGCGCAAAAATTAAGCGGCAACACTTTGTATGGCGCCGGTCTCGCGATCGGCGTCGTGATGTTGCTGCTCACCGTCACCGGTTCGATTGACTGGCTCGGCCGCGCGGTTCCGAAGGTAGTCGTCCGCGGAATTCAGTTCGGTCTCGGCTTGCAGCTTTCTTACCTCGCGCTGAAAAATTATATTCCCGCCGACGGCAACTGGGGCTACGCGCTCGCCGGAGCCGCATTCGTATTGACGATTCTACTTCTCGGCAATCGCCGATTTCCTCCCGCGCTTTTTGTGATCGCGCTGGGAATCGTTTACGGAGTGATTTTCAAATTTGGTGGCAGCGGTCCCAATCACGGGTTCGGTGTTCACTTGCCGCAGTTCCACGTTCCGATGTGGCACGACATTTATATCGGCTTCATCCTGCTGGCCATTCCGCAGATTCCACTTTCACTCGGAAATTCAATTCTCGCCACGCGGCAGGTTGCCGACGATCTTTTTCCTGAGCGCCATGTGACCGTGAAAAAAATCAGCTCCACGTATTCCTTCATGAATCTCGTAAATCCTTTTTTCAGCGGAATTCCCGTTTGCCACGGCTCCGGCGGCATCGCCGGCCATTACGCATTCGGCGGACGCACCGGCGGCTCCGTAATTATTTACGGGATGCTGTATTTAATCGCGGGATTATTTTTCAGCGCAGGTTTCGGAAATATGGTGAATTTATTTCCGCTCCCGGTTCTCGGAATCATTTTGCTATTTGAATCACTCGCGCTTATGCGCTTGGTGCGAGACACAATGTCCGTCCCCGGCGATTTCGCAATTGTTCTGCTGGTGGGATTAATTTGTTTCGGCGTCCCCTACGGATATGTAGTCGGCCTCGTAATCGGCACCGCGCTGGCTTATTTGTTGCCGAATCCGCTGAGCGGCATAGTCCGTTAGCGCGCCCCAATCATCCGCAAACCTTCCTTCGCCAACGCCTGCATCCGCGCCGTGCTCGCACTCTCCGAAGCCGGTAACGCCCCAGCCAAATTTTCCGCTGCATGATAACTCGCCGCCGCGCGACCATTCCTCGCCAGCAGCGCATTCAAATTTCCGATGAACAACGGAAAAATCGGATTCTGCGGATACTGTGTCGCCAGCGGCTCCATAATTTTCAGCGCTCGCTCGTATTGCTGATCGTAGTAGCGCAAATTCTTCGACAAATAAAATCGCGCGTCCACACCCGTCAATTCGCCGTGAACCATCGCGTCTTCCAATTGCGCGATGCCTAATTGTTTATCGCCGGCGGGAAGGCCCATAATCGCGCGCAGCATTCGCGCGATGCCCGAAAGCGTATCTACATAATAGTTGTACAAACCCACGCCGGTTTTCGCGTCGGCCAGCAACGGATCCATTTCCAGCGCCCGCATCAAATGTGTTCGCGCTTTCACCGCGGCCTTGGCCGTCGCGCGATTCTCTTTGCGAATTCCCAACATGCGCACGCGCAGCACGTACCCCATTCCCGCGTAAAGATGCATCTCCGCGGTTTCCTTCGTGTGTAATTGAGTCTCTGCCAGCTCCGCAACTTTGTCGGCAAGCGCAAGATACGCGTCGTCGCCCGGCGAAGGCTCGTGCTTCCAAACGTCAATGTGATTCCACTTAAATTCCAGCGCGCCGCAATAAATTCGCCACCACTGCGCTTCCGCCTCCAGCAAAAATCCAAGCGGATATTCCGGCCGTGAATTTTCCATGCGCCGCGCAATCACAATCGCCGCTTCTGCGTTGCCGCGATACAGCGCGTCCAAACTTTCATGCGCTTCGGACGGAAATGCTGAATGCGCCGCAGCAGACGCAGTTGTGGTCGCCGCGCCGCGCGAACCCTGCGCAAAGCACGCGCTCGACGCACACAACCACAGCGCCGCGATGCATGGAATCCCGCGAAGTAGGTTCTTCAACATCACGCAGCATTCTACTTCAGTCCGAACCCGCGCTTGGAAATCGCATCGAGAACAGCGTTACTGTTTCGCAGTTCTGCTTTCCGGCGGAATAATTCCATTCATCCGTAAATATTCCACCATTTGCCCGTAGTGATTCATGTCATGCGCCACAATATCTTCTGCGAAAGAAATCCGCGTCTTCTGCCATTCGCTCGGGCTTGGAATCGGCTCGACAACATTTCGCGCGTTGATCGTTGCAACAGCCTTGTGCAGCGCCGCGAAAGATTCTTTCAGATAAACCATGATCTCTGCTTTCGTCTTTACGGAATCCGGCCCGGTCTCGTTCTCCTGTTCGGCCGTCGGTTTTTGCAGCAGAATCAGCGCCGCCATCCGGTGATTATTCGCCGAAAGATGCTTCACTTGCTGCGCAAATGTTCGCACGCCGGCAAAATCACCCATCGTGGCAGGCGGCGCGAATGAGTATTTGTCCGCGGGCATTGCATCGGCGCCCGCTACCACCATCGTTTCTACACGCATGATCCAAGAGTCTAGCGCGTCGGCGATGGTGCGTTGCTGTGGGACTTTATTTGTCTGTGCAAATAATCCAACACTGCACGCCATCAAAATTATCGCCGCACAAATACATTTTATTTTCATGGGTAGCTTCCTTTGAGGCAGCGGCCTTCCTTGCGCCGCCAGCCGCCATGAAAAGGCTACGACTTCAAGTCAGCTTTAAGTCAAACGGAAACATTTTGATCGGAGCGAAGTATCGCGAGGCGACGAAACTGCATCTACTCTAAAATACAGCGATGCCCATGTTCGCTATTTCCGATGTCGCACGACAGGTCGGTCTGCGTCCTTCCGCGATTCGCTACTACGAACAAATCGGCGTTCTGCCTCGTCCTCAGCGCGCCAGCGGGCAACGCAGATACGATGACGCCGCGCTCTATCGCCTCGCCACTCTGCAACGCGCGCGCCAAATCGGTTTCACCCTCGACGAAATTCGCAAACTGTTTTTCGGATTTCGCAACGGCACGCCGCCTTCCGAGCGTTGGCGAAAACTTTCACAACAAAAACTCGCCGAGCTTGAGCAACTCGTTCACTCAATCAAAATGATTCAACTCGCGCTGCAAAATCAGGGAAAATGCGGATGCGCCTCTCTGGAAGAATGCGGTAAGGGGCTGCTGAAGAAACAATGCGGAAAAGTTACAGGAACATCGCGCACCGCAAATTTTCACGGTGGCGGCAAATACCGGCGATAGAAGTTTTCTTCTGCAAGTGAGCCCTTAGCGTCACTTGTACGGGAACAGATATGCGCGAAACTAGAGCCTAAGCGTTGGAATACGCTTTGGGACGGACATCTTGTCCCACTCCGCCTTAGTGTATTTCGACCAGGACTCCTTGTACCCGGAATAAGGCATCATATCTGCCTTCTCCCACAAAACTATCGCCGCCAGATCCGTCTCCAGTTCTTTTCGTAAATCGATATTGTTCAGAAGTAAGTCGCGTTTCGATCCCCATTTGAGATGTCGTGTAAACGTTTCGTATTCGTCGATGTACCAATTGCCGAGAATTCTGACCGTTAAATCGTCCAGTCGGTCCACCTCAATTGCAGCTGCGCCGCCTTTCGGATGCCTGAATCGAAACGACCACGAAGGCGATTCGTGGTAGTACTCATCGATCGCAAGGTTGTGGTCGGCGGCAAAATCAAACAGCACTGCGGAGAGCCTCTGGAAGAAAGCCTTAATCTCTACCCAATCGGAAGGAGTTATTGAAGGGTTCCCATTCGGCATTGCCGGATTATAAGTCAGCTGGGACAGGACCGCTAAGTGGCGCCGCTCGCCAGGGTCTCTCCCCGTCTAAAATCCCCCATCTCAATGCTATCCTACCCACTCGCTTTCCCAGCGAACGCCAACAGTGGCCCACTCAACTCCATTACCTAACGCAACCAACGACCACTCGCTCGAGCGCGGCCTGGGCCTGATGCCCGCGACCGCGCTGAACATGATTGACATGGTCGGCATCGGCCCATTCATCGTGGCGCCGTTGGTGATTCAGGCGATGGGCGGTCCGCAAAGTTTACTCGCGTGGGCGGTTGGCGCCGCGCTTGCGCTGCTCGATGGCTGCGTGTGGTCTGAACTTGGCGCGGCCATGCCGCAAGCCGGCGGCAGTTATATTTTTCTGCGCGAAGCGTACGGCCCGGGAAAATGGGGCCGGCTTTTTTCATTTCTTTTAATCTGGCAAACGCTAATTCAAGCGCCGCTGGTGATTGCATCGGGCGCGATTGGATTTTCGCAATACCTCACATATTTAATTCCCCTCACTTCAATACAAAAGAAAGCAATTTCCGGCGCGCTCGTGATCGTCTTGGTAATTTTGCTCTACCGGAAAATCACTACCATCGGAAAAATTTCCATTCTGCTTTGGACTGGTGTGATCGGCACCATGGCCTGGGTGATTTTCGGCGGCGCGACGCACTTCAGCGCGAAGCTCGCGTTCACTTATCCGCCGGGTGCGTGGAATTTGTCGTGGGTTTTCTTCGCCGGCCTTGGCGCGGCCACAGTGAATACTGTTTACAGTTATTGGGGCTACTACAATATTTGCCAGCTCGGCGGAGAAATCCGCGATCCCGAACGTAACATTCCGCGCGGAATTTTTCTTTCCATCGGCGGAATCGCCATTCTTTATCTCGCCATGCAGACGGCCCTTCTCGGTGTTCTTCCGTGGCGCGAAGCTGCGAAATCCGATTTCGTAATCAGCGCATTCATGGAGCACATTTACGGCGCGCGCGCCGCGCAAGGCGTGACCGTAATGATTTTGTGGATCGCATTCGCATCATTATTCGCGGCACTGTTGGGGTATACCAGGGTTCCCTACGCCGCCGCGCGCGACGGCAATTTTTTCGCCGCGTTCGGGCGCGTGCATCCCACGAAAAAATTCCCGCACGTATCCTTGCTAGTGTTGGGCGGCGCGGCGTTCGCGTTCAGCCTATCCTTCAAGTTAGTCGACGTAATCAAAGCTATTCTCGCCATGCGTCTGCTCGTACAATTCATCGGGCAAGCCGTGGGCGTAATGATTTTGCGGCGGCGCTGGCCCGAAAAGCGTCTGCCTTATAAGATGTGGTTGTATCCGCTGCCCGCGCTCGTCACAATTCTCGGCTGGGCCGCGCTTTTTGTTGCCACAGGAAAGCGTTTCGCAATAGGGGGACTCATCGTGATTGCTGCGGGAATTTGTGTGTACATGGTGCAAGCATTCGTGCGCCACGAATGGCCATTCGGCGCGCCGGTAACTTCGGCGAAAGAACAGGTGACGCGGTGACCGCTCCCCAATTATTTCGCCACGCATCTCGCAAAAATATTTTCCGCTTCAGTGGAGCGACAGCGCTCGCATTTATATTAATCTTCAGCGCCGCAATTCCCTCACGCGCGCAACGCCCCGCGAAAGATCCGAACGGCCAAACTTTGCCCGACGCCATCGAAGCAATCGATCGGGCACGCGTCGCCACTCGCGTTCTGTTCATCACCGCACATCCGGACGACGAAGCTTCTACGCTGCTCACATATTTAGCGCGCGGCGCAGGTGACGACGTTGCACTGCTCACGCTCACGCGCGGCGAAGGCGGCCAGAACGCTATCGGCTCCGAACAAGGCCCGCGCCTCGCCATCATTCGCAGCGCGGAACTGAATGCCGCCGCGCAAACCTACGGCGCAAAATTATTTTTCACTCGCGCGCCGGATTTTGGTTTCTCCAAAACAATGGAAGAAACTCTGAAAATTTGGGGCGACACCGCAACAGCCGACATGGTCCGCGTGATTCGCACCTTCAAACCGGACATCGTCATCAATGGATGGGGCGGAGTTCGCGGCGGCCACGGAAATCATCAAGCCTCCGGATTTCTAACTCCGAAAGCTGTCGACCTGGCTGCCGATCCTAGAGCGTTTCCAGATCAATTCAAGGATGGCCTCGCTCCATGGAAAGTTGGATTGCTTCTGCAACAAGGCGGCCGCGGCGCTTCCGGCGCCACGCTAACTTTGCCCGTGAATGATGTGTCACCCGTGTGGGGCGAATCCTACGGGGAAATCGGCCGCGCCGGATTTGCAAATCAGCGTTCGCAAGGAGTTGTCGCGTTCACAAATTCCGCGTTCCTGCGACGACCCGCTTCCATTCAACGCGCCGACGGCGGAAATCTTGACGCTGCAATGATCGCGCAACCCATTAGCACGCTCGCGGATCGCTACTCAGTTTTTCGTGCAATTCTTCAGCCCGGTCTCGCTGAAGTTGATGCCGCACTTGTTCGCGCACGTGCCGCAGCACTTGCATTGGACTGGCCGCGCGCCGCGAAAGAATTAGCCGCCGCGGGAAAAAATATTGCGCGCATGGAATCCACAATTCACGTGGAAGCACCCACCGCCGCGCGCGACGCAGAAACTTCCGTCGGCGCGGAATACGAACTCGCTCGCGAGCGCGCCCGCATCGATCACGCGCTAACCGTTGCCGCTGGTGTCCGCATGATCGCGCAATCGGATCGCAGCAATCTCGTGGCTGGCGAAACTTTCACCGTGCGCGTCGAAGCGCTTCACCGTGACAATATTTCCGGCGCGGAATTCGCAACGCCAACGCTCGTTCTGCCCGCCGGCTGGCAAGCTGCCGCGCCAACGAAAGATCAAAACGACGCGTTCGCGATTCAAGTGGCGCTTCCGAAAGACGCAACCGCTCCGCACGGCGCGGCCGACTGGATGTTCCCGTTTGCTCCGCCGCTCGTTTACGCGCGCACGCACTCAACCATCGACGGCTACTCATTCGATTCCGATACGATAGTTCAAGCGCAGCGCTTCACCACTACAACTGTAATCACCGAACAATTGCGCGTTACTCCCGCCGTCGGACTCACTCTCGATCCGAACGAATTTCTTCTCGCCGAAAATCCAAACGCGCCCAGCGCCGCGCATCAACCTTTTGAAGTTCTAATGCGCGTGCATTCCTATTCCAGCGCCGCTCAACAATTAAATGTCGGGCTGGACGTTCCTTCCGACTGGCACACCTCCGCCGCGCAGCCAACAAATCTCGCGCCCGGCGCCGACGAACTTTTGCGTTTCACCGTAACGCCTTCCACAAAATTGCCAGCCGGCGATTATCAATTGAAAGCATGGGCCAAGCGCGGTACAGATACTTTCCGCACCAGCATTGAGCCGCTTCCTTCGCTGCCAACATTTCTGTGGAGCGAGCCAGCCGTCGCGCCCGTCCGCGCATTTCCAATCACCGTGCCGGAAAAATTGTATGTCGGCTACGTCGCAGCCGATATCGACTTAGTTCCGGAGGCTATCCAGCGCCTCGGCATTCAAGTTGACCTGCTGGATTCCGCCGCGCTCACTTTCGGAGATCTGAAACGCTTCGACGCAATCGTCATCGGCATTCGCGCCTACGAATTGCGCGGTGACGTGATAGCGAATAATCAGCGCCTGCTCGACTATGCCAATAGCGGCGGCGCGCTGATTCTGGAATACGAGCGCGATGGTTTCTGGAATGGACTGAAATCTCCAATCGCTCCGTATCCCGCGAAAATGGAAGGCGGAACTCTTCGCATCACGGACGAAAAATCCGACGTGAAATTTCTAACGCCGGATTCGCCGCTGTTGAATTTCCCAAATAAAATTACGCAGGATGATTTCAAAGGTTGGGTGCAGGAGCGCGCGAATTATTTGTGGTCAAGTTATGATCCGAAGTATCAGGCCGTGCTCAGCATGCACGATCCCGGCGAATCCGAACTTACCGGCTCGCTGGTTTGGACGCGCTACGGCAAAGGCGTTTACATTTATGCCGCGCTGGAATTTTTCCGCCAGTTGCCTGAAGGAAATCCCGGCGCCTATCGGCTGTTCGTAAATTTGCTAAGCCAGTCGCGCACAAAATAATTTCCGCGCGCCCAATTTAGCAGACGCCCGCGCCACAATTGTTGCCACGTTCGCGACGCCCCACGTATCGCGTGCACTCAACCGAATTCCCCCGTGCTATCTTTCTTCGCAGCACCAGAAGGGGGATCCATGTTTCCAACACACTCGAATCCGCGCGCACATTTGCGCCTGCGAACAATCGCATTAGTTGCCGCCGCATTCCTGCTCACAATCGCCGCGCCAATTCACGCGCAGAAAACCAAAATAAAACAAGTGCCGGAACCTCCCGGCGCTCCCGTCGCCGAAAACCACATGGTCGATCTGACAATTGCGCAAATGCTCGGCGCGTGGCAAGTCGGTGACGCCGAAAGAATGCACAAAGTTTATGCCGACGATGTCGTGGTTGTTAGCGGCGCGTGGGAACCGCCGATTTACACCTGGGCGAATTATCTGCCGGCGTATCAAAGCCAGCACTCGCGCATGGCCTCAATTCATATCGAACGCACAAATACCGTTGTCAGAGTGAAGGAAAACACCGCGTGGGCCACCTATCAGTGGGAACTAAGCAGTGTTGTGGATGGCAATAAAATCGTGGCGCGCGGCGACACAACTCTAGTTTTTGAAAAACGCGCAGGCGTCTGGCTCATCGTGCTGAACCACACATCCGTCACGCCCGACGCAGCACCCGCGCCGCCCGCAAAACCAAACCTGTAGCTCAGGTCTTCAGACCTGAGCCATTTCTTCCGCAAAAGATCCCGCCGCTAAACGTGCGCGTTCATCCCTTGCCACAACCACAATCCAACTATCGTCAGAGTCAGCGCTCCGTCCAATATTCCCAGCAGCATCAGCGGCTTCGTAAGTTTCGTCAACTTACTTATGATCGCGCTCTGCTCCTGAGCACCCGGCGAAGGCGTGCTTCCCAAATACATTTGTTCTTCTTCGCGACTGGCCAACCACGCGCGATAGGCCAGCAACGAAACCCACGCCAACGTCAGCACTGCCCAAACGAGTGACAACGACCCCAACCACCCCGTCAGAAAAGCATCCATGTCATCCTCCCCATTCCGGTCGGACCGCCCGCCAACTGCGCTGCGGGCACATAGACCCCTATTTCCGCGGATTATAGCACCGCCATGGGATGCCGGCGGTGTTGTCTTTGCCGACAGGGTGGTTTCGTCGTTGTCGACGGGGCGCGATTCGCTGCGGCCCCGCGACGCTAGAACAAACGCTCCAGCCCTGCGGCGCTCCAAAGAATGTCTTTGAATTCGTAGGGGCGGTCCCGAAGCTTCGGGATGCGACCCGCCCGCCTCCGATCGTTATTCCTTGCCGCTTATTTATTAATATCCTCCTTATTTTCCAACCGCTTGATGATCGCATCCAGCTGCGTCTTCAACGTATCCGGCAATCCGGCCTGCGACAACTTCATTTCCTTCAACGCCGTATCGTAATCGCCTTTCGCAACCGCGAGCCGCGCCGTTTCGTTGTGACCGATCCAGCTATTCGGATCTTTCTTGATGTTCGCGCGGAAAATTTCCAGCGCTTCATCATTTTTCTTCTGCGTTTGTAGTTGACGCGCATAGCTATGCACCTGCTGCTGGGTTCCCAGTGACATCGCCTTCGCTCGCACCGCCTTCGCATCATCCGCACGATTCAACATCTCCAGCGCGCGCGCTTTGTCCATTTCATTTTCAAATCGATCTTCAATTGCAATTGAGCGGTCCGCATCCTTCAACGCTTCGTTCGCGTCCATTTTATTGTCCATCAAATATTCGGCGGCTTCCGACCACGACGGCCACTCGTATTGCGCGCGGCCCCGCAGTTGATTGTGCAAACTCGCCAGCACCGTCGCCTGCGTATCAGCTTCCACGTGAATTGGTACAGCAACCTTTTCCCAACGCATCACAATCGTCGCTTCGTTGTGTTTCACATTGTCGAAGTCATAGGCCAGCGCTTCTTCCATTTCCGCGGGATGCGACTTCACCGTCACGCGCAAAGCATCTTCCGCCGCGTCATACGTAAAACTTCCCCACGAAGTGGAATTCTTGGAAAAAATAATCGTCCATTCGCTTTCGCCTGGAATCATGTGCAATCCATAAACGCCCTTCGCCAGTGGCTTGCCTTCCACCGTCACATCATTCGTAAAGTTGATCGTGGTGTTCTCGTTCGCGCCCGCGCGCCACACCTGTCCATAAGCTTGCGGACTTCCCGGCCCAAAAACTTTCCGTCCCTTCACCTGAGGACGATGATAATTAATCGTGATATCCGTAATCCCAATTCGCTGCGAAACACTCGCCCGCTGACTCTCCCTCGGCAAATTCAAAAGCGCCGACTGCGCGCCAGCTCCCTGCACCGAAGCAAACAATCCTCCGACCACCATCGCCGCAACAAAAAAATATTTCCGCATGACGTGATTCTCCTATTCGTTTGTGAATTCGGTACCCTTTGTGAAATCAATACCGCAGGCAAAGACACACCCAACTTCGTGCGTTCTATGATGCGTCAAACCCGCTCCGGGCAACTCGACCACAACATATAACGCCGGATTCACGCGGTTTGTTACGGCACCGATTGCCAAGATACGCAACATTTACCGCCATTTACGACGAGACCTGCTTACGCCGCAGCCTTTGCAAGGCTCTTGCATTCTGAGTCCGCCGCGGCCGGAACCGATCAGACTTGATCCAAATTTTGAAATTATTGAACCCCCCCCACCCCCGCCCTCGTTAGCTAAGTATGGCTAACAAAGGACTTACAGCGATCTGGCATGTAAGTGTTGCTAATAAAGGACTTACGTACTGGCGCGACGAAAATTCCCGCCGGTTCTCAACAGCTTACAGCGCAAAAATCTCACATCGTGAGAAAAACGCGCAATCCGGAAAATAGAATCATCGCCGTCGCGTTGACAAAGCCCAGAGCCGCGTGCACAATTTTGGTTCCTCGTAGTCCTGCCGTATGTGCCCGGGTGGCGGAATTGGCAGACGCGCTAGATTCAGGTTCTAGTGGTCGAAAGGCTGTGGAGGTTCGAGTCCTCTCCCGGGCACCAAAGGTTTCCTAAAATTTTCCTGAATCCAAATTGTCTCGCGTGACGTGTGTTTGTGAATTGGAATTTTGTAGGGTGAATTTCGCCGTCGTGATATTCAATTCTAATGAAGAAGCCTACTCGCAATTCTAAGCAACACAACGCTGTGGAACGCAGCGTCAATCGCGCACTCATCAAGAAAAATTACAAATTGATTCAGCCGCACGTTCGGCGAACTCCTGTAATTGAAATCGAAGCCGCGGATTTCGGGCTGAAGCCATCCGGCAAGATCACATTTAAACTGGAATTGTTTCAGCACGCCGGATCATTCAAGGCTCGCGGAGCATTCACAAATTTACTCACGCGCAAAGTTCCTCGCGCAGGAGTTGTGGCGGCTTCCGGCGGAAATCATGGAGTGGCCGTGGCTTTCGCGGCGATGAAACTTGGCAAGCCGGCGAAAATATTTGTGCCGTCTGTTGCGTCAGCGGAAAAAATGGAACGCATCCGCGGATTCGGCGCGGAACTTGTGATTGCCGGCGAACGTTATGCCGACGCGCTGGCGGCCAGCGAAAAGTGGGTCGCGGAATCCGGCGCGATGCCTGTGCACGCGTTCGAGCAAATTGAAACAATGCTGGGGCAAGGAAGCGTCGGATTGGAAATTGAGGAGCAAGCGCCAAAGTTGGACACGCTTTTGGTTGCCGTGGGCGGCGGCGGACTAATTGGCGGAGTTGCCGCATGGTACGCGGGACGAATTAACGTGATCGGAGTCGAGCCGGAAGCCGCGCCAACTTTGTCGAACGCGTTGCGCGCCGGACGGCCCGTCGATAGCGAAGCCGGCGGAATCGCCGCGGATTCATTGGCTCCCAAGCGTGTTGGCAAACTGATGTTTCCCATCGCGCAAAAATATATTTCAAATGTAGTGCTCGTTTCGGACGACGCCATCCAGCTTGCGCAGGAAACTCTGTGGAAGACATTTCGCGTAGTTACCGAGCCTGGTGGCGCTGCGGCTTCCGCAGCTTTGCTGAGCGGTCGCTACAAACCGAAGCGTGGTGAACGCGTGGGGATTCTGGTGTGCGGCGGAAATACTTCCGCGGTAAACTTCGTTCGGCCGAAGTGAGCAACGCGCAAACGCAAAACGAAATTTGCGCATAAACTTCGTTCAACCGAATGAACACCAATTTCGACATTACAACCAGCAAAGAGCAAATTCGCCGCTCGCTGATGTGGATGATTCTGGCGGGACTTGCGATCCGTTTGCTGACCGCGCTTTTCACTTACAAATATCTGCTGGATCCAGCCGAAGATTATTTTGGATATGGCTGGGAAGTCGGCCGCGTGGGTCGCGCGCTCGCTTTGGGCCACGGATTCGCAAATCCGTATCAGGGTGATAGCGGCCCGACGGCGGCATTGCCTCCGCTGTATCCTTTAATTGTCGGCGGAGTTTTCAAATTATTTGGAATTTATAGTGAAGCCTCGGCTCTAATTCTTCTCGCAACGCAGAGCGTTACTTCCGCCGTTACCTGCATTCCAATTTATTTTATTGCGCAAAAAGTGTTTGGTTCGCGCGTCGCGAGAATTTCCGGCTGGGCCTGGACATTTTTTCCGTATGCGATTGCAATTTCGGCGGGAACAATTTGGTCAACGAGCCTTTCCGCGTTGATGTTCGCGTTGCTTTTATGGCTGGTGCTTTATTTAGCCGATGGAAACGCTGGTTGGTGGGCTTGGATTGATCTCGGAATACTTGGCGGATTAATCGGACTGAATAATCCCACAATTCTTCCGTTGCTGTGCGCGCTGGTGATCTGGGTTTGGTTTCGGCTACGCGCGCGCGATCGCGGATGCATTCCGCAAGCCGCCGTTGCCGCGCTGATTGCGATGCTGCTTATTTCGCCGTGGGTCGTGCGCAACTATTACGTGTTTGACCGCTTCATTCCCATGCGCTCGAATCTCGGTTTGCATCTGCGTGTGGGAAATACTTTGGACACTTCTGAATATTGGCACGCGGAACTGGATCCGCCGCACAGTCCGCGCGAAATGTCAGAGATGCTGCAGACCGGCGAGATCGCCTACATGGACCACAAGAAGGAGCAGGCCTTCGCATTCATTCACGCGCACCCCGGCGTGTACGCCTACTTAGTTTTCAAACGCTTCGCGGATTTTTGGACTGGCGTGTGGAATTTATCGCCGCAATGGATTAAGGACAATCCCGGCCAGGCGGCGAATATTCCGTTTTGTACCGCTGTTACTATTTTCGCGTTTATCGGATTGCGCCGCACATTTTATTACGATCGCAATGCCGCGTGGGCGTTTGCGATTTGTCTGCTGGTCTACCCGATTATTTATTATTTGACGACCTACGAAATTCCCTATCGCCATCCGCTGGATCCGCTATTGGTAATTTTGGCGGTCGCAGGAATTGTGCGCGTTCCGAAGTAGTCGCGATGGAAATCGTGCTGTGAAAAATAGTGCGCTTGCCACACAACCCGCGCTAAGGCAATCTGGAATCAGCCAATCCAATGATTAAAGGAAAACGCATCGCCGTGGTGATGCCCGCGTACAACGCGGCGAAGACGCTCGCGCAAACTGTGAGTGAGCTTCCGGATTCCGTCGACTTGAAAATATTGGTGGACGACTACAGTACGGACGACACTGCGAAAATCGCGCGCGATTTAGGATTGCAAGTTTACGTCCACGAAGAGAATTTCGGATATGGACGCAACCAGCAAACCTGCTATCGCGAAGCGCTCGCCGCCGGCGCGGATATTGTTGTGATGGTGCATCCGGATTATCAGTACACGCCGCTGCTGGTCACGTCGATGGCCAGCATGATCGCGTATGGCGTTTACGATGTTGTCCTGGGTTCGCGAATTATTGGCGGAGGCGCGCGGCGCGGGGGAATGCCGCTTTACAAATATGTCGCGAACCGTTTTCTTACTGCGTTTCAGAATTTAATTGCCGGCGCAAAACTTTCCGAATATCACACTGGCTTTCGCGCGTTCTCGAAAGAAGTTCTGCTGAGTTTGCCGCTGCTTGAAAACTCCGATGATTTTGTCTTCGATAATGAAATGCTCGCGCAATGTATTTTCTTCGGCTACCGCATCGGGGAAGTTTCCTGTCCGACGAGATACTTCGAGGAAGCATCCTCGATTAATTTTTCGCGCAGCGTGAAATATGGATTCGGAGTACTGGCCACAACGCTGAAGTGCCGTCTGCAGAAAATGGGAATCGCGAAGTTTCGACTATTCAGTCCAACAGGAAGGAAATTGCTTTCCGATTATTACGCTGCGCCCACCGCAGATTTGCCGGTCGCGCAAGAGCAAGCGAAGCGCGCCGGCAATCATTCAGTGTAGAGGAATAATTTAAGAAGCCTGCGATCGATCGGAGCAGAATTTGATGACTCTCGACGAGCTAAATAACACCCTGCCGAACGGCTTTCATGATGCGCAGGTTTATTCGATTGAGTTGGACTATCGAGCTGGCATTGCGAAACTCCATCTGTCCCTATGGGTTGGCTCAATGGACGACCCACAACCAGAGCGCGAAGCCTACTAGGAAGCGACTGTAACTGTTACCGGATTGTGCTTTTGCTCGATAGATCCGCCGGATCCAACATATCCGTTCCTTCCACGCGGGGAATACATAGACGTGAGTGGCGATCCCGCGAAATCCGATCATCTACCATCGCTTCCAGAATTAACGCCAAAACTTCCTAGTGGAACTTGGTGCTATCGGTTCTTTGTTACCGATTGGAACCGGTTCATTCATATCGCTGGGCGGAACGCTGAGATTACACTGATCGGCGAAAAACAAATTCACGTATAGCCGCGAAGGCGCGCCGCGATAAGCTACTTCAACAAGGCTTCCGCGTACAGCGCGCCCTCTGGCGTGTCCTCATGCTTGAAATATGCAAAAACTTCGCCCTTCTGCGCGAGCCCCGCAACTTTCTTTGTAATCTCACCGCGAGTTTGCACGGAGTAGTTTGGCTTTCGCAATCGGAGATACGAAAAATCCGCAGTTACCACGTTTGGAGTTTCAAGCTCTTCGCTTTCAGCCTGGCAAAGAGCCACATTTTTATTGCGCAGGACTTCGTACACTTCATCGCAAAACCATGATGCGTTCCGAAACTCAAATGCAGCCTGAGTTCCGCGAGGCAACGTCTTCAGAAAAGCCTTCAGAAGCGGCACGTCGCATTTGAAATCTCCGCGCAATTGAAAAAGCACTGGCCCTAGCTTCTTTGCCTTACGCAACGGTTGGAGCGAATCCAGGAATTCTGCTGTCACTCCGGCAGCTTCGCGCAGTCGTTTGAAATGCGTGATCCGCTGATGAGCTTTAATCGCGAATTTAAATTCAGGTGGTGTGGCCTCAATCCATCCCTCAAGTAATTTCTCAGTGGGAATACTGCGGAATGTATAGTTCACTTCGACTGAATTCAGCCGGCTGGCGTAGTGCTCCAAAAACTTCTTCGCGTTGAGCTTCGCCGGATAAAATTTCGGTTTCCATGTCGCATAAGCCCATCCCGATGTGCCGGCATAAATCTTTCCAATGCTCACGCGATGTGATTCTCCTTCTTGTAAGCGTCAAACTTTTCCAGAAAGCGATCGATATCCGCCTTCAGCAAATAGTATGGCGTACACAAACGCAGCTTCGACGGCTGGCTGCCGCGAATTTTGATTTTGTGCGTCTTCCACATCCATGTTTCGAGTTGCATGCGATCAATCGGCGGAACATTCACAGTGGCAATCGCGCAACGCATTGTTGCGTCCGGTGACGTGACAGTTTGCGCGCCGCGCTTCATCATTTCCGCGTGAATGTAATCGGCCATTTGTTTGTGGCGCCGCTCGATGCGATCCATTCCAATTTTATTTGCAAATTCAATCGCCGCGCGCAGTCCCCATAGCTGCGGCACATTCGAGCTTCCGAAATGTTGAAAACGTTCGGCGGTGTGCATCGTGTCCCATCCGCCCGTGACGACGGTGCTCCAAACGCGATCGACAATTTCGTCGCGCATAAAAAGCATTCCAGAACCCTTTGGCGCCAGCAGCCATTTGTGCGGACTGGATGTATACATATCGCATCCAATTTCGTGCAAGTGCAGCGGCATCATGCCGATGGCCTGCGCGCCATCAACGGCGGAAATAATTCCCTTCGTGCGAGCCAGCGCGCAAAGTTCGCGCGCGGGCAAAATCACGCCGGTGTCCGTAGTGATGTGACTGAAAAACATTACTCGTGTGCGCGGAGTAATCGCGTCATTAAAAAGATTCAGCACCTGCGCGGGATTTTGCACGGGCCGGGGCAGCGCAATTTTTTTCACCACGATGCCGTAACGCTTTGCTTTCAGTTCCCATGGAGAATATCCGCTGCCGTGTTCCTGATCCGTCATTAAAACTTCGTCGCCTTGCTTCATATCAATTCCGTTGGCGATGTAATTGTTCGCTTCGGTCGCGTTGCGCACCATCGCGATTTGTTCGCGGCCGCATCCGACGAACGCGGCGAGCGGATCGCGAAATTCATTCCACGCGGCGTAACCCCAGATGGGATATTCCTCGGGATTTTCATCGTTCATTTTTTCGGTTTCGTTGTAGCCGTCGAACACAGCCTTCAACACCGGCGCGGGACTTGCGCCGACCGTGCCCGCGTTCAAATAGACTTCATCTTCGGGAATTAGAAATTGTTTGCGGAGCGCGGTCCAGTAGGCATCTTCGTCGGTTTGCAGCAGTGACGCGGGCGGCATTTCGCGCGGCGCCGATTGCACGCGCGCCACCAATGAATTCTCAAATGTTTTTGGTGAGCCTAAAAGTGAATCGCCAATCAGTCCTGCTCCAGCGATTCCAGCGGCGCTGCTTAGAAAGTTGCGGCGATTTAACATGAAACACCTCTTTCGACTTCTCGAAGGATCTGCGCTGGCGGAATGCTATCTCCGGCCATGAATTCCGGCAAGCAAAAGCAGCGCGGAAAAACATTTCCGCTCGACTACTATTGGCGATAGAATCTCGCCGCAACCAAATATCCCGGAGGAATTGCGCGATGCGTTCGCAGAAGCCGGTTTCGATTAAAAAGTGGAGTGCGCTGCAAATCAGTTTCGGAATTTTCGCCGTGATAATTCTTGGCGCGATCGTTTCCGGCGCGCAATCGTTTGACGCGAATTTGTGGAAGCCGGTGCGCTGGCGTCTGGTTGGTCCGGCGCGCGGCGGACGCACGCTTGCAGTTTCCGGAGTTTCGGGAAATCCCGACGTTTATTACATGGGCACGGTGGCCGGCGGAGTTTGGAAAACGACCAACGCCGGTGGCAACTGGACTCCGCTGACGGACACGACGGAAATCCGCTCGATTGGCGCCATCGCCGTGGCGCCTTCGGATGCAAGTATTATTTATGCCGGCACGGGCGAGTCTTGCATTCGCGGAGATATTTCTGATGGCGACGGAATGTGGAAGTCGATGGACGCCGGAAAAACGTGGGCGCACATCGGACTGGAAGATACGCGGCATATTTCGCGCATCATGGTGGACCCGCACGACGCGAATATTGTTTTAGTTGCGGCGATGGGCCACGCCTTTGGGCCGAATAATGATCGCGGAGTTTTTCGTTCCACCGACGGTGGAAAATCCTGGACGAAAACTTTATTCAAGGACGACAAGACCGGCGCAATTGATCTTTCGATGGACCCGCAGAATCCGCGAATTATTTTCGCCGCGCTATATCAATTTGTGCGCAGGCCGTGGAATTTTGAAAGTGGAGGACCGGGCAGCGGAATTTACCGCTCGGGCGACGGTGGAATTACGTGGACGCAAATTACCGGACATGGATTGCCCGCGGGAATTCTGGGCCGCATTGGAATTTCAGTTTCCGGCGCGGACGGAAATCGCGTGTACGCAATTATTGAGGCAACGCGCGGCGGCGTGTATCGCTCCGATAATGGCGGCGATTCCTGGCAACTGACGAACGCGGACCACAGCCTGACGCAGCGCTCCTGGTATTTCCATCACATTTTTGCCGATCCGAAAAACGCGGACGTTTTGTATGTGCTGAATACCAGCATCCTGCGTTCGATTGATGGCGGCCGCACGTGGAACACGATGCGCGGAACGCACGGCGATAATCACGGCTTCTGGATTGATCCGACAAATCCGGATTGGATCATTAATAGTAATGACGGCGGCGCGGCCATCACGCATGACGCCGGCAGAAGTTGGAGCAGCGAAGATAATCAGCCGACCGCCGAGTTCTATCATGTGGACACCGACACGCGTTATCCATACATGTTGTACGGCGCGCAGCAGGATAATTCCACCGTGGCAATTTCCAGCGCCGGATTTGGTGGACGCGGCGCAGGCGGCGCAAATTTTTACGACGTGGGCGGAGGCGAATCGGGATGGGTTGTGCCGAAGCGCGATAATCCGGAGATCACTTACGCCGGTTCCTACGATGGATTGCTGACGGAATACAATCACGCGACGGGATTTCAGCGTGACATCAACGCGTGGCCGCTGAATACGATGGGTGCAGGCGCCGTGGATATTCTTCATCGCTTCCAGTGGACGTTTCCGATTGCCACTTCGCCGCACGATCCAAATTTAATTTACATCGGCGCGGAAATGATTTTTTCTTCCGCGAATGGTGGAGGGAGCTGGACGGCAATCAGTCCGGACCTGACGCGCAACGAAAAATCGAAGCAGCAATCTTCCGGCGGACCGCTTTCGCAGGACAACACCAGCGTGGAATATTACGATACGGTTTTCTGCATCGCGGAATCGCCCATTTCTAAAGGGGAAATCTGGGCCGGCACCGATGACGGGCTCGTGCAACTAACGCGCGATGGCGGCAAGACCTGGTCGAACGTGACGCCGAAGGGAATTCCGGAATGGATCAAGGTGAGCATCGTAGCGCCTTCGCCGACCACAGATGGAACGGCATATATCGCGCTTGACGGACAAAAACTCGACGACATGCGTCCGTATCTCTATAAGACGAATGACTTCGGCAAAACGTGGAAGAAAATTACCAATGGAATTCCGGATGGATCGATCACGCACTCGGTGAAAGAAGATACGAAGCGAAAGGGTTTGCTTTTCGCGGGAACGGAATCGGGAGTTTACGTTTCGTTTGATGAAGGAGTGAATTGGAAATCGTTGCGCGGAACCATGCCGAATACTCCGGTGCACGATTTGGTGATTAAGGATGACGATCTGGTGATCGCCACGCACGGCCGATCTTTTTATGTGATGGATAACATCACGCCGTTGCGCGAAATGACCACGGCAGTGGAAACGGCGGACACGCATTTGTTTACTCCGGTGACGGCGATTCGCGGGCGAGGAATGTCACTAGATTATTGGCTGAAGTCGGCACCGCAGGGGCCAATCACAATTGAAATTTCCGATGCTTCTGGAAAAGTGATTCGCACATTCACTGGACGACCAGCAGTTCCGGGCGCCGAAGAAGCCCCAGCCGGCGGTGGTGGCGGAGGAGGCGGACGCGGTGGCTTTGGTGGCGGTGGCGCTGCGCCCACCGTGAACGTCGGCATGAATCGGTTCACGTGGGATTTGCGCACCGATCCGCCGAGCACAGTTCCTAACGCGGTTTATTGGGGCGGCCGCGCATCGGGCGTGACCATTTCCACCGGTACGTACAACGTGAAACTTACCGCGGGTGGACAGTCGTACGCGGCGAAAGTGGAAGTGAAAACCGATCCGCGTTTGCACGTGTCGCAGGAAGATCTCGATAAGCAATTCGAGTTTGCGACGCGCTTGAATACGCGCATCACCGCGGGGCATGACGCGATTAATCAGATTCGCAGCCTGCGTACGCAGCTCGATTTGCTGCGGCAGCGGCTGCCGGCAACTCCGGAATACAAAACTGTTCTGGACACAGCTGACGCGCTGAATAAAAAGATGACTGCTGTGGAAGAAGAATTGATCCAGACGAAATCAACCAGCAACGAAGACGCGCTGAATTTTCCAATTCGCGTGGTGAACCAGTTGGTGGATTTGTTCGGCACGGTGGAAAGCGCGGACGCCGCGCCAACCGCGCAATCCTACGAAGTGTTTGAAGTGCTGAATAAACAACTGAGTGCGTCGCTCGCAAAGTGGGATGACATTCAGAAAACCGACCTCGCCGATTTGAACGCGAAAATGGCGCAGGCAAATGTTCCCGGCGTTTCACTTCCTCCGGCAGGACGAGGTGGGGCCGGTGGACGTGGAGGACGGCGCGGCGGCAACTAACTAATGGTTCGCTAAAATAAAAAAGGCGGCGCGCATTTCCGCGTGTCGCCTTTTTGTTTTAACGGACTAAGCTTCCGAACTTAATTTCAGTTCCTATCGCGTAGGCCCGGGAAACTGTACTTTGGGCGCTGTGCGCGAGGCTTCCGGCGCTGCAAAGTAAGCGTCATTGTGTTTGAATCCGGCCCAACTTGCGAAAACACTATTCGGAAATAATCCGATGTAGGTGTTGTAGTCCTGAATGGCATCGTTGTAGCGCTTCCGCGCGACGGCAATCCGGTTTTCCGTGCCGGAAAGATCATCCTGCAGCCGCAGGAAATTTTCATTCGACTTGAGTACCGGATAATTTTCCACCACCACAAGCAACCGGCTCAGCGCGCTATCCAACTGGCCGTTCGCAGCAATTTTCGCCTGCGGAGTTCCGGCGCCCATCAACGCGGATCGCGCCGCGGCGATATCGTGAAACACAGTTTGTTCCTGCGCGGCGTAACCCTGCACCGTTGCCACCAGGTTCGGAATTAAATCCGCTCGCCGTTGCAACTGATTATCCACTTCGGCCCACGCGGACTTGACCGTTTCATTCTTCGTCACCATTTGATTCTTGCGGTCAACGTACATTCCGCCGACGATCAATCCAATCGCCAACAGTGCGACCAGTATTACAATTCCTACTTTCATTCGCTTCCTCCAGAACAGAATTCATCACGCGCGTGTTACGACAAAACTTCCAGCCTGCGATCCACTTCATCCGTAACCGCTTCCACCAGCGCAAAATAACTTCGCGCCGTCGCGGCCACATCAATTTCGGTTTCCTTCTTTTTCTTTTCGCGGAAATCCAGCACGGTAAGAAATCCGGCGGCGTCGGCTTCGGTCAATTTCGCGACGCTCTCAACCGTTTCGCGCTTGTTTTCAGTAGCCGGCACGTCCAGCGCAATCAGAGCGTGGCGAAACAGCGCCGTGAATGACGATGCCGCCGCGGCCATCACGCCCAAGTGCGCTTTGTGCGGAGCCGCGAGAAATGTTTGCCGCAGCCGCAGCCAGTTTGCGCGGAGTTCCCGTTCCACTTGCAGATTGTGATAGCGGAGCGGCACGGTAATTCCCGCCAGAAATTCTTCTCCAAAAAGCGTTTTGTGGCGCGCCTGCATATCCAGCAATTCAATTGAAAAAATATCCGCCGAGCGGCGCATTTCGTCCAGCGTAAAAAACATTGGCGCCGGATGTCCTTTGCCGGTCCACCACTCAACGATGGAATGGAACGGATCCAACCGCGCGGGATCGCCACTTTCCACCAGACACAATAAATTCACATTGGAATGGCCTTCGTGAAATTCGCCGGTTGCCGCGGACCCGTACAGCACGATCGCTTTTAAATTGTCCAGCGCAGCTCCGCGCATTCGCTGCACGAATTCATCCAACTTTTGTTCCATCGAGTTTCGCTCCATCCCCTCGAATTTCACCAGCTTCCGCTCGCCCCGCCGCCGCCGAAACTGCCGCCACCGAATCCGCCAAATCCGCCGCCACCGCTTCCACCGCCGCCCCACGAACGGCCGCCGCCCATCGAGCCGCCAATCATCGGGCCAATCCACCAGCCGCTTCCGCCTCCGCCCCTGCCGCCGTATCTGGAGCGGCTAGACAGCACTCTAATTAGCGCAAACAGCAGAAATATTCCAAAGGCGATTTCCCGGAACGTGATTCTCAAGCCGTAAGATCGGGCATCAGATTCCGCGCGCGGAGGCGATGGCACGCCGGAAAGCGCGTCCAACGTAACGCCTTTATCCGCCGCGATTGTTGCAGCAACACGCTGGGTCATCAGCAGAATGGCGGCGTCATAATTATTCTGACGAAGCAGTGGCACAGCTTCGCGTCCGAACCCGCCAACTTTTCCATCGGGCAATATTCCTTCCAGGCCATACCCAACTTCAAAACGATATTTATGTTCCGTCGGCGCGAATAAAATCATCACGCCGCGCGATTTCTCTTTTGGTCCAATGCCCCACTTCGTGGCCAGCGCCACCGAATAATCTTCAATCTCCTGGCCGTTCAACGAAGGAACCGTCACCACGGCAATCTGCGCCCCGGCCTTTGAGTCTACTTCCGTGCAAAGCGCCGTAAGTTTCTGCTTCGCGCTCGCGCTTAATACATTCGCGAAATCATTTACGTAGCCTTGCGGCTTCAAATTGTTAGAGTTTTGCGCAAAGACATTCGTGGCAATCAAAATCGCAAACAAAATTAAGAGATACCGCGCGGCCAGTGTTGAGGGAAGTCTTCTTCGCGTGGGCATACAGTGCGCTTTCGTGGTAAGGCCATCTTAGGCTGGCCATTCTGCGGCGTCAATCCGGCCTCTTTACACGAGGCTGAAAACGAAAAGGCTCCCTCCGAATTTGCTTCGGAGAGAGCCTTTCGTTTCGATCTACCGTGCTCTTAATTCCCGACGATAATGATCTGTGGCTCCAGTGTGGTTGGATCCACCGAAATCATTATGAACGCTCCGGTGCCGTCAATCGCGTAGAAGACAGTATGAGCGGCGCCGAATATCGATCCTGTCGCCGGAGTAACGGTTCCTCTGCCGCGAACAGCGTCTGTGAAGGCCACTGCGCCAGTTGATGTTCCTCCGATGAACGGGCTCTGCGCCAACATACTGCCATCGGCGGTGGCGGAGTAAGTGGTGCCCGTTGGGAAAGTAACAACCGCCAGGCCATTTACGCTGGCTGGCGTGGTTGTTTCCGTTACAACGGTCTGAGTTGTGCCGTTTATCGTTGCGGGCACGAAGCCACCGACCGGCTCAGTTTGCGTCCCGATTTGTCCGATGCGTGAGGCCGAATTCACCGCGGTCTCTTCGAGAATGAATCCCTGGCCCGGGCTTCGCATATAGAACACGAAGCTGAAGCCATTGAATGTTAGCGTGCCGAGTCCAGGTACGGTCGGGTCCACTGTGAAAGTTCCTGTGAGCGCAACTGGCGAGCTGCCTGGCACAGAACCGCCGTTGTTGGAGTCGAATTCGCCGGTGATCGAGCTGCCCGCGCCCGGTGAGAAGGCTCCGATAATCGCACTTGCGTGATTCGGGCTCGTGGTCGGATCAACTCCGATTGCCTCGAACAGCATTGCGCTCGTAAAAATATTTGCAGCCGTGAACCCTCCGGCCGGGATCGTCTGTGAACGGAGGACTCCAGTTTGGATGGTGCTGGTCGAGTCGCCTTCCAGCATGAAAACACGGCCCGAACTTGAAACGTAGCAACTCAAATTCGCCGTTCCGGTATTGGTAAATGTGATTGCGATGGTTGCATGTCCCGATCCGTCCGCGTCCATGGTAACGGTGCTGGGCGAAGTGGTGGTGAGCGTATCGCCGCCGTTGGTAGTAAACGAACCGGCGACCGTACCTGCGGTGGTTGAGCTGCCGGTCTGTGCAAACGTCAACTGGCCGAGCACACCGAAGTAACCGCTGCCAACTCCGGTACCCGGCCCGTCCAAACGCATGACGTAGGGTCCGTTCAATCCTCCCGGAGCCACAGTGAACGCCGAAGAGTTGGCGGCACTGAAGTTTCCGAAAGCTGTTGAGCCGAGAGGGGTATCGAGTTCCGTCATGGTTCCGTTTCCACCATTGAACGTAAACCCAAAGTTCATTTGTGTTGTCGGAGCGCTCGTTAGCGTCAGGTGAATGTATCCGTGGTTCACGGTATCCATGGAATAGCTCCCACCCCACGCCACTTTCGACGTGAAGAGTGAACCTCCGCCGGCGGATTGCACGGTATTCGTATCAATCAGCACATTGCTTAAGGCTCCGCTGCCATTTGCCGTGAACGTACCGACCATTCCGAATGGCAGACCGGACACCCCGAAGCCACGGACCTGGAATGCGATCTGGCCGCTGAGTGTTGCGTTGTGATTCGCCACAACAGTGACGGCGACGGGCGCCGAAGCCGCGCTGCCCGCACCTGCATATGTCGCAACGATCGAGACTGCGCTTCCCGGCGCGGTTGCCGGAGCGGTGTAAGTTGCCAGCGCTCCACCCAACGTGGATGCGGTAATCGTGCCAACGGTGCTGTTTCCTCCAGCTACGCCGTTTACGCTCCAGTTCACGCCGGTCCCGGCGGCGCCGTTGGTGATCGCCGCTGCGAAGTTGATAATTCCACCGGTTCCCAGAGAAAATGCCGAAGTGCTTGGATTGGTGATCGCCACGCTCACGGTCACGGAAGCTGTAACCGTCAAGAGTGCTGATGTGGTGGTCGCGGTGCTCACCGAATTCGTGAACACTGCTTGGTACAAGTTTCCGGATTGCGCCAGTGACGCAGTGAAACTCAGCGTCGTCGAGGTTGCTCCTCCGATCGCGTTAAATGATGCTCCGCCATTGGTGCTGACAAACCACTGCACGGTGGGCGCGGGATTTCCATTTGCCGCCGCCGTGAAGGTTGCAGTGCCGCCAGTTCCAATCGATAGCGGTGCAGGATTGGTTGTGACTGTCGGCGCGAAATTCACGGTCAACAACGCTGTTGTGGTCGTGACGCTTCCCCCCGCATTAGTGAACACCGCTTCATACAGGTTGGCGTTCTGCCCGGCGGCCGTTGTGAAACTCAGCGTAGTGGACGTCGCGCCGGCGACCGGAGTAAAGGATGTGCCGCCGTTGCTGCTGACCATCCATTGTACGGTTGGCGCAGGCGAACCCGTGGCCGCTGCTGTAAACGTCGCCGTGTTTCCTGCCGTGATCGTCGCGGCTGTCGGATTAGTGGTAATTACAGGCGCGGTATTCACCGTCAGCGTTGCCGCGGTAGTCGTCGCGCTGCTCACCGAATTTGTGAAAACTGCTTTGTACTGATTCAGGTTCATTGCCGCCGTCACCGCATTAATCGTCAAAGTAGCGGATGTTGCGCCGGCCAGATTCGTAAATGTTGTTCCGCCATTCGTGCTGACTTGCCATTGCACCGTCGGTGTTGGCGTTCCAGTGGCCGCGGCCGTGAACGTCGCATTGGCTCCCGCCGTTACGGTGACGTTCGATGGATTCGTCGTAATCGCCGGCGCAGAATTTACCGTCAGCGTTGCCGCGGTGGTCGTCGCGCTGCTCACCGAATTCGTGAACACAGCCTCAAACAAGTTGCCGTTCTGAGAGGCCGCCACCGTGAAGCTCAATGTCGTTGAAGTAGCGCCAGCCACCGGTGTGAAAGTCGTTCCGCCGTTCGTGCTCACCTGCCACTGCACTGTTGGCGTAGGTATTCCACTCGCTGCCGCGGTAAACGTCGCCGTCGCTCCCACGTTCGCCGCCGTACTTATTGGCTGGGTTGTGATCGCCGGCGCTGTATTCGGATTGGATGCAGCGCAACCGCCCACCCACAAAACTGCTATCAGCGCGAAAACGCCAAGCACATGGCCCATGCGAAGTCCGCCGAATCCAGACTGCGCGAATTTTGCAAACCTATTCTGAGTCGATGGTGCTATCGGGGAACTATTCATGGCTGGGTTTCCTCCAAGTAGGTAACCCCTCGGATTCAATTGCTGGCATATCGCATCCAACTAGCGAATGCGTATGGCGCAGTTTGACTGAAGGGGCGCAAACCGCTTTTCCTCGCGCGATTCTAGTGGCAGTTTGATGCAGCACGACCACTAAAAGTGTCTAACTGTTCTAAAGAGTAATTAGATTTTCATGAGGGCCCATACATCCGTGCATTTCCGAACAAAGAAAAGGAGGCGACCCAGGTCTAGTCGCCTCCTTTTTGTCCCTTAAAGGGGACTCCGCCCGGCTTGTCGGAGGAAGTCCGGGCAGTTCTCGTACGACCTTAAATGTCACAACCCAGCCCCTTCGGAAAAGTTGCGGCCTTGGACGAATAAAACGCTAGAATGTTTACGGTACCCTAACTTATGAAAAACAAAAGACCTCCCGGCACCCCATACACCCCCTATCCCATTCGTGAGAACGACGAAAGGGATAGCCGGCCCGCCGGACCACCCCCCGAAGTGTTGCTGGCCCTTCTGGCAAAAGCACCAGTACCGATGAGCCTTCGCGAGATCGCCGCTGAACTTGGCCTGAAGCACGATGGCCGGCGCGGCTTGGCCAAAATGATTGTCCGGTTACGAAGACGCGGCGAAGTCGAAGAAGTAAGCCACGGGCGATTCGGACTGCCCGCGACTCCCAATCGCCGCGCGCAGGCGAAACGCGATTCCGTTTCCCGCGCGCCCAGCACCGCGAAGACGCGAACGCAGGTTCGTCCGCAGCAATCACGTACGAATTCGCCGGTTCCCGCCACTTCGCCGCAACAACCTTCGCGCGCTGATGCAGGACAAGTTCGCGGGCGCATTGTTGCGCATCAGGATGGTTACGGATTTGTTGTTCCCGATAAGCCGATTCCCGGAGTGGAAGGCGATCTATTTCTTGGACGCGATGCAATGGGTGACGCCATGCACGGCGATCACGTTTTCGCGCGCGTTGAACGCCGTGATCAGCGTGGCCGTGCGGAAGGCCGCGTCGTCAAAGTGGTACAACGCGCGCATCAGACCGTCGTCGGATTATTCCGCTACGGCTCTGCTGGAAATGTTGTGCTGCCTTACGAATCGCGCCTCGGCGAAATTGTGATTCCCGCCGGAGAAGAATTGCCGCAGCCGCTCGCAGAAAAATTGGGAATTGCGCGCCCCACAAACCCGCGCGAAAGAATCCCGCAGCTGGATGGCGCTGTGGTGAACGTTGCGCTCACTCGTTTTCCGCGCGGAGGCGTGGCCGGCGCAGGACGCGTGATTGAAATTGTCGGCAAGCCCGGTGAAATGGGCGTCGACATTGAAATTATTCTTCGCAAGCATCACATTCCTTACGAATTTCCGCCCGAAGTGATTCAAGAAGCCGAATCCGTAGCGAAGCAACCCGGCACAAAAGAACTGGAAGGCCGTCGTGATTTCCGCGCGCTGCCGATCGTAACGATTGACGGAGAAACTGCGCGCGATTTCGATGACGCCGTTTACGTCGAGCGAAAACCCGGCGGCTGGCAATTGCAGGTTCACATTGCTGATGTCGCGCATTACGTTCTGCGCGGAAGCGCGCTGGATCGCGAAGCTCGTCTGCGCGGCACCTCCGTTTATTTTCCGGATCGCGCCGTGCCCATGCTACCCGAAGAACTCTCCAATGATATTTGTTCGCTGAAGCCCGATGTTGACCGGCTCGTGATGAGCGCCGTGATGAATTTGGATGAGCTGGGCGAAATTACCAGCGCCGAATTCGCGCAGGGCGTAATTCATTCCGCCGCGCGCATGACTTACACCGACGTAAATAAGGTTATCGAAGGTGACGCGGAAGCGAGCCAAAAATATTCGCATCTAGCTTCGCATTTTATGGACATGCGCGATCTCGCATTGGTCCTGAACGCGCGACGCCGCAAACTTGGCTCCATCGATTTCGATTTGCCCGAGCCGGTGATCGAATTCGATCCCGACGGACGCATGACCAGCATTGTGCGCAGCCAGCGCAATATCGCGCACCGTTTGATCGAAGAATTTATGCTTTGTGCGAATCAGGCCGTCGCGCATTTTCTGTTACAGCGCGGACTCGGATTCCTCCATCGCGTTCACGAACAGCCCGACGCGAAAAAAGTTCTCGAGTTTGAGGAAATGGCGCACGCGTTTGGATATTCGCTTGGCGTGCCGGGATTGACGGAGCGTCGCGTGCAAGTGCGTAACGCCTCCACGATGAAGAAGGGACGCGAAGGGCGCTCCAATCGAAACAGCCGCGAGCGGCCCATGTTTGTTACCGCGCAAGTTTCCGGTGCGGACGGCGGCGATATTGATATTCGTCCGCAGCACTATCAGCGGCTGACCGAAAAAATCGCGGGCAAGCCGGAAGAGCGCATCATCTCGTATTTAATGTTGCGCTCGCTGAAGCAGGCGCGCTATGCCGCCGAAGCGCTCGGCCATTTTGCGCTCGCGTTTCAGGAATACGCGCACTTCACTTCGCCCATCCGCCGTTATCCGGATTTAATTGTTCACCGCGTGCTGAAGTGGGCGCTCGGGCATCCGCCGGGATCGGCTTCCGGCACAAGTGAATCCACGCGCGGGCCTTATCGCGAAATCGAATTGGAAGAAATGGCCGTGGAAACTTCCGCCGCAGAGCGCCGCTCTGTGATGGCTGAACGCGAATTGATGGAATGGAAGACCGCGCAATTTATGGAATCGCGATTGGGCGACGAATTTGATGCGCTGATTATTTCCGTCCAGAAATTCGGATTCTTCGTCGAGCTGATGGAAATTTTCGTGGAAGGTCTTGTACCCATCACGCGGCTTGAAGAATTAATCGGCGAGCGCTGCGTCTATCGCGAACGCGACCACGCCATCGTCGCAAATTCCGTTTCGCAAAGAGCACGTTCCGGTCGCGCACGCACGTGGCATTTGGGCGATCGCGTGCGAGTAGTAGCGGAGCGCATCGACCCGCTGCGAAGACGCGTTGAATTTTCGTTGGTTGAACCGAAGAAATCAGCGCAGACTTGGATGCCGGGGCAGCCGGGCAAACCGGTGCCACAAGATAAATTGGCTCAGTCTGCAAAAAACGATTCGGAAGGAAAGCGAAACTAGCGGCGGCGCGATTTTTTCGCCGCACGCTTCTTTGCAGATCGCTTCTTGCCGTGCGGACGATTTTTCTTCGCGGGTTTTTTGCCTTTTGCCAATTCACGCCGTCGCGCGCGCGCCCATCCGGGCTTATTCGTTTGACGTCCTCGCGCAATTCCTAGCGCATCTGCCGGGACATTTTCGCTAATCACCGAACCTGCTGCCACGTAAGCTCCGTCGCCCACGCGCACCGGAGCTACCAGCGCAGTATCGCTGCCGATAAAAACTCCCCGTCCAATTGTTGTGGGATTTTTGTGCACGCCATCGTAGTTGCACGTGATTGTTCCCGCGCCGATATTTGTTTCGTCGCCGATATGCGCGTCACCCAGATAACTCAGGTGCATCGCCTTCGATTTTCTGCCCAGCACAGTTTTTTTCGCTTCCACAAAATTTCCGATGCGTGCGTTTTCGCGCAGCACAACTTGTTCGCGGAAATGTGAGAAGGGACCGATCTGCGCACCGGATGCAGCCTGGCTCGCATTCAGAATTGAATATGGTTTCACAAGCACGCCGTCACCAAGCGTCATGTCTGACAAAATGCTTCCCGCGCCAATCGTGCAATTCGCACCGATTTTTGTGTGGCCCAGCAATTGCACGTTCGCCCCGACAAAACTATCTGGTCCCGCGGTTACGCCCACATCAATCACAACTGTTTCCGGAAATTGAATACTCACTCCGGAATTCATCAGGTCGTCCGCCGTGCGCCGTCGGAATGTGCGATCCACTTCAGCCAATTCCGCGCGCGTGTTGCATCCCAGAATTTCCGCGGCGTCGCTCGCGATCATCGCCATCACCGGTTCGCCGGCTGCTGCGAGCGGTGAAATTGCATCCGTCAAATAAAGTTCGCGGTGCGAATTGTTCGGCCGCAAACGCGTCATTACCGGCCAAAGTTTTGCCGACGTAAAACAATAAATGCTGGAATTCACTTCGTTAATGTCCCGCTGATTTTCCGCGAGCTGCGATTGCTCTACGATTGCCGAAACTCTTCCGCTGGAAGGATCATTTCCCTGTCGCACAATTCTTCCGTAACCCGTGGGGTCGGGCAGCAAAGCCGTTAATAATGTTGCCGCTGCTCCGCTTTCCACGTGCGCGCGCATCAGCGCCTTCAAAGTTTCCGCGCGCACCAGCGGTGCGTCGCCCGGCAACACCATCACATATTTCGCGCTGCCAAGCGCGCGCCGCGCGATCAACACCGCGTGACCAGTACCGCGCTGCGGCTGCTGCAAAACTGTTTTTGCGCCAAGTGGTGTAACCAGCGCCGCAACTTCTTCCGCTTGATGTCCGACCACCACGCAAATTTTCCGCGCGCCGGTTCCTTTGATCGCGTGCACAACATGTTCTACCAGCGTGCGTCCGCCCGCGCGATGCAGAACTTTCGCTACGTTCGATTTCAGCCGCGTGCCTTTGCCCGCCGCCAACACGACTACTGCAAAATTATTACTTGCCATGAAATGATTCTCGCCTTTCAGATGCGCTTACGCAATCCGCCGCGCTGCCGCATTGACGCAAATACTAACATTTCCCTAAGCCACCCTAAGGATTACTACAGTGTTTATCTTTTTCGTGTTTCGGGCCTTGCACAACCCTGCACCAAAACAGGGCATCTTAATATTTGCAAGAAAACAGCTCGCTGCGTGCAATTTACGTCTACCCTGCCGGCCGTAAATGCACTAAGCCAGGGGCCCGATCGTCGAAATACACGTCAGCCTCTGAAAAATCCTAAACCGGGGGAATTACGTAATGTTCCGAAAAATTGCTCTGCTGCTATCATTATCGTTACTACTCGGATTTTCCGCTTCAGCGCAGGATTCCAAGGCGGATGTTTACGTCGGTTACCAATACACGCGACAAACGTACACCGGCACTGTGACTAACACTACATTTAATATGAATGGTGGCGTCGGACAGATCGCCGTCTATCCAACCAGCTGGTTCGGAATTGTTGGTGAAATTTCCGGCAACGCTGTCGGAAATATTCATGGCTTCACCGGAAGCGGCGGCACGCTCTACAGTTATATGGGCGGCCCGCGTCTCGCATTTCGTCACGGCCCGTTTCAGCCTTACGTGCAGGGGCTTTTCGGAGTCGGACAACTGGACGGCACTCTGCAAGCCCGGCTCGGATCGCCATCGTCCACGGCTTTTGCAACGGCCATCGGTGGTGGACTTGATGTGAAACTCGGACGGCATTTTGCCGTTCGCGCGATTCAGGGCGATTATTTTCTGACGCGCTTCACCAATCCAATCAATGCACGATTCACTCAGAATAATTTCCGTCTTTCGACGGGACTTGTATTGCGATTCTAACTTTTGAATCGCAACGCATTGCACTTGAAATAGTTGTCGTTCAAACAGCCGGAGCATTGGAAGCCGTGCCGACCACGGCGAATCTGATGCTTCGGCTGATTTGTTTTTATCGCGCAGAGATTCGCGCAGAAACAACCCTGCACCAAAACAGGGCATCTCAATCGATGCCAGAAAAAACGCCGAGTGCCATGCGCATGATCGTCGACTGCGCGCCGCACAACGCCAGGGGCCGGACGATCGCGTCTCGCACACACCCCTGAAAATTCAAATCGGAGGAAATTTCTAATGGTCCGAAAAATCGGTCTATCGCTGGTGTTGTGTCTGCTCGCTGGATTTTCCGCGCACGCTCAGGACTCCAAGGCAGATGCTTACGTTGGATTTCAATACACAAGAGTCAGCGGATCGGTTGTACCAAACTTCACCGGCGGTGTGGGTCAGTTTGCGTACTATCCATCGAAGTGGCTCGGTGTCGTCGGGGAAGTTTCTGGCGTCGCCGATACCGATGGCCGCGGTTCTTCGATCTATACGTTTATGGGCGGCCCGCGGGCGACCCTTCGTCATGGAAGGTTTGAGCCTTACGCGCAAGTATTGATTGGGGGCTCTCATCTTTCCAATTCAGGTGTGCAGCAAGGAACGGGCGGCGCTTCATCAAATAGTTTTGCTGCTGCGGTAGGTGGAGGAATGGATTTGAAAGTTGTGCATCACTTCTCCATACGGCTGATTCAGGTCGATTATTTATTCACGCACTTCGGAGGCGGCGCGCAAAACAATCTGCGATTGTCTTCCGGTTTGGTGTTCCGCTTCTAGAGAATCAAATGAAGTACTCTCCGTAAATCAGCCGGAGCGTTGGACGCTACGCGAATCACAGCGAATCCGATGCTTCGGCTGATTCTGTTTTTAAAGGAGGGTGAATATTCTTGCCGGGTTGTTTGGAACAATTTTTTACGCAGTGCGCAAGGACGCGCCAAGTTTTTCGTGCAGTGCTTCCGCAATTCGCGAAGAAAAATGATTCAGTTGCGCGTCGGTGAGTGTGGACGCGGCGCTCTGAAATGTTACGCGCACCAGCAATGCGAATTGTCCGGCCGGAACATTTCCACCGCGGAAAACATCTGCAGCTTCAACGGAGATCAGCTCATCAATTCCGAGCGTGCGAATTGCGCCGGAAACTTGCGCGAAAGTTACACCGTCATTCAGTACCAGCGAAAAATCCCGCTCCACGCTTTGATACTTGCTGACCGGAGAATAACGCAGCGCTTTTCTCGCGGCATCGCACGCTGAATAAAATTGTTCCAGTAGAATTTCGCCGAGGAATATTTCCTGCCGCAGTTTTAATTTTTCCGCAATGCTGCGCGCTAATTGTCCAGCAACTCCCGCGGTGTTTTTTTCAGCGCCTAACGCAGTCGTCGCCACGCGAGCAGGATGCAGCCACGCCGGCCCTCCGGCGTTCCACTGAAATTCTCCGGCCAATTCGCCGATACGCTCTAGATCGCCTTTCAAATCCGCAAACGAAAATTCGCGCGGCGTTTCCGCCACGGATTTTTCCCGCGCCATTCCTGTCGCGCCAATCGTCAATATCGGACGTTCTTCCGGCGCATCGCCATTCCAACGGTAAGCGCGCGAAATTTCAAATAGCCGCAAATTTCTTTGCCCGCGATTTAAATTCCATTCCAACGCGCCAAGCATTCCGGAAATTCCTGTGGTGCGCATCACCGACGCATCTTCCGCCAGCGGATTCGCGATGTGCACCGGCACATCTGAATCCGCGCGGAAAATCGCATCGCGCGCTGGATCCACAAGTGGAATCGAAAGAATTTCCATGTAGCCGAGTCCGGCCAATCGTTCGCGTAATCGATCCTCGATTTCCGCATTCGGCAATCGCGCGGCAGTTGTTCGCGCAACAGGCATTTGCGGCTTGAATTTATCCAGGCCGAAATGCCGCACAACTTCTTCGATCAAATCAATTTCGCGCGTAACATCCGGACGCCATGATGGCTGCGTACATTGCCAAACCGCTTCCGGCGAATTCACATCCATCTTGTCCGCGCGACGCGGTGCAAATCCCAGCGAGCCGAGAATTGTTTCGATGTCTGCATCAGGAACGTCCGCGCCCATCACGCGCCACAATTCACGGCGCGCCAGCAAAATATTCCCAGGTTTCGGCGGTGTCGGATAAACATCCACGACTCCACTTAGAACTTCGCCGCCGGCGAGTTGCTGAATTAATTCCGCGCAACGGCGCGAAGCAAGCTCCGCCATTTCCGGATCGGATCCGCGTTCAAATCGCGTCGATGCTTCTGTGCGCAATTGAAGCGCCTTCGATGTTCGTCGGACGGAAATTGAATCGAACCACGCCGACTCCAACAAAATGTTGTGCGTGGCAAATCCAATTTCGGAATCCTGTCCGCCCATTACTCCTGCAATTGCTAAAGGGCGCGAACCGTCGGCAATTACGCACATGTCCGTCGTAAGAACGCGATCAATTCCATCGAGCGTTTTGATTTTTTCTTTGGCGGTCGCACGGCGCACAATAATTTCGTGTCCGCTCAATTTATCCAAATCAAACGCGTGCATGGGCTGGCCCAGCTCGAGCATCACGTAGTTTGTTGCGTCCACAACATTGTTAATGGACGTTTGCCCCATCGCGACGAGCCGATCGCGCAACCACGCGGGCGAAGGTTGTACTTTCACGCCGCGCATTACGCGTGCTGTGTAGCGTCCGCACAATTCCGGAGAATTAATTGTTACTCGCGTGGCGCTGGATGCGGAATCCGTGGTTTCTTTAAATTTCGGTTCGACTTTTTTCAGCGGCAATCGATAAGCCGTTGCAATTTCGCGCGCCACCCCGTAGTGGCCCATACAGTCGGGACGATTGATGGTAACTTCCGCGTCGAGCAACGGACCGGCCGCGGTTTCCTCGATCGAGTCGACCGATAATCCTGAGAGCGAAAGACGCGAGCGCACTCCGTTCGGCGCGTCGGTGACGTCCGTAAATTCCTTCAACCAATTGTAGAGAAGTTTCATCGCAATGAGCTTTACGTTTTACGGAAATTGCCGCAGGAATCGCACATCGTTTTGCGTGAACACCTGCAAATCGTCGATTCCAAATTTCAGCATTGCCAAACGGTCGATCCCAATTCCAAAAGCGAATCCATTTAATTTCGCGGCGTCATATTTCACGTAACCATACACCGCCGGGTCCACCATGCCCGCGCCAAAAAGTTCAATCCATCCGGAACCTTTGCAGCGCGAACAATTTGCGCCGGACGCGGCCACGCCGCTGCCACCACAGAAAATGCAGGACGCGTCAAATTCCACAGACGGTTCCGTAAATGGAAAATAACTCGGACGGAATCTGGATTTCGTTCCGGGTCCGAAAAATTCGCGGATGAAAAAATCGATCGTTCCCGCGAAATCGCAAAACGTTAAATCCGTATCCACGGCCAAGCCTTCAATTTGGTGGAATGCGAATGCGTGCGTCGCATCGGGATTATCTCGGCGATAAACTTTTCCCGGCACGATAATTCGCACCGGAGGTTTTTGTTTTTCCATGGTGCGAATCTGCATTGGCGAAGTGTGCGTGCGCAAAAGACGCGGCTCGATTTTATTTGCGCCACTCGCAAGACTAGTTGGCGACGGTTCCATGTAAAAAGTGTCCATGTTGTCGCGCGCTGGATGATATTCAGGAATATTTAGCGCCTCGAAATTATAGTAAGGCGTTTCGATTTCGGGCCCGGCAACGACGGAATATCCCATGGAGAGAAATATTTTTTCGATTTCTTCGAAGGTTTGCCGCACAGGATGGCGGGTGCCCACAGGACGCAAAACGCCGGGCAGTGATAAATCGATGTGCTCGCGGGCGAGCGCTAATTGTTCGGCGGCGGCTTCTGCTGCGAGGCGGCGATCTTCAATTGTGGATTCAACGTGGGCGCGAAATTCGTTCAGCGCTTGTCCGACGGCTTTCTTCAAGTCTGGCGTCGGTGCTTTCTTCAACCAATTGTCGGTGATGTTTGCGATTACGCCGGACTTGCGTCCGAGCCACGCATCGCGAAATGTTTTCCACGAAGCGTCATCGTTTACACTTGCGGAGTCACGATCAAAATCCGCGCGCAGCTCAGCGAAAACAGCGGCGAGCTGCTCCGGCGTTTGCACGCCGATTTCTAAAAGCGATTTATTTGTGCCGTCTTGCATAGTTCGCGCAAACCAAAATATAGAGCCAAAAGATTACACTATCCACGCACCGTCACAAAGGACGCGTCGCAAAATCCCATATTTTATTTGGGAATTACAAATCCAGAAAAACTCGCGCGCGCCAACCGTCGTCTACATTTTCTACCGCGAACTGATGGAGCGTTACGGCTTTAATCGCTACGCCGGTTTTGTGACGCGCGCGATCGATTGGTTCGCCGTGAACCGTGCCGCGGACTCGACCTTCATCCAGGAATGTTACTTCTGCGCGGCGAAGGACTAATCGCTCTGCGTCCATGACTGCTACAACTTCTGCGAGCCATGCATATAATAATGATTCGACGTCTTCGCCGGACGCTTCGATTTTTCGTTTCTCGGTTTCGCGCACGCCTTCTAAATCGCACGCCAAAGAAATCATTGCCAGCGCGGAGTTTGCGAATAATTCTTTGAGTGTTGCTCCGTAGGCGAGGAAGCCGACGTCGGCGGGGTGTTCTAAAATCTCAAAAGGGTGGGACATGATTTGATTGTACTCGTAGTTCGCCGCATGGATTTTGGAGTTTGGGTACGCGAGAAGAAAAGACAAGGGCTTTTAACGCAGAGACGCAGAGTTCGCTGAGAACGAGCAGAGGAAAACCAAGGCAAGACCCCGGCCGGAGGTACGGCAACTGCGAAACGTCAATACACTGGTGCTACCCTCAAGGGTAGCTCTAGACGTGCAAAAACTCCGCTAAGTCCTTTATTGGCCACACTTACGTGCCAGATCGCTGTAAGTCCTTTATTAGCATATACATCGCAAAATAGGGTGGGGGGCGGCTATTTTTCTGGGATGGCCGTTAAGTGATTGCTAGCATTGGGTTTCGGCGGTGACGGTCGCGTTATGTTTAGTTGCACGTGCAGGGAAATTGACGATTGTCGGATGGGGTAAAGCGTAAGGGTCGAGACGGAGAAAAAGCCCCGGGTTCGGCGAACCCGGGCTACACATTCTACAGCTCAGCTGGCTTCGGCTTTGGTGATCGCGTTTTCTAGTTTTAGGTCCAGGGCTTTTGCTACGTTGGTGACTTCTGTGTTTCCGAATTGGCCGAAGAGCGAGGAGGGCAAATCATATTCGGCCCGGACGGCGTGGCCTTCGATTTCGTAGACGATCATCCGCAGCGGAGCGTAGAGGGAGGCGCGAATGTCGTGACGCGTCATTTGAATGGCGATTAGCGGATTTCCGAGGACGTATTGTTTTGCTTTTCTGGCGGCGCCTACGATGCCTAGAAGTTTTCCGTGTTGCTGAATTTCAAAGAGCATTAATCCTTCTACGCCTTCGGCTGCTTTCAGACGTTTTTGCGCTTCTTCTGGGGCGCTTTCGATGTTCTTTATTAGTGATTGGTCGAAGCGGCCTAGCAACTTTTCAAATTTCTGCGTGAAAGTATCAAAGCTGCCTTTTATTTCGCGGGTGATGTGGTGCGCTTCAAATGGGCGGTCCATTTTTTTATCTCCTTCGCGCCGAACGCCTGAGTTGTTTCTGACCGCTCAGACGATTAACGTGTAATGCGCAGACTGGCGGAGCAAATTAGCGACGGACGCTTTCCGTCGCGCCACATCCTTATCGCAAAGCCGCGACGCTCGATAAGCTCCGCGGCCTTTTCGAGCGATTGCACAAAGATTGCGTTTTCCACTTTATGGTATCCCGCGCCATTACTCGGGTCAGCAAGCTGGTATCCGCGCGCGTCTCTCCAAGGTTCTTCGTTTCCACCCGGTCGTGATTTAGTTCGCGTGATTTTGATGCTCATAATCGTTCTTCACTTTCGCGCGGAAATCATGCGGCCTAGCGCGCCTCTGACGCGCAGCTTGTCGGCGCGTGCGTGAAAATATCGCGCGTTCAATTCTTCGATTCCCAGATCTTCCAGATGCGTAAAGCCCATTTGATGCAGGTGATCGGCTAATTGCTTCGCGTTGAAAAATAATTGGAAAGGTTCGCCTGCGGCCTTTACGCGGGCGGAAATATTGTCAAAGGCCAGGCGCTCGAGGAATTTTAGCGAGGCGCGGGGGACGGCGTAGTCGAAGACGACTCCGCTGCCTGTGGGCATTGACGCGATGAAGTTTATTGTGTCGGTGAAGGCGCGATCGGTTAGATATGGGGTTACGCCTAGCCACGAGAACATTGTTTTGTCCTGCGCGGAAAATCCGGCGCGATGCAGGCCGTCTGCAATTGTTTCGCGCTCGAAATCTACGGGGACGAAAACTGTTTCTGGTGGAATATTTATTTCCGCTTTACGGAGTTGGTCGCGTTTCCATGCCTGGGTGGCGGGATGATCTACTTCAAAAACGCGAAGGGCGGCTGCTGGGTGCGGATTTCGGTATGCGAAAGTGTCGAGTCCGGCGCCGAGGACGACATATTGACGGACGCCTTCGCTTACTGCGCGGGACAATTCATCTTCTGCGAATCGGCTGCGCGCTACTAAAAATGCGCGCAGGGATTTCGACACGACGCCGGAATTTTCCGCCACGCCCGCTCTTATCCGCGCCGCAAACTCCGCGCCGATAATCCGCACGGCCAAGGGGTCGTCCAACACGCGAGGCGTGTCAAAAATTTGGTGAGCCGCGCGACGGATGGCTACGCGGAAGGCAGTGCGGCTTGGTTTGGCTTCGTGCATATTTCAAATCACCTTCGGTATTCTTCTAGAACATCGCAGAATTCACAACATCATCTGAAAATACTCAAGATCGCGTACAACGATTTGCAGCGGTGACATCATCCAATTAATTAATCTGTTAGGCCCCTAATAATTTAAGGCGAGGACGGTGAGCGGTTCGCGCGTCGGGCGCGATGACTCATCGCGAAACTTGAGACGAGATTTTTTTGCTCGTCTTAAAAGCTTGGGGAGAGGTGTGTCTGAAAGTGATGCAGGAGGCAAGGAAGCAGGGAGACAGGGAAAATCTATCAAATTAACGCCTATGGAGGGTGTGATGCGTTTTCATGGAGATAAGAGTCGAAGGATTGTGCGGAAAGTGGAAGCGTTTTTTATCCTGATGGTGGTTTCGGTTGGGCTTACTGGATTTGCATTTGCGCAGCAGAAGGCGGCAGCAACGTCGAAGAGTTCGGCGGTTGGAAATTCAGTCGCTGCGAAGAGAACGCCGGAAAATTCGGCGGCGCTTGGGCCGCAGAAATTGCCTTTGCGGAGAGTGGTGCTTTACAAATCGGGGATTGGATATTTTCAGCATGACGGGCACGTGCGTGGGAATGAGGATGTGGAAATTGATTTGACGAGCGGGCAGTTGAATGACGTGTTGAAGTCGTTGACCGCTTTGGATTTTAGCGGCGGACGGATTGTCGGCGCCAGTTACAATTCGCAGGAGCCGGCGGGACATCAACTGGCTTCGCTGCCCGTGCCGGTGGCGCAGAACAGCACACTTGCTTCGCTGTTGCAGAATTTGCGCGGGGCGCGATTGGAAGTTCGCACGGCCAGCGGTTCGTTTACTGGACGACTGCTGAGTGTGGAAGAAAAAGTTCACACTACAAACGGATCCGTTTCGCGGCTGGATCAAATTTCGCTTCTGGATGACGCAGGCAACGTGCGTTCCTTCGCGCTTGAATCCGGAGTGAATGTGCGATTTGCGGATCGCGATTTGGAAATGGAATTGACGCGGGCGCTGGGGTTGATGGATTCGTCGCATCAGGAAGATACGCGGCATTTGGTGTTGAGCACGGCGGGTTCGGGCGACCGGCAAATCCGCGTGAGCTACATCAGCGAAGTGCCGGTTTGGAAAACAACTTACCGGATTGTGCTGCCGGGGGCGACGAGCCCGGAAGGAACGAAGCCGCTGCTGCAAGGGTGGGCGGTGGTGGATAACACGGTTGGCGAAGATTGGGTGGACGTGGAGCTTTCGTTGGCCGCGGGGGCGCCACAATCTTTCATTCAACAACTTTCGCAACCTTATTATATGCAGCGGCCGACGGTGGGATTGCCGCGTGGAGTTTTGCTTTCTCCGCAGACGCATGCGAGCACGCTGGTTTCAATTGAGGCGGGGCAACAGCTTTTGGAGACGCAGAACACGCTTACTGGGAGGAATATTGTTGGAGGTGCTGGGCGTGGCGGGGCTCAAACCGTTGGAGGGCCGCGCAATTCAACCTTCGAGGGATTGCCGAAAGGGTCCGTCAACATTGCGTTCGACGGGATCAACGCGCAGGACGCGTTGCTGAAGAGCAATGATGGATTTTTCGCCGCGAATGATCCGCGGATTAACGGCGTGGAGGAGTTTGGAATTACGAATGCGAACAACGCGTTTCACGCGGCTGGGGCGAGCGTGGTTGGAGCGCAAGGCGGTTTGCTGGGCGATTTATTTGAGTACAAGTTGAGAGACCGAGTGACGATCCGGAAAAATCAATCGGCGCTGGTGCCAATTGTGCAAACGGAAATTGACGCGGAAAAAGTTGCGTTGTGGAACGCGAATCTGGGAATGGCGCGTCCGCTGCGCGCGTTGTGGCTGACGAATTCCAGCTCACTGGTGCTGGATGGCGGCAGCTTCAACGTGATTGAAGCGGGAGCTTTTGCCGGTGAAGGATTGATCGAGTCGATTCATCCCGGAGAAAAGCGGCTGATTAGTTATGCGGCGGATCTGGCGATGCAGGTGGTGGTGAAATCCGAAGGCGCGCCGGAGAAGCTGACCAATGTTCGAGTGGCGCGCGGAATTATGATCCGCACGATGCAGTCGCGCACGAAAACCGTTTACACAATTCGCAATGAAGACATTTCACCGCGAACTATGATTATCGAACAGCCGATTCGATCGGGCTGGAAACTGACTGAAACTTTGAAGCCGGCGGAGGAGACGGCGACGGCTTATCGTTTTCGAGTGGAAGTGAAAGCGAAAGACTCAACAGATTTTGTGGTGGAAGAGAGTTCGCCGACCTCCACGCAAATCACGTTGAACAACATAACTGAGCCGATGATCCGATCGTTTACGCTGAAACATGAACTCACGCCGGAGCTGGAAAAATTCCTGCGTGGAATGCTGGCGCAAAAAGATGCGATTGCCAAACTCGATGCGGACTTGAGACAAAAGCAGAGCGAGTTGGATAGCATCGGCGTAGATCAGAATCGCGTGCGAGAAGATTTGCAGGCGCTGAAAGGGACGGCGGAAGAAAAAGCGCTGGCGCAGAGGTATGTGAAAGAACTGGACGAGCAGGAAACACGTTTGGCGACGTTGAAGAAGGAGATTGTTGATTTGCAAGCGAAGCGCAAAGTGGCTCAACAGGAATTGGACGATACGATTGAGCATTTTACGTTTGATGGAAAAGTTAGTGAGGAATAGTGGATGAGATTTGGGGCGCTCTGGTGCGTGGCTGGAGCGCCCTGAATTAATTTGGGGTAGGATTTTGGGGGGAGAGAGCAAAAGCGTAAAGAAGAAGCAAGTTCTTCGCGGTTTTATGAAGCGTCGCAGAGCCGCAGCAATTCGCGCTCTGTCGACAAAGACCAAACCGGCGCTCAGGATGACGTCGTTGGTGGATGGGCGAGTGGTGGTGAAATCATGTTGTGCGTGATTGTGCGGGAGTGCACCGACCCTTCGGAGCTCAGGGCAGGCTCCCGTGTCGGTGCTACCTAAGGCGATGGGTGATGGAGGGGAGATGAAGTTTGATGGGTTTCGCGTTTTGACTTTTGATTGTTACGGGACGCTGATTGATTGGGAGACGGGGATTTTGGCTGTGGTGCGTCCGTGGATGATGAGGGTGGGAATTACGGCGAGCGATGCGGAAGTGCTTGGCGCGTTTGGAGAAGCGGAAAGCGCGGCGGAACGTGATTTGCCGACGGCGATTTATCCGGAAATACTTTGGGCGACACATGCGCGGATGACTAAACATTTTGGGGTGCCGAGCGATTCGGTAACGGCGGAATTGTTGGGGAAGTCGGTGGGAGATTGGCCGGCGTTTCCGGATACAACTGATGCTTTGAAGCGATTGCAACGGAGATTTAAGTTGGTTGTTGTGTCAAATGTGGATCGTGAATCATTTGTGCGGACGCAGCGGCGATTGGGAATTACTTTTGATGCGGTGGTGACGGCAGAAGAAGTGGGCGCATATAAGCCGGACGCGAAAATGTTTTTGCGGGCAATGGAGGTGGCGAAAACATTTGGAGCGGAGAGGGAAAATATTTTGCATGTGGCGCAGAGTCTTTATCACGATCATGTTCCGGCGAAAAAATTTGGATTGAAAACGGTTTGGGTGCGAAGGCCGAGCAAGGCTGGGGAATTTGGAGCGACGCGGGAGCCGGGGGTGGATGTGCGGCCGGATTTGGTGGTGGGGTCGATGGGGGATTTGGTGGAGGTGATGGAAGGACGTAAAGAAGGCGGTTGAGGATGACGGCGAAACAAGTTCAAGAACCCCACGTGTGAAGACGACACGTGGGGCACCCGCCAAAGTCCAGATCAAGAAAACAAATTCACGAACCCCGCCCTCATACACCGAGGACGGGTCACCCTCGTTCCCGGAGTAGAGCGCACCGACACTCCTGTCGGTGCTACTTGAGGCGATCCGAGGTGGAGGCGTTGACTCTTGAGGTGTGGGCGGGATTGATGAGCGGGGATGCGCCCTGGGATGGAATAAAATTGTAGGGAGAGTGCGGAGGGAAAATATGATGCCGCGTCCTACATTTATTTATCGGCAATTATTTGGAGTTCGGGGATTTGCGCTGATCTTGTTGGGAATGATGATATTTGCTTTAGTTGATGCTTTGCCTGTGCGGGCGCAGATGCCGGGAGTGCTTTCGGGAGTTGTGCTGGCGCCGGATGGGAGTCCACAGGCTCATGCGCGAGTTTATTTGCAGCCGGGGAATGGACGGCCTCCGCGGACGGTGCTGACGGATGAGACGGGACATTTTACTTTTGGGAAAACTGTTTCGGGGATTTATGAGGTGCGGGCGCAGGCGAATGGACAGTGGTCAGAACTGATTCACAATGTGAGCGTGAAGAAGAATGATGAAGTGAAGGTGAAATTGCAGATTAAGGCCGCGGCGCCGAAACCTGCGGAGAAACCTTAAGGGCAAAATCAAATTCCCCACGTGTTAGTACGACACGTGGGGCACCCATGCAAAATCTAAATCAAGAATAAATTCGCGGATACTACGCCAATCAGGTGATTGGCGTTCCCGGGACTGTGTGCACCGACAAGAGTGTCGGTGCTACTTAGATTATTTTCCCTTGCCTTCGGGGACTATCAGATTATTTTTCATGGAGAAGGCGCCGGGGACGGTGTTTGCGCGAATGCCGGCGACATTCTTATCCGCCTGACTATCCACGAAACCTTCGAGAGTGATGTGACCTCGATCCACGATGATGTGGATGGATTGGACGGATTGAAATTCGTATTTGCGGAGCTGCGAATATCCGTAGATGGCATTGCAGGCGGCGCGGCGAATGCGATCGTCGCCATTCGAGACGGGCAGAACGGTGATGTTGTCCTGCACGTCGGTGACGCCTTGAATATTTTTCACGGTGCCGACCGCTTCCGTTTTCACAGCGGACTTGGCAACCTGGCCTGCAAGGATCACGCGAGTTCCTTCGACTTTGAAGGTGAGATTGTCGAAGACAGTGTAGAAATTCAGCATGCGGAGCTGATGCTGAACTTCGCGGACCAGTGATTCATTTTGCGGTTGGGGAATTTTGGCGGCGGCTGTGATACTGAGAGCCGCACCAGCGGTGGAAAATCCAGCGGTGGAAATCAGAAGGCCGATTGACACAGCTGCGCCGGCAATTAATTTGGAAACGCGATTGTTCGACATGTAGTTTCTCCTGGGCAAGTAACTACCGTTAAATCCTTTTTATCGGATGGCTCGGAGCGAATCGCGATAAGCCTGAGTGCCGGCATCAACGGCGTCTTCGACTTTTTCGCGGACTCGAACTGCGATGCGCCGCGCTGTGCGAGTTGCTTTTGTGGCGCGGGTGCGGACTCCGTCAATGCCGTTATTCACCGCGCCGGCAATGTCGTCTCGAGTTTCTTTGCCGGATTTGGGCGCGAAAAGAATTCCGAGCACGGCCCCGACGCCAACGCCGATACAAAGAGCTGAAACCGGATGACTTGTCCGGATGTGATTTTGTGACATTGGTTCCTCCGTTTCTGACCGTTCACGATTGTGCATAAAGTGCTCCAACCCTCATTTGTATGATGAATTTTACGTCTTAGATGACTCACTGAATCGCGGCGAGCGGGTACTAGGACGAGGGTCCGCAAGGGCCTCTCAGCGGTATCTATATGAAAAATAAGGGCTTACTTAAAACGCGACATCGATGGAGGCATACAGTGATTCCCCTAAGGTGATACAGGATGCGTCCTATGGCTGGTTTGGGCGGTAGGGCTTACCTTGGGCGCGGCTGATGAGACCGGTGAACGGCAAATTCAATTTTGACGAGGTGAGACTGTGAGAACCAACTTGCTGGTAGCGGACGAGGCGGAAATTTTGAACGCGGCGCAGGATGAAAATAATTTGTACGGCGATGGAACGGTGGAGGAATCGGACCTGCTGGAGCGCGCGCAGGCGGGCGAGGAGAATGCGTTCTCGATATTGCTGCGGCCCTACATTCATCTGCCGTATCACGTGGCGCTACGAATCACCGGGAACCGCGAGGACGCGGAAGATGCGTCACAGCAAAGTTTGCTGAAAGCATTTACGAAAATCCGGCAGTTTCAGGGGGATTCGCAATTTTCAACGTGGCTGACGCGAATCGCGATCAATGAGGCGTTGATGAAGCTGCGGAAACGCCGCCGGGAAAAAGTGCGCGTTGCGGCGATGGATGATTTTGAAGAAGAGGAAAATCCGATTGAGCAGGTGGCGGCGAGCGAAGACGTGAATCCCGAGGCGATCTATATGAAGTGGGAAAACCAGCGGTGCGTGAGGAGATCGATAGACGGGCTACGAGGAGTTACGCGCTCTGTGGTTACGATGCTGGTGATGCAAGAGCGAAAGATTAAGGAAACCGCGAAACTGCTGAAGCTTTCGGAGTCGGCAGTGAAGTCTCGCGTGATGCGAGCGCGCCAGCAATTGCGGGAGAACCTTGCGGAGTGCATGTAGATGGAGTTGTAGATTGATTTGGGCGGGTGGATGAAACCCGCGAGGTGGGGATCGCGTCATTCGTAGCGTCAATCATTGAAGGGCGGGCCAGCGATATTCCAAACGGAATGATCGGGCCCGCCCGCACGGCTATATAATCTCGTAGGCCTACATTGAAAATAAGTTAGAGTCATCCGGTATATTCGCCGGTTGTTCACTCACGGAGGATGTTATGAAGTCACTGCGGATATTGGTAGCGGACGATCACGATTTGATGAGGCGCGGAATTAAAGCGTTGCTGGAGACGCACGCGGACTGGGAAGTGTGCGGGGAAGCGCAGACGGGGCGGGAAGCGGTTACGAAAACCGAAGAGCTGAAGCCGGATATCGTTGTGTTGGACATCGGAATGCCGGATTTGAACGGTATGGAAGCGGCGAGGAGAATCCGGAAAGCGTCGCCTTCGACGGAAGTGCTGATATTGTCGCTGCATTTCTCCGATCAACTGATTCGGGAAATTGTGGAGGCAGGGGTGCGCGGGTACATCGTGAAGTCGGATTCCGACCGCGATTTGATTTTGGCCGTGGAAACACTGGCGAAACATAAACCGTTTTTTACGCCGCGTGCGACGGAAGTAATTCTGAGCAAATTTAATGATGCGGGCGGAACGCGAGTGGAAGTGCCGGAGACGGTGCAGGACCGGTTGACGTCACGCGAACGCGAAATTGTGCAATTGCTGGCGGAAGGAAAGAGCAGCAAGGAAGTGGCGAATTCGCTGAACATCAGCGTGAAGACGGCGGAGACGCACCGCGCGAACATTATGAGAAAGCTGCAATTGCATACGGTTAGCGAGTTGGTGCGTTATGCTGTGCGGAATCAGATTATCGAAGCGTAGAGTTTTTCCTCGATCCGGCAACTCACTAAATTTATTGATTGATCTGAGATTGTGGCGTCTACAGGGTTCACCTGATGGTACGCGCGGGTGCGCGCGGTACGATAAAGCACGCTAACCACTGACAAATCCAGGGAATCCAGCTTCGCTCGCGACGAAGCATATAACGAAGTATCTATTGATTCGACATGCGCACAAGAGGCGCGAGCGTTTCATGAAACAATGGAAGTGTCTGACCAGAGGAGTGATGCGGCGCAGCAAGAGAATGATATGAGCGGAAAAACCCCAGAAGTTTCTCCAGATTCCAACGTACATTCGGCGAATGTTATGTCCGAGGAGCGTTTCCGCATCCTGGTGGACGCGGTGCGGGACTACGCAATTTTCATGCTGGATACGGATGGGCGCATTCGGACCTGGAATCAAGGGGCGGAGCGAATTAAGGGTTATCAAGCGTCGGAAATTATCGGCGAACACTTTTCGCGTTTCTATCCGGCAGAAGATTTGCAGGCAGGAAAGCCGCAGGCGGAGTTGGAAACGGCTGTGCGAGACGGCCGAGTGGAAGACGAAGGCTGGCGCATAAGGAAAGACGGCTCAAAATTCTGGGCGACAGTAGTGATCACGGCGATGCGGGACGCCGCCGGGAACCTGATGGGCTTCAGCAAAGTGACAAAGGACAACACTGAGCGAATGATGGTGTTGAAAGCGCTGCGGGATTCGCGGCGGGAATTGCATGATTCTGAAGATTCGTTGCGGCGGCTTTCTTTGCACTTGCTGCGCACGCAGGATGAAGAGCGGCGGCGAATCGGAAGAGATTTGCACGACAGTTTGGGACAAACGCTTTCGGTTTTGAAAATGAAATTGGATTCCCTTGCTGGATCGGTTGCGACGAACAAGCCGGCCTCACTGATACAAAATATTGCCGCGTGCTCCAATTTAACTGAGGACTGCATTAAGGAAGTCCGGACGATCGCGTATCTTTTATATCCGCCGATGCTGGAAGAGATGGGATTGAAGTCGGCGATATCGTGGTACGTGGATGGATTTTCAAAACGAAGCGGCGTACGCACGACGTTTGATATTCCGGGAGAGTTCGGGCGGCTGCCGCTTCACGTGGAGACGGCGATATTCCGAGTGCTGCAAGAAAGTTTGACGAACGTACACCGGCATTCGGGCAGCGAAGTAGCGCGGGTGCGATTGTTCAACCGCGGCGGCACAACGATATTGGAAGTGATTGATGAGGGAAAGGGATTGCCGCCGCAAAAATCCGGCGAAGACGGCAGAGAAAATCAGCTGCACGTTCTGGGAGTGGGATTGAGGGGAATGGAAGAGCGGATGCGTCAGTTGGGAGGCGGGCTAGAATTGTTGTCGAGTCCGCGAGGGACGACGGTGATTGCTTCGGTGCCGATTGAAGCGCGGACCACAATAGGTGCGTCCACGGCTGAAGAGGACACTCGATGAAGAATACGATTGAAGGTGGCAGCGCCGAGGGAATTGCTTTGAAACCGCGGATATTAATTGTTGATGATCATGAAATTGTGCGCGAAGGAATTCGGAATTTGCTGGGACAGTTCAGACCGAGCTGGGAGATTTGCGGACAGGCGACGAATGGTGAAGAAGCGGTTGCAGCGGTGAAAGAGTTACATCCTGATGTGGTGGTGCTGGACATCACGATGCCGGTGATGAGCGGGCTGGAGGCGGCGAAGCGGATTGTGAAATCTGGATCGGAAAGCCGGATATTAATGTTCACGATGCATGAATCGGATAGTTTGGGGAAGGAAGTGAAGGACGCCGGCGCTCAGGGAGTCGTGTTGAAGTCGCAGGCAGCGCAAAATTTGGTGGTGGCGATTGAGACAGTGCTGACGGGTGGGAGTTTTTTTTGAGGTGGTGGAGAAGAGTTGAGAACTGCTTGTAGAATTCGATTCACGAAAACCTAGTTCCAGAAGAAATTCAAGAACCCCACGTGTTCCCGAAGCTTCGGGACGACACGTGGGGCACCCCCGATGAAACTTGCCGCAGAGCAGTGTTCTAAGAATAGTTCAAAATTCCTGCACAAAACTTGAGAGTGCCGTCGTTATAGGTGTAATGGCCGGGTCCGGTGATCCAGGGGTAGCCGGGAACGGCGATGCTCTACTGCCAAATCAAATTGTGATTAACTTTCCGAACGCGTGAGGAATATCGTTGTTTCGGCGGCAATAGAGGCGTAGGATTCGCGGCAATAAGGTCCACAGGGGATGTTAGAGGTATGGACCTTTGAAAAAATCCAGGGGGGTGTTCATGAATTCCAGGAAAATTCTGGCAGTTTTCTGTACGTTCGTTCTCGTGCTGTTTGCGGGAGCGACGCTGAAGGCGCAGGACATTAGCGGCACGATTTCGGGGACCGTGCTTGACGGGACCGGCGCGGCAGTGGCCGGAGCAACCGTGACGGTAACAAACACCGACAAAAATACTTCACAGACAACACAAACAAATGATCGCGGTGAATTTACCGTACCGAATTTGCTGGTGGGCCATTATTCGGTGACGGTGGAGGCGAAGAGTTTTAAGAAGGTGGAACAAAAAGAAATCATGCTGAACGTGCACGACCAGTTGGGTCTTTCCTTCAAGCTGGAAATAGGATCGGCCACAGAAACGCTGACAGTGAACGCGGGAGAATTGCATCTGGAAACGCAGACTGCTGCGCAGCAGGGACTGGTGGCTCCGAAGGAAATTCACGAGCTGCCATTGAATACGCGAAATTTCGTGCAGTTGGTGACGCTGATGCCGGGCGTTTCTTCGTCATCACAGCTGGACACATTTTACATCGGCAACTCGCTGCCTTCGGGAACGACGGCGACGATTCCATTTTCGTTTAACGGTGAACGGAACAGCGCTGCTTACTGGACGCTGGACGGCGCTGACAACGTTGACCGTGGATCGAATCTGACGCTACTGGATTTTCCGAGCATCGACGCGATTGAAGAATTCAAAGTGTTGCGCGGACAGTACGATCCGGAATTCGGCCGGTCGGAAGGCGCGCAAATCACAGTAATCACGAAGTCCGGCGGCAGTAAATATCACGGCGACGCGTACGAGTTTTTCCGGAACGATGTTATGCAGGCGAATAACCCGTTGAACAAGACGACGGCGATTCCGACGGCGCGTCCTCCGCTGCGGTATAACGATTTCGGTTACACGATTGGCGGACCGATTTGGATTCCGCACGTATACGACGGAAAACAACACAAGACGTATTTCTTTTTCTCGCAGGAAGTGCGGCGAGTAATTACTTACGGAACGGTGAACGCGCTGGTGCCGACGGCAGGGCTACTTGCGGGGAATTTCACGGGCTTACTCTGCACGGCTTTTGACGCTGCAGGCAATTGCACGACGATGGGTAACCATATTACGACGGCCAGTCCTACCGCGGCTGCGTATATTAAGGACATTTGGAACCTGACAGGCGTACCGAATTCGACGGGCAACACTGAGATCGTGAATTTGCGAAACATATTCAACGCGAACCAACAATTGATTCGCGTTGATCACACGTTCTCAAACAAGTTCACGCTATTTGGACGGTTCATCCACGACGGAATTCCGACGATCGAACCGGGCGGATTGTTCACAGGCGCGGCGTTGCCGGGCGTGTCGACAACGTCCACGAGCGATCCGGGATACAACTTTATCGTTCACGGAGTTACGACGATTTCGCCGACACTGCTGAACGATGGCGGGTTCCAATATTCGCAAGGCGCGATCATCAGCCAGCCAATCGGACTGGATAATTCGGCGCAATCGCCGGACATTCATCCAACGCTACCGTTTGCGAACACGCTGGGACGCATTCCAGCGCTGGCGTTAACGGGAATGAGCGCCGTTACCGGCTTTGGCCCGTATAACGATTACAACCGAAACTACAACGTGTTCGACAACCAGACATGGATTAAGGGTAAGCACACCATGAAGTTCGGTATTTCGTTTAACCACTACCAGAAAACGGAAAACACGGCGGGAAACAACGTGGGTAGCTTCACCATTAATACCACTGGACAGGTCTTCTCTCCAATTACTGTTCCTGGGTCGGACCAGAACGCCTTTGAGCAATCATGGGCAAACTTCTTGTTGGGCCGGGTAGCAACTTTTGCGCAGGCTTCGATTGATATCACACCGAATATCCAGACAAATCAGACTGAGTTTTATGCCCAGGATTCGTGGCGCATAAAGCCGAATCTGACAATCACGTATGGGTTTCGATACTCATTTTTCCGGCAGCCGACGGACGTGAACGGTGAATCGACAAACTTCGATCCGACGCTGTTCAATCCGGCCAAAGCTCCGACGATTGACTCAGGCGGCCTGATTTGCACTGTCGCGCCTTGCGCCGGCGGAGGAGTGCCGAACCCGAATTACGATCCGCTGAACGGGATTATCGTCAACAACGGCACTTCGCCGTATGGAGCGAAAATCTCGAACGAGGACAATGGAAACATTGCGCCTCGAATCGGATTTGCATGGCAGCCGTGGAGTAACGGGAAGACGGTGATTCGCGGCGGCTACGGAATGTTCTACGACGCTTCGCTTTTCGGAATCATCGAGCAGAACATTTTTGCGAATCCGCCGTTTGTGAACACGGTAACGATCAACAACGTGACACTGGATAATCCAGCGGCAGGCACGGCGGTGATTTCAGCCACGCCAAAAGTGCTGCATGCAACGATGCTTCCGAACAAGACGCCTTACGTTCAACAGTGGAGCCTGGATGTGCAGCACGAATTCAAGGGCGGCTTCTTTGTGGACGCGGCGTTTGTTGGGAACGCGGGCACACATCTGCTTGGCGAGGAAGACATCAACATGCCACAGCCGGGAGCGTACGTGGCTGCGGGGCTTTCGACGTTTGTAACAGGCGTGGGAACGACGATTGGGTCCGGCGGAAAGCTAAACGAAACGCTAGTGAATATTATTCGTCCCTTCAAGGGATACGGACCCATCACGGCAATCGAGAGCAACTTCAATTCCAACTACAACGGTCTGCAGATCGAAGGCAAGAAGCAGATGCGAGATTTGCTCTTCAAGGTGGATTACACGTGGTCGAAAGCCTTGACGAATAATCAAACGGATCGGAGTACGGCGCCGCAAAATCTATATGACATCGCCTCCGAGTACGGGCCGTTGCAACAAGACCGAACGAGTATTTTTTCGGCGGACGTGGTTTACACGTTGCCGTGGTTTCGCGAGCAACGGGGCTTCACCGGACATTTCCTGGGAGGATGGCAAGTGAGCGCCATCGTTTCGGCTGCTACCGGCCTTCCCCTTACCGTGACAACTAACTCCGCGATCGATCCGGCGGGTGACGGGGCGTGCAGTTGTTCCTCGAGTCCTGCTGGTTTGCGGCCAGATATGATCGCAAATCCAAATGCCGGCGCGCCGCATACCATCGGCGCGTGGTTTAACGGCGCGGCGTTCGCGAATGTGCCAGCCACGGCAACGCGGCCGGGTAACGAGACTCGTGGACAAGTGCGCGGGCCGGGTTATCAAATCTGGAATATGGCGCTCGCGAAGAACATTCGCGTTACCGAGCGCACCGGGTTTGAATTCCGGGCAGAGGCGTTCAACATGTTCAATCACACAAACCCGTTTGGAGTCGGCACGCAGCTTGGGTCGACGACCTATAACAAAATCACGAGCTATCGCGATCCGCGTGTACTGCAACTGGGGTTGAAGTTTAACTTCTAAATTAGATTACGGCGGTATTTAAGCGGCCCTGTCTTTTTGTTGCGAACTTTTTTGTTCGTGATGGGAGGATGGGGCCGTTTTTTTTGCCCCGCCAACGGCGCCGATCGGGAGATCGGCGTTCCCGGATTGATTGTTAGTGTTCACTTACGTTGGGGCGGCTCTGTAAATTAACGTTCTTGACATTGTGTGTTTTGGGGAGCAGGATTTTGAGAGTAGGCGGAGTTTACTCCCTTACGAGATGGGCCAGAACGACCTCATTGATCCGGTTTGATTCGTAGTTCCTCTGGAGGCGTGTGATGCGTATTAATACTTCCTTCCGACTTGCGATACTTTCTTCCGTAATAATTACGATTGCGATTGTTGCGGCGATGCCGCCGTTTGCGCACGCCGACGCGGTGAGCCACGCGCGGATTGTGCGGCTGAGTTTTGTGGAAGGCGATGTGGCATATCAGAACCAAAGCGGCGGGTCGGCGTGGGAGCGCGCCGTGACGAATCTTCCGATACGGGAAGGATTTTCGCTAAGGACCGACACGGGATACGCGGAAGTGGAATTTGAAACGGGATTGGTTGTTCACCTGGCGGGGAACACGCAACTGGAATTTACGGAATTGAATTCGGCGGATGGACACAAGGTGACGTCGCTGAAATTGGATCAGGGCACGATGATTGTGACGGCGAATTTGCAGAAAGGCGATGAAGTTACGCTCGCCAGCGGAAGCGGCTTGGTGACGGTGCCGCGCAGCGGTCGGGTGCGAATTGATTCCGCGCAATCGCAAAATTGGGTGACGGTGTTTCACGGGAAAGCGGACGTGGTGACGGGCGGCAGCAATACGCCGGTGGAAAGCGGCAAGACTTTGCACTATGGTCCGAAAATCCAAGACGGTCCGGCGTTACAGGGAATGGATCAGAATCAATCGAGTTTGGATCGCAGTCCGCGAACGGATGCGTTTGATAAGTGGGCGGCGCAGCGAGAAGAAGCGCAGGAAAATTCGCAGTCGGATTCGGGAGAATTCTTGCGGACGCGGGACTATGCGTTCAGCACGGCGGATCTTTACAACTACGGGTTGTGGTCAAACATTTCCGGATACGGAATGGCGTGGCAGCCTTATGGAATGGGAGCGAACTGGATGCCGTTCAGCAACGGCATGTGGATGTTTGACGATATGGGCGCCGACTGGATGTGGGCGAGCGCGGAGCCGTGGGGCTGGCTGCCGTATCATTATGGCGGCTGGGTTTATATCGACGGCGAAGGATGGTTCTGGATTCCGCAGGACCTGGGAAATTTCCGCGGGGGAAATGCGAGATTTGTGAACGTGGGAAATCAAGTGGGATGGACGCCGACGCCGGCGACTCCTGTGAATCCGAAGAAAGTTAGAATTTCGCCGATAACGCCGACGCATGTTGTGTTCGCGGGCGGAGGCGGCAAGGGCGTGATTGTGCCGGGGCCGCGCGGATTAGTTGGGCCGACGAGTCCAATAAAAATTGGGACGACACCAGTTTCAACATTTACGCAAACGAGCGCGCCGACTGTTGCGTCACTGGGCGCGACCGGAGTGAGTGTGACTTCGCGCGGGCCAGTGGCACCGGGAAATACCACACGGACTTATGCGGCGCATGCGACGGCAAATGGGATTGTTGGTGGAGGTGGCGCGCCGAGGAGTGGAGCGCCCGTGAATATTGGAGCTCCGACTTCAGGACGACCGACGGCGATGGCTCCGCATACTGCGCCTGTGGCAGTGATGCGTCCCCCGAGCACATTTGCTGTGGCCGGTTCGGGTGGGAGAAGCACGGGAGTTACGCCGGTGAATTCGAGTTCATACGGTAGCGGCGTGCGTCAGAGCGGCGGAAGTGTTGGTGGAACGAATACGACGAGCGCGTCAAATGGATCAAACGGCGGTGGAGCTGGACGTCCGACGGGCGGAACAGCGCCTGCTGGTGGAACTGCACCGACGGGTGGACAAGCTGGCGGAGGCGTGGCGCCCGCCGGAACTGCTGGAACGAAACATTAATTAGAAGCATAGAAAGAAATTCAAGAACCCCAGACGCGATCCCGAAGCTTCGGGACGGCGTCTGGGGCACCCCTGATTAAATCCCGTTACAAGATTGGATTAGTGGCATCATGATGAACATGGTGCGGAGAATAATCTTGCGATGATTGCAAACCCTATTGCGCGGAAAAATATTGCGCTTGCTGTGCGTATGCGCGGCGTGGATTTGCTGAATAATCCAGCGCTGAATAAGGGCACGGCGTTTGACGAGGCGGAGCGCGAAGCGTTTGGCCTGCACGGACTTTTGCCGCCGATTGTGGAATCGCTGGATGCGCAGTGCGTCCGCGCATACGAAGCTTTTCTGCTGAAAGAAAATGATCTGGAGCGGCACATTTATTTGCGCCAGCTTCAGGACACGAATGAAGTGCTTTTCTACCGGCTGCTGCTGGATCACGTGGAAGAAATGCTGCCGATTGTCTACACGCCGGTGGTGGCGCTGGGATGCGCGCAATTCAGCCACATTTACCGGAGGCCGCGCGGACTTTTTATTTCGTATCCATTGCGCGACACGATTCCGGAGCTGTTGCGCAACCATCCGAATTCCAAAGTGGATGTGATTGTGGTGACGGATGGCGAACGCATTCTTGGAATTGGAGATCAGGGAGTTGGCGGGCTGGGAATTCCGATTGGAAAACTTTCTTTGTATTCGCTGATTGGCGGGATACATCCTTCGCGAACTTTGCCAATTGTGCTGGACTGCGGCACGAATAACGAAGAGCGGCTGAACGATCCAGAATACCTTGGCTGGCGGCACGCACGGATTACCGGAGCGGAGTACTACGATTTTGTGGAGATGTTTGTGAACGCGGTGAAGGAAGTTTTGCCGGGCACACTTTTGCAGTGGGAGGATTTCGCGGGAATCCACGCGCGGCCGATATTGGATCGCTATCGAGATCAGTTGCTGACGTTCAATGACGATATTCAGGGAACCGCTGCTGTGGCGTTGGGCGCAGTTCTTTCGGCGGTGCGCGTGGCGGGATCTACTCTTCGCGAACAGGAGATCGTGTTTTTCGGAGCCGGCGCGGCGAGCGTCGGCGTGGCGGATTATTTCCGCGCAGCGCTAGTCGGCGAAGGACTTTCGGAGGAAGAGGCGCGCCGGCGAATTTGGATGGTGAATCGCGGCGGGCTTCTGCATGATGGGCGCGCGGAATTGACGGCGGAGCAGCGCGTTTATGCGCAGCCACTTGCACGTGTTGCCGCGTGGACGCGAAGTGGAGACCAGATCGAGCTTTACGATGTGATTAAGAATATTCGGGCGACGGTGCTGATTGGACTTTCGACCTTGACAGATGCGTTTACCGAGCCGATTGTGCGCGAGATGGCGAGCAAAGTTGAGCGGCCAATTATTTTTCCACTGTCGAACCCGACCGAGAAATCTGAGGCGCGTCCAGAAAATTTAATTCGCTGGACGGATTCGCGCGTGCTGGTGGCGACGGGTTCGCCTTATCCGCCGGTTCATTTCGGCGGCGCGACGATTCCGATTTCGCAATGCAACAATGTTTACATTTTTCCGGCGGTGGGACTGGCGGTAATGGCGTCGCGGCTTTCAGGAGATGGCACAGGAACGCAGCGGGTGACTGACTCGATGATGATTGCCGCGGCGCGCGCTTTGGCGGAACAGTCACCTGCGTTGAAGGATGCTGTGGCGCCACTGCTGCCACCGTTGAAAAATATTCGCCAGGTGGCGGTGGAAATTGCGTTTGCTGTCGCGATGGAGGCGGAGCGCGGTGCTGGCGGCGACGCCGAGGCGAAGGAGTCGTTAAGGGCGAGGATTGTGGCTTCGCAGTGGTTGCCGGAATATCCGGGATACATTCCGGAGATTGGGTAGAAGACAAATTCCAAGAACCCCACGTTCGCCGGTTGTGCGGGACGAACATGGGGCACCCCGAACAAATTCCGATTTAACTTCCCTCTGGTGCGCGGTTCTCTGCTTAGTTTTTTGCGGAGGAATTCCTTGCGGGAATTTATGGAACTCGCGTGTACTGGGTTTGCCTGAGAGGAAATGATCGGTGAATGCCAGGAGCGCGTCCCAATCGCCTTGCACCATTCCGTGGGGACGGTCGGCCCAATTCACGCCGAGGGCGTCGGAATGATGGAATAGTTCGTAGGCCGGCATCGCGTTGAGCCAGGATTGGTAGACGCCAAGCTGATTTACATTTTGATCGTGATCGCCTTCGAGTGCGATGAAGGGTCGCGGTGCGGCGAGCGCGATGAACCAATGCTCGTCAAAGGGAAGTTTATCGGGTTGGCCCCAGAACTGATGCAGGTGGGGAGAAAACCAATTTGGATATTTGCTGACTTCTTCGGTTAGTCCTTCTTTGCCGCCGCGAACGGGAACAGTGCCGCTGAAACGGAGCGCTGGAGTTCCTGCGCCTGAACTGGCGACGGGAGCGACGAGGGAAAAACGCTCGTCGAACGCACCGGCGATGAGAGCGGATTTACCGGTGCGTGAAACTCCGGTGATGATGAGTTTATTTTTATCGACGGACGGATCTGTAATTAAATAATCCACGATGCGCGACGCGCCCCAGGCCCACGCGCGGAGAAGTCCCCAATCATAATTCGGATACGCAGGAAAGAAGCGCGTGGTGCGATACGCCCAACTGCCGTCGGGATTGCGAAGAGTAGTGTCCTCGCCGCAATCATTGTTATTGAAAGTTACGAATGCGAATCCGTGGGCGAGGGCGGGATTTGATTCGGCGATTTGTTCCGCGGTGCGCGGGGCGAGTCTTGCGGCGGCGGCTTCATTTGTTGCTGAAGGCGATGCTGTAGGAACCATCGGGCCGACTACGAGCAGAGCATCCTTGCCGGTGCCTTGATTTGCGCCTTGCGGGAGACGCGGAAGTGGAGTTGCTCCCGGCGGCGAACCGGATGGAGAAATTATTGTGGGGAATGGGCCGCCTTCACGGGAAGTGAAAATGCCAATATCAAGACTGAGACTTTCGTTCGGGCCGAAGGTGAGATGGACGAGGCGATATTTCACTTTGCCGTTCATTAGAATTTCGGAGCTGATCTCGTGCGCTTTCACGTTGCCTGGAGGAGGTGGGGCGTAGCCGGTGAAATAATATTCGAGAATATTTTTCATTTCCTGTCGACGTTGATTCCATTGCGCAATTGTTTTTACTTTTTGGTCGTTGTTGAGCGTCATTACGTCGGGCATTTCAGGGCGATTGGGAAGTTGATCGACGCCCGGCATTTCCGGCATGGAAGTTTTGATGATTGGGAGAGGGATTTCTTTTGGGTCGGGTCGGGGCGGAATTGTGGAAGGCGGAGTTTGCGCGAGTACCGCGCCGGCAGCGGCTGTAATGAGTAACGCTGCAAAAATCTTACGGTTTACGTTCACGGTGATTCCCCTTCTTAATGAAGCTGATATGGTTTTTCGGGTGCGACGACCGCATCGGGAATTTTGGGTGCATCGATTTGCGCGGCGCCGGTTAGTCCGACGCCCGTGACATTATTAATGTTGAGCAACGAGCCGGCGAAACCGGTGACTTTTACGTTGCTGACTTTGGCTCGCTTGATATTCGCGAGGAAGATTCCTTTTGCGCATGTACCGGTTACGTTGACGAGAGAAAAACCGTCGAGCGGTTTGTCAGGATGAATGCTTGCGCCATCGACGAGCATGGGAACGTCGGTGACTCGAATATTTGAGAACGCGAAATTGCGGATTGTCGGAATTCCTTCCAGTCCGGGTACAGGAAATTCGTCCTGAATGCCGCTGTTCAGAATATTGAAGCGGAGAAAGCCGCCGGTGGTGCCGCTTACGTCGAGATCGTTGCAAATAATATCTTCAATGAATGCGCCACGGCCGGGGCGGCTTTTAATGTAAATGGCAAAAGTGCGCGCGGCGGTGAATTTACAATGCTCGATGCGCACGTTGCGAATGCCGCCGGAAGTTTCGCTGCCGATTCCGATGCAGGCGAAAATGGAATCAGCGAAAGTGCAATTGCGAATGACGACGTCTTCCGTAGTGCGAAGCAGTGAAAATGCTTCGGCGCCGCGGCCAGACTTGAGTGAAATGCAATCGTCGCCGGTCCCGATGTCACAATCTTCGATCACGACATGCTTGCAGGAATCGATATCGATGCCGTCTCCATTTCCGCCAGTGCTGCGAATGGTGAGATTTTTTATGGAAATATTTTCGCAATAGGTCGGGTGAAGTCCCCACATCAAATAATTGCTGGTGGAAAAATCTTCGAGGCGAATGTTTTTACAATTTATGAATTCCATCACACAAGGATGGCGCAGCGGATTTTGCGCGTTTGGACGTCCGCCGAGCGCGTGGTTGCCAACGATGCTGCCGGGACCGACGACGCCGATGTGATCGGCATCAATCGCATAAATTAATCCGACGTGACCTTGAATCCAGCGGCCTTCCCAGCGAACTTGCATCGTGGGATAGGCAGAAAATTCCGGCGAGCCGAGAAGGGTGGCGTCCTTTTCGAGACGCAGCAGAGTGTTTGAACGTAGTGCGAGAGCGCCGGTGGAATAATTTCCCGCGGGAATTAATATTTCACCGCCGCCGAGTGCGGCGCAGCGATCAATGGTTTGCTGAATGGCTATGGTGTCATTGGTATTGCCGTCGCCAGTGGCGCCGTAATCGCGGATGTTTAGGGTGAGTTTTGGTTTTGTTGGCGCAGGAGTGAGAGTTTTGTGCGGCGGTGGAGTTTGATTGAGATTGCCGAGCGCGGAGAGGATGGGGGCGGCGACGGCAGCCTGACTGACTTTCTGCAAAAATATCCTGCGTCCGACTAAATTAGTCGTCACGTTTCACCTGATTGTTGCGCTGGTGCCCCGTCGAAAAGCCAAACGCAAGGAATTTGTTTTACAAACGAAGACATATTAGCGCATTGGGAGAAACTTGGCAGAGCAGTTCTGGACGCTGGGGTCGAGATTATCGGCGGCTGTAGAGATGTCGATGAATATGATGACGCCATTGCCAGCGAATTTTATGTTGGTGCCATGCCCGGCGAGTGTGATCTGCGCGAACTGACTGTGGACGTTATCGGGCTTGATTCCGTTTATGATTACGCCATCGAGTCTAATTTCTGTGATGTGAGCTGCATCTTTGCCGGCGATCAGGGCGTCACCGGGAGTTGTGGCGATTACATTTTGGAGGGTGATGTTTTTGTAATCGGGAATTCTGTCGCCGGGAATATTTGGGTCAGTAAAGCCTTCGACGGTTTGGTTGTTGTAGAACGGGCTGATGGCGATGGGAATTTGAACGTCGCGCATGCAAATGTTGCCATAGGTAAGGTCGTGAACGAGCCCACCGCGCGAGGCGTTACTTTTTATGCGAATGCCGCTGGTGGTGTGATCCTCGGTGAGGCCGTCGACGAGAAGAAAACTGTCGCCAGCAAAAGTTTCGCTGCCGATGGACATACCGTGACCGTTATAAAAATGATTATCGAGCACGCTGATGTGCGTGGTGCCCTGCTTGATGGCGATATTGTCGTCGCCAGTATCCAGCCAACTTTTTGCGATGGTGATATTTGTGGACGAGCCAGGGTCGATGCCGTCGGTGTTGCGCGCGTCCGCGGATTTTATTGTGGGCGTCTGAAGATGCACGCCCCACGCGGTGAAGCCGTCCGTGTTATTTACGGAGACGTGAAAATTCGGCGAGTTGTGAAGCGTGATGCGATAGAGAATAAATCCGTCGGCGTGCGTAGCGATGATTAGGCGCACGCTGAAGTAGCGCAACTGTTTTGGTTCGGCAGCGCGAGCCATTTGCCACCAGGAATAATCGTGGCCGATGATTGTGTCGCCGCCGCGGCCGTCAATCGTGCCATCGCCCACGATGGCGGCATTTTTTACGTTGGCGACGGAGATGAGCGGCTTGCAGGGACGGCCTTGCGGTGCAGGATCTGCACTGGCGGTTTCGGCGATAGTGCCGCAGAGAAGTTTTGTTTCGGCGCTGGGATTGGGGTCGAAATCTTTTGGATCGCGGGAGGCGTAGAGAGTTACTCCCTTATCGATGAGCAGCGTGATGCCATCGCGAAGTTCGAGCGAGCCAGTTAGAAATGCGTTGGGAATAAATTGTGCGGCGAGTGTGGAGATTTGTAATTTACCGCGTGACAATTCTACAGCGTGGCCGGGGGCGCATTCGTCGATGGCTTTTTGGATGCGCGCGGTGTCGGTTGTCTTCTCATATTCGGGAGATAGAATTTCCGCATCGCCGATTTTTCCCGCTTGCAGGATGGCGCAAGTGGGCGGGATTATTGGCTCTGTGACGGTGCGAGTATCCTGTGCGGAAACGGATTGTGCAGCTAACGCGAAAAGAATGGCGACAAAGAGCGGGCGCATGACGGTGACAAATTAGCATAGGGGCTGGCGTTGAGCCACGATGTTTCGGTGCTAAAATCCGCCCGAACTATTTAAGCGACGAGAATAACGTTATTTCCAGATTGCGAGAGAAAACGTGAAGCGAAACTACTTTCTAATTCTATTTTGCACGGCCATTTTTTGCGCTGCCCTTGCGAACACGAATATCTTCGCGCGGGCAGGAACTGGTGCTCAGGCAGCATCACAAAAGGAAACTGACTCGCAGGTGGATGCGCGAGTTGACGCGTTGCTGGCGAAAATGACGCTGGAAGAAAAAATAGATTTGCTGAGCGGGCGGCGTGAATTTTATACGTTGGGTATTGAGCGGCTGGGAATTCCGTCGATGAAAATGGCGGACGGGCCGATGGGCGTGAGGAATTATGGGCCGTCTACGGCATTCCCGGCGGGCGTCGCGCTCGCGGCGGCGTGGGATACGGAAATGGCGCGGAAGATTGGCGCGGCGATGGGACAGGATGCGCGAGCGCGTGGAGTGAATATTTTGTTGGCTCCGGCAGTGAACATTAATCGAGTACCGGTGAACGGCCGAAACTTTGAATATTTCGGCGAGGATCCATTTCTGGCGGCGCAAACGGCAGTGGGATTTATTCAGGGAGTGCAATCGCAGGGCGTGATTGCGACGGTGAAACATTTTGCGTTGAACAATCAGGAATATCAGAGGAACAGCATCAGTTCCGAAGTAGACGAGCGCACGATGCACGAAATTTATTTTCCGGCGTTCAAGGCGGCGGTGCAGCAGGGAAAAGTGTGGGCGGTGATGTGTTCGTACAACAGGATTAACGGAATTTACGCTTCGGCGAATGAAATGCTGGAAACGGAAATCCTGAAAAAAGATTGGGGATTTCGCGGGATGGTGATGTCTGACTGGGGCGCGGCGCACGACGGAATTGCGGATGCGCTGGCAGGATTGGATTTGGAAATGCCATCAGGTAGAAACATGAATCGCGAAACGCTTTTGCCTGCGGTGAAGAGCGGACAAGTTCCGGAGACCGTGATTGACGACAAGGTGCGGCGAATTTTGCGCGCTGGAATTGCGATGGGATTTTTCGATCGCGCAGCGGAGCCCACTGCGCCTGCGCCACTCTATTCGGGCGAGTCCAGCAAAGTTGCATTAGAGGGAGCACGCGAAAGTATTGTGCTGCTGAAGAACAGCAACCACACGCTGCCGTTGGACCGAAAAGAAGTTCATTCGATTGCTGTGTTTGGGCCGAACGCGCATCCGGCAGTAGATGTGGGCGGAGGAAGCGCGCGCGTGGTTCCATTTCGCGACATGAGCGTGATGAATGCGCTGGTTGCGGCGGGAATACGCGTGGACTACGTGCCGTTTGCGGCGCAGGATGCGCGATCGGTGGCGGCGCGTTCGCAATTTGAAGCGGATGAAACGCGCGCGGCAGGATTGAACGGAGAATATTTTGCGAGCGCGGATTTTTCCGGGACGCCTTTGCTGAAGCGGCGCGACAGGCAAATCACGTTTGCGCGGTTCAATGATGTTTTTCTGCCGGGCAGTGCGGCGAGTGGATATTCCATTCGCTGGAATGGATTTGTGACGCCGGAAGAATCCGGCGATTACGTTTTTGTGATGCGCGCCGGTACGGGAGTGCGGCTCACCGTTGACGGAAAAACAGTTGTGGATGCGTGGGACAACAGAAACCAAACAGATTTCAATGCGACGGTACGACTTGAGAAAAATCACGCGGTGCCGATACGGTTGGAAATTCACGGAACCGGTGGCGGGCGAGGCGGAGGTGGAGGAGGGATTCAATTCGGCTGGCAACTGAAGCCTTCGGATAATTTTCCCATGGAAAGCGCACTCGCGGCGAAAGCGGATGCAGCGGTGGTGTGCGTTGGATTTAATCCGGAAACAGAAGCGGAAGGATCGGATCGAACATTTGAACTTTCCGCCGGACACCGCGAATTGATTTCGGCGATTGCGCGAGCGAACAAGCGAACGATTGTGGTGATTAATTCCGGTGGCGGGTTGGATATGAATCCGTGGGCGGATTCAGCCAGCGCGATTTTGCAGGCGTGGTACACGGGACAGGAAAGCGGCACTGCGATTGCGGATATTATTTTCGGCGCTGTAAATCCTTCGGGGAAATTGCCAGCGTCATTTGAAAAACATTGGGGAGATTCCGCGGCGGACGCGAATTATCCGGGAAGCGAAGGGAAAGTGTTTTACAAAGAAGGAATTTTTGTGGGGTATCGCGGATTTGACCGCTCGGATGTGAAACCACTTTTCCCCTTTGGACATGGGCTTTCCTACACAACGTTTGCTTACGGCGGATTGCGCGTTGAAAAAGACGGCGCTAATTTTCATGTTCGATTTTCCGTGAAAAATACGGGGACGCGAGCTGGCGCGGAGATTGCTGAAGTCTACGTGCAGCCGGTGAATCCGAGAGTGGAACGTCCGGTGAAGGAGTTGAAGGGATTTGTGCGCGCAGAATTATTGATGGGAACCGGGAAAGATTTGCGCGTGGATTTGGATCGAGCTGCGTTCGCTTATTACGATGTGACGACACATGCGTGGAAGGTTGATCCGGGGGAATATAAAATTTTGGTGGGAGCGTCGTCGACAGATATTCGATTGGCCGGTTCGGTGAAGATTGAGTGAGGGGAAGTTCAAGAACCCACATTCGCCCGCTTCGCGGGACGAACATGGGGCACCCCGAGCGGAATACGCTCGGCTAAATCTTGCCTTCGATGCGGTCTTTAGATGCGGCCTGAATAATTTTGATTAGATTCGTTCTACCCCAGACTACAAATCGAAATTCCTCACCCTGTTTATTACGAACGTACATACCGTTCGGGACGAGGCCGAGCGTATTTCGCTTGCCGACTTCGGCGATCTCTTTCAAATCGATTTCTGCCGGCTCTTTTTGAATGTTAATCGCGTGAGGTTTGAACAGCACGCGGTGAGTGGTGATTTGCATTCGTCCGCCGACGGCTTCTGGGCCGCGAAAAAGATTTGCGGCTACGTCAATTAGAGTTACTTCGGGCAACGATTCGCTGGGTGTACCTGTTTGGTTTGTCATGGGAGGCTTGCGGCGAGGGTACCACAGGACGAACATTGCTGGGGATTACTCTACGAGGAGCGCAAGGGCGGCTTGAACCATCAGAAGGCCGCTGACGGAGCTCATTAGAAACCATCCCTTGTTTCCACGGACCGCAGCCACGATGGAACACGTCAGCGCCGAAATCTGCAACAGGATATATAGAGCGAGCCAAGAATTCGCACTACCGTGAAACAGCCGCGCGCTAATCGGCTGAACTGCGAAAGCCAAACTGCAAAGTGCTAAGCTGGCCACTCCCCATCTATTTATTTTCACTTCAGCTTTTCCGTTTTCAAAAAAGTCCCTTTTTCCAAATCCATGAACGCTTCCTGAAGCTGCGCCTGCGTGTTCATCACAATTGGTCCGTACCACGCGACCGGCTCCTGCAAGGGTTTGCCGGAAACGAGCAGGAAGCGAATTCCGTTTTCTCCGGCCTGCACGACGACTTCGTCGCCGCTATCGAAAAGGATTAGCGATCGATCGCTGGCGTCTTTTGGCGGCGCAACGTCGAGCCAGCCGACAGATTCGGTGGGAACTTCGAGCGGCTCGCTCGCGTTACAGAATTTTCCGGAGCCCGCAAAAACATAAGCGAATGCGTGGCGCGTAGTTTCGACGGGAATAACTTTTCGGCGGCCGGGCGGAATGGAAACGTCAATGTAAATGGGATCGGCGGCAATGCCAGTGACGGGGCCGCGCTTGCCCCAGAAAGATCCGGTGATGATGCGAGTTTTCGTGCCGTCGTCATCGGTGACTTCCGGAATTTCCTGCGATTTCACTTCCTGATATCGCGGCGGAGTCATTTTCAAGCTGGCAGGAAGATTTGCCCACAACTGGAATCCGTGCATGTGGCCTTCGGGATCGCCCTTGGGCATTTCCTGATGAATGATGCCGCTGCCGGCCGTCATCCATTGAAGATCTCCGGCGGCGATGGCGCCTTTGTTGCCCATACTGTCACCGTGTTCGACGGTTCCGGCCAGAACGTAGGTGATGGTTTCAATTCCGCGATGCGGATGCCACGGAAATCCGGCGAGATAGTCCGCGGGAATATCGTTGCGGAAATCGTCGAGAAGAAGAAAGGGATCGAAGTCGGACGTGTTGTGAAAACCGAATGCGCGGCGAAGATGAACTCCTCCGCCTTCGATGGTGGGCTGTGAAGTGATCAAGCGTTTTACAGGACGGATGGACATGATGGCCTCCGAGAGTGGAGAAATGATTTTAGTTAGATGCGCGAGAGAAGGTCAAGACACACGCACGCCGCAGTTGGGATTTCCGTTTTGCGCAAAAAACAAATTCAAGAACCCCACGTGTGCGTTCGACACGTGGGGCACCCGAACCAACATCAAATTCACCTCCGCCGCTTAAGGTTTCAAAAATTGCAGGTCGAGCGTGATGGCTATTTCTTCGCCGACGAGAATGCCGCCGCCTTCGAGGATGCTATTCCAAGTCAAGCCGAAATCCTTGCGATTGATATGCGTTGAAGCGGAAAGTCCGATACGCGTGTTGCCGTAGGGATCCTTAATTGCAGCGGTAGGTCCTTCGACGTCGAGGACCACGTTGCGGGTGACTCCGCGAATGGTTAGATCGCCTGACACTTTGAGCGTGTCGACGCCCGTCTTTGCGACGTGTGTGGATTTGAATGTGAGCGTGGGATATCGCGCGAGGTCGAAGAAGTCCGCGCTTTTCAGGTGTGTATCGCGTTGCTCTTCGCGCGTGTTGATGGTGGCGACGTCAATCGTGGCTTCGACGCGCGATTTTGTTATGTCTGTGGAGTCGAGTGTGAGCGAGCCTTTAATGGCACTGAACTCGCCCTTCACGTTGGAGATCATCATGTGCTTCACTTTGAATTGTGCGCTGCTATGAATGGGGTCAAGATTCCAAGTGGTTACCGCGATGGGTCCCGTACTGATCACTGCGTTCATGTGAATTACCTCCCGCCCCATCAGATGCTCGTTATAACGACTAAGTTACAAAAAAAGTTGGGAGTAGGTTATTGCGCGGAAAGGCTGCGGATTTCGGCAATGTAGCCGCCGGGGAATTGCATGATGGCGGTTAGTTCGGCGCGTCGCTTTCTGTCATGCCGAAATTGCCCGCTCTGTCCTAATGAACGCTAGCAGTTCTGCGTTGATTTGATCTTTTCGCGTGGAGCACATGCCGTGCGGCGCGCCGGGAATTATTTTCAGCGTGGCGCCCTTGATAATTTTCGACGACAGCAAGCCGGCGGCAACGATGGGAACGATTTGATCGTCGTCGCCGTGAAGCACGAGCGTTGGCACGTCGAACTTTTTCAGGTCTTCGGTGAAGTCCGTTTCGGAAAAAGCTTTGATGCAGTCGTAGCACGCTTTGATTCCGGCCATCATGCCTTGCAGCCAGAAAGAATCGCGCAAACCTTGCGACACTTTTGCGCCAGCGCGGTTGGCTCCGTAAAATGGCGCGCTTAAATCTCTCCAGAATTGCGAACGATCCGCTTGAACTGCGGTGCGAATTTCGTCAAACGCTGACATTGGCAGGCCTGCAGGATTCGCTGGAGTTTTCAGCATGAGCGGAGGAACGGCACTGATGAGAATTGCTTTTGCAACGCGCGCGCTTCCGTGGCGACCGATATAGCGCGCAACTTCGCCGCCTCCCGTGGAATGGCCGACGTGAATCGCGTCCTTCAAATCGAGCGCCTCGACGAGCTTCGCGAGATCGTCGGCGTACGTATTCATTTCATTGCCTTCCCACGGCTGACTGGATCGGCCGTGGCCTCGGCGATCGTGCGCGATGCAGCGGTATCCGTGGTCAGCGAGAAAAAGCATTTGGTCTTCAAAAGCGTCCGAGCTAAGCGGCCAACCATGACTGAAGACGATCGGTTGTCCCGTGCCCCAATCTTTGTAATAGAGATCGATGTTCGCAGAATTTTCTTTGCCGACGGTGATGAAAGCCATGAGGAGGGTCCTCCTTGATGCGGAAAGTGTGCGCAGGGAGCGCGGGGCGAGTATAGCACTTTGGGAAAATGGGGAGGTAGGGTGGCAGGGCCACGTCAAAGAAGAAAACAGATTTAGAAACTAAACGTGCGCCAGTCCAAAGGACTATCGGATCTTCTCGTAATACTCACCGTCAGAGATGCCGAGCTTAATGGTTGAGCCCGAGCGTTCGACGGAATGCGAAAAGTTTCCAATTCCCAAAGATGTGTAGTGATCTTTCGCGTCGTAATCCAGCTCCCACTTCTCTGTCGTGGTCTTAACCTGCCCCGTGGCCTTAGAAAACCGAACTTCTACGGCTGTGTGGTCTTGCTTTAGAATCACGAAACTGGCGAAGTCTCCTGGATCGGTGTAATACGGAGTGAAAATATACTCCCCTACATAATCTGTTGGATTTGTGCTTACCGAGCCACAGCCTGTCGCGAACAAGGTGGCAAAAAGCGAACACGCTAGGAATTTTCGTTTCGTCAACATAAATCCTCGGCGGAAATAAATCGTCGGCTCACGCAATCGAAGTATAGCATCCGAATAATCGACAATGGGACGCCCACTTTCTGATTGTCTGTGTAATTGACGCGCGACTTGAACGGCACTAAGCTGCGCGCGGGAGTTGAAAAACTTATGACGCAAACGCCTGTTGTATACACCGAAATTGGCTGCCGGATTCCGCGCGAATATTTTTGGGTAATTGGCTGCGGCGAAAGTGACGTGGGAATCGAAACGGGCTCGTATGATGCGGCGCTGCACATGGCGGGAATTGAGAATTTCAATGTGATGCTGTACACGTCTGTGCTGCCGCCGGAAACGGTGGAACTGCAGGAATTGCCGCAGATTCATCACGGATCGGTGCTGGAAGGAATTATGGCGATTCAGCACACGGAAAAACCGGGCACGCGAATTACCGCCGGAGTGTTGCTGGCGAAAGTTCATCATCAATCGGATGGATCGTATTTGGGCGGATTTGCTTGCGAGTATGCGGGCAATGGGTCACTTGATGAAGCGGAAGCGAATTTGCACGAAGCGATGCAGCAACTTTTCGCGCGGCGATACAAAGAGAAGCTTTACAAACTTTCCTTTGGGAAAACGGTGGTGCGCACTTTCACGCCGGAGAAAAAATTTGGGACGGTGCTGGTGGGGATTGGATTTGCCAGTTACATTGTGCCGGTTTTGAAACGCGAGATTGCCGTGAGGCCCACGCACAAGGATAAAAGTCACGTGAAGTATGTGACGAAGTAGGGCGGGAACGGGTTCACGAACAGGTTCAAAACCCCCGCCCTCACACATCGAAGACGGGGCACCCGATTCCAGTTTTAATTACCCTTCGAGCGGACGTGCGATGAAGAGTCCGCGGTCGAAAAGACCGACGGGATCGAACTCGCATCGCAGACCGGCTGCTTGGAAATATTTGGCCATCGTTTCCGTGGGAATCAGCGCCAGCCGGTGAATTTCTTCTTCGTGACGAACTCCTTCGTTAGTTCCGATCAAATAGTGAAAGCGAATGACGGAAATATCGCCTTCGCGCTCCGCGACGCTCATGCGGCACACTTTCAGGTTGGGTTTGTCCACGGTGATCATGTGCGGATTTCCGAGTTTCCACGCGGACGGGATGAACCAGGGCTCAACGAGAATAATTCCGCCGGGCGCGACGTGTGCGCGGAAAGATTTCAGCGAGGCGACGATGTCTTCAGGTGTTAGCAGGTATCCGATGGAGCTGAAGAGGCACTGCACGACGTCATAGCGCTTGCCCAATTGGAATGAACGCATGTCGGCAACGGAATAATTGCCCGCTGGATTTTTGGCGCATGCGATCTCTATGAATTTCGGTTCAAGGTCGATGCCGTCAATCTGGAAATGCGCGGCCAAATGTTTTGCGTGCTCGGCGGTACCGCAGGCGACATCGAGAATTGACTTGGCGCCGGGGCGTTCGCGCTCGATGAGCTGACGGATGTTCGAGGATTCGGTGGCGTAATCCTTGAATGAATAGATGGCGTCGTAAAGTTCGGCCGAAACGGAAAACATGGGAAGCTCCTGCCGCAAACAGAATCCACACAATTGCCAAGCGGGTGAGCATCATTATACATGCCGACTTGCCGCCTATTCTTTGCCGAGTTTACGAGGATGTGTAAACTGTTTCTATGCGACGAGTATTACTTTGTCTGCTGTTTTTCTGCGCCATTACTTCCGCGGTTTGCGCACAAGTTACGCATTACACCGTAAAACTGACTCCAGATTTTGACGGGAAAACTCTGCGCGGCGAAGAGACGATTGAATTTCGCCACGACGCGGGGGCGGTGGAATGGCAGCGGCAAATGAAAATGGAGATCATCCGCGCAACGTCCACCGATGGAGATGTGACCGTAGTAAATGAAAGCGTCAGCCTACATTTGCGGAATGGTGGCAGTCACACCGTGCACATTGAATATACGGCTGCGGCGGCGCGTGGAATTGAATGGTTTGCGGACAAAGCTGGACTCGACACGGCGTTTTATTGTGAATCGTGGATGGTGTGCGACAACAGTCCGGGCCAGCGGGCGACACTCACGATGGAAATTGTGCTGCCTGTGGCCAGCGGATTGAGCGCCGCAGGCCCGGGTGACTTGAAGAAGCCGTGGCGCGATAAGGAAGGTGATCATTTTCAATTTGAGCAGACGGCGCCAGTGCAGACTTATCTTTTTAGTTTTGGCGTGGCGAAATTGAATCGCTTCGTGGACGGAAAATTTATTTTGTATGCGGCGAATGCCGGGACAGATTCCGCTGCGCAAAAGGCCGCGGACAAGGCATTTTTCGCGAAGTCGGCGGACGCTTATGCATTCTTGCGCGCGAAAGCGGGCGTTGATTTGGCGAATCCACAGTATGCGCAGGCATTTGTGCCGGGTGGAATCGAGCAGGAAGCGGCGGGAATCGCATTGATGCCGGAGAAATATTTGCCGAAACTGGAAACGCAAGACGACGTGATTTTGATGGCGCACGAAATGGCGCATCAGTGGTGGGGCGCGCTGGTTGGAATACGATCGTGGTCGGATTTCTGGCTGAACGAAGGCATGGCGGATTTTATGGCGGATGCCTATGTGGAACAGCATGTCGGCCGCGCCGCATACGACGCGCAAATGGCCGACGTGAAGCGCGAGATGCAGAAATTGCGCGAGCAAGGGAAGGACCGTCCGCTGCATTGGGAAAATTGGAAGGATGCGCATGATGCGCTTGGGGAGCTGCCGTATATCAAGGGCGCATTATTTTTAGATCGGCTGCGCACGGAATTAGGCGACGAGAAATTCTGGCGCGGAATTGCTTTATACACTTCGCGAAATGCGGGAAAATTAGTGGACTCCAGCGATTTTGAGCGCGCAATGGAAGAAGCGAGCGGGCGCGATTTGAAGGCGCTGTTTGCTGAGGCGGTTTATCACTGAGAAATAGCGAATACCAAAGAAAAAGTTCAAGAACCCCACGTTTGCCGGCTTCGCAGGACGAACATGGGGCGCCCATTTACTGCAAAAGATTCGGAACAAGGTCCTCTGCTTTTGCGCTGAAATTTAGAGCAGTAATCATTGCGCCCTGGTCCGTGCGGTACACAACAAATCTAGAAAACACCGGGCCTCTGTCAAAATTCAACGTCAGATTCACAACTCGCACGGACGCAGAAATATTCTGCATGCTGATAATTTCAAATCCCCGGTACGCTCCGTAAACACCCTGAGCCTGCCGCAGAATACTTGCCTGGCCGATGACGTCTCTGTTCCCGTCGTATGGGCCGCCTTTGAGCCATGCCCTGATGGCCGCCTCTGGCCCTTCGGACTTGTACGTCTCCAATCCAAATTGAATGACCTTGGGAATCTCGTCGACAGCAGGTTGCGGTGCACGCGCACGAATGAACTGGCTGAATCCGAGAACCAACACGACGGCTGCAAAAATGTAACCAATTCTTGATAGACGCATCGTATTCACCTCGCCGAATTTTCTACATGATCCTGATTCTTGCCGATCGTTGCCCCTGTGACAATAAGCAGTTACGCAGACTGCGTCACGCGAAAAGTATCCGAAACCGGATTCATGCGCGTTGACTCATATAGACTGCGGAAGTAGGATTTGGTTCACGCGTTGACTGAAATTATTTTCGTTTGCGAGGGAGAGACATGCGCTGGACTTTTTCGAGAGTAACAATGCTTGGAATTTGCGGATTAATTTTGATTGGCGGAACCGTTGCGATTGCGCGGCAGCAAACGGGAGCTCAACAGCAAACGGGAACTCAGCAGCAGACCGGAGCTCAGCAGACAGGGATGGTTCCGCAATCCAATGCCGCGGCGCAGACTCCTGCGACGCCCGCGCCGGAAGATCCGATCAAAACAATGGTGGCGCGATTGGATTTGGAAAAATATAAAGCCACGATCAAAGGCCTGACGCAATTTGGCGACCGTCGGCAGGGCACGGATCGCAATCGCGCGGCGGTGGATTGGATCGAAGCGCAGTTGAAGAGCTACGGCTGCACGAATACTGAACGGATTATATATGACTATCAGCCGCCGGCTCCGCGCACGCCGGGTGCGGGTGGCGCGGCTGGAAGGCGCGGTCCGGCACCGGGAGAAAATCCAGTTTCATCGGGCGGCGGACGTCCGCGTGGCGTGAAAGCACGCACCGGAGTAAATAATGATCCGATGTTGCAACCTGACGAAACACTTCGCGCGCTGGATACTCCGCCTTCGGTTCCCGGCGAACGCCAGGAAGTTTATTGCACGAAAATCGGAACCACCCATCCGGATGAAATGTATATCGTCGGCGGCCACATGGACGGAATTGGATTTGGCGAAGCGGCGAATGACGACGGCTCCGGCACCGCGCTGGTGATGGAATTAGCGCGGGTGTTCAGCAGTCCCGACGTGCAAACGGAACGCTCCATTCGATTTATTTTGTGGAACAACGAAGAAAGCGGCTTGAATGGCGCGCGCGCTTATGTGGCGCAACGTCAGGCGTTGCAGGGCGTGGAAAACCCGCCGGGCTCGGGGAAATATCCGGAACCGAAATGGCTGGGCATGATTCAGCATGACATGATGATGTTCGATCACGGCATGCCGTTGGCGGATGGAACGTTGCCGAAGGAGCAGCGTCCGGAGGCGGACGTGAATATCGAATTTCAAGTCGCCACGAAAATGGCGGCGCCGTCTCAGGCGTTGGCGTGGTCTATTCAGGTTGCGAATGAAAAATACGCCACGGATTATCCGGCGTCGGTGGGCAGCCACATGACAAACACCGATTCCGATCCGTTCAAGGATATTTGCCCAGCCGTGAGCCTTCGCGAAAACGAACGCGGCACGCAAATCGGAAACGGATGGGATCCGAACTGGCATCAGCCGACGGACATGTACAAAACATATAGCGACAAGGATTTCCGATTGGGATTGAACGCGGCGCAGAGTACGTTCGGCGCGGTGGCGACGTTGACGGGGGCTACGCTGAAGAAATATTAGTTGGGGTGAACGCGGACGAGATGTTTAGGAATTCGTTTTCTTGTCGGCATTGGGTTTAGTAGTCAGGCGCATTGATGCCACGCGATCGAACGGCTTGCTCTTGTCGTACTGCTCTGGCTTGTAGCTGGGCACGAGCACTAGAGCGATAAGAAAAAACCCCGAAACGAGCACGAGAAGTAGAATTCCGCCCGCCACTAGCGCGAGCTTCGCGCCCTGATAGCCGAGGTACCATGCAAGAAGTGGCGCTCCTAAGAAGCCAACTGCGAAAATTCCATAGGCAGGCCGGTCGTCAATCTTCAGCAGTTCGCCACACGTGGGACACGGAAAAGTTGGCTTCCACGAAACTTTCCCCGGGGGGATGATCGCCCCACAAATCGGGCATGGTTGTGCGTACCTCGACATGACGATGCGTACGTTATCATCATATTAGTCTAAGAATAAGAAGAGGATACGAACGCAGCCAGCTGCGCGGAAAACAAAACGGCCGACCCCAAACTTTCGGGACCGGCCGTTTGAATCTTAAGACGTTGCGCGAGACTTAGCGGTGTCCGCCGCCGTGTCCGCCACCACCACCGTGTGAAGCGCCGCCTCCGCCATGGAAGCCGCCGCCGCTTGAGCCACCGCGGAAACTACCTCCGCTGGGGCCGCGTTGGAACGATCCACCACGATTTACGGTGTTGCCGGGACGTCCGCCATTAAATCCTGGGCGTCCGCCGTTGCTAACTCCCGGTCGGCCGTTGTTGAATCCAGCGTGTCCGCCATTGAAGTTAGAGTGACCGTTGAATCCGCCGTGGAAATGGTTGTCAAAGTGACCATGGAAATCACCGTGTCCGTGAAATCCGTGGAACCACGGGCCAGCGCCGATGAAGATTCCGCCAGTAAACCAATCCGGGCCGTAGTAGCCGTATGGCGCGCAGGCGTACGGGTAATAATTGTAGTAACCGTAGTCACAAACTGGCGCTACGCCATAGTAGCCGGGTCCGCCAACTCCGATGCCGATGGCAACCCGCTGCGCATTTGCGCCCGTGGCTGCAAGCATGCTGACACCGAGTAACGCGAGAATCTTTAGATAACGCATATGGCCCCCTTCTGAAATCCGTTAACTCTGTTTCAAGTTACACCCAATATGATGCAGGACTGATGCCAAACTGTTCGGCAACTTAGAGGCCTGGTTAAGTAGCTTATTTTCAGGTAGATACATGTACTTGCCTATTCGGTGGCCGCGCGGAAATCGCCCGAAATCGGTGCATTTTCAGCGGAAGTGGTGGTTTTCAACCAGTCTATTTTGTGGTCGGCTGCTCGCCGCGAAGCAGCTTGGCCAGTTCTTCCAGTTCGGCGGAGTTTAGGTCGGAGACGAGCCAGTAGCTCATCGCGCCACGCGTCCAGGAGATGACGTTGTAGCCGCGCTCGCTCGTCTGCGATTCGCCACGATCCGCTTCGCCGGTGGCGGGAAGCAGAAACACGCTGACGAAATGTTTTCGTCGCTGATAAACAAGCGCGGCGGCGGGATGATGATCGAGATAGTCGAGGCGTCCGCCGATGAGCGGGAATCCCTGAGCGGCGAAATTTTCCACGGGCGGCGCGAAATCCAGTTTGCCATCGAACCATGGTTTTACAGTGTGCTGGTCGGTGGATTCAACGTCGGAAAGATGGCCGGGCATGAGCGCGCGAATGTGATCGGCGATGGCTTCGTCGGCAAGCGCGGGGGAATAATTTGGCGAGCGCGCCGGCAGAAGTTTCCACGTCAAGACGGCGCAGAAAATTAGCGCCGCGGCGGTTGCCGCAAAACTCCAATTCCACGACCAGTTTTTTCGCGCGGGTTTTTCCGGCGGAAACGCGTTTGCTACCGCCGCGCGGACATCGCGTGCAAACATTGGTGGCGCGGAAAAACGCAAATTGCTTCGCGCGATTGTTGAGCGCAATGCGCGGTCAGCCTCAAGCGCATTGGTGCACACGGCGCAGGTGCGCAGATGGTCTTCGATTTCGAGCGTGTGCACGAGATCGAGTTCGGAATCGAAATAGCCGGGCAGAAGCCGCGCGGATTCCTGGCATGTCATGGGATTGGCTCCTCCTGCCGCGCCGGATTTGTGCGGATGGATTCAACTAAAATTGCGCGAAGGCGATCGCGTCCACGAGCGAGGCGCGACATTACTGTGCCGATGGAAACGCTGGTGACGTCCGCAATTTCTTTGTAGGACATTCCTTCGAGTTCACGCATCACGATTGTCTCGCGAAAAATTACCGGCAATTCTTCCAGAGCTTTGCGTACGCGCGCGCTTTCCGCTTGGGCGATAGCCATTGTTTCGGGATTGGCCGGCGCCGCATTACTAGACTGGTTTGCGTGCGCGGAAATTCCCGGCGAGCTGACGGCGATTGGATTCGCGCCAGGTGAATGAGTTTCTTCGTCAAATTCGGCGAGATCTTTCGCGCGATTGCGGCCCAGCCATGTGAAGCACGAGTTGCGCACGATGGTCAGAAGCCATGCGCGTGGATCGCCGCCACGGAATCCGCTGAAAAATTTTATGGCGCGAGTCATGGCTTCCTGCGCCAGATCTTCGGCGTCATGCGGGTTGCGCACCAGCCAGCGGGCGAGATTGTAGGCGGCGTCCATGTGCGGAAGCACAAGCTGCTCGAACTGTTCGCGCTGGTAGGAGTTGGACAAACTATTTTCCGAGCTAAGCGTTCCGAAGTGAATTTGTGCAACTGATGTTGCTTCTGCAACTAGTGATTCCTACCATCAGATGCATGACTCGCAAAGCAGGATTTTTATTCCCGGGGCATTTTTCGCGCTCGTCGCAGGAATATTCGCGCTCGGAGTGCGTGTCTGGACGGGTGGAGGCAATCGCGATGTCGAAACCCGTCGTACCCAAAGAGATTTTAACGAAATACATTCAGCATGATAACTCCGCCGACGGCGTGGACCGTCGCGGATTTCTGCAATGCATGGCCTGGACCGGAACAGGCGTCTTGTGGGCACTAAAAGGCGGCGTGCTGCGCTCGATCGTAATGGACCCGCACGGTGCTGGCGCAGTGGATGCCGCAGCCGGCGCCGAACTTAGCTTCGTGCAAATTTCCGATAGCCACATTGGATTTGATAAGCCGGCGAATCCAGATGTTGCGGCGACACTCGGTGAAGCTGTGAACCGAATTAACGCGCTGCCGGTTGCTCCGGCATTCTTGCTGCACACCGGAGACATCACTCACCTTTCCAAGCCTTCGGAATTTGATGCTTGCGATCAAATTTTGCGCGGCGCAAAAGCCGGCCGCACATATTACGTTCCCGGTGAACACGATTTCATCGGCGACAACGGGAAAATGTATTTGGATCGCTACGGAAAAGGGACGCAAGGCAACGGTTGGTATTCGTTCGATTACAACGGCGCGCACTTTGTCGGCTTGGTGAACGTGGCGAATTTGAAGGCCGGCGGAATGGGCTCGCTGGGCGCGGAACAATTGGAATGGCTGGAAAAAGATTTGCGAGGCAAGTCCGCGAGCACGCCGCTGATTATTTTCGCGCACATTCCGCTGTGGTCCGTCTATCCGGAATGGGGATGGGGCACAGACGATTCCGCGCAAGCATTGGCGTACATGAAGCGGTTCGGATCGGTGAGCGTGTTGAACGGACACATCCATCAGACGATGCAGAAAGTGGAAGGCAACGTGACCTTTCACACGGCGATGTCCACGGCATTTCCGCAACCCGCGCCGGGCAGCGCGCCTTCACCGGGACCCATGAAAGTTCCCGCAGAACAGTTGCGGAGCGTGTTGGGAATTACGGAAGTGAATTTTGTCCGTGGACAACATTCACTGGCGATTGTGGATAGTCCGCTGGTTAGCGGCGCCGCGATGATGAGCGGTATGGACATGTCCGCAGAAAAAGGAAAATCTGCGAATGGCGCGAAACCTGGCTCGAACGAAATTTTCATCGACAATTTCAGTTTCTCGCCGGCGAACATCACTGTCCCTACAGGAACGAAACTCACTTGGACGAATAAAGATGATGTGCCGCACAACGTTGTGAGTAACGAAGGATTTTTTTCCTCGAAAGCGTTGGACACGGACGAGAAATTTTCATTCACTTTCGATAAAGCTGGCAGCTACGACTACTACTGCTCGATTCATCCGCGCATGACGGCCAAGGTGATTGTGCAGCCGAAATAATTTCGCGAAGGAATTGATCTCCCTCCGGCCGCCGCCCGATTCCTCCACCGGGAAACGCACTTTCGGGCGGCGGCTCCCCCCTTTTTTCTTCCGAAAGAATTCTTGTTATCCGAGCAGCCATCCGGCGACGATAGCCGCGACGACCAAGCGCGCAGTCCATCCGAGGCAGTGAGAGAACACAATTGATGAGTGCATTTTGATGTAGAAGGAGTTGGTAATAGTGATTGGCAATGCGCCCATCAGTGCGACAAGTCCAGCGAGTTCAAGCGCCGGGCAGTAGCCGTGCACTTGAAAAATTACGCAGGCCGTCATAAAAGCCGCAGCGGCGACAAACCCAATCAGTGTCGAGCCGATGATTGCACGCGCCTCGCTTGATCCCGGTCCCCGGCGCCAAACTTCAGGATTTATTTTGTAATTGTTATGGAAGAGCACGCCAAAAAAGAACCAGTCGGTGATCGAGCTGGCGATTCCGGCGATCAGAATGGCAAGTCCAAAGTGTGTCCAATTCATTTGGCTCTCCCTTTCATAGCAGACAGTGATTTGTATATTGACTTGCGGGTAACGGCTTGAACTTGGCCGCAGTCTATTGTGAATCGAACCATCACGCAAGCATATGATTGCGCTTTTCGACGCAACAAATCTGAGTTGGTTTGACATGATTCTTTCGGTGTAGAGTTGGGGTGATTTTCACCGGAGAGAAAATGAAAATTTGCGGAATATTCGCTACGATGACGCTTTTATTTGCTGCACCCGCCATGTCGCAGGATGTGCCCACGTATGTGAACGGACAACTCCCAGGACTCGTAGACATTTATGAGGGTCTGCACACGCATCCGGAACTTTCCCATCACGAAGCGCAAAGTTCCGCGCTGCTGGCGGCGGAATTGCGGAAGGCCGGATACACCGTCACCGAGCACGTCGGAAAATATCCTGACGGATCGCAGGCATTCGGAGTGGTGGCGATTCTGAAAAATGGCTCCGGGCCCACACTCTTGATTCGCGCGGACATGGACGCACTACCTATCGTCGAAGAGACGGGGTTGCCTTACGCCAGCCACGCGACGACGAAAAACGCGAGCGGCCAGGAAGTGGGCGTGATGCACGCCTGCGGCCACGACATTCACATGACCTCGCTGATTGGCACGGCGCGCACGATGGCCGCGTTGAAAAATCAATGGCACGGCACGCTGATGCTGATTGGTCAGCCGTCCGAAGAAACAATTGACGGCGCGAAAGCCATGCTCGCGGATGGTTTATACGAGCGCTTCGGAACACCGGATATGGCGATTGCGTTGCACGATACTAATCTCGGCCCGACGGGTACAGTTTTCGTGACGCCCGGCGCTTCGCAGGCCAGTTCCACTTCGGTGGACGTGATCATGCGCGGAATCGGCGGGCACGGATCTGCTCCGCAAGTCGGGAAAGATCCGATTGTGATGGCCGCGGAGTTTATTGTGCAGTTGCAGACGATCGTGAGCCGTCAGGAAGATCCGCACGACCTCACCGTCGTGACCGTCGGAGACATTCACGGCGGCACCAAGCGCAACATTATTCCTGACGAAGTAAAAATGGAATTGACGGTTCGCACGTTCACTGACAAATCACTGAACATTGTGCTGGACGGTATTCGGAGAACTGCGCAAGGCGTCGCGCTTGCCGCCGGCGTGCCGGAAGACCGCGCTCCGATTATTACGGTCTTGAAAGATGAATCCACGCCGGTGAACTACAACGATCCGGCGCTGGCGGCGGGAGTGAAGTCCACTCTAGTGAAAACGCTAGGCGCGCAAAATGTGAAGGATGGAGACTCGCACATGGGTAGCGAGGATTTCGGTGTGCTGGGATTGGACGGCCACAAAATTCCAACATTCATGTTCTGGCTGGGCGCGATGGATTCCACGAAATTTGCGGCCGCCGCTGCGGCGGGAAAAATGTTGCCTGGAACACATACCAGTCGATTTGAGCCGGTGCCCGAGCCGACGTTACGCACCGGAATTGTGTCCATGACTTCAGTAGCGATATCTTTGTTGCAGAATTAAGAGCTAAGAAGAAAAAGCCCCGCTCCGAAGAATCGGAACAGGGCTTTTTTGGAAAACGCTCGCTCGTAATTTATTTTTACTGTGCTGGTGCAGGAGCCGCCGGCTTCACAAACTTCGCATCATCCACCGGAACATTCTGCTGCACGCTATCCACTTGAATTGTGAAGCGTCCTTGCGGGCGCGACAGTGTCCACTTAAACGGAATTTTGATTCCGTCCGCGTCGCGATAATCGCTGTAATCCACTTGAACGGGCATGATGCCGAGCCCGGCATCGTTATAGCGAATCACACGCGTCAGCAATCCGGTTTGTTCATCGAAGTACAGGCGAACCTGAGATGGAGTGCCCGGGCCGCGTCCGCTAATCATGTAGTATTCTTTGTCGCCGATCTTGTCCGTGCGCACACGCATCTGCGGCAAAACTGTCTTGAGGTTTGTCGGAAACGCGATGGATGCGTCCATCATCGCGCTCATCGAATCGATCGGCGCCATCGAGCGTGGACCACCGCGGCCGCCACCCTGCCACCCTGCGGTGCCGTCAAATGCGGTGATGCTGTCGCCATTCTGTCCGTGCGAAACTGAATAACGCATGTTCGGCGCCTTCATGTAAAGATCAATCGGCGTTTTAGTTTCGCCCACGATCGTGTTTCCTTTTTCCACGCGGGTCGTAATCTTGGCGACTGCGGCCGCGCCGCCGATGGCGTCAATATATTTCGCGAGCAATTGATCCGCCGTGGGAAGTGCCGGAGGCGTGGCACCTGCGGCTGCCGGCGCAGCAGGACGCGCGCGATCACCTTCCGTTTCCATAATTGCGGGAACGGCAACAGGATTTTCGGAGCCGCGATGGCAGGTGTTGCAGGTGATCTGCCGATTGCCGTTGAAATTAGTCTTGTTGATGTCCGCCTGCATTTGCATCATGTGGCGCGCGGCAATTTTCATTTGCTTGTCGTCTTTTTCGTTTGCGCCGCGAACGTGGCACGCTTCGCATTCCACTCCAAGCGCCACGGTGATGAACTGCATCGCGGGCAGCAGTTGATCGGCCGGCAAATCCTTCAGCACCTGAACATTCTTAAATTGCTCGCCGGCTGTTTTCACCGAAGGTGCGGCTTGCGGTGCCGCGGATTGTGCGTGCGCAACCGCAAATGTAAGGGCGAGTGTGAGCATCAGCCCTGCGACCGCCAAAATAATTTTTCTGGAACTGTTGTTCATGACCGCTCCCCCGAAAATGCGCTCCGATTGTGTTGCGACACTCTTGCGATGATGCTCCATCTAGTGCGCGCTCAGAATTGTACCAGACGCATGCTGAAATCGCGCAGCTATGCACGTTAATTGACGCCGCTCGGCATGCAAATGTTGCATTTCCACTACTTCCACTACGCCCGTACTATGCCCCCGGTACCGCGAAAATTGATGCTTTCGGCTCATTGAGAGCGCGCAGCGATTCCGCCAGTATGGTCATGGCGGGTTGAGAAGTTTTTAGCCGCGGGGACGACGTTGCCGAGGAATCGGTAATGGAAGGCAAGCTTCCCAACCTGCCGCCAATTTTCTGAACTCCTCACGGTTTTACCTTAGCCGCATCGACGTTCTGCTTTGGACTCCGAAATGCCATTTGTCATATTGAATTTGGCTACGTGCTACGGCCACCTTCGGCTTAACTGCTTGAATCAAATGTGACAGTGCTTGCGCCAATGCCGACGAGTGGCGCTGTTTGCCGGCCGTTTCTGATGGCACAGACGGGGAAATCGGACATCGTGAGAGTCAGCTTCGGTAAAGAAATCGCGCACCTGTTATTGTCGGCGGCCATCGTCGGCATGCATTCCTGCGACGCGCCGTGGACTCGCCCCACGCGGCGGCGTATCAGGCTTTTGATCGCTATATTCAACTTACCGAGGAACGTGTTTCGCGTGATCTTTCGTCGGCTGGTGCGTTTCTGAATGTCGATTCGCTAAGTAAGGATGAACGCGACGCCGCGTACGCAAAACTGCGCGCTGGCGATGTGCGAATTGAATCGCTAACTACACTCGATCGTGGCGAGAAAATTGCATGTCCCGGCTGCATGATTCAGCATTGGGTGGGAATTGTTTTTATTCCCGGCGCGACTATGAATCAGACGTTGGCAGCTGATGCAGGACTACGACCATCAGGCGGAATTTTTCGCGCCGGACGTGATGCGCGCGAAAATACTTTCGCACGATGGAGATGACTTCACCGTCTTCATGCGATTTCACCGCACCATGGTCGTTACCGTTGTACTGGATACCGAACATCGAATTCACTACCAGCTCATTGACGCGACCCATGCAGCGAGCCGCGCGGTTTCCACGCGCGTGCAGGAAGTGGAACACGCCGGCGCCGGAAACGAACGCGATTTGCCCGAAGGAAAAGACAACGGATATTTGTGGCGTATCAATAATTACTGGAGATTTTTGCAACGTGACGGCGGAACTTACGTGCAATGCGAATCTGTTTCGCTGAGCCGCGATATTCCCACGGGGCTTCGCGTGGCTGGTCGCGCCATTTGCGGAAAATGTTCCGCAGGATTCATTGCGATTCACGCTTGGAGGCCACGCGAAAACATCTTTCATCTGTGCCGAGCCAGGCAAAGAATCACTGAAATCGGTTTACGCGCTATTTTCTTTTTCGTTGTTGCGTGAATTCAGTCGCCGGAACGAAAATATCCGAAACCGAAAGTGTGTTTGCCTGCCGCACAGGTCGTGATTTCGCCGCCAGGAACGCACCGCCATGCGGCTGATGTCGAACGCGTTATACGCAGCATTTTCACGCCACAAGTCGCGGAAGGAAAGCACTTGAGCGCGCGCATATCGCGCAAGTTTTGACGGCGGCCGCGCAAGCAACGCAGTTTGCGGAGAACCGTCCGCGAAATCCGGCGCATTGCAATTTTTCAGTTCCACTACCGCCACAGCACCGTCGGTTTGCAAACGATCACCCGTCGCGTTTGAAAGATCGCGCGCATTGCAGGGCGCGGTGCCACGTGAACGGATTCGATGCATCCGGCCAAGTCCGAGATCTCGCACGATTCTTTCGCGCTCCACGTCAATATCCGGCTCCACTCGATGAGTGATTTCTTTATTCCACAGCGAAATGCGAACGCCCACATCACGAGTGGAAGCGCCGAGCCAAACATCTGCGGCCCTCCCAGGTAAGTGCATCGCTCCACACGCGCAAATGATCGCGCCGCACAACGCAATTCAATCCCTTTTGCCAACCGAAATCAGAAGCGTGGCCATCGAGCAATTGTTCTGACATCGGCCCGTGCGGATAACTGTTCGACGAAATCAGCGCGCCAAATAAATGCGCGCCGTTTCGAGTGGAAGGCGCGTCACTGCTTAACCATCCCGCGGCCAGAAACGCGTTCTCGAGTTGATCCTGCGAACCGATGAACGCGAGATTCACAACGTCGGCTTACGCGCCTTTCAGCTGTGGAAGTGCGCTGCGGAAGTGACAGAACTTGTTCATCAAGTGCCGGACATTTCAGTGGAATTAAATTCCCAGCGCAGCGGCGCCAGGCTTGCGCCCGCAGCGAGCTCCATCGGCGCGGAAAGTTGCAGCAGCAAATCTGTGCCCGCCGGATAATAAAGTTCCGGCTCAGGAAAAATCGAAAATGTTGCGCGCGCAACAGGGAGAACCCAGAACGATTCCGGATGCCACATCATCACGTACGCCGAGCGTGTTGCCGACGAAACCGTGAAGAGTTTTTGTGCTGCGATTGCCGCGGATCACGCCGTTTTTCACTTTTTCGCGCGCGTTATCCACGGCCAGCACTCGCGCGTGGATCGCGGTGGGAACGCCATTCTGGATTACGCGGTCAAATTGAAGTTGCAGGTTCGCGGTTTCGTGGCGGAATCCCATTCCGACTTTTTGCACGGACGACGATGTGGCCTTCGACCATCGTGCCGGTCGGCAGCGCGTCCGAACCTTCGCACAACGGAGATTCGATGATGAATCCGCGGAGGATTGTTCCGGGCGTGGAGCTGTAAGTCGCAACGGGTTGCAGCAAGCGGATGCGGAAAGTTTGTCCGGCGGGAACTTGTTCGCACGCCGAACGACGCAATTTGCGGCGCGGCGGCGGAAACGAGCAGTGTAATCGCCGCCAGGAAATAAGATGCTTCGTGCGCACGGCAGACCGGCGCGGGCGATTTTGTGTGTGGCTGGGCGCAAATCCGTTAGCCGCCTTCCATCTGGCCTCAAACTTAAATTTTCGCTTCACGACCCGCGGGATGCCGGAGTGTACACCGAACGCGCCATATTGCGATGTATTATTTTGCACAGCTTCAAGTCGGATTGCGTAGCGGACATCGGGGCCGATGTATCGCCACTATCGCAGAAGTTGCGGCGTATGTGCCCAGCCGTGAAAGAATGCCGCCATGACGACCACCAAAAAGTTTCTTCTCGCCGGAATGCTGATTGCCACTTCGTGCTTCGCCCTTCGCGTTGGCGCGCAAACCACGCGTCCCGAAGCCGAAAAGAAACTGGCGCACGACATCTACAAAGAGTTCATCGAAATTCAATCCGGATACACGACCGGCGCGACGACTCCCGTGGTCGCCGCTGCAGTCAGATATTTGAAGGCCGCTGGATTTCCGGACTCCGATATTTTTGTCGGCGGCCCAGCCGAGAAGAAAATGAATCTGGTGGTGCGACTGCACGGGACCGGCGCGAAGAAACCGATTCTGCTTCTGGCGCACACCGACGTCGTCGAAGCCAAGCGCGAAGACTGGACCACCGATCCATTTCAATTCATCGAAAAAGACGGATTTTTATTACGGACGCGGGACCGGTGACGACAAAGCGCAGGCCGCCGTGTGGATCGCGAACTTAATTCAATACAAGCGCGAAGGTTTCAAACCGGACCGCGACATTATTGTTGCGCTCACCGCGGACGAGGAAGGCGGCGGGCCTTTTAACGGCATCGAGTGGCTCTGAAGAACCACAAGGACGTGATCGACGCCGACCTGGCCTGAACGAGGGCGGCTACGGCGAAATCGTGCGTGGAAAAAAAGTCGCCAACGATTTGCAGGTCAGCGAAAAATACGTACTCAATTTCCGCTTTGAAGTTCGCAACAAAGGCGGCCACAGTTCCATGCCGGTGAAGGACAACGCGATTTATCATCTGGCCGGCGCGCTGCAAAATCTTTCCAATTTTGATTTTCCGCTGAAAACAAATCCAGTGACCGCCGCGTACTTCGACAGAGATGGCGAAACTGGACGACGGTCCGCGTAAAGAAGATTTGGCAAAAATTGCCAGCGGCTCGCAGGACGCGATGGCGCGAGTGGCGGATTCATCTCCTTCATGGAATGGCACTTTGCGGACAACTTGCGTCGCTACGATGCTCGAAGGCGGCCACGCTCTGAATGCGCTGCCGCAACTTGCCGCGGCCACGGTGAATTGCCGCGTGCTGCCGGAAGATTCGCCGGAATATGTGCTGGGCGAATTGAAGCGCGTTGTCGCCGACAACTCAAGTCATCATCACGCAGATGGGTGACATGACAAAAGGCCCGGCTTCTCCGATGCGGCCCGATGTGTTGAACGCTGTCCGCGACATCACCAACACCATGTGGCCCGGCGTGGAAACCGTTCCGACGATGGTGATGGGCGCGACCGACGGAAGATTTCTGCGCATCGTCGGAATTCCCACCTACGGCGTTCAGGGATTTTTTATGGATCGCGACGATATTCGCTTCCACGGACGCGATGAGCGAATGCTGGTCGCGTCTTATTACGAGGGTCAGGCGTTTCTCTACGAGTTGGTGAAGCGATTGGCGAAGTAATTCCCATGTTTGAAAAAAACCTTCTCGCAGGACGCACAATTCTCCTCACCGGTGGCGGCACCGGCCTGGGACGCTCCATGGCTCTGCGCATGGCGGGCCTCGGCGCGAAACTTTTTCTCGTCGGACGCAGAGAAGAGCCGTTGCGCGATGTCGCACAAGAAATTCGCGCGGGAAATGGCGTGTGCGCATACGCTAAGGCCGACGTCCGCGATTACTCCGCAGTAGAATTAGCCATAGCCGCCGCCGAAAAAGAATTTGGCTCCGTGGATACGCTCATCAATAACGCCGCTGGAAATTTCATCGCGCGCACCGAAAAAATCTCGCCCAACGCATTCGCAGCGGTCGTAGGAATTGTTCTTCACGGAACATTTCATTGCACGCAAGCGCTCGGCAAGCGATGGATCGCCGCGGGCAAACCCGGCCAGGTGCTGAACATGTGCACCACCTACGCTTCGGCGAATTGCGGATCGGCATTTGTGGTTCCTTCCGCATGCGCAAAAGCAGGAGTGCTCGCGATGACGCTTCTCTTGCCATCGAATGGGCGCGTTACAACATCCGGCTGAACGCGATTGCGCCGGGGCCATTTCCAACCGAAGGCGCGTGGTCCCGCTTGATGCCCAGCAAGGAATTTGAGGAGCACGCGCGCACACGCATCCCATGAAGCGATTCGGCAAGCACGAAGAACTCGCCGACCTGGCCGTTTTTCTGCTTTCCAATTCCGCGGCATACATTAATGGTGAATGCGTGGTAATTGATGGCGGCCAGTGGCTGCGCGGCGCCGGTGAATTCAATGATCTGGTGGATTTGTCTGACGAAGTTTGGGAAATTTGGAGTCCGCGCGAAAATCGCCGTCCGCGAAACGGCCCTGAAAATCACGTTTTTGCGAGCAAACTTTCTCTCCTAGTACCCCTCGCCGCGTATGCGTTACCCCTGCATCTACACGCTGCTTGACTCCTCCGTGCTAGCATTTTCTTGGGAGAGAATTGTGTCATCACGTACGTGACGAACCAAAGATGACGCATAAAATATTCGCCATGCCGAACTCCACATTCATGAACCGTCGCACCCGCCGCGCAGCCGGATTCTCGCTGATTGAATTGATGATCGTCGTTGCGGTGATCCTGATTATCGCCGCGCTGGCGATTCCCAACCTACTGCGTGCGCGAATGTCCGCCAATGAATCCGCGGCGGTTTCTGCGCTGCGAACTTTAGCCACGCAGGAAGCGAATTACGATTCGGCCTGGGGACCGGGATTTTCGGCGAGCCTTGCTGTCATGGGGCCGCCGCCAACCGGCACTTCGGCAAGCGCTGCCCACGCAGATTTAGTCGATCAAGTGCTCGCAAGCGGTCTGCGCGGCGGATATCAATTCCTTTATACGCCGCTGATTCCGAGCGGCGGAAATGCCGCGACCGGATATACCGTGAATGCGAATCCAATCAGCCCCGGAATTACCGGCGACTGGTTTTTTTATTTGGACCAATCCAACGTAATCCGCCAGAACCAGGGCTCGCCCGCGTCGTTTTCGTCTTCGCCTCTGAATCACTAAGAACCGCCGCACGGCCCCCCTGCCATTTCCAATTCGTCCGAAGTCTGCCCTGCTTCAAAAAACCCAAATTATACATTCGGGACTATTTGACATGCTGCGCGTCTATATATAGCGTAGCCGTATATGGAGGCTTTCAAGAAGATGCAACCCGAATTGAAAAAAGGAACCGCCGAAGTGTTGATCCTTTCCTTGCTGGAGGATCGCGCCCGCCACGGCTACGAACTGGCGAAGCTCATCGAGAAGCGCTCGCGCGGCGTACTGGAATTTCACGTGGCGTCGCTCTATCCCATGCTCTATCGCCTGGAACGCCGCGGATGGATCGAAGGCCGCTGGCTGGAGAAAGCAGGCCAGCGCCGCCGCAGATTTTACAAATTAACCGCCGCCGGACGCCGTGCTCTCCCAGAGCAGCGTAAAGCTGGCGCGAATTTATCCGCGCGATCGAACGCGTAGCGCAGGTCGGAAATGCGTGATTGGAAACTATATGTTCGCGAGAATCTGCCGCCGCTGGAACTGAGCGGCGCGCGCGAACAGGAAATTGTCGAAGAAATCGCCCAGCAACTTGAGGACGCATACTCAGAAGCAATTTCGCGCGGCCTAACGCGAGAGCAAGCAGACGCACACGCTGCGGCACAAATTTCAGACTGGTTCGCGCTAGCCCATGAAATTCGCAAAGCAGATCAGCCCGTCGCGGAAATGGTGAACGCCGCCGCCCCTGAAGACTGGCGCGAAGCAATCCGCGAAGAAAACTTTCGCAAGCGCAGAGGGGGAAACTTTATGGCCGATTTCTGGCAGGACATTCGCTACGCATTTCGCGAACTGAGAAATTCGCCGGGCATCACCGCCGTGGTGGTGCTGACGCTCGCGCTCGGCATCGGCGCGAACTCCGCAATTTTTTCCGTGGTGAATAGCGTGCTGTTGCGTCCGCTGCCGTACCGCGATTCCGCGTCGCTCGTTTGGATCACAAATAAATTGCCCGCACGGTCTCAGCCGTTGGTATTTGACGCGGATTATTTCGCGTGGCGCAAACATTGCACTTCATTCGCGGAAATTACGGCGTATTCGCCAGGTTCCGAATACACGCTTACAGGAGCGGGTGAAGCGGAGCGCATCATCGGAGTGCGCGCAACTTACACGTACTTGCGCACGCTGGGTATTTCGCCTCAGCTTGGACGCGAAATTTCCACTGATGAGGACCGGCCCGCAGCGCCGCACGTTGCGTTGCTGAGTGACGGCCTCTGGCACCGGCGTTTTTCCGCCGATCCCAGCGTGCTGGGCCGCGAGATTGCCCTCGACGGAAAACTCTACACAGTTATCGGAGTGTTGCCGCGCAGTTTTGAATTTCCGGAAAGCCGCAAGGCCGAGCTACTTGTTCCGCTTGCCGCCGCGGACCAGGAAGTTTCCACCATTCGGGCAATCATGTTTGTGCAAATCATCGCGCGTCTAAAACCCGGCATTACTCCGGAAGCGGCAACAGTGGAATTGGATACGCTCTCAGGGCCGTTTCATGCGTCCTTTCCTGCGGGACTCGCAAAAATGTTAACCGGTGCGCAAGCCCAGGTGATGTCCCTTCACGATCGCTTTGTCGGCAATGTGCGCCCGGCATTATTACTTTTGCTCGGCGCCGTTGGGTTTGTACTTTTGATTGCATGCGTAAATGTCGCGACGTTACAACTCGCGCGCGCCGCCGCTCGTGAAAAAGAAATTGCGATTCGCGGCGCGATGGGTGCGGGCCGGTGGCGGCTGGCGCGTCAGCTTCTCACCGAAAGTTCTCTCGTGGGAATCTTCGGCGGTGTCGCCGGACTGGCACTCGGCGTGTGGCTCGTCGCGCTGGTGCGGCGATTTGGTCCCCGCGCAATTCCTCATTTGGATGTGACGCAACTGGACGGCCGCGTAATTTTGTTCACCATCGCTGTCTCTTTATTTTCCGGAATTCTTTTTGGCCTCGCGCCGGTTTTTTCCGCGTTTCGTGTGTCGCTGAATGATTCTTTGAAGCAGAGCGGTTCACAAAGCAGCGCTGGGAAAAAAGCTGTGCGTCCGCAACAGGTGTTGGTAACCATTGAGCTGGGAATGGCGCTGGTTCTTTTTATCGGCGCCGGACTTCTGGCGCGAAGCTTTGTCCGGCTGATTTCCATTCCGCAGGGATTCGATTCGCGCGACGTTCTCACCGCGCGCATATCGCTTCCCGCAAGTACTTATCTGAAAGAGGAGCAACAGCGCGCATTTTTCTCGCAATTGATGGAGCGGCTCGCGGCGTTGCCGGGCGTTACCGCTGCCGGAGCCGGAGCTACATTGCCACTTGGTGGAAGAGTTTTCAGCTCGATCGTTCAGGTCGAAGGCCGGCCTCCTGTTGATAAAACGCCGGGAAATCAGTGGAGCGCTGACGTGGATATGGTGACGCCACAATATTTTACCGCGCTAAAAATTCCGCTGAAGGCCGGACGGTTTTTGGATCAGAGTGATGCCGCAAACGGTCCGGAAACCGTGGTGATTAACGAAGCCTTCGAGCGGCAATTTTTCCCGAACGAAAATCCGATGGGCCACCGTATTCAAGGCGTAGGGCCGGCCATGCGAACGATTGTTGGCGTGGCCGCGGACACTCGCCAAACGGGAATCGCGGCTCAAACAAAGCCTGAAATTTATGTTTCATCAGATCAATCGCCTTATTCGCAGATGTCTCTCGCACTTCGCACGGATGGTGATCCCATGTCGCTCGCTCCGGCCGTCCGCGAAATCGTCGCGTCGATCGATAAGAATGTGCCGGTTTACGGCGTCGAAACAATGGACGCCAGTCTCGCCTCGGAAGTTGCCTCGCAGCGATTCAATATGGCCTTGCTCGTCGGTTTCGCCGCGCTCGCGTTGCTGTTTTCCGCAATCGGAATTTATGGCGTGATGGCCTACGCCGTCGGCCAGCGCACGCATGAAATCGGAATTCGTCTCGCGCTCGGCGCAGTTCCCGGAAATGTTTTGCGCATGATTTTGTTGCAAGGCGCAAAACTTGCGGTACTCGGAGTTGTGCTCGGACTAGGCGCGGGCCTCGCGCTCACGCGTTTACTAAGCTCGATGCTTTTTGAAATCAAAGCCACAGACCCGCTTACATTTGCCGCAGGCGCGCTGATTTTATTCGCCGCCGCGTTAGCTGCGTGTTGGATTCCAGCGCGACGCGCGACGAAAGTAAGTCCGCTAGTAGCTTTGCGTTACGAATGAGTGCTCAGTTAGGAATGACGATGCGCGATTGGAAAAAATATGTTCGCCAACATCTCCCGCCACTCAACTTGAGCGGCACGCGTGAACAGGAAATCGTCGAAGAAATCGCTCAGCAACTCGACGACGCGCACTCCGAAGCAATTTCACGTGGCCTTACGCAGGAGCAAGCAGACGCGCACGCCCTCTCTCAAATTTCCGATTGGAACGCGCTAGCGCGGGAAATTCAGCGCGCCGAACAGCCCATCAAAACTGAAATCACCACTCGCGTGCCGCAGGAATGGCGCGAAGCAATGCACGAAGAAAATTTCCGCAAGTACCGGGGAGGAAATATGTTCGCAGATTTATTTCAGGATATTCGCTACGCCTTTCGCATGTTGCGCAAAAGCCCCGGATTCACAGCCATCGTAGTGCTCACGCTCGCGCTCGGCATCGGCGCAAACGCCACAATTTTTTCAGTGATCAACGCAGTGTTGCTGCGTCCGTTGCCTTATAGCCAACCGGAGCAACTCGTGCGCGTGTTTGAGAGCAATCCGCGAAAAAATTTCCCTATATTTTCCATCTCGCCGCCAAATTTTTTGGATTGGAAAGCGCAGACGCACGCGATCGAAAAAATTGCCGCCTACGAATCCAATGGATATTCCTACACCAGCGGTGACACGCCGGAACATTGGACGGGCCCGCTCGTCACCGAAGGATTTTTTGAAATTTTGAAAGCGCAGCCGGCCCTCGGCCGTACCTTTAGTTCTGACGAATTTCAGCCGGGAAAAAATCACGTCGTCGTCCTCAGTGACGCGCTTTGGCGCGGCACATTTGGCGCGGACCGCTCCGTGCTCGGCCGGAATATTTCGCTCGATGGACAAACCTACACCGTGATTGGCGTGATGGGCCCGCAATTTCAATATCCCGCGCCGACTGCACAGGTTTGGACGCCGCTGATTTTCGCTCCCGACGAAATTAAGGACGCACGCGGCGCACATTATCTCGGCGACATCGCGCGTCTCGCGGATGGAGCAACCATCGCGCAGGCACAAGCGGAAATGACGGCGATTTCTGCGCGACTCGAGAAGCAATATCCAAATACGAATACTGGCTGGACTTCAGTGGTTAGTCCGCTTTCTCAGCTCGGCGGCGTCCAGCAAGTTCGGCCCGCGCTTTTTGTGCTGCTTGGCGCCGTGGGATTTGTGCTGCTGATTGCCTGCGCAAATTCCGCGAACATGCTGTTGGCGCGCGCCACGGTTCGTCAACGCGAAATCGCCGTGCGCTTAACAATGGGCGCAAGCCGCGGCCGCTTAGTTCGCCAACTGTTGACCGAAAGTGTTTTGCTTTCCTGCATAGGCGCGGCGCTGGCGCTGCTGATCGCCTTCTGGAGCACGCGGGTAATCTCAACTTTGCCGCCAACTTTTCTTCCGCGCGCGCAATACGTCACGCTGGATGCCACCGTCTTATTTTTCACAATCGGTCTCGCAATTTTCACCGGATTATTATTCGGCGCCGCGCCTGCAATCGCTATGGTACGCGGCGAACTATCCGAATCGCTGAAGGATGGCGGCCGAACTGGAAGTGGCGCGCGTGCTGGTCTGCGTAAATTGTTGGTGGTGGCCGAGGTGATGCTCGCATTCGTTCTGCTCGCTGGCGCTGGATTATTAATGCGCAGTTTCTCGCGCCTTTCCGATGTCGATCCCGGTGTGCAGACGGCAGGCCGTTACGCGTTTAACCTAAGCATTCCCAGCAAGCGTTACAACACGCCGCAACTGCAAACGCAGTTTTACAATCAGGTTCAACAACGCCTCGCCGCTTTGCCCGGCGTTGAATCTGTCTCGCTCAACACTGTTTTGCCGCTCAGTGGCAATGATGAGACCTACGAAGTTGGCCGCGCCACCGACGCTTCAAATCCAAATAATCCTTCGGCAATTTCTTTTCGTGTTTCGCCCGGCTACATCCACGCAATGGGAATTCCAATTATTTCCGGACGCGAGTTCACACCCGCCGACGATGCCTCAGCCACAAAAGTATGTCTCGTCAACGATGTTTTCGCGCGCACACTTTTTCCGGGGCGCAACGCGGTCGGAGAACGAATTCACATCGGGCACGGTTATGACGTGCTCCGCGAAATCGTCGGCGTTGTGGCCAGCGTGAAACAAGATGGTCAAGCGGATACAGACGCAGCGTTGCAAGTCTACGAACCTTTCGCGCAGTTTCCGCGCACGGGCGCATACGTTGTTTTGCGAGTCAGCGGAGCAAGTAGCGGCCTCGCTGCGGAAGTTCGTCACGCAATTCAACAGGTGGATCCGCAGCAACCGGTGACGGGTTTCCGCCCGCTCGAAGAAATTCTTGGCGATAACATCGCGCTGCCGCGTTTCCGCACCGTACTTCTGGGAATGTTCGCCGCACTCGCGGCCTTGCTCGCGGCAATGGGACTTTACGGCGTGATGTCCTACACCGTTACTCAGCAAACGCAGGAAATTGGAATTCGTTTGGCGCTCGGCGCGCAACGCGGAGATATTTTGCGCCTGATTATCGGCCGCGGAATGTTGCTAGTCGGCGGAGGTGTCGTCCTCGGCATCGCAGGCGCGCTCGCGTTGACGCACCTGCTTGTCTCGTTTGCATCCTTCTTGTTCGGCGTCAAGGCCACCGACCCCGTCACGCTCGTCAGCGTCACACTATTATTCGCAGCCGTTGCCGCACTCGCGTGTTGGTTACCTGCGCGGCGCGCCAGCCGAGTCGATCCTCTCATCGCTCTGCGATACGAGTGAGCCGCAAAAATAAAAAGCCCGGAAGCGTGAGCCTCCGGGCTTTCTAATTCTGTTCTGAAAATAAATTACGCTTTTTTCGGTTCCGGTTTCGCGGCAGCCAACGCAGCTTTCGCTTGCGCCACCAATTGCGTGAATCCGCTCGCGTCCTTCACAGCCATATCCGCCATAACTTTGCGGTCGATCGTGATGGCCGCGGCTTTCAGTCCGGCAATAAACTGACTGTACGAAAGTCCCGCGTTTCGCGTCGCAGCTCCCACGCGCTGAATCCACAAGCGGCGGAACTGGCGCTTCTTGTTGCGGCGATCGCGGAATGAAAAGCGCTCCGCGCGATTCACTGCTTCCTGCGCCGATTGATACAGCTTGCTCTTTGTTAGGAAAAATCCCTTTGTGCGCTTTAGATACTTCTTCCTGCGCGCGCGGCGTTTAGTTCCTCGTTTTACTCTTGCCATATATTAGCTCCTGCGGGAGATGCACGACGGCACGCGACTGCGCAAAAAATTTACGCGAATCCGAATGCAGAAAATGCTCTCCACGGCGTGTTTAGAATGCGCTGCGTCCAATCCTGCGGACTACTCGCGCTTGAAGCCGCTCCACGTTCACACAAAACTAAATATGAACGGTGCAGCCTCGCTGGCCGGCAGGCCCGCCGTGGGCGGATAACGCGCTGCCTGGCACAGTTACAACTTCGTCGAACTAAAATCTACAAATTCGCGTGATAGAAAAAATATTTACCCGTACGGAATCAGACGCTTCACGTTCCGCGCGTCGGCTTTATTCACCAGCGTCAATTTCTTCAAGCGGCGCATACGGTTCGGCCCCTTCGTTCCCAGCAAATGCCGCTTGCCCGAATGCGAACGCACAACTTTTCCGTTCTTCGTAATCTTGAAACGCTTTGCCGCGCCTCGATGCGTCTTTAACTTTAGCTTCTTAGCCACAGTTTCCTTCTCTCAGTGTCGTTCGTGCTGACTTTGTTTTTCTTAGGATGTCGTTTTTTTAAGACGACTTGCTCGGCGCGCGATTAAATTTACTGGCCTAAGGTGTCGCCGGGGTTCCCGGCGTAGGTGTCGCGCCTTTTTTTGCCGCCAGCAGCGCCATCAAAATATTTGCTTCCATGCGCGGCCCTAATTCCACCTGCGCATATTCGCCCACTTCTTTCAGCAGGCGATCCATCTTTTTGCGGCTCACTTCTTGATGCGCCATTTCGCGGCCGCGATGGAAAATCATCGCCTTAACTTTATGTCCTTCACCCAAAAACCGGATGATCTGATTCTTCCGCACCTGGAAATCGTGTTCAGCGGTGGAAGGCCGGAACTTTACTTCTTTCAGCTGCGTGGCCTTCTGATGCTTCCGCTGCTCGTGCTTCTTCTTGCTTTCCTGATACAGGAATTTTCCGTAGTCGGTTATTTTGCAAACAGGTGGATCGGCCGTCGGAGAAATCTCAACGAGATCCAGCCCCTTTTCGCGCGCGAGTTTAATCGCCTCGAACGGCTGCATCACTCCCAACTGCCCGCCTTCTTCATCAATGACGCGAATTTCGCGCGCCCGGATTTTATCGTTTACCCGGACCCGATCATTCGGCCGAAAACTTCGCTCGGCGATAAACCCTCCTCGACAACCCCGTTCCCAATCCCCGCGCTTTGCACTGTTAAGCGCAATCGCATCTATGGGGCGGTAAGTATAGCACGGCGATGGGGGGATTTAGCTAGCGGGATTGGGCGCCATTTTCAGCCTGTCCGTCAGCGGTGCAACGGCCCATCGTATATGGAGCTTAGTTCTCGCATGTGCGATCGTACCAAGTCCTGGCTCATTGTCGCCGATAAGGCCGTAGCCAATCTGCCGCCTTTGTACTGAGTGTACGTGGCGTTAATTCCAATCTTTCGATATTGCTGCCACGCGGTTTGCAGGGCATCAAATTCCTTCACAAGATCCCCGGCATTTGGCGGCGCTTCGGTTGGTACTGATGCGTCTGGCCGGGAAAATTCCGGATAACTGAGGCTCAGCAGTTCGCGGATGGCTCCGGTAAACGCTGAATAGTTTGTCTCGGTTATCTCCGTTTCCTTTCCCAGACATATTTCAATGTCGCGCGTATTGCTGACATTCTTGCAATCCCCAGCTTTCTCGCGAGCCATTTCCGCGTCGAAAGCTTTCGCGGCCTGCTCTTGTAGTGATTTGCGTTGAATCATGTAGCTCGCAACTTTCTGTTGAAATTCTTGCTGTTCGGGCGTCAACACTTTTTTCGGGCGAGCGGTATTTTGGCCGGTCAATGCCCCGGGAATTATCATCGTCAACAGAAGCACGGCGGCAAGCACGTGGTAGGGCAATTTTTTCATACGCTCTTCTCCCGTAAGAAAAGACATTTGTACACCATGCACTTGCATTCGGCGGGCCGTTCTCTATTGCACCGGGCATGCGCAATGGCGATTTCGTCCGTGCGGCATCGGGTCTGGGCGCACACAACCCTGTCGTCCGTATGACGCTACTTAAATCTGTATTCCATCAGAGGCAACATTCGTCCTGCGCGCACGATGGATTCCTTCTCCCCGATTCGCACCGCGTCCTGTCGCGCATAAAAAGGCTCGGCAAATGGGTCGGACGACAAGATGACCCGGCGGTATCCCTCACATTGGGCAACGAGCAGCGCATGACGCCACAACCGTTTTCCGTGCCCGCACCCGATGTGCTGCGGCTCGACAAAAAGATGCGTCAACTCGATTGTTGGGGTGTCTACTTGGCAAAGGCTGTAGAAGCCGAGCATTTCTTTGTCCGCTTCCAAAATGTACACAAGAAAGTCAGGCAAAAATCTTTCGGGCACAACCTCCAGATCGGCGCGCGCGTCGGCCATGAATGCGGCATCGTAGCCCCAATGCGCTTTCGAGTGCATCGCTAATTCGGTCAACGCGCCGGCTTCGTCGGGACGCGCTTGGCGGATTCGCGGGCCTACTCCTGTCTCCACTATCTGACCGGTGGCAACCCGTTGATGCGCTTCTTGAACATGGACAATGTCTCCAGCGCGAAATGGAAACTCCAGTGCGTCAACAAGAAGCACAAACACGACCTCCACCTCCGCCCCAGGTTCAATCACGGGAGGAGCATCCTTGAAAGCACCATCCCACAAGTTACCGTCTCCAAAGTTAAAAAGAGGCCGATACGAATATCGCGAGAAACGAATTGGTCCGCGCCTTCCGCCTTCTGCAGCGGTCAAGAATCTCAATCGCGATTTATAGAACCGATATGGAGGTGATTCTAACGGCATATTTCAATTCCTCTCGTTTCCAATGATCTGACAGCAACCTCAAGTCTTCAAGAAAGATTAATTGAATTTCAGCGCTGGTCCCAACTACGCCGAGTAGATGCGCCCCCGCCCCTCTTCTGGCAAAATGAGCAGCCTCATAAATTCCATGCCCACACCCGCCACTCAATCCGATTCCACCTTCCACCATGACGCCCCCGCTGGCCGCTGGGCCGCGTTAGGAATTCTAGCCACCGCCGGATTTCTGGAAATGAGCACATGGTTTTCCGCTTCAGTGGTGCTGCCGCAATTGCGTGCGGCGTGGAAAATCACAACCGCGGCGGGCGCATGGCTCACTATTTCCGTGATGATCGGATTCGTTGTCGGCGCAGTACTTTCCGCTGTCTTCAATATTGCCGATATTATCTCGCCGCGCAGACTGATGCTGCTTGGCGGCATCGGCGCAGCCGCGTTTAATCTTGGCCTGCTTGCAAGTAACGGCATGGCAAGCGCAGTTCCTTTGCGCATTGCCACTGGCGCTGCGCTCGCGCTGGTTTATCCGCCGAGCATGAAAGTTATGGCCACATGGTTCCGTCGGGATCGCGGCGCTGCACTCGGCGCGATGGTCGGCGGACTCACCATGGGCTCCGCGCTTCCCAGTCTATTAAACGGACTCGGCGGCGTTCACTGGACGCGCGTAATTATCACCACCTCAGCGCTAACCGTTCTCGGCGGCGTGCTCGCGGAATTTTTCGGACACGATGGACCATTTCCATTTCCACGCGCAGTGTTCGATCCGCGTCAGGCCGCGCTGGTGTTCGCGAATCGCGGCGTGTGTTTGGCAACTCTCGGATATTTCGGACACATGTGGGAGCTGTACGCGATGTGGACGTGGTGCGGCGCATTTTTCGCCGACGCTCTTCGCGCGCGCGGCCCAATTTTCGCGGGTGGCGATCCAGCGCGCGAAGCTGCTTTCGCTGCCTTCGCTGCAATCGGAGCCGGCTCGCTCGGCTGCTGGTCAGCAGGGGTTCTCGCTGATCGCTGGGGACGCACTCGCACCGCCGCCGCATCCATGATCATCAGTGGAGCATGCGCACTAGGAATTGGCGCGCTCGCAACTTATTCCGTCACGCTAACTTTATTGCTCGGCGTCATCTGGGGATTCGCCGTCGTCGCAGACTCCGCGCAATTTTCCACCATGGTCACCGAATGCGCCGACCAAAGTTACGTCGGCACCGCGCTCACTCTGCAACTCGCAATCGGATTCACACTCTCCGTAACAACCGTCTGGCTCGTCCCCGTCCTAAAAGATTTGCACGGATGGCCCTGGGCTTTCGCCGCGCTAGCTCCCGGCCCCGCGCTAGGAGTGATCGCCATGCTCCGCCTCCTACGCTCCCCCGACGCCAAAAAAATCGCGCACGGACGTGGGTGAAATCACAAACAACAAAAAATCCAGACCCCGGCGTCAAAAAGCGCCACCGGATATCCTTCGCGACGCTCAGGATGACGTCAAATTCAAGAACACAAAAACGTTTCGGAAAGAAAGGTCGGAGAGATAGCGGTGATCGCGCAGATTACGTGACTCACGCGTGCGCGTGTGTAGAAGTTGACGTCATCCTGAGACGAACCGATCAGCTTCGTTGGCTCGAAGGATATCCGGCGGCGCATTTTGACGCCGGGGTCTGCATCGCGTTTGCTCTTGACGCTGCGTTTTCAATTGGTCACTGCTTACGTCCCAATCGGCGTCCCCTTAGTCACCCAATCCTCGCCCAAATCCTTCCACTTCGGATTGAACTTCCGAATCAACGCAACCTTCCGCGATCGAACCCAGCCTTTCATTTGTTTTTCACGTGCGATCGCCGCGCGAATATCTCCAAACGGCTCGTAGTAAACAAGCCGCTTCAAATTATATTTCTGTGTGTACCCAGCATGTTCATTGTCTTTATGCTGCGATACTCGTTTCTCCAAATCCGATGTTACGCCGACGTAAATCATCCGCTCAGCATTCGCCATCATATGAACGTAACAAGGTCGATCACGCATTTAATTCACTGATTCACTTTCGATGTTGATCTCGCCTATGACTTTGCTCTTGAAGTTGTCCTTGAAGTTGACGTCATCCTGAGACGAAGCGATCAGCTTCGTTGACTCGAAGGATATCCGGCGGCGCTTTTTGACGCCGGGGTCTGCCTTAGGGACTCGAGCGTCTCAAGCGCCCTTTGTCAACTCTTTGCATATCTCCCAATGATGTCCAAACGGATCAACAACACGTCCCATTCGCCATCCATGCGAATTGCCAACCGGCGAAATTAATGTGGCTCCGGCCGCCACTGTCTGAGCGAAAACCGCATCCGGATCTTCCACCATCAAAAGCATCCGCACCGTTCCGCCGCCCAAAGTTTCGGGACTGAAATTTTTATGCTCCGGCGATTCATCCGCAACCCAAAATTCCGCGGCGCCAACGGAAAGCCGCGCGACTACTTCTCCCTTGTCATTTTCAATGAGAAATAATTCCGTGGCGCCAAACGCCGCCTTATAAAACTCAACCGCCTTCTTGCCGCGCCGAACTGAAAGCAATGGAGCTATGGTTGCCCTTAAATTCTGGCTCATGAAAAACTCCCTCTCCAAGAATCATGGTTCGCATTGTCACCACGAACTTATTTCTTTGAATGCACCTCATCCTTAATTAGTTCGCCGCCCTTCATCACAAAAACCACATGCTCCATCGCCGTAATATCTTTCAACGGATCGCCGCTCACGGCCACAATATCCGCAAATTTCCCGGCTTCAATCGTCCCCGTATCTTTCGCCGAGCCAAGCAAATCCGCTGCATTCACCGTTGACGCTTGAATCGCTTGCAACGGAGTCATTCCTCCATGCACCAGCGTCACAAATTCCTTGGACACAAATTCCGGATCGTCGTCCACCCCGTAAGCAATTTTCAAATGATGTTTCAGCGCCAATGTGAACGCCGGCTGCTGCGCCGCCAAAATTGCTTTGCCCTTCGCCGCGCTAATGGGATCAATCCCAAGCGAAGTTCCCGATGCCACCCCATGCTGGAATGTAAACAACGTGGGGACGAGCCACGTCCCGCGCTTCTCCATTAACGAAGCACCTTCTTCGTCGAGCATCGTCCCATGCTCGATCGAATCCACGCCCGCGCGAACCGCCGCTTTAATTCCCACCGTGCCTTCCGCGTGGGCCATCACATGTTTTCCCGCGCGATGCGCAATTTCCACCGCGCGCGCCATTTGTTCTTCGCTTAATTCCTGCGTGGTGAAGTCGCTGAAAATATCCATCACGCCGCCGGTAGCCATCAATTTGATCCAGTCGGCGCCATATTTAATGTCGTGACGCACCGCGTCATTCACTTCGTCCACGGTGTTCGCAATATTCGCGCCGCGCGGCTGCGCCTGATCCGGCGCCAGCGGATCGTTGTCACCGTGTCCGCCGGTCAAGCTGATAAAATTTCCGGACGAAACAATTCGCGGCCCGCGAATCAGTCCTTTGCGAATCGCATCGCGTAAAGCGATTTGTCCGTAAGCCGCGTCGCCTTCACCCGCTTCGCGCAAAGAAGTGAATCCGTGATCCAGCCAAATCTGCAAATTGTGCGCGCCGTAAAGCGCCTGCATCGGTGACGACATTCTCAGCCCCGCCGTCGGCGACTGATCCTTCCAGTTACCCAAAATATGCGCGTGACAATCCGCCAGCCCCGGCAAAACTGTTTGCGACGAAAGATCAATCACCTCCACACCAGCCGGCGCCGAAGCTCCAACGCTCACGATTCGATCGCCTTCCACCAAAATAAAAACATCCGACGCATAATTTCCCGTGCGCACATCCAGCAATTTCCCCGCGTGAATAACCACGCGCACCGGCGGCTTCATCGACGTGATGATCACCGGCCCCTTCGACACATCCTGCGCGGAAACCATCGCCGCCGCGCACAAAATCACGCAAACAAAAACGCCAATTTTCACAAACTCATTTTTCATAGGAAGACCTCCAACAAGATTTTGCTGGTGCGGAGTCTACAGGAGAGTGCCCCAACCGTCATACTTTCCTGAATACCGGGCGGCCGCACGCGCGAGTTCGCCCGTGAATTCCCGTCGCATCATCAACTCTATCGATTGTTGAATGGCGGTTTCGATGTTCCATAGATCCGGATCGTTTGGAGAATTCGCTGGTCGCAACGCAGTTACTGTAAAGCCCAAACGAGTAAGATCCTGTGCCAGACCAGCAGAGTCTTTTTCGTTCTGGGCCCAGAAATGACATTCAATCAGCCGGGGTTTAGTTAAATCGATGTGCTTATCAACGAAGATTTGGCGGAGCGCAATGTTCCGCGCGTCGTGCGCATCAATAATTTGTTCGAGCTCCGTTTCCGACGGTGCCACATGTCCCCCGAATTTATGGGTATGATCGCCGCGCGACTACGAACTCGCTCGCGAATCCACTTCATCGCGCAGCGCCACAATAAATTCATCCAACGGTTTCGCGCCTTGATCGCCCTTCGTTCGGTGACGCACGCCCACCGTTCCCGCCTCGGCTTCGCGTCCGCCGACTACGAGCATGTAGGGAATTTTCTGCATCTGCGCGTCGCGGATTTTCGCCTGCAATTTTTCGTTGCGGTCGTCCAGGTGCGCGCGGAATCCGGCGGCTTTCAGTTTTTCCAGCACCTGTTTCGCGTAGTCCTGGAATTTTTCGCTGAGCGGCAACACGCTGGCTTGCACCGGCGCGAGCCACGCCGGAAATGCGCCGGCATAATGTTCAATTAGAATTCCGAAAAATCGTTCGACGCTGCCGAGTAGCGCACGATGCACCATCAAAGGTTGATGGCGCGCGCCATCTTCGCCTACATATTCCAAGCCAAATCGCGGCGGCAAATTAAAATCAAATTGCACGGTGCTCAATTGCCACGGACGCCCGATCGCGTCAATCAATTTCATATCGATCTTCGGACCGTAGAAGGCCGCTTCGCCTTCCATGCGCTTGAACGGAACATTTAAACGCGTGAGCGTATCGGAAAGCGCGGCGGTCGCTCGGCGCCAGTCTTCCGGTTTTCCGGCGTAATTTTCCGGATGCGTCGCGTCCCAATCCGAAAGTTCGATTTCAAATTTATCGAAGCCGTAAGTTTTCATTACCAGGAAAGCAAAATCCACGCAGCCTTCCACTTCCGCTTCGATTTGCGAAGGCATGCAGAAAATATGCGCGTCATCCTGAGTAAATCCGCGCACACGCAACAATCCGTGCAGCACTCCGCTCCGTTCATAACGATAGACAGTTCCGAATTCCGCCAACCGCATCGGCAATTCGCGGTAACTCCGCAGCCGCGAGCGATAAATCAAAATGTGCCCTGGACAATTCATGGGCTTCAACTGGTAATCGGCTTTTTCCACTTCGATCGCGCCGAACATATTATCTTTGTAAAATCCGGTGTGACCGCTGGTGTTCCACAATTCCTGCAACATAATGTGAGGAGTAAAAACCAAATCGTAGCCGCGCTTCAATTGTTCTTCGCGCAGCCAGTCCTCAATAATTTTGCGAATCAGTCCGCCCTTGGGATGCCAGAAAATCAGTCCCGGCCCGGCCGCCTCTTCAATACTGAATAATTCCAGCTCAGGCCCGAGCTTGCGATGATCGCGCCGTTTCGCTTCTTCCAAACGATGTAGATACTCGTCCAGATCTTTTTGATTGATGAAGCACGCGCCGTAAATCCGCTGCATCTGCGGATTTCCTTCTTGTCCCTTCCAGTATGCGCCGGCAACGCTCATCAACTTGAACGCCTGAATTTTTCCGGTGGATGGAATGTGCGGGCCACGGCAGAAATCCAAGAATTTTCCGGTGGTGTAAAAAGAAACCATCGGTTCCGTGGCTTTTTCTTCAATCAGTTCGCACTTAAAAAGTTGATTCGATTTTTTATAAAGCTCCAGCGCTTCCGCTTTGGGGATGAATTTGCGCTCGTTCGGCACGTTGCGCGAAGCAATATCGTGCATGCGCTTTTCAATCGCAGCCAAATCTTCTTCGTTGAATGGCTGTTCGCGCAAAAACTCGTAAAAGAATCCTGTGTCAATCGGCGGCCCGATGCCCAGCTTCACATCCGGAAAAAGTTCCAGCACCGCTGCGGCCAGCAAATGCGCAGCCGAATGACGAAACACAAAAAGCGCGTCGGGATCTTTCTCGGTAAGAATATCCAGCGCGGCATCGCGCTCAATCGGAGCAGAAAGATCAATCAACTGGCTCGCGCTAACAGCATTCGGATTTCCAGACGCAGCATCCTCCGCCGCTCCGGGACCGGGCGTTGGCGGCACTCCATAAGTTACGCGCGCTACAAGCGCGGCGCTCGCCAGACGCGGCGAAATTTGTTTCGCCACTTCCAGAGCGGTGGTGCCGCGCGGCACGTCAACAACTTTGCCGTCGCGCAACGAAATGAAAATGTTATCCATGCGGCCTTTCGGAAAAGGAGAAGCTATTACGCTAACAAGGCCGTGCGAAAGGGTCAAGCGAAGGAGGACTTTCGTCCTCCCTCGTTTGAAAATCTGCGGAGGTTATTTTGCGGCAGGCGCTGCCGGCGGCCGTGGATCATCTTTCGGATTTACATACGTAATTACGAACGGCCCCATTCCATACACGAGAACAATCGCTTCGCCCTTCGCGCGCGCGAAGTGGCGCATTTTGGCGTTCATGTGCACGACGCCGCCCGGATTCAAATCTTTCAAGCTGGCTTCGTCAAATTTCGATCCCGCGCCAACTTGAAATGTGCCACGCAGCGGCACAACGTTCTCCTCCGCCGGATGCCAGTGCGGCGCGATCACCTGATTCGCCGGAATTTTCAGCAGCAACGAAAACGGTCCGGGTTTGGAAGGATCTCCTGCAACGGGCGACATTTGAATTGAAGTGGGCAGACCGACCGGCCCCGGCACGGGAACAAATTTCGCGGAATCCGCTTCCGCAATCACGTGCGTTGGCGCAGGCGCTGCCGCAGCTGGTTTTTTCGCGGGCGTAGCTTGATGCGCGTACACGGCACTCATCATTCCGCCCGCAACAAGAAGCGCGGCGGCAAATACGAACCTGGAATGTTTCATCACGTTACTCCTTAAAGTTTTGATTTTGGCCGACATAACTTGAACGATTTGGGATGTGAATTCCTTAGCGCGAAAGTAGTCCTTTGCGCCGCCGCAAGTCAAGCGAACCTCCCGCGGACGCAAATCGCTTGCCCTGCACGCGGCAAGCGATATACTTCCGCGCAATACTCCCGCGCGTACCTTTGCGTAACCGGCAATTCCACGCGGAGTCGTGGTTTCGGAGGAACACGACATGCGGAAATTAGAATTTATTTTTGCAACGATGGTCGCGTCAGCCATCGCGATTTGCGGATGCAAATCCTCGCAGCCGGCGAACTCAAACGCGCAGACTCTCACCGCGCAATCGCAAACGGCCGCGCCCGCCGCCAATTCACCGCAAACAAATTCCGCGCAACAATTTCTCAGCGCGCCAAGCGCCGGCAATTCGGGAAGCGCGCAGCAAACTCAGCGCGGAGTTCTCCCTCGCGGCTTCCAAATCTATAACGACACGCAAGGCTCCGGCCGCGTCGTCTTCGTGAAATTTTCCGGTGGCTCGCGTTCCGCATCCGGCGCGATGCGCGATTTTATTTCTCAAATGAACGGATACTTTGACGCGCCTCCACATTTCGTCGGCGCAGTGGGCGATCCGCAGGATCGCGTGGTGCAAGCAATGTGGTCATCATCATTAAATAGCCAGCCGATTCGCGGCGTCGCCACAGTTGTGATTGGTCAGAGTGACGCGACCTTCGCCATGATGTTCGACCGTCCGCAAAATTTCGCCGCTTCTTATTCTCGATTGTCGCAAGCACTTACGCCGCAAATGCCGAAAAGTTCCGGCGCCAATGCCGGCGAAGTTTCCACCGCGAATTGGACGCGCCAGACCATGGGCGATCGCACCGCCGCGGCCACTTTGCCTCCGGGCTGGCGCATGACGGACTGCGTGAACGGCGCGATGGATATTGTCGGCCCGAATAAACAAGCGATGGCGCTCGGCCTGGCGTTCCCAATTTTTTCAATTCAGATGCCGGGATCGAAACCGGGTTCCGTCGCGCCATTCATGGATCCCGTTCACGCGATCATGTTTTACGAAACTGGAATGAGCACGATCAAGATGCAGCAGACCCCGAACTCGTGGTACGGAAAATTAATTGAAACAACTCCGGTGCAAAATCCGGGCGGGCAGGGAATTTACGCGCTACAGGAATCAAACAATGAGGCTGGCCATCGCAAGGGACTCATCCTGATGATGACCTCACAAATGACGTCAGAAGAATGGCTGCTCTACACTTCCTACGCAGTTTCCGACGCCAGCACTTTTTCGCAGGATTTGCCCGTCATGATGAAAATTTGGGCGTCGTGGAAAGTGGACGACCGCGTTTATCAGCAGCGCATGCAGCAAGCACTCGCCACCATGAAGGAAACCAGCAGCATTTTGCAATCCACAATTGATAATCAAATGCACGCCTACGACAACACAAATTACGCGATGGACATGGTGATTCGCGGAAACTGGCCCGTGGAAAATACGGAAACCGGCGCGCGCGAAGAATTTAACCAGAACACCGCAGACGCCCTGGAAAAAGCTTGTCAGGATAAAGGTTTGCCGTGCAGACAGGTGCCCATCAATCAGTTGACCGGTGGGCACTAAACCGAATCAATTGAAACAATCTGTGCGATTATATTTTCATGCGCGCTGATAGTCATCTCGACGTCGAGATCCACATACGCAAAGCCGTTGCAGCAGATATTCCAATGTTGCGCGCGCTGATTGACGCATCCGTTCGTGGATTGCAATCCGCGGACTACACTCCCGAACAAATCGAAGGCGCGCTAAAAACAGTTTTCGGCGTGGATTCCCAACTCATCGACGACGAAACATACTTCGTCGCCGAAGCGGAGACCAAAACTAAAATTGAAGGCGCAGAAATAATCCCCGTCGGCTGCGGCGGATGGAGCAAACGCAAAACGCTTTTCGGCGGCGATCAGTGGACGGAACGGAAAGATTCCCTGCTCGATCCGCGCGTTGACGTCGCGAAAATCCGCTCATTCTTCATTCATCCGGATTGGCCGCGCCGCGGAATCGGCAGCGCTATTCTGAAAACCTGCGAAGCGGCCGCAATATCAGCAGGTTTTTCGCGCGCTGAAATGGGTGCAACGCTAACCGGAGTGAAATTGTTTCAAGTAAGAGGCTACGTCCCGCTGGAGTCCATCGAGATTTCGCTGGAAAATGGCGCGTCGCTGCCAGTTGTGCGGATGTCAAAACAACTCTAGCCGCGCACGGCTTCTACTGCGCGCGACCGCTCGCACCCGAAGAAATTTCATGCCGAATCGCCGTTAACGCTTCCGCAGCATTTCCAATGCGCATATAGTGGGACGCCTCCACGCGCTCGTGCACCTCGGAAGTAAATAAGAACTTCCGCACAGTGAAGTCATATTGGTAAAGATTCGGCAACCACACGCCCGGCGCAACTTCAGACTGCTCAATCACTGCCTGACCATCGCGATAAACTTTGCCGCCAATCCCGGCGATGAATGAAATGTCGGTCGTAAGAACGGCTTCCAAGCGCACTAGCTGTGCGGACTTTTCGTCCACCCAGGCCGTGGCCGTAGCGTGCTTCAGAAATTCAGTTCTGATCGACGTGGGTTTATATTTCGGATCCGGATCCAAATGAAATTTGGAAATCGTGCGACCGTCGCGCGCTTCGCGTCCCATCCACGTGAAAATATAAGCTTCGTGAATGCTGTTCACTAATTCTTTCCGGTCTTTATTGCGCTTCTCAATTTTTTCGCGATCGCGTTTCGTTTGCGGATTGGAAGCATCTGCCGCCGCTTCCAGCAAATGTTCCGTCGCGACCATTTGCGTTTGAATCGCAGCGGGGTCAGAAGCGTGCCCATGTTCCGCCAACAAGATTCGCGCGGAGCCCGCGCCCGTCGGAATAATTCGCACTGTGCGGTCTTCGCCGACGGTGCTGCTCATGTCGTGATCGTGAACCATGTGCCGCTCGACGCGCTGAAATATTTGCAGCGCTTCGTCATCCGTATTCTGGTTGGCAAGCGTGCGCTCGATTAGCGATTTGCGCTCAGCCTCCGTCGGCGGATTTTCGGTGCGAAGTTGACTCTCAATCCGAAGTTGTCCGTCGGGTAGCAGCGACGCCGAACGCGCATGAAGCGACGCCACCGCAAATGCAGTCAGTAAGGTTACGAGAAGAATCGGCGGTCGGCGCATTGGTTGGTGAAGTCCCGTAAATGACGGGTAAATGTTCCCTACTCGTTGGATTCATCGTCGGGCAAACTTGTTGCTCCCCGGTAGGCGCGGCTATCTCCCGATGGCCAAATCTTAACCAAAAGCACCTCGATTTGCGAAATTCACGCCATTTTCACGTCCCCTTGCTACACTTTAGGCACCCATTCGACACGCCGCCAATCATTTCGGCCTATCTCGAAACATTTTGGGGCATCGAAACGTTCTAATAGGTAGACAAATCAGGCACAGGTGCGCATGGATCCAGTCCAACCGAAACGAACAGTGTCAGCCAAAGTCGCGCTGGGCGAAACCTTTCGCCTCGCGCTGGACGCGTTGCGCTCGCACAAATTGCGCAGTTTCCTCACCCTGCTCGGAATTATTCTGGCCGTGGCCACGCTCGTCGGCGTCATGTCCGTGGTTTCCGGGCTGAACCTTTATATATCCGACAAAGTGGCGAACCTCGGCGCCAACGCTTTCGTCGTAAATCGCTTCGGCATCATCACCAATCAGGATGCATTTTTGAAGGCGCAGCGACGTCCGCTGGTAACGTACGACGATTACCAGGCTTTGCTGGACCACATGAAACTCGCGCAAGCCGTCGCCGTTCTGGAAGTCACCACGCTTGACGTTCGCGGCGCCGGCCAACTCGACGAAGACACAAACGTGTTTGGCGTTTCGCCGAATTACGTGGAGGTTCGCGCCATCGGCATCGACCGCGGCCGCGCCATTTCAGAAGCAGACGATGATCACCGTTCCGCGGTTTGCGTGTTGGGAATGGACGTGGTCAACAAACTTTTCCCGAACGTTGACCCGCTAGGAAAATTTGTGCGCGCCGGCCCGGAAGAATTTCAAGTGATTGGAGTTACCACGCCGCTGGGAACCGTTTTCGGCCAGCCGCAGGATAATTACATTCAAATTCCGTTCCACACTTACGAAAAATCGTGGCACACGGCGCAAAATTCACTCACATTTTTTGTGGAAGCGCGCTCGCCGGAATTGATTGACGCCGCCGAAGACGAAGTTCGCGTGGTGCTTCGCGCGCGCCGCCACATTCCCTACGACGATCCCGATAATTTCGGAATCATCGGCTCCACCTCCATCACAAATCTGTGGGAGCAATTGACTGGAAATATTTTCGGTCTGGCTATCTGGCTCACCTCTGTATTTCTAGTGGTCGGCGGAATCGTCATCATGAATATCATGCTGGCCAGCGTCACCGAGCGCACGCGCGAAATCGGTATCCGCAAAGCATTGGGAGCACGCAGGTCGCACATCGTCACTCAATTCCTGGTGGAATCCGCGGTGCTCGCGTCGGTTGGCGGATTGCTCGGCATCGGGATGGCCGAAGGAATCACTGCGCTGGTGAATGCGTCGGGTGTTTTTCCGATGTCCACTCCAATCAAGGCCGTAATTATTGGACTGCTTCTTTCCACCAGCGTGGGGCTTTTCTTTGGAATTTATCCGGCAATGCGCGCCGCGAAATTGGATCCGATTGAAGCGCTAAGAGTGGAGAATTAGTTGTAGCAGACTATGTAGCGGCAACATTCAGGTTGCCATCTTGTTCTAACAGTAACGCAATAGAGGCGAATCATGGCACAAGGAACCCTGGACAATCTGAAACTCGGAATGGATACGCTGCGCGCCCATAAACTGCGCAGCTTTCTCGCAGTGCTCGGGATCGTCATCGGCGTCGGCGTGGTGATGATCGTCGTCGCCATCATTCAAGGATTCCGCCAGCAAGTCGTGGACAGCATCAGTTCCTTCGGCGCCGACACTGCATTCGTCAGCCGATTTAATCAAGGTCCCAGCAACGGGCGCCGTCCTAAGGATGAACGCGAACGCAAGCCGCTCACCGTGGAAGATGGCGACGCAATTCTCACCATGTGCCCGGCCGTCAGCAATTTGACTACTTGGATTACGCAGTGGGAAACGCAGCACAAAGTTTTGTATCAGGGAAATACGGTTACCGGCCCGGATTTTCGCGGCGCGCAGCCGAATTATCCTCTCGTCTATGCGAACGCCACTTTGAAAGAAGGCCGGTTTTTTACCGCTACGGAAAATGATCACCGCGACGACGTAGCCGTGCTTGGTGAAGACACCGCCAAAGCTCTGTTTGGCGAACTGCCTGCTGTGAATCGCGAAATCATTGTCGATGGTTCCACTTTTTTGGTCATCGGCGTTTTGGACAAGCCCGTAGGCGGCTTCGGTCAAAATAACGAAGACCGCCGGCTGATCGTTCCGTTCCTAACGTTCAAGAAAATTTTCCCCGCCGCATACGAAGTTTCCATTCGCTTTCAGGCCAAGCAGGATCAACTTGATATCGCCACGGATCAGGCGCGCGAAGTTTTGCGCCGCCGCCGGAATGTTCCCTTCGACAAGCCCGATAGTTTTTCGCTCACCACTTCGCAGGAACAAATTCAGCAATTCGATTCCATCATTCAGGTCGTGGTCGTCGCCACCGTTGTAATCGCTTCAATTGGATTATTGATTGGCGGCGTGGGCGTGATGAACATCATGCTGGTGAGCGTAACCGAGCGCACCCGCGAAATCGGCGTCCGCAAAGCAATTGGCGCGCGCAGAAAAGACATCACACTGCAATTTTTATTCGAAGCCATGGCCTTAACCGGAACCGGCGGATTAATTGGCGTCGTGAGCGTCGAATCCATCGTGTTCGCAATTCGTACCTGGAGCACCATGAAAGCCGTTGTGCCGTGGTGGGCCGTAGCGATGGCGCTCACCGCTTCGCTCAGCATCGGCCTAATTTTCGGCGTTTGGCCGGCAATGAAAGCCTCGAAACTAGATCCAGTAGAAGCCCTGCGCTACGAATAGCAACTAGGTAGCACCGGCACTCCTGCCGGTGCCAGACAAGCGTCCGCGTGGCGTGCGCTCAGAAAAGCAAAACCCGCACCGACAAGAGTGTCGGTGCTACCAATCCAACAAAGCTCGCGCAAGCCGAGCAATCCAAAATAAATTGTCCAAAGGGAATTCAGTACGGAAAACTAGTTCATCCCCGGCTTCACCACCGGCGCCCCTGGCCGCGCACCCGGCACCGCCCCCGCAAGCGAAGGATCCGCCGCCAACGTCGCGGGAAACGCCCTCACGTATTTCGCCAAATGCGGCAGCATGAAACTGTGATAGTGAAAATCTCTCATTTCAGAAATCGCCTGCTCAGGCGTCCAGTGATCCGCGGCAATTCGATAGAGCGCGATCATCACTCCGGTTCGGTCCGCGCCATACTGGCAATGCAGGAAAATTTTCTGGTCGGGATTTTCCCGCAGCAAAGTGAAGAACGATAGGATCTGATCGCGCGTCGGCACGCTCGCTCCGTTCCACGGCAGATTCACAAATTTCATCCCCAGCGCTTCCACTGACTTTTTTTCCGCGCTGACTTCACCGCTTTCACCGCGAAAGTCCACCACGATATTCATGCCGAGCTTCTGCAATCCGGCAAATGCGGAACTATTCGGCTGCGCGCCGCGAAAAAGTGTGGCGGTCACGCTGCCCGCATTCGGAACACCCGGAATGTTGATTGAAGTGGCGCGTTCGCCAATCGGAGCGATCTGCGCCGGTGTCGGCGCAGCCGCACTTAGCGCAAACGCGGCGACAAATGCCACCTTCACCAACCGAATTTTGAACTGTAAGCGCACGTTGGCAGAGAGTTTAGCTCTCACTCCATTAGATGTGTCCGATGAAATGCGAGATGCACTGAATCGGATTTTCATCGCGTCAAGTTTCATTTTGGAAGAAAAAGGTGCAAGTGTGGTTTTGCAACACAACCACTACAAATAGACACACGTTGACTCATACCCCTAACATTTTGCGATTTTTTTGTGTTTCCCTCTTGACAAGTTTTGCGAGTAGATTGATACTGCCCCCCCAGATTAGGGGGACTGCGAATCAATTCAAGAGCGCCGACACCGACTCTTGAAGGCTTCGTACCGCCTGCCCGAATAAAACGGAAACAAACGACGGGTGAAACTCCCGGCGTCGGCCCGCTCGATTTTTTTGGATCGGCGTCTAAAGCGATTCTGACGGCGTTTCATGCGCCGCGGATTTTGCGTGGGAGTTGTTTTCGTATTTGGCGGGTTGGTTTGCTTCGCAGGAACCTGAAATCGAGTAGCGCTTGCCCGGAGAAGCGAGCGTTGCGGCCCCAAGCTGATGGGCGAGGGGTATAATAGGGAGTACCGCTTCCTGCGGGACTACCCTGAAATGCGCGGAGGCGGAAAATGGCGGAAGTGAAAATGCAATTGAACGAAGAGACTTCAAAAGCAGCAACTCAGGTGGCAACCAAGGCTGACAAGAAAGCCGGTTTGGAATTTCAGCGTTATTTTACAGACGGAAAGATGTCGCCATTCGACGAAGTGGAATGGGAAAACCGCACCGCGCTGATTGGAAATGAAAAAGGTCAGACAATTTTCCGCCAGGAAAATGTAGAAGTGCCCAAGTCGTGGTCCATGACGGCCACAAACATTGTCGCCTCCAAATATTTTCACGGTAAGCCCAACACTCCGCAACGTGAAGGTTCCGTCCGCCAGTTGATCGGCCGCGTGGTCGACTCGATTGTGAATTGGGGTGAGAAGGGCAACTATTTCGATTCAAACGCTTCGCGTGACGCTTTCCGCGACGAGCTGACCCATCTCCTAGTCGAACAAAAAGTCGCCTTCAATTCTCCGGTGTGGTTCAACGTCGGCGTGCAAGCCAAGCCGCAATGCTCCGCGTGCTTCATCAATTCCGTGCAGGACGATATGGGTTCCATCATGGGCCTTGCGAAAACGGAAGGCATGCTCTTCAAGTGGGGCTCCGGCACCGGCACGAATTTTTCCTCTCTGCGCGGCAGCCGCGAAACTCTTTCCGGTGGCGGCATCGCCAGCGGGCCCGTCAGCTTCATGAAGGGCTTTGACGCTTTCGCAGGCGTAATCAAGAGCGGCGGCAAAACTCGCCGCGCCGCGAAAATGGTGATCCTCAATATGGATCATCCGGACATCGTGGAATTCATCGAAAGCAAAATGAAGGAAGAGCGCAAAGCGCAGGTGCTGATCGCCCAAGGCTACAATTCCGCGATTGATGGCGAAGCCTACTCCTCCATTTTCTTCCAGAATGCGAACCATTCCGTGCGCGTCACCGACGAATTTATGCGCGCCGTGGAAGAAGACCGCGACACTTGGACGAAAAATGTTACCGACGGTGCTCCTTGCCAGCAGTACAAAGCGCGCGACCTTCTGAAGTTGGCTGCGGATTCAGCATGGCATTGCGGCGATCCCGGCATGCAGTACGATTCCACAATTAATCGCTGGCACACGTGCAGCAAAACTGCCCGCATTAATGCCTCGAATCCCTGCTCCGAATATATGTTTCTTGACGACACCGCCTGCAACCTGGCTTCGCTGAACTTGATGAAATTCAGCGGAAACACTGGCGTTTTTGATGTCGACGGTTTCCGTCACGCCGTTGACGTGGTAATCACCGCGCAGGAAATTCTGGTGGATAACGCCAGCTACCCGACTCCGCAAATCGAAAAGAATTCGCACGAGTTCCGTCCGCTAGGAATCGGCTATGCAAATCTGGGCGCGCTCTTGATGTCACAAGCGCTACCTTACGATTCCGCTGCCGGCCGCGATATGTGCGGCGTAATTACCGCGCTGATGACCGGTGAGTCGTACGCGCAATCCGCGCGGGTTGCCGAACGCCTCGGCGCATTCGCAGGCTACGAAAAAAATCGCGAACCGATGCTGGACGTAATTCGTCTGCATCGCGATTCGCTCCTGCCCATCAAAGAAGAAAATGTGCAGGCATCGTTGCGGCAGGCAGCGCAAAAGTCATGGGATGACGCGCTGGAACTCGGCGAAAAGTTCGGCTACCGCAATTCGCAAGTCAGCGTGCTCGCGCCCACAGGAACCATCGGCTTCATGATGGATTGCGACACCACCGGCATCGAGCCTGATCTAGCGCTTGTGAAATTCAAGAAGCTCGTCGGCGGCGGCGTAATCACCATCGTGAATAATACGGTCCCCGAAGCGCTCCTAAAGCTAGGGTATTCCCCAGAAGAGGCCGAAAAAATTGTCGCGCATGTGGACAAAACCGGCAGCATTGAAGGCGCGCCCGCTCTGAAGCCGGAGCACCTGCCCGTTTTCGATTGCTCGCTCGCTCCCGCAGGCGGTGGACGTTCCATCGCATGGCGCGGACACGTCGGCATGATGGCCGCCGCGCAGCCGTTCCTTTCGGGCGCAATCAGCAAGACCATTAACATGCCCGAAGAATCCACCGTCGAAGACATCATGAACGCGTATATTGAGTCCTGGAAAAAGGGACTGAAGGCCGTGGCGATTTACCGCGATAACTCGAAGGGCAGCCAGCCGCTCTCAGCATCCGGCGCGAAGAAAGATGAACCTTCGCAGTCTGATGCCACCACCCAACCGGTTCTCGCAACGCAAGTGATGGCGCCGCAGCAAGCGGAACTCTTTTCGCAAGCGCATCGCCGCAAATTGCCCGACGAGCGCAAGGCCATCACCCATAAATTCTGGATCAACGGCCACGAAGGCTACATCACCGTCGGCATGTATGACGACGGAACGCCCGGCGAAGTTTTCATCAAGATGGCCAAGGAAGGCTCCACGCTTTCCGGCGTCATGGACGGTTTCGCGCTCACCCTCAGCATCGGCCTGCAATACGGCGTGCCGTTGCGCGCGCTCGTCGATAAGCTGATGAACACGCGCTTCGAGCCGTCCGGCTTCACGCATACCGCGGACATCCGCATGGCCTCATCGGTGCTCGATTACATCGCGCGCTGGATGGGTGGCAAATTTATTTCCACGGACTACCTGAAGCTGCAAGGCGAGGCTCAAACAAGTGGTGACGTGATGGCCGGTCCTTCCATGCCAGCCACCGCGCCGCAACCAGTTGCAGTTTCGCCGGCGGTAAATAACGCCGAGCCGCCGCAGTCATCCTCTCGCGCCAGCTTCACCGCGCGCACCATGGCGGCCAGCGCACCCACATGCAGCAACTGCGGCATGCTCATGACGCCCAACGGTAGCTGCTACAAGTGCGCCAATTGCGGCGGCACCAGCGGCTGCAGCTAAACTGCAAATCACGCATCGCGGAAATTAAAACGGGGCACGGAATTTTCCGTGCCCCGTTTTACCATTGCGGCCTATGGAACAATCGATTGATGCAGCCATAAATATGGTAGAATGAGGACATGAGAACTACGGTCGACATTCCCGATCCGATTTACAGACGTTTGCGTAGCCGCGCTGTAAGCGAAGGCAGCACGGCGAAGGAGCTCATCCTTCGCGGTGTCGAGCAAGTTTTGAAAGAAAAGAAAACGAAATCACGAAGACGCGTCAAACTGCCCATAGTTCGATCGAAGCGGCCGGGGGAGCTACAGATCGACAATGCAAAAATCTACGACGTCATTTCTTTTCCCTGACATAAATGTTTGGCTGGCGCTGACCTACGAGGCGCATTCTCATCACATCACAGCGCGGAACTGGCTTGACGGCGCTGAACATGTGAGGCTATTTTTCTGCCGCCATACCCAACTCGGTCTCCTTCGCCTTCTTTCCGCCGAAGCTGTGATGGGCGAAGACGCTATGAATCAAGCCGACGCGTGGAAAGCCTACGACCGTTGGATTGACGATGATCGTGTCGAGTTTATCGAAGAGCCGCCCGATTTGGAGCCGGTTTTTCGCGAGTTGAGTCAACTGCAGCGTCCGGCCCCGAAGGACTGGGCCGATTCCTACTTGGCCGCGTTCGCAATTGCCTCGCAACTTACAATCGTCACTTTTGATCGTGTCCTTCGAGGGAAGGCAAAGAGCGGACTACTCCTCAGCGCCTAGGGAATTTATTCTTATAAGTGTCTGGGAATGCGATTTTCTCGGCGCCGCTAAATCAAACAGGTCCGAAAACCGACAGCGACCAGAATCGCGTCACTATTGCCGCGAACGTTGCTCCGACTGAAAACAGCACCCAGCGAAAACTCGCCCAGCGTTCGCGAAATTCCGACATCTGAACCAGTACATCCACGATATACGCAGAGCAGTAAAGGGTGTTGAGCAGAATTCCGCAAAGAATGATGCTCAGGAACAAATTGACGGACAACTTTGATCCTAATGCCGAATAGTTCCAGGCAAAACAGCCGCCAACCACCAAAATCAATACGCCGTTGTAAACCAACCGCATCTTTTCCCAATACCGGATAGCGCTCGTCAGTGATTCACGGAACAGGCTGGTGTCCATATAGGAAGGATACACGAAGGCAGAATCCCGTCAAGTACTTTATTATGTAAAGTACGGAGGCAGACAATTCAACCTCTTGAATCCAAGTATGGGGTTAACGAAGGCGATTCTGTTGTCCGGAAAACTAAAAGGGGGCCCACCCTGGGACCCCCTTTTGTGACACCACTTCAAGCCCGATGCCCCTACCTCAAAACGGGCTACCCCCGGGAAACCAATTGTTCGACCGTTAGCATTTGTAATGCAAGTGTTTGGCCAGAATACAGGGTTTCCACAACGCGGTTTATGTATCTGATTTTGCGAGACTTAGCGGGGCACGCGCTAACGCTGGTTTTGGCGCAGCCAGCAGCACATTCCGTTTTTCACAGATTGTCCGGGCTCGAATATGGTCTGGTGGATTCTTCGGTAAAAAGGGACGCTTTTACCCGCGAATTTACTAGCCAATCTAAATGCCTAACGTAGTTTCGATCGCACGCGCAATTGACGCCGCCCACTTCTCCACGTCTTCAGCGCGCTCGGCTTCAACCATCACGCGCGCCTTCGGCTCCGTGCCCGAATACCGCAGCACAATTCGCCCGGAATTTCCCAGCGCTTGCGTTGCCGCAGCCAGCGCCTGCGCAACCTCTGGAATCGCGCTCAACGGAGGCTTGCTGCGCACCTTCACATTGCGAATTATCTGCGGGAATACTTTCAGTCCGGCAACAAGCTCATCCAGCGGCCCGCGCAGCGCCACCAGACTCGCGATTTTCACCGCCGTTAGCAGACCGTCGCCAGTCGTCGCATCGTCCAGAAAAATAATGTGGCCGGATTGTTCGCCGCCCAAATTGCATCCGCCGCGAATCATTTCTTCCAGCACGTAGCGGTCGCCCACATCGGCGCGCGCCAGTCCAATTCCCTCGGCTTGCAGCACGCGCTCCAATCCAAGGTTCGCCATCGTCGTGCTCACCACTCGGTCGTTCTTCAGTTTTCCGATGGACTTCAAATAGCGCGCCATCGCCAGCAAAATTCCGTCACCATCCACAAGTTTTCCGGTGGCGCTCACAAAAAGCGCGCGGTCAGCGTCGCCATCAAACGCAACGCCCAGCGCGGCGCGTTCTTCAATCACGCGCTGTTGCAATTTTTCCGGATGCAGCGAGCCGCAATCCGTATTGATATTTTTTCCATCCGGCGTCACGTTGATCGCCACAACATTCGCGCCCAGCGAACGGAACAATTCCGGTCCCAGCCGGTACGCCGCGCCGTTCGCGCAATCCAAAATAATTTTCATTCCCTTCAAACTGCTGCCGGGCAAAATAAGTTTGCGCAAAAATTCCAGATACTCCGCGTCCAGCGCCGGATCGGCATCCAGCCACAGCGCTTCCGCCGGCTGAATTTCGCCACTCAGAATTTCAGCCTCCAGTTGTTCTTCAATTTCGTCCGCGAACTTCATACCCGAAGCCGCGAAAAGTTTTATTCCATTATCGTGATACGGATTGTGCGAAGCGGAAACCACAATGCCCGCTGAAAATTTCTTCTTCAATACAAGGCAAGCCACGCCCGGTGTCGTAATCACACCTGCCGACGCCGCAGCAACTCCCGCAGCCGCCAGCCCCGCCGCAATTTCTCCGGCAATGTGCGCGCCCGATTCGCGCGTGTCCATGCCAATCAGCACCGCTGCAGTCGCCGCACTTTCCGCCGGACTCAAAAATTTCCCCAGCGCGCGCCCCGCGCGAAAAAGTGTGGCGTCATCCAGCGGAAATTTTCCGGGGACGCCGCGAATTCCATCAGTACCGAAAAGTTGTTTGGCCATACGAAGTAGGATCTCGATCTGTTCCTGTGATTAAACGTTTCCTCAAAAATAGCGCCCACAAACTGCGAAGTACCTAAACGCACAAATAATTCGACGGCTCGAACGGTTTATAACAGGGCACGACTTCAGTCGTGCCGTAACTCGCCGGAATCCAGGGGCTTTAACCCCTGCGAATTCGCACGATTTTCATGCAAATTCTTCGAGCAAATCAGTCTAGCACGCCGACCATGACGCTCCGGGGACGCGGTTTTTCCACGTTCGCCAAAGATGCAACTCCGCTGTCCAATGTTACTTTTAGGCTGGAATCTAAGGCCTTTCAGGGGGTCGGAGCTTCAGCTCCGACAACACGGCTAGGCAATCAAAGGGGCTTTAGCCCCTGAAGCAGACTAGGCAGGTTTAATGAAAACAAACTTCTCTTGTTTCTTAAACGGAATCGATTCCATCAACCCGCGCTCCTCCACCATCCCAATCGATTCCATATATGCATTAACGTCCAAATGATGATTCAAATGCATCGGATGCGCCTTCGTCGATCCCGCCGGCACATCAAAAGCCATTCGTCCGCCGGGATTCAGCAACGAAGAAAGAAATTTCAATTCACCCGGCAAATCCGGCAAATGCTCCAGAACATCAAACGAAAAAACTGTGTCCAATCCGCGCTGCCTTGCCGACGCCGCCAAATCATCCTTGGAATGAAAAAATTCCACCGCCAATTTCTGCCGCTCCGCGCGAAAACGCGCAAATCTCATCGACGTGCCGTCCACATCAAAATAAATTGCCGCGTGCCCGCGCCGCGCCAACTCCAAAATAATTTCGCCATTGCCCGCGCCGTAATCCAGACAAGCACCGCGCCCAAATCTCAGCATTTTTATGCTGTCGCGAATCCGTTTGTATTCCAGGTTGTATCCGGAAATCGCAAACATATAGAGTTCCGAATTCGCGCGGTACCACGCCGTCATCTTCTCGCGGTCGCTTTCGTCAAGTTCCGCGTCCTTCCAATTTCTCGCCAGCTGTTCGTTGCTGGTCGCCCATAGTTCTCGGATTTTGTCGTCAGAGTATCCTGTGAATTCCTTTAATTCGTTTTTAGCTGCGACGAAATTCTTTCTATTTTGCTTCTGCGCGCGGGTCACGAGCGCCCCCGCCGCCAGCGCCGAAAGAACAATTGCAGCGACAAACGCCTCAGACGTGTTCCAGTCCACATGCTCTCTTTGTCCGACATAGAAAATCGATCGACTGACGCCGAGGGCAATAAGCACGGACATCCATATTCCGTGGGTATCTTGCTCGATCGTCACGAGTACCAGATGAGCCGACGCTGCAAGTAATGCAGCGGCCGGCAATAAATCCAAGTGCATCGTCCAAAGCAACGTCCCAATAAGCACCGAATCAGTGAACCAAAAATAAAATGTGCTGGATCGTGAGGATGTTACTCGTTTCGCCAGAAGATTAGCGGAAGCAAGCCAGAGGCAGGACGCCAGAGAAATTTCAACGCCTCGCAAATCGGGAGCGGACAGAAATCCAATCACCAATCCAGCCGGAATCAATCTCCAGCGAATCTTAACTTGCCAGCGAAACCGCTTCGTCCGATTCACATTTAAATGAAGGTAGTCCGGTGTGTAAAAGAGAGATCCGCAAAGCGCCGCGATAACCAACGCGAAAATAATTACCGGCATCCGCGCCGTGATTCCCGAAAGTTTCCAAGCGTACGCAGCCGCCGCAAGTGTGCACACCACGCACACCGCCGCCCACGCCCGGCTACCTCTTAAATATTTCTCTTGTTCAGTAAAATTCACGCCACGCGGAGTTTAGTGGTGAACAGGTGCGTTTGGCAACGTGCGAACATAGTGCACCAAATTCCAAATCTGATCATTCGGCTGACTATTTCCGAATCCCGGCATGCCGCTCAATCGAATTCCGCCGCGGATAATCACAAATAATTCTGCGTCCGAATAATGTTGTACGTGGTCGGCGGCAAGCGACGGCGCCTCCGGATAAAGCGAGTGTCCCAATTTCGTCGGTGTGCGGCCATCGTAACCGTGACAGCCGGCGCAGGACGAGCCATAACTCGTGTGGCCGTCCTCAATATTGTCCGCGCTATTCGCCGTTTCTGTCGGCAAAGTTTGCTCCGCCGCGTGCGCCACCATCACATGTTTCGCATGAATGGCCAGATAGTTTTCCACTCGGCCGGGCCGGTTCAGCGAACTGATGTCCATCGAATGCAGCACGAACCATCCGCCGGCAATCGCGAGCACGATCAAAACCACAATGCACAAAATAAATCCGCGAAGCATAAGCACGTCACCTCTCGAAGAAGTCGAATTGCCAAAACAAATTTACCAAAGTTTCCCAGCAGATTTCTCTGAATCAATCGCGCAAATCGCCGATGGCCCGCAGCTCAATCGCGCAGATCGTGCGTTCCGAAAACGGTTTGTAACAGCGCACGACTTCAGTCGTGCCGTACCAACAGGGAATCAAGGGGTTTTAACCCCTGATCCGGCACTCGTAGCGCCGGCATCTTGCCGGCTCTTTCCCGTTTTTTTCCTTCGTGCTTTTTCGTGACGACAACGTTCAGGTAGCACCGGCACTTCTGCCGGTGCCAGCGTTGCAACCAACGTACTTTGTCGCGGAGCCATACCGCAATTCATCGACGCAACTCGTGCGTTCCGAAAACGGTGTGTAACAGGGCACGAGTTTACTCGTGCCGTCACGACATTGATGAAATTGGGCTTTAGCCCCTGCGCCTTTTCCACGCGCTATCTCGCGTCATGCAATCGTCCAATCAACGCGACCAAATCGCGCGACTCCGAAAACATCCGAATCGCCGCCGCTCCCGACGCTCCATCTGCAAAACATTCCCGCGCATTTCCTTCCGTAATCCCGCCAATCGCCAGCACAGGAATCCTCACTGCTTTAGACGCTTCAGCCAACCGATTTATTCCCAATGGCGGCCCGAATTTTTCCTTGCTCGGAGTCGAAAACACCGGCCCGAATATCACATAGTCCGCGCCGTCGCGTTCCGCCGCAGTCAGGCTTTCAACTGAATGGCACGACGTCTCCAATCAGAAAGTCGCGCGAACTCGTCGCGCTCCGTCCGCCACTCACTCACCGCCGCAACCGCCATCGACGCCTCGCCCAAATGCACTCCACCCGCTCCCGCCGCCAACGCCACATCCAACCGATCGTTCACAATAATCCGCGTCGCCGTTTGTCGCGCGGATTTCACCGCAGCTCGCGTCACCGCCAATAGTTCCCGCGCGGACAAATCCTTTTCGCGAATCTGCACCCAATCAATTCCAGCCGCAACCGCGCGCGTGATCTGTTCCGCCAATAAAGAAGGCTCCGCCAGCACGTGACGGTCGGTGACGTAACACAGCAGCGGCTTCATGGAATTTTATTCTACAGGAGGTGCGGAAGGTGCCGGCGCTCGGCGAAGCAGATTGATTGCCACAATGATGTCCAGAATTCCCAACCCCGAAATCATTCCTCGGACGGCAGGATGCAACAAAAATTGAATCAGCTCAGGATAGCGGCCGAGAAAAAAATTGTGATCCCAATATTGTGTGGACCACGGCAGAAAAACCAGCAGAATGCCCAGCTCAAACAGCACCAGCACGATCAGCACGCGCAAGAATCGGTTTCTCACGCGCGTTCCACGTTTCGATTTTTTAGGATGAAAGAATTCACGCGGCTAAGTTTCAACGAAAAATGCAATTAAATCAAACAATCCCCGGAAAATTTACCGCGCCCGCAACGAGCCAATCCGTTCCGCCACGTCGCGGTAATCAATATTCATCGCATACACTGACTGGAAACTTTTTAGCGCCTCGTCCGGATGCCCGCCCAAATCCTGAGCGATTCCCAAATCATATTGCAGCGCGAGGATCGATTCCTGATCCAGGTCGGGTGTTTGCAGCGCGCGCTCGTACCAGAACGCCGCAATTTCCGGCTTGGCCTTTTTCCATGAACGCCAGCGCCAGCAGCGTGCAGCACTGCATCGTGTAACGGAACTCTATTCCGCGGTCGTGCGACTGCACAACTTTTTGGAATTCGCTGATTGCTTCTTCCAGCAATCCCATTTCGCGGTATGCAATTCCCAAATTGTAGTGCGTCTCCGGATCTTCATCCGTTTGCAATTCTTCAAGCTCTGCGCGGAATTCCGCGAAAACTTCGCTCAGCGGACCGCCCGGATCGGAAGCTCCCACCATCGAAACTGTCGGCTTCGGCTGTTCTTTGCGCGGAGGTGCGGGCGGCGAGGACGGTTGCCCAGACTTCGTCGCCGCAGGTTTTCCAGATTGCGCCAACCGTCCACTGCCTTTGCCCGTCGAACTCGGCGCCACCGGCGGCGCTGCATCCAACACCAATCCAAGCTCCATTGCCAAATCGCCCAGCGGCGAAGATTCCGGTTCGGCCGTGCGAATCGGCGAAACATTTGAAGCCGTGCCCGGCTGTCCAGCTTGCTCCACTAACTCAAGTTCGTATTCCGCCGGTTCTTCTTCCGCGTGCGCCGCCGAACCGCTATTCGCAAACACAGGAACTGGTTCGAGCGTCGGAGTATCGATCGGCGCCTCAACTTCATTCTCAGTTTCATCGCCGGAAAGAACAGGCAATTCCGCCGGCTCCTCGATATTTTTAGTTTTGTGCGAGCTGCTCTTAGTCGCAGGCTCGTCGTCCATCACAAATGCTGATCGATTCGATTGAACGCCGGCCGGCACATCATTATATTGGCGCTCGTCTTCCGGCTCTTCTACGTCCGGAATCATTTCCGCAACTTTTTCGCCCGCGTCGTCGGAAATCGTAGCCCACTCATCGGAAAGATCCAGCTCGTGTACGGAATCCTGTGGTGAAGGCGCTGCTGATTTTCCGTGTGCGCGGAACTTCCGTCGGCAGAATCTCAAATTCCTCAACCGCCTCGCCCGCCGCAGGCGCTTTCATTGACGCATCAATTTCCGGCTCGGCCGTCGGTATTGCAAATTCCGTCGCCGCCGCAACAGGCGCAGGATCAAGCGCAGCAGCGCGCTGATATCGTCTGCTCAATTCGCCAAATCGTTCCGCCGTTGCCGTATCGCCGCGCTCCGTGTGAATTTGCACTAACTGCGTGGCTAGTTCGGCGGTGCGCTGGTTATTTCCTTCGCCCAAATAAAGATCCAGAAGTTTTTCCAGCCCCGGCGTATAACGCGGCGCGCGCGCAACTACTTTTTCAAGAAGATCAATCGCTTTTGGCGTCAGACCGTAGCTCGAAAATAAATCCACGTCCGTAAGCGCGACGGCAACAAACTTTTCCGTTTCTTCATCCAGCGGCGGCTCAACAAATTTCTTCGCAACAACAACTTCTTCCACCACCGGAACCGGAGTCGCAACCGCTGCCTCCAGCGGATTCATTCCCAGCCGCGCTCGCACTTGTTCCAAATTCGCGCGAATATTTTGATCTTCCGGTGAACGCTCAATCAGTTGCTCGTAAACTTGCCGCGCGCGCTCGAAATGTCCGCCCGCTGCCGCGGCCTGACCAAGCTGCGCCATCGCTTCCGGAAGATGAAACGCATCATTAATCTGCGTGTAAAGTTCCACGAGCCATTCGTGCGGCTCAATACGTCCCGTAAATCGCGCCGCGATTGCATGCAGCATTTGCGCCAGCGATTCCGCGTCATCATTCGTTGCCATCGTGCCGCGAATTTCGTCCAGCAAAAGCAGCGCGTTATCCGCCTGACCCAGTTCGGTCATCGTCATCACAACTTTTGCCGCCATCGTGTAATGCTTCGGATCGCGACCCAATACTCGTCGCGCCAATTGCGCCGCGCGCTCCGTATTTTCTTCCTGCAAATAAATTTCCAGCAGTTGCGCGGAAGCTTCATTGCCCGATTCCAAATCTGGCACAGATTCCAGCAACTCCGCCGCTTCGTTGCGACGCCCCGCCGCCGAAAGCGCGCGCGCCATCAAAAGCCGCGCCAACAAATTTTCCGGCGCCAGCGCCACAGCACGCTCGCACAATTTCACAGCTTCTTCCGGATCGCGATTCACCAGTTGACGTTCCGCGCAGACCAGCAACGTGTGCGCCGCGTCCTGATTCTGGCCCATTGCCAACTGCACTTCCGCCAGACGCAGCTGCACGCGCAAATTATCCGGCTCAGCTTCCAGAAGTTTTCGCAACAGCGCCGCGGCAGGTTCGCGTCGGCCAGCCTTCAGATGACCTTCCGCCAATTGCAAAAATATCGGCCGCGCTTCGCTCAGCACGCCTTGTTGAACGTAAAGCTCCGCCAGCTTCTCCAGCGTTTTCATTTCCTCTGGCGCCAGCTTCGCAATTTTTTTGTAAATGGCGATGGCCTTGGTCAGAAATCCATCGCGGATAAATATTTGCGCAAGGCGCGCAAAGTAATCTATAGCCTGAAAAGTTTCGCCCTGCCGGACATACAAATCGCCCACGGTCATCAGAGTTACCTGATCGCCGGGCTCGTGCTTCAAAATTTGCTGATATTCCGCGATTGCCTGCGGCACGCGGTTCTGCCCCAGATGTTTCTGCGCGGCTTCAACGTGTTTGATTTTGCTGTATCCCATTATCCCTAACGTCCAACTATTTCTCGTCCAGCCCGACTGCCTGAGGCGCGGTCTGCCAGCCCGCAGTTCGCGGGTAGCCAACGCGTAGAGTGCAGGCCAAAAGGCGGCAATTTCACGCTAACACGCGTACCACAACGCGGCAACGAAACCCATAGGGCGCGTTGCGAGGGAGTTACTGGTACTAACGGGCAAGTAGGGGTTTTGTAGGGGATTCTCCGGCAGTGTAGGTGCTTCTACGGCAGTTCGCCGCCTTAGTTCTCGCTAATCTAATTCTCGCCAGTCGCCTTAGTTCTTAGCATCAACGTGCACTAAGGGCAAAGCCACTTGCGAAGCGGTCGCCGACCACGTCGCGGAATCTCGCACCGGCGCGAAGGAATGTCTGTGCAACGGAGTTGGTCCATGTTCGCGCAATGCCGCCAAATGATCCGGCGTCGCATATCCGCGGTTGTGGCACAAACCGTATTGCGGATACGTCACATGAAATTCGTCCATCATGCGATCGCGTTCCACCTTCGCGATAATCGAAGCCGCCGCAATTGACACCGACCTCGCGTCGCCATGTATCAACGACTTCTGCTCGACCTGCAAATCCAATTCCATCGCGTCAATCAGCAAGTAATCCGGTGACATCGTCAGCGCCGTGATGCACGCGATCATCGCCTGCTTGCTGGCCTGATAAATATTCCACGCGTCAATCCGCGCGGCATCAATCTGCGCGATGCTGAAATCCAGCGCGTGTTCCTTAATCCGCTCCGCCAAAACCGCGCGCCGATCGTGCGTCAACTTCTTCGAGTCGTCCAATCCCACAATTCGCCGTCGCGGATTCAATATCACCGCAGCCGCAACAACAGGCCCGAATAACGATCCGCGCCCAACTTCATCCACTCCGCAAATGCGCATCCATCCGCATTGACGCGCCATTCGCTCGATACCGCGATGAACAAGAACGTGACATCAGCGCCGAATTTTAGCACAGCAAAACAATCGCGCGAGCGTTAACAAAAACAAATGCGCGGAAAATAAAATGTTTCGCAAAATAAAAAAGGCCGCTCGATTCGAGCGGCCTAAGAAACTTTAATTGAAGATTCCTCGTCGGGACTAAATTGTCCCTCCTCGGAATGACGGGCGTAGTACAGGGGCGCCCGATTTAGAAAACCGGGGTACGAAATTAATTTCGTTATGCTTCCGTTGCGTGCGTTGCCGTACCAGCATGAACAGCGCCGCCGCCCAGCTCCACTCGATCCGCGGGACGAATTCTCGCGGCCTTACCCTTGCGTCCGCGGATGTAATACAGCTTCGCGCGACGTACCTTGGCGCGCCGCACCACTTCAATCACGCTAATCATGGGCGAGTGCAGCGGAAAAATGCGCTCCACTCCAATTCCAAAGCTGATGCGCCGCACCGTGAACGATGCCGACGCCTGCTTGCCATTACGCGCAATCACCACGCCTTCATAGGGCTGGATGCGCTCTTTGTTGTCGCCTTCCTTCAGGCGCACGTGGACGCGCACGGTGTCTCCGGCGCGAAACTCCGGCAAGTCCTTACGCAGTTGCTGCTCACTGACCCTATCAAGCACGATGCTCATGGCGGTTGTCCTTAAGGATGTATTGAGTAAGACCACTCAGGCAGGGCCTGCACGGTCGGAACAGTTCACGAGTGTAGCCGATTTGAGGGGATTTGCATAGTGGATACGCGCACATAGGGTGCGCGGCCGACGGGGCGCGAGTTTTTGTCTTTGCCGACAGGGTGCGTTCCGCTGCAGCCCTGCGGCGACTTAAAGACATCGCGGCCCCGCGGCACTTAAAATTGACGCACATGATTTGCGTTGCCATTGACATTTGTAGCCCACGGGCGATTTGAAGCCCTGGGGCATTCCGTCGCCAATTCCCACCGAGCGGCCAAACGCGCCATGAACAACCGACCAAACGTCGTGCCGTTTCCGGCTTCATCATTCAGGACGGCTAGAGTCCCCACTGCGTGAAACCGCGGTGGGCTACAGAAGCGTTCAACCCAGTCCGGACCGTAACTACTCTGATACCCCACCCCCTCCCCCCTGTTTTTGTCATGAATATCAAAACAAAGGACTTACGGGCGGGAATCGTGTTAAGAATATCAAAACAAAGGACTTATAAGTTGTTTGTTTTGATATTGATATACGCTTCTCTGCAAATGACAAATTCCGTGGTCCGGCAGGCGGGCGATTCCCATTTCAAGAAGGAAAGTGGAAGCTGATCGTCCAAGGCTGCGGTTTAGAGTAGCGCGGGTGGTATATGTTGGTCAAGTAAACTTTGGTACTTGGTACTAAATTAGGTGGCGGGGAAGGCATTCAAATGGGTGAGTAGACATCCAGTTTTGGTTACGGCGCCGAAACAGTTTCGCCAACTTCGCCATACGTTTTTCGCAGAAACTGATGTAGAGTTTCAATCGTTGAGAAGTTTGCTTCGGATCTCAGTGGTAGAAGATCAAATTCGAGGCACGTGTCGATGTCTCTTTGCGAGATGTAGTTTTGGTGGATTAAGCAAACCTCGACTTGCTGTTTCGGATCAGAGTATTCACGCTCTTCAATGTTGGCACTCCCTTCCAAGAATCCGCGATAAACCTCCAAAATGATTGGCCGCATATGTCGCTGTATGTTGACTACCTCGCGCATGATGCTCCTAATTTCCAGATCTATACTCACTTGATCGTTAAAAAATATGCTTCCACTAGGGTGCGCGATCTTATTCCTTCTGCCTCCAAATTTTGAGAATTCACCAACTTGATCGTTCTCGCAGCCAATTAGTTTGAGGAATCTGAAAATCTGGAATTCTCTGAGTTTTTCGTAAAACTTAAACGGGGTGTCGGCGTCCAGTAACGATTTCTCGGACTTGAGTTCTAGACCAATAAGCGCCTTCTTGAAATCTGATTCTCGAACCGAGCGAATCTGCCAGACTGCGAAACTGACGAAGCTCATGTAGAGCAGGTGGAAGGCGAAACTGGAGAATTCGTATTTACCCGAAGTGTAGTTAGTTTGGAACGCGTCCCAAAGAAATTCAATATACTCGCCTTCGGGACGAGTCTTGTAGGAAACTGGAAGATAGTGTGCCAGTTCGAGTGCGTCTTCCACGCTTAAGCCTCCGGTTGGGATGATTGGTCGTCACCCCATACTCGTGCAACTGTGGCTTGAATCTTTTTCTCGAATCGCCCAATTAGTTCGCGGTTAGCGGCCACGAGCCCCTGCTCGGCTTTGATTTCGGCGACAATTGCTTGCTGCGTGGCGAGCGGCGGTAATGGGATTTTCTGTTCCTTTACAAAAGAGAGATTTGCCATGCGAAACTTTCCATCGCCCAGCCTAATAAAATCCGGATAAAGCCTTTGTACGGCATAAAAAAGATAAAGAGGGTCGAGAGCTTCTGGTGATCGCGGATATAGTCCGGCGATATTCTGATTCGTAGTCGACTCAAACTTGAGTAGGCCTGTCTTACCGATTGTTGCACCGACCAGCGCGATCAGCGTCGTGTCTTTCCGGAGTAACTTTGCCGCCGAGTTGTCTAGCCCTGCCTCTGTAATGAATTCCTCGGCCTTGGTTACCTCGATGTCTTTACATACGCCCGAGCCCACCCAAGGAATGTCACCATTCCAGTAGGCCTCCTCTGAACGACTCGGTGTTCCGCCTGATCTAATCTCGCAAATCTCGCCAAGCTCTGCGACAGGCCACGCGGGATGAACGGGAATATGAGGACGGTAACTGTCAAGGACGGCGCTAGCGCCGCTAATCACTTTCTGATAGCCCTCAATCTCAGCCACGATCTCTTTCTGCACGTCCAACGGCGGTAGGGGAATTTGATAGGCATTGTATACGTCGCTTCGGTTTAGGCCAGGTATCCCGGCGCCACCTCTCAACTGCGCAAGGTTTAGACTCTTCAGCACCCAGTAGAGGAATACGGTGTCAGACTCGATTGGATTGGTCTGCTTTACGTAATACGTGGTATCGATCGGGAAGCAGTTTTGATCAATAAGAGTGACTTCACCTGCGGATCCTTTGCGACCCACAATTATGGCCGGCCCCGGGACCAGATACTCGTTATGGTAGCCAGTAATGCCGTTGGATCCTATAACTGGGAATGGCCCATCTATGCGCTTCTCTTTTGGAAGGGATGCTCCGTATTCTAGTGTGCATACGCTCTCAAACTGCCGCAACGGAAAAACTGAGGTTTGGACGACGCCCTCCCGATAACGGTCCCCGCTCAGGTTGTACTCGCCACGTGCCGCTACTTTCTTCTTTTCTACGATAAGCCCGCGCGTGGGTTGGAAATCGTCTACCGATTCGCTGGCTCGCAGGAGTCTCTGAAATTCGGCGATCTCCACAAGCGCCTGAGGCAGATCGTTACTCTCAATCTCGCGGCGCTGGGCACCGAGACCAAAGCCATCGTTTTCCACCTTGAAGAAAGCGATGGCTTTACTTTGCTCAGCCAGCAATTTGTCGAGGATGAGGATTGAGGTCTTTACGCCAGAATAGGGATTGAAGACACCCGCCGGGAGCGAGACGACGGCGACGAGGTATTTTTCTACCAGCATCTTCCGCAAAGTCGTGTAAGCAGCCTGGCTCTGGAAGATGACGCCCTCGGGCACGATGATCCCGGCGCGTCCCGTGGGAGTGAGATGCTCCGCCATGTAGTCCACGAACAGGACTTCGCTGCGCTTGGATTGGACGGAGAAACGCTTGTGAGGCTTGATGCCGCCTTTCGGCGACATGAAGGGCGGGTTCGCGAGGATTACGTCGGCGATTTCGTTCCATCGGTCCTCGGAGGTTAGTGTGTCGTATTCGTAGATGTGCGGGTCGGTGAAGCCGTGAAGATACAGGTTCACGAGAGACAGACGCACCATGTCGGGCGAGATGTCATAGCCCTTGAAGTTCTTCGCCAGGCGGCCTTTTTCTTCGGGAGTAAGCTTGAGTTCACCCTTGGCGTCGGTGTTGGCGCGGAGAATGTGCTTGTAGGACGAAATGAGAAATCCCGCCGTGCCGCAGGCGGGGTCGAGGATGGTTTCGTTTTTCTTCGGATCGACGATCTCGACTATGAAATCGATGATGTGGCGCGGCGTGCGGAACTGCCCGGCGTCGCCCTGCGAGCCAAGGACGGAGAGAAGATACTCAAAAGCATCGCCAAGTCGTTCGGTGTGGTCGTAGTGTGAACTCGTCGATGATCTTGAGGAAGCCTTGAGCGTTTCGGGGTCGCGATAGGGAGATAGGCGTTCTTGAAAATGTCGCGAAAAAGCAGCGGGATGCCGGGATTCTCGGGCATCTTGCTGATTGCCTTCGGCATAGAGGCCGAGCGTCTCGTGGCCGCCCAGGCCCGAACGCATGAGCTTGGCCCAGCCGTAGCGCGCGAACTCGCCTGTGAAAAACTTCCGCTTGCCGCCGAGCTCCTCGGACCTCGGCGTCCATGTCGTCCATGAACTTGTAGATCAGCGCGATGGTGATCTGCTCGACCTGGGACTTAGGATCGGGAACTTTGCCGACGAGAATGTCTCGGGCGGTGTCGATGCGGCGCTTTGGTATCGGTGTCGAGCAAGTTTGTCCTTTAGGCAGCGAACTGATTCAGCGAGACATAATCCTTGATGTATTCGGGAATGAGCGCGCGATATTTCTCCGGAACGGCGCGATAGTCACTTGTGGAAAACATGGGGTTTGTGGCCAGATCGGTGAAGTGTCCTGCTCTCGATGATGTGCGCGCACTTTGATCACTGGTGACATAAGCCTTGAAGTAGGTCTTGATCGCAGGAATGGCTTCGGCTTCGTCGGGCTTGTAGTCGGCAACGAACTTGGCGAACTCCTCTTCCAGTAATTCGTCTTTCGATTTGAAACGCGGAATTAGGCCGAAGATTTTTTCCAAGAATCTCCCGCAGACTGAGGCGCCGATCCACGGCAGCGGCTCTTGCGCAGTTTTTCGAGGGTGTAGTACTCGCTCGGGCTGTCGAAGACCTCGCTTGTTCACGTAGTCGATTACGCGATCCCACTGCCCGGCTTCGACAGCTTTCACGATTGTCGCGTTCTCGCGCACGGTTCCTCGAACTTCTCGAAGAACATGCGGTCAATCTTCATGCCGTCGATGGCCGATTGTTTCCTCTTTGATGGTTGAGAGAATGTCTTCGCCGAGGTGATCGTAAATGCCGCCGACAACTTTAGGAATTCCGCCGCCTCCGGTCTCTTCGCCACCCTCGCCCTTGGGCTTGGGCAGCTTGATGACCTCGTCGTAGTTGAATTTCTCCTCGAAGTATTCGCAGTTGGCGAAGAAGTCGAAGAGCTTGTAAGCGGTTTTCTGCGGCTCTTTGACGCCCTCTTTGATGTTCTCGTCGAAGAGTTGCTCCCGAAAATCGTGCTTCCGCGTGCCGCGGCCTTTGATCTGAATGAAGTCCGTTGGCGAGAAGATCGGGCGGAATAAGCCGAGATTGAGAATGTCCGGGCAATCGTAGCCGGTGGTCATCATGCCGACGGTTACGCAGACGCGGGCTTTGCTGGTCTTGTACGAATCGATGAAGTTCGCGGAGCCGAGCAGGTTGTTATTCGTGAAGTTGATGGTGAACTGCTGAGCGTCTGTAATCTGTGACGTGACCTGGACGGCGAAATCGGATTGATATTTGCCCGGGAACATCTTGTCGGCCATCTTGTTCAAAATCTGCGCGAGCTTCGCGGCATGGTTCTGGCTAACGGCAAAGATGATAGATTTTCCGATCTCTCCGCTGATGGGGTCGCGCAGAGCATTTTCCAGGAAAGTCTTGCAGAACAATTCGTTGGTTTTCTCTGCAAAGAATCGTTTCTCGAACTGCGCTGTTTGTAGGTTTCCGTCTGGTCCTCGCCTTGTTCGTCTTTGAATTCAACGATAAAGCCTTGGTCGGATAGCAATTGGGTGGTGATGTCCGTGCGGGCGTCCACGACGGTGGGATTGATGAGGTAACCGTCTTTGACGCCGTCGAGAAGGGTGTAGCGAAATGTTGGTTGGCCGTCCTCGCAGCCAAAGGTTCGATAGGTGTCGAGCAGTAGGCGACGCTCAAATTCGCGCGGGTCTTTGGTGGTTGGATTGGCGCGGTCGAATTTCTTGAAGTAGTCGCGGGGGGTGGCGGTGAGGCCGAGTTTGTAGCCGATGAAGTAGTCGAAGACGGCGCGAGCGTTGCCGCCGATGGAGCGGTGTGCTTCATCTGAGATTACGAGATCGAAATCGGTCGGCGAAAATAGGTGCTGATATTTATTGTTGAAGAGGAACGATTGAACGGTGCTGACGACGATTTCGGCGCGGTGCCAGTCGTCGCGGTTTTCTTTGAAGATCACGGTCTTGTAGTCGTTCGCGAGGAACTTGTGCGAAGGCTTTTTTCGCCTGGTCTTCCAATTCGAGTCGGTCCACCAGGAATAGAACACGGCGGGCATTGCCAGATCGGAGAAAGAGTTTGATGATTGCGGCGGCGACCAGCGTTTTTCCTGTGCCGGTCGCCATCTCGAAGAGGAAGCGGTCTTTGCCTTCTTTAACCGCACGTTGGAACGCAGAGACGGCCTTCAGTTGGTAAGGACGCAGGAACCGGAGTTTATTGGCTTGGATGTAGTCGGGGCGCTCGGCTTCGTTCCTCCATGCAGCTTCGGACTCGTAGCTCGGGCGCTGCGTGAGGACGACGTAATCGTCATCGACGGGCTCTTCGATGAGGCGCTTCGGATCGGGAATGGTTTTCTGATAGCCGGTGACCGATTCCGGAGTTGGGAACGATGTGATGATGTAGGGATTGCCACGCTCCAAATCCCAGAAGTAGTGAAGATTGCCGTTAGAGAGGATGACGAAACGGCAATTCTGAGAGCGCGCATATTTGCGGGCCTGCTCTTTGCCGACGAGGGGATTCTTATCCTCGGATTTCGCCTCGAGGACGATCAGCGGAAAGCCCTTTTCGTCGAGCAACAGAAAGTCTATGAAGCCGGTGGATGTTTTTTCAAAGTTTTCGCCGAGAGCATTAAGTTCGCTTTCGGTGATCGAGGCTGTGGGTTCCAGACGAATATTTGCCTCAGCGGTGCCTTCTGGGAAGAAGCGCCAGCCGGCTGATTCGAGGAGTTTGTTGATCTTGATGCGGGCTGTGGCTTCGTTCATGGCAGACGTAAATCTTATCTCCGAATCAATTGGCGACAATCGTAAAGTGCGAAGCGGGAGTTTAGCGCATTCGGAGTGAGAATTGATGTTCATTTTTGGGATGGAAGGATTTAGAGCGCATGGGTATGACAGTCGGTGGCTAGGGGTGAGTGGTTAGTGGCGAGAAAGGAAGCGGCAGGAGGGATGGAGGCAAGGAGGCAGGAAGGCAGGGAGAAATGCGGGAGGCGAAGGGCGTCGGCAGAAGATGAGGGATGGCAACCTCCCGATTAAGTTCATCGGGACAGGTTCCGGTTGCGGCTACATGGGCAAGGTCAACGGGTCAAGAGAAGAAGCAGGTCCCTCGGAGCTCGGGATGACGGCGTAACACAAGACGCGAGACGCGCGAAATCTATCGTTTCACGAAATAGGGCGTTTGCGTCTATAATGGGGGCGAAAGAGGAGGTGTCTTCGCGTGCTGTCTATTCGGTTGGCGAGAATTGGCAAGAAGAAGAAACCGTTTTATCGCGTGGTGGTGATTGAGAAGAGCCGTCCGCGAAACGGGAGAACTTTGGAAGTGGTGGGAACATACGATCCGCTGCAGAAGCCGGCGCTGGTGAAGCTGGATGCGGACCGTGTGAAATATTGGTTGGGATGTGGAGCGCAACCGAGTGATACGGTGCGGAGTTTCTTCAAGGGCCAGAAAATCGCCTAGATCGAATTGCAGTGCCGTTTTTTCTTGAGCGAACGTGCGGGAGCACGGCAATTCTTGGGGTGAACCGATGGTAATGCAGCAGACGGCTTAAGCACTTCCCAGCAGACTGTATTTCTCAGCCCACTTGGTTATTTCCGGCAGGGCGCATGATGAAAACAAGTTAGAGCGGGCTGGGCTAGACATGCGCAGGAGGCTGCGGCATGAAAGAACTTGTGGAAATAATTGCGAAGGCGCTGGTGGATAATCCAGACCATGTTGTGGTGAACACGGTAGAAGGCGAGCAGGTAACCGTGCTCGAATTAAAAGTGCATCCCACGGATTTGGGAAAAGTGATTGGCCGGCAGGGACGCACGGCAAAGTCTATCCGCACGATACTGGGCGCGGCTGGAATGAAAATGAAGAAGCGCCTGACGCTCGAAATTCTTGAGTAGTGCCCTCCGATCCAATCGACCGGCTGACACTTGCGCGATTGTTACGTCCGCATGGGATTCGCGGTGAAATTGCCGCGGAAATTTTAACGGACTTTCCCGAGCGGTTAACCAAGCTGCGAGAAGTGTGGCTTTGGGATGCGCGCGTCGACGTGCTGCAGAAAATTACCGTGGAGAAATGCTGGCTGAGCTTTACGCGCGGCGGACAAGCGGTGTTTAAGTTTGCAGGCGCGGATCGTATTGAGGATGTGGAGAAATTGCGCGGGCTTGAAGTGCAGGTGCCGCTTTCTGAGCGGATGGAATTGCCTGTCGGGAGTTATTACATTTCGGAATTGGCGGGATGCGAAGTTTGGGAGATTGTTCCGAACGACAAAAGCATAGCTGAGAGCGGAAATATTGCTGAAAGCAAAGGCGAAGCGTTAGAGACGAAGTTGGGAGTTGTTACTGGAGTGCAGGAGAGTGGGACTCCTGTGCTGGAAGTGGAAACGCCGAGTGGCGAGGTGCTGATTCCGTTGGCGACGGAAATTTGTAGAAGGATTGATGTGAGCGCGCGGAGAATTGATGTTGTGATGCCGGAAGGTTTGCGGGACTTGAACAAGAAGTGACGGCGCGTTTTTGTCTTTGCCGACAGAGCGCGAATTGCTGCGGCTCTGCGGCACTCGGAAAAAGACCGAAGAATCTGCTTTTAGAAAAAACTGCTCATGCGTTTTGATATTGTGACGATATTTCCGGAATTTTTTGATGGGCCGCTGGACTGCGGAATTTTGCGGCGGGCGCGCGCGTCGGGATTAGTGGAAGTCCACGTGGAAGATTTGCGCGGATATACGCACGACCGGCACAGGACGGTGGACGATCGTCCGTTTGGCGGCGGCGAAGGAATGGTGCTGAAGCCGGAGCCGCTGTTTGAGGCGGTGGAAACAATTTTGGGAGTGAAACCGGTTTCCAGTTTGAGCGCGAAGCCGGCGGTGGCGAGCACATTAGCGAATACGTCCGTCGTGCTGCTATCTGCTTCGGGAAAAATGTTTAGCGAACAAGTTGCGCGCCGGCTGAGCAAATTGGAACGCGTGGTGCTGATTTGCGGGCGCTACGAAGGTGTGGACGAGCGAGTTGCGGAACATTTGGCGACGGAAGAAATTTCGATTGGCGATTTTGTGCTGAGCGGAGGCGAATTGCCGGCGGCCGTGATTGTGGACGCGGTGACGCGTCTGCTGCCGGGGGCGCTGGGAAATGAAGCGTCGTCGGTGAGGGAATCATTTAGCGTGGAAAATTTGGATGCGGCGATGGGTGCGGACGGAGATGGCGGCGGAAAGTCTGGCGCGGGCGTTGGCGCGTCGAAGAAGCGGAAAGAAAAAATTGTTGGCGCGGAATTTTCGGAGTGGTTGAAGTCGGTTGGCGCTGGTGCGGATGGAGAGCGCGGCGGGATATTGGATTGTCCGCATTACACGCGGCCGGCGGCGTTTCGCGATTGGGCGATTCCTGAAATTTTGAATGGCGGGAATCATGAAGAGATTCGGACGTGGCGTAGGCGCGCGGCGTTGGAAAAAACTTTGCGGAATCGGCCGGAGCTTTTGGCGCGAGCTGGATTGACGAATGAAGAGATGGTTTGGCTGGAAGAATTGCACGGGGCGGGTGGGCGGAAGAAAAAGTAGACTGTTCTAAGGGCGCGACGTTCGTCGCGTTTTCGATTTAGATTCCACGGAAAAACAGAACCATTGTAGTTGTTGAATGAGGAAGCGGGCGGGTCGCGGACCCGCCCCTACGACACGGTTGCGAAAATTATTTTTTTGGTTCGGGGAGAGGAAGGATTACTACCTGGCGTTCTTCGCCGACTCCTTCGCTGCTGGTGCGAATTCCGGGAAGATCTTTTAGTGCGAGATGAACGATGCGGCGTTCGCGCGGAGCCATGGGATTGAGACGAAACGGTTGCTTGGTTTCGCGGACGCGTTGCGCGGCAACTTTTGCGGAGAGCATTAGTTCGGCGATGCGGAGCGAGCGGAAATCGCCGCTATCGAAACGGATGCGATCGAAAAATGGCGGCTCGAGATGCAGCGAGCGCACGGCGAGATATTCGAGAGCCAACAAAAGTTCGGCGCCGCGTTCGAGGAGAACTTCTTTATCGGGGCCGTCGAAGATTACTACGATTTCCGGACGCTCGAATTCGTCGGGCTTGTCAGCGGATGCGGCGCGAGCTGGCGCGGCCGAAGATGCTCCTCCGCGCGGTTGGGACTTTGGCGCGGGAACATCGTGAGCTACGTTGCCGTCGCGATCGGAGTTGGCGTCAAGTGCTACGTTTCCGCCGTGAGAAGCTGGTGATGCGGCCGGGAATGGTTCAACGTTAATTTTGTAAGTGAGATTCAACGCGGTGGCGGGCATTACTGCGTCGAGCCAATTCTGTAATTTGGTGAGGACGGCTTTGCGGTCGAGGATTCCTTCGCGAGCTACTCCTTCTCGTCGAATAGGAGAGTGAGGTTGCGGCATTTTGTGCAGAATCCTTGTTGCGCCGTCGCATTTCGTGGCGCATCGCTCGACTGAATGGTGATTGGTTTTCAACACGGGCAGGTCGCGGACCGGCCCCTACAAACCCCTGACGACTCACTCTTACTTCTTGGCCCCCTTCAGAGCGGGCATTGGCAACGGATTCGATTTGTTCAAAAAGTATTGCTGAGCCATGTTAACTAAGTTACTGGTAAAAATATAGAGGACGAGTCCGCTGGAAACCGGGAAAATGATGAACATTCCGCCGAACATAACGGGCATGAGCGCCATCATTTTCTGCTGCGCGGGATCGCCGGCAGGAGTGGGAGTCATTTTCTGCATGGTGTACATAGAAATGGCCATCAGAATCGGCAAAATGTAATAGGGATCTTTTGAAGAAAGATCCTGCAGCCAGCCGAACCATGGTGCGTGACGCAACTCGATGGTGACATTCAACATTCTATAGAGCGCGAACCAAATGGGCATTTGCAAAAGTGTGGGCAGACATCCGCCGAGCGGATTGATGCCTTCGCGGCTGTAAACCGCCATCACTTCTTCATTCATTTTCGCTTTGCGCGGATCCTTCATTGAATATTTCTTGTAGCGATCCTGAATGGCTTTTACTTCGGGCCCGACCTTCTGCATTTTCTGCATGGAGCGTGTGCTCTTGATGCGCAGCGGCAGAAGCACCATGTTCAAACCGATGGTGAGGGCGACGATGGCCCAACCGTAATTCGGAATGTAGTTGTGCGCCCAGCGGAGTAAATAGAAAAGCGGTTCGGCGATGATGGCGAGCCAGCCGAATTGCACGAGTTCATTCAGCGGCGGCTTAATTTGTTTCAGCTCGTCGAGATTTTTCGGGCCGACGAAAAGTCGGAGATTTAACGGACCGCCTTTGGATGAACCCGCGGCGATTTCCGGAATTTGTTCTTTGCTGGTGCTGTTTCCATCGACGACATCGCGGCTGACCGACCAATCAACGAGCGTCATAGAGGTGCCGACGACATCGGATTGGCCGACGACGGCGAGTTGACTGACCGCAGCGGGATGATCCGGAGTGCTGCTGATGGTTTGCAACGGCGGAAGAAACGCCATCGCGAAAAACTGATCTTCCATTCCGGCGAAATCGAGCGGGCCGGACTGAATATTTTTCTGTGCGGGATTGTCTGGAACGCCGAGCTTATTTGCGGCGAGAAGTTCCAATTTTCCGCCGAGACTATAAAACGCCTGCGTGGCCTGACTGCCGCGTCCGCGGAAAGCTCCGGCGTCACCGAATCCTCCGCGCCAGGCAATGGCTGCGGCGACGGGACGTCCATCCAGTTCAACGCTGACGCTGATATTCGCGATGTAAGTGTTATCGAATTTAATTTTCTTTACGACAGAGAGATGGCCATCGCTCCAGGTGAAATCCACTTCAGCAGGCGCTTGAATTGGACCGGGAGCGTCGGGCGTGACCTTCACTTCATAGAGGCCAGCATTGGCGCGGGATTCGAGTTGCGGATCATCGAGCACAATAGCGAGCGGCCAGCCGCCAAATTGCGCGGCGGCGTCCGGGTGAACGAGATCGAGCGGTTTCGGCGGTTTACTTTCGTCGCCGTACTTCTCGAGAACCCATTTGCGAGCGACGGCGCCTTTGTTGGAAAGTTCGACGTGATAGACGCCGCTTTCGACGACGATGGTGCGTTCAGCAGTTGCGGCGTGCGCAGCGATTGGCGTGGATGGCGCGGATGAAATTCCCGTGATTTGCGCGCCGATTTTCGTGGAGTTTGCGGGCGCGGGATTATTTGCGACGGGCGCTGGAGCTGTTGGCGCTGGTTGTGATGGCGATTGCGAAATTGGCGTTGCTGAAGTTGCGGGCGTTGGCGTCGGTGGTGCTTTCGGCTTGAGATAAGAGAAGCCGATGAGGACGGCGAGGCAAAGAATTACCGCGAGAAGGGTGCGGTACTCGTGGGACATTTCTTTCTTTGGTTCGGTCACTGCGCGAGCTCCTGGCCGCGCGTGGCGCGAGAGGCGGGGGTCAAAACCCCTGAGTTTTGGCGGCTGTATGGCACGGCTGAAGCCGTGCCCTGATACACACCGTTTTCATGCAATATGTTTGCGCGATAGTGGTGATTAATCTGATCCGGATATTCTGCGAAACCGTTTTCGTTGTGCGAGGCGATTCGTGCGCTAGAAATGTGGTCGGGAACGGGATCGAAGCCACCTTTAGAGAATGGTTGGCAGCGCGCGAGGCGTTTTAGCGTTAGCCAGACTCCGCGGCGCGCGCCGAATCGTTGGACGGCCTCGTCTGCATAATGCGAACAGGACGGATAAAATCTGCACGACGAAATATTCAGCGGTGAAAGAAATGTTTGATAACCGCGAAGCAGGACGAGCAACGCGCGCGCGGTATTTCCCGGACGACTTTCCGCTGAGTGAGAGATTGTTTCCTGAACAGTCAAGCGAGCGCGCTCCGCAGAAGGCTGAGGAGTTCTTCCGTCAGCCGAGAAAATTCGATCCGCGCCACCGAGGCGCGCGGGTGAATCACAATGTCCCATCCGATTGGTATCTCCGACCTGTGGAGTCGCAGGATTTCGCGTATACGCCTGCGAATCCTGTTGCGCACAACCGCGCCGCCCAGAGCTTTTTTTACGCTGGAGCCGAAGCGGCTTGTAGCGGCGCCGTTGCGGCGAACAAAAATAACGAATTGCGAACTTGAGCGCCGCTTGCCTCCGCGATAGACCGCTTCGTATTCGATGCGGCGCAATAAACGCGTGGTACGCGGGTAGCTCAGGTCAGGCGTAGCGTCATCAGACAGGCGTGAGCTTATGACGACCCTTCTTTCGCCGAGCGGCAAGCACGCGGCGTCCTCCAACAGTTTTCATACGTGCGCGGAAGCCGTGTGTCTTGTGGCGCCGCCGAACTCTAGGCTGAAAAGTGCGCTTGGGCACAGAAGTACTCTCCCCTTGTAAGCCTCTATGAGGCAGGTAAAACGACGTGCAGGTGAAACGTCATAGTGTATGCGGTGGCGGGGATGGGGTCAAGGCAAGGGTGGATAATGGTATAGTTGATTGGGTCGTTTGTAGCTGGTTTGATGGGAAGGGTTATATGACACCTCTAAAGACATTTGACGGAGAACTGCTGGCTGGAATTCCCGCTGGAACGTGGGTTGCGATTTCTAACGATCAGGAGAGAGTGGCGGGGAAGGGTTTGACGATAGATGAAGCGCTGCAAGACGCGAAACAGAACGGAGAGGCAGAGCCCTACATACTTCGTATTCCGGAATACAATTCAGCTTTGATTGTGTGAAGATTGTTGACTCGACATCCGATCAAATACACTCATATTCCTGTTAGTCCGAACTCGGCATTTCCTGCCAGAAAAACCACTCCTCGTCCGGTTGTGCCTGTCGTACTTGCAAGCTCAAGCCGCGAGTTGAACACCGTCGCGATTATTGATTCCGGCGCTGACGACATCATGTTTCCCGCGTCCTATGCGGCTCGACTTGGATTGGACTTGCAGCGCGGCGCATATTATCAGTTCGGCGGAGCGGGATCTGGTGGTCAGTCTGCGTGGTTTTTTGAGATCACATTGAAAATTATGCCTGTAGTTTCCTACACCGCGTACATTGGATTCACGCCGGCGCTTGAATCTGTTGGATGTGGATTGCTCGGGCAGAATGGATTCTTCGACAAATTCAAAGTGGATTTTGACCTGGCTACCGGACTTTTTTATTTGGAAGTTCCTTAAATTTCCCACGAGTAAGCTTTTCCCGCGAAAAATTAGTCTCGACACTAGCTGGCGTGCCGTGTGCGTGTTGGCGCGTGGGGTTAAGGCAGCGGTGGATGATCTTTGTGGCCGGTGGTGTTGTAGGAGGAGAGGAGAAGGGCGCGGAGTTCTGTGTTACCGGGATCGAGTTTTAGGGCGGTTTCCATTTCGTGAAGGGCGTCGTCATTTTGGCCGAGCCGGAGTTCGGCCTGGCCGAGGATGGAGTGGGCGCTGGAATCATTCGGTGTGGCGGTGATAACCGTGCGTGCTTCGGTGATCGCTTGCTGATACTGACCAGTTCCGAAGAGCGAGGCGGCGAGACCTATCCGCGCGGAATTAGTTTGCGGTTGTTTGGCGAGTGTTTCCTGAAAATAGGTGAGGGCTTTGGCGAAATCGTTTTGCGAGAGGTATGCGGCGCCCAATTCCTGTTCGGTGAGAGGGTCTCCCGGATTTAGATTATCGGCGAGCAATAGTTCGCGGACCGCGCCTTCGGGTTGATTGGCGCGGAAGTAGGCGCAGCCGAGAGCAAAATGCGCGAGAGAAGAATTTGGCTGGCGGACAATGATTTTTTCGAGAGTGGGAATCACGTCGGCGGATTGGCCTGCGTCAATTTTTTCGAGTGACGAGAGAACGTACATTGAATCGGCTTGCATGCGGTGGGTGGCGAACGCACCGAGCAAGACGACGATTGCGCAGGCGATGGCGACTTGAGTGATTCGTTTGTTGACGGGGGAATTTTCTTCGATGGGCGCGGGACGTATTTCCGTGCCGGGAACGGCGAGAAAACGCGGAAGGGCTGCGGCGATTGCGAGGCCGGAAACGAGGCCGCCGGCGTGCGCCATCATGTCCACACCGGGACGCAGACTATAAATAAAATTGTAGGCAATAAAAATTCCGAGACTGCTGAGCTGCTTTTTCGCGAAGGCAAGGCTGAGCGGAGCTTTTTTTAGCGCGAGATAGGTGATGAGTCCGCCGGAGATTCCGAAGACGGCTCCGCTGGCGCCAGCGGCAACGAGTTGCGGATGAACAGCGACGCTGAGGACGCTTCCGCACAATCCGGTGCCAACGTAGAGAACGAGATATGCGGCGCGGCCCATGAGGCGCTCCGCAAGACTGCCGAGCGACCAGAGAATTAACATGTTCATGAACAAATGAAGAAAACCGAAGTGGAGAAACATGGAAGTGAACAAGCGCCACCACTGACCGGACATAGTCAGCGGACCGTAATTTGCGCCGAGGCGAATGGCGAGATCGGGCGACATGGTATCGAAGCCAGCACCCTTGAGGATTTCGATTGCGAAAACCGCGGTGCAAATGGCGATGATCGTCCAAGTGATGACGGGCTTTGTGGGAGCGATGCGATTCATTTCGGCGGCGAAGGCTGCGGCTTCTTCACGGCGCGCGTTCTGTTTCGTCGGAGGAGTGGACAGTACATTTTTCGCGGCGCATTCCGGACATTTGAGCGCGGCGGTGCTGCCTTCGGGGAGGACTTCTAATTCTTTGCCGCAGACTTCACAGTTGGGCACGGGTGGCTCCTGAATGTTGCGCCGGGGATCGTGGGGATTGCCGATGGAATATATGCGGTGAAGATGGTGCGGTCAAGGAAGGGATTACGATTAAGCAATCAGCGGCATAGGGCGTGACAGACTCCGGTATCGACGGCGTGCGGCGGATTTATTTACGACTGCCGCACTAAGACCCGTGAATTGTCGCATGCGGTAAATTCGATGAGAGAAGCTGAGCTGCAATTTCCCGAATTGAGCTGGATGGTTTCAGTGTGTCTGGGAAAATGATGACGCAGTTATTAAAGGTGACGTTCTCGAGGTGAACGTCGGGATCCAAACGCACCACAGCATCGGTAAATACAGTGTTCTTGATTTGCCCGGTGAGCATAATGCGTTGGCCAAGTTCGCCCGTGAACGGGAAATCTGAAACATTACTGATTACGATTTCCTTTGGTTTTTCAGTTTCCACTGCGGACGTAGCGCGCGACAGCAATGTAATCAATTGAAATGTAGTTGGCCAGTAGCCTGGAGTATCCGCGTTTATCGCTGCAAGTTGCGTCCTGGCATTTCGGAGTTCTTCACGGTGTTCGCGCATTTGACTGACTGGAATTGCGGCGATTTGCTGGGCTAACACTTTACATTGCAGAATCACCAGCTGTTCTTCAAGGCGCTTAGTGTTGCTTTCTGCGGACTGAAGTTCCTTTTTAGCCGGCTCGGATGCGGAGGCGATACGCGTATCGAGGTTCGCGCTTACAACCTTATAAATTTTCAGGCCGAGAAAGTAGGATCCGGCCGCAATTCCAATTAGAAGAAAGAGTGCGGTGACGGACGTCAAACTACGATTCTTACGAAGCCATTGGGAAACTCGCGTGGACCGCGGCGGTCTTTCGATGGATACGTCAAGCTGCTCGAGGGCGTCCTGCAGCTCGCGGATAGTCCGCGAAACCTCTTGCAGCGTTTCGGAAGGCGGAGTTGGCGCGAGGTTAGACACGAGAGTAACCGGTTCTATGATCAAGCACATACCAGCAGAAAACCAATAGTACTCGTTGGCTATGAGCCGGTGCCTTTTGCCAGGGTTTGATGCACTTATAGGGCAAACAGTCGCGCCAGTGGGAATGTCCCACGCAAGCGAAACCGGGGGTAGAGTTCGACTTGCCTGTGCTTACATATTTTCAGTTACGACGTATGGCGCGCGGTACGTGCCACGAAGCATGCGATTGGCTTCGGGATCGTTGATTACTTCTTCCTTCGCGCCATCGAAGCGAAGCGTGCGGCCGAGGCGGTAGGAAGCGTTGGCCAGATGCACAAGAGTTGTGGATTTGTGCGCTTCTTCGATTGGCGAATGGATGTCCTCGGTCTTGCGGCTGCGAATGCAATCAACGAAATTTTGGTAGTGGTCGGCGGAACCTTTCGCGGAAGGACCGGGCGTGACATCTTCGCCAAGCCAAGTTTTGTAGGAGTCGTAAGTGTCGATGCCGAGATAGCCTTTTGTTCCGTAGAAAATATTTCCTACAGTGTTTGACTTCGCGTCCTTTAGCGCGCCGGGAGTGGCAGGTTTTTTCGCGGCTGGCGCGGCGGCAGGAGCATTCGCGGCAGCCGCGTCGGCGGCCAATCCCGCGGGCGGAGCTCCAGCGGATTTGTAAGCGCCGGTGCCAATTTCGGCTTCGTGATTGGTATGCCAGTGGCGGATTTCGAGCTCCATCATTTTGCGTTTGCTGCCTTCGCCGCCGAAATAAAATGTAGCGTTCATAACATTCGGAGTTTCCTGATCGTCCTCGAACATGAAATGGCCGCCCTGCGCGGAAACGGATGTAGGCCAGTCAACGCCAAGGCCCCAGCGCGCGATATCGATTTCGTGAATCGCCTGATTGCCGCATTCGCCGTTGCCGGTGTCCCAAATCCAATGCCAATTGTAGTGAAAGCGATTCTTCGTGAAGGGTTTCATCGGAGCGGGGCCGGTCCAGAGATCGTAGTGAACGCCTGCGGGAACTGGTTCGGGTTCGGCGTGGCCAATCGTGTCACGCCATTTGAAGCAGAGTGCGCGCGCCAAATAGGTGTCGCCAATTGTGCCGTCGTGCGTGCGAGAAATTGCTTCGATCATTCCGGGATTTGAACGGGCCTGGCTGCCGTGCTGGCAAATTCGCTTGTATTTTTTCACGACCTTGACGAGTTCGCGGCCTTCAAAAGAGTTGTGGGAGCAAGGCTTTTCGACGTAGATATCTTTTCCAGCCTGGCAGCCCCAAATAGCCATAAGAGAGTGCCAGTGATTTGGAGTGGCGATGGAAATGGCGTCAATTTCTTTATCTTCGAGAAGTTTGCGAATGTCCCAATAAGTTTTAGGAGTGGGCGCGCCGAATTTTTCAATTTCGGCGACGCGCTTTGCGGAAACACTTTCGTCGATGTCGCATAGCGCGGCGATTTCCACGCCGGGAACGTGCTCAAAGCCGCGGATGTGATCGCCGCCGCGGCCACGAAGTCCGCAAACCGCGACGCGGACGCGATCATTCGCGCCAAGAATTTTTCCGCCGAGCGCGAGAGCAGCAGATCCTACGGCGACTGCTTTGCCTGTAGTTTTTAGGAATTCACGACGAACGATTGCCATGGTAGCCGCCTTTTGGCTGAACGGAATTTTGCCAGCCGCGTTCAGAAATTTGTACAGACCTCATGGCAGCCCCAGACCGTGAGAGCTGCGAATATATCACGAGATTCGGCGCGCGGAACAAGCGAAGAATATGCTTATTCAACCTTAGTGAGATCCCGTTACGCACGTGAAACTGGTGGCGGAGTTTGGGTCGCCCGTGCCGTTATATTTTGCGGATTGGGGATAGGCGCAGAGCGGGCGCGTCATCGAGGGCGTGCGAGTGCCTTGCGCGTATTTCGTGGCGATGATTGTTGTGGGCGCGGCGTTTTTTTCGACCCACTGCTCGAGAGAAAGTTCGAGGCTGTGTTGCGCGTCAGAGGGCGTGGAGGAAACGACAGCGCCGAAATTGTCCGTGCCGGGGCCGCCTCCGCAATGCTGCATGCCGGGAACCATGAAAACGCGGACGAAAGTGTCGGCATTCTGCTGGCCCATTTTTGCGATGACGCTGTTGTAATAATTAATTGTGTTGAGCGCGGAAATCGCGGTGTCGTTCCAGCCGTGATAAATGATGAGCTTGCCGCCGCGCGCTTTGAATGCGGCGAGGTTCGGATCGGTTGCGTTGAGCGAGCCGGCTAGTTTTTGATCGGCGAGCGCGGTGGCGTCGTCTAAATTGGCGTGGAAAATATCCCAGTCTGCGTTGCTGTAGACCATGTCGGCGAAAAATCCTGTGCTGAAACCAAAACCGAGACTGGCGCGAGGATTTGCTGCGCCTGTGACCCAACCGGCCCAACCGTTGCCGCCCAATTCGGCGCCGGGAAGATAACCGGGATGGATTAATTTCCCGTGCGAGTCGTGCGCGCCTTCGTAGAGTTTTTTCAGCGCGGCGAGTTGCGGCGCAATGAGACAGGAATCGGTTTCGTCATTTTTGCAGAGCATAACATTTGGATCGAAATTACATTGGCGCGGATCGTTGAGGATGCCGTCGACGACGCCGTCGAGTTTGTCGCAGGCGTCATTCACGGCGCTGGCGATGGCGGGCAATTTTTGCGCGGAAATATAACTTGCGGGATCGAGCGCGAGAGCTTGGGTGTTCCAAATGCCGGCTGCGAGAAGGTGAGTCCAATAATTTGCGGGAGCGCCGGCGATGATGCCGTCGTAATCTTCCGGATAGCGCTGCGCTTCCATGAGCGCCTGGCGGCCGCCGTTGGAGCACGCTGAAAAATAAGAGTGCTGCGCGCTGCTGCCGTAATAATTGGTGACGAGAGTTTTGGCGATTTGCGTCATGAGGTGAATGGCGCGATAGCCGAAGTCAGTAATTTTTTCTGGATGATTGAGCGCCCATGCGGCGCCGAGTCCGGGTGTGGTCGCCGCGGCGTGGCCGGTATCAGTGCTGGCGGTGGCGTAACCAAGAGCGATCGCGGTGGCCATGGAGCGAAAGTCGATGGAGCCGGCAAAACCTCCGTTGCCCTGACCTTGAAATTTTCCGTTCCAGCCTGTGGCGGGAAGCCAGACTTCGATTTTGATATCGGAATCGGAGGTGGGAGTGGAGTCCACGGCAATTCTGCAAAATGCTGGGAGCGATTTGAAAAACGCAGCGGCTACCGCGGCTTGAGCGGCGCCACCGGGCGTCGGCATTGTTAGCGCGCCTGCTGCTACGGATTGGGCGGAGGTAATTTTCGCTTGAGGGAGCGCGAGTTTCGCGAGGGCTTCACAGTTGGCTGTGGATTGCGCGTGGGCGCTGCAGGAGAAAATTGTTGCGATGATTGCGGATGTGATTAGGCGGCTGAATTTCATTCCGAGGCCCTTTCTCGATATGTAGCAACTTGGATTTGCAGATGGTAGCAGAAACGCCGGGATTGGAGCTCGCAGACCTGAAAAGAAAGGTCTGCGCCAGCCGGGTTTGTTTTAGCGCGGAACCGATGGCCGTGGGGTGCGGAGACTATGCTTAACCGAGTTGTTAAATAATCCTTGCTTTTTTGCGCTGGATGAATATATTTAACGGCGTGGTTAACAAACGAAATGCGGCTGAAAATCCGCTTCATCTGACCGCGCTGTTTGCGGCGCTGGCGGATCCGACTCGGCGCCGGATATTGCAGAGGCTTTCCGAGGATGGGGAGACGCGAGTGACTCTGCTGGCGCGGCCGTTTCGGATGTCATTGCCGGCGATTTCGCGGCATTTGCGAGTGCTGGAGCGGGCGCGATTAATTCAGCGGCACCGGAGTGGAAGACTGCATTTGATTCGAGCGAGGACGGCGGGGCTTCGCGAGGCGCGCGAATGGATTATGCGGTGCGCGGCGCAGTGGGATTCACAATTTGATGCGCTGGACGAATTGTTGAAGAGCGACAAACTATTCAAAGACAAAAACCGAAAGGAAAAGAAAAAATGAAGTCCGATGTCAAGATTACCGGGAACCGTTTGCAGATTACGCGGATATTTGACGCTCCGCGCGAAAGAGTTTTTGCGGCGTGGAAGACGCGGGAGATGCTGCAACGGTGGTCGGGCTGCAAGGAAACAACGCGGAACGACATTGAATTGGATTTTCGCGTGGGCGGATCGTTCTCGCACAAGATGCAGATTGAAGGAGCGGGCGAGCATACGATTCGCGGCGTGTATGACGAGATTACTGAGCCGGAAAAAATTGTGTATCACGTGAACCTGGGGCCGGCAACTACGCGGGTGATGGTGGAATTCTTCGCGGAAGGAAATAAAACGAGATTGGTTCTGACGCAGGACGAATTTACGGATCCGGGCGTTTGCAAAATTGTTTCGCAGGGGACTACGGAAGGATTGGACAAGTTGGAGCAACTGCTGGCGGCGCAATCGAATTGAACGGATGAAATTCGCGGGAAACATTCTGAATTCTGAGGAGAGATGCACATGAATTACAGACGAATTCTGCTGGCGGGAGTGGTTGGCACGATCGTTTATTTTCTGGTAGGCGGATTGGTGTTCGGAAAGTTTATCGCGAAATATTATGCGCCATATCCGGGCGTGTACCGGTCGGCTGAGATGGTGCAGCAACATATTCCGATTGGATTGACGTCCACATTTTTGGCGGTGCTGCTGTTGGCGGCGATTTACGCGGTTGGATACAAGGGCGATGCGGGCATTCGAGAAGGATTCCGATTCGGAGTGCTGGTGGGAATTTTCTTCGCCTGCGCGGTGGTGGGCGACGAATACGTGACGTTGAATATCGGCCCTGAGCTTGCAGTTGCGATGGCCATTGGCAGAGTAGTTGGGTGGGTGATTGTGGGCACAACGATTGGACTTGTGTACAAACCGAAGGTAATTTCTAGTTGAGGATGAGGACGCGAATAAATTATCCGGGAGCTGATGTGAAAAATTATCGCGTGGCAATTTTTGCGGTGATGATTTTGTTTTTTTGTGCGACGGCCGTGAGCGCGCAGACTCCGCTGCTGCGAGAAATGGCGAAAGAGGATCAGGATTCCCGGACCGGGAAAACGATTACGAGAACGGATGATGAGCGCCGCAAGATCGTGCTGGAGATCATTGGAAAAGGTGAATTGAAGGGGCCGCAGGATAAATTTGACGCGGCTTTGATATTGCAGCACACAGGGATGACTTTTTGCGACGGCCGGCTGGTGAGCTACAGTGCGGACAACTATTTGATTGCGCACTATCTTTTTCAGAGCGCGTATGACGGCGGTATTAAGGATGCGCTTTATTTAATTGCCGCGTCGATGGATCGATATTTGAGCATGACCGTGGGCACGCAAAAATACGGAACGAATCGTGAATATAATCAGAAAACGGAAAAAGAGGAATGGGTTCCGATTGATCGAAAGACGACGGACGCCGAGCGCGCGAAATATGGAATTCAGCCGCTGGCGGAATTGCTGAAGCAATATCCTGAGCAGGCTACGCCGAAGAAAAAGTGGCAGTAAATATTTTTGAGGAGCGAACGATGAAAGCGAAGAGCACGGGATTGTCACACGCTGAGCGAGCGGCGTTATATGAAAAGCTGATTGCGACTCATCCGAAGATTGAGAGCAAGGGCGCGGCGAACGCATACACGTCTGTGAATGGAAATATGTTTTCATTGTTGAGGCCTTCGAGTGAAATGGCTTTGCGATTGCCGGTGGATGAGCGCGAAAAGTTTCTGAAAAAACATAAAACGAAATTGTATGAGGCGTACGGGACGGTGATGCCGGAATATGTGACGGTGCCGGACGCGATGTTACAGAAGACTGCGGAGATGAAGAAATATTTGGCGATTAGTTATGAGTATGTGAGCGGGTTGAAGCGAAGGCGACGAAGAAGAAGGCGAAATAGGTCTCGATTTTAATTCGGCGCAGAGTTGTGGCATTATGTCGGGTATGGGAAGCAAAGACGCAGCAAAGCGCGAAAAGAAAAAGCCGAAGAAGGAAACTCCGAAGATTCCTGCGACGCGAGTGATTGGCCGGACATAGTTTCGGCTGGTTGGTTGTGGTGTCGGGAAGGTTTCGGGCGGCTGAGATTGTTTTGAGTTTATGGCCACGGGCGTAGTGTCTATGCGCGCGTGCGTTGATTTATTCCTGTTGGGCAATTTTATAAGTTGAGTTGGAGATCGCAGGGGCTGGAAGCCCCGTGCGTTATTGAGTTGTTACGGCACGAGTGAACTCGTGCCCTGTTACAAGGATTCGGAAGAGGCAGGGCGCGGCGGGCGCGCCCCGGCCATTTGTGCGAGGCGCGATTGTAGGCGGGCGGGTCGCGGACCCGCCCCTACGACTTAAAAATCTTCGAGGCGGAGTTGGGTGTCGGCTTGCTTCCAGGCTGCTTCAAATTGTTGGCGCGCTTGCTGGGCTTCGGTGGTTTTTTTCTGCGCTTCCAAACATTTCCAGATGCCGAAGAGGGAGCGCGGATTGTGCGGGTTGTGTTGTAAATCCTCGCGGAAGACGGATTCGGCTTCGGCGGGTTTTCCGGCGAGGAATAAAGTTGCGCCTAGAGATTCGCGGACGGGGTAATACCATTCGGGTGATTCGTCGTAATTCATTTTGTCTTGAATTGCCACGGCCTGGCGCCAATGATCGATGGCTGTTGCGAAGAAAGCATTCGTTGCCGTCATGCTATTCACAGAAATTCCCCGTTCGGTGGCGATGCGCGCTTGAAGAGTTTGCGTGGCGAGCGCAGTGATTACGCTCCAATCGTTGAATTCAATTCCGAAGGCCGGGCCAGCCGGCATCTTTGCGACGAGAGTGTGAAATTCCGCGAATTCATTTTCTGCCTCAGGCAGATTCGATGTTCTTGCGCGAAGGCGCAGCCGCGTGCGTAATGCCAGAACATTGTTGTAGCGACGAGCTTTGCGTCTGGCGCGGGAAGTTTTAGCACATCGTCCCAGCGCGCGAAGCGCAGCAAATTAAATATGGGAGTTGGCACGGCAACTTCGGCCATTGGAAATTCTGCGACGGCGGGGAGCGAGGCGGCGGCGTCCATTTCGGCGGCATCCTGCGCGACGCGAAATTGTCCGTTCATTCCCGCGGCGTAATAAAGAAAAGCAACGTTGTGACCGAGGTACATCATTCCGTACATGGAATTCGCGGTGCCGGTGGTTTGCATAAAAGAATTATCGGCGGCGATGGCTTCCTGATTACTTTTTACGGCGGCGGAATAATCTCCGGTGCGCAAATAAATGTGCGCAGGCATGTGAACGAGATGTCCGGCGGAGGGCACGGCGGATTCGAGGCGCTTGGCGCTGGCGTTTGCGAGTTCGGGATGCGGGCCGGCTTCCACGGCGTGAATGTAATAATGATTTGCGCCTGCGTGATCAGGCCAGCGCTTCAACGTTGCTTCGAGTGTGTTGATAATTTCGGGCGTATTTTCATTTGCTTTGCCTTCCACGTTGAAAAGCTGCCACGGATGCAAATCCATTAAACTTTCTGCGAAAAGAACCTGCGCGTCGGGATCGTCCGGATATTTGTGGGCGAGCACGCGCATTGCATTGGCGTAATCGTGCGCAAGCTTGCTGAGATCTACTTTTGGATCGTCGGAATAGCGCGTGGCCAGCGCGTCAATATAATCGCGCTCATTTTGCGGACCGTTGACGGCCAACTTTTTTGCGATTTGAATTGTGGCGAAGCTGCCCTTTTCGCGATCGGGGTCAACATCAACATTGTAATTCGGGCCGAGGGCCAGAGCTTTGCCCCAGTAAGGCATGGCGGCATTGGGATCGAGCTCGGAGGCGCGCTCAAATGAGCGGATGGCTTGCTCGTGATTGAATCCGTAGACGAGCGTGAGGCCCTGATCGAAAAACTTTTGCGCTTCGGGATTTGTGGTGGCGATTTTGTGATGCAGATTGCCCATGCCGGAATAAAGTTTCGGCGGAGCGGGCGCCGGCATTTGCATATTTTGCGCGGCTGCGGAAAAAGTGGCGCAAAGAATGAAAAACAGAAGCAGGGCGGCGCGGATTATTGCGCGCATAGTGCACCTCGCGTATTGAAGCAACGGATTTGGAAACTTGGGCGCGATTCTAGCGGTGGGAATATGCCTGCGTCAATTACGAGATAAACGGTTTGCGTGCCACTCCCGTGATTGCCTGCCTCGGGGGGCTGTCGTAAGATGCACGAGAAATGCCCGCTACTAATCCACTGCCCGGCCGGATGATTTCGCACTACCGCATCGTCGAGAAGATTGGCGGCGGTGGAATGGGCGTGGTTTACAAGGCCGAGGACGTGAAACTCGGTCGGTTTGTGGCGCTGAAATTCCTTCCTGAAGATGTAGCGCGCGATCCGCAGGCGCTTTCCCGATTTGATCGTGAAGCGCGAGCGGCATCGGCGCTGAATCATCCCAATATTTGTACGATCCATGAGATCGCTGAGGATGGCGGACAGCCGTTTATTGCGATGGAGTTTCTGGAAGGGCAGACGCTGAAGCATGTAATCAAGGGCAGGTCTTTGCCGCTTGAGGAAACATTGCACGTGGCGATGCAAGCGGCAGATGCGCTGGAGGCAGCGCATGAGAAAGGAATCGTGCACCGGGATATCAAGCCCGCAAATATTTTTGTGACAAGCCGCGGGCACGTGAAGATTTTGGATTTTGGGTTGGCGAAGACGATTGCCGCGAGCAAATCGGAATCAGGAATGGCAACGCTGGTTGCCGGTGAAACCTTGGCGGATGAGCATTTGACGAGTCCGGGCACAACAATTGGGACGGTGGCGTATATGTCGCCGGAGCAAGTGCGTGGGAAAGAATTGGATGGACGGAGCGACCTATTTAGTTTTGGCGTGGTGCTGTATGAAATGGCGACGGGCACGCTCCCGTTCTTGGGAAACACGTCAGGCGTAATTTTTGACGGCATCATGAATCGCGCGCCCGCGGCGCCAGTACGGCTGAATCCGGAGACGCCGGCAGAGTTGGAACGAATTATCTTGAAGGCGCTGGAGAAGGATCGCGACGTTCGGTATCAGCACGCCAGCGACATGCGCGCGGATTTGAAGCGGTTGCAGCGAGATACGGATTCGAGCCGAAGCAATGTTTCGTCTGCCATGAGCGCGGCAGGAGTTGAATCCGCGGATTCTCCCGCTGTTTCCGGCGTGATGGGAAGCGGGTCTTCTGCTTCGCAAGCGTCATCGAGCAGTTCATCGGTGGTCGCCGTGGCGCGGCAGCACAAACTAGGAACTGGAATCGTTGCAACTATTGTGCTGGTGCTTGTGGCCGGGGCGGCGTTCGGCGTGTATTCACTGTTGCACCGGAACAATCCCGCGGCATTTCAAAACTACTCAGTCAAAGTGCTTCCGGAAACCGGCAAGGTCATCCAGGGTGTTTTGTCTCCTGACGGAAATTACGTGGTTACAGTGACATCCGAAAACGGCAAGTGGAACCTCTGGCTGCACAGCGTGGCAACCGGCAGCGACACGCAGATTCTTCCTCCGACGGATACAATTTTTCAATCAATTACTTTTTCCCGCGACAACGACTACGTCTATATCCGGCACGCGGTGCGCGGAGGAAGCACAGGTGTCAGCCTGTACCGGATGCCGGTGCTTGGCGGAGCGCCGCAACTTCTGCAGCAGGACGTGGACTCTGCCCCCACGTTTTCTCCCGATGGCAAACGAATGGCATATGTGAGGATGAATAATCCGGAAGCGGGAAAACTGCGTTGGCTTTCCGCGAATTTGGACGGCAGCGATGAAAAGATTATGAGGATTGCGGAGGTCTCTCAGAAACCTGCTAGTCCGTCCTGGTCGCCGGACGGAAAAACCATCGTATTCACAGATTCGCAGCATAAAATCGAATCACTGGACGTAGCAACCGGATCAGTCCGGATGCTTTTTCAATTCGATAATCTCACCGTTCAAAGCGTAATTTGGCAGCCGGACGGAAGTGGCCTGTTGATTGACTACTGGAGCCTTGCGAGCTCTGCTTCGCAACTAGGGATTGTCTCGTATCCATCCGGAGAATTTCGATCTATTACTGGTAGTGCGACCGAGACTCAGTTTTCACCGACTATTTCCGCCGACGGAACGACCATCGCGTTGGTTCAGACTCATTCTGTTAACTGGATTGATGTACTACCGGGATCGGGCGCAGGGCAAGCCACGAAAGTTTCCGGCATTCCGCAACAAGCCGCCATCATCACTTTTCATTGGGCCAGCGATACCGAGTTCTTCATGTCCTTGGGAATTGATGCGGTCAAGAGCACCATCATCCGTCTTTCGATGGATGGAAAAACACGAAGCACGCTTGAATGCCAATTCAGGCTTAGAAGCTTTCACCGTGTTTTCCGTCTGCAACCAGGGGCGGACGCTGGTGGCACAATGGTGGGACTCACATGACAACACCAGCTTTAAGCGAATGAATGCGGATGGGTCTGGTGAGGTTCAATTGACGAATGGACCCCAGGATGCCAGTCCTTCATGTCCGGCAGATGGGAAATGGTTCTATTACTTCGATACCGTCAGTCACAATCGAATGCGCATCCCATTGGATGGGGGGACTTCGGAGTTGTTGCCTGATAAGTTGACGAAAGCTTTTGCCGGTTCTGGACGACCTACTGTGTCACCTGACGGAAAATTTTTCATCTATGGAGCAAACTTTGAGGAGGTCCCAGGGCAGTATTCGTCAAAGCTCGTGCTCATCAATGCGGACGCGGGCCCAGATGCTGCGCCGCGCATTCTCAATTACAATCCGAATCGTTCCGGAGAGCCAAAATTTTCGCGCGACGGCAAGTCAATCGCCTTCCCCATTCTCGAGAACGGAGTATACAACTTGTGGGAGCAGCCGTTGGATGGCAGTCCAGGGCATCAGCTAACCCATTTTACCTCACCCGATTATATTGCCGGTTTCGAGTGGTCTCCGGATGGAAAGAAGCTGGCAATCCAGTGGGTGCAGAGCACGGCTGAAATAGTACTTCTGCACGATTCCGGGAAGTGAATTTCTTTTTCTGCTGCAAACTCCGCGAATGAGTTCACTAAAATTGACTAGCGCGGAAGCGGCTTCGGCGCGTCGGCGATTCCGTAGGCGTAGACCGCGATGAGCGCGGCGTTTTCTGCTAGTTCGCGTGGATTTACTTTGTCGAGGGTGTCCGCAGGTGTGTGGTGATAGTGGAAATAGGTGCGGTTATCCTGGATGAGTCCGAAAGATGGAACGCCCGCGGCGGAGAGAGGCGCGATATCCGCGCCGGGATCGGCAGAGGGTTGCAGAAGATTTGCGCCGATGGACTCGAGAATTTTCTCGAAGGGTTCGAGCGAGGGCACTGCTTCAGTTTTGTAATTTCCTTCCATGCCGAGAGGATGTCCGGCGCCCAAATCACTTTCAAATGCGGCAATGTGATTAAAAATTTCGGGTTTGTGTTCAGCACCGTAGGCGATGCCGCCGGCGGTCCCGTTTTCTTCGTCCATCCACGCGATTACACGCAGAGTGCGGTTCGGATGCAAGTTGAGTTGCTTGCACAGATTTGCAACTTGCATGGCGACGGCGACGCCCGCGGCGTCATCAATTGCGCCGGTGCCTAAATCCCATGAGTCGAGATGTCCGCTGACGACTACGATTTGTTCGGGATGCTCGGAGCCTTTGAGGTCGGCAATCACGTTGTAACTTTGAGTGTTAGGAAGGGTTTGCGGAGTGAGAACTAAATGCATTGTGACGCGGCCTTGCTTCGCAAGATCGGCGATGAGTTGCGCATCTTCCGCAGTGACGGCTGCGGCGGGAATTCCCGCGGCGATACTGTAGCCGGTGTGCGGAAGGCGATAGTCCGCGTCGCCCAAACTCCTTATTAATGATGCGACGGCACCGAGCGCGACGGCGGTTTGCGCGCCTTTGCTGCGATATTCGTAGACGTGTTCGTAGGAGTCGCCGGCGCGGCCTTCGGCGGCCATGCGCGAATCGAATTTCGCGTTATAGAGAACAATTTTTCCGGCAACTTTTTCGCGGCCGAGTGCGGCTAGCTCGTCAAAATTATTTACGGCGATTACTTCGGCGGTTATTCCATCGGGCGGAGTTGCGGGACTATTGCCGAGCGCGGTGAGAATTATTTTTTGTGAAGTGTGCGGAGCCTGACCGGGAAATGTTGTGAGCTCGGCGCGCTCTTCTCCGCGAACCCAGTGAGGAACCATAACTTTTTCGAGCGTGACTTCAAGGCCGAGACGGCGAAGTTCGGCGGCAACATATTCGACGGCTTGTTGTGCTTGCGGTGATCCGGAAATGCGCGGACCGATATTTTCGGTGAGGTGCGCGACCTGTCGATAGGCGTAGTCGCTGGAGAGCGCGGCGTCGCGGAGTTTCGTAAGGGTGGAAATAAGTTCTGTCGGATAAGTGACGGCTGGCGGCGGTGCTGGTGGCTGTTGCGCGATGGCGCGCGGAGTTCCGAGTGCGACGGCGCTGATAATGATGAGTAGAAATAAGGAGGTTCGGCGCGTCCGCATATTTATTGCGGGCCGCCCTTGAATTTTCCGGCGAGTCCCTTGAGGCGGCCGGCTGAAGCCATTGCTCCGTACTGCTTCACCATTTTGCGCATTTGCAGATATTGCTTCAGAACTTGATTCACTTCCTGAACGGAAGTGCCGCTGCCGGCGGCGATGCGTTTGCGGCGGCGGCCGTCGAGCAGGTCGTGATCGTCGCGCTCGGCATTGGTCATGGAATTAATGATGGCTTCTATGCGGCGCAGGCGGCCTTCGTCAAGCTGCGTATCCTTCGGAATATTTGCGAGCGGGCCGATTTTCGGAAGCATGCCGAGAACGGATTCGAGCGGCCCCATCTTTTTTATCTGACGCAGTTGATCGCGGAAATCGCCGAGCGAAAATTCGCTGCGGCGCATTTTGCGTTCCATTTCCGCGGCTTGCTTGTGATCGACGGCTTGCTCGACGCGTTCGATGAGGGAGAGAACGTCGCCCATGCCGAGAACGCGCGAAACGATGCGGTCGGGATAGAAGGCTTCGAGCGCATCATACTTTTCACCGGTACCAATAAATTTTACGGGCGCGCCGGTAACTTTTCCGATGCTGAGAGCGGCGCCACCGCGCGCGTCGCCGTCGAGTTTGGTGAGGATTACGCCGGTGAGTCCGAGCCGGCGATGAAATTCTCCGGCGCTGCGGACGGCGTCCTGACCGATCATGGCGTCTGCTACGAATAAAATTTCGGACGGCTGCAGCTCTTTTTTCAACTGAGATAGTTCGTCCATCAGCGTGTCGTCAATGTGCAGACGGCCGGCGGTATCGACGAGAATTACGTCGGACGCGGAAAGTTTCGCTTCGCGAATTGCGCCGCGCACAATTTCCAGAGGCTTATCGGTGTTCGGGCCCGGCCACAAAGAAACGCCGACGGCCTTCGCAACTTGCGCGAGCTGTTCGCGCGCGGCGGGACGATACACGTCAGTGGAAGTGGCGATAGGGCGATGTCCATTAGCGCCGAGCCACTTGCCGAGCTTGCCGGTGGTGGTGGTTTTTCCGGAGCCTTGCAGGCCAACGATCATCCAAACGGATGGCGGGCGCGAAGAAAAAAGCGGCTTGGCGTGTTTGCCGAGAAGATTCAGCAATTCATCGCGAACAATTTTTACAATTTGCTGGTCGGGAGAAAGTTGCAGCAACACTTCCTGGCCAAGCGCTTTGGCGCGAATGTTGGCGAGGAGTTCATCGGCAACGCTGACGGCGACGTCACCTTCGAGCATGGCTTCGCGGATTTGCGCAAGCGCGGCGTCCAGGTGCTCTTCGGTGAGCTTGCCCTGACCGCGGAGATTTTTAAATGTGCGCTGAAGTTTGTCTGTTAGGTTTTCAAACATAGCTGGTTCGGAATTCCTAGGTCACCATTTACGTAAACAACCACGCAACAACCATTGTAGCGCAGGCGCGGCGAAGGTGTAAAAACCACGATCTCCACTGAAACTACTGCCGCTGCATTTCATGAACAGCGTCGACGAAATTCTTGTCCTTAACAAAATTGCGAAAAGAGTCATCGGTTAGAGGGTCGGGTATGGATTCGCCTGGAATCACATAGTCTTTGAACTTGTATGCAAGACGTAGTTGTTCAAGGCTTTCGTTCATCTGGCCCATCTCGCCATAATCGCAGGCGAGAAGGTAGTGAAACATTGGGTATTTGGGGTCCATCGCGACGCCGTACTCGAAAACGTCCTTGGCCTCGGCGAGCTTTCCGGAAATACCGTAAGACATTCCGAGATTGTCAACAAGCACGCGGAAAAAACTGCTACTGAGAGTGCGGTTTTTCTTTTCGAGATCAAGCGCCTTTTGGTAGCGTTCCGCCGCAGCGGAATAGTTATGCTGCAGATAGAACTTACTTCCCTCGGTGAGATATCGGTTCGCCAAATTGTCACTCGGTTCTTTCGCCACAGATTCGTCAAGTGACAGGTACACGGTTGTGAGCACGTCATCAAAGAGTTTTTGATCGGCGGGTTGCCACAACACTTTCGATAGATGGACTTCCGCACACAGGTCACGAGCTCCCAGATATGCGTGGACGGTTTTTTGCCGAATGGCGTTACCCTGGAGTTCCGCGACTACATATTCGACCTCAGCAATGTCACCATTCTCGAATTGACGCAGATCGTCGCGCTTCATGTGGCTGCTACGCTCCGTTGCGGGCCACCATTCAGCCCGGCATTTTTCCGCGCTCGCGGCGAAATTTACTTTCTGCAGGAAAGCAGTGATAAGCAGATTATCTTTCCGGAGCATCGCTTTCAGTTGAATCTCTTTTCCGTCCGGACGGACATGCGCCTCCCAGGTGGTTGGGCCCACGTTGATTATCAGCACACCTTTGGTTTTGGGAATGGAAATCCGTGCTATGCCGAGGTTGGGCTGTTGCGCGAATATAGGAACCGAGAGAAAAAGAATTGCGAGCGCGGCTGTCGGAGGTAATTTCATATTTTCCTTGGCGCCAAATTCCGGCGAGCGACACGACTATGTTCGACGCATTGTAGCTCAGGCCCACCGAAGGTGTAAGCGGAGAAGGTTGCGAATTGCGAAGAATTGTATCTTGACATGCAACCAAATGGTTGCATATAATTTCTTATGGACAAAGTGTTCAAAGCGCTGGCGGATGCGACGCGCAGGAAATTGCTGGACCGGTTGAAAGCGGACAACGGGCAAACGCTAGGCGATCTGTGTGTTCGCATGAATATGTCGCGGCAGGCGGTAACAAAGCATCTTGGTCTGCTGGAGGGTGCGAATTTGGTGGCGGTTGTTTGGCGCGGGCGAACTAAGTTGCACTATCTGAATCCGGTGCCGATACATGAAGTTTACGAGCGGTGGATTGGAAAATACGAGCAGGATCGCGTGCGCGCACTTTTTGATTTGAAGAAAACTCTGGAGGAGAAACATCATGGAAAAACCGAAATACGTTTACGTGACGTACATCACCAGCACGCCCGAAAAAGTTTGGAACGCGCTGCTGAGTAGCGAAATGACGCGGCAATACTGGGGCAACCGGACTAACGCGTCCGATTGGATCCCCGGCTCGCGATGGGAGCACCGCGACGTGGACGATGCGAAGCTGGTGGATATTGTGGGGAAAGTTGTGGAGAGCGATCCGCCGCGGAAATTAATTTTGACGTGGGCGGACCCAAAGGACGAAGCGCGGCCGGAAGCTTATTCGCGCTTGACGATGGAGCTTGTTCAGTTTGGTGAATTGGTGCGGCTGACGGTGACGCATGAAGAGTTCGAGGTTGGTTCCAATATGCTGACCAATATTTCTTACGGCTGGCCGATTGTGCTTTCCAGTTTGAAAACACTTTTGGAAACCGGCAAGCCAATGCCGATGACGAGCAACCGCAAAGGTTGGCCGCCGAAAGGTTCGTTTTAATATTTGTGCGCACCGGAGCGGCGCTTACGCGTGTCCGCCGCTTGCGATAATTAATTGCATTGCAGGTTCGCTTACGAAAACTTTTTTGTGAAATTGTTGGCCCCACGAAAGCGGAGTGACGTCGCGATATTCGTGCATTACTTCGGGGCCGTATCCGGGATGCAGTTGTTTGCGGAGTGAAGCGCGCACGTTTGGATTCGCGCCGTGCTGCAATAATAATTCTGTGAACGGCGCGACCTTCTGTAAGTCCTGAAAGTTCATCCAGAAATTTGGTTGTGAGACTACCGTTGCGAAGAGCGCGGTGTGTCCGCCGAAGCCTTCGGCGTTGATGGCAGCCTTCGCGTCGACGTTCATTCCTTTTGCTAGCAGCCAGCGCGCGATTTCCATTTCGTTGTAGTCCACAGCCATGTGAAGGAGCGTTGCACCGGCGAGCGGAGTGCCATGTGTTGCTTGCACTTCGTCACCGCATCCGAGTTCCGGCGGAAATATTTTTTCGTGAGTGAAAGTGCGCGATAGCAGATTCGGATCGCGGCGCAAATGTTCTTCGAGCAAATCAATTCTGCCGCGATGGAGCGCCATGGGCGGAGTGTCGGGCAATTCGACGCCGTGCTTCACGTACATTTCAAGGATTGCATGTTTTTCAGCGGGCTTGCGGCTATCGGTTTCGAGGACAACGGCAACTGGAGCGACACGCTTGCCATTTTCAACGCGCAGTTGAACGCCCATTTCAAAAAGCAGCGCGGTTCCAGAAGAGCTGAGAGTGTATGCGGTGCCGCCGAGCGCATTTTCGGACGGAACAGAGCGACCCATCAATTCGTGGATCAATTTCGCCGTGCTGATTTTGCCTTGCAGAGCGGCGCGATCGAGCGCGAATTCCAAATCGCGTGCGCCGAGGTCGTAAAACATTTTGATGATGGCATCGCGGCCGAGATTCGCGGCGTAGCTCATGGGCAGGCCCCAATTGCTTTTGCGAATCAGCGCGGATTCGTGAATGAGTTGAGGATGTTTGGTGATAATTTCGCGAACGGCATCGATATCGTCGCGCCAGATGGCGTCAACTAATTTGCAGGCTTGGACGAGGCGAGGCCAGCTTGGCGATTCGTAACTGCGCGCGAGGACGAGTTGGGCGTCCGCGAGTTTTACATTCACCGGATTTATTTTTTCTGGATGAAATGTTTCAAGGTCGGCGAGTGCGGCCGGATCGTCGGCGTGAATGGCGCGCAGCAAATCCTTTGCTTGATTTTTTAGCTGATCGAGATTCGGACGGACGGGAAGTTTTTGATTTGGCATGACGAGCCTCCTTATAGGCTGCCCGGGGTCCGCTTGCTTCGGGCGTTAAGGAAGTTCGTGTGTTGCGCGATCTTGAGAAATTCAGTCAGGTGGACTCGGTCCTGCCCGCGGACGGGAGGCGTCCTGAACGCCTGTATATAAGGATAACAAATTTGCTAGAAATCCGGCGAATGAATTGGCGCGCGCGATAGCGATTGACTTGCCAAAGTTGCGCGCATAACATGCGAAACAACTCGGGTACCCCCTACAACTTGAAAGGAGTTTTATGCGACTAGGCAAAGCACTGGCCGTAATTGCGTTTGCAGGCGCGGCAGTTTTCACGCTGGGCGCGCAACAGAAACCGGCGCACATTATGGATATTGAATTTCAGACGCCCAAAAACGGGATGACCAAGAAATATGAAGAAGGGCGAAAAGAAAAAGCCAAGTGGCACAGGGAAAAGAAAGATCCGCGTCCACTTTTTGTGTGGGAAACGATGACGGGCGATCACACCGGGACGTACATTGTCGGTAGTCCGGCGGTGACGTGGGCGGAAATGGATAATCCGCCGATCAGCGACGACATGGATCAGGACATGTGGCAGAAGCTGATGGGCGACGCTACGGAAAAACTGGTGGCCCATTACTACCAACATCAGCCGGACTTGAGCTGGCCGGGCACGGAGAAGATGCCGTCGAAGTACAGCGAGGTTGTTACGTTCAATGTGCATCAGGGAAAAACCGATGCGTTTGTAGCAGCCGTTAAGAAAATAAACGCGGCGATCACAAAGGCGAAGTGGGGATCGCACTACAATTTTTATTCGCTGAGCTACGGCGGCAACCAAAACACATTTGTGTTGGTAGTGGACCATCCGAACTACGCGGATTTTGCGGAGCCGGCGAAGACGTTTAGTCAATTGATGACGGAAGCGCTGGGCAGCAAGGAAGCTGCGGCCGCTTTCATGAAGAGTTTGGATGCGGCGACTGACAGCACCGAAGCGCAGATCATCAAGTTCCGTGCTGACCTGAGCTACGTTCCTGACGGAATGAAATAAGTTTTATTTTTTACGAAGTTTTCTGGCTGGACCGAGCGGCGAATCGGTCCGGCGGGAAAATTTGTGGCGCTTTAGTTCCCGCAGCGATCCCACAGTTTCAAATTCCGCACTAGAATTTATCGCGGAGTATCTCGCAACATTCCTTGTTGAATCACGTTGCCAGCGGGATCGAAAGTGACGCGATAAGTAAAGCTGGGCGTGCGCGTGCTTGTGCCCATTTTGAAGCGGATGTCCGTGATGTCCACGGCTTGATTTTCGGCGACGGGATGAACTTTGAAAATTGGGAAACGTGAAAACCACAAGTACGTCTGCACGTCGGGCAAGGTTCGCGCTGCGGCAAGAGAATTATCTGAAGGCGAATTTGGGAAGAAATCGAGATTTACGACGGACGAGGAAAGTAAAGTCTCGTTGAGGCGATAGACGCCGTGGTCGGTGAGAATTAGTCCTTCCCAATTCAAAAGCGATGGAGCGAGCGGGAGGGCGCCGATGTCCTGCGCTTCAATTTTTTGAGCGGTGGCGAAATCGCGCACGCGAGCGAGAGCAACGTGATGGGCAAACGTGCAGAGCAACAAATACGCGGTGGCGGCGAGCAATCCCGCGCGCGCCCAGGTGGAGCGGCGAATTTTCGCGCCGCGATTTCCGATGAGCGGCAGAAAAAATATCGCCGCGAAAATGGCGCTGGCGATGGGAACGACCCACACGGAAAAAGGAAAACCGAGGGCGGCGGCGAACCAGAGCGCTCCCAGCGCGAATACGGTGAAGAGCGCCCATATACGCGAAGCGCGAACGACGTTGCGAGTGGTGTCTCGATGAACCCATGCGGCGAATTGCGGCGCGAGAAGGAGCGCGGTGAACGCGAAATCCACGATGAAAAGAATGTCCCACGCGGGACGAACGCGGCTGATGGGACTCCAAATCATTGTGCCGAATGAGGTGACGAGGTCGAGCAGCAAATGACTGGCGATTCCGACGGCGGTGGCGAGCGCCATCCACAGAAATGATGGCGGAGTGAATCCTAATTTGCGTGCGCCCCAGCGAATCAACGGAGTGAGAAGCACGGCCCAGAGCGGCAGCAGGATCAGCGAGTGGGTGACGTAGCGGTGATACTTCAGCATGGCGAGTGGATCGTGTGAAAAATGTTCGTAGAAAATGTCGGCGTCAGGAAATGCGGAACCAAGAGTTACGGCGAAAATTGCGACGCCGGATTGCGGAGAATGCTCCGTGGGCGATTCGGAACGGCGCGTGGTGAAAAGTCCCTTGCCGAGAAGTGCGCCTGCAAATGCGTGAGTGAATGTGTCCATGCGTTGAGTGACGCTCCGATTTTTCTTGGACGACTTTACTGCACAAAAATTAATGGCGCGCGTTTTTCTGATACGCGGCCGATTTGTTGTGCTGACACACCGCGCTTTGTTAATAATTCGAGCGCGGCTTGCGCAGCTTGCGGCGCGATTGCTGCTAACAAACCGCCGGAAGTTTGCGGGTCAAACATCAACACGCGATATTCTTCAGCAACATTTTCAGGGAAGGCTACGCAATCGCCGATGAAGTCGCGATTGTTGGTCAAGCCCATGGAAATATTTCCTTCGCGTGCGCATTCTACTGCGCCGGGAAGATATTCGATGAGCGCGTGATTTATTTCAAATGAGACGGGCGAAATTTGCGCGGCTGGATTTCCCAGTGCCATTTCTCTGGCGTGGCCGAGCAGGCTGAAGCCGGTGACGTCCGTTACCGCGTGGACAGATTTATGCTGCGCGCTCGCATCTAATTCGATCAAAGCTTCGGCGGCGGCGCGATTCAGTCGCGTCATAGAATTTGTGGCGGCGGAAATACTTTCCTGTGAAGCGCGGGCCTTTTTCAGCGCCGTGGCAATCACTCCGGTTCCGAGAGCCTTGGTGAAAATTAGAACGTCACCGGGTTGAGCGCCAACGTTGCGCCAGATTTTATCGGGATGAATTAATCCGGTAACGGCATAGCCAAACTTCAGATCGTCATCGCGAATGGAATGTCCGCCGATTACAAAACATCCGGCTTCAGACATTTTCGCGAGGCCGCCGCGCATAATTTGATCGAGCGTTGCGGGATCGCCGCGCTCTGGAAATCCGACGAGCGAGAGCGCGGAAATTGGACGGCCACCCATGGCGTAAATATCACTGAGCGCATTTGCGGCGGCGATTTGGCCGAAAAGATTTGGGTCGTCAACAATTGGCGTGAAAAAATCGGTGGTTTGGACGAGAGCGAGATCCGGCGAGATGCGATAAACGCCTGCGTCGTCGCTGGTTTCAAATCCGACGAGAACATTTGCGTCGGATTGGCGCGGGAGTCCGCGGAGAACCGAGTCCAAAAGTTTCGGACTGAGTTTCGCGGCGCAGCCGGCGGCTTTCGCCATTGATGTAAGTCGAACTGGTTCGGACAAACGGAATGCTCCCTGACAACAGCGACGCTGGGATTATAGCGTGAGAGTGGTTTTTTCCGCGCGATGGCGAAGTCGTGCGAAAATGTGAGAATGAAATCCGGATGTTATCGCTTCGGCGTTTTCGAGTTTGACGCGGAAACGCTGGAATTGCGGCGACAGGGCGCCGTTGTGCATCTGCAATCGCAGCCGGCGCGGGTGCTGGCGTGTCTGATCCAGAGTGCAGATCGAACTGTGGCGCGTGAAGAACTACGTGCAGCGATATGGGGTAATGAAACTTACGTTGATTTCGAGCGCGGACTTAATTTTTGCATTTCACAAATTCGCTCGGCGCTTGGCGATGATTCTTCGCAGCCAATTTACATTCAAACTTTGCCGAAGCGCGGATATCAATTTGTCGCGCCGATTGAATTTGTTTCGAGCGAGATTGAATCGCCAGAAATTCCGCCGCAGATTCAGATGGCGCCCGTCGCTAGCCGGCGCGGATGGATATTTGCGGCCGCAGTCGTGATTTTGCTGAGCGCGGCAGGATTTGCCGCGGCGCATTTCTGGTTCCGCAGCGCAAATGCAAATCAGCTGCCGATTGTCGCGGTGGTGCGATTCGATAACGAAACTGGGAATCCCGATGCTTCGCGCCTCGCGGATGGCCTCACCGACAATGTTGTGGAGCGGCTTTCCGCGCTGAGCGATTCGCGGTACGAAGTGATCGGAAACGCGCGAATTCTTCGCGGTCCGCGGGAAGAACGCGATCTGAACGCCATCGCGCGAGAGTTGCACGCGAAATATGTCGTGATCGGACAGATTCAGGCCGACCGTGACCAAACCCGCATTCTTGCTCACTTAATTCGCATGCCGGAACAATCTCACGTGTGGGTGATGCGTGCGGACCACCAAACTTTGGACGACCCTTTGGGCCTGGAAACCGAACTGGCGCAGCGCATCGGCGATCAGTTTTCCTCGCGAATTGCTGCTGATGCCGCAAAGAGCGCCTCACATCCCATCGCAAACCACTGAAACTGCAGCACATAGCGACTTACATTTATCTATGCGGCCAGAGCGCGGAACTTACTTGCGCTCTTGCGGTGGATGCCGCTATATGGCGCGAGCGCTTCTGCGCGTGAACAATTAATTTTTGAAAGGAACAACATGAGCGGCGATTTTGAGCGACGAGATTTACTGAAATTTGCTTCCGCTGTGATTCCGATGAGCGCTTTACGGATGGGCTCGCGAACACTCGGTCTGGAACCGGACGGCGTGAATCTGCACCTGCCGATCGCCGACACGTTTCCAGTTCAGCCGGCGGAAATTGTTCGGGAGATGGTGACCGTGTCGCACTTCGATTTGAAACGAGTGAAGGAGCTGGTGGAATCGCGGGCGTCGCTGGCGAAAGCTTGCTGGGATTGGGGATTCGGCGACTGGGAATCGGCGATTGGCGCGGCGTCGCATGTCGGCAATCGCGCGATTGCTGAATTTTTGATCTCGAAAGGCGCGCGGCCGTCATTATTCTCCTCGGCGATGCTGGGACAAGTGGATGTAGTGAAGGCGTTCGTGGCCGCGCAGCCGGGCATACAAAAAATCCGCGGGCCGCACGGAATTACTTTGTTGGCTCACGCGAAGAATGGCGGCGCTGGCGCGAAGAATGTTTACGATTTTCTGCAATCGCTGGGCGATGCCGATGGTGAGCCGGAAGTTCCGATTACCGATGAAGAAAAAACAAGACTGCTGGGGACGTATGTTTTTGGTATCGGAGTAACTCAGCAGGTGGAAGTGTTGATGCAGCAGAGTCAGGGAATGAAAACCGGCGTGTTCACGTGGATGCGCAAAGGCAGCATCGGCCGTCCCATCTATCATTTGGGTAAGCGTGAATTTTATCCGGCGGGCGCGCCTGAAGTGCGGATTCGATTCGCGGAAGATGGCGCTGCAATGGTGATGACTGTGAACGACGGAGAGACGACACTGACCGCGCGGCGCGCTTAACCGTTGCTGGCTGAGCGGAACGGAATTGTGACGGCCTTCATTGCGGGAGAGGAGGACGTCATGTGGCAGCGGCCGTCGAAAATTCCGCCGGGTTCGATCACGAGGCAAGGCGAATGAATTTCGCCGGTGACGACGCCTTTGGCCTGAATTTCAACGCGGCCTTTGGCGAAAATTACGCCATCGAAGCGTCCGGCGATAATTACGTGATTGCCTTCGATTTGACCTTCTACTTTTGCGCCTTCGCCGAGTACGAGCGTTTGATTGCTGAGGATGTTGCCTTTGACCTGCGCTTCGATGCGCAGCGTGCCGGAAAATTCCAGAGTGCCCTCAAAGCGGACAGTCCGATCGAGAAAGCCGGACCACTCGCCTTGTGGCTCGGGCATGCGTCGTTGATCTGAGAAGGGCCAGGCCACGAAGCACCTCTTGCCTAACTTTTTTAACTTTTCGGCAGACTTCGCCGACTGATGCCGAAGACACCGCTACTGTATATCGTGACAGATGCGAGTTCAACCTACATCTGCAGGGAGGATGTTCAATCTGCAATACTACTTATGTAGTTTAATGCATCAACTTCTCATAGATTCCGTTCAGCTGATCGTTATCGTAAAACTCAATTTGAATTTGGCCCGGCTTGCTCTTTGATTTGGGACGCATTGTGACGCGTGTGCCGAGGTGACGCTCCAATTCTTCCAGTGCGGCTCGAGTGTTGGGGTCGTGTTCAGCGGCCGCAGGCTTCGCGGCATCTCCTCCGCGGGATTTGCGAACGATGAAGCGCTCGAGCTGGCGAACAGTCAATCCGCCGCGCGCGATGCGATGCGCAAGTTTCTGGCGCTCCTCCGCGTCGGGTACTCCCACGAGTGCACGCGCGTGGCTGGCGCTGAGTTTACCTTCTTCCATTTGATCGAGAATTGGTTTTTCCAAACGCAGAATGCGCACGGCGTTTGCAACTGTGGCGCGATCCTTGCCGGTGCGGGTGGCCACTTCTTCCTGCGTCATGTGGAATTCATTCAGAAGACGGTCAAAAGCGCGCGCTTCTTCAACGGGATTTAAATCTTCGCGTTGAAGATTTTCTACGAGCGTCAATTCCAAAACTTGCTCTTCGGGAATGTCGCGCAACACCGCGGGCACACGTTGTAGACCTGCGCGCTGAGCGGCGCGCCACCGGCGCTCGCCTGCAATTAAATGATAACGCGCGCCCATTTTTCGCAGCACGAGTGGCTGAATGATTCCGCTGGCCTGAATCGAGCGCGAAAGTTCCTCGAGCGCTTCTTCGCGGAAACGCGTGCGAGGCTGGTACGGATTCGGATCAATCAGGTCGATATCCACCTGGTACGAGCCCGTCTGCGGCGGCGCTATTGGTATCGGTGGCGGGATCGTCTGCGGGGCTTGCGCTGACTGAACTCCCGGCGCCGGCTGCTGCTGCGGCTGCTGTTGGAATTGGTTCGGCTGCGATTGGTTCTGTTGCGACGGCTCCGGCTCCCGAATGAGTGCTCCTAGGCCCCGTCCCAGCGCGTTTCTGGTCATTGGCAACAACCTCCTTGGCGAGTTGCATGTATGCTTCCGCGCCTCTACTACTTATGTCGTAAAACATGATTGGCTTGCCGTGGCTTGGCGCTTCGGCCAGACGGACATTTCTTGGAATCACGGACGTGAATACTTGTGCTCCGAAGAAGCTACGCAGGTCGGCGGCGACTTGACGTGAGAGAGTGGTGCGCTCGTCATACATGGTAAGCAGGAAGCCCTCGATAGCCAGCGTGGGATTCAGCGAGCGGCGAATGCGCATCAGCGTGTCCATCAATTCGGAAACGCCTTCGAGCGCGTAATACTCGCACTGGATCGGAACGAGCACGGCGTCGCTGGCGACGAGCGCGTTGAGGGTGAGAAGGTCCAGCGCAGGCGGGCAATCTATAATAACGAATTGGTAATTTTGTTTAATAGTACCCAGTAAAGTGCGGAGTTGGAATTCGCGGTCGGTAGCGTTCACGAGCTCCACGGATGCGCCGACGAGGTTCTTATCCGCAGGCAGCAAATCGAGGCCTTCTACCTGGGTTTTCTGAATGATACGGTCGAGAGGCTCGTGCAGAATAAGTGCGTTGTAGAGACTTCGGCGCGCGGGATCCTTCGGGAAGCCGATGCCGCCGCTAGTGTTGCTTTGCGGATCACAGTCGACGAGGAGAGTGCGCTGCTCGGCAACGGCTAGAGAAGATGCCAAGTTGATTGCGGTGGTCGTCTTGCCGACTCCACCTTTTTGATTTGCAATTGCGATGATTCGGCCCAAGTTGCTCCCCTGACGTGCGGAATGTAACAGAAGTTGACATGAATGTGCAAGTTGTTTCACGTGAAACAAGTTTGATTGCGGGAAATGCGTGGAATCTATAGGAGCTAGGGCATAGAACTGTAAATTGTTCCATGTGGAACAATTCTGTCTTTGGACGCGGATCGAGACTCTGGAGAGCACCGCAGACTGGTGCATCAGATCATCGGGGACCAGAGCGTTGGAGATGCATCTGCGTGGATTGTTTCACATGGAGCAATCTGACGATTAAACCGACCAATCTCGTAGGATCCTTGGAACGATCATCTCGCAACGGCGAGTTCTGGAGTTCGTGCTCTTATCTTGTGTATGAATTGTTTCACGTGGAAAAATTTGATGGGTAAGGCTAGTTGTTCGCTATATCTCCCTCCTTACGAACTGAGTGGCGCGACCACCATCACTCAGAGTGGAATTGCTCGCATGCGGCAGGAGTCACGGACTGGAGCAACGGTCCAACCTAGCTGCGCATGACGCGGACCCATTTTCCCGCGGATTCTTGGGGGGGTGGCGTCTTAGGGGTGCCTCGATCAAATTGTTCCACGTGGAACAATTTGAGTTAAGTGCTTATTTTACAGGGACTCCGGAGAGCAAAACACGATTTCTTGAGTCGGGAATTGCGTGCGGGAGATCCCAGTTCCAGGTGGGGAGAGCGCTCAAGCGGGCGGCGTCTTCCGCACCGATCCAGAGGACCGCTTGGCCGGACTCGCTCAGCCGTGGCGCGGCCCATTTGAGCAGCGATTTGTGATCACCCACTGCTCTGGAGACGATGGCGTCGAAATTGGCGATTTCTGGGTCAAGAGCTTCATACTGCGAACGGAGCACCTTGGCGCCTTCCAAATTTAGAGCGCGGATGACCTCATTTAGAAACGCCGCTTTCCTTGTATCCTGTTCAATCAAAAAGACTTGAAGTTCTGGCAACGCGATTTTGAGCGCCAATCCGGGAAATCCGGCACCAGAACCGACGTCGGCGAGCCGACATGCGCGACGTTTGATGCATTTGGCGCCAAAAAGGCTCTCTCCGAAGTGTCTGGAGACCAATTCTTGAGGATTTTCGATGGACGTGAGGCTAATCTTCTGATTCCAAAGGAGTAAGAGGGAGATATACTTTTGGATCTGCTCAAGCTGAACGGCGGATAGTTCCTGATAAAACGGCGCGACCCATAATTGTATTGATTCGTCTGATATTACTACATTAGTAGTAATAGGCTTATTCGATTTGCCGAGTGGAGGCGTCATGATTTCTTTATTCTCTGCCGACTTCGACGATCTCCGAGGCGTTGCTTGTCTGTTGAGCGGCTTGCTTGGCGAAGTACCCCGGCGCTACATATCCGGCCAAAAGGTCGACGACCAGATGCGTGACAGTTGCCGCAATCAAATTGCCGGTGGCCCACCGCGAAATTGCGAAGGCAAGTCCGAGGATGAATGTGGAGACGAGCCCTTTGCGCCCTTGATAGAGATGCGCTAGCGAAAACAATGCGGAGGAAACGACAATCGCGATGGTGACCGAGCCGGTTGTTGTTTGTAGAGCAGCGTAGACGAATCCGCGATAAATAAATTCCTCGCAAACTGCAGCGGTAACGGCGAGAGCGGAAAATGCGAGCGCTTCGATGAGCGAGCGCGGCATCAGACGCAGCGAGATTTCGCGCATGCGCGACGTGGCCTCGATCGGCATCGACGCGATGCGGCGAATGCCGAAATATTGCAGGCTGCAAAGCGCGATGGCCATACCCGCGGTGATGATTGCTGTGAGGCCTGGTGCGCGCATGGTGAGGCCGAGATTATCGCCAGTCAGCGCGCGGGCGATGGAACGCCACGCGATTACTCCGGTGAGGACCCATTGAAATGCGATTGTCGACGCGTAAATGGAGAGGCGATCTTCGGCGGAAATTTTCGCGCGGGCGATGAGTTTATTGACGCGTATGGATCCGCGCCAGGGAATTAGAATTCCCAAGGCGATGAAAATTAGCGCGAAGTCCCAGTGAAACGTCATAGCGTTCGCGGCCGTCGGCGGCAGAATATTTATGCCGAGTGCGGCCGCTGCATTAGATATCAACACGAGTCGGGGTGCGGAGCAAGTGAGTCGGCAAATTCATGGGCAGAGTGGGTGGGTAATTTCACGCAATGAATTAAAGCGAAATTGTTCGTGAGCACCAGCGCGGTTGAAATTTTCGCGCGCAACGACTATCGTTGCGACTGCATGAAAACGCCCATGAAAATACTTGTGATTGGCGGCGGCGGACGCGAGCACGCGCTGGTGTGGAAGTTGAAGCAGAGCGCGCGTGTAGAAAAAGTTTGGTGCGCGCCGGGTAACGGGGGAATTTCCGCCGAGGTGGAATGTTTTCCGATTAATCAGGCGGATCCAGTGGCGATTGCGGATCTTGCTACGCAGCTTGGCGCGGACTTGACGGTGATTGGCCCCGAGCTGCCGCTGGTTTCCGGAGTGGCGGACGAATTCGCGCGGCGTGGGATGGCGTTGTTCGGGCCGTCAAAAGCTGCGGCGGAATTAGAAGGCAGCAAGATTTACGCGAAAGAGTTTCTGCAGCGACACAAGATTCCGACGGCCGACGCTTACGGATTTTACGATTCGCCTGACGCGGCTTATGCGGCGTTGAAAAATGTTCAGTGGCCAATGGTGATCAAGGCCGACGGTCTGTGCGCGGGCAAAGGAGTTTTGGTCGCGCAGAATTACGACGAAGCGAAACAATTTCTGGAACGCGCCATGGAGAAGCGCGAATTCGGCGATGGCGGGGCGCGCGTTTTGTTGGAGCATGCGATTCGTGGAGAAGAGCTTTCGTTGATTGTGATGACGGACGGCGAGCGCGTGGCGGCGATGGCGCCGGCGCGGGATCACAAACGTGTGTTTGACAATGACGAAGGACCGAACACCGGAGGAATGGGCGCGTATTCGTCGGACGAATTGCTGTCCGCGGAATTGGCCGCGCGAATTGATAAAGAAATTGTGCGGCCTGCAATTCGCGGCATGGCGTCAGAGGGACGTCCCTATCGCGGATTTCTTTATTTCGGATTGATGCTGACGGCGCAGGGCCCGAGCGTGCTGGAATTTAATTGCCGGATGGGCGATCCGGAGGCGCAGGCAATTATTTATCGGATGGACTTCGATTTAGCGGAGGCGCTTGCGAATTGCACGGCCGGCAAACTTGACGTCGAAGCAATACGCTGGAAGCGCGAGCCGAGTGTTTGCGTTGTGACGACGACGCCCGGATATCCCGCGTCACCAAAAGTCGGACAGGAAATTACCGGGCTTCAGGAAGCCGAAACGGTTAGTGGAGTGAAGGTATTCCATGCAGGGACTCGACTGGAAGGAACTTCATACTACACAAGTAGTGGACGAGTGTTGGGAGTTACTTGTGGCGGCGCGACGTTGTCGTCTGCCGTGAAGACGTGTTACGACGCGGTTCGCCGAATCAAGTTTGACGGAGCGCATTTCAGGATGGATATTGCCGGGCGCGCATTGAAGCAAAGTTCAGCTACATTATAATAGGGACCATCGGTGCCGGTGAGATTGGCCGGCCAACTAACCAGACTGGGCGGAGGAAGCGTGAGCGATCAGAAACCAATTGTCGGAATCATAATGGGGTCAGATACAGACTTGCCGGTGATGACCGAGGCGGCGAAGACGCTGGAGAAATTCGAGATACCGTTTGAAATTGAGGTGACGTCAGCGCACCGCACGCCCGCAAGGACGCATGAGTACGCGTCGACCGCAATTGCGCGCGGACTGAAAGTGATTATTGTTGCGGCGGGTGGCGCGGCACACTTGGCGGGCGTCGTTGCGGCGGTCACAACTCTGCCTGTGATTGGCGTTCCGATGGCGACGACTTCGCTAAATGGAATGGATTCGCTGCTTTCAATCGTGCAAATGCCGGCGGGAATTCCTGTGGCGTCAATGGCAATCGACAAAGCCGGAGCGATCAATTCTGCAATTTTCGCGGCGGAAATTCTGGGAACGTTTGATGCGAGAGTGGCGAAGCGATTGTTGCAGCACAAAGAGGAATTGGCGAAGTCGGTGGCGGAAAAGAATGCGCGGGTGCAGCAGCAGTTTGCCGGCGAAGACAATAGCGTGAGAATAATGTTTAGTGATGCGGCGCGCGCAAAGTTGGCGCGGAAGGATCGCGTTTTTCGTCCGTCTTAAATTCAGCTTCGGGCGGAGGAATAATCCAGTCAAAGCGATCGCCTTCGTGAAGAATTGCGATGGTCAGTTTGGAATCAGTGGGCGCGGTGGCTTGCAGCGCTTGACGGAAAAACGCTGTGGCCGGTTCGGAATTCGCTTTTTGTGTTGCGCCGTCGAGCATTAATTGTGCGGCCTGACCGACTTTTGGTCGGCGGAGCGAATTGGAATCAGGCGCGAATCATTTTGCTGCAACATTTGTTGCAGGCTGGAGCCTTTTATTTCCGGCGGATATTTAAAATCCACAATAGTGTGCGGATCTTTCTTTTCCGGCGGATAAAGTTGTACGTAGCTGGGGCGCAGCGCAAGCGTGTCCCAATAATCGCCCCGCAATAGGCGTTGCTGCAATTTGTAGCTGATCACCCAGGCTTCGGGTCCGTAATCTTTCGCATATCCGACGATCAGAATCTGGACGATAGGCTCGTCTTCTTTCAACTTCACTTCATGATGAAGTTCGCTGGTGATGGCGCGCAGATGTTCGAGAAATGCGATGCCCAAAATTTCCAAATCCGTGGCTTCGTTGCTATCGATTGTTTCGATTTTCTTGCCCGGCTTTGCGCGATCTGCTTTCGCTAATTCGAGATCCAGACGAAGCGGTGGCTTGCCGGAATTCGGTTCGATCCATTCGACGGCACCGAGAAGAACAGCGACGTGTCCGGCGGTAAGCGGCACGAAAATCGGTGAGTGCGAACCCGGCTCTGACTTTTCACTTTCCGCGCCGACGAGAATCGCATCCCTCGTCACGCAAATAACGACGCGTCCCGTAGCCAGGTTGGCGATAATCTCCTGTTCGCTTGCAGTGCCTTTTTGCGATTGCGCGCGAGGCGATGACGGAACCACGAGAAGCGCGGCTGCGACAATAATAATGATGACGATGGCGTGAAGCGGGAATTGTGCCCGGCGCATGTGGAATTGACCTCCGGAAACCCTTTCCGGACCTACTAATTACGTTACCATATTCGGGAAAGGTCGGCGCAAAAACCGATGAACTCTGCACGCGAGCGCGGATTTCAGTAGAATAGCGCATACGCAAATTGGAGAGGACGGACCATGGGTTTGATGGACAAGTTTTTTGGTGATGGCAAGGGGCTGCACTCGCCAGGCAGCATGAAGCACAACGGGAAACGTGTGAGCGAAATTCTAGTGGCGCACGCTAAATATTATGCAGGCGAAGGCGGCACGCAGGCGAATCTGGAAGGCGCGGATCTTAAGAACGCGGATTTTCGCGGAGTGAATCTTTCCGATGCGAATCTTAATGGCGCGAAATTGGACGGCGCGAGTTTTCGCAAGGCGAAATTGGTGCGCGTGAATATGGAGCGCGCCAGTTTGCGCGGAACGGATTTGCGCAACGCGGATTTAACCGAGGCGAAGTTAACCGGTGCCGATATGACCAGCGCGCAAGCCAGCGGCATTGAATTTTTCCGCTGCGAAATGGCCGGAGTAAATTTTGAGAAAGCGAATTTGCGAAATGTGAATTTTCGTCACGCGAATATTCGCGGCGCGAAATTTGCCGGCGCGGATATGGGCGTCACCATTCTTCGCGAAACGGATTTGGAAGGCGTGGATTTAAGCGGCGTCGATTTGACTACGACGCTGATGCCGAAGGATTACGTGGCGCAAAAATAGCGGTCGCTTCACAAAAGGATTTAGCAAATGCGCATCTGGGGAACCGTTCTGCTGGTTCTCGGCGTTCTGTTCTTAATCATGTTCACGCTCGCGGAATTTGGCGGCGGGCATGTCGGCGTGGTTCCCTTCTTCGTTTCCGGTTTTCTCATTCTCATGGGCTGGAATCTCCGCAATTCTGGAAAAGGAATTCTGCAATCGAAGCCGATTGCCGAACATCCGGGCCCGCAGATTTCAGCAACGCCGAATCAATCCGTCGCGCCCGCACCAGAGTTTTCGACGGTAGAGCTTCCACTGACGCCGGAAATCGCGCAGATAATCGCGCGGCAAAGTGCGCGCGCCAAGCGAATATTGTTCTACGTTATTGGTGGATGCCTCGTGCTTTTCAGCGGGATCGGCGTTGTAATTGGAGCGACGGATAAAACTCCGGGCGAGGGCATGATTTTCCTTGCGGTATTCGCGTCAATCGGAGTTGCGTCGGCCGGGCTCATCTACGGAATTTCCTGGCTGACTTCATTCAGACTGGTGCGGCGCGATCTTGCGCGGAACGACTTATCTGCGAACGACGGGTCCCGTAGAAGTTGTTTCCCTGGGAAACGGCGCAATGTTGCGGCTCGCGGACCGCGCATTTCTAATCGATCAGCGATACGGCGCCGCGGAGTTGAAGAATCTAGGTTGGGGACGCGTGGACTACAGTCCGCACGGACACGTGATTTTGGGCGCGTGGGATCGCGACGGGCAAAGCGTTTATTCGCTGCCGGGGTATAGCGCGGGGTAGAAAAAGTTCCTGAAGAATCTAATAAAAGAACTACTTCCCTCCGCCGAAATCTCCGGCGGCACGGCCAATTCCGCGTCGGCGCACCTCAATGCCAAGGCGTTTAATTTTTTGATTCAGCGTCGAGAGCGGAATTTGCAAACGTTCGGCGGCTTCCGTTTGATTCCATCCGGTGCGCTCGAGCATGTCCAGCAAAATTCGCCGCGTGAATTCTTCTTCCATTTGAAATAGCGACGGGCGATGGTCGGTTCCGTGATTCGCGCCGGATTCACCGTTTGATGGCGTGAAAAAATCCGCCGACGGAACGCGCATGCCTTGCAGCGTGTCTCGACTGCGCAAAGTTTCGGGTAGCAAATCGGCGTCAAGCTGTGTGCCGGTGGCGAGCACCACGGAGCGCTCGATTACGTTTTCCAGTTCGCGAACGTTGCCCGGCCATTCGTAGTCCATCATTAATTTCAGCGCGGCGTTTGTGAAGCGCATGGCCGGCTTGGCATTTTCTTCGCAGTAGCGCTTCAGAAAATGATCGACCAGCAGAGGGACATCTTCGCGGCGATCACGCAGGGGCGGCAGCTTCAGCGAAATTACATTCAAGCGGTGATATAAATCCTCGCGGAAAGTTCCGGCGCGGACCAGATCCATCAAATCCTGATTGCATGCGGCCACGATGCGGACGTCAACTTTAATTGTGTCCGTGCCGCCCAGGCGCATAAATTCGCGTTCCTGAATTACGCGCAGCAATTTGGCTTGAGTTTCCGCGCTGACCGTGGAAATTTCGTCGAAGAAAATTGTGCCTTGATCGGCGACTTCAAATAATCCTTTTTTAGATGACACGGCGCTAGTGAAAGCGCCCTTCACGTGTCCAAACAATTGTGATTCCAGCAAATCCACGGGAATGGAGCCGCTATTTACGGGGACGAAAGATTTTTCCGCGCGAGTGGAGGCGGAATGAATCGCTTTCGCGATTAATTCTTTACCGGTGCCGCTTTCTCCCATGATTAATACTGTGGAGCGCGAAGGCGCGACTTGCGAAACGAGGTCGAAGAGCGTCAGCATTTTTTCGCTTTTGCCGATGATGTTCGGAAAATTGTAGCGCTGCTTCAGCGCGCGCTTCAGTTGAACGTTTTCTTCGCGCAGGCGGCGGCCTTCCACGGCTTGCTGCACCTGCTTCAACAACTCATCGTTTGACCATGGCTTGGTGATGTAGTCCAGCGCACCGCTTTTGAACGCCTGGCGCGCCATGTCCACGGAGCCGTACGCGGTGATGAGCACGATGGAAAGTTCGGAGTCGCGACCGCGAATTTCGCGGAGCATGTCCAGACCGTTGCGATCGGGCAAACTTACGTCGAGCAAAAGCAAATCGAATGGCTTTTCTTCGAGACGCGCCAAACCTTCCGCGCCGGTGCCAGCGCTGGTTATGTTGTAACCTTCGCTGCCCAGCAAAAGTTCAAGGCCTTCGCGGATTTCGGATTCGTCGTCGACTACGAGAATGGATCCCTTAGACATGCGCCGCCTTCCGGGACACTGGGAATTCCAGCTTGAAAGAAGTGCCGCGCCCTGGGGTGGAGCGAACATCAATCTTGCCCGCGTGTTCCTTGATAATTCCGTAGCTCACTGAAAGTCCCAGGCCGGTGCCGCGTCCGGAAACTTTCGTGGTGAAGAATGGATCGAAAATTCGATTCAAATGTTCGCGCGAAATTCCCACTCCGGAATCAACCACTTCCACTTCCACCGTGCCATTCGAGCAGGCGGTGCGAATTTCCAAAATTCCGCCTGAGGGCATGGCGTCGCGCGCATTCATAAATAAATTCAGGAAAACTTGTTGCAGGCGATTCATGGAACCGAGGACCGGCGGCAATTCTCCCTGCATTTTCCGCACAACTTCCACGCGCGCTGTTTTCAACGGATGCGAAACCAGCACCAGCGTTTCTTCCAGCACGGAATTCATATTCACTTCGCTGAATTGCGCGGAGCCAACGCGCGAAAAGTTCAGCAAATTATTGACGATTTCGCTGGCGCGGAATGTCTGCTTGATAATTTTTTCGATCAGCATGCCGCGCGGATCGTCGCCCGGAAATTGTTTGGCGAGCATTTGAATGTAGTTGGCAATTACGGCCAGCGGAGTATTCACCTCATGCGCCACGCCCGCGGCGAGCAAGCCGAGCGAGGTGAGCTTCTCGGTCTGCATGAGCTGATCTTCAAGACGCGCGCGTTGCGAAACGTCATCCACCAAAATTAGGCGGCCCAAGCGCTGGCCATCTTTGCCAAGCAGCGGCGTGATGGAAATATTCACAACCAGCAGGCGGCCTTCGCGGTGACGCAATTGGAATTTGTAAATGCTGGAGACGCGTTCGTCTTCGGCGCGCAGTTCGATTTCAGAAACCATGTCAGCGGGAAGAACTGTTTCCAGATTTTGTCCGATCGCTTCGAGCCGCGAAACGCCGACCAGATGTTCCACTTGTGAATTCCAGGATTCGATGCGGCCTTCAAGATCGACGGCGAACACGCCCACGTGCAGCGATTCGACAATGTTTTCGCTGAAATCCTTTAAGCGCTCGATTTGAATGGCTTTTTGTTCGAGCGAACTGTAGAGCTGCGCGTTGTCGAGCGCGATGGCCACGTAACTCGCGATGGTGAACAAAAGTTCCACGTCGTCTGATGAAAGGAAATCGCCGTCGACGGTTTTGCCCAGGCCCAGAACGGCGACCGTGCGTTCGCGAATGCGGCACGGAATGTAATAGTTCAAATCGAGCCGTTCGAGCGACCGGCGAATCGAGGGATCCGTTTCCGCGGCATTGCGCGGCGACTCGTAAAATAAATATCCGCGCGAAAATTCCGGACGCGCGGGATCCATGAAGTGCAAGTCCAGTGCATCGGTGCTATTGATGCCGAGCGACCGAGAAAGGCGCACGGTTCCCGCGGCTTCATCCATCACAAAAATTGCCAAGCGGTCCACGAGGAGCGTCTGCGAAATGCGATCCATCACCGAGCCAAGCATCGGCTCAATGTGAACTTCGTTCGTGAGCGTGCGGCCGAACTCAATCAGCGTGCGGCGATAATCCAAGCGATCGCGATAGAAAAATCGATCCAGGCGCCGCTGCGTCCAATCGCGGAACGGTTGCAACAAAAATGCGGCCAGAACAATTGCGAGCGTGCCGCCGGTCGGTCCCTGCGGCCAGGTGGAATGGAAAAGTTCGCCAACGCTTGCGACAACTAGAAAATAAACCGCAACGACGCCCGCGGTTGCCGCCGTATAAGCCAAGCCGCGCTTGAAGATGATGTCCACGTCCATCAAGCGGTAGCGAATAATAGCGTAAGCGAAGCAAAGTGGAACGAGCGCGAGCGAAAGCGTAGAAAGTTTCGTCCAGTAAGGAACCACGCCGCCGGTAAAGAATGCGTATGGAATTACGTAGAGAAGGACGAATGGGAGCACGGCGACGGTTCCGCCGAAAACCCACTTCAATTGCTGCTTCAGAATTCCGCTCGGCGCGTTGCGGTAGCTACGCAGAAAAATTGCGGCCGCCAGCAGGAAATAAAATCCCGTGTAGGCCATGCGAATCTGGTCCAGCTCAATTCGCGCGCCGATCCAGGGCTTAAATCCAAGCCAGCCTTGAGATACGAACAGTTGCAAAGCGCCAATAATCGTCGGAAACAAATACACCAGAAGCAACTGCACCGAGCGGCTGCGCCGAGACGAGCCGCGCTCCGGAAATACCAGCGAGAAGTGGAGCAGCAATGCGGCCTGCAGAAGACCGGCGTAAATGTTTGCCCAGTAAATGATCCAATCAAACGAATTTAATTTTCCGGTGAAATGCGCAGTGTAAAAAATAAATGAGACCAGGCAGAAAATGTAGAAATGCAGGGCGCGCGCGGCGCTCCACCTCCGCAGGAAAATAAAAACGCCGATGAAAAGATAGACGACGCCCACGAAGCGCAGATAATTCTGGAGCGACGATTTCTCTGAGGGAGCCGCAACCAGCGGCGCGATAAATACGGAGCCATTCCGTTGCAACTCGTAGCGCAACTGCGTCCAAATTACGCCGGGACGTTCCAGCCGTTGCGTCACTTCAATGGCGTTTCTGATTTTCGCGTCGTTGATGGTCAGCAGCAGGTCGCCTTTTTTGATTCCGGCGCGTTCTGCCGGCGAACCAGAGGCGACGTCCTTCGCCAAAATCCCAGCGTCGGTGTCCGACCACCACACGCCATCATCCGCCGTTTCCACTTTCATGCTCTGGCGGAAATTAATGGTTGCGAAGACAATGGCGGCGAACGTCACCAACACCAGGGCGACGGCGCCAACGCGGACTCGTAGGCTCTCGGTCATTTCAGGGCGTTTATCAGACTACTTTACCGCTACAAAATAGACCACTCGCGAGGTAGTGCCTGCATTAGTTTTAGCACGTTATCTTCCAAAAGTGGGAGGATTCGTCTCTCCGTAAGTAGCTAAATCAAAAGGAGTTATGCCGCAGCCTTCAATGGTAGAAATAACCCCTTCCGGATTTGGTATCCTGCATCCCATTATCGGGAGATTGTGGAAACTGCTCACGAAGCGCTAAATCGGTTAAAACTGGAAACTTAGGCCGCCCCGGAACGATCGCGACGTCGAAACCAGCACCACAGAGCCATCCTGTGTGGTGACCGGAACGTAACCCTGCGCCAGCAAATTTCGCACGTCAGCCATAAACTCCCAGCGGCAATTCCACAGGCTGCCCGGCAGAGGCTGACGAACACCGACGCTCAAGTAGGGATCCAAATCGTAGAACGCCTCGCCATAGGAATCCTGATGCGTAAGTGCCGGGGCGCCACTGATCCATTTATATCCGGCGTGAAATTCTGTGCCGGAATGTCGAACATGACCTGAGAAGTGCGCGCCGACGCTGTGGCGATAGCGCATGCTCATGAATCGCGTAAGAATGAAGTGGCGGCGGCGCTTTCTGGCCCAGCCTCAAGCGCTCCGGCAAATGCATAAACGGCAGCGAAATCAAAATTGTCGCCGAGCTTTTGTTTGAAGGCCACGCGGACGCCCGAGGTTTCCGTGGAGCCTGCGTCATAAACAAACGCGCTTGAAAATGGATCCTGCAAGTAGTCGGAATTGGCGGGACTACCGCTTCCGAATACCGGCGTGTCGCGCGATTGATCGTGAAACACGGCAACGTCGACGTTGGATTTCAACGAAATTTTGTAACGAACATTTGCTTCTTCATGCCAGCCGCCTTCTAGCTCAGGACGGCCATTTCGCAGCATCAAAATCGGAAAAGAATTCAGATCCGCCATCGCGCGATCGGAACTCGGTCCGGAAGAAGTGGTATTCGCCGCAGTGCCGGACGCGACGATAAAATTTGCCTCCCAGTCCGGTGAAATCAGCACGGCCAGCGCAATCACCGGTCTTATCGATTCCGTGCTGCCGCCGATTTGAGCGCCGAGAACGTCTGCACCATAATGCAGCACAGCGCTATCGCCGATTGCGAGAGTATTTCGTTGGGAAAGTTTTTCGCCGCGGAAAATAAGTCCGCCGGGGCCAAGCCACGCTTGACGAATTACTACTTCCGTCATGGAACCATTCGGCGTATCACCCGAGGGCATCCACGCCGTGGCCAATCCGCCAGCAGGTAATTCATGTCCGTAACTTACCTGACCGGCGAAAAGTAGACGCCCTTGCGTGCCGATTGGCTGATCATAAGAAAACGCGGTGGCCGGCGCTTCGGGAAGATTGGAAATTGAACCGGGCTGAGTTGATCCGCTGGTCATTTCCAAATCTGCATGCGCGTGGCGACGGGCTGATTCGTCCGAAAGATTTGAAGAGAGGCGCGGATCCGTCCATTCCAGCACTGGCCGAGTAGCGGTGGAAGCACGCAATACGGATTTCCAATCTGTGGTATTTGTCGCTTGTGTTGGCGCGTGACGCAGCCGATCGAGCGACGCGAATACCGTGGTCATTTCCACGCGCACGATCGTTGTCAGGTTCGGCAGCACGTGAACGTGTTTTTGAATTACCGGCAAGTATCCAATCAGAGTTACGTGGATCTCGTAAAATCCTGCCGCCACGCGCGCGCCGTTGAAAGCGCCATTCTGATTGGTGAAGAGTTGAGCAGGAATTGTATCAGCTAGATTTTCAGAGACGAGTTTAACGGTTGCGCCCATCTGCGGTGTGCCGCCAGGACCCAGAACGACGCCGGAAAGTTGGCCATAATTGGTGGCGGCCGCAGCTGTCCCGGGCAGAAATATCGCCAGGGTCAGAGCAAGCAAGGGCAGAAGCACTAAGCCGCCCTTGTTGCGGACTGCGTGAGCCATCATGGCCTCCGAATGCGTTGTTTCCCACTAAGCCTGATGCAAACCGTCAAAACTAATTCGCCGCTGCCGCCGCGCGTGTCGGCTGCGAGCTCGGCTTCACAGTAAATTCCTGCGAACGCGTCAGCGTTTGATTGCCAACCTTGTCGTCGATGGTAATTTCCAGTTTGTATTTTCCCGGCGCGAAATCGCTCTGGTGCAGGGTAATCTGCGTTTCGATCGTCAACTGATCTCCGAACTGTTTGAATTCCTCGGATGTTTGAGACGTATCGACAACCACTTGATCGCCCTTGGCGCTGGTGATTTTCACGTGCGCCACGGCGCTGGATTTGTGCGTTGTCGGATCCAACTTTAAGTTGTAAATCTGAAAATAGATTCCCATTTTTTGCTCGGCGGTAAATTCCTGATTCAGCGCTGGGCGAACTTTCACATCGCCGAGCACGAACGGGCCTATTCCAATCTGCCGCGGCGGAACTTTTTCGATGTTGTCCGCCAGAATCAGCGTGCTGGCGTCCAGTTTTTCCGTGTCAAATCGTGGAACCTTCAAGGACGTGCTGACCACGCCGGTGTTTCCGCTCTTCGTATCTTTCAGGACGATGTCCAGCCGGTACAGCCCGGGATTCAGAGGAATCGTTTTTCCATAAATGGATTTCTTGGTGATGTATTGCTGGAAAAGCGTATCTGGAAAATCGTCGTGAATCGTGTCTTCAAACACTTGAACTATGCGGCCGCCGATCGTGCTGATTCGCGCATAAAGATTCAGCGTTCCGAGGTGCACGCCGTCTTTTTCCTCGTAACTCATGGAGCGGTTATCGAGTTCAATCGTGATCGGCACCATTACTGTGTCGGATGTGATTTTCAAATAAGAGAATCCATATTGAAATGGAAGCTGGTTGCGTACAATACGCGAAGTCACCAATTCTTCCAGTCCCTTGAACTTCACCGGAGGCGCGACGAAAATTTTTGCGGCAAGTTCAAGGCGCGTGAATTCGTCTTGATCGCCGGTGTTGTACGAAAATTCGCTGATTGGGTTCGTGGTTCCGTTAGATTGCTGAAAGCGCTGGGATTTATCTGCCATGCCATATGATTCCAGTTCGCTTAATCCCGCTCCGGGAACATACAGCAGTGCGTCTTTTTCGCCGGGATCGGTTGTCAGTCGGTATTCATTGGTACCGGATTTGTCCACGAATTCCAACTTGATGTTATTTCCGAGCCCTTCCAAGTAGTTGTAAGTCCAAGTTTCAAATGGATATGTGGATGTGCTTCCGCCGCCTTCTTCGGGTGTGCGGTTATAAGCTCCACCGGAAGGATGCGCATCGATGTCGTCTGGTTTTCCCCAAATGATGTAGATTCGGCCGCGGTCCGTTTTCCAGCCCGGTTCGCCCGACGCGTAATGTTCGTTGGCGTACGCGATGCGGCGGAAATGTTCTTCCTTAAATTCATTTTCCGGGGTGTCCGGCGTGGGGTCGCGTCGCAACCAGAAATTTTCAATAAAATTTTCGCGCTCTTCGTTGGTGGAAAGCTTCAGGAAGGTTTCGCGCTCTGCGTCGGTGATGATGTACGGCACATCGCTATCAAGCCAAACTTTATAAGGTGAGCCCAACTCGTTGTACAGCTTCTTCTGCTGACCTTTGGTAAGGCGGCCGCTCTGGGCTGCAGCTTTCTTATTCTTGTCGTTTTGAGCGGTCTTGTCGGTGGACTGATCCTTGCTCGCTTGCCCGGAAGTGACCGGTGGGTTTTGCGCGCGAACTGCCGGCATCAGGATAAATACAGCCGCAATGCCCAGGCAAATAAAGCGACTAAACGGTCTCATGGAAACACCTCTCCCTATTCTGGTAGATGCCGATTTTAGTCTTACCGGACAAGTGCGTCAACAAGGGATTCCCCCGATTTCCGACCGATTACGAGCGTTAGATTCGAGGGTTTACAGGTGGGTTGCCCGCCTTCGGACGGATTGATACACGTCAGTGTCCTGATAGTTGTTGGCGGGCCAGTTCGCGGTTCTTTAGAGCCGCCGGATGGGTTGGACTTACAGCCAAAGCCTGCTCGAATTGCTCCAGAGCCTCGGTCGGCTTGCCCATGCGCAAGTACAACTCTCCGAAGTCGTTATGCACCTGAGCGTCCTGCGGAAATGCCGCCACTACCTGACTGAAATCCTGAACGGCTTCAGCAAACTCGCCGGAGCGCGCCAGCGCTTTGGCCAAGTTGTAGCGCGCTGGAATGTAGTCCGGCTGAATTTTCAACGCCTGCCGGAATTGTTCAATCGCTTCGCGCGAAAGTCCTAAAGCTCCCAGCGCCACGCCCAGCCAACTGTGTCCTTCGGGCTGCTTCGGCTGAAGTTTCACGGCTTCGCGCAAAACTGTCACTGCGCCACTCGGATCCAATCGCGAAAGTTTCAGCGCGCCGAGCCACAAATGCGCTTGGAAATCGTCCGGGTATTTTTCCAGTTGATGCCGCATGTAGGCTTCTTCCAACGCGCTGCGTGCTCCCGATTCACGCGGCAACAATTGAAATGATAGGTGCGCCATTTCGTCTGTGGATTGATTGCCGCTCAGTACGCGTTGTGGCGGCCGATGCGGATTACGCGGGTTGGAGGCGGAATTGTCGTAATGCCAGCGCATCACAAGAACGGTGCCCTTCGGAAGAAATACCGGCTCGCGATAGTGATATACGGACTGCCACTTCGGGTCCCAATGCCGGATAAGAATCAGTTCCTTGCGCGTGCCATTCGGCAGAATTGCGTAACCTTCTAGTACATGGCCTAAATAATGCGCGTGCGGATAAACCGCCAACGCATCTGCATCAAGTGGCAGCGTGAATCTGTCCGTGACGACAAAATCCGCATCCCCCGGAGGAATGTTTAGCGCACCGTCGTGTTCCAACTGGATGAGAATTGGCGCGTATTTAGGCGGTTTATCGGTAAAGTACAATCCAATCGAAGGCTTCACTTCTTCCGGCATACCCATCGTCATCATGTGCGCGTTCAGCACCAGGTCGTTTCCCGGATCCAACCGCCACGAAAAGCCATCCTGCTCTGTCCAGGGTGCGCTGCCCGGTTTCCAGAAAAGGAAGTGGGTATCAAAGTCGAATACATTGCGCACGATTTTCACATTCATTCCGGGAAATCCGGCGCCGGGTTCCGTTTCTTCCCGCCGCGCGGACCGCGCTCGGTCCACAAGCACATTTGCGTGATGAATCGAATGCGTATTCCCCGGACGAATTTCTATCGCGCGGACATATTTCGTGGTGGAAATTCGCGGCGAGAAAATAAAATTGTAGAAAACGTCCGGACCCTTCGCGGGAATTGTGTAAGCGCGCGTTGCTTCCACAATTAAGTCCGGCGGCCCGAGCTGCCATCCTTCAGTGAATTTCGGAACCGGCGGAATTTCGGACGCAGATCCTTTCGGCGCGCCACCTTTTACCCAATTCGCGATCAACACAATCTCATCCGCTGATAATCTATGCTTGCCGGCGAAGTCTCCGTACCTCGCGGCGGGCAGCCACGGAGGCATCGTACGGCTCGCCGTTGCGGAAGCGATTTGCTGCGCGTGCTTTTTCGCGTCGGCATAGTTCAGCAATGAGAACGGCGCGGATTCTCCCGGCCGGTGGCACGAAATACAATTTCGATAGAGGATTGGCGCGACGTCCTGCGCGAAATTAGGAAGCGGCGGAACCGAACTGGGCGTCGGAGTACTCCGCTGGCCGGCTGAGGCAATGGCAACAATCGTCACCAGCCCAGCCGCCACGATCAATCTTCCCGTAACACTGTTTCCGCGCAACATTTGGATTTCAGTCGCCCCGCGCAATCTTAGAGGCCGTAGTCAGCTCAAGGGTTGTGATTCGTTCACTCCCAAGAAGATCGCACGGTAGTGTACACCCACCCGATTTAGCCGCCGATGTGCTGAACCCGCCAGTCCGTTAATTTATGGTGTCCCACGCTATAACTACCATAAAAATCAATATGTTATGGGAATTCTCCCCGCCCTTAACCGTAATTTACCTTTCGCCGATTTGTCAGGCATCCCTTCCAATACCATTCCGAATCCACTACAATGAAAACCAAGTAATACGAGCGACCGTCTATACCTTCAAGGCCCGCACGACAGGTTACTTTTGCCGGAAGGAAACTTTCGGTCGCAAGGAAGCGTATTAACTGAGCAGGGGCAGTCGGACGATAATGAAGCCCCCGAAACACATAAGAGAGAATCCATAATGAAGGCTTGGAAAAAAGTTTCTATTGGTGTGGCCGTCGTGATCGTCGCTGGCGGAATCGTCACCTATAGCGTTAAGCAGGCAAACAAGGACGTGGTGACCGTTCAGACGGCAAAGGTCGGTCAAGAGCGCCTGACGACGATCGTGACCGCGAGCGGTCAGATAACGCCGAAAACATATTCAAACCTTTTGGCGCAGGGCTATGGCCAGATCACCGACATTCTCGCCAAAGAAGGCGAACAGGTGAAGCGCGGAGATATTTTGCTGCGCATTGACAGTATTCAGCCGGCGGCAGATGCTCAAGCGGGCCAGGCCGGGATTGGCTCGTCAGAGGCGGCGCTGCTATCCGCGCAGGCCTCGTGCGTCTCGGCGGAATCCGACGTCAAGAATCAGCAGGCCAATCTTGAGAACAACCGAATTAGCTGGGAGCGCGGCCAAAGTCTTTACAAAGATGGTCTAATTCCTAAGCAGGATTACGACACGCGAAAATCCGTCTACGACGGGTCGCTCGCCGCCGTGGCTTCGGCTCAGGCAAAGATCCCTCAGTGCCACGCGCAGGTCGAGCAAGCCCGTCATTTGGTCGAGCAATACAAGGCGCAGCAAATTCACACCACCGACGTGCTGAACAAGACGACCTATCGCGCACCAATCGACGGAATCGTTTCCTACATCGGCGCCCGCAAAGGCGAGAACATGGTTCCCGGCATTCAGAATTCGTCCGGCAGCTACCTGATGACGATTTCAGACATGTCCGTCGTGACTTCTGAAGTGATGGTGGACGAAACGGACATCATCAATATCCGCAACGGACAGGCTGCGACGATCACGATTGACGCGCTGCCCGGACAAACTTTTACCGGCAAGGTTACTGAAGTCGGCAATCAGGCTGTGCTGCGCAGTTCCGGATCTGGCGTCAACACAATCCACCACCGGTTCGCAGGAAGCGAAGGATTTTAAGGTGGTCGTAACTCTGGATAAGCCTCCGGTCGGTTTGCGTCCCGGACTTTCTTCGACAGCGAAAATTGTTACCGCCGAAAAAGAAAGTGTTCTGGCGATTCCGATTCAGGCGCTGGCTGTGCGCTCGCGCAAGCAACTGGAAGACGCGGTGAAATCGGCTTCCGCGAAACAGGGTGGCAGTGGAAGCGGCAGCGTCGCACTGGCTGCGGCAAAACCGGTGGATGCGAATTCCACGGACGCCAAAAAGGACGACATTCAAGGCGTTTTCGTAATTCGCAACGGCAAAGCGCTGTTCGTTGCCGTGCAAACCGGAATTTCCGGGATCACCGATATCGAAATCACCAACGGATTGCAAAAAGGCGATGAGATCGTCACCGGCAGCTACAAGGCGTTGCGCACGCTTCGGCCGGATACTCCTGTTAAAATAGACAACACCACGCCCGCGGCGAGTACCGAAACGACCTAAGCGGCGTCTAAGACATAGGCAACTTTTACGCCCAAGAGGGGAATCCACGGATGCCCGTAGAAGCCGCAGTATCGGATAGTTATCGGCAGGACCTGATTGACAGCGGAATCGCAATCAGAACGGAAGCTCTTGCCAAAGTTTACGTGATGGGAACGGAAGAGGTTCACGCTCTGCGCGGCGTTGACCTGGAAATTCGCCGCGGCGAATACGTCGCCATCATGGGCCCTTCGGGTTCCGGTAAATCCACGCTGATGAATCTGATCGGCTGCCTCGATTCACCTTCCAGCGGAAAATATTGGCTTGCGGGAAGATTGGTCAGTGAACTGGATGACGACGAGCTGGCCTACATCCGCAACAAAGAAATCGGATTCGTATTTCAGACATTTAATTTGCTGCCTCGCGCTTCTGCGCTTCACAACGTTGAACTTCCGCTGATTTACAACGGTACGCCGTCCGATGAACGCATGGAACGCGCGAAGGAAGCGCTGACGATCGTAGATTTGAAAGAGCGGATGTATCACAAGCCGAATGAACTTTCGGGTGGACAGCGTCAGCGCGTGGCCATCGCGCGCGCTCTCGTGAATCGCCCGTCAATTCTTCTGGCTGATGAGCCGACTGGAAACCTGGACTCGAAAACCGGCGAAGAAATCATGACCGTGTTCGAGCGCCTGCACTCGCAGGGCAACACTATTATTCTGGTAACGCACGAGCCGGACGTCGCGCAGCACGCCTGGCGCGTGATTCACGTACGTGACGGAAAAGTTGAATCGGACAAAAAGATTAAGTAGCGGCCGCAAAATTAAATATCTAAAATTCCACGCATCTATATCTCATTGCTTCTCTAGATGTGCGTTCATTCGGTCCCACTCCTATTTCAGAACGCACGAATTGGCCTTGTGGGTCGCGGTTTCAACCGCGACACTAACAAACAGTCGAACCAGGGTTTTAACCCCTGCAGCCATCCTGCGATTCAAAGCTCCTGCACCGACCTCCATAATTTCCACAATCTATCGCGCCCAGGGCCGCAACACGAAATATTCCGGCACAGATGTCCGCGTGGCATGTTGCGCACGAATCAATTGCCGGCGCAAAAGAATTCGCAGCGCCGCTTGCACGGCGCTTTTAGAAAGCCCGGTCCGCTCGGCAACCTGCTTCAAGCTAAGCTGTGCGCTGCGTCGGCCCGCGGCATATGTCAGCGAGTACAGAGAAAGATACACAAGAAACGCGGCAGGACTGCGGTCGTGGCCGACCAGATCGCGCAGCAGCACGTCCACAACATAGCCTTCCAACTTGAGCGGCAGCGAAAGTTTTGTTCCCATATACCTATAAATACTACACTGGTTATCACTGTAGCAAGCGAAATGGGATTGTCAAGCGTGTGCGAAGCCGCTACGATTCGCCTCAATTCGGACGTAAATCTAAGCCGTCCTAAAGGAGATAAACATGATTCGCGGAATTAAATTTGGCAGCATTCCGGTGCGCGATCAGGCGCGCTCACTCGCGTTCTACACGGAAAAACTGGGCTTCACTATTCTTACCGATCAGCCCATGGGAGATCAGCGCTGGATCGAACTTGGCATTCCCGGCGCCGAATCCGCGGTTGTTCTTTTTACGCCGAAGGAACACGAGACGCACATCGGCACTTTCTCGCATATTTCTTTTTGGTGCGACAACGCCGAAAAAACGTATCAGGAACTTTTGAAAAAGGGCGTGGAATTCGATGGACCGCCGGAGAAAATGCCGTGGGGAACGTTCGTCAAGTTCAAAGACCCGGACGGCAATCACTTCGTACTTTCCAGCCGGTAAGGAGAAACGGGACGATACGTAAGCGGCGCTTGATCCCGACCCGAGCGCTGGTGTGACATGAGAAATGCGCCGCGCGGTGTTACGCTACACAATATTCCCGATGTTCACCGCGCGCACAAATTGGAATCTGCAGACGAATCGGTTCGCGCGTGCGCTCGAAGATCATCGCCGCGCGGGAAAATCGCTGCTTGATTTAACAGCGTCAAATCCGACAACGTGCGGCTTTCAATATCCCGCGCAAGAAATTCTAAGCGCGCTATCCGATCCACGCGCGCTGGAATATTCGCCCGAAAGCAAAGGCCTGCGCAGCGCACGCGAAGCTGTTGCCGAATATTACGAAGGCCGACCGGGATTTGGAATTTGCGCAGGCAGCGTTGATCCCGAGCGAATTATTCTTACCGCCGGAACCAGCGAAGCCTACAGCTACATTTTTCGGCTGCTCTGCGAGCCCGGCGACGAAATTCTTTTTCCCGCGCCCAGCTATCCGTTGCTGGAATATCTCGCCGCATTGAATGACGTAAAGCTAGTTCCGTACCCACTATTTTACGATCACGGCTGGCACATGGATTTGTCGGCGCTGCGCGCTGCGCTCACTCCGCGTTCGCGTGCGGTGCTCGTGGTGCATCCAAATAATCCAACTGGTTCATTCGTAATGCCGAAGGAAGCCACGGAACTGCACGCAATTTGCGCCGAACGCGAAATGGCCATCGTCTCCGACGAAGTGTTCCTCGATTATTCCGCCGAATCGAAACCGCATTCCACATTTGCGTTTGATAACTCCGCGCTAGCGTTCACGCTCAGCGGACTTTCCAAAATTTCTGCGTTACCGCAAATGAAATTAGCGTGGCTCGTAGCAAGCGGGCCGCACTCGCTAGTTCAACGCGCGATGGAGCGCCTCGAAATTATCGCCGATACATTTCTATCGCCCGGTACGCCGGTCCAACTCGCGCTACCAAAACTTCTCGGCATTCGCGAAGGAATTCAGCACCATTTGCAAAGTAGAATTACCGCGAACCTGACGCATCTGGATTCCGCGCTCACCGCGAACAAGCTTATTTCGCGCCTCGATCGCCAAGGCGGGTGGTATGCCACGCTTCGCGTTCCCGCCACAGGCTCGGACGAAGATCTAGCTGTCACGCTTCTCGAAACGCACGGTGTGCTCGTCCACCCCGGACGCTTTTTCGATTTCCGACAAGACGGTTTTCTGGTGCTCAGTCTAATTACACCGGAAGCGGACTTTCGCGAAGGTATGCGACGATTGCTCGCACATTTCAGCACAGCGCAGCAATGAAAAAATCGCATTCGCAACTATAGAGGCGCAAATGAAAACAAAACATCCAGCAACGCACGACGAATATCTCCACGTGAAAAATCTCGGTATTCAAGAAGCCGCCAATCAACTGCGCGCATTCGTGAAGAAGACTTTGCCCAAAGTGAAGGAAGGCATAAATCCGTGGCACGTTCCCATTTTTGAATCGAACGGCCCAATCTGTTACTACATGGCCGGCAAAAATCACATCACGCTAGGTTTCATCCGAGGCACTTCGCTACCTGACCCCGAAGGTTTGCTCGAAGGCACAGGAAAAAATCTTCGCCACGTGAAAATTAAATCCGTCGACGATCTCAAACGAAAGGGTTTGCGCGATCTGCTCAAGTTCGCCGCCGCGTTGAACGCGAAAGAGCCGCAAAACGGCATGCGCCCGTATCGAAAATGAATCGCTCTAAGCGGCCTGGCCCAATCCCGGCGTCTGCGCCGCCACATAGGACCCCAGCACGCGCACTTCATGTCCAAATTTCCGCAACTCTTCCAACGCGTTCTTCACCTTCGCATCTTCCGTTGAAGCCGCCAAATCCAAATAAAATCGATACTCCCACGGATGCCCCGGAATTGGCCGGCTCTCAATCCGCAATAAGTTTATTTGCCGCTTCGCAAATGGTTCCAGCGCAGCCCGCAGCGAACCCGGTTGATGCGCCAACCGCAGCACCAGCGAAAGTTTATTTGCGCCGCGCGCAGTTTTCACGTCCGTCGATAGCAGCAGGAATCGCGTAAAGTTTGCGCGGTCGTCTTCCAAATGTTCGCGCAATAGTTCGCCACCATAAACTTCCGCGGCGCGCAAACCTGCAATTGCAGCGCGTGACACATCCGCCGCCCGCACAATATTATTCACGCTACCCGCCGTATCTTCCGCGACGACTCGCCGTATCTGCGGATTCTCCGCGAAAAATCTTTCGCACTGCGCCAGCGCCACCGGATGCGATTCGACCGACCGCACATCTTCCCAATGCGCTCCCGGCGCGCCAATCAAATTCATCACGATGGGAATCACAACTTCGCCGGTGATCGTCAAATTGCTATCCAATAGTAAATCGTATGAGCGATGCACCGACCCGGCCAGCGCATTTTCAATCGGCGCGAGAATTAAATCCGCCGCGTCTTCTGTTAATTGCGGAAAATAACAATTCAAATGTTGCCCGCGGCACAGGCGTAATGAATTCGCCGAGCAAGTCGATAGCGGCCTGCTCGCTGAAAGCTCCGCGCTCCCCTTGAAATGCCACGCGTGTTAACTTCGCCGGGCTCATGAATTCCCCGCAGAATTCGCAACAGGCGCACGTTTTGTCGCCGCCTGTTCTTCCGCGTTGCGCGATTCCGTTACAATTTCGCAAAACAGCCGTGTGAGCGCCTCAGGGTCAAGCACGCCCGGATTATTTTCCAGCACTCGCCTCACAACCTCTTGCTCGCGCACCGGATCGTAAAGCTTCAAGCCGGATTCACGCTTCTCGCGGCCAATTTCAATCGCCAGTTGCGCGCGAACGCTCAGCAATCGCAGAAGCTGGTCGTCCACCTGATCAATTCTCATTCCGAATTCTTCAATGGTCATTGCACTTTTCCTCCGTCTCCAGAATTTTCGTCGCCCAAAAACAAAAAAGCCGCTTTCCCTTTTAGGGAAGCGGCCCGATGGATGTTTCCTTGTGGCGCTTATCTTTCTATTGGCTTACCTCGCCGCGCACAAGCTCCACCGGTCCGCTTCCCCCGCGATAATTAACGAGGGAGCGGCACGTAAAGTCGAAGCTAAAGTAATACTGCCTTGTGCGAAGCATGTTTTGTTCCGCTTTCAACAATAAGACTACCCTCGGCGCTCGGCAAGTTATTTCTGTGTGAATTTTTCAAATGCGCGTCATTCAAGTTTTGCGTGCCGTTCATCGAACCGTAACTTTCACCGCATAACCTCCGCAAGCTCTCAGGTCCCACTCGGACCTGAACTCATTCGTTTCGGAGGAAGAAAAAATATGATACGAAAGTTTCTCGCTCTCGGTCTCGCGGCCATGATGTTTAATCCCGCGATGATCGCTGGCGCCAGCCCGTTCCCCGACAAAGATAAAGACAAAGATCGCAAAAACAATTCTTTCGGCGACACTTCCACGCCCATCAAACACGTGGTGGTCATCTTCGGAGAAAATATTTCCTTCGACCACTATTTTGGAACCTATCCGAATGCTGAAAATCCGTCCGGCGAACCGAAATTTGAAGCGCGCAAGGATACTCCCAACGTCAACGGAATTGCCCCCACGCTTGCGGATCTGGAGAACAACGCGCTCGGCAGCAATAACCCGAACTTTTTCAACGCGACCGGCAACGGCGTGAACGCCACAAATCCTTTCCGTTTGGATCGCAGCCAGGCATTGACCAGCAGCCAGAGCCACGCGTACACAAATGAACAAGCCGCGTTGCATCAAGGGCTCGTCGACCTCTACCCAATTTCCACTGGCGCAAAAGGCGCACCGCCAAACGCACCGCCCGCAGTCGTACTCACCAAGGGCTTGAACATGGGCTATTTCGACGGCAACACCGTCACCGCCATGTGGAATTACGCGCAGCATTTTGCGATGAGCGACAATTCGTTCGACACCAACTACGGCCCTTCCACCGTCGGAGTGGTCAATCTCGTTTCCGGCCAGACGAACGGAATCGCGGTAAATTTCCCCTCCACCAGCACCTCCGCCGAAGTTGCAGACGGTAACGGCGGTTTCTCACTGATTGGCGATCGCGACCCCTTCAACGATGTTTGCTCGTCGAAGACCAGCACGATCCAAATGTCCAGCCGCAACATTGGCGACATGCTGACGAGTGATGGCGTGACCTGGGGTTCGTTCATGGGCGGATTCGATTTGACGAAGATTAATGCGAATGGCAGCACCGGCTGCACCCGCAGCACCGTCAATCCGCAAATCTTGGCGTTCCAGTTGGCCAATGGAGCCACGATGGCGGCTGCAACGGCGTCGGCGACAATCAATGACTACGTGCCGCACCACTCGTTCCTTCAATATTATTCCTCGACGCTCAATCCGAATCACACTCGGCCGGCTTCCATCAGTGAAATCGGCAAGAATGGTCCGGCGAATCATGAATATGACATTCATGATTTCTTCGATGCGGTTAACGCTGGAAATTTCCCGGCGGTCAATTTCCTGAAGGCGCCTGCATTTCAGGATGGACACCCGGGCAATTCCGATCCGCTCGACGAGCAGACTTTCGTCACCACCGTCATCAACTTCCTCGAGCACTCGAAAGATTGGAAGGAAACTGCCGTCATCCTAATGTATGACGACTCCGACGGTTGGTACGATCACGTCATGCCGCCAATCGTAAATCAATCCAGCAGCACGGCCGACGTGTTGACCACCAACGTCACGACCGTGAACGGACTGACCACCGCGACGCTCTCCTGCGGTAACGGCGCCACCGCTCTGCCGGGCGTGGACAACGGCGGCAATGCTCACGCGCAAGGCCGCTGCGGTTACGGTCCTCGCCAACCTCTGTTGGTGATCTCTCCGTATTCGCGGGAAAACTTCGTGGATCACACGCTCACGGACCAAACCTCCGTGCTGCGATTCATCGAAGATAACTGGCTGGGCGGCGAACGCATCGGCAAAGGCTCGATGGATAACTTGGCGAACTCGATCGCCGGCATGTTCAATTTCGACAACTGCCGGGAAGACGACGCGCAAAAGTTGTTCCTCGATCCGGCAACCGGGCTCCGCACGAATCACTAGTGCGTGACGATCTGTAAATTTTGCGGGGCAAGAATCGCGCAGCGAGAAATTTCGCCGGCGCGTTTCTTGTCCCGCATGTTTTTGTGTCCGGCCTCTTTTGTTTGGTAAGAAAAGTCACCAGGGGAAAACAAAATAATGTCCGCAAGCCGCTTCGGCTCGAGTCGTCGTGAATTTTTGCATCAATCAAGCGTGTTGCTCGCAGGCTTTGCCGCCGCAGGCCACCGTGTTTTTCAAGTGAACGGTTCTCCCGCCAAACTTTTAAATCTCGATTCTCTAGAACATTTTGTAGACCCGCTGCCGATTCCGCGCGTCGCTCGGCCCACAGGCATTCGTCCGCATCCCGAACAATCGTCCAGCAAAATTCCGTATTACCGCATGGCCATGCGGCAGGTCGAAAATAAAATTCATCGCGACGTGAAGCCCACGCGTTTTTGGGGATATGGCGACGCCTCGCCGGGTCCCGTGATTGAAGCGCGCGCCGGCGATCCAATTCTTGTCGAGTGGGCGAACGAATTGCCCACCGCGCATTTTCTTCCGATTGATTACACCATCCACGGCTCCGAAAATGACAAGCCTGACGTGCGCGTGATTTCCCATTTGCACGGCGGAAAAGTTAAGCCGGAATATGACGGCTATCCGACCGATTGGTACGTGCCCGGAAAATCGAAGACCGATTTTTATCCAAATCAGCAGGACGCCGCGATGCTCTGGTATCACGATCACGCAATGGGCATCACGCGGCTGAATGTTTACGCCGGACTTTTCGGCGCCTATTTACTTCGCGATTCTTTCGAGGACGGGCTGAATCTGCCCAAAGGAAAACACGAAATTCCGCTGATGCTTTACGACCGCTCGATCGACACCAATGGACAACTCTCGTACATCGTTTCTCCGAATACTGAATCGCCCTGGATGCCCGAAGGCTACGGCGACGGAACATTGGTCAACGGAAAGTTATTTCCGTATTTGGATGTCGAACCGTGTAAATACCGTTTCCGTCTGCTCGATTGCGCCAACGCGCGCTTTTTCGATCTCACGCTCTCGGGCGGATTGGAATTTCATCAGATTGGCACGGACTTGGGATTCCTTCCCGCGCCAGTTTCTTTGAAGCGGCTGGACATTGCTCCGGGTGAACGCGCCGATATCATCGTGGATTTTTCAGAACACGCCGGCGACCGCATCGTGCTGTCAGATGGTGTACGCCCGATCATGCAATTCCGCGTAACAAAAACCGCGCCACTCGAAAGCGGAACGATGCCGGCGACGCTGCGTCCCGTTCCGAAAATTCCGGAATCAGCCGCGGTGCAAACTCGCTTCCTCACACTGGGCGAAATGGACGACCGCATCGGGAACGTTATGACCATGCTGCTGAACAATTCGCACTGGGATATGCCCGTCACGGAAAATCCCAAACAAGATTCCGTGGAAATCTGGAGCCTCGCAAACTTTACCGACGATTCGCATCCGATTCATTTACACGGCGTGCGATTTCAAATCCTGGATCGCCGAAGTTTCGATCCTGATTATTACTACAAAGGCGGCGAGGTGAAATATATGGGCGATCCCGAACTTCCGGCGGAAAATGAAGCGGGCTGGAAAGACACCGCGCAGGCCCATCCCGAAATGATCACCCGCATCATCACACGTTTTGAAGGATTTCCGGGCCGCTACGTCTGGCACTGCCACATTTTAGAGCACGAAGATAACGAAATGATGCGCCCGTACGATATTGTTGGGCCGTGATGGAGCGGGGAAGTTGTTTTGTTGTAGGGGCGGGTCCGTGACCCGCCCGCTTTTCAAATAAACAGATCGCCGGGGTATGCGGGTTTGGTCAGTTCAATCTTTCTGTTACACAAACCTGCTCTCTAACCCCACGCCGGGCACATCGCCCGATACGCACACCAATCGCACAGCGCGGATTTCTTCGCCGGGAATTTCGTTTCACTCTCGATGTGATTAATCAGCCTTTGCGTGTCGCGCTGAATTTGGCTCAGCCGCTCCGGCGTGCGACGCGAACGCACCGTCACACGGGGCCCCAAGAAGTGCCATACCAGCACTATTTCCTTCGCTTCGGGATGCAAATTCCGCAATCCAATTTCGTAAAGGCTCAGTTGACGATCGGCGTCCGCATCCCGTTGCGTCAATGCCCGCCGGCTGGTTTTGTAATCGTGAATTTCATAAACGCCATCGCGGCGAATCGAAATCCGATCCGCATATCCCCGCATCGTGTGCGTCCCCGCATCGCCAAGCGGAAATTCCAAATACTGCTCAAGATAAAGCGTCGTGTCCTGATTGAACGGCGCCCGCGCATTGTAAAGATTTTCGATGCACCGTGCCCCGTAGCTGAAATAATTCTCAGCAGGATCGCGCCGCACAATTTGTATCTCCGCCCGCCAATGCGTATCCCAAGCCGTGCGATAAGCAGACAACAAATCCTTCAACGAAGGTGCCGCTACTTCAGGCGAAAGTCCGCGGTAAAGCTGCTCCAAAACTTCATGCACGCGTTTCCCCAGAAACGTCTCGATGTTCTCAATCGGTTCGGGAATCTCGTCCACATATTTGAATTTGTATTGCAGCGGACACGTCTCGAAAGTTTTCACGCGGCTATGGGAATAAAGTGTCATCGAGTGGATTCAAGAATAGTAGCGCAGCAGCGCAGGGTTATCTACTAAACGCGCGCACGGGCATGTCGTTCGGTCATTGTAGGGGCGGGTCCGCGACCCGCCCGCTTAGCAAACGAATAACTCACCCTTGTTGTCGTAGCGTCCCCATTCAATCTCTAAGTTTGCAGATTTGTTTCACACATTCGTCACGCTCAACACATTCCCATCCGGATCTTTCATCCAAGCGACGCGCACATTTCCTCCCGGCACAGTCAAAATACCAAGCTCGTCCTGCGTGAACGCCGGATAAATATTGAACACCACACCCTTCTCACGCAGCCCGAGCACAGCCGCCGTCACATCCGCCACCCTAAAGCCCAGAATCGTGTGCTCATGCGCAATAAAATCCGCCACAAGAGACACGCGCAAAGTAATTCCACCAACATTGAACACAGACGCCAAATTATCCTGATAAGCCAATTCAAGCCCAAGCACATCACGATAAAATTCCGTAGCGCGCCCTCGATCTCGCGTACAAATAACAATCGCCGGCTTCGCAGCCGTCAAAATTCCCATTTGAGTTTCTCCTTTTGTTGGAAACAGCGGACTATTTGGTAAGCGAAGGCAACGAACTAACGTCAGGCTCAACCCAACCAGCGCGTGCCGCCGGCGAATCCAGCACAGCTTTCGAGTAATACCGCCCAAGTGCATTCCCCTCCAACAACTCCATATGCACCTCAATAAATTCCGCAAATGTTTTCAAGTCCGGAGATTCGCGCTGCGCGGCAGCAATCAACCGCACCCAAGCGCAGGTCCGCGTATATTGAAATTTCTGCGGACTCCCGTTATGCGCCGCAAATCGACGAATCCCCGCCAGCATTAGCTCCGTTGCAGTCTCTTCGCCGTACGCGCGAAAATAAATCCAAGCAATCCGCACATGATCCGCATGATGGAATGACGCTCCAGGAAGTTCGCACGATTCAAACGCGCGTACAAATTCTTCATCGCTCAGATGCAGAGTTCCCGATCGGATCTTGTCGTCGCCCATCGCTCTCTCCATTCTCTCCGACGTCACCCAAAACCGTCCGCAAATAAAAAAGCCTCCATCCAAAACCAAGATCAACTTCAAACTAATCCTCCTAACAGAAGCAGAAAGGGCCATGCATCTTCGTGCACAGCCCTTTTGCATTAGGAGCCGACGCCAATCGTGGCGGCTACATAAATTTGAGTCGCAAGTTCGCGCGTTACGGGCAGGCTGCCGCAGCAGTCAACATGAATGCGTGCCCAGATGACCATACGGTTGCCTCAAAGCCTATAGATTGCCGACGATTTAGGTATGGATATTCTCTTTGTATTTTCCTGTCGAATGCCACGAGTGCGGCCACTATCTCGTCCAGAGCGAAGGGCAGGTCTGTATTTGAAACGGAGATCTGATAGTGGCGAAACGAATCCTTATACACCACCGTGTATCCGACTTGCCCAGATTTATTGCGGTATTGGCGCTCCTTTACCAACACCAGATTACGGCTCAATTTGGTGGCAAAATCATTGACTGTCTCGATCCCTAGTTGTTCGCTATCACGCATTGTCATCTTGTTCTCCTTTTCGTTTTTATTTTCCTAGCCGAATGCTCGGCCAAGTCCGTTCTTCAAACAAAATGCCTCGCAATCACGTTCGATTGCGAGGCACTCAGAATTCTTTAGTTAACTATTTGTTTTCGTTAGGTATTCTCTCCAATGCCATTACTGGCGAACAAAGACGACTAGCTCTTTAGGTAGATCGACGGTCTTGACCCGCCAGCCCGCCTGTTGCCATGCGGAGCACTGCCGAGACGGACTCGCAAGATCATTTCCCCACCACGGCCGATAGGCTCTTGCCGACGTTGGGAGCTTGCTCCCTATCAGTTTCTCAATGGTATCGAAGGACATCTCCTCACGATCGGATTCGATCGAGGAAAGGCGCATGGTGACAGCAGAATATTTGCTAGGTGCTCGCATCGACAGGGTAGCCTCCTAAGTGAGCCCCTTATAGGGACTCTACTTGCTTATATATGTGTATATATGCGCCAAAACACAAAAGGGCCAAATCCGCATGTAGCGAATTGGCCCTCTTGTTATGGATATTAATCCTGGCAGCGACCTACGTTCCCACACAGTTACCCGTGCAGTATCATCGGCTCAGCAGGGCTTAACTACCGTGTTCGGGATGGGAACGGGTGTGACCCCTGCGATAAAACCACCAGGAAATTCAGGAAGTTAAGAGGGAGAGGGAAGCAGCGTGAGCCGCTCCCCTCAATAGCCTCTAACTTCTGACAACTAAATTCGGTAGGCATTTACTGCACCGCAAAAACTGCCCAAGCCGTGTGCAAACGGACTGGGAAAGTTTTATGATTAAGCCGAACGGCCGATTAGTACGGGTCAGCTTCACGCATTGCTGCGCTTACACCCCCTGCCTATCAAAGTCGTAGTCTTCGACTGGCCTTATTAGTCCGCCGAAGCGGACTTGGGAGACCTTATCTTGAGGCGAGCTTCTCGCTTAGATGCATTCAGCGATTATCTCTTCCTGACTTCGCTACCGAGCTATGCCACTGGCGTGACAGCTCGTACACAAGAGGTCAGTCCATCCCGGTCCTCTCGTACTAGGGACAGCTCCTCTCAAGTCTCCTGCGCCCACACCAGATAGGGACCGAACTGTCTCGCGACGTTCTGAACCCAGCTCACGTACCGCTTTAATAGGCGAACAGCCTAACCCTTGGGACCTTCTACAGCCCCAGGATGCGATGAGCCGACATCGAGGTGCCAAACCTAAGCGTCGATGTGAACTCTTGGCTTAGATCAGCCTGTTATCCCCGGCGTACCTTTTATCCGTTGAGCGATGGCCCTTCCACGCGGAACCACCGGATCACTAGACCCAGCTTTCGCTTCTGCTCGACCTGTGTGTCTCGCAGTTAACCCGGCTTGTGCTCTTGCACTCCACGGCGGGTTTCCAATCCGCCTGAGCCGAGCTTTGGGCGCCTCCGTTACATTTTGGGAGGCGACCGCCCCAGTCAAACTACCCGTCTGGCCATGTCCTCCGACCCGTCGCGGGTCGTAAGTTAGAGCGACAGAACGATCAGGGTGGTATTTCACTGTTGCCTCCTCTCAAGCCGAGACCTGAGGATCAAAGGCTCCCACCTATGCTACGCAGACCATACCGTTACTCATGACCAGAGTGCAGTAAAGGTGCACGGGGTCTTTCCGTCTAGATGCGGGCATCCGGCGTCTTCACCGGAACCACAAATTCGCCGAGTCACTCGCCAAGACAGTCGTTCTATCGTTACGCCATTCGTGCAGGTCGGAACTTACCCGACAAGGAATTTCGCTACCTTAGGACCGTTATAGTTACGGCCGCCGTTCACCGGGGCTTCAGGTCGGGCCTTCGTCCCTTGCGGGATTGAGCCCTCGCTTTAACCTTCCGGCACCGGGCAGGTGTCACCCCCTATACGTCGTATTCGACTTAGCAGAGAGCTGTGTTTTTGTTAAACAGTCGCAGAACGCATTTCACTGCGGCCGCCTCGGGCTATAAACCCTAGCGCGGCACCCCTTCTCCCGAAGTTACGGGGCTAATGTGCCTAGTTCCTGAGCGAGTGTTCTCTCGAGCGCCTGTGGATATTCACCTTGTCTACCTGTGTCGGTTTGTGGTACGGGCACCGAATGAACTCCTTAGAGGTTTTTCCAGGCAGCGTGAAATCAGGGACTTTGCGGTCGTGTGACCTCGGGACCTGTCTCACCGTTGAATGACCTCGTGGATTTTCCTACGAGATCCGGCTTTCGCAGGGCCATCGGGACATCCATCACCCGAATCCCCTATCCTTCTGCGTCACCCCATCGTATAACGTTCATTCGGCGGGACAGGAATATTAACCTGCTGTCCATCAGTTACGCCTTTCGGCCTCACCTTAGGACCCGCCTAACCCTGAGCGGATTAACCTTCCTCAGGAAACCTTAGACTTTCGGCGACACGAGTTCTCATCGTGTTTATCGCTACTTATGCCGGCAGGGTCTCTTGCGTGGCGTTGAGTAGTCCTCTCGGTCTACCTTCAGACTCCACACAATGCTCCCCTACCAAAGTATATTAACCGTAGTTAACATACATTTCGCAGCTTCGGTCGTAGACTTGAGCCCCGTTGGATTGTCGGTGCATGATCGCTTGACTAGTGAGCTGTTACGCTTTCTTTAAAGGATGGCTGCTTCTAAGCCAACCTCCTAGCTGTCTTAGCGATCACACTTCCTTTCCCACTTAGTCTACAGTTGGGGACCTTAGCTGGCGATCTGGGTTCTTTCCCTCTCGACCACGAAGCTTATCCCTCGTAGTCTCACTCCCGTGTTACTGTCCACGGCATTCGCAGTTTGATTGGATTCGGTAAGCTTGATTGCTCCCTAGTCCATTCAGTGCTCTACCACCGTGGCAGACCACACGAGGCTGCCCCTAAAGGCATTTCGGGGAGAACGAGCAATTACGGAATTTGATTAGCCTTTCACCCCTACCCTCAGCTCATCCGAGCGATTTTCAACTCACACCCGTTCGGCCCTCCAGTCGCGGTTAAGCGACCTTCAGCCTGGCCAAGGGTAGATCATCCCGCTTCGCGTCTATTCCCACAGACTAGCGCCCTATTCGGACTCGCTTTCGCTACGGCTCGCTTGCGCTTAACCTTGCCTGGGAGAATAACTAGCCGGCTCATTAAGCAAGAGGCACGCCGTCAGGCAGTGAATCTGGCCGAAGCCAGAAACATAGCCCTCCGACTGCTTGTAAGCATACGGTTTCAGGTTCTATTTCACTCCCCTCGCAGGGGTGCTTTTCGCCTTTCCCTCACGGTACTAGTTCACTATCGGTCGCCAGACGAGTATTTAGCCTTGGAGAGTGGTCTCCCCAGTTTCCCACCAGATTTCTCGTGCCCCGTGGTACTCAGGATACCGCTTCGAGTCCGGTAAGCTTTCGGTTACGTGGCTATCACATTGTATCGCCCCGCTTTCCAGCGGGTTCACCTAGCCTCCGGATTGGTAACTCTACTCATGCGGTCCTACAACCCCCAGGTATAAATACCCGGGTTTGGGCTGTTCCGATTTCGCTCGCCGCTACTTTCGGAATCTCTGATTGATTTATTTTCCTCCAGGTACTGAGATGGTTCACTTCCCTGGGTTAGCTCGTACCCGCCTATGTATTCAGCGGGCCGTCTACTGGTTTTACCAGAGGGGTTTCCCCATTCGGAAATCCCCGGATCAAAGCCTGCTTGCGGCTCCCCGGGGCTTATCGCAGCTTGCCACGTCCTTCTTCGCCTGTCTGGCGCCAAGGCATCCACCGTACGCCCTTAGTAGCTTAACCATAAAACTTACCCAACGCGTCGCACCGGACGGCCCTAGGCCCTTGTGAGAGAACCTGGACGCCTTCCGAAGCACCACCTAGATAAGCATCGCCTTCACAGTTCGTTCTACACTTCTTTATATCCACAACAACTTCGCTCGGCTCGTGCAATATTTGCGGTTACGCAATACAAACCCCTTTTGTGCCTTTCTTAAGGATTGCTCCCTAAGAAGAAAACACAAAAAAGGCATCTGCATTACGCAATGCCTACCTATTCAGTTGTCAAAGATCGGTGCCTCAGGTTCACCTGAGCTTCCCACTCCCGGTGGGAAGAAGCCGCCAAAACTACGGCCGCAAAATAAAAAACCCGGCGTCGAGCGCCGGGCGTAACTCCGTTTCTTCGGAGTTTTGCGCGATGCTCGACTAATTGCTATCCGGTATTCGTAGCTGACCTCACCGCGGGTTCTTGCAGGAATCCCGAAACTTCGGCAGCCCCTGACACGTTCACCCACACAATGCTCTTGGGTGATTTCGGAGTATAGCAGAAACAATGAATTACGTCAAGTACAGTTTGCCAGGAATCTTTCAACCCCTGTGCATAATCCGCAAGCCTGTGGATATTGCCTCGCAGTGCTTCAGAAGGGGGAATGTCCCGCGATTACCAGAGGATATCCATAGGCACTTGTAATGTCCGGCAATTCGCCGTACAATTGGTTGAGGTTATGCTATGCCGCTAACTGCCAAGAAAAACCACCGTCAATCGCGAAAAATCGAGCGTATCGAGGCTCGCATTCATTCCGAGCAAAGGCGTCGCATCGAGCGCGCCGCCGCTCTCAAAGGCACTTCTATTTCAGACTTCGTCGTCTCCACTCTTGATGACGCCGCAAGGCGCACAATCCAAGAGCACGAGTCGTGGACACTTTCCGCCCGCGATAGCGAAGCATTTATGAATGCTATGCTGAATCCGCCGCCACCGAGTCCGCGTCTTCGCGCCGCTATTCGCCGCTATAAGGCCCGTTTCGGTTCTTCATAATTCGAGGAGAAAATTTGACTGAGTTTCGTTTCGAGACGCTAGGCGATAGGCATCGCCGCGAGGAGTTCTCGTGCGGAGTTGTGGCTCTTGACCGCTACCTTCAAAAACAAGCCCGCCAGGACGTTAGCAAGCGCGTCGCCGCAAACTTCGTCGTTACTCCTGACGGCGCGACAATCGCTGGTTTCTATACTCTTTCCGCTACTTTGCTTAACCTGTGCGATCTTCCCGACGATTTCGCAAGGACGCTCCCGCGCTACCCGTCTGTGCCGGCAACATTGTTGGGGCGACTCGCAGTGTCAACGGAATTTCGCGGCCAGGGACTGGGCGAGGCTTTGCTGATTAACGCGCTGAAGCGTGTTCTAGGTACGACTCGCGACGTTGCCTCGGCCGCTGTTGTTGTCGATGCCAAAGATGACTCCGCGCGCCGATTTTATTTGCTGTATGATTTTATCCCGCTGTCGTTAGAGCAGAATAAATTGTATTTTCCCGTGAAGAAAATCGCAAAACAGTTCGGCGCACTTGGAGACTGAAACATCTGAACCGCCGCGTTTCACTCACCCCTTGCGCTTCAGATCTTCCACCGGCCGCAGGGGCCTCTCCACCGCCCCCTTCGCCTTGTATCCATTACCCGGATTCTTCTCTTTTCTTGACATCACTTTCTTCCCGCTCTTTTCTTTTTTCATCATGGCTTCATCCTCCACACAAATCAGTAAATCTCGTTCCGTCATGTTCGATGAATCCTGAAAATAAATGACGCAAATAATCTCCATACCTGTCCTTCCGTACAGTCCACCCATCCAGTACAGGTGTCCGCGCGTTCCATTGCCAACAAAACTCTACATAGGTAGATTTCATTCATGGCAACTCGAACCCGCACCTCCAAACAAACTCTCGCGCTCCTCAACGCGCTGGTTGCGAAGCCAACGCAATGGCATTACGGCTACGCGCTCAGCCGCGAAACCGAACTCATGTCCGGCACGCTCTATCCGATCCTCATGCGTCTGGAAGAGCGCGGCTGGCTAGAAACGCAGTGGGAAAATTTGCAGGAAAATCTGCAAGTCCTTGCCGAAGGCAGAGCCGGCCGCCCCCCGCGTCACATGTATCGCCTAACCGCCGGTGGACGCGCCTGGGCCACCGAAGCTCTCGCCGCAGCACGCGGCGCCAGTAAATCGAAATCCTCGCGTGCCGCGTTAAAACCCGCGCGTCAACACACGCGCATCCTTCTGGGCGAACCCGGATTGGAGCGCGCCTAACCCATGTTCCCAATCAAACCCATGCCCGAACTCATACCGGAAACAGACAATTCCGAAAATCGCGCAGGCGATTCGCGTCCCCAAAGCGCATCGCAGAAATTCGTCTCCTTCGCATTCGGAAAGTTAGTGGCCCTCTGGCCCGCAGACACGCGCGACTGGGCGCTGGCCATGCAAGCAGAACTCCCACAAATGGAATCAACTCAACAGAGCCTTCAATGGCTCGCAGGAGGAATCATGTCACTCGGCAAAGCGTGGTGGAACGGCGCAATTTCTTCCGACAATAAGAAGGATCTCGCTCCGGTGAAAAAGCCGGGCATCCTCGCGGTCTCACTATCGCTAGCCGCGCTGGCCGCATTTTTATTCATGCCGTCCGTGCATGAAGGTTTTACAGCGGTTGCTAGTTCCTGGCGTCAAGACTATTACGGTGATCAGCCTAACTTTCAGCGTATGGCGCGGGAAGCTGAAGCAAACCCTGACGCCAAGACGCTCGCATTTCTTTCCGCGCGGATGAGCACTCCAGAAGAAAACGCGCGTCTTGCTGACGAGGCCGTCGCGATCGATCCATCCCTAACCTGGATATACATCAAAGGTGCGGGGTCCAACTACGTGTACAGTCAAATCTCCGAAAAGCGCGCGTGGACGCATAAGCTTGAAGCGTGGGATCCCGATAACGCGATGCCGTACTTGATGCAGGCAGCCGTTCGCTCGCATGAAATCTTCTACGCGAATAACCTGCACATATCGAACGAATTGCTGATCGCCGATCCCGCTTGGCGCGCAGACATGGAGAAGGCCTTCGCCGCGCCACGTTACGATTCTTACTATGACCGCGGTATGGATCTGCAACAGTCCGTCCTGAAGGCGCATAATTTGCGCCAGCCAGACGACGTTGCGCGTGGCATCGCCGAATCATACGGACCGGGACTAGGCCAAGCACAAACATTTTCAAAGTTACTGCTGACGCAAGCGAAAGCCGCCCAGCAGAAAGGTGACACAGCGACTGCAGCACATCTCGCTTGGTCCATCTTGCAATTCACCGAAAGGACTCGGCCGACGGTTCACGGCATTTATGCCCTCCGCACATTGGACGGGGTCACTCAGTCTGCTTGCGCGTTCTTGCAACCAATTGAACTCGCCGCCGGCCATGCTGACGTGGCAAAACTACTCGCCAGCCAGAATGCAACGCTCACCCAAAAACTTGCCGAGAAAAATCCTTACTACGCCACCTATCTTCGCCGCCAGCATGACGCAACCGGAACAATTCTTCATTCCTCCGCAGCCGGCTTGTTCCTTTTCGGCGGCGCAATTCTTTTATCCGCACTCGTGCTTCTCGTCGCCCGCTTCGTTCCATCATGGCGAGAAGGCGCCGCTTATCGCTGGGCCTGCAATTGCGCTCGCTTTGCTCCGGCGGGTTTTGCCGCCGCAACAGTCGTGATGGCCTTAACATTCGCTCCGTATCTGAATACAGTGAACAACTATCTTGACGGAATGAGGACTCCTGCGACTCTCGATGCGCTCATGTCCGTGGAGTATTCCCTGTATCAATTTCCGAATCGAATCTTCAATCCGTTGAACCAAGCTATGTATGCACCGTACTTGTGGACGGTTCTGCTCGTCATAGTAATTATTGCGGGCGGTCTATTCCTCGGCCGAAATATTTCCCGTCCGCGCACGCCGCGGATCGGAGTCGCGTAATTCAGTTGCGTCGCGACTAGGAGAAAAAGAATGGGATCGCTGTCGAACGATATTCGATTCGGCCTGCGCATGCTGGCGAAGAACCGCAGCTTCACCGCTTTCGCGGTTCTCACGCTCGCGCTGGGCATCGGCGTGAACACCGCGATGTTCAGTCTTGCTGTGAATCTTCTCCTGCGCCCTCTTCCGGTCTTGCAGCCTTCGGAGTTAGTGGCCGTCGGCACGTTAACAAAGACGACTGGCGCTGCGAATCCCGGCCTTTCGTGGCAGATGTTTGAGGAATACCGTGAAAACTCTTCAGCGAGTTTCAGTGGACTCTCTGCGTACAGCGAAAAAATGTCCATATCCATTTCACGCGCAGATGGCAGCAATAACATCGCGGACGCTGCTGTAATCACGGGAAATTATTTTGACGTGCTGGGGGTGCATCCGTTTCGCGGCAGATTGATCACGGCGGCTGATGATCGCGGAACAAGTGATGGCAATGTCGTCGTTCTAAGCCATCGCGCGTGGCGTGAATTATTTGGCGGACGCTCCGATGCCCTCGGCGCAACCCTTCGACTCAGCGGTTCTTCGTACACTGTCATCGGCATTACGCCGTCGGACTTCACCGGAATTAGTTTGGACTCTACTCCCGACGTCTGGATTCCAATGCAATCGCAGATTCACGGAAATTCCGTCGTCGCAATGTTCGCCAAAAGTATCGACAGCCCGTGGTTCAAAGCCGTTGGGCGGCTCAAGCCCGGAATAAACATTTCGCAAGCTCGCCAGCAACTTGAAACCGCGGCGACCCAGCTCGGCGCGGGCAAAAGCGTAAATCTCGGATGGAAAACTGTCGCTGGACGCTCCGTTCCCGATCAATGGATTAAACCGCAGCCAACTCTCGCGCCACTTGAAGACACTCGCGGCGGAAGTTCGCGTGCCTCCTTGATTTTTCTTTTCGGCGCAATCGCGATTTTATTTCTGCTCGTAGTCTGCGACATTGCCTCCATGTTGCTCGCGCGCTTTGAGCGTCGCCGCCGTGAGGTAGCCATCCGTCTCGCGCTAGGCGCTTCCAGAATTCAGGTTGCCCGGCCGATTGTCGTCGAAGGTTTGCTGCTTTCAACTATCGGCGCCGCAGCTGGAATGTTCGTCGCTTACTGGTCAATCAAATTTCTTCTCCTGCTTCAGCCAATTCAAGTTCAATGGCATTCAACTCTCGTGACGTCTTTCCTCGAAGGCCGCGCACTCCTGTTCACAATTCTGGTGACGTTGTTTGCCGGACTTTTCTTCAGTCTCGCGCCCGCCATTCGCGCCGCTCGTTCCAATGTCCTTTCCGCTATGAGCACGGATACGCCCACTACCACAACCGGCCGCCCGCGCGCGTCGCTTCGCGGTGGACTAATCGTTTTCCAAACTTCTATTTCTGTGCTGCTGCTCGTTGCCACTCTTCTTTTTCTCCAAACCTATTGGAATCAGTCGCGCGTCCACCTCTCTTACGATCCACGCGGAGGATTTGAATTTGCCGTGAAGGGAAGCGGAACGTTTGGGGACAACGGCACAGCCATGTCGTCGTGGAGCACCGTTCTCGAATCCGTCAAAGCCGCTCCGGGAATTCAACACGCAGCGCTGGCTTTCCATCCTATGTTGGTGGGACGCATCGGCATGACTCGGGGATATTCTTACCAATGTCCCGTAAGCCCGGGCTATTTCGATTCTCTGGGCACTCCTCTCATTCGTGGACGCGATTTTAATTTACAAGATCGCGCAGGCTCTCCGCGGGTCGCCATTATCAACCAAGCCCTGGCCGATGAAGCTTTCTCCGGAAAAGATCCAATCGGCCAACCGTACAAGCACTCCGTCATGCTGAAAGACAACAGCATCGGTTACGAAACTGTCGAAGTGATCGGTATTGTCCCAGATACGCAAACGCGCGGCGTCGGCGCCATCGAAGATGAAATCCTCTACACGCCGCTCGAGCAAAGGCACTGGGAAAATTACGTAGGCCCGTTGGTGCTCATCGTTCGCGGCAGCGGCAACACGTCTCAGTTACATTCATCTGTTCGTGCAGCCGTGGATCGCTTTGACAAAGGAATTTCAGTGTCTGACGGAATTACCTTCACCGGTGCAATCGCGGAAAACTTCGATAGTCTGCGCCTCATGACGGAAATTTTCGCAGCATTCGCAATCCTGGCAATGGTCCTTACCGCATCCGGGCTCTACGGACTCATCTCCTACATCACCACCGCCCGCACCCATGAACTCGGCCTGCGTCTTGCCCTTGGCGCATCTCGACCCGCGATCGTGCGGTTGATCTTGCGCGACGGACTAATTTTAACTTTGATCGGCGTTCTATTTGGTCTCGGCTTCGAGTTCGGCCTGATGCGTTTTCTCTCAGGGTTCATGCAAGGCGTGAAGCCTGCGGACATTCCAACCTCCGGCATCGTTGCGCTAATTCTGTTCTTTGCCGCGCTAGCCGCCTGCTACATCCCCGCCCGTCGCGCCTCCCGCCTCGATCCCATGGTCGCCCTCCGCCACGACTGACGCACGCCGTACCCGTAGCTCAGGCCTTCAGACCTGAGTCCTTCCTCCCGTCCTCCTCCAGTCTTTCTCAGCGCCCTCAGCGTCTCTGCGTTGAGAGCCTCCGTCTTTCGCATTCGAATAGCTTTTGAGCCTTTCTCCTCGTCTCTCGATCAAAAATAAATGCGAACTCTCAAATAAATCCCTTGTAATTAGCTAACTGATATGCTAACATCCTCCATGTTATCTCACGATCTCTTCGATTCACCTCCCAATCAAATCCCTAAGTCCTTTATCTGCAACACATACATGGGGTGCCCCCAGCTAAGTCCTGCATTTGCAATACATACAGAAAAATGGGGAGGGGGGAGTGGTCGGAACATGCATTATAATGCACTTTTTCGCGGAATCCGCTCCGGAACATGCAATATAATGCATGTTTCCATTGAACGCGTTTCGCGCTCCACGAACACAGATTCCGTTTGCGAACGATGCGCTAGGCCCCTCGTTTATTTTTATGATTTACTTGCGCGCCGGGCGCAGCTACGATTCCGCACCATGCAAACAAATTATTCGGACAACGCGCGAGCGTCACTGATCGCCGCGCTGATTTTCACTCTCGTCGCCGTTTCTCTGATCGCGCCGCGCACCAGCCGCGCCGACGAAACTTACGCCGTCGTAATTCAACGCGGCGTCGCGGTGAAAATGCGCGATGGCGTTACTCTTCGCGCCGATATTTATCGCCCGAAGGCCGACGGAAAATTTCCCGTCATCCTCACGCGCACTCCTTATGACAAGGCCGGCTCGCTCGGAACTTGCATGCGCGTCGCAGCGTCGGGATATGTTTGCGTCGCGCAGGATGTGCGCGGACGTTTTTCGTCGGAAGGCGAATGGTATCCGTTCAAACATGAATCGGAAGACGGCTACGACACGATCGAATGGCTCGCGCATCAGCCGTGGTCAACCGGCGTGATTGGAATGTGGGGCGGCTCATACGTTGGCGCAACGCAAATGCTCGCCGCAATTGCAAAGCCTCCGCATCTGGCGGGAATTTTCCCCACCGTCACCGCTTCGGACTATCACGAAAATTGGGCGTATCAAGGCGGCGCGTTTGAGCAATGGTTCAACGAGTCGTGGACAACAAATTCTCTTGCGCCGGACACGATGCGGCGGAATCTGGCCGCCTTTCAGAAGCCGCTCGAGTGGGCGAATACTTTGCCGCTCACCAATTATCCAATTTTCAAAACGGAAGGCGTCGCGAATCCAGCGCCGTATTTTCAGGATTGGCTTGCGCATCCGAATTACGATGATTACTGGAAGCAGTGGTCCATCGAAGCCGACTACAGCCGCATACAAATTCCCGCGCTTCACATCGGCGCGTGGTACGACATTTTTCTGCAAGGCACGCTGCGAAATTATCACGGACTCAAATCCGGAGCAGGAATGGAATTTGCGCGCAATCAACAAAGACTGATCGTGGAAATCGGAGGCCACGCGGGCAGCGGACAAAAAATCGGCGACGTGGATTTTGGACGCGAACGCTCCGTAGGATGAAACCGGCGTGATGCTGCGCTGGTACGATTTTCTTTTCAAAAACATCAACAATGGAATGGAAAAAGAAAAACCCGTCCGAGTTTTCACCATGGGCACAAACGAGTGGCGCAATTTTGACTCCTGGCCACCACCCGACGCGCAAACACAAAAAATGTTTTTGCATTCAGCAGGCAAAGCGAATGGTTCCGATGGTGTCGGCTCGCTGAGCGTAGCAGCGCCAGGCGCGAATGAAACTGCAGATAGCTATGCATACGATCCCGCGAATCCCGTGCAAACGCGCGGAGGCCCGCTCTGTTGCGCCCAAGATTTACTTTTGCCGGGACCGAAAGATCAAACCAGCATATGAGAACGTCACGACGTTTTAATTTATTCCACGGAGCCGCTCGCGCAAAATCTTGACGTGACCGGGCCAGTCACTCTGGAACTTTATGTAAAGTCTTCCGCAGTCGACACGGATTTCACCGCAAAACTTGTGGACGTTCATCCCGATGGTTACGCGCAAAATCTTACGGAAGGAATTTTCCGCATGCGTTACCGCGAATCACGCGAGAACCCCGGAAAAATTACGCCCGGACAGATTTACAAAATCACCGTGGATCTTGTGGCCACAAGCAACGTGTTTCTAGCAGGCCACCGCTTGCGACTGGAAATGGCGAGCAGCAATTATCCGCGCTTCGATCGCAACCTAAATACCGGCGATCCGGATATCGCCCACGCCTCAGCAAAAGTTGTAGCGACAAATACAATTCTGCACGACGCCGCGCATCCTTCAGCGCTAGTGATCAGTGTTTTACCGACGACAAGTCACTAGCGCGCGGCTGAAAATATTTTTGCTTTGAGCGCCGCTTTTGGTTTGAACGCAGTTTTTAGTTTGAAAGCCGTTTTTGGTTTGTGGGTCGTGGCTTTAGCCACGACATTAAGTGATGTGCTTCAGGGGTTTTAACCCCTGAAGCATTTTCATCCGCAACACTAGTGATTAATGTGCGCGCCTTGCGTCGTGTCGAAAAATTCTTCGTCACCATCGGAAGAAGTTTTCGATTGCGGCATTGGTTTTCTTCCCGCTTGCAGGTGATCGAAATTCATCGCAGCGTTCATCACCAACATAAACATTCCGTGCGTTTCCTGCCGCCACATCGGATTAATAGCGAAGAAAACTACATGTCCTTTTCCAACGGGAACGTCAACAACCGCGGGAGTTTCCGCCAACTCGCCGCCGCCCGCAAGTTCTCCGCTGATAAATAAATCGCGCTCCGGCGCAAATCGGACAATCACGCGCGGCCACATCGACTCCGGCGGAATTGACGCCGCCGAATACATTCGCACATCGGGATCAATATAAAGTTCGCGCTCGCGCGGAGTGCGCGTCGGTTGCCGCGGTTCCGGCGCAGCATACAAACGTCCTTGGACAATATCCGGATCATTCGGCGTCCCGCGTCCACTCGGTCTTCCCGCAGCTGATCCACCGACTGCGCCTCCAGGAGCTCCGCCGCCACCTCCACCGAGTCCGAGTGAGACTCGCAACACAGGAGCTTGACTAAAATAAACGCCGAGCGTTTCGTCATATCCGTACGCGATCGGACTCGTGCGATCTTCCACGTTGGACATGTAAATCGATCCGCGCGCTTGTAGTTGCGGAGTTGCGGCGATAGAAATTCCATTCGTCATTCCCAAATCGATTGGCAATTGCGCGACGGATGTAATCGGAATAAAAAGTCCGCCATCATCGATGAACTTTTTCAAATGCGCTAGGCCCATAAATCCCATTCCGCCGCGAATGTCGTCGGTCTGATCCGGTTGTCCATCGGCGGTTGCGAGATTCGGCGTAAGTTCTGTGCGCTTCCACGGAATTGGTCCGCCGAAATCGCCGCCTTCGGGTGTGGAAAGTTTTGGAATGCCGTTGATCATCGCGGAAAGTCCGCCAGCTCCGGGCGGATAGAGAATCACGTCGAACTTATCGCGCAGATTTTCAATCTTGCCGAGCGCTTGATCGGAAATATATGTGTAGGGAACTTTCATTTCGTCGAGCGCGAGACGATACCAACCTTCGTTCTGCGTATTCACCCAAGTGTGAACGACGGCGATGCGCGGCACAGAAAGTTCGTGGCGCGCGACGCTCGGATCTGCGGCGACGCCTTTCACGCGAATACCTAAATCTTTCGCAGCGGATTCCAATTGCGAATTTGTGTCGTTGGGGTTTCCGTCGGCGGGAATAATAAATGTGCCGGGATTATATTTTGTGCCGTCAGCATCGAATCCCGCTTCGGCTACAAACATTTTCACATTCTTCAAACGGAAACGAAGTGTGGCGAGCACGGGTTCTGCATTTGCGTTAATCAAATAAAATCGCGCGGCGCTTGCATTAAAACTGCCGGCTGCTTTCGCATCGCCGTGAATCAGCGTCATCGGTGATTGCAAAATGGAAGCGTCGGTTACGCGCATTGTCGCAACATTTCGCAGAGGCCCGAGCGTCCAGCCGGTGTCATCGTAAGGACGCGGATCGCTGACGTTGAAATATTGCGTGTCGAGCAACATATCCGCCATGCGGCTGTATGGCTGATCCATGCGGATGATGTAACTTCCCGCTGGAATTTTTACGGCCACAGTTGTTGCAGCGGCTGGTGCCGGTGCAGGAACAGTTCCAGCAGCCGCTGCAGTTGTCGAAGCTGCCCCTCGGCCTGCTCCGGCACCCGCTGCTGGCGCGGGTTTTTGCTGCTTCACTTCGATTTCCTGATTTAGTGTGTGAACTTCGCATCCTTGCGCTTGCAATAAATTCGCGAGCTGCGCTGCCAACGCCGGACGCTTGCCATCATTTGTAATCACCCACGCCGCAGGCCCTTCGGTTTTTGCTTTTGCGACGCTGCGCTTGCTCTTCAAATAAAAATTGGAAAGAAATTCCTGCGCGTGATCGGCGGTGTATGACATTGAAAACAAAATTCCGCTTTCCTGCATGTTGATATTATTTCGCAGCGACCATTTCACGCGCGGCAGCGGCGGATTTGGACGAAACCATTCGCGCGTAGTTTGATTTGCGGGAATCGAAGCGCATGCGCGTATCCGCGCCGCCATTCCCAAAAGTTTCGTAGAAGCGGCCGATGGCGTTGTGTCCCGTGGCGGCATAGAGCATGTAATTGGAAGCCCAGCCATCGTAAAAATCGTGCGTCCAAACGCCGGGCACGCCGCGCGCAGTCATCTGTTCGATATCGTAGTAAGCCATTTTCTGCCACTCGCTCACCACGATCGGATCGAGCCACGCGTTGTACGGGCCAGTGCCTGTCATCACGTAAAGAAATGGTTCCGATTCGTGTAGGTCGTGCATCACGGTGGCGTGCCAATCCAGAAAACTTTTCATTTGTACTTTGGAAAGTTGCAGAGCTTGCGCGATGCCGTCGCGATTATTGTCGTGCGCAACGTAGTGGCCCCAATAGAGCAAATTCATTTGCGGCTGATCGGGATGCGCCAAGTGATAGTTGTACGTATCCACCATGCGGTCGCGCCCGTCCACTTCCAACACCGGAGTAATCAGCACAATTAAATTCTTGCGAATATTTTGAATGAACGGCGTATCTTCCACGGCCAGGCGGTAGGCAAGTTCCATCAACATTTCCGGCGATCCGGTTTCCGGCGAATGAATCGCGCCTGACGCCCAGTAAATTGGTTTGCCAGTTTTGATTAATTGTTGCGCGTCGGCTTCAGAAAGTTTTCGCGGGTCGGCAAGCTTCGCGGTGATTTCTTTCAAATGATCGAGCTGCGACATATTGGCGTCGTCGGTGAGGGCGATCATCTTGAACTCGCGGCCTTCTTCGCTTTTGCCAACGGTCCAAATCTTCACGCGTGACGGCGCTGCTTGCGCGAGCGCTTCGTAATAACGATAAAGATCTTTCGTGTAGGTCAGATGATTTTCCGCGCCGGCAATGTAGCCCAATATTTTTTCGGGCGTGGGAACTGTCGCTGACGCAGGCAGATGGTCGACGAGTTCGGTAGAAAATTCCGGATCTGTCGTGAACTGTTTTATTTTCGCGGTGTAACCTTCGTCAATCGTTGGCGCTGACGCGGCAGATTTCTTCGCTGTCGTGGAGTCGTCCGCGGCACGGACGACTCCGGGCGCCGCCCACAATAAAAGTGCTGTGCAAAAAATCATTAGCGCGGATTTTTCTAAGAAACCGAGATGGGATTTGTTGATGCCGGATAGTGACGGGCGCGCTTTCATGACATTCCTCCACGAAAATTCGATTCTGAACCGCTCAGCGGCGCTGGTGAATTGCGAAAAAGGGAATCCTGCCGAGCAAGGAACCGACAATGCCTTGAGACGAAGTGTTTGTCCAGAAGTATTCAGGAATTTATTGGAGCGCAGCGATCGATGAAAACACTGAACTTCCGGATGTGAACTCGCGCGGTCTATTCGCGGTCAAACACGAAAATGTTTCTGGGCTTGTTTTCTCCGGGCAGAATAATGCTCAGAGTCAATGTTTTGAGATCCGTGGAGAGCTCGAACTGTTGTGTGTCTATGAGCCTGCCTTTGTATTTGCGTGTGAGTTCCAAGCTGCGCTCGTTTACGCGTCGGCCTGAAGACATCAAACCTGGAGGCGCGTCTGAACCGCTGTCGGGATATTCGTTCCCATCGAACTTTAGGCTCCTGTTTATTTGTAATTCGGGATCATCGATTGAAAGACCGTCAGCTTGGTAGGCTTGGATCTGGAGCTTCATCGCCGGGTCCGGTTTCGCGTTGTCGGAATCCCATGTGCCCGCAAAGCCTGAGCCGTCTGCCGTTCGCTGGTAGACAAAATGCGTTGTGGATTTTGAACCGTCGGACTGATACCCCGTGAAATCGTCGGTTATTGTTTTGCCGTCAGAGGAAAGCGTCCAATCCGCTGAAAGGAGCATGCGGCCGTCCTTTTTGCGCACGACTGTCCAGTTGTTCGGTCCCTTCGCCGTGATCGAAAGAGTAGTTCCGCCCACAGCTGGCTGGTCACTTCCATCTGTTACGATTGTGTCGACGGCGCCGGGCTGAAAGTTGATGACGTATTTATTTGCGCCCGTAGCCTCGACCTTCATTTCGTCGGTCATTTTGCTTTTACCTGGATTCACCTTCCATTTGCCTACGAAGGGATTGTTCGCCGCCCATAACGTACCGGTAATCAGACAAGCAAGCAGAAGTGACTGAAAAATGCGATTTCGCATTTGGCTCTCCTATATACGCGGTTCGTCGGGCAAGTATTTGCGACGTGATTCCGCGAACTGGTTGGGAATCTTCTAACACTCGGATAGGGATACGATCTAAATCGGGAATTTGTTACGTGTTTTGCACCGAATTTATTGAACACTGATTGTAATTATTCGTGCAGCGTTCAGTTAATCTTAATTTCGACACCCAAGTAGCGCAGAAATGAGCGCAGAAGCTCGCGCTTCAGTGACTGGTCATCCTTTGGAATCACGGCCTGCCAACTTTGCATATCATGATCTACGAAAATCAGCTCTATCAAAGCGCTGATTGTCATCATCAAGGCAAAAGAGACGGCCATTTGCGGTTCGGGATGTCTGATCTCCTTGCGATGTAGCAAAAATAAGTCGACCAGGTACTGGCAGGTGCGTATCTCCAGCCCGCTCACTTTCCTGTAAAACGACGTGTTATCGCGGGCCTGCGCGAACTTGCGGAGGGCACGCATCAGCCCTGCGTTGGCGCGGTAGCCGACCAGCAAGTTATTGATGAGCTGCTCGGCAAGCACAGCCAATGGAATTTGGCGCGCCATGTCGGGCGTGAGCATCGTGCGCAGTCTCTCGTCCTGTCGCTCCAATATTCCGATGATCACAGTTTCGAGCAGCGCGTCCTTGTCGCGAAAACGGCGATAGACGGAGCCGGGTGTCAATCCCGCGTGTTGCGCGATGCGCGGAATGGTGGCGCCCTCTAGTCCGTGCTGTCCCAGGACTTCCGCCGCTGCCTTCAACAGCTTCCGCATAGATTCGCGGCTGCGTGCTTGTTGGGGAGCGAGTGTCTCTTTGGCCATGGCTTTCCTTTATATCAAGCCCGGCAAAATAATACTTGACGCGAATGTAAATGTAAATATACATTTACATTAGGCAAGGCAAGCGCCTGCCGGCCACGGTTTTTCCAGCTTTGCACAGCCGGTTAACGCATTAAGGAGAATCGTATGGCCATTGCAACTTTTTCCACGTCAAATGTTCCCGCCGCAGCCGTGCCCACACCAGCCGTCGAGCATCCACTGCGCAACCCGAATTATCGACTGTGGCTCGCCGGCGGCACGATTTCGCTGTTGGGCGATCAGTTTTATTTCGTTGCTTTGCCCTGGCTTGTCTTGCAGCAGACCGGATCCGCTGTGGCCATGGGCGCAATCATGATGACCGGGGCTATTCCGCGCGCTCTGCTGATGTTGATGGGCGGCGCCGTCAGCGATCGTATGTCTGCGCGCAAGATCATGATGGCAACAGCAGTGGCGCGAACTATCTGCGTCACGGTGATCGGTGTTCTGGTGTGGCTGCGCGTCTTGCGAATCTGGGAGCTATACGCACTGGCGGTAAGTTTTGGTGTGGCCGATGCGTTTGCAGCTCCTGCACAAACGGCGTACATGCCCTCGCTTGTGAAGCGCGAACAAATGGTAGCGGCATCATCGGTCAGCCAAAGCACGACGCAGGTGACCACCATAGTTGGACAAATTCCCGCAGGGTTTGTGATTAAAACGCTTGGTGTCGCGTGGGCCTTCTTCGTGGATGCAATCAGTTTCTTTTTTATCATCGGCGCATTGTGGAAGCTGCCGGATCCGCCGAAACCGCAGACGGTCCGGAAACCGATGTTGCACTCGATTGCGGAAGGAATCCGCTACGTGACAAAAGATGTGCCGCTGCGCTCGCTGATGTTGTTGGTATTGGTGCTGAACTTCTGCATTGCCGGGCCCGTTTCGATTGGTTTGGCGTACCTGGCCAAAACGAGATTCGGTTCGCCCACCGTGTACGGCATTGCTATCTCGGCGGTTGCCGCAGGAAGTTTGTTGGGCGCGCTGCTGGCTGGTGTGTGGAAAATTCGCCGGCGCGGCGTGATGATTATTCTGCTGTCGTTGGGCTTGGGCGTTTGCTTAGGATCTATTGGCATGTTGGGGAAAGTGTGGAGCATCGCGAGCGTGCTACTGATCATGGGCGTCGCCGCGGGACTGATTAACATTCACATCGGCGCGTGGATCATGCAGCGGATCGATGTCGCGATACGCGGGCGAGTTGCGAGCGTGTTGATGTTAGGCTCGGTCGGAATAACTCCGCTCTCTCTCGCGGTTGCAGGATTTTTGGTCGCGTGGAATCTGAAGTTAATGTTCCTGCTGGCTGGAGGACTGATGGTGCTGGCTGCAGTCGGAGCTGCGTTTCAGAAGCCGGTGCGGGCAATTGAATAAGCAGCCGGCGTCTACGGACGTGAACACCTTTATGCGGCTGAATCTTTCGGCTGGCAAATGAAAGCGATCAGCAATCCCAGCAGCACGCACAGAACGCCTTCGCCAATAATCCAGTGGAATGCGATGGTGTGCGGCATCGGAGTGGTGACGTACTGAATGAGGGCCGCGGGCACGGTACTCACCATCGCGAGCAAAATTCCGAAGCGAATTCCTTGTCCGATGGGACTCTTCCGTTCGGCGCCGCGCTGATAAATAAGCACCGCTCCGAGAGTAAATAGAAACTGTGCGACGATCATCACCCACATGCGATGCCCCATCGCTTCTTCGGTGCGCCACAGGTCGGACGTAGCCATGTAGGAATTCATCAGGATTACGCTGTGCAGCAAATAGCTGCCGCCCATTTGCAGAACGAATCCAGCAACGGTGGCGATGACTGTTTTTTTCATGTCCATTATCGTTTCCTCCGAATGATTTATGCCGCGCAAAATATCTGCGACGCGCGTCGACGAGAATTATTTCTGTCCGGCGAAATCCAAATGAGAAAGGTCCCAAGGAGGAGGCCCGCAGGCTGCCCCACTTGCAGGCGGAGACTAGCATTCAGAAACGCGAAATGCGAATGTTTTTTGTGGGGAAGGCGAGCGTGGAAATGGAAGGACTGTGGCTTCCGGCCACGCAGACCTGAAGAGAAAGGTCTGCGCCAGCCGGTTTTCAGAATGAGACTCACGGATTTGTAACTTGGGGGAAACGCTGGTGAGGCGAATCTTCTGAAGTTCACGGCTCCACGCTTCGTGCACAGGAGATTCAGCGTAACGATCCGCGGCGGCGCGATCGACAAATTCAATTACGATCACGGCGTCAAAATCGCGCGGCTCCATGCGCGCGGCTTTCAGCCAGATGTTCTTGATGCCAGATATCTTCGCAGCCATTTGTTTCACGCCGTCGATTACGTGCTGGCCTTGTTCATCGGTGACGCCTTCGTTAAATTTGATGATGGAAATTTGCAGTACTGTTTTCGGCTGACCGAAATGGGCCTGCGCGGCTGTGTAGCCGCCGCAGAAAAGCGCCGCTGCCGCGAAAACAAAAATTCCGATGCGTGATTTGCGATTCATGCCTTTCACCTCGAATAATTTCAGGATTCATATTCTAGCGAAACGCGGGCGGCAGGTCACTCGTCGGTGCCGAAAATGCTTCGCAGCAATTTCAAAAAAACAGGCCCGTGAGAAAATTTTCTCACGGGCCTGAATGTTATTTCTTTATGCGGATGACTAGTACGGTTCACCCGGAAGCGGCGGCATCACCGGAGTGATTTTGCCCCAGCCGTTTTTCTTTGACGTTTCGATATCGTCCGCCAATCGCTTCGGCAACGTTGCGTTCGTGTGTGGACGGCCCACCTGATTCGCGAGAACCCATCCAACAGCCGAAACTGTTTTCGAGACGATTTCGATTTGTTTGTAGTCGATCTTCTCGGGCGTATCCGTCGGACGGTGATAATCCACGTGCAATCCGATGGTGAAGAACGCTATTGGAATTCCCATGCGAGCGAAATTGTAGTGGTCACTGCGGAAGAAAATTCCCTGACCTCTACCGAGCGGGTTATCCGCCGTAATGCCCGGCCCGATGTTGTCATGCTTCGCGTCCGGATTCAGCGTGTCGTAAAAATCATCCAGTCCGAGCTTCTGATAACTGTTGTTCACCGTCTCGAGTGTTTTTTCCAAGTCGTCGCTGCTTACTTTCGGACCGACGACCATCACGTCGCCGTGTTTCACGAGCCGGTGTGACGTGATCGTTATCCACGGAATTGGGATTCTGCGTGCGGCCGATCATGTCGATATTCAAATCGGCGACAACTTTTGTCAAATCGATGAAATGGGAATTGATTGAAGTACTGCGAACCCCACAGACCTTTTTCTTCGCCAGCATTCCACAGGAAAATAATGCTGCGCTTCGGGCGAATACCTTTTGCCGCGCCCTCGGCGTAAGAACGCGCGATGCCCAGCAATCCTGTTGAACCGGAACCGTCATCATCGGCGCCGTTGTTGACGTTGTGTCCGTCGGGCAACGGCTGTGACAAGCCGATGTGATCCAAGTGCGCGCTGATTACGACGAATTCATTCTTCAGCACGGGATCGCTGCCTTCCAGCATGCCCACAACGTTTTCGGCGTGGTTGGTTTCTTCATGCACCGCGAGATGCACGGTGATTTTTTTCTCGGCGTTCAACGCGAAGCCGTCTAGCTTCGCATTTGATCCAGCGCCGTAAAATATTTGCTGGCCGTTCATTTTTTCGCCGGCAAAAATTGCGTTGGTCATCGTCATTCCGGCGGTAATTCCGGGAACGCTCGGGCACGCAGGCGGCAGCGCAAACTTTGCCACCTGATATGCGGGTCCGTTCAATGCGGGACCACGTCCGCCGCCTCCGCCGCGACCGCCAAATCCGGCGTTTGGATTTGCCATCGCTGTCGAGCGTTTGATAATTCGCAATCGTTACGACGGCGATCGCGCCATTTTTTGCGGCTGCTTGTTCAGGCGTCAAATAATCCGTGCAAGGCTGCAACGGAGTTGTTCCTGCTGCAGGCGCTGCGCCACGACCACCGCCCGCTGCTGCCGCAAATTGCGCGGCAAGTGTGGGATCGGAAGGATTTCCCGCGACGACAACAATTTTCCCTTTCACGTCCAGTCCTGCGTAAGGATCCGCGCCGCCCTTGTTCATCACATATCCGTTGCCGGCAAAAACCATACTTCCGGTAACGTCGTATGCGTGAATTGGCGGCGCGCCTCGTGCCACCAGCCGCAGCGGTCCAATCTTTTCCAAATTCAAGTTCCGGCGCCGCGCCCGCAGCAGCCCCGCCGCGAGCACCTCCGCCTCCACCTGCACCCGCTCCACGGCCGCCTCCTGCGCCGCGTCCTCCGCCTCCACCGGTAACGGATGCTTTGCTTTCATCCGCAATGATGGAACGGCTCACCAGCTCAAACGGCTGGAAATACGGTTGCAGCGGACCATTCGTTCCAGTGGTGCTACCCATCGGCTTCAACTTCCATTCGGCAAGATGACTCGCTACGTAGAGCGCAGCGGTGTCATATCCACGCGATGGAAGATTCCTGCCTTCGAGCTGATCGGAGGCGAGGAAGTAATCATAAATTTTCATTTCCTCTTCGTTGATCGAATCGGAATTGCCGTACGTCATCGTCGCGCCGGACTTGGTTGCTTTTGTTTTGCCTTGCGACGCGGCGGGCTTGGCGGACGTGATGGTGATGAGTATCGCCACGGCAATAACAGACAACAACGAACCACTAATCAAATTTTTTTACTTAGGTTTTTACGCATAGCCCCTCGGTTGCTCCTGTCTTGTAAAACGCGACATCTTAACCCGAATTTACCGGAAACGAGCGCGAATTTACCTGATGGCTTGTCGAAAGAATTCGAGCCTGCTCGGGGAAATTGGTTCAGTGCTATGGACGGCTGCGGGGGGTGCGCGGTTTCGCGGCGGATTTTAAGGCGTAGCCGCCGCGAATGAGGCGAATTGGATCCGGCGCGGCGGCGCCTTTGATGCCAACTGCGCCGGCCTTTTGCGCTTCTTCGGGGTCGGTCTGGCATTCGCCGGGCGCCAGAAATAAATTTTCTTCCAGCCCGTGCTGCTTCGTGTACATCTCAAAATAACGTCCGCGTGTTGCGTAAAGAGATGTGTGAGTGCCGCGCTCGGTGATTAGTCCGCCTTCGACGACAAGAATTTGGTCCGCGCGGCGAATGGTCGAAAGTCGATGAGCGATCACGAATGTGGTCCGGCCGCGCATCAAGTACGCGAGACCTTCTTGAATCAGCGCTTCGGATTCAGAATCGAGGCTGGATGTCGCTTCGTCGAGAATCAGCACGCGAGGATCGGCCAGCAAGGCGCGCGCGATGGAGACGCGTTGCTTCTGCCCGCCGGAAAGTTTCACGCCGCGCTCGCCGACAATCGTGTCATATTTATTTTCTAGCGATTCGGCAAATTCATCTACGCGGGCAATTCTGCATGCGTTAAGAATCTGTTCTTCGGTTGCATCGGGGCGCGAGAAGGCTACATTTTCGCGAATCGAACCGTCGAATAGAAAAGTTTCCTGCAGCACAACTCCCAACTGCATGCGGTAACTGGAAAGTTTTACAGTGGAGAGATCTATGCCATCCACCAGCACCGTGCCGGAGGTTGGCGTGTAGAACGACGAGATCAATCCGATGATTGTGGATTTTCCCGCGCCAGATGGGCCTACGAGCGCGGTCACGCTGCCCGGATTCGCGTGGAATGAAACTCCGTGCAGCACTTCTTTTCCGGTGTCGTAAGAAAACTTCACGTCTTCAAATGCAACTTCACCGCGAATTACAGGAATTTCGCGCGTGCGCTTTGGATCGGATTCTTCGCGATTTTCTTTCAGGATGTCGCGTGTACGCTCGAGTCCGGCCAGCGCTTCGTTCACGGAGCTACCGATGCCGACGATCTGAAAAACGGGCGCGATGAGAAATCCGAGGAACACCGTATAGGACATCAGCGAGCCAGCGGTCATCTGGCCGCTGAGCACGCGGTGTCCGCCGAAATACATAATCAGCGCGCTGACCAGGCCCATCAACAGCGCGGAGGAGCCGCTCATCAGCGACATCGCGTTTACGGATGCCAGGATGTTGTCGAGCAATCGTGTGATGCCTTCGGAGAAAACTTTCTCCTCGCGGCCTTCGGCGTTATAGCCTTTGATGACGCGAACGCCGCCAAGGGATTCGGTCAGCCGTCCAGCAACTTCAGCTGTAATTTTCGGACGTGCCCGAAATAGCGGCCGGATAACCGCGAAAGCTTTGCGCATTCCAAGTGCGAATCCCACCATTACGACAGCGGCAAGCACTGTGAGCGTCGGACTTAAATGAATCAGATAAAAACCAGAGATTGCAGCAGTCAGAATGCTTCCGCAAAAATCGATCATCCCGGTGCCAATCAGATTTCGCACGCCCTCAACGTCACTCATGATTCTCGAAACGAGTTGGCCACTTTTATTCGCGTCGAAAAACGAAACCGAAAGGCGGCCGACATGCGACTGGACTCTGATGCGAAGCGTAGCGATCATTCTTTGCGCTTCTTTTGAAACGATCTGCGCGAGCGCGTAGTTCGTCAAAGCCTGGATGATGGTTCCTGCCAGCACGGCCCCTATGATCGGCCACAGCAGAGATTTGCGATTTTGGATCAGTACGCCGTCCACAAATGGTTTCGTGGTCACAGGTATAACCAAGCCGGCCACGCGGCCCACGATCATCAAAGCGAAGCCCGAAGCGATGAGCCACGCGGGCGGACGAAGCATTCGCCAAGCATCGGGTAGCGCTTTCCACAGCGGATCGGACGGGCCCTTCTTTTTCATGGCGTCAGCATTCGGCTTTGCAGGGCCGGCGCCGGGTTTCGCGGCAGAAATTGGTTTTGCGGTTGAGCTCATAGGCAGACGTGATTACTACGTCTTGGTCCGTTCTAGAATAACACGCCGCCAAAAATGAAACCGGCGGCAGAGCCCGGAAATCGGGGTCTGCCGCCGGCGGAAGGGTGGAGATACTGCTTTACTGTTTCTGTTTATCTTGCGGTGTTGGTTTCTTGTCTTGATCCTGCTTCGCCTGCGCGTTGATCGCTTGCGGCGGAGTTCCGCTTGTTTCGCGCGTCAGGTAAGGCATGAACGGCGTGATCTCGAACGGCATTTTTTCCCGTTCCGCAACGCTGCCCACGGGCTTGCTCTTCAGCATTTCGAGCTTGTCGTCCCACGGATCCAGCTTCACGCGGCCACCCAACGGCAAAGCGATAATCTGGTTCGGCACGGGATTGGAATTGGATGCAGCCTGCACCGCGGGCTTGGAAAGAACCGCGTTGCCCAGCTTGGGGCTAATCAGGTTCGGAATTTCCTTGGAACGAAGTTGCAATTCGCCCATGAAAAGCTCCGCTGTCTTCAGCTGATCTTTGTACGTTGAATTCTTCAGCAGTTCCGCGGCCTTGGTTTGCGCGGCTTCGTCTTCTTCCTTCGTGCGGGCAAATCCGAAATGCTCGAAAGTTTTCTTTTCGTCGAATTGCAGCACGCGGTCAAAGAACGCGAATTGTGTATCCACTTTGTGGCCGAGAACGATGTGCGCCATTTCCTGCGACAGCATTGCCCCCAGGCTGGCTTCGTCCGGAAGCACATCAATCAATCCGCGGCTCATGATGATGGTGTGACCCACGGAAAAGGATTCCAGAGTTGACGTCATCAAAACGCGGCAGCGAATTTCAGGCTGAATATCCAGGTTGTTTCCGACCTCGATGTTGTTGACCACCGTTTCGAGAACTTTGTCCACGCTGCCCACCGGAGCCAGCAGGCCGAGGCGTTCCAGACGGTCAACTACGTTATCTTCCGCCTGACGATCCCAGCTGCGTTGCGCCTGCAAAGGAGAAACGTCATTGTTTGTGGTCGTAGAATCAGTGATGGGCGCGTTCGCTTCCACCATGATCTTGCTCAATTCCTGTTCCTGCTTGGAATGGCCAAGGTTGTAGCCCCACAGGCGGGTCTGCGCCTTGAAGGAAGTCGAGCCGGTCAAATTGTACTGCGCATTATTTTCTTCGCTGTAGATAAACGCCGGCAGCCAGAGTCCCGGGCCGGAGTTTGTGCGCCAGCTATCAAAATGGAAGTACTGGTGGCTGCGGGTGCCGCCAGCCAGCGCGCCGTTGAATCGAACGATCGTGTATTGCTGATCTTCAACCCAGATGCGGCCGACAAAGCGGTTCTTGGTGTTCTTGCCAGCAGGCGTCACGTCGAACACCAGGCAGCGGATGTCGCCCAGGAATTCGCGGCGGACGTAATCAAACTTGTAGTTGGATTTGTCAAAGCCGTTTGTATCCAGATAAATCATCTGCAGGAATCCGGCGGGCAGAAATTGCACGCCGAAACTGAATACGTTCTTGACGTTACCCTTCAAGCCGCGGCGAACGTTACCGTCTTCGGCGAGCGGTTCTACGTCAACGCCTTTCGCGAGATCGGAGCGGCCCATGAAGTAGGTGTCACCGTTCGGCTGCCAACCGTTCGCCTTGTCGTTCTTCAAGTTTTGAATATAGGTTTCCACCAGTGGCGAAAACTGACGGAAAGAAGCCATCTCCGCCGATTCGCGCGCCACAATTTTGTCCGTGATCTGATTCAACACGTCGGCGCTTTGTTGCTGGTCATCCGATGTTCGGACTGCGGGCGATGTACGGCCAGCCGGGCGGGCTGACGTTCGAGCCGCCGGCACCGCACAAAGCACTAGCACGATTAGAACTGATTTTAACGTACGCATGTTTCCTCCACTCCTCATTAGTATGCCAACTGGAATTCGATGCGAACCCGCGCTGGGAAATCCACGGGCTGGCCATTGCTGATTGCGGGTTTGTACTTGATGTGCTGCGCGGCTTTCACGGCCATTTCATCCAGACCGTGTCCCAAACCCTGCACAACATTTTGAACAATGATTTCGCCGTTGGCCTTGAAGATTACGGCCACAACCACTTGGCCTTCCAATTTCAAAGCACGTGCTTCCGCCGTATATTCCGGCTTCGGTTTGTCCAAGATTTCGATTGGTTGAACTGCGGCGGCCGCCGTTTGCGATTTCGTAGTCGGGGCTGCTTCCACAACTGCCGCGCCGAATCCGCCAGACTGCACAGTGCGCGTGCCACCGCGGCCATTTCCGCCCGCAGGAGGAATTGCCGTGCCGTTGCCGAATCCCGTGCTCGCTACGGTTCCGCGCGCGCCACTTGCGCCGCCTGTTCCGTTGCCATATCCCGGACCACCCGGCAAAGCTGGATCGCCACGTTGATTAATGTTTGCGCGATGGTTCGGATCAGTTGTGCCGACTGCACCGTTCGGATCACCGAATCCGCCGGTTTGTACTTTTTCTAGCGGAGTATTTTTCGGAAGCGTCGCAACAGCTGAGCTGCCGGTTCCGAGGTTGCCGGTTACGATTGGCGCACGCGGACGTGCCGGTTCGGCCATCTTGTTATCGATTTTGATTTCCGGTGCATCAATCTTCGCGTCAATTTTCGGCGCGGCCATCTCCGGGACTGGCTTCACAACCATCTTCGGAGCAACAACTTTCGGCGCCAGAACTTTCGGCTGGCGAATAGGTTCAACCACCGCAACTTCCTTCACCGGTTCCGGCACAGGCGCAGGCGTAACCTTCGGCTTAATCGCAGCCACTTTCGGAGCGGGCGGCGGAGGCAGCGGAATTTCCGTTACCGGCACGGCCATGGGCGTAACGTAAAAAAGCGCTTTCGGAATCATCTTCTCGGGAAAAATCAAAGGGACGATTATAAGGAGCGCGAGAATCACAGCCTGGACGACGATGCTCGTGCCGAGCGAGCCAAAGCGTGACTTGCCTTCCGGCAGCAGCGCGAAGCGCGCAGTGGTCCCGGGCTTTCCGGGTGCGGGAGGGAGAATGACCCGCTTCTTGGGATTCGGATTTTCCATGCCTGAGGAAATCCCCCTTTGGAGACTGCTCTGCCGTGCTTCAAGAATTGTTGTATTCATATACGGTCCACTGATTCCTGTCGTTAGCTAGAATTCTGTCGTCGGCGTCGGGGCGAACACCGCTCGTTAGTTAGCCCGGTACTCCTACGCAGTACAAGAGTACTGGGACGCGCTGGGGGGGCGAATAGGACTTTTGTACTACTGTCCTCTAAACAGCACCTAAAGGGTACTCCCAGGAAAAAGTGCTTTCAAGGGCCTATTTGCCTGCCTGAACGTAAGATGCTGTTCGCGAGTAGTAGGCTCGTCCTGAGGATGAAATTCTCGATTTTTTCGTTCTGGTACTGTGAGCGACGGTTCGCGCTTGCTACTGCTTGATTTCCGCCAGAAGTTCTTCGTTCACGTTCACTTGCACTTTTCCGGGATTAAATGGCAGGTTCACGGAGAACGGCGTGTTCGGTCCGGTCGCATTAATCAAGCCCAGGCGTACTTGTTTTCCGTCGCGTTCCACAAACATCGGGACCATATCCATCCAGGTGTCGGCCACACCGCTGCGAGTCAAATGGCCCGTAAGCGTCCACTGCCCATTCGCGCTCTGCACGTCGTAATGGAAATCGTAGTGAGGAATGCCCGTGCCATAAACGTATTGATTGAAGAACCAGTTCAGCTTGTGGTTGTGCTCCAGATCCATTCCAGCGGTCATGTATTTTTCGGCGATGGCTTTGAAGTCTTCGGTGGAAGCGGCCTTGTTATCAAATGTCTTGCAGAAGTCGTGCATCATTAATTCAAAGCGCTGGTCGGCGTCGGGCTTAGTGGGGTCAGCCATCATCATGCGTAGCATGGTCAGGACGTAGCCGCCTTTGTTGTAGATGATGGTGGCTGTGTCGCCGGGAGCGATTGACGATGTGGTTCTGTAGCCCATCCAGACGGAGCCGACAGAATCTACGACGTGATTGTGCGAATCCCTGGCGAGCAGACCTTGCTTATCAGCGCGCAATCGATCCACGTACTGTTTTTGGCCGTCCTTAAGTTGTGTGTAGAGATTCCCCGAAAACGTTGCAAATCCTTCTGACATCCACTGATCGTGATAGCTCTTCCAGCCAACCCGGTGGCCCCACCACTGATGCGAAGTTTCATGGGCGCGGAAAAATTCCGTTTGCCGGGGATCCACTCGCCCAAACAGAGTGTGAATTTGAGTGCTATCCATAAAGGTGAATATCGAAAGGTAGATGAGCCCTGGCCATCCTTGGCCGTATCCGGCAGAAATATTGGTAATCGCAAGCTGCTTATAGGGATAGGGGCCAAAGTATTTCTCGAATGTTCGTATCGAATTCCCCATTTCCTGAGAGATCGTCGGCGCCATTGAAACTGGCGAAAAACTGCCAGCCACGGCCTGCACTCCCGGCGTCTCAAGGATTTTTTGGATTTGTGCCATCTGGTCATCTGGTTCGACGTTTGCGAATACTTGAACTTCCACGTTTCCAACTTTAGTTGTGACTTCCTTGTAATCGCCGTAGGCAAAGCCCGCGACGGTGAGAGGAAGATCGCTCTTCCATTCGGTGATTCGATCCTTGCCGTCGATCTTGTCACTGACCTTGTTACCTGTCGCCACGAGCGTGTCTTGCTTCGGGCAATGAAATATCAGGTGGTAGTCGTAGCGTCCTGCGAATTCATCGCCCTGTGAATTTCCGATTCGCGACGGATACCAACCAAAACTCTGCGCGAAATAGTTCCCCCGGACCCACCTGACGGATTACGCGCTTGCCTGCGTAGTGAATCATGAATGTGCGCGTCTGGCCGGATTCGGTTTGCGCGGGCAATACTACGGCCACGTAGTCGCCAAAAGATTGATTGCGATCCTTCGTTTCGCGCGCTTCAATAAAAGTTAGCGGCGCTCCATCTCCTTCGGTCACTTTGTCCACACGCAGATTGGAATCGAGACCGAATAACAAAACGCGCTCGCCGGGCCACCGCGTTTCGATTGTTACTCTCGCCCCGGCGGTTAGCTCCGAAGTGTTCGTGACTGCCACTTCCATGTCGTAGCTCTTAATTGTGTAGTCCGCTTTGGCAAATGGCACGTCGAACGCAGCGCTCGCGCTGCGGTTATTCGCCGGAAAGCTCGTCCAAATATCGAAGTGCTTCACAGGCCCGACGTCGACCCACCGGCCGACATTAATTTCTTCCGGCTCGGAAGCGTCATCCAGTGCTTCAACCCATCCATGCTCCGCGGTTTTCACATCTGCAAGAAACAGTGCACTTTTCGTGCGGTCCGAACCCATCACACTTTTGAATAATCGAGGAAGAAATGCAGCGCCGAGATCTTCGTTCTGCTGCAAACGCGTTGCGTACAAGCCATCATTCGTGGCTGCGCCTCCCGGTTGCACCTTCGCCGAAATCTCGTCGAACGTCCTGTCTGTGAATGTGAATACCGCTTCGTCGAAGGTGGCATTCAGCCCGTCCTGCTTGATGAAAAGTTCGAGCTGCTGCGATTCATATTGATTCGGCGGACTCACGCGGATGTGTCCGGTGCCATGAAACACCGCGCCGAACACAATTCCATTCACTGGCTGCGTGAAGTGTAGCGTGCCGCTATCGAGCGTGATACGAATACGGTCGCGGTCGATCACCAGATTATTTACCGTCATAACTTTTCCCGGATCGAATGACGGCTTTGCGAGCACATTCCAGATGGCCTGAGGATCACTTGGCGCCGCCGCAGCCCCCGGAGCAGATGCTTGTGCTAACACAGCTTTTCCGCAAGACGCAGCTCCGCAAATAAGAATTGCGCAGCCAAGCACACGCGTGAGTTTCATGGGTGATCCTCCAGAGTGCGCATAATCTGCACGATTACGAAATGGATAGCAAGCAGGACGTTAATGAAGGTGGGCGTAAATATAATTCGCAGCGCGGCGCTAATTGCAGTCCGATCTTAGCTACGGCCCGATCGTAATAATCGCCAGTTCCGGTCTGCACAAAAATCGAATGGGAAGGGTGGAAGTTCCAATCCCGCGGTTCACGTACATTTTCGATCCGTTTTCTCCGTACCATCCTTCTAAATAAGGTCCCGATCCGCGCGGCAGCCAGAATACCGGTAGATATGGCAATCGCACTTGTCCGCCGTGCGTGTGTCCGGTGAGCACCAGCGGCGCGCGTCCTGCGGCCTGCTCAAAATAACCCGGCGCGTGAAACGCCAGAATTGTGTACGCGTCCTTCGGCACTTCGCGCAGCGCTTCGTCCAAATTCGGTGTGCCGGTGGAAGGGTCGTCCAGTCCCGCCAGCCACACGTCGGGACGAATCGGCGCGGCTTCATTCAGCAGGAAACGAATGTGAAGTTGCGCGTAGAACGCACGTTCGCCGCGAAACACATCGGCATTTTCCCAATTTCCCCGCACCAGCCAAACGCCCAGCGGCGCGTGCAGTTTCGATAGAAGAGGTTTTATCCGGTCGTAATGGAATCCAGTTGTCAGCGTGTCGCCGGTAATAATGATTACGTCCGGCTGTTCTTCGTCCAACAATTCCAGTAACAGCTTTTCGCGGCGGCCCACCCCGCCGGTGTGCAAATCTGTAAGATGCGCGATTTTTAGCGGCCGCGCAACTTGTCCTTCAATGTAGGTGTGGGTCACTTCGATGCGATACGGCTCAAAAAATAATCCCCATGCGAGTGCGCCAAGCGCCGTTGCCGTGAAAATAATTAGAATTGCTCTTCGCATCAGTTATCGGCAGACCTAAATTTCACGTGGGCTAAAGTGGCAGGTCCATTTGAATTGTACCCTAACGTAACGGTGACCTCGCCATATCGGGAACGGATGTTTCGGACAGCCTCCATGCTAGGCTAGTACGCGGATTTTATCGTATGGACGTTTCCACAACCGAGCACGAGAAGAAATTTGCCGCGCTGGCGTCGGTCGGCTCAGCAATCGTGCTGGTGTGTCTGAAAATCTTTCTCGTCGTAGCAACAGGCAGCTTGGGCGTACTTTCTGAAGCGCTGCATTCCAGCTTGGATTTAATCGCCGCGCTCATCACTTATCTTTCCGTGCGAGTTTCTGACCGTCCTGCCGACGCTCGTCATCCCTACGGCCACGCAAAATTTGAAAGTTTTTCGGCGTTTGTGGAAACGGCGTTGCTGCTCGTCACCGCCGTCTACATTATTTACGAAGCAATTCGGCGCTTGTTTTTTCTGGACGTGCAAATCCGCCCCACGTTTCTTGCTATCGGATTGCTGGGCGTAGCGCTTTGCGTGGACCTGGTGCGTTCGCGCGCGCTTGGCCGTGTGGCACGTAAATATGCCAGCGAAGCGCTGGAAGCAGACGCGCTCCATTTTTCAACGGACGTGTGGAGCACGCTGACCGTCATGCTCGGCATGGGCGCGGCGCTTATCGGATCGCGCTACGGGATAGCTTGGCTTCGATACGCGGATCCAATCGCCGCATTGGCCGTGGCGGCATTTGTGATTTGGGTTGGATCGCGGCTTGGAATGCGCACGCTGGAATCACTGGTTGACGCTGCTCCTCCGGGATTACAGGAACAAATTTCCGCGGCTGTTTCGGGGCTTGATGGAGTGCTGGGCGCCGAGCGCGTGCGTTTGCGCCGCGCGGGGAATCGCCATTTCGTGGATGTCACCATCAGCGTGCCCCGCACCGCAAGTTTTGAGCAGGTGCACGAAATCAGCGACGCCGTGGAGCGCCGCGTCAGCGAAATTCTTCCTGCCGACGTGATGGTGCACATGGAGCCGCGGGCCCGCGCCAATGAACATTTATTTGACGCTGTCCGCGCCGCCGCGCAACGCCGAGGTCTGGCGATTCATGAATTGACGGCGCAGGAATTAGAAGGCCGCTTATTTGTGGAGTTGCATTTGGAAGTGGATGAACGGCTCTCGCTGCGCGAAGCTCACCGCGTGGCTACCGAACTGGAAAATGAAATTCGAGAATTGGCGATCGGTGTGCAAGGCGGCTCAGGAGAGCACGCAGCGGAAGTGAATATTCACATCGAACCGCTGGGAATTGAAATTGCCCGAGGCGCGCGTACCGCCGAGGAAATGAAAGATTTGAGCCGCGCGGTGGAAAATTATGTGAATTCGCTTTCCACTGAATATCATGAGCTCATCGATTGCCATGACGTCCGCGTGCGTCAGGTGAGCCACAGAATATTGGTTTCGTGCCACTGCGCAATGTCAGGTGATTTGCCGATTACAGAAGTGCATGATGTGATTGGCTCGCTCGAAGATCGCGTGAAGGAAAAATTCCCGCAAATTTCCCGCGTCACAATTCATCCGGAGCCGGTCGAAGAGCGCTAGTCTGTCTGCCGCAGCCAGAAAAATGCGCCCAGCGCGTAAATCACCGGAAAACATTCCAGCACGTAACGAGGTTCGGGTGCTTCGATGCGCGTCAGAAATGCTGTACGCACCACGCAAAACGCAATCAGAAATGCGATGCACCAAATTTGCGGGCCGGTCAGTATATGTTTCAGGAAAATCTTCGCGGTTCCCGCAAGCGCCAGCGCCACATAAATAATTCCCATCGCTCCCAGTATTAAAGTTGCGACGAAACCCTCCGGATCATCTTCGTGGCTCTTCTGCAGCGGCCACAGGTTGCCCGTATAGCCCATCATTTCCACACGGGGAGTGAACCAAAATGTGAGCGCGCGTTGAAATGGAACCGTCACGTAAGTGCGCAGCGGATGCCGCGCGGTGCGTTCGCGCGCAAGCTCTGTGAATTGTGCGTTCCATTCGGGTGAGAAGTCGCAACACGAGGAATTGTATTGGTCGATTAGCGCCGACACGCGCTGGCGCTCGTCCTCAGAATCGAATGCAATGGACGGAAAAACTGCCATCGTCACCGGCGAATCGCCAATCGTCCAAATGGTTTGATCCACGTCGCGATACCGCACCAGCCATGTGTTCGTCCACGCGTAAAGCCCTGTTGCTACCGACTCACCCGGACCTTGCGCGTAGCGCGGCGCCAACGGCTGAAATTCATGCAATGAAATTGCGTTGCGGGCAGTCCACGGAATGATCGGAATTAGCAGGCCCGCGGCAGCAAATGCGCCCGCAAGAAATAATTTCGGCCAATCGGCGCGATTGCGCCAACGCAACAGAAGCACAATTCCGAGCGCAACAAGTATTAGCGGTGTTTCCGGACGAACCATTGTTCCGCAGCCAACAGCCAGTCCACCGACGAACCAACTGTTGCGAAGGAATGAAGAATTCTTTTTGCGGGAAGAATCCGTTTCATCCTTGCTGTTCAGCAATAAACTCCACGAGAGCGTTTCGTTTCCGAGAGCCGCGGCCGCCAACGCAACCAGCGCAATCGCCGTCAAGAATGTCGCCAGCACTTCTGTAAGATTCACAACCGCGTAGTCGGCTAGAAAAGGACATAGTGCCGCTAGCCAGACTGCGGCAAGCTGCACCCGACGCCGCACTGAAACCGATCGCGACGGCGGCGTGAGCAATCCCGCCAGTGCTCCGGCGAGTGCGCAGGTGCACAAATCCAGTGCAATCTGAGCCAACAGCAAAGGGGTCTGGCCGCGTCTAAGTAAGTGGAAGATGGCGGTGAAAATCGGGTAGCCGGGTACGCGAATGTCGGAAGGAGTGATGCGGCCAATCGCGTCTAGTCCATAAGTTCCGTGCGCGAACAGGTTGCGCCCCATCGCTTCATAGATGGCGCCGTCCACCGAGCCAGTTGTGTATTTGAATAAGAAAAATAGCCGGAGCGCCAGCCCCGCACCCAGCGCGGCAGCCAGTGGAATCCATTGCATTCGCTTTTTGGATTCGTTTATCAAGAACGAGCCGGTATAATTCCTTTAGAAAAATCTGTTTACTTGCGAAAGCGCAACCGCCGAATCGCGCGCCCGCGTGAAATCATCTGTACAGTAGGTGATTGACAGTTTTTCACCGGGCAGATAGCTTGGAACCAAGTCGTGAACAAACGCAAGCCCATATTCTATGACGAAAATCGCCGGCGCTGGTTTTTCACTCGCCGCGCGCTGGAGATCAGCGGCGCCGTCGTCACCGTCTTGATCCTCACGTTTTTCGTCAGCGTGCTGCAACGGGTTCCGCTTCCAAGTTTGATGGTGCGCAGCTCGATTGCCGGACGCCGCCCGGTTCCGCCCGCGCCCGCGAAAAAAATCTCGCCGCTCGTTCTTCCCGTCAAAACCCATCGCGTACCGTCGCTCGGAGAAATTCCCGCGAAGTATGATCCTGAACGCGCGGCATTTTATATTGACGATGACGCCAGCGCGCTCGCTTCTCTGAAGTATCACTACAAGGAGCTCGACCGGCTGATTTCTCTCGAAGTTCATGCGCTTACAGCGGACGGCACGCTTTCCGTCGTGGATACTTTGTCCCACCAGCACAACGGACTTTCCGGCGAAGAAGCCGCGCGCATCGCGAACGTCGATAAACTGCACACGTGGATTCAGACAAATAATATCGAGCTGCCCGTGATGGCGCTCGTGAATAACGGCAATCCGGATGACGACACCTGGCAATCCGCCGAGCTTGTGAAAATGCTGGCGAATCCGGCCGCGCGAAAAAAACTGGAAACAAACCTCGTGAACTTCGCGCTACTCGCTCACGAAGTTGGCATTTGTTTGGATTTTGAAGATGTTCCTGTTTCGAGTATGCCGCGCTTTAAGGAATTTACCGTGGAGCTGGAAGCGCTTCTCGGGGCGCAGCGCCTTCAGTTAATGGTCGCGCTGCCCGCCGCAGACCCTGACTACGACTACGCTTTTTTCGGAAAGGCCGCCGACTCCATCGTCTTGATGAATTACGACGAGCACACCACCGACCCCGGCCCAATCGCGTCGCAAAGTTGGTTCGTGAAAAATATGGACGCGGTTTTGAAAGTTGTGCCGCCGGAAAAAATTTTCATGGGCATCTCGAATTACGGATACGACTGGACGCAGGTCAAGAAAGGCCACAACACGCACGAATCCGTCAGCGTACAGCAGGCTTTTCTTACCGCCGCCGAATCCGAAGGACAGGTGCAGTTCGATTCCGATTCCCTGAATCCGCATTATTCCTACGTTCAGGATAATCAGGTGCACGAAGTTTGGTTCACCGATGCGCTTTCCGCTTACAACCAGTTGCGCGCCGCTGAACACAAGAATGTTGCGGGCACGGCGATTTGGCGTTTGGGAATGGCCGATAGTTCCATGTGGAAAATTATGGACGCGACGCGGCCCACTGACGCTGACCGCGCGACGCTTCAGGATATTCCTCCCGGCCCGGACCTGATTCTTGAAGGCCCGGAAAACGGCGACATCTGGCACATTCAGGACACTCCGAAAAGAGGTCAGCGAACTTTTAAATACGACGCCGCTACCGATACGTTTCAAGATGAAGCCATTCAGGTTTATCCGCTTTCCTGGCACATCGAGCGGCTCGGCGGCAATTCGGAAAAGAAACTCGCGCTTACGTTTGATGACGGCCCCGATCCCGGCTGGACGCCGAAAATTTTGGACGTCCTGAAAGAAAAAAATGTTCCCGCTACATTTTTTGTGATTGGCGAAAATGCGAATCGCTATCCGCAAATTTTGAAACGCGAATATCAGGACGGCCACGAGATCGGCAATCACACTTACACGCACGAAAATATTGAAGACGCTTCGCCCAGCACAATCCAATGGCAGGTGAACGTCACCGAGCGGCTGATTGAAGCTTCACTCGGCGTGAAGACGGTATTTTTCCGTCCGCCGTACGGCATCGATCATCAGCCGGAAACCGCGCCGGAAGTTGCTTCGCTTCCAATTCCGCAGGACATGGGCTACATGCTGATTGGCGCGCGCATCGACCCGCACGATTGGGGTGCGATCGGCGGCGGCTCTCCACCCACCACCGACGAAATTGTGCAGCGCGTGATGGATCAAGCCAATACCGGCACGATTGTGATGTTTCACGATGGCGGCGGCGACCGCAGCCACACGCTCGCAGCTTTGCCGCGCGTGATCGATGGTTTGCGTGCGGCCGGATACAAAATTGTGCCCGTCTCCGAGTTGGTGGGCCAAACCCGCGCGCAGGTTATGCCGGAAGTTACCGGCAAGGAATTGTGGGCCGCCCGCGCGGATTCCTACATTTTCGGATTTATGTTTCTGGCGCGCGTCGGTATCGCCACCGTTTTTATTTTGGGCATTATGCTGGTCAGTGGACGCGCAATTATTATTGGTCTGCTTGCACTCGCCGAAAAACTGCGCGCCGGCCCCGGCGATCATCCGGAATTTAAGCCGCTAGTCAGCGTGCTGATTCCCGCTTACAACGAAGAAGAAGCAATCGTAAAGACAGTCACGTCCGCGCTCGCCGCCGATTATCCGAACGTGGAAATTATCGTCATTAATGACGGTTCCACCGATCGAACCGGCGAATTGCTTCAGGAAAATTTTGGCGCCGATTCGCGCGTCCACATCATTCATCAGATAAATGGAGGCAAGCCCTCCGCGCTGGGACGTGGACTGGATCACGCGTCCGGAAAAATTGTCGTCACCATTGACGCCGATACGCACATCGATAGCCGCGCGATTTCTAAGCTCGTGCGCAATTTCGTAGATCCAAAAGTTGGCGCGGTGGCTGGAAATGTGAAAGTGGGAAATCGCACGCGATGGCTCACGCGCTGGCAGGCGCTGGAATATATCACCAGCCAAAATATGGAAAAGCGCGCGTTCGATTTGCTGAATTGCATACCGGTGGTGCCGGGCGCAATCGGCGCGTGGCGCGTGGAAGCGATCACTGCTGCCGGCGGATTCACATCGGAGACTGTTGCCGAAGATACTGACCTGACCATCGCGATTCGCCGCGCCGGCTGGCGCATTTCTTACGACGAAGAAGCAATCGGCTACACGAATGCGCCGGAAACCGCCGAAGCGTTGATGCGCCAGCGTTTCCGTTGGACGTTCGGCACGCTCCAATCCGTTTACAAACATCGCGACACGATTGGCCGCTGGAAATACGGCACGCTCGGATGGATCGCGCTGCCGAACATTTTTATTTTCCAATTATTGCTGCCGCTATTTTCTCCGGCAATCGATTTACTTTTCCTGATGTCCCTCGCGCTCTGGGGATTGTCACAATTCCACATCACCGCGATTCCTCAGATTTTTTCTACGCAGGATATGGAGCTCTCCGTAATATTTTTCCTCGGCTTCATGCTGATTGACCTGGTTGCCTGCGCCATCGCGTTCGCTTTGGAAAGACACGAAGATTGGTCACTGTTGCTTCCGCTCGTCCTGCAGCGTTTTTACTACCGCCAAATGATGTACATCGTACTTTTCCGCGCGCTCACGCAAGCCGTGAAGGGACGTCCCGTCGGGTGGCGCGGAGTAGAGCCGGAACCGCCTAAGCCGCCGAAACTAAGCGGCGAAGCCGAGCCAAGTTTGACGGGAAATACTGGCGATTGAAGATATCCTCATTGGAAGATTGAGCAGACTTAACGCCTGGACAATTGTGGCGGCCTGATGACACGAAAAGCCGCCCCAACGCCTCCGATTATCATTAGGATTCCCGTCCATTTATGCCCGGTAGGCCCCGCTACGATGATAACGAGACCTAGCGCGATGAGGACCACAGCAATCAGCATTACGGTGAGCACGGCTAGAGATATTCTGCCAGTTGGAGTTCTGAATACGCTGTTCCACTCAATCATGTCTCGGAGTCTACGCTATCGTTCAGAAATGAGCCATCTGCTGAAGAACTTAAGCGTATAAATCCCGAAATGAGGTGGGTGGGGTTATTACAGCGGAATATTTCCATGCTTCTTCTTGGGATTCGTATCGCGCTTATTTTCCAGAGCGCGCAATGAAGAAATTAGCTTCGCGCGAGTCTGCGAAGGCTCAATAATCGCGTCAATGTATCCGCGTTCCGCCGCTACGTAAGGATTCGCGAATCGCTCGCGGAACTCCGCAATTTTTTCTTTGCGTATGCGCTCGCGATCCGCTTCCGGCGCGCGATCAATTTCCCGTTTGTAAACAATATTTACCGCGCCTTCCGCGCCCATCACCGCAATTTCCGCCGTGGGCCACGCGAAATTCGCGTCAGTGCGAATGTGCTTTGACGCCATAACGCAATACGCGCCGCCGTAAGCCTTCCGCGTAATCACCGTAATTTTCGGAACAGTGGCTTCTGCGTACGCGAAAAGCAATTTCGCGCCGTGTTTGATGATTCCGCCCCATTCCTGCTGTGTGCCCGGCAAAAATCCCGGCACATCCTCAAATGTAATCAGCGGAATGTTAAACGCGTCGCAGAATCGCACGAACCGCGCGCCCTTCACAGAAGCGTTGATGTCCAGCACGCCCGCCAGAAACGCCGGCTGATTCGCCACGATTCCCACGGGACGTCCATCCATTCGCGCAAATCCCACCACAATATTTTTCGCGAAGTGTTCGTGGACCTCGAAGAAATCGCCTTCGTCGACGATTGCATGAATCGCATCCTTAATGTCGTAAGGCTGCATCGGATCTTCGGGCACAAGATGATCCAGCGCCGCATCCGCGCGAGTAGTCGGATCGCTGCAAGCGCGCCGCGGCGGATCTTCCAAATTGTTTGACGGCAAAAATCCCACCAGCTCGCGAATCATCGCCACGCAATCGCGATCGTCGCTGGCCACAAAATGCGCCACGCCGCTTGTCGCGTTATGCGTCATCGCGCCGCCCAATTCCTGCTTGGTCACTTCTTCGTGCGTCACCGTTTTAATTACGTCCGGCCCGGTCACGAACATGTAAGAAGTTTCGCGCGTCATGAAAATAAAATCCGTGATCGCCGGAGAATATACGGCGCCACCCGCGCACGGCCCCATGATCGCGCTGATTTGCGGAATCACTCCGCTGGCCAGCGTGTTTCGCAGAAAAATATCCGCGTAGCCGGCAAGTGACATCACGCCTTCCTGAATTCGCGCGCCACCGGAATCGTTCAATCCGATTACCGGAGCGCCCGCGCGCATCGCCAGGTCCATAATTTTGCAAATTTTCAGCGCATTCGATTCGGAAAGCGATCCGCCGAACACAGTAAAATCCTGCGCAAAAACGTAAACAAGCCTGCCGCCGATTCGGCCGTAGCCGGTTACAAATCCATCGCCCGCTGGCCGCTGCTCGTCCATTCCAAAATCCGTGGAGCGGTGCCGCACAAATTTATCCAGCTCTTCAAACGTGCCTTCGTCCAGCAAAAGTTCCACGCGTTCGCGCGCCGTCAATTTCCCGGCCTTGTGTTCGCGCTCACGGCGCTCCGCCCCGCCGCCGGCTTCCGCTTCCGCGTTCATCCGGCGCAGGTGCTCGAGTTTTTCTTCGTATGACATTTTCTTGTGAATCTAGAAAGGCGTTTGTGGCCGTAGGACAGTTCCGCAATTAGATAGTCCACACACCCAGTTATCTTGCAGGGTGTGCTTTCAGCTTTGACGACATCGCGATGCACGCAGCAATGAAAGCCACTACGGTAATCAGGACCAGAGGCCAGCGAAATGCCCCCCAATGAAATGCGATCATAATTCCGGTATAGAAACCAAAAAAAGTGTAGGGTACGACGTCCGCTGAAGCCCAAAAATTGATTTCTGAGAGCTTGCGGCCGGACATAACCATCAATAGGGGCTTGCATACTCCCCAAAAAATGGTGACCAGAGCTACCAGAAGCCAGTCCTTGTAGGTTCCCATAGGCAACCTCTTACTGATTCACTTTCAATCCAATCGGCCCAATGTATTCCGATTGCGGACGAATCAAATGGTCCTCGGCATGTTGTTCGATCACATGCGCGCACCAACCCGCCACGCGCCCGCATGCAAACATCGCCACGAATTGTGCGGGCTCCAGACCGAGCGCTTGCAGCACCAGCGCCGTATAAAACTCCACATTCGTACGCAAATTGCGTCCTGGCTTCGCTTCGGCCAACACACGCAGCGCCGTTTGTTCGATCGAAATTGCCAAATCATAAAGCTGACGATTCTCGAGTCGCGCTTGCCCAAGTCCTTCTGCCACTTTATTCAAAACTTCCGCTCGAGGATCACGCACACGATACACGCGATGGCCAAATCCCATGATGCGGCGCCCCTGCGAAAGTTCATTCTTCAGCCAAGCCTCGGCGCGATCCGCAGAGCCAATATCGTGCAACATATCCAGCACTGGCCCTGGCGCCCCGCCGTGCAAAGGTCCCTTCAACGCGCCAAGCGCGCCAGTCACGGCGCTCACCATGTCCGAACGCGTGCTGGCAATCACACGCGCCGTAAATGTGGAAGCGTTCATGCCGTGATCAATTACCGTGACCCAATACGCGTCCAGCGCTTTTGCGGCGGCCGGATCCACTTCACGTCCGTGCACCATGTAAAGAAAATTAGCGGCCAGCGGCAAATCCACGCGCGGTGGAATCGGATCTTTTCCTTGCGCGATTCGCGCGTGCGCCGCGACGATTGTCGGAAAGCATGCCGTCAATCGCATTGCCGCGGAAAAATCCGCAGCGGGTGTAATTGCATTTGGATCAGCGAGCCCGAGAGAAAGCGTCGCGCATCCCATTCGTAGCGCGTCAATCGGCGGCGCGGATTTTGCAGCGTGCAGAACATCCAGCGTCAGCGGAGAAAGTTGACGCATCTCCGCCATTTGCGAAGTAAGTTCGCGCAGCTCCACGCGATCCGGCAGCCGTCCACGCCACAAAAGGTGCGCCGCCGCTTCCAGTCCCGCGTGCGCCGCCAATTCTTCCACGGAGTAGCCGCCAATAATCAGCACGCCGTTCACGCCATCCACGTGGCTCATGCGCGTGCGCGCGGCCACTACACCTTCCAATCCTCGTGGAGTTCCGGCGTTCGCTGTCATTGCATTTCTCCTGGCCCAATTCGGTTCGTCAAAGCTTTACCTGACTAAAATATGCAGGCTCGCAAGAGTGCCACACTGCGAGACATTCCGGCAAGCGGACTTCGCACCCTGCAATATTTATTTTACGAAGGAATTTCCGCGCGTTCAATTCTATCAGCCGGACCAAATATCCACACTGCCATGTGCGTCGCCACCCAAGCACCGCCAAGCAGCAGCACAACCCCCAACGCCAGCTCGCCGCACCACGCTGCAGCGCGTACCGCAGCCAAAGAAATCTCGCCAATCATCAAAGTCACGCGCACAAGGCCCAGCAAAATCGTCAGATACATTCCAACGACAATCAGAAACGCCGGAATTGTCAGCAGCACGCGCTTCATTAAATTATTTCTGTTTTAATGCAGGCCGGACCAGTCATCGCCAATCAAAATTGAATTGCTGGGGTTCGACGGATCATATTTCACGCTCGCGGGCTGCCCGGCAATTAGTTTGTGCGGCATCACTCGCGCTTCCAGGCCGGTCACGTCCTGTGCGGTTTCATACGTCACGCCCGAAATCGAATAGCTGTAGCAAATCATTTGGCGCATCACATTCGCTTCTGAGCCGCTTCCGTTACTTTTCTTAAAAACTCCCAGCACGCGCTGCTGATCCGCGGGAATTTCCTGCTTCATCAAATCGATTACGCGCCCTTCGGCAATACGGCCCACTTGATTCACATGCAAACGCCGCCGCCGCTCCACCTCATCCACCGTTGGAGGTTTATTTTTCCATTTGTAGATGAGAGTTCCGGCGACAAGCACCACCGCCGCGCCGGCGCCAATCCAAACGCGCGGATCATTTACCAATTTCGCCAGGTCGGGCAATTGTTTCAACGTGCTGCCTGTTTTGCGGGAACCGGATCAAAAATTCCACCGATGGAATCTTTCGCCGCGTTCCAGTCTTTCAGAAATGAAGCCAAACCTTTGTCAGTAAGCGGATGGTTGAATAGCATTTCAAAAAGTTTGAACGGCATGGTTCCAATGTGCGCGCCCATTTTCGCCGCTTCCACCACATGAATCGGATGCCGCAAACTCGCCGCCAGCACTTCCGTCTTGTATCCGTACGCGCGGTAGATCGCCATGATCTCCGCCACAAGCGCCAATCCATTTTCAGAAATATCGTCTAGCCGTCCCAGGAAAGGGCTGCAATAATTCGCGCCTGCCTTCGCCACAATCAGCGCTTGCGACGCAGAAAATACCAGCGTCACATTCGTGCGAATACCTTCCTTGGAAAGTTGGCTCACCGCGCGGATTCCGTCAGGCGTCATTGGAATTTTCACAATCACATTCGGATGCCACGTGACAATTTCATGCCCTTCGCGCAGCATTCCTTCGGTGTCCGTGGAAACTACTTCGGCATTCACCACGCCCGGTTTCACAATGTCGCAAATTTCAATAATCAATTCCTTGAACTTGCGCTTTTCCTTGGCCACCAGCGTCGGGTTCGTGGTGATTCCGTCCAGAATACCCATGGACGCCGCTTGTTTAATTTCCGTGACGCTTGCCGTATCCAGGAAAAATTTCATTTTCGTTTCCTTCTCTGTCCGATGCTCTCGGACAGTCTGCCGCAAGAAATATTTCACAAATAAAAATTGAAATTCGCTAACTACGTCTGCTCAATCACCGGATTCCGCAGCGTGCCCACGCCGCTCACCACCACTTCCACCACGTCGCCCGCGTTCAACGGACCAACGCCCGCCGGAGTTCCCGTTGCGATCAAATCGCCCGGCAGCAGTGTCATCACCTGCGAAATCCATCTGATTATAACATCAATAGAAAACAGCAAATCTGTTCCGTGGCCCGATTGCTTTTTCACGCCGTTCACAAATGTTTCAACCGTCGCTGACTTCACATCGAATTCCGTTTCCATCACCGGCCCGAATGGACAAAACGTATCGAACCCTTTTCCGCGCGTCCACTGCCCGTCGGATTTTTGCAAATCGCGCGCCGTCACATCGTTCACGCAAGTGTATCCAGCAATGTAAGGCGCCACAGCATCGTTCGCGCCCAACCGAAAACATTTCCGCCCGATGATCACTCCGATTTCGCCTTCGTGATCCACACGCTTTGAACTTGGCGGCATCACGATTGGTTCTTCCGGCGCAATGATGGCAGATGGAGGTTTCAGAAATATCAACGGCTCGGGCGGCACATCGTTGCCCATTTCGGTGGCGTGATCGCGATAGTTCCGGCCGATACAAACAATTTTGCTCGGCACCGAAGGCGGCAGAAGTTTTACTTCCGGCAACGTCCACGAGCGAGCGCTGGGTTTCCATCCGGTGGTGAAATCACCCATGCATTCGCGCACGGACCCGCCCTCCACAATTCCAAATAGAGGTGTTGGTCTTGATAGCGTAATCGGGCGTGTTTCACTGCCTGCGCGGGATTCTGGAGTTTGAATTACAACTGGTTGGAAGCGGCAGATTTTCATTTCGGCGTCGGACCCGTGCCAATCATGCCGAGGTTGCAGGAAATCCGCAACAAGTTAATGCGAAGGTCTGCGCGGTGCGTGCTGCATCGCCAACTGGTGATGATGCCGTGCGCTGCGAATCATGCTTCCGACCCACAACAAAACCGCCGCCAGAGTGTAAACAACAATTCCCATCACAAATATCCGCGACGCGCCCATCCGGTCGGCCAAATCTTCAAAATAAATTGTCCACGCCCAATAACACAGGCACGCCATTCCCAATCCGATTGCACCAGCCGGCAGCACATCCTTGGGAGAATTGCGGAAACGCGCGATTGGAATCAGTCCAACTAGAAACAACGCAGCAACTGCGATGGCATTTCTTACGGAAGCAAAGCGGTCGAAAGAAGGAACTCGGTTGGCGATCAGCAACCACGCCGTCAGAATCATGGAAAGCAGCACGCCTTCAAGAGCGCCCACTCGGATTACACGGCGGAGTGCACGGGCAGTGTGTCCGAATTTTGCGCGCATGTTGCGAGGCTGGGAGCCGTTTGTCGTAATGCCTGCCAATGCGTCCCTGGGACGCTCATCGTTCGTGTTGTAGTACTGCCGTTACAGGAGAGCTGAAAGAACTTTCATTACCAGAGCGATCCACCGCAGTCACTCGATAGGTGTACTGTTTGCCCTGCACCGCAGTATTATCACGGAACGTCGGCGTCAACAATAGCTGCGAATTGATTCGTTCACCCGTGGTGCCCGGTTGTTCACTCCGGTAAACCCAATAGCCCTGAAGATCAGATTCCTGGTTGATGTCCCAGGAAAGTTCGATGTGACCACCCGCATTTCCAGTTGCCTGCTCGCCGGGAATTGGCACGGCAACCAAACGTTGCGGTGCCGCAGGCGGAAAAGTATCTTTGGGCGTTACGAATAATGGAGCGGAATCGCTGGACTCAACGGATTGGCCCTGCTCGTCCGTCACACTTCGCAGTGTGTAAACATACGAAACGCCAAATGTGAATTCCGTATCCCGAAAATTATTTCCGGCCGCAGGACCCAACAACGCAAGCGGCACGCTCATTTTTAGTTTTGAAATATCTGTAACGACACCGCTCGGCGCCGGCGCGTCCGCCGCAAGTTCTCCGCGATACACGCGATAACCTGCGATGCCACCGATCACCAATTCTTGCCGCGGCGCTGTCCATGCAAGTTCAATCTCGCTTTCTTTCAACGCTGCTACGTGAACGCCTGTTGGCGCTGGCGGCACTGGCAGAGTTGGCACCGAAACAATATTGGAATCCGCCGACGCGCGCTTCGTGGAAGCTCGCGTCCGCACCATGTAAACAATTTCCTGCCCGCGAAGTGAACCCGGCTTCAGTGGATCGCGAAATTCAATCAGCCCTTGCTTCATGTACGTATCCACCAGCGCCGAAGGAACCGTGTAAATCAACTGCGTCGTCATTTTTGATGCGAAGCCCTTCGCATTCGCCGCACGTTCAGCACGAAATATTTCAATTGCCGGAGGCACGGCCAACGTTTCGTTCTCGTCGGATTTTTTCGGCAGCGTAAAAGTTAGAATTACAGAGCTGCCTTGTTGCCGCGCCGCAAGGTCCGTAACCGGCTTCGGCAAAACAGGTCGCGGAGGAGTCGGCACGCCAGGCGCTCCGCATGCCGCGATGTAAACGCACGTCAACAACGCGAAAACAAAAATGGGTTGTCGACTGGAAGGTGCAGCAGCGCGCATGCCGGATAAGCTGCTCACAAGGTCACAGGATGTAGCGGCTCAAATCCTGATTCTTCACGATTTCGGCAAGCTGTTTGCTCACGTAAGCTGTATCAATTTTCATCGCCTTGCGCTTCATGTCCGGCGCTTCAAAAGAAATTTCTTCCAACAACTTCTCCATAATAGTGTGCAGCCGCCGCGCGCCAATATTTTCCGTCTGCTCGTTCACTTGCGTGGCGAATCGCGCAATCGTCGCAATTCCATCGTCGCTGAACGTCAGCTTCAATCCTTCCGTATCCATCAGCGCAATATATTGTTTTATCAGCGCGTTCTTCGGCTCCGTCAAAATGCGAATGAAATCCGCTTCACCTAGCGACGTCAGTTCCACGCGAATCGGTAAGCGTCCCTGCAACTCGGGAATTAAATCCGAAGGCTTGCTCACATGGAATGCGCCGGCCGCGATAAATAAAATATGGTCGGTGCGAATCATTCCGTAGCGCGTGTTCACCGTGGTGCCTTCAATGATCGGCAAAATATCCCGCTGCACGCCTTCACGTGAAACGTCAGGCCCATGTCCCGATTCGCGCCCCGCAATTTTATCCACTTCATCTATAAATATGATTCCCATCTGTTCCGCACGCTCCACCGCTCCGCGCGTCACCTGATCCATATCAATCAGCTTGCTTTCTTCTTCCTGAATTAAATAATCGAACGCTTCGGAAACCGTCATCTTCCGTTTTTTCTTTTGCTGCCCGAACATTCCGGAAAGCATTTCGCGAATGTCCGTTCCCATTTCTTCCACGCCCTGGTTGGACATGATTTCAAATGACGGCATCGCCCGCTCGCGCACGTCCACTTCCACCATCCGCGCGTCCAATTTGCCTTCGCGCAATTGCGCGCGTAGTTTTTCCCGTGTGCGCACCATTTGCTCTTCCCGCATCGATTCCGTTTGCGGTGTCGTTGTGTTTGTCAAAGTGGCCGCGTTTGCTGGATCCATTGGCGACGATGGCGGCGGAGGCGGCAACAATAAATCGACCACGCGTTCTTCGGCAGCTTGCTCGGCGCGCTCCGCTACTTCATCCAGTTTTTCTTCGCGCACCATGTCGATGGACGTTTCCACCAAATCGCGCACCATCGATTCCACGTCGCGGCCCACGTATCCCACTTCCGTGTACTTGGAAGCTTCCACTTTCACGAATGGACATCCAGCCAGCCGCGCCAGCCGCCGCGCGATTTCAGTTTTTCCAACGCCGGTCGGCCCAATCATCAAAATATTTTTCGGCATCACTTCTTCGGCCATTTCGGCTGGTAACTTTTGCCGCCGCACGCGATTGCGCAACGCGATCGCCACAGCCTTCTTCGCGGCGGCTTGTCCGACAATATATTTATCCAATTCGACCACGATTTCGCGCGGCGTCAATTCGTCAAATGACGGAATAGCCACCACCTCTTCCGGCTGCGCGTCGCCCGGAAGATAAATCACCGCGTCTCTTTCAGCTTTGTCCGTCATAGCCCCTTCGCAATTCCAAATACTTCTACAACTCTTCTACAGTGAAATTTCCATTCGTGAAAATGCAAATCTCGCTCGCGATGCGCATCGCTTCCATCGCAATTTCCTTCGCGCTCATTTTCGTGTTCTTCGCCAGCGCCCGCGCCGCGGAAAGCGCGTAAGGTCCACCAGATCCAATCGCGCAAATTCCGTCGTCCGGCTCAATCACATCGCCATGCCCGGAAAGTAAAAATGTTCCCTTCGTGTCCGCTACTACCAGCAAAGCATCCAGATGTCGCAGCGCGCGGTCCGTGCGCCATTCCTTCGCAAGTTCCACTGCCGCTCGCGAAAGATTCCCGTGAAATTCCTGCAATTTATTTTCAAACCGCCCGAAAAGCGAAAACGCATCGGCCGTCGAGCCCGCAAATCCCGCCAGCACTTTGTCATCAAACAACCGGCGGATTTTTTTCGCCGAATGCTTCATCACATGCTCGCCGACGGTCACTTGCCCGTCTCCGACCATCACAATTTTATTGTCCTTGCGCACGCACAGTACCGTAGTGCTACGAATTCTTTCCGCGCGCGCAGCGCGTGCACGCATTTGCTCGCTCCCTTGTCTGATTGGCATTCAATGATTATAGCGCGTTGCCCGCCTGCAACCCAAAAAACGCTACGCGCGCATCCCCGCGCTCACCGCTTCTGCAAATGTTTCAATCTCAGATGTCTGAGTGAAAATATGCGAAGCAATCCGCATCCGCGGCGACCCATATCCCGTCCGAATCGCGCGCTTTCCGCATTCCTCAGACACTTTCACCAGGTCGCCCTTCGTATTGGAAAAACTCACCAGCCCACCAAAGAAGTCTTCGCGGCTTGCATTTGCAGTCCGCAGTTCCGGATGCGAAATAATTGCCGCGCGCACTCGATGCGCCTGCTGATGTATCCGCGCATAAATCCGCTCCGCGCCAATCGTGTGATAAAAATCGAGTGCGGCCTTGAATCCCACCATCACGGAAAGATTCGACGTGCCAAGATTCTCAAACCGGTATGCCTTCAACGTGTAGTCGTGCCACGAACCGGAACACGTGTTCACCCAAAGCCGCTCCAATAATTCCTCACGCACGAAAAGTAGCCCGGTCCCCTTCGGCGCCATCAGCCACTTATGCGGACTTGACGCATAAAAATCGCATCCCAGTTCGTGCAAATTCACCGGCAATTGTCCGACGGCGTGCGCGCCATCCACATGCGTCAGCACGCCTTTCGCTCGCGCCATTGCGCAAATCTGCTTCACCGGCAAAATTAATCCAGTCGGCGAAGCAATATGGCTGAACACTAATATCTTCGTTCGCGGTGTAATCGCACGCTCAAAAAGCGCCACCACCTCTTCCGGATTTTCAGGAGGAGTCGGCAACGTCACATTCACAATTTTAATTCCGTAGCGGGCCGCCTTCTGTTCCCAACATCCGCGGCAACCGGGATGCTCCTGGTCCGTCAAAATCGCTTCGTCGCCAGATTTCAAATCCAATCCGTTGCACACCGTATTATTTGCTTCCGTCGCATTCCGCAGAATCGCCAGTTCGTCCCGGTTGACGTGCAGAAACGCCGCCATCGCATCGCGCAATTCGTGAATGCGCGTATTTTCCTCGTAGCCAAACCACGGAAACGCCGGCTCGCGGAATTCCTCCGCAGTCAGCAAATGCTCAATCGTCGCGCGCAACACTGGCAGCGGCGTGCATCCAATCGCGCCGCAATTCAAATTGATACGGTCAGGCGCCAGCAACCATTGCCGGCGCAGTTCCGTCCAATATTTTTCCGGATCGCTCGCGAATAAATTTTCAGAAGGCAGCGCCGGCGCATCCATCGAAAAAGCTTGCTCCGCGCGCGCCACGGGAATTCCGAAAGCAGCCGCGGCAACTGCGGCACTACGCAGAAAATCTCGGCGTTGCATGATTCACCTTCCTCACGCCTGCAGAGTCACTTCATACGAAGATCATCGAATGCGCGGAGTCTAGCAGAAAAATTGTATGTGGAGAGACTTGCAGTGGACTAGCGAATCTTTGCACCAGCGAACAAAAACTAATCTTACTTGTGCCCCATCTCAGCCCAACGCTTCACCAGCGCTTCGCGCGTAAAAAAGTCCGCGCTCATACCAGAATTATATTTGCAGGTGTCGTAAAAAATTTGCGACACGCGCTTGCCATCATGTTCGCGCGAAACTTGGAACGGGGTTCCGACTCCGTCCACCAAATGCCAGTTGGAATAGCGCGTCACGTCTTCAACCTATTCGCCGGTTCGCGGATTCCGCGTAATAATCACAAATCGCACCGGCAGGTGGGTCGGTTTCTCCACGGCAATTTTGTACGTGTGGCCTTCGGTGTCCTCAACCTGCGCCCAATCCACTTGACGCAAATCCACCACGTCCTCGCCGCCATAGTGAAAATACATTCCAGATTCGGCCAGCCGGGAACGGATCAAAATATCGAAACTCATTTTCAATCCCGCCTGAAAATTTGCGATGGCCACACCGTTTCCATCTTCCACGCCGCCTTTGTCCAGCGACCATCCCTGGTTCCCGTTATAAACGTCAATAATATTAAATTTCTTTCCGACTTCCCGGCGAAACTTGTCCGGCGGCATGCGGAATTCGTGAAACGGCGCGTCGCCGCCAAGTTCGCCCGTGTACTGCCCGAATTGTGCCAATCGTCCGGTGCACTCCGAATCGTGCACATTCAGATACGCTGTGCCGCCAAGCGCGCCAATCATCTGCTGAAGAATTGCCTTCGTGCGCGCAGCGCTTTCTTCCGCCGGAATCGTATCCGGATTTTGCGCGTTCACTCGCGCAGCTCCGCTCAACGCAAAAATTGTAATCGCGAAAAAAACAATCGCCATTCTAACTTTCATGGGCACCATTCTTATCCGCAAAGCACCGCGCCTCCATTAACATTGAGTACCTCACCATTGATAAAGGTTGCCAGCTCCGATGCCATAAAAAGGATCGGCCCCGCAATTTCCTCTGGGTTGGCTATCCGACCAAGCGGAATCGCCGCCATCGCAAATTTCGCGCCGGCCTTCGTGCTCAACACTGGCTTGGACATATCCGTGTTCACCCATCCCGGTGCCACGCAATTCACCAGAATATTGTGCCGCGCCAGTTCCGTCGCCAGCCCCTTCACCATGCTGATCACCGCGCCTTTTGACGCAGCATAGTGCGCGTGAAACGCTTCGCCGCGCTGTCCCGCCGTGGAGCTAATGGCGATAATTTTTCCGCTTTTCTGCGCAATCATTCGCGCCGACGCAAAATGAATCACCGAATAAACGCTTTTCAAATTCACGCGGATCATTTCGTCCCACTGTTTCTCGGTCAATTTTTCAATCGGCGCGTCGTCCACATTCCAAATTCCCGCGTTTGCCACCAGCACGTCAATTCGTCCCAGCCGCGCCGCCGCAAATTCAATTAATTTCTTCGCGCCCGCCATTGTTCCCAGATCCGCCTGCACACTTTCCACTCGCGTGCCGTGCTTCCGCGCTTCCAATTCCACTTGTGCCGCGGCTTCTTTATTTTTGTGATAATTGAAAACCACATCCGCGCCCGCTTGCGCAAAAAGTTTCACGGCCGCCGCGCCAATTCCGCGTGACCCCCCGGTAATCACAGCGGCCTTGCCCGCAAGTGAAATCATCGAACCCCCGTTGAAATGGATTTATCGTTTAGCTTAAAGCGAATGCTCGAAATCTAAAAGATTTAGCGCCGCGCTTCTGATGTTTGCGCCGCAGTCGTACGAGCCGCTGGCGCCGCGTTTGTCGAGCTCGCGCGCGTCGCTTGCATGAACGCTCGAAATAAAAATTCACTTAGCGAATCGCCCATCTTTTCGTGCGTCGGACGCTCCGGATGCCATTGCACGCCCATCACCCAGTGTTTGTGTGGCTCGTGCTCAACCGCCTCAATCACTCCGTCCGGCGCGCGCGCCGCGATCCGCAATCCGTGTCCAATATCTCGAATCGACTGGTGATGCGAAGTATTTACGCGCGCCCAGAATCCATCTCCCGATTGATCAATGCCGGTAGCGGCAGCAATCTGCGCCAGTTCGCCACCGGACAAAATCACGGAGTCATGCACCGGATCAGGCTGCCCCTTTGGAACGCCATCCTTCGTATGATTCATCGAGCCGGGCAATTCGCTTTCAATATCCTGAAAAAGTGTTCCGCCAAGTCTCACATTTAAAATCTGTGCGCCATAACAAATCGCCAGCACCGGCTTCGTGCTTGCAAACGCATCTTCCAGTAGCGCGTAATCTGTCCGTTCACGGGCCGCATCAGCCGGATCGCATTTCGGACTCCGCGCCGTTCCGTAAAGCGCCGGATCTACATCCGCAGGACTTCCCGGCAGGACATACGCATCCAGCGTTCCCGCCAGCTTCCTCAATTCGGCGTCGCCAAGTTGCAACGAAATCGCCACTGGCTCGCCGCCAGCTTTGCGAACCGCGTCGCAATATTCTGCGTGCTTGGTGTTATTTCCCGCCGCCTCTTCCTTCGACGTCCGATAAGGCACGCCCACGCGTGGATGATTCTGCATTTCGTCGGGGCGGGTCCGCGACCCGCCCGCTTCCACTCGACCATCATCTCGATTTGCGTTTTGAATGTTCATCATCGCCGCAAAGTTACGTTCAATCCTAGCATCGCCGGTCGCAGCCCTTCAACTTCGCCAGATTACAGTTCGATTACACGCGTTGCAGATGTGTGTCCTTAAAATTTGTCGGATACTTCAGCCCAAATCCAAGCATGCGATCCATGCCGATGTGCGCCGTCCAAATTAATCCGTAAGGGAGCAGCGAGAGGCGGGCAGTAATCAGAGAAAACCCGATGAGCAAAAGCGGCCCGGCCAAAGTGTGCACCAAATTGTAGACGGGTGCTCCAATTTTCGCGCCGCCCAAATATCCAATCATGGAAAGATCCGGCGCTAGCAACAGGATCGCGAACAGCAACCATCCGAAATGCATTTGCCAATAGAGCAAAACGCTCACCGCAAGCACTGCAAAGCCCTCAATCCGCAGAAGAATCCCCGGTTTATTCAGCATGCGCAATCGTAGCACGCATCTAGGGCCTGACTTTCTCTCTGCTTCCCTGCCTCCGGGTTCTACGCTCTAGATCTTGAATTCCACCATTTCCGCAAATCGCCCACCAAATAAAGCGATCCCGTCGCGAACACCACATCTTCCGGTTCCGCTGCGGCAATCGCCCGTTCCAATGCCACGCGCGGATCGGCTACCACGGTCAACAACGGCGCCAAATGTCGAGTCATTTCCGCCAACGCTTCCGCAGAAAGAGCGCGCGGCTGTCGTGGCGCGGTAACAATAACGCTGGCCGCCAAAGGGAAAAGTAGTCCCGCAATTTCATCCACAGATTTATCGCGCACCGATCCGTACACCAAATGGATTCGCCGGCCCGCAAGATGGTCGTGCCAGAATTCCGCCAGCTCGCGTGCGCCCGCAGGATTGTGACTGCCATCCAAAAATATCGCCGGGCGATCCGCAATTCTCTCAATTCGCCCGGGCCAGTGCACCTCAGCAATTCCGCGCGCAATATCCGCATCGCTCACATGGAATCCCCGCCCCGCAAGCACTCGCGCCACAGCAAGCGCAGTCATCGCATTTCGCAATTGATATCGCCCGGCCAGCGAAAGTTTCAAAGTTATCGGCGGTGCATCGCTCGCCACAATTTCCCCCGAATAAAATCCATCCACGGAACTTGGCGCGCCAATGCGATACATCGAATCAATTTCAATTAGCGGCGCGCCCAACTGCTCTGCTCGATGGCGAATCACCCGTATCGCGTCAGGATTCTCCGCCGCGCTAACAAGCGTCACTCCGCGCTTGATGATCCCCGCTTTTTCTCCAGCAATCTCCGCAATGGAATGCCCCAGAAAACTTTCGTGATCGAAATGGATTTGCGTGATCACGCTTACTTCCGGTATCACCAAATTCGTGGAATCAAGTCTTCCGCCCATACCAACTTCCAGCACCGCGAAATCCACTTGTGCACGCGCAAAAATATCCAACGCCATCGCCGTCAGACACTCAAAGAAAGTCGGATGCCCGGCAAGTTCGCCCGCGCCAAGCATTTGTTCAATCAGCGCATGCAAACGTGTAAACGCCGCCGCAAATTGCTCGTCGCTGATTGGATTTCCGTCCAGTCGAACTCGTTCATTAATGCTCTCCAAGTGCGGCGAACTGTAAAGTCCCGTCCGGTACTTCGCGCGACGCAAAATCGATTCCGTCATAGCCGCGGTAGACCCTTTTCCATTCGTACCGGCAATGTGAATCGTGCGGAATTTATTCTGCGGATTCTCCATCCGTGCCGCGAGCGCGCGAATATTCGTCAATTCAAATTTTGTGGCGCGTGCGTGCGAAGGCGCGGCCAATTCGCGGCCCAGCGTCAGCAGATAGTTCACTGACTCGGTGTAGTTCATGGCAAAGGGGAACTTCAGCCCAGAAAAAATTCAAACGCGGAAGAAATATAATTCTTCAAATCCTTGCGGTGCACGACCGCATCCAGAAATCCGTGCTCCAATAAAAACTCCGACCGTTGAAATCCTGCGGGAAGTTTCTGGCGGATTGTTTGCTCAATCACGCGCGGCCCTGCAAATCCAATCAGTGCGCCGGGTTCCGCGATATTAATGTCGCCCAGCATCGCGAAGCTTGCGGAAACGCCGCCGGTCGTCGGGTCCGTCATCACGGAAATATAAGGCAGCCGTACTTCGTCAAGCCGCCCTAGGGCCGCGGAAACTTTCGCAAGCTGCATCAGCGAAACCGTGCCTTCCATCATGCGCGCGCCGGACGAAGCGGAAACAATCACCAGCGGCAATCTTTTTTCCATCGCCAGCTCAATCGCGCGCGTAACTTTTTCTCCGACCACCGCGCCCATCGACCCGCCGATAAATTGAAACTCCATCGCGCAGCACACCAGCGGCCGCCCGTTCAAAAATCCCTCAGCGGTCAGAACGGCATCCTTCATTCCCAACTTGTGCTGAGCATCCTTCAACTGCTTCGCGTAAACTTTCGTTCCCGTAAATTTCAGCGGGTCCGTTGACGTCATGTCCGCGTCATGTTCCACATAATTTCCGTCCAGCAATAATTCCAAGCGCGCCTTCGCACTCATCGGAAAATGATGCTGGCATTTCGTGCAGACGTGCATATTCGCGTCCAAATCTTTTTTCCAGATAATCGTTCGGCACGAAGGACACTTCGTCCAAAGCCCCTCCGTGCGCACGCTGCTCTCATCCGGCGGCACCGGTTTCTCAATCGACTTTTTTACCCTCTTAAACCAGGCCATATGTTTTTCTAACCACTAGCCACTAACCCCTGGCCACTGCACTTCAGTAGTCTATCCCGCGCTGCGCCAAAATCCCCTTAGTATAAGGATGCTTCACCTCGCGCATCTCCGTCACCAAATCCGCCAACTCCGTCAATTTCGGATGCGCGTTCCGTCCTGTGCAAATCACGTGCAATCTCTCCGGACGCTTAGCTCAATTCTTCCGCAACTTTTTCCGGATCCAGCATTTTGTAGCTGATCACGTAATTAATTTCGTCCAGCACGATCAAATCATATTTGCCGCTGTTCATCTGCTCCACGGCGAATCGCCACGCCTCTTCGCACAATCGTATATCTTCCGGGTCGGTTTCCGCGCCGCCAATTTTCACAAAGCCGCGGCCCATCGGGCGAATCTCAAATTTATCGTCGCCCAGCATTTTCGCGGCGTCCAGTTCGCCATAATGCCACGAACCTTTGATGAACTGCACCATCAGCACGCGCAGCCCCTGTCCCACGGCGCGAAATGCAGTCCCAAGCGCGCAAGTCGTCTTGCCCTTGCCGGGCCCCGTATAAATAATCAACAATCCTTTTTCTTCAGGCATGCGATGAAGAACTTTCGGCGAAAGCGCGCGTTATGAAGACTGACAAATACTGACGGCACACGCCGCAAACGTCAAGTTGCCACGGCGCGCGGTCGAATGTCACTTTTCCGGCGCGATGTCTTCGTCCCCGGCGTCGTCATCGCTCGGCGGATCGCCAGACACATTCATTTCCTCTTTCGCTCTTTGCCGTTCCGCCACAATTTGTTTCACGCGCCCCGGCTGAAAAACTTTGTGCAATTCCATCACGCCCGCGCCCATCAACGAAATTCGTTTCGCCTCAGCTTCAAATTCTTCTTCCGTCATTTCAGAATGACGGTCTTTCCCGCCGAGCGTAACGACAAGCGCAACGATCACCGCGACGACCACTCCGATTTCGATCCACATTGTCATGCGATTTCTACATACCAATTTTACTTCGGATAAGGATGCCCAGCCAGAATCGCAAACCCACGATAAATCTGCTCCGCCAACATCACCCGCGCAAGTTCATGCGGCATAGTCAGCGACGAAAGCGAAATCTTCGCATTCACTCGCGCTCGCAGTGCTTCAGGAAATCCTTCCGCGCCGCCGCAAAGAAAAATCACATTCGCGAATTCCGCGATCACGTTCCCGCGCGAGCCATTTCGCGAATTCAGCGGAAGTGTATTGTTTTCCCGCGGCGTCAAGCAGCACGACTGTTGCGCCGGAAGGGAATTCCAATTTCTTCAGCGCGGCAGAATCTTCGCGCAGTTCCTGTAAATCAATTTCAGCGTAGCGGCGAATTCGCGCGACGTAGTCATCGAGCATTGTGCGGCATTCCGCGCGCCGCGTTTTGCCCAGCATCACCAGCTGGATTTTCATTCCAGGCCGTAGCGCTTGCGTTTGTCGAGAAGAGTTTTTCTGCTGATGCCCAAAATTTGCGCGGCTTTGGTAATTTTGTAATGCGTAGCTTCCAGCGTGGCGATGATCGCTTCCTTCTCAATATCCTCCAACGATCTCAATCTGGATACCGCCATGGAAGGGCCTGAAAGCGAAGCGCGCACATTTTCCGGCAAATCTTCCACGCCGATCGCGCCGTCTTTGTTTTTTCCGAAAACCAGCGCGCGCTCAATCACATTTTTCATTTCGCGGATATTTCCCGGCCAGGAATATGTCAGCAACGCTTGTTTCGCATCTTCTGAAAATTGCGCGCCGGCGCGGTTGTGCACAGCTGCAAGACGCGCCAGCAAATGCTCGGCCAGCGGCACAATATCCGCGGGGCGTTCGCGCAACGGCGGGAATGTGAATGCTCACCACATTCAATCGGAAATATAAATCTTCGCGAAACCGTCCGGCCGCAATCAATTGCGGAAGCACTGCATTCGTCAGCGCGATCAACCGCGCATCGAGCGTCAAAGTTTCCGTTCCGCCCAATCGCTCGAAGGTGTGATCTTCCAGCACGCGCATTAACTTGGATTGAATTCCCGGGCACCAGCGCAGCCACTTCATCCAGAACAACGGTGCCGCCGTAGGAAAGCTCGAAGCGTCCCAGTTTTCTTTCCACGGCGCCGGTAAATGCGCCGCGTTCGTGGCCGAATAATTCTGATTCCACCAATTCCTGCGGCAAACTTGCGCAATCAATTTTCAAAAATGGCGCGTCATGCCGCGGACCAAGTTCGTGAATCAGCCGCGCGAGATGATCTTTTCCGGAGCCGCTTTCGCCGGTAATTAAAAGGGTTGTCGCCGTCGGCGCGACTTTCTGCGCCATTTCCAACACGCGCAGCGAAGCCGGATCAAATGCGATCCAACTAATTTGCGAAGCCAGAGGAGTTGGTACGGACGACATTTCTAAGCGGATTCCTCCGAACGCTCTTGCGAACTTCCTTCCGAATTTCTTTGACCGCCGCGATTAGACAATCGCGCGACGCGGAATTCCATCGCGGAGTCATGCGCGTTCCAATCGCGGGATCAACAAATTCCGTGCGCTTTGCCGAACGCCACAATCTTTCCAAATCGTAAAAAATTCGCGCGCGTTCCGTGAAAACGTGCACCAGAAAATTTCCGTAATCCAGCAGCACCCATTCCGATTCGCTGTCCGCCTTCGCGATGCCGAATCCGAACGCCCAGCAAATGCAACTGGTCTTCGATTTCCGAAGCGATGGCGGAAACCTGGCGCTCGCTGAATCCGGTGCAAATCAGAAAATATCCAGTGAACGCGCCGAGCCCGTCCAGATCGAGCAGCGTTACGCTGCCGGCTTTCTTGTTGTGCGCCGCTTCAATCGCGCAGCGCAGTTCAGGTTTCAGGGTTTCCGCTTTCACCGGTATAGGGCCTGTTTCATGAATGTAATCCTCCACTCGCGGCGGCACAAGTCCGCTGATTGGTTCTCCGTGCCGAATGCGCCGGCGGATTTCCGTCGCCGAAACGTGACTGGAAACCGTCGTCAAAGGATGCACCGTTGTTTTGCGCAACGCAATCGCTTCCGGATCTTCCGGCGCGGCGCTGGCTTTATGCCGTCCCAGCAAATCCGGCGGAATCACCAGCCGCAGCATACCAATATCAAATCCGGGCCGATTCGCCACGATGAAATCGCAGGAACCGAGCAGCGTTTCGTAATCCTTCCATGTGGCGATTTCCAGAAATTGATCGGCGCCCATATATGAAATACAGGTGCTCGTGATCGTGCAATTGATGCCGAAAATGGCGAACAGTATCCACGGAATAAGAAATTTGGTGACCGCCGTGATCGTCGCCAGCTTCCGCCAGTGACGGAACAAATTCATCCTGGTCCGCACAAGCCAGCGCCACCATCGCCACGCGATGCGGAAATGCCGCCAATTTTCTGCGCTGCTTGTGGGGGGCATTCCGGAAGGAATAAAATAAATTCGGTCCAGCGCAAAACGCTTCAGTGCGGAACGCGCGACGGACAAATGTCCAGAGTGAATCGGGTCAAACGATCCGCCGAACAGTGCAACGGACTGGGGCGCTTTAGGACGAGTGTGGCTCATTCAAATTATGCGCATTGTATCCGAACCCGCGCCGAAACCGTCAGCGGTCTTCTTCTTCGCGCCCGGCACGCGCGGCCGCTTCATTTTCTTCGTCAGGGCTTGCTGCGTCCACATGGTTTTCATTCGCGGCCGAATTTTCCCCGTGCGAATCTTCATCCGTATGCGCGTCTGGAAATGCGCGCGGCAATTTATCCAGCGCGTCAGCCATCGCGAACACTAATTCTTTGATGCCTTCGCCGGTAGCCGAGGATATGGAATGAAATTCCAGTCCGCGCGTTCTTGCAAAAATCGGCCAGCTCATCGAGTCGAGTGCGATCCGTGGTCATATCCAACTTCGTGGCCACAATAATCATCGGCTTTGCGATCAGCGCGGGACTGAACGCTTCCAATTCGCCCATAATAATTTCGTAATCGCGAACGGGATCGCGCTGCGAAGCGTCGCTGGTATCGATTAAGTGAGCAATCAGTCGCGTGCGCTCCACGTGGCGCAGAAATCTTGTGCCCAGGCCGACGCCTTTGTGCGCGCCTTCGATCAGTCCCGGCAAATCGGCCACAACGAATGTGCGTTGGTGTTCGCCGGCATTTCCGCGTGCGGAATTCCTTCCGCGGAAACCACGCCAAGCGCAGGTTCAAGAGTTGTGAATGGATAATCCGCAATTTTCGGACGCGCCGCGGAAATTCTGGAAATTAAGTGTGGATTTTCCGGCGTTCGGAAATCCTACGAGGCCGACATCGGCCAGCAATTTCAATGTGAGCCGCAAATCGCGTTCGCCGCCGAGTTCGCCCGGTTCATGTTCGCGCGGCGCTTGATGCCACGGCTTTGCGAAATGTTGATTTCCGCGTCCGCCGCGCCCGCCTTTCACGACCAGTCACGCGATCGCCGGGCTTTGTGAAATCGGCCAACACTTCTTCGGTGTTTTCGTCGGTGACGACCGTGCCGATGGGAACGTCGAGAATCATGTCCTCGCCGCTGACTCCCGTGCAATTCGATCCTTCGCCGTGACGTCCGCGATCCGCGCGGAACAGTCGGTTATATCGTAACGCAGCAAAGTGTTTTCATGTTGCGAACAGACCAGCCAAATATTTGCGCCATGTCCGCCGTCGCCGCCGGAAGGGCCGCCGCGCGGAACATACTTCTCCCGACGGAATGCGACGCATCCGTTTCCGCCATCGCCGGCTTTTACGTGGATTCTAGCTTCGTCAACAAACACAGCAGCTCACCCCAATTTTCTGTGCTAAAAAAACAAAGGCGGCCCCAAATTTTCGGGACCGCCGGAGAATTTGCTCCGATTCAAGTGAATCACAAAATTTAATTTGCGGCTGCTGCGGATGCCGCTGTTTCGCCGGGTACGATGCTGATGAATTTGCCGCTGCGGCCTCTGTCCTGAAATAGAACGAAGCCGTTGACCAGCGCGAATAGTGTGTCGTCTTTGCCTTTCGCGACGTTATTTCCCGGCTTGTGTTTCGTGCCGCGCTGACGCTCAGAATCGTGCCGGAATGCACCCATTGGCCGCCAAAGCGCTTTACGCCGAGTCGCTGTCCGTGTGAATCGCGGCCGTTTACGCTGGAGCCGCCGCCCTTCTTATGTGCCATCGCTGAATTCCTTCCGCCCGCCTAAAGCGTTCTTAGAGTGTGATTTCGCCAATCTGTACGGCTGTGTAGTCCTGCCGGTGTCCGCGGCAAATCTTGTACTGGCCGCAGGTCTTAAATTTCAGAACGCGCAACTTCGGTCCGCGCACGTGGCGCACGATCTTCGCCGAAACTTTCGCTTTTGACGCGCTTTCGCCGCTCAGAAACTTCGGCTCGTCCGTGTGCACGGCCAGCACTTCGTCAAAGGTAACTTTGCCGCCGGTCTTGCCGGCCAGCTTTTCCACCCGGATGGTATCGCCGGGGGTAACTCGATATTGTTTGCCGCCACTACGAATCACTGCGTACATCGGTCCTCCTGCCTGCATTGGAACTTAGCATTATAGGGGGGATATGCGGAGCGCGTCAACCCGGTGTTTGCAGTTAGTTTTTGAGTACGTGTAATCAAATATTTTAAAACTGCTTTAACACAATACCGTGGTACTAATGGTGCGCATAGTTCCTGTTGATGCGGCCCTTCTTGGGGGAGGCCCACCTCGTGATCGTTTGGAATGTACGCCACGATTTTTGTCCGTTTTGCCATTCGCCGGATATTAGCCGATCAAGAAGGCACGGAATAATGGAGCAATGGCTGCTCGTACTAACGCCACTGCGTCCTTACCGTTGCGCGAAATGCGATAAGCGGCACTTCGCCCGCAGGTTGCGCGAAGTGCGAATGGCCGAGCGACGCAGTCACGCCGGATAAAGTTTCCGGTTTACGCCAAAGTGAAGCCTATTTCGCCCAGGCTAAACCGTCTGCGCCTTTGCCTGCGTCGATCAGTTTTACCGACCAATCGTTGATGTTGATCGCAGCGACCTGTCCGGTGTCGATGCACGAAACGTAAGCGACAAGTCCGTCCGGGCGAATCAATACTTCTTGCGGATTTGCGGCCACTGGCACAACTTTCGTGACCTTCATCGATTTCATGTCAATCACCGCTACGCTGTTCTTCGCAGGAATTGCGATGATTAGCATTGCACCATTCGGCGTGGCGGCGCTGCCGTAACCCATACCCGGCAAATCAATCCAGCGCTCAACCTTATTTGTTGCAGTGGAGATTACCGCGAGCCGTGGTTTCTCTGTATCGGATGTGAACACCCATTTGCCGTCAGCCGAAACCGAAATTCTTTGAACGTGAGTTGTTACTGGAATCACGCTAAGCGTTTTGCGGTTCGCGATATCCAGCACGGAAACTGTTCCGGGGCCGACGTTTGCAGTGTAACCGCGCGTGCCGTCAGGAGAAATTGCCAGCATGTGCGATTCAGGCTGGCCAGTGGGAATTTCGTCCACAATTTTCAGCGAGCGCGGATCGATCACAGTGATCGCTTGCTTCAGTTCCGTTGTCACGTACAGCATTCCGTCTTTCGGCCCGATTACAGCGCAGTGCGGGCGCACGCCTCGATCAAATTTAATGGTCTGAATCGTGCGGCGCGCTTCCAAATCGACGACGTCAATCGCGCTGCCGTCCGTTCCCGGCCTGCCCACACCTGAATCTCCGTAAATTGGCACGAACGCAAGTTTTCCGTCGGGCGACGCTACAACTTCGTGCGCGGTGAATCCGCTTTCGGCAAGAGCGGCAATTTGTTTACCAGCGTCGGGATCGACAAGGCCCAGTGTGTTCGCTGCTTTGTTGGCGACGAGAAGATACATGTGTCCACCGGGCATTGGAGTTAGAAGCGGCGAGGGCATGGCGAGAAATGCCGCGACGGCCGCTACCGCAAGAATAATTCGCTGCGTCATGAATGCACCTCTTGAGCGCGCATCATAACCTGAAATTTACGTTTTGCTTCATGTAGGGCGAATAATTTGGGCCGTTGCGGCATCATAATTCCGGGCGCCATTGCCATTAAAGTCTTGTTTGATTGTGCGCTTGTTGCTACATTCGTTTTCAATCGGCCGTGGGGAAAGGGTGCGCAACGCACCTTGAAGGTTACAGAATAATGCTCGATTCTGGTAAAAGTCATTGCCCCAGTTGTACCAGCGATAAAATCGTGCAATCTCGCCGGCGAGGTTTTTTCGAGCGACGAATTTTGCAACTCACAAACTGGCGCCCATTCCGTTGCGCCGCCTGCACACACCGCTTCTATCTGCGCATCGATCCGGCGGACCAATCGGAAGCTTTGGAGCCCGTCGAAGAAAAAGAAGCGCAGTCTTTCGGACATTAAACTCCACGATTAATTCCCCAAAAAAACTTTCACACGGAGCGCCTTTTTCTTTCGGCGCTCCGTGTGAATTTTCTTACACGTGTTTATTTTTCTTTTACTGATGACCACCTTTGCCGGTGCTGGTAGTGATCGTGTAGTCCGGCCAGCAACTGAGCGTTGCGGGATCGGCGTTGAACACTGAGTTTGGTTGCACTCCGCCACGGCCACCGCCTGCGGGCGCCGCAGTTTCCGCGGTCAATGCGAACTTCGGATCCAGAGCGCGTGCGATGTTGTCCTTCACGGCGTTCAAGTGCGCGCGCGTGTCGGCATCTTTCGCTTTCGGCAAAGCCGCCGTCACTTGCGCTGAAAGATCTTTCAGCTCCTGACGGAACAGCGCGCGGACTTCCTCGAATCCAGCGGTACGTTCATTGACCTTCGTGGTGAGTTGTTCGACGTAGCCGTCCTGCAAATTGCGGCGGTAGATGTCAACGGTCACCGTGGGATTGGCAAGCTCGCTCCAAATTCCTTTGCGCACATCGGAAAGGAATTCAGCAGCGGGATATGCCTTCGCCGGCTCGAACGCTTCGATTTCGATCATGCGCTCAAGCTTCGCGTCCGCGAACAATCGAGTCAGGACGGAAAGTTGCGCGTTGCGAATGCGTGCGAGTTCGCCGGCCGGCTCGAAGAGCGCGAGCAATTCCGGCTTGATGAGCCACGTGGGCGTCCTGAAAGCGTTATCGTTCAGGAATTTCACGGCCGCCACTTGCTTTTCTTTTGGCGTGGGCCAGAATTGCGGCCCCTTTTGACCGGGATATTTATCCTGCGATTCGATACCGCCCGGAATTACCGCAACGTGTCCCATTTCGAGCGTCCACTGGCCCAGCACGCGTCCGTAAACTTCGCCGAGGCGCGTGTACGGTTCGGTGGAATCCGTTGTGGTTGCCGGAATTAGATTTTCCATCACGAGATGGAGGTTTTTCATTCCGAATGCGGTTGAAGAGACGGCATCGGCGTCACCGACAGCTTCGGTATTTTCGCCGGGGTCGCTTCCGTTTGAGCGATCCGTTGAGAAGCGGTACCACTTCGTGGTGTCCTGCTCGCGCGACCACTTGTCGAGCGTTGCTTTTTCGTCGTCCGAATTCTTGACGTTCGGAATTACAGCGTAACCCCAATGTGTCGCCCACTTGTCGTAGGGACCAATCTTTGGAATCAGATCTTCAGGCGGAATCTTATCGCCCACCTGAGCGACATAGTTGAATCGAGAATAATCCATCAGTGTCGCTACGTGGCCCATGTTGTGCAGCCATTCCGCATTGTGAAGTTTATCCACGTCATAAAGCGAGCTGGACTTCATGTTGTGCTGGAAGCCGAGCGTGTGGCCGACTTCGTGCGCGATTACATATTCGATCAGCCGTCCTTCGAGTTCGTCCGGCAGGGGAAGAGTTTTCGCGCGCGGGTCGAGAGGACCGACCTGCGTGAAATACCAATCCGACGCCAGGTTCATCACGTTGTGATAGACCTGAATATCCGCGTTCAGAACTTCTCCGGTGCGCGGATCGGCAATGTGCGGGCCGACGGCATTTTCCGTTGTGGAAGGCAGCCAGCGAACCACTGAGTTGCGGACGTCTTCCACATTCCAGTTCGGGTCTTCCTGCGGAGTCGGAGCATATTTTGCGATGATGCCATTCTTGAAGCCGGCCGCCGCGAATGCTGGTTGCCAGTCTTCAATTGCTTTTTTCACCCACGGCTTCCACTTGTCCGGTGTTGCGGGATCCACGTAATAAACGATCGGCTTTACCGGTTCGCAGTCACTGACGCAAGAGGGATCTTTCTTTTCCAGTCTCCAGCGTGTGATGTAGATTCTGCGCACCGCGCGATGTTCGTCACGGCCGAAATCTTCCTGCGAAACCGAAAAATATCCGACGCGTTCGTCGAACAGGCGGGGAATCATTTTATTTTCGGGCAGTTTCACCATGCTGAAATGCATCAGCACCGTGGCGCTGTTTCCGCGCATGCCTGCTGCTCCGCGTCCTCCGCGGCCCGGACCCGGCGCGCCTGCTCCGGCTGCCGCAGGTGCTTCGGGAGGATTGGTGTATGTGTGCGCGGCTTCCACTTCAATATTTTCCGGGAAGGCGCGAATGTGATCGACGTAAGAACGCGTCGCGTCAAATCCACGCGCTCGCAGTGCGCCGCGCGCGCTGAACTCGGGAACTTCCGTCGCATAAAGGCGCGTGACTTCAATCACCGGCGCATCATTTTTTCCGAATGCGCGGATCGGGAAGGCCATCAGAATTGAGTCATCATTCGCCGCGCGAACCGCGGATGCGATGGGAAGCGTATCGTCCGCAACAATTTCGTAGGAAACGCTGCGGAGGAACACGGTGTTGCCGTGTCGTTCCCAGCGCACCACGTGATTGCCTGCGTCCTGACCGCCGTAGCCGACGCCAAGAGTCGTCTTCGCAATCAGCGTGACCCAAAGAAAATCTTTGTTCAGTTGCGAAGTCGGAATTTCGTAGAAATACGTATCCTTAATTTGGTGAACGTCGAACACGCCGTGCTGAGTTTTCGCTTCGGCTGTGATCACACGGTCATACGCGATTGGTTCCGCCTGCGCTGCTGCCGCGCCACCGCGTCCTGCTCCGGCTTGTCCGCGGCCCGCACCAGCCGCCGGCGGAGTTTCATCCTGCGCGCGAACGCCGACTGCCAGTCCGAGGCACAGAATTGTTGCCATCAAAAATAACTTCGCTGCTGATTTCATGTCGTCCTCTCCCACACAAAGAATTTCCGAAACACTGCCCGGGAATTTGCATTCCCAGGGAACATAAACAAATCTGTTGTTGCCGATTAAGCGCCCTTATATCACGCCGCGCGGAATTACGTCTAGAAATCGAAGCGGTAACCCACAATCGTTTTTGCGATTAAGTGGTCGGTTCCCGCCGTCATTCCCACGCCAACGCCAAAATTAATTTCCCACTTCGGCGAAAGATTCAAATTGATCGCCGGAAAAATTTGTTGCTGCTGATCGTGAAGCGGATCGAATCCACCGATCGGGCCGAGCGCGCCATAATATTCAATCGCGCCGTTAATCTTTTTTGTGAAGTCGTAGCCGACCGTGAAGTTTGGCGAAAAGCCCGGCGCTTTTCCGGCATTTTCTCCGTGATACGAAAGTTCGATGGAAGGATTGAAGGAGAAATACCATTTACCGACTTGCTTGTCGATGATGGGACGGATTTCCTGTGTCCATGTGTCTGGCGAAAACTGGCGGCGTTGATATCCAATTTCCGTTGATACGCTCACGCCCACGGGCCAGTGCCAACTTTCCGGCACGCGAACTCGCGGACGGATGTGATCGCCGACCCAGTCAATTCCCTGGCCGGAACGGGAAGACGTGAAAATATAAAAACCAACTTCAAACCACGAAGTGAAACCATGTGTAATTTCGATGGTTTCGTGCAGCGCGTGATTGGTGGGAAACAGTCCGTCTTGCGTTGTCTTTGAGCCTTGAAAGGTGAAATTGCTGTGCAACTCCAGCATGGTGTGGTGCGGCTCGACGGTATCCGCGCCGTAAACTTGAATTTCGTAATTGTCCTGTGCGGCAGCGCGCGGACTCGCGATCGTCGCGAGAGCAGCGCCAACGATGAACACACCTATCAGTAATTTTTTCACTCGAAGTCCTTTGTGGAATGCCGCGAAAGGGTAGCGCACGTAAGACGTGCCGCCACGTTTTCACGTTTCAGGCCCGCGCTTCAGGCCCGCGGATGGGCCTTATCATACACTTCCATCAGCTGGCGGATAGTCGCGTGCGTATATTTTTGTGTGGTGGAAAGTGAAGCGTGGCCCAGCAGTTCTTGAATCGCGCGCAGGTCAGCGCCGTCCGCCAGCAGGTGCGTCGCAAAGGCGTGGCGCAGCGAATGCGGATGCAGATTCCAATTCACGCCGGCCAGCTTCACATATTTATTTACGATTCGCCGGACACTGCGGGCGGTAAGGCGTCTGCCGGCAAAATTCAGAAAAATAGCAGGCGTGTGAATTTTAGATTTTCCTTTGGTGAGCAACTCGTTTCGCAGGTTCCAATAATTGTCCATCGCGGTTTGCGCTTTTCCGCCAAATGGCACCATGCGTTCTTTGCGCCCTTTTCCGCGGACCCGCAGCATTTGCTGTGTGCGGTCCATGTCCTCATCGTTCAGGCCTACAAGCTCGCTGACGCGCAAGCCGGATGCGTAAAGCAATTCCATGATGGCGCGGTCACGCGGAAGCATCACGCGCGAATCGTCAACCGGCGGTGGCGTGGCCAGCGCAGAACTTTTCTCTCCGCCTGTTTTTCTCCGCGATTTCCTGCCCGGCAAGGCACGGATCGGTCCGCCGAGTTGATCCAGAAATTGATTGAGCTCGCCGGCCGGAATAACCACCGGCACGCGTTTGGGCAATCGTGGAGTGGCCACCAGCTTTGCCGGATTATTCTGGATTAGTTCCTCGCGGTTGCAGAACTTGAAAAATGAACGCAGGGAAGTCAGTTTGCGCGCGACGGAACTTTTTTGGAGGCCGAACGTGTGGAGTTGGCCAAGAAATTCGCGAATTAGGCGGTGATCGATGTCACGCGGGACCAAATGTTTTTTCGCGACGGGAGCACGGCTGTTCGCGACATCCTCCGGCGGCGAAATATAATTCAGAAACTGATCGAGATCAGAACCATAATTGGTGATGGTGTTCGGGGAAGCGTTGCGCTCGTTTTGCAGGTAGTTCAGGAATTTCCCGATTGCTTCCTTGACATCAACTTCAGGCGTGCCCGAATTCATCGCGAAAGTATAACGCGGATATTTCGGACAGAAATGCCGGGGAAGAATGCAAGCGTGCAGCTATTTCTAAATAATCATCACAGGAAAGTGTATAAAGAATAAATACGCGAATTGCCGCCGAGGATTCCCTGAGAATTTACCCGACGACAACAGGTTCCGCGGGCTGGTTTAACGGCGTCGGCTCCGGCGCAGCAACTTCCCAATCGCATCCTTCTTTAATGCAGGCGCGGACATTTCCCGTTTTCAAATTCTTTTCCACGATGAACGGCGCGCCGCATTTCGGGCACGGCTCGATGATCGGCTGGTACGGCGTGGTGAAATCGCATTCCGGATATTTATTGCAGCCGAAGAACACTCGCTGGCCACGCTTGGTCATGCGTTGAACCAGTTCGCCCACGGCGCATTTCGGGCATGCGATTCCCAGAGTTTTCGCGCGAATATATTTGCACTTCGGATAGGTCGTGCAGCCGATGAATTCTCCGTAGCGGCCAAAACGTTTTACCAGTGGCTCGCCGCAGTCCGGGCATTTTTCTTCCAGAATTTCATCCGGTTGACGTGCTTTGCGCGTTCCTTGCACCAGTTTCAAAGTTGTTTTGCATTCTGGATAAGCGCTGCACGCGAGGAAAGTTCCGAAGCGTCCGCGCTTGATCACCATTTCCTTGCCGCATTCCGGGCAGGGCACAACGGGATTTTCGCCGTCCATGGCAAGTTCCGGCGAAAGATCGCGCGTGTAGTCGCAATCCGGATAGCGATCGCAGCCCATGAAAAATCCGTTGCGGCTGATGCGCTCCAGCAAATGTCCCTTCTCGCACTTCGGGCAAAGCTCGTCGGTGGGAATTCCAATTTTGTAGGACTGCATGTCCTCGCGCGCGAGCGCCAAATCCTTCACAAAACGATCGTAAAATTCGCCGACGGCTTGCTTCCACGGCAATTTGCCTTCTTCCACTTCGTCCAATTCTTCTTCCATGCGCGCCGTGAATCCCAGATCGAAAATATCCTCGAAGCCTTTCACCAGCAAGACGCTAACTTTCGCGCCAAGCATGGTGGGCGTAAATTTTCCAAGTTCCTTCGTAACGTATTCGCGCTCGACAATCGTTGAAATAATCGCGGCGTAAGTGGAAGGCCGTCCGATTCCTTTTTCTTCCAACTCTTTCACTAGCGTTGCTTCGGTGTATCGCGGAGGCGGCTCAGTGAAATGTTGCTCGGAGCGAACAGGCAGCGGAGTTTCACCACTTTCATTTGCTTCGGGCGCGGCGAGTTTCAAAATTTCATTTTCAGTTACGCGTGGTAGACGCTTTCCTTCGGCTTCGGCGTCGTCACCCTTTTCCATATCTTCTTCGCCGGAGCGGTACGCCGCCAAATATCCTGCAAATTTTTCAACGGAGCCGGACGCGCGGAAAACATAATCTCCCGCGGCAACGTCGATGGTTGTTTGGTCGAACACAGCCGGAACCATTTGCGAAGCTACGAATCGCTGCCAGATTAATTGATAGAGCTTGAATGATTCGTCGTCCAGAAATCGACGCACGGAATCTGGAGTGCGCGCCGCGTCTGTCGGACGAATTGCTTCGTGCGCATCTTGCGCATCCTTCTTGCTCTTATAGAAATTTGGTTTTTCGGGCAGATAATCCGCGCCATAAAGTTCCGGAATCAGCGAGCGCACTTGTTCCAGCGCGTCATTTGACACGCGTACCGAATCAGTACGCATATAAGTGATTAGCGCGATGGAGCCTTCGTCGCCCAGCTCCACGCCTTCGTATAATTTCTGCGCGATGCCCATCGTGCGTTTCGCGGTGTAACGCAAACGGTTGTACGAAGCCTGCTGCAACTTGGAAGTTGTGAATGGCGGCGCGGCGTTGCGGCGCTTTTCTTTCTGCACCACTTCCGCAACTTGCCACTTGGCCTTCTTTAGCTCGTCCAAAATTGATGTGGCTTGCACTTCGTTGGTGATTTCAATTTCTTCGTCTTTGTGACGCCAGAGTTTCGCGGTGAAAATCGGCAACTCGGCGGCTTGCAGACGTGCGTGAATCGTCCAATATTCTTTGGGAATGAATGCTTTGATTTCGAGTTCGCGTTCGGCGATCAATCGCAGAGCAACTGTTTGCACGCGTCCGGCGGAGAGTCCGCGGCGCACTTTATCCCACAGGACTGGAGAAATTTTGTAGCCCACAATTCGATCGAGCACGCGACGCGCTTGCTGCGCGTCAACCAGATTTTCATTTACCTGGCCGGCCATGTCGAATGCGGCGCGAATCGCTTTCGGAGTAATTTCGTTGAACATCACGCGGAAAATTTTCTTCCGCATATCCTTCGGAACATCTTCTGCCACCGGAGGCGCAACTGTTTTGTCTTCAGCAGTCTCAGCCGCTGTCTTCTTTCCTCTTCGGCCCCAGCGATTTATCGCGGGCACGTATCCCTCGAAAAGATCTTCCTTGGACATGGTGAAAACTTCGGTCAGATGCGCGCAGATTGCTTCGCCTTCGCGGTCCGGGTCAGCCGCCAGATAAATCGCGTCAGCGTTGGCCGCAGCTTTGCGCAAATCATTCACAACTTTATCTTTGCCGGGAATTACAACGTAGGTCGGCTCGAAAATCTTCGCCGGATTGTACGGCTTCACTTTTACTTCCGGCTTCTTCTTGGCGTTCGCGCGCTTCTTGGTGGTTTTTTTCTTCGCCGGCTTATCTTCGTCCGGAGGCAGAACAATACCGATATCCTTTTTCGGCAGGTCCATCACGTGACCGATGGAGGCCTTGACGCTGAAATTGCGTCCTAAATATTTGTTTATCGTTTTCGCCTTAGCCGGCGATTCAACGATGACGAGTGACTTTCCCATGGTTATTGTTTTAAGCCGAAACCCGGAGGGGCGGGTTGGCGTGTGTCCTTCTGGCTACTGTTATTTTGATGCCGCCAATTTTCAGAGCATAACCCGCACGAATTGTTTCCCCGGCATTTGGCGAATGATTCCCTTCAATTCCATTTCGCAAAGTGCTGCCAGCACCGCCGAAGAAGTCATGCCCGATGTTTCCATTATCTCGTCGACATGAAGCGTCTGGTCGGTACTCAACAATTCGTACAGCTTTTTTTGTTCCGGCGCAAGTGCTTCTGTAAACAGTGATTCGCGTTCTCCAGCCCCCGGCGTTTCCACCGGGAACAATTCTGCGCGAATTTCGGTGGGAAGTTCTTCGACGACGTCTTCCCAGCCGGTCACAAGTTTCGCGCCTTGCTTGATTAATTGATTCGGCGCGAAGCTGGAAGGTTGCGTGCAATTTCCGGGAACGCCGAAAACTTCACGGCCAAATTCCATTGCGAGGCGCGCGGTAATTAATGATCCAGAATATTGTTCGCCTTCCACGACCACAGTTCCCAAACTCATTCCTGCGACGATCCTGTTTCGCACTGGAAAGTTTTCAGGCGCTGCGTGCGCGCCCAACGGAAACTCACTGATCAACGCGCCGCGCTTTTCCACTTCCGCGAAAACCTTTTTATTTTCTTTCGGATAGATCACGTCTATCCCGGTGCCCAACACTCCGATTGTTGCGCCGCGCGCCGAAGCGCATGCGCCTCGATGCGCCAGACAATCAATGCCGCGCGCGAGTCCGCTGACGATTACCAAACCGCGATCTGCCAGATCCCGTGCGATCCTCTCAGCCATTTGATTACCGTAAGGCGTCGGACGACGCGTGCCAACGATAGAAATCGAATACCGGCGAAGCACCTGCATGTCACCCTTCACGTAAAGCATGGGCGGGGGGTCGTAAATCTCGAGTAAACGAGAGGGATATTCGCTTTCGCCCCAGTGCAGCAACTGGATGCCTAGCTCGCGCAGTTGGCCCAGTTCTTTTTCGGCACTTGAGAAAGCGCCGCGCGAAACGATGGCCTGCACGGTCGCACCTGTTAAATTGCACGCCTCCAAGGCCGTGCGGGATGCCGCGAACACACCTTCAGGTGTGCCAAACTCGCGCAGCACGCGAGCGGTGAGCCTTGATCCAAGTCCCGGAGTGAGAGACAGGGCCAGCCAAGAGAGGGAAACGTCTAGTTCCACTATGGGACAGACGGTAGGCCCATGTTACCAATGTTGTCAAGTGTTACCGAAAAATAACGGGCGGGCCGCGGTCCGGAATTTCGGAGATGCGGCCCGCCCGAGTTGCCATTTTATCTGAAGTTGACTAATTCCAGTTGACGTCCCAATCGTCGCCGGAACCGATTGGCATTCCATCGGGCAACGTTGTTGGCCGCGGGATTACGAATGTTTTTGGATCGCCGAGATATTGGCGGATTTGTTCTGCGCCGTAAAAATATGCGGCGTGCCAACCTTCGTCCAAGCCGGGAGCCATTTGTTTTGTGAGCCATTCGCGCAGCTCGTTTAGTTTTAGTGAGGCTGTCGCGCGGACTTGAGTTGCGGCGCTTTGATCGTTTGCGAGCGTCATCAAGTCGTAGAGAACAACGTCATTCACTACGCGCTGAATTTCCGCGTTGGTTCCTGTTGCGTGTGGAGCTTTCCATGTGGACGCTAAAATTCTGTCCACAACTTCGCCGAATCCGGCGACTTGCGGATTTTGTGCGTGCATTTCGATCAATCGCTCGGCGCGTTCGGGATCGAACAAAAATGCGATCGTATGAGTTGCTGCGGTTTCCGCCGGACTTAGCGCGTCAAACGCAGGCGCGGTGCGGCGGCGGAACAATTCACGATTTTGCGGATAGTCCGGCGGGCGTGGAGGAATCAACTTAAGCAGTGAATCGGGAAGAGCGAGCGCGGTCGGAGTTAATGTGGCGAGAACAGCATCGAGCGCGCGTTTCTGTTCCGCGGCGGAAACTGGTTTTGTGGGAATAAGCACATCGCCGCGAAGTGCGAAGGTGTAATCGACTCCGCCAACAACTTTTGCGGCTGCTTCCACTTGATATCGATGCAACAAATAAAGCGGCACGAGAACATCTTCGAGCGTGGCCATCGGCGCGCCTTCGCGAATATTATTTTCGCCAAAACGTTTTAGCGCGGCCGCGCGAACTTTCATGATGCGATCCAATTCGTCCACGGCATTGCTACCGGAATCCCACAAGTGTGCGTAGGGACTCATCGCGGAAGCCGGGCGCGCGTCTTGATCTGTTAAGTAGCGCTGGCCGCTGGTGTATGCGTCGTTCATTATTTTATTTAGCGCGGCGCGTTCATTGGTGCCGGCGTCAAATTGGCGGTAGCCGAAATTAATTGCGACTTTGTCCCAAGAGCCGATGCCCACGGCGTACGCATCGGAAAGATCCGGAACACCATTTGCGTCCAGGTTAACTGTGGGATTGGGATAGTCCATCACTGATGCACGATCGACTGTGCTCGCGGTGTAATTGTGCGAGAGGCCGAGCGTGTGGCCAACTTCATGTGCGGCGAGTTGACGCATTCGCGCGACGACCATCGCCATCATTTTCGCCGAGACTGCTTTGGTCGCTTCGGAGGACGCGCCTTTTTCATACGGCGCCATCAATCCGACGGCGATCATGTAATCCTGTTCGGCGCGAAGCGAGCCGAGCGAAACTTGTCCCTTAATAATTTCTCCGGTGCGCGGATCGCTGACTGAGGCACCGTAGGACCATCCACGAGTTGAACGATGGACCCATTGGATTATGTTGTAACGAATGTCCATTGGATCGGCGCCTTCGGGCATCAGCTCCACGCGGAATGCATTCTTGAATCCTGCGGCTTCAAACGCCTGATTCCACCAGCTTGCGCCTTCGACTAATGCGGAACGAATTGGTTCGGGCGCGCCGCGATCCACGTAATAAATTAATGGCTGAACGGCTTCGCTCATTGCTGCTGAGGGATCTTTTTTCTCGAGACGATGGCGTGCGATGAAACGTTTTTCGCGAGGCTCGTCAATCGGAGCTGAAAAATCCATGAATGATCCGCCGAAAAATCCTGAGCGCGGGTCGTATGCGCGCGGCTTAAATCCGGGCGGCGGCAATTCAATTAGTGATTGATGTTCGCGGACTGTGATTGCTGTTGCGTCGGGTGAAACTTGACGGACGAGTGGGCCGGGCTCGTCGCTTACAAATGTGAGGGTCACTTCTACTTCGGTATTCTTCGGGAAATTCTTGGTGCGCGGGAGATAAAAGGCTGAGCGCGTTGGGTCGAGACGGAATTGACCTTGTTGCGAGCGGCGAAGAGTTGATGTTACGTTGTGCGCATCGCGCATAAAAAAGTTTGTGGCGTCGACTAAGCACCGTGGCGCCATCTTCGGCGGCGACATCAAAACCAAACATTACGGATTGCGGGAAGGATTGCTCGACGGATTGTTTTTCGTCGGCGTTATCGGTGATGGCGCGGAAAGCTTCGTTTGGTTCCACCAGCAGGACACGCGGGCCGGTGCGCTCAAATTTTACGATGTGCGAACGGCCGCCCTGTCCGCGATCGAGTCCTAAATCGTTTTGACCAATTCCGGCGGGGAGGGATTCCATGAAAAGAAATTCGGCGTCCCACTTGTCGATTTGTAGCCAGATTTTTCCGGCGCGGGCATCCCAATAAAAAGGGAAGTAGCCGTCAAATTTCTGCATGCCGGTAGTTCTTGCTGCCACAGTTGGCAACGGGCCTGTTGGGGTGGCTCCAGCTTCGCCGCGGCCTTGCGCGAGCACACCGCCGCCAGCCATTGCTACGATTAGACAAATCCACAAAATCCGCCGCATCGGGTTCCTCCGAATACTTAGAACAAATAAGGATGCAGAGTTTATAGCAAAGTGCGGCGGGGAATTCGCGTTAATTCTGCTGGATGGAAAAATGGCGGGGCGGGAGAGTGAGGATTGTTTTTTGTTTTGGAGTTGTTATTTTGGGGTGGAATGCGGGGTAATTAGGTGAAAAAATGCACTATAATGCATACGAAGAGAATGTTTTGGGGAGAAAGTGCATTATAGTGCAGTTTTTGGTGGAGAGTTAGAAAAATGGAACTAGGAGTTTTGTGAGTTGTTGAGTGGTGTGTTCGGAATATTTCAGTTCTGAACCAAGTTCAAGAACCCCACGTTCGCCCGCTTCCCCGGACGAACGTGGGGCACCCGGCGCTACAAGTTCAACATCTCCGCTAAGTCCTTTATTTGCATAACGATCAACGACAGATCGCTGTAAGTCCTTTATTAGCATACACATTGCAAAATAGGGTGGGGGTGGGGGGGTACCCGTCGCGAAAAATTTTGCGATTTTGCGCATGACGGTGTCTGGACGGGCGTCTGGAGAAAGGGCGCAATATCACGTAAGTCATTGAATCGAATGCTGTTAATACTAGCCAATTGGAACGTCTTGTGAAAGTTTAGTGAGTATCTATAGTAATTAAAAATATGGCGTGCCACGATATAGTTTGTGACGACGTGTATTCTGAGTGTCTGGAGCGTTTGACTTGGTTCGCGTAGAATTCACGGAAGGAGAAATCGTGTGACCTGGCAAGAGTCCGTCAACAGGTCCGGCTTCGCCATTCTTCCGCCGCTGTTTTCTCGGGAGGAAGTGGCGAGTCTTCTGGATGATGTAAACAAATCGACGCTACGTCGCAGCCGAGCGGGAATTCGACATGCGCTTAAACATCCGGCTGTCGCCGAGCTGGCAGGCGATCCGCGTTTCCTGAATCTTGCAAAGGAAATCCTTGGATAAGAAGCTGTTCCATTTCATGCCACGCTTTTCGACAAGTCTCCCGCCGCGAATTGGCTCGTAATGTGGCATCAGGATACGGCGTTGCCGATTCGCGAACGCCGCGAAACGGATGGTTGGGGACCATGGTCCGTCAAAGAGGGCGTGACATACGCGCACGCGCCAGCTTCGGCGCTATCGAATGTTCTCGCGTTGCGAATACATGTCGACGATTCCACTGAATCAAATGGTCCGCTGCGCGTGCTCCCAGGGACCCACAATCTAGGAGTGATTGACGATCAATCGATTCACAAGCTCGCTGAGGAAATCGCTCCGGTGGAGTGCCTCGTTCATCGAGGAGGTGTGCTGGCCATGCGGCCGCTGATTTTGCATGCTTCCTCAAAATCCACTGGAATTGCACCTCGGCGGGTGATTCACATCGAGTACGCGCCGTCGATGAGGACTGGCGATGGCTTTGAGCTTGCCCGATAGCGTTGGATGGTCGGGAAAGCCCCGGGCTCGGCGACCCCGGGCTACACACTATTAAGGTAAGGTCCCCCTGGCACCGCACTCTGGATGAAAATAATGGAATTCAGTGCCTTATTTGCGGGAATAGATAACGACAAGCGAGTTTGGTCGTCGAAGGTATAGATGCTTCCGGCCCCTGATATCGGCGATGACGACCTGATGCTCCGTGTTCGTGCGGGCGATGAGGAGGCGTTTACGTTTGTCTTTCGTCGCTGGCAAGGGCCGCTTTTCCGGTTTGCGTTGCACATGTGCGGGAACCGCACGGTAGCAGAGGATGCAACGCAGGAAGTTTTCATGACGCTGATCCGACAAACCGCGCAGTTCGATTCCGCAAAAGGGAAGCTGGGCGCATTTTTGTTTGGCATCGCGCGGAATCAAGTGCTGAAGCGTTTGGAACGCGAGCGGCCTTACACACCATTGGCGCCGAATTGGGAAGACGCAGCCAATTCCCGTCCTGAATTGCAAATTCGTTCTGTGGATGCTGCGCAATCTGATGTGGCGGCGCGTGCGGAAACAATCGAGCAGGTTCGTCAAGCGATACTGACGTTGCCGCCGGATTATCGAGAAGTTGTGGCACTTTGTGATTTGGAAGAAATGAGTTATGAGGAAGCTGCGGCGGCTTTGGGATGCGCGGCTGGGACGGTTGCTTCGCGATTGCATCGAGGGCGGGCGCTGCTTGCCGCGAAACTAAGAAAAGCGCCGGCGACGACTTCGGCTTCGACGTCAGCGTCAATCTCTAGTTCAACTTCAGGCGCGAAGAAAATGTCCGCGGTGGCGGTGATCACTTCGACGCCGAATCGGAATATGGGAGAGAATTTTATTTCGCCGGTGACGGCAAAGATGCAAGCACAGAAGGCGCCGAAATGATTTGCCAACTGTTTGAACAACTCGCTCCGCAAATGGCGTGCAATGAATTGCGCGACGTGAAACTTTTGCAGGACGCGATGAATCATGCCGCGTTGTGCGCGAAGTGTGATGCGATGCTTGTTGAAGCGCGCGAGATTGCATGGCCGTGGGGGCGCTGGCGGCGCATGACAAGGCGATTGATGCTGCGGGACATTTGGAATTTACGTTGCGCGCGGCATTTGCGCGGGAGCATGCGGGACGAGAAAACCTGGGCGACCTAAGGTTGCCCCTACGACTCGTGGTCTGTCGAATGTTTCTCTTGGGCGCCTCGTTGGGATGGCAAGCTTTTTCTTTGGCTGGCGCGGCGATTATTTTTGCGATTCTTTTGGTGCCGGGCTGCTCGGCCAAGTCCGAACCAATCTTGCAGCGGTCAAGCCGGCGCAAACGATTGCGCCCGGGTCTGCGGTTACGCCGACGAAATACTTGCGCCACCAGTGCAAACTGTTGCGCCGTTACGCAGAATCATTTCGCTGCGTCGCACAGGCCGAAAAAGAATTTTACCGAGCCGGAAAAACACTTACCGGATTTCTGGCGCTGCCTTTCGCCGACGATCTTTCGACTATCGAATTCGGCGCGATGGTGAGGCTGCAAATGTCGCGCGCGGATCTGGCCTGGTACGGATTCCGGTGCCCATCAGTGATTCGGGCAGAAAATTACGGCCGATTTATTTGTGAATGGTAGCGGTACCCCGGAAGCGATTCGCCTGGTGCGATAAAGAGTTTGGGAATGAAGCAGATTGATTAGTTCACAGGGAATGAAAAAGGGGAATGTCATGAAAATGAATTTTAAGTCGGGAATCGCACTAGCAATCGCGCCGGCACTTCTGCTGTTCGCAGCGAGCGCGTCCGCGCAGTCCAGTTCGGATTCTCTCACCGATTCGGCTTTGCTCGCGAAGACGCTCGCACAAACAGCGCAGGCGAGCGGCGGTGGCGCTGGCGGTGCGGTTGCTTTCGGCGGCAGCATGGTCGCGTCGCAATTGAATGACCGGAACGCGTCACAGTCGATTTGCCCCTTTTCCCAGGAGGCATAGTCGATCAATTGCAAGGTCAGCATTGGTAAATGGGGACGGCGGTTTTCAATCGCTGCTCGGTAGAGTTCGGCGGCTTCACCGAGAAGAATGTTGGTCGACCAGCCATCCGCGACAATATGGTGAACACATATGACGAGCAGATGGTCATTGTCCGCAAGCTGCGCGACGCTCAATCGAAGCAGTGGTCCGGTGCCCAGGTCGAAGGGCCGCAATGATGCCCGTCGCGCTTGTTGCAAGGAATTGGCCAGCCGCTCGGCCGTGGTGGCACCCTCTGCAGGCCATCGCTCGGCTGCGATCTCGAATGGAGCACCGACGACTTGTCTGGGCTCGGCGTCCTCTGTCTGGAACGTTACCCGCAGGGCTTCGTGACGGCGAATGATCTCGGCGAAGCAGCGTTCAAGCAGATTAATGTCGAGAGGGCCTTCGACTTGTAACGGCGCAACGATATTCCATGCTGGATTGCCGGCCTCAATGTGATCATCGAGCCAAAGCCGCCTTTGCGAGGCGGTCAGAGGGTAGTTCCGGCGAGAACGCGAAACCGGCAGGAGCGGAGCGTCACCGTCGTCGCCCTGTCGCGCCAGCAATCGTTCCAACAATGTCCGCCGGCAGCCGGTCAAATCGGCAATTTGTTCGGTGAGCTCCTTCATCCTGCGTCCTCGGAGCGCTCATCCGTCTTGGCCAACAGACGCTCGATCTGCGAACTAGGCAGATTGCGGATCCGATCGATCAGCGTGCAACGCATCTCGAGCCTTGTACCTGAAGGCACCTGCCCTCTCTCTTCGGGTACGCCGCCGACCAAGGAGTGGAGCAATTCGACACCATCATCGACTTCGATAAGCGTGCGCACCGCAGCAAAATCGAGATAGCCAATCGCGCACACACCCAACCCCGTGGCTGCCGATTTGGCTGCGAGAAGTTGAGCGATATGACCGGCTTCGAGCAGGCAAAAGTCGCGTGCGAGCGTACCGTAGGAATTGGCGAGGTCAGCAACGCGGGCTGTGAGGAATATCGAAAAAGCCGCCTCGTGGAAGATAGCCCGATTGAGAAATGGTTCATGAATGCACGCATCGGGCTCTTCACTGCACACCATACTGAGGGAGTGCAAAACTGGATCATAGGCATAAATGCCACGATGAAGCCGTTCGACGCGTCCGG